>CAWITZ010000006.1:0-854658 GCA_963839215.1 uncultured Acidobacteriaceae bacterium | reverse complement strand
CAAGCGGACATTCTTCAAGCCTTGTAATTCCCAATCAATTTTGTTGCAACTGCTTCTCAATTTGATTGGCGCCAGATTGCTGCTGCGTTCCTGATCGGGCCCGGGAGAACTAATCCGGGACAAATCAGACGTCGCAGCCGCTGCGGGCAACCACCCGCCAAGCGCCAGCCAAGATGAGGCAATTCTATTGCCTCTACAATTTGCCGGTGACCATACTGCGAGGGATCACCCGTTCCCATCCCGAACACGGAAGTTAAGCCTCGCTGGGCCGATGGTACTGCACGGGAAACTGTGTGGGAGATTAGGTGATCGCCGGCATTAATTCAAACGAAGAGCCATGCCCCAACGGGCATGGCTCTTTTGCGTTTGTGCTTATTTTCGCTCCGGGGACTACGGGTTGAAATCGGCCCAGAGCCTTCTCACTGCAGTGGGAACTGAGCAGCCGACTTTGAAGAATCAGATCGCGCCGCTCGGGGCTGGATTTATCCCGTCTCTTCCACGCCAACCGGCAGGCTCGGCATGGCGCCCTGCGCCCTGGCTTCTGCTATCACGGCGTCCAGGTGCTCCAGCACCTGGGGTACGCTCATCGTGTAGATTTCGCGCCGCGCGTCGTAGCCTTCCTCGACCAGTTGCTTGAGATACCGGCCGGCGACCTGAGCCGCGAGCTGGTCGGTAATCACTTTTCCGGTCTGTTTCTTCTGCGCCACCCAGGCGTCGCACGGCAACGCGATCCACATGGGGCGTTCGTTCACGTCGAAGCGCACATCCACGGCGTCCGCATGCCGGGTTGCGATTGCCACGATATTTGCCCTCCAACGGCAATGTAGTTCCTCGCCGCTCCAACGGTCAGTTACACAGAAGTCTTCGTACATATTTCCAAGGCTATTCCTGACGCCCAGATTGAGCAAGGGTTGTGGACTCTCCTCTTAGCCCGCTGGTAGACTGGTAAGGTTGCAGTCGTTGTGCCCCCACCTGAAAGGACCCAGCCTGCAAGCGACTCAGAGAAGGACAAAAACACCCCGTGGATACACAAACTCGTCACGCCCTTAAGGGCGACAAATTCGCTCAGGCCGCCGGTAGCGGAATCACCTGGGTCAGCGGTCATCGCAGTAGCGTAGTGCGCCTGGTGGTTGCCATCGTAGCGGCAGTGCTGCTGATTGCCGCCGGCCTCATCTTCTGGAACGTTCGCTCGTCGGCCGCTGATACGGCTCTTGGTGCAGCACTGGACATCTATACGGCGCCCCTGGCCGAGCCCGGCGCACCACCAGTCAAGGGAATTTATGCCACCAGCGCGGAGCGCGCCAAGGCGGCCAACCAGCAGTTTGCGGCCGTCGCGCAACAGTATGGGTGGCTTTCTCAGGGGACCAAGGCTGCTTATTTTGCCGGTGTGACGTATGCGGAACTCGGCCAAAACGGTCCCGCGGAGGAGTCGCTCAAGAAAGCCGCGGACGCTTCGAACCGAAACATCGCCAATCTTGCAAAGCTCGCTCTAGCCGGCCTTTACCACCAGACCAATCGCGATGCCCAGGCCATAGACCTCTATAACTCCATCATTGCCAAACCGTCCGTTACCGTTTCGGCTGCCGCTGCGCAGCTGAGCCTGGCTGATCTCTATGTTGCACAGGGCAAGCAGGAGCAAGCCCGGACCCTTTGGGCCAAGGTGAAAGACAGCGATAAGGATGGAGCGGCGGGTGCGATTGCTTCGCAAAAGCTCGCTGGACAAGTTGGGCAATAGGCAGCGGCTCTTAGGTATCTGCAAGAACTGATCGCATCCTGCGCCCGGCATGAGCACTCTGCCGGGCGGTTGCGTCTTGCAGGTATGAGCGCGATTCAATCAGTGTTCACAGGTTGGATGGAGATCGCACCAGCTTCCGTGCAGAACGAAACCCGGCAACACGCTGAAGAGGCAGCGCTCACAGCCCTTGTGAGCGACTACGCCTCGACCCTGTACAGGGTCGCGTATTCTGTCCTGCGCAACGCCGCCGACGCCGAAGATGCTGTGCAAGAGGCTTTCCTGCGCGTTCTGCGCCACCGCGAGAATCTGGGTGAGGTTCGCGATCAGCGCGTATGGTTGATCCGCATCGTCTGGAACATCGTGCTCGATCGCAAGCGTCGCGCGAAAACCCGGCCTGAAACCGACGACATCGAAGAGCTGGCGCGCGTGCTGCCCGCTAACGGTTTGAGCGCCGAGGAGAGCGCTGCCGCCGCGCAGCATCATGCACGCGTTCTGGCCTGCGTTGAAGAACTGCCACCGAAGGAGCGCCAAGTGCTTCTGCTCTCCGCATTCGAAGAGCTCAACAGCGTCGAGATCGCCGAGGTGCTGGGCATCACCGAGTCGAGCGTTCGCTCACGCCTCTTTCGTGCCCGCAATCTCATGGCCGACCTGCTCAATCATTCGAGGAGTCTCAGATGAATTCGCCAATTGAAGATACCCGCGTTATGCAAGCCGGACGCGAGGCTGAAGAAACACTGCGAATCGTCGCTGGGCTGCCGGCACCCAGGGGCCTGGAAGAGCGCGTTCAGCGTGCGTTGAGCGAGGCTCCTCCTTCCGCTCGCATCCCGGCTCCAATTCTGACGTGGCCCTTGTCGCGTGAACGATGGATGCAGAGCGGCATCGCGCGCGGAGCAGCGGCTGCGGCCATTGTTTTAGTCGTCGGCGGTGGTGGCTGGGGAGTCTATGCGCGCGTCCATCCTATCCAGGCGCCGCGCATGATTGCCATGCCCCGCGTTGTTACGCCCGGCGGTTTCTCAAGTGCCGGCGCGATGCGCACGCCGCAGACTTTGAATGGGACAGTGCTTGCGCATCCCGTGACGCAACCGATGGCGCAGTTGGTGGTGCAGCCGGCGCAGCAGACAGTGGTTCAGCCAGCGACGAACGTGCACGCAATTCCCGCGCATCCAAGGCAGATGGGGAAGGCTGCGGACAAGCCGCAGCATCACCTGAAGGTAGCGGCTGCCGCGCAGCGTTAGGCCAGGCGCACACAATCCAACGCGCACAATCCAAAATTGCGCTAGTCTTTTGCGAAGGCTCGGACCAGCAGGCTGATGATTGCCAGCACGGCTGCCCCCCAGAAAGCCGGCCCCCACCCATAAACGGTGAAGCCGCCAACGATCTTTGACGCCATCAGGATCATCGCCGCGTTGATGATCAACAGGAAGATGCCGAAGGTGATAATGGTGAGCGGAAACGTGATCACTTTCAGCAGAAAGCCAAGGGTCGCATTGAGAAAGCCGATCGCGAGGGCGGCGATCATTGCCGATTGAAGACTGGTGACGTAAAACCCCGGGACTATCTTCGCAACAAGCATCAGCGCGACCGCGCTCAATATCCACTGAATCAGCAGTCGAAACACAGGGATTGCCTCCTCCGATGGTGCGTCTGCGACAGCAGTTTGGAAGCCCGTACCTTGCTTGCATTAAAGGTATAGCATGACCAGCAGAATCGATTGAAGTTCCTTTGAGGCGGCTACGCGTAACTTTCGGGTGACATGCACGGTCAAAACAGTAACGCCTTTCTTACGGAGCGACCGCGCATCCAAGTTTTCATGAGGAACTCGCGATTGATGCATCGACCAACGTTTATAGGCAGGGTGAGCCTCATTTTTCTTCTCATGCCGTTTGCGGCTGCTGCAGACGGACCGCAATCTGCCAGGCCCCTGCCCGAAATTCATCAGCTTCTGCACGAGGTGGAAGAGCACCAGAAGCAGCTGGATAAACTCCGCGAGTCCTACACTTTTACTTCGCTCGAAACTGTGGAGGATATCGATGGCGACGGCAAAGTGACGAAGACCCAGACCGAGGAGCACGAAAACTTCTTCGTCAGTGGGCACCTGATTGAACGAACGGTGAAGCGCAATGGCAAGCCCCTTGACGATCACGACCAGAAAAAAGAAACCGACCGTGTGACCAAACTGGTGGAAAAGGCCCAGAAGATGTCGCGTGACCAGCCGCTTGAGGGGCCCAGCATCACGGTGAGTCGCTTGCTCGAGATCATGGACGTGCGCAATGAGCGACGTGAAAACTATCATGGCCGCCCCGTAATCGTTTTCGATTTCGTAGGCCGCAAAGACGCAAAGACCCACGGCATGGCTGAGGACGCTTCAAAAAAGGCGCGGGGCACGGTGTGGATTGACGAAGCGGATCGGCAGGTGGTGCACATCGACGCCAGCTTTGTTGAGAACTTTCACGTCGCGGGCGGCCTTTTCGCGAATGTGCAGAAGGGATCGAACTTTCACTTCGAGCAGGGCCTGGTGAATGGCGAGTTGTGGCTGCCCATCGGCGCCGAGGGCATGGTGCAGGCACGTGTCCTGCTGCTCAAGAATTACCGCCAGCATTTCACCGAACGCGATTACGATTACAAAAGGTTCAGGGTGGAAACCCAGCAGGTGAAAGACACCAGGGCGACACCGGAGAAGTAGTCCCTGCTGCCTCAGGAGAGATGGTCCATGATTGCTCCACCTCTTGCCGGAAATATGCTTGGGTCCGCGAACAACTCTTTCGTCGTTGCCGAGTGGAGCGACGAGGGCGGCGCCTTCGACCCACCCCGCCTGATCGCGCCCCCGCATTTGCATCACAACGACGACGAGGCCTGGTATGTGCTCGAAGGCGCGCTCTCGATAAGAATGGGCGACGAGATTTTCGAGGTTTCGGCAGGCGCGGGCGTCATGGTGCCACGGGGAACGGTGCACACCTATTGGAATCCGGGACCCGGGCCGGCGCGCTACCTGCTTTTCATGACGCCGGAAATTCTGAGCCTCATCGAGGCGATTCATGCGATGGAAGACCGCAACCCGCAGGCGCTTGCCGCGGTTTTCGCGAAGCACAATTCCATGCTTATCGGTTAGGCGTAACGGGCATTTAGAGTGAATGCATGTTCGCGCGGCGGCTTTCCATTGAGCGTATTGATGTTGCGGGTGCGGCCCACGCCTGCCCGCTGCGCTGGATCGATAACTTCGCCATGCGCAACTTCACCAACGATGCCATCTTTGACGACACGCTGCCTCTGGCAGACGGCGTGCTGGAGGCAGGCAGCCGCGTCCCGCTCGACCGCCTGCAGCCGGCGATGGAAGACTGGTTCCGCCGCAAGGGCTACCTGAAGCACGACGAGCGGCTGCAGGTCTCAGAGATCGCGTCAGCACCCGCGAATCACAACCGCGCCTAATTCCTCGCAAGTGATTTGACGGACTTCGCGCATTTATCTGTGGAAATGCCCGGAGGGGGGAGGGGGTGCCTTGGTGGGGGTAGGGGGTGGGTCCGGGAAGATTCGACTCATGCGGCTGTCTCTGCCGTCGCAGCGCCCGCATCCTTCCATCGCTGGTACTCGGCCTCGCGGCGGAGCTTGAGGCCGGGGACTTCTTTTGTGCCGGTGTGGTCCCAGCGCAGCAGCTCGTTGGCGGCGCTATCGTAGTCGCCCGCATTGAGTTTTGTGAGCAGCGTGGAGGTGCGAAGCCGTTCTGCACCGAGATTGAAAATGAAGTCGACCAGCGCGTCGAACTGACCCTGGCTGAGCGGCACCTTTACCAGGCGCGTGACTGCCTGCTGGGCCTGCGCTAGATCGGCGGCAAGCAGCGCTTCGGCTTGCGCCAAAGTGATTTCGCCGGGATAGGCCTCATGCGCACCCACCAGGTGCCCGTAGCCGACAGTGGGCCGACCCGCCACATCGAGATAGGTACGGTTGCGAAATCCTTCGGCCTGTTTCACTGCTTCGAGTCCCTGCGCGCTTAGCTTCATGGGGCTTCTCCCTGTGGAGCCGGAAGGGCCCCACAAAGCCGACGCTAACAGGACCGCGGAATTAATCTGCAAAGTGGATGGTTCGCAATACCTCGCGAAAACGAACCGTCACTATCAGCGGGTTTGGGGCATGTGCTTGCCGGCGATCTTGAGCAGGTCATCGAAGAGGAGTTTGAGCGCTTCGTCGAAGTTGCGATCGTGGGTTTTCTGCTGGAAGGCGACCTGGATCGATTCGCTGAGGGTCCAAAGCACGTAGTGGCTCTTGCGGTCGTAGATGATCAGGCGGAACATCGGCAGAGGATCGGCGGTGCCATTCGGCTTGTTGCTACGGGTGGGCCCCGAGGGCGCGGTCAACTGGAGTTCGAGCACCAGGTCGGCATCCGATGGGTCATCGGCGAGCTTGAACTGGCCACCGGCTTTGAGCGCCGAATAGAACTGCGCGTAGGCACGGCTGGTGTCGCCGGAGAACGGCTCGGGGAAGAGGCCGCTGTCTGCTCCGCCATTTGACAGAAAAACACTTTTTGCTGCGAGGAGAGCCGGTGGGACCGGGCCCTGTCCCGGCGTGGAGGCCGCAGTTGGCTGGGTGCGCGCGGAGGCCGGCAAAGCCGTGCCAAAAGACAGGTAAACGATAGCGGCAAAAAGGCTTAGCGTGCCATAAAGGCGGGATTTCATGATCCGGCAGTCTCCTTGAGGTAATCCCTGCTGCTTACTTTAGGACGCATCGAGGCCGGCAAACGATTCTAGGCATTCTCGGGAGCGCGTGGTAGCCTTTCGAAGTTGGCCGCAGTTTGAAGAGGGACGACCCGTTGAGCCTGTCCCGGCCAGCAGCTGTCATAGACCCGAGAGCCTTGTTGATTTGCCGCCGAAGCTCTCTTTTTCCAGGTCTCCTCACTCGCAGTCGCCGCATTGCAGTGCTTGTTTTCCCTAAGTTGCCTTAAAGCAAGGGCTTACCGGACAAACCGGCGATGCCACGCGCGGCAATTCTATGCTGGCTATTAGCCTGTAACCTGTTCCAGAATTTGAGGTTAACGGAATCTAGCTGGTAAAATGGACGAAAGCTTATGACACGAAACGCGAACAACGTGAACCGGAGATCGACCTGGCAGCTGTGGCTGCTGATGGCGGTTTCGGCAATCGCGCTGGCCGGCACGTTCGTCACGATTCCGATGAGGACCGTGATGGCGGATGCGGTTCTGTCCAGGCCGATGGCGGCGGCAGCGCCCGCCCCGGTGGTGCAGCCCGCCCCGGTGTTCATTGAGGACAAGCAGGCGGAACGCAAGGTTCCCGCTCACCTGCTGCGGGGCGTAGCCTCCTGGTATGGCGGGGTCTTTAACGGACGCCAGACAGCGAGCGGCGAAACTTTTGACAAGAACGCGATGACAGCCTGCCACCCGACGTTGCCTTTCGGCAGCCTGGTGCGGGTGGTGAATCTGCGCAACCACCGCTCCGTGATTGTGCGCATTACTGATCGCGGGCTGCTCTATGACAACCGCATCATGGACCTCTCGTACGCCGCGGCGGCAAAGCTGGGCATGGTCCGTTCAGGCGTGGCGCCGGTAAAGATTCAGATCCTTACCGCTTCAGCGCAGGCGCCGGCAAAACCGTAAGGTCAGCAGCAACAAGAAACCGGGGCAACCGGAGACAGCAACAACCAGAGACTGGAACGGCCAGCGGTGAGGCTGGCCGTTTCGCTTGAGTCTGGGTTCTTGAATCCAGGTTGGTGACAGAGCCGATCGGCGACGGCCCGGGCCCGCCGCTTTTGCTCATTGCTCTTTTCACTCATTGCTCATTGTCGGGCCGCTTGTAAGGCTTCTGCAGATAGAGCCGCGCTTCGTTGAGCGCGCCCTGGGTATTGTCGTTGGTCTGCACCGCGAGACGGTACTCGTTGACGGCGCGGTCACGCTGGCCGGTGAGGTCAAAAATCTTGCCGATCTCGATGTGGCTCCATACCTCGGTCCAGGACGGATCGCCATCGCCACGCAGCGCCTCGCGGAAGGAGTTGACGCTGGCCTGGTAGTTGCGCTGGGTGAAGAGGACCTCGCCGATGCGATAATTGGCGAGTGAAGTTTGCGGGTTGGCGGCCAGCGCCTTCTGGTACTCGGCAAGCGCGCCCATCAGGTCGCCCTGAGCGACGAGTTGCTGCCCCTTGAGGATGGCGATGCGCACCTGGAGATCGGGGCTGGACTTGAGCACCCAGTCGCCGGGATCGAGGTTGATGCGCCGCGGGCGGCCAAAGGTGTCGATCACGAATTGCGAGTCAGTTCCGACGACGTCGATCTTCTGCGTTTCGGTTTTGCCGTCGGTTTCCACGCGAACTTCGACCGGCATGCGGAAGAGGTCGAGATCCTGGGTGATCTCGCCGATGGTGCGGAAGCCTTTGCCATTGCCGAGCCGATAGACGGTGTACTTCTTCTCGAAGGTCGGCGCGCCGGTGCCATCCACCCATTGCGCGAAGAAGGGCGTCAACTGCTGCTGGCTCTGAGCCTCGGCCACGTTGTAGAAGTCTTCAGCGCGGATTGACTTGTCGGTGTATTGGCTAAGCGCTCCCTTGAGTGTTGCCAGAAACGCCTTATCGCCGATTTCGCCGCGCAGCATGTGGAAGATCATGGCGCCCTTTTCGAGGGTCATCGATTGAAATTCCGGCGAAAATGGACTCAGGCGGCCCGCACTGGAGAGGGGAATTGTGTCATAGGCGAGCGCGCCGGCGGAGACATCTTCAAGCGCATTTTTGAGCGCGGTTTTGCCGCTCTCCTCTTCGAGATACATCAGCTCCCCGTAGCGCGCCATGCCGTTGGTGATCCAGGCGTCGTTGAGGGTGCGCGGACTCACTTCGGAGCCCCACCATTGATGCGCGAGCGTATTGGAGATGAGGCGCACGCCGGATTTGTCGGCGATGCGGGAGCCCATGACGGCCGCGAGTTCAGGCGCCCAGGCTGCGGGCAGCGTGTCGTCGGGCAGCTCAACCAGGTTGAGATGTGGCGATTCAGGCGCGCCGAAGCTGTCGGTGAAGAAGTCGTATTGTTTTGCCGCGGTGTCGGCTACCTGGTTGCCATTGGCCTGGTGGGCTACGGTGAGGTAGACCTTTACGTTGCCGGAGCCGCCGGTGAAGGGACCCACAAAGCGTCCGGCGATGATCGTTCCCGGAAAGCCGGGCCGTGTCCAGTCGAAGTCGAACTCGTCGCCGGGCTTGCCATCGGCCAGCGTGACGGGATGTCCAGCACCTACCGCGCCGCTGGCAAAGACTTTCATGCCCTGCGGAACCTTGATGCGCATCTGCGCGGTGAAACGGTCGGTCATGAAGCCGGTGGTGGGGAACCAGCGCGCCGGGTAAAGCAGATAGGTGATCGGCTCCTCAATCGCCGCCAGCCGTAGGCCTTCAACAGGGCCATCTTCCTTCCCGGTGATTACGCCCTCGTATTCGAAGGTCCAGTGGACGCTTTGGCCGGAGGCGAAGGGTTTCGCAGGAGTAAGGCGAATGGTGCCGTCGGCCAGGCGCTCGCCGGTGAGCAGCTTGCCGGCGTCGTCGGTAATTTTGGTGATCTTGAGCGCGGGGTGAAAGCCGAAGCTCACCTCATCGGCCCCCTCCGGCGGGGTGAAGGCTACAACCGTCTTGGCGGCGAGATGATGGGTCGCAGTGTCGATTTCGGCGTCGATCACATAGCCGGTGATTGCGAGTGCCGACCGCTCGGCGCGTTGGGCAGCGAGCGGTTGACTGGCCCCCAGGGTAACGGTCACAAGGACAAGGACGCTCAAAAAGGAGAGCTGCAACGATCCGGTTTTTTTCATTCGCTTTCTCGAACCCATGTTCAGTCTTTGGTCGATCGCGTCGATAACCGCCGGCGAGAGTCTGGCCCGTTTCAGCCACCGATCAGGATTGCACGGATTCGGGGACTGGAGAAGTAATGCCGAGGACATCAAGGGTAATTGCCGCCACCCTGTCGATAGGCCCGGATCTCTCACGCGGGTCATTCAGGCCGGCGCTCAGTAGCATACGAACGCGTTTGAGCTCCTTCATCATGGACTCGCGCGGAGGGCCATCGGGTAGCAATGCCCCAATCTGCTGACCGATATTTGCGGCCGTAAAGTCGTTCTGAATCAGTTCCGGGACAATGCGCTCGCCGGCGATCAGGTTGGCCATGGCCACATGGGGCACGGTCACCACCCGCTTGGCGATCGCGTAGGTCAGCGGCGAAACACGGTAGACAACAATAAATGGATTGCCGATCAGGGCCGCTTCTACCGTAGCCGTTCCGCTGGCCACCACCGATGCCCGCGCGTGAAAGAGCGCTGCCCGGGCGTCGTTGCAAAAATGAATGGAAAGCCCGCTCGCCTTTTTCATCACCAGGCTCTCGACCGCTCTCGATTGCTTTTCGTCAAGGGTTGGCGCCAGCGGGAGGACGAAGTCGAAGTTGCGCTGCTTGCTGAGCTGGCGCGCGCCCGCGAGCATGCCGGGCAGGTTGTCGCGAATCTCGCGGGGGCGGCTGCCGGGCAGCAGGGCGATCCAGGTGCGGGAGGGGTTGAGTCCCGTGGAGGCGGCGAATTGCTCGCGCGAGACCGCCGGCATGGGAAGCTCTGCAAGCGGATGGCCGACAAACTCGGCCTTGACGCCGTGCTCGCGGTAAAACTTTTCCTCGAAGGGAAAGATGACCAGCATCCTGTCGACGTAATCCTGTACGAGCTTGAGCCGGTGCTTCTTCCAGGCCCAGAGCTGCGGACTGACGAAAAAGATAACGGGGACGCCAAGCTGATGAAGTTCCTTTGCCAACTTGAAGTGGATATCAGGGAAATCAATGAGCACCGCGACATCGGGGCGGCGGTCGCGGATGGAGCGGCGGAGCCGGCGGTATCCGCCATAGATGCGGGGAAGATGGCGAACAACCTCGGTGATGCCCATAACCGCCATCTCTTCAGCGCGAACAACACATTCGAGGCCGGCTGCCTCCATGCGGGTGCCTCCCATACCGAAAAAACCGGCCCGTTGCCCTGCCTGCCTGAGACGTTGTTTCAGGGTCTCAATCAGCAGAGCGCCGTAGTGTTCGCCGCTGGCTTCGCCGGCTGAAACGAATATGGTTGGGTCAGACATCCCTCTCGCACCTTTGCAGCCCCAATGATAGCGTTTCGGGGGGTCTGGCCGCACAAGACTGTGATGCCGTGCGACTCTGGGCATGGACTACCCAGGGATGACCGATCTAACGGCGGCGCGGGTTACGCGCCTATGGACTTCGATGCAAAAAACAAAGACGCAGCCCGCGGGCCGCGCCTTTGTTTTGGAGCCGGAGCGAATTGGCTATTTCTGATCTATTTCTGAGCTGGGACCACGTTGCCGCCGATGTCGCGCACTTCTACCGGGCCCAGGCCTGCATCTTTCAGGCCGGGTTCGATTTTGGTGCGATCGCCTGCGGTAACAATCACGAGTTGATCGGGATGAATGTTCTCCCGGGCTACACGCGCGATGTCAGCTTCAGTGAGGGCCTGATACTTCTCAGGCAGCTTCGCGTAGTAGTCGAGCGGACGGTTGTAAATGTAAATCGAGTTGATTGCTCCGGCCAGCGCGGTTGTAGTTTCAAATCTGCCGGGCAGTGAACGAATCAGAGCTTCTTTGGCAGCGCCCATTTCGTCTGCCGTGGAGGGCTTCTGCGGGAAGCTGCGAATCTCGGCCATCATTTCCTTCGCCGCGGCCGCCGTGACATCCGTGCGCACCAGAGCGCCCGAGTAGAAGTAGCCGCCGTCGAGATAGCGGGTGAAGGCTGAGCGCGCTCCGTAAGTGTAGCCGTGCACCTCACGCAGGTTCATGTTGATGCGGCTGGCGAAGGCGCCGCCCAGGGTGTAGTTCATTACGTCGAGAGCCTGCGAGTCGGGTGAGCTTTCCGGCACGCCGAGCCCGAAGGCGTAGAGAGCCGTCTGCGGAGCGCCGGGCTTGTCCACAATAACGATATGCGTAGGCTGCGGCGCTGGCGGCGGTGGAATCGCCGGGGCTCCCGCAGTTGTGGCAGACCATTTGCCGAAATACTGACGGGCCAGCTTTTCGGCATCCGCGCGCGTTACATCTCCAGCGAGGACCAGCACCGAATCCTTCGGACCGTAGTGGCTCTTGTAGAAATTCACGATGTCAGCGGGCGTGAGAGCGGTGATGCTTTCTGTTGTGCCGCTGCTCGCGAGGCCGTAAGGCTGTTCGCCGAAGATCAGCTTCGGCCCTGTGCGAAGCGCCATGCTGCTGACGTTGTCTGTTTCCTGAGCAATCTGGACAAGCCGGCGCTTGCGATCGCGCTCCACGTCCTCGGGATGAAAGGCCGGGTGCTGAGCGACATCGGCCAGCAGGTCCATTCCGGCGTCAACATGGTTGGTGAGCAGGCTCATCGAAAGCGAGCTCGAATCCATGCCGGTCATCGCGGTGATGGTGGTGCCGATCTTTTCCTGATCGCCTGCGAGCTTCTCAAGACCGCGGGATTCAGTGCCGTCGGTCATGATGGAGGATGTGAGCGAGGCGAGTCCGCTGGTGCGGGGCTCGTTGTTTGCGTTGCCCGCGCGCGACACCAGTTGCGTGGTCAGAACGGGAAGCGCGTGATCCTCGACCAGCAGCACGGTCAGGCCGTTTTCAAGCTTGAACTCGACCGGCATGGGCAGATGCAGCGTGGGAGAAGGACCGGGGGCAGGCTTGTCTTTGCGCCACTGCTGCGCGGCCTCAAACTCCGGCGTGTAGGGATTGGTGATCTTTACGTCCGCGTCGGTGTCGGCGGGACTGCGCGGCACATCGTCGAGAACCTTCTTGCCGGGAACGCAGTACACCACAACGGCGGAGTCCTTGGTGAAGAACTTCGCGGCTGCGGCCTTGGCGCTGGCTATGGTAACCGCTTCCGTCATCGCGACGTCTTTGGGCAGAAATCCTGGATTGCCGGTGTACTGGTTGTACTGGTTGAGTGTGTCGGCGACGCCGCCGAATCCTCCCAGCCGCTGCAGGCCGGTGATCTTGGCGGTGAGCGTCAATGCTTTTGAGGATTCCACTTCGTCGGCGGTGGGGCCGTCCTGCTGCAGCCGGGCCACTTCCTTCCAGAAGGCCGCCTCAAGATCCTCAAGCTTCACTCCGGGCTTGGCGGTAATGGTGCAGGAAGCGACGCCGGTGAGCTTGAGCGCCTGAACATCGCAACTGACACTTTGCGCGGTCTGTGCCTTGTAGACCAGGGCATTGTCGAGGCGGCTCACTTTTGCTCCGCCCAGGGCGAAGAATGCCGTATCCACGCTATAGGATTCCGGCGAGAACAGGGGAGGCGTGAGCCACGCAACCTGAAGCTGCGGCAGTTGGACGGTGTCGGTGACGGTGGCGCGGCGCTGCGAGGTGATGGGCGCTGTGACGGTCGCAACCGGTTCGACTTTGGGGCCGCTCGGAATGGGGCCGAAGTACTTCATCAGTTGTTCGTGCAGCTTCTTTGCGTCGAAGTCGCCAGCGATGGCGATCGAAGCGTTATTGGGCGTGTAAAACTGCTGGTGAAAATCGCGGACATCTGCAATGCGGGCCGATTCGATATCGGCGTGGCTGCCGATGATGGCGCCATAGTAAGGATGGCCCTTCGGAAAAAGAAGGTGATAGACCGCCTCATCGGCGACATAGTAGGGGCGGCCTTCGCCCTGGCGGCGCTCATTGCGTACGACGTCGCGCTGGTTGGCGAGCTTTTCGCGGTCGAGGCCCTCCATGAGGAAACCCATGCGGTCGCTCTCAAGCCAGAGCGCAAGCTCAAGCTGATTGCTGGGCATCGTCTCGAAATAGTTGGTCCGGTCAAAAGAGGTGGTGCCGTTCACGTCCGTGGCGCCGGCAGATTGCACGTACTTGATGTGCGCTTTTTCGCCTACGTGCTCAGAGCCTTCAAACATCATGTGCTCGAAGAGGTGCGCGAAGCCGGTGCGGCCGGGGCGCTCATTGAGGGGTCCGACGTGATACCACAGGTCGACCGCAACAAGAGGCAGGCGGTGATCTTCATGCGTGATCACGGTGAGGCCGTTGGGCAGTTTGTATGTTTCGTACTTGATCTCCGGCAGCTTACGCGCTGTCTGCGCGGCGGCCGAAGCTGCACAGGCGCAGAGCGCCGCAATGCCGAGGAGTTTGCAAGGCAGAATCTTCACGTGAAATTTCCCTCCGGGGACCCTTAGGACATAACTCAGGTTGCAGTCCCGATGATACTTCGTCGGGCGGGGCGCATAAAACCCTGCGCAGGCGCTTCCCCGGGGGCAAATGAGGGTACGCCGGCGGCTGAAGGTAATTCCGCGGGAATTACCCAAAGGCCACTTTAATAGCACCAAAGCCGCATTGTTTCCGACGTGCAATCGGGCTACAAAGGAAACACGCAATTCCAGATGTACATCCGGTGCGATCTCTGCTGAGAGGGATATCCGGATCAGGAAGGGGTCAGGCACGTGGTCCACTTCATGGCAATTCTTGAATTGCCCATCCTGGCTGATCGTCTTTCGCTGTACTGGTTTTCAGCACTTGCCTTGGTTCTTCTCGCGTTGGTTGCGCTCGACATGCGCCGCATCGTAAAAGCGACGGCGAAACAGAGTTCACCCAATCACTTTCTGGCGCCACGTCGCGACGAAAGCGGAATATCGATTTTTTATGACACGAGCGAAGACCCGTTCGAGCGGGCTGCTCAACGAATGAGCGCGAGGAAGCAACGGCACCCGCCTCGCGGTGACATAAGCAGTTCAACATTTCCCTAGATCTGCTTGTTGTAGATATAAGGGCCATTCCGCGGCGTGGGCACGCCGATTAACTTATCCCTAAATACAATGAGCTGGCGGCGCTGGACTCAAGCGAGTACCGGCGCCGTGACAGCACGGCGCGCGCGCACTGCCGCGGCCAGTTCACCCAGCAGCTTGTTCGTCTCGGGCCATGCGATGCAGGCGTCGGTGATGCTCTGCCCATAGACGAGCGAGCGCCCGGGCACGAGCTTCTGCGCGCCTTCCACCAGATTGCTCTCGATCATCACGCCGAGGATATTGCGATTGCCAGCGGCGATCTGCTCTGCCACGTCGCGGCAAACGAGTCCCTGGCGCGTGTGATCCTTGCTGCTGTTGGCGTGGCTGCAGTCGATCATGATGCGCGGCAGCAGACCGCCTTCGCGCAACTGCGCGGTCACTTCGGCCACGCTCGCGGCGGTGTAGTTCACTGTCTTGCGGCCGCCGCGGAGAATCACGTGGCAATCGGGATTGCCCGTGGTGACAAAGATCGCCGACTGGCCGTGCTTGGTGTGGCCCAGGAACGTATGCGGCTGCGACGCCGAAAGTATGGCGTCAATGGCCACCTGCACGTCGCCGGAGGTGGCGTTCTTAAAGCCCACGGGGCAACTGATGCCTGAGACCAGTTCGCGGTGCACCTGGCTCTCTGTGGTGCGCGCGCCGATGGCGCCCCAGCTAACGAGGCCGGCGATGTACTGGGGCGTGATCATGTCAAGGAATTCAGTGCCGGTGGGCACGCCCATCTCGGCCAGATCAAGCAGCAGATGGCGGGCGAGCCGCAGGCCGTCGTTGATTTTGTAGGAGCCATCGAGGTGCGGATCGTTGATCAGGCCCTTCCAGCCGACGGTGGTGCGCGGCTTCTCAAAATAGACGCGCATCACGATGCGCAGGTCCGCGCCGAACTCACTAATTGCGGATTGAAGATGCTCGGCATACTCGCGCGCGGCATTGGTGTCGTGGATGGAGCAGGGGCCGACGAGCACCAGCAGGCGCGTATCCCGCTGGGCAAGAATGCGCGAGACTTCAAGGCGCGCATTGAAGATGGTAGCCGTAGCGGTTTCGCCGGCGGGGCGCTCCTCCTCGAGGAAGACAGGAGGAAGAACAACTTTGGTCCATTTGATGCGAAGGTCTTCAGTGGGATGGAACATGGCTCATTTCTTGTCTTCGCCGTGAGTCTCTCAGGGCGAATTCCTGCGTGTCTTATTTCGATTTTACAGCCGATGTGTAGCGCTGCTCTCCGGCCTCGATCGCGACAGGTAAGCGGTTCTTCTGTGGCGGCAGCGGGCAGGTGGCGTACGGCGTGTAGGCGCAGGGCGGATTGTAGAGCTGGTTGAAATCGAGGGTGATGCTGCCCGGCTGGTTCAGACCGTGATTGGGCAGGCCCACGGTGAGGAAGCGGCCGCCCTGGTAGGTGCTGGTCCTGTTGGTCTCGTCGCCAAGGATAAAGAAGAGCTTGCCCTGCTCGCCGCCTTCGAGCACCGGTTCGAGAAGGTAGACCTTGTCCTTGAGCAGAAACTCGACGACACCGGGGGCGGTCATGTTGAGAGTGGTGCCGAGCACCGTGGGAATCGGCTCGATGCGACGGGGCTTGAAGGGAATCCAGCGCGCATTGACGACATAGCTCTGGTCGGGCGCGTACCAGTTGACGCCGTGGAAAGCGCTTCGGGTGGGTGAGTCGGCGTCTTTGATGCGCAGCACGAAGCGGTCACCGCGAAGCAGAACCACCATCGAGAGGCCGTGCCAGGTGATGGTGGAGGGTTGAGTATCGCTGATCTTAAGGGTTCCTTCGCGGGCCGGATGCCCATCGACATTCGTGCCGGCGGGGAATCCTCCCTGCGGCGCGAGCAGCTGAATCACCGAGTCGGGAGCTTTTCCGCTCACCGTGAGAATGCCTGCATGCGCGGGCGCATCCGCGGCGAGGCGGATCGTGTTCTCCGGGGCCGAGCCGACGGTGTTGACGCCGGTCTTGAGCCATTCGAGGCCGACGAGCGTCAGCCAGCCATCGGGCGCGGCCAACTCGTGCTCATACTGCGAGCGCCATGCCGCCTGGGAGCGCTGCCACGCGGCGGCATCTTCCTGCGCTGGCGCGGGGCAGCGCACCAAGAGGGCCAGAATGGTGAGAACGGGCAGGGCAGCCAGAACGGACGAGGCACGAAGGGTCGGGCCGGCCATACGACTCATGATGAGACTGTGCTCCTAAAACTGGGTTCAATTCATTATGCCTTTGCGGGGCGACGGAGTTAGACTCGCACTGATCTTCAGAGAGCTACCTGCGAGAGAGGCTACCCGAGTGATGAATCCGAGAAAGTTGCGGAGGGCCGGGTTTACTGCCGTTTGTGCCGCATCGCTTGCGGTACCGTTGTGCGCGCAGCAGCCCGCGGCTCCCGTGCAGGCTCCGCGGCCCGTGGCCAGCGTGCCCAAACCAGTGGCAAGCGAGAACGAAGGACGCATCCGGCTCGATGTGGTGGTGACCGACGCCGCTGGTAAACCAGCGGGCGGCCTCGCCCGGCAGGATTTCAGAGTGCTCGATAATGATCGCCCACAGACGATCGCATCCTTTCAGGCCGACGACAGTGCACAGCAACCTCTCACCGTGATCCTGGTGATCGATCTGGTGAATGCGACGCCCGATGAGGTAAACGCCGCGCGCACGCAGCTTGGCAAGTACCTGCGCCTGAATGATGGCAAGCTCGCCAACCCGGTGCTGATTGTGGCCTTCGCGCCCGATGGGCTGCAGATCCAATCCGAACCCAGCACGGATGGCAATTCGCTGGCGTCGTTTGTTGACCAGCTCAAGCCTTCTCCGGCGCCTGCGGGCCAGCCGGTTTCGGCCTCTGACCAGTTGAGCCAGTCCCTGCAGACGCTCACCGCGGCGGCGGATGTCGCGCTCAAGGTGCCGGGGCGAAAGCTGCTCTTCTGGACGGGCAAGGGGTGGCCGGTACCCAAGGCCGATGATCCGAACATGTCCATGGGGGAGAACGATGCCAACATTGGAGCGCTGGTGGCGCTGACGAACAAGCTTCGCGAGGCGCGGATCGTGGTCTACGGTGGCGATCCTGCGTTTCATCGCGACGTGAACGAGGGCATGACCAACCTCACCAAGCTCGATCCCGCGACGCTTTCGCTGGGCGCGCTGGCGCTTCGCAGCGGAGGACACGGCGTCTCCAGTAAGGACCTCGGCGGCGAAATCAATCGCGCCCTCGCTGGCTCAGCGGTGCATTACACGCTGTCGTTCAATCCCCCGGCTACTGACAAGCCGGACGACTACCACGCCATCAAGGTGCTGCTCAACCAGCCAAAGCTTGCAGTGCACACCAGCGCGGGCTACTACAGCGAGTCGCCGGCGCAGTAAGAAAACACTCTCGGCTGAACGGCGAATCGGGCGTGGAGGCCGCACCGCGGCGATTTGGCGCCGATGCCCCTCCTGCCACGGGCTTTAAGTGCGGCCTGCGCCCGCGCCGTGCCTGGCCATACGCCGCCCCTGCACCTTGCTGCCACGTTGTACATCCAACCCGGGTCTCCCGGCGAGAACGGCTACGGCGAGAGCTTCAACTCCCAGTTGCGCGACGAGTTCCTGAACGGAGAAATCTTATTCGGAGCAGCCCCGGTTCCGAACCCCTGCCGAATCTCTCCTCGCCCCCATATACACTGGATTGCAGCCGATCGCCACAGGCGGCAGCTCAACAAATGGAAGGCATAGTTTCACAATTCGCAGGTATATACCGTGAGTGGGCCCCGCACGCGTCGTTGCGCGGGCATGTCCGCTGTCTGTGGATCAACGACCTCTCGAGATCGCGCAACAGATGTTTGCAGGTTGTGCCCGACGGCTGCGTCGATATCGTCTGGACCGGCAAAACACTCTGCATCGCCGGCCCCGACACCCGGCCCATTTTCTCTCGCATGCCGTGCCACGCGATCGTTGTCGGAGTGCGCTTCCATCCCGGGGCGGCCTCCGCGTGGCTAGGCCAGCCGCTGGATGAGATCGTGAATGTTCGAGTACCTCTTGCCGAGTTCTGGAGGGGCGATGCGACTCGCCTCCTCGATCAAGCCGCAGAAGGTCGTAGTGCGAAACAAGTGGCCGATGAGCTTGAAGCCTTTCTCGTGGGGAGACTGGCCGCGGTCGGGCTCGCCGATCCGCGGATCGCGTTCCTGCGACGGACCGCAGGCGACAACTGCGTGCCGGCGGGACTCAGGCTCGATAAGTTGGCGGCGCATGTGGGCCTGAGCGAGCGAACCCTGCGTCGTCGGTGCCTGGATGTCTTCGGCTACGGATTCAAGACGCTGGACCGCGTGCTTCGCTTCCAGCGGTTTTTCCAGCTTGTGGCTCGGCCCGAAGGGTACGACCTGGCCGACCTAGCCGACCGCGCAGGCTACGCAGACCAGGCGCACATGACCCGCGAAGTCCGGCGCATGAGCGGAATAACGGCGGGCGAATTCGTCGCGCAGGCGCGGGGCGAATTGGCCGATTCGTTCAAGACAGCCGTGGCTGGAGACGCGTAGCGTCTGAGGCATGAAGAGACTGCAGAGAATCGTCCATAGCACCGTTGTGATGGGATTACTGAGCTGTGCCTGCGGTAGCCCGCCTGCAATCGCCGCTGGCGCCCAAACCGTCACGGTCGAGTCACGCCCCGTCACTGTGCGAATCGACCAGCCGTTCG
This sequence comes from uncultured Acidobacteriaceae bacterium, assembly GCA_963839215.1. Classification (GTDB taxonomy): domain Bacteria; phylum Acidobacteriota; class Terriglobia; order Terriglobales; family Acidobacteriaceae; genus Telmatobacter. The sequence continues at coordinate 835,543 of CAWITZ010000006.1, read as the reverse complement.
ACAAGGTGTACGAGTTTCTCGTCAATCCCGCCAACTGGAACCGGTGGGCCTTTGGTCTGGGCAAGAACATCCGGCGCTCGCAGGACGGCTGGATCGCCGACTCGGACGGCGGAGTTGCCAGGGTGCAATTCACGCCGCGGAACAGCTTGGGTGTTGTCGACCATACCATCATCCGCCCCTCCGGCCAGCGCGTTTACGTTCCCATGCGCTTGATCGCCAACAGCAGCGGCTGCGAGTTGATCTTTACTCTCTTTCGCGAGCCCAACATGTCGGATGCGCAGTTCGCCTCCGACGCCGGTTTTGTGCAGCGCGACCTGAACAGGCTGAAGAGGCTGCTCGAACAATGAGACTGCGTCCATCACACGCGGCCATGTCAGGGGCCATGCTTTTGGCCCTTGCCGCACCTTGCTTAATTCACTCGCAAAGCACGAACGAAAGCTCCCAGCTTAGCACTCTGGATAAACAGCCAAAGATGCTCAGCCACGAGGCATTTGCCAGGGCTGAAGTTCTTATTAACGAGACTGCCCGGCCTCTTGAGCGCACTCTGTTCGCTTTTTATTTCACGCACGGCAGCCGCGATGCTGTGATCGCGGAATTGGCGAAGTTCCAAAACAGCGACGGAGGATTCGCTTCCTGCCTAGAGAGTGACACGCGCTGGTGCGGCTCTTCTCCTCTCGGAGCGATGAAGGCTCTGCGGATTCTTACCGATGTGGGCGCGCCGGCAAAAGACCCGCGCGTCAAGGCCGTCATCAGATATCTGCTGGCAAGTTTCGACGAGAAAGAAGGCGTGTGGCATGCGCTACCCAAAGAAGCAAATTCTGCGGCGCACGCTTCCTGGTGGGAGGTGCGTGAGGATACGGGAAAGTGCGAAGTGGAAAGTCCGGTATTTCCGACTGCGGCGCTCGCGGGTTACTTGCAGAAGTACTCGGAATGGTTGCCGCCGGGCTTCGAGCAGCGCATAACGGAGTCGTCCCTGAATTACCTGGCCTCCGCGCCGGTGCACATGAAGATGCCGGACGTCGAATCTCTCATCGAACTTGTGCGCTTGTTGCCGCCCGGCCAAAGCACAGAAGGCATCCGCAAACTTAAAAGTGTGCTGGCCGTCATCGTGGTGCAGGACACCAAACAATGGAACAGTTACAACGTCAAGCCGCTCACATTCGTCCACACTACGCGATCGCCTCTTTATACGGGAATGGAAGATGCGGTTGCCGCCAATCTGGACTACATCATCTCCACGCAGAAATCCGATGGCGGATGGGGCCTTACGTGGTCGTGGGAGGAGCGCAATCCAGCGGCGTGGAAACTGGCAGAAAAAGAGTGGCGGGGCGTCGTGACTCTGGAAACATTGCAAACATTGGAAGCTTTTCACCGCATCGCGCCATAAACATGGCATCCCGGAACACATCCGCTCTGACAGCCTTGAGTGCGTGGCAAAGCAACCGCGCAAATGGCTGGCCTGCACCGGTGCTGCCGCTTGACTGCGCAGGCCGGGGTTCTTACAATTGAAGAGGAGTCTTCCATCCAATCGATTGCCGTATGCATCAGATATAAGAAGGGTTATCTGATTCTGGCCGGGTTCCCGCCCAGCGCTGGCCGACGTAAATTGGATGGGCGAGGCCGGATGGGGAACCACAGGAGCAGTATCCATGCCTGAGGCGCGCATCTCTCCGCGAGAGCGAGCGGTGCTTACAGCCATCATCGAGCTGTACATTGCTACGGGGGAACCCGTGGCGTCGCAGTCGGTTGCGCAGTCGTTTGCCAATCGCGAAGGCATGAGCTCCGCTACCATTCGCAACGTGATGGCCTCGCTGGCCGAGGGTGGCCTGCTGGAGCAGCCACATACCTCGGCGGGTCGCGTGCCCACTGCCGCGGCATTTCGTTTTTATGTTGAACAGATCATGCGGCCTGAGCAGCAGCTAGGCCGTGGCATTCCCGCTTTGCAGGGCCAGGGCGGGAGCTGGCAGCCGCCGGCATCGCTGAGTGAAGAGCGGCTGGAGCAGATTGAGGATGAGTTCAGCGGCGTGACCAGCAGCTCGGAATATCTTGAGCGTACGTCGCATGTGCTGGCGCTGATCTCACAGGGACTCGGCATCGCACTTGCCAGTTCCACAGTCCGGCAGGTGCTCGAGCACATTCATTTTGCCCGCCTTGCGACCGGGCGCGTGCTGGCCGTGCTTGTGACCCAGGCCGGGGCGGTGCTGGATCGCGTGCTGCTGCTGGACCGCGAATTGAGCCACATGGAGCTAGAAACCGCGGCACGCTATCTGAATGAGAATTTCCGCGGCTGGCCGATCGAGCGCATCCGCAGTGAAATCGCCCGGCGGATGGACGTGGAGCGCGCCGAGTGCGACCAGATGCTGGCCTCGGTGGAGGAGCTTTGCCGCAAGGGAGCGCTGGCCGCCGGCGACAACGGTTTCCCCGAGCTTTTTGTCGATGGCATGTCGAATCTGATTGCCGCCGAAGTGGATCGCGAGCGGCTGCGGCAGATGCTGCTGGCGCTTGAGGCCAAGCAACGCCTGGTTGAGCTGCTGAACGCCTATGTCGATGGCCGCCGGCAGGAAGTTCGGGTAGTCGTCGGCCTCGACGAGGCTTCGCCAGCGATGCAGGACATGGTGCTGATTGGCGCCCCTGCCCGGCTGGGGGGCGGAAACTTGGGCACGGTAGCGGTGATTGCGCCCACGCGCATCCAATATCAGGAGATGATTCAGGCGGTGCGGTACGTGGCGCGGCTTTCCGAGCGCATTCTGGAGGGGCCCGCCGACTGATTTGCCAGGGGTTACGCTTCCGGGAATCGCGCTGTGGTAAGGTGGGCAAACCGTGGTAAAAAAGATCCCTCCTCGTCCGGGCGACCCCGGCAAGCCCCGCAAAAACGCATCCTCGCAGCGGAATTTATCATTAGATAAAGTGGGAAGCATTTTGGGGAGATGGCGGAGAAGTATGCCGAATCAGGACACAGAATTGAAAGCTCAGGAAGAGATGGCCCAGGACGCAGCAAACCCGGCGGAAGGGGACTCGGCAAACCCGGAAGGGGCGGGGAGCGCGGCTGAGCTCGAGAAGCTTCGCGCCGAGTATGAGCAGGTGAAAACGGAGCGCGACCAGCTTGTGGACCGCACCGCCCGTCTGCAGGCCGAGTTTGAGAATGCGCGCAAGCGCGCCGAGCGCGAGCGGCAGGAGTTCAAGGATTACGCCATCGGCAGCGTCGTTGAAAAGTTTCTGCCCGTGATCGATAACTTTGAGCTGGCGTTGAAGGCGACGGGGTCCACCGAGCAGTTGCGGTCGGGTGTGGAACTGATCGTGAAGCAGATGGAAGAGATTCTGCGTTCGCTGCAGGTGAATCCGGTGCCCACGGTGGGCGAGGAGTTTGATCCACGCCACCACGAGGCGTTGGGTTCCGTGGAGCGCGACGATCTGCCCGACCAGCATGTGGCTGAAGAGATTCGACGCGGCTACAAGGTGCGGGACCGGCTGTTGCGGCCGGCGCTGGTGCGGGTGGCTTCGAATCCGAAGCAGACGAGCGATTGATGCAGTGAATCAGGGGCGCCGGTCTGGCCGCGCTGGTATGGCGTGGCTCGAACGGAGTTGTGTGATCAAACGCGGGCCGCAAGCCCGCAGCCATTGAATGGCGAAGGGTTGTTGAACTAACTTGAGTACAAACGTGAGCAAAGCTGACTACTACGAAGTGTTGGACGTTTCGCGCGATGCAAGCGACCAGGAGCTGAAGAGCGCCTACCGCAAGCAGGCGCTCAAATATCATCCCGATCGCAATCCGGGAGATCACGCCGCGGAAGAGAAATTCAAGCAGGCGAGCGAGGCCTACCAGGTGCTGAGCGACGCGGATAAGCGCGCGGCCTACGATCGCTTTGGCCACGCCGGCGTCAACGGCGCAGGCCCCGGTGGCGGATTTTCGGGCGCCGTCGACCTCGGCGACATCTTCGGCGATCTTTTCGGCGAGATGTTCAGCATGGGCGGCCAGCATCGCGCTTCGCGGCAGCGCCGCGGCGACGATCTGCGCTACGACATGACCATCAATTTTGAAGACGCGATCTTCGGCACCGAAACGGAAATCAGGGTGCGTCGTTTTGAGAAATGCGCGCCCTGCAAGGGCAGCGGAAGTGCCTCAGGGCGCGGGCCGGCGACCTGCCAGCAGTGCCAGGGCCGCGGCCAGATTCGCTACCAGCAGGGATTTTTCTCGGTAGCGCGCGCGTGCAGCGCGTGCGGAGGCACGGGCGCTATTGTGACCGACCCCTGCACTACCTGCCGCGGCGAAACGCGCATTACGCGCGAGATCAAACTCCACGTCAAGGTTCCGCCAGGCGTTGAAGAAGGCACGCGCATCCGGTACGGGGGCGAGGGCGATGCGGGGCGCTCCGGCGCGCCGAGCGGCGACCTCTATGTTGTTCTGGCAATCCGGCAGCACGACTTTTTTGAGCGCGACGGCTACGACCTGCGCTGCGTGATTCCCGTGAGCTTTCCGCAAGCCGCGCTGGGGGCGGATATTGAAGTGCCGGGCATCGACGGCAAAGTGAATTTGAAGGTTCCAGAGGGCACGCAAAGCAGCAGGGAACTGCGCGTGCGCGGGCGCGGCGTTCCTTATCTGAACGAGAAAGGCCGCGGCGATCTGATCGTGCGCGTCGTCGTGCAGATTCCGAAAAAGATGACCAAGGCGCAGCGCGAACTGGTCGAGCGGCTTGCCGAGTCGATGACGGTGGATAACAAGCCCACATCGCCAGGGCTGCTGGACAAGATGAAGGATCTCTTCAGCTAGGCGCGGGAGCGACGAAGTTTTTCACTGTTTCTTGGCCCAGTCAGCTAGCGTTGTGTGGCAACCGCTGAAACCGAGCTCGATGATGCCGACGTTTTTAAGGTCCAGCACGATGTGGGACGGAATCTGGAATGAGTCCACCTTTGCATATTCGATTCGGAAGGTCGCTTCTTCAGGTGGTGCAGTGGGCGGCTGATTGATCGTGGACTGGACAGAGGTAGGAATCAACCCATCAGTTGTCTCCGCGTAAGTTGGAATGGCGATGACCTTGAGTGCTGGACTGACAACCAAGGCTTGCGTTAACACCATGTTCTTGTCGAAGTCCTCATCAATCTTCATTTCTTTCGCGGCTCCGCTCAAGTGAACACCTTCGCCCGCCTCAGTGACGGTCAGAGAACTGTCAGGTAGTGGCACCATCTGCCATTCATGTAGGGGTGGGGGGGGGTGTCTCCTCGCTCAGTGTGAGATGCCTTCCAGTCATGGAAACGTCGCATTGGAACGATCTGAGCCCGCTTGCTGTGGGCGTGTAGTACAGAGCGTGCGCAGCGGTCAATCGCTCGCGAGCGCTCTTGACCTGCGCAGGCAGATGGACGCCGTGCAGTCCTGCGAGGACCAATGAGATACAGCATGTCTTGCGGATCATGCAGAGAATCTTAACCCGGGATGAGATGAAAGAGTTGATCCGGCGGGAAGAAAGTAAACCTTGGAGTAGATTGGTGGAGCTGAGCGGGATCGAACCACTGGCCCAACGAACCTAACAAGTCTTACTGGAGTCCGTCCCATGACCAGCGTGGGATTTTGAGGCCGTTCGGCACATCATCGGCGGACTGGTGATAACGGGACATCGTTGTCGTGGTTGCCCAGGCGAAGTAGTCGTGCAGCACTTGTCGCAAAGTACCATCGTTGGCTAGTCCGACATCGGCCAGAGCCTGGTCGAAGCAGTCAATTGCGCGGCGATCCATTTCATCGTGTTCTCCGTTCCCGCTGTGCATCCTGACGACGGTGGTCTCGTCACCATAGGAATCGGAGTAGGTGGTCGGGCCACCGAGTGCCTCGGCCCAGTAAGCGGCGAGTCGCTCGACATGCTGGGGGTGGAAGCCGTGGCTGAACGCATGGGCGACAACCTCGTCGGCCATCACCCGGCGATGCCAGGCGTTGGCGAGACGGCGCAGGCCGTCGATACCACCTGCCGCCTCGAAGACAGTTCGCATTGATCCATGATCGCAAGCCTCCCGTGTCCATGCAAGACTGTCCGTGCAATCCGACGAACCGGCTAAGTATGGCTCCCGGCTTGTGGTCCCGTCACCCACCCGGAACCCCAGGCGACACCGGGACCGGAGATTCCATTCGAGTGCGGTTACGCCGGATTGAGGAACACTGGCCGCGTGAGGGTGACGTTGCGTCGCTGAACAAACCCGAGGGACTCATAGAGTTGCCTGTCCACGACTGTTTCCAGGACTGACTTCCAATGCGAAGCGAACAGGCCCGAAAGGCCGCTCTTGTTCCAGGTAGCGGAAGAAACGGTGGCCGATCCCTCGATTGCGAGACCCGGCAGCGACGAATAGCTCATCGATAAAGAGCAATGTGCCGCCAAACTCATTGCTCCAGTAAGGAACCAGGAGCGCATAGCCCCTCAATTCGCTTCCCTCACGGAAGAGAACGATCTGACCAGAAGCGGGATGTGAAATGAGGTGCTTTATGCTGGATGGGAATCGGGAGACGTCAACGGCGGAGGCAGCCTCGTCCTCTTCATAAAGAAGGCGCATCATCGCTACGACTTCTTCTTCATGCTCCAGATCCGTCATTATGTGAAAGGTGATTGTATCCATTTTCTTGTCTCACGTTCTGGCCCATGCGCTCGATTGTAGGTCTTTGTATCGGTGCCGAATGTTCGGTTGAAATCGAGCCTCATCGAGGCTGACGAACAGTGCCCTTTGTTGAGACCGACCAACTCCTTTTTAACCCGCTGATCGGAAGTTGCGACGCGAAACTCCGTATTGCCGACAATCCGCCCGGAACACGTCATCAGTCGGCTAAGCCGCTGCAATCTGTTTCACTTCAGGGTGACACAATACGGCAATGACGATTCAGATCAAGGAGGTCTCAGACTCGCTATACACTGCGGAACTCAGATTGCCGGATATGCCTCAGGTCCGTGATGGTTGGACCGCGCCGGAACCAATGAGGGTAGATCAAATCATTGATTAGCTTCTGCGCAGAGGTGCCCACCAAATTGATATTGGCGATGCTTTTAAGGCAGCCGACCCCGACTGGATGAGAGCCTTTTCAATTGGATCCAGTGCGAGGGCTTATGCCTGCCGTCAGGTTTTGGAGCGGTCGCATCCCGTGCTCCTCGTGTGCCGTGTCGATGGAACTTGGCATTTCGTTTGCGGTGCAGGCCACGCCGAAGATGCGTCAGAATACATCGTTGCAGTTGGTTATGTAATTGAGCCCGACAAAACGCTTCGCGAGTGACACGACCTGCCTGTTGACTGGAAAGCCGAGCGCCAGAGCACCGATTCTCCTTGGATTCGGAGTCCGCTCGATTCGACGGGAGCCTTCGATGAAACCGGCTCAGACCGGGGATTCAGGGGGTACAACGAGGGGTTACGACATAAAACTGAGTAGGGAGATGGAAGGGATGCTGCAAGTTGTTGAAACTTTGGTGGAGCTGAGCGGGATCGAACCGCTGGCCTCCTCGTTGCGAACGAGGCGCTCTCCCAGCTGAGCTACAGCCCCACGACTTCTTTAATCTTAACATTGCCCGCGTTTTGCGGAAAAGGCATGGGCAGGTGCATGGCGCCTGCCCTAAGGTTGTCATCCGGGTGCGCAGGCCGGGCTTAGAGCTGGTTCATGTTCTGCAGGAACTCGGCGTTGTTACGCACCTTTTCAAGACGGCTGATGAGCAGTTCCATCGCCTCGACCGGCGACAGCGGGTTGAGCACCTTGCGCAGAACCCAGATGCGCTGCAGATCGTCCTTGGGGATAAGCAGCTCTTCCTTGCGCGTGCCCGAGCGCTGAATGTCGATCGCCGGGAAGACGCGCTTGTCGACCAGTTTGCGGTCGAGAATGATTTCCATGTTGCCGGTGCCCTTGAACTCTTCGAAGATCACTTCGTCCATGCGCGAGCCGGTGTCGACCAGCGCGGTGGCGATGATGGTCAGCGAGCCGCCTTCTTCAATGTTGCGGGCCGCGCCGAAAAAGCGCTTGGGCCGCTGCAACGCATTGGAGTCGACGCCGCCGGAGAGCACCTTGCCCGAGGGAGGCACGATGGTGTTGTAGGCGCGGGCCAGACGCGTAATCGAGTCCAGCAGGATGACGACGTCACGCTTGTGCTCGACCAGCCGCTTGGCCTTCTCGATCACCATTTCGGCAACCTGCACGTGGCGCGCAGCGGGCTCGTCGAAGGTGGAACTGATGACCTCGCCCTTTACCGAGCGCTGCATGTCCGTAACTTCTTCCGGGCGCTCGTCGATCAGCAGCACGATCAGCACAACTTCAGGATGGTTCGTGGTGATGGAGTTGGCGATTGACTGCAGCAGCATCGTTTTGCCGGTGCGGGGCGGGGCGACGATGAGGCCGCGCTGGCCCTTGCCCACCGGCGTCAACAGATCCATGACACGGCCGCTGGTAGCTTCGCGCACTGACTCCATCTTGATGCGTTCCTGCGGATAGAGCGGGGTCAGGTTGTCGAAGAGAATCTTGTTGCGCGTTTCCTCGGGTGATTCGAAGTTGATGGCCTCGATCTTGACCAGCGCGAAATACTTTTCCCCTTCGTGGGGCGGGCGCACATTGCCGCTGATCGAGTCGCCGGTCTTGAGATCGAACTTGCGAATCTGCGACGGGGAAACATAGATGTCGTCGGGACCGGGCAGGTAGTTGTAATCGGGTGAGCGCAGAAAGCCGTAGCCGTCAGGCAGAATTTCGAGCACACCCTCGGCGAAAATATGGCCTTCTTTTTCGCTCTGGGCTTGAAGGATCTTGAAGATCAAATCCTGCTTGCGAAGTCCGCTGGCGCCAGGAATCTCGAGGGTGCGCGCAATGCGGCTCAGTTCGGTAATGTTCTTTTCTTTAAGTTCGGCTATGGTCATGTTCACCTGCGACAGGGCGGGATTCGGTGGAAGGGGACCCAGGAGGGGGAAGTGCTCCAGGAGAAACGAGGCGGGAATCGTTACAGAATGCGACAGTTCATTTGTGCGAGAAGCGTCCCGAGATGTCAGGATAACTGCTCGAAGTGCCGGGAAAGGGCGCGACTGCCAGGCGTGGCAGCCGCCCTGAAAAGCGATGCGGATCGATTCGACTGTCGACAGGCCGATCAGGCCGCGCGACGCGTAACGATTGGCTGTTCCGCCGGTGCGGCTGGAGTCGTCGCGGTAGCGGGATTGGTGGTGTGAAAGCGGGCAAGGACTTCGTTCGCTGTGTCCTGTAGCCGCGTGTTCGGCTTGTGCAGTTTGCGGGTCGCCTTGCTCGCAAGCTGAGAAAGCTGATAACGATTGGACACATGAGCGAGTGCCCCAAAAACTAAATCAGACCGCATAATGAAATAACTCCTTCGAAAATTCTCTGCCCGGCGGTACTACCTGGCACCTCCGGTGCAGTTGGCAGCATGGAAACGCAACTTCACTGCCGCCTATCAACCCGTTTCCATATTTTTTAGACGCGTAAAACCCGCGTCGAGTTCAAACTTTTGACGCGATTCTTTGCGTTCAAGGAAAAAGGTTTGTGCCGCTTCAATTTGATAGAAATTGCCCGCTCGAACATCAAGCGCCCCGAATTCCATCCCGAGCAAACTTCGCTCGGCAGGCAACACCCGTGAGCCGGAGCCCGTTTTAGATGCTGGAATTAACAGAGAGACAGGCGGTCGCGCCGTGCAATCTATCCTTTGGTTGGCACTCATGAATATATGCCCGGTCCTGTTGCGGGTCAACAGTTTTTTTGCTTTCCGGCACCCGGCGGTGACCCTCAAAAGAACGCTCTGGAATCTAGCTTAAGTCGTTCATTGTAATGTCGATGTAGGATTTGTAGTGGGAAGGGGAAATGCGCGCCCGGAAAGATTGTTGAGGATTTCCGCAGGCCCCGAGCAAATGAACCATCCCGGTTAACCATTCCGGCTAAGCATCCCGATTGCGGTCTCAGCCCGTGAGGCTGTTCGGGGGAGGTTTTCGCCTGCCGCGAACCTGGTTGCAAGCCCTGACCGCGGAGTTGAAAAGGGTACGGATTTGAAAAAGGGGACGGAATTGACCGGCTCAGGCCCAATAGCTGCGGTCGAGGGTGCGGTACTGGATCGCCTCGGCCAGGTGCGCGACAGTCAGCCCGGCAACGCCTTCAAGATCGGCTATGGTGCGCGCTACCTTGAGGATGCGGTCATGGGCGCGGGCGGTAAGCCCCTGCTGCTGCATCGCCCGTTCGAGCAGCCGCTCGGCGTCGGCGCCAAGCTCGCAGTAGGCCCGAATCTGCCGCGTCGTCATCTGCGCATTGGAGTATATTTTCTCGCCGTGCGCGCGGAAGCGCTCCCGCTGGCGGTCACGGGCGGCCAGCACGCGGTCGCGAATCTCCGCCGAGCCCTCGGCAGCCGCTGAGCCGCGCAGCTCCTTATATTGGACCGCCGGGACCTCTATATGAATATCGATGCGGTCGAGCAGGGGGCCCGAGATTTTCGCGATATAGCGCTGGATCATCGGCGGAGTGCACAGGCACTCCCGCGACTTGTCGTTGAAATAGCCGCAGGGGCAGGGATTCATGGCCGCCGCCAGCATGAACCGGGCCGGAAAACTAAGGGACATCGAGGCCCGCGCAATTGTCACCGTATAGTCTTCGAGCGGCTGGCGCATCACCTCAAGCACGTTCCGGGGAAACTCCGGCAGCTCGTCGAGGAAGAGCAGCCCGTTGTGCGCGAGCGACACCTCGCCGGGACGCGGCACAATGCCACCGCCAATCAGCCCCGCGTCAGAGATGGTGTGGTGCGGCGAGCGAAAGGGCCGCTGCGTCACCAGGCCTGCACGACGCATCGAGCACGCCGGCGACAGAGTGAATCTTGGTGGTCTCAAGCGCCTCGTCGAAGGTGAGCGGAGCGAGAATCGAGGGCATCCGCTTGGCGAGCATCGTCTTGCCCGACCCGGGCGGCCCGATCATCAGGATGTTGTGGCTGCCCGCCGCTGCCACTTCAAGGGCGCGCTTGGCGGTCTGCTGCCCGCGCACATCCTTGTAAGTCCACGCCGAAGTGCTGCAGCTCGCCGAGCAGTGTTTCCGTCGAGACGCGAGAAGGCTCGCGCTGCGGCACGCCGAGAAGCGACGAGTTCAGCAACTGGATCACGTCGAGCAGCGAAGTGACGGGATACACCTTTACGCCCTCCACCACGGCGGCCTCGGCGGCGTTGGCCGCGGGCAGAATCAGGTGCGGAATATTTTTCTCGCGCGCGAGGATCGCCACCGGCAGCATGCCGGGAACTGGGCGCACGCCGCCGTCAAGGCCGAGCTCGCCCACGATGAGGTACTGGCTTACATCGCTGACCTGCAGCGCGCCATAGGCGCCCAGGATGCCCAGCGCGATGGGCAGATCGAAGCCCGAGCCTTCTTTCTTGAGATCGGCAGGCGCCAGGTTGATGGTGATGTGCGTGGGCGGAATCTGGTAGCCGGAGTTCTTAATCGCTGCGCGAACGCGGTCGCGGCTTTCGCGCACCGCTGCATCGGGCAACCCGACGGTGTGAAAGTGATCCTGATCCGAAACGACGCCGCTGTAATCCACTTCAACATCGATCAGGTTGGCGTCGATACCGTAGACGGCTGCACTAAGGGCCTTGAATAGCATAGATAGGAAGGTTGAGTGCCCCGAGTGTACCATCTGCTCGGGCTTTGTCGCGGTGACCTTCGTGGGAGAGATCTTCGTCAGCAGTTGCCCAGGTCAGCGGTTGCCCAGCCCGTGCCGCGCTCCAGGGCAGCGAAGCTGCAATTGTCTTAGAATCTTCTGGTGCCTACAAGCCTCTTTGACCTTTACAAGATCGGCGTCGGTCCTTCGAGCTCGCATACCATGGGGCCCATGCGCGCGGCCCGCCGGTTTGCGGGCGGAGTCGCCGATCGGGGCTTGCTTGAAAAGACTGAGCGCGTGCAGGCAGAGCTCTACGGCTCGCTTGCTCTCACCGGAATTGGACACGCAACCGACAGAGCGGTGATTCTCGGCCTCGCCGGCAACGAGCCCGCTGCAATCGATCCATCAATGATCGAGGCAACGGTTGCTGGTGTCCGAGCCGCCAGGCGCATCGATCTCGCAGGCCAGCGGTCAATCCCGTTCAACGAGCCGGCGGACCTGGTCTTTCACCGTGACATCATGATTCCCCCGGGAGCGTGCACGCAGCATCCGAATGGAATGCGCTTCACGGCCTTCGATGGATCCGGCGCGGTTCTCGATGCGCGCACCTACTTCTCTATCGGCGGGGGATTCATTGTGGAAGACGGCGAGGAATCGAGCGGGAAGTGGGAGGCAACTGTGCCTTTTCCATTTCGTACCTCCGCCGAGCTGCTGGCGACGGCGCAGGCCAACGAGCTTTCGATCAGCCAGCTGATGCTCGAGAACGAGTGCGCGCTGGTGCCCAAGGGCGGTGATCGCGCGCCGGTCGAGGTCGTGCGCGAGGGCATTGATCGTATCTGGCAGACGATGGTCGCGTGCATCGAGCGCGGCATTGCCACTGAGGGCATTTTGCCCGGGGGCCTGAACGTGCGGCGCCGTGCGCATCGGCTGGCCGAGCGGCTCCGCGCGCGCAACGTAGATGGCGTGCGAAGCGAACCCCTGGAGCCTCTCGATTGGGTGACCGTGTATGCGATGGCGGTGAATGAAGAAAATGCGGCGGGCGGTCGTGTGGTCACCGCGCCCACCAACGGAGCAGCGGGTGTTGTGCCCGCGGTCGCGCGCTACTACGAGAAGTTCATTCCTGAAGCTGACCATGAAGGGCTCATCCGATTCTTTCTCACCTCGGCGGCGATTGGCATTCTCTACAAAGAGAATGCGTCGATCAGCGGGGCAGAGGTCGGTTGTCAGGGCGAGGTCGGCGTTGCCTGCTCCATGGCCGCCGGTGGGTTGACGGCTGCGCTTGGCGGCACCAACGGCCAGGTGGAGCATGCCGCGGAGATTGCGATGGAACACAATCTCGGCATGACCTGTGACCCCATTGGCGGCCTGGTGCAGATTCCCTGCATCGAGCGCAACGCCATGGGCGCCGCAAAGGCCGTGCATGCTTCGCGCATCGCGCTCAGCGAGTCAGAGGAGCACAAGGTCTCGCTCGACCAGGTCATCCGCACGATGTATCTCACCGGCCTCGACATGCAATCGCGGTATAAGGAAACAAGCCTCGCCGGTCTTGCGCTGAACATCATCGAATGCTGACGCGGCGCGGCATCCACGGACGCGCCGGCCTGCTACTGACCTGTTGACTGCAGGTGCCGATCACGAAGGAGCATGAAGCCCGCGATGCCTGAAAGCGATTTGCAGAGTCTGCCCAACGCCGAGCCCGCGCCGCACAACGCGCAGCAAAACGCGCCAGCTGCTTCCGTCGCCTCTCCAATCGCTCCGCTGTGGCACACCATTGTGCTTATCGCCGTCATCCTGGCGATTTCGATCGCGGGCCGGCAGCAGCTCGGGTCTTTGCATCACGCGCCGAGCCGCTTCGTCACCTATGGCAGCACCGCGGTCGTCGATCTGGTCATACTGGGATGGGTCGCCCTCGGGTTGAAGTTGAGACGCGTACCCTTTCGGTCACTCTTTGGAAATCTGCCCCGTGGATTGCGCGCTGTCGGCATCGATCTCGGCATCGCCTTCGTCTTCTGGATCGGGGCACTCATGGCCCTCGGCTCGCTAGGAATCATATGGTCGGGTGCCGAGTACGCGGTCCACCACAGGCATGCACCCACCGCCGCCCAACCGATTGAACCAACCACTACCGAGAGGCAAACGCTGCGCACGCTCGAGGGACTGGCGCCTGCAACGGCAGCGGAGGTTGCAGCATGGATCGCGCTCTGTCTGACCGCAGGCTTCGTTGAAGAGGCCGTCTTTCGCGGCTATTTGCAGCAACAGCTCACTGCGCTCGCGCGCGGAAAGATCGCTGTGGGCGTCGCGATCTCCGCGTTGCTCTTCGGCGCTGCGCATGGATATCAAGGTGCGCGCAACATGGTTCTGCTTGCAGTCTTCGGTTTGCTTTTCAGTCTGCTTGCAATTTTTCGTCGCAGCTTGCGCGCTGGAATTTTCGCGCATGCGTGGCATGACATGGTCGCGGGTCTGGCTCTTGCCGCTCTTCGATCGCACCACCTCATCTGAGATGGGGTTGGAAAAGCTCTTCGAGGTCGGGAAATTGTTACCTCTTTTTCCACTCTCATGTCGTTTTTTTCTTGACACTGAGGAAGCATGAATCTATACATTCCTCAACTGCAATTCATATTGCAGCTTCGATGCAACCCATCGAAAAGGGAGAATAGGCAAAATGGCAACCAAGAAAGCAGCCAAGAAGGCAGCCGCTAAGAAGCCCGCGAAGAAGGCAGCAAAGAAGAAGTAACGGGCTACCAACCAAGTAGGCAACACCAAGGGGGACGTTCAAACGTCCCCCTTAGTGTTTTTGCTCAAGCGTTAGAAAAGCCGCATGAACAGCGGCGATTTGCGATATTGGACTTTATGACACGCAGACGATGGATCGCCGAACACTGGGACGAAGCCACCGCAACTCTGGTGGGCTCACAGGCTGAACACATGAGTCGAGTGCTGCGCGCACAGCCCGGCATGGAGGCCGACATCGTTGCCGGTGGTCGTGTTTTTCATGCCGAGGTGGCCGCCGTAGCCGAGGGCGAGGTACGCTTCAATCTCATCTCTGAACTCGTAGCCGAGCCCGCATTGCCCATTACGCTGGTAATGGCCGTTTACAAGTTCGATCACATGGAGTGGGCGATCGAAAAGGCGACCGAGCTTGGCGTCGCGGCCGTTGCTCCGGTCATTGCGCGCCGCAGTGAAAAGCATCTTGCACAGGCTGCACAAAAGCGAGTGGAACGCTGGCGCCGCATCGTGCATGAAGCGTCTCAGCAGGCTCGCCGCTCGGATATTCCGGAGGTCTTCGATCCCGTTCCTCTGCAGCAGCGCGTGAAGGCAGGGTCGGAGGCGACGCGCATCGTGCTTGCCGAGCAGGAGCGGTCAACGACGCTGCGCTTCGCGCTCGACGAAGCAACTGCCGCGGCTCAAAACCAGACACCGGTGCTTGAGATTGCCATTGGCCCCGAAGGCGGCTGGGCTCCGGAAGAGGAAGCCCTCTTCGACGCGAACGGGTGGCGCGCTGTCTCGCTGGGACCGCGTATTCTGCGCGCGGAGACGGCGGCAATTGCCGCGCTGGCCGTGGTGGCGTCGGCTCTTGAATAGCAGAGCTTCGAACTAAAGCGAGACGCCGCGCTTCCACGGAATGAAGTCGTACTGGCCAAAGGTTTCGGCTTTCGTCAGCTTCTCGCCACTGGCCACTTCAATGCAAAATTCGAGCAGCTTGCCTGCGCAGGCGGGGATGGTCGACTCTCCAGTGACGATAGGGCCCGCGTCGAAGTCGATGATGTCGCCCATGCGCTCGGCGAGTGTGGAGTTTGTCGAGATCTTGATCACCGGCGCAACGGGGTTGCCTGTCGGCGTACCCAGCCCCGTCGTAAAGAGCACGAGGTTCGCGCCTGCTCCGGCCTGTGCGGTCACGCACTCCACGTCATTGCCCGGCGTGCATTGCAGATTCAGCCCCGGCGTCGTGGCGTACTGCGGAAAGTCGATTACGTCGCGTACCGGCGCGATGCCGCCCTTGCGTGCCGCCCCTGCAGACTTGATGGCGTCGGTGATCAGACCATCCTCGATGTTGCCTGGCGAGGGATTCATCTCAAAGCCCGAATGCACGGCACGCGCCCGCGCCTGGTAGGCATGCATAAGGTCGTAGAAGCGCTGTGCCAGCTCGTCGCTTGCGCAGCGATTGATCAGTTCCTGTTCCACACCATGCAACTCGGGGAACTCGCTCAGCAGGGTGCGACCGCCCAGTTCGCCAAGCAGGTCAGAGAGGTAGCCTAGCGTGGGGTTCGCCGAGATGCCACTGAACCCATCCGAGCCGCCGCACTTCAGGCCCACGGTAAGAGCCGAGAGCGGCGCCGGCGCGCGCGTGACGCCGTTGGCCTTGGCCAGCGCGGCAAAGGTCTCGTCGAGAGCGCGGCTCATCAGCGCGGTCTCGCGGCCTGAGCGCTGCTGATCGAAGACCAGAACCGGCTTGGTCATTTTGGGATCGCGGGCGCGCAGCTCATCCAGAAGTATGCTCGCCTGCGCATTCTGGCAGCCGAGGCTCAACACTGTTGCGCCTGCAACGTTGGGGTGGTGAATGTACCCCGCAAGCAGGCCGCAGAGCGCCTGCGCGTCCTGGCGCGTGCCGCCGCAGCCTCCCTCGTGCGTAAGAAAGCGTATGCCGTCGATGTTGGGGAAGACCCGCTCCGCACGGGCAGGTTCTGCATCGAGGGTGGTGTGGCCGTTTCCACTGGTGCGTTTTTCTACCAACCCCCGCACATAGTTGCGATAGGTGTTCTGCGCGCCGCCGTAACCCAGCTCCTCTTCAAGAGCTTCCTTCATGCGTTCCACGTTGCGGTTCTCGCAAAAGACGAGAGGCAGCACCAGCCAGTAGTTGCGTGTGCCTACCTGTCCGTCCGTGCGGTGAAAGCCCATGAACGTGCGCTGCGTCCATGCCGAGGCGTCGGGCAGTACAAACGAACCCGGCCGGCGCGTCGCGGTGTACTCTTCGGCCCGATGCCGCACGTTGCGCGTGGAGATCACGCCGCCGCGCGGAATAGCCGCCGTAGCTTCGCCCACGACCATGCCGTACATCCTGATCAAATCACCGGGCGCAAGATCGACGATCGCCATCTTGTGCTTTGCGGCAACAGCCTGCGTCACCGTGCAGGACTCGTGGCCCCAGGCAGCAACATCGCCGGCAGAGAGCGGCGCAAGCGCGACAAGGACATTGTCGCGCGGATCGAGATGCAGAACACTTTGCGGCATGAGCTTCTCCGGGCGAGCCTCGTATCGCGAATTGATGATCGCGCTACCTATCGAATGTTTGCGCCCGTGCCAAGAATACAACTGCGGTGCGTGTGCTGGCGCGCCCGCGGTCGGCTATCATCGGCTTGACCGTAAAGGAAGAGGGAAGCGATGAAGGCGGTGGTGCTTGCAGCCCCGGGGGAGGCATCCCTTCAGCACGTGGATGCGCAGCCGCAGTCGGGCGATGATCAGATTCTGCTCGCGGTGCGCCGCGTGGGACTGTGCGGCAGCGATCTCAACTCGTATCGCGGCCGCAATCCGTTAGTCAGCTATCCACGCATTCCCGGCCACGAGGTCGCGGCAACCGTGGCCGAGCGCAGCCCCAATCATCCTGAGTGGCAGCCGGGAACGCCGGTGACGCTTTCGCCTTATACAAACTGTGGCCGCTGCGCCTCCTGCCTGCGCGGGCGTCCCAATGCCTGCCAGTTCAATGAGACGTTAGGCGTGCAGCGGGACGGGGCGCTCTGCGAGACCATTGCCGTTCCCGCATCGCGTCTTTATCGCGCCGATCTGTCGCTGAAGGAACTTTGCCTTGTTGAACCGCTCACTGTCGGTTTCCACGCCGTGGCGCGCGGCCGCGTCGAGAGCGCCGACACCGTCGCGATTTTCGGCTGCGGCGGAGTAGGGTTGGGCGCGATTGCCGGCGCGGCGTTTCGTGGCGCCACTGTTATCGGGGTTGATCTCGACGAAGCGAGGCTCGCCACCGCGCGCGATGCGGGGGCGACGCACACCATCAATACGGCAACCACGGACCTGCACACGCAACTCGCGGCGCTCACCGCTGGACGCGGGCCCGATGTGGTCATCGAGGCAATCGGCCTGCCGCAGACTTTTCGCGCCGCCGTCGAAGAGGTCGCTTTCACCGGCCGGGTCGTCTATATCGGATATGCCAAGGAGCAGGTCGCCTACGAGACGCGGCTCTTCGTGCAGAAGGAGCTGGACATTCTCGGCTCGCGCAATGCGCAGCCTGAGGACTTTCGTGAAGTTATCCGCATGCTTGAGGCAAAGCGCTTTCCTGTGGACGATACGGTCACGCATCTTGTGCCGCTGGATGAAGCACCGGCCATTCTGCGCGCCTGGGATCGTGAGCCTGGGCGCTTCATCAAGATCATGATCGAGGTTGCCTGACTGCGGCTTACAGCCTGGCGTAGTGCAGCAGCAGGCCTGCCAGCGCTCCGCCGGTGAGAGGCCCCAGAATCGGTATCGGCGCGTAGCTCCACTTCGAACCGCCCTTGCCGGGGATAGGCAGCAGCGCATGGGTCAGCCGCGGGCCGAGATCGCGCGCCGGGTTGATGGCGTAGCCGGTTGTGCCGCCGAGGGAGAGGCCGATGCCCCACACAAGGCTGCCCACCAGCCACGGTCCAAATCCCGCGGCAGGCCCTGTTGCTGAGACGCCGTGCGAAAAAATCGCGCCTGCTACAACCACCAGCACCATGGTTCCGATCACTTCGCTTACAAAATTCATGGCCGGGTTGTGCACCGCGCCGCTGGTGCAGAAGACGCCGAGCTTGGCATCGGGATCCGGTGTCTGTGACCAGTGCGGCCCATAGTGCAGCGCCATCAGCGAGGCGCCCGCTATTGCGCCCAGCATCTGCGCCGACCAGAAGCTCGCCAGCTGCGAGTAGTCACCGGTGTTCACCGCGCTCGCCAGAGAAATGGCAGGATTCAGGTGCGCACCCGAACTGCCGAAGGCCTGCGCCACCAGCACGCCGCACAGCACGGCCAGCGCCCATCCTGTGGTTATAACCATCCAGCCGGCGTCGGCGGCGTAGGACTTGCGTAGTGTTACGGCGGCGTTGACACCGTTGCCCAGCAGGACAAGAACCAGGGTACCCATGAATTCGCCGAACCAGACCGAGTGCATGCAGGCTTCTTCCTTGCGATCGCATTCGCGGCGCTTACACGCCGGCGCGCGATTCTTGCTGTGATTTGCGGAACCCAAGCATTCTGCACTGCCGGAGCAGGTTTCGCCAAGCGGCTCGGCCGGCGATGCTGCGCGGTTACTTTGAAGCGGGCGACGCTTTCTCGTACTTCTTCCAGTTGGTCAGCAGCTCGTTTACAACGGCGTGCCCTACCGTGTACGCGGCTTCAAGCGACGGCAGGTAAGCGCTGTAAGCCCCGATACGCTGGCGCGCAAGGCTCTCGTCGGCGGTCATGCCGCGCGGCTGCCGGTCGAAGTTGCTCACCGTGCGCAGCACCAGCACACGTTGCCAGTCCACGCGTCCGGCCTGCGCCAGGGACTTCAACGAAAGCAGGGTTCCCGTGTCTTCCATCGCTGTCGTGGCAAACTGTCCCTTGCCATTGGTGAAGTAGCTCGTCCACTCCGTCGCCCATGCGTCGAAATACTTGCCATGCCAGTAGGTCGAGGACGAAACTTCATCGCCCAGTCCTACGTGAGGTGGCTCCTGCGCGGCGGCTCCGTCAAAGTGGCTGCGTACATCCTTCAGTTTTTCTGTGTCGCTGAGCTGAATGCCGCGGGTCAGGGTATAGGCCCAGTCCATCAGCGCGGGGTTTACCTCAAAGAGCTGGTTCTCCTGCGGAGCAGCGGGAGGCTCAAACGGCCGCGACTTGCGCAGGGGCAGATAGCCCGTTGACCAGCCGGCGGGAATTTCGCGCGCGTCGATCTCGTAACCAAGATCTCCATCGACAACCCAATGCGCCCACATTGCCGATCCCAGCGAGACGCGGTCGGGGCTTCCCCCTGCGATGCCGGCAATGAGCCAGTATGCATGCGAAAAATCAAAACGCGGGTCGAGACCCACTGCCATGATGGTCGCGGCAGCATGCGCGGTGCCCTGGCCGGTGAGCACGGCCATCTCGCCCGCGCTATTCATGCGTACGTCGTGGTAGCCGGCAGGCAGCGGAAAAACGCGGTCCAGGTGATCGCGTTCGACCCAATATTGCAGCTCACCCGGTGCATCGCCGGAGTCCTGCCCGACTTCGAACATGGCCACGACCACAACCTTTACCGGGATAGGGCGCCGGGCAGCCGCGGCGATCAGGCCGTGCCCGGCAACAAGAAGGAATGCGGGAACAATGCCACAGCGAATGAGGCGGAACATGAGTCCATCATATGCAGCGGGGTCACGGTCGCGATGCTTGAATTCATTGTACAAATTATGCTTTCAAGCACGGCGCCCCCTGATTTAGGATGACAATAAATCGCAGGGTTGCCGCGCCCTTCTTTATGGCACAGCAACACAGGTTTGATGTTCGTCCCTTTCTTTCCTCCGCCCGGACCGGCAGAAGTGGGGCAACTAACCCACTCACAGCGTTCAGCGGAATTGAGGCAGAAGACCTAATGACCAGGTCAACCGCCCCTTCTTTAGTCCTGATTTTGCATACTGACATCCACGTCATACCGCCCAAGGCTCGCCGTATGTAACCACACGACGTTGGCAAGGCAACCTTTCTTATTTCAGGAGAACCAGACGCAATGAATCCGACTCACGCGACTCGCAAGATCTGCCGTTCAACTCTGTTTGGCGCGCTTCTCTTTTGTCTCTCTCTGTCGGTGCTTATCCCTTGCGCAGTGGCGCAGACCGCAGGAGCTGGCACGATTACCGGCACAATTACAGACACAAGCCAGGCGGTCATTCCCAACGCAACGGTGACCGTTACCAATACCGACACCGGAATTGTTCACACGTACACGACCAACTCGGCCGGCTTGTATGTTGCGCCATTCCTGCAGCCGGGACACTATACCGTCACCGCTGAAGCGAGCAGCTTCGGCAAGGTGCAGGCGACGAACCTTGTTCTGCAGGTCGGCCAGACGTTGACCATCGATCTTCGCATGTCGGTGCAGTCCTCGGCGACCACCGTCGAGGTCACCAGCGAGACACCGTTGGTCGATGTGAGCAAAACTGAAGTGTCGCAGCTCGTCGACCAGAAGATCATCCAGAATCTTCCCGTCAATGGCCGCAACTGGAGTGACTTTGTTCTGCTGACGCCCAACGTTGTGCCGGATGGCGGCAGCGGCCTGGTGAGCTTTCATGGAATCAGCGGCCTCTACAACCAGAACTACGTAGACGGCGCCAACAACAACCAGATGCTCTTCAGTGAAGCGCGCGGCCGCGCTTCCGGCGCGCCCTACGTCTACAGCCTCGACTCCATCAAGGAGTTTCAGGCAGAAACCGCAAACTACTCGGCAGAGTTTGGCCAGGCAGTTGGTGGACAGGTCAATGCCATCACCCGGAACGGCACAAACACCCTGCATGGCGATCTGTTCTACTCTCTCCGCTACCCTTCATGGAACGCTCTCGATCCTTATAGCAAGTGGGCCGCTCTGCACAACAACGGCAACCCCTTTCTGCTCACTCAGCCTATCCACCAGCAACAGGACTTCGGCGGAAGCGTCGGCGGGCCCATCATTAAAGACAAGCTCTTCTACTTTCTCACCCTCAACGGTTTCCGCCGCGTTGGCCGTGTTCTCTACTACATGACGAACACCGTGACGCAGACGCCCACCGGAACGCCGACCTCGACGAACATCATTTCGCCGACCCAGTGCCCGGCCACTATTTCCGCGGATCTTTGCACCTCGGGTATCGATTTCCTGCTCGGCCTTGGCAATGCCCCGCCGCCCGGCCGCTTTGCCCGGATGAATCTCTTCTTTCCGCGTATCGACTACCAGATCAACGACCGGAACCTGATTTACGCGAACTTCAACTGGGCGGATTTTGACAGCACCTACGGCTACGCGCCGAACGCGACATACGCGAACTCGTCGGGCAGCACCAACGGTGCCACCAGCTATCACGAGCGCTTCCTGATCGCCCACTGGACCTCGACTCTCTCCAGCACCGCGGTCAACGATCTGCGCTTCCAGTGGGGGCGCGATCTTGAAACCGCTGGCGCGAACGCCCCTGGCCCCAGCGTGGGCATGGGCACCATGACCTACGGCATGCCCAACGCTTTGCCGCGCATTGCAGAGCCCGATGAGCATCGACTGCAGTTCACCGATGTCTTCTCAAAGGTCTATAACCGGCACACCCTCAAGTTTGGCGGCGACGTCAACCTGGTGCATGAAGTGATGATCAATCTTTTCCAGGGCGGCGGTGTCTACAGCTACTCCGGCAACGTGACCCAGGAATTTCAGAACTGGATCCGGGATGCCTTTGCCGGCAACCCTGGAGACACTGATCCATTCGCCGGCAGTCGCTACAACACCTTTGTGCAGACCGTCGATCAGGTGCACAGCACCGAAAGCGGCCAGGCCGGCGCCGACGATTTCTGGATGCAGATGTACGACGGCTTCGCCGAGGACAACTGGAGGATCAGCCCGAAGTGGACCGTCAACCTGGGTGTGCGCTATGACGTCCAGTTGACGCCGAGCCCTGAGATTCCCAACACCTCGACGGCGCTCGCGGCCAAATACAACACCACAATCAAGAACGTGCTTGATCGCGTGCAGCCTCGTTTCGGTTTCGCCTGGAACCCACAGCCCGGCACCGTTGTTCGCGGCGGCTATGGCATCTTCACCGGCCTCAACCAGGGCAGCACCTACTATGCCATGCGCGTCGAGAACGGCGAGTACCAGATCAACTACAACTACAACGGCTGCAATGCAACATGCGCCGCTGCGGCGGCGCTTTCATTCCCCAATGTGCCATTCCTGCCGCCGGGTCCACCGCTTTCGGATGCGCTCTTTCCCGACGGCGGGGCTGCACCGACGGTGACCGGCCTAACTGCAGCGGGAAGCGCAAGCTTCCACGGTCTCTCTCCTGAATTTGTGCCGCCGCTGACACACGAGTTCAGCCTCGGCCTCGAACAGGAGATGCCGGGCAAGATCTCTCTCTCTCTCGGCTACGTCGGTTCGCGGGCGCTGCACCTTCCGGTCTTTCTGGATGCGAACCTCGTCGGACAAACACCGCACGGGATTCGCTCCTTCAACATCACCAATCCCAACGGAAGAACAAACCTGGTCACGGTGCCGTACTACCTCACAACCGACCGCATCGATCAGACACTTACCTCGATCAACGCTGGCTTCAGCGTGGCCAACGCCTGGTACAACGGCATGGCGGTTTCTGTGCGCAGGCCATTTAATCACGGGTTCGAAATGCTGCTGAACTACACCTGGGCCAAGGCGCTCGACAACGACCAGGTGCAAGGCGCCTTCGGCACGTTTTATGGCGGCAACCCGGTGCTCGACCCCAACAATCTGAATGGCGAGTACGGTCGCTCCGACCTTGACGTGCGCAACCGTTTCGTCGGCTCTTTGATCTGGCAGCCACAGATCAAGACGGACAATCCTTGGATGAAGCACGGTCTGGATGGATTTACCTTCTCCGGCACCGTGACTCAGGCCACGGGCTTCCCGATCGTCGCCAGCATGACAGCTCCTTCCTCGGTGATCGCAAGCACTCCGAAGGCTGCGGATGGCAATATCTATGGCGGCACCATGAGCTCATCCTCAGGTGCGCCTACTACCGGCCGTCCGCCGGAGATTCAGCGCAACAGCCAACCGGGGCCGGGAGTCAGCAATACAGACTTCCGCATCACGCGCGATATTCCCATCCACGAGAAGGTCTCGATGCAGATCATCGGTGAGGCCTTCAACCTCTTCAATCACGAGATCATCTCGTCAACCAACACAACGTTCTCCAGCCAGCTGTCGCCGGCAACCGCAGGCATGCCCCGCGTTGCCAACGGCGCCCGGTTCGCAGTTCGCCGGCTGCATCGTGCCTTACGTTCCATCCACACCGTCAGGTGCGTTTGGCGTGAAGACGGGAACCAACAATCTGCTCTATGGAGCGCGCCAGCTGCAGGTTTCGGCGAAGCTGTTCTTCTAAAGCAGCGGAGGAATCAACTTAAAGGCATGGCGGCTTCGGCCGTCATGCCTTTTTTCTTTTAGTAGCCCAGCCAGCTACGATGGCTGTATTCCACCGTGAGCAATTCCTTGTTTCCGGTCCTGAGGTGAAAAGGGTGCGAGCTTCTGTGCGGGGTCATGCGGTCAAACTGGCGTTGCTGATGCTTCTGGTTCCGAATGCGTGGGCGCAGCAGGCGGCGCATCACTGGGCCATCGTCATTCACGGCGGAGCGGGCGTCATCGAGCGCGCGCAAATGACTCCCAAGGCCGATAGCGAGTATCGGGCCGCGCTCAAGCAGGCGATTGAGGCGGGTGCGAAGGTGCTTGACCAGGGTGGCTCATCGCTTGATGCCGTCGAAGCCGCGATTCACATTCTTGAAGACAACCCGCTCTTCAACGCGGGCAAGGGCGCAGTGTTCACAAGCGACGGCCGCAACGAGATGGACGCTGCAATTATGGACGGCGCCACGCTCAATGCCGGCGCAGTGGCCGATGTTACGCGCACGCGGCACCCCATCAGCCTCGCGCGCGCAGTAATGGAAAAGACGCCGCACGTCTTTCTCATCGGCGACGGCGCAGACGCGTTCTCGCTGCAGGCAGGCCTCGAACAGGAGCCGCCCAGCTACTTCTTCACCGAGCCGCGCTGGCAGTCGCTCGTGCGTCAGCTTCGCGAAGAAGGCAAGCCGATTCCGGCACGCCCCGCAGGAGTGCCGCCCGCGCCGGTGAATGGCCAGCCCGTCAGCCAGATCGATGAGTCGCCGGACTCGCAGATGCACGGCACCGTCGGCGTTGTCGCGCTCGACAAACGTGGCAACATTGCGGCGGGCACCTCCACGGGCGGCCTGCAGGACAAGATGCCGGGCCGCGTCGGTGACTCGCCGATTATTGGCGCGGGCACTTACGCTTCAAATCAGTCGTGTGCCGTTTCCGGCACCGGCACGGGCGAGTACTTCATCCGCCTGGGTGTTGCGCGCGCGGTATGCGACTTGGTGTATTTCAAGCACATGCCGCTACAGCAGGCAGCCGATGAGGTCATTCACAAGCAACTGGAGAGGTTGAAGGGCGATGGTGGCCTTATCGCCATCACTCCCGACGGCCAGCTGGCGTGGAGCTTCAATACGCCCGGCATGTTTCGCGCGCGGCTCGCAGAAGGCGGCAAGATCGAGATGGGCGTCTACAACGACGAACCGTAAACCGGCAGACTGGCGCCGGCTGACTAGAACCGGAAGACTGGCGCCTGCACTAAACTGTCGCCATGGCTCTTCAGTTCACCACCTCGTATATTGAGGACTCCGTCGCCGTCCTGCGCTACTACAAGAAGCTTGCCGAAGGCGCGATGGCTCAGGTCAGCGATGAGCAACTTTTCACTACGCTCGATCACGAAGCCAATTCCATCGCCATCGTCGTGAAACACATGACCGGCAACATGCGCTCGCGCTGGACTGACTTTCTGACCACCGATGGCGAAAAGCCTGACCGCAATCGCGACAGCGAGTTCGCTGACCCGGCGGCCACTCGTGCCGCACTCATCGCCGAGTGGGAAAATGGCTGGCAGATCGTCTTCGCCGCGCTCGAAGCACTTACCGATGCCGACCTTGGCCGCACCGTCACCATTCGCGGCGAGGCGCACTCGGTGATGCAGGCCATCAACCGCCAGATCGCCCACTATCCCTATCACGTGGGCCAAATCGTTCTTCTGGCCAAGCATTTCGGCTGCGACCACTGGCAGTCGCTCTCGGTGCCCCGCAACAAGTCGGCGGAGTTCAACCGGAGAGTGACGGCAGGTGAGGCCAGCCAGCGCTGAGGGTAGAATGCGAACGCAAAAAAGGCATCCCCCTGGGGGATGCCTTTTTCTACTGACTGCCGGGCCTTACTGTTGGTCGGGTACGCCTACTGCGCCGCTGTTGCGTGCCTGGGCCTTCTCTGCGAGCACCTTGTGCGCATTATCTTCAAGTGCCTGGGCCTCAGGGAGAAAACTCAGCGCCTTCTGGATTGCCGGATCCCATTCAGCGATGACGTGCAGGCCCTGCAACTGGCCAAACTGGCTGGTCACGATGTATTCCCGGATGTTCACCTTCACCCAGTCCTGCGAGCTGTTGATGTCATTCTCGGTCCAGTTGATGTTCTGGCTGGTGAGGAAATCCTTGAAGTCCTTCATCACCGCATCGTCCACCGTGAAGTTGTGATCTACGGTGCGGTTGGCCAGGTAGTGCGCCGCAAAGTGAAAGAACGCCTGCTTGTAGAGCAGCTGATCCTGGAAGTCGTTGCTCTTGGGCGTCTCAACCTTTTCGTCCGGCGTGATGCCGCCGCCGCCGTATACGGTGCGGCCGGAGTCGGTCATCTTGACTTCACGGTTCGACGAATCAGGCGACGACGCGCCCGCGTGATTGTAGTAGTAGTCGTAGAGCGAAATACCGGTGTAGTTGCGCTGGATCAACCGTCCTGAAGGCGTGTAGTAGTGATACGTCGTCAGCGCCAGTCCGGTGTTCTGGCTCAGGTTGTAGACGGTCTGCACCAGGCCCTTGCCGAAGGTGGTTTCACCCACAATCAAGGCGCGGTCATGATCCTGCAGCGCGCCGGAAACAATCTCAGCCGCCGAAGCCGTATTGCGATTCACCAACACCACGATGGGGAAGGTCTTGCCGTCGTTGCCGTGGGTCGC
The DNA here is from genome assembly GCA_963839215.1 of uncultured Acidobacteriaceae bacterium. Lineage (GTDB taxonomy): Bacteria > Acidobacteriota > Terriglobia > Terriglobales > Acidobacteriaceae > Telmatobacter. The sequence continues at coordinate 809,229 of CAWITZ010000006.1, read as the reverse complement.
CGTGTACACCTGATCGGGGTACGCGCGTCCGCGCTGCGAGACGATTGTCTGACCCTTCGAGAGCAGGTGATCGCACACTTCAACCGCCTGGCTCAACAGGCCGCCGGGGTTGTTGCGCAGGTCAAACACCAGCCCGTGCAGGTTGGGGAAGTTGTTGACGGCGTCAATCACTTCCTGCGCCGTCGTTTCCTGGAACTGGGTCAGGTGAATGTAGCCGACACCGGGCCGAATTTCAAAGGCCAGGTCAACAGAAGGGTGCGGAATCTCGTCGCGGATCAGGTCGAAGACCAGCGGCTTGGCCTGCCCTTCGCGAATCGTGGTGACCTGCACATGCGTGCCCTTGGGACCCTTCAGCGCCTTGGCCACCTGGTCCGAGGTCATGCCGTCGGTCGTTTTGCCGTCGATCGAGGAGATGATGTCGCCGGGACGAATGCCGGCCCGGAACGAGGGCGTGTTCTCGTACGGAGTGATGACCAGTACTTTGTTGCCCTGCTGCTGGATCACCATGCCCACGCCGTAGTAGCGGCCGCGCTGATCTTCGCGCATCTTGGCGTAAGCCTTGGGATCGTAGAAGTTAGAGTGCGGATCGAGAACCCGCAGCATGCCCGGAATCGCCCCGTCGTAGATCGCGGTATCGGCCTTGTCGCCGTTGATGGGCTCGGCGTAGTTCTGCTCCACCAGAGCGTAAACGTCGGTAAAAGTCTTCAGGTTGTCGCGAATCTGGCTCTCATCCTGCGATGATTGCGCCCCGACCTTGCGCTGCATAACGCTGCCCACAACGGCACAGACGGTGAAGAAGAGAATCAGGGTAAAAAGAGCCCTGCGGGCGCGGGGAGTCATAAGCGGAAGGTACCTCCAGGCAGCGGGTGCGACGGGCGCCCGAGGAGGGCTGCACAGGGCTGTCTTGGGCTAAAGTATATCACCCACTTATTTGACGCTTTCGCCCCTCCTCCGGTAGCGGGATTACCTTCGCTTAAGCCCCTCTCGAATCGCTTTCCCAAGGCCCGCTGGTGCGCCAGCTCGCGCCGGCCGCTCGCCTCGCGCAAATGTCGGAAAAACTAGGGCAATCGCCAGCCGCAACCTCGCGCTATTTCCGATTAGGCGGGCACTCAGAACTGTGGGAACGTCCGGCTGCGTTCGGTGGTCGTCCGCTGGATTCTTCGTCCTTCATTGCGGTAGTCACGTCTACGCCCCCGGGTGGGCGGCCCGCATACGAATAACGACGCAGGGCGTCGAAATCGCAGATGTGATTTCGCTCGGCATCTTCCAGGCCGTCCTCGTCGCCTTCTTCGTTGGCAACGGTACGAAAGCAGCTCAAACAGATCGAATCGTGCGTCCCGTTCGCGCGGAGGCGGCGACGGAAGCGATTAATTTGCTGCTCCATCTGACCCTTGGTCTTCCAGAAACTCTCGATGAAGCGTACGAACCAGCGAACACGAATCGGTTGTGTTGGCGATCATCAGACGCAACCGCTGACGCTGTTCCGAGGCTCTATGCACAAAGCCTTCTTCCCGAGCGAGCTTGTTTGCCATCTTCCTAAGCAGGACTTCGTCACAATGACCGTGGGTTTGCAGTCGATCTCCAGTGCAAACACGGACGAGCGACGCGAGATCGCATTCCAACCCGATAATGTAATTCGCAAGCCCAATGACCATTTCTTTCTGTGCAATGTTGTCGAGGAGGATCATGCGACGGGGGGGAGGCTTAGTACCTGGAAATTCTAGCGAGGACATATGACTCCTTCCACGCTTCGAGCTTGGGCGTGCGCATCCGATCTAGCCGAGAGGTTAAAGGTCGCGTGCGCAAGTCCGACGCGACCTTAATCCCACCCATTCAGGGCGACTTGCTCGACCGCCTTCGTTTCGAGGGGCGCACAAAATACTCACGATTTCTTCATTGTTTCGGTGCTATCGTCGTCGTGCGCAGGCTGCCTCTATCCGGCAGTGGCGGGGTTTCTTGGGGGAGGGGCCCCGTCAGCGCGTTGCCAACCGATTTCGGGTTGACTATCAGTGTCACCCGGAGAAGACCAAAATACTGTGCAATTTTGCACAGTATTGACGGAACAGTATCGTCCGAACTTGAGCCACCCTGGCCAATCGTCGGCTCTATGACATGGGGCATCCAGCAAGTTAGTCGTGCAGCACCACGCTCAATAGCGATTTATTTACTCGGATACCGCCGTTGTAATCGATAAATCCCAGCTTGCGAAAGCGGTTCATGAAGAAGTTCACCCGGGAACGGGTGGTGCCGATCATTTCCGCCAGAGTTTCCTGCGAGATCTTGGAAATCAAATTCTCATGACCGTCCGGCTCACCAAAGTCCGCCATCAAAAGGAGAATGCGCGCCAAACGCTTTTCGCTGGAGTTGAATAGCTGATCGACAAGGTCGGCCTGAATGCGAATGCTGCGGGCCAGCAGAAACTTGAGAAAGATGTCGGAAAGGGCATGCTCCTCATGCAAGACGCGCATCATCGCTTCCCGTGCAATTCTAAGCGCGTGGCATGCAGTGGTGGCGGTGGCAGTGGTCAAACGTAGCGCGGACGGCGATGTGAGCGCCTCCTCTCCCACAAAGTCGCCTGCAGACAAGAGCGTTATGGTGGCTTCCCTGCCGGTTGGCGATAGGACCGTGACCCTGGCGCGGCCCTTCTGAAGATAGAAAATGGAATCGGACGGTTCGCCCTGCGAAAAGAAGTGCTGCTTGGGCGAGAATCGAATCATCGTTCGCCCCAGCCCGGCGCTCATCAGAAAAGCAGCAGCATCAAACGCGGGTTTTTCCAGCTTCACCATTGGCGCCTTCTTCTTCATCGCGATTCTTGCGAAAGAGGCATCAATCGTGCCCGACCTCGCGTTTTGTCGAATCAGTGTTTCACCAAAAAAGCGAGGCGACCTGTTCAATTTTGCACATGATTCCACGAATTTTTTCAAGCCCCGCCGAGTGGTGCTCCCCCGGTCCCAAAGTGCTGCGATTAGGTTTCGCTCCTCCTCCGGTAGCCGGGTTACCTTCGCTCAAGGCGCCTTGAATCGCTTTCCGGCTATCCTGCGATTTACAATAGCGTCTATGTCTCAGGTAACAAATTTGTCTCCGGATTTGCGTTCATGATGATTCCCAGGTCTTTTCGTTTCCCGTCGATTTTGCTGGTAGTTATGGCCATGGGCTCGGCGTGCGCCGTGGCGCAGACTCGTGCCAGCACTCCAGCGAGCCCCTATGGCGGCACCACCGTCGCGGAAATTATCGCCCGCGTGAACGACCAGATCATCAGCAGCGCCGACTACGACCGGGCGACGAAGGAGCTGGATCAGGAAATGCGCCAGCGCGGCTCCTCCATGCAGGAGATTTCAGCGGCGCACCAGGATCTGCTGCGTAACCTGATTGACCAGCAGTTGTGGCTCTCCAAAGGCAAGGAACTGGGCGTCACCGGTGAGACCGAACTCGTGAACCGGCTCAACGAGATCCGCAAGCAGTACAACATGTCGTCGCTTGAGGACCTTGAAAAGGCTGCCCAGCAGCAGGGCGTGAGCTACGAGGATTTCAAAGCCAACATCCGCAACGGCATCATCACCCAGGAAGTGATGCGCGACGAGGTCGGGCGCAAAATCAACATCACACCCGGCGAAGCGCAGCGCTATTTTGAAACGCACAAGCAGGACTACGCGCAGCAGGAAAGCGTTCGGCTCTCGGAGATCCTCGTTCCTACCGGCACCGACGACGCAGGCTCCGACGATCCCAAGGTGATTGCCGATGCCGAAGCGCAGGCCACAGCGATTGAAGCGAAGTTGAAGGCCGGGGCAGACTTCAGCCAGCTCGCCCGCACTGACAGCAAAGGTTCCACTGCATCCGAAGGCGGCGACCTCGGGCAGTACAAGCGGGGTGCCCTCGCAAAAGTGCTTGAAGACCAGGTTTTCGACCTCAAGGAAGGCGAGTACACCGCTCCCATCCGTACCAAGCAGGGCTACATCATCCTCAAGGTCACTGAGCACACGGCCGGCGGCATTCCGCAGTTCAAGGATGTTGAGCAGGATGTCGAGCAGAACTACTACATGAGCAAGATGGAGCCGGCCGTCCGCGACTATCTCACCAAGATGCGCGACGATGCTTCCATCGAAATCAAGCCCGGCTACGTTGACACCGGCGCCAGCCCCAACAAGCTGGTTTTCCCCATCGCTTACTCCGCTTACACGGCGCCAACCGCCAAAAAGAAGAAGAAGGTGGAGCGGACGCGTTTCCGTGAGACCGCACGGGGATACCGTTCAACTGCCGCACCGGCCGCTGCTGCCGCGACACCCGCCGCAGCGCCGGCGAAAAAGACTACTACTGCTTCCACCGCGACGCTGAAACCCGGCAAGAAGGAAAAGATCCGGTACGGCAAGGCTCCCCAGGAAACGTTACCCGACACTCCATCGCTGAAAACTGAGGATGCAGGTGCGGCAACCGCGCCGACGGTCAGCTCCGCGCAGGAGCCGGCCAATCCGCTGGAAGGCTCTGCGGAGCCCACCACGAAGACGCGCTTCAGCGACCGCGCCCGGGAGCCGAAGCAGCCCAAGGGAAAAGTTGAGAAGGAGCAGAAGCAGGCGATGACCCCCACTGCGCCTGAGGCGGGCGAGGTCGCCGACCAGCAAACGCAATCCGCGCCCCTCGGCCTCGCCGGCGATTCGTCGAAAAAGAAGAAGAGCACGGCCACCACCGGCGAGAAGACCCGCATCAGCGACAGGCCGAAGAAGCCCTCAGAACCTGCAGGAGCTGCGCCGCAGCAGCCCACGCCCATTCCTCCCGTGCAGGGGGCACCCGCACCCTCACCTGAGCCTGCCACTCAACCACAGCAGTAGTCGACATCAAGCGGCAAAAACCGGGCCTGGGAAATCTCTTTCCGGCCCGGCTTGCGTTTTGGCCGGACCGAAAGCGGACCCAAGCCGCACCGAAGAAGATCGCAACGGCGTTTTGATTTTCATAAATGCCTTGGGATCGGCGAAAATAAGCTGCGATGGTCAAGCATCTGAAGATCCTGCGCTGGATGGTACTGGCGGCCATGGTGCTCTGCGTTCAGGGAAGGACGCAACAACCGCAACTGCCTCCGGGCGTGGTGCTCCCGTCTGACAACCTGCCGCCTCCAAGGCCCAAGCGGAAGCCAAGGCCAGCCTTCTCCACCTATCTCCCGGGCAAGCCCAGCCTGGCGCCGACTGCTGTGATTCCACTCGCTCCTTTGGGCTTTGCGCCGCCGAAATCTTCCTACTATCTCGGCAGGCAGATTCACTTGATCAGCCTTGATTTCCTTGATGAGAACCGGCTGCTCTTTACCTTCCATCCTTCCGGACTCATGCGCCGCGAAACCGATGACGCCGGAACAGGAGTCCAACGGCAGATCAAGGCGCTCGTCCTTCGCCTGCCCGAGGGCGAGGTTGAAGCCGAGGCCACATGGACCGTCTCCGACCGCGCCCGCTACCTCTGGATGCTGAAGGACAGCAAGTTCCTGCTGCTCACAACCGATGGACTGGCAGAAGGGGACGAGAAACTTCAAACGGCTCCCCTGCCCGATCTCCAGAACCGGGTTCTCTCCGTGGCGCTGAATCCAGGCCAGCAAATCTTGGTCACCACATCACCCGCTTCCGGTGGGGCAGCGTCCGCAGATCAAGTGTCGGCAGATCGGTCCGATCCCATCCTGCGGGCAATTGAGCGCTCATCGGGAAAAGTGATCCTCACCCGGCAGGGGCAATCTGTCTCCAGTTTCCCGGTCAACTCGGTTGGTTATGTTGAGGCTTCGTCTCCTCAGAAATACCACTGGGTCCTGAGCCTGAAGTCTTTCACCGGCGGCAGCAAGGTGCTCACCGACGTGCTTTCAGGATGTTCGCCGAAGTTCGATTTCATCAGCGATGACAATTTGTTTCTCACCACGTGCACGCCCGAAGGCGGGCTGAAACTCGCCGTGCTCACGACGGAGGGGCACACGCTGTGGGCGACAGATGCTCCACCTGAGCCGGTCTGGCCGCTGCTGGTGATGGCTCCAGACGGCTCGCGACTCGCCCGCGAAGCTCTTGTCCTCAACGATTCTGTGAACCTGAAGAAACATCCGAAATTCGTCAAGGCCATCAAAGGGCAGGAAGTAAAGGTTCTCGACGCAGCCAACGGCAAATTGGTTCTTGAGGCGCCTCTTGATCCGATACTCGATGGCGGCGGCAATGTAGCCTTCTCACCCTCGGGGCGGCGTTTCGCCATTGTGAACGATGGCGCCATTCAGATATTTGATCTGCCGCCGGCGGCGTCAACCTCCGGCGTTGCCGGAAAAGCATCGCACTGACCGGTTTCGTTGACCCGGCTCAGTGGCCTTTCGGCAGCGGCCAGCCCGCATGGGTTAAGCTTTCGAGCAGGATGAAGGACATTTTTGTTTCAGATATCGCCGGTTTTGAAGACGGCCGCGTCTTCGATGGCTATTTTCTTTTGCTCTCGCGGCAACTGCGGAACACGCGGGCCAACAAGCCTTATCTCAGCCTGATTCTGTGCGATAAAACCGGCCAGCTCGAAGCGCGCGTCTGGGATCCGGCTGACCCAAAGATCGCGAAAGATATTGAGCGTGGCGCTTTTGTAAAAGCCCGCGGCGCCGTTTCGCGCTTCGATGACCGTCTGCAGATGCGCGTCGAGCAAATGCGCCTCGCCCTGCCCGAAGAGACAGAGAAGGCCGACATGATGCCCGCCACCACGTATAACGTGGATGAGCTCTGGGCAGCGCTCATGGGGTTTGTCGAAAGCTTCGGCGACCTGCATCTCAAGGCCCTCGTTACCACCTTGCTGGCTGATCCGACGCTTGCCCAGGCTTACCGCGAAGCGCCCGCCGCGCGCCAGCTGCACCATGCCTGGCTGGGTGGCCTGCTTGAACACGTGGTGAGCCTGCTGCGCCTTGCCGATCGCGTCGCGCCCAACTACCCCATCCTCCATCGCGACCTGCTGCTCACCGGCGTCATCCTGCACGATATCGGCAAGGTGCGCGAGCTCTCCTGGGAAGCCGGTTTCGAGTACACCGTCGAGGGCACGCTGCTCGGCCATATCCAGATGGGCATCGAAGTCGTCGAAAAGACCATCGACGGCTTGCCGGATTTTCCGCCCCGTCTGCGTACGCTCGTTGTGCACATGATTCTTTCGCATCACGGCAAGCTCGAATTCGGCTCGCCCAAGCTGCCCATGATTCCCGAGGCACTGGCGCTGAACTTCGTCGACGACCTCGATGCGAAAATGCAGGCCATCCTCAGCGAATTCGAGCGTTCTGTCCGCGAGGGCAAAGCGCCCGATGAGCTTACGGGGCGGGTCTGGTCGCTCGATCAGCGGCAGATGCTCAATACGCGAGCCTACCTCGACCCAAAGGAGTGAGCCCGGCCGATGAACTCCCTCGATGACGCCCGCTGTAAAGCCGAAATCGTCGCGCGCATCGGCAGGGTAAGCGCTAACTCGCCCCGCCTCTGGGGAAAAATGACAGCCGCGCAGATGCTTTGCCACCTCAGCGACAGCTATCTCGCGGTAATGGGCGAGAGATACGTTTCGCCGGCACCGGGGGCTTACCCGCGCATCGTCTTCAAGTGGATGGCTCTTCGCTTGCCGGTCCCATGGGCTAAAGGCTTCTCCACGCGGCCCGAGATCGATCAGGCCATCGGTGGTACGCCTCCCGCGGAGTTCGAAGAGGACAAGCGCCTCCTTCTCGCGCTCATTGCCCGCTTCACTGCGACCCCACGCGCCTTCAGCTTCGGCCCGCACCCGTTCTTCGGAGTCATGTCAGAGCGCGAGTGGATGCGCTGGGGCTATCTCCACGCCGATCATCATCTGCGCCAGTTTGCCGAGTGAGGTTCCGGGCCAGCGATGTTCGGCCGGTGAGGCCCGAGCACTCAGCGGGCAGGGAACTCAGCCCACAAGCCAATCCCACTGTTCCTCGGTCAGCGGAACCACCGAGAGACGCCCGATGAGCACCAGCGGGCGACTGCGCAAATATCTTCTCGGCTTTGATTTCCGCAAGGGTCTTCGGCGTCTTGAGTCGCTTGCCCGCCTTTACCTTCACCACCGGCACTTTGGGATTGCTGGCATCAACGCTCTCCACGGTCCCGGTGCCCACGGCGGTGCGTTCATCGCCTGTGTGGTAAAAAATCCACTTCGTCCCCGGCTTCATCTCGCGCAGGTTCTTCACTGCTGTGGGGTTGGTCACGCCGTCCCATACCGTTTCCTTGTCGCGCACAAAGTCGTCGAAAGAGTAGACATCCGGTTCGGTCTTCATCAGGAAGTAGGCCATGGGCACCATCCTATGCGGCTCTGCCGTTACAATCAATACAGTTATGATCCGCTTTTCAACCGCAGGCGAATCGCACGGCGAAGCTCTGATAGCCCTGGTTTCGGGACTTCCCGCCGGCGTATCCGTCGATCTCGAATTTGTGAACCGCGATCTCTGGCGTCGCCAGCAGGGCTATGGCCGCGGCGGCCGCATGAAAATTGAAACCGACAAGGCGCACGTGCTGAGCGGCGTGCGCCACGGCAAAACCATCGGCTCGCCCGTCGCTATCGAGATCGCTAATCGCGACTGGAAAAACTGGGAAGAGAAGCTGCCCGTCGAGGCAGGCGACCCAGCGAAACACCAAGCCGTCGCCTCGCCGCGTCCGGGCCACGCCGACTTGGCCGGCTCCCTCAAGTACAACTTTCCAGATGCGCGCTACGTGCTTGAACGCGCCTCGGCGCGCGAATCCACCTCGCGGGTGGCCGCGGGCGGCTTTGCCAAACTGCTGTTGCGCGAACTCGGCATCGAATTGGCAGCCACGTCATCCGTGTAGGTCGCGTAGAGCTTGAACGCGCTGCCACCTGGGAAGAGATTGTCGAGGTCACGCAGCGCACTGAGATTTTGCTGAGCTGCGTGGACGCGCCGACCGAGGCCCGCATGAAAGAGGAGGTAGAAGAAGCTTCGCGCACCGGCGACACTGTTGGCGGCGTCTTTGAGGTGGTGGTGCACAACGTGCCCGCGGGCCTGGGCACCTACGCTAACTGGGACGAGCGGCTCGACGGCCTTCTCGCCCAGTCCGTGATGAGCCTGCAGGCGGTCAAGGCAGTCGAGATCGGCCGCGGTGTTGTTGCGGCGGAGTCCTTCGGCTCGGTCGTGCATGACCCGATCCGCTACGCCGCGGGCGACACGGCAAGCCCACCCGCTTCGTGCGCAATCAGAACAACGCCGGCGGCATCGAAGGCGGCGTCTCGAACGGTGAAGACCTCGTCATCCGCGGGTACCTCAAGCCCATCTCCACGCTGCGCAGGCCATTGGAATCCGTGCGCTTCGACACCCGCGAGGCCACCAGCGCAAGTTACGAGCGCAGCGATATCTGCGTCGTCCCTGCCGCTGGAGTTGCTGCTGAAGCCATGGTCGCGCTGACCATTGCAGGGCTCGCCCAGCAGAAGTTCGGCGGCGATTCGATGCCCGAGATGAAACGAAATTTCGACGGATACATCGAACAGATACGGCGCTATTAACGAACATAGCAATGATTTTGAAGATTGTGAAATATCCTGAGCCCGTTTTGCAGCAGCCCGGGGAGCCTGTCACCGATTTCGACGCGGAGCTGCGCAAGTTTGTGGCCGATATGTTTGAGACCATGTACGCCTCGCAGGGCATTGGCCTCGCTGCGCAGCAGGTGGGGGTGGCAAAGCGCATCACCGTCATCGACCTGAGCCAGGGCAAAGACCCGGAACAGAAGCTGGTCCTCATCAACCCTGAGATCATTTCACGCGAAGGCAAGCAATACGAAGAAGAAGGCTGCCTCAGCTTTCCCGAGATTCGCGAGAAAATTTCCCGCGCTGCAAAGGTGCGCATCCGTGCGCAGAACGAGCATGGCAAGTGGTTCGAGATGGACGGCGAAGAGCTGCTCTCGCGCGCCTTTCAGCATGAAATCGATCACCTCGACGGCATGCTCTTCATCTTCCGCATGAGCCCCCTTAAGCGCGACCTGGCGCTGCGCAAGATTCGCAAGATGCAGCGCGAAGGCACATGGTAGGCTGCCGTGAAGCTCGCTCTTTCTGCGGCACACCGCGCTTCGCCGTGCCCACGCTTGAAGCGCTTCTGGCTGCCGGCCACGAGATCGCCCTCGTCGTTTCGCAGCCCGACCGCCCCGTCGGACGAACGCAGGAAATCGCGGCGACACCGGTGAAGCAGGCCGCACTCGCCGCCGGTCCCGCTGTCACCCAGCCGGAAAAGATTCGCAACAACGCGGAGTTTCGGGCACGTCTTGAAGCGCTCGCGCCCGACGCCATCATCGTTGTCGCTTACGGGCGCATCATTCCGCCGTGGATGCTCACTCTTCCGCGCTTCGGATGCATCAACCTGCACGCTTCTCTCCTGCCCAAGTACCGCGGTGCTGCGCCCATCCAGTGGGCTGTTGCCATGGGAGAAGCCGTTACCGGCAACACGACGATGCTGCTTGAAGAAGGCCTCGACACCGGCCCGATCCTGATGCAACAAGACCTTGCCGATTGGGCCTGAACAAACTGCCCCTGACCTCTTCGATGTGCTCGCACGGCATGGCGCTCCCCTCGTCGTCGAAACGCTTGCCGGCCTCACTGCTGGCGTCATACACCCTCAGCCTCAGGATCACGCGCACGCGTCTCTTGCTCCGCTGCTCGAGCCGTGATGATGGCCGGATGGACTTTGCCGGACACACCGCGCCTGAGCTGCACAATCGCTGGCGCGGCTTTCAACCCTGGCCCGGCGCTTTCACCACCCTCGACGGCAAAAAACTCATCGCGCATCGCATGGCTGTTGCGAGTTTCAGCATCCGCATCGCAACCCGGCGCAACCCACGTCGAAGCTGGCCGCATTCTACGTCGCCTGCGCGCAGGGCACCTGGCTCGAACTTCTCGAGCTGCAGCTCGAAGGCAAAAAGCGCCTGCCTGCCGCGGAGTTTTTGCATGGTTCGCACTTGAAGCCCGGCGCGCGGCTCGGTTGACGGCAATGCCATCAATTTCCCCTGCACGCGGTGCCGCATTCAAGATCCTCATGAAGATCGAGCGCGGCAAAGGCCACTCCGATGACCTCTTGCGCGCGCCGGCGGTTGCCAGCCTTTCACCGCAGGATCGCAATCTCGCCACGGCGCTCGTGCTCGGCGTTCTCCGCTGGCAGATTCAGCTCGACCAGCAGATTCAGGCGCATCTCGCCCGCCCAACGCCGTCTCGATGCCGAGGTCCGCATCGCTCTGCGCATCGGCGCTTTCCAACTGCTGCATCTTGACCGCATTCCCGCGCGCGCCGCAATTGATGAAAGCGTTGAGCTCGCCAAGCAGGCTGGTCATCGCTTCGCTGCACGCATGGTTAACGCCGTGCTGCGCAAGCTCGCAGCCGCGCCGCCGGCAGAACTTCCGGAAGATTCCGCCGCGAATCTTGCCCTTGCTTCTGCGCACCCCGCCTGGCTCGTCGAGCGCTGGGTGCGCTTCTTCGGCCTCGACACGGCGAAGGCAATCTGTCGCCACGGCCAACAGCAGCCAGTGCCGCAGCTTCGCCTCGCCGATCGCTCGGCTGAAGAAGAACTTGCGCAGCAGGGAATCGCGCTTGCGCCGGGCTCGCTGCTCTCGGCGGCGCGCACTGTCACTTCAGGCGACGTCACCGCGACCACTGCCTTCCGCGAGGGTCGCATTCGCATGCAGGACGAAGGTTCGCAACTCGTCGCTGAAATCGCAGGCCGCGGCAACGCAATCCTCGACTGCTGCGCCGCGCCCGGAGGCAAGACCCTCATCCTCGCTGAGCACAACCCGCAAGCCCGCATCGTCGCCTGCGAGGCCAGCCCGCAGCGCCTCGAAACTATGCGGGAACGCTTCGCGCCGCATGCGCAGCAAATTGAGTGCCGCCTTGCCGACGTCACTACGCTGACTGAAAACGCTCGCTATGACCTCGCGCTTGCCGACGTGCCCTGCAGCGGAACCGGAACCCTGGGCCGCAATCCCGAGATTCGCCATCGGCTCAAGCCCGACGACCTGCCGCGCCAGGCCGAGCGCCAGCGGGCAATTCTTCGGCGGCGGTGCGAGTGGTCGGTCCCGGCGGACGCATCGTTTACTCAACCTGCTCGCTTGAGCCGGAAGAAAATGAAGAGGTCGTGGCCGCTGTGCTCGCGTCAACACCGGAGATCCGGCCTCTGCCGATGCACGCCCGCATCGATGCCATGCTCACGGAAGGCCTGCTCACGCCAGCGGGCGCGGAGCACCTGCATCAAAGCCTCACGCCCGAAGGCTTTCTGCGCCTGATGCCTGGCACACTCGGCACGGACGGCTTCTTTGTTGCGCTGCTCGAGAAGTGACGTTTCTATGCGCGCGCCAGCCTGAGGTCGTCATAATTCCTGCCCAGTAACGCGCACAGTGCTTCAACTGCCAGTTCATGGTCCTCGCGCTGCGGCAAACCCGAAACCGTCACGCTCCCAATGATTCCCGCGCCTGCAACGGCGAGCGGAAACGAACCTCCGTGCGTGGCGAAGTCGGCAACCGGCAGCCCCTGGCTCTCAAGCTGCGTTTCGTTCTTCAGCTTTTCCTTAAGGCCCACGGCGTAGGAGCTGCGATGGAAGCGCGCCACGACATTGCTCTTGCGTCGAATCCATTCCACATTGTCGGGCGTGGTGCCGTCGAGCGCCGCATAAAACAGCGGCTGGCCGAACCGCCGGATATCGATCGTCACGGCCTGATTGCGTTCGGCCGCCATCAGATACAGGCGTACGCCCAACTCCCACGCAGTTTTCCCGTCAAACTGCGGCAGCACCAGCTCCCGCTCCTGCTTCGCAATCTGTTTCAGGTCTTCGCTCGCGTCCATCGGCTGCGCATCCTTTCCGGGCCACATCCCGTTTACGCCATCATAGGTGCCGCAATGGCAACGTGCCAGCAAAGGCGCGAAAGCCCTTCAGCTTTCCGCGCTCTCGTCCACTACCAGTGGCCGCTGCGGCACAATGCCGAGCCGCTCGTAAATCGGCCGCATCTCCCTGCGGATCGCCGGCAACTGCGACCAGAACCACCCCGCGCCAAGAATGCAGGCCACACCGCTCACTACCACCGTGTGCGGCGCGCCAATGGCATGGGCCAGTGCGCCGGCCAGCAGGCTTCCGAAAGGCGCCATACCCACAAAGGCCATGGTGTAGTAGCTCATCACGCGCCCGCGCATCTTTTCATCCACCAGGGTCTGGATAATCGTGTTGCTGGCCGTCAAACCCTGCATCATGCCAAAGCCGGTCAGCAGCATCATCGTGAGCGAAAGCCACAGGTGCGCTGAAAACCCGAAGGCGATCAGTCCAGTGCCAAAAGCCACTGCGGCAATGGGGATCATCTTCGTCAAGCCGCGCACGCTGCGCCGCATGACCAGAGAAAGCGCGGACGCCAGTGAACCCACGCCAACCGCACCCATCAGAAATCCCAGCGTATGCGGGCCCCCGCCTAGAACCTGGCCGGCAAAAATCGGCATCAGCACCATGAACGGCCAGCCCATCAAGCTCAGCAGCGCAAACATCAGCAGAATGGTGCGGATCGGAACGAAATTCGCAACGTAGGTCCAACCCTCACGCAACTGCTCCACCATCGTTACTTCCTGCCCCTCTTCGCTTGCGTGCGTAACCCGCATCATCAGCAGGGAAGCGATCACGGCAATGTAGCTCAAGCCGTCAACGAGGAAGCACCAGCCCTCATTCGTGGCCGCGATCAGCAAACCTGCAAGTGAGGGGCCCGCCAGCCGCGCCGCATTCACCATCGACGAATTGATCGCGATTGCATTGGAGAGATCGGCGCGATTCTCCACCATCTTCACCATGAATGACTGGCGACCAGGCATGTCGAAGGCGTTGATGAATCCCTGGAAGGCGCTGAGCGCAATGATCTCGCCGATCGTGATGCGATGCGTAAGCGTGAGAAAGGCTAGCGCGAGCGACTGCACCATCGCCAACGACTGCGTCCACACCAGCACTTTGCGGCGGTCGATGCGGTCCACGATCACGCCCGCGAGCGGCGCCAGCAGGAAGGTAGGAATCTGCCCCGCGAAGCCCACTGTGCCGAGCAGCAGCGACGATTTCGTCAGCCGATACACAAGCCACGACGTCGCCACCCGCGTCATCCAAGTGCCGATCAGCGATATGCTTTGCCCACCAAAGAAGAGCCGAAAATTGCGATGACGCAACGCGCGCCATGCATGCGAAAAATCTCGGGGCGCAGCAGAGCCCGCGTGTTCTTCCGGCTTCGGTTCGTCGCATGACGCCATCTTTTCTTAGACGCCTGGAGCCGCCGCGACGACGCAGCTCACTTTGCCACCATCAGATTTACAAGTGTTGACTGGTCCACGCGTGCGCCAGCCGCAGGCGACTGAGAGAAAACCGAGCCCGGCGCTACAGGCTGAGCGGGCGGCGCATCGCCGGACCCGACCGCGGGTATGGGCACGTCGATAAATGCGGGCGTATTTGTCTTGATACCCGCTTTCGCGAGCTGATCCTGCGCAGTCACCACGGGCAATCCCACCAGATCGGGCATCACGTAGCCGTCCGGCGTAGTGTCTTCCGGCACGGCGACGAGCAGGTTCACGCTCGGACGTTCAATGCCCTGCGCATGCGGTGGCGGATCCTGCGCAACCACGGTGCCTTCGGGAACCGCATTATCCGGCAGGTGTGCCACGGCGCCAACATCAAGGCCTACGCGGCGCAGTTGCAGCGCAGCCAGCCGCTGGTCGCTGCCCACAGTGTTGGGCACGTCAACCTTCTGCGGCCCCAGGCTCTCTGACACGCGCACACGCCACTCGCGCCGCACCACGCTTCCTGGCGCGGGCGACTCCGAAAGAATATGCCCGGCGGCAACTTCGCCCGAGTAGTAGCGGTTATCCACCACGAGGTTCAAGCCCATACCGGCCGCCTGGCCACGCGCGTCGGCCACGGTCATGCCCTTGAGCGCGGGCACCTGAACTTCGGCCCCATGGATCGCAAAGTGCATCGTCGTGACGGCAGACAGCATGGCCACGGCGATCAACAGCATCACCAGCGATGCGACCTGGAAGAGCTTGATCAGGTAGTTCCCCTTCACGCTTCCGGCTCTCCATCGGGAAAAACAATCTCGCACTCGATCTTTGCTGCTTTCTCAAGCATCAGTGAAACCGAGCAGTACTTGCCTTTCGAGAGCGCTACCGCGTGCTCCACGGCGGTGCGGCTTACCTTGCCCCTCACGGCGTAGGTGAGCCGGATATGTGTAAAGACTCGCGGCGGTGCGGGGGCCTGCGTTGCATTCGCCGTTACGCGAAGCCCGGTGACCTGCTGCCGCTTCTTTTTGAGAATGCTCACCACGTCGACTGAGGTGCAGCCGCACAACCCCATCAGCACCGCTTCCATCGGGCTCGGTCCGTGCAGGTGAGCTTTGTCCGCGTCGAAGATGACTGTGTTGCCGCTCTCCGTACGCCCTTCAAAAACCTCATCCTGTTTCCAATCGCTATGCACGATCATCGTCGTGAACTCCGCTAAAGCTACCGTGTGTTGTCCGTAATCGGCTCCGGGTGAATGGTCACGCGGTACACCTCGGGGCAATCCAATTTGAATCGATCTTCAAGCGCCGTAATCGTCTCATGCACGCGCGCCATGGGCAGATCATCGGGCAGGGTGCAATGGCACGACAGATAGATATGCTCGCCCGACCGGGCAACCGTAATTTCATGCACATCGCTTATCTCCGGGTAATGTTTTGCCGCTTCACGCAAGGCGCCTTCGATCCTGCGATCTTCGGCAACATTCATGCCCGGGTGTTCAATGGTAGCGGGCAGACTCTCGATGTGCGTGATCACGGAACCTACCTCAGGGGCCTCGCGCAGAATCTCTGCCTCGAGCGCGCTTACAAAGGAGTGCGCTTCAACCAGCGGCATCGTTTCATCCACTTCGACGTGCTGCTCCACACGCAGGTGCCCCTGCAAGGATTGGATGCTGAGATCGTGCACACTCACGTTATTCCGCGCGGCCACGGCGCGCACCTGGTCAAAAATGCTTTCCGCGCGATCGGCGCGAGGCACCGGGTGAATCACCACATCTGCCTGGGGAAGAACCTGATGCACGGCATCGGTCGCGGCCTTCACCAGTTCGTCCGTATGCTCGAAGGTGTGACTGCGCGGCAGGCCGAGCGTGAGGTCAACAAAGTATGCGGCCCCGGCGCGGCGCACGCGGGCCTGTTCCACGGCAAGCACGCCATCCACATTCTGCACCGCGCGCACCATCCGCCGCCGCGTCTCGGCAGGCACCTCGTCCATCAGCACGGCAATCGTTTCGCGCGTCAGCAGGACAGTGATACGCAGAATCATCAGCGACACAAATATCGCGGCCACAGGATCGGCAAAGTTGAGCCATCTGATGCCATAGAGCTCGCCGATCCAGCTCGCGACCAGTCCCACCAGCACTGCAACGGTCGACCAGATGTCGCTGGCGAAGTGAAAGGCGTCCGTTGCCAGGGCCGGTGACCCGGTGCGTTCAGCCGCTTTTTTCAACTGACGCGACCGCCAGTAGTCCACCGCGATCGACGTGATCAGCACCAGCAATGGCCACACGGAGTGATGAATCCTGGAATTGTGACTGACGATGCGCTGACCGGCTTTCCAGATAATCCACGCGCACGAAATGGCCATCAGCCCGGCTTCAAGAAAAGCCGATAGGTTCTCAAACTTTCCGTGCCCGTAGGTGTGTCCCTCATCCGCGGGTTTGTCTGAAACGCGGACGGCAAAAAAAGTCAGCGATGTGCCGGCCAGGTCGAGCGCAGAATGCGCCGCATCGGACAAGACGCCGAGCGAACCCGAGACCAGGCCAGCCAGCAGCTTGAGAATCGTCATCACCGCTGCGGCCACCATTGAGCGCAGCGTCACCTGCCGCTTCAGCGCGGAGTTTGCCGCCTTCGCCTCGTCGGCAAGTCCCTCCGCGGGCTCCTTCGGCAGTGCGTCTATGATGGCGCTTCTCGACACCCCATCAGTATAGGGGGTTTGCGGATGAGCCGCCGCCGCGCACGGCTAGGGACGCAGCGCGGTATACAACCCGGCAATCCCGAAGGAATATGGCTGCCACGCGCTGCCGCTGTATCCAGTGGCATTCATCAGCGCCAGCATCTGCGGCGACGGCGGAAAATTGCCGACCGATGTGGGCAAGTAGTCATAGGGGCCGTCTTTGCCGCAGACGGCGCGCCCGACCGCCGGCAGCACTCGGCGAAAGTAGACGGCGTAGATCTTGCCGATCATGCCGCCCGGCTCGCTGAAGTCGAGAATGCCAAGCTGGCCGCCGGGTTTCAACACGCGATGAAATTCGCGCAGGCCTGCTTCGTAGTTCGCCAGGTTGCGAAATCCAAACGCAGTCACAACCAGGTCGAGCGACTCGGACTCGAGCGGCAGGTGGAGCGCATCGGCTTCGAGCGCAATCGCTGTTGCCTCGCCCGGCTTGCGAGCGGCAAATTTCTCTGCGCCACGGTCGAGCATGGCACGCGCGAAATCCGCTGCGATAATCGGCTTGGCGCCTTGCGGGCGATGTTTCAGCAGCGCCATCGTCATATCGCCGGTGCCGCAGCAGATGTCGAGAATAGCGGCGTCACGCTGGGCAAGAATGCTGCGGAAGCGCCGCGCCGTGCGCTTCCACCACAGGCGATCAATATTGGCCGAGAGCAAGTGGTTCAACAGGTCGTAACGCGGCGCAATGGAGTTGAACATTTCGCGCACCTGCTGCGCGGCCGCAACCTCATCGTGCGCCCCAGCCGGTTTTGCGCCGGTTACCGCCATCAGGCTTTGCGCTCCTTCGCCTGGGCCAGCATGTACTTCACCGCGGCTTCAAGTTCCGCGGGAGTCACGTCTTCCACAACGCCTGCGTCCCCAATGCCGATGGGCAGCACAAAACGGCGCACGCCGCCCACGTTCTTCTTGTCGCTGCCCGTGGCCGCCAGCAGTTTTTTCGCATTCACCTTAAGAGCAGGTAGCGGCCCGTAGGCATAAATCAGTTCTTCCAACCGCTCGGCCTGCAGGGCCGAGATTGTTCCGCGCTGCCGTGCAAGGGCCAGCGCCGCAATCATGCCCCAGGCAACGGCTTCGCCGTGCAGCAGCACCTTGTAGCGCGTTGCCTGCTCAAGTGCGTGCCCCACGGTATGGCCAAAGTTCAAAATCATGCGCAGGTCGCTCTCGCGCTCATCGCGATTCACCACGCCGGCCTTCATGCGAATGGACGCGGCAATTACTTTCTCCAGCGCCTTCGGCTCGCGGCCAAGTATTTCGTCAATCTGCTCGGCCATAAAGCGCACCAGCGCGCGGTCGCGAATAATGCCTGCCTTCACGCTCTCCATCAACCCGGCGCGCAGCTCGCGGCCAGGCAGCGTGCCCAGCACATCGATATCGGCAAACACCGCAAGCGGGTGATGAAAGCTGCCCACGAGATTCTTGCCCTCGGGCAGATTTACACCGGTCTTGCCGCCCACCGACGAGTCAACCTGCGAGAGAAACGTGGTGGGCACCTGCACGTAAGGAATGCCGCGCATGAAAATTGCAGCCACAAAGCCGCCTACATCTCCCACAATGCCGCCGCCAAAGGCAATCAGCAGGGAACCGCGGTCGCCGCCGGCAGCAATCATCTGGCGCAGCAGCTTGTCCACGCTCGCCATCGTCTTATGCTTCTCGCCCGGCGGCAGAAACAGCGTGATCGGCGCCTCGCGAAAACTCGCAAGAAAGGCATCGCCCCACAAGGCCCAGATTTCGGGCGAGGTCAGCACAAAGACACGCCGCGGCAACCTGCCCGCGATGCGCTCAATGCGCCGCGACAGCGTTCCTAGGAGGCCGCTGCCCGTAAAAACGTCATATTTGGCCGAAGGTGTTTGAACTCGTATCGTCTGCACGCTCCTCCCATCCTAAAGCGTGCGTCGTGCCGCCCACAAACGCGGCTCACAAACACATCCGGCAAACACACCCGGCGTGACGCAACCGTGCGAGGGTGTCGGCGCGCAGAGATTTTAGCCCTCCGCCCGCGAAGCCGACCTTGTACACTGCCTGAGCAGGAGGACTCCTCAATGCAAACCCGCATCCAGGGCACCACAATGCCCGTCCTCGATATTCAGCTTGACCCCAACGAGAGTGTCTTCTCTGAGAGCGGCGAGCTTTCATGGATGACCGCCTCAATCCAGATGACCACCCATACGCAGATGGGCGGCGGTGGCGGCTTCTTCGGCGCGATCAAGCGCATGGCGGGCGGCGGCAGCCTCTTCATGACCGAGTACCGCGCGGTTCAGGCTCCCGGCGAGGTCTCGTTCGCCACCAGGGTGCCGGGCCACATTGTGCCTGTGCAGGTCAACCAGGGCATGGAATACCTGGTGCATCGCCACGGTTTCCTCTGCGCTACACCGCAGGTCACCATCGGCGTCGGCTTCCAGCAGTCACTCGGCGCGGGTGTCTTTGGCGGCGATGGGTTCCTGCTGCAGAAGGTTGGCGGTTTCGGCACCGCGTGGCTTGAGCTTTCCGGCGAACTGATTGTCAAAACGCTTGCGCCCGGCGAAGTTCTCCGCGTTCATCCGGGGCACGTCGGCGCCTTTCAAGCCTCCGTCTCCTTTCAGATCATGACCGTTCCCGGCATTCGCAACATGGTCTTCGGCGGCGACGGCCTCTTTCTCGGCGTCCTCACCGGGCCCGGCATGGTGTGGCTGCAAACATTACCCATTGCGCGGCTCGCGCATCAAATTGCGGAGTACCTGCCGCGTGGAGAAGTCAGGGCCGCTCCCGCTGCAGCAGGCGGCGCACTGCTGGGCGGAATCGTCGGTTCCATTCTCGGCGGCGATCAATAGCGATGCGTTTCTTTTGGCCGCCCCGCGCTCATGGCCTGGCGGCCCCGCAAACTTTTTGCACGGAGCTCGGGCAGCACCTTCGCGGATGAACGAACCTACTTCAGCAAGAAGCAATACCCGCAGCAACATCGTCTTCGCTTTTGCGCTTGCGCTCGCGCTCTACGTTGCGTGGACTCTTCGCGAGGTGCTGCTCCTGCTCTACGTGAGCGCGCTGCTGGCCGTCGTCTGCCTGCCTGTAGTTCGCGCGGTCGAGCAGGTGCGCATCGGCAAGCGGCATCCTTTTTCCAAAATCGCAGTGCTGGTTCTGCTGGTGGCCTCGGTCGGTCTGCTCGTGGCATTTGGCGCTCTCGCTCTGCCTCCCGTCATCTCAGACCTGCAGACATTCTCAAAGGAGGCACCCGCGCGCGCTCCTCTTATCCTCGCGAAGCTTCATCGCATTCCCTTCGCCGACCGCATCAATTCCGATGAGCTCAGCGGGCATCTGCAGGACTTCGCAAGCGTCTCGGCGAAATACGTTCTGGTCTCCATTACCGGTTGGACCGGGAAACTTTTCACCGTCGTCATGGGCATTGTGCTCACCATCTACTTCATTGAAGAGGGCGACGTCGCCTACCGCTGGTTCCTTTCATTTTTCCCGCATCAGAGCCGCCACCGGCTCGACCTCGCCCTGCAGCGCAGCAAGGGTCGCATGGGCAAGTGGCTGCTGGGCCAACTGGCCCTCATGGTCATCCTCTGGGTGGTCAGCACAATCACATTTCTGCTGCTGCATGTGCGCTACGCCTACGCGCTTGGCGCGCTTTCAGGACTGCTGAACGTGATCCCTGTTCTTGGCGCAGCCATCTCCATCGCGCTCGCGCTCATTGTGGCTGCGGTTGACTCATGGGGCAGGGTCATTGGCGTCAGCATCTTCTACCTCATCTATCAGCAGGTGGAAAACTCGATTCTCACGCCACGCATCATGCAGCAGCGGGTCGGCCTGCCGGGCCTTTCGATTCTGGTCGCGCTGCTGCTGGGTACGGAACTCGCGGGCATTATCGGCGCGCTGGTTTCCGTGCCCACCGCGGTGCTCGTCACCGAACTCGTCGACGAATACCTCGTTCGCAGGAATGGCGCCTGAGCGCTGCCCCTTGCTTCAACAGATCCGCTACTTGATCGCTTGAATCGCTGCGTCCACGACGCCCTTCATCACGCCGCAGTTGGACAGAAAGCGCACCAGGCTATCCGTAAGCGCGGTGGGGGGTGCGGGCGCTGCATTGGCAATGCTTTTTTGCGCGCCGGTATCATCCGTCTCGAATGAAACCGGCTCGATCTGCGGCGACCTGCGCCGGTTGTTTGGCTCCGCGCTGGCAAGCCGCAATTCTCCCGAGCCCTGCGCGTCGAGAATCAGCGCAGTAATCTTGCGCGCGAGACCGAGTTCGAAGCTCTCCGAGATGAAAACCATCGGGCCTCGCCGCGTAATCACCACCGGGCCCTCGCTGGTCGAGTAGACCTGCTCATCACTGCCGCTGCTCTGCGCCGAGCCTTCCGCAACCTCATCCTGCTTTGTGTCGGAGTATTTACGGCCCAGTTCCGCCGCGTAGAGCGTCGCAAATTGCTGGGCAGATCGTGTGCTCTTCCACGCAGAAAGATAGAGCAGTCCAATCCCCTTTGTGCTTGCCAGGTCCGCAGCCGAAGCATCGCGCCGCTGGCCGGCCCAGTAGATGCCGCCATCCCACGCCGGCGTCAGGTCGCGTGCCGCCGCATCGCCGCCAAAAATGCTTGCCAGGATATGTACATCCAGTTGCCCCACCTGCCCAATGTCATAAGGCTTGTAATTCTTGTCTAAAAGCGGGTGGATATCGGGCAGCAGTAAAACCGTTGGCAGATGCCCCTTTTCATACTCCCTCGGGTTGATGATTTCCCATGAAGATGTCGGCGGACGATCCAGTGTGCCGGCAAAGGCGGCGTGCTGGCCCTGATCCATCCACACGTCCTGCTCAAAGCTCAATCCTTCGCGGTAAGGAAACATCAACGACTCAGAGAGCAGCAGCGGCGCGCGCGCCAGCACCGGCGAATCGCCCGCGGTCGCCATCTGCTGCTTGATCATTTCAACCACTTCAGGGTCCTTTAGCAGGCTGTGCCCCATCGGCTTGAGGATGTTGTCCATCATCACCGCCGTTGCCTGTCCTTCGGTCACAGCCTCGCGAGCAGTGTCCTGCTCGTCCTTCGCCAGGTGAACCGTGTCTTCGGCGGAGTTGGTTGAAACATCTTCGGGCGTCTGATCGCTCCACTTCTCAAGATTCACGTGCTGGTCCTGCAGCGCATGCGTCAGTTCATGGGCCAGCACCGGCTTCTGGTCGTCCACGCTCACCCAGTCCAACAGGTTCACCGTCTTCGTCTTGGGATCGTAGTAGGCCTCGATCTGCTCTTTCAGCAGCGAAAGCAGGAATGGCTTCAGGTTGAAGTCGCGATCGAGCAAGCCAAATTTCTTCAGCACAATCTCGCTGCGCTGCATCCGCTTGGCGTCCTCATCCTCATCGAACTTCTCTGAAAGGTAGCTCTCAACGGCGTCGCGCGTCGTCAGCTTCCGCTTCACGTTGCTCTTGATCGGCAGGCCCGTCTCGTCCGACGAAAACTTCAGCAGTTGATCGACCAGCGAGAAAAGTTGCTGGGCCTGATCAGGCGTCATTCGCGTTTCGCCCCCAGGCGCTTTTGCAGACCCCGGCTTGTTTGCGGGCGAGGGTGTCTTTGGCTGCTCTCCCTGCGCGGGCGGGGCCTGGGCAGGCGTAGCAGGGGCCTGTGCCGCGCCATATCCCTGTGCGGCCAGGCAAAACCCAAGCGATAAGCACCACAAAAAGCTGGGCTTTTGCGCCATTCTCAATTGTCTGGCCATTTCAGTTTCCTCCCGGCGGGTCAGCGCGGTGTATCCGTTTTGAAGACTATAATCAAGATGCGCGCCTAGCCGAAATCATTGCACGAAAGCAGACCGGGCGTCGCGGAATCGCTCTCCCCATGACCGAACCCGTTATTGCGGCAACTCAGTCGGCCACGCCGCTTGCCACCTTTTTATTATCGACAGCGAAGAACCCTAAGCTTGCTGAATATCGATCGGTATTGACCCCACGTTCGTTGGACGCTCCCGCGGCAGAAATAGCGGCGCTCACAGCCGGCGCTGCTGTCCACGATCTGGGATGGCTGAAACGGGTTTCCGTCCGCGGCGAAGACCGCTTCCGCTGGCTTAGCGGCATGGTGACCAACACCGTCAACGACCTTGGCACAAATGCCGGGGCCTGGAATCTGGTGCTCAACGCGCAAGGCCGCATCCAGGGCGATCTCACAAGCTGGCGCGAAGGCGACAACCTCGAGCTCGTGATTTCGGCCGATCAGTACGACAAGCTGCTGGCCCACCTTGAACATTTCATCATCATGGATGACGTGGAACTGGTTCCGCTCGGGCAGGAACCCGGCCTGGCTGAAACCTGCCTTGGCGTCACCGGCCCCCAGGCCGACGAGGTGCTTGCCCGCATTGGCCTGCCCACGCTGCCTGAGCCCATGACCGCCACGCGCGTCGAATGGAACGGCCTCGATCTCCGCGTGCAGCGTGACTATGGCGCCGGCGCAAAACACTACCGTTTGTGGACTCCGGCATCCGGCGTGAAGCGCCTCTCGCAGACCCTTTCAACTGGCGGTGCCACCCCTGTCGGTTTCGCCATGCTCGACGCCTTTCGCATCGCAGAAGGCATCCCGCTCTATGGCGTCGACATCGCAGAGCGCGACCTGCCGCAGGAAACCTCGCAGCTGCGGGCGCTACACTTTAGCAAAGGCTGTTATCTGGGCCAGGAGATCGTTGAGCGCATTCGTTCGCGCGGGAACGTGCATCGCCACCTTCGTTCGCTGGAGCTGACCGGGCCCTTGCCCGCTCCCGGCACTGAGTTGAAACTCGACGACACAGTTGTGGGTCAAATCACCAGTGCCGCTGAATTGCCTCTTACCGCGGGTAGCCGGGTCTTTGCACTGGGCATGATCCGCGCCGAGGCGGAAACACGGAATGAGCCCCTGGCATATTCCACCGCAGGCACTACCGGAACGGCGCGCATGCTTGCCGGGGCGCCACAATTTTGAAAGCTGCATTGGGAACAAAAGACTATGAGCGACAAGCCGAAGTTTGAAGTGATTGACCGCCGCAGAATGAAGGCGGAAGAAGAAGAGAAAGAGCACACGCAACCAGAGGCCACCTCGACCGAAAAGCCTGCTGAAGAACCATCGGCTGGTCCGCGCCTGGTTGTGCCTGCGGAAAGAGCACAGGAGCTTGCCGAAGACCTCAGCGCCGAAGTGGCCGCCGAGGAAGAGCAGCTTCCGAATCTTCCGCCGCCGCCCACCGCCGAAGAGAGCCGGCAGCAGAAATCGGCTTATGACGCCTCGGCGCAGCGCATCGAGGACCTTATTCGCGCGCAGAATCCCGCCATGGGTGCGCAGCCGCCGGTTGGCTTTGAGCACCTGGTGCAGCAGCTTTATCTTTCCGCGATGATCCAGATGGGTGCCGGTACCGAGCAGGGGCAGCGCCCGCGCATCGACCTGCTTGGCGCCCGCCAGACCATCGACCTGATCGGCGTGCTTGCTGAGAAGACTCGGGGCAACCTCACCGATGCGGAAGACAAGATGATGCAGACCGTGCTCTTTGAGGCGCGCATGGCGTTTCTTGAACTCTCCAACATGGTCGCGCTGCAGGGTGTGCAGACACCTCCTCCCGGCAAGCGATAGCCTGGCGAGCGATAGGGCGAACGATAGCTAGATGCAGGGAAAGCTCACATTTCTGGGCACCGGAACTTCCATGGGGGTTCCAACGGTGGCTTGTGACTGCGCGGTGTGCACTTCCGTCGATCCCCACGATCGCCGCCTGCGCCCGTCTGTCCTGCTTGAGTGGCGCGATGCGTTCGGCGCGGATCGCGCGGTCGTGATCGACACCGGCCCCGATTTTCGCGAACAGGCTCTGCGTGCCCACCTGCACCGTCTCGACGCCGTCTTCTACACCCACGGCCACGCCGATCACATTTTCGGCCTCGACGACCTGCGTCCGCTCAGCTTCGTTGCCGCCCGCGAGGGCGGCCAGATTCCACTCTTCGCCTCGCCGGAAACTGCCACGGTGCTGTGCCGAGCCTACGACTACACCTTCTCGCCTGCGGCCACCTACCCTACTCGCGCTCGCGTCCGCATTGAGCCGCTGGGCGACTCTGTCACGGTGCACGGTGTCAACTTCATCAGCGTGCCGGTGGTGCACGGCGCAATGTCGATTCTTGGCTTTCGTGTCGGAGGGCTGGCTTACCTTACCGACGTCAGCGAAATTCCCGAGGCGAGTTTCAAACTTCTCGAGGGGCTGGACCACGTCATCCTTTCGGCCCTGCGCCACAAACCGCATCCTAGCCACGCCACCGTCGATCAGGCCGTCGAGTGGGCTACGCGCATCGGCGCGCGCCACACATGGTTCACGCATATTGCGCACGACCTCAGCCACGAGCAGACCAACCGCGCGCTGCCGCCCGGAATGGCCCTCGCCCACGACGGAATGACGCTTGCGGTGAGCCTGTGAGCGAGACTGCGACAGCCGTTTTCCGTTCGCTCGCCGAAATGCCCGCGGAGTTCGCCGCCACCGTCGCATCCATCGGCAATTTCGACGGCGTGCATCGCGGCCATCAGCAGATTCTTTCCTCTGTTGTTGCGGAAGCGAAGATTCTTCGTGCCCGCGCCCTGGCCATCACCTTCGATCCGCATCCCGAGCAGTTTCTTCGCCCCGCGCAGGCGCCGCGTCTGCTCACCCTGATCGACGAACGCATCCGGCTTCTCGCAGCCACCGGCGTCGATGCGATTCTCGCGCTGCCCTTTGACGCCGCTCTGGCCGGCATGAGCGCCCGCGATTTTGCGCAGCAAATTCTTGTCGATCGCCTCGGAGTCTGTTCTCTGCATGAGGGCGGAAACTTTCGCTTTGGGCGCCGCGCCGAGGCAGGCGTCGGCGAGCTCGCGCGCTTCGGCCACGACCTTGGCTTTGTCGTGCACCTGCATCCTGCAGTGCGCACGCACAATCTTGAGGTCTCGAGCTCGGCTACACGCGCAATGGTTGCCGCTGGCGATGTAAGGCGCGCCCGCTGGATGCTTGGCCGGCCCTTCGGTGTGCGCTCCACGCCGATGCGTGGCCGCGGCGTGGGAACCCGCCTGCTGGTGCCCACCGTGAATCTCGCTCCTTACAGCGGCCTGCTGCCCGCCTTCGGCGTTTACGTCACGCGGCTCACCATTGCCGGTCGTTGTTTTCAGGCCGTCACCAACGTCGGCAACCGGCCAACATTTCAGGGCGCGGGCTTCAGCGTCGAAACGCACATTCTCGACTTCGAGCCTGTAGGGATCGCTGAGGACACTTCGCTTGAGCTCGATTTTCTATTTCGCCTGCGGCCAGAGATTCAATGGCCTTCGCCGGAGGCTCTGCGCGCGCAGATCTTCATCGACGTGGCGAGGGCGAAGCGATATTTCCGGCTGGCTGAGGCCGGGTAGCTGTCAGACCATTTGACGGACCGCGAACTGGAAGCGCCGTCGGAACCGGGTGCATTTGTGGCCGTGGCCGTGTCTCCACAGGCTGCGCCGCTCCGGGCCGAGTTGGCGTCGGCGCCTCTGCGTGGTCCAGCGGCGTCTCCGCGTCACCCAGAAAGCGCTCGTCATCCTTACCCGCAATTGCCGCGCGCATAAAGGCTATCCACATCGGCAACGCCGCCCGCGCGCCCGTCTCTTTTTCGCCGAGGGACTGGCGGCTGTCATAGCCCACCCACACGCCGCACGTCACCGACGGCGAAAAGCCAAGGAACCACGCATCGGTAAAGTCGCTCGTGGTTCCCGTTTTCCCGCCCAGCGGATGATTCAGTTGCGCAACCGCTGCGCCCGTGCCATGCGCCGTCACCGCCTGCAGCAGAGTCATCATCGATCGCGCTGTCTGCTGGCTGATCACTTCGCGGATCTCCGGCCGATCCTGCCACAGCGTTATGCCCTCATAGTTCTCCACCTTGCGGATCAGCCGCGGCGCTACGCGAATGCCGTCATTGGGGAAGACCGAGTAGGAAGTTACCTGCTCCTCGAGCGTGATCTCTGCCGCGCCCAGTGCTACCGGCAGGTACGCGGGAATATTCGTCGTCACGCCGAAATGATGCGCCGTCTCGATTACCTCGCGAATGCCCACCCGCGCCGCAAGCTTGACCGCCGGCACGTTGCGCGACTCGGCAAAGGCCGCCGTCAGGGTCATCGGGCCCTTGAAGTCATTCTCATAGTTGTGGGGAGAGTAGCCGCCAAAACTCACCGGCGCATCCACAATAATGTCCGTTGGCTTCGCGCCTGCTTCGATCGCAGTGGCGTACACATAGGGCTTGAAACTTGAGCCGGTCTGCCGCTCGGCCTGCGTTGCGCGGTTAAACTCCGACACCGCAAAATCGCGCCCCCCCACCATCGCCAGTACGTCGCCCGAAGTGTTATCCATCGCAAGCAGCGCGCCCTGTACGCCGGAGTCCTGTTCGAGCGAAGCGCGGCGGGCCCCGCTTTCCATCGCATCCGTCAGGTGAATGTAAATTACGTCTCCAGGCTTCACCAGAGCGTCGCCGAAGCGCTGGCCCGTCCACTGCCAGTCGGCAGGCAGCAGCACAACATCCTCTGCGCCCACGCGGGCATGAATCTCCAGCGGCATCACACGGGTCACCAGCGCATGCACGTAGTCGCCGGGCCCGCTTGCGGTGGCCCAGTCGGAATGCTTGTACTCCGCGAGCGCCACGCCGTTCGCGAGCACGTTTTCGAGCTTGCCCTTCCATCCATGGCGCCGCTCATATTCCGCGAGGCCGTCTTCCACTGCGCGATTCGCCGTCTTCTGCAGGTTCAGGTCAAGGGTGGTTTCAATGCGCAGCCCGGCTTCGTGCACCTCGTCCACGCCGAAACGCTTTTCGAGCTCGCGCCGTACCTCATCCTGGAACCACGGCGCGATCGACGCATCCGGCTGCGTGATGTGCAGCCCCAGCGGAGCCTCGCGAGCCTGCTCCGCCTGCTGATGCGTAATTACCCCGTCCGACTCCATCTCGCTCAGCACGAGATTGCGCCGCCGCATCGCCTTCTCCGGGTTCAGCACCGGTGAATAGGCTACCGGGCCCTTCGGCAAGCCGGCCAGCAGCGCGGCTTCGGTCAGGGTCAGGTCCTTCGCGTGTTTTGAAAAATAAAACTGTGACGCAGCCTCAAATCCATACATGCCGCTGCCCAGGTAAATCTGGTTGCCATAGAGCGTAAAGATCTGCTGCTTGGTAAAGGCGCGCTCAATCTGGATCGCGAGATACGCCTCCTGCAGTTTGCGCGTCGCCGTACGCTCTGAAGATAGAAAGAGGTTGCGCGCCAACTGCATCGTCAGCGTTGAGGCGCCCTGCGCGCGCCCGTGGCTGCGCAGGTCGTGCCACAGCGCGCCCGCGATGCGCAGCACGTTGATGCCCCAGTGCGACTCGAAGCTCTTGTCTTCAATCGAAATCACGGCATCACGCAGAATCGGTGCGAAGTCGTCGTAGTTCACCACGATGCGCCGCTGCAGCGCAAACGAGCCGATCAGGTTGCCCTTGCGGTCGTAAAGCTCGGTTGTCGTCGATGGCCGGTAGCGTTCGAGGTCGTTGATCTGCGGCAGATCGACCGAGTACACCAGCGTCATTCCTGCCAGCGAGCCCGTAATCACGGCCAGCGTCAGCAGCGCCGCCAGCGCAACCTTGCCTGCCACCTTGCGCCGCTTGTAGACCGGTACAGGCTCAGGGTCGACACGATGCGAACGCCCTAGCCCGTGGGGCTTGGGCCCTCGCGGCTGAATCGTCTGCTTTGGAGTTGTGGCAGCCAAGCGGTTCGAGCCTCATCGGCATCCCGCCAACGCGCGTTGGAGGAGTGTCCTTCACGGTGAGGCAACAGGAAATCCGATTCAAGAAAAGGCTAGCACGGGCTCAGCTTCGCTGCCTGTGCAGATCGGTCAACGCGTACCACCGCATGCAAGAGCCGATGCAGACCGCTTTCCGGTTCCAGCCCGGTTATCCGTTCTTGGACTTCAGAATCGCGAGGCCCTTGTTCAGAATCGCGTCGTCCTTGTTGCTCGTTCCGCTGTCGTCAGAGAAGTCGTCGTTCGCCTGCTCTACCTGGACATTCGGCAACACGGCCTCATCCTGGATCTTCTTTCCGTCCGGACCCTGGAATTTCGCCACCGTCAGCATCAGCGCTGCGCCGTCAGGCAACTCGATCGTCTTCTGCACCGAGCCCTCGCCAAAGGTCCGCTCGCCCACCACGTCGCCCCGCTTCGAGCCCTCGATAGCGTCCGCCGCCAGCTCCGCCGCGCCATAGGTTCCGCGGTTTACCAGCACCGCCAGCGGTTGAGCGGTGATGAACTTCGAAGCATCCGCGGTAAACGTCTGCGTGGGAAACTTCTGGCCCTGGAGCGTAGCCAGCGTGCCCTCTTTGATAAAGAAATTCGCGAGGCGCAAACCCTGTTCCGAGTCGCCGGCCGAGGTGTCGCGCAGGTCGAGCAGAATCTTGCGATTCTTGCCCGTCGATTTCAGCTTCGCGGCAATTTCGTCCACGCGGGCCGCTGTCAACACGCCGGGTTTCAGATACAGAATCGTCGCGTTCTCATACTGCTGGTCGGCCATAGGCGGCGTTGCCGGCACCACGCGCGTCAGGGTGATCTTGTCCGGATCGGCCTTGCGCGGCCGCACCACCGAGAGGCTCACCGTCGATCCCGGCTTGCCCTCAAGCATCATGCGGATCACCGCCAGCGAAAGCTCGCGGGTCGACTGGCCGCCGATCGACTCGATCACGTCGCCGTCGGAAAGTTTCTCGTGGTCCGCGGGCGAACCCGGCTCAACGCTCACGATCGCGGCATAGCCATAGCGCTTTGAGACCGTCAGGCCCACCTGCGCCACGCCGCTCACCGGCCGCTCCTTGTAAATCTTGTACTCGGGCGGGGTCAGGTAGCTTGAGTCGGAATCAAGTGATTCCAGCAGCCCGTGCAGCGCGCCTGTCGTCACATCGCCGATGCTCGGCTGCGTGACATAGTCGCTCTGGATCCGCTTCAGGACCTCGGCATACACGTGCATCTGGTGATACGCGCCGTCCTCTTCGGCCCCGGCGTGCACGCCGAAAAAGCCGAACTGCCCGAGGCCGAAGCCCAGGCCAAGCGCAGAGAAAATTGCTACGGAAAGCACGAAGACAAATCGCTGAAAGAATCGAGACACAAACACCACCGGTGCGGTCCCAGGGAGGGTGCAGACCGCTCACATTCTATAGACGTAATGATACTCCAACCGGTGTTTGGCGGGGCCAAGCAGCCAATCGAACGTCAGTCCAGTCGAATCCGAATGGATCCGACCTGACTGCGTCGGATAGCGGGCGCTATAATCGCTCGACTCAATGGAAGAAGCTGGCCCGTCGAGTCTTAGCTCACCTGCGTCCAGTTCGGATTGGGGCTTGTAATGCGCATTTTGGTCATCCTGGTGACGGCGTTGGGCTTGACGCTCGAGGCATTCGCCTCCAAAGGCGTTACGGTCGCGGAACTGGAGAGGACGCTGGCCGCCGCTCAGGGCAAATCGGACGCCGAAGTCTCGCGGCAGCTGTCAGGGTTCGAGCTGACAGAGCGGCTGAGCACTTCGCACCTGGCACGATTGCAATCGACGTCGCCCGGAGTCAAAACCTCCCAGGAACTCAGCATCCTCGCCGATCAGTCGGCATTCTTATCGCTGCCCGCAGCAGAGATTCCCGCGATCGCCACGCCGGATCAAGCGACACAGCGGCAAATCATGGGTCTGGTGGTGAACTACGTAAACAAGACGATCCACCAGTTGCCCAATTTCTATGCGACAAGAGTGACGAACCACTTCGAGGAAACACCACAGACTCAAACTGCAGCGGACTTTGCCACGATTCAGTATGTGCCCCTGCACAAGACCAGCTCCTCCAACGTCACCGTGCTCTACCGGGACGGTCAGGAGGTGGTGGATGATGGAAAGGTCAAAGAAGCAAAGCCTCAAAAGCGCAAGCAGCGGGACTCAGAGACTGGGGAGTATTTGGCCCGATTCTCAGCGCGGTGATCCTGGACGCCGCAAGAAGCAATCTGAGTTGGAGCCATTGGGAACAGGGAGCGACAGGCACACAGGCAGTCTTCCGGTACGCGATACCGCCGGCTAATTCTCACTACCGGGTCAACTATTGCTGTGTGCCCAGTCTCGATCCTGCCTATCCGCCAGCGCCTTTTGATCGCGTCGTCGGCTATCACGGCGAGATCGCCATCGCCCCAGATCAGGGATCGATACTTCGGTTGACGGTGGTGGCAGACCTTAAGCCAACTGACCCCGTTTCCAGCGCTGGCATCATGGTGGAATACGGTCCGGTGGATATTGGCGGGCAGTCCTACATTTGTCCAACAAGGAGTGTTGCTTACTCCGTCGCACTTTCTTCAATTACGGATAGTGTCGGCGGCGTCCACAGTCACCAGGACCTCGTCACGCTGGGGCCGCCACAGAAACTCCTGAATGATGTTGCCTTCGACCAGTACCACATGTTTCGGTCAGATGTGCGCATCTTGAGTGGCGACGACGCAAATCAGCAGGAGCATTCCCCTGTATCACCACCACCGGCAAGCGCGAACGAGGTGGCGCAGGCGCCTGCTCCGAAGCAGGAATCAGAACATCGGGTTCGCCTGTTGCTGTGGACCATCCAGTTCGTACGGCGACCGAATCGCGTGCCGCCGAGCCTGCGGTGGTCACCGCCTGCCGGGCCGACACCTGGTGTGCCCGCGACGGAAACCAGGCAAGAATCGCCCAGCGATCAAGTGCCTGTCTTCAAAACGACAACCCGCGAAGTGGTTGTGGATGTGGTTGTGACGAAGGGAAACGGCGATGCCGTGCCGGGTTTGAGCAAGCAGGATTTTGAAGTGAGCGAAGACGGCAAGCCGCAGACCGTTGATTTTTTTCAGGAGCACTCCGGGAATGCTCCCCCGGGCACACCGCCGGAGATGCCGGTTATGCCGGCCGGAATGCGCACCAATGTGCCACCCGCGCCTTTAAGCGATGCGGTGAATGTGCTGCTGATTGACACCCTAAACACCGGGCTGCAGGACCAGGCATTCGTGCGCAAATCGGTGCTGGAGTTTCTCGGTAAGATGCAGCCGGGGACGCGCATGGCGATCTTTGCCCTGGGGTCGAAGCTGCGCTGCATCCAGGGATTCACCACGGACAGCTCGGCGCTGCTGGCGGCGCTTAACGATTCGAGCAATGGATTGAGCGGCAAAAAAAGTGCATATCTGAAAACCAGCAGCGACCAGGCGGACGATGCCGGAAATGTGGCGGCGCTGCAGGCAATGGGGGCCTCGGGGTTCGCGATTGGAGCGCTGCAGGCGGCGTTTGCGGATACCGGAGCGCAGGACTGGGGAGTTCGAGCTTCGATGACGTTCCAGGCGTTGATGTATCTCGGCCATCAGCTCGCGGGCATACCCGGCCGTAAGAATCTCATCTGGTTCGCAGGCTCCTTCCCCATAGCGATCTTTCCTACGGCCGACCAGCTTGCCCACATGAAGCAGAATCCCGCTCTTCCTGGATACGTGGACCACGTGAAGATGACCGCCGATCTTTTTACGGTGTCGCAGATTGCGGTGTATCCCATCAGTGCCGAGGGGCTCATGTCAGACCACTTTGGTGATGCCGATGCCGTCAGCCCCGTGCCCTCGGCGACGGGCATTGGTCACATAGGGAACCACGCGGCCGACGACGTAATGTCTCCCTATATGGCGAGTGCCGGCGGGCGCGCAGGTGCCATTTACGCGATGGAGCAGCTCGCCGCCTCCACCGGCGGCAAGGCGTTCTACAACACCAATGACCTCGGGGCCGCGCTAAAGCGGGTTGTGAACGATGGCGCAAACTACTACACGGTTGGCTATTCTCCCACGGACGCGAAGATGGACGGGAGCTTTCGCCAGATCGATGTGAAGCTGGCGCACCAAAGGTTCAAGCTGGCGTACCGGCACGGATACAACGCCGATGCGGGTCCGGCGTCGGATTCGCAATCCAGCGTCGATCCGCTTGCAGCATTGCTGCAGCCCGGACTGCCCGGAGTCACAACTGTGTTGTATGGAGCTAGTGCCAAGCCTGTTACCGCCCAACCATCATCCGGTGAACCTCCGCCGGGCAAAACACCAACATCAAAGGCCCGCTCACACGCTACGAAGTTGAGTTTGTAATACGCGCACAAGATGTGGTCTTCAACTCAAATCCGCAAGGTGGAAAAAGCGGGAAACTCCTGCTCGGGCTCAAAGCATACGACCCGGATGGCAACGCATTGAACTGGGAAGGGGATGTGGAGACGCTCGCTTTCGATCCCGCCCAGTACGATTCGCTTCGCACGAACGGGATACCGGTGCGCCTGGTCATTGATCTGCCGTCGGGCGTTGCTATGAAGTTGGTCACCGCCGTATACGACATGAACAGCAGCAAGGCCGGGACGCTGGAAATCCCTTTGTCGCCCACTTCGCCCCAGGGGCGACTTACTTCATCCCACTGATCCAAAACTGAAACCGGATCACTGCCTGTGCTCGACGGCCTCGGCCGCCGAAATCTCCGTAAGCTGCTTTGTCACCCGCTCCAGTTCCTCTCACGATCCGGTTCGTTCCCGTCTTCCGGTAAGCCTTCAGCAGCGCGTTGAAATACCAGAGCTGCTCATCCCGCCCCCGCTTGAAACGCTTCCACATCTCCTCACCCGCCCCGCGATAGTCCTCCACCATCGTCCGCGCGTTGTAAAGCTTGTCCGCAGCGGAAATCAGCTGCACATCCGCCGGCTCCCTTGCCCAGCCGCTTCACGTAGGCCTTCTTACGCTCCAGCCACGGTTCTTTCTCGGCAGTGTTCTCCACTAGCGTGTCGGACAGGCCCTCAACCATCCGCGCCACCTCGGCCCCAAAATTCCGCTTCACGTCCTCAAGCCGCGTTGCCCCGCCGTGATCCTCAACCGTGTCATGCAGCAGCGCTGCAATCACCATCTCCTCGGTTACCGGGAACGCCATATGCCCTGCCTCACCCATCACCAGCGACGCCACGCCCATCAGGTGCGCCATGTAGGGGATTCCCGTCCCCTTGCGCCGTTCGATGTGCAGCACGCGCGCGTAATCCACCGCGCGCACAAACCTCTCTGTCAAATGGAGTTGCTTTGCTTTCATCAGGTACCATCCCTTCCTTCGGTATGCCCGCACAGCTCTCCCATTGCCCCGTCTGCGGCGGTAGCCGGAATTTGCGTCAGGTTCTTCAAAAAGGATTGGTGGCGGGAGGCGGGATCGAACCGCCGACCTACGGGTTATGAATCCGTCGCTCTAACCATCTGAGCTACCCCGCCGGGGCCGCGGCGTCATAGCCACGTTCAATCTTGATGATACGGGGGCCTGAATTTATGGTCAACGTCTCCGGGGTCACCACTTTGACTCCGGCGCTGTCGCGCCTGCTGGCGTTTCGGCTCTTTCATTTTCCGGGAAAGCCGGTGCCCGCTGACTCCGGCCCGCCGGGTAAACTGGACTCGCCTCCATGAGCAAGCTGCGCATTGCCGGCGTCATCCCCGCGCGCCTCAACTCCACGCGCCTCAGCCGCAAAGTGCTGCGCCCCATTGCGGGCCGCCCCATGGTGGAGTGGGTATGGCGCGCCGCCCACGACTGCGGCCTGATGAATCCCGTTATTGTTGCTACCGACTCCGAAGAAGTCGCCTCCGTATGCCGCGAGCGCAGCATCCCCGTCGCCATGACCTCACCCGACTGCGCCAGCGGGTCGGACAGGGTGAGAGAAGTGGCCCGCCAGATCGACGCCGACATCTACGTCAACATCCAGGGAGATGAGCCCACGCTCACGCCGGAGTTCTTCACCGCCTCTGCTCGCGCTTTTCGACCGGCCCGAGGTCGAGGTCGCCACCCTTGCCGTGCCCTGTGCCGCGCACGACGTAGCCAACCCCAACGCCGTCAAAGTCGTCACCGCGCTCGATGGCCGCGCCCTCTATTTTTCGCGCTCCACGATTCCATACGACCGCGACCGCACCGGCTTCAACGGCTATCGCAAGCATCTCGGCATCTACGCCTACCGCAAAGCTGCGCTCGAGCGTTTCGCATCGCTGCCGCCCTCGCCGCTTGAACAACTGGAACGCCTCGAGCAGCTTCGCCTGCTCGAAAATGGCATCGGCATCTATGTGGCCGAAGCGCCCGCCGACACCATCGGCGTAGACACGGAAGAAGACCTGCGGCGAGCGGAAGCGGAGCTCAGCCGCAATGCAAAATAGATCAAGATGGTGCCGCAATAAGATTCCGAATTACTCGCAAGATCCGGATAGCCGCATCCCGCACCTTGGCCGAAGATAGCTTTCATGAACAGCATTTCCCAACGCGCAGCACGGCCCGCCCCGCCACTCGAAATGGACTCCGCCTGGCAGCAGATCCTCAATCGCGATCCGGCCGCAACATTTCTCTACGCGGTCGTTACCACCGGAGTTTTCTGCCGTCCTGCATGCAGCAGCCGGCGCCCACTGCGCGCCAACGTGCGCTTCTTTGCGAGTGTGGATGCGGCACAGGCCGCAGGCTTCCGACCCTGCAAGCGCTGCCGCCCCGTCGCCACCATTGCATGGAGCGGCCCTTTGGACAATGTCCGTGGTCACATTGAAGCCAACCTCGACCGCCCCGTGCGCCTCGATGAACTCGGCCGTGTCGCCGGTCTCAGCCCCTTCACCGTGCAGCGGCTCTTCAAGCAAGCCATGGGCGTGAGCCCTCTGCAATATCAGCGTGCCCTGCGCGCCGGCAGCCTGCGCTCTGAGCTCAGAAAGGGAAGCACCGTGACGACAGCCATCTATGATGCGGGTTTCGGCTCAGCAAGTCGCGCATACGAGGGCACCCAGCTCGGCATGACGCCGGCGCGCTTTGCCAAAGGCGGCAAAGGCGAAAGCATTGGCTGGGCTGCCGCAAAATCCCCCTTCGGCTGGGTCATCGTCGGCGCAACGCAACGCGGCCTCTGCTGGCTCTCGCTTGCCTCAACCCAAACTGATGCCGTCGCAAGCCTGCGCGCGGAGTTTCCCGCCGCCGATGTCCATCCCGACCCATCACTCGTGGGTCTCGTCGATACCGCGCTCGAAACCGTGCGTGAGGGGTCAGACCTTGCCGCTGCCAACCGGCAGCCCGGCGCCCTCGATCTTCGCGGCACTGTCTTTCAGCTTCGCGTCTGGCAGGCTCTCCGCCAGATTCCCCGCGGCGAAACCCGCAGCTACAGCGGGCTTGCGCGCGAGATGGGCGAGCCGAATGCCACGCGCGCCGTGGCTCGTGCCTGCGCAACCAACCGCGTCGCGCTGCTGGTGCCCTGCCATCGCGTCGTCGGCGCAGGCGGCAGCCTTACCGGCTACCGCTGGGGAGTGGACCGCAAGCGCCAGTTGCTCGACGCCGAGCAGGAGTAACTTTCATTTCCTGCATTTTCTGAGGACTGGTTGCCCACCCGTGTCGCTGCCTTTCTGCGACAGGGTGGGAGCGAGAAAGCCTTACAGCCGCGCGCCGCCCGACGCCTTGATCGCCTGCCCGGTCACCCAGTAGGCATCGTCCGACGCCAGAAATGCAGCAATCGTCGCAATGTCTTCTGGCTGGCCGATGCGGCCCAGCGGCGTCTCGGCTACGGTCTTCTTCTGGAAGTCGCTGCCGATGAATCCAGCCGTATGCACGCCCTCCGTCTCCACCATGCCGGGGTTCAGCGAGTTCACGCGAATCTTCCGCGGTCCCAGCTCCTGCGAGAGCGAGACCGTGATCGAATCCAGCGCCCCCTTTGTTGCGCTGTAAACCGAGGCCGCCGGCACGCCTGCTGCCGCAACCGATCCAATGTTGATCACGCTGCCGCCTTTCGGATCAAAATGCTTCAGCGTCTCCTGCGTCGTTAGCAGCAGCCCCAGCACGTTCACGTTGAACTGCTTGTGAAAATGCTCCGGCGTCACCGCCTCGATCGGTCCGAATTCGTAGATCCCCGCGTTGTTCACCAGGATGTTGATCGGTCCAAGCGCCTTCGCCGTTTTTTGAACCAGCGGCCCGATTGAGTCTGGGTCGCCGAGGTTCGCCTGCACTGCAATGGCCTTACCACCTGCTTTCGTAATCTCGTCCACAATCTTCTCCGCGCCATCCTTGCCGCTGGAGTAATTCACCGCCACCGCCGCGCCACGCGCCGCCAGTTCCAGGGCGATTTCTGCGCCTATGCCCTTCGATGCCCCCGTTACCAACGCCACTTTACCCTTCAGGTCACTCATCTCTCTGCTCCTCATATCGCCGTGTCATTACTTCGACATTTCGACAACTATCGAATTGATTGCGAGCGCGCCGAATAGATTCAGAAAGCCTGTTGAAATCTTCGTGGATGCTCGTCAGCCCTTCGTGCAGGCCGGCCTGATCAGGCTGTCGAATGTGGCCATTAGCGCCTCAAGCACGCCAGGCCGCAGCGAAAGAAAGTGAAACTTCCCCGCTCGCTCAACCTTGATGATCCCAGCCGTTTCGAGTTCCTTGATGTGGTGCGAGAGCGTCGCCGGCGCTATCGGCAGCGATGCCCGCGCCTGCGCGCACCCCAGCGGGCAACCGGCATTGGCAATCTGCTCCACCAGATGGAATCGGTGCGGATCGGCCAGAGCCTTCAGCATCGCGGTCCGCCGCGCGCGGCTCAGCCGGGGGACTTTTGACTGAACGCTCTTCTGTCCTGACTTTGCGCCTGCACTCTTCATCGCTGGTCTTCATTGGATGTTACCGCAGTGGATTCGACGCACGCTGACCAGCAGGAGCTACCCTGGCACCGCCGCACTCAGCCCGCGGCCTTTTCCTCAAGCCGCGCCACCTGCGTCATCAGGTAATTCTGTTCCGGCAGACTTGTCGTCCTGCTGGCGGCGGCCCGGTAGTGCTCCACGGCTTTCACGCGCTCCCCCAGCATTTCGTAAAGGTGTCCGCGCACCGCATCGAGACGATAGTGCTCCGCAAGACGATCATCGCCATCAAGCGTTTTCAGCAACTCGAGCCCGCGCGCCGGTCCATGCACCATTGCCGCCGCAACCGCATGGTTCAGCGTCACCATCGGCCCCGGAGAGACACGCATCAGCAACTCATAAAGCGCCAGAATCTGCGGCCAGTCCGTCTCCTCCGCTCGCGCTGCCTCGTCGTGCACGGCGGCAATCGCCGCCTGCAACTGGTACAGCCCAACCGCTCCCTGCGCCAGCGCCGCAGTTAGCAATTGCTGGCCCTCCGCAATCTCTTCGCGATCCCAGAGCGAGCGATCCTGCTTGTCCAGCGAAATCAGCTCTTCTCCCGGCCCAGTGCGCGCGGCGCGCCGCGCATCGGTCAGCAGCATCAGCGCCAGCAGCCCTGCCACCTCTGCGTTTTCCGGCAGCAGCGCCCGCGTGCCTCGCGTCAGTCGTATCGCTTCCCGCGCCAGGTCGAGCCGCTGCAATTCCTTGCCAACACTGCTCGCGTAGCCTTCATTGAAAATCAGGTACAGGACGTGCAGCACGGCGGGCAACCGCTCTGCGCGCTCTTTGGCAGAAGGCATGCCAAACGGCACTTCGGAAGTCTTAATTGTCTGTTTGGCTCGGCTGATGCGCTGTGCCATCGTTGCCTCAGGAACCAAAAAGGCGTTCGCAATCTCCGCCGTTGTCAGGCCACCCACCGCGCGTAGCGTCAGCGCAATTGCCGAGGACGTTGTCAGCGCGGGATGACAGCACATGAAAAGCAGAATCAGCGTATCGCCGGCATCCATCTCGCACGCGGTTTCGTCGAAGGGCATCGTCGCTTCTTCCTCGGGCGCGACCGCGCTCTCCCGATTGCGGCGGGCAATTTCGCTGCGTGCCTGGTCCGCCATGCGCCGGGTTGCCACGTGGATCAGCCATGCCCGCGGATTCTCCGGAACGCCTTCTCGCGGCCATTGCGTAAAGGCCGCCAGCATCGCTTCCTGCACGGCGTCTTCAGCGGAATCAAAGTCGCGAAAGCGGCGCGTGATGATGCCCAGGACCTGCGGCGCAACTTCCCTCAGCGACTGCTCGGTTGCAGCCGTCCATGGTCTTCGCATCGCGCCTGACTGGTCCGTCATCGTCGTCCGTTACATCATCTCCCGCGCTATTGTCCGCCGTTCTGTTCAGCGAAAAACGCGAACTGCCGCACTTCAATCGGCATGTTTGTAGGCACGCCTCCAGGTCCCGGCGCGGCAGAGATCCTGCCGGCGATGGCATAAGCCCGCTCTGAGCTAGCCACGTCCACAATCCAGTAGCCCAGCAGAAACTCCTTTGCCTCGGGGAAGATTCCGTCCGTCACCGGCAACCCGTTCTTTTCCCCGCGCACCAGCTTCGCTTCACCCGGCTGCGCCAGCCCCTGCGTCGCCACAAACTCGCCGGTCTCGGTCGTCTCTTTCACCACATCGCGCAGTGCCGCCATGTGGCGGGCGGCGTCCTCGCGCGACCACGCTTCGTAGCCTCCAACACCGGCCTTCGTGCCACTCATCAACAAAATGTATTTCATCCCTGCCGCTCCCTTGTGTCGCCTGGTGAAGAGTTTCCCTAAGTCTGCTTGTCTCCAGGCCTGCTTGTCTCTAGGCCTGCTTGTTCGACTGGAACATCCAGCGCACACCAAAGCGATCGTTCAACGCGCCATACGCTCCAAAAAATTGCTCGGTCAACGGATCGGTCACGTTCGCACCTTCCGAGAGCCGTGCAAACAGAGTCTTCAGCTCATCAAAGGTTCCCCCACTCAGATAAAGGCAAACGGTGTTGCCGCGGATTGCAGTTTCGTCCGGCCGCAGCCAGTCCGACGCCGAAAGGTCGATGCCCTTGCTTTTAAGCCGGGCATTCACAATCTTCTCCTGCTGAAATGCCGGCATGTGATCTTTCGCGGGGGAATCCTTCACCTTGGTTGCCGTCAATTCTCCGCCAAAGCACGACCGGTAGAACTCCATCGCCTCATGGCACGTTCCGTCAAACAAAAGATACGACGTCAAACTCGTCATTGCTTCTTCTCCTGATTTAGGTGGTTGTGCGCCTGCCCTGCCCGGCAGCGCTGCTATTGCCGCGGCCGAGAGTGCGGAAACGGTGAAGCTCCGCCGTGTCAGTCTCGTAACAGTGTCCATCCTCGTCCTCCCGCCTGATCGGTGCCGGCTACCTTTGCCGCCACTTCCTTCTTTCATGCAGTAGTCGGAGCTGTCGCGCTGTTCTCTACATCGTTTCCTGATTTTTTGAACGAATAGAAGCCGGCAGGGTAGAAAAGGGGGCGATCAATGGCTGTTCTGGGCGCCCATCGCCAGCCGCGTCCGATACCTGCGATGTTTCAGTTCTTATGAGAGCATCAAAGCGGCGTGGTCATACGAGTATCTCGAAAGCCAAAGCCAGCGAAGAAAAGATACTTGCTCTCTGGCACTACACTGGGTTTTGTTCAGTTGCAAACAGGATGATTCGGCTCCTTGGGGGAGGCAGAGACCATGCAGGTTCCTTATGCAGACAAGTGGCAGCGTGAAATCGATAAGCTGCGAACGATTGCCATCCGCTGCGACCTCACTGAAGAAACCAAGTGGGGCAAGCCCTGCTTCACCGCCTTCGGCAAAAACGTCGTCATCCTTATTCCGCTCAAGGAGTCCTGCGCGCTCTCCTTCTTCCAGGGCGCTCTGCTCAAGGATCCCGCCCGCATTCTTCAACGCGTCGGCCAGCACACTCAGGCCGCGCGATGGATCAAGTTCACCTCTGTCCGGGAGATCACGGCGCTCAAGTCTTCTCTCAAAAGCTATCTCGACGATGCCATCGCACTCGCCGAGTCCGGTAAAACGGTAAAGCGAGCCCACCCTTCAAAACTTGCCATCCCCGATGAATTGCAGGTCGCGCTCAAGGCCAACGCGACGCTCAAAGCGGCCTTTGAACAGCTCACGCCCGGGCGAAGGAAGTCCTATGCACTCCACATCGCCGCCGCCCAACAGGCGAAAACCCGCGAGGCCCGGACCGAACGGTGCATCCCCATGATCCTCGCCGGCCGCGGCTTCAACGAACGGCCGAGCCCTCGACGCTGAAGTGTTGTTTACGCGGAAAGCTACCTGGCTTACTTGAGTGCCTCACAAAAGGCGCGAACTGGCACCGTCCTTCACCCCTTCTGCCCAACGGCCAGCAGCGTCTGAAACTGCGGCGTCTCGGTCTCCTTGTCGACGATGGATGCCTGCACCGCGTCGAAGCCGGCCTTTTCGAGCATCGCTTCCACTTCCGCTTCGCTGAAGCCCAGCCACTCATCGGCATACATTTCGCGCGCTTCTTCAAAGCGGTGCTTCGCGAGGTCGAGAATCACCACACGGCCGCCGGGCCGCAGAATCCGGTGCGCCTCCTGCAGTGCCCGCTCCGGGTGCAGCGCGTGGTGCAGCGACTGCGAAAAAAACACAAGATCCACGGCCGCCTCGGCGATCGGCACTTCCTCAAAATCGCCCAACCGGAACTCGACATTTCCCGCACCCTGGCGCTTTATCTGCTCGCGCCCCACCTCGATCATCTTTGCCGAGGCATCGACGGCGATGACTTTCGTCGCGCTCCGCGAAAGCAGCAGAGCGAAGCTC
Source organism: uncultured Acidobacteriaceae bacterium (assembly GCA_963839215.1). Taxonomy (GTDB): domain Bacteria; phylum Acidobacteriota; class Terriglobia; order Terriglobales; family Acidobacteriaceae; genus Telmatobacter. Next base: position 767,851 of record CAWITZ010000006.1, on the reverse strand, counting down.
CCATCGCCCGCGCCCAGGTCGGCAACCTCCATCGGCGGCAGCAGGCGGAGCAGCGCCTCGGCAATACTGCGCCAGGATTTGCCCGGCACGTAGTCCCTGCCCAGGCGCCCGGCCATGCTGTCGAAGAAGATCCGCATCCGCTCCTGCCGCTTCTTCACCACGCGGTGCCTCGCGGCCTGATCGCTCGATACCTCGGGAATCTCGCGCCTCGCGTGGCTGAGCATTTCGTTCAAAACCTCTCCCGCGCCGGAGGTGCCAAACCGGTAGAGGTTGTTCTTGCCGGTCCGCCTGTCTTCCACCAGTCCCGCCCGCTTGAGCTGCGAAAGGTGCGTCGAGATGGTGCTTTGGCCCATCACCAGAATCTCCTGCAGCTCTGCCACAGAAAGCTCCTCCTCCTTTAAAAGAAGCAGGATACGGAGCCGGTTGGGTTCGGCTGCGGCGCGCAGGATTTTGACGATTGACGGCATAGCGAGTTTCTGTTACATATCAACATATCACGATAGAACGATGTGAGGAGAGCTTTGATGGCAACAGCAGTCGAAATCGCACAGGATTACAAGGTCGCTGACCTTGCGCTGGCCGAGTGGGGCCGTAAGGAGATCGCAATCGCCGAGCACGAAATGCCCGGCCTCATGGCGATCCGAAACAAGTACGCGGCCGCGAAGCCTCTGGCCGGCGTGCGCATCACCGGCTCGCTGCACATGACCATCCAGACGGCAGTGCTGATTGAGACGCTCACCAGCCTTGGCGCCGATGTGCGCTGGGCAAGCTGCAACATCTTTTCGACGCAGGATCACGCAGCGGCGGCGATTGCAGCCAGCCAGGTGCCCGTTTTTGCGTGGAAGGGCGAGTCGCTTGAAGAGTATTGGGAATGCACCTGGCGCGCGCTTGCGCACAAGGGCGGCAAGGGACCGCAGCTGGTTGTAGATGACGGCGGCGACGTGACCCTGCTGATCCACAAGGGCTATGAGCTTGAAGAGGGCGACAAGTGGGTCGACAGCGCCTCGGGCAACCACGAAGAGCAGGTGATCAAGGATCTGTTGAAGCGCGTCTACGCCGAAGATCCGCAGCACTGGCACAAGGTTGTGAAGGAATGGCGCGGCGTGAGCGAAGAGACCACGACCGGCGTGCATCGGCTCTACAAGATGATGGAACTGGGCAAGCTGCTGGTTCCGGCGATCAACGTGAACGACTCGGTGACCAAGTCGAAGTTCGACAACCTCTACGGCTGCCGCGAGTCCCTGGCCGACGGCATCAAGCGCGCCACTGACGTGATGGTTGCCGGCAAAGTGGCCGTGGTTTGCGGCTACGGCGATGTTGGCAAGGGTTGCGCGCACTCGCTGCGCGGCATGGGCGCTCGCGTGATCGTGACGGAAGTTGACCCCATCAACGCGCTGCAGGCGGCGATGGAGGGCTTCGAAGTCACCACGGTTGAGGACACGCTCGGTCGCGGCGATATCTACGTGACCTGCACCGGCAACGTGGACATCATCACCCTCGAGCACATGAAGAAGATGAAGGACCAGGCGATTGTCTGCAACATCGGCCACTTCGACAACGAGATCCAGATGGACCGGGTCAACGGGGAAAAGGGCGTGGAAAAGCTGACCATCAAGCCGCAGGTTGACTTCTACACCTTCCCGGACGGGCACGGCATTTTCATTCTCGCTGAAGGGCGCCTGGTGAACCTGGGCTGCGCGACGGGTCATCCGAGCTTCGTCATGTCGAACAGTTTTGCCAACCAGACGCTGGCGCAACTCGATCTGTGGAAGAACAAGGACACTTACAAGGTGAATGTCTATACGCTGCCCAAGAAGCTGGACGAAGAAGTGGCGCGGCTGCATCTTGCGAAGATCGGCGTAAAGCTGACCACCCTTTCGAAGACGCAGGCCGACTACATCGGTGTGCCGGTGGAGGGACCGTACAAGCCCGAGTTCTACCGCTACTAAGCCTCGATCGAAGAAAGCAGAAGAGCCCCGGTTTCGGCCGGGGCTTTTTCTTTATGCGATCCTGATTCGAATTTCGGCACCTTGACGTTAGGATGTCTCTACTCCCTGGACTCACTCTTCGTTTTCGTCCACAAGCAATCAGAACCACAAGCATTCTGAACAAGGTCCCGGCAAAATTTCCTACGATGAGGAGAACTCCGTGTCCCCTGCAGTGCTCGACCATCTGGGCTCGATTGCGAGCATTCTTGGCCTGTTGATCGGGCTGCCCGCTGTGCTTGCGGCCATCTATCAGGCGCACAAAGTCAGGGTCGAGGTGCAGCAGGTTTGCGAAGGCACAATCCACCTGCGCAATTGCCTGGAGTTTGTCTCCGGCGACGGCACCTGCATCAATATTGTTCCGCTGGAGACGCTGCACTCTCTGCCGAAGGCCGGCGACGTGATTCTGCTGCCAGGGCAGGGAGTGGGTGCGCAGAGCGAGTTTCTTCCGGGCGCCTATCTGGTTGAATCCATCGAGCACTTCTACACGCCGGCGACGCACAAGTTGCGGCGGCCCGGGGAAGCGCGCCTGACCAAAGCCGTTTGCCAGGTGACAGGGCTCAATCCCAACTTTAGCGGAACGGAAGTTAATTCTTCGCAAAGCGGCGAAGCGGTTCTCAATTCGTAACGGCAGCGCGTAGCAACAGCTCCTAACAGCGTGGAATGCTCCACGTGGAGCAAAAAGACAGTTCATAGTTCATAGTTCGCAGGTCTATGAGTTCATGGCGGTGGCATTTGCTCCACGTGGAGCAATGCTGGGAAGTCAACGGGGCAGCAAGTCAGCGGACGAAGCGGTTAGGGAAGAGTGGTCAGTGGGCACGCAGAAGAATGCTCCACGTGGAGCACTGTTTTGCTTACGCGGATGATTTACAGAACACGAAATTGCTCCACGTGGAGCAATGAGGCGGTTCTACAAGCGCTCTGCGTGGGAGATGCGACTAGATCAGTCGGAATTCATTGTTGAAATAATGCGCAAAAAAATCCGGTAGCGGGTATCACTGAAGTTTGCGATGCGCATTGCGCGGTGCATCGCAGCGTGGGTGATAACGGGCGCACTCAGTCACAGCGTAGAGCGACGACGGGATTGATTTTGGTGGCGCGACGCGCGGGGATGAGGATTGCGACCAGGGCGGCTACGGCGAGAAGAAGCGCGGCTCCGCCGAGCGCGAGCGGGTCGTACGCTCGAACGGCAAAGAGGAAGCCGCTCATCAGTCGTGTGAGGATGAGGGCCAACACGACGCCGGCGCTTACTCCGGCGGCGATGGTGGCAAGGCCGCCGCGAACGAGCATGGCGAGAACCTGAGCCCGGTTAGCGCCGAGGGCCATGCGCAAGCCTATCTCGGCCTGGCGCTGTGCGACGCCGTAGGATGTGACGCCGTAGACGCCGAGAGAAGCAAGCAAGAGAGCGAGAGCGGCGAAGCCCGCCAGCAGAATGAGGGCCAGGCGCCGGCGCTGCAGCGACTCACCCATCACGTCGGTCATGGTGCGAACGTGGTAGACGGGCAGGTTGGGATCGATGGCCGCGACTTCACGTTGAATTGTCGGCGCAAGGTTCTTTGGATCTCCCGATGCGAGAACGGCGAGAGTCATTCCGGTGGATGGCTGCTGGTTCAGAGGCCAGTAGACCTCGACGCGCGAGCGCGCCTCGAGAGTGCGATTGCGCACCTGGCGGACTACGCCGACGACGGTGCTCCAGGGAGCTTTGGACTGAAGGCCTCCCATGTGCAGGCGCTTGCCAATGGGGTCCTGGCTTGGCCAGTAGGTCTGGGCGAGGGTCTCGTCAACGATGGCGACCGGTGGCGCATCGGCGGTGTCGCGCGGCTCGAAGTAGCGGCCGCGCACGAGGGAAATGCCCATGGCTTTGAAGTAGTCCGGCGTGACGACGCGCTGATCGGCTTCAGGAGTGGTGTCTTCGGGCGGTACGGATTGCGAGTCGATGGTGGTGGTGCCGGAGCTGCTGAGGCCGCCCAACGGCAGTTGGGAGACGGCTCCCGCGGACTGGACGCCGGGCAGCCTCTGCACGCGGTCGAGCAGCTCGTTATAGAAGCCGCGAATCTGTTCGGGCTTGTTGTAGGCGGCATCGGGGAGGCTGACGCGCAGGGTCAGCACTCCCTGGGGACGAAAACCGGGATCGACTTTGAGAATCTGCTCGAAGCTCCTGAACAGCAAGCCGACGCCGGCGATGAGCAACAGCGAAAAGGCGGTCTCGCAGATGACGACGATGTTGCGCAACCGCTTCGGCTTGCGGCCCTCGGTGCTGCGATTGCCTTTGAGCCTGTCGAAGTGTCTCTTGCGGCTGACCTGCATTGCGGGAGCGACGCCGAAGAGGATTCCAGTGGCGATGGCGACAAGGGTGATGACGATGAGGGTCTTGCTGTCGACGGCCGTCTGTATTGCACGCGGCAGCGACTGGCTGGCGATACTGGCGAGCCCGCGGAGAATCCACGGGGTGATGGCGAGCCCGATGGCGCCCCCGGCAAGTGCGAGGACAATGCTCTCGGTGAGCAACTGGCGCGCCAGGCGAGAACTGGTGGCTCCAAGGGCCATGCGCGTTTCCATCTCCTGCTGGCGCTCAGTGGAGCGCGCGAGCAGCATGTTTGCGACGTTGGCGCAGGCAATAAGAAGGACGAGGGCGACGGCGCTCATCAGGATAAAGAGCGTGGGCTTGATGTCGGAGACAGTCTCATCGAGAAGGGGATGTAGGATGAGGGCAAAACCGAATTTCTGGTAGGGGTAGGAGCGGTGCTGATCGATCATTGTTTTGCCGACGCGATCCATGTCGGACCGGACCTGGGCGAGCGAGAGGCCGGGACGGATACGCGCCAGAACCTCAAGGCCGTGGCCGCCGCGGCTGTTTTCGCTGAGGTCATTGGGACCGAAGGCGAGTGGCCCCCAGATTTCAGATTCCTGCGGGTAGTCGAATCCTTTGGGCATGACGCCCACGACGGACATTGGAACGCCGTCGATGTCGATAGTGCTGCCAAGCACGTTCCGATTGCCGCCGAAGACGCGACGCCACAAACCGTAGCTGAGAATCACCTCGTGATCGCGGCCTGGCTGCGATTCTTCAGGAAGGAAGGTTCTGCCGATGAGCGGCTGCACGCCAAGCATGGGGAAAAGGCTGGGAGAGACCGATGCGCCGACGACGCGTTGAGGACTGCCTTTGACACCGAGGTTGATCGACCCGGAAGCGATGGCCGCGAGATCGCTGAAACTGCGATTGAGCTGCTGAATGTCGCGGAACTCGGGAGGGGAAACCCAGTTCTGATCGTTGGGCATGCCGATGCCCGTGAAGCGCGTCCAGAGCTTGACGAGGCCTTCAGGCTGGCGGTAGGGGAGGGGCTTGAGCAGCACAGCGTCGAGCACACTAAAGATGGCGGCGTTGGCTCCGATGCCGAGAGCCATGGTGAGCACGACAACGGCGGTGAAGCCGGGCCTTCGGGCCATCTGCCGAAAGGCGAAGCGCAGATCCTGGATCAGAACATTCATCGCAGTTCTCCAAAGACAGTGGGGCTCGATCGAATCCTAGGGTAACTTTGCAGCAATTCGCGAACCAATCCTACCTGGTCCAGGTTATTGATTTTCTTGTGGATGTGTCCGGATGCGAGCTCGAGGCGTGTCCGTATGCAGAGGCGGGTGTTCGAAAACGGACAGGGAAGGAGCGCATATGCAGGTCCTTCGCGTCGCTTACCCCTCCGCGCGATTGCATCGCACGCGGGGCCCCAGGCGTGCTCCGCTCAGGATGACACGGGGTAATTTGGGCGAGCTCTGGTGAAGTTAGGGGCTGGGTTGTTGCTTTCCCACCCATGCTTTGCATGGATGGGGCACGCTGGCTGGGTGGGGATTGATGCTTTGCGAAATGCAGGTCCTTCGCGTCGCTTACCCCACGGGCGATTGCATCGCACGCGGGGCCCCAGGCGCGCTCCGCTCAGGATGACACGGGGAGAGTAGTGGTCGTAGTCAGTGGTCAGTAGTCAGCGCGGAAATGCGGGTCGCTTCGCTGAGATCAGATGGCAGAGGCTACTTATCGCGGTGCACGATGCCGGCTTCGGAAGTCGCGCCGAGGTCGAAGTGTTTCGGGAATCCCGATGGCTTGTACTGGTAAGTGTCGTTGGTTTCGGCGCGCAGAGCGGCGAGTCGCTCCTTGAGGTGCGCGGTGATCTCGTCGTAGCCAGACTTGCCGTAGAGATTATTCATCTCGCCGGGATCTTTCTCAAGATCGTAGAGCTCGAAGGCTTCTGGCTCGAGTGAAGTAGTGAATGAGCTTGTAGCGCTGGGTGCGGACGCCGCGGCAGGGCGGCACGTTTTCAAAGCCGGGATACTCGTAGTACTCGTAGAGCCAGTCCTTGCGCCAGTCGACTTTTTTGCCTTCGGCGAGCGGGAGCATGCTTTTGCCCTGCATCTCGGCGGGAATGGGGAGGCCGGCGATATCGAGCAGCGTGGGCGCGACGTCGAGGTTGAGCACCATGGCGTCGGACCGGGTTCCCGGCGGGACGCGCCCCGGAACGCTGACGATCATAGGCACGCGGATCGATGGCTCGTACATGAGGCGCTTGTCGTAAAAGTGATGCTCGCCGAGGAAGAAGCCGTGATCGGAACTGAGCAGCATGGCGGTTGAGGCGGCGATCTTCTGGCGTTCGAGCTCCTTCCAGATAGCGCCGACGTTGCGGTCGTTGTCTTCGACGCCGACGTAGTGATCCTTGACCAGCTCTTCAAGCGAGCGGGGATCGTCGCTGAAGACTTCAGAGTAGCCGACCTTGTTGTCGGCTTCGGCGACGCCGCGCGGCTTGCCGGGATAGCCTTTGAGGTCCTCGTCGAAGCTGGCGGGTTTGGGAATTGCGACGCCGTTGAGGTCGTTGACGAGATCCTTGGGCCGGTAGAAGGGCGAGTGGGGCGCGTAGAACCAGAGGAAGAGAACGAAGGGTTTGGTGCGCGGCTGCGCAAGCCATTCGACGGCCTTGCGCGTGAGCAGCGTGTCAACGTATTCGCCTTCGTAGAGCTTCGGCTTGCCGTATTCGCCGCGAACGCCTTCAGTGATGACGGGGCGGTAATAGTCGGCCTGGCCAACGAAGCCGAAGTAGTAGTCCCACTTGTGCTCCATGAGCGCGCCGACGATGTGCGACTTGCCGAGGAATGCGGTTTCATAGCCGCCCTGTTGCAGCAGATCAGAGACGAGAGGGAACTTTGCGGGAATTTTGCCTTCGACGTTGGAAACGGCGCCGGTGGTGTGCGAGTACATGCCGGTGAGCAGCGTGGCGCGCGCGGGCAGGCAGAGCGCATTGACGACGAATGCGTTGGAAAAGGTGCATCCTTCGTGGCCGATGCGGTCCATGTTCGGCGTCTTGATGAGCTTGTTGCCGGTGGAGGAAAGCTCGTCCGCGCGCAGGCCCTCGCCAACGATGCAGACGATGTTGGGCTTGCTGCTGTCGGTGGCGGAGTCGCCGAGGCCGCGCGCGAAGGCTTCGAGAGCTTCGAGGCCACAGGCTGTGGCGCCCACTGATCCTGCAATGTACTTGAGAACGGTTCGGCGGTTTTCCATGGCTGTTTTGTGAGACAGCTACTGATAAACCTTCGAGGTGAGGGCGGTCAACCTTCGGGCCACTTGAGCGTCACGATTTACCGGTGTGGCGTGGGGCTGGAATGATTTTGATTTCGAAGAGACTGGGCCAGAGCTTGCCGGTGACGTAGAGGCGATCGTGCACGGCGTCGTAGGCGATGCCGTTGAGCACGGCTTCCGGGTTGGACCGCACGGCGAATGGCTTGAGGCCGGAGAGATCGATCCAGCCGAGGACTGCGCCGGTGGCGGGAGAGATGCGCGCGATGCGGTCAGAGTGCCAGATGTTGGCGTAGATTTCGCCATGAATGAATTCAAGCTCATTGAGCTCGGTGACGGGCTTGCCGTGGTCCTTGACCGTGATGCGGCGGGTTTCTTTGAAGGTGGCGGGATCGAGGAAGCGCAGCGTCGCGGAGCCATCGCTGAGGATGAGGTTCTTAGTGTCGTGAGTGAGGCCCCAGCCTTCGCCGTCGTAGTGGAAGGTGCGCAGCAGGCGAAAGGTTGCGCGGTCGTAGACAAAGGCGATGTGCGATTGCCAGGTGAGCTGGATGAGGGTGTTGCCCCAGTCGGTGAGGCCTTCGGCAAAGTACTTGTCGGCGACGGGAAGAAATTGCAGGATGCGGCCGGTTTCGACGTCTTCCTTGCGCAGCGAGGAGTGATTGTTGAGGCCGGTGCTCTCGTAGAGATTGCCGTCGATGGCGATGAGGCCCTGGGTGAACGCTCGCGCATCGTGCGGGTAGGTGTGCAGGACGCGGTAGGTGTCGGCGGCGTGTGCGGATGGTGAGAGAAAGGCAAGCGAGACAAGAAGTCTCGCGATGCGCGGGAATTGATGGGGCACTCTCTCTCCGAGTGATCGAAGCATCTTGAGTACTCTCGCTAGCACTAGCTCGCCCCCAGATAGACGAAGCGGAGAAGGAAGAGGACAGCAAGGGTGTAGAGCAGCCAGTCCTGGCGTCGGTAGTTGCCGGTGGCCAGATGCAGCACGGCCCAGGCGATGATGCCGAAGCCGAGGCCGTTGGCGATGGAGTAGGTGAGCGGGATGAGGATGAGCGTAAGAAATGCGGGAACGGCGACGAGAGGCTCGGTCCAACGGATTTCAGTGATGGTGGCGAGCATCATGGAGCCGACGAGAATAAGCGCGGGCGCGGTGGCCGCTGAAGGAACAACGCCGACGAAGGGCGAGGCTACGACGGCGAGCAGAAAGAGGGTTCCGGTAACGATGGCGGTGACGCCGGAGCGGCCTCCTGCGGCGACGCCTGCGGTGGATTCAACGTAGCTGGTGACGGTTGAGGTGCCGACCATGGAGCCGAAGACGGTGGCGGTGGCGTCGGCGAAGAGGATGCGGTTGAGGCGGGGAATGGAGTGATCGGCGGAGATGAGGCCGGCGCGCTTGGTGACGGCGACGAGGGTGCCGAGGTTGTCAAAGAGGTCGACGAAGAAGAAGACGAAGATGATTTCAAGCAGGCCCTTGTTGAGCGCGCCGCGGATATCGAGCTGGAAGGCGGTGGCGGCGAGGGCGTGGATGCCGCCGCCCATCGGCGTCCAATGAACCAGGCCGAAGGCCCAGGCGATGCCGGTGGTGACGAGCACGCCGATGAGGATGGCTCCGCGGATTTTTTTGACTTCAAGCGCGACCATGAGCATGAGACCGAAGAGCGCCAGCGCGGTGGTGGGGTTGCGAATATTGCCTATGCCGACGAGCGTGGCGGGGTCGCTGACGATGAGGCCCGCGTTGCGAAAGCCGATGAAGGCGATGAAGAGGCCGATGCCGCTGGCTACGGCGGCATACAGTTCATGCGGAATGGAGCGCAGGATCATCTGGCGGATGCCGGCAGCGGTGAGCGCGAGAAAAATCGCCCCCGAGAGAAAGACGGCGCCGAGGGCGGTCTGCCAGGGAATGTGCATCTTGAGGCAAACGGTGTAGGTGAAGTAGGCATTGAGGCCCATGCCGGGCGCGAGCGCGATGGGGTAACGGGCGACGACACCCATGAGAATGGAGCCGAAGGCAGCCGAAAGACAGGTGGCGGCGGTGACGGCGGGGAGGGGAATGCCGGCGGCGGCAAGGATGGCAGGGTTGACGAGCACGATGTAGGCCATCGTGAGGAAGGTCGTGACGCCGGCCAGAATCTCAGTGCGCCAGTTGGTGCCCAGGTGGGCGAATTCAAAATAGCGTTCGAGCCGTTTGAGCATAGGTAGGTGAGGCTAGAAGACCATAGAAGCCGCGCGGCGCAAAGGGATTTTATGGAGGCAGGCGCGATGCTGCGTTAGAAGTCGGCGCCGGCTTTTGCCTGGGATCTTTGGCGGCGGAGAATCCAATCCATTGAACCGCCCTGCAGGACGATCGAGAAGAAGACGACCATATAAGTAGCGCCGAGCATCCAGGAACGCCCGAGGGCGTCAGGTACCGAGAGAGCCAGCGCGATGGAGAGGCCACCACGCAGGCCTCCCCAAGTGAGCGTGAAGATGGAACTGCGCTGGCTGGGCCGAACCAGACGCGCAACCCACAACAGGAGAGTCACGATCGCCAGGCGGACGACATTGACGGAGACGATGGCGGTAAGACCCGCTTGCAATGTGGTTGAGTCGAGGCGGATGGCGATTGCCTCGCAGACCAATCACAACGAAGAGGATCGAGTTCTCGCACTTCGTCGATAACTTCCCAGAAGCGATCGAGAAGGTCGTGTGCGATGGTTTCCGCGCGTGCCGAGCGATTGAAGTAGCGCAGAGCGATTCCGGCGACGACCGCCTCAAGAGGTGCGGAGACTTTGAGTATTTCAGCAATAGCGTAGCCGCCCAGGGCAAGTGCGACCGTAAAGAGGATATCGACCTGAAAGGCATCGCACAGGCGCATCAGGCGTGAAGCGCACCAGGCGGCGAGGAGGCCGATCACGATGCCGCCACCGGCTTGGACGAGCAGCAGGCCGCCGATGTGCCAGGCGGTTGGCTCATGCCCGTTGGCTACTGCAAGCATGGTGATGAAGATGACTGCGCCGAGTCCGTCATTGAAGAGCGATTCACCGGCGAGCTGCGCCTGGATGCGGACGGGAGCGTTTGCGCGGCGAAGCATTTCGAGGACGGCGATGGGGTCAGTAGGCGCGATGAGCGCGCCGAAGATGAGGCATTCAATCCAGGGAATGCGGCCGCCGCTGAAGACTTGCATGAGCAGGGCGACCAGCGCAAACGAGAGGACGGTGCCGACGATCGAGAGAAGAGCGACGACAAGTTTTTCGCGGGCGAGCATCTCGATGTCGAGCAGGAATGCTCCACCGAAGAGCAGAAGCGGAAGCATGCCATGCAGGATGAGGTTTTCGAAGTTGATTTCGAGGACAAGGTTCGAGGCCCACTGATGAATGCCCGGCACCACGCCGGCGAAAGCCGTGAGACCACCGGAGACGAGCGCGGTAAGCAGCATCGTGCCGATCGAGGCCGGAAGCCTGAACCAGCGGCGGCTTATCAGTCCGAAGACCGCGGCCGTAATGAAGAGGATGCTGAGAATCTCGAGCGCAGTCATTGGAGGCCCCGGTCGGAGTTTTCAGCATACAGCGGCCGACGCGTTCACGAGACTGCGAAGGCAGCGCGGCGATTGTGGATCAGGCGAGCAGTTTTGCGGCGTCTTTGGCGAAGTAAGTGACGATGAAGTCGGCGCCGGCGCGGCGAATGCCGAGGAGCGACTCGAGCATGGTGCGATCTTTCTCGAGCCAGCCTTTGGCGAAGGCGGCCTGCAGCATGGAGTATTCGCCGGAGACCTGGTAGGCGCCGATGGGAACGTCGAAGCGCTCGCGCGCGGCGCGCACGATGTCGAGGTAGGGCATGGCGGGCTTCATGAGGATCATGTCGGCGCCTTCGGCGAGGTCGAGCTCGATTTCGCGCATCGCTTCGCGGGGATTGGCGCCGTCCATCTGGTAGCCGCGTCGATCGCCGAATTGCGGAGCGGAGTCGGCGGCTTCGCGGAAAGGCCCGTAGAAGGCGGATGCAAATTTTGACGCGTAGCTGAGGATGGGCGTCTGTGCGAGGCCGTCGATCGTCGAGCGCGCGGCGAATGGCGGCGACGCGGCCGTCCATCATGTCGCTGGGTGCAACGATATCGGCGCCGGCGTGGGCGAGGCTCGCGGCTGTGCGGGCGAGCAGATCGAGTGACGAATCGTTTTCGACCTCGAAGCCGGAGGCGGTCTGTTGCACGATGCCGCAGTGGCCGTGGCTGGTGTATTCGCAGAGGCAGACGTCGGCGATGAGCACGAGCTTTTGCGCAGCGGCGGATTGCCTGATGGCGCGCAGACCCTGCTGCACGATTCCGTTTTCGTCCCAGGCGCCCGAGGCCTGCTCGTCTTTGGAGTCGGGCAGACCGAAGAGCAGAAGGCCGCCCAGGCCGAGGCTTGCGGCTTCTTCAGCTTCGCGTACGGCTTCATCCACGGAGAGATTGAAGACGCCGGGCATGGAGCCGATGGCGTTGCGGACGCCCTTGCCGGGGCAGATGAAGAGTGGATAGATCAGGTCGCCGGGGTCGAGCGCAGTTTCACGGACGAGCGCGCGCAGCGGCTCAGTCCGTCGCAGCCGGCGCATGCGGTTTTCAGGAAAACTCATGGCTCGATTGTAGTTCAGGGCCAGATTGGGGAAATGCAACGGAGGATTCGGTGAGCGATCGATTCTGACGCGATAGGGGCCGGCCTGAATTATGCCGGGGAGTTCGACTCTGGCCCGGGCGGGGCAATTATGGGTTCGACATCCTACCCAAGCCGCGCGCATAGTTGGGTAGAATGACGACCCGAGAGAGTAACGACGACCGCATTGCCCTGTTGCAGGGAACGCTGGACCTGCTGATTCTGAAGTCGCTTGTATTTGGCGCGTGTCACGGGCAGGGCATTGCGCGTGCGATTCAACGGCAGTCAGAAGATGTGTTTCTGGTTGAACATGGATCGCTGTATGTGGCGCTGCAGCGGCTTGAAGACAAGAACTGGATTCGTGCGCGCTGGGGCGTAAGCGAAAACAACCGTAAGGCGCGCTTCTATTCCCTGACGGAAAAGGGGCGTGAGCAGTTGCTTGAGAAGACGAGCCAGTGGCGGCGGCTGACGCGTGCGGTGAGCCTGATTCTGGATGCGAACCAATTAGCAGAGTCTGAGGAGGCATGAGTCGATGAGCATATTTCGCCGCAAGCGTAGCGCAGAGGACTTTGAAGAAGAGATTCGAGCTCACATCGAACTCGAAGCCGAGGAACTGCGCCGCGAAGGGATGAGCGAAGTGGATGCCGGCTATAAGGCGCGGCGAAGCTTCGGCAATGTGCGCGCGGTGCGGGAGCGCTTTTATCTCCGTGGCCGTTGGGTGCGGCTGGATATGCTGCTGCGCGATCTGAAGTTTGGGGTACGCTCGTTGCTTGAGAGCCCCGGATTTACGATCACGGTGATTCTGACGCTTGCGCTCGGGATTGGCGCGAACACGGCGGTCTTCAGCGTGATGAATGCGGTGCTGCTGCGGCGGTTGCCGGTGGCCGACGCCAATCGCCTGGTATACCTGCGAACTTCGAATTCGCCGCGCGGGACGGGCACGATCGACAGCACGGATACGTTCTCTTATCCCGTCTATGATGCGTTGCGCAAGGACGCAGGCGCGATGACCGTGATGGCGTACGTTCCGCTCTCGGGAAACAAAGTGGCTGTGCGCTATGGCGCAGAGCCGGAAGAGGCCGAGGGCGACATGGTGAGCGGCACGTTTTTTTCTGGCCTGGGTGTGCAGCTGCAGCGCGGACGCGGATTTACGGAAGGGGACGAGAAGGATCATGCGCCGGTGGCGGTGATCAGCGATCGGTACTGGGTGACGCGTTTAGCGCGCAACCCCGATGTGGTGGGCACGACGCTCTATGTCAACGGAATCGGCTTCACCATTGTCGGGATTGCAGCCAGAGGTTTTGAGGGCCTGGAGACAGGCAGTTCGACGGATTTCTGGATTCCGCTGCAGAGCCGCCCGGAACTGAATGCGTGGGGCAACGCGCTTGAAGATGGCAAGGCGTATATGGCGAATCCCACGTGGTGGTGCCTTCGCATGATCGGAAGGCTGAACCCCGGAGTGACCAAGGCGCAGGCGGTTGCGCAGTTGCAGCCGGTGTTTCAGCAGGCGGCGTATGTGGGTTTGGGCAACCCGATGCCAGGGAAATAAGGCCGACACTGAGCGTGATCGAGGCAAAGGGATTTCCGGAATATGCGGAGCAATACGGAAGGCCGCTGCGGCTGTTGATGGGGCTGGTGGGGCTGGTGCTGCTGATTGCTCTGACCAACGTGGTGATGCTGCTGATGGCACGCAATGCGGCTCGCCAGCGGGAGTTCAGCATGAAGCTTGCCCTGGGCGCGGGCCGCGGCGACCTGCTGCGGCAACTGCTGACGGAGAGCCTGCTGCTGGTTTCGGCGGGCGGGCTGCTGGCGTGGCTCTTCGCAATTTTTGCCACCAGGGCGCTGGGTGCCTGGGCGCAGATTGAATCGAGCCTGGCGCCGGATGCGACAGTTCTGCGCGCTACGGTGGGCGTTCTCGCGATCGCGGTGATCCTCTTCGGCGTGGCTCCGTTGCGTATGGCGCTTTCGGCGGCTCCCTCGCTGGCGCTGAAAACATCTGCCGCGGCTTCAAGCGCCGATGCCGGGAAATCGCGGATGGGCCGAGTCGTCGTCGCGCTGCAGATGGCATTTTGCGTGATCTTGCTAGTCGCGGCGGGGCTTCTGATTCGCACGTTTCGCAACCTCGAGAACACGCCGCTTGGCATGAAGGTGGATGGGCTGGTTGTTTTTGGCGTGAAGCCCGAGGTCAAATCGCTTGAGCAGGGACGAGCGTTTTACCGCGAATTGATCGGCAGGTTGCGCGCGCTGCCAGGCGTGGAGTCCGTGACTGTGATGGACGAACGGCTTGGAGCAGGGTGGTCCAATAACAGCGCCATGATGGTGGACGGCAAACTGCCGGATGTTCCGGCAGGCGGCTCGCGCACTGTTCGCAGCAACGAGGTGGGCCCGGGATTTTTTACGACGCTGGGGGTGCCGGTGCTCGCGGGGCGCGACTTCAGCGACTCCGACACGGCAACTTCTCCGCACGTGGGGATTATCAACGAGGAGTTTGCGCGGCGCTTTCTTCCCAATCAGAATCCGCTGGGCCACATGATCGGCACCGATGATGGAAGGTATCAGATGACGGTCGTCGGCGTGGTGAAGAATCACAAATATCGCAGCATCGATGAAGAGCCGATTCCGATGGCCTGGTACATGTATGCGCAGATTCCGATTAGCGGCAAAATGGACGTCGAATTGCGCGTGCAGGGGGAACCGCTGGCGATTTTGCCGTCGGCGCAGAAGGTTGTGCAGCGGTTGGATCCGAATTTGCCGCTGATCCGGCCGATGGGGCAGCGCGCGCAATACGATATGACCATCTCGAACCAGATGCTGTTTGCGCGTCTTGCCGGATTCTTTGGCCTGCTGGCGGTGACGCTGGTGGCGACGGGTCTCTATGGCACGCTTGCTTATCGCGTGAACAGACGAACGGCGGAGATCGGTATACGGATGGCGATGGGTGCACGGCGCGGCCAGGTGGTGTGGATGATTTTGAGGGATTCCCTGGCGCTGACGGCGGTTGGCGTGGCGCTTGGAGTGCCTTTCGCGATGCTGGTAGGCCGCGCACTGATTTCATCTCTCTATGGTGTGCAGCCGCTGGATGCGGCGAGCTATCTGATCGCTGTGGCTGGAGTAACGGCCGTGGCACTTGCGGCGAGCGCGGTGCCGGCACAGCGCGCCGCGGGCATTGAGCCGTTGACGGCGCTGCGTACGGAGTAACGCTGTGCGGGGGTCTATGTGCGGGTCCTAAGGGATGCGCTGGCCCGGGCCTTGCGCGGGGCCGGACATTGGGCCGGACATTGGGCCGGGTAACTGCCCGGAAGCTTCAAGGCTTAATTGGTCATAGAGCGTGGTGTTGCGATAGCCGAGGAGAGAAACCAGCGTCCAGATGCCGAGCGCGGTGCCGATGGGGATCTTGAGCAGGCAGAGGAATGCGGCGGCAATGGCCACGATGCGGCCCCATTGTGTGCGTTCCATCAAGCCCCAGCCGGCGAGGAAGGCGAGTGCCGAGCGCATCAGCACAATAGCCCAGGCGAAGCGCAGGAGGACGGGGAGAAAGTCGGGCCCGAGTGGGAATTGATTCCAGGGGCCGCGCCCCATGGGGCCGAAGCCGTGGTGCAGAAAGGAATTGGCGAAGAGAAGGCCGCCGAAACCGAAGGCCAGCGTAACGCCGCCATAGATGAACCAGACGATGCTGAGGGCGCGAATGCGGCTGGCGTAGGTCTGCAACTGCAGGTCGAGAAAGGGCACCGGAGGAACGGGGATGGCGACGGGACGGCCACACTGCGGACAGACGGGCTGTCCTGGAGCTACTGCCTGACCACATGTGCTGCAATACATGATCTCCTCCTTTTGGGCCGGATGCCTGGGCCGGATTGCTGCGTCGTTCCTGCTGCGGCGCTCCTTTAAGAGAGCGCATTCTGCCTAACCTTACAACAACGGCGTATGCCGCGTTGGCTGGCCAGCGTTGCCGCGCCGGCTGCGATCTGGCCGCCGTGCTGCCGGCTCAGCCACACCTACTCGGTCAGTGTATGGATACGCGCACCCGGCTTCATTCGTTCCCATCGCTCTTCGTGGCGGTCGTCGCGCAGGGTGAGGGAAGTAACGCGGCCCTGAGCGTCGCGCTCGACAGCGATGCGGGTGAGGCTTATGCCGTTGGGATAGAAGAGGGTGGAGAGAGACTCGGCGGCAAGCTCTGAAACTTCGCCGTGCATGTTTTTCTGGAAGAGCTGCTCGCCCTGGCGGAAGACGGTGACGGCGAGAGCGCCGTGTTCGTCCTGGTAGTCGCCGGTGAAGGTATCGAGCTGGGCGGGTGTCAGGTGCAGTGCAGGGGGATGCAGCGGAAAGACGATGCGCTCGGTGAAGGGCTGCGGCTCCTCTTTGGGATCGATGTGGTGTGCAAGCAGCCAGCGGGGCACATCGGGCTCGTTGAAGGCGCGGAACCAGCAGTCGTGGCCGAGGCCCTGGTAGATCCACAGGCGAAAGTGGCCGTCGTTGGCCTTGAAGGCTTCGTAGAGCACTTCATCTTCGCGCACGGGGACGACGGGATCGAGATTGCCGTGAAAGACCCAGACGGGTGTGCGGCCGAGGGCGCGGGCATATTCGCCGGGAAGGGTGGCGATGTCGTGCCAGCGTTCCGGCGCGTAGCTCCAGAAGATGCCGCCCGCGGCAATGACGATGGCGGCCCATCGTTTGGGATAGGTGCGAGCGAGCTCCCATGCGCCGTAGCCGCCGAGCGAGAGGCCGGTGAGATAGGTGCGGGCGGGGTCGGCGTGGAACTCGGCGGTCTCCTGATCGAGCGCGGCGATCGCCATGGTCATCATTTCAGGATCGGTCCAATAGCGATATTGCGGACACTGCGGCATGACGATGATGAAGGGCCAGCGCTCGGGATGATCGCGCACGGCGGCGGGCAGGCCGATCTGAGTTTGCCACATGCCTTCAGCGCCGCGTTCGCCGCGGCCATGCAGAAAGAGAATGATGGGCCACTTTTTGTGATCGTCGTGACGCCAGCCTTCGGGAAGGTAAACGGTGAAATGGTGGACCGTGTTGTTGAGTTCGAGCGTGCGGTTGAGAAAGCCGGTTTCCTGAAAGTTTTTAGGGCGCGAGAAATGCGGCTTCGCCGCGGCGTGTGCCACGGACGCTGCTATCACCAGGGCGGCCGGGAGGCAGGCCACCAGTATTCGCGTGATTCGACGCATCTCTGCAACCATCATAAGACGGGCTGGAGGAGCATCGATGGCAAAGGTGAAGAAGCGAGAGGCCAGCGCAGCGGAAGGTTCAGGCGGGAAGCTGCTTCAGTAACTTGCGAGCGCGGCGAGACCAGGGCCGCTCACGACGGCGCAGGTAGCGCGGCATGGTTGGCTCCTTGTCGAGAACCTTCTGTGCCCATTGACGGGCCTCAGTGCTGCGTCCTTCAGACGCCAGCAGATCGGCGAAGTTGAGATAGGTTTCAGAGAGCGTCGAGGTGATCGTCACTTTGCGAAAAAGCGCTTCTGCCTTGTCCTTTTGACCGGTAAGCGCGTAGGCATGCGCAAGCAATCCGGCGGCTCGATTGAAATCATGGTTCGGGTCTTGGGTTACAACCTGCTCAAGATCGGGAACCGCAGCGGCGGCATCCTCTAGGAAAATCGCGCACACGCCGCGATGGTAAAGCGTTTCAGGAGTCTGAGAGCGGACGGCAATGGCTTTGTCGAAAGCCGCGCGCGCCTGGGCGAGTGCGCCGTCTTCCATGTAGAGCTCACCGAGCTCTTCAAAGTTGCCTGCGGAGGGGTTGTCACGAATTGCAAGTTGAAGAGCGGTGATTCGCTTGCGGCGCGCAATGCCTTTGTAGGATTGATTGAGCAGGTGGACGTCGGGCAACGCCTCTACAAAAAGGTACACCACGGCCCCAAGAGGACCGAGGAAGACGATGATGTAGAGCCAATAAGTGTCGGGTCTGCGGCGAATGAAATGCAGGACCGCGAGGACCTGAAGAATCAGGCTCCAGGGATAGAACAGGTGGCCGAGTATTCCCATAGATTGTGTTTGAGTGCGGGGACAGTGTACCCCGAAGATGGAATGCTTGTGCGGGCGAAAAGATCAGCGTTGACTCTGCAATAAATAAAAAGACGGCGGCGTGGAAACGCTCCTGCGCGGTCCCGCGAAGTGGAATGCAGTGAAGTCGATGTGATATTTTTTTTGTATCCACTCCTCATTCTCTGTGCGCCTGTGCGACGGGGAAACGGGCTTCTTTTTCTCTCAATCAGCTCGATTACAACTCATGTTGATTCAGCGAAATGGAAATGTTCCGCCGCGTAGACATTTTTTCAACTTTTGCGCGCGCACCCCTCTCATTGAGCCACTTCAGACTGCTATATTGATCTTTCGGGATCAAACCAACGTACAGATTCCCTTTGCATTAGAACTGAAAAATTAACCGCACGTATGTGAGCGTCGGCACAGCGCGCACATTGCAACACGAAACGAAGAAAATGAAGCAGGAAAGCATTCATGGCGCAGATATTTGATCGCAGCTCCAATGCTTTGGCTCGAGCGAGCCTGGTTCTAACGGGGCTGATAGTGATCGCACTTGGAGTGACGCTGGATCAGTTGCAGCGCTCCCCCTGGGTTACCCGCCAGGGCCAGCGGCCGGAACAGCCGGTCCCCTTCAGCCACAAGCACCATGTGCAGGGCCTGGGTCTTCAGTGCCAGTACTGCCACGTGTCGGTTGAGAAATCGAGCTACGCAGGCATTCCCCCCACAAAAACGTGCATGAACTGCCATGCGCAGATCTGGACCAATGCGGCGCTTCTGCAGCCGGTGCGCGACAGCTGGGCGACGAACCAGTCGCTGGTGTGGACGAAGGTGCACGATCTGCCGGACTTTGCCTTCTTCAATCACGAGATCCACGTGAACAAAGGAATTGGCTGCGCGAGCTGTCACGGCAAGGTGGATTCAATGCCGCTGATGTATGCGCAGAACACGCTGCAGATGGAGTGGTGCCTCGATTGCCACCGCAATCCCGCGAAGAACCTGAGGCCGACGGCGCAGGCCTACAACATGGACTGGAGTGGGCCGTCGAGCGGGAGTCCCGTGTGGTGCGCGGTTGAGAGCGTGAAGAGCGGAACGCCGACGGCGCAGAGCGTAAATTGCGTGACCAAAGACCCGGAAAGCGCGCAGCCCGAGGTTGCATCGTTGCATCTGCCGTCGATGGCGGCGAAGGGTCTTGCCGGCGATGTTTCCGGTGCGGTGCTGCCGGCTGCGCTGACCTATCACAAGTTCACCAACCAGATGGATCTTGGCCATTTCCTTGAGAAGCAGTACCACATCCGCACTCCGCGAGAGCTGACCAGCTGCGAGGTCTGCCATCGATGAGCCGAGAGCCAATGAAGGGAATTGTGAACCAGACAGGGAACACCTTGGAAAACGAGACGAACAAGGCTGCCCACGATGCGAGCGACGCGCCGATGACACTGGCTGAGGTGCGTGACGAGCTGAAGGGTGCCACGGGCAAGCGGTACTGGCGCTCGGTAGACGAGCTGGCGAATACGCCGGAGTTTCAGGCTGCGGTAGAGCGCGAATTTCCAAGCGCGGCGCAGGAGTGGATCGATCCGGTTTCGCGGCGCGGCTTTATGAAGCTGATGGGCGCGTCGATGGCGCTGGCCGGTCTGGCCGGCTGCACCAAGCAGCCCAATGAGGCGATTTATCCGTACGTGAAGGCGCCGGAAGACCTGGTGCTGGGCAAGCCAAACTACTTTGCGACCGTGCACCCCTTTGTGACCGGCGCGGTTCCGCTGTTGGTGAAGAGTGATCAATACCGTCCGATCAAGGTCGATGGCAATCCCGATCACGCGTATAACCGCGGATCGTCGGATGTGTTTTCGCAGGGATCGCTTCTCGACCTGTACGATCCGGACCGCTCGAAGGAAGTGCTCTTTCACGGAGAAGAGCGGAGCTGGGCGGAGTTTGCGCAGCAGTTCCGGCTGAAGGTTGCGGGCACGAAGGACGGCTCGGGTATTTACTTTCTGAGCAGCACGATCATATCGCCCACGCTGGCGCGGCAGTGGAAGGCAGTGCAGGCGGCGTATCCCAAGGCAAAGCTGGTGCAGTATGACCCAGCGGTGGCGGGGAACGTGGCTGGCGAAGGGGCTGAATGTTCAGTACGCGCTGAGCGATGCCGATGTGATTGTTTCGCTCGATGCGGATTTTCTTTCCGGCTCAACGTATCCGGGCTTCCACAAGCTGGTGCGCGATTATGCGGACCGCCGCAAGAAGCCGGAAAACGGCATGAACCGGCTCTACGCAGTGGAAAGCAGCACGACCACGACTGGCATCAAGGCCGAGCATCGCCTGGGGCTGCGCGCAAGCGAGGTTCCGGCATTTGCCGCTGAGCTGGCCAAGGCTCTGGGCGTCGCAGGCGTGAGTGCTTCCTCGTATGCGTGGACTGCCGAGCAGCAGAAGTTCATGGCCTCGCTGGTGAAGGATCTGAAGGCCAATGCGGGCAGGAGCGCAGTGCTGCCTGGTCTCTATCAGGATGAATCGGTGGCCGCGCTCGCTGTCGCGATCAATGGCGCGCTGGGCAATATCGGCAAGACGGTGATTGTTTCCGTCTGCGCCGGCAGTGCCGCTGCCCAGCGATCAGCTTGGCGATGTGAAGGCGCTGGTTGCCGATCTGAATGCCGGCAAGGTGGACTGGCTGTTGATTCTGGATAGCAACCCGATCTATAACGCGCCCGCCGATCTCGGTTTCGCGTCGGCGTTCAACAAGGCGCAGACGTGGTGCATCTTGGCGCACATGTCGATGAGACGGGGCAGATCGCTCACTGGCATATTCCCACTGCGCATTACCTGGAGTCGTGGTCGGATGCGCAGGCATACGATGGCACGGTTTCAGTGGTGCAGCCGATGATCGATCCTTTATATGGCGGCAAGTCGGCGCATGAGGTGCTGCAGACGCTGCTGGACGAGCCGATGCTGAGCGCCTATGAGGCGGTGCGCGAGACGCAGAAGGCCACGATCAAGGGCGACTTTGAAGCCGGATGGCGCAAGGCGCTGCATGATGGCTGGATTGCCGATACGGCCTACGACAAGAACGGTTCGGCGAAGCCGGCGAGCCTCACGGCACCGTCGCCCTCGCCCAAGGATTCGATCGAGGTGATCTTCCGGCCCGATCCGAATGTTTATGACGGCCGCTGGGCGAATGTTGGCTGGCTGCAGGAGCTTCCCAAGCCGGTGACGAACCTGAGCTGGGATAATGCCGCGATTGTTTCAGGTGCAACGCTGACGAAGCTGGGTCTTGAAGAAGACGACATTATCGAGATCAGCGCAGGCGGCGGCAAGGTGAATGCTCCGGTGATTGTTGCGCCGGGCCATCCCGACAATTCGGTGACAGTCCACCTGGGCTACGGGCGTGAGTTTGCGGGCCGCGTGGGTTCGGGTGCGGGCTTCAATGCCTATTTGATCCGCACGACGGCGGCACCGTTTTACGCGACAGGCGCAATCAAGAAGCTCGACGGCAAGTGGGGAGTGGCGGTCACCAAGAGCCACTATCAGGATCATCGCTCGGAGCGGTTCGGCGGCGAGGGGAACGGCACGCATTCGCTTGAAGCGAATGAAGCGCTGGGGCCTCGCGGCATTATCCGTTCGGCGTCGCTTGAGGAGTTCAGGGCGAATCCGAATTTTGCGCATGAGGGCGAAGGACACGATACGCCGGAGAGGGATACTTCTCTCTTCCCCAACTGGAGTTACGAAGGACAACAAGTGGGGCATGTCGATCGACATGAACAGCTGCACGGGCTGCAACGCCTGCATTGTGAGCTGTTATGCCGAGAACAATATCGCCGTGGTGGGCAAGCAGCAGGTGCGCATTGGCCGCAACATGCAGTGGCTGCGCATTGACACCTACTTTGAAGGCGATCTTTCGGCTCCCCGCGCGCACTTTCAGCCGATGCTCTGCCAGCACTGCGAGAATGCGCCGTGCGAGCAGGTTTGCCCGGTGGGCGCGACGGTGCACTCGCCGGAAGGCCTGAACATGATGGTCTACAACCGCTGCGTTGGCACCCGCTACTGCTCGAACAACTGTCCCTATAAGGTGCGGCGCTTCAACTTCCTGCTCTACTCCGACTTTGAGACTGACAGCCTCAAGCTGATGCGGAACCCCGATGTTTCGGTGCGCTCGCGCGGAGTGATGGAGAAGTGCAGCTACTGTGTGCAACGCATTACGGCAGCTCGTATCGAAGCCGATAAGGAGAACCGCCCGATCCGGGATGGGGAAGTGGTGACGGCGTGCCAGCAGGCGTGCCCGGCTTCGGCAATCGTCTTCGGCAACCTGAACGATAAGTCGAGCAAGGTGGCCGCGCTGGCGGCGAAGGAACGCACCTACCAGGTGCTGGCCGATCAGAATACGCGTCCGCGCACGACTTATATCGCTGAAGTTTTGAATTTGAACTCCGAACTTGAAGACGCGCCGGTGGAGCACGAACCGGCAAAGGGTTGACGTCACGATGGCGACCAGAGAAGTGAATCCGAGAGACCCTGGTATCGACCCGGCAACGGGAGAATTCCGGGTAGTTGAGCCGAGCGAGACGTTCCTTTCGGTCACCGAGCGGATCTCGCGCATTGTATTGACGCCGCGTACGCCGCTGGGATGGATGGCGGTCTTCGGCATCGCGGGCGGGGTTGCGACCGCGCTGCTGGTGGCGGTGACGTGGCTGTTCCTGAAGGGCGTCGGCATCTGGGCAATCACGCAGCCGGTGGCGTGGGGCTTTGCCATCATCAACTTTGTGTGGTGGATCGGTATCGGCCACGCCGGAACGCTGATTTCGGCCATTCTGCTGCTGTTCAAGCAGACCTGGCGCAACTCGATCAGCCGCTTTGCCGAAGCGATGACGATTTTCGCGGTGGTCTGCGCCGGCATGTTCCCACTGATTCACGTGGGCCGTCCGTGGCTCGGGTATTGGCTTTTCCCGTATCCGAACTCGATGTCGGTGTGGCCGCAGTTCCGCTCGCCGCTGCTGTGGGACGTTTTCGCGGTTTCAACTTACGCAACGATTTCGGTGGTCTTCTGGTACATCGGCATGGTGCCGGACTTTGGAACCTTCCGCGACCGCTCGCAGTCGAAGGCGGGCCAGTACTTCTATGGCATTCTCTCCTGGGGCTGGCGCGGCTCGGTGCGGCACTGGATGCGGTATGAAACCGCATCGCTGCTGCTGGCAGGTCTGGCGACGCCGCTGGTGCTTTCGGTGCACACGGTCATCAGCTTCGACTTCGCCGTGGCGGTGCTGCCGGGCTGGCATACGACGATCTTCCCACCGTACTTTGTGGCCGGCGCCATTTACTCCGGCTTCGCCATGGTGCTGACGCTGGCGATTCCGCTGCGCAAGTTCTACCGCCTTGAGACGATGGTGACCGAGCGGCACATCGACAACATGGGAAAGGTGATGCTGGCGACTGGCTTTATTGTGGCCTACGGCTACGGCATGGAGGCCTTCATGGCGTGGTATTCGGCGTCGCACTGGGAAGCCTTCATGTTCTGGAATCGCATGTTCGGGCCGATGGGCTGGTCGTATTGGGTGCTGATTACCTGCAACCTGGCGATTCCGCTGACGACGCTCTGGTCGCGCAAGCTGCGCACCTCGATACCGTACATGTTCTTTATTTCGATCGTGGTCAACACGGGCATGTGGTTTGAGCGGTTCGTGATCGTCGTGACAAGTCTCTATCGCGACTTCCTGCCGTCCTCGTGGGGAACGTACCGCGCAACGAAGTGGGACTACATGACATTTATCGGCACGCTGGGCCTGTTCACGATGCTGTTCATGCTGTTTGTTCGCTTCCTGCCCATGATTCCGATGAATGAAATCCGCATGATACTGCCCTCGGCCAAGATCAAGCCGAAAGCGGCAGCGGGGGCTGGTGACTGATGCCTGCACTTGAAGGAACGTACGGCCTGCTGGCCGAATTCGATACTCCCAGCGATCTGGTGAGGGCGGCGCGGCAAGCGCACGAGGATGGGTGGCGCCGTCTCGACTGCTATACGCCGTATCCGGTCGAAGAAGCCGCCGAGGCGATTGGCTTTCATCGCAACAAGGTGCCGCTTGTCACGCTGATTGGTGGCCTGATGGGTCTGGCGGCGATGTTCTCGCTGGAGACATGGATCTCGACGCTTGCGTTTCCGCTGAATATCGGCGGGCGCCCGACATACTCCTGGCCGGCGTTCATTATCCCTGCCTATGAATGGACGATTCTTTGGGCCGGTCTTTCGGCGGCGTTTGGCATGATGGCGCTGAACAAGTTGCCGGCGCTCTATCATCCGCTTTTTAATGCGCCGAATTTCCGCAACGGTGCAACAACGGACAAGTTTTTCCTGTGCCTCGAGGCGCTCGACCCGAAGTTTGACCTGGTTGAGACGCGGGCATATCTGAACGGCCTCCAGCCGGTTTCCGTGGTGGAGGTGGAGTACTAATGGACCTTCGCCCAAGAAAAATGGAGCAGGGAAGCGGGCTCAGGGATCGGGCTGCGTCGAACGGGGCTCGCGTGATTGCCGCTCGTGCGCTGGCCTTAGCCGGCATGGCTGCCGTGCTGCTGATTGCAGGCTGCCGCCAGGATATGCAGGACCAGCCGAAGGTGATTCCGCAGCGCGGGTCAGATATGTTTGCCGACCATCGCGGCGCGCGGCCGCAGGTGGTCAACACGGTGGCCCGCGGACAACTGAACGAAGAGAGCTACTTCTACACCGGCGTGGTGCAGGGCGCGAATGGCTACCTCGAAGAGCGGAACGAGATGCCCTTCCCGGTGACGATGACGGTGCTCGCGCGTGGGCAGGAGCGGTTCAATATTTACTGCACGCCGTGCCACTCGCGTGTGGGCAACGGCCTGGGCGAGATTGTCTACCGCGGCTACAAGCCCGCTGCCAATCTGCATGACCAGGTGCGCATGTCGCAGCCGCTTTCGCACTACTTCTATGTCATGACGCATGGCTACGGCGCGATGCCGGATTACTCGGCGCAACTTATGCCGGCGGATCGCTGGGCAGTGGCGGCTTATATCCGCGCACTGCAACTGAGCCAGGCAGCTCCCCAGGGGGATGTGCCTGCGGGGGCTGAAGTGAAGAACCTCAAGGACATTGCAGCCGGAGAGGGGTTGCCGGCCAGCTATGCCGAACCATGGGTACTGCCTTCGACCGCGGTGCAGGCGTATGCGCCGGTGGCAGGCGAAGGAACGCCGGCAATGGCTCCGGCCAATCCGGCAGATCCGAAGATTCTGATTCCAGCAAGCAAACCGGCCGCACCGGCCGCGAAGTAAGGACAAGGACGGATGGCACACGATAAACACGCGGCATCTCACGTGAGGACGCTTCCCGCGGACCTGAGCGCGCCGGCCTTTGTTGACGGCTGGAGAACGCGCGCTCTGATTGTGGGCGTGATCTTCTCGGTGATCGCGGCGTTACTCGCTTTTGCAGACGGCTCGATCGTGCACGTGCAACGCGCATGGGTACTGGGAACGGTGCTGACCTTCGGGTGGGCGGTGGGCGGCCTCGCGCTGCTGATGGTGCAGTACTGCACAGGCGGCAAGTGGGGCTTGTTGCTGCGCCGGCCTCTGGAAGCCATGAGCCGCACGCTGCCGCTGATTTTTGTCTACTGGCTGGGGCTGGCCTTCTCGATCAAGCAGCTCTACCAGTGGGCGCAGTTCACCAACGTGAACGACACGGCGACGGCGCTGAAGAGCGGCCTGATCACAGAGATGCAGGCGCACTGCCTGAACTTCAAGCGGCCGATGCTGAACCCCGGAACGTTTCTGTGGGTGAACCTGCTGTGCTTTGCGATCTGGGCCTTCTACGTGTGGCGACTGAACACACTGGGCCTGAAGAGAGACGCGGATTCGCCTGCGAATACCCCTTACTGGATCAAGAAGCTCGAGAACCTCTCCGGCCCCGGCATTGTGATCTACTCGCTGACCATGACGACGGCGGTTATTTACTGGGTGATGTCGATGGACGTGACCTGGTTCTCCTCGGTCTATGGATTGCTGTTCCTGGTGGGGCAGGGCTACTCGGTTCTCGCGTTCTGCATCATTGTGGCGATCGCGCTTTCAAGAGCCGAACCGTTCAAGACGATTCTGCGCCAGACCGAGCAGCATGATCTGGGCAAGATGACCTTTGCCTTCGTAATGCTGAACATCTACCTCGCCTTCAGCCAGTTCCTGATCATCTGGTCGGGCAACCTGCCGGAAGAGATTCCGTGGTATCTGGATCGCATTCGCGGGCACTGGGGCATCATCATCACGCTCGATTTCATTTTCCACTGGCTGATTCCGTTTTCGATGCTGCTCTCGCGCGACATCAAGCGCAACAAGAAGCGGCTCACGTGGGTATGCGGTTGGATGATTTTCGCCAAGGCGTTCGATCTGTTCTGGCTGATCGAGCCGAACTTCAAGGATGCGGCCCGCAACCTGCATTTCAGCTGGGGCATTCTCGAATACGTGGCAGTGCCTGTGGCGATGGCGGCATTCTGGGTGGCCTTCTTCTGCATGCAGTTGAAGACGAGACCGGTGGTGCAGATTAACGATCCGCATGTGGCGGAGATTCTGGAGCCTGAGCATGCAACAGCCTGATGAGCATAACGAACTTCTCGATCCGACCGGCCCGAAGCGGGAAGAGATCGACACATCGGCAGGCTATGAGCAGACCGATGTCCGTGTGACCGGCATCGCGGTGTTTCTCACGGCGCTCCTGGTCTTTGTGGCGGTTTGCGGCATTGTCTCGTATGGGTTGGGCAAGCTGATCAACACCCACATGAACAAGGAAGACGGGCCCGACAACAAGTGGACGACCACGGTCAACATTCGGCAGCTGGGCAACTTGCCCAACAACCCCGAGATGCAGCAGAAGGTGGCCGAGCTGACGCAGCAATTTCCCACGCCGCGGGTGCAGTTGGACGACGGCAACGAGGATGTGGCCGAGCTGCACCAGAAAGAAGACCTGCTGCTCGACAACTACAGCTGGGCAGATCGATCGAAGGGGACGGTGCGGATTCCTATTGAGCGCGCGATGGAATTGATAGCGCAGCAGGGATTGCCGGTGGCTTCGACGGCTCCGCAGGAGCCTCTGCTAGCCGGTGATTCGCAGCCAGTGGTGACGGTGCCGTTGACGAATGGATTTGCCAGAACCTCGTACGAACAGGATCTGGCGGCTGCCAAAACGGCAGAAGAAAAGCAGAAGCAGTAGCAGGAGGGGGCAGATTGTGAAGCAGTGCATGGGCACAGTGCGGAGGAAGTGGCGAACGATGCCGGCACGGATCGTCGCGACCGCGGGTGTGCTGTGCCTGCTGAGCGCGGCCTCTCTCTCCGCGCAGGTTTCAAGCTACGGTGACAAGCAGATGGGCCCGGCGAACAGCCAGCCGAGCGTGCTGAACGGCGTGGGCATCTCGCAGAACCTGAATAAGCAGTTGCCGCTGAATCTTGCCTTTACCGATGAGACGGGCAAGGCGGTTCATCTGGGCGACTACTTCGGCAAAAGGCCGGCGATTCTGGCGGTGGTTTATTTCCGCTGCCCGATGTTGTGCTCAGAAGAGCTGAATGGCCTGGCGAGCGCGCTGCAGATGGTGCGTTTCACTCCCGGCAAGGATTTCGACGTCATCGTGGTGAGCATCGATCCCAGTGAGGGGCCCGATCTCGCGGCGGCGAAGAAACGCACGTATCTGAAGCGCTATGGGCGACCGGAGACGGCGGCAGGCTGGCACTTTCTCACGGGAACGCAGCCGAATATCGACGCGCTTACCGAGGCGGTCGGTTTCCGCTACGTGAAGCTGGTTGTGCCGGGCAGCAGCCTTACGCAATACGCGCACGCGAGCGCGATCCAGATCGTGACGCCCGAGGGCAAGCTGGCGCAGTACTACATGGGTGTTGAGTACTCGCCGAAGGACATGCTGCTGGGGTTAAACGAAGCGTCGTCGAATCGCATCGGTTCGCCGGTCGATAACATTCTTACGTACTGCTATCACTACGATCCTCAGACGAACAAGCACTCGCTGATTGTGGCGCGGGTCGTGCAATTGGGAGGAGCGCTGACGCTCCTTATCCTGGGCGGATTCATGTTTATCATGCTCCGGCGGGATTACCGGCAGGCGCACGAGCCTCATAAGAAAGCACCGGTGACTGAAGCAAAGGTGAACGGATAACGAATGTCTCACATTAGTCCAGTACTGTGGCAGTTCCTCGTCAAGTGGATGACGAACTTCTCGCTCTTCCCTCCGGAGGCGTCGAAGATCGCGCCCGAGATGGATGCGCTGTACTTTTTTATGGTTCTTGTCAGTCTTGTCGGGCTGACGATCGTCATTCTGCTCATTGTGAGCTTCTCGGTTCTCTACAGCAAGCGGCGGCATCCGGTCGCGGTGCAGATCGAAGGCTCGACGTTGCTTGAAGCGACGTGGACGATCATTCCGCTGGGCCTTTTTCTGGTGATGTTCGTCTGGGGCGCGCTATTTATTTCCGTGTTTACACGCCCCCGGCCAACGCGATGAACATCTACGTCGTCGGCAAGCAGTGGATGTGGAAGGCAGAGCATGCCGGCGGCCAGCACGAGATCAACTCGCTGCATGTTCCTATCGGCGAGCCGGTTCAACTTACGCTGATTTCGCAGGATGTCTTTCACAGTTTTTCGATTCCCGCGTTTCGTGTGAAGCGCGAAGCGATCCCGGGGCGCTACTCAACCGTATGGTTCGAGGCCACGCAGACGGGCACCTACCATCTTTTCTGCACGCAATACTGCGGCACCGACCACTCGCACATGATTGGCGAAGTGGTGGTGCTGTCGCAGGACGACTATAAAAAGTGGCTGGCCGGATCGACCAGCGGCTCGTCGCTGGCGCAGAACGGCGAGCGGCTCTTTGCCAGCCTGAGCTGCAATTCATGCCACAATTCCCGTCCGGATGCACGCGGCCCCAGCCTCGCGAACGTGTATGGCTCGAAGCTGACTCTTTCGAACGGTCAGACGATTACGGTGGATGACGCCTATCTACGCGAGGCGATCCTGAATCCTTCGCAACACATCACCCAGGGCTTCGCGCCGATCATGCCGACCTACCAGGGGCAGATCAGCGAGGATGGCGTGTTTTCCCTGGTGGAATATATCAAGAACCTCGACTCGGATTACCGCATCCAGCAGACCACCACGACCACGGTTCTGCTGCCTGAGAGTGAAGGCAAGTCGAGCCCGGCTCCCGCATCAAAAGGGATGGTGAAGCAATGAGCGACACAATTTTGAGTATTCCCGACCAGTCTACGGCCCGGATTCCGAAGATGAACTATCTCAGCAAGGAGAACGGTCTGCTGAGTTGGCTTCTCACCGGGGATCACAAACGGATCGCGATTCTCTATCTCATATCGATCAGCTTTTTCTTCTTTATCGGCGGCTCGCTTGCAGGCCTGATCCGCCTGGAGCTGTTGACGCCGCAGTCGGACCTGATGGCAACGGACACCTATAACAAGGTGTTCAGCATGCACGGCATCATTATGGTCTTTTTCTTCCTGGTGCCATCGGTACCTGCCACGATCGGAAACTTCCTTATCCCGATGATGGTTGGCGCAAAGGATCTGGCGCTGCCGAAGATCAACCTGCTCAGCTGGTATCTCTATATCGCGGCCGGCATGCTGGCCCTTTACACGATGATGTCCGGCGGCGTTGACACGGGCTGGACCTTTACCACGCCACTCTCGACGCACTATGTGAATACCCATGTGCTGACGACGGGCACGGCGGTCTTTATTGCGGGATTCAGTTCGATCTTCACCGGCCTGAACTTTATCGTGACGATTCACAAGATGCGCTGCCCGGGGATGACCTGGTTCCGGCTGCCGCTCTTTGTGTGGTCAAACTATGCGGCCAGTATCCTGATGGTGCTGGGCACGCCGGTGCTGGCGATCACGCTGGTGCTGATTGCGCTCGAACGCACGGTGGGTATCGGCGTCTTCGACCCCACCAAGGGCGGCGATCCAATTCTCTTCCAGCACTTGTTCTGGTTCTACTCGCACCCCGCTGTATACATCATGATTCTGCCGGGCATGGGCGTGATCTCCGAGGTGGTGTCCACCTTCAGCCGCAAGCGCGTCTTCGGTTACACTGCCGTCGCCTTTTCGTCGGTCGCGATCGCCGTCTTCGGCTTCTTTGTCTGGGCCCATCACATGTTCATCATGGGCATCTCGAACTACTCCGTGCTGGTGTTTTCACTGCTGACGATGCTTGTCGCGGTACCTTCGGCGATCAAGATCTTCAACTGGGCGTTCACGCTCTACAAGGGCTCAATTACCTTTGAAACGCCAATGCTCTATGCCTTCGGATTCATGGGCCTGTTCACTATCGGCGGCATGACGGGCGTTTTCCTTGGAGCCTCGGGCACCGATATCCATCTCACCGAGACGTATTTCATCGTGGCGCATTTCCACTTTGTGATGGTGGGCGGCATGCTGATGGCGTTTCTGTCGGGTCTGCACTTCTGGTGGCCCAAGATGACGGGCCGCATGTACCCGGAGAAGATCTCGCAGCTGGCTGCCGTCGTCACGTTTATCGGATTCAATCTGACATTCTTCCCGCAGTTCATTCTGGGCACGTTGGGCATGCCGCGCCGGTATGCGTCGTATCCACCAGAGTTCCAGATCCTGAATGTGTTTTCGACCGCGGGCGCATCGATTCTCGGGGTGGGCTACCTGCTGCCGGTTCTTTATCTCACCTGGTCGCTCAAGTATGGGCTGATTGCCGGCGATAATCCGTGGCAGGCAACGGGGCTCGAGTGGCAGGTGCAGTCGCCGCCGCTGACGCAGAACTTCCCGGAGATTCCGATCATGGATCACGAAGCCTACGATTACGATTGGCTCGAGCGCCAGAAAGAAAAAGAGGTTGCCAGTGTCGGATAGCACAGCGATCGCGCAGGGCGCAGTGGAGCAGGATGCACACGGGCACCCGCATCCACCTTATCAGCGCCATCATTTCGAGACGATAGCCCAGCAGAACGACGCCACGAATTTTGCCATGTGGCTCTTTCTGCTTACCGAAGTCATGTTCTTCGGTGGCCTGTTCACGGCCTACCTGATCTATCGCAACTGGTACTATCCCGCGTTTGTCGAGGCTTCGCACCAGTTGCAGATCTTCTGGGGCACGCTCAACACGGCCGTCCTGATTACATCGAGCTTCACCATGGCAATGGGCGTGTGGTGCGCTGAAATGCGCCGCAAGAGCGGGCTGGTGTGGTGCCTGGTGATCACCTTCGTGCTGGGACTCGCCTTTCTCGGCATCAAGACGATCGAGTATCGCGAGAAGTGGGAGAAGCACCACGTACCCGGGATCAACTACAGCCTGCAGACATTCCTGAACCCGTCGTCCGATCCGGAAGTCTACAACGAGTATCACGACAAGCCCCTGCCCTATGACATGGCGCGGCACACGGAACTGTATTTCTTCCTGTATTTCGCCATGACGGGCATGCACGCGCTGCATATGATCATTGGAATTGCGATTCTGGGCTTCATGATCGCGCGAGCACAGGCAGGCGCCTATACGACCGGGCACGTCACATTTGTAGAGAATTTCGGGTTGTACTGGCACTTCGTCGACATCATCTGGATATTCCTCTTCCCGCTGCTGTATCTGATCAGCCGGCACCAGTAAAAGGACAGGGCATCATGACCGAACATAACGAGACGATTGAAGAACACGAGAGTCATCATCACATCGTCAGTCCCGTTGTCTACATTGTCATCGGGGCTACACTGCTGGTGCTGACGGGAATTACGGTGGCAGCGTCCTATGTCGAAATGGGGATCTTCAACCCCATCGTCGCTCTCGGCATCGCGGTGCTCAAAGCCACGCTGGTGGTGCTTTTCTTCATGCATGTGAAGTACAGCTCAAGGCTCACGAAGCTGACGGTTGCCGCGGGCCTCTTCACTTTCGTGGTGCTGGTTGGCATGACGCTGGCGGACTACTTCACCCGCGCGTGGGGACGCTGGTAACTTCCCAAGGGAAGCAGAGAGCAATGAAAAGGGTCGCCACGTGGCGGCCCTTTTTCAATTGGCGCGGATGACGTTCCTCAGACTTTACGAGGCGTTTTCCACTTTGACGATGGAACTTGTACAGGGCAGGAACTCGGTTCGATTGCGTCCCATCTTCTTGGCTAAATACATGGCGCGATCCGCGGCATCGATGAGTGTATTGGGCGAATAATTTCCCAAGTCTTCTCCGGTGGTGCAGCCAATGCTGACGGTGAGGCGTGCGGATGGGGACCTGGGGTGCTCGAGATTGAGAGCGGCAATATCGGCGTGCAACCTGCCGGCGATTCTTACGGCACCGGCGTCGCCGGTGGCGGGCAGCAGGATGACAAACTCTTCGCCGCCGTAGCGGGCTACGAAGTCATTGGTGCGGGAGAGCGCATTGCGCAGCGTGTGGGCAACCTGCATCAGATAGGAGTCGCCGACGAGGTGTCCCATGCTGTCGTTGAGCAGCTTGAAGAGATCGACATCGATCATCAGCAGCGAGATGGGCTGGCCAGAACGGCGTGCAGCCTGAAATTCGAAGTCGAGGCGCTGATCAAGTGTGCGGCGGTTGGGAATGCCGGTGAGGCCGTCGAGGCCAGCCAACTCCTCAAGCTTCTGCTTGGCGGCAAGGAGCGCCTCCTCAGCCTCAATGCCGCGGGACAATGAAATGAGATTCAGAACGCTGTAGCAGATGACCGAGAGCAGTGCGGCGGAGGCGCCCAGCCAGAAAAAGCGCCGGGATACGGTGGTGCCCAGCAGCAGCAGGCCGAAGCTGAGGAATGCCGTTCCGCCGCTGCGCATGATGCTTGAAACGCGCACTGTGGGGTTGCGCCGTTGAAGAAACGCCGGGACGTCGAGCGCGACGAAGGCGATGAGCACCAGATAGGGGACAGGCTTGAGCAATTCCATCCAGCTAATGA
This sequence comes from uncultured Acidobacteriaceae bacterium, assembly GCA_963839215.1. Lineage (GTDB taxonomy): Bacteria > Acidobacteriota > Terriglobia > Terriglobales > Acidobacteriaceae > Telmatobacter. Next base: position 734,814 of record CAWITZ010000006.1, on the reverse strand, counting down.
CGAACTGGCTTTCCGCGAGCTGAATGGCGGCAGCAGTCCACAAAAAGGTCGACGCGGCAAGAAAAAACGGCGTTCATCGAGCCTGTCCGTCCCGAGCAACCGAATACTGGCGACGACCGCAAGAAAGAAGGCCATAGCCGTAAAGAGATTTGAAATGAAGAGCAGGTCAGCGGGGTCATTTCCGCCATGGAGGGAAATATGCGTGAGGATCAGGACAGAGCAGAGAATGCCGATTGAGACCGAGAGGAATGCGCTCATGCCACGCAGAGCGCGGGGGATCCGCGTGTCAAACTGCAGGGAGACGCAGAGAAGAAGCATGCCCCAGTAAAAGGCGTCGGTAAGAAGAACCAGGCCCTGCGAAGGGTTGGGCGAAAGCGCACTGCGCAGCTGCGACCAGATCAGCAAGTCTGCGGCGCTTGACCCTATCAAAATTGACGCGCCGAGCAGGCGCCAGTGAAGGACGGCATCGCCCTGGGCGCGCGCAGCGGCGCGAAAGCAGAAAAGCACAGCCGCGAGCTCAGCCACCGATGCGCAAATGTTGCAGCACACGGCAAGATCCTTGCGCCAACACGTCACCACGACGATTGTGGTAACCACATAAGGGACCGCAGTCCAAAGCGCTGGATTTCTAATTTTCACTCGCCAAGATCCTCGGATTGTGGGAAAGCGCAGGTGGGTTGGAGGCCCGGGGCTGGGAGCATTCATCTTGCCGTGAGGAATTAGATGAATGGGCAGCAGGCAAAGTTTTCCGTGCGGCCCAAATTTCGCAGAGCCAACGAATGCGGGGCATTTCTTCCGGCTGTTTCAAAGAAAAGTCTGCAAATTGCTGAAAAGGACAGAGGAACCACGGGTAGCGGCAAATGCGCAGCGTTCAGTAATGAGCACGTTCAGTTTTGTTCTCTACGACCGGAAGTTGTAAACGCCTGGCCGCGAGATGCCACACAAGTAACTGGGAGCACATCGTTTCGCGAGGCGCTGTGTTCTAAAATGGGCCCACATTCCAATCCTGGAAATTGCCGAAGGTGCGTGCGCTTACTGGTCGACTCGCGCCGGCTCTTGCAGGGATGATGAATCCAGGAGGGGGAAGCCGGGTCCCGAACAGGTTTGATCACACGCAGGTTGGGCCAATTTTTGCGGACCTTCGCCCGTGCAGGCGCCACGCGCTGCAGAGCCTCCTCTTTTCTGAAAGCTGCTTACGGCCGGTCAGCATGGTGCGCGTTGGCGGCACTTTCACTGTTTGCGTTGAATGCTACCGGGATGCCGGCGCAGGCAGTACCACCGCGGGTGGAGCAGGCGCGGCGCTTTCTAGCGCAGCGCGGTTTCACAGTGAGCAGGCCGGGTGTGTCCCCGGTTTTGCCAGTGCGGACGAGAGCGGCAACCGTGAGGCCGAGGCCGGAAGCGAGCGCAGGAAGTGCACCGTGGCAACCGGTGGGGCCCGCCGCCGTACTTTCGCCGCAGTTCGGTCTGGTGACGGGGCGCATCACCTCAATTGCTTTTGACCCTTCTGACGCGACCGGCAATCGCGTTTATGTGGGAACGACCGGGGGCGGCGTCTGGCTCTCGCAGAATGCGGGTACGTCGAATGCTGCCGGTGTGCTCTTCGCTCCGCTGACGGACGTAGCGGGTGCGCTGAGCGCAGCACAGGACGCCTCGATCAGCATCGGCGCGATGAGTGTGCAGCCGGGAGGAACCGGCGTGGTGCTCGCCGGAACCGGTGATCCGAACGATGCGCTCGACTCCTATTACGGCGCGGGGATTCTGCGCTCGACGGATGGTGGAAACACCTGGTCGCTGATCCAGTTGACGAGTGATTTTCTTTATGGATTTGCCGGGGAAGGCTTCGCGGGCTTTGCGTGGAGCACGGCGAACCCGCAACTGGTGGTAGCGGCGGTGTCGCAGGCCTATGAGGGCAGCCTGTCTGGCGCGGTGCGAGCGAACAACAGCTATCAGGGCCTCTATTACTCCACTGACAGCGGGGCGACGTGGTCGCTGGCGCGCTTGATGGACGGGGGCGTTGCGGTGCAGGGGCCGAATGACCCATTTGCGCAGCCCGACGGCAATGCGGCTACTTCGGTTGTGTGGAACCCGGTGCGGAACCTCTTCATTGCCGCGGTGCGATATCACGGCTACTACCAGTCCACCGATGGGGTGACGTGGACGCGCATGACAGCGCAGCCGGGCACGGGGTTGACGACAGCGCTGTGCCCGGCGAATCACGCATCGACCGGGTCGATTGCCTGCCCGATCTTTCGCGGAACGCTGGCGGTGAATTCCGCGACCGGCGACACCTTTGCGTGGACAGTAGACGCCAACAACCAGGACCAGGGTCTGTGGCAGGATCAATGTGCGCTGAGCGGGAGCGCATGCAGCAATACGGCGATCTCGTTTGGCAGGCAGTGGGACACGACGGGCCTTGAGACCAGCACACTTGCCGGCGCGAAAACGATTGCGAACGGCGACTACAATCTCGCGCTGGCCGCGGCGCCGTCGGGGCAGGATACGCTGCTGTTTGCCGGCGCGAACGATTTGTGGAAGTGCAGCCTGGCGAACAGCTGTGCGTGGCGCAACACCACCAACGCAACCTCGTGCATGAGCGCGCAGGTGGCGGAGTATCAGCACGCGGTCGCGTGGAATGCAGCGAATCCGCTGGAGATTCTGGTAGGCAATGACGGCGGCCTCTGGCGATCGACGGATGCGGTCGGAGAATCGGGCTCAGCTTGCAGCGCGAGCGACGCAACCCATTTTCAAAATCTGAATGCGGGTTTGGGCTCTCTGGCCGAGGTGGTGAGCCTCTCGCAGGTAGTGACGTCGCCCTACACGCTGATGGCGGGCCTGGGCGCGAATGGCACGGCTGGCGTGAAAAGCACGACAGGAACAGTGACGCAGTGGCCGCAGATTCTGGGCGGCGAGGGCGGACCGGTGGCCATTGATCCGACTAACGGCGACAACTGGTATGTCAACAACCAGGCAGGCGTTTCAATTCACAAGTGCACGCAGGCGGGAGAGTGCGGACCGGCGGATTTTGGGAGCGCGCCTGTCGTGTCGGACGCGGATGTGAGCGGCGACGGTTACACGATGACAGAGCCCGCTCCGTTTGTGGTAGACCCGCTCGACCCGTCGCAGCTGCTGGTGGGCACCTGCCGTGTGTGGCGCGGCCCGGCAGACGGTAGTGCATGGAGCAGCGCGAATGCGATTAGCGCGTTTCTCGATGGCGTCTCGGGCAGCAGCGCATGCAGCGGCGATGCCCTGGTGCGAACCCTGGCGGCGATGGCTTTGCCCGGGGGCAGCGAAGTGATCTATGTAGGCATGTACGGATCGGCGGATGGTGGAGGCACGCGAGCCGGCCACGTGATGCGCGCGACCCTGACGCCGGGGTCGATGCCGCTGTGGAGCGATCTGACTTTCAATCCGGTGACCAACGACACGCTGGGGATGAACGCATGGGGCTTCGATATCTCGGGCATCACGATTGACAGGCACGATGTGACCGGCAGCACGGTTTATGTGACGGTAGAGGGATTTGCAAGCACCACCCGCCAGGCCCGCGCGATCTATCGCTCGACGGACGGCGGCGCGCACTGGGCGTTCATCACGTCGAACCTGCCGCAGTCTCCGGCCAACGCCGTTGTGGTTGACCCGCAGGATGCGAACACGGTGTATCTTGCCACCGACATGGGCGTATTTTCGACACGGCAGGTGGCGAACTGCGCTACAGCGGCTTCAAGCTGCTGGGCGGCGTTTGGCACAGGACTGCCGCTGGCTCCGGTGGTGCAACTGAGCGCTTCGCCCTCGGGTGTTTCGCCGAGCGTTCTGGTGGCAGGCACGTACGGCCGCGGCGCGTGGATGATTCCTCTGTGGACGGCGGGCGAAACCCTGGCGACTGCGACGGTGACGCCTACGTCGCTGACCTTTGCCAGCCAGGCGTACGGCGTGGCGAGCAGCGCAAAGACGCTGACTGTGACGAATACGGGAACGAACGCTCTGACGCCCACCGCCGTTGCGGTGACGGGTGACTTCAGCGAGACGGACAACTGCCAGGGGACGACGGTGAGCGCGGGCGCGAACTGCACGATCCAGGTGACGTTTACGCCTTCGCAGGTGGGCGCGCTCACGGGGCAGCTCACCATCAGCGCGAACATTGCGGATGGTGCGCTCACTGTGGCCCTCAGCGGAACTGGAGAAGCGCCGGGAGTGATTCAGCTTTCACCGACGGCGGTGAGCTTTGGGCAGGTGCAGGTCAACTCCACGTCGAGTGCGTTGCCGGTGACGGTGCAGAACAACAGCGGCGCAGCGGTTGCCGTGAGCAGCATTGCCGTGAGCGGACCGTTTGTGCTGGCAACCAACGCATGCGGCACGTCAATTGCGGCGAACAGCAGCTGCGCCCTTGGGCTGAAGTTTGCGCCGACAGGAACGGGCAGTGCGACCGGCACCTTGACGCTTGTGGATGGTGTGGGAACGCAGACGGTGGCTTTGACCGGAACGGGCGCGGGGGCTCCGACAGATGCGGTGTCGCCATCGTCTCTTGCATTCGCGGGAACCATCGTGGGGCAGACATCGGCGGCTCAAACGGTGACGCTGACCAACAACGGTGGTGAGCCGCTGACGTCCATTGCGGCCACGGCTAGCGGGCCGTTCCAGATTGCGAGTGGCTGCGCGGGCGAGCTGGCTGCGAATTCAAGCTGCTCGATTGGCGTGTCATTTACGCCGACGGCGGCGGCTGCGCAGAGTGGGACGCTGACTGTCTCCGATGCACTGGGTACGCACACTGTTTCGCTTTCTGGCACGGGGCTCTCCGCGCCGGTAATCAGCATGAGTGCGGCGAACCTGCAGTTCGCTGTGCAGACGCTGGGTGCGGCGAGCGCGCCTCAGACGCTTACGGTGAGCAATACCGGGGGCGCGCCGATGGCCAACGTCGGCTTCCAGATTTCGGGCGCGGCCAGCAGCAGCTTCAGGGTGAGCTCGACAACCTGCGGGGCAACACTCAACAACGGCAGCAGTTGCACGGCGCAGGTAGTGTTTACGCCGACGACGGCGGGCGCGAATCCAGCGACGCTGACGGTTTCTTCGTCCACGCTGGCGGTTACGCCGGCTCAAGTTGGTCTCAGCGGAACGGGCGTTTCGGCGACGGGAATCAATATTTCGCCGGCCCAGATGACATTTTCCGTAGCGGCAGTGGGGCAGGCAAGCGCCGCGCAGACGGCGACGATTACGAATGCCGGCGCGACGACTGCAAGCGGACTGACACTGAACGCAGCTGCGCCTTTTGCCGTGACAGCGAGCACATGCGGGGCGACGCTTGCCGCCCAATCGAGCTGTGTTGCAGCGGTAACGTTTACGCCAACGGCGAACGGGACGGTCACTGGCGCTTTTACCGCGACCACGGCAAATGCCGGTTCGGCTAACGTGGCGTTGAGCGGGAGCACGGGGGGCGCCGGCGCGTTGCAGGTTTCGCCAACGCTGTTGAACTTCTCGACAACGGGGGTGGGAGCGGTGAGCGCCGCGCAGACGGTGACCCTGACCAACAGCGGTACGGTTGCGCTGACGTCGCTGCTATTTGCGATCTCGAATGGCTTTGAGGCGACAGCGAATACGTGCCCGGCATCGCTTGCGGTCGGCGCGAGCTGCACGGTGAGCGTTGCGTTCAATCCCACGAGCGCGGGAGTGCAAACCGGAGCATTGAGCATTACGAGCAGCGCGCTGGCGCTGTCCCAGCAGGTTGTGCTTTCGGGCACTGGCTTCGACTTCACGGTTGCCGTGTCGGGCTCGACAAGTCAGACGGTGGCCAGTGGACAGACGGCGAATTTCACGCTGGTGCTGACGCCGTTGAGCGGGTCATCGGGAACATTTTCGTTCACGTGCGGGACTGTGCCGGCGCATTCGGCGTGCAGCTTTAACCCGTCAAGCGCAACGGTGAACGCAAATATGACCGGCAACGTGACGGTGCAGGTTGCTACGGGTGGCGCCTCCGCGGCGTCGCACGAGCCGGTGGGGCTGCCGTGGCGCGCGGCGCCGCTGTTCTGCGGAATACTGCTGCTGCCCCTGGGGCTGGCTAAAAAGCGGCGAGCGCTGCAGATGATTGCGTTGCTCGCGATTCTTGTGGGGGGCGCAGCAAGCTGTTCCGGTGCGGGTGGAGGCACGGGCGGTTCGGGCAGCGGTGGCTCAGGCTCGAATACGCCGGCGGGCACGTATTCAATTGTTGTGACGGCAACGGCCAACGGAGTTTCGCATCAGGCAACGGTTTCTCTGACTGTGGATTAGCCGCAGAGGAGTCGAGCGCGACCACGGATATACTTTTATCGTGAGGAGGAGCAACGCATGAGTGCGAAGGTGACTGTCGAAGAGGTGACGCGGGTCGCCGAGCTGGCGAATCTCGAGCTCGAAGCGGATGAATCCGCGCGCATGGTGCATGACCTGAACGCGATTCTGGAATATGTTGCGCAACTGAGTGAGCTCGATACCTCGAAGGTTGAACCGCTGGCGCAGACGAATGAAATTGATGGTGTGGGTGGACCTTCGTTGCTGCGCGCAGACGAGCGGGTTCCTTCGCTTGATCGCGCGGTCGTGATGCCGCAGGCGCCGGAGAGCGATCAGGTCTTCTTCAAAGTCCCCAAGGTGATTGAGCGCTGAAGCGCAGCTGCAGAGGGTGTTGACGGCCCGAGCGGGCCGCGAGCGAGAGAGGAAACAGGATTGCCCAGCGAAGCAAAATCGACCGCGCATTACGTTCAAAAGCCGAAGACGCTCACCGAGCTTCGGGAAAGCATTGCCGCGGGCGAGGTGAAGGCTGTTGATCTCGCGGGCAGCTATTACGACCGGATTGCCGAGGTCAATCCTCACCTGAATATTTACCTGAGCCTGACGAAAGAGCGCGCGTTTGAGCAGGCTGCCAAAGTGGATGCAGCAGCGGGCAGGGGCGATGGGCTTGGTGCGCTGGCAGGCGTTCCGGTGGGCATCAAGGACGTGCTGGTTGTGCAGGGTGCGCCGGCGACGGCAGGCTCGAAAATTCTGAAAGGCTACAGGCCGCCTTACGATGCGACGGCCGTGGCAAGGCTCGAGGCGGCAGGCGCGGTGCTGCTGGGCAAGCTCAATTGCGACGAGTTTGCGATGGGCTCGTCGAATGAAAATTCAGCGTACGGTCCGGTGCGCAACCCGGTCGATCCGCAGCGTGTACCGGGTGGATCGAGCGGTGGTTCTGCGGCGGCGGTGGCGGCAAATCTTGCCGTGGCGACGCTGGGCTCGGACACGGGCGGCTCAATTCGCCAGCCTGCGAGCTTCTGCGGCGTGGTGGGCGTGCTGCCCACGTATGGGCGCGTCTCGCGTTATGGGTTGATCGCATTTGCGTCTTCGCTCGATCGCATCGGGCCTTTTGCCGCGAATGTGCGCGACGCTGCGACACTGCTGGGCGTGATTGCCGGGCACGACGTGAAGGACGCAACCAGTTCTCTTGCGCCGGTTCCCGATTACGCGGCTGAAAGCGACAGGCCTGCAGAAGGTCTGCGCATCGGCGTGCCGGAGGAATATTTCGGCGAGGGACTGGACCCCGAGGTGCGAGCGAAGATCGAGCAGGGAATTGAAGCGCTCAAGGCCGCGGGCTGCACCATCAAGCCGATTTCGCTGCCGCACACGCGCTACGCGATTCCAACCTACTACCTGGTGGCGACCGCGGAGGCGAGCGCGAATCTGGCGCGCTTCGATGGAGTGAGGTATGGCTACCGCTCGCCGTCGTCGGAGACGCTTTCGGGGATGTACCGGCACTCGCGCGATGAAGGCTTCGGCGCGGAAGTGAAGCGCCGCATTCTGCTGGGCACCTACGCGCTTTCAGCCGGCTACTACGACGCCTACTACCTGAAGGCGCAGCAGGTGCGGCGCCTGCTGGCTGAGGAATTTCAGCGGGCCTTTGCCGACGTGGACGCGATTGTGGCGCCGACTTCGCCCGTGCCAGCGTTCAGGCTCGGAGAAAAAACCGGCGATCCGCTGGCGATGTATCTGGCCGATATCTACACGGTGACAGCGAGCCTTGCGGGCATCTGCGGGGTGACGGTGCCGTGCGGCGCAACTGCTGCGGGGCTGCCGGTGGGCATGCAGATTCTGGCGGCTCACCTGAACGAGGGAACAGCATTTCGAGTAGGCAGGGCAATCGAAGCAGCACAGGGATAGACATGGTCAGAGGGCTCAGGCAAGCGGGCTTTGCACTTATCGTTCTGGCAGCGGCTGCGCTCAGCGCTGCTCCGCTGCACGCGGCAGCAAAAAAGACTCACACGGTTTTTCTCGGCGCGTTGAAGCGGGTTCCGTACTCGAAGGCGGGCGACCCGGCGGGCGCAGCCGCCGATGAAACCGCTTTGAAGATCAGGCCGCTGCTGGTTGATGGCGCGGTGAAAGAGTGGACGACGGGCGACTCGCACGATGTGACCGATCGCAGTTTCGTGGTGCGCCGCGTGATCAAGCTGAATGACACGCTGCCCGGCGAAAAAGCCGTTCAGGCGCACTGGGTGTGGCAGAGGGGCCCGTGGCTGCTGGTGGATCGCGTGAGCGGCCACGTGACGGCGCTGAAGCTGCCGGACTATGATCCGGGGGTGAGCCAGGTGGTCTGGTTTCGCGATTACGCGGCCTACTGCGGTTTGACGACGACTGCGAAGAGCCTGTACGCGGTGGTGGCGCAACTAGCTGTGCGGCGGCCGGTGCTTGCAAAGAAGCTCTCCGCCTTTGATACCGATGGCGCGGGGCAGGCCTGCGGAGCAACCGAGTGGCAGCGCGATCCGATGCGTATCACTTTTCACCCCACAGGCAAGGAGCCGGTGAGCTTTAACCTGGCGCCGGGTTCGGCGGTGCTAGTCGAAGATTCCGATGAGGAGCCGGAGGCCGCGCAGCCGGCGAAGACGAACTAGGCCCCGCGTGATTCGACGCTCGTGATCACCGCGCGCACGTCGGCGGAGAGGATGGGCAGGATGGAAACTCTCGAAGAGCTGCTGCCGAAGGCAGAAGCAGCGCACGGACACATGTGCCCGGGGCAGATTCTGGGTGTGCGCCTGGCGTTGCTCGGGTTGAAACTGCTGGGCATCGACGACCCGCGCGGAGCCGATCGCAAGCGTCTCATCACCTATGTCGAGATCGACCGCTGCGCCACGGATGCGATCGCGATGGTCACGGGCTGCAGGCTCGGCAAGCGCACGCTCAAATTTCGCGACTGGGGCAAGATGGCGGCAACGTTTGTGGACCTCGGGTCTGGACGCGGCGTGCGCATTGTCGCGCTAGAGGAATCACGCGAGCTGGCGCGCAAGCTCTTTCCGCACATCGAAGACAAAAAGTCGCAGCAGATGGCTGCCTATCGCGAACTGCCGGATGCTGAGCTCTTTCTTGATCAGCCGGTGACGGTAGATGTCGCCGAATCGGAGCTGCCGGGCTACCGCGCCGAGCGCGTGGTGTGCGCGCAGTGCGGCGAGGGCGTGAATTTCGGCCGTTTTGCCGAGGTGCGGGGTCGCAGGCTCTGCCTGAGCTGCGCCGACCCGCAACTGCGCTACTGGGCGGCCGTGGAATCGAGCTAGCGGAGGGCGTAAAGCAGTTCTGCGCGACGTGCATGCGAGCCGTACACCAGCGGCTTGCGAAGGGCGAGTCGGGGCTGTTTCAAAGAAGATTGACGGCGCCGTGCCTCGCAGCCTTGACACATGCCTGTCTGCGCGTTTCTTATCTTGACAGGACTTCTTTTGGGATTTCGGCCGGGGAAATAAACAGCGAAAGCAGGGGTTTCAGCCTCGCCGAATCCAAGGGGGGAACTGTGTTGAAAAGGACGCAGACGGTAGCTGGATTTATGGCTGTATTCGGTGGCAAGCGACGAGCCGGGGCGGCAGCCGAATCCTCCTTCCAGAACCTGAGCCGGACCCATTCGGAGGCCAGGAACGTTCCCGGAGACAAATCTTTTTGAGGGGCGACCGGCGCGAGCCGGGCTCGCCACTGCCTGAGCAGCGCGAAATCGAGGCTGGGCGAGTAAAGGAAGAGTGTGGCAACAAGTCTTGCATATTGGCTCGCGGCACCCGCGGGTGGCGGTGGCATCACCATGCTTCTGCCGTTGCTCCTGATCCCGGTGCTGTATTTCGTGATGATTCGACCGCAGCAGAGACGTCAAAAGCAGTGGCAGGAAATGCTCTCGACGCTGAAGACAGGGGATCGGGTGACGACTTCCGGCGGCATCCGCGGCATCATTCTGTCGATCAAGGATGACGCGATCATTATCCGCGTAGCGCCTGACAGTCTGAAGCTCGAGGTAGCCAAGAGCGCGATTGCGTCGGTGACGACCCAGGAGAGCTCCGATTCATAGCATGCCTTCGGGCTCTATTTTTGGGACCAGAGAATTGGAAAAATGAAAAAGAATCTCAAAGGCAAAATTGCCCTGATTGTTGCTGTTCTGGTTGTTTTCGTGTACGGCATTTTCGGGGTTCCCTCCGGCTTTAGCGGTAAGGCTTTGATGGAGAGCATGACCAAGCGTGTTCACCTTGGTCTCGACCTTCGCGGGGGCGCGCACCTCATTTTGCAGGTGGTGGTGTCAGAGGCGGTGAGCGCGGAGACGGATAACCTGACGGGGCGCATTCAGCAGGCGTTGAAGGCCGCCAACATTCCGTATTCGCAGATCATCAAGCCGGATCCGAAACAGCCAACGATCGTCCGGGTCGAGGGCGTGGCGGATGCCAAGTCGAGTGATGCGCGTTCGCTGCTGGATGCGAAGTTTTCGAACGAGTACGATCTCTCGAGCAGCGGTGGTGCTTTCACGCTGACGATGAAGCCCTCGGTCGAGCAGGCTCTTGAAAAGAAGACCGTGCAGCAGGCGATCGAAACGATTCGCGATCGCGTGGATACGCTGGGCGTAAGCGAACCGGTGATCCAGGAATATGGCCTCGGCAACGACCAGATTCTGGTGGAGCTGCCGGGCGTGGAAGATCTGGATCGCGTGAAGAGCATCATTCAATCGACCGCGCGGCTTGAGATTCACCCGGTTATCGGCGGTCCTTACCAGGATGAGCAGTCGGCGCTGGCCAGCGTGGGTGGCACGTTGCCGCCCGATCAGATGCTGGGTCACGGCTCCGGAGCGCTGGCGAGCGGTTCGGACGCGGATTCGGTGTACGTTCTGCAGCGCGTTCCGGTGGTTGCGGGCAGCGACTTCCGTTCGGCCGATCCCGGCACGAGCGAGAACGGGCTCCGCGCCGTTCACTTTGTGCTGACCAACGAGGCCGGCGACCGCTTTTATGAGTACACGAGTGCCAACGTGGGCCATGCAATGGCTGTGGTGCTCGGTGGCCGCGTGCGCGAGGTCGCGAATATTCGCAGCGCAATCCGCGACCAGGGCGAGATTGAAGGCAGCTTCTCCGCCGACGAGGTCACGGTTTTGTCGAAGATGCTGAGCACCGGCGCTCTGCCGGCTTCGCTCATCTACCTTGAAGACCGTACTGTGGGTGCATCGCTCGGCGCTGATTCGATCAGGGAAGGCGTGATGGCGGCGGTGGTTGGCGTGCTGCTGGTGATGGTTTTCATGCTCATCTACTATCGCGGCTCGGGTGTGAATGCGGATCTCGCGCTCTTTTTGAACCTCGTGATCCTGCTGGGCTTTATGGGCTTCTTCGGGGCGACGCTCACGCTGCCCGGTATTGCGGGCGTGATTCTTACCATAGGCATGGGCGTTGACTCGAACGTGCTGATTTTCGAGCGCATTCGCGAAGAGATACGGGCGGGCAAGGCGGCTTCAGCGGCCGTGGAGCAAGGCTTCAAGCACGCCTGGGTGACGATTGTGGATACCCACGTGACGACGATTGTGTCGGCGCTGATTCTGATGATTGTCGGCAATGGTCCGGTGCGCGGTTTCGCTATCACGCTCACATTCGGTTTGCTGGCGAACCTGTTCACGGCCGTCTATGTTTCGCGCGTGATCTTTGAGGCGCACCTGAACAACCTGAAGCCCGGCGAGATGGTATCGATCTAGACCCGCTTAAGAAAGAAGAAGCGGCGCGACACTAAAACAGCCGGAGAGCGCGGTACCCGGCCCAGGAAGGCAGATTCAGTGGAATTATTTCGCAACGTAAACATCGACTGGTTGGGGAAGAAGTGGTATTTCCTTGGCTTTTCCTTGATCTTCAGCATCGCCGGCATTATCTCGATGGCGACGCACTGGGCGCAGATCGGCAGCCCGGTACCGCTGGGTGTGGACTTCCGCGGCGGCACGCAGGTGCAGGTGCAGTTTCAGCAGACCCCGGATACAAACAAGATTCGCCAGGCGATGGATGGAGCCGGCATCCGGGATTCCCGGATCGTGCCGATCAAGAATGTTAATCAGGCAGCCAGCAACGATATTCTGATCAGCCTGCCGGAGCAGACCAACGAAGCCGCGCTCGATACGGGCCGCCAGCAGATCGTGAGCGCGCTGCAGGCGCACTATGACAACCCCTTTACTGTGCGCAACGTGCAGGTGGTTGGACCAACAGTGGGCAAGCAACTCAAGGTGAAGGCGACCGAGGCGGTGCTTTTCTCGCTGCTCGGAATGCTGATCTATCTCTGGTTCCGGTTTCAGCTGATTTATGGCATCGCGGCAGTGGTGGCGGTATTTCATGACACGCTGATCACGATTGGCGCGTTTGCGTTGACAAACCAGGAAATCAGCCTTACTGTAATTGCCGCGATTCTGACGCTCGTCGGCTATTCGATGAACGATACGATCGTGGTTTTCGACCGCATCCGCGAAAACCTGAGAATGAGCCGTCGCGAGCCGCTGGCAGACGTGGTGAATCGCAGCATCAACCAGACGCTGAGCCGGACGGTTTTGACTTCGGGCCTGACATTTCTCACTGTGCTTTCACTGTTTATCTTCGGCGGCCAGGTTTTGCGCGGTTTCTCCTTCGCGCTGGTAGTCGGCATTCTGATCGGCACCTACTCCTCGATCGCAGTGGCAGCACCGATGCTGGTGGCGTGGCAGGACTGGCGTGCGGAACGCGGAAAAACGACAGCGCTGCCGTCGGCTAAGCGGTCCCGCGTGTAGCAATTCCGAGCGGTTTGCACCATTTGTGAGGCAGAGTTTTGCAAGTGTAATGCTCTTCTGTTATAGGTGGAGCACGCTGATGTGGATGCAATGGGACACTGGGAACAATTAGGCGTTATCTGGTGTCTAAATAAGAGGTAATCACACCCGATTCGAGGCTGGCCATGTTTGAAGATTCCACATTCGAATCCGGAAACAGAATTAAGAGCAAGAGCAAGTACTGGATGATGTTTACATTCATCGTCAATGGCTCAATTCTGCTTCTGCTGATTCTTATTCCTCTGATCTATCCTGAAGCGCTGCCCAAGGCAGCGATGCAGACGCTTCTGGTTGCCCCACCACCCCCTCCACCGCCCCCTCCACCACCGCCTCCACCTGAGGTTCACGTGGTGCACGTCCAGTCAGAAATGATGAACAATCAGCTGACGGCGCCGACGCGCATTCCGCACGACATCAAGATGGTGGCCGAGAAGGAAGCGCCTCCGTCGGGCTTTGGCGTTGCGGGTATGGAAGGTCTGGGCGGCAGCTCGGGCGGCGTGATGGGCAGCGTCTTCGGCAGCGGCAGCGGGCCCAAGGTGCAGGCTGCGCCTCCCAAGAAAGTGAACATCTCGGCGGGTGTTGCGACGGGCATGTTGCTCCAGAAGACCCAGCCGATTTATCCGCCGATTGCCAAGGCGGCGCGCGTTTCCGGCACCGTGGTGTTGCAGGCGACTATCACCAAGCAGGGCACGATCGACAACCTGCGTGTGATCAGCGGCCCGGCGATGCTGCAACAGTCGGCGCTCGACGCGGTAAGGACCTGGCGGTACCGTCCGTACCTGCTTAACAATGACCCGGTCGAGGTGGAGACCACGATCAACGTGATCTTCAGCCTAGGCGGATGAGAATTTTTCTGGCCCTTTCCCCAGTCCAGGGAGAGGGCATTGTTTTTGACCTGAATGCGAATCGGATTAGAGCCGCATTCCCCAGCACACCGTCAAGGTAGTCGTAGTTCACAAGACAACTCCTTAGGAGGAACGATTCAGTGATTCTCGCTCAGCTCGCACATTTCGCTTCGCACACGGTCAGCACCCTGGCATTTCTACAGGAAGGTGAGCAGACCGTCAGCTTCAGCCCCATGGGGCTATGGGAACACATGGGCTGGCTCGCCCGCGCCGTTGCCATTCTGCTGTTCATCGAGTCCATCTGGTCTTTGGCCGTGATGATCGATCGCTACCTGTACTTCTCAGCAGCTCGCAAGCAGTCGCGCGAGTTCGCGCCCAAGGTTGCCGGCGCTCTCAAGGACAGCAAGCTGGAAGAAGCGATCAAGATTGCCGATCGCAACAAGAAGTCTCACCTGGCTGAAGTAGTGACGGCCGGCCTGCAGGAGTTCCGCGCGTCCGCCGGTCAGCCGACCGAGGCCACGATCGAGAGCGCACAGCGCGCCCTGGAACGTGCCGAAGCGATCGTTCATGCCAAGCTGAAGCGCGGCCTGAGCGTACTGGCAACCATCGGTTCGACGGCTCCCTTCGTGGGACTGTTCGGAACGGTCGTCGGCATTTTGAACGCCTTCCAGCAGATCGCGACCCAGAAGACTTCGGGTATCGGCGCAGTTGCCGGCGGTATTTCTGAAGCCCTGGTCACCACAGCGTTCGGACTGCTGGTGGCTATTCCGGCGGTTATGGCGTTCAACTACTTTACCGGCCGAGTCGAAGCGTTCGACGTGGAGATGGACAACTCCTCGAGCGAGCTGATCGACTACTTCATCAAGCAGAGCAACCGGCGCTAGTTGCCACAGTCAGCTCGAGCGGGAAGACTGCGGGGACAGGAGAGCGGAAGCGCTCTCTTGTCCGCCGAATTTCAGACCGGCAGAGACAAGAGCAAACCGGAAGCCATCCGGCAAAAAAATGGAAGGCACGGAGCCTAAACAATGGCGATTTCAGTTCGTAACGAAGGCAGCAAGATCAACTCCAACATCAACGTGACGCCGATGGTGGACGTGATGCTGGTGTTGCTCATCATTTTCATGGTCATCACACCCATGCTTCAGCAAAAGGTGGCCGTCGACATGGCAAAGGTTGAAAACCCCGTGGCAATGCCCGACGCCGACAAGGAAGACGCAATTGTTGTGGCGATTACGCGCGATGGGGGAGTCTTTCTTGGCCAGGATCACGTAGCAACCAGCGAACTGGGTGCGAAGGTCCGCGACAAACTGGCCAACACGCCGGGCAGGACGATCTACATTCGCGCCGATGCACGTGCACAGTACCGGACAGTGGAAGACGCCATTGACGCGGTGCGCACCTCGGGCGTGGATGAAGTGGGTCTGCTGACGCAGAAGCGCGAGTCTGGCCAATAGGGTCTGACCGGACTCGACTAACGAATTGCAGGAAGCGAGGGGTTTAAAGCCATGGCAATGACAACTGGGGGCGGAAGTGGCGCGATGGGCGACATCAATGTCACGCCCATGATCGACATTCTTCTGGTGCTGCTGATCATCTTTATGGTCATTGTGCCGGTGACGCCGAAGGGCCTGGATGCGCTGGTGCCGCAGCCGCCGAAGAATCCACAGAAGACGCCGCCACAGAATGACCGCACGATCGTGGTGCAGGTGATCTATCGTGCCGGGGCGGCACCGACGTTCAAGATCAACGAGACGGATGTGCCCAAGGCCGATCTGCAGGCACGCCTGACGGAAATCTATGCAAATCGCGCCGAGCGGGTGATGTTTGTGCGGGGCGATGACGATCTTGATTTTCGTTATATTGCGGATGTGATCGACATTGGCCGCGCGGCAAACGTGGACCATATCGGTTTGATGACGCCGAAGATTCAGGCCGGCCAGTAGGGCGGCTCAACGAGGGGATTCTCCACACCAGTGTGAAAGGGGAGTTCTGCCATGACGATGGATAGCGGGAATACCGGTGCTTTGACGTCAACGATCAACGTAACCCCGATGATCGATGTTCTGCTGGTTCTGCTGATTATCTTTATGGTGATTGTCCCCGTGACGCCGCGGGGAGAATCCGCGCAGACACTCAGGCGCTCGGTCACTGCCGATCCGCAACCGCTGGAGAGCATTGTCCTCGAGGTTTTGAAGGGACAGGGCAACGATGTGGAGTTCAGAGTGAACCGCCAGGCAGTATCGCGGCAGGATTTGCAGGCGAGGCTGGCGCATATCTACGCGAACCGCGCTCAGCGGGTGTTGTTTGTGAAGGGCGACGACCAGGTGAGCTTCACGCAGATTGCGCAGGCAATCGATATCAGTCATGCAGCAGGAGTGGATCGCATTGGCCTGCTGACCCCGGGAGTACAGTCCGGTCGATAGGACGAAGGTTTTTCGCGGGAGAGGCGAACGGAAAGACGGGAGTGCATTTTTTTCACGCTGGTTACGGAGGCTCCCATCCGGAACCGCAGTTTTTAAAAGGATCCAGGCGCGCATCGTGATGGGCACGACCTGAAGGAGAAGACAAGAACATGATGAGACCCACACGTATCGCGGCGCTTTCGGTTCTACTTGCCGCCATGGTGCTTACCGTCAGCGGATGCAGCCGCCTGGCGGCCCGGGACCAATTGAACAAGGGAGTCGACGCCTACAAGAGCGGCAAGTACGAAGAAGCGATCGGACACTTCCAGAAGGCCACGGAGCTCGATCCATCGCTGCCGATGGCGAAGACCTATCTCGCCACGGCGCTCTCGCAGAACATCGTTCCGGGCCTGGATACTCCTGAAAACCTGAAGACAGCCGACCAGGCGATCAGCATCTTTCAGGATGTTCTGGCCAAGGACCCGAGCGATGTGAACAGCATGAAGCAGATCGCCGGCATTTACTTCAACATCAAGAAGCTTGATGAGGCCAAGAACTGGCAGAAGAAAGTTCTCGCAGCCGATCCCAAGGATCCGGAAGCGGCCTACACCGTCGGCGTGATCGACTGGACCTTGGCGCACGAACACGTGCTGCAGGCGCTGGGAACGGCGGGCATCAATGACGATGGCGAGGGCAATGCCAAGGCACCCAAGAAGGTGATGGAGCAGATCAAGGAGCAGAACACTGCACTGGTAGATGAAGCGCTCCAGTATCTGAACCAGGCGGTTGCGAATCGCCCGAATTACGATGATGCGATGGCTTATCTGAACCTCGTCTACCGGCGCAAGGCTGACCTTGACTATGGCGACGACGCAGCCCGCAAGGCTGACCTGGCGCAGGCTGAAGAGTGGCGCACCAAGGCCATGGGCACGCGCAAGGCCAACGAAGAGCGGAAGAACAAGGGTCCGGGCGGCATCACCATGGACTCGAGCGGCAACCTGAAGTAGAAGTCGCCCCCTAAAGGCGCAGCAACAAGACGGCCTTCGCGCAAGCGAAGGCCGTTGCTTTGGGTGCAAAGCGTAGCACCACGAGTGTCGGCAAAGCCCAGGGCCTTGAGTGCCTGCGGTGCGCGGGGCCTCGACTGATGCGGGCGTTGCCGGGGTTCCTTCCCGCTTCAGCGCGCGCTGGACAGGCGGCCCACACCGGTGGCAGCCCAACGTCAGGTCGGAATGCACAGCATGCCGTCCGGCGACGCTGGTTGCGGAGATTTGATTTGGTAAGCCGTTCAGCATTTTGCCCGGTCAGGCCATCGGCGCGATTTGACGGCTCTGCGCAACTGCCGCCAGGCTGGCGCAAGAAGCACCGGCCCTCAAGAACCGGCTGAGGACGGGAACGACTCTACTGGGCGTTCTTGAGGATCTGTTCGGCGTAGTAGTTGCGGACCGTTGCCTGGTCGTGCAGCACTTCGAAGTAGGCATTTTTCAGCAACTGTGCATGGCTCTCACGCAGGAACTGGCGAATCGTCTGCTGCACGCGCGGATCGTTCAGTTCGCGCTGGCCGGCCGGCTCGTGCGCCAGAACCTTGTAGATGGCGTAGCCAATAATGCGGCGGCCGGGGCCGCTGCTGTCGTATTTCGGCAAGGGTTCGGTGATCTCGCCGACCTTCAATCGACTGATGGCGTTGTAAGCATCCACGTCGCTTCGCAGAGCCGATTCGTAGACAAAGCCCATGTCGCCGCCGTTCGAGGCGTTGCTGGGGTTGTCAGAGAACTGAACGGCCACTGCGCCAAAGTCGTCGCCGCTTCTGAGCCGGTTGTAGAGCACCTGAATCTTCTTTTTGGCGTCGGCATCGCTGGCAGGCCTGCCGTTCTGCATGCTGTCCTGGGTCGGCACCGCGCTGGCGACGATCTGTGCCAAGTGAAACTGAGGCTCAATCAGGTTGAATTCCGACTTGTGGGCCTGGTAGTAGCTGGCGATGTCGGCGTCGGTGATATTGATCTTCGACTCGATCTCTTTGTTGAGCAGCTTTTCCTGGGTCAGGGAGCGGCGCAGATCGCGCTTGAGATCATCGAGCGTGATATTGCGCTGCTTCAGCTGCTTGTCGAACTCTTCCTGCGTATAGGGCGCTTTCATCTCGGTGAGCTTGACGTTTACGTCCTCATCCGAGGCGGCAAGGTTCAGCTTGGCGGCGCGCTGCTGCAGAATCTCGTCTTCAATAAGCTGGTGAAGGATGTTGAGGCGCACAATGCTGGCCTGCTCGGGGCTGGGCTCCTGCGGATTCTCGCCGAGGCTTGCCTTGTAGTACTTCTCGACATCGGCGCGCATGATTTCCTTGCCATTCACGGTGGCCATCACGTCCGGGGAAGGAGGCCTGTGACATCCGGCAACCAGGGCCAGCAACAACGCGCCTGCAACAAATGGTGCGGCGCTGCGGCGCTGAAAGAAACGAGCTTCGACTTGCAACCTTGACTCCCCGGGAAACTCACTGAGTTCCCACATTCAAGAATAAATCGGTGAACCGGGATTGCGATACTCAATCCGACCGTGCTTAAAGGCCGTCGCCGTCGCCTTTTTGACGGATGAAAGCCGCGCAGCCGGTTCCACCGTGCTATTTGCCTGCGCCGCCCTGGCCTGTCTCCTGCTGCGCGGCGGGGGCCGGTGGCGGAGGCTCAATGCCAGCGGCGCGCAGCGCGCGGTCAATCACTATCCATACCTGCTCCTGCGGCAGGGCGCCATTGATACGCTCTCCATCCACGAAGAGCGCCGGCGTTCCCTCGATCCCAAGGGCCTCAGCCTGGCGCCGCGACTCGCGGATCTGCGTTTCGTCCTGTTTGGCGATGCAGGCATCGAGCTTTGCGGCGTCCAGCTTGCCGGCCGCTCCCTTTTCGCGGGCGATGCGATCAAGCTCGACAAAGCTCTTTTTAGCGTCGCGGTCGGCGCCAGTAATTTCCTGGCCGTGGCTATGCAGGTAGTCAATGTAATCCCAATAGGCGGCGGGGCTTTGCGCCGCAAGGCAGTTGGCATTTACGGCGGCATGCATTGCCCAGGGATGAATCTCAATCAGCGGGTCGTCCTTGTAGACGAAGCGTACCTTGCCTTTGTAGCGCTCAAGGGTGGCGGGAAAAAGCGACTGATGCATGCGCGCGCAGTAGGGGCACTCAAGGTCGTCGAAGTTGATCACCGTCACTTTGGCATTCGGGTTGCCGCGCACGGGCCGTCCCGTAACGTCGATGTTCATCGCCGGATTTTTTGTCAGGTCGAAGGTGTCAAGATGCGCCAGTGTCTTGCTGTCCTTTGAGATCAGAAAGTCGAAGGACGTGGTTTTCTCTCCGCGCGCGAAGGTGATCTGCAGGCTGTCGTACCCGGGATATGCGCTGGGTTTGCGCTCGCCGATGATGACGTTGTAGTCCTGGGGCACGTTGTACTGAGAGCGAATCAGCACCTCGACGCGGCGGTTGGTGGCCGGGTCGACGGGACCGACTGAATTCTGGGTGGTCTGGGCTTTGCAGCCAGCGGCCAGGCTGAGCACAATCAGCCCTGCAAAAAGGCGAATACGTAGCAAAATCTTTATCCTCTAGAAAAGGATACTCCAACGCGGCAGCGATTGGCGCGGAGCAGCGCTGGCGCGGGGGTACTGTCGATTGGCCCGATATAGGCGCTGGAACCCACGCGGAATCAGTACGGTGGGGGCTGGGTCGGGTCGCGGAAGACCGAGTTGGAGCGGCGAATATCCCCGACCGATCCAAAGTTGGCCAGGGTGAAGCTGTAGAGCCATTCGGTCTCGTCGCGGCTCACGCTGCCTACGCTGCCCAGCTCAAAGCGGCGGTAGCCCACGGTGAACCCACAACATCCCCGGTTGTAGATGGCCTGAACGCCTGCGTATTGCAGCGATCCACGCACAAAGTCATAGCCGCCGTTGGCAGCGAGGTTAAAGCCGGACGCGGTTGGTTTGCCGATCTGTACAAAGGGATGAATCTGCTGGCTGCGCATCGTGGTGGCCGTGCTGCCCAACTCATCCACGGCATTCAGCAGGGAGTGGGTGACGCCGACCGTGGTGCGTCCCCAGCTGTATCCGGCATAAAGATTGTTGGCGCCGAGATGGCCGAGGCGGGGATCGTAATCCATATCCCACTCGATGCGCAGGTTGTCAATTGCCTCGAAGCGGAGGCGGGAGATTACCGGCGACAGGTTTCTGGGCACGGTAAGAAAGGCGACTCCGGTCAGGTCGAGCGTGGTGTCAAAGACATTGCGGCGATTGGGAATGAGGGCTCCGCCGAAGTCGGGCTCGATGAAGAATTTCTGCTCGATCTGCCAGCTTGCCCATTCGCGCATGGCCGGTGGGCAGGCTGACGACTCTCCGCCGGTGTCGGCATCGACGCACGGTTTGTCATGCAGGGGTCGCAGGTAGAGGCGCTGCGTCAGCGAGTATTCAGCCTCATTGGTGTCAGTGGCGACGTCGGTGGTGTCAAAGAGCAGCACATTGCGGGCCTGGGCGCCGATACCGGCCACGTAGTTGTATTTGAGTTCGGGCTCAATCACGTGGCGCAGCAGCCGGTTCCAGCGGCCGAGTACAAAATCCCGCTCAACTATCGGCGCGCGCAGATCGACTGACGCCTCGACATCCGTGCGATTGAGGGGGTCATGGCTGATGGTGGGCGTGCCGCCGTTGATGCCGGAGATGTCTGGCGTCTGGCTGCCGGAGTAGAAGGTTTCGCGGACTGCAGCTTCGGGGATGATGCTCCACCCGCCGGCGACAATGGGCCAAGAAAGATGCGGGTGCACGTCGATGCGGCCTACATTGCGCGCGTGGAAATCCGGTTCGGCGCGGGTGAGGTAGCCGATGGAGGAATCGAGGCCCCAGTAGAGCGGCGAGTTGCCGAGCGGGCGGTCGAGCGAGTCGAAACGGATGCTGGGCAGGTGGAGAATGCGGGCTTCGTCGCCGGGTGTGGAACTGGCGAAGGTCTGCAGGCGTCCGAAGTAGCCTGAAGGAATATAGCCGTGGTGGTTGTGGGTGAGGCCGACGACGCTGAGCACCTCAGAGTTCACGGCCTGGGAGTAGTTGTCATTGAAGACCAGACGGTAGACGTAACTGGATAGAAATTCGGCGTTCCCGGCGATACGGGTATCGGGCGAGAAGTCTTTTCGGCCATAGGCGGCGATATCGACGCCGCCCTGATACACAATGCCGGTCTGCGGCGGCTGAGCGGCGACTCCGCGATCAAGCAATGCATTCCAGCGCAGGTTCAAATGGTCGAGTCCGGGTCCGCGGTAGCGAAAGTCTCCATTGGGTGCAAAGCCGCGCTTGGAGTAGTACTCCGAGCCGATCACCATATCCATGCTTCGGTTGAGCACGATGTAGACCTGTTCGCCAAAGGTGAAGCCGCGAATGGAGGACCCGTTGCTGACGATGGGAATCAGAAAGCCGCTGGTGCGGCCGTTTTCACTTGTGGGATGGCGCAGGTAGGGCAGGTAGAAGATCGGCACGCCAAAGAGCTTGAAGAAGGTGTTGGCAGCGGAAGCGGTGCCGTTTTCGAGCCTGATCGAGCGCGAGATCAGCTCCCAGTCGGGCTGCGGCAGGCGACAGTTGGTCATTGTTCCATCCACGATGCGGTAGCTGCCTTCACCGGTTTGCAGCAGCACTCGCCCCGAGAACAGAAATGGATTGGTTGTGGAGTAGACCACGGTTTTGCCGGCGCGGCGCACGCCGGCCGAGCCATGCACGTCAAAGAAGCGCGCGGTATGCATGTCGAGCCGCATGTCGCCGTGCGAGGCTTCGACGTAGATATCTTCCGGGCCGCCGGTGAAGCGCAGATTGCCTTCAGCCTCGAGCGTGCTGGTGGATTGGTGATACAGAACCTTGTCTGCGCGAACGACGTAGTTGCGATAGTAGACAACGACATCGCCATCGAGAGTCCAGGTGTCCCCTTCGCGCCGCTGATTGCGCGCTTCCCAACGAATGGGGATGCCGGTGAGCGGCAGTGGTTCCGGTTCGGCAATGGGAATCATCTGCTGATCGGGACTGTCGGGCAGCGAGGCATCGGAAGCACTACCTGCCTTGCTCTGCGCGCCTGAAGGCTGCGCGGTTTCGGGAGGTAACGCATTCGTCAACACCTGCCCGCGAAGTTGCGGATGACAGAGGGCGAGCAAGGTGATAAACACGAAATTGCGAGGATGCATCCCGAGACCAAGGCCAGCATAGCAAATGCAGCCTATCTTCGAAGGGTGTCAACCGCCGCGCAGCTCTGGCAATAACACAAGACGGGAATGATTACGGGCCAGGAAGACCGGTCAGTCGTCGTATTCCTGCGCGACCTCCCGGCTCTCATGGAGCGACGTTCGTACTCAGGCGAGAGCAGCCTGTCAGGCGGACCTGGAAACGCAGTGCTGAGCTTTACCGGGCTTGGGAACTGCATCGGAAGGGAAACTAAGAATTGAGTACATTGGCGAGCCAGCCCATTCCCCAGCCATCATGGAAAGAAGAAGTCAATCGTCGCCTCGAAGCCCACAAGAGCCGCCGAGGCATCTCCGTCGTCGACAATCCCGATGATACTGAACAGAGTTCGGTAAGCGATCGCGCGGCCCAGGCAGCTGCGCGCGTGGCCGCCCGTTTCTCAAAAGCACCGAGCTATAGCGAAATGCAGGCCGCAGAGGCTCGCGCTGCACTGCGTGTGGCTGAAGCCGCAACCCGCGCCGCGCTTGAGGCCCAGGCGGCTGCCCAGATTGCACTGGCCAATCTGCAGAATGCGGAGGAAGAGGAGACGGCGCGGCTGGAGGAATTCCATACCGAACCGTTCATGCCGGAACCTGAGGCACGGTGGGAGCCCGAAGCGCGATGGGAACCTGAACCGGAGCCTCGTCCGTCTTCGCCGGAGCCGGCGGCGGTGCAGGCCGCGACACTAGTGCCGGGGAGCTCATGGAAGGTTCGCTGGGAGCCTGATTTTCCGGCGCGCGGAGGTGAGCCGCGGCAGGGTCAGCCCGCGTCGCAGCCCAAGATCGAGACCGCTTTCCCGGAGGAATTTCACAGCGGCATTTCCACGGTGGACGCACAGCCGATCCACGCCAACCTGATTCGCTTTCCGCGCGAGATTGTTGCGACACGCCGTATGCGGCCACGCCTTGCCACAGCAGCTGAGGAATCGGTCCAGCAGCTGAGCATCTTTGAGGTGGACCCGAACACGGTTTCCACCGAACCAATGGTTGCGATGGTTGCCGTCGTCGATACCGCCGCGGAGCCGGCCTGGAGCGCTCCGGAGTGGTCCAGCATCGAGCTAGGCGCTCATCCACAGTTTGAGCGGGAAACCCATCACGAGCCCGCGGTGGCGACGCACTCGCCGGTGCATCTGGCCCCGATCGAGTTGCGGCTGGTCGCAGCATCCGTCGATCTGGCTGTGATCCTGATTCTGGTTAGTGCCGCGGCGTGGGGCGTCGCCAGTCACATGGTGCAGCACCCGGCCCTCAGGTTTGTTGAGATGGTTGCGGGCGTGGGCTTCGTTCTTACCGGTCTTGCCTACCAGGCATTTTTTCTGCTTACGGCCAAGTCGACGCCGGGCATGATGTACGCCGGTATTGCCCTGTGCACCTTTGATGACGAATATCCCACACCGAAGCAACTGCGCGACCGGCTTACGGCACTGCTGATTTCTCTTTTGCCGGTGGGACTTGGGCTGGCATGGGCGATTTTCGACGAAGATCACCTGTGCTGGCATGACAGGCTCTCGCGGACGTATCAGCGGAAGTGCTGAAAAGGCATTGACTGCAGTTGTTGTCCCGATTTGTTGTCCCGGCGCGGGTGCCAACCCGCGCCGCTTTTTTTGCGGCGTGCTACCAAGTCAGGTGCACGCAATGCGCTGACGCCCGCTCCCAGCAGGGCGGTTTCATCGTTGGGGGGCAGCACTTCGAGGGAATAGCTGAGCAGCGGGCTCATCTTCACCATAGTTTCAAGATGTGCGCGCAGCGTCGGCAGGTCCACGAAGCCCACGTTGTGGCCGGTGAAGTAGAACCTGCCCGGGCCGGCGAGGTGGATGAACGAGGCCGTGCCGGCGGCAAGAGCGCGATGCCAGAGATCGACAAACTCACGGCAGCGCTGGTCTCCCTGTTTCGCCTGCGCAAAAACTTCTTCCGGTTCGAGATCGAGAAACGCATGCGCATGGCGCGGTAGCCCGTGATGCCTTCAAGATGACCCACGCCGCCGCATCCGCAGAAGCGCTCTTTCGGGTCGAGCGTGACGGTGATGTGGCCGCCTTCCCAGACGCCCTCAACATAAGGCCAGCGGCCATAGCCGATGCCGTTGCCGATGGTCCATACGCGTGTGAGGCGATCGAGCTGGCCGCGGGTGGCGGCTACGCCGGCGGCGATGGCGTCGGCGTCGTTGGCGATATAGACAGGTGCTGAAACGCCTCGGGCGGTGAGCACGCGCTTCAGCTCATCGGCGAGACGCATGCCCTTTGACTGCACCAGATTCGGCGCTTCTTCCACAATGCCGTGCCGCACCACGCCGGGAACGGCAACGCCGATGGCGCTGATGGGGTTTGAGATTTCGCGCGCGACGCTGGTGATCTGATCGGCAATGACGTTGACAATCTCACCGCCGGGCATCGCAATCAGACCGTCGAGCTCGCTCGAGTCCGCGGGAAAGCGCACGGGCTTGGCCAGCGAGCTTCAGGTCTTCAAGCCGGCCGGCTCACGATGTGTGCGGTCATCACTACGCCGATTGCGGTGGTCATTCGCAGTTACCTCTCAATCCGCCTGGTAGCGGTGCAGGCGGCCCAGGCCGTTGAAGGCCGCCGCCTTATAGCATTCGGCGAGGGTCGGATAATTGAAGACGGTATCGACAAAGTAGTCTACGGTGCCGTCGAGAATCATGACGGCCTGGCCTATGTGCACCAGTTCGCTGGCCCCTTCGCCGATGATGTGCACGCCAAGCACTTTGCGCGTATCGCGGTGGAAGATGAGCTTGAGGCGGCCCGTGGTGTCGCCGCGGATCTGCCCGCGTGCGGTTTCGCGATAGTAGCCCATACCCACTTCATAGGGCACGTCTTCGTCGGTGAGCTGTTCTTCAGTCTTGCCGATAAAGCTGATCTCGGGAATGGTGTAGATGCCGTAGGGATAGAAGCTGGGTTCGAGGTGGTGGTCTTGTCGCTGAAAGCGCGTGCTGCTGCGATGCGCCCTTGTTCCATTGAGACGGAGGCCAGCGCAGGGAAGCCGACAACATCGCCCACGGCGATAGATGTGCTGAACCTTCGTCTGGAAATTCTCGTCAACCGGGATGCGGCCGCGATTGTCGGCCTCGAGGCCCGCGGCAGCGAGGTTCAGGTCATCGACGGCGCCCTGGCGGCCCACGGCATAGAGAAGGGCATCGCCTGAAATGCGCTTCTTGCTTTCGAGATTGGCGACCACCGTTCCGTCGGGCATCTCTTCCACGCTTTCCACTTCTTCGCCGAGGCGCATGGTCACGCGGCTGTCGCGCAGGTGATAGCTCAGCGCTTCGACGATCTCCTGGTCGGCGAATTCAAGCAGCTTGTTGCGCTTCTCAACCAGCGTGACGCGCACGCCGAGAATGGCGAACATGCAGGTGTATTCGACGCCGATGACGCCGCCGCCTACAACGATCAGCGCACGCGGTAGAGTGGGGATGTCGAGGACCTGATCGCTGTTGACGATGGTGCGCCCGTTGACAGGCACTTTGGGCGAGCAGGCGGGGCGGCTGCCGACGGCGATGATGATCTGGTCGGCTTCGAGCGTGGTATCGCCCTGCGGGCCCTCGACGCGTATTTGGCGGGGATCGACGAAATGCGCCGTGCCGTGCACTATATCAATGCCGTTGCGCGAGAGCTGGGCCTCGGTGACGTCCACTTCCGTCTTGATCACGGCCTGTACCCGGAAGGCGAGGTCGGCCATGGTGATTTTTTCTTTTACCCGGTAATTCATTCCGTAGACTGAGCGGTAGTTGTAGCCGGAGAGATGGAGCACGGCTTCTCGCATCGTCTTGGACGGAATGGTGCCGGTATTGATGCAGACGCCGCCGACCACGGCGCGGGATTCAACGACTGCGACGCGCTTTTTCAACTTGGCCGCAGCCACAGCAGCCCGCTGGCCTGAAGGCCCGGAACCAATCACGATCAGGTCGTACTGGAGGGCGCTCATGCAAGTCTCTCCCGGTGGTGAGTGGTGGGCAAGGGGCGGCGGAAATGCAGACAGGCAGGGCAGTCGCCGGGCAGGCAGGGCGACCGCCCACATCCGGAGGCTACCACAGCGGGGCGCCCCAATAGTAGCCATGCGGCGTAGCGCATCCGGTCCAGTACGAGCGGCTTAGCGACGTCAGCTGCGCCGGATTCATGCCCGCAGCGCGCGGACGGCGTAGGCCGGTGCTGGTCTGCCCTGCAGCTGCGGGGAGCCTGACGAGGAGGGAGTGTCGTCGAAGTGAAACTGGTCGATCATGCCATCGAGCTCGCTGGCCAGCGAGGCAAGATTCTTGAGGGCTTCGACGGCTTCTTCGGCGCCCTGCGCGCTTTCCATCGCAAGCTGCGAGATCTGGCTCGCCGAGCGGGAAATTTCGCCTGAGGCTGAAGTCTGCTGAGTGGCGGCGGTGGCGATGAGATGAATCTGATGCTCCACCTGGTTCGATGACTCGATGATTGCGTCGAGGCTTTTGCGAGCGCGCGCGGTCTCGTTCATTCCGCGCTCAACGGCGGTGTGGCTCTCCTGCATCAGCTCGAGCGTTGAGCGGGTTTCCTCCTGAATGCTGCGGATGGTGCCGGCAATCTCTTCGGTGGCGCCCTTGGTGCGCTCGGCCAGGCGTCGCACTTCGCCGGCAACGACGGCGAATCCGCGGCCATGGTCTCCAGCGCGCGCGGCTTCAATGGCGGCGTTGAGCGCCAGCAGGTTGGTTTGCGCGCTGATCTCCTGGATCACATTGACCACCTTGCCGATCTCTTCCGAGCGCTGCGCGAGCGAGGTCATCTTCTCGGAGACGGAGCTTGTTGCCGCGGCGATCTTGCCCATGGTGGCGGAGGCCGCCTGCATCACGGCTCCGCCCTGGTTGGCGGTTTCAGCCGAGGCGCGGCTCGCAGTGGCGGCGCTTTCGGCGTTGTGGCTGATCTCGCCGATCGTTGCGGTCATTTCTGCCGCGGCCGCGGCAATCTGGTTGGTCTTGCTGGATTGCGAGTGCGCGTTACCGGCGGTCTGAATGGAACGCGCGCTGATTTCGGCGGTTGCGGCGGAGAGAGTCTCGGCTCCGCGGGCAACCGACTCGAGCACGCCGCGCATGGAGGCGACGCTGCTGTTGAAGGCCTGGCCTACGCGGCCAATCTCGTCGGTGCCTGAAACACGCACGCTTGCGGCGAGATCGCGGGCAGCGAAACGCTCGATCGCCGCCATCAGCCGGCTAAGCCGCGGCGCAATTTCGCGTGTGAGCACGGTGCCGGTGGTAGCGCAGAGCAGCAGGATTCCAATCGTGACCGCGACGTTGATCAGCGTCGCCCGGCGGCTTGCGTCGGAGGTGTGCCGCGAGCTTTCACTTCCATGCTGCACATGAATGTGGATGTTCTCGTTCATGCCGGCGATTGCGTCGTCGAAGGCGGCGGTTGTCGCCGGGTCGGTGAGCAGGTCGAGCGCGTCACCCGTCTTGCCGCTCGCGAACAACCCATGTGCGCGGTCGCTTGCATCGCGATAGTGCGCAAAGGCCGCAGTGAAGCGGTCATACGCCTCCCGCTCACCGGGGTAGGCGATCGCGGTCTCGTAATTTCTGAGCTGCGACGCGAAAGACTCAAGGGCCTTGCGGCGCGCGTCATTCTGCCTCGCCAGGCAATCCGGTGACTGGCAGAGCAGTTCATTCAGATCGGCGCGGCCAAGGTCGCTGAGTGCGCCGCGCGCGTTGGTGAGCGCCACCACAGCCGGAAAGCTGTTGGCGCTGACTTCAATGCTGCTTGCCGCGATTTCGCGCAGGGTGAGAAAGGTGTATGTCCCCAGCCCAAGACACAGCAGGCAGACGCCTGCGAAGGCGGCAAAGAGTTTTCGAGTGACGGATAAATCGCGAAGCGATTGGCGGAGCATGTGGGCCCTTTCAGAGATGAACCCAAGGGAGTGTTTCGGCGGAATTTCGATTGGACTTGGAGCGAGGCCGCAGCGAGCATCCTTGTCGCCGGTGGCTTCGGCGTTCCGGGAGGATCGTCGCCTGCTCGGACATTACTTGGTCCCCCGCCTCCAGTTGGTCCCCACACCATGCAAAAAGCCTATAGAGAAACCCACCCCCTATGCAGTCGCCCGACGAAGGTGCGCCGTCGCACGTTCCGCCCCTTGCCCGAACGAAAGTTGATCGATATCCTTGGCGCGCTCCGCTCATCGTGATCCGGCGGGCCTGAAACCTGAAAGAAGAGGACCGGCAATGTCCCTTTTGCGTCCTGTGCGTGCATGTGTGTCTTGTACCGGTACAATCGCGCTTTTGATCGGCTGCACCGTGCTACCGCTTGCGGGGCAGAGCAAGCAGCCACAGCAGATCGGCACCGCCGTGGTGCACCTGACGGCAGAGCAGGACCGCGAGCGCATGCTTGGCCTGCTGGGCTTGAAGGACAGTGACATGCGTCCTGCTCCGGCGGGCGATGCGAAGGCGCCGAACGCAACAAATTACGACGAAGGCAAAGCCGATGTATATCCGAAGCTGCCCGATCCGCTTCGCTTTAACGATGGCCGTCCGGTGACGACTGTGGCCGCGTGGCAGCAGCGCCGCGAGGAAATCAGGAACGCCTACGACCGCGAGATTCTTGGCCGGACGCCTGGCAAATCTGCCCGGGGTGAAGTGGCAGATTGTGCAGACGGTGCATGCGAAGTACGGCGGTGTCGATGTTATCGCGAAGAGGCTTTCAGGCCACGTGGACAACACGATCTTTCCTGGGATCACGGTAAGTATCGAGATGATTCTTGCCATTCCGGCGAAGGCACGGGGCCCGGTACCGCTGATCCTGGATCTGGCGTTCGACAAGGATTTCGACAAGGCTGTTGCGAGTCTCGACGCGGGCACGCCGTTCGCCCCAGGGCCGTGGGGTGTGGACTGGCAGCCGGTCTTCGATCGCGGCTGGGGATTCGCGATCATGAAGCCGACGAGCGTTCAGGCAGACGACGGCTCGGGGTTGACCGAGGGCATCATCGGGCTGATGAACAAGGGCCAGCCGCGCAGCCTGGATGACTGGGGGGTGCTTAAGGCGTGGGCCTGGGGAGCGAGCCGCGCGCTCGATTATTTCGCGACAAACATGACAATCGATGCGAAACGGGTCGGCATTGCCGGGCACTCGCGCTTTGGCAAAGCTGCCTTGGTGACGATGGCCTACGATCCACGCTTCGCGATCGGCTACATCAGCTCATCGGGCGAGGGTGGAGCGAAACTTTACCGGCACATTTACGGCGAGCAGCTTCCGAACGTCACTTCACAATCCCTCTATCACTGGTTCGATGGAAACTTTCTCAAATATGGCGGCCCGTTGAACGCGGGCGATCTCACCGTCGATAACCACGAACTTATTGCCCTTGTTGCGCCGCGGCCGCTCTTTATCGGTGGCGGAGCCGATACGGGCGACGGCTACGCCAACCCCAGAGGCGATGGCTGGGCCGATGCGAAGGGAATGTTTCTGGCTGAAGTGGCAGCGGGGCCTGTCTATCAACTGACGGGCGCGAAAGGTCTGGGAACAACCAAGTTTCCGCCGGTTGGCACGGCGGTAGTGCAGGGCGACCTTGCCTGGCGGCAGCACGAACTGGGCCACACCCCCGCACCCAACTGGCCTGTGTTTCTGGAGTTCGCAAGCCGCTATTTGAATGCCAGATGAGCCTGCGGGGAGCGCTAGCTCAGGACCAGTGCCAGCGCGAAGCCGTCGTAGCCTTTGCCGCATACGGTCTGCAGTACAGTGGCCGCGAGGCGCGGCTCCGCGGCAACAAGCTCTGTGAATCTTCGTACGCCCTGGATGTTCGGATCGGGATTGTCAGGCTCGATCACCTTGCCATCGCGCACAACATTGTCCGCAAAGATCACGGTCCCTTTTCGCGCGAGCTTTAGCGACAACTCGAGATACTCGGGATAGCCTGATTTGTCAGCGTCGATGAAAATCAAGTCGAATGGGGAGGCATTGCTCGCGATCATGGCGCGCAAGTGGTCTGCAGCAGGGCCAACGCGAAGTTCCACGCGACGGAGCACTCCTGCGTTGCGGAGATTTGCCCGTGCTATCTCCGCGTGACGCGAGTCAAGCTCAAGCGATACGACTTTGCCGCCCCTGGGCAGAGCCCGGGCCAGCCACAGAGTGCTGTAGCCGCCGAGGGTGCCGAGTTCAAGGATGCGCTTTGCGCCGGTGAGCCGGACGAGAAGATCGAGGAATTTGCCTTGCAACGGCGTGACGTCGATGGCTGGCAACTTCGCCTCGCGGTTGGCTGCGAGAGCGGCGTCAAGGGCTTTGTCAGACGGGGCCAGACGATCGCCGAAGTAGTTATCTACCGCAATCCACACGTTCTGCATGGCATCTTCAGGGGGCATTGATCTCCTCGGGGAGGGGAATTTCAGTATTACTTGTCGCGCGCGACAACGAAGTCTGGAACCCAGAGCAGGGCGCGCTTGAAGTCAGAATCCGGCAGCGAAGCGAGGGCCTGCCGCGACTGCTCGGCGTAGTGCTCGGCGGCGGCCATCGCGTATTCGACCGACCCGTTGCGGGCCAGAATCTCCTGAATGCGATCGCGGCTTACGTGCTCAAAGCTGCGGTCGTCGAGGACGCGTTGAATGTGCTGGCGGTCGCGGGCTGTGCCGTGGTCGATTGAGTGAATCACGGCGAGCGTCGCCTTGCCTTCGCGCAGATCGCTGGCGACGGGCTTGCCCAGCACCTCTTCGGTCGCGGTCAGGTCGAGCACGTCATCGACAATCTGGAAAGCCAGGCCGACAGCGCGGCCGTAAGTGGCAAGATTGGCTTCCTGGGCTTCGCTGGCCCCGGCGAGCACGGCACCGAGCCGCATGGAGACAGAGAAGAGGCATGCCGTCTTGCGGTAGATCAGGTCGTAGTACTCGGCCTCTGAAACGGCCTTGCCGAGGCGCTGAATCTGCAGCAGTTCGCCTTCGACCATCTGCTGGGTTAGGCCAATCAGCAAGTCGAGAACGCGCAGGTTCCGCTCTTCGAGCGCGACCCTGAATGCCTGCATGTAGAGCCAGTCGCCGGCCAGGACGCATTTCTCGTTGCCCCAGGTGGTGTTGGGCGAAGGACGGCCGCGGCGGGTGCTGGCGCCGTCGATGATGTCGTCGTGGACCAGGGTCGCGGTGTGCAGCATCTCTACCACGGCGCCGAGGCGAATTGCGCTGGGGCCGGAGTAGTCAAACACATGCGCGGCAAGCAGCACCAGCGAGGGCCGAATGCGCTTGCCACCTCCCTCGCGGAGGTACTCGGCAATTTCGGTAATGGTGCTGACGCTGGATGCGGCGTCGCGGCCTAATTCCTGCTCCACTGCTACGAGGTCTTCTCGCAGCAGATCGAACACTTCTCTCGCGGTCGCTATGGCCAAAGTGCTCAAGTTGGTGGCGTCTCTCACTCAGTTGGTGCGGTAGTTGGTGAACTGCAGATTCACGCCGAGGTCGCGGCCCTGCAGCGTGGCGATGATGGCCTGCAGATCGTCGCGATCCTTGCCCGCCACCCTCACAGTATCGCCCTGGATGCTGGCCTGTACCTTCTTTTTCGAATCCTTGACGATGCGGACAATCTCCTTGGCCTTCTCTGCCGGGATGCCCTGTTGCAGGCTGATCTTCTGGCGAACGCTCTGCCCGGCGGCCGGTTCCAGCTTGCCGTAGGTGAGGTTTTTGAGCGAGACGCCGCGCTTTACCATTTTCTGGCCAAGGATTTCCTTGATCGCTTCGAGCTTGTACTCGTTGGCGGAGGCGAGTTGTATGGCGTCGGCGCCTTCGAGCTTGATTTCGGAGTGAGAATCCTTGAGGTCAAAGCGCTGGTGAATTTCCTTGAGCGCCTGTTCGATCGCGTTGCGGACTTCCTGCATGTCCACCTTGCTGACGATGTCGAATGAGTTGTCCTGCGCCATAATTCGGGTTCCTCAATGCGCCGCAAGGGCTTTGTTCACACCGGCGCGGCGGCTGTAACTCTACCAGTTTCCCACGTCTGGCGGCAGGTTAAACAGGCGCGCGAAGTTTTTGGTGGTCTCGGCGGCAATTTCTTCTGGAGTTACGCCGAGCAGCCCGGCCAGCGTTTCGGCCGTCCGGGTCACCATTCCTGGCTCATTGCGCTTGCCCCGGTCGGGCATGGGCGCGAGCCAGGGAGCATCGGTTTCAACCAGCACACCACCCAGGGGCAGCATGGCGGCAACATCGCGCAAGGGCTGGGCTTTGGGGTAGGTGAGGTTGCCAGCAAAGGAAATAAGAAAGCCCAAATCGAGCGAGCGCCGGGCCTGCTGCCAGCCGCCGCCGAAGCAATGCATGATGCCGCCGAGACCGGTGGGCCTCCAATGCTCGTCGAGCACTGCGAAAAGGTCCTTCCAGGCATCGGTCATGCCGTCGTTCGACACCGGCGACGAAGTGGCCCCGTCTTTGGGCCGGCAATGGATGAGGATCGGCCTCTTGCGGCTGGCGGCGATTTCAAGTTGGCGGATGAGGCCATGGCGCTGCACGTCGTGCGGTGCGCCCTCGTGGTAGTAGTCGAGGCCGATCTCGCCGCAGGCAATTACCTCAGGCTCGGCGAGCAGGGAATCGAGTTTGGCGAGTGCAGCCTCGTCGGCCTCCGGCGTGTTGTGGGGATAGATGCCGGCGCTGGCGTAGAGGTGCGGCACGCCGGGCAGGCCATTGAACTGGCGGCAGAGATCGCGGGCCTGGTGCATCTCGTGGGGGCCTTCGCCGATGCCGATGGCGAGCACTGCGCCGACGCCGGCATCCCACGCGCGACCCAGCATCGCGGCACGGTCGTCGCTGTAGCGTTCGCTGTCGAGATGAGCATGGGAGTCAATGAGCAAGCTGGGGCCGTCTCCGTCGTTGGCGATTGGGTCTTTTTTCGAGCCGCTTGAGCTTCGAGCTACTTGAGCCGTGCGCCCAGCGGCACATCTTCAAGAAAGCTGGCAAGCACCGGTGCGCCATCGGGCAGTGACGCCGCCAGCAGCATACCGTTCGATTCGAGGCCTCGCATCTTGCGCGGCGCAAGGTTGGCCACGATGACGATCTTGCGGCCAATCAGCTTTTCCGGCTCGTAGTATTGTGCGATGCCGGCAAGAATCTGCCGCTTCTCGTAGCCCAGATCAACTTCAAGGCGCAGCAGCTTGTCTGCCTTTGGCACGCGCTCGGCAACGAGCACCTGCGCGACGCGCAGATCGACCTTGACGAAGTCGTCGATCGAGATAGTGGCGGCAAGCGGGGCAACGCCTCCTTCGAGGGCGCTCTCTCCCTCAGCGGGCGTTAGCGGTGCGGCTGCGGGCGCGTCCACCGGCGTGGCGCTCAAACGGCTGCTCGCTAGCTCGGCGGGCACGGTATGCACCTTCGTGGTCTCGACCGGCGTGGCCGCTGCATCGCGGGGAACGACAGTTGTCGGCGTCAGGGCCTGCTTCTCCTTCGGATCGTCTGAGGTGGGGGGAGCAGTGGAGGCGACGGACGGCGCAACGGTGGGCGGCGCGGGTGCAATAGGTTCGCCTTTGCTCGCGGCCTCAACGGCACTGCGATTGTCCTGCTCTTCAAGGTTCTGCATACGCTCCACCGCATCCTTTTCCGCGCGCGGAAAGAGCGGCGCGGGTTCATTGAATTGCGTTCCGGCCTTCAGTCCGCCCCACGCAAGCTGCGTGAGGAAAGACTGCTTTGCCGCATCCTGCATCTCCCCCAGCCCAAGCTGCTTCCATACCTTCGCAGCCGACTCCGGCAGGACGGGGTACACCAGTGCTGTAATGATGCGGATTGCCTCGGCGGCAGTTGCCAGTACGCGCGCCTGCAGTTGCCCATGCTCGGCTTCGGAGCGGTCCGCGGGCTTCTTCCACGGCGCGTTGGCGGTGAGATAGCTGTCGGTTTCGGCAACCAGCAGCCACAGTGCCTTCAGCGCCTCAGAGAAGTTCAGGTCATCGAAGGCCGGGCCGAATTCTGCGATGGCGCGTGTGGCGTGCTCGCGCAGTGAAATCTCCGCGGCAGTTTCAGCACCTGCCTGGGGCGCCACGCCGCCAAAGTACTTGTGCACCATGTTGACCACGCGGCTCACCAGGTTGCCGTAGCCGTTGGCCAGGTCGCCGTTGTAGCGCTGCACCAATGCGTCGAAGCTGAAGTTGCCATCCTGCCCGAAAGGAATTTCGCGCAGCAGGAAGTAGCGCAGTGCATCGGCGCCGAGCACTGCCTGCACGGTTTCAGCACGCACAATGTTGCCTCGTGACTTGGACATTTTGCCGTGGTCAAAGAGCAGCCAGCCATTGGCGCGCACCGAGCGCGGCAGCGGCAGCCCGGCGGCCATGAGAAACGCGGGCCAGTAGACGCAGTGGAACCGGCTGATCTCCTTGCCGATCAGATGAATGTCTGCCGGCCAGAACTTCGCGAAGCGTGCCTGGTCGGCGGGGTCGTCGGATCCGTAGCCGAGCGCGGTGATGTAGTTCGCCAGCGCATCGAGCCACACGTAGACCACCTGCTTCTCGTCGCCCGGCACTGGAATGCCCCAGGAGAAACTTGCACGGCTGACGGAGAGGTCCTTGAGTCCGCTGCGCACAAACGAGATCACCTCGCGCCGTGTCGACTCCGGCTGCATGAAGCCCGGATTGGCCTCGTAGAACTCGAGCAGCTTGCGCTCGAAGGCCGAGAGCTTGAAGAAGTAATTTTCTTCGCTTACGGTTTCAGTGATGCGGCCGCAATCGGGGCAGGGAGCGCCGGGCGCGACATCGACCCACGCCTCGTCGGAGACGCAGTACTGGCCGGTGTACGAGTCCTTATAGATGTAGCCGCTGTCTCTCAGCGCGGCAAAGAGCTTTTGCATGCCGCGCGTGTGGCGGAGCTCCGTGGTGCGTACGAAGTCGTCATACGTGAGCCCGAAGCTATCCCACAGACCGCGAAACTCGGCGGCAATGGTGTCTGCGAACTCCTGCGGCGAGCGGCCCGCGAGCTTCGCTGAGCGCTCGATCTTCTGGCCGTGCTCGTCTGTGCCGGTGAGAAACCAGGTATCGATGCCCATCGCCCGCTTGCGCCGCGCCAGCGCGTCACAAACAATGGTGGAGTAAGCATGGCCTAGGTGCGGCCGCGCATTGACGTAGTAGATGGGCGTGGTGAGGTAGAACCGGTTCGAAGTGGATGCGGTGTCGCTCATGGTTAGCTTTTCGGGGAATCGCCTGGACTTCAGGCTGAAATCTTCCAGCAATTTACCTTTCAATCTTAAGGCATCTCTCCTGATGCTGCGGGAAGCACAAGCGGCTTCTTCTCTAGCTTCAGGGGAAAGGCTGCAGGGTGCTCCGCAGGGAGCGTCAAAGTTTCCGCCACGCTGTGCTCTGCTAGAATCACCTTGAAAATCAAGGCTTTCTGAGGCTCTCTTCAGTGTATCTGGAATTAAAGAACCGGCTCGAAACGCATCTCAAAAACGTGCTCAAGGCCAGCTACTCGCTCGAGCTCGAAGCGATCCCTATGGAGATGCCGCCGGACCTGCGCTTCGGCGAACTCGCGACCCCCATCGCGCTGCAACTGGCACGAAGCCTGCGCAAGGCGCCCAAGATTATTGCGCAGGAGATTGTGTCCGCACTGGGCACGGTGCCCGGCTTTGTGTCGTTTGAGGTTGCGGGCGCGGGATACATCAATGCGCGCATCGACCGCGCGGAGCTTGTGTCGGGCGTTGCCCTTGCTTCGGTGCGAGCCTTGTCTGCGTCTGAGCCAGACCAGAGCCGGGACCAGGAACATGCATTGGTGGAGCACACCAGCATCAATCCCAACAAGGCGGCGCACATCGGCCATCTGCGCAACGCCATCCTGGGGGATACCTTTGTGCGCCTGTTGCGCGCGGCGGGCTGGCAGGTTGCCGTGCAGAACTACATCGACAACACGGGCGTGCAGGTGGCGGATGTTGTTGTCGGTTTCCTGCATCTCGAAGGTATGAACGCGGCCGCAGTCCGTGCGCTTGTCGCGGAGCACGCAAAACGCGCCGAGGGTCCCGAGGGCCACGCCGCTGCGATCGATTACTACTGCTGGGACCTCTATGCGAAGACTTCGCAGTGGTACACCAGCGGGACAGCCGAAGAGAACGAAGCGCGCAAGAAGTTGCGTTACGCCACGCTGCACGCGATTGAGCAGGGAGGCAACGAGACTGCAGAGATTGCAGAGCTGATTTCGACCGCCGTGCTGCGCCGGCACCTTGAAACGATGCTGCGGCTCGGCATCGAGTACGATTTTTTGCCGCGCGAGAGCGAGATTCTACACCTCAACTTCTGGGCGCTGGCCTTTGAGCAGTTGAAGGCCACTGGGGTGCTTTACTTCGAAAACGAAGGCAAGAATAAGGGCTGCTGGGTGATGACGCGCCCCGGCGCGGAGTCAACTGCCGAAGGCGAAGTGGACGAAGACGCAAAGGTGATCGTGCGCTCGAACGGCACTGTGACCTATGTGGGCAAAGACATTGCCTACCACCTATGGAAGTTCGGTCTGCTGGGCCGCGACTTTGGGTACCGGGAGTTCTTCACCTATCCCAAACACGAGTGCTGGATCTCGACCGAGCACGGCGAGGCTAATCATCCGCATTTCGGCGGAGCGCAGGCGATCTACAACGTCATCGACGCACGGCAGAGCGATCCCCAGGCTAACGTGATCCAGGCGCTGCGCGGCATGGGCCACACGAAAGAGGCTGACCACTACACGCACTTCAGCTACGAGATGGTGGCGCTCACGCCGCGCTGCGCGCTCGATCTCGGCTACGAGGTGTCAGAAGAAGATCGCGCGCGGCCTTATATCGAGGTCAGCGGCCGCAAGGGTTTCGGCGTCAAGGCAGACGACCTGATTGACAAGCTGATTGCTGCGACGCGCGCCGAGGTGGATGCACGCCAGACCAGCCGCGACGAAACGGTACGCCAGCGCATTGCCGAGCAGATCGCGATCGGCGCGCTGCGCTACTTCATGCTCAAGTACACACGGAATTCGGTGATCGCCTTCGACTTTAAGGATGCGCTGAGCTTCGAGGGCGAGACCGGGCCCTACATCCAGTATGCCGTGGTGCGCGCGCGCAACATCTTCCGCAAAGGCGGCACCACGCCCCAGGCGGTGCTGGCTGAGTTTGCCAAGCTGGGTGAAAGCGACATCGCCGCGACGCTCAAGGGCGAAGAGGCGGAAGACATCTGGGCGCTGTGGCTGCGGGCGGGCCGCAGGAGGGCGGTGCTGGAGCAGGCCATTGCGACATCGGAGCCTGCGTACCTCGCCAAGCATGCCTTCCAGCTAGCGCAGGAGTTCAACAACTTCTATCACCGGCATCACATTCTCACGGAAGAAAATCCGGCAGTGAAGACGCTGCTGTTGGCTACCGCCGCTGTCGCACTGCGCGAGCTTGTTGTGGTGCTGAGCTGGCTGGGCATTGAGAGCCCGGAAGCGATGTAACGATTTTGGTTACAAGAGCGCATGATCGGCTCATGCGGTGCGGGCGGCGTAGGTCAACCCGACGAAGCCATTCTTGTAGGCGGCTACGTTCTTCAAATCCCACCTCTCTTCGGGCAGGGAACCACCAAAGAGCCGGAGTCCATCGCCCAGCAGGACTGGAGCGATGGTCAGCTTGATCTCGTCTACCAAGCCGAGTTCAAGGAACTGCTGGCACAACATCGCTCCGCCGGCTAGCCAGATGTTGCGAAATCGCGGTGTGAGTTTTTCATCGACGAGCGTCCTGAGATCTCCGGAATAGAACTCGACGCTTTTTCTGGCGGCCGGCCATTGTCTGTTCGTCACCACTACTGTTGGAGTCTCGCCATAGGGCCAGCCCAATTCAAGCGCATGTTCATAGGTGCGAGAGCCGAGCACGTAGCAATCGATTGCTTTGACGAATGCCGCGATTTCTTCCGCCGACATGGAAACTCCGGCCTCGTAGACGATTCCATCGTCTTCGAGCCAGGAGACGGTGTTGTCTTTCCTTGCGATGAAGCCGTCAAGGCTTGACACCACGTGCAAGGTCACTTTTGATTCACTTGCCCTTCCGTCGCCCGACATCAGTCCTCCAGGCATTGGCAGACATTCTCAGTAGCTTCTTACCCACTCGAGGATCGACCGCACCGCGACGCCGCTGGGGCCCTTGGCGATGTAGGGCCGGTTGTCGTCGATCCATGCGAGGCCCGCGATGTCGAGGTGAATCCACGGTGTTTCTTCGGCGAAGTGGTGCAGGAATTCGGCTGCAGTGATGGCGCCGCCGTAGCGTCCGCCTGTGTTCTTGATATCGGCGATGTCGGACTTGATCAGGTCGGCGTACTCATCGCCCAGCGGCATGCGCCAGAACTTCTCGCCCGAGGTGGCGAGCGCCGTGCTGAATTTTTCCCAGGTCGCGTCGTCGTTGGCAAAGCCGCCGGCATTGATCTGGCCCAGGGCCACGCCGATGGCGCCGGTGAGCGTGGCCGCGTCGATCAGATGCGTTGCGCCCAGTGTGCGGGCATAAGTGAGGCCATCAGCCAGCACCAGGCGGCCTTCGGCATCAGTGTTGATGATCTCGATCGTCTTGCCGGGTTTGTCTGCCATGGGCATGGCGGTCTGCACGTCGCCGGGCTTCTGCGCCTTGCCGTCGGGCATATTCTCAGCTGCGCAGACAATGGCGATTACGCGTACCTTTGGCTTGAGCAGGGCGATGGCCCGCATGGCGCCCAGCATCGCCGCGCCGCCGGCCATGTCGTACTTCATCTTCTCCATGTTGTCGGCGGGTTTGATGGAGATGCCGCCGGTGTCAAAGGTGATGCCCTTGCCTACGAGGCCAATCACAGGGCCGTCGGTGACGCCGGGCGGGTTATAGCGCAGGACAATAAGCGCAGGGGGTTCGGGAGAGCCCTGCGAAACGCTCCAGAAGGCGCCCATTTTGAGTTCGTGCAGCTTCTCGGTTGAAGAGACATCGCCTTCGAGGCCGACTTCCTTCGCCATCGCCGCGGCGCGCTCTCCGAAGATTGTTGGGGTGAGCTTGTTGCCGGGTTCATTCACCAGGCTGCGGGCGAAGTTCTGGCTTTCGCCTACGATTACGCCTTCGGCGAAAGCTGCCTTGCAGGCTGCCTGGTCGGCGGAGACGGGTGCAACCAGAGTGAACGCATGCACGCTCTGGTCCTTGCGGTCGCTGCGGTACGTGTCGGCGTCAAAGTCGGCAATGCAGGCGCCTTCCGCGGCGGCGCGCGCGCTCCCAGCCGGGGAGAGCCCTTCGAACTGGGCCAGAGCGAACTGGGGCAGGGCCAGGGCCACTTCGCGAATGCCACGCGGCTTTGCGAAACGAATCGCGGTACCCGCCGCATTGCGCACGCCGTGAACCGTCACCTTGGCCTGTTTGCCGAGGCCGACAATCAGCAGTCGCTTCGCCTTGAGCCCGACGGGGGCGTGCAGCAGCAAAGTTTCGTTGGTTCCCGCCTTGTATTCGCCGGTTGCGAGCACGGCGGCGGCGGTTTGCTTTACCGCCTCGTCGCCGGTCAGCAGCGCGGGCCGGGGTTTGACGTCGGGGCCTTTTTCGGTCTGGGTGTCTACGGCCAGCACGGCGAGGAGTTCGGTCTCGATTCCAGCCAGAGCGGCAAACGACAATTCGTTCTTCATCGGGTCCTCAAAGATGTGGGTTGGAAGTCAACGGCTGCAGCGGATCGGATCAGCGGTCGGTCTCAGCGGCCCATGCGGTGTTTGTTGGCGTTGACGGCGGCGCGGGCTTCCCGGTCGGCTTCACGGCGGCGCTCGGTCTCGCGCTTGTCCCAGTCCTGCTTGCCCTTGGCCACGGCCAACTCGCACTTTACTCGCCCGTTACGGAAATAAAGCCGGGTGGGGATGAGCGTGTGTCCTTTTATCTGCGTCTTTGACTGTAGCTTGCGAACCTCTTCCCGGTGCAGCAGTAGCTTGCGTGTGCGCAGGGCGTCGTGATTCGCGATGTTTCCGTGCGAATAGGGACCGATATGTACATTGAGCAGAAAGGCCTCTCCATCCTTCACGAGGCCGTAAGAATCCTTGAGATTGGCCTTGCCCTCGCGAATGGACTTGACCTCGGTGCCGCGCAGGGCCACGCCCGCCTCGAATTTTTCGAGGAGGAAGTAGTTATGGCTTGCGGCGCGGTTCAGAGCCGCGTCCCGCTCGCCGCTGGCGACCGGATCGCGGGGCTTGGCCTTCTTTTCCGGCCCGGTACGCGGTTGCGGCACGATGGTATGGCTTGTCTGACGCGGCATTCGGAAGTACCCTTGATTCTTCATCGTAGCATCGGCGTAGAAGCTGCTGCTTTGCCCCGGTCTCTGAATGCTGAACGCACCGCCAGATCGCATCTGCCCATAAGCTGCACCTCAGAAAGGCTTTGCTAAAATGAGGCATCGTTGGATGGTCCTTCCCAGGGATGAAAATCGCGTCGTGCCGGAGCTGAGGATTTGCAGCAAGCCCGCCAGGACGCCGGGGGTTCGATGAAGCGCCTTACTGCCGCATCTATTCCGGCTGTCCGCAGGTTTCTACTGCTGTTTATCGCCTTGCTTTGCTGCTCTGCCGCAGATGCGCAGTCGGCAAAGGCCTACTTCAAGATGGGCCAGGCAGCGGAAGTGCGCCAGGACTACGACGCTGCCTGGACGAATTACGAGAAGGCTTTCTCGCTCAACCCTAAGGACCTTGGCTACAAGGCCTCCATGTACCGCCTGCAGGTGGCGGCCGCGTCTGTGCACATGGCCAATGGCCGAAGGTTGCTGCAGACGGGTGACGAGTCGGGAGCTCTCTCAGAGTTTCTGCGCGCCTCGGCGATTGATCCCGGCAACGACGCCGCGCTGCAGGAAATTGCCAAGGTTCGTGCGCTCCACAAGGAGCAGGCGCCAAACGTCACCGGAGTGCCATCGGGCGAGGAGTCGGCGATTGACTCGATGGCTAGCCCCACCGTACTGAAGCCCATGTCGAACGAGCCATTGACGCTGCACATGGTCGAGGACTCGAAGATCATCTACCAGGCGATCGGCAAGGCTGCGGGCGTTAACGTGCTTTTCGATCCGGACTATACCGGCAAGCGGATCCAGGTTGACCTCAACAACGTCTCGCTGATGGACGCGCTACGCATCGTGGGTACGCTGTCGCAGACCTTCTGGCGTCCTGTTACCACAAACACGATTTTTGTCGCGGCTAACACGCGTACGAAGCGCGCGGAACTTGATGAGCAGGCCGTGCAAACCTTCTATTTGACGAATGCATGGCAACAGAACGACGGCCAGGATGTGAATGCGGCGATCCGCAACCTGATGACGAACTCTCACTCCTACCTGGTGGCGAGCCAGAACGCGATTGTGATGCGCGGAACCCCCGACGAACTGATGCTGGCGCAGAAGATTGTGAACGATCTGGACCGGGCGCGGCCGGAAGTGGTGGTCGACATCGCTGTCCTCGAGGTGAACAAGAACTGGCAGCGCACCCTTGGCATAGCGTGGCCGCAAAGTGCGAGTGTGCAGCTTATTTCGCCTACTACGAACACAACCTCGTCTACAAACAACACCACCTCGGGTTCGACCACGACGACCTCGCCCACGCTCTACAATCTGGCGCACCTGAGCGCCAATGACTTTGCCGTGACCATCGGCGCGGCGACGGCGAATGCGCTGCTGACTGACTCGAACACCAAGATATTGCAGAATCCGCAGATTCGTTCGACGGACGCGCAGAAAGCGACGCTGAAGATCGGCTCGCGCATTCCCATTGCGACCGGGTCGTTCCAGTCCGGCGTGGGCACTACCGTGGCCACCACGCTGGCCGAAACGCAGTTCCAGTACATCGACGTGGGCGTGCTTATCGACATGACGCCGACGGTGCACTACGACCACGACATCACAATGAAGATGTCGATCGAGGTCAGCTCCGAGTCCGGCAGCGTCACCATCTCCGGCGTGACACAGCCCATCATCGCGCAAAAGAGGAGCGAGCAGACGATCCGCCTGCGCGAGGGCGAGGCGAGCATTCTCGGCGGCCTGCTGAACCAACAGGACATGGAGAGCTGGACCGGCATTCCCGGGTTGAGCTCGATCCCGATTCTCAAGTATCTGTTCGGCTCCAAAGACCACACCAAGACCGATGATGAGATCGTCTTCCTGCTGGTGCCTCACATTGTGCGCGCGCCCGATCTTACGCCGTTGAACCTGCGGCCCATTGACACCGGAGCAGGCCAGCAGACGATCGAACTGCGGCACGTTGCGATGAATAACCCGCCGGCGATTCCGTTGCAGCCGGCGCTTCCCGTGGGGCAGCCGGGGCTGGGCGTCGTTCCCGGCGCGACTGC
This sequence comes from uncultured Acidobacteriaceae bacterium, assembly GCA_963839215.1. GTDB lineage: Bacteria > Acidobacteriota > Terriglobia > Terriglobales > Acidobacteriaceae > Telmatobacter. Next base: position 692,138 of record CAWITZ010000006.1, on the reverse strand, counting down.
TGCCGGCGCGGCCTCCGCAGCCATTGTGCAATTGCAGCAGTCCGCGCAGGCCACTACGGCACCTCACCAGGATGCGAGTCCTCCGCCTGCGGCTCCTGCTGTGGCTCCCACGGCGCCGCCGAGCGCGCTGCGATTCTCCCTCGTTCCCAGTTCGGGCACATCTGTGGCAGCGGGCACCACGTTCCAGGTTCCGGTGGTCATTACGGGTGCGCAGGATATCGCGTCTGTTCCTATGCAGGTGCACTACGACTCTGCAAAGCTGGCGCTCGTCAACGTGGGCGACGGCGACTTTCTGGGCCGCGACGGGCAGGCGGTAGCCCTGGTGCATCGTGACGACGGCCAGGGAGGCATCAAGATCAACGCGTCGCGTCCGCCAGGCGCGCCCGGCGTGAGCGGAGCAGGGGTCGTCTGCGTCCTCAGTTTCCAGGCCAAGACTGCGGGCGACGTCACCATCAGCCTGCTGCCGCCTGCAGCGTTGACCAGCGGGCAGCAAGCAGTGCAGGCAGATGCGGCGCAGACCACGATTACGGTGAAGTAGCGGATGCGAGCATGCGGACCAATCCGCAAACCTGCAGAGCGCGGTTTGACACTTGTCGAGCTGATCGTGACGGTGGCGATTCTGGCGCTTCTGGCCACTGCGGCTGTGCCTGTGGCGCGCTTCAAGGTCAAGCGAGACAGGGAACGGGAATTGCGGCGTGATCTCTGGCAGATGCGCGACGCCATCGATCACTACAAGGACGCTGCCGATCGCGGGGGCTTCCAGACCAAGGTGGACAGCCAGAATTATCCGCCCGACCTCGAGACGCTGGTGAATGGCGTGGACGTGCAGGGTAAAAAGGTAAGGTTTCTGCGGCGCATTCCAATTGATCCCATGACGGGCAAAGCCGAGTGGGGAGTGCGTTCGATGCAGGATGATCCGAACTCGGACTCCACGAGTGGCCAGAGCGTCTTTGACGTGTACTCCAAGTCGACGGGCGCGGCGCTCGATGGAACGAAGTACTCTGACTGGTAGGCAGGCGATGCGCAGAATGCGTAGACAAGACGCGGGCTTTACGCTGATGGAGCTGATGATCGTGATGGCGATCATCGCAATTCTGGCGACGCTGGCCGTGCCCAACTTCAAAGGCGCGTTGCGCTCGGCGCGCGAGGCAGTGCTCAAGGAAGACCTGCAGGTAATGCGGTCGGCCATTGACTCCTACACCATGGATAAGCAGAAGGCCCCTCAATCCCTTGACGATCTCATTCAAGACGGATACCTTCGGAGCATCCCCGAAGACCCGATCACCAGGAGCAAAGAGACCTGGGTGACCGATAGCAGCGAGGCGCTCTCCTCAGTGGACCAGACTGAGGGCGGCATCAACGATGTTCACTCCGGTTCACAGGAGCAGGGTTCTGACGGGCAACCTTACTCCGCCTGGTAGTGGCAAGGAAGACGATGCTGCGACAACTTATCTGCGCAATCCTACTGGCTGTGGCTCTTGCTTCGGCGACCGCTCAAGACGGAAAGACAACAATCACCGTGCGCATTCTGGACGGCAAGACGGCGGAGAAAGTCACGCCCGATAACATCCAGGTTCATCTCAAAACGAACGGCAAGATCGACACCGCCTGGGTAAAGATGGATGACGAGGGCAATGCCGCAGTGACGATTCCGAAGGGAGCAACCTCGGTCTCCGTCAAGGCGACCTACGAGGATTCCACAACCTACTATGTCAACTGCGATGTTGCGCGGCAGAAGGACAGGACGAGCGAGACCTGGTATCCGGTGGCCGACGTCCTTTCCGGCGGAATCAAGACTCCGAATGACTGTGTCAAGGAGAAGGATGCCGACAAGTTGAACGTCGACGTCAAGCCCGGCGAGTTTGTTCTCTTTGTGCGCAAGAAGGGCTGGCGCGAAGCCACGCAGGATTAGCCACGCGAGAGCCCCTTGGCAAGCCCCTATCCAGAGCTGATCGCCTACCTTCTTGAGGCCGAGTTCTTCTATACGGCACTTATGCCTCGCGGCATCGCGCATAGCAGCCTCTCCGGTGATGCGGAGCCGGGGCTTGGCGGCTGCCTTTTCTACGCCGGGGAGTTCGATGCGGTGGCCCGGCCCATGGTGGTTGCTGCCAACGTGGCCGGGGCCGCAACACTGACGGCAACTGCCGATCTGCAGGCGCAAAGGCAGGTAATTCGCGAGGGCGTCGTGGACTTCCTCGTGACTTCTCTTGATGAGGCGCTGCGCATCCTCAAAAACGAAATCCGCAAACGGGAACGTGTTGCGGTTTGCGTGGGTGCTGCACCCTCCGCAGTTGAGAGCGAAATGCTGGAGCGCGGCGTGCAGCCTGACCTGTTGCGCTCGCAGTTGCAGGCTAAGGTTGATGGTCATTCCCGTGTTGCGGCACCGTCATTAATCTGGAGCGTGGACACCGCGCCCGCGCAGTGGCTGCCTAAGCTCGATGCGGTTGCGCTGGAGTGCCTCGATGCGCTGCAAATGGCTGAGCGCCGCTGGGTGCGTAATGCCCCGCGGCATCTCGGCCGCGCTGCCTTCGGCTTGCGGGTGCTTACTGCGGGCGAAAGCTTCGCGCTGTGCTTTGCCGAACGTATTCGCGCCTGCGTCGAGTCCGGCGAGATCGGCACGGCCGTCACGCTGCAGCGAAAAACCGGCGACCTCATCGCAGAGGAGCGATTCACGCCTCGCTATTAAGGCTGTCGACGCGGCTCCAGAGTGTGTTGATGCCCAGCTTCGTCTTTGCCGAGACGGGCAGAATCTCATCCAGCCCCAGGCTCTTTTTGAGTGCAGCGAGGTTGCGCGTGCGCTCGTTGCCGCTGAGCCGGTCCACCTTGGTTGCCACCACGGCGAAGCTACGCCCGGCGGCGCGCAGCCAGTCAATCAGCTGAAGGTCGCCCGGCTGGGCTGGAATGTTTGAGTCGACGAGGCAGATGCAGAGGCGCAGTGTTTCGCGCTCGCCAAGGTAAGGCTCGATAAACGCGGGCCATCCGGCAGAGATCGATTTCGAGATCTTCGCATAGCCGTAGCCGGGCAGATCGGCGAAGACGAGCCTGCGCTGCTGACGCTGGTCAAGAAGGGCGAAGAAGTTGATGGCGCGTGTGCGTCCGGGCGTTGAGGAAACCTTTGCGGCTTTCTCTCCGACGAGAGCGTTCAGCAAACTTGATTTGCCGACATTCGAGCGGCCCAGGAAGGCGATCTCCGGCACACTCGGTGCAGGGAAGTGTGCGGCGTCGAGAGCAGAGAGCAGGAACTGGGCGGTATAGTGCATTGAGAACGAATCCGCGATCTTTTTGAGGATACAGGAGACGCGATGCCCGGGCTGCTGCGTCGAAAGTCAGAGGAAATGAAAACAGGCCGCAGAGTCGAGGCTCCTGCGGCCTGCGCAATCAAGCGGGGAGTGCTTATTGCCGCGCGACCTGTCCGCTCACCACGTCTGCGGGCGGCACAGCGGGCAGCGCTTCGCTGCCTGTAGGCGTGGGCAGAGGGCTTTCGAGCGCGAGGGCCAGCACCTCGTCCATCGTGTCCACGAAGTGCAGCTTCATGGAGTTCTTGATGTTGTCGGGCAGCTCGGCCACATCCTTCTCGTTAGATTTGGGAAGAATGGCCTCGAAGATGCCGGCGCGCAGAGCGGCGAGCAGCTTCTCTTTGAGGCCGCCGATCGGCAGCACCTTACCGCGTAGCGTGATTTCACCGGTCATGGCGATGTCGCGGCGCACGGGGATCTTGGCGAGGGCGCTGGCCAGAGCCGTGGCCATGGTGATGCCGGCGGAGGGCCCGTCCTTGGGAATGGCACCTTCGGGCACATGCAGGTGGAGATCGACGTTGCGATAAAACTCGCGGCTGAGGCCCAGCGCATGCGCCTTGCCACGGATATAAGCCAGAGCCGCCTGTGCCGACTCCTGCATCACGTCGCCGAGCTGGCCGGTGATGGTGAGTTTGCCCTTACCGTCGAGCACTTGCACCTCGGTGGTAAGAATGCTGCCGCCCACCTCGGTCCATGCCAGGCCGGTGACGAGGCCGACCTCGCTCTTCTCGTGCACCTCGGAGTCACGAAAGCGCACCACACCCAGAAACTCGCTTAGATTCGCTGCGGTGATCTCTTCCTTGTGCTTTGCGCCCTTCTTCACCACCCGGCGCGCCACCTTGCGGCAGATATTGCCAATTTCGCGCTCCAGGCTACGCACTCCAGCCTCGCGCGTGTAGCTGCGAATGATTTCAAGAATTGCGTCGTCGGCGAAGATGACGTTCTTCTCGCTCAGGCCGGTCTGGCTGCGCTGCTTCTTCACCAGGTACTGCTTGGCAATCTCAAGCTTTTCCTGCTCGGTGTAGCCCTGCAGGCGCAGCACTTCCATGCGGTCCTGCAGCGCCGCCGGAATGGTGTGCATCACGTTTGCCGTCGCCACGAAGAGAACCTGCGAAAGGTCGTAGTCCACGTCGAGATAGTGATCCTGAAAGCTTGTGTTCTGCTCCGGGTCAAGCACTTCAAGCAGGGCCGACGCGGGATCGCCGCGGAAATCCGAGGCCATCTTGTCGACTTCATCGAGCAGGAAGACGGGATTCTTGGTGCCCGCCCGCTTCATGTGCTGGATGATCTGCCCCGGCAGTGCGCCGATATACGTGCGGCGGTGGCCGCGAATCTCAGCTTCATCGCGCACCCCGCCTAGCGAGAGGCGCACAAACTTGCGTCCGGTGGCTTTGGCGATCGACATGCCGAGCGATGTCTTGCCTACTCCCGGAGGCCCTACGAAGCACAGGATCGACCCTTTGGGATTCTTGACGAGCTGGCGCACCGCGAGAAATTCAAGGATGCGCTCCTTGATCTTCTCGAGGCCGTAGTGGTCTTCATTAAGCACTTTTTCAGCGAAGTCGATCGAACGGGTTTCCTTGGAGCGCTTCTTCCAAGGGACAGCGAGCAGCCAGTCAATGTAATTGCGGCTCACGGTCGACTCGGCGGACATGGGCGGCATCGCTTCGAGCTTCTTCAGCTCCTGGATCGTCTTTTCCAGCACATCCTTTGGCATGCCGGCGGCTTCAATCTTCTTGCGCAGCTCATCGAACTCGCTCTTTTCGCCGCGGCCAAGCTCCTTCTGGATCGCCTTGATCTTTTCGTTGAGGTAGTACTCCTTCTGCGCCCGCTCCATCTGCCGCTTCACGCGGGACTGGATGTTGCGGTCGAGGTCGAGTTTTTCGATTTCGACATCGAGGACATCGGCAATGCGGGTCAGGCGCGCAGCGGGGTCGAAAATGCCAAGTAGCTCCTGTTTTTCTTCAATGCCGATCTGCAGGTTTGCAGCGATGGTATCGGAGAGTTTCGCGGGCTCATCCATCCGCACCGAAGCGATGATTGTTTCGTAGTTGAGTGACTGCTGCAGCTTGACGTATTGCTCAAAGAGGCTGGTGACGCGCTGCATCAGCTGCTCAAGCGCCGGCGTCATTTCAAACTCGGTTTTGCCGGTGCGCACCGTGGCCACAAAAAATCCATCGCGGTCTGTCACATCGGTTGACTTGGCCCTTTCCACGCCTTCGACCAGCACCTTGATATTGCCGTCGGGCATCTTGACGCTCTGCACAATGTTGCAGATGGAACCGACCTGAAAAATCTCTTTCGCCTTGGGCTCGTCGATCGATGCATCGTGCTGCGTGGCGAGAAAAATTTTGCGGTCGCCATTCAGCGCTTCTTCCAGGGCACGCACGCTCGAAAGGCGGCCCACCACAAAAGGCGTCATCATGTAGGGAAAGATCACCATGTCCCGAATGGGCATCATGGGCAGCTTGATGGACTCGGTCTTTTCTCGGGACGAGGTCATAACACCACCTTATCAATTGGACGCGAAAAGACGGCCGGCGCTGCAGGAAAGATTGTGTGGTTCATGTTGGGAATTGTACAGCGGAAGGCCGCTGAAAGCAGGCGGACAAGGAGACTTCCGCATTGACGACAACCCGCCGTCGCCACTCGAGAAAATTGCCCTCTACCTCAATTTTAATTTGTTTGGGCTTCCGACGCCAGTGCACAGATCCCTGCCAAAGTTGGAGAATGTGCCGGAATGGCAGCCGCAGGCGCTGCAAAAAAGGTCGTGGAAAGAGGCGCCGTTGCGCAGGCTACTGCCTTGTTGCCAGCTCGGCCGAACCGAACAAAAAAATCCCCGGCGGTGAGGCCGGGGATTTGAGGATGAACTGGTGCGAAAGCCTTCTCAGCCGGCCTTTTCGAGCAGGCAGAGCGAGAGGTCGCGCCGTTCCACCATCTCGCGCGTGATCTCAAGATCGCGCACGCGCTTGTTCGAGGGTAGGTGATACATCAGGTCGAGCATGAGCTCTTCGAGAATCATGCGCAGGCCGCGCGCGCCGACCTTACGGGCCAAAGCCTCGCGTGCGATAGCGCCAGTGGCATCGGTGGTGAAGTGCAGGCGGACATTCTCGTATTCGAGCAGTCGCTGGTACTGCTTGAGGATCGCATTCCGCGGCTTGGTCAGGATTTCGATGAGCGCCGGTTCATCCAACTCGTCGAGGATGCCCATCACGGGAAGGCGGCCGACGAATTCAGGAATCAGCCCGTACTTGATCAGATCCTGCGGCTCGGTCCTGCGCAGCAGTTCGGTGTCGCGATGGGAACGGGCCGCGGGGGTCTCGTTCTCCGCTTCGACGGTCTTGAAACCGAGAGCCTTCTTGCCGATGCGCCGGCCTACAACGCGTTCAAGCCCCACAAAGGCTCCGCCGCAGATGAAGAGAATATTGGTGGTGTCGACTGCCGTAAATTCCTGATGCGGATGCTTGCGGCCGCCCTGCGGTGGAACGTTGGCCACGGTGCCTTCGAGAATTTTCAGCAGCGCCTGCTGCACGCCTTCGCCCGAGACGTCGCGGGTAATGGAGGGGTTCTCGTCCTTGCGGCCGATCTTGTCGATTTCGTCGATGTAGATGATGCCCTGCTGCGCGCGGGCAACGTCGCCGTCGGCGGCCTGCAGCAGCTTGAGGATAATGTTCTCGACGTCTTCGCCGACGTAGCCGGCCTCGGTGAGTGTGGTCGCGTCCACAATGGCGAATGGCACATCGAGCATCTTGGCCAGTGTGTGCGCCAGCAGCGTCTTGCCCGAGCCAGTGGGCCCGATGAGCAGGATGTTCGACTTGGCCAGCTCCACTTCGTTGTTACGCATGCGGTTCATCTGGATGCGCTTGTAGTGGTTGTAAACCGCGACAGCCAGTTTCTTCTTGGTCTGGTCCTGGCCGATCACGTAATCATCAAGGAAGCTTTTCACTTCCTGCGGCTTGGGCAAGTGGCCGGCGGTGGTGGCGGGATGCGCCTCACCGCGGTCGTCTTCGAGGATCGAGTTGCAGACGGCGACGCACTCGTCGCAGATATATGCGCGAGGATAGTCGCTGGGCGACGAGATCAGTTTGGCCACCGCATCCTGCGATTTGTGGCAGAACGAGCAGCGCAATGCTTCTTCGGGTCCCGTGCGCGTCTTCATTTAACCTACCCCCTGAGTATCTTGAACCGTATATGGATTTGCTGTGCCCGACAAGCCGCTAAGTGCGCGGCCTGTCAATGATCTCGTCGATGATGCCATAGTCTTTAGCCTGCTGCGCGTTCATGATGAAGTCTCTCTCCACATCGTGCTCGATGCGGTCGAGCGACTGCCCGGTGTGACGCGCCATAAGAGTATTGGTGATTTCACGGATGCGCAGAATTTCGCGCGCATGAATGTCGATATCGGTGGCCTGTCCGCTCAAACCGCCCATCGAAGGCTGATGGATGAGGATACGCGAATTAGGGAGTGCAAAGCGCTTGCCCTTGGTCCCCGCCAGGAGCAGAAACGCGCCCATGCTGGCCGCCTGGCCGATGCAGTAAGTCACCACGTTGTTCTTGATGAACTGCATGGTGTCATAAATCGCAAGGCCGGCAGTGATGGAGCCACCCGGTGAGTTGATGTAAAGCTGCACATCTTTCTCCGGGTCTTCACCGGAGAGAAAGAGCATTTGCGCAACCACAAGATTGGCAACCATATCGTCAATGGGTGTGCCAAGAAAGATGATGTTGTCGCGAAGCAGGCGCGAATAAATGTCGTAGGCGCGCTCGCCCCGACTCGTCTGCTCAACCACCATGGGAACCAATGCCATTGAGTACCCGTCTCTCGCTCTTTCCGTTGGGGGCTTAACCGCCCCGCTGGTTACTGATGACCGTGCTCTCCCCTACCTGGGAAAACCCGGTATTCGGCCTCGCCGGAGCCTTACGCCGGCAATCTTTCGTACAGGAGATTGGCTGTCTTTTCGCGCTTCATTTGTTCCCGGATTCTAGCGAGGCTGCCGTCCTCCGTCAAACGCTGGCGGAGCGCTTCGACCGGCTCCCTCGACTGCAACGCGGCAAGCTGCACTTCACGATCCAGATCCTCATCGGTCACCGTTACGTTTTCGGCCTCGGCAATGCGGTCGAGGATGAGAGAAGTCTTAACTTCGGCGATGGCGCTGTCGCGCTGCGCGCCGCGCAGGCGGCCAAAGTCAAGCTTGCGCATCTGCTCCGGCGACATGCCCTGGGCAGCGAGAGCGCGCAGGCCGCGATCGAGCCGAGCGTCAATCTGCTCCTGCACGAGCGACTCCGGCACTGGGAAGGAAAACTTCTCGGCCAGTGCTGCGAAAAGCTTGTCCTTGGTCTCGGAGGCGATGCTGCGGCTCTTGCGATTCTGAAGGTGCTCGCGAATGCGATTCTCAAGCTCGGCAAGGTTCTCGTAGCTGCCGATCTCCTTGGCAAAGTCGTCGCTGAGCTCAGGCAAAATGCGCTTCTTGATGCCATTAACGGTTACATCGTAGGCGACGGTCTTGCCGGCGAGCGTTGTCTGCGGGTAGTCGGCGGGATAGATGACCTCGGCCTTCAGTTCCTGCCCAACCCGGGCGCCGCGCAGCACAGTGTTGAACGCCTCTACCGTGTCTTTGCCACCGATTTCAACGAGAGCATCTTCGCCCGTGACCGGTGCAGCTTCGGCATCGTCTGAAAAGACGCCGGTGTAGGCAATCTGAGCCCAGTCGCCGTCAACCAGCGCGCGGTCTTCTTCGACCGGCTCAATGGTAGCGCGCGATTCGCGCAGCTCGGTTATCTCGTGCTGAAACTCTTCGTCGGTCACAGCGTCAGAAGCCTTCTCGACTTTGACGTCCTGGTAGCCATCGACTGAAACCGTCGGCAGCGTTTCAAAGACGGCCTTCACGTGCAGCGGCTGGCCATCTTCAAGCGTAAGCTCGGTCACCTGCGGCTGACCTACGGGCTGCACGCCAAGCTCCTGTACACCCTTGTTGAAGCGCGCGGGTAGCAGACCGTCGATCACTTCCTTGCGAATCTCGCTCGCAAATTTGCGGCGTATCAGCGACTCGGGCGTTTTGCCGGGGCGAAAACCGGGCAGGCGCGCGTACTTCTGATAATTGCGAACAACGCCGCGGAACGACTTGGAAACCTCATCTGCGGGAACGTCGAAGACGACTTCGCGGGTGCACTCGGGATTGAGGACCGGGCCATGCGCGTGCTCGTGACCATGCTCGTGGTCATGGCCTTCGTGCGTGTGCGCATCTTCCGCTGTTTCAGATTGGGGAGTGTTTTCGAGGGTGTCAGTAGAACTCAAAGATTTTGCCTTCCGGGCGCAATCAGCGCCGATGGATACTGCCGCTGCCGCTCCGGGGCAAAACAGCACCGTGTGGCTCGGGGGGGAAACTACTTTCTTCATGGTAAGAGGGTTTGCTGGCAGGGTCAAACCGCCCCCCGAAGTACCTTCTAACGGCGCATCGCCGAAGTCACGTTACTGCTCAGTGACGGCAGGATCCCGGCGTAAGGGGCAGGGATCCGGCACCTCGCCGTACCGGCCCGGCAGCGTAGAATCTTCCGACATAAAGGAAATGGGGCGGAAATGGCTTTCTTTGCGCAGTGTCGCGTCGCTCATCGTCTGGCTCTCTCTTTTCTGGTCCTGTTTTGTGCATCGATTATTGTGCAGAAGGCTACCGCCCAGGCTGAAGCACCTCTTCGAGTTGCCATTGTGGGCCTCGCGCACGGGCATGTGGAGGGCTTCCTGAGCCAGTTGTCGAAGCATGCCGACGTCCATCTGGTCGGTATCGCTGAGCCCGATTTGGCACTGCAGGCCAAATATCAGAAGAAATATGCGCTACCCGAAGAGCTTTTCTTCCGCAACACGGCGCGCATGATCGAAGCCCGGCAGCCGCAGGCTGTGCTCGTCTATACACCCATCTCCAGTCATCGCCATGTAATTGAGGTGGCCGCTGCCTATGGCGTCTCGGTCATGGTTGAAAAGCCGCTGACGATCTCGCTGCAGGATGCGCTGGCGATTCGGAAAATTGCACGCGAACGCCATATTCATGTGCTGGTGAATTACGAAACCACCTGGTACGCCAGCAACAGAGCGGTCCATGAGATGGCGGAGCAGGGAGAGTTCGGGCCAGTGAGGCGCATCGTGGTGCACGATGGCCATCAGGGACCGAAGGAGATCGGCGTGCCGCCGGAGTTCTTCAACTGGCTCACCGACCCGGCGCAGAACGGCGCTGGCGCGCTCTACGACTTCGGCTGTTATGGCGCCGACCTCGCAACGTGGTTGATGCGCGGAGAAACACCAGTCTCTGTCACCGCGGTCGCGAACCATGACAAGCCTGAAATTTACCCGAGGGTAGATGACGACGCCACGATCGTGCTTCAGTATCCGCACGCGCAGGTCGTGATTCAGGCTTCGTGGAACTGGCCCTTTGGTCGAAAGGATATGGAAGTTTACGGCGCCACGGGCTACGCCATCACGGTTAGCGCGGACAAAGTACGGCTGCGCCGCGAGCACGAGGCTGAAGAGAAACTGATCACGGCAGCGCCGCTCGAGCCTCCGCAGAATGACTCGCTCAATTATCTGGCGGCGGTGCTGCGCGGCCAGATTCAGCCCCAGGGCGATCTAACCGCGCTCGACACGAACGTGATTGTGATGCAGATTCTCGATGCGGCACGCGAGTCGGTGCGCACGGGGAGAATGGTAAAGCTCGTCAAGCTTCCGCAATAGTGCGGCCGCAGTAGCGATTCCGCAGTAGCGGCCCGTTGGCGCTACGCCGACTTCCGCTTTGAGGCGGTTTTCGCAGGCGCTTTCACCATGCTCATTTTCTTTGAAGCGGCCGGCGGCGCCTTCTCGCTCTTCACCGGCTTTTTGGCGCGCACATCAGCAGAGACGCTCTTGCGCAGCGCATCCATCAGGTTGATCACGTTGCTTGGCCGCTGCGGTGCTTCGTCGATGGGAATGGGCATGTTATTGACCTTCGCCTCGACCAGCGCCTTCACCGCAACTTCGTATCCATCCTGGAACTTGCTCAGGTCGAGCTTCGCCGACATCTTCTTGATCAGCATCTCGGCCAGTTCGAGCGAATCCTGGTTGATGGCTGCTTCTTTAATATCGCGGAAGTAGTCGGCCTGGTTGCGCAGCTCGTTCTCATAGCGCAGGGTGTAGGCCATCATGCCGCGGCCATCTTTGCCCCCGGCGGGCACAACGGCAACGATGCTTTCGCGGCCCGCGAAGGCAACCTTGCCGATAGCAGCCTTGCCGGTGTCGACAAGCGCCTGGCGCACGGTGGCAAAGGCTTCGGCCTGCGAGTCGGTCTCCGGGGTTACGAAGTAAGGCTTCTCGATGTACTCAGGTTTCAAATCATCGAGAGAGACGAATTGCGAAACCTCAATGGTGTGCTTTGAGGGGACACGCAGGGCTGAGAGCTCACTGGGCTCGATGATGACGTACTGGCCCTTGCGATACTCGTAGCCCTTTACGATCTCATCCTTTTCGACGACCGAGCCGGGTTCGCGGGTCTCCGCTTCGCTCTCCAGCACCTTCTGGTGGCGGATGCGCTCGCCGGTGCTGCGGCTGATCTGGTGAAACGCGATCTGGCTCTTGCTCTCGGTGGCCACGTACAGGCTTACGCCAAATGAGACCAGCGAGATTTGCAGGTTCCCTGACCAATAGGGACGTGCCATTGATTCCCCCTCTTAACTTCAAATGAAAACGGTGCGCGAGTCCATAGACTCAGGAGTTTATCGCAACTGTGGAAAACTCCGAAAGCCTATTTCGGGTGAAATCGATGATGAGGTTGTTGCAAAGCGGCGCACCATTCACCGTTTCTTCGCCGCGCATGGTCTGCGTCAGCCAAAACGACGGGGCGGGCTCGAGCATTCTGAGACGTGTTGCAGCCTACGGAACGAAGACGTGCAGGCGCACGTGCCACTTTGTGCTCTCGCCCGGCTTCAGGGTCACCATGCCGGTATTCATCGATCCCCAGATATTCCTGTTGAAGGGATCGGCGAAGTTGTACTGGTCCTCAATGGCGACAAAATGCGCAGTTGGCGGCGCGTACATCTGGACGGTCTTGATCTCCGGCGAAAGGCCGAGGATTTCCACGCCATAATGCGCGGCCGGGTCGATCACCTTCACCGTCACGGCGCCGTTATTCCACGTGAGCTTGCTCCAGTTGTCGTCATAGAAATTCTTCGCAAGCGCGACTCCGCCCGGCGCGCGCAGGTCATACTGACCCGCTACCGGCGTGAGCTTACCCGTGGGAAAGACGTTGTCGTAGTTGTCCACTTCAGCTAGGTTCGCTGCCGGAATGTGGATGCGCACCTGGGTGCGGTCGCCCGAGGGCAGGTTGAAGTATGGGTGCCAGCCGATCGCCATCGGCGTCGCCTCGCTGCCCACGTTCTTCGCCACTACAACGGCGTCCACGGCCTCAGCCTTAAGCGTGATCGTGATTTCGAGGTCGGTCTTCGAGGGCCAATGCCCGCCAAAGCTTCCGGCATGGATCGTGCCCGTCACCTGTTGACCGCCGGGGATATCCTTCACCATGACGTCTTCGGTCTTCCCTTTGAGAATGAGGCCGTGCATCGCGTGGCGCTCGGCGTCCGCGTTCTTGCCGATATTGTTCGCGGGCAGCGTGATGGTGTGGCCCATCCACGAGGTGGTGAGTGTTTTGCCGTCGGCCGAAAGCTTGCCGCGGATGCGGTTGGGATAGGGCACCAGGAATGCCGCGCCAAGGCGATAGCCGAGGTCTCCGAAGGCGTCATCCTTTACGTCCAGCATTTCCTTTGCGGCGGCGAGATCAGGCGAGGCCAGAACCTCCACGTTGCCTTTGCCGGGAAAGTTTGCGGTGATGTGGATCAGTTCCATGCCTCGCCCCGGCGCGAGCGTAACCGAGGTGAACTCAGGGCTTGTCTTGCTCACGGCGGAGCGCTTGAGGGTCACGATCTTCTGCCCGCCGATTTCGGTTACTTGTGCAGAGCTTGCCATGGCAAAAAGACTCCCCAGCAAAACCGGCAGGGTTAATGCGCGCAGTGCTTGCTTCATCGGTCCATCCCTGAAGGTGCAGTCGGATTTTCCGGCACAACTTTCGTGTTGCGAGAAAGCGTATTCCGGAAGCGGCATCATTCTACGACACGGGGGTGCAGGCTTGTGAAGGCCGCAGAGGCCGCGTCAGCATTGCGATGCGCTCTGCAGCGGCAGACTTACCGCCTTGATTTGGGGATGCGGCCGAGGCGCGGGTCGCGACGCAGCAGCAGGTCGCAGGCGTGCAGAGCCTCCGCTTCAAACGAGGCTCCGTCGCTTGGAATGAGAAGCCAATGGCGAATCGCATCCCCCAAAAGATCAATGGAGCGGATCGAGGGAAATTCACGGCGGAGAGTGCGATCGGCTGGGGCGGTGCTCTCTGCGAGGACGAGCCAGACGCCATTGTCCTGGGGAGATTTCTGGTGATCGCGCAGCATGCACACAAGCCGGTTGTCCAGGTAAACCGCGAACCCTGAAAACATCCGGCGCACCTCAGGATGCAGCGGCGCAAGCGCCTCCAGCACGAAGGCATGTGGCGGCTTCTGCTTCGGTTTGGCTGTGGGAGGCATCGCTGGTTCAAGTGGGACCATAGCAGATTTCGAGCAGATTCGCCGAGGCCGCCGTTCTCATTTCGTCGCAGGTGAATATTCCTGGTGCTGCCGGCATTGCGGGATCAACGACAGCGACTTGGTATACTTCTTCCGTTGGAGCGCCGCAACGGCGCATGCCACGGCCGCGGGAGTAGTTCAGTGGTAGAACGTCAGCTTCCCAAGCTGAATGTCGCCGGTTCGATCCCGGTCTCCCGCTCCAAAAAATAGCCCCGATCGATCCTGAGCGTCGTTCCTGAGCTCATATTCGAGCTTTTCACACTCTCTCCCGCTTGTTTTTCGTTCCCGCGCTCAATAAAAAGACATATTCAGAAGGTTCTCAGGATAGGCTAATGGCTAAACGCCCCGGTCAAAAGTTTTCCTATCCTTGGGCAATGTTGAATCCATGTAGGGGAGATGCATGTCCAACGGTCTGCGGAATTTTCTCGCGCTCTCGTATGAAGAGCTGGAAGAGCTGAACCTGAACGCAAAAGAGCAGCGCAAGAATCGCGTGGCCGCTCACAAGATTCAGGAAGAACGCCTCAAATATCTGACCGATACCAAAGCAATCAAGGCCGTCACTGTGATGTTCAGCGACTTGGAAGGCCGCCTGCACATGCTCGATTACGACAGGAAATTCCTGATCAAGAGCTATGACAACCTGACCTTTGACGGGTCGTCTATTCGTGGCTTTACCGCGCAGCGCGAGAGCGATCTTCGCTTGGGCATTGACTGGAGCGCCTTCTACTGGGCGCCCGCGGACTTTTTCGGCGGCGGCAAGGTGCTCGTTTTCGGGGAAGTGATCGACAAGCAGGGCACTCCTTACGCGGCTGACATGCGCGGGGTGCTCAAAAGCTTTGCCGAGGAAATGCACGCTCGCGAGGGCTACACGCTCAATGCCGCGAATGAAATTGAAGGCTTCCTTTTTGCCGGCATTGACGCGGAACGGCGGTTCTCTGAGACAGGCAACTTCGAATTTGTGAACACCGGCGGCTACTATCACTCGCTACCAGGTGACCCGTTGCGCAAGTTTATTGACACAACCGCCGAAGTGCAACGGGCGATGGGGTTTGAAAACGAGAAGGACCATCCTGAGGTCGCGCCCTCGCAGTTCGAAGTCAACTACGGCTATGGCGAGGTGGTTGCCGCTGCCGATCAGATTCAGCTATACAAGCTGATTTGCCGGCAGGTGGCCAGAAGTATGGGAATGACGGCGTCGTTTCTTCCCAAGCCGGTGGTGGGCGTCAATGGCAGCGGTATGCACACGAATGTGTCGATCAGCAAAGGCGGCAAAAATCTCTTCTGGGATCCAAAGGGCGAGGAAAAGCTGTCGGCCTTTGGATGGGACTTCGTGGACCGTGTTCTCACGCATGGCAACGACATCTGCCTGGTGCTGAATTCGAGCGTCAACGCCTATCGACGCCTCGACCCTCATTTCGAGGCTCCCAACCAGCTAAAGGCATCGGCGGTCGACCGCGGCTCAATGGTTCGGATTCCCATCGGCAATGAGAGAAGCATGCGCGTGGAAGTACGTGCAGTCGCCCCGGACGCAAATCCCTACCTGGTGATGTACTCAATCTTCAGGTCGGGTCTGGAGGGCGAGACCGCGCTAATCGACAATCTTCGCCAGGCGGAGAGGTATCTGCCGGACAACATCTATGCGGCCATTGAAGACTTCTGCGATTCTTCCTGGGCGACAAAACTGCTCGGCGCTGAGGTCAAGTCGCGGTACGCTGACCTGAAGCAAGCTGCTGCAAATCGCTGCCCCCGGCTGCTGGGAACATTCGTAAAGGCGGAGGAAGTGCAGTTCCACCACGAGGTCTATAACCAGTCGCTCTGGAACCAGTTCTAGATGCGCTGAGGGCTATTTGTCCCAATGATTTGCCCATTGATCCGGATTCTCGACTAAGCAAGGAGCGAGGGATGAAGTTTGTGGGACTGGCCCTGCTGCCAGCGGGGTGGGTAATCGCAATCACTGCAGTGACGCTGTTTCCGCAGCCCATTTCAAGATGGATCTTCGTTCTTGCAGGGATATCCATCCAGAGCGTGGGGCTGGCGTTGACCTTTCGCGGGACGCGACGCCCAAGGGAGCTAGAACAGTGACGGCTTCGACAGGCGCCGATGCTTCGATTCTTTTCGTGTGCGGCATCCTTATCGCTCTGGTTCCCCTCGTGTCAGCCGGAATTGCGCTGACAAATACCGGCTTTGGACGAGCGCGCGGCGCGGGGCACGCCATGTTGTCTTCGATCACGGCAATGGCGATCGCGGCCATTCTCTACTGCCTTTTCGGATTCTCATGGGAAGGATATGCAGGAAGACCGGCGCGGCTGTTTTGGTTTGGAGGAAAGACGTGGGGCTGGATCGCCCATGAACCTCTCTTGATGCGCGGGCTTTCTTTCGACGCATCTCCTGTAACACTGGCCGCAGTTTTGCAAATCTTCACCGTAGGAATTGCTGCGCTGATCCCGATCAGCACTGGCGCGGACCGTTGGCGACTGCGGTCCATCTGCATTTCGACAGCGCTGCTCGCTGGGTGGAGCTATCCGCTGTTCGCGCACTGGGTGTGGGGCGGCGGATGGCTGGCGCAGCTTGGAAGCAATTTCAATCTTGGCCATGGCTTCCTCGATCCGGGAGGCGCAAGCACTATTCAGGTGATGGGCGGCATCTCCGCTCTGGCGATTGCCTGGACACTTGGACCGCGGCGCGGAAAATATCTCGCTGACGGCGCCTCCGCAGCGATGCCCGGGCACAATATTGTCTATGTCCTGGTTGGTTGCGGGCTGGCTTTGCCGGGCTGGATCGCCCTGAACTCTGCGGGCGCACTGCTTTTCGGCGGCGCCGAGGCGGCGCGCATCCCGCTGATTGCAGCCAACACAATGCTTTCTGCTTCCGCCTCCTGTTTGAGTGCGGTCGTGGCTGCGCGCATGCGTTTCGGCAAACCGGATGCATCGCTGTGCGCCAACGGATGGATGGGGGGGCTGGTCGCGAGCAGCGCCATTTGCTGCTTTGCCGTGCCCGCGGTGGCAGTTCTGGTGGGGCTGGTCGCCGGGATGCTCGTGACAATTTCGGTGGAAGTGCTGGAGGTATTTCTTACCGTTGACGATCCCAGCGGCGCGATTTCTGTTCACGCCGTTGCCGGCATCTGGGGGCTATTCGCATCAGGTATCTTACCGCACGGTTTTGGTTCGAATAGTTCGATCAGATTTGCCGCGCAGAGCGATTCAGGACAACTGCTCGCTCAGATCGTAGGAATCGCGACTCTTGTTGGACTCATGCTGCCGATGATTTATGGCCTGAACCTGGTTCTCGACCGAATTGATCCGCAGCGAGTTGAACCACGCGGCGAACGGCTGGGCATGGACTTGCATGAACTGGGAGGCGGCGCCTATCCCGAGTTTGTGACTCACAACGATGAGTGAGTTGGCTGGCAAGAACGCACCAAATCACTCCGGGCAGTCCAACTGACGAGGGAGTCCGCGAAGGTTCTCAACCGCGATGGCCTGAGAGTATCAGCATCAACAGAAAAAGCAGAATTGGGACAAGCGCCAGTAATGAGTAAAGGAGAAGCTTGCGTGGCGCCATACGCTGCCGGCGCTTGGTCCAACCAGCCATTTCGGCCCGATCGGCAACGCCCACCTCATCCAGATGCTCAAGGTCCCGCGCAAATTCACGGGCGGATGGATAGCGGTTCTTCGGTTCTCGCTCGATGGCTCGATATAGAACCTCCTGGAGCTGGGGACTGATACTCGGCTCTGCGACGCGGGGAGGGAGAGGGTGGTTGATCAGGCGATCGTTCATCACCGCCAGAGGCGACGGCCCCGAGAAAGGCGTCCTGCCGCAGAGCATTTCGTACAGCATGATCCCAAGAGCATAAAGGTCTGAGCGCGCATCTCCGCGCTTGCCCTTCACCTGTTCCGGAGAGATGTATTCGGGCGTACCCAGCACCTGGGTATAGCCGGTGTAGGTCAACCGCTTTGCACCTTCTCTTGACGCGATACCGAAATCGATGAGCTTTATGTTGTCCTGATCGTCGACCATGATGTTTTCAGGCTTGAGATCGCGGTGCACGATGCCGTGGTTGTGGATGTAATCCAGAGCTTTCAGTATTCCCAGTGTGATCTTGATTGCTCGTTCAGGCGGCAGTTTGCCCTTTTCCGACAGAATCTCACGGAGCAGGCGGCCGTTACACCATTCCATCGCCATGTAAAGACGCGAGCGATGGCTTTCAGGAAAGATCCGCATCAGGTTGGGATGATCGAGTGCGGCACCGATCTCCTCTTCGCGTTTAAATCGATCGAAGCGAACGGGATCCTGCTCCAGCGCGGAGTTAGGAATCTTGATGGCGACCTGGCGGCCGTCCCGCAGATCTGTGGCGCGGAAAATCGACGCCATTCCGCTTGAGGCGACGGCAGCGTCAATCCTGTAGTGATCAAGTTCCTGGCCGGCTTCGAGATCGGCAAGAGAGTTCATCGAGCTGTTTTCTCCATTCTTCGCTTCCATGCAGGAGGATGCTCAATTGAGTTTCTAAGTTCGCTGGAAGCCTGATCGGAGTATAGCCGGATTCTGTTCAACTGCAGTCCTGTTTCCCTATCGAGATCACCGGCCTGCCGCGAAACTCCCTTAGCCTCTTTCTTCGTTCGCATTGTTGAGAAGGAATTCCGTCGGCCTGCGCGATCTGCCTTTCGTGGGCATCTGCAGAAAGGGAAACGAGCTGATCACCGCGCAGGTATGAAAAGCCCGCCCACTAAGAACCTGAAACTATACCGAAGTGGTTCTAAGGATCCCATAAAGGGTATTTATAATTCCGGACCTTTCCTCGAAATTCGGCGCGAAGTGAGCGTCAGGCGATTCTGGACCAATATATTTCGGCTCGGCGAGATTTCTTCATGGCTTCCTCATATAAATTTTGCGTTCCTTAGAAGACATCTAGATGAGCAACAAACGGGTCACCAAGGGGTCCAACCAGGATCCCGGCAGGCACAGGACTAACCGAGCGCTAGCCAACCACAGCCCTCAACGGTTCAGGTCATTTCCAACTGGTACGACATTTCGCGGAGGATTGCACTTGAAACCCAACACTGTACGACACGGCATAGCAGGCGCGCTTCTTCTCTTCTGCGCCCTTTCAACAGCTAATGCACAGGATGCTGCGGCAGCACCTGCGCCAGCAACCACACCAGCCCCGGCTCAGGCTCCAGAGCCAGCTCCAGCACCTGCAGCTCCCACATGGAGTCTGGGACCTCTGGATTTCAGCGGATATCTGGACGGCTACTACGGCTACAACGCCAATCGCCCCAGCTATTCGGCGAATGGACAGAGCAATGACTTATATAACTTCAACGACAAGACAGATCAGTTCAACCTGAGCATGCTCAAGTTTACGGTCAACCACGATGCCGATCCGATCGGATTCCATGCCGATATCATTTTCGGGCGTACCAACGTGCTGATCCACAGTGCGAGTGACAAGGACACGGCAAATTATCTTGAGCAGGCCTACATCAGCGCCAAGCCACCCAAAACACACGGCTCGGAATTCGACTTCGGGCAGTTTGTAACCTCTGCCGGAGCCGAGGTGATTGAAGCCAAGGACAACTGGAACTACTCTCGCTCAATACTCTTCGCCTGGGCGATTCCTTACTATCACTTTGGCCTTCGGTCTTCGATACCAGTGACCAAGACCTGGACCGCGGGCGTGCAGGTCGTCAACGGCTGGAACAACATTGTCGCCAACAACGGCGGCGTAACCATCGGCCTCACCAGTCTCGTCACGAAGCCGAAATACGGCTGGGCTCTTAACTACTACACGGGACCGGAAAACGCCGACACGCAGACGGGTTACCGCAACCTGATCGACACCACGGTGACTCTCACTCCGTCGTCGAAGTTCAACGCCTACATCAACTACGACTACGGACAGCAGCATATCCCCGGCTTTAACGACGGTGAGGTCATTGTCCCCGGTGCATCGCCGCATTGGCAGGGAGTTGCCGTCGCGGCGCGCGGACAGGTTAGCGCTAAATCCGCACTGGCCGGACGCTTCGAGTTCTTCAACGACAACCAGGGATTTTCAACGGGCGCAGCTCAGTCGATCAAGGAGTTCACGGGTACTTACGAATACAAGTGGCTCTCGGGGTTATTGACCCGCGCAGAATTCCGTCGCGACTGGTCGGATGTTGCCTACTTCCACAAGGGGAACACGAACCTGGTGAATGCGCAGACAACGGCAACCATTGGATTCATCGCCTTCTTCGGGCCGAAGCGCTAAACGGCGCGAGGCCTGAGAAGGATGAGTCGCAACAGCAACCGAAAACCTCGGAGGTAGTAGATGAACACGAAGGCACTTCTCCTGGAACTGCTTTTATCAGGATTCTTCGCAGTGGCCTGTTTGAAAGCGCGCGAGGGCGACTTTGGAGCCCTTGCCCTGAAGCCGCGGGACTTTCTGCGGCTGACGGATCGCCTGGAAAGGCTGCGGCGTTCCCGATGGCAGTGGTTTTCGATGGTGCTGGTGCTCGTCGTGGTCCGGCTGCAGAGTGGGCTGCCACTCATGGTCGAATTGACAGTCGCTCTGCAGTTCATTGTTTTTCTCGCTCTTCCTACGGCAAAAAGCTCACCTGTAGGAATCTCCTCTCGAGGTTCTTCCAGGCGCGTCAGCAAAGGCAAGCAAAAATCCACCCGCTTGAGGACATCCGCGTCGAGGTCGAGCTGATCGACCGAGACAACCCTATATCGAAGGCAACACCTTCGGTGGCTCCCCTGAGATGTAAGAACGAACAACTAGTGGAACAGTTTCCAAGGAGGGAAGTGAAATGGCAGCAACTAAAAAGCAGGGACAATGGTTTGGGTTGTTTCTTGCAGGGCTGACGACAGCATGCGCGGGTCTTGCGGGATTCTCCAGCGGTCTCGGGAAGGTAGCGCTCCTGCTGGGCGTGATAGTTCTGGCAGCGTCGGCGTTCACCTTTATGAAGATCAAGCCGCTCGAGGGAAAAGTTGCAAACGGCGCTCAGCCGGCAGCCATGAAATTGCTCGGCGTGCTGCTGGCGATTCTAGGGTGGGGCGTGGCGCTCTTCGGGCTTCACCTGACTGACAGCGTCAGCGGGCGCATGATCATCGCGCTGATTGGCATGGCCATCACTCTGACCGGTGTGATCGGCGTCCTGCCGGTGGCATGTAACAAGAACGCTATCTGGAAGGCATAACCCTACTGACATGGAGCGGATTCAATGAAGATACTTCGAAGCAAGTTTATCTTGTGTGCTGTTGCTCTGATGCTGTCGCTCGGGTCCATTGCCCGTGCCGACACATCCGCTTCAGCGGCTGAACTGAAGGCTGCAGCGGCCAAGGCCCCTGCAGTTGCAGACCTGCAGAAGGGCGACCCAGGCGGCGTCCTGACAGGGACCATCAATGACGTTCCGGTTGGCGATGCAAAGGCCGGGCTCACTCTTGGCGATGTCGCAAACCAGGTTGGACAGAACAAGATCGGCATCAACTTTACCTGGACGCTGGTTTGCGGCTTCCTGGTCATGTTCATGCAGGCCGGTTTTGCCATGGTGGAATCAGGACTATGCCGAGTAAAGAATGCAAACCACACGTACATGATGAACTTCACCGTGTACGCCTGCGGCCTGTTTGCCTACTGGATCATCGGCTTCGCCATTCAGATGGGCGGCGCGGCGGGCAATGGCAATCTTGGCGGTCTGCAGCCGTTGGCGGGCGAACACCCGCTGAGCATCTTCGGCAAGACGTGGGGTATCTTCGGCCAGAACGGCATGTTCCTCACTGGCTCCAGCTATGACGTCGGCGTAATGGTCATCTTCCTCTTCCAGATGGTCTTTATGGATACGGCGCTGACGATCGTGACCGGAGCATGCGCCGAGCGGTGGAAATTCCTCACCTTCTGCGTGTCCTCGGTGCTGATGGGCGCATTCACCTATCCGATCTTTGCGAACTGGGCCTGGGGCGGTGGCTGGCTTTCGCAGCTCGGCAGCAACGTGGGATTGGGCAAAGGGTATGCCGACTTTGCAGGATCCGGCGTGGTGCACGCAGTCGGCGGCATCACGGCACTTGCGGTGGCGCTGATCATTGGGCCGCGTATCGGCAAGTTCAATCGCGACGGATCGAGCAATCCGATCATCGGTCACGACATCTCTGCAGTTCTGATCGGCTGCTTCATTCTCGCCTTCGGCTGGTTCGGATTCAATCCGGGCAGCACGCTGGGCGCTTCCGGCGCGGGCTGCCTGCGCATCGGCTCGATCGCCGTCAACACTATGCTGGCCGGATGTACGGGAACCTTCGGCGCGATGCTCTACATGTGGGCATTTAAAGGCAAACCCGATGCCTCCATGTCTGCCAATGGTCTGCTCGCCGGGCTGGTCGCGATTACGGCTCCAAGTGGTTTTGTGGATTCCGTGGGCGCGGCTATCATCGGCCTTGTCGCTGGCGTTCTGGTCTGCCTCAGCGTTTCCTTTATCGAAAACAAGCTCAAGGTTGACGATCCGGTCGGCGCAATTTCGGTACACGGAGCGTGCGGAATCTGGGGCGTTATTTCGGTTGGCCTGTTTGCTGATGGCAAAAGCAACTACGGTGGAGCCTGGAACGGCGTCAACGGCTCCGTGACAGGGCTCTTCTACGGCGATGCAAGCCAGCTTGTTGCTCAGCTGATTGGTGTGACCACACTGATCGGATTCGTCTTCACCTTCAGCTTCCTTCTCAACTGGGTGCTCGAAATCTTTATAGGCCAGCGGGTATCAGCTGAGACCGAGGTCGCGGGTCTCGACATTCCGGAAATGGGGCAGCTTGGTTATCCGGAATTTGTCTTCGTGCCGGAACCTGCGTATATGTTGCAGGCGGAACGGGCAGTGGTTGCCTGATTGGTATAGGCCGTCTTTACAGGCGCAGCAAGGCGTGTTCAGGCATGCCTTGCTGCTGCCTTTCTGAACCGACGAACATGGCTTGAGTGGAGTACAGATATGGAAATGCAGTCGCTCACGACGCAGGTTTTTGAAGATGAGTCATCCCTCTCTTTCGATTCTTCGCCGATGACACTCGTCGCGATGATTCCCGCGCAGACGCGGACACACCTGATCCGGATGTTTCGCGATCCTTATGTTCTGGAAAAGCAGGAGCGGACCGAGCTCATCGAACATCTTAGAGAATTGGTGGCCCTGGAGCCGAATGTTTCGGATTTGCGCGTGTTGCTTGGAATGGCGCTTTGCGTGAATCTCGATGCCCAGACTGCCCTGGAAGAGCTACGGGAAGCGGTCAGGATTGCGCCCGACAGCTTCATTGCCAGGCTAAAATTCGGCGAGCTTCTCATGCGCCTGCGGGTTTGTGCACAGGCGGCCGAAGAGACGCAGATTGCCGCAAGGCTTGCGTCGAACCCGGTTCAGTCCGAACTGGCGCGTAAACAGGCCGCGACAATTCGAACCATGCAACGCGAAGGCATCGAGCGCGGCGGCTATGGCAAACTCTTATCAGTCTTTGATCGCATGAGCCGGCTGTTCCCCAGCCGGCAGCCCAAAGGAACAGCCGCTGTAGCACTCAATTCCCGGTGAGTGATGCCCGAGCTATTGCAACTCGCGTTATTGATCGCGATCCTCCTGCCCGCGGGGAAGCTTTTGGCTTCTCTCTGTTCGCGCTTTGGCATTCCTCCCATCATCGGCGAGCTGATGGTGGGAATTATCGCTGGACCTGGAGCGCTAAACCTCTTCCATTTTGACCTCTTCCGCGGTGATCATGCCACCAGCGCCTTTATGCTGCTGGCGCAGGTGGGCGGTCTGGTGCTCATGTTCGTCGCCGGACTTGAGACCGACATCGACCGCATGAAAGAAGCGGGCGTAACCGCATTTCTGGTGGCCCTCTCTGGGGTGATCTGGCCATTTGCGTTGGGAGCAGGAGCCGGTCATCTGCTTGGGCTCTCCTGGACCACCTCGTTGTTTTTGGGAGGGGCACTCACAGCGACCAGCGTTTCGATCTCTGCTCGAACATTGATGGATGGCGGGCACATGGCGTCAACCGAAGCGTCTGTGATTCTTGGGGCCGCGGTTATCGACGATGTAATGGGCCTGTTCGTTCTCGCGTTTTTGACGGCGTCGGTAAGCGCCACGGGCGAATCGTTCGGCTTTGCACCGCAAGCGTCCGCTTATCTTCGAAATCATTACCCGCTCGCCGCCCAGCATCCGCTGGCGTTGCAGATGTCTCTTATCAGCGCGAGCGTTACTCTCTTCTTCATCATCGGCTATGGTGCGGCAAAGCGCTGGCTTGATCCTCTGATTCTCCAAATGAGGAAGCTGTCGGCAAACGAGGCAGTGACCAGCTGCGTGCTGGCCCTGGTGCTGGTTTACGCCATTTGCGCGGAGTGGCTCGGGAGTGTGGCCGGCATAACCGGGGCTTATCTGCTGGGCTACGTTTTTGCCGGATCGAAGCTCAAAGCCGATGTTGAAAGGACGTTTAACGCGCTGGGCCACGGATTGCTGATCCCCTTATTCTTTGTTTCGATAGGGCTGACGAGCAACTTTCGCGCTCTCGGTGGCCATTGGGGACTGCTCGGCATCATATTTTTTATCGCCGTGATCAGCAAGATGATCGGCTGCGGCCTCGCCGCGATGGCGCGTGGAATGGGGCCGGTGCGCAGCCTCCGGATTGGATGCGGCATGGTGTCACGCGGCGAAGTTGGATTGATCGTTGTGGCAATAGCTGTGAAAGCGAACGCCTTCAGGCAGTCTGAAGTTGCGATCATGGTCGCCGTCGTGATCCTGACAACGGTGCTTACTCCCCTGGCTTTGCGTGGCGCATTTCATCTGAAAACCTCTGAGGACGACAATGACATTTCAGGTGGATTCGAAGAAGCGCTGGATCGTCTGTCGGAGGAATCGCCGCTTGAAATGAGCAACGAAGAGTCCGAGATGTCGTATGCTCACCCCGACCCGGACCTGTACGCCAATCAACCAATCAATCAACTCAATCAACCAAGTCCAGTGTGATTGCGCCTTTCCCAAAGCGCGATAGTGGTCGGGTAGTTGCCCGGTCCATGCCACGGCAATTCTTATCGTGATCCAGGCGACTCTGGCTGATCGACAAATCAGCCGAGATGGAGAACTCTCATGTTGGACATAGCCTTCGGTCAGGCAAGCGATGCCGGCAAGCTTCGTTCAAACAATGAAGACGCCATGGGATCATTTATCCCCAGGTCCCGCCAGGAAGCGCGGTCGCATGGCTGGATGTTTGTGGTTGCGGACGGGGTCGGCGGCATGGATCTTGGAGACGTCGCATCCAAAAAGACAGTCACCGTGATGGCCGATGGATTTGCGCAGGCGCCTGCCGGGACGTCACTGGTTAGCCTGCTGCAACGCCTGATTCAGCACGCTAATGCAGCGGTACGTGACGAAGGGCTGCAGCCCGAGCGGCGTGGAAAACAGATGGCTACAACGGTCGTCTCATGTGCCCTGCGCTATGACCAGGCGATCATCTCGCATGTTGGTGATTCCCGCTGCTATCACTTGCGCAACGGCAGGGCCGTGGCCATCACTCGTGACCACACCATGGTGGATGAACAACGCAGGCAAGGCCTTATCTCCGAGACCGAGGCAGCTGACTCGGAACTCCGCCACATTCTTACACGCTCGCTGGGCCCCGAGCAGTTCATTACTGCAGATACCAGGACGCTGTCGTTGAAAGACGGAGATGTTCTGGTACTTTGCTCCGATGGTGTCTATGGCGGGATGTACGACGAAGATATAGCGCGTATCGCCTTACAGCAGAAAGATGCACAGATAATTGCCGAGGAACTGGTGCGTTATGCCATAGAAGTAGATGGTTCAGACAATGCGACGGCGCAGATAATTTCTGTTCGTTCCGTTGAACCGATGGCCATGTATCGAGGGCGTCCATACCGGATTCCAGGCATCTGAAAGCGTTTCTTATTTGCTGTGCCTCGTTGTCCGAATTGCCTGTTCTCTCAGAGATCAGCCCTGCCTGTTGCGCGGTACGAGGAGCGGTTTGTTAAATAAGGTTCTGTTCGATCTTCAGCACAATGCAGACTACTGACGCGTCACTGCCGACGACCATCTGGTGCGGCAGTCCGGCGGGCACGTGCGCCATGTCGCCCGCGCGCAGCTCCTGGCGATGACCGCCCATCACTGCCGTGCCGCGCACTTCTCCCGGCGCCGTCGTTCTGGCTTCGGCGATCGTGCCGCCGGTCACAAGCGCAGCACGCCCCTGCAGGACGAAGAAAAGATCGGCAAAGTTTTCATGCTGCTCGGCCATTCCGTCACGGCTACGAAAGAGCAGGTGAATCGCGTGCTGCGGATACTCCTTTAGCACTTCGCTGGCCGAGCCATCGCCTGCGGCTGCCAGCTTGCGCAGGTATGCGGCACGTTCCAGCACCACCGGCGACGAGAGATGATCGAGCGCCGAGACGTCCTGATTCCTTTTCGACCGGCGAACGGGCGGTTCCGGTTTTTCGGCCGGTAGAAGCTCTCTCAAAATCGACTTCGAAATTTCATCCATTGCTTTTCAATCCGACTACGGTAGTTCAAGCCCCGCCAGCGCGCGTGCGCGTTTGAAGATATCGAGAAACATCGGCCGCGTCAGCCGCCCCGTATTGGTATTTTGCAGCGAAGGGTGAAAGCTGGCAATCACATGCAGGCCGCGCGGCAGCGTGTATTCAGCTGCATGAGCAAAGATATAACCGGCGCGCGAATCAATTTCACCGGTGCGCTGAGCATGCGCCAGAAGGCCATCAAAAGCGATGCGCCCCAGGCACACGATCACGCGAAGATTGCGCAGAAGGGCGATCTCCTCATCGAGCCACGGTGCGCAGTTGCGCAGCTCTTCTGTTGCGGGCTTGTTGCCGGGCGGCGCGCAGCGCGCCACCGAGGTGATCCACATGTCTTTGAGGATCATCCCATCCTTGCTCGAAGTCGAGTGCGGCTGCGAGGCAAATCCTGTTTCGTGCAGTACGGGATATAGAAAATCTCCCGACCCATCGCCGGTGAAAGGCCTGCCGGTACGGTTAGAGCCGTGCGCGCCAGGAGCAAGTCCCAGCGCCAGCACCCGCGCATTCGGGTCACCGAACGAAGGTACAGGGAGACCCCAGTACTTTTGATTCATGTACGCGCGCCGCCGGACACGCGCAACTTCAGTGCAGTGTTCGCGTAACCTTGGGCATCGCTCGCATCCAATAATTCGGGAGTTAAGAGCCTCAAGGCTTCGCACAATGGGTGCCATGCTGAAATTTTAGGACATGGGACGATTACCTGTCCGAGCCGCGCATCGAACCAGTTATAGATTGCTGCGCGCAGGTTGATCGCTCGCGGCTGGCGCGCCTCTGATGCGGAAGGAGATAAATGTAATGAAACCTGCAAAACTGTTATTGCTTGCCGGTGATTTCGTTGAGGATTATGAAATCATGGTTCCGTTTCAAGCCCTGCAGATGGTGGGGCACGGCGTGGATGCCGTGTGTCCCGGCAAAAAGACGGGGGAACAGGTGCGCACCGCAATCCACGACTTCGAGGGCGATCAAACTTACACAGAGAAGCGTGGCCATAACTTCACCCTGAACGCCACTTTTGATGAAATCAAGCCGGAAAACTATGACGGGCTCATCATTCCCGGCGGCCGCTCGCCAGAGTATCTGCGTCTCAACCCGAAGGTCCTCGAGATCATCCGCCACTTTGACAAAGCCGGCAAGCCCATCGCCGCTCTCTGCCACGGTCCGCAGCTTCTGGCCGCGGCGGGGGTGCTCAAAGGCAAGAAGCTCAATGCCTATCCAGCCTGCGCGCCTGATGTCGAGCTTGCCGGCGGCATTTTTGTGAAGGTGGAGTTGACGGATGCGGTCGTCGATGGAAAGCTCGTGACCGGCCCCGCATGGACGGCGCATCCGGCGTGGCTCGGCAAGTTTCTCGATGTGCTCGAAGCGCATCTCGTCACCAGCCGGGCAGCATAAAGCCGAAAGCGCTGCGAGGTCGGCTAGATCGCCGCGGCCGGCCTCTCGCTGCGTACCTCGCGCAACGGCTGCGCCGTAGCAGCTGCAAAAACCTGTTGAATTTCAGCAAGGATCGACAACGCGACGGCAGCGGGCGCTTCACCGCCCAGGTCAAGTCCCGTGGGCGCGTGCATGGCGGCAAGCTGCATCTCGATCGCCTCGGTGGTTGAGGGCAAGCCGGTCAGCCGCGCCCCTTCCAGCAGCAGCTCACGCGTGCGTCGCTGTGGCCCCAGCACACCCAGATACGCGAGCGGAAAACCAAGGCATTTGAGGGACGCAAGAATGCGCGAATCCTGTTCGAAGCTGTGCGTCATGACTACGGCAGCATCGGTGGGCCGAAGTTGCAGCATCTGGTTCGCTGTGCCCGGCAGCTCAAAAATCGGCAGCGTCAGCACTTCGTCCGCAGCAGAAAAACGCTCTCTCGTTGCCAGATGAGCGCGGCCATCGGCAACGGCAACAAACCAGTCAAGCTCGCGCGCCATCGCTAGCAGGGGTTTTGCATCGTCCCCTGCGCTGAAAATCCAGAGTCCCGGCCGCGCTGGCACGTACGCAGCCCATGCCCGCGTCCCGACGCCCGCAATTGAGATCGTCTGCCCGAACGAACGCTCTTCCCGCAAGGCAAACTCGGCAATCTCCCCGAGTGGGTTATCGTTCGCCGCATCCCGCGAAGCCACTTTCGCCTGCGGCGGCCCCACGATCTCTCTCATCCCGATCTGCGGCCCTTCGAGAATTGTGGCGACTGCTATGGGAAGACGAGCGTGAGACGCTGCTTTGAGCGCGGCGAGCAGCGGCCGCGCGCTCTCGCGCCGCTCCAGCAAAAGATGAACCACGCCTCCGCAGCCCGAGCCATACGGCCGGTCGCCTTCATCGTCCTGTGTGGAGTAGCGCTCGATCACGGGCCCGGATGAAGTGAGCCACCAGCAACGGCGGGCTACTTCCGCTTCAAGGCACCCACCGCTGATCGTGCCTGCGCGGCGGCCGTCCTTCGCCAGCAGCATGTGCGCGCCCGGCTTGCGGTAGCTTGAGCCTTCCACCTGCACCAGCGTGGCCAGCACGTAATCCGCCCCTGCGTCTTCCAGAGATTGCCACAGCGGCAGAATTTGCCCTAAATCCGTCATTTGCTCTTGTTCCCGGCTCGCCCTTACACGTCCACAATCTTCGACTGCAGCAGGTTTTCGATGTGCACCGGCAGCTCGCGCACTCGCACACCCGAGGCGTGATATACCGCATCGGTGATGGCGGCGGCGATGCCTGCCAGGCCGATTTCGCCAACGCCCCGAGCGCCGAACTCTCCCATAATCGGATCGGGATAATCGAGAAAAGTCACATCGATGCCCGGCGCGTCGGCGCAGGTCGCCATCAGATAATCGGCCATGCTGCCGTTGATCGGCTGCCCGCTGCGCTGGTCATAAATCGTCTCTTCAAGCAGGCCCATGCCGACGCCCATCACCACCGCGCCTTCAATCTGATTGGCCGCTGCCTTGGGATTGATGATGCGTCCCGCATCGATCACCGTAACCACCCTGCTCACGCGCAGCCGCGCAATCTCCGGTTCCCACTCGACCTCGGCGAACTGTGCGCCATACGAGTGCAGGGAGTAGCCCTTCGATTTCGGATCTTCCCAGGTTGGTGTCGTCCTGCCCTCGGCGCTAATCCCGTTGAGCCGCGCCATTGTCAAAAGATCGGCAAATTGCACGCCGCTGGCTGCGTCGCGGTCATTCGCGTGTAGCCGCCCTGCGGTAAATGACACCGTTTCCAGCTTCGCCTCGTGCAACGGCGAGCCCTCAGTCGCGGCCGCGAGCTTCTTCAGCTTGTCAATTGCATCATCCGCCCCGTTGGAAATCGCGTCTAGGACAGATCCGGTTACCATCGAGCCACCGGACATCGGCCCGTCGGGCAGTGAACTGTCGCCGAGAATTACATCGATGCGATCCAGCGGTACGCCGGTCTTCTCACTCAGCACCTGCGCGAAGATCGTGTAGGTGCCAGTGCCGATATCCTGCGTTCCGCAGCGCACGCACAGTCGCCCATTGGCGCAAAACTCCACCGTTGCCTTGCAGGGCAGGCGTACCACACCCCAGCTTGCGCCCGCGAGCCCCCAGCCAATGATCTTGCCGTCGCGACGCATCGAGCCGACAGCGGGCGTGCGCTTCTCCCAGCCGAATTTCTTCGCACCGATCTCGAAGCACTCTCGATAATGACGCGATGAAAACTGCATGCCATTGCTCTCGTCCTTAGTCGCGTCATTGATCAGGCGCAGTTGCAGCGGGTCCATCTTTAGCTCGAGCGCGAGCTCGTTCATCGCCGACTCCAGCGCAAAAAGGCCGGGCACCGCTCCGGGACCGCGCATGTACATAGGTGCGCCGTAGTTGCGGCGGGCAAGCGCACCCGTAACCTCGAGATTGGCCACGCTGTAGAGGTAAGGAGTCGCTTCGCCGCAGCCTTCTTCAAAATCGTCAAGCATCGACGTCACGTTCAGGTAGTCGTGGCGCAGCGCCAGCAACTTGCCCTCTTTGGTCGCGCCCAGCTTCACGCGCTGCTCGGTGCGCGGACGATACCCTACCGAGGAAAACATCATGCGGCGATTGACGCTGAGCTTTACCGGACGCCCGAGCTTTCGCGCTGCCACGGCGCACATCGCGCTGTGCGGCCAGGGGAAAAGTTTGCCGCCGAAGCCCGAACCGAGAAAGCGCGTCACCACGCGGACATTCTCAACCGGCAGGCCGAGCACCTGCGCCATTACGACGCGGTGATTGCCCACGCCCTGCGAGGTTTCGTAAAGAGTGACGTGGTCGCCCTCCCACACGGCAACCGAGGCATGCAACTCAATCGGGTTGTGTGTCTCGTTCGGCGTGATGTAGGTCGCATCAAACTGCACAGGAGCCGCAGCAAAAGCGCCATCCGGGTCGCCACGCTTTGAAACCGACTTGCGCTTGCCCGCGGAATCGTCGAGGCTCATGCGCAGACTCGCCGGAGTGGGTTCATACTGCACCTTGACCGCGGCTACGGCTGCGGTCGCCTGCTCAAGCGTCTGAGCCACCACGACGGCGACGTGCTGGCCCCAGTGGCGCACCATCTCGTCTTCAAATGCGGAGCGCACTTCGCTGTTGGTCGCGTCCTGATCGCCGGGAACCGTGCGATAGAGCGGCCCGATGTTGTCGTGATGCAGCACCAGCAGGACGCCGGGCATCTGTTCTGCGGCACTCGCGTCGAGCCTGACAATTTTGCCGCTTGGCACGAGCGAACTAACGGGCACGGCATGCGCCATGCCTTCAAAATGAAAGTCCGCAGCGTACTGTGCGGCTCCAGTTGTTTTAAGAGGGCCGTCGATGCGTGGCGTTGGCCTGCCAACAATAGGGTCTTGTGTCGTGCTCATGCGTTGCGAACCTCTCAGGCCTCAAGAATGGTGGAGTGCAGCAAATCCTCGATGCGAATGGGGAGTTCGCGAACGCGGATGCCGGTTGCGTGGTACACGGCATTGGCAATTGCAGGCGCGACGCCCGCCATGCCGATTTCTCCGATGCCGCGCGCGCCATATTCATTCACAATGTAGTCGGGATAATCGAGAAAGGTCACGTCGAGCTCAGGCAGATCGGCGCAACTGGTCACAAGGTAATCGGCAAAATTGCCGTTGATGGGCTGCGCTGTGCGGTGGTCGTAGCGAGTCTCTTCAAACAGCGCCATGCCCACGCCCATCACCGCCGCGCCCAAAATCTGGTTGGTGCCGGCCTTTTTGTTGATGATGCGGCCGCAATCGAAGATAGAAACGACGCGGCTCACTCTCAGGCGCGCGATCTCCGGCTCCCACTCCACCTCTGCAAAATGCACGCCGTAGGAATGCAGAGAGTATTTCATTGCCTTTGGGTCTTCAAACGAGGGAAACGTTCTGCCGGTTGCGGTGATGCCGCTGAGGTTGGCCAGCCGCAGCACCTCTTCAAAAGGTATGCCATTCGCTGTCAGCTGGCCGCCGTGATAGGCCGCGCCAACAACCTGCGCGCCATGCTCCTTTGATTGCACGCGGCCCTCGGCAAGGGTGAGCGTGTCGGGCTTTGCGCCGTGAAAAGGCGAGCCGGGCGTCATGGAGGCGATATTCAACAGGCGCGAAACGGACTTGTCGACCGCTTCGGTAGCCGCGGGCAGAATCGCGCTTGTCACCATCGATCCGCCCGATGTCGGTCCATCGGGCAAGGCCGTATCGCCGAGAAAGACATCGATGCGATCAAGCGGCACGCCGGTGCGCGCATGCATCACCTGCGCAAACAACGTGTAGGTGCCGGTTCCTATATCCTGCGTTGCGCAGCGCACGCAGACGCGGCCGTCAGGGCACAACTCGACGCTCGCGGTGCACGGAATGCGCGCGGCCGACCATGACGCGGCGCCGAGTCCCATGCCGATGACCTTGCCGTTGCGGCGCATTGAGCCGACGCCTGCCGTACGCAGCTTCCAGCCGATCTTTTCCGCGCCGGTCTGGTAGCACTCCTTCAGGTGGCGGGACGAGAAGGGAAGATTCCTGCCTTCGTCGCGCTCGGCGTCATTTTTCATGTGCAGTTCGACGGGGTCCATCTTGAGCTTGATGGCGAGCTCATCCATCGCGGACTCGAGGGCAAAGAGCCCCGGCACGGCGCCAGGTCCGCGCATTGGCGCCGGCGCGCCCACGTTCCGCCGCACCATGGCGGTGGTCACTTCGAGATTCGGACAACTATAGAGAAAAGGAGTCTGCTCGCCGCAATGCTCTACGAAATCATCAAGCGCGGACGTCTGCGTATAGAAGTCATGGCGGATGGCAGTCAGCCTGCCGTCCTGCGTCGCTCCCAGGCGAATGCGCTGCTGGGTATGGGGTCGATGCCCGACATTGGAAAACATCATGCGTCGGTCAACGCTCAGCTTTACCGGCCGCCGGAGCGTACGAGCAGCCGCCGCGGCCAGCGTGGACTGCGGCCACGGGAAGAGTTTGCCACCGAAGCCCGAGCCGATGAAGCGCGAGATCACGCGCACATTTTCCCGCGGCACGCCGAGCACCTCGGCCAGCACCACGCGGTGATTCACCACACCCTGTGAGGACTCGTACAGAGTGACGCTGTCGCCGTCCCACTCGGCAACGGTGCCGTGCATCTCCATCGGGTTGTGGGTTTCGACAGGCGTCACGTAGGTTTCGTCAATCACCACGGGCGCCGTGCTCAGCGCCTGGTCGGGGTCGCCACGCTTCCAACTGCTTTCTCGCGGGCCGTCGAAGCGTTCGCTCAGATCGTGCCGCACATCAGGCGTTTCAACGTCATACGCCACGCGTACAGCTTCGGCGGCGGCGCGGGCCTGTTCCAGCGTTTCGGCAACTACAAGCGCCACAAACTGGCCCCAGTAGTAGATTCTGTCGTCTTCAAAAGGCGGTCGCGCCTCGCTGATGGTTCCATCATCCTGGTGCGGAAAAAGCCGGTACACCTTCTCCATGTTGCCGTGATGGAAGACGCGGATCACGCCGGGCATGGCCTCGGCCCGGCTCGTGTCGAGCGTGCGGATGCGCCCTTTGCCGATGGTGCTTTGCACCGCGACCGCGTGTGCCAGGTTCGGAAAATCGTGATCGCATGCGTAGCGTGCCGTCCCGGTTGTCTTCAAAGGGCCATCGATGCGCGGAACTGCCGCACCGATAATGCCGGCGTGAGAAAGTGTGTCGGTCGCCATGCAAATCTCCTTTGACTCCGTTTACCGACGCGAACTACGCCGTCGCCAGCTTCATTGTGCGAACCAGGCAGCGTTTCGCCAGTTCCACCTTGAATGTGTTGTCGGTGAGTGGTTTCGCTTGTGCCAGTGCGGCTTCTGCCGCTTTGCGGAAGGTCGCTGCATCGGCGGCCTTGCCCATGAGCGCCGCTTCAGCCTCATGCGAGCGCCACGGCTTCGTTCCCACGCCGCCCATTGCCACGCGAATGTGGCGAATGCGGCCACCCTCCACCCTTGCCACCACCGCGGCCGAGGCCAGCGCAAACTCGTAGCTGGCGCGGTCGCGCAGCTTCAGGTACACGCTACGCGCGCCGTCCATCGGCTTTGGCAAATCGACGTAAGTGACCAACTCACCGGGAGCGAGCGCGTTCTCAATCTGCGGTGTATCGCCGGGCAGCTTATGGAAGTCGGCGAATGCGATGGTGCGCTTGCCTTTAGGCCCTTCGACGTGAATGATCGCTTCAAGCGCGGCCATTGCCACGCACATGTCCGACGGGTGCGTCGCAATGCATTGTTCGCTGGTGCCCAGAATCGCATGCGTGCGATGAAAGCCCTCGCGCGCCGCGCAGCCTGTGCCTGGCGTGCGTTTATTGCAGCCGTAGCCTCCGGGTGTTCCAGCGCTGGGCTCGCGAAAATAAGCGCACCGCGTGCGCTGCAGCAGGTTGCCGCCCGTGGTGGCCATGTTGCGCAACTGCGGAGAAGCCCCGGAAAGAATCGCCTCTGACAACACTGCGTAGTTGGCCTTCACATCGGCATTCCACGCCAGGTCCGAGTTGCGTACCAATGCGCCGATGCGCAGGCCGCCGTCCGGAAGCTTCTCAACCTTGTCGAGCGGCAACAGGTTGATATCGACGAGTGTGCCCGGCTGCTCGACGCGCAGCTTCATCAGGTCAACCAGCGTGGTGCCGCCTGCAATAAACTTGGCCGCGGATGCGCCCGCCAATGCCTTGTCGACGCTCGATGCCTTGACGTAGTTGAAGGTCTGCATGGTCTGCTCTCCTCGTCAGGCCTGCGCGCGAACGCGCCGAACTGCAGCAACAATGTTGGTATAGGCGCCACAGCGGCAGATGTTGCCCGCCATGGCGTGCTTGATTTCTTCATCCGTCGGCCCGATCGGTTCCTTCAGCAGGGCAACAGCGCTCATGATCTGGCCGCTGGTGCAGTAGCCGCACTGGTAGCCGTCTTCCTGCACAAAGGCAGCCTGCATCGGATGCAGATTATCGGGCCGGCCAATGCCCTCGATGGTCGTGATCTCGTCGCCTTCGTGCATCACAGAGAACGAAAGGCAGCTGTTCACGCGACGGCCGTTCACATGCACGGTGCAGGCCCCGCACTGGCCGTGGTCGCAGCCCTTCTTGGTGCCGGTCAGGTAGAGTCGCTCGCGGAGCGTGTCCAGCAGGGTCGCACGCGTGTCCAGCCCCTTCAGCGCGTACTCCTTGCCGTTGATTCGCAGCGTGACGTTTGCGGTTCCAGCAGCGTCTGCGGCTTCCTCAGAGGCGGGCTCAATGGCGGGGGCGGCCGCGGCCAGCGGCGCGGCGCCGGCCAGCAGGCCTGTCGCGCCCAGGCCGGAAAGAAACGACCGCCGGCTGAAGCGTGTTCCTGGAGGCGGCAACGGTTCAAGCTCCAGGGTCTGCTGATCCAGAGCCAGCTCCCGCTCGCCCTGCGGCGATTGCTTCTTCTGGTGGGGGGTTCCTGCGTCTGCCACGGATGACCTCCTTGCGATCGTTCCGGCATTTGTCTCGCCGAAAGCAGCCGAGGCGCTTGCCGCTGTGGTATTCAACCTGCAATCGAGATCGGGAAAGGCTCTCGACCTATTCTTACACTTCGATTTTGTTACGCTTCGACCAGGGCCTTCATCGCCGGCGCATATCGGTCTCCGGCGGCAATGTCCGGTGGAAACGCTTCTTCAAGCTCATGCAGCACCTCAGCGGGAAGCGCCAGATTGACGGCTGCTGCGTTCTCCTCAATATACTTGCGCCGCTTGGTGCCGGGAATAGGCACGATCTCTTCGCCCTGCGCCAACACCCATGCAAGGGCAAGCTGGCCCGGAGTCGCACCTGCCCGCGCAGCAAGCGACCGCACCTTTTCAACCAGCTCAAGATTACGCCGGAAATTTTCGCCCTGAAAGCGGGGACTGGCGCGGCGATAGTCGTCCGGCGCAAAATCGGCCGGACTCTTGATCGCGCCGGTCAAAAAGCCGCGCCCCAGCGGGCTGTAGGCCACAAAGCCTATCCCCAGCCTGCGGCAGGCAGGCAATACCGCCGCCTCAGGATCCCGCGTCCATAGTGAATATTCGGTCTGCAATGCCGTGATGGGATGCACGCGATGCGCGCGCTCGAGGGTCGTGGCCCCGGCTTCAGAGAGGCCCAGGTAGCGCACCTTGCCCTCTTCCACCAGGCGCGCCATTGCGCCCACCGTCTCTTCAATGGGCGTATTCGGGTCAACGCGATGCTGGTAATAGAGGTCAATTGTCTCGATGCCCAGCCGCCGCAGGCTGCCCTCGACCGCTGAGCGGATGTATGCGGGGGTTCCGTTGACACTTCGTTTTGAAGGGTCTGCCGGGTCGCGCACGATGCCGAATTTGGTGGCGACAAAGAAACGGTTGCGCCGACCTTTCAGCGCCTTGCCCACGAGCACTTCGTTGGTGTGCGGACCATAGACGTCCGACGTGTCGAGAAAATCGATGCCGAGCTCGAGCGCACGGTCGATCGTGGCAAGGGATTCCTGGTCGTCGCGGCTCCCGTAGAACTCGCTCATGCCCATGCAGCCAAGGCCTATGGCGGAGAGCGTGGGACCGTGCGTGCCAAGCCGGCGGCTCTTCATAGCGGTTCCCCTCTTCAAGGGACATAACGCGTTTCTAGGTGGCGGAGACGAGCTCGCCTTGCGGCTTCTCTGCGACGGAGTGTCGCCGGGCTGGACCGCCGATGGCGATGCGCTCTTCAATCATCTTGTAGTTCGTGATCTTGTGGGTCAGGAGCGCGTGCGCCCGCTGCAGCTCGGTAATCTGGGCGGCAATGGCAGCCCGGTGATCCTCAAGGATCTTGCGCCGCTCGAGCGAAGTGGCATCGCCGAGTTCGCGCAACTGCGCGTAACGCTGCATTGCGCGGATTGGCATACTGGTTGCGCGCATGCAATGCAGAAAGTGCAGCCACGCCTCGTCGGCCACGGAATAGCGCCTGTGCCCATTGTGCGCGCGCCCCACGGGCCGAATCAATCCAACGCGCTCGTAGTACCGAAGCGTATGCGTCGTCATGCCACAGCGCTCGGCCATCGTCCGAATCGTGAATCCCCCGTTTTGCATACAATCACCGTACAACTTTGAGCGCGCTCGAAGTCAAGAAGGTTGCCGGCCGTCTGCGGCGTTTAGCTCACGCCGCGAGGGTCTTTGGCGAAGCGCGAAATTGCAATGTCCTCAAATTCTTTCCGATTCATACAGATAGACGAGGCGAGTGCGCCGTCGGGTGGCCCCCGCATGATCCGCGCTTAACAATAATTAAGATTTCAACCGGGTGCATCAGGATTTCAACCCCGCGCGCGAGCCCTTTGCGCAGCGCCGCAACCTGCGTCCGGGTCGATCCCGTATCATCTGCGGCGAGGGGCAAATCGAACGTGAACGATCTCTACGAGAAAATGCTGGCTGTGGCGCTGCAAGAGGCACGGTATGGTCGGATCGAGGGCGGCGTCCCCATCGGCGCCGCGCTCTTTACCCGGGAAGGCAAGCTGTTGAGCCGTGGCCACAACCGCCGGGTGCAGCAGGGCGACCCTAGCATGCACGGCGAGACAGACGCCTTTCGCCGCGCAGGCCGCCAGAAGAGTTATCGCAACCTCATCATGGTCACCACGCTCGCCCCCTGCTGGTACTGTAGCGGCCTGGTTCGCCAGTTCGGCATCGGTACCGTCGTCGTGGGTGAAAGCCGCACCTTCGCCGGTGGCATCGAGTGGCTGCGCGAAAACGGCATTGAGGTGATTGACCTCGATAACCGCGAGTGCCGCGAACTGCTTGAGGGGTACATCACGGAGCACCCCGACGTGTGGCACGAGGACATCGGGGAAGAATAAACACCCCGGCGGTTCTACAATGGCAGCCGTTCCGCTTTTCCTATTTTCAGCTCTTCCCCGGAGGGTTCCGATGCAGCGTCGTCGCTTTCTTGCCGCTTCTCTTGCCGCCTCAGCCGCCGCCTTTGTCCACGAAGCCGCGGCACAACCGAGCGGCCGTACCCGCGAGTTCTACCAGATCCGCCGCTACGCGCTCACCAACGGTCCGCAGACAAAGCTCGCCGAAAACTATTTCAATGACGCGCTGGTTCCCACTCTTACCGGCATGGGCATGGGACCGATCGGCGCCTTCCGCCTGGAACTCGGCCCAGAAACACCGTTGTACTACCTGCTGATTCCCGGCCCCTCGAGCGCGGCCCTCACCGAACTCGATCTCACGCTCGCGAAGAACAGCACGTTTCTCAAGGCCGCTGAACCCTTCTGGAGTGCGCCGGCAACCGCCAATGCGTTCGAACGCGTTGAGTATTCCATGCTCTCAGCCTTCGAGGGCTGGCCCCGTCTCGTTTCTCCGCCGTCCTCGGCTACAAAGGCCAAGCGCATCTTCCAGCTGCGCACCTATGAAAGCCCCAGCTATCGCGACCACGTGCGCAAGGTGGAGATGTTCAATTCCGGAGAATTCGAGATCTTCAAGAACGCCGGCTGCAACCCGGTCTTCTTCGGCGACACGCTCGTCGGCACCCGCATGCCCAGCCTTACCTACATGCTGAGCTTTGCCAACTCGGCTGATCTCGATGCGCGCTGGGATGTCTTCCGCAATGATCCTGCGTGGAAGAAGCTCTCCACCGATCCGCATTACGCCTTTGAGCCCATCGTCTCGAATATCACCAACCTGGTGCTCAGTCCGCTCGATTGCTCGCAGATCTAAAGCCGGGGGCGCTCACTGCACATACTTGAGTGAGTAAACCGCCCCCGGGTCGATCGAATGCCGCAGAATCCCCAGCGCCTGCAACTGGTCGTAACTGGCCTTCCAGCGCCGCGCCGTCATGCGCCCAATCTGCGGCCCGGCTGCATCGCTCCCGGTGATGAAGTTCCCATCGCGCAGCGCCTGAGCGGTGTAGGCTTCCTGCGCCGGATTGAGCGCGGGGTTGAGCTTCAGCAGATAGGCGTTCGTCGGGGCAGGGTCGCGCAGATAATCCTGCCAGCCGCGGATGCTGGCCCGCACAAACTTCGCGACAACGTCCGTACGCGCCAGCGCATATTCCTGCGTGGTGAACTGCACACGATACGGATCGTAACCGGACGAGCTGATCAGCAGTGTTCGAATGTCAGCTCCGGCCTGCTTGGCAAAATACGGTTCACTGGTGATGAAAATCTGCTGCACATAGTTGGGATCGGTAAGGAAGTTGGCTATCGAGAGCGTTGACGGAATCTCGCGCACCTGGTGCAGGTTGTAGCGCGCGATGACATATTTGAGCCATGTAGCGCCCGGCTGCGCGGCAATCGTGTGCCCTTCGAGATCCTTGAAATCATGAATCGGCGACTGGGCGTGGACCATGATCGCCTGCGGATCGTGTTGCATGGTTGCGGCAACGGCAACGAGTGGCAGCCCGTTGGACGACCACGCCAGAATCTGGTCGCTTGAGCCGAGCCCGAACTCGGCGCTTCCTGACGTCACAAGCTGGGCAACGCTGCCGTACTGCGGCAGCGGCAGTAGCCTCACATCCAGGCCCTCCTCTTTGTAGTAGCCCTTCAGCAGCGCAGTATAAAAGCCTCCGTGCTCGGGCTGCGGATACCAGTCAAGCTGCAGTCGCACCGGCGTGAGCCCATTGCTCCCCTGCTCCTCGTGAGCACGGCAGCCTGTGAGCGAAACAAAAATCAAGATGGCAAGCAGGGCACAGATAAAGTCAGATTTGCGAAATCGCAATGGGACCTCGACTGAAAAAATCATCTCTTGCAAAGAAAGTTATCACGCGCTTCAATCGGTATTCGCAGCCCGCAGCGCTCCCAACCGCGCCGCCAGTGCGAGGAGCGCAGCATCTGTGCCCCGAGCGGTGGCCACCTGCATGCCGCCCGGAGCGCCTGGAACAGTCAAGACCGGCACGCCGGCCAGGCTGAACGGCGTGGTGTAACGCAACAGGCGCGGACGAGTTCTGCTGTGATCGGCCCCGGCTGCGAGTCGTGCCACCGGCGCGGCAGGCATCAGGAGAACATGGTGCGCCGCCAGCAAGCTATCCACACGCGCTCGGAATTCCTCGTGCCGCGCACGCAGTGGCGCAAGCTCGGCATCGGTGATGCGGGCCCCCCACTCCAGCCGCTCGCGCAGCGCCGGCTCAAAGCGATCGAAGTTTCCTGCATGGATACGAGCCGCCTCCCACGCCTGGATTGGCGCAAAGATATCAAAGCAGCCCATCCAGAAATCCGGATCGAAGGTTGCCCGCCGCAATCCGAGTGCTTCAAACTCCGCGGCCGTCCTGCCGAGCGCGGCCACAATCTCTGGTTCGCAATCGTGCAGGAATCCCTGATCGATGACGGCAAAGCTTGTAAAGGCTTGTGCGGCCGTCGCCGCATCGTCAAACGAGTCAGCGAAGAGGGTGGCATCTTCAAGGTCGCGAAAGAGCCAGCCCATCGTGTCGAACGACTGCGCAAGGTGCCCCGCGCCGCGCCAGTTACCGTGGCCCAGCGAAGCCCGGTAGCCCACCAGTCCGCACAATGCTGCGGGCACGCGAATCGATCCGCCGGTATCGGTGCCGATGGCTGCTATCGCCGAGCCCTCAAGCACGCTTGCCGCCGCGCCCGAAGACGAGCCGCCTGTGAGCGCGCCTGCATCACCGGGCTGGGTGCAGTCGCCAAATTCACGATTCTCGCCGGTGATGCCATAGGCCAGCGGATGCAGATGCGTCTTGCCCGTAATCACCGTGCCGCTCGCGCGCAGGCGCTCCACCAGCCACGAGTCCTGCGCCGCGTCTTTATTCAGGTCCCAGTAGAAGCGCACCCCGCAACTTGTCGGGGCGCCTGCAAGGTCGAAGCAGTCCTTGACCGAAACGGGCAGCCCCCATAGCGCGCTTTGCCCGTCGCCAAACGGGCCGCCCGCTGTGCGCGGCGTTGCCTCGGCGCGCGCTGCCTCCGTCATCGTCCATTCCGCATCGCGCCACAGGTAGGTATTGCGACCCTCATTCCGATTCGCGTTTGCCAACGCCTCCCGCGCCAACTCCGTTGGCAGCAGCGCCCCCTCAGCCAGCGCCATTCGCAGCCTGCGAATTGAAGTTCCGGTCGAGATTCTGGTCAGGGCCATGCAGTGATTCTAAGCTGCGGCTGCGCGTCGCGGCCCCACGTATAAAGACCGCATAAACAAAGCGCATTTTGTCGAGCTCGCCGCTCCCTTACATGCTAACTTCGGGGAATGAGAGCTATCTCGACCGCCTCACGCGGCCCTGCCGGCAAGCGCACGAGCGGGCGTGAGCGGGATGCAGCGCAGATGCTCGCGCTTGCAGCCTTCACAGGCCGATCTCTCAAAACCAGCCGCCCTCGCCCCTTTGGCGCCGCAATCGTTCACTCGCGCTCTGGCGAAGTGCTGCTGCGCGCTCTCAACAACGTGGCGGGCGAGTTCGATCCCAGCGCGCATGCCGAGGTGCGCGCCATCCGCCTTGCCACCAAGCGCCTCAAGCAGCTTTCGCTCGCGGGCTACACGCTCTACTCCACGTGCGAGCCTTGCCCCATGTGCATGAGCGCCGCGCTCTGGGCGGGACTTGATCGTGTCGTCTACGGCGCTTCCATCGAGGACGCAAACCGCCACTTCAATCAGATTCAGATTCCCGCAACTGAAGTCGCCACCCGCAGTGACATGCGCTGCAAGGTCGAAGGCCCCTTTCTACGCGAGGAGTGCTACGCGCTTTTCACGCACCCCAACATGCTGCGCGCCATCAAGCGCTGGTCAAGCCGCAAAAAATCTATCTCCGGCGTTAGCGCAAAACGAGTCGGGAAGGCACTTCAACATGCATGACCAGCTCGCGGCGGAACTCTCCTTCATCACCGGCGATTCCGCGCGGGTTCTAACCGCGCCCTCCGTCCTCGATCGTCTTTCGCACGACTTCTACTGGTATTCGCCGATTCTGCGTCCCATGCTTGTCGACAAAAATGGCGACGTCGCCGTGCAGGTTATAAGCGTCGACGAACTGCTCGCCGTGCTGCGCTACGCCGGCCGCAATGAAATTCCTGTAACCGTACGCGGCGCGGGCACCGGCAACTAC
The DNA here is from genome assembly GCA_963839215.1 of uncultured Acidobacteriaceae bacterium. Lineage (GTDB taxonomy): Bacteria > Acidobacteriota > Terriglobia > Terriglobales > Acidobacteriaceae > Telmatobacter. The sequence continues at coordinate 650,301 of CAWITZ010000006.1, read as the reverse complement.
GGCCAGTGCGTGCCCCTTCATGGCGGCATTGTCGTCGATCTCTCGCTGATGGACAAGCTCGAAACCATCACCACCGATGGCGTCGCCATTTGCCAGCCGGGTCTGCGCCTGGGCGCGCTTGAAAGCGAGGCCCGCCGCCAGGGCTGGGAACTCCGCATGTATCCCTCCACGCTGGTCAAGGCCTCCATTGGCGGATTTCTTGCGGGCGGCTCCGGCGGCATTGGTTCCGTTGCACACGGCGGCCTGCGCGATTTTGACACCGTGCGAGCTTTTGAAGTGGTCACCATGGAAGAGGAGCCGCGCGTCATGCTGCACGAGGGAGCCGCCGTGCATGAAATTCTGCACGCCTGGGGAACAAACGGCATTCTCACGCGCATCTGGTTTGCGCTCGCGCCTGCCGTCGATTGGGAGCAGGCGACTATAGCTTTCGATTCTTTTGGAGAAGCCTTCGACTTTGCCGAGTCCATCGCCGGCGATACGCAATGGACCAAGCGCCTCGTCACGGTCTTCGAATGGCCGATCCCTTCCTTCTTCACGCCCATTCAGCGGCTCGCGCCTGAAGGCAAGGCGATGGTGCTCCTCATGATCGCCGCTACCGAGTCCAAGGGTCTGCACGCCTCTGCCGTTGCCGCCGGCGGCGACCTCACCTTTGCAGGAGCCTTTGACGGTCCGCGCACGCAACCGCTGCTCAGCGATTACACGTGGAATCACACCACGCTCTGGGCGATGAAGGCCGACGCCGCATATACCTACCTGCAATGCGGATTCTCTGCAACAGAATGCCGCGAGCAATTTCGCCTTTTACGGGAGCGCTACGGCGATGAAATTCTCTTCCACATCGAATTTATGAAGAACGGCGAAGGCATCATCATTCCCGGCGCAATTCCGATTGTCCGCTTCATTTCAGCGGAGCATCTGAACGAAATGATCGACTATTGCCGATCCATCGGCGTCTTCGTCGCCAACCCGCACGTGAACTATCTCGAAGATGGCGGCCGCTTCCGCCCTGACAACATTCAGCTTCTGGCCAAGCAGAAGTACGATCCCCGGGGCCTTCTTAATCCCGGCAAAATGGTCAGCTTTCACAGGGAGGCGACGCGGTGAAAACCTGGATCCCCGATGAACGCAACTTCGCCTATCTCACCTGGAAGCAGGTCGATGCGCTGCCCCGTGAATCCACGCTGCTGGTTCTGCCCACCGCCGCCATTGAACAACACGGCCATCACCTGCCGCTCGCAACCGACACGCTGATCAACAACCTGCTGCTCGGCAAGGGGCTTGCACAGCTTCCGGGCGATCTTCCCATCTATGCGTTGCCGCCTGTCTGCTACGGCAAGAGCAATGAGCACCTTGGCTTCGCGGGAACACTTTCGGTTAGCGCGCAGACTTTTCTCGCCGTGGTACGCGATCTCGGCGCGAGCATCGCGGCGGGCGGATTCAAGAAGCTTGTCCTATACAACACGCACGGCGGCAACACCTCGCTTGTTGACGTGCTAACGCGAGATCTCCGCGCTGAGTTTGGCCTGCGCACCTTTTCTCTCTTCGGTTCGCCCGGTGCCACCTTTGACGGCGTTAGCCCTCAGGAGCGCGCCTACGGTTTTCACGCCGGTGAAATTGAGACTGCGTACCTGCTGCACGCCACGCCGGAGCTGGTTCGCACGGAGGCTTACACCTCTAACTACATTGCCCGCGTCGATCATCCCGAGCTGCTCAAGCCCGAGGGCTCGTCCGCCAACTTTGCGTGGCTCACGCGCGATATCGCGCCAAGCGGCGTCCTCGGCGATCCCACCGCTGCCACTGCTGAGAACGGCGAACGGTGGGCCAATGAAGCGGCATCGCGCATCGCGGAAATTCTCATCGCCATGTATCGCTTCGAGCCGAGGCACGGAGCCTGATCATGCCGCTCGTTGATTGCGGAAGCGGCGTTCGCCTCGAGCGCGGCGCGGTCTGCACGCTTCGCGATGGCGTCGCTCTCGTTTCCGATCACTACTATCCCGCGGGCGACGGCCCATGGCCTACGCTGCTCATGCGCCAGCCCTACGGCCGCGATATTGCCTCCACCGTTGTCTACGCGCACCCGGTATGGTTTGCGCGGCACGGCTATCACGTGGTCATCCAGGATGTACGAGGGCGTGGCGGCTCTGGCGGCGACTTCTATCCCTTTCGAAGTGAAGGCCGCGACGGCGCCGAAACCATCGCGTGGCTGCGTGGGCATAGCGCATGCAACGGCCGCATAGGCATGTACGGCTTCTCCTACCAGGGCGCCACTCAGCTGCTCGCCGCTGCGGAGCAGCCCGAAGGCCTTGTTTGCATCGCGCCGCACATGACCGCCGCCGATCTCTACCACGGCTGGTTCTACCATCAGGGCGCACTGCGCCTCGGCGCAACCCTCGGCTGGGGCGTCCAGATGCTGCGTGAAGATGCACGGCGCCGGGGATTGCGTGCAGCCTCAGACAAACTTGAAGTGACGTGGGCAAACATTCGCAACCAGACCGCGCAGGTTCCCTGCGCCGATCATCCTGCCATCACCGATTCCGCACTACCTAATTATCTGCGCGACTGGCTTGCGCACCGCGAATCCGGCCCTTACTGGAGTGAGCAGGACATCAGCACTCGCTTCGATCGCATCACAGTCCCTGCCCTCCACATCGCCGGCTGGTTCGACACGTATTGTCAGGGCTCAATCGCCGGCTACCTTTCCCTGCGACAGCACGCCGGAACCGCCTTCGCGCGAGACAATCAATATCTTCTTGCCGGCCCGTGGATTCACATTCCCTGGGGTGACCGCGTTGGCGATCTCGCCCTCGGCGAAGCCGCAAATCTCAACACCGATGAGGTCCTGCTGCGCTGGCTCGATCACTGGCTCAAGCAGACGGGCGAATTCAGCAGCGAGCCCCGCGTCCGCTATTTCTCGCTCGGACCGAACGACTGGCGCAGTGCCGAGGAGTGGCCCGCATCCGCATGGCATGCACTCTACCTGCACAGTGGGGGCAACTCAACTTCCCGCAAAGGCGATGGAAGCCTTTCATCGATCGCACCTGAAGCCGATGAGCAGCGCGATATTTTTGTCTACGATCCTGAAGTGCCCGTCGCCGCGCCGGGCGGCCCGCAGGCGCTCAGCGGTCCTTTCGACCAGGCTGTGCTTGAGATGGGCAACAACATGCTCGTGTACACGTCGCCGCCCACGAGCCGCGAGGTCGAAGTCTTCGGTCATTCCAGAGTCCGACTCTATGCGGCCACCTCGGCGGCGCATGCCGACTTCACCGCCAAGCTGGTTCGAGTTCAGCTCGATGGCCGCGCAGAATTTCTCACCATTGGCATCGCGCGTAGCTCGTGGCTTTTTCGCGGCGCAGACTATGGGGCTGATGAGATTCACGCGTGGGAGTTCACGCTTGAGCCCACCGCCTTCGTTCTCGCAGCCGGTGAGCGACTGCGCCTTGAGATTGCGAGCTCAGCGTTTCCTCTTTACGATCGCAATCCGTCGACGGCCGTTCCTCCGCAGCTTGCAGATAACTGGAACTGGGCACGCTCTACTCAGCAGATCCTGCACGATCCGCAGCATTCCTCTGCGTTGTATCTGCCCGTCGTGGGTGAGCCCGCATGGTGACGCGACCTGCGATGCCCATTCCGGAAATCGAGTTGCAGGGCGTAGCCAAGCATTACCGTGGCGCAGCAACCGCGCTTGAGAATATCTCACTCGCCATTGAGCGCGGCGAGTTCGTCACCTTTCTCGGACCGTCGGGCTGCGGAAAATCTACGCTGTTGCGCCTTGTCTCCGGCCTCAGCCCTGCAAGCGAGGGCACCGTGCGCGTCAACGGTATAACGCCCGCAAACGCGCGCGAGATGATGAGCTTCATCTTTCAGGATGCGACGCTGCTGCCTTGGCGCACCGTTGAACAGAATGTTGGCCTCGGCCTTGAGCTTGAATATGCCGCCCGTGCGTTGCGCAAGGAGCGTGTCGCCGCCATGCTCGAGGTGGTCGGCCTCAGCGAAGTAGCCCGCCGCTATCCGCGGCAGCTTTCCGGAGGTATGAAGATGCGCGTCTCCATCGCCCGCGCCCTCGTCAGCCGCCCGCGCATTCTGTTGATGGACGAGCCCTTCGCCGCGCTCGACGAGATGACCCGCGACCGTATGAATGAGGAGCTGCTGCGCCTCTACGCCGAACACAAATGGACGGTACTCTTCGTTACGCATTCAGTTGCCGAGGCGGTCTTTCTTTCGACGCACATCGTTATTCTCGCCGCGCATCCAGGACGCATCGCGCATCGGCTTGCGGTCGATCTGCCCTGGCCGCGCACGGCGGAAACGCGGGAGTCCGAGCGCTTTGAGGCACTTGTCACACAGGCATCGCGCCTTCTGAGGGGGACGCACCAGGTATGAAGAGCAAAGGCTGGGCATGAAGAGCAAAGGCTGGCTCGTCGCCAACAGCATCCTCGTCTTCGCGTGCCTGCTACTCGTCTGGGATCGAGCTGTGGTGCTACTGCGTGTTCCCGGGTACATTTTGCCTCGCCCTCTCTCAGTTGCCGAGGCACTCGTCACGCGCTTTCCGTCGCTGCTCAATTCGCTCTGGATCACGACCATGGAAGCAGCGGGCGGCCTCATCGCCAGCATCCTCGTCGGCGTTACTGTGGCCATGATCTTCGCGCAGTGGCGCTGGCTGCGGCAGCTTGTTTATCCCTACACAATTCTGTTGCAGACGGTGCCCATCGTCGCCATCGCGCCGCTCATCATCAACTGGGTAGGTGCGGGCATCCTCGCGGTCATGGTCGTTACCTTCATCATTTGCCTTGCGCCCATCATTGCCAACACTACGCAGGGCCTCACTAGTGTGGATGAAAATCTGATTAACCTCTTCCTTATGCACAAGGCTACGCCGTCGCAGATACTTTTCAAGCTGCGCCTGCCGAATGCGCTGCCAAGTCTTTTCACGGGAATCCGCATCTCGGCAGGCATCAGCGTCATCGGCGGCCTTACCGGAGAGCTTTTCGCAGGCTCCACGCAGGTGGGTGAGGGCGGCCTTGGCTATGCAATCCTCTACGCGAACAGCCAGATGGAGACGAGCTTTCTTTTCGCCCTTGTCTTCGCCGCAACTGTTCTGGGCTTCTCTTTCTTTTTCGTCGTCATGTTTTGCGAGTGGCTTTTTCTGCATAATTGGCACGAATCGAGCCGCACGCAGACCGCTGAATAGGAGACGTACAGTCGATGTTGCGCATGGAGTCAGAAACGGGCTGGTGGCTGATCCGCCATCCCGATCACGCTGAACTGGCAGGCGCTTTCGCCGCGGCCTGGGGGAATGCGCACTTTCGCAAGCCCGAGCCGCGCGGTCGCGTTCTCTTCGGCATCGCCCGCCACGACGATGGCTGGGCGAAGCGCGATGCACATCCGGTCATTACGCGGGAAGGCAGGCCTTCCGCCTTTTCCACCGAACTTGTCGGCAAATACTCAGCCTTTGAGGAGATCGATCTTGCGGACTATCTTGCGGTCCGCGATCGGGCCGTGCGCATTATCGCTGAGCAGGATCCCTACGCCGGCCTGCTCATCGCCATGCATAGCTACAACCTGCTCACGGTGCATGCTGACCGTTCCACCATAGCTGCCGATGGCCTCGTGCTGCTCGATGCTTTCCTTGAGCAGCAGCGCGTCTACCAGCAGCATCTGCGTGCCGCAATTGAGGCTGACTACTCCCTCACCGCGGCGGAAAAATCAGAGCAGACGATTCTCGAACACTTTCACCTTTTACAGGCCTGCGACAACCTCTCGCTACTTGCCTGCGTCGCTTACGGCTCGCCTGCGCATCTGCTCCATCCGCTGCCGCTCAGCAACGGAGAAACGGCCGAAGTGCAGGTTCTTCCCGCAGGGGCGCGCTGCTTCCGGCTTGCTCCCTGGCCTTTTGCTGAAGGCCAGATGAGCTTCATCTTCCCGGCGCGACACGTGGAGGGCAAGTGCTTTGCCTCCTCCGCGGAACTGGAGCAGGCTTTCGCTACAGCACGCGAAGAGCAACTGCTCGTTACGCTGATCGAATAGATTTCTGCCGGCAACAATAAAAAGCGGCCCCGTCGGAGCCGCCTTTTGTGTTGCGCGTGTGCTGGTTAGAAGGTAAAGCCTAGCGACATCTGCACCTGGCGCGGGCTACCGATCGTATGTGTCACGATTCCCAGGCCTCCGGGGCAGTTGTAAAAGCTCTCGTTGGTCTGATTGCCGTTGGCATCGCAGCCTTCCGGCAATGGTGTCATGCCCGCGGTCGGGAATGGGTTGTAGTCCTGGTTCTGCGAAACTTCGTTACCGGGAACGTCGAAGCTGGTGGTGTTGGTCAGGTTGAAGACGTCAAAGGTGAACTTGAAGTTGTACTTTTCCTTCAAGGTCAGGGTTTTGATCAGCGAGGCATCAGCGCGACGCTGTGCGGACTGGCGGAAGATATTGCGCTGTCCGGTAGTGAATCCGCTCTCAAAAGGATCTGAGGTCGGAATCGCGCCACCGAGACCGCCCGCGGGCAGCAGGGGCAGGGTGAAGCACGAAGGATCAAGTGCCGGCTTGCCGCCCGCCGGTGTCCATGCGCCCGACGAGCCCGTCTTTGCCTGCTTTGCGGTGCAACCGGCGGCCAGCGGGACAATGGGATTGGTGATGCCGTTTGCCGTTGAGTAGTAAATGCTGCCGACGGCGCCCGTAAAGTCGATGATGCTGTAGGGCTGACCGCTTTGCAGAACGGTCAGTCCAATCAGCGACCATCCATTCACCACCTTGCCCAGCAGCGAGGCATCGTGCGCCATATTCGGAACTCTGAGGACATAGTTGAAGTTCAGAACATGCGTGCGGTCGAAGTCGGCCGAGCCATAGGCCTCGTGCAGGTTGAGTGGGTTGTTGCCGTTGTAAAAGAGGCCCATGCCGCTTTGCTCATCCAAGGTGTGGGAGTAGGTGTAGGAGACACCAAGCTGGATGCCACGGCTCATCCGCTTGTCGAGGTGCACCTGCAGCGCGTCGTATGCGTTTATGCCAGCCGCGGTGTACGAGATCGATTCCGCCGCATATCCAATGTAGGGAACGCGGAGGTCGACGTTGCCGCCCTCGTAGTTGTAGAGGTATGGCGAGCCGTCGTCGAGATTTGCGCCCGCCACGTTATAGCCATAGCTGTAGTTCTGTTGGAAGGGACCGCCTGAGAGGGCCGGGCTCGATGGAGAGGCGATCGTGGGCTGGTTAAAGGGCACCGGAATTACCTGGTGATGTCCGCGATTGCCGACGTAGCCGATGTCGAGAGCGAGGTCGTTGCGCGGCTGCCACTGAACGTCGAAAACGTAGTTCGTCGTATAGGGCAGCTTGTTGCCGCGGCTGTAGACGCCGAGCGAAATGGGTTGTCCGAATTCGTTCACAATCGCATTCGCATTGGGCAGGTAGGCGTTCAGGTCAGACGCTTTCGGGTTATTCGGCGGCGCCAGGGCGGTTGTGCCGTAGGGGTTTTCAAGGTTGCCAGCATCGTCGCTTCCGCCGCAGGTGGGAATGTACCCTTCGTAGAGCCACTGGCTGGCAACCGGGCAGCTGGTCACGTTGACGAAGGGAAGCTGCTGGTTCACACCGAATGGGCCGCCGGTAACGGTGCCGATTGCATAGCCGGGGGAGAAGTAGCTGAAGAGCTCGCCGCGATCGTAGTACATGCCGGCGCCAGCGCGAACCACAACCTTGTTATGGAAGATGCCGGGTTGCCATGCGGCGCCCAGGCGAGGTGCGATGCCCCACTGGCGGCCGGTCAGTGTTGTGGGGCTCACTCCCGATGTGCCGTTCTTGTTGTTTCCGGCGATGATCAGGCCGGAGTTCTCTAGCGTGTCCGAACCAACGTCATACGAATACGACTTGGGATCGAAGTTGAAGAGGCGTCCGTACTTTTCACTCAGGCCGCCGTCCCAGTCGTACCGCACGCCCGCTGTCAGCGAGATCGACGGAGTCACCTGGTACTTGTCCTGCACGAAGGTGCCTACCTGGTTGGCGCGGTAGTAGCGGTTGGCGTCACCCTGCAGGAATGAGCTCACGTAGAAGCCGGTTGCCGAACTGCCTGGCGTGACGTAGCCCTGGATCATCTGGCTGAAGTCGTCTGTCGCAATCGTGCCGGTGCCGGGACGCTTGTCGATCGTATTCAGCTGCGTATAGCTGTAGCTCGCGCCAAAGCTGAGGGTGTGTTTGCCCAGCATCCAGATGGCGTTGGCTGAGGGCGCAAAGCGATTCTGGAAGACGCCGGTGTTCGGCGCCTGGCCTTCGGCATTCGGGCCAATGTTGAGAATCGCGGTGGAAGTGCCGTGGGGCTGATAATCGCCGAGCACGTTATATACAGAGACGCCCGGGAAATACTTCGATCCGAACGCGTTAATTGAAGCGGTTCCTGCCGTGCCGCCTGGAATGGCGTCGGGGCCAAAGGGCTGCTCGTTGGTTCCGTAGATTTTCTCACGGATAAAGCCGAAGGTCTGGGTTGTGCTCAGGTTCGGCTTCACAAGGTATGTGTTGATGATGGAGTAGACCTGCGCACCGGCATCAAGATGCTGCGTGAATCCCGGAATGTGCGAGTAGGAATAGGGAGCAAGCGCCGGATCATGCTGGAAGAAGTACTTAAGCGAGAGTGTGTCCTTTTCAGTCGCGTTATAGTCCAGATCCCCCACGGCCATGTCTGCTGTAAACCGGGCCGTGCCAGGCAGGAACGTATTGTCCATGTGCGCGGCTGTTGGCGCGGCGCCATTGAGCGCGTCGTTGGGGATCAGCCATTTGCCCGGCTCGCCGGGAAGTGCCGGCGAATTGAACAAAGCAAGTGCGGTGCGGTCGATCTGGCCCGCGCCAATCGGCACGCATCCATATGCCGCAGCGTCGTCTGGTGTACAGAAGGAGTTGTTCGTAACATTTGCGAGGGTGTTTGCCGAGCGGTCATCGGACAAGCCAACGGGCACGTCGAAAACCGTGTCACCGATTTCCTGATCGGAGACGTGAAGGTGCTGGTAGGCCAGAAATCCGAAAAGCTTGTTCCTGATGAGCGGTCCGCCGACTGTTCCGCCGACGGTGTAGCGGTGCAGTTGCGGCACCTTGTCGAAAGCCGGAATGTCATTGTCCTGGTTGAAGAAGAACGGCGCCGCGTTGAGCCAGTCTGTGCCGCGGTGGAAATACATTCCTCCGTGGTAGTTATTGGCGCCCGAGGCCGTGCTCATGTCGATGTGTGCGCCGGAGGTGGATCCTTGCGTTGCGTCGTACATCGAGGCGTTGACGCGGACCTCGGAGAGCGTCTCGGGAGCCGGAGTGGGAATCGCGTTGCCAATCGAAAGATAGATCGATGCAAGCGTTTGAATCACGCCGCCCGCGCCCGTGCTCGAAGAGACACCGGTGCTGTTGATGATGCGCGCCGAAGGAACCTGGCTGGTGCTCTTGCCATTGAAAAGGTTGCTCGAGTCCACCCCGTTGAGCAGAAAACTGTTTGAGGTATCGCGCTGGCCATTGGACCAGATCGGCGCGTTGCCCAGGCCCGAGTTCGCGCCTGTGCCGCCCGGCAGTTCCGCATTCACGCCGGCAGACTGGGTCGCCAGTCCGGTAAAGCTGCCCGTAGACAGCGGAACCGACTCAATCTGCGTCTTGTCCATGACGTAGCCATTTGTTGTGTCGACCGCATTCATCAGCGGCACGGCATCTACTTCCACAGTGGCCGTGGCCGCCGCAGCAATTTTGAGCTGAACATTCAGCGTGGCGGTACGATTGCCCTGCACGGGGATATGCGGCGTCTTCTGCGTGTCGAATCCGGCGGCGATGATGGTTACCGTGTAGGTATCGATAGGCAGGTTCACAAACGAGTAGGTGCCATCGGCGCTGGTTCTCGCGGTGCGCGTGAACGACGTCTGCTCATCGATCAGGGCCACGGTTGCATTCGAAATAACGCTACCGGCGGGGTCCATGACTACACCGGTGATACCGCCGAGTGTCTGCTGTGCCACAACCGGTGAAACGCACAGCGCAATGGCTGCCGCAACCGCCAGCAGCCTGGGAAGTATGGTGTGATGGACTCGCATAAAGTACCTCAAAAAGATGGCCTCGAAATGGGAACTCGCACGAAGGAGCCTTGTGACACTTGCTGGAACGTCCTACGGAGTGCAGTGCTTTTTAAAAGCTGGGATCGTCCCTGAAAAAGGAGGGGAAGAGAACTGGCTCGGCACAAGGTCTTTGCCTCTGGCCGGGTTTGGATCGAATACGGAGTGCTTACAGCATACCGACCGGGGAATAAAGTTCTTGTAAAGATTTGGGCGCGACATTGCGCGCAGAGTGGCGCCATCAGGCCGCAGGCATCAGCGAAACATGGGCCGAAACAATGCGCCAGCCCTCCTGCATCCTCACCCACACCTGGCTTTGCCTGCCTCTCACCGGAATAGGGCCGGTACAGCGTTCGAATTCGAGCGTAATGCTCGCAAAATAGCTGCCAAAGCTCACAATATCCAGCCGCTTCACCTGGCGCGCAAGGTTCGCCGCGGGGCGCCCTTTGCGGAAGGCCTCAAGTTCGTCCGGGCCGTAGAGATTTTCTGTCACGCCGAAGCGCATCACTTGGCCGCCGACCCAGAACATTGCCACCAGCTTTTCCACATCGTTGGTCACGAGCGCCTCTTCATACTGCGCGTAAAGCGCGCCCACTTCGACGATTACTGCGGGGTCGTTGATTGTCATGCGATTGGGAAAAGCCTCCGTGGGGGAAGAATCTGCTTGCTCAACGCGGCGCTTACCGTGTGCACCGGCTCGTTGACCACCTGGCTCATCCGCAGCTTCAGTGCCACGCTGCACAGCAGGTAGGCGTGGACCTCGTCCATCTCCCAGCGGCTGACCAGCAGATCGATCATGCGGCCTGTGGCGGCGCGCGCCGTCTCCAGCAGATCGGTTCCTGTTTCCACCGCCACCCACGCATCGGCAGTGCTGTCTGGCGCCGCGGCTTCGCTTGCCTCAACCAGCGGCCCGTCAAGGCTCTGATTTTTGTGCAGATTAAACCGCAACGTCATATCCAGCGGACATTCAATGCCGTTGATGCACACTTCGCCGTCGCCCTGGGCTGCGTGCCCGTCGCCACAACTAAAAAGTGCGCCGCGGGTATACACAGGCAGGTAGAGCGTTGAGCCTGCGCACAACTCCCGCACGTCGAGATTGCCGCCGAAGCTGCCTGGTGGACGCGTGCGAAACGCGCCGTCTTCCGCACGCGCCACGCCCATCACGCCAGGAAAAGGACGTACGGGTACCACCGCCGGCGCCAGCGACCGTGTTACATCGCCATCGAGATGCCAGTGGAAGAGGTACGGCTCGTGAAAGCGCTCTTTCAGAAAGCCCAGCCCTTCCACAACGCTTGTCCAGCCCCAGCCCGAGTGCCGCGTCGCCATCACGTCAATCTGCAGCACGTCGCCCGCTTCTGCTCCTTCAATCCAGATCGGCCCTGTGAGCGCATGAATGCGCGTACGGTCAATGGCGAGGTACTCGGCCGTGGTCATGCCCGGACGAACCTGCCCGCCGCTTGCGTCTACGCAGTCCACCTGCACTTCTTCGCCGGGTTCGATCCGCAACCGCGGCTCGAGCGACCGGTCCCACACGGAATGCGTCGGTTCTGCGCTGAGATGATGTTCTCTCATGCCTCGTTCACCCGCACCGTCATTTGCAACTCCACCAGCGCATTGCGGGGCAGGGCACACACGCCTACCGCTGCGCGCACATGCCGCCCCGCCTCGCCGAAAACCTGCACCAGCAGGTCTGACGCGCCGTTGATCACGGCCGGCGACTCGGCAAAGCCCGCAACCGCGTTCACGTAGCCGTTTACCGTCAGCACTTCCGCAACTGGCATCAAGCGTGCCCAACTCGCGCCTCAGCACTGCCAGTTGCGTCAGCGCGCAGGCCCGCGCTGCGGCGTAGCCTTCGTCCACCGTGCGATCGCCGCCTGCCACGCCCGCGATCACGCCATCGGGTCCGCTCGAGATAACGCCCGCCAGGTACATCACCGTGCCCACCCGTTTTGCGGAAACGTAATTGCCCCCGGGCGCCGGCGGCGTGGGCAGCGCCAGGTCCAGCTCAGCGAGCTTTTCCTCTGCAGTCTTTTCGGTCATTTGCAATCGACTGTAGCATGCGCCCGCGAATCACTCTTCGGCTTTGCGCCGGGTCACGGTAGCATGGGCCATGATCACCCGCAGCGCCAAGATACTGCTCGTCGCCGGCATTGCGCTCTTCTATACGCTTGTCGTCTTCAACAACCTCACCGATTTCAACTCGAACTACGAGTTCGTTCACCATGTCCTGTCGATGGACTCGACCTTCCCCGGCAACCGTGGAATGTGGCGCGCTTTGCCCTCGCCCACCGAGCAGCTTGCCTTCTACTTCTCCATCATCGCGTGGGAAATCGTGACCATGCTCCTGCTCTGGTGGGGCGCCATCGCGCTCTTCCGCGCTCTGCGCCAGCCAGCCGCCGTTTTCTGCGCCGCCAAACGCATCCCCGTCATGGCGCTTACGCTGTCGCTTCTTATGTGGCTGGTCGCGTTTCTCTCCGTCGGCGCGGAGTGGTTCCTCATGTGGCAGTCGCGCACGTGGAACGGCCAGGAGGCCGCCTTCCGCATGTTCGCCGTCGTCGGCCTGGTGCTGCTGATTCTTATTCAACCCGACTCTGAAGGACAGCCCTGACGCCTAATCCGAAAGCATCACAGTGCTCTTCCGCCGCAGCGCATACCAGGCTATGCCCGCGGCGATATAGGCGAGGTAGATCCACGGGATTCGCGCATGCAGTGCATCCGTTGTCGATCGCACATCGAAGACCGCAATTGTAATCAGCACCAGCACCGTGAAGATGCTCACTGCCGTCAGCGCATGGGAGTGCTGGCCCATCGCCCGCCGCGCAAAGGGCAGCGCAACGCACACCAGCGCATACGCAGTAAGAAAGCCAAAGACCGCAAGCGAGCCGAACAGGTCGTACATTTCCGATCCGCTGAAGGCGCGCAGGTTCAGTGCGCACGTCCCAATCAGCATCAGCACGATCGAGAGCACGATCGCCGATCCCGGCGTTCCATGCTTCGCGCTCGTCCGCGCCAGGGTCTCCGGCAGCAGCCCGCCCCGCGCCATGCGCATCAGCACCCGTGCAGCGGCCGTTGAGCAGGCCAGCACGCAGGCAAACATGCTGACAAAGGCGCCGAAGTCGATGGCCACTCCCAACGGCGCCACGCCTTCCTTCTCTGCCAGGTGATGCAGTGGGCTCGTCGAACCGCTCAGCGCGGCAGGCTCACCGCGAAATCCAAGCACCTCGCAGTACGAGCACAGCATGAAGAAAACGCCCGCCAGAATCGCACACTGCAGCACCGCACGAGGGATCGTCTTCAGCGGATTGCGCGCCTCGCCGCCCAGGGTCGTTGCGCTCTCAAACCCGACGAAGCTGAACATCGCCAGCACCAGTGGTGGCCCCAGCGCGGCAAAGGAGACCCCGCGCAGGCGCACCTGATCCATGTCCACGCGCAGCCCGAAGCGCGCCAGCATTATCGCCAGCACAATCAGAATCAGGCTCACTGCCCCAACTTCGATCCATAGCATCAGCTCGGCGGAGAGCTTCACATCGCGATAAGCCACCAGTCCCGCCGCGAGGCACACCAGCGTCAGCGTCGCCAAGGGTGGCGGCGTCCAGTGCAGAAACCTGAGCGCAAAAAGGTTCGCATAGTAGAGCGCGCCGCCCGCTACCGATGCGCCGGTGGCGAGATAGGCCAGCAGCAGGCTCCAGCCCGCAACCACCCCAAAGAAAGGAGGCAGAGTGTTTGCCGTGTAGCTGTAGAGCGAGCCCGGCGAGGCCGAGAGCCGCGCAAACCGGCTAATACAGAAGCCCACCAGCAGAGTGGCCGACATCGCCATCAGGTACACAAACCACGTGCCATTGCCAGCGAGCGCAAAAACAATCGGAATGGTCAGCGATCCCGACGTCGAAGGAGCCACTGCCGAGACGGACTGGGCAAGGATCTCAACCGGGCCCAGCACGCCGGCACGCAGCCCATAGCGCTCCGGTACTTCGCCGCTTGGTTGCGCCGTCACTGCCGTACTCGTGCGCTCGCCCAAGGGTCCGCCTTTGTTGTTGCAGGGTTTTGAAACAGGTTGCCTTAGTCTTTCCTGTTCCTCGTTTCACGTCAAGCAGCGATAGACTTTGTGCAATGGCACTACCCGCGATCATTCTTGCAGCCGGCGCCAGCCGGCGCCTCGGCCAGCCCAAGCAGCTTGTCAGATTTGACGGCGAAACGCTGCTTGAGCGAACCATGCGCCTGGCGCGCGAGGCCGGCGTTGCGCCGGTTCTGGTTGTGCTGGGTGCAAATTTCTCGTCGATCACCGCTGCCATCGCGTTTCGGGACGCAATTCCAGTGCTCAACGATCAGTGGGAGCTCGGCATGGCAAGCTCGATCCTCGCGGGCCTCGATGAAGCTGAAACGCGCGCCCCCGATGCCGGCGGTGTGCTCCTGCTCGCATGCGATCAACCGCGCCTGACTTCGCAACACTTGGGCGGTCTGCTCAAAGCTTTTCGCGAGCAGCAGCAGGAGTCGATCGTCTGCTCGCAGTACGCAGGCACCAAGGGCATCCCCGCAGTCTTTCCGCGCAGCGTCTTTGTTGCGTTGCGCGCCCTTCGCGGCGACCAGGGGGCACGCGGGCTCTTCAATCATGCACCGTGCCCGGTTGTTGCGCTGCCCTTCGCCGGCGGCGAGATTGATATTGACCTGCCCTCCGACCTCGCCCAACTTGGCTGAGCCTTACCTCTCCACCGTCGCTTCAATCGTTCCGTGTGGCTCGTCAATCGGCACAAAAATGTGGTTGGGATTCTGCTGCCCGAAGGGGCTCAGGTCGGCCAGCAAATGGTGCAGGTTCGGCATCGTCAGCGTGATCCGCGCAATCTCAGGCGCGGCCTTCAGCGCGGCAGAGCCCATGTCAAAGAGTGTGTGCTGCACGCTCTTGCTGTCATGCGCGGCAAATTCCTTCAACAACGCCGCGATCACATGCCTGCGCACCGCGTCGTATTTCGGTGCGGTCTCGGCATACTCCCACCTTGCCGTTGCGCGCGTTCCAAAGATGCGATCGGTTGCAGGTTTCAGCGTCGTGAGCTTGTCTTTGATGTAGCCAGTGAACGCGGATTTTGTTGTCTTCAGAATTGTCAGGCCGTCCACGCCGGAGACAATTGACCACGCGCGGCCCTGCTCTCTGGTTGCTACCACGGTCTGTAGCTCCGGTCCACCAAGCTTGAAAGTCGTCGGCTCCGCGATTCCGTCAAACACCATGCGCTCCCAGGCTTTCGCGCTCACCTCGATTGTCGTCTTTGTCACGTGAGCATTGTTCTTCAGCAGATAGTCGCCCAGTTCCTGCGCATACTCCTCAATCGTTTCCGCCTTTGAATCGCGCGCGATCGAGTACGCCGTGTTCTTCATCGTGTCCGTCGGCAGAACGCTAGAGTTGTCCGCCTCGGTAAAGCTCGCGTCGAAATCGCCTTCGAGCAGCACCTGTACCGTCCACTCGTCGAAGTCATGGTGATTAGTTTCGCGGGTTATGCGCGACAGCCGCACTCGCGATTTGCCGTAGCGATTCCCGCCCAGTGTCGCCATTCGTCAGCTTCCTCGATACGTGGTGTAACTGTTTCCGCCCAGCAGCAGCGGCAGGTGAAAATGCTCTTCGCCATTGCAGACGAAGGTGACAGAAATTTCCGGATAGAGGCTTGCCCTGCCTAGCTGCTCCTGATATGGCCCGGTAAAAAATGTTATCCGGTAGGTGCCTGCCGCCGCCTTGGGTGCAAGGTCGCGGCATCGCCCGTCCGCATCAGTCGCTCCGGTATTCACCGGGGTCCACCCCTCGCCCGCTTTCATCTCAAGGTGGACGGCAATGGCCGCTGCGGGTTTGCCAAGCACTGTGTCCAGCACGTGCGTTGTGATGCTGCTCATTGCCCCAACCACTTTCTCAGCCGAATCTGCATAATCTGGCGCTGCTGCTCCGCGGCTTCCCGCAGTTCCTCGGCGCGGCTATTGTTGACGCGCTTCTTCAGAATCGCCAGCATCTCATCGGCGCTTTTGCCTGTTGCGCACACAATGTAGGTAAAACCGAAGTGCTCTTCGTAGCGTAGATTGAGCTCCGCCAGTTCGTCGAGTGTCGGCGCTGCTGCTGCGGCTGCTCCAGACTGCTCCTGCTGCGACCACGCCGCCGATTGTGCGCCCACATGTGCCGCCTTGCGCTCGCCCGCGCGGTCCCCGATGCGGGGATGGCATGCGAACGCAGCCAGCCAGTCAGCCTCGTCCATCGTGCTCCACACCTGGTCGGCAGCCGCGCAGAGCTCGCCGGGCGTCGCAAAAGGACGCCGTGCTTCCATCTCCGCTGCCCATCGCGACGCGCCGCAGCAGGCAATCATTTCGAAGCAGGCCCTCTCCTTGTCGGCTTTGTTCCACGCTGCGAGCACGGCGCTGCTCATCGCGCGGCCTTGGGCTGCAACTGCAGCAGAAGTTCTTCGAGGAGATTCGCTGCCACGCAGCGCCGATACTCCGCCGTCGAGCGAATGTCGTCAATGGGCCGCGCCTCGGCCAGCAGCGCCCGCCGCGCTTCTTCAATTGCTTCGGGTGAAATTGATTTGTCCAGAAGCGACGCTTCCGTTTGCATTAGGCGGGCAGGGAAGGGCGCAAGGCTTGCAGCGGCCAGGCGGATCTCCTGCACCGCGCCATCTTGCAGCAAAACCGTCGCCGCCAGCGCCACTTTGGCAATCGCCATGGCCCGCCGCGTGCCCACCTTGCGAATGTATTGGCGATGCGCGGCAAAACGCCGCGGCAGGTGAATGGCAAAAACCAGCTCATCCGGCGCCAGCACGTTCAGCTTGTAACCGGTGTGAAAGTCCGCGTAGCTGACGCGCCGTCGCCCGCGCACTGAAACCAGCTCCAGCTCCGCGTCATATACCAGCAGCGCAGGTGAGGAATCCGCGGCGGGCGATCCGTTCACAAGATTGCCGCCAATTGTCGCGCGCGTCTGGTTGGCAATCGCACCGATCCAGCTCGCAGCCTGCGCCAGCAGAGGGAACTCCGTGGCTACGGTCTCCCCGCGCAGGTCCATAAAGGTGCTTCCCGCGCCAATCGCCAGGCCCTGGGGCGTGCTGTTAACAAAGCGCAGATCGGAAAGGCCCCAGAGGCTGATCAGCTTCTTTGCTTTCAGCCGGCCTGCTGCGTGCGCCACCATCACTTCGGTACCACCCGCAATCGGTGTCCACTGCCCGGGTTCAGAGGCCAGAATGCCGAGAACCGTGTCGAGACTTCCGGGAGCGATCAGCTCGTGCGCCGCTGCGTTACCGCGCATGCGCCTCCTCCGTGTTCGAGCAGACGGCCGCCGCCGCAACTACCGACTCAAAAATGCGCACAAAGCCCGTGCAGCGGCATAGATTCCCCGCCAGTCCCTCGCGAATCTCTTCCATCGTCGGGTGCGGGTTGAGCGCCAGCAGTTGCGTTGCCGCCATCAGCATGCCCGGCGTGCAGATGCCGCACTGTGCACCGCCGCACTCAAGAAACGCCTTCTGCAGCGGATGCAGTTCACCTTCGCCCGCAAGGCCTTCAACCGTTTCGATGATTGCGCCCTGCGCCTGCAACACCGGCACGAGACAACTGTTTACCAACTCGCCGTTCATGCGCACCGAGCACGAACCGCACTCGCCTTCGCCGCAGCCTTCTTTCGCGCCGGTCAGGTGCAGGTCTTCGCGCAGCACATCGAGCAGCCTCTTCATCGGCGCGACGTGCACGCTGAGCGGTGCGCCATTCACCGTGAATGCGATGGCGGGGCACTCAGCACTCATACCGCGGCCGCCTCTTCTACCGCCTGCTGCGCGCCGAGCTTCTGATACAGATCCTCCGGCAGCAGTGGAATCGCCATGAAGCTCGCGCCCGTCGCATCGCGTATCGCATTTAGAATCGCCGGCGCGGGCCCGTCATGCGGTAGCTCGCCAACGCCCTTGGCGCCGTATCCGCCATAGCTGAAAGGAACCTCCTCGAAGTAGATGTGGATCGGCGGCACGTCCTGCGCGGTCGGCATAATGTAGTTGGTCATCTGGTTGTTGATCATGCGGCCGTTCTCAAGCAGCACTTTTTCATAAAGCGCATAGCCAATGCCCTGCGCAATGCCGCCCTCGACCTGACCGCCGGCCAGCACAGGGTTGAGTACTCGGCCCACTTCCTGCGCGGACCAGAACTCCTCCACCTCTGCGGAATACGTCACCGTGTCCACGGCCACCTGTGCTATCTGCACTGACCACGCATACGCCGGGTACGCCTCGCCGCGATATTTCTGGTCATCCCAGAAAATCCCGGGCGGCGCCTCATAGCGGCACAGCGAAACGACCTCGCCTTTGATCCTGCGCATCCGCTCGCACGCAGCAAAAAATTCCTCGCGCGTGAAGTGCTCACCGAGCGCTGTTTCGCTGCGCAGCATTTCCACCAGTTGCCGCCCGGCGCGCTCAATCAGACGGCCCACCACCATCGCCGTCCGCGAGGCAACCGTAGGGCCGCTGTTTGGCACGATGCCCGTGTCCGGCGGAGCCATCATCACGTCAGCGTAGTCCACACCGATGGCTTCAGCAGCAATCTGCGGTAGCACCGTGTTCGTGCCCTGGCCGAATTCCGTGCTCGATACCAGAACGCGCACCTTGTCATCGGGCGTCACGTCCACCCCGGCAAGCGAATTGAGATAGCGCTCGCCCGAGCCCGTGAACCCAGAACCGTGGTAGAAGGCTGCAATGCCCAGGCCGCGTTTGACAGGGTTGCTGGCATTCTCAAATGCGAAGCGCGCTCGGCGCTCGCGGTAATCGCTCTCGGCAAGTGCACGATCCAGCAGTTTGTCCAGGATCACCGGCTCGCGCATCACTTGTTCTGTTGCGGTGGTGTCTCCATCGTGCAGAAAATTCCGTCGCCGCAACTCCACCGGGTCCATCCCGATTGTCGCGGCAATCTCGTCCATGTGGCGCTCAATTGCGAATGTTGCCTGTGGCGCGCCGAAGCCGCGAAACGCCCCGTACGGCACCGTGTTTGTTGCCCATGCGCGCGAAGTCACCCGCACGTTGGGGCACACATAAGGGCCGGGCGAGTGCAGCGTCGCCCGCGATAGCACCGTCGACGAGAGCGTGGAATACGCGCCGCCATCCGTGGTTACCTCAATATCCATCGCCAGCAGCCGGCCGTCGCCATCTACCGCGGTGCGGTGCCGCACACGCGAGGGGTGCCGCTTGGTTGTTGCGGCAAGATCCTCCATGCGGTCGTAAATAATCTTCACCGGGTGCCCGCATTTCATCGCCAGCAGGGCTGCGTGCGCGGCGATCACCGAGGGATAATCCTCCTTGCCGCCGAAGGCGCCGCCCGTCTCCGTTTGGATCACGCGCACTTTCTCCTCCGGCAAGCCGAAGACCGCCATCAGCGACTTGTGCACGTAGTAAGGGCATTGCAGCGAACCCCACACGGTTACGCCGTTCTCCACGCTGTGTTCGGCAATCACGCCGTTGTTCTCGATATAGAGATGTTCTTGCGCACCGGTGCGATATTCGCCTTCCACAATATGCGCGGCCGTCGTCCATGCCGCATCAACATCGCCTTTTTCAAGCAGAAAGCTCTTCAGCAGGTTGTCCTGGCCCCAGATCACCGCATCCTGCCGCTCGCTCTCTTCCATCGTCAGCACCGGCTGCAGCGGATCGCACTCCACACGTACCGCGGCGAGCGCCTCGCGCAGTCTCTGTTTATCAGGATGCGCCACCAGCACAATCGCTTCATCGCAGTGGTTCACTTTGCCATCGGCGAGGCACGGCTGATCGGCAAAGATCAGTTGAATATGATTGTTCCCGGGAATATCCGCGGCGGTAACGACGGCAAACTCCGTCCAGTCGATCGCGTCATCGAAAAAGATCGAGCGAATCACTCCGCGCGGAATCGTGCTGCGCACCGTTGCGCCGTGCCACATTCCTTCGCGCTCGATATCATCCACGTAGCGCGCGCGCCCCAGCAGCTTGTCCACACCTTCCTTACGGGGAACCGATGCGCCAACGATGCGGGTTGTCTGCTGCGCACTCATGGTAGGGGAACCTCAGATCCGGTGCGAGTTGAGGCATAGCATACAACGAAGAGCAGCGGAATTAAAGCGCCCGCTCAGCTTGCCAGAGATACGAGCGTCCGCGCCAGCACATGCACACCCGCGCCAATCCACTCCGGCGAGGAGTATTCATCCGGGCGATGGCTCACGCCTCCGCGGCAGGGAATAAACAGCATCGCCACGGGCGCAATCCGCGCCATGAAGAGCGAGTCGTGGTATGCGCGGCTCACCATCTTCCTGTAGTTCTTTCCGGCTTGCTTTGCCGCGTCCTCAAGCGCCGCCAGAATCGCCATATCGCACGTCGCAGGCGCATCGGCGTTGATCACTTCCGTCGATACCGCGACGCCGCGGTTGCGTGTCACCTCGGTGCATGCAGCGTTGAAGGCATCCAGCACAGCATCGCGCCGTCCGAGGTCGGTATCGCGAATGTCGGTCTCGAGGCGCACATGCGACGGAATGCTGTTCACCGCGCCGGGAAACACCTCACACACGCCTACGGTGCCCACCGTATCGATCGCCCCCGTTCCCTTGGCCGCTGCTTCCAGCGCCAGAATCAGTTCTGCAGCCGCTGTCAGCGCGTCCTTTCGCCCGGGCTCAGCTTGCCACCCGCATGGCCGCCCTCTCCTTCAAGAATCACGCGCACGCTCGCGGGCGCCGCAATGTGGGTTACCAGCCCAACGTCGGTGCCTTCTTCTTCAAGCAGCGGGCCCTGCTCAATGTGCAGCTCAATGAACTGGTGGAACCGGCCTTCGGGCAGAAGCACGCTTTCAAGGTCACCGCCGAATCCGGCATCGGCGCGCAGCTCATCAAGGCTGCGGCCCTCGTTGTCGCGTAACTGGCGCGCCTGCTCGGGCGACAGAGCACCGGCCATCATGCGGCTGCCCAGGCACCCGATGCCAAAGCGGGTTGGTTCCTCCGCGGTAAAAACCACTAGCTCAATTGAGCGTCGCGGCTTGAATGCCAGCTTCTGCAGTACGCGGATCGCTTCAAGGCCGCCGAGGACGCCTACACAGCCGTCGTATAACCCCGCGTTGGGAATCGCGTCGATATGCGACCCTGTGCCCACCGGTGCAAGCTCGGGCTCGCTCCCCACCCAGCGTGCAAAAGTGTTGCCGATTGCATCTTCAGAGATCGTGAGGCCTGCGTTCATAAACAGACCCTTCACGTACGCCCGCGCCCGCAGGTCCGCTTCGCTGAAGACGACGCGCGTCACCACCGGCGGCTCCGCTGCAGAAATTTCTCCCAGCGTCTTCAACTCCTCAATCAGCCCGTCGATGCTCAGTTCCTGCGTGCTTTCCATCAAGCCCCCAGCGGATGCCTGTGCCAGTCCTTGTAGATGAGATATTTCGCGGGACGTTTGCCCAGTGCGCCAAACCATTGCGGGCAGTAGGGCGCCATCCAGATAAAATCTCCCGCCTCCACCGGATACCATGAATCGCCGAGCCTGTAGATGCCGCCACCGTCAAGCATCAGCAATCCATGCTCCATTACGTGAACCTCAACCATGCTTAGCGCAGCGCCCGGGGCGTAGGTCATCGTGTTCACGGCAAAGTCATACGCGGGGCCATCGGGCATCAGCGGGCGCACGCGCAGTGCGTCATCACCCATTAGCGCAATCGAGGTCACAGCGTCTTCCTTGCCCACCACGATCTGCGGCAATCCGGCACCGGCAACAGCCTCATAAGGCTTTTCGATAAGCGCCACGCGCGATTTCATTCGTGCATGGACACTGTGCGGTATGCCCTGCGGCAAGTAGGCGAATCCGCCCGGCAGCAGCAGATGCTGCTTGGCTTCCGCGCTCACTTCCACTTCGCCTTCCATCACGTAAAGAAATCGCTGCCCCGGCGTTGGACCCAGCGACCCGTCGGCCGCAAACTCTGCCGTCATCTGCGTAAACTGCGCGCCCAGTTGCGGCGCCGCGTGAACAATGAACTCCACGCCCTCTGCACCCGGTAGCGGCGTGCGGATAAAGGTGTCCGGCGTCTGCAGAAGATGATCCGGTTTCAGGCTGCTGCGTGTCACTCCAAGATGGTGCAAGTTCGCCTCGCGTGCGGAGTTCACTCCGTAGGGTGCTGTCCAATTTGTCCGATTCTAAACTCTGCGGCCAGGCGCTCCAGGAATTTCGCCCCCACGTGCAGCGCCGCTGCCACGTCTTGCTCGCGTACCGTTTCTGCGGGATTGTGGCTTACGCCGCCCGGGCTGCGGACAAAGAGCATCGCTACCGGCATGCGGCCGGCCATCACCATCGCATCGTGCCCCGCGCCGCTCGGCATCTGCTTCGCCGGCAACCCTACAGCTTCCATTGACTCGGTCAGAAATGCAGTCAGCCGCTCGTCCATTGGCACTGCAGGCTGGTCAAGCTGCCGCGCATGCTTCAGCGTCAGACCGCGCCGATCCGCAATCGCGCCGGCCCTCTCGATGAGCGTATCAACGGATTCATTGCGCACTCCGTCATTCATGTGGCGCACGTCGAGCGTCATCTGCGCGGCTCCCGCAATCACGTTGCCCGCGTTCGGCGTCACGGTGATTCTGCCCACCGTGGCTACCAGCCCATCCGACTTTAGCGCGACCTGTTCCACCACCGCAATCCACTCCGCTGCGGCAGCCAGCGCATCGCGGCGCAGGTTCATCGGAGTGGTGCCCGCGTGGTTCGCCGTGCCGATGAATTCCACCGTCAGCCGTGACTGGCCCACAATGCCCGTCACCGCGGCCACGCTCAGATCTCTGGCTTCGATCACCGGTCCCTGCTCGATGTGGAACTCCACAAAGCCCAGCGTGTTGTCTTCGGCGACCGCTTCGCTGATCCGTGCCGGGTTAAGTCCAAAGCTGCAGATCGCCTCTTCGAGCGTTGTGCCCTCTTCGTCCGTCAGCGCCAGCAGCGACGTATCGAAGCGGCCTGCGACCGCGCGGCTGCCCAGAAATGGAACGCCATAGCGCACGCCCTCTTCTTCTGAGAAGGCGATGACTTCGATTGCAAACGGCACAGCCTGTTCTTTTGCGATTTCCGCAAGCTCAAGGGCCATCGTCACGCCCAGCAAGCCGTCAAAAGCCCCGGCATCGGGAACGGTGTCAATGTGCGAGCCCAAGATCAGTCTGTGCCCGCTTCCGCGCGCAGCAGCCAGTACACCGCGCAGGTTGCCTGCGCTGTCCACGCGCACATTCATTCCCAGCGCTTCCATTCGACCGCGCAAGTGCTCATGCACCAGCCGCACGGGTGGCGTTAAGAAGCGCCGTGTAGTGCGCCCCGGTTCTTCGCTCATCGCGGCGAGGTGGCGGCACTCGGCAATTGCGCGCTCGGCGCGATCGTTCATGCGCGCACCAGCTCGCGGCCGCGTGCCTCGCCTTGAAACGCGCCATTGCGATAAACGCACGCCCCGCGCAGCCACGTCTCTTTCGCGCGGCCCGTGAGTTGCACGCCGATATAAGGCGAAAGCTTATGGCGAAAGTGCAGGTCCTCCGCCGTCACTGTCCATGTTTCCCCTGGATCGAAAACCACAAAATCGGCGTCGTTGCCGGCTTTCAGAGCGCCCTTGCGCGTGAGCCCTGCGAGCCGCGCCGGACCGGCAGCCATCCACTGCCCGACACGCGTGAGCGGGAGCCCCCTCCGCCGCATCCCTGTCCACAGCACCGGCAGCGCGAGGCCAAGGCTTGCGATGCCGCCCCAGGCGCGATCCCATCGGCCTTCAACCAGGTGCTTCATCTCCGGCGGGCAAGGGGAGTGGTCCGTTACCACAAAATCAATCGCGCCGTTTGCCAGCGCCTTCCAGAGCGCCTCGCGATTTGCAGCATCGCGAATCGGCGGCGCGCATTTGAACTGCGTCGCGCTATCGGGAATCTCTTCCGCGGCGAAGCACAGATACTGCGTGCAGGTCTCCACCGTGACCGGCACCCCGCGCCCGCGCGCAGCAGCCAGCATCGGCAGCGCCTGCGCGCTCGAAAGATGCACAATGTGGATCGGCGTCGCGAACTCCTCCGCCAGCCTGATCAGCAGCGCAATCGCCTGCAACTCCGCATCATCGGGCCTCGAAGCGAGGTACGTCGCATACTTCCGCCAATCCGAACCCGCGGCATTCAGCCGCTCCGTTGCTGCATCCACCGGCCCGGCAACCTCGGCATGCGCCAGCAGCGGCAGTCCGGTTCCGCGCAATTTCTCAAGAGCTCTCCGCAGGTCGCTCTCGTCCACCCACGCAAAACCATCAATTCCCGAGTGAATCAGAAAGCACTTGAAGCCTGACACGCCTGCCGCGGCTAGTGGCGCAATCTCTTCTGCGTTGCCACGTACCACGCCGCCCCAGGCAGCCCAGTCCGCCCAGGTCTTTCCGTGTGCGGCCTTGCGCTTTTCCTCAAGCGCCGCGGACGTAATTGTCTCCGGAATGCAGTTCAGAGGCATATCAACCAGCGTCGTCACGCCGCCTGAGACCGCCGCACGCGTCGCAGTCTCAAAGCCCTCCCACTCTGTACGACCGGACTCGTTGATATGCACGTGCGAATCCACCAGCCCCGGCAGCAGAAAATGATTGCCGAAGTCGCGAATCTCCTCTCCGGGCAACGCATCCCAGCCATGCACGGCACTGATTCGACCGTCTTCCACCACGATGGTCGCGGGCGCCAGGCCCTGCTCTGTCACAACGCGGGTTGACCGGAAGGCCTGTGCCATACTGTCCTTAACTTTCGCCGCTTGCTCAAGAGAAAGAGCCTGCTTTTGACGTCCAGCCTACCAAATCCCGAGTTCCTGCGGCGCGCCATCGCACTTGCCACCGGGAACGTCGTCTCCGGCAAAGGCGGTCCGTTCGGCGCCGTTGTTGTTAAGGATGGTCACATCATCGGAGAAGGCGCAAACTCCGTCACCTCGACCAACGATCCCACCGCGCATGGCGAAGTCAACGCGATTCGCGCCGCGTGTAAGGCTCTCGATACTTTCACGCTCGCCGGCTGCCAGCTCTACACCAGTTGCGAGCCCTGCCCCATGTGCCTTGCCGCCTCGCACTGGGCGCGCCTCGACGCCATCTACTTCGGCGCCTCTGCCGCAGACGCAGCGCGTGCCGGCTTCGACGACGCCTTTCTCTACGAAGAGTTTCGCAAGGACCCCGTGGCGCGTACGCTGCCCGCCAAGCAACTTCTCGCCGACGAAGCATGGTCCAGTTTCGCCGCGTGGCTTGCCTCACCCGGCAAAATCACATACTGATCGCCTGCCCAAGGCTCGACCCACCCCGCCCCATTGCCAGCCCGCATTCCATGCGGTACCTTCAAAGTCTCAAACATTCGACGGGAGTTGGCTCGCCATGCCCAGAGTTGTCCGTTGCTCCATCATCCAGGCTTCTAACGCGCTGCCCGCGACCGAGCCCCTTGAGAAGCAGAAAACGGCAATGATCGAGAAGCACGTTGGTCTCATTCGCGAGGCGGCGCAGGCCGGTGCGCAAATTGTCTGCCTGCAGGAAATCTTCAACGGCCCTTACTTCTGTGCCGAGCAATCCGTCAAATGGTATGAGACCACCGAGCGCGTCCCTGACGGTCCTACTGTGAGCCTCATGCAGTCGCTCGCCAAAGAATTAGGCATCGCCATGATCGTGCCGGTTTACGAAGTCGAGCAGGAAGGCATCTTCTACAACACCGCCGCTGTCCTCGACCGCAACGGCGCCTTTCTCGGCAAGTATCGCAAGACGCATATCCCGCACGTCGCCCCCGGCTTCTGGGAAAAGTTCTACTTCCGTCCCGGCAACCTGGGCTTCCCGGTCTTTGATCTAGGCTTCACGAAGATCGGCGTCTATATCTGCTACGATCGCCACTTTCCCGAGGGCGCGCGCTGCCTCGGCCTCAACGGCGCAGAGATTGTGTTCAATCCTTCTGCTACGGTTGCCGGACTGAGCGAATACCTATGGAAGCTCGAGCAGCCCGCGCACGCCGCAGCCAACGGCTACTTTATCGCGGCCATCAATCGTGTTGGCACCGAGCCACCGTGGAACATCGGCGAGTTCTACGGGTCGAGTTACTTCGCCAATCCTCGCGGGCAGATCGTGGCCCAGGCATCGCGCGACAAGGACGAAGTGCTCACGGTCGATCTCGATCTCGATGAGATCGCAGACGTACGCCGCACCTGGCAGTTTTTCAGAGACCGCAGACCCGATCTCTATGGGCCTCTGGTCGCTTCCTGATCTCCTGCCGACGTGGCAGGGCTGAAGAGAAGCGGAAGGACAGGGAAGTATCGGATGACGATCACCACGCTACCGGACGATCCGCAACTGCGCGAGAAGTTTCAGCGAGCTCAAACCGTCGCTTTCAGGGCAGGCCGCACGCATCGAGGCCAATCGCTGCCTTTACTGCTTCGATGCTCCCTGCACCGTCGCGTGCCCCACGCATATTGATGTGCCTGGCTTCATTAAGCGCATCGCCAGCGGCAACCTGCGGGGATCGGCCCTGCGCATTCTCGACGCCAACATTCTCGGCGGCAGTTGCGCGCGTGCCTGCCCCGTGGATGTGCTTTGTGAAGGCGCCTGCGTGATGCACAAGGAAGGCCGCCACCCCATCCGCATCGGCCAGCTCCAGCGCCATGCCATGGACACCTTTCATGCCTCCGGCGAGAGCCTCGTCACCGCGCCGCCCGGCTCGCGCCATGTGCGCGTCGCCTGCATCGGCGCTGGCCCGGCCTCGCTCGCCTGTGCCGCCGAGCTTTGCCGCCAGGGCGCGAAGGCCACCATCCTTGAGCGCCGCCCGCTTCCCGGTGGGCTCAACACCTACGGCGTCGCCGAGTACAAACTGCGTGCTGCAGAGAGTCTTCGTGAAATCGATCTCATCGCCCGCATGGGCGTCGAGTTCCGCTTCGGAGCGGGCATCGACAGCGCAGCGGACCTTCAGGCTCTTGAAGCCGAGTTTGATTTCATCTTCCTGGGCATCGGGCTCGGCGCCATGCAGCAGCTCAGCATTCCCGGCGAGGAATCGGAAGGCGTGATGAACGCGCTCGAGCTGATCGCTGCCTACAAGACCGGCCGCATCCGGGAGCTTACCGGCACTGTAGTTGTCGTTGGCGCGGGCAACACCGCCATTGACGCGGCCAGCGCGGCACGCCGCCTCGGCGCAGAGACCGTCTACCTGCTCTATCGCCGTGGAGAAAGCGACATGGCCGCGTTCGATTTCGAGTACGAGCACGCCAAGACCGAGGGTGTGCAGTTTCTCTGGCGCCGCCAGCCCACCGCCATTCGCAAAGCCGCGCACGGCCTGCTGCTTGAAACCGTGCAGGTGAGGGAAGAGGGCCGCGCTCTGGTACCGATGCCCGACTCGCACTCTGTGATTGCGTGCAACCTCATCGTGCCCGCCATTGGGCAGTCGCCCATCACGCAGTTGATGCGCGACTGCTGCAACGTTGAAGTGGAAGACGGCCGCATCATTACCGACCGCGTCACCGGCCAGACCCGCAACCGGCGCTACTTCGCCGGCGGCGATTGCGCCAACGGCGGCCGCGAGGTGGTCGACGCCGTTGCCGATGGCAAGCGTTCGGCGCTGGCCATGCTCAGGATTGCGGAGGCCGTTTATGCCTGACATTCGCGTGCGCGGATTCGCAGGCGGTATCAACGCGCCGAATCCCTTCTGGCTTGCTTCGGCTCCGCCCACCAACTGTGGCGAGCAGGTCATGCGCGCCTTCGACGCCGGCTGGGGCGGCGCGGTGTGGAAGACTATCGGCGAGCCCGTCACCAACGTCACCTCGCGCTACTCTGCCGCAGACTGGCAGGGCCAGCGCATGATGGGCTTCAACAATATTGAGCTCATCAGCGACCGCAGCATTGAAATCAATCTCCGCGAAATCGCCGAAGTCAAAAAATGCTATCCGCATCATGCCGTGATCGCCTCGCTCATGGTCGCCTCTACCCGCGAGGCCTGGCATGACATTGTGGCGCGCGCAGAAGACGCTGGCGCGGACGGCCTCGAGCTCAACTTTGGCTGCCCTCATGGCATGAGCGAGCGCGGCATGGGTTCCGCGGTCGGCCAGGTGCCCGAGTACGCGCAGATGATCACTGAGTGGGTGAAAGAAAAAGCGCGCACACCGGTTCTCGTCAAGCTCACGCCGAATATCACGGACATTCGCGCCGTTGCCCGGGCTGCGAAACGCGGCGGCGCCGACGGCCTCTCCGCCATCAACACCATCAACTCCATCACCGGCATCGACCTCGACACCTTCATCCCCCGGCCCAACGTCGACGGCAAGAGCACTCATGGCGGCTATTGCGGCCCCGCCGTCAAGCCCATCGCGCTCAACATGGTGCAGCAGGTCATGGCCGATCCCGAATCCGCGCTGCCGCTCTCCGGCATCGGCGGCATTGAAACCTGGCGCGACGCCGTCGAGTTCATCCTGCTCGGCTGCGGCACCGTGCAGGTCTGCACCGCCGTGATGCACTACGGCTACCGCATTGTTGAAGACATGGCCGAAGGCCTCGAAGGCTGGATGCGTACGAAGAATTTTCGCACGCTCGAAGATTTTCGCGGCCTCTCCGTCGACCGCGTCACCGAGTGGAAAAACCTCAATCTCAACTACAAAATCGTCGCGCGCATCGATCCGGAAAAGTGCATTGGCTGCGACCTCTGCCACATCGCCTGCTGGGATGGCGCGCACCAATGCATCCACCTCGACCGCGTCACCGGCCCTGTGAATGGCCACGTTGAAGCGCATGCGACTCCCGCGCAGAACGAGGCGGCCAGCCGCAAATCCATCGCCGTCACACCCGTCTCGCGCATCGAACGCGCCGCCGCGGCAAGTCCGCAGGGGCCGTATCCCACCGCCCTCGCGCGCATTCCCCGCGTCGATGAGACCGAGTGCGTGGGCTGCAACCTCTGCGCCTGCGTCTGCCCCGTCGATGGCTGCATCACCATGGTACAGTTGACACCGGCCTCGTATCGGAGACTTGGGAAGAACGCACGCGTAGCGCATCGCCCACCAAGGAGCCGCAACGGCTGTAGCACGAGGGCAGAAGCATGGCATCCCTTCTCATCCAGAACGGCACCATCGTTAATGCCGACGGCACTACGCAGGCTGACGTCCTCATCGAGGGGGCGGTCATCAAAGAGGTTCGTTCCGGCATTCCCGCAACGGCGGCCGACACCGTTGTCGATGCAACCGGCCTGCTGCTGCTGCCCGGCGGCATCGACGCGCACACCCATCTCGACATGCCATTCGGCGGCACCACCTCGGCCGACGACTTCCTCACCGGTACGCGCGCCGCGGCTATCGGGGGCACCACTACCATCGTTGACTTCGCCATCCAGGCGCGCGGCACAAAAATGCGCGATGCTCTCGATACCTGGTGGAAAAAAGCGGAAGGCAAGGCCTGCATCGACTATGGCCTGCACATGATCGTTACCGACCTGACCGGAGCCGGCCTCGAAGATATGGACGACCTTGTGCGCGAAGGTGTCGCCAGCTTCAAGCTCTTCATGGCTTATCCCAACGTGCTCATGGTCGATGACGCCACCATCTTCAAAGCCATGCAGCAGACCGCGAAAAACGGCGCGCTCATCTGCATGCATGCCGAGAACGGCTCAGTCATCGACGTCATCGTGCAGCAGGCTCTCGCCGAAGGCAAGAAGGCGCCCATCTACCACGCGCTCACCCGCCCCACGCGCGCCGAAGCTGAAGCCGTGCAACCGCGCCATCGCGATGGCGGAAATGGCCGGCGTGCCCGTCTACATCGTGCATCTCTCCAGCGAGGACGCGCTCAACCAGGTGCGCGAAGCCCGCGACCGCGGCCTGCCCGCCTTTGCAGAGACCTGCCCGCAATATCTGCTGCTCTCGATCGAAGACAACATGCAGGACAAGGGCTGGGACGGCGCAAAATACGTCTTCACGCCGCCCCTGCGCGAGCGCCGTAACCAGCCGAAGCTCTGGGACGGCCTGCGCAGAGACAATCTGCAGGTGGTCTCAACCGACCATTGTCCGTTTTGTTTTGAAGATCAGAAGGCTCTCGGCAAGGACGATTTCACCAAGATTCCCAACGGCGGCCCCGGCATCGAAAACCGCCTGCAGCTTCTGCATCACCACGGCGTCGGCCAGGGCAACTTCTCCATCAATCGCTTCGTCGAGCTCGTCTCCACCGCGCCCGCGCGCATCTTCGGCATGTATCCGAAGAAGGGCGTCATCGCCGCCGGCAGCGACGCCGACATCGTCCTCTGGGATCCTGTGCCGCGCACACCATCAGCGCCGCCACGCATCACATGCGCGTCGACTACTCCATGTTCGAGGGCTTCAAGGTCAAGGGCAACGCGCGCGATGTCTACTCGCGCGGCGAGCTCATCGTGTCGAAGGGCGAGTTCATTGGCAAGCCCGGCCGCGGCCAGTATCTGCGCCGCGAAGCGAGAGGCGGCGCCTGGAAGTGACCGGTTACGGAAAAAATTATAAAGTGGCGCTACTTGCGGGTCACTCGCGAATTGTTCTGGTTCATAATTAGTCCTGGGGTGAAGCCATGGTGCCGCGTTGGAAGAAATTCGGCCTATTCATTGTTAAGCGTCATGCTAGGTTCTGCGGCCTTTACCGGACTAACATTTCTATTTCCAGGCAGGGCAGAAAATCCCCTTGGGGCGTTTTTCATAGTAATGGCTGTGTTCTTCGCTGTAAGCCTCTCCGGCTGGTTAATCGCAATTCCGCTGGTCCTGGTGGTCAACGACCGTTTCCGGCTGGCGTTTGACCGGATCTACCTTGTGATCGTGCAGTAGCATCGGCCCTATTGGACCTTCTGTCGAACATCGTCTAAAGATGGGACGATCTGGGCCGTTCCTACGATTGGATTGATTTCATGTTGTCAGTACGCCAGAAAGCCGGCAATTTTTGTCAGTCGCTGGGATTTTCACGACTTTTATTTCCTGCATTTGCCACACTCTCCTGACCTGCCGCTGCTTCGCAGATATCAACGGCTTCATTTCGGTAGGAATTTCTGCGCCCGTCGGAGGTCGTGTCTGGCGCTGAATTCATTTCTGCCATATGCGCTGTACGGAAGTTACAGGTACCTGCTGACGCTTGTGTCATCCTCGCTTCGACCCAAGAACATTCCTTATCGCGTTCTCATCGTTCCTGCGGTATACCGGTAAACAGCCGGAGGCCCATGAGCGTCGCCGATCCAACTCTCTCGAATCAGGATCTGCGCCCCACCACGCCCGCGCAGCGCACCTGGACGACCTACAACTACATCGCCCTCTGGTTCTCCATGTCGATGGAGATCACCACCTATCAGCTTGCCTCCTCGCTCATCGCCAAGGGCATGGACTGGAAGCAGGCGCTCGGCACCGTCCTGCTCGGCAACCTGATTGTGCTTGTGCCGATGCTGCTCAACGCCCACGCGGGCGCGAAGTACGGCATTCCGTTTCCCGTCTTCATTCGCGCGCCTTTTGGCGTGCGCGGAGCCAATTTGCCGGCGCTTCTGCGCGCCATCGTGGCCTGCGGCTGGTTCGGCATTCAGTCCTGGATCGGCGGCACCGCGATCCACGCCATGCTCGCCGTCATCTGGCCCGTCCGTTGCGCAGGCGCAAGGCGTCCTCTGGGCCTGCTTCCTCGGCTTCTGGCTGCTGAATATGGTGGTGGTGTGGCGCGGCGTTGAGTCGATTCGCCACCTGCAGGCCTTTGGCGCGCCGTTCATGTTCGTGATGGCCGCGCTGCTGCTGATCTGGGTGCGCATCAAGGCTGGCAGCTTCGGCACCATGCTTTCGACGCCCAGCAAATTCCACTCGACCAGCACCTTTCTCGCCGTCTTCTTCCCGTCTCTCACCGCGATGGTGGGCTACTGGGCGACGCTCGCGCTCAACATTCCTGACTTCACCCGCTACTCGAAGTCGCAGAACGCGCAGGCTGTCGGCCAGGCCTTCGGACTCCCCGTCGCCATGACGCTCTATACCTTCGTCGGCATCTCGGTGACCTCGGCCTCGGCGGTGCTCTTCGGCCGGCCCATCTGGAACCCGATCGAGCTTATCGGCGCATTCCATCAGCCGGTTGTCGCCTTCATCGCGCTCATCGCGATCCTCATTGCCACGTTGAATGTCAACATCGGCGCCAACGTGGTCTCGCCTTCGAATGATTTTTCGAATCTCTATCCGCGCCTGATCAGCTTCCGCACCGGCGGCCTCATCACCGGCTTTCTCGGCCTCGCGATGTGCCCGTGGAGGCTGCTTGCCACGCCCGACGCCTACATCTTCGGCTGGCTCGTCGGCTATTCCGGACTGCTCGGTCCGGTCGCCGGTATCATGGTCTGCGACTACTTCCTTATTCGCAAGACCGAGCTCGACGTCAACTCGCTCTATCATCGCGAAGGTGCTTACTCCTACACCAAAGGCATCAATCCGCGCGCGATTATTGCGCTCGTGCTCGGCGTCGTCATCGCGCTCATTGGCCTCTTCGTCCCGCCGCTTCGCTTCCTCTATGACTATGCGTGGTTCGTCGGCTTCTTTTCCTCGGGCATTCTCTACGTCGTGTTGATGCGTCTCCTCGCGCCTGCGCCGGCGCTCGCGTCCACCGTGCTCGGCAGCAGCGAGACGGAGCTGCGCTGACCGGGCCATCTATACTGCGAGCGATGCCTTCCCGCTTCGTCGTGCTCCTCTTTACCGCAGCCATCGCCGGTTGCCCTATCCTTTCGGCGCAGTCTGCCGAAAGTGTGAGAGAACATCCGAGCAAATCAAGCGAACGGTCGCCCTGGCAGATGCAGGACTCCGGCACCACCGCGGGCCTGCGCGGCATTGACTCGGTTGACGGAACAGTCGCCTGGGCCAGCGGAAACGGCGGCACGGTTCTGCGCACCACCGACGGCGGCACCGCACTGGATGCGCTGCGCCACGCCCGACGCCGACAAAGACGGCGCCACTATGGATTTTCGCGGCGTGCAGGCCTGGGATGCGCAGACGGCGATTGTGATGGCATCCGGGCCGGGGGACAAATCCCGCCTCTACAAAACCACCGACGGCTGCAAGTCGTGGAAGCTGGTGTTCACGAATCCGGATAAGGATGGATTCTGGGATACCGTATCCTTCAATCGATCCCAGTCAGGTTGGCTTCTGGGCGATCCTGTCAAAGGGGCCTTCGTGCTCTTCCGCAGTGACGACGGAGGCAAAAGTTGGATCAGGCAGCAAAGCAAGGGGCTAAATGTTATACAAGGCTTGCCAGGCGCGTTTGCTGCGAGCAATTCCGCGCTCTTCGCTCATGATGTGTTGGTCGTGTTTGGTTCGGGAGGCACGGGAGGTACCTTCTCATTTACACGAATACAAACGGAAATCTGTGTGGATGATTGTTCTCCAGAGGATTTGGATTTGCATGGACGAAAGGACAAGTGGGGCCGCCAACACGTTCCAGTGGGGTACAGTGCTGAGGCTTCCGGTCATCTTTTCAATTGCTGCACGTGCAGATTCGCCCACCCCTTCCATAGCGACGCACACACTCATCGCCGTCGGCGGCGACTACACCAAACCCAATGACTCCACCGGCACCGCCGCCTGGTCCGCCGATGGCGGCCTGCACTGGACAGCCTCCACCACTCCGCCCGCACGGCTATCGCTCCTCCGTCCAGTGGTCCGATGCCCTCAAGCTCTGGATCACAGCAGGCACCAATGGCTCCGATATCTCCCGCGACGACGGCAAGACCTGGCAGCCGCTCGACACCGGCAACTGGAACGCCCTGTCGCTGCCTTTTATTGTCGGCCCCAACGGCCGAATTGCCCGCCTCGCCACCAGCTTCTAGCCCCCAGTCGCTAGCTGCTGGCTGACCTCCCGAGTCGTGTGCCCTTAATCCGTCCCCAGGCCCTCTGTTCTTGACGTCCGACACCTGACTACTGAACGCTGAGCCTTCTCCCCTCGTCCCCCCGCCTCCCCGCACTTAACCCCTGCAAAACGCATCTCATACCTTTAGTGTTCCCCCTGGTGCGCCGCCGCGTGCGGAATTTGGCACAACTCACGGTAAAATGGAGACAGAACCGAATGAATCAAACCCTTCCAGCGGCAGCCGGCCAGGCATCCCGCACCACGCGGGCGTCGGAGTTGCGAGCGCCTGTGATTCGGGTCGATGACCTTGAAAAGACGTATACGACGGCGCGCGGGGCGCTTACCCTCTTCCGTGGCCTCGATCTTGAGGTTTTCCCTGGTGAGCTCGTCGCCATTGTTGGCCAGTCCGGTGCAGGTAAGAGCACGCTTTTGCACATTCTGGGGGCCCTTGATTCTCCTACGGCTGGAACAGTACACTGCGCCTCAATCAACGTGGCCAGTCTCAGCCAACGGGAGGCGTCAGCCTTTCGCAATCGAGAGATCGGCTATGTCTGGCAGTTCCACTATCTATTGCCGGAATTTACGGCGCTTGAAAACGTAGCAATGCCTCTGCTGGCACGCGGCGAAACCAAACGCGTTGCGCTGGCTGAAGCATCCAACTGGTTAAGGGAGGTAGGCCTGGAAGACCGCGGCGATCACCGGCCCGGAGAGCTTTCCGGAGGCGAACAGCAGCGGATCGCGCTGGCACGGGCTCTCGTTGGAAATCCCAGGCTGCTGCTGGCCGACGAGCCAACCGGCGACCTCGATGAAGTTACCTCCGGCCGCGTCTTCGATCTGATTGAGCGCCTGCATCTTTCGCACGGGCTCACATCGATTCTGGTGACGCACAACCTTGATCTGGCCGCGCGATGTACGCGGACTCTGCGCCTGGAGAATGGGCGTCTCGTCCCCATGGGGCAACCACCCCTGGTGACCACGGCTCCCGCAACGGCGGGGTGAATCTGCACCTTTTGGGTGCGTTTTGAGTCTTTAACAGGTAAGCGGTGCCTGAGACGGGGAACAATACCCGGACTGGCCCGGCGAGGTGGGGATGGAAGTTGGCCGACGGCAACAAACCGGCTGACAACAGGGATGAACTGAAATCCCGCAACCATCCAGAAGAGCTGTTCGGGGGTGTCAAGGAGATTTTCCTCAAGGAGCTCCTCCGGCGGCGATTTTAAAAATGGGGCACGAGCAGGTTGAGCTGAGGCCGGCAAATCCACCGGACAGCTACTCCTTACCGATAGCCTGCAGTCAGGGAGAACACAATGTTCGAACGCTATACGGAGAAGGCACGGCGCGTGATCTTCTTCGCGCGATATGAGGCCAGCCAGTTCGGCTCGCCCTATATCGAGACTGAGCATCTGCTGCTCGGCCTTTTACGCGAAGACAAGGCGTTAACCAACCGTTTTCTGCGCTCGCACGCCTCGGTGGAGTCAATCCGCAAGCAAATTGAGGCGCACACCACAATCCGCGAAAAGGTTTCAACCAGCGTCGATCTTCCGCTTTCGAACGAGTGCAAGCGCGTGCTGGCTTATGCCGCTGAAGAAGCCGAGCGCCTCGGCCACAAGCACATCGGGACGGAACATTTACTTCTCGGTCTGCTGCGGGAAGAGAAGTGTTTTGCCTCAGAGATTTTGCAGGAGCGGGGCCTCAAGCTTGCGCAGATTCGCGACGAGCTGGCCCGTGTCACGCAGGAGAAGGCGCCGCAGCAGCAGCGGCAGCGCGAGTCCAGCCTGCTTGCCGAGTTCAGCCGCGACCTTACGCAGGCCGCGATGGACGGGCAGCTTGATCCGCTCGTTGGCCGCGACGGCGAGCTCGAGCGCGTCGTCCAAATCCTCTGCCGCCGCACCAAGAACAACCCGGTGTTGATCGGCGAGCCCGGCGTAGGCAAGACCGCGATCGTCGAAGGTCTGGCTCAGCGCATCACCGACGGCGAAGTGCCGAGCTTCCTCGCCGACAAGCGCGTGCTCGCCCTCGATCTTTCGCTCATTGTTGCCGGCACCAAGTACCGCGGCCAGTTTGAAGAGCGGCTCAAGACCATCATGAAAGAGCTGATGGAAAATCAGAACTCCATCATCTTCATCGACGAGCTGCACACCCTTGTCGGCGCCGGGTCGGCCGAGGGCTCGCTCGATGCTGCCAACATCCTCAAGCCGGCTCTCTCGCGTGGAGAAATCCAGTGCATCGGCGCCACCACGCCGGCCGAGTACCGCAAGTCCATTGAGAAGGACCGCTCGCTCGAGCGGCGCTTCCAGGCCGTCAAGGTGCCGCCGCCGAACGAGGCCGATGCCATCAAAATCATCAACGGCATCAAGGACCGCTACGAGAAATTCCACGCCGTCAGCTACACCGATGCGGCCATCGAGTTTGCCGTATCACACTCCAACCGCTATATTCCCGACCGCTTCTTGCCCGACAAGGCTATCGACCTGATCGACGAGGCCGGTGCGCGGGTCAAGCTGCGCCAGACCTCGCTGCCCGAGGAGATCACCGAGGTCCAGAAGCGCATCAAGTTCATCGTCCATCGCATGGACTCGGCCATCGCCAACCACGAATTCGAAAAGGCCCGCTTCTACTCCGACGAAGAACGCAAGGAGCGCGAAAACCTGCGCGCCCTGCGCGACAAGTACCATCTCGATGACTCCGCCGCCGGCATTGTGGGCCGCGAAGACATTGAGGATGTGGTCAGCCGCTGGACCGGTGTTCCTGTAACCAGCATCAAGGAAGAAGAAACCCAGAAGCTGCTTCGCGTCGAAGAAGAGCTGCACAAGCGCGTCATCTCGCAGGAGCGGGCGATCAGCGCCCTCGCCCGCGCGATCCGGCGCTCGCGTGCAGGCCTCAAGTCGCCGCATCGTCCCATCGGCAGTTTCCTTTTCCTCGGACCCACCGGCGTGGGCAAAACCGAGATGGCGCGCACCCTGGCCCACTTCCTCTTCGGGTCAGACAAGGCGCTCATCCGCTTCGATATGTCGGAGTTCATGGAGAAGCACTCGGTCTCCAAGCTCATCGGTTCGCCTCCGGGATACGTGGGCTACGAGGAGGGCGGCCAGCTCACGGAGCGCGTCAAGCGCTCGCCTTACTCGGTTGTACTGCTCGACGAAATCGAGAAGGCGCACCCCGATGTCTTCAACCTGCTGCTGCAGGTCTTTGAAGATGGTCAATTGACCGACGGCCTCGGCAATACCGTCGACTTCAAAAACACCATCCTCATCATGACGTCGAATATCGGTGCCCGCCACCTGCAGAAGAAGCAGGGGCTCGGCTTCCAGAGCGAACGCGAAGACCTGGTGACGGAAAAGGTTGAAGAGCTGGTGAAGAACGAGGTGAAGAAAACCTTCAACCCCGAGTTCCTCAACCGTATCGACGAAATCATCCTTTTCCAGTCGCTGTCGGATGGCGACCTGATCCAGATCGTCGAACTGCTGGTGCAGCAGCTTAACGCCAACCTGGCGCAGAAAGCCATCACCATCTCGGTGACCGAAGATGCCAAGAAGTGGATCCTCGAAAAGACCCTCGTCGATCGCAGCTACGGCGCCCGTCCTTTGCGGCGCGCGTTGCAGCGCTACGTCGAAGATCCTCTCTCCGAGGCTCTCATCGCCGGGCATATTACGGCGCGGCCGGCCTTTCTCGAGGTCTACCTCGACCAGAACCAGCTCTTCTACCGCCCCGTCATTGCAGAAGAAGGCGGCACAGAAGAAAAGGCCGCCGGCATCCTGCTCTTCAGCAATTAACTTCGGTCCACTTGAAACCACGCCCCCGGCTTCTTGCCGGGGGTTTTCTTTTGTATGGCGCCTCGCTCCTCTAAACAGATGTCATTCTGAGCGAACGGGGCACGTCAAACGCTTTGCAGTTCTGGAGTGGTGAGTCGAAGAACCCGCATTTCTTTTTTGGGGACCCCGCCAACTCCGCTGGCCTCTCTCACGCCGCCGACGCATGTTGTACGCTGGAATCATCGCAGACCCTTGCCAAACCACCTGCTCGCGGTGCGGCTCCAAGAGAGAGTGATGAGACGACTCGCCTGTATTCTTGCACTTGCCGCCCTGCCAGCTTCCCTTGTCTTCGCCCAGCAGCAGAATCTTCCCGCCGACGAGCTCACGCCGAATTTCAAGGCCCCCGTGTCCGAAGCCGACTACGTTAAACGTGTCGAGATGGTCCCCATGCGCGACGGCGTCAAGCTCTACACCGTCATCGTCATCCCCAAAGGCGCGAAGGGCGCGCCGATCGTTCTCACGCGCACGCCGTACGACGCAGCATCTCGCGCCGCCCGTTCCAACAGCCCGCACATGCTTGAGGCGCTGCCGCTCAGCGATGAGGACTTCGTTCGTGCCGGCTACATTCGCGTCTACCAGGACGTGCGCGGCAAGTACGGCTCCCAGGGTCCCTACATCATGACGCCGCCGCCCCTCGCCTCCGGTTATAACCCCACCGGCGCAGATGACACCATGGACGCTTACGACACCATTGACTGGCTGGTGAAGAACGTACCCGAGTCCAACGGACGCGTCGGCATGATCGGTTCCAGCTACGAGGGCTTTACCGTCGTCATGGCGCTGCTGCATCCCCATCCTGCGCTCAAGGTCGCTGCGCCAGAGAGCCCGATGGTTGATGGCTGGATGGGCGATGACTGGTTCCACTACGGCGCTTTCCGCACCGGCGGCATCGACTACTTCCTTAGCCAGACCACTAACCGCGGCACTGGCGTACCGGTCCCCCATCCCAACTACGATGACTACACCGCTCTGCTCGACGGTGGTTCTGCAGATTCCTTCGCGCGCTCGCTTGGCGGTGAGCAACTCTCCGGTTGGCGCGTCTTCGTCGACCACCCCGCCTACGACGGCTTCTGGCAGAGTCAGGCTCTCGACAAGGCCATCGCCAAGCAGCCGCTCACGGTGCCCACCAT
Organism: uncultured Acidobacteriaceae bacterium; assembly: GCA_963839215.1. GTDB lineage: Bacteria > Acidobacteriota > Terriglobia > Terriglobales > Acidobacteriaceae > Telmatobacter. The sequence continues at coordinate 611,569 of CAWITZ010000006.1, read as the reverse complement.
GTGGGAGCAGGGCCTCTGGGATCAGGAAGACATGTGGGGCGCCAACCACAGTTATCGTGCGCTCAAGGCCATCGGCACGCCTGACAAGATGAACCACATCGTCATGGGTCCCTGGTTCCATAGCCAGATCAACCGCCCGGGCCGCTCCATCGGCCGGCTGACCTGGGCTACGGACACCACCGAGCAGTGGCGCCACGACGTGCTGTTGCCTTTCTTCAACCAGTACCTCAAGCCCGGCTCGCCCGAGGCAGACACACCCACCGCGCTGATCTACGATACCGGCGCCGATCGCTGGGATCATTACGCCGTCTTTCCGCAGAGCTGCGAACAGGGCTGCCCGGTTATGGCAAAGCCGCTTTATCTTGAGGCCGGCGGCAAGCTGTCTTTCACGGCTCCGGCCGCTTCAGGCGAGAAATTTGACGAGTACATATCCGACCCGGCGAATCCCGTACCGTATCGTCCGCGCCCTGTCGTTGCATCCGACAATTCTGCGTGGCAGACCTGGCTTGTCACCGATCAGCGCTTCGTGGATGGACGCCCCGACGTGATGACCTACTTCTCTGAGCCACTGACTGAACCTATGAAGCTCTCCGGCGAGCCCATGGTTCACCTCGTCGCCTCTACCAGCGGCACCGATTCAGACTGGGTAGTCAAAATAATCGATGTCGAGCCCGAGCGCACAATCGCGCCCCAGGAAATGAGCGGCTACGAGCTGCCCATTGCGACCGACATTTTCCGCGGCCGCTACCGCACCAGCTTCGAGCATCCGCAGGCCATTGAGCCAGACACGCCGCTGTCCTATGTCTTCGCGCTGCCCATGGTTAACCATACTTTTCAAACCGGTCATCGCATCATGGTGCAGGTGCAGTCTACGCTCTTCCCGCTCTACGACCGCAACCCGCAGCGCTTCGTGCCCAACATCTTCACCGCGCAGCCCGCCGACTACCAGAAGGCCACGCAACGCATCTGGCACGCACCGGACCGCGCGAGCTTCATCAGCCTGCCCGTCGTTCCGGCGGGCAAGCCGTAACCGCGGCCTGCATGAGGCAGGCTGCATTCGAAGTTCGAAGAATCCAAATCTGTTCTTCCAACGCCGTTATCTCCACTAAACTCGTTTCCTCGTTACGATTCCTTGCGTTCCGGCGCCTGCCGATCTTCGGGCTCGCGCTCCAGTCGATCTTCGCGCTCCTTGCGCTTTTCCTGCTCGCGTCTCCATTCCTGTTCCTCGCGCTCTTCTTTTCCGTCGCTCATCGCAGCCCTCCTGTCACTTAAGTTTATGCGCGCGGGCGCATTGCATCCCAGCGTCTCCGCAATCATTGAGCTTGACGGCTCGCTGCGCATATTAATTACCGAGGGGCCTCTCGCTCCTTCTCCCGCTCGAATGCCGTAGCATAGGTGGAACGCATTGCACATCCCCGTGCGAGGTCCTTTCGATGAGCGACACCCAACTCAGCCCCGAGCAGATCGCAAAACTTACGCGCGAAACCAACTATGGCACCTGGCGTTTCCAGAAGACATGGAAGCCTCTCTACGTTGCCGATGCCGAAGGCTGCTGGTTTACTGACGGCGCCGGCAAGCGCTATCTCGACTTCTCGTCACAGCTCATGTGTGTGAACCTCGGCCACAAGAATCCCCGCGTTGTCGAGTCTATCGCTGAGCAGGCCAGGGAACTGGCCTTTGTTGGTCCTGTCTATGCCACTGCCGCGCGCGCGAAGCTGAGCGCCAAGCTCCTTGAAGTCATGCCCGAAGGCATCGACAAATTCTTCTTCGCCACCAGCGGCACCGAGGCGAATGAGGCCGCCTTCAAAATCGCCCGCATGGTCACAGGCAAAAATAAGATCATCTCGCGCTACCGCTCCTATCACGGCTCCACCGCCGGGTCCATCGCTGCTACGGGCGATCCACGCCGCTGGGCCATGGAGCCTGCCGGAAAAATCGGCAACGTCGTCTTCGCGCCCGAGACCAACTGCTACGACTGCCCCATCAAGCACACATACCCGGCCTGCAACATTGCCTGCGTCGACTACATCGAGCACATGATCCGTAACGAGAGCGACGTGGCCGCAATCATCCTCGAGCCCGTCGTCGGCACCAACGGCGTCCTTGTGCCGCCGCCCGAATACTTCCCGCGCCTGCGCGAAATCTGCGACCGCCACGGCGTGCTCATGATCGCCGACGAAGTCATGGCCGGCTGGGGTCGCACGGGCAAGTGGTTCTCCATCGACAACTGGAACGTCAAGCCCGACATCCTCGTCACTGCCAAGGGCATCACCTCAGCCTATGTGCCGCTCGGCCTCTGCGCCACTACCAAAAAACTCGCAGACTATTTCGAGGATCACTACTTCTCGCATGGGCACACCTACGAGGCGCACCCCATCACCCTGGGCCCCGCCGTCGCCACCATTGAGGAGATGCAGCGCCTCAATCTCGTCGAACGCGCCAAAGAGCTTGAGCCCTATCTGCGCCAGAAACTCGAAACTCTCAAGGCCAAACATCCCTCCATTGGGGATGTGCGTGGCATGGGCCTCTTCTTCGCCGTGGAACTCGTGAAGAATCGCGAGACCAAGGAACTCTTCAACACCATGCGCGACAAGGTCGAAGGCAAGCCCATGGTCGTCGAGCAGATCGCCGCAAAGATGATGGCCGACGGCGTGGCGCAGCAGGCCTGGGTCAGCCACTTCGTCATCGCGCCGCCGCTCATCGTCACCAAAGAAGAAATCGACTTCGGCATCGACGCCCTCGACCGCCACCTCGTTATTGCCGACGACCTGGTGAGTTGACGCGGGATCGTGACCGATGACTGATCAGCGCCACAAGTTCGCGCCGGGAGATGCCGTGGTACTGCGGCAAGTACCGGGCGGCCTGCTTGATGGACTACCGATGAACGATCAGAGGGCGATTATTGAAGTCGTGGGTGAGCCTATTCGGTTTAATGATTACGACGGCGGCGGAAGGGCTGAACTCCAATTCACCGATCGTGACGGAGTGATTCACCTCATTTATGTCGGCCCGGAGGTCATCGAGCCCGTCAGCAACGATCTTTAGGTCGGTGCATGCCTCAGTCGAACACGACCGTCTTGTTCCCGTAGCAGAGAATGCGTCGGTCAAGATGCCAGCGCACCGCGCGCGACAGCACGAGCCGCTCCAGGTCGCGTCCCCGCGCCACAAGGTCCTCCACCTGATCGCGGTGCGAGATGCGCGCCACATCCTGTTCGATGATTGGTCCGTCGTCCAGCACTTCCGTGACGTAGTGGCTTGTCGCTCCAATCAGCTTCACTCCGCGTGCGTGTGCCGCGTGGTAGGGCTTGGCTCCCGTGAAGGCTGGCAGAAACGAGTGGTGCACGTTGATAATCGCCGCCGGATGCGCGGCCACAAACTCCGGCGAAAGAATCTGCATATACCGCGCCAGCACAATCAGCTCTACTCCGTGTGTCTTCATCAGCGCCATCTGCTGCGCTTCGGTCTCGCGTCGTGTCGTTGCCGTTACCGCAACATGCTCAAACGGAATGCCGTAAAATGCCGCCAGTCTTTCCACCTCGCGATGGTTGGAGACAATCACCGGAATCTCGCAGTCGAGCTCTTTGGTGTGCCAGCGGTGCAGCAGGTCGGCCATGCAGTGCAGATACTGCGAGCAGAAAAGCGCTACGCGCGGCCGGCGCGATCCGACAAAGATCTGCCAGCGCATCTGAAGTTCATCCGCAACGATCGCGAATTCAGTTTTGAACCTCTCCAGATCGAAGGTATGGGCTTCGCCCTCAGCAAGAGCCCACTCCACCCGCATGAAGAAGAGCCCCTGCTCATGATCCTCGTGCTGGTCGGCGTGCAGAATATTCGCGCCATGCTTGTAGAGCATGCCGGCAACGCGCGCCACCAGTCCCTTGCGGTCAGGACAATCAATCAGCAGAACAGCGGAGTTGTTCATGACGTCTCTTCAGCTTAAGTCATCGCGGCAAGCCGGCAAAAAAATAGCCGGAGCGAAACCGCCCCGGCTGGAAAAAGTGCAAATGAATGAACGAGGGAAAATCTCTCTTCGGCTCAGGCCGCCGGGCGCGCCGCGCCTGGGGGGGCTCAGTTGCCGCCGCAGATCGTCGGCGAGGCCTGCCACCACGCGCAGCTTGTCTGCCACTGCATCGGGAACCTCGCCGCCGCCCGAGAGCGCCAGTTGCGAGTGCAGCAGCAGCCCGGCAATCGCCGTTTTCATTTCGGTTTCGAGAGCTGAGGTGGCCGCCCGCCGCGCCAGCGTCTGCTCCCGCTCGCGCCTCTGCAGTCCGGCGCGAATCTCACGCACCAGCCGCGCCGCGCCCGAGAGTGCAAAGTTGATCTGCAGCGGAACCGCCAGCCCTGCGCGTTCCCAGATCGTTTCAGCGGCCGCCGGATCGCACTCGGCCAGCGTCTCATCCACTACGATCACAGCAAATTCCTTCCGGCGCAGCGCCGCAAGCGCCGTTCTGCGTCCTTCAGCCACTTCTACAGCCATGTCCAGTTGTTTCTCCACTGCCGCTGCGCAGTTCTGCGCGCCTTCAATGCCAGTCACAATCAGAATGCTCATCTCTCGTCTCCCGGTTTTCGGTTGCACAGGATGCACTGCTGAAGACACCTCGATTACTCGGGCTGCATCGGGTCGTCGATGCCATATTCCTTCAGCTTGCGGTAGAGTGTCGTCTTGCCGATACCCAGCAGCTTCGCGGCCTGCAGCTTGTCGCCATTCAGCGCGCGAATCGCTCCCAGGATCGCTTCGCGTTCGAGGTCCGCAAGCGGCTTTACGCCCTGAGCCTCGGCGGCTGCCGTTCCCTTGCGCGCCTCGGCAGATGCGTGATGCGCCGCAAGGCCCTGTTGCTGCAATTGCGTCGGCAGATCGCCCAGGTGCAGCACTGGCCCGGAAGAGAGCGCGCACGCCCGTTCCACGGCGTTTTCAAGCTCGCGCACATTGCCCGGCCAATCGTGGCGCATCATCGTGCGCAGCGCTTCGTCGCTCAACGTGTATTTTGTGCCGCGTTCCTTGCTGATGCGGTCAAGAAAATGCGCCGCCAGCAGGGGAATATCCTCGCGCCGGTCGCGCAGCGACGGCAGCCGCAGGTTCACTACGTTCAGCCGGTAGAAGAGATCCTTGCGGAAAGTGCCCTTCTCCACCATCGCGGCCAGGTCGCGATTTGTCGCTGCGACAATGCGCGCCTTGATCGGCACCCTGTGCGTTGCGCCCACCGGACGCACTTCCTTTTCCTGCAGCGCGCGCAGCAGCTTCGCCTGCAGGTCGAGCGTCAACTCGCCGATTTCGTCGAGGAAAACCGTTCCTCCCTCAGCGGAAACCAGTAGCCCATCCTTGGTGCGATTCGCTCCCGTAAACGCGCCCTTCACATAGCCGAAGAGCTCGCTTTCAATCAGCGTCGGCACCAGCGAGCCGCAGTCCACCGGCAAAAACGGCTTCTGTGCATTTGGCCCATAGGCATGGATCGTGCGGGCCACCAGTTCCTTGCCGGTTCCGCTCTCGCCCAGAATCAGCACCGGGTGCGAGCCTTGCGCCACCTTCGACAGGATGCGGTAAATCTTCTCCATCTCTGTCGCGCGGCCAATCATCGAGCCCAGGCCTTGCGAAAGCCGCAGGCGCTCGCGCAACTGCCGCGTCGCCGCATCCGTGCTCTGGCTCTCCGCGGCGCGTTCCAGCACCGTTGAAAGCTCGTCTACCGCGAAGGGTTTGGTCAGGTAGTCTGAGGCGCCGCAGCGCATCGCCTCCACGGCCGCATTCACTGATCCTGAAGCGGTCATGGCAATCAGCGCAATTTGCGGATAGAGCAATTTGGCTTCTGCCACGAGCTCAAGCCCGCAGGTGTTGCCCCAGGGTAAATTCACCAGCACAATGTCGGCTGCGTGAGCGCGAAGCAGGCTCCGCGCCTGCTCCATCTCCCCCGTGGTCTCCACTGCAAAGCCCAGGCTTTCGGCAATTTCTGCGCAGGCTGAACGAACGGCGGCATCAGCGTCGATCACAAGGACGTGTAGTTTTGGCGGCGGTACGGCAACTTTAAACAAAGAATCCATGGCCCATGTTTCAAAAGGTGTTTCAAGCATTGTATTCGTCCCCTGCTCACTTTGGTAAATCGTTTAGGTAAAGCCGTCCCCACTAATCCCACTACTCAGCGCGCACTGGCAGCTCGATCTGGAAGCAGGCGCCGAGCGGGTCGCGGTTCGCCGCATGAATTGTTCCGCCCGCGGCCTGCACAATCGTGCGCGCGATCGCAAGGCCAAGTCCGTGATGCTGTGGATTCCACGGGCCGTAGCCATCGCTCTCCGCGGTGCGCGAGGTGTAGCCGGGATCGAAAATCCGCTCCAGCGCCGCCGCCGTGATGCCCGGTCCGTTGTCTTCGACGTTCATCACCACACGCGTGCTCTCGCCCGGCGCCGTCGGAACCTCGCGCGTTGTGATGCGGATTCTTCCTCCCGTCGGCATCGCCTCAACCGCATTCTTCACCAGGTTGACGAGGATACGGGTCAGGTCCTCGCATGTCATCGCCACCGGCAGAGCGCCGGTCGCCGTATCTACCACCAGCGTGACCGAAGGCCCGGCGAGTGCTGCCAGCAGATTCCGGTTCATCTGCACTTCCCATGCAAAATCCGCCACCGGCTTCGGAATAAATCCGGATGCCGGCGTCCTCGTCTTCGCGCCCGCCTGTGGCAACTCCGTCGACAAAGAGCCTTCACGCGCCGCCACGCCGGTTGACTTCTCCGCGAGGTCCAGCGTAAGCAGCTTGTCGATCAGCCTGCGGCTGGCCGCGGCCACCAGTTTTAGTTCGTTGCCATAGTGCTGGTAGGGCTCGGTCAAAACGCCGGGTGCTTCCAGCAGATCGCAATAGCACGCCAGCGCAGTGACCATGTTGCGCGCGTCGTGAGCCACATCCGCAAGCCGCTCGCCGCGGCTCTCCAAATTCGTCAGGCTTGCATTCAGAATCTCCGGATGAAGATTCCCGCTTCCATTCACGACCATCGCCTCGTTTGTCGGCTGCATTGTCTTGGACACTCCCTTTCTCATCCCCTCGGGACTGTCCTGTCTTAATACACGTCGCGTGCCAAAGCAGGACACTGCGAGAAAGTGAATGATAATAAAGTAGTTATGAAAGAAAATGCCCTCCGGTACGCCTTCCGGAGGACGGGCTCATTCAGCCCGAAACGGGAATTATCCCCAGGCCGGATCCGCTTCAGCCATAGATAAACAGCAGAGAAATAATGAGATAGATCCTGATTCCCGGTAGAGGTCCCATTTCGGAACCGATTCCCGATCCGGCTCGATCCCTTCTGCCCGCCACCTCTCCCGTACAATTCCACCTATGCACGCGCCCGGCACACCCGCTTTTTTCCGCCCCGGCAATCGCCAGCCAGACCAGCTTCGCCCGCTCTCTTTCACGCCGGGCTTCGTTCAGACCGCCGAGGGCTCCGTGCTCGTCTCCTTCGGCAACACCCGCGTTCTCACCAACGCCACCATCGAGCAGGGTGTCCCCGGCTGGCTGCGCAACTCCGGTCGCGGCTGGGTCACAGCGGAGTACGCGATGCTCCCCCGCTCCACCGTCACCCGCACCCCGCGTGAAAGCGAGCGCGGCAAAATCGGCGGCCGCACCCACGAGATTCAGCGCCTCATCGGCCGGAGCTTACGCTCGGTTGTCGACATGCAGATGCTGGGTGAGCGGACAATCATCCTCGACTGTGACGTGATCCAGGCTGACGGAGGCACGCGCACCGCAGCCATCACCGGCGCGGCCGTCGCACTCGCGCTCGCGCTCAATGCTCTTGTTGCGGCCGGCACCCTCAAGCAGTCGCCGCTGAAGCAGCTCGTTGCCGCTACCTCGGTCGGCATCGTCGGCGGAGCAGCGCTGCTCGATCTTTGCTATGAAGAAGATTCCCAGGCCGAGGTTGACATGAACGTCGTGATGACCGCCGACGGAGGCCTCGTCGAAACCCAGGCCACGGCAGAGAAGGGAAGCTACTCCCGCGCGCAGTTGAACGGCCTCATCGACCTCGCTGAAAAAGGGCTCGGCGAAATCTTTGCAGCGCAAAGGGCCGTGCTCAACATCTAAGCCTTGTCACCGGCCTTTGCTGCTTTTGTTCCTTCGAGCACCCTTAGGCCCGTTTTCCGGGCTTGTTTTCAAGGAGCACCCATGTCTCACGACACCGCACTCCGCCAGCAACTCATCAGCCTTCTTACCGAAGCCAACGCGCACGCCAGCTTCGACGATGCCGTGAAAGACCTGCCTGCGGGACTACGCGGCACAAGGCCCAAGGGCGCCCAGCACTCGCCCTGGCAGCTTCTCGAGCACCTGCGCATCGCGCAGTGGGACATCCTTGAGTTCTCGCGTAATCCCAAACACAAGTCGCCTGACTGGCCAAGCGAGTACTGGCCCGCCTCGCCCGAGCCGCCTGACGACAAGGCGTGGGACAAGAGCGTGCACGCCTTCCGCAAAGACCTGAAAGCGATGTGCGACCTGGTGAAGGACGAGTCCACCGATCTTTACGCGAAGATTCCGCACGGCGACGGGCAGACCATTCTGCGCGAGGCACTGCTCATCGCCGACCACAACTCCTACCATGTTGGCCAGCTGGTGCTGCAGCGCATCCTGCTCGGCGCGTGGAAGTAGGGCTCTAAGCGCGTGCAACAGGAAGAAGAGCGGCTGGCGTCTGCCCCGAAATTCAGCCGCGCGCGCCGCTCCAGCCATGTATTCCGCATGAGAGCCTTCCGCTTGCCCTCTGCTACCATAAAGTTGATCGCAGTTCTGTGCCCGCCAGGCCGAATTCCTCCTGATCCAGGCGAGGCCTGATACCAGCGGAGCCATTTAAAGGAGATTCATATGCCTCTTGTATCCATGCGGCAGCTCCTCGACGAGGCCGCCAAGGGCGGATACGGCGTCGGCGCATTCAACGTCAACGATATGGAACAGATTCAGGCCATTATGGAAGCGGCGAAGGAGACCAATTCGCCTGTCATCATCCAGGCCAGCCGCGGCGCGCGCCAGTTCGCGCAGGACCGCTATCTTTATCACCTCATCCTGGCCGCCAGCGAGCTCTATCCCGAAATTCCCCTCGCCATGCATCAGGATCACGGCAACAACTTCGATACCTGCAAGAGCGCCATCGAACTCGGCTTTACCTCGGTGATGATGGATGGCTCGCTGAAGGATGACGGCAAAACCCCCACCACGTTTGAAGAGAATGTCGAAGTCACCCGGCGCGTGGTCGAGTATGCGCATGCCCGCGGCGTCACCGTTGAAGGCGAAATCGGCGTGCTGGGCGGCGTTGAAGATGGCCACGGCGCTGGCGGCACCGGCCTCGAGCACATCACTGATCCCGACCAGGCTGTCGAGTTTGCCGAGCGCACCGGCGTAGACGCGCTCGCCATCGCCATCGGCACCAGCCACGGCGCCTACAAGTTCACCAAGAAGCCCGATGGCTCCGTCCTCAAGATGGATGTGCTGATCGAGATTCACAAGCGCCTGCCGCACACGCATCTCGTCATGCACGGCAGCTCGTCGGTGCCCAAGGATCTGCAGGACATCATCAACCAGTACGGCGGCAAGCTCAAGCCCACCTGGGGCGTGCCGGTCGAGGAAATTCAGCTCGGCATCCGCAACGGCGTGCGCAAGATCAATGTCGATACCGACAACCGCCTTGCCATCACTGGCGCCATCCGCAAGGTCTTCGCCGAGAGTCCCGAGAAGTTCGATCCCCGCGACTACATGAAGCCCGCGCGTGAAGCCATGAAGAAGGTCGTAGCCCTGCGCATGACCCAGTTCGGCCAGGCCGGCCACGCAGGCGACTACAAGGCGATCCCCGTCGCCGAGATGGTGAAGGGATACGCTGACGGCAGTCTCGACACCCGCCCGTCATTGGCTGGCGTAAAGTAACTTCGGTTTATCAAGGCAGGTTAAGAAGGCCGCTCCGGATCTGGGAGCGGCCTTTGTTTTGTGATGGTCTGTTTGCCTAGGGTTCGGCAAAGTACCGCGTCCGGGTGCGTACCTTGTATCCCGGCTTGTTCACCTGCACTTCGATCTTGTGGTACTCGTCGGGATTCGCTGCCGTGGGCGCGTCGAACTTGATCTGATAGAAGGAGCGTCCATCTGCGATGCACTGACTGACCAATTTTGCGGTGTTGTTGGAGCCGTAGAGAACGAGTCCGCCTGACTGCACTGCGAAAACCTGGAGCATAAGGTCGCCGTTGTCCACGTCTTTGATCGAGGTGCCGTACTTCACGAAGTTCTCGTAGCGTCGAGCACCGGAAAACCCCGCGTCGCTCGCGCCCCACGGATCCAGGCTGTAGAGCGTGATGCCCGCTTGCCGCAGCCCGTTCGAGAGGTTCGCCTCAAATGTGAACAGCCCCGCGACTTCCTTGGGCGATTTCCGTGCAGTCTCAGCCTCAAATGCTCCCCAGCCGGGGCTGATCCAGATCAGCAGCTTTCTGCCAGGACGCCGGTTTAGTTTGGAAGTCAACAGAACCAACGCCTTCAACGAAGTCTCGCGAAATTCTGCGCTATATAAATAACCCTCTCCCTGCCGCTGGAGCTGCGGTATTGGGTTGCTGTCGAGATTTGAGAGCAGTACGGCAGGGTCTCGCGTGGGTTCGTCCTGTATCTTCAGACCTTGAGCTGTGAGGAAGGCGAGTGACATGGGCAGAGGCAGTTGCGCGCCAGCGGCATGCAGATATGCAGCGAGGTTGCGGTGCAGCTCGGACAGCGTAGGCTGAGGAGTCATGATTCCATCGATCAGCAGGACCACTTCGACAGGAGCAGTCGATTTGGCGTCCTCGGCGACCACCTCGCTGAAGGCCGTGATCTGAATAACGCGCTTATTATCAATGAGTTTAAACTCGTCCTGAAGCAGTCCGGTGACGGGCTTGCCCGAAGAATCGCTTACCTGGACATCGAGTGTGACGGTGCGACTGGCAATGCCAGCAACTAGAGATGAAGTGCCCGCTTGTGCTGAACAGAAAGGCGCGATGCAAACCATTCCTGCGAGCACCGCAGACACGCTGAAGCGCATTGATTGCATGTTGCTCCTTTGAGGATTATTCCCAAAGGATATTACACCGTTGTCAGGCGGGACGCGAGATATTCGGGGACGGAATTGGGCGGGTCTATCTCCCCGGATGATGCCGCCGCGCCGTTGAGTTACACCGAGAGAATTGGCGCGGCGGCGATTGCGGACGGAGTGCCGCAGGTTCTGCTGCGGACACGCGAACAGCTGATGCAGGGAGCGAGCCAGATCAAGATTATGGCGGGGGACGGAGTTTCTTCGATTTATGACCCCCTCGATGTGACCCAATACACCGAAGAAGAGATGCACGCCGCGGTTGAAGCTGCCGCTGACCGGAACACCTATGTCACGGTGCACGCGTACACGCCGCGAGCGATCCAGCGCGCGATTGAGGCGGGCGTGAAGTGCATTGAGCATGGACAACTCGCGGATGATGCGACGGCAAAGATGATGGCGGAAAAAGGAATCTGGTGGAGCCTGCAACCGTTTCTCGACGATGAGGACGCTGTGCACTTTCCTGAGGGCTCAGACAACCACAAGAAGTTTCTGGAGATGGTCTCAGGTACCGACAATGCGTACGCGTTAGCCAAAAAATACAAGGTCAAGACGGCATTTGGAACCGATACGCTTTTTGATGCGGGGCTGGCGGAAAAGCAGGGCAAGCAACTCGCGAAGCTGGTGCGTTGGTATACGCCGGCAGAGGTGCTGAAGATGGCAACAGGAGACAATGCGCAGCTGATGGCGCTTTCCGGCCTGCGGAATCCCTATCCGGGCAAGCTCGGGGTTGTGGAAGCCGGAGCCTATGCGGACCTGCTTCTCGTGGATGGCGATCCAATTGCGAATATTCAGTTGATTGCCGATCCGGCGACGCACTTTGTGATGATTATGAAGGACGGAAAAATCTACAAAGATACATTGAAATAGACGAGGGCCGCGGTGCGCTTGCGGCGACATGCAGGCGACGTAGACGTTGTCGGCGGCTGATCCTTCTTTCAATCGAAAATCGGAGGAGAACGCGTAATCGGATTCGCGCGGGCGCGAGATTACTCGATGCGCGCTGCGGGATACGTGTGCATAGCCAGCGCGGAGCGCGCGTTGTTACTTGTGTGGTGAGGCTCGGAGCAGGCTCCCCGGCGCTCGGCCTTATCGATGGTACGATAAGCCGAATGCTCTCCAATGCAGACATAGGCCCGTGTGTAACGGCGGTGATGCCGGCCTACAACGAGGTGGCAACCATTGTCGAGGTGGTGAAGGCTGTTCTGGCGCAGCGCCCAGTGCAGGAACTGGTGATTGTGGATGACTGCTCGCACGACGGGACGTGGGATCGGCTGCAGGAACTGGCCAAGCTGGATACGCGCATCAAGCTCTTTCGGCACGAAGTGAACAGGGGCAAAGGTGCAGCACTGCGGACCGGCATTGCGCAGGCGACGGCGGAGATCGTGATCATCCAGGATGCGGATCTCGAATACGATCCGGCCCAGTATTACCGATTGATCGGACCGATCCGCTCTGGCAAGGCTGACGTGGTGATCGGGTCGAGGTTTCAGTCGGGTGCGGACGCGCATCGCGTGCTGTATTTCTGGCACCAGGTAGGGAATACGTTTCTCACGCTCTGCTCGAATATGGCGACCGACCTGAACCTTACCGATATGGAGAGCTGCTACAAGACCTTCAGGCGGGAACTTATCCAGAGCATACGGATTGAGGAAGACCGCTTCGGCTTTGAGCCGGAGATTATGGCGAAGGTCGCGCGCGCCAAAGCTCGTATTTATGAGGTGGGGATCAGTTACCACGGACGGACCTATGCCGAGGGCAAGAAGATCGGATGGCGCGACGGGTTTCGGGCGCTGTGGTGCATCATTAAATACAATCTGCTGGCCGATTGAGTGACGGATGTGTCGAAAGACATTTCCGTGGCCATGAGCAGCAACCGTTTCGAGTGAGTAGAGTAAGAGAGACTTCATACGCAGACAGGCAAAGGCACGTGAATCCATTTTCAGCGAAGAACTGGGCGGAGAAGGTCGTTCTCGTTACGGGAGCTTCTGAGGGAATTGGCGCAAGCTGCGCGCGGTTATTTGGCGAGCGCGGAGCGCGGGTAACCCTTTTCGGATTGCCGAAGAAGGGCTTCGCGGAAACGGCCTCTGCGACGACACTCGTGGTGGAAGGGGATATCACCTCAGCAGAAGCGCGTGCGGCAGCAGTGGAGCAGACGCTGGCCAGATTCGGCCGCATCGATGTGTTGGTGAACAACGCAGGTGTGGGCCAGTATGGATATCCCAGCGAAGTGGATGTCGAAATTTCCAAGCGGATGTTCGACGTGAATGTCTTCTCAGCATTGGCGCTGACGCAGCTTGTTCTTCCGCAAATGAAAGCACATAGCTCAGGGGCGATCGTGAACATTGGCTCGGTGGGCGGCAAGGTAGCGTTGCCCTGGGCAGTGATGTACTGCTCAACCAAGTGGGCACTGCATTGTGTGAGCGATTCGCTGCATCGGGAGCTCAGGGGCAGCGGAATTCATGTGATGAAGGTGTGTCCGGGCATTGTTGATACGAAGTTTCGTGATCACGTGCTCGCGGGTTCGGCGCCGCGGAATGTGGAGAATATCCGCCGCGTGGTGAGTCCTGACCAGGTTGCACTCGGGCTGATTCGGGGGCTTGAGCGCGGCAGAAAGACTGTCTTTGTGCCGAAGATCGGATACATCTTTACGTCGCTGGATTTTTTTGCGCCTCGGGTGATGGATTGGTACCTCAAAGAGAAGGAATGAAGAGGAAATGGTATCTGAGGCCAGTGCCTTCTGCGCTGGCTCTGGTCCTGGTCTGGCTCCTCTACCGGCTGGCCTTCCTGAGTATGCTCGGGGTCCCCCAGCCACATGTACACGATGAATTCAGCTATCTTTTAGGAGCGGACACGTTCGCCCATGGAAGGCTCGCGAATTCGCAGCATCCGCTCGCCAAATTCTTGGAGTCGCCACAGGAACTCGTACGTCCGACCTATGCCTCGAAGTACCCTCCGGGCCAGGCAATGTTTCTGGCGTTAGGGCAAGTGGTTTTCGGCAAACCGTTCTACGGCGTGCTGATCGGCAACGCTCTGATGCTATTTGCGATTTGCACAACGTTGTTTGCCTGGGTAGAGCCTAAATGGGCCTGGGCTGGCTCAATGATGCCATTTCTGTGTCTATCGCCCCGCATGTACTGGACGAATTCATATTGGGGAGGGTCCGTGGCGGCTACAGGGGCCGCTTTCGTATTACTCTGGGATCGGAAGTTACCGCAACAGCCAAAGATGGTACTCGGGAGTAATTTTCGCGACGGGGGCGTTGCTTCTGTTCTGGACACGTCCGTATGAGGGCGGGGTATTCACCATTGCGGTGTTTCTGGTATTTGCCGCAGAACTCTGGCGAAAACGGCGAATGAGCGCTGTGGTCACTGTAGTGCTCCCGCTGGTTATTGGCGCCACGTGGACATGTTACGACAACAAAGCGGTTACGGGACATTATCTCCGGCTGCCATACATAGAGCACGAGTTGCAATACAGTGTGACACCGGTATTCTGGTTTCTACCCGTTCGCCCGCAACCGGAATATGAGCAGCCCCGACTCGCAGCGCTGCACGGGGCAAACGGCGGCGAAATTCTTCATTATCGGTTTTTCAAACGTGGATGGATGGCGATCCCGCAGGGGCTGCTTTGGGGAATCCTTTCACTCTATATAGCTCCGGTCATGATCCTGATATGTGCGACGCCTTTTGGCTGGAGAGATTCTATCTTTCGAAAGATGGCAATCGTCTTGGGCATATTCCTGCTGGCACTGGCCACGGAAACCTTTCACGCTCTGCACTACGCGGCCCCAATATGGGTGGTGCTTTCCCTGATGATTGCAATCTGGGCCAGTCGAGCGTCATCCTTGCGCATTCTTGGATTGCCAGCGGGAGGAATTCTGACCGTTCTAGTTTTGCTGGCACCGTTAAGCCTCGCCTTCCAGAGGGAGGCGATTTTGAACATGTTTGCCGTTGTTGAGTCTCAACCGAGGGACTGGATGGATTCGCGCGCTGCATTGATTGAGCGTTTAACTGCGGAAGGAACCCCTCAGCTGGTGATCGTTCGATATCCTTCGCCGGACTGGCGAGCGATCCAGGAGTGGGTATACAACGGAGCGGATATCGACACGCAACATGTTGTATTCGCACATGATATGGGAACCGCTGAGAATCAGGCGCTGCTTGCGTACTATCCGAACCGAACTCCCTGGTTGCTAACCTTCGACCCGATTTCAGGAAAGAACCGGATTGAACCTTATCCTGCCGCGGCGGGAGATAATGCGTGGCTTAGGACCCCCGTTACCGGAGTTTTGCCGAATGCGCCTCATCCACGCTGATCACGCCGGCCGGCGATAAAATGAATGAAGTTTCATGTCTATTCATCTGTTTATTGAAGTTGCTGCGTTTGCCGGTGTGTCTACACTCGGATTGCTCTTAACCCTTACCAATTCCAGGCTTGTGGCGCAGGTGAGCGCGCTAAGCAGCGCCGAGATGGAGACGACGCCTCCCAGCGGCGACGTCATGCGACTACTGCACATGCATCGGGAGTATGGCCGGCTTTTCCCTGAAGGAAAACTGGTGCTGCAGATACGAGTGATGATGGCACTGTTGTTTGTCTGCCTTCTGGCGGCGTCTGTGGCGGTAAGAGGGTTCTAAGAGCTTCTCGACGAAGATGCAGGGAGCTGCGCGCAGTTTCTGGCAGACGGCTCAGGGATCAGTCACACTCCGCGGCTAAGCCATCGAAGTTTGTGGTTGA
This sequence comes from uncultured Acidobacteriaceae bacterium, assembly GCA_963839215.1. GTDB lineage: Bacteria > Acidobacteriota > Terriglobia > Terriglobales > Acidobacteriaceae > Telmatobacter. The sequence continues at coordinate 595,771 of CAWITZ010000006.1, read as the reverse complement.
GTTAACGGGAGGATTGACGTCCCGCTCATCAAGAATCTGTACATCTTAAAGCGGGTCCGGATGACCGGCCGCTCCAAACAGCGATTTGTTTTGTGAACTGACGGGGGCTTCACGCCCCCGTTTTTTTGGCGTCAGCCCATGAAGCCGAGGTAGGGGCTGGAGCCGAAGTTGTGGAAGTTGGGCAAAACCTGGCTGACCTGTCCGTCGGAGAGCCCGAACCAGCGGGCGAGCGTCGCGGCGTACTGATCGACTGCGGTTGTGGGAATGAGACGGCCTGCGCCGACGTCGTTTGCCTGATTGGTTCCAACGACTGGGTACTGGCCGTAGATGTCGCCACCCGATACGGCGCCGCCGACTACGAAGTGATGGCTGCCCCATCCGTGATCAGTACCGTCGCTGTTGCTGGTAAGGGTGCGTCCGAAGTCCGATGCGGTGAAGGTGGTGACTTGGTCGCCGAGCCCGGAAGAAACCATGAGGCCGTCGAAGTACTCGAGAGCCTGGCCGAGCTGGGTGAGCAGGCGTGCGTGTTGTGCGGCCTGGCCGTCATGGGTGTCGAAACTGCCAAGCGTTACGTAGAAGATCTGGCGCTGCACGCCCAGGGAAGAGCGGCCCCCTATGATGCGGGCAACCGTCTGCATGGAGACGGCGAGCGGATTGTCGGCCAGCATGTTGGTTCTGGAGTCAAGATACTGGGGCGGATTGGGAACGCCGGTGGGGCCCGCGGGCAGCATGGCGGAGGCGAGTGTCGCCTGGGCCTGCATGGAGCGCAGAACAACGGCCTGATATTCCTTGGCGAAGAGATTGGCTTCGTCGGCGCTGAGGATGTTCAGCAGCGCATCTGAGCCAGCCTGCTGGCCGAAGAGCGGCTGCGATGTTCCATAGATGGGTATGGGGCCGGCTGAGGTGACATTGAGCTGATAGGACTTTTCGCCGGCGAGAAAGAGCGCAATGCCTGAGGTGGAGATGCAGGTGAACATGGAGTTGGAGTTCATGTTCATGCTCTCGATGAGGTCGGCAACGGCGCCGCCCCAGCCAACGTGCTCGGTGCTGCCGCCGTTAGCAGCAATGGCCTGCCATGCGGCCGTTTGATCGAAGTGAGAGAAGAGGGAGGCGGGCAGAGGAACGGAACTGTTCTGCACCTGTGCCTTGGTGGCGGGAGCAATGAGCGTGCCGGTGTTGGCGATGATGCCGGCGCGGCCCGCGTTGAAGAGGTTCTGCACTCCGCCAAGAGCGGGATTAAGCGCGAAGGTGCGACCGTTCTGCGAGGTTTTTGGAATGATGGGCAGCAACTCACCGAGAGGATAGGCGAGGCCGGGCGCACCGGAGCGGGCCTGTGTGAAGGCCGAGAAAGAGTCCGGATCGGTGGCGATGACGGTGCCGTGGCCATCGTTGCCGCCCTGCAGGAAGACGCAGACAAGCGCCTTATAGTCGGCGGCGCCGGTGGACTGCGCCATGGCAGCGAGCGAGTTGAGGCCCACGAGGAATGGGCTGGCGGAGATGCCTGCCATCGAGGCCAGGGAAGCGGTTCGAAGGAACTGCCGCCGGTTGTGGTTAATCTTGCACATAACGGTCCTCTCTCAATGCGTGCTGAAGAGTGCTTAGTACTGCGCGCTGAAGGCCGGCGCGGCCATGGTGAGATAAATCGCTGTCTGGACGCGGGTGCGGAGCGCGGCATCGATCGCGTCCTGATCACTGGAAGGAACAGGAATGGCGCTGACCGCAGCGAGGATCTGACTGCGGAGGGTGCTGTCCATTTCGCCGCCCATGAGGAGCAGGTTGATGCGGTCGAGCAGCGCGTCAGGCGTTGCGGCGAGGCCAATCTCGGTGGAGTAGGAGGCGAAGATATCGGGGCCGTTCTTGTCGTCGCCGCCGATCGCGTTCTGCATGTAGTTGAGATAGCCGACGACAGTGGTCACGTTGGTCATCTGCATCTCGGGTGCGACGAGGCCGGCGGTTTCAATGGTTGTGTTGGGCGGAACATAGCCGGGCGCAAACCAGTTGAAGACCGAGGGCGAACGGAGGGGCATCTCGCCAAGTCCCCAGATGGGATCTTCGGTGGACCCGATGTTGTAAGCGCCGTTGCGCGATTGCGCGGTGAAGGCGCGCGACCAGTTGGTATAGCGGATGAGGGACTCGCGCACCTTGCCGTATTGCGGATTGGCCAGGTCGGATGCAGAGCCACGCGCTTCAGGGTCAAGCAGGATCGCGGTGATGACTGCCTTGAGGTCACCCCGCACGCCCGAGCCGTTGTCTTTGAAGACCGCGGCGACACGGCCGATGTAAGCGGGGCTGGGGTTGCTGGTGACGAGGTGCTGAATCATCTGCTTTGAGAAGAAGGCAGGCAGATTCGGATGATTGAAGAGTGTGTCGAGGGCGATCTTGAGGTCGCCGTCGGGGTCGGGCGCGCCGGAAGCAGGAATGGTGACGCCGAGGAAATCTTTCTCCTGCGTTGAGTGGTGGCTGGCATAGCTCTGCATGGGGAGCAGGTCTTCGCCGTAGCCGGTGCCGACATAGGCGCAGCAGTTGGACCATGCGCTATCGGAGTTGTTCCCAGGGATGTTCCAACTGAAACCTGTGAAGACCTTGGCAAGTCCCTGGACGTCGACGTTGGAGTAGGTGGGTATCGGCGCGCCGGTGCCGTCGAGTTTCTGGCTGCCATCGTCATTGAGTTGGAAGAGGCCGATGGTGAAGAGCTGCATCACCTCACGAGCGTAGTTTTCATCGGGGTCAGTGTTGGCGTCGCCCTTGTCGTTCCCAAGCATAGAGAGGAACTGTCCCATCATGGGGCTCAGCGTCACATCCTGCAGAAGCTGGCGGAAGTTGCCGAAGGCATCGGCGCCGAGCGTGTCGTAGTAGTTGGCTTCGCCCCGGGGCATGTTCTGGACCTGCGGCAGAGTGCCGGAGATGACGAAGAGCTCCGAAAGCGAATATGCCACGCGCTGTCGAAGCTGATCGTTGGCGGTGAGGCTTTGCTGCCAGAAGGTGCCCTGGACATATTGCTCGCTTTGGAAATTCTGAAGGAAGAGCGTGGAATTGCACTTGACGTCGCTTGACGCGCATGCGGGGTTATTGACTATCAGGGCCTCCTCGACGACGGGTTCAGCCAACGTCTGGGGGAGGGAATACTGTTCGTTGAGCCAGGCCTGATAGCCAAGTTTGGAGAGATGACGGATGTCTGAATCGGTGGCGCCGAAGGTGGCCTGATCGAGGAAGCGCGAGGCATCTTGAGGCGAGACGGGCTCGGCGGGTGGAGTGCCCTGCACCTGGGCGATGAAGTCGGCGGAAGCTGCGGGACCCGGGCTGGGATTGAGGACCTGCAGGTCGAGATCGCCCGCCTCGGTGGGGTTGATGGTGGCGGTAAGCTGCGTGCCGCTGTTGAAGGTGGTGGAGACTGGCGCGCCATTCATAAGGATAGTGGCGCCGTTGATGAACTTGCTGCCGCTGACAACAACAGTGGACGAGCCGATGGCGAAGGACGTGGGGGTTGCCGAGTTGAGGATCGGAATGGGATTCAGGACAGAAAGATTGTGACTGATGGAGACGGTGGGATCATCGTTGCTAACGACTGTGAGCTGCACGACGTTATTGGGGGTGGGCACGACGGCCGGCGCCGTGTAGGTGAGGGAACCATTGGAACTTGCGACGATGGTGCCGACCTGGGAGTTGCCCCCGGCGATTCCGTTAATGTAGAGGGCGACGCCGGTGTTCTGCGTACCGGTGATCTCAAGGCCGATGCTGATCGAATTAGTGACGCGGACGTCGGTTCCGTCGGAGGTATCGAGAGTGAGGACAACGTGACCCGGGGCGACGGGAACGGAGACGGTCTTGGTGTTTGCCGAGCCGGGATCAGGATTGCTGACCAGCAGAGGATAGTTGCCGGGAAGAGGCGCGGAAATGGAGGCGAGAAGCTTTGTCGAGGAGATGAAGGTGGTGCCGATCGCGGCGCCGTTCCAGGAGATTTGTGCGCCATAAACAAATTGCGAACCATCGACTTCGACGAGGGTAGTGCCCTCTGAGAATGCAGATGGAGTGACGGCATTGAGAATCGGAATGGGATTGAGGACAGCGATGGCTGCCGAGCCCGGAGGATAGTCGGGGTGTCCGGTGGCGACGCTGGTGATGGTGACGGTGTTGGGCACAGGAACAATGGCGGGCGCGGTATAGAGGCCATTTGCGTCAATGGTGCCCACCTCGGAGTTTCCGCCGGCGACTCCGTTGACAGAGAAGATGAGAGGCACGCCGGTTGCCTTGGCGTTATTGACCATCTGCATTTGCTCGTTGACGCGGAGGCTGGAGCCGTTTGCGCTGATGCGCGCAAAATATCCGGGGTCGGTGATGTTAAAGCTGGAAGAGCAGCCGGTGATGAACCAGACGGCGACGACCAACGATGTGACGATCAACGCAAGCAAAGTTGTGCTGGAACCGCGTTGCGACTCTTCGTGCATGGATTCTCCTGTTACTAACACAGAGGGAATCGGGCCGCGTGGTGCGGCTGCGTCCTTTATTCCTTGGCCGATTTGGGGAAAGTGGCCCGGGCAGGAAATCAGACTGAAGCCTTGTCGTCTTATTCGCCGGACCGAAAATGAGGAGCTTCAGGAGCCGGCGGCGGCATCCATGTCACGACGTTGCGTATTCATCAATACTGGGTGAACAGGATTTATGAGAACACGGAGAGGATGCGGAGGCTGAGACTAAAAGGGGAGACGGATGGCACAAAAGTAATGGAAGGCGAAGAAGGCGCCAGCGGCTATCCATAGCTCTGCCTGAGGTTGGCGATGCGCAAGTTATAGACGGCGATCGCAATTGAGCTGCAGGCGGGCAAGCGAACGCTTTGCTCCTGAACTGCTTGCCGCGGATGACGCCGGGGCAGAATTTCGGAGAACTGCCAGGGATTCCAAAGGGATCGGCGCATCCCTGCCCGCCGATTACTCTAAGGTTGTGAGAGAGAGCATTGAAACGCCAGTGACGGCTCCCGCTGGAAAGGCGGGGTCGCGACGCGATCGTCTTCGATTTGTTGCGAAGTGGATAGGCATCGGGATTGCAGCCGCGTGGCTGCTGGCAGTGTTGATGATTACGGAGATGCGGTGGATCGACCCGCCAACAACCGCGGTGCATGTGGAGCGGCGATTGCAGGCGTGGATGCACGGCAAGCCGTATCGAAAGCGCTATACGTTTATTCCCCTGAGTGAGATTTCCCCGGAGTTGCAGCACGCGGTGATCGCCGCGGAGGACGCGCGCTTCTATCAGCATCACGGTTTTGACTGGCATGAGATTGAAGTCGCAGCCGAAGAGGATATGGACGGTGGCCGAAGCCGCGGAGCGTCAACGATTACGCAGCAACTAGTCAAGAACCTGCTCTTCGGAACAGGGCGCTCGGTTCTGCGCAAGGGTGCGGAGTTTGTTCTGGTTCCGGTGGCTGAGCTGGTGCTTGGCAAGCGGCGAATCCTTGAGCTTTATCTGAACGTGGTGGAGTGGGGACCAGGGATCTACGGGGCTGAGGCGGCATGCCGCTTCTACTACGGAACCGGTGCCACGCACATCAGCCGGCAGGATGCAGCACGGCTGGCCGCGATTTTGCCTGCGCCGCTGAAGCGTAAACCGGAGCGCATGAATCACTACAGCGCACTGATTCTCGAGCGGATGCGCCAGATGGGCTGGTGAGGTTGCTCCACGTGGAGCACAAATGTGGAGGAATGCTCCACGTGGAGCATTCGAGAGGTGTGCAGCTTAAGGCTTCTCAAAAAAGATAAAAAGTGCGGTTAGGCGCGCACGCTGTACGGCGAAAGCGGACCGGAATGGTCTGAATCCGAGAGCGAATTCATGCGCAAAAAACTTCCGGGCCAAGTGTGCTTTTAGAAGAAGATTCGTCCGATGCGGAAGTAGAACTTGTGGTGCCCGGTGTCTCCGTAGGCGTAGCCGAACTCCGCTGGACCGAAGATGGATTTAACCACGACGGAAGCAGCGATGTCTCCGGGCAGGTTTGGCAGGTTGCCAAGGCCAGTGAGTGGCTCGCCGTAGACCTGACCACCCTCGACAAGAAACACGCCATAGACGCCGCTGCCGATGAGCGGCGGCAGCTTTGCGATGCGGCGCAGGTAGCCGGCCTGACCCATGAAGTATTTGTCGATGAGGAGTTCGTTTTGGCCGTAGGCGAGCATGCGGACGGAGCCACCGAGCGAAAACTGGGGAAGCCCCGTGTAGAAGTCAAAGGTAGTACCTGCCGATGCGTTGAGAAAGACTGAAGAGGGGTCGTTAAGTTTGAAGTAGTTCTGAAAGAGGCCTTCGAGGGAAGGAAATTGCGGGGCATTGACGGGGTTCACGTTGTGCCAGAAAAAATTTGTACGAAGGTAGTGCCCCTGGCGCGGGAGGACAGGTTCGTCGAGGCGGTCCAGCTCATATTGGAGGCGCAGACTGGCGAAAGGGCCGGAGAAGTCGGGCAGGGTGGGATCGCCGGATTGGCGCTGGTATTTCTGCCATCCACCTTCGTAGCCGAGGCGCATCTCGCCTGTCCGTCCAAAGACACGGCCGAAGTCGACAGCGCCGGACGATTGCTTCTGGCGGTAGATGGCAATCTGGCTGTTTTGTTCGTAGATGTAAAGGGGCAGATCTTCAAGATCGATGCGCGGGGCAACGAACCAGCTTGTGGCTGGCGTGAAGGGATGGTAGTACTCCGAACGCAGCCCGTATTGTGAGAAGAGAATGACGTCGGAACGCCACTCGGAGCGGAAGCCGCCAAAATCGAGGAAAGTGATGCGCGCGCCGAGGTTGAATTCGGCGTTGTTGTAACTGGAGCCATCAATGAGGAGCAGCGGCTGGACAAGCGGCGGCGCATAGGTCTTTTCGGTGGTGGACATCTTGAGGCCCTGTTTGTCGTCGCGCCGCAGTGAATTCATAGTTGATGCTTGAGAAGCGTCCGAGGCCGTTGAGCTCAAGGATGTGCTGATTGAGGTCATCGAAGTCGATCGGTTTACCCACGAGGGGTTCAAGGTTTGTCTCAAGCTGGCGGGAGAGATTGGCATTGAGGCCAGAGACTGCGAGGAATTCGGGAACGGCAGTAGTACGACGCCGGGCCGTACGAGCGGAGAGGTATTGGTCCCATGAAGCCTGATCGACGGCGAAGCGCATGAGCATTTTTTCTTTGCCTGCCGCGGCTTCGTATCCAGCCTGGATGATCTTGTCGGCGTCGTGGAAATCCATTGCGTTGTATTTCGAGAGCTGCACGGTGATCAGAAGGTCCGCCTTCTCCATGCTGCGGAGCTCGTTGGCGGAAATCATGATGGAAACCGATTGGGCGAGAACGGAAAAGGACGAAAGGTTTTCCGGGTTGAGAGGCATAGTTTCAAGGTGAACGCCGAGCACGACGTCGGCACCCATCTCCCTGGCGACGTCGATCGGGAGGTTATTGAGCAGGCCGCCGTCAGCGTAGGCGCCGGCTTTGCTGTAGACGGGGGTGAACACGCCTGGAATGGACATGCTGGCGCGCATCGCCAGGGAAAGAGAGCCGCTGCGGAAAACGGTGGCTTTGCCGGTGGTGAGATTGGTGGCGACGCAGGCGAAGGGAACGGGCAGATTGTTGAAGCTGCCTACTTCAGAGTAAGGCAGTGCCAGCCTGTCAATGATTAATGAGACATCCTGGCCGGTGTTGAACCCGGCGGGGAATTGCAGACCTTTGCGGATTCCGAACTCAAGCTCATTGGGATAATCGCGGGCGTCTTCTTTGCGGCGAAACGAGAGGTCGGAATAGGGCTGGGCGCCGGACATCACCTGATCCCAGTCGACGCCGGCGACAAGCTTACGCAAGTCGTTGGCGCCGAGTCCGGTGGCGTAAGCGCCGCCGACGAGGGCGCCCATGCTGGTGCCGGCGATGTAGTTAACAGGAATGTGGTGTTCTTCAAGCCAGGTGAGGACGCCGACGTGCGCGAGTCCCAGCGCGCCACCGCCTTCGAGGACGAGTCCGAGAGTAGGGCGCTGGCTGGGCGACGCAGGGGGCTGCTGACTGCGAGCTTGGAGTGAAAAAGAGCTCAGCCAGAGAAGCAGGGTGATGAGAGACGGAGAACGCCATCGCATCATCGGTTCCTCCAAACCATCGAGCTCAAAGCGAACCCATGCTAACTGTTCTGAAAGGTTTAGGAACCTGTCAACACTGACAGTAGCCGGGAAGCACGGGCGGACTTAAGCTGGCCAGGGAAGGGATGAGCAATGCGTAGCGGCAAAGCAGTGTTTGTTCTGATGTTGGTGGGCGCGACCTGCGCGAGCGCCGCCGGGGGCAAGCTGAAGGGAACAACTACGCTGAAAGATCTGCAGACTGTGGGAACGACGGATACGAAAGATCACAAGAATCAGCAGTATGACTTTATTTTTGTTGCGGCTCCGCATCAGTATGTCTGCAGGACGGAGGCAAAGACGAAACTGAATGCGACTGATTTCGTGGTGGGCAGCGCGATCACTTTTGCGATCGACAAGGATAAGGTGAAGCTGAAGAATTCTTCGGGGAAGGAAACGAAGTGCAAGGTGGTGCGCGTAGAAGCGGTGGAGGCGGGGTCCTGACAGATTGAGGAACTCTGGCGGCGCGCAGTTTTCTGTCCAACTGCGGTTTGCGGCGATTTGAAAGTCGTGCCTATAATGGTGCACCCGATGTTCGCCCTCCCTCCCGGGGGCAGCGTCAGCGGCGGGCGCAATTGGTTTGAGCGCGCACTAGAAAGCACGAACGAGTACAGCACGGGTCACTCCAACGATGCAGCGGGGAGACTGCAGCCTAGTTGCAAGGGCTTCTGCAAAGCTGATTCGTCAGGTGCATGATTTCGCCAGACATAAGTTTCCAGGCACGCATGATGCGGATCAATGCAGACACCTCGACGCAGCCACCTCGACCAGGAACGTTAACGGAATTCCCAACCGCATAGTGCCTGCTGCGCAGGAGTTCAGCGTGGCGGATGAGGAGAAAGCGCATGGCGACAGAGAGTCTTGCTGGTGAAGTGAAACGACACTCAACGTGGACCATCATCATGGGCATCGTCATCGTTCTGCTGGGTATAGTGCTGGTTGCTCATCCTTTTGCAGCGGCGCTGACGATGACGGTAATGCTGGGCTGGATGCTGGCCCTGGTGGGAATTGCACAGTTTGTCTTCGCACTGAATTCTGGGAGAGTCGGCACATTTTTTCTGAAGGCTCTTTCGGCTTTGCTGTTTGTGATCGCCGGTCTTGGCCTGGCGTTCTTTCCGGCGACCGGGGTGGCGACATTGACCGCGATGCTGGGAGTTTTCCTGGTGGTTGAGGCCTGCGTGCTAATCGCGACAGCCTTCCAAATGCGGCCCATGAGCGGCTGGGGCTGGTTCCTGTTCGACGGATTGGCGAGCCTGGCGCTTGGAATCATGGTTCTTGCTCACTGGCCTTCAAGTTCAGTGTGGGCGATTGGAACGCTGCTTGGGATCGCAGTCCTGTTCAGCGGTTTTGCGCGAATCATGATTGCGGGAAGGATCAGGAGCGGCGCGGCTGAGGCCGATAGATACATTAGAGGCAACGCATAGAGAACTGAGCGCAGCGCGGAGGCAGCGCCGGAGCGGGGCTTCGGCGCGTGTCTTTCCGGGTGCGAAAGGCGCTGTACGTGTGGCGAGTGATGGCTTGCGTCCTGAAGCCTGAACAGGCTTTTGCAACTTTGCACAGAGCCGGACTGGCCTGCGCAAACCTTCCACCGCAACCCCTCAAATCTTCCGGGCAGTCATACCGCGGATCTTTCGCCGATCCATACCGCGGATCTTTCGCTGGAACTCAGGCGAAACAGAAGCTTTTGAGAGGGTGTTGCTGCGCTTTCTGTCGAATCGATTGGCCCAAGTTGCGACGGCAATTCTCGGCAAGAAATTAGGGAAGCAACAAAAACAAGAGCAAATAAGAATGGGGCGGCATCTTGGCGCTGCCGCCCCATCTCCCCATAAGTTCCTACTATAAGTATGCGTACCCCCGAGCTATAGCTATAAGTTATGTAATTCAAAGGGGAGGGCTAATTCACAAAAATCTGCTGCTCTAAGAGAGCGGAATTACTGCCAGAGATATCCCGCTCGCCGAAGCATTTCAACTTCCGCGGTTGCGCTGATTGCAAGGAGAGCGAAAGCGATCATCGCAATGGTGAGGCGAGCAAAGCGCTCGGTGAACGATGTCTGCCCCGATGCCGTCTGCGAAAACATCTGCTCTGCGTGGGACTCGTTGCTCGCGTTACTCAAAAGAACGGTTGATTCCGGTTCGGGGACGTACACATTTCCGTCTCCGGAGCGGCTTGCGTGAACTGCAACCCAACTACTCTTGCTGACCCTCACAAGATTAAAGTGCTGAACTGTCGTTGCCATTGTTTCCCCTGTGGCGTGTGTCGCGCGCGTCATTTGGCTTTCAATCAATTGGATTTCAAGCGATTCGAGGGCCCGTATCTGACTCTGAAGTTATGCGGTGTGGCCCGTTCGGGCAATGGCGCAAAGGTGGATAAAACGAGGGCGGAGACTCACCAGTTCGGAACGTCCCGAAACCGCGACGGAGTAACTGGATTTGGTTACCGCGAAAAGAAGAAGTAACGGCAGGCCGGAAGCCGGCAGAAGCGAGAGTGAGATTTTAGAGAGAGTTTTAGAGAGAAAGATCGATCGTGCGGCTCTCTGCTAAAGGCGCGATCAAGAGACGATCAAGAAGGGAAAAGAGACTCGGTGGAAGCACGCAGGCCGGTCATGCGCGGGCGTCTGCGGGGAGGCTGCGGAGTGGGAGAGGCGAGCATACCGGCAATCTCACGCAGCTCGGCACGGGCGGCTCCAATGACGGCGGCTGCGGTGTCGAGACGCTGGGTCGGTTCGCCGGGAGCGAGAGGCAGGCGGGGCTGTGGCGGTTCGGCTTTGCGATTGTGGCCAAGGGCATGACGTGCGCCGGAGAGTGTGTATCCCTCGCCGTGAACGAGGCGCTTGATTTCGAGCGCCGTTTCGACGTCGCGGCGGCGATAAAGCCGCTGGCCTGTTCCGCTTTTGTTGGGCTTGAGCTGCGGGAATTGTGTTTCCCAAAAGCGCAGCACGTAGGTTTCGACTTTGCAGATACGAGCAACGTCACCGATTTTGAAATAGAGACGATCGGGGATCGAGGGCTGTTCCTGCACGCGTTTCTGGGAGAGTTGTGTCGCCATAGCTGTGACAAGTGGACGCGCCTCGTGCGTCGCGTCTCGTTACACGCAGTATAGGCCATGATTTTCGCAGTTTGTGAAGCAAATTACGCAGTTCAGCGCAAAGATGCCGAGAAAGTCCTCATTTCTGGTGCTTATGACGGATCGGGCCGTGTGATGGGCGCGCGTGCCGGGGAATTGCGCGGGGCGGCGCGAAGATATTGGACCGGCCAGCTCGCGGTTTCTTCAAGCGCGACGGCTGCATGGAGCGGCCAATAGGGATCGCGAAGCATGGCACGCGCCATCAGGATGATGTCGGCCTGATTACCGGCGATGATGTCGTTGGCCTGTGCGGGCTCGGAGATCATGCCCACGGCTGCGGTGGCGACGCGGGCTTCCGATCGAATGCGCTCGGCGAAGGGGGCTTGGTAGGCCGGCCCAACGGGGATGGATACATTGGGCACCATGCCGCCTGAGGAGACATCGACGAGATCGACGCCGCGGGCAGCGAGGAGGCGTGCGAGGGCGACGGACTCATCTGGAGTCCAGCCACCATCGGCCCAGTCAGTTGCGGAGATGCGGACGAAGAGGGGAAGGTGGTCCGGCCACGCAGCGCGAACGGCTTCGACGACCTCCAGCATGAGGCGGGTACGGTTCTCAAAGCTGCCACCGTATGCGTCGGTGCGTCGATTGGCCAGCGGCGAAAGGAACTGGTGAAGCAGGTAGCCGTGGGCGCCGTGAATTTCCACGAAGTCGAAGCCGGAGGCGTCGGCGCGACGGGCGGCGGCCGCGAAGGCGTGAACGACGGCGTCGATGCCGGCCTGGTCGAGTGGTTTTGGAATGCTGTAGTGAGGCGCGAAGGGGATCGCATCCGGGCCGAGGGTCTGCCAGCCGCCTTCCTCGGGGGATAGGAGCCGTTCTGCTCCGAAGGGCGGGGACATGCTGGCTTTGCGGCCCGCGTGGGCAAGCTGGATGCCGGCGCGGACGCCCTGCGAGTGGATGAAACGAACGATGCGCTGAAGGCCGGGCACGTGCTCGTCCTTGTAGATGCCGAGATCGGCCGGCGTGATCCGGCCTTCAGGGACGACGGCGGAGGCCTCCAGCATGACGAGGCCGGGACCGCCCTGGGCGCGGGCACCGAGATGAACCATATGCCAGTCGTTGGAGAATCCATCTTCAGCGGAGTATTGGCACATGGGCGAGACGCCGATGCGGTTGGGAAAAGTGACGGAGCGGAGTTTGAGGGGCGAGAAAAGGGGCTGGCTCATAGAGAACTCATATGAATAGATGTGGTGAGCGCCGGAAAAGCGCAATCTTCGCAGAAAAGTTGGGAGTGCCCGGAGAAAAAGGTGCGGAGAAAAAGGTGCGGGGCGGCACCTTCTTCGCGAGGGGCCTACTGCTTCTTGAGGACAGCGGTGCCGCGCTCATCGGCGAGGATCGCGCCTTCGAGGCGGCTGAAATCGGATGCGCGGGAGGCGGGCAGCATGACCTGCCGGACGACGTATTCGCGCTCGTAGTGAAGGGTGCTGGCTTTGGCCGTGATGGCGGAGTGGTAGCTGGCGAAGTCGAGATCGAGGTCAACCGGATCAGGTGTCTCGTCGACGACATAGCCTGGCGGAATAGCGATGTCGAAAGAGTCGTGCCAATGCCCCGTGGCGGCCAGGTCGATGGGAACGGTGCGAGGCCGGGTGTCGAAGGCGAGAGTGTCTGTGCCGACGATGCGCGGGCGCACCAGCAGGAGCGAGCCCGCCTGATGCGCATACTGCGAGACGGTGACCTTGTAGTGGAACTCGAGGGGCTTGTCGAGTGCAGAGGGCTGAACAAACTCGAAGTCGCTGAGCTGGACACCGGGAAGGTCGTGGGCAACGGTGGTTTCCCAGTAGGTGAGGCGCTCTTTCTGGCCGGTGTATTTGAGGAAGCTGCGGAGATCGGCGCCTTCCGGACCGTAGTGGGAGGAGCTGATGGAGCCGGAGATGGTGCCGTCTGCGGCGAGCGTGAAGGCGCCCTTGCGCTCGGTGCCATTGGTATCCGGGGGCAGAATGGGCAGCGCGATGAGCTGGCTCTGTTCTCCGGCGCTTAGAATGCCATAGCTTCCCTGGAGATCGGAGCGAAGGTTGCCGACCGGAGTGCGCTCGTCAGTGGGGTCGAAGATCAGGTAACGGGTGCCTTTTGCGTTGACGATGGCCCGGAGGCGGGAATCCTGTACGTCGGCGGGAATCTCGATGGCCGTGATCATGTGGTTGCCGTAGAGAGAAGGCTCGGCAGGATCGACGACTCCGCGGTGGTCGTCGACCGGCACGTAGAAGGCGTGGATGCCGGCGACCTGGAGCATCGAGATCAGCAGCGTGGTCTTGTCTTTGCAATCGCCGTATCCGTTGCGATAGATGTCGGCGGCGTGGTTCGCCTGAAAGCCGCCGATTCCGCGGATCACGATGAAGTAGCGGATATTTTCCTGGATGTAGGCGGTTATACGGGAGAGTTTTGTGTAGAAATCCGGCGCGCCGGCGATGAGCTGCCCGGTCTGCGCGGTAATTTCGGGCGATGGGTCAGGCCGGTTGAATTCGAGCTTTGTGACCCACTGGCCAATCGCGTGCCACTGGTTGTCGACGCCGGCAACGGCGGCATCGCCCCACTGCACGGCCATGCGGGCGGCAAGAGCGCCCCATGCGGGGCGTGAGGGAATGTCGCGGAGAATGAGCGCGGGTTCGTCCTTCACTTCCCAGCGCCAGTGGTTGGGCGCGACTTCGACAGGGGCAACCGCATCGTGCCCATGCCAGGATTGTTGATGAGCGCGGCCCTGCGGGAGATCGATCTCAAGAGCCTGAAAGACGACGGGGATATCATTCTGAATCTGCCACACCTGTTCCTGTTCATAGGGCGCGAGAAGCTCTTCGGACTCGCAGATTTCGATCGCGCCGACGTCGACAGCGGGCAGGTGGACGACGCGCGCCTTCGCGGTGGAGAGCATGATGGGAACGCCGGTATCGCCGAATTCAGCGAAATCGGTGTCCTGAGCCTGGTAGGTCTTTTCATCGGCGGCGATTGTCCACGCACGGAAATAGTGAATTTTCTCGTCTTCGCTGTAATGGACGTAGCAAGTGTTATCCCGCCCTTGTGGCTTGAGGATGCGAATGGCCTTGCGCTCGCGCTCGACGGCGCGTCCCTGGTCATCAATGGTTTCAATGTATTCGTCGTAGAGGACGACCGCGGCGGCGTCTTTGGCGTAGTCGGGCGTGTGCGTTTTTGCCGCGTCAAGGCCCCATTGGGGGACAGGCTGGCCTTTCTGGAACCAGCTTGCGGAGAGCGGGATGCAGGCAAGAGCCAGAAAAGCCGGAAGAAGATTGCGAAGGTGCGGGCAGGCCATGGTCAGTTTCCTTTGGCCATGGCGGGCGCGCGAGAGAGGACGAGCTGCTGCTGATCGGCTGTGGCCACCTTCTGGTAGAAGTCGTGCAGGCCAGCGTAATCTGCAGCACCGAGGGTGGCGTAGTTGTAAACAAGGGCACGGCCAATGGTGGCCGTGTTTCCATGCGAGGATGCCTTGATCTGGAGGATGGCGTGATCAGGCCATTGGAGGCTCGTGGCCTGAGGCAGGCTCTCGGCCTCAACGCCGGCGGGGAGATGGTAAGTGACCTGGTCCTCTACAAGTGTCGGATAGTGGACGTCGATCGGAATGAGGCGTTTTTCTTCGGCGACAAAAGGATGCTTCGCACGCGACTCAAAGAAGAGGCCGGGCAGGAAGACGTGCTTGCCGGTTGCGCTGCCGGTGTTGCCGCTGACGTTGACGATGGCAATGAGGTTTGAATCGTAGTCATCGAGACCGAGGAAATGGTCGAAATCCACGCGCACGCCTTCGGGGATACTCTCCTTGATTGATTCGTCGAACTGTTTTTCTACCTCTTCGGCGTCATTCTCAAGAGCCAGTTGCCGCCAGCGAAGTGCCTCGCCGCCAGTGAGAACAAAGCGGACACTTCCGGAGACGTTGCCAATTCCGTCAAGAGTGAGATCGGCGACGCGCGTCGTGGTGGCCTGCTTAAAGATATCCGGCGGCGTTCGATCGAGGAGGGGCCCCTTCGCAGAGAGACGCAGGCCGGCGGTTAAGGCGTGCTTCCAGTGGAGGAGGCCGAAGGGACAGTCCTTCTGACCGGGGTCGACGAAGACTTCCTTGCCGCCAATGGAGACGATCGCGATGTAGTCATCGAGTTGATAGGTCGAGAGGTAGTTAGGGTCAAAAATGGCCCGGTCTCGATCGACCACCTGCATAGGCCAGGCCTGCAGGCCGGCTGCGCGCGCGAGGGCGACATAGAGAAGGGCGATATTGTCGGGTGAGCCGCTCTTCTGGTTCCAGACATCTTCAGCATCCCTGATGTCTTTGAGATTTTCCTTTTTGCGTTCAGCCTCAGACTTCTGGCGCAAGAATCCGGTGTTCTCAAGCTGCATGACGGCTGCGTACAGCTTGCGGGCCTTCTGCTCGTCGGTGTCACCGGCGGCTACGATGCCTGCTGCCGCCTGCTGCAGGGGCTTGGAGGGGTTGGAGAACTTGTCGGCGTTTTTGGCCCAGTGTTTGGCTTCGCCCTGCCAGAATTCCGCTCCGGAGTGGTACTGGGAGTAATAGAACTGGACGCGCCAGGTGAGGCTGTTGAGGGGCGGCATCCAGTCTTCGTCGGGGCTGGGCGGAACGTCGACGACGTCAAAGGTGTAGTGATTTTGTGGATCGTGAACGACCTTTGCGCCGTCGTTGGCGCGGACATACCACATGAGTTGGTTAAGAACGTCGCCGCGCTCACTGGTGATGAAGCCGCCATGGCTCGATGGAGTGAAGACGTAGTGAGCCTTCCTGACGTAGCAGGATTTCTGAATTGTCCAATTCGGCGAGGAAACAACGTCGTCGTCGTAACGGAGGGAGAGCCTGTACTCCAGAATGCTGCCGACTTCAACGTTGGGCAGCGTGAAAACCATGGTGTTGTACTGGTACTTCGCCGCTTTTACATCAATGAGATCAGAGGGTTTGGCCGTGAGGGGAACGATGACGCCATCGGAGTGAATGGTGCGCCCTTCAATGTTTGTGATCTTGAAGGTGCTGCGCTCATAAGGAATATGAATGGTGGCGAGTTCTTTGCCCTTCTCAGTCAGGACCTTGATGCGCTCGTAATAGGTATGGAAGTGGAGGTTGTCGTCAGAGGTTTCTTCGCGATAGAGATAGATGGCATCAGCCCCGGGAGCCTTGGGGTCCTGTGTCATCTGCAGCTCTTCCTGCGTGGGTTGCTGGAACTGCGCGTGAAGGAATAATGGCGACGAGAGAATGGCAACGGCAAGTGCAGACAACGCGAAACGAGCCCGCATAGCAAATGTCCTCTGCTTCCGAAGGAGCTGGATCTCCCGGGACTTATTTGGAATTTGAGGAATTCTAGCGCGAATCGGGCAGAAAGTCGCAGAGAAATGCAGTGACGTCTGTGTCAGTCATCCGACTCGGGAAAAAATGTCGGGAGCTATGTTGATTGGTTGGTTAATAAAACGCCCGAATCCGGGCCAGAAACCCGGACGGGAACTCGACCAGAACCCGGACCCCAAGTCCGAGTCGAATCAGGACCCTGGCACAGGCGCAGCCTGCTCGATGCGGGAAGCCGCGGAGGGATCGGCCGGTGCCTGGTGATCTCTTACCTCTCAATAACGCCGCATGCGATGCGATCGCCGGAGTTGCCGGAGGGATCGGAGCTGAGGTCGTCCGCTTTTGCGTGGATCACGATGGAAGTGCCGCCTGCGTGGAAGAGGGAATCGGGGCCGTCATCAAGCGTGGCGCCGGGGAGCGCAAAGCTGGCCTTGGCGTTTCCTTTTGAGTCGACCGTGAGATTGGGCATGTCACCCAGGTGCGGATGCGGCGTGAGGGTGTTGTTGACGCCATGATGAGTGGCGGTGGGATTGAAGTGTCCGCCGGCCGTGGCGAAGGTGGGCGGGTCGCATTTGCCTACAGTGTGGATATGGATGCCATGCTGGCCGGGAGGAATGTGCGCGACTTCGACGGCGACCTGAAGGCCGGCGGCGTCGGCAGTGAATTCCGCAGTGCCAATTTTTTCGCCGAGCTCATTCATGATATCGGCGTGAGCGGATGTGGGCGCGGCATGAGCAGCGGTGACAACGGAGAGGGCGAAAGCAGGGATGAGGGTGAGAAGTCGCAGGCGCATCATGTTTCTCCTTCGAAAAGCGTCAAGGATATCGTAGCGGCCGCGCGCGGGAGCGGGAGGCTCGAATCGCCGCCGCCTGACAGGAATTAGATGCGCCGTGGGCGGTCTGGAAGGTGAGGGCAGTAAGCAGGAAGGTATGGCAGGGCCAGGTAAGGTGAGGCAGGAGACGCGGGCCAGCCGCAAACCTTCCTTCGAGGCTTCATCAACGGACAGTACGAGTGGCATAAGGGACAGTACGAGTGGTAAGAATGGCTGCATGGCTTCAATAAGGGTGTGGCTTTGCTGTGCGGCGGTGTGCGGGGTGGCTGTCCAGGTGAGAGTAACCGGGCAGGTGTCCTTGGCTGCGATTCCGCCCTCGCAACATGCGGAGCGACCGGTTCCCCCGGCGCGGGATCCGCATACAGCGGGATATGTAAAGGCGAAGGAGTTGCCGGATGGGGCATTGCCGCCCGCGAAGAAGGATGGAAACTTCATTCTCGGACCAACCCATCCGCCGGCGCCGGAGATGGCGGGCGAGGAAGATGTGCTGCACGGCAGGGTGGTCGAGTTCACCATGAAGTCGACGGAGAGCCGGCTCTATCCGGGGATTGTGCGGGATGCGGGCACCTTTGGCACGCCCGATCTAACGGACCCGGCAAAGCTGGTGGTTACGACGAGTCATCCGGCACCGTATACCCGGAAAGTAGCTGTTTACGTGCCGCCGGGCTATGTGGAGGGCTCGGTCGTTCCGTTCATTGTGGGCGCGGATGGGCCGGACCGCTTGTTGTTCAAGGCGCTCGATGGGCTGATTGCGGAGAAGAAGCTGCCGCCGATGGTTGCGATCTCAATCGGCAATGGCGGAGGCGATGCGCAGGGCAGCGAACGCGGCCTCGAGTACGACACGATGTCGGGCAAGTATGCCGAGTTTGTAGAACAGGAAGTGCTGCCGCGCGTGGAGTCGGAGGCACATGTGGCGCTGACGAAGGACCCCGACAAGCGGGTGGCGATGGGCGGAAGCTCGGGGGGCGCGTGCGCGCTGATTATGGCCTGGTATCACCCGGAGCTGTATCACCGGGTGCTCGCCTACTCCGGCACGTGGATTAACCAGCAGTGGCCGTATGATCCGAAGACGCCGCATGGCGCGTGGGAGTTTCCAGAGCACTTGATTGCCGGGAGTAAGCGGATGCCGATCAGGATATGGATGGAGGTTGGCGACAAGGATCTGCTGAATCCCAACCCGATGCGCGATGGAATGCACGACTGGGTGCTGGCGAATGAGAAGATGGCCGCAGCGCTGGCGGCCAAGGGATATCACTACCAGTTTGTGTTCGCGAAGAATGCCCAGCACGTGGACCACGCGGTAAAGAAGCAGACGCTGCCGGAAGCGCTGGAATATGTCTGGGGTCGATAATTCTGGGGCCGGTAAATAGGCCGATACTCCCGGTGGCAGTGGACAGTCAACACCGCGCGGAGCGACTATGATGCGAAGCCGAAGTTGCCGTTTTGCCTCGGGGTCGGCACGGGAAATGCGGCGCTCTTCAGCCACAGCATGAAAAAGCGGTGCAATCCCGTTTCTCCTCAGTAAGCGTGTTTGTGGGCCCTTTCTCAAATCTCCACGAGTCCGAGGTACAACCTCATGCAGCAATCCAAAAAGTTAAGCGTCCTGGCGCTTTGCGCCTTTCTGCCAACCTCACTCTTTGCCGATTACAGTTACCAGGAAACCACGCAGATCACGGGGGGCGCCATCATCGGGATGATGAAACTGGCAGGCGCCTTCAGCTCGCAGGCGCGGAAGGCGGGTGAGCCGATTGTCTCGAGCATCTACATCAAAGACAATCGGATGGCGAGAGTTTCCGCGGAGAACATCGAGATCATCGATCTCGACAAGGAGACGATCACCAACGTCGACATCGCGAAGAAAACCTACACGGTGATGACCTTCGAGCAGATCAGGCAGCAGATGGCGGCGGCGGCTGAGGAAATGAAGAAAAAGCAGGCTGAGCAGCCTGCGGCACCAGCGCAGCCTGCAGCCAATCCGAACCAGGACAACGTGACGATGAGCTTCGACGTGCACGTTCGCAACACCGGCGCGGAAAAGCAGGTAAGCGGCCTCGACTCGAAGGAAACCATCCTCACGATGACGATGAATGCGACCGACAAGACGACTCAGCAGACAGCCGGAGCCATGGCGATTACCAATGACATGTGGATGGTGCCGGAAATTCCCGGCTACACGCAGGTACGCGATTTTTATACGCGCATGGCTGAGAAGATGGGGCCGGCAACGATCGGGGCGGGCATGGATATGGGGAAGATGCTGGCGCAGCAGCCAGGCGCGACGGCGGCCCTCAGTGACATGGCCAAGGAAATGCAGAAGATCCAGGGTGTGCCTGTGATGCAGATCATGCGCATGGGCAGCACAACCGACGGCAAGCCTTTGCCTGCGGCTTCTGAAGCTCCTCTGCCCGCGAACAACTCGCCCAGCATGCCCAGCGGAAGCGATATTGCCAAGCAGAGCGCGGGCTCTGCGATCGCCAGCCATATTCCTTTTGCTGGAGGATTTGGAGGGTTCGGCCATAAGAAGCAGGCGGATCCGCCGCCTCCCGCTCAAGATCCCAATCAGAATCCGAACGCGCAGCCTACAAGTGCGGTTCTGATGGAGTCGCAGACTACGATTACCAGCTTTTCGTCCGCTCCGGTGGATCCCTCGCGCTTCGATGTGCCGGCGGGCTACAAGCAGGTGCAGCCGCCGCAGATGGAGAAGCACTGAGCTTGCTTCTCCACCGATGTCGTTACAAAGCAGGCGTTAAGGGCGCAATCGAGCGGAAGCGCTCGCCCTGCCCCTGACGGAGCCGAGCCGGCCCGGAGCGTTTTTGAGCGAGATTTCAAACTCCGCTAATGCGAGGCGCGGCTTCTTCTGCTCCAGGAGCAGATAGCCGAGTTGCTCACGGGCAGGAAGCATCGGTCCCGGGGTAACAGGAAGCTTCTCGATGGCGTCTTCCTGATCGGCGGCCCCCCGCAGGAGAGATGCCGCTTCATCGGGCCTGTTGTCAGCCTGGGCCGCCCACGCTTCGACTTCACGCCGGAGGATTTGAACCTGAGCGGCCCAGTAGTCGCTGCCGGAGCCGCGGAGCTGAGCTTCGAGCTGCGCCAGGTGGTCGATTTCGGCGCGGGCTTCGGCAGAGTGGCCGCTTCGCGCAAGACCGATACCGCGCGACCAGACCGCGATGGCGATGACGTGAGGTGGCGCCGCTGAGGGTGGAATGACGGCGGCTGCAACGGCCCAGTGTTGTTGCTCCACCGCATAGCGAATGGGCATGGCGGTTGCGGCGTATGCGACTTTGAAGTCGCCTTCTGCGAGGGGCGGCATGGCTTGCAGTTGCTGGATCAACTGATGGGCCTGGTTGTAACGGCCGGTCTGCAGATAGGCGTAGACGAGGTAGTCCATCGCGTGCAGCTCTTCGCCGATGTCGCCCTGCTGATGGGCGGCGTTTCTGGCGGCGATGTTGGACGCGATGGAATCATCCCAGAGGCCGAGCCGCGTGAAGATGTGCGAGGGCATGTGAAGAGCGTGGGGCGCGGAAGGTGCGATGGCGGCGTAGACGCGCGCGGCGTGCAGGCCCCTGGGGGCGAGCTCGGCGTTGTCGCAGGCATGGATGAGGTAGTGAGGAATTCCGGGGTGATGGGGATAGGCGACTTCGAGTGGCTCGAGGATCGCAACCGCGCGCTTTTGATTTGCGTGAGTTGTATCGGCCTGTGAGGCGGATGCGAGAAGGGCGAGGGCATAGAAGACCTGGGTTTCAACATCGCGGGGATTCTGCGCGGCGAGATCGTGCATCGCTTTTTCATAGTTGACTGCGCGCGTTCGATAGGGGATAGCGGGATCCCGAAAAATGAGATCGAGCGCGGCAATGAACTGTCGCTCGCGGGTTGAGCTCGCATGGAGCTCCGTGGCCCGCTCAATTTCCTTTTGCGCCAGAGGGATGGTTTTGGCCGAGAGGGGCGGATCCCAGAGCGGTTGAAAGGAGGTCATGGCGATGCCCCAGTGGGCCATGGCACAGTGCGGATCGAGTTGGGCGACCTGCTCGAACGCGTGCTGAGCCGGCGTGTAAGCGAAGGAATGCAGCAGGGCGACGGCGCGGTTGAAGGGCTGCTGGACTGCAGGAGCGCAGGTGATGGGAAACGAGACTTTCCCGAGGTGTTGCGGCGCAGGATGGTCGTGTGTTTCCTGTGCTGCAGCGAGAGGAACCAGGATCAGAACCGGGAGCAGCAGGCCGAGCAGCGTTCGCCGATAGCTGGGCATTCCGGACCTCCTCGACCTGGCCCCGTGCTGCAGCGACATCAGGATTTGAGCATGGGCGACTGGTATGTGTGAGGATCAAAGCCCATGCCGGCAAGCACTCCACGCATGTAGGCGAAGCTGGCGATCACGCCGGGCATAGGGTCATCGCCATTGATTTCGTATTCGAGGTCGATGAAGCCGGGGTAGCCGGTGTCGATGAGGGCCTGGAAGATTTCACGCATGGGCATTTTGCCTTCGCCCACAGCGACCTGACTTTCTTTCGAAGTGAAGTCGGTGAGGTCTTTGGCGTGCAGGTTGTAGAGGCGGGGCCCGGCGGCGTGGATGGCCTCGACCACGTCGGTGCCGGCTCGGACGCAGTGCCCGATGTCGATACAGCAGCCCATGCGGGGGTCCATGTCGCGAACGGCTTTGAGGACGTCGAGAGGCGATGGATAGAGCTTGTCTTCGGGGCCGTGATTGTGGATGGCGATGCGAATGTCGTACTCCTTGGCCCACTTTTCAATGCGCGGAAGGGTAGTGAGAGCAGGATCGCCGGCGACGATGACTTTGACGCCTGCCCGCTTGGCATACTCAAACTTGCCACGGATGTCGTCGTCTTCGTCTTTCTCGAAATAGACGGTGCCGACGGCGTGCAGTTCGATCATGGCGTTGGCGTAGTCATCCAGGGCTTGACGTTCCGCGGCTGGCGCCATGGGCAGGTGGTCGCGGGTGTCCTTGGCATTGAGCGCTGTGACATTGAGCTGCTTCATGAAGCCGATGAGGTGGGCCCGATCGAATTCGCGGAAGGTGTAGCTGGCGAGGCCGAGGCGCACGGGAGAAGGCTTGCCGGAGGCGGCGTGGGGTGCGAGGGCTGCGGGCGCGATGCCAGGTGCAGCGCAGGCTGCGGCGACGATCGCGGTGGAGCGGACGAAGTTGCGGCGCGAGATATCTGTCATAAGAAACGCAGGCCCTTTCGATGGATCGGATTGTGAATCGATTCGTTGTTCGCAGTTTAAGTCAGTTTCGGTTCCCAGCCGGGTTCGTAGGTGCGGGACCAGGAGGCCATGGCTTCCGGATCGTTCTTGATTTTGCCGTTAGCGGGGTCGAGCGTGAGCACGCGATGCGTCTGCCAGGCAATGTTCGAGAGCTGGAGCATGGTGACGGCGACGTTGCCGATGGCGATGGGCGCGTTGAGCCTTTCTCCCTTATTAACGGCGGCAATGAAGTTGGCGAAGTGCTGGTCGGTCATGGAATCGGCGCCAACGAGGTCAGCCGTGGTGGTCTGGCCGCCAACCTTGAATTCGCTGGTTTTTTTGCCGCCGAGGTCGTAGATTTCATAGCCGTCGCGATCGAGGAGGACGGTACCCTCGGTGCCTTCAATGAGGGAGCCGCGGCCGCGATTGAAGTAGCGCATGCCGTTGCAGGAGGTTCCTTCCCAGGCGATGAGCTTGTCATCGTATTCAAAGCTTGTGAGCAGGGTGTCGTAGAACTGCCAGTCGTCTTTGAAGGCGTAGCGGCCGCCGGAGGCGGTGACGCGGTCAGGGTAGTCGACGCCGAGAGCCCAGCGGCAGACGTCGACCTCATGGGTGCCGTTGTTGAGGGCTTCGCCGGTGCCCCAGATGCGGAACCAGTGCCAGTTGTAGGGCTGCACGTTGTCACGGTAGGTCTGGCGCGGCGCGGGGCCCTGCCAGAGATTCCAGTCAAGCGTGGCGGGAACGGGAACGACTTTGCCGACTCCGATGGATTTGCGAGTGTTGTTGTACCAGCACTTGGCGAAGTACGCGCGGCCGATGACGCCGTTGTGAATCTTTCCGATGATGTCGATGGTGTGGGGCGAGGAACGCTGCTGCGTGCCCATCTGCACGAGCTTGCCGTACTTTTTCTGCGCCTCGACGAGAAGCGCGCCCTCGGCGGGGTTGTGGCTGCAGGGCTTTTCAACGTAGACGTGCTTGCCGGCCTCAAGGCCAAGGATGGCCATGGGTGCGTGCCAGTGATCGGGCGTGGCGATGGTGATGCAGTCGATGTCCTTGCGTTCAAGAAGCTTGCGAAAGTCTTTTTCCGTCGCGGGTGCGTAGCCGAGTTGTTTTTCAGTGGCGGCAGCGAAGCGAGCGAGGATGTTGCTTTCAACGTCGCAGACGGCGGCAACGTGGGAAGTCTGCTGGTTCGCCTTGAGGCCGGAGAGATGCGCGTAGGCGCGACTGTTGAGGCCGATGACGGCGAAGTTGAGGCGCTGGTTGGAGCCCATGATCTGGCCGTAGCTTTTTGCGGTGCTGGTGAGCGCGAGGCCTGCTGCCCCGACTGCAAGGGTGTCAAGAAACTCCCGGCGAGTGACCATCTGGTTCTCCTTGGGCGCGCGGATGTGAGATTTTTCGCACGTCCATGCTAATACGCGGGCGTGAGGTTGGTCGCGGAGAGCGGGCCAGAAAATGCGCAGCGGACGAGTGGCGCCAGGCGGATGGTAGCCTTAGTCACCGACAGTCTCAATCGCTTTCAGCTTCGAGGAGCAGAGTAAGTCAATGTTGCGTCGACTGAAGTGGATATTCATAGGTGAATGCAGACTTCGGGCCGGATGGCGTTTTGTCCTGTTCGTGGCGCTCTTTCTGGCTGGTGGAAAGGCGCTGGACAAGATGCTCGAGATGGCGCACCTGGCGAGTGGTGCCTTCATATGGTCAGACCTGTTGAAGAACGAGCTCGCAGATTTCGCGCTTGTCGCGGCAGTGGCATGGGTCATCTCGAAGGTTGCTCGTGAACCCTACTCGTCGTATGGGCTCCCTCTGAAGAAAGGCTCTGGAGGCCTGCTTCTCAAGGGATTGTGGTGGGGTTTCGTCCCGTCGGTGCTGATCCTCGTGCCGATCTACCTCGCCGGCGGGTGCACGATTCACGGGATTGCGCAGCCGTGGAACCAAATGGTGTTTTATGCATCTGCGTGGGCGCTGGCCTTTCTCGCGGTTGGGTTCGCGGAGGAATTTCTCTTCCGCGGATGCGCATTGAAAACGCTGGCCGATGGAATTGGATTCTGGCCCGCGGCTGTGATCTTGTCATCGATCTTCGGACTTGTGCATTTGATCTTCAAACCGCACGAGGACTGGATCGACCCGGTGAGCATTTCGATATACGGCATTTTCTGGTGCCTGACGCTGCGGCGCACGGGAAGCCTGTGGTTTGCGGTGGGATTTCATGCGGCGTCAGATTATGCGGATATGGTGGTATTTGCCGAGCCAAACTCCGGCAACGACGGCAAAGCGCTGCCCGGGCATCTGCTGGACGTCACCTTTCACGGGCCCGACTGGATGACAGGCGGCCCGCGGGGCACAGAGGCGAGCCTGTTTGTATTCGCAGTGCTGGCCGGGCTGTTCTTTTTCTTTGATAAGGCATATCCGGCACGGTCGGCGGAGCCTGAAGCAGATCAAGTGGAGAGCACGCGATCGGGGCCAATAAGCCGCAGCGCTTAAGATGCAAATAGAAATCCTGAAAGAGCGGGGAGACGGGGTTGGCGGTACTGGCGGTGCAACATATCCGGCGGATGCGGGGCGGTGCGCAGGGCCAGCTGATGCTGGGCGCAGATGGGAACGCGTACGTCGTCAAATTCCAGAACAACCCGCAGCATCTGCGCGTGCTGGCGAACGAACTGCTGGCGACTCGGCTGGCAAGCGCGGCGGGGCTGACGACGCCTGAGGCCGAGCTGATCGAGGTTTCGCCGTGGCTGATCGAGAACACGCCGGAGCTGGAGATCGACCTGGGGCGAACCCGCGAACGGTGCCGGGCCGGGCTGCACTTTGGCTCGCGGTTTGTGGGCGGGCTGATGCCGGGGCAGGTGGTGGACTATCTGCCGGAGAATGAACTGGGCGAGCTGCGGAATGTGGGCGAATTTGCGGGGATTCTGGCGCTCGACAAGTGGACGGGGAACGCGAATGGCCGGCAGGCGGTGTTTGTGCGCAAGGCTCGGGAACGCCGGTATCGCGCGGTCTTCATCGACTTCGGATACTGCTTTCATGCGGGCGAGTGGAAGTTTGAGAATGCTCCGCTGCGGGGCGTTTACTACCGCAACCAGGTGTACAGAGAAATCACGGGGTGGGAGTCGTTTGAGCCGTGGCTGACGCGCATGGAGACGATGCAGGCGGAGACGGTGTGGGCTGCGGCCAACGAGGTTCCGCCGGAGTGGTACGGTGGCGATCTGAGCGAGATGGAAGCGCTGGTGGAGAAACTGCTGGAGCGGCGGAGCCGGATCCGCGAGCTGATTGAGGAGTTCGGGAAGTCGGACCGGAAGCCATTTCCCAAATGGGGTTTGGTTAGTGGGAAAGATGTGGAAGCAGGCTGGCAAGCGGGCCAGTGGGGCGGTAGCATGGGCACGGTGATGTAGATGGCGGGTGATGCTGGGCGGATAGCGTGCGAGTTTCAACTGCTGCGGTATGTGCCGGACGCGGTTCGGAACGAGTACGTGCATATCGGCGTGATTCTGCGCGGCGCGGTGGGCGGCGATGCCGCGGGTCGCACGGAAGTCCGTTTCACTCGGGACTGGCGGCGGGTGCGCTGCCTCGATCCCGATGCGGATACTGCGCTGCTGGAGGGAATCGAAGGGGAGTTGCGGAGCATGCTGCAGGCCGATGCCCGGCTGAAGCGAATCCTCGATGAGTCTCTCTCCCTGAGCGTGCAGATGACGGAACCGAAGGCGTATCTTGCCGAGAGCATGGCCGCAGGCGTGGATGAGCTGATGAAGCTCTATGTCGATCCGCCGGCGCGGGAGCGGACGCAGAGGCTGAGCGGGCGGGCGGCGATCCAGGCAAGAATGCGGAGCGAGTTTGAGCGCGCTGGCGTGTGGGAGCTGATGCGCAAGCGGATTGCTGCTTCGGAATATACGCGGCCGGGTGATCCGCTACGCATTGATGCAGGCTACCGGCCGAATGGGATTATTCGCATGTTTCACGCCGTAACTCTTGAGCCGGGAGTGGAGATGGCAAAGGTGCTGGCGTTTTCTGCGGCGAGCCTGCGCGAGGGCGTGCTGCGCGTGGAAAAGGCGGAGCTCGAATTGACGGCGATTGTAGAGCCTGCGGCGAAGCTGGGAGCGAGCGAGGAAGAGCCCGACAGGATGGCACTCTATCGCTTTGGCGTCGAGACGATGGAAGAGCATGCGATTCGCGTGCTGACGACGAGCGACCTGGGACGCGTGGCGGAGACGGCGCGGCGGGAGTTGAGAGTGTAGATGGACGAGGATCCACCGAACAGCTGAGCAGTTCGCCGCCCGTCACGAAAAAATGCTTGCGCGGTTTGCGAGCAATTGTTCGTGTTTTCGGTAGGATTGGTTTTGTTGAGAGATTGAGAGCGGATCGGCGTGATGCACAGCGCTGATCACTGAAGAACGACGATAGGAATTACGAGGCACGGTCCGTTGCGGACTGTGCCTTTTTTGTTGTGCGGAAAAAAGGAAGGTGCACGTGAAGGTTGGCGAGCAGTTGCGGGAGATGTGGCGGCAGGCAACGCGCGGCGGAGGGAAGACCGACGTGGACGCTGCAGCGGAGGCGGGCAGAAAGACGCTGGCGCTGCCGGCGGTACTGAGCCCGGTGCAGATGGGCGCGGGGCGGCTGCTGCCCAAGCCGACGCCTGCAAATCTGCGGAAGTTTGCCGAGACGCCAGTCGTGCGTCGCGCGATGAACGTGATCAAGGACCGTATCGCGGCGATGGACTGGCAGGTGCGCGTGCGGCGTGGCTTCGGGCCCGGCGATGTGGCGGACGTCGTCGAGAGGCTGAGGGGGCTGCGTCGCACGCTCGAGGAACCGAATGGGGTGGACAGCTTTCGCACCCTGATCGAGCAGGTGATTGAGGATGCGCTGACGGGCGGCTATGGCGCGATCGAAATGGAGGCGACGGGGGACGCGGAGCGGCCGGCGATGCTGTGGGCCGTGGATGGCGCATCCATCCGGATCAACGCCAAATGGGATGGGCAGCCGGAGACGCCGCGCTATGCGCAGGCGATTACCGGCCAGATTGATGGCGTGGACCTGCGCGATGACGAACTGATGTATGTGCGGATGAATCCGCGGAGCTTCACTCCCTTTGGGCTGGGCCCGCTGGAGGTCGCTTTCGAGACGGTGAACCAGTTTCTGAGCGCGCACCGGTTTGCAGGCAAGCTGGCGGCGAATGCGGTGGCACAGTATGCGCTGTGGCTCAACGAGGCGACGCCGACGCAGCATGACCGGCTGATCCGGTGGTGGCAGGACGAGATCGAGGGCACGGGGCGGGTTCCGCTGCTTTCAACCGAGCAGAAGCCGGAGGTGCTGCGGTTCGCGCAGGGCACGGATGCGGACCTGCGCCTGGCGTGGCAGGAATTTCTGATTCGCATGGTGGCGAATGCCTTTGGCTTGCCGCCGATGCTGCTGGGGCTTGAGGGCGATGTGAACCGTTCAACGGCTGCCGAACTGGCCGATGAGGCGTTTCGCGGAGCGATTCAGCCGCTGGCGCAGCTCATCGCAGGACACATCACGCGGGATCTCTTCAGCAAATGCATCGGGTGGAACGAATTCGAGTTTGTCTTTAACGATTTGAACGCGCGTGACGAGGCAACGGAACTGGCGGTGCAGGTGCAGCTACTCAACGCCGGGGTGTTGACGATCGATGAGGTGCGCGCGATGCGGGGACTGGGGCCGGTAAAGGAGCGAGACAGCCAGTTAGCAGGTTAGCAGTCGGCGAGGTGTGTGCTTTGGAAGCGGAGCAGAGTTAGCAGGATTGGCGGAGTGAGCGGATGCGACTGGAAGCAATGGCGGTGAAGTTTCCTCATGTGGAGGGGCACCCGAACCGGGTGGGATTTGAGGGCGTGCTGACGGTGGTGGACCGGGCGAGCGACAAAGCTCCGGCTGGGGCGCGCGGGCATCGCGTAGTGCTAACGCGCGCAGCGGCGGAGCAGGCGCTGCCGTCCCTGCTGGGCATGGCGGTGGATTACAAGCCGGGATGGGATGGGCATGATGCGCGGTGCAAGATCGGCGTGCTGACGGAGGCGAAGCTGGCGGGCGATCAACTGGTGGTGAAGGGCTATCTCTACGCGCGGGATTTTCCCGAGGCGGCGGAAGCGATTGCCGCGCACGCTCCGGGGGCAATGGGCATGAGCTATGAGCTGGCCGATGCGCGTGTGGAAGATATGCGCGCGGATATGTGGCGGCTGACTCGTGTGACGTTCACAGGCGCGGCGATTCTACTGCGCGAGAAGGCTGCGTATCGCTCGACGAGCTTCAGGATGGCGAGCTAGCAAAAAGCGACGTGTTGGCAACAAAGCAGCGAGTCGGCGAAGGCGGCACTCGCGCAAAGGTTTGGAACGGCATTCCCACGAAAGGAAATCGATGGAACAGGTAGAAAGCAATATTGCGGAGCGGCTGGAAGCTGCCGCGAGTTTTCTGGAGAGGACTCTGCGCTGGATCGAGGAACGGCAGAGCCTTCTTGCAGGCGAGGTGGAAAAGATTTCGGCCACCGTGGAGCAGAGCCGCCGGGAGGCTGAACTGGCCGAGCGGCTGGAAGTGGCGGAAATGGAACTCGCAGAGCTGAAAGCAAGCGGCACCCGCGCGGTTGCACAGCCGTTGCGCAAGACGGTTCCCGCGGCCACTAGCGAAATGCTGGCCAAGCACGGCATTGGCGATGGGCCGGTGGAAGTGCGAGCTCTGGACGCGGCTCTCGCGGGTTTGAGCCTCGAGCAGAGGATCGCGGTGAAGAGCCAGCTGCTGCGAGCGGGATCGATCGCTTAGAAGCAAGGGACTAAAAAATCAGGGATCAGAAGGGCCGTTCGCGTTTCTTAATTCGCACGGACAGGAACAAGGCCCCGAGGGGCGGAAAGAGATTTATGAACGCATCGTTTGCAGACATTCATGCAGCAGCAGATTTCATCGGGCCAGGAGCGGTCGAGGTTCCGTTGTATCAGACAGAGATCTTCGACATCTGCCGGAGATCGAGCCCGTTCGGGCAGCGCATCAAGCAGGTTCCGGCGACCGGGCATCCCTCGCGTTTCTTCGAGGAGACGGCATTGCCGAACCCGGGGACCGCAGGGTTTGTAAATCCGCGGAGCATTGCGCCTGTGGTGGTGAGCCCGACGCGTGTGGAGCGCAGCGTGCCGCTGAAGGCCGTTGTTTCGCAGATCAATTACAACCTCTTCGACATCGAGCTCGGTCACCAGCAGCAGCAGTTTGCATATCTGCAGGCCAAGGACCTGGTGGACACGGTGAGCGGCGTGATGCTGGCGCACGATGTTGCGTTGTGGAACGGCAACGACACCAGCCTGAGCTCGCCGACGACGAACCAGTACATGGGCGCAATTGCGCAGATTGCCGGAGGCGGCCAGACGACCACCATCGGCACCTCAGCTTCAATCGTGGACGGCATCAAGTCCGCCGTTGCCCAGATGGTGGCCAACAACGGCTTCCAGGTGCGGCCCACGGCCATCTATGCCAACCCCGTGCTGCTGGACCTGATCGACCGCGAAATGAAGACGGAGTTCAACGTGGTGCTGAACAGTGACCAGGTCACCGGCGGCCTGCGCGTCAAGATGCTGTCGACGCAGGCAGGCGATCTGCCGCTGATTCCCGACTGGAGCCTTAGCTACACGGGCACGCCGGGATCGGGCACCGCTGTGCTGCCGGCGTACATCGTGACGGAGGACCTGATCGAATATCACTGGTTGGGCGATCCCACTCCGCGCATCTTCCAGCTTGGCGTTCCGGGCTCACTGGCGCAGCAGTACGTGGCGGTGAAGTTTGGCGGGCTGGTGGTGAAGGGCGCAAATTATGCCCACTACCAGGTGCTCGTGGATCGATAGATCAGGGAACAGGAACGAAGACTGGTTAACAGGCAGCAGGGAACAGGGACCGGGGAGCAGCAAGCCTCGTCTCTGTTCCCTGGTTTTTTGAAGGGGAAGGTATGGCGTATCTTGAGCCGGCGGATTATGCGAATTACGGATTGCCGGATGGAACGACGGCGGACTGGGTCACTGGAGCGACGGCGCTGATCAACAGCTATTGCCGGCGGCCGGATCTGAATGTGACGCAGTACACAGAGCGGTTGCGCGTGACGAGTGGTGCGCAGACGGTGCGGCTGACCTATCTGCCGCTGACTCCGCTGGGCACGGCATCCTCCCCACTGGTGGACGTGCAAGGGCGGTATGCGCCGGCGCGGCGCGGCGAAACAGCCGATGCCGGAATGCTGGAAGCCGCACTGGTGTTTGCGTTGCCGGGACAGTGGACAGAGATCGATGCAAGCACGGTGGATTGCGATACCAGCACGGGCGAGCTGCTTCTGCCCTGGAACCTGATGGGTTTGCCGTTCAGCGAAGTGAAGGTGACCTACACTGCCGGCCTTGCGGTGATCGGCGATGACGTCAAGACGGCGTGCGCGCAGCTTGTGCGCAACGCGCAGTCGATGCCGGCGCTGACCACGAGCCGGACGAAGATGGACACGATGCAAATGGATTATTTCTCAAGTTCGCTGGTGGACGAGACGGTGAAGGCGTGGCTGCGTCCATATGTGGCGAACAGGCTGGGGTGAGCGATGAGCGATACGGCGCCGCGGAATCCGGTAGGCGCTCCGCGCATGCTGGCAGATGCGCTGTTGCGGAGCGTAGCCGGAACGACGGCCCTGCTGCGCGTGACGGGCACGAACACTGAGACGAACCAGTCAGAAGTGGGACTGGTGACCACGACGTTTACAGATCTGGTGGTGAGCCCGGTGGTGATGCGCAGGCAGCGGCCTTCGTGGAAAGAGGGCGGCGCATCGCAGTGGGAGCTGCTGGTTTCTGCAACCAGCGTGCAGCAGCAACTGAGCGCGATAGATGTTGCCTCGGCGCAGTCGCTGTTTGCGATGACGCTTGCGGTGACAGTGGCGGGGCAGGATTACCTGATCGAGGGCGTCGCAGCAAATGAAGCCTTCGGGCAGGTGTATCTGTACCGGCTGCTGTTGCGCGAAGCGAGCCCGGCGTCGATCTGACGATAACGCGGGCAGTTCGTAGTTAACAGTCCGTAGTGTGCAGTTCACAGAGGTAGGGGAGTGAACGGAGTTCTCAATGCAGAATGCGAAAGATTCGTTTTATGTTGCGCTGCGTACGCGACTGGCGGCGATCAATCCTGAGAGAACGGTGCTGCTGCGCGGGACGTTGCGACCGGGGATCCTGGTGGAAGAGGCGGAGGCGCCGTTTGGTCAGGCTCCGAGCGACGTATTCGTGCTGCGGTGGAATGGCCTGGGCGCAGATCAAAACCTGGGAGCGGCAATGGCGGCGCAGGGGTGCGAAATTGTTTACCAGACAAGCGGTACGCAGGCATTTGGCGGGCTTGACCGCGGGCGCGCATTGAGCGCGATGGATGAGGAAGTAATCGCGATGCTCGAGCCGTTCTCAACACCCAAGATGAACTACACCGCACAGTCGCCGGCCACGATGCTGACCCAGGTCTTCTGGGATGAGCCGGTATTTACGCCGGCGGTGGCGCAGCGCGAGCGTCTGAGCCGTTCAGCAAAGGTGGTTGTGTACAGCTACCAGGAGCAGGGGGAGTAGATGGCGGCCAAGTGGTTTTCAGCACCGGCGCCGGTGACGCGCCGGGTGCGCGCGTATTTCGCACCGGTGAATCGTGCCGCGCAGACGCCGGTGATCTTCGATGCTGCCGAACAGGGCGGCTTCGACCTCGATGCGCCGCCCTCTCCGTGGATCGATCTCGGATGGATTGAAGGCTTCGAGCGCAAGTCGGCGAGCCGAAGCGCGGCGGTGATGACGGGAATTCCCGCGGCTGCTCTTGTGCAGGTGCGCGAGACGGTTGGCGCCGAGTTGAGTTTCGCTTTCCTGAGCTGGACAAAGCTGACGATGGCGCTGGCAACCGGCGCGCAGCATATGAACCTGCTGGCGGCAGCCAGCGGAGCGGCAGCATCCGCAGACGGTGCGCAGGCCGTGACGGCGGTTGCGGTGCAGAGCGGGTCGACGGCATCGGCAATCGTGTTGACGGCGACCGATGCGGCGAAATTCCCCGCGGGCGCAATGGTAGCGGTTGATGTGGATTACACGGGGCAGACGGGCTACGTGGGCACGCCGGTTGCGGGAGCATACGTGCGGCAGGCGCTCACCGATGTGGATTACATCCGGCGCGTGACCTTCAACGTTGCAACTGTGGCCCAGGTGAGCGGCACAACAGTGACGCTGGCCGAGCCGCTGCCGGGCGGTGCGCCGGCTGCAGGCGCGAAGCTGCAGGCGCTCACGGGATTTGTGGATCGCGAGGGCGGCAGCTTCTGCCAGGAGTGGTCGGCTCTGTTTGCCATGCAGGGTAGCCAGGGCGAGCGCGTCTATTTCCATTACCCACGCTTGCAGAGCGTTGGCGGCGCAGAAGAAGAAGCGCAACCGCTCGATGCGCAAAACAAGGGCGGCCTTGAGCGCGTGCTGCTGAAGGGAAAGTTTCTGGCGCTGCCGGTGACCGACGCTTTGGACGGCGAACGCGTGGTGTGTTACAGGAGCTTTCTGCCCGCAGCCAATGCGCTGATTTAGGGGACGCGATGGAGATTAAGATTCAGGGCCAGGACTACACGGCAGCGTTGGATGCGGCGCATCCGCTGACGATTGAGCGAACGCTGAACGAGCCCTCGGTGTGCCAGTTCCAGTTGAGTCTGCCGTCAAATGCGAGCCTTGCGATGCCGCAGCGAGGCCACTCTGTTGCCGTGACGGGCGATGATGGCACGGTTTATTTCACCGGCTATATCGCGGTCACTCCGCTGCCCGAGTACGCGGGCGTGGCCATGGAAGGCCCCCGGTACAGGATCGCGATCGAGGCGGTGAGCGATGAGTATCTGCTCGACCAGGCAGGCGTAGCGCCGGGGACGAACACGGCGAGTGAAGCCGCCGGATCGCTGGTGACGTCGCTGGTAACGAAGACGGGGCTGCCTGCACTTTCAACCCAGGGGCTGACGCTGGCCTCGACCGTAAGCAGCTTTGCGCCGGCAGCGGGAGCCTCGTGGAGCAAGAGCGCAGGCGAAGTGGCAAGCGCTGCGCGGGCTACCTATCGCGCGTTGAACGGCGCACTGACGCTGGCATCGATTCCTGCCGCCCTGCACGCGCTGAACGAGACAGATGGAAGTCTCGAGCTGTCGGGCCTCTCACTGACGGCGCGCGTGGCACGCTCGCTTGCCAATGACTTTACGGTGTGCGGCGAAAAAGAGCCGGCCGCCTACGTGACGGAATATTTTCTCGGCGATGGAGTGACGACGCAGTTTTATCTCTCTGAAGAAGCGTATGCTCCGCCGACCTCCCGCACTGTGCTCGTGCATGAGCTGTTTAACGAGAGCCAGATCGATCCGCGCGTTTGGAGCAATGCCGGCGGCGCAGGCTATCTTGCACTGGGTGCAGGCGGCCTGGCGATGCAGGGCGGCAACGGGATTGACGGCCAGACGATTCTGGCCTGGGTTGATCCGATCGAGATGGGCGGCACCCTGCTGCTGGAAGCCACCGGCGTGACCCTGGCAACGAACAGCAACGGAGTGCTGGCAGGCTTTTTTGCAGGGCTGAACACGCAGCAGACATGCATTGCCGGTTTTCGCGTGGCGGCACAGCAAGGCACGGGCGCGGTCAGTGTGCAGCCGCTGGTGCGGGGCACGGCCTCGGGCACAAGCTACGCGGTCAATCCGGCAAACCAGTATGCTCTGCGGCTGCGTGTCCACTGCCCGGAAAGTGAAAGGGCGTTCGCGATCTACCGCACCTACGGCGATGGCGGAGGCTTGACCCTTGGCGGGGAGACGAATACCGCGCCGGCCAGGCTGCTCTTTGAAATCCAGGAGTTTGTGAATGGCGTAGCCGGCATGCCGGTGACGCTCTATGACGGATCGATTACGACTCTGCCGGCCGCATGCACACTGGCTGCCGCCAGCAGCAGCAATTTGTATGGCTCCATGCGCGCGCTGAACCTGACCAACCTGGGTTCGGGCTGGGTGGTGACAACAGCTACGAACGGAAATCCCGTGACGCGGCGCGTGGGCACCGTGGCGCAGGCTGCGGAGTGCCGCATCGAAAGCGCCGGCACACTGATTTTCAATAATGGCTTCACGCCGCCGGTGGGCATGCAGATAGCGGTGAGCTACAGGACGGTGCAAAGGGCCGTGGGCCGCGCCGTGAATAGTGCGAGCCAGCAGGCGCTTGCTGCGGCTGGATTGCCCGCCGTGTCCACCTGGATTGGCTCGGTAAGCAGCCCGGCGACGCGCAGTTCGCAGGATTGCCGTAACGCGGCTCAGGCGCTGGCGCAGGTTGCGGCAGGCGCAACCGCTGCCTGGAAGGGAACCTATCGAGGTCCGCGGATGAGCTTTGCGACCGATGTGTGGCCGGGTGATGCGCTGCAGTTGACTGCTCCCTCGGCGAGCCTGAATGCGCAGGTGGTGGTGCGGGCGGTGGCGGTGAGTTATCGCGCCAGCGTGCCCGATTTTGTGGAGTACGCAATTGCGTTTGCCAATGACTGGGCAGATGATCTCGCGATCAAAACCAGCGCAACCGTGCCCACGGATACCTGGCTTCCTGCTACCGTGTTGCCGACCCTGCTTGCGAATCTGAGCGGTTTGGCCGTCACAGCGATGAGCGGAAGCACGGTGACAATCAGCGCCGGCGCTACGGCGCCCAGCGGCGGCGGTTTCGAGATACGGCGGCGGGATAACTGCTTCATGGCCGGGCAGGATACCGACCTGGTGCTGCGCGGGTCGCAGGCGACGATGAGCTTTACGCGCGTATCGGCGAGCGACCGGTATTACGTGCGCATGTTTGACGGCGCAACGCCGCCGAATTACTCGGAGTTTTCGGCGGCACTGATTTTCAATGTGCCGCTGGGATAATTCACCCCAGCGACGAAAACCTCTCGGCGTGATGAATGCTGCTGCGGAGGTGTTGGATGGAGTCCGGTGAATGCGGATGATGAATGAGTTTGAGGCGCAGGTATTGAGCGATTTAAGCGTGCTGAAGACGCAGATGACGGCGCTGATGGGCGACGGCAACGGCGGCCGCATCGTGGAACTGGAACGGCGCATGGAACGGCATGAGCAGAGCTGGCAGCGGGCGAAAGGCTTTCTTGCGGCTGCCAGCGTGCTGGGCGCGGTAATTGAGGTGGCCGTGGAAGCGTGGTTCAGAAGGTAGAGCCCCAAAGAGTTTGCGCACCCTATAATCAGACGCATGAACGTGAAGCCGCTGGTGGGCGTGGTGATGGGCAGCAAGAACGACTATGAAGTGATGTCGGCTGCCGTCGATGTGCTGCGTGAGCTGGAGATTCCTCACGAAGCGAAAATTGTGAGCGCGCACCGCACGCCCGACTGGCTCTTTGAGTACGCAGAAGCTGCGCGCGGGCGCGGACTGCGCGCGATTATTGCAGGCGCGGGCGGCGCAGCACATCTGCCGGGAATGTTGGCGGCAAAGACATTGGTACCGGTGCTCGGTGTTCCCGTTGCGGCAACGCAGCTCAATGGCCTGGACGCACTGCTCTCGATTGTGCAGATGCCGAAGGGTGTGCCGGTGGGCACGCTGGCGATCGGCCAGCCGGGTGCGTCCAATGCGGCCCTGCTGGCGGCCGAGATGCTGGCGACGACAGATGCGGCGCTGCACAAACGGCTGACAGCGTGGCGCAAGGCCCGCACACGAGAAGTGCTCAAGCAGGAGCTGCCCGCGTGACGACAAAGGTTGTCGAGCCGGGCGGAGTGATCGGAATCCTGGGCGGCGGGCAGCTTGGCCGCATGACGGCGATGGCCGCGCGCACCATGGGCTACCGCGTGCGCGTGATGGATCCCGAAGCGAAATGCCCCGCGAGCCTGGTTGTGGATGAGACGATCGTCGGCCGCTGGGACGATGTGGAAGCGGCGCGGCGGCTCGCGACCGGCGCAGATGCGGTCACACTCGAGATCGAGCAGATTGGCATTGACGCGCTGAACGCAGTCGCGGCGATTGCGCCGCTGCGGCCCGGTGTTGAACCCATCCGGATCATCCAGGACAAGACGCTGCAGAAGGCATGGCTCGCGGAGAACGGCTTTCCCGTGGGCGAATTTCGCGTTGTGAAAAGCGAGGCCGAGTTGGCCGAAGCCGTCGCCGCGCTCCATGCGCAACATATTTCTAAAGATTGGGCGCGGCGGCTACGACGGGCGCGGCCAGGTGCGGATTACCTCGGCGGACGGGAAACTGCACAGGCGTGGCAGGCCCTGGGTGGGCAGCCGGCGGTGGCAGAGAGGGCCCTTGATCTTGAGTGCGAGATCAGTGTGATGGCGGCGCGCAATCCCGCGGGCGACGTCATGAGTTTTCCGGCCGCCCGCAATCACCATGAAAATCAGATTCTGGCGTGGAGCGTCCTCCCCGCGGAGTTGACGCCGGGGCTCGAACTGCGCGCCGAGGCGCTGGCCTCAGCGATTGCGGCAAAGCTTGAGATCGAAGGGCTGCTCTGCGTGGAGATGTTTGTGACGCGCGAGGGCAAGCTGCTGGTCAACGAGCTTGCTCCGCGGCCGCATAACAGCTACCACCAGAGCGAGCGCGGATGTGCGACCAGCCAGTTTGAGCAACTGGTGCGGACGACCTGCAATCTGCCGCTTGGCGAAACGACGATGATTTCGCCGTGCGCGATTGTGAATCTGCTGGGCGATCTGTGGCTCGAAAACAAGCCTGATTTTGAGGCGGCGCTTGGCGTGCCGGGCGTGCGGCTGCATCTCTATGAGAAGCTCGCGCCGCGCGGCGGACGCAAGATGGGCCACCTCTCAAGCGTGGGCGCCACGGCTGAAGAAGCGCTGGAGCGCGTGCTGGAAGCGAAGAGAAGGCTGTAGCGCCAGGACGGAGTTCTACGCTTCGACCTTCTCCCAGCGCTTGGGCCGGCGATTCGGCCTGCAGAATCTTCTTGCGTAGGCGCAGCGATTTGGGCGTGACCTCGGCGAGCTCGTCGTCGGCGATGAATTCGATTGCCTGCTCCAGATTCAGTGCTTTGTGGGGCACCAGTCGGATAGCATCATCGGCGCTCGATGCGCGCATATTCGTCATCTTCTTTTCGCGGACGACGTTGACGTCGAGGTCGTTGTCGCGGGAGTGCTCGCCGATGACCATGCCTTCGTACACATCGACGCCGGGGCCGACAAAAAGAACGCCGCGTTCCTGGATGGCGTTCAACGAATAGGTTGTCGTTGTGCCCTGGCGGTCAGAGATGAGCGCGCCGGTGGGGCGCTGCGGAATTTCTCCCTGGTAGGGAATATAGCCGTCGAAGAGCGCGTTCATGACGATGGTGCCGCGCGTCTCGGTGAGCATTTCGCTGCGCAGTCCGATGATGCCGCGGCTGGGCACGCGGAACTCCATGCGCACGCGGCCTGAGCCATGGTTGTGCATCTTCGTCATTTCGCCCTTGCGGGGCCCGAGCTTTTCAATCACTACGCCGGTGTGCTCTTCGGGCACATCGATGGTCAGGTGCTCGACGGGCTCCATGCGCACGCCGTCGACCGAAGCGCGTGACGATTTCAGGCCGACCGACCATGAGCTCGAAGCCTTCTCGACGCATCATCTCGATCAAAATCGCGAGCTGCAGTTCGCCGCGCCCCAGAACCTTGAAGCTGTCGGGCGAGCCGGTATCTTCCACGCGGATGGAGACGTTGGTGAGCAGTTCTTTTTCGAGGCGCTCGCGCAGATTGCGGCTGGTGACGTACTGCCCTTCGCGTCCCGCAAACGGCGCCGTTGTTGACGCTGAACTGAATGGCGATCGTCGGCTCGTCGATGATGATGAGCGGCAGCGGCGCGGGGTTTTCAAGGCTGGTGATGGTTTCACCAATGGTGATGCCTTCAACTCCGGCAACCGCCACAATGTCGCCAATTACAGTTTCGGTAATCTCGCTGCGCTTGAGCCCGCTGAAGGTAAAGAGCTTGGTGATGCGCGTTTTGTAGAGCGAGCCGTCGCGCTTGGAGATGTTGACCTCGTCGCCGGCGTGGAGCGTGCCCTGGATGACGCGGCAGATGGCGATGCGGCCGAAGTAATCGGAGTAGTCAAGATTGGTGACGAGAATCTGGAGCGCCGCGGCTGGGTCGCCAACCGCCGCGGGAATCGTCGAGACGATCGAATCGAAAAGCGGCTTCAGGTCTTCGCCAGGCTTGGCGAGATCGGTGGTGGCGGTGCCCGACTTCGCAATGGTGTAGAGCACCGGAAACTCGAGCTGCGACTCTTCGGCATCGAGGTCGATAAAAAGGTCGTAAATCTCGTTCAGCACTTCCTGCGGGCGCGCGTCGGGACGGTCGATCTTATTGATCACGACGATAGGCGGCAGCTTGGCTTCAAGCGCCTTCGACAGCACGTAGCGCGTCTGCGGCAGCGGGCCTTCGGCCGCATCGACCAGGAGCATGACGCCATCGACCATTTTGAGCGCGCGTTCCACCTCGCCGCCAAAGTCGGCGTGGCCCGGCGTGTCGACGATGTTGATTTTGCCGCCTTCATAGTTGATGGCCGTGTTTTTGGCGAGGATGGTGATGCCGCGCTCGCGCTCAAGCTCGTTCGAGTCCATGACGCGCTCGGCCACCTGCTCGTTGGCGCGGAAGGTGCCGGACTGGCGCAGCATGGCGTCTACCAGCGTAGTCTTGCCGTGGTCAACATGGGCGATGATGGCGATATTGCGTATCGTCTGGCTCACAGGGGTAAATTTCCTTTGCTCGGGTTCGGCCGCGCGGGCCGCGTTGAGAGATCAATCTTGGATGAAAAACCGCGCGATGCGGCCTTTTCTATTCTAGCAGGGAGCGATCTTCCGGGCTGAGCGATGCCTGAACTATCTTGCTTTCAGCGGTGAGCGAGCATTTCTGCTCCAGAACCTTGTATTTGTCGTTGATATCCAGTTCAGCAAAGGCCAGCAATCCTGCCGCGAAGGTCAGACGCTCATTTACTGAAATCGGCATCAACGCTTCGTGTTCCGTTATCCGCCCGGATGGTGCTGCGGCAGAGTCTTCTGGTTGCTGATTGCCTGCCCGTCTCCGCGCTTCAGGCTGGCAAACACCACCGTTATCCGCCCGGATGGTGCTGCGGCAGAGTCTTCTGGTTGCTGATTGCCTGCCCGTCTCCGCGCTTCAGGCTGGCAAACACCAGCGTCGACACAGCAGTCAGCGCCGCGAGAAAGCGAAGCGCCGAATGAATGCCGTGCATCATTTCCGCCGGGTTCGCGCTTTCGCCGTGCGGCACAAAGAAAGCCGTCGTCAGTCCGGCAGCGGCAACGCCAAAGCTGATCGCAAGCTGCTGCATCGTGCTGGCTATGGAACTGGCGCTGCTCGTGTCGGCTTCGGTGATATCCGCGTAGACCAGCGTATTCATGCTCGTGTACTGCAGCGAGGTGAATCCACCGTAGAAAAAAGCCAGCACCAAAATCACCCAAATGGGCGTGTGTGTCCCGATCGTCGCGAACAGCGCCAGCAGGCCGCCGATGATCAGCGTATTCGAAACCAGCACTCCACGGTAGCCAAAGAGCGCCAGCGTCCGTCGCAGCACTACCTTCACGCACATCGCGCCAACCGCCTGCGGCATGATCATCAGCCCCGACTCAATCGGCGTAAAGCCCAGGCCGGTCTGGTAGAGCAGCGGCAGCAGAAACGGCACGCCCCCGATGCCGAGCCGCGTAAACAGGCCTCCATTCACTGCGGCGCGAAAGGTGCGAATGCTGAAGAGCCTCAGTTGCAACAGTGGATGTTCGAGCCCGCGCGCGTGAATCCAGTACCCCGCCAGCAGCGTTATGGAAAGGCCAAGCAGGCCGCCGATTTCGCGCCCGCTCAGCGTGTGCTCG
The DNA here is from genome assembly GCA_963839215.1 of uncultured Acidobacteriaceae bacterium. Lineage (GTDB taxonomy): Bacteria > Acidobacteriota > Terriglobia > Terriglobales > Acidobacteriaceae > Telmatobacter. The sequence goes on along the minus strand of CAWITZ010000006.1, from coordinate 555,465 downwards.
CCAAACACTTCCAGCACATAGGAGAGCAGCGCGATTCCCGAGCCGAAAAGAATCAGGCCAATCACATCGAGCGGCGGCGTATCGGCTTCCGCATAATTCGGCAGGTGCAAATACACCAGCACCAGCCCGACGATCCCGATGGGAATATTCAGAAAGAAAATCACGCGCCAGTGAAAATAGCCCACAATCAGGCCGCCCGCGATCGGTCCCAGCATCGGCGCCACGAGAGCCGGTATGGCCACAAAGTTCATGATGCGCACCAGTTCCGACTTCGGAAAGCTGCGCACCAGCGTCAGCCTGCCCACCGGCACCATCAGCGCGCCGCCCATGCCCTGCACAATGCGGCATGCCACAAGAACGTGAATGTTGATGGCGAGCCCGCATAGCAGCGAGCCCAGAGTGAACAGCCCAATCGCCGAAGCAAAAACCCGCCGCGTGCCAAACCGGTCGGCCATCCATCCGCTGATCGGAATAAAGACGGCGAGACTCAGCGTATAACTCGCCAGCACCGCTTTCATCGCCAGCGGAGTCACATTCAGCGCGGCCGATACTGTGGGCACAGCCGTGTTGAGAATCGTCGTATCCAGCGACTCCATGAAGAACGCGACCGCAACCAGCCAGGGCAGCAGCCCGCTGCCGGCTCCCGGCAGAGACACGGATTGGCGGTCGGCGCTGGAAGAACCATGCGTGCTCATCGCTTGCCTTTAAATTTGGGCGTTCCGATGCGCTGCCCCGGACCACGCTGCTAGGATGCCGATGCTCGACCCACAGCGCTCTGGCTCAAAGCCTCGGCGTCTCCTGACCGTTTCAGCAGCCAGTAGTTGAAGCCGTCCACAATCGCCATCAGCGCGGCCTGGTTCATATCGCTGCTCACTCCCGCCGTCGTCCACGGTTCCTGTCCATCGGCGTGGAAGCTCACCGTTACGCGCACATACGCAGCCGAGTCGTGTGCCGAAACATCGAGCGCCGTCACGCTGAAGGTGCCCAGGCGCATCTCCATCAGCGCTGGATGCCATTTCTCCAGTTCGCGCCGCATCGCTTTCGTCAGCGCGTCCACCGGGCCCGCACCTTCAGCCCTCGTCGTCACCGTTGTCACGCCCAGTGAGAGTGTCATGAACGCTTGCACAAAGCGGTTGCCAATCTCATCGGATTCGTCAAAGACCCGCCAGCTGCGAATGCTGAAGCGATCCGGCAGCGTCTTCAGCACCCTCATGCACGCCAGGCGAAACGATACTTCGCTCGCCGTGAAACCACCGCCCTCGATCATCGCCCCGTTCGCATCAATCAGCGCCTGCGCCTGTGCCGAATTCAGCGGCGTACCCAGCGTCTCCGAAAGCAGCATGATGTTGGCCTTGCCTGACTGCCGGTTCACGCCGATGATCGGCGTCGAGCCCACCCGCGCCGGATCGCACCAAAGATACGCGCCTGGATTCTTGCGCTCGCTGCTGCCATGCATCCCCGCCCACGTGCCGAAGGCGCCCGGCCCCACAATCGGCGCACCGTGCGGCGGGTCCAGCCCGAAGGCCCCGTATGCTGCATGCGCCAGGCTCGTCAGCCCCGTCAGCGCCTCGGCTGACACAAACTCCGCCTCGCCGCGCAGTTGCATCCCGCCAATTACCGTTGTCAGGTTCACGTTGCCGCAGCGCTCGCCCGTGCCCAGCAGCGTGCCCTGCACCTGCACCGCGCCCGCCAGAATCGCCGCGCGCGTGTTCGCCACGCCCAGCCCGCGATCCGTGTGCCCATGAAAGCCAAACCGCGTCGCCGGAAACTCCCGCGTCAGCCCGCCGATTACGCCTGCAACTTCCTCGGGGCTCGCTCCGCCCGTCGTATCGCAGATCACGATGCGGCTCACCTTCTGCGCCACGCATTGCTCCGTCAGCCGGCGAAAATACTCGAGGCTCTGCTCGTGGAAATCAGGCTCGCACGCCGCTCCATTTTCGCGACGCCCGCAGTTGGCATCCATCGCATGCTCAAAATCCACAATCACTTCGAGGCCGTGGTCGTTGAGGCAAGCGATCGTCTCGCCTGTCATCCGCAGGTTTTCTTCCGGCGTCGTCTCCAGCGACCGCGTCACATCCAGCAGGCGCGACTTCACCACCACCACCGCTACCGGAATGCGTTGCTTGTGCTTCACGATGAACTGAACGTCCGGCCAGTCCTCGACGTGCATGCCGCGGCCGCGCGTCCGTCCAAAAAGCGCAAGCTTCATCGCCCCGGTATCGGCCGCGGTCAGCGCATTCGTCAGCTCACCCACAAACTGGTTCGCGCCGGCAAAACCGATCTCGGCATACTGAACGCCAAACGCGCCCATCCGCTCAAGAAACCGCACCGCATTCGGCACGGAGATTTCAAGATTCGGTTGCTGCAGCCCGTCGCGCAGGCTGGTGTCGAAGAGCTCGACCTGTCTTGTTTCCGATTCCTTCATTTTCCCGTTTCACCAGCTCAGGCCGCAAAGCCCGCCAACTCAGGATTTTGCGCTCGTTCATCATATCCCGGCCACGGGAAAAAGGGATACCTCACACCGCAGGCGCAATCGTGCGCTCGCCGAGCGGCAGCCCGCCGTCGCCCAGTTGCCGTTCCAAGTGTTGTTCCTGATCCTTGTACTGCAGCTGGTAGAGCTTCCAGTAGAGACCGCGCTCAGCCAGCAGTTCCTGGTGCGAGCCCTTCTCGCGCAGCTGGCCCTTATGCATCACCAGGATCGTATCCGCCCGCTGCACCGTTGAAAGCCGGTGCGCAATCAGCACGCTCGTGCGGCCTTCCACCATGCGCTCCAGCGCGCCGCGAATGCGCAGCTCCGTATCCGTGTCGACGCTCGACGTCGCCTCATCCAGAATCAGAATTCGCGGATTGTAAGCCAGCGCTCGCGCAAAATTCACAAGCTGCTTCTGCCCTGTCGAGAGTGAGCCGCCGCGCTCGCGTACCGGCTCCTCAAATCGATTGGGCAGGCTCTCGATGAAATCCAGCACGTTCACATCGCGTGCCGCCATGCGCAGCCTGCCGTCGGTGATCGCATCGTTGCCCAGCCGGATATTTTCCGCAAGCGTGCCCGTAAACAGAAATGGATCCTGCAGCACCACGGCGAAGTGCTGGCGCAGCTTCGTCAGGTTCTGCTCGCGCAGGTCCACGCCGTCCAGCAGAATCTGCCCGGCCGTCACGTCGTAGAAACGCATCATCAGGCTCGTCAGCGTCGTTTTGCCCGCGCCTGTGTGGCCCACGATCGCCATCGTCTGGCCCGGTTCCACGGTGAACGAGACGTCCTTCAATATCCACTCGATATCCCTGATCGCGCTCAGCGCCTCGTTCGGCCGCGGGCTCGCCGTCGCGCTCGCCAGTTCTTCCGCCTGCTCCGGCGTCAGCTTCTGGTAGGTAAACCACACATGCTTGAACTCGATGCGGTTGCTGCCGTCGCCCTCGCGCGGATGCAGCGGGCTCACAATTTCCGGTGGCGTATCCAGCAGCTTGAAGATGCGCTCGCACGCCGCCATCGCCGCCTGCAAAATGTTGTACTTGTCGCTCAAGTCCTGGATCGGCCGCCAGAAGCGCTGCGAATACATGTTGAAGCTCGCCAGCATGCCGATCGTCACCGTTCCCGCCAGCACCCCAAAGCCCCCGCGCCAGATCACCAGCGCAATCGCAATTGCTGAGAGCAGCTCCACCGCCGGGTAGTACAGCGCATAAGCAAAAATCGTGTCCTTGAAGGCCACCATGTGCTGGCGGTTCACCGCCTCAAAGTCGTCGTAAGCGCGCTGCTCGCGGTTGAATAGCTGCACCACGCGCATCCCCGTCACATGCTCCTGCGTAAAGCTGTTGATGCGCGCAATCGCGGTGCGCACCCGCCGGTAGCTCTCTCGCACGCTGTTGCGAAAGAGCCTCGTCACCATCAGGATGATGGGCAGCACCGCGAAGGCCAGCAGCGCCAGCCACCAGTTGATTGCCAGCATCACGATCGCCATGATCGACAGCGTGAAAAAGTCGTCCACAATCGCCAGAATGCCGCCGGTAAACATTTCGTTGATTGCGTCCACGTCCGACGTCAGCCGTGTTACCAGCCTGCCCACTGCGTGTTTGTCATAAAAGCCAACATGCATGCTCTGCATATGGCGAAAAATCTCGCGCCGCAGGTCGAACATGATCTTCTGCCCGGTCCACTGCATCAGGTATGTCTGGACAAACTCGAACAGATAGGCCGAAATCTGCATGCACAGATAGATCACGGCCAGTTGCGTAATGCCATGGATCGGGTCGGTGCTCAGCCGGCGCGTCAGCCAGTGAACCATCCCAAAGTTGTGCGTTTCAATTGAGCGCGCTGCTTCCGGCCCGGTCGGGAAGTAGAGGTCGATGCCCACCATCACCAGCAGCGGCCCGGCCACGTCGCTCAGCGACTTCAGCGACACCGCAATCGACGACACCGCCGCCTGCCACCAGTAAGGCAGCAGATAGCGCCCGAGCCGCCGCATCAGCCGCGAGTCGTAAACCTTGCCGACTGAGTCGTCTTCGGGCTTGCGCGAGTCTGGTTTCTGCGCAGCCTCGTTTGCCGGCTTGTTTCTCTGGGAAGTCTCTGCCTGGTCGGCCATCAGTCGCGTCGGCTCTCTTCTCGTTCGTCGGCTTTCTTCTCTTTATTGTACGGTGACGTTGATGTTCCGGCCTTCGCCTGGGATTCTGAATGTGGCCGTTTTCGCTCCGGCCCCTCGCCTTCGCGGTCCGCCGTCAACGCTATAAACTCACTTCTGTGAGCTTCCGCGAATTCCTGGGCAACCCGGCTACCGTCTCCCGCCTGCGCGAAAGCGTGCGCACCGGCCGCTTTCCCCAGGCGCTCATCCTTGCCGGGCCCAAAGGAGCGGGCAAATACACCCTCGCGCTCATGCTCGCCCGCGCCGTCAACTGCCTTCAACCTACTGAGTCCGATGGCCTGCCCGACTACTGCGGCCACTGCCGCAACTGCCAGCGCATCGGCGAAGCCGCCAACCTCGACGAGCGCGTTGCCGAGGCCGTTGCCGCCCGCGACGAGATGCGCGACGCCGACAAGCGCGAAACCCGCATCTTTGTCCAGACGCACCCCGACGTGCTCATCGTTCCGCCCGACCCGCCGCAGCTGCTCATCAAGCTCGGCCAGGTCCGCCAGGTCATTCACGCGGCCTGGTATCGTCCCCCGGTGGAGGCGCGCCGTTCCATCACCATCTTTACGGCGTCGGCTTTTATGAAAGAGGCAGCCAATAGCCTTCTCAAGGTGCTCGAAGAGCCGCCTGCATACGCCTCGCTCATCCTGCTCACTGAGAATCCCCAGGAACTGCTGCCCACTATCCGCTCCCGCGCCGTGTTGCATCGCCTCGGTGCCCTGCCTGCAGCGGAAATCGAAACACTGCTCGCCGAACGCCGCCCCGAGCTGAAGCCCCCGCAGCGCGCCCTGGTGGCCCGCCTCGCTGAGGGAGCGGTAGGCCGCGCCCTCGCCTTCGACCCTGAAGTCTGGCTGACCAGCCGCCAGGATGCGCTCATCATCCTCCGCAACGCGCTTCGCGAGCCCGACTACTCCCAGCTCTTCCACGCAACCGAGAGTTATCGCGCCGGGGCCGACGGACAGGAAAAAACCATTGGCCTGTTGCGCGCCCTCGGCAGCCTCGTTGAAGATCTGCTGCTCGTTGTGGCCGGCACCCCGGCCCTGATGCGCAACATCGATATCGCCGCCGAGCTCGAAAAACTCGCCAGCGGCCTCACCGTCGACTGGATCGATGGAGCCGCCCGTGCCCTCTCGCAAGTGGAGCAGGGAATGCGCCGCAACCTGCTGCGTTCGCTTTCACTGGACGCAATGGCCGTCAGTATTTCCGAACGCTAAACGATTCTCTCCACGCAATTTCTTAACGCTAGGATAAAAAGGCAACCCCTCCTCATCGGCGGGCATCTTTTCGGGGTACAATCAGGAAACCTTCGACCGACTTCGGCGCGGGCAGTAACTCCTGGTGCAGTCCAGACCCGGGCCAATCGCATATCGTTCGCAATCCATTCCGGCCTCCAGGCGGATAACACGGGTGGTTTGCGTTTTCATAGATAGACTCACTCGCATTGTGCACTTCGAACCTCACTACCCCCAGAGAGGATCGCAACAATGATTAACTCAGGTACGCTGCCCGGCATCGAACGCGATCGCGGAATGCCAGGCGCTTTCCCCCTGCCGCGCACAGGCGGCAAATCGCCCTCTTCGTTTCATTTATCCCGCTACGCTCCCGCCGACGATCAGGAGGCGTACAGGCAGGCCGAGCTCTTCTATCTGCAAAAGCAGATTCAAGCGCAAACGCCCATGGTCATCGTTCTTGAAGATGGCGACCGCGTCGAGGGCTGCATCGAGTGGTACGACAAACACACCCTCAAGGTCCGCGGCCGCGACAAAACACTTATCTATAAATCGGCCATCAAGTACATGTACAAGCTCGGCGAAAACGCGCAGTAGACGGCGCGCTCTAAGTAGCTTTTCCGGGCAGAATCCAATACGGATCGCCGGCGGAGATGAACTCAATCGGCACTTCCGGAACCAGAGGCCGCAGCCATGCAGGCGCGTCCTGCTCTGCCCATTCCTCGAACCTTTCGTGGGGAATCGCGATGAGGCCCTTTGGATGCGGCAAGCCAAGACTGATCCCATCGCGAAGATAGGGAAACGCATCGCAATCCTGGGGCTCGCTCATCAGCACGACATCGCTGCTCTGCAGCGGCTTCAGGATCTCTATGAGTTTGTGCGCGCCGATTCCCACCCGTCTTACAGGCAGGTTCGCATCTCCGATTACCCGCACATCTCGTGACTCAATCGACTGCGCTACATGCCGCGCAACATCTCTAAGAGAGGTCTCGGGAATGGAGTAGGCGAAACCGATCATCTGTCCCTGCACCGGGACCACGTATTTCTGCCATCCCAGCTTTGCGGTTAATCCTGCCATGATCGGGTCCGGCCGCAGCAGATGCTGGTGGTTGTGGAATCGCCACACCACCAGGCCATTCTGCTTCGCAATACTGCCGCTTCCAGGAAGACCCCTTCGGTCTCCAGCGAGCTGGCTTGCTCAAAAGGCCCATCCTGCTTCAAGGTTCTAAGATCGTCGAGTTGTTCCCAGAACATTCGCTCGTGCGATATCACAAAGTTCTTTTTCGCTTCTACCGCTTTTTTCAGCACCTCGAAGGTGGCCTGAAACGTGAACACGATGCCCGTGACTGCGGTTGAGGGATCGCCGTACTTGAAGGTATCTGTGTCTAACCCGGGAAACTTGAAATCCAATCCTTCTGAAGCCACCTTGTTCAAGATCCGCTGCGCAACCTCGTGCGCGGTCAGCCGCGCCGCCGCTGTGGCATACGAGCGGGCAAGGGCGCCGTGCAGCAACATCGCGGCGCCCACGCCCTGGCCAAACTTCCTTCGAGACATCGACATTGTCATCCCCGCTCTTCCCCCTGTGTCGAGTGGCACTTCACGCAAACCAGCACAGCTCGCTGGCAGGCGGTTGCACCTCGATCGGCATACCCGGCAAGATGCTCTTCAGCCACTTCGTCAGCTCCACAGTGCCGGGGTAGTCGGACTTTTCGTAGCCGACCTGCACAAGGCTGACCTTCCGGCCGGCGGTAATCATGTCCCGAATGTAGGTCGTGCAGTGGTCCACTTCAGGCGTGTTTCCGGTGAGGATGCAGTCGACCGCGCGATCCTGCAGCGCCTGTTCAGGACGAGCGTGGGAAATGCGAAGCCATGGATCACCGCAACGCGCGTGACCGGCTGACTCGGATCGCCCACCATGCGCAGCATCTTTGCTTCCAGGCGCGCGGATGCGAACCTCGCAAGCTCCAGCAGCGTGGTCCTGGGGATGTTGCAGTAGGCTGTCGTCCATTGACCGGAGTCTTGACCGCCGGACTTTTGATCGCCGGGCTTCTCCTCTTCCGGCTCCCAGCCCAGTTCCCTCGCCAGCGCGCTTGAAAACCACCTGGGTCTCGCCGTGTCCCACAGAGCCGCCAGCCGGATGATCAGCAGGTGATGGTCTTCAATCAGTTGCCGCTTAGCCTTGAAAACGGGATCATCCGCCAGGGCATCCGCCAATCCCGCGGAAAGATACTCGCCAAACAGGTAAAAGGGATGCTCTCTGCACACGATGCAGTTTTTCCCGCTCGCAACAGCAAGGCGAATCGCCTCCACCGAGGGCTCGTTGGCCACCAGAATGCCCGTCACGGCATCTTCATCGCCGCCCGTGACCACGCCTTCGTACATGGCGTCTTTGTGCCGCTCACCCAGCATCCAGTGGATTCTGTTCACCAGTTCCCAGCACGTCATCGTCGGCAACATCAAGCCCTCTCCACTCTTCCTCGACCAAAGCCAACCCGAACTCTTCTCAAGCGGTCGCAGAAAATCGCTGGCCGAACTTCTCACAGGATCTGTCGATACACCGAACAATATCAGGCGCGGCGGGAACCGGAATGCTCGTGTACTTCTGTGCCACGAAATTGATCGCGGGTCCGATTGGCCCGCGCGGCGGAAGCGAGTTCTTTATCGCCGTGGTGGCTAGGGAGTTCTCTTCACCGAATTCGTTTCCATGTGAGGTGCGCGTGCCAGGCAGGCGAATCAGCGTCAAGCGATAAGGTGTCTCCAGAAAGCTTGAACGCGCGCGTCTGATTCTGACCTACCCAGTTTGGGAACCAGCCGCCCTCGATGTGATGCGTGATGATGCCCGCTCTCACATTGATCGTGTACGTGCCCCAATAACCGATGTAGTTCCTCCAGGCCAAACCGGCTTCCTCATCGCTCGCGCGCAGCGGGTCGGCGCTCGTGAAGGCCGTCATCTCGGGACGCATCAGTTGGGCCGACATTTGGCCGTTCGCCTCATAGAGGATTCGGCCCACAGGGTGTGGTCCAAACGGTGTCGTGATTGTTCCCGAAGGCTTCAGACGAAGTTCGTACGAGCTAAGGCTCCAGGCCCCGACGATGAGATTGCGATCCTGCGCGATCTCGGTCTGCTTGGCGGTCTGCTTGACGGTTTGCTTGACCTGTCCAAGCACAAGCAGAGCGAGCGCAAATCCTAATACGGATTTCATTGGCCGATCATATCGTGTGGTTGGCCAAATTAGGCCGAATCCTTCGCCGCCGCCTTGCGCAGCCGGTCGCGCAGCGCCGCGCCAATCCCGTCTCCCGGCGGCAGCGGGCACACGATCATCGTGCATCCCTCGGCATCGAGCCACCGCAATCCCGCGTAAAGACTGCGCGCCAGCTCTTCCGGCGCTGCCCATCTTCCCCAGCGATACACCGCCGCGCCACCCAGCGCGCCATCTTCACCCACCTCAGCTGGCAGCATCACCCCAACGCGCTCCTGCGCGTGCCGCGACACCATAGCCGCCAGCCGCCCGCGCATCTCCGCCAACGGCCCTTCAATCAGCACCAGCCGCGCCCGCGGCGCATAGTGCCGCAATCCCACGCCGGGCGAGGGCAGCGCCTCTCGCGGTGTTGCGCTCAGCGCATCCGCCGTTTTAAAAATCTCCACCGGCCCCGCCACTTCGCGAATCTGCTCCTGCGTAATCGCCCCCGGTCTGTAGATCACCATCGGGTTTTGTCCGGGATCAATCACCGTCGACTCGACGCCATGCGCCGCAGGCCCCGCATCAACCACCGCATCAATCCGCCCATCCAGGTCGTCCAGCACATGCTGCGCGGTTGTTGGACTGGTGTGGCCAAAAAGATTCGCGCTCGGCGCCGCCACTGGAACCCCCGCCGCCTCAATCAGCGCAAAGGCCACCGTGTGCGCCGGCATCCGCACGCCCACCAGCGCCCGCCCCGCTGTCACCGCATCGGGCACCGCGCCAGAGCGCGGCAGCAGCAGCGTCAGCGGCCCCGGCCAGAAGCGCTCCATCAGCTTCCGCGCCGCTGCGGGAATCTCCGATACAAGATTTGCCAGCATCGGGTTGTCGTGTACCGGCCCCGCGATGTGAACAATCACCGGATCCCACGCGGGTCGCTGCTTCGCCGCAAAAATCCGCGCCACCGCCTCCGCATCGAGAGCATTCGCGCCCAGCCCGTAGACCGTCTCCGTCGGCAGCGCCACCAGCCCGCCCCCGCGCAGAATCTCCGCCGCGCGCTCAATGGCGACGCGCGCCTCGCTGCTATCGAGACAGGCCGGATCTACTTCAAGCCGCAGAGTCTTCACAAGCCTATTGTCACCGCTCGCGGGCCTTTCTGCCCTGTTTTGCTTTGCTGCCGTATACTCGACCGGTGGCGATCGAGACTGAGATCAAGTTCCGCATCCACGACATCGCGGCCCTCACCGCGCAGCTCAAGGCCGCTGGATTCAACCTCGACACGCCGCGCACATTCGAAAGCAACGTCCTCTACGACACGCCCGACCGTCGCATGCGCGCTCACACCGAAATTCTGCGCATCCGCCATTACGGCCAACGCTGCATCCTCACCCACAAGCGCCTGCCCGACGTCGGCCCCGCCGAAGACCGCCACAAGCACCGCGTCGAAACTGAAACCGAGGTCGCCGACGGCGAAGTCCTCGCAGGAATCTTCCACTCGCTCGGCCTCGTTGCCGCCTTCCGCTACGAGAAGTGGCGCACTGAATGGTCCGATGGCCGCGGGCACTGCGTCCTCGATGAAACCCCCATCGGCAATTTCGCCGAGCTCGAAGGCCCACCCGATTGGATCGACGAAACCGCCCCGCGCCTCGGCGTCAGCCAGGCCGACTACATGACTCTCAGCTACGGGCGCCTTTTCGATCTGTGGCGCGAAGCGAATCACTCGGACGCGCAAGACCTGACCTTCTCTGCCTGCTCCCCATCCTGACGTTTTTTCAGTCGCATTTTTGGTCAGCTTACTTGCACACCCCTTTGCGGCGTCCGGCTGCCGTCCCGCCACCGATCCCGTTAAAATCAGGTCGCCTCAGATGCACACTTCTTGTGGTCTCCGCCTGTGCCCCGCTGAGGACAGGTTCATGTCGCGCCCCTTGCCGCCGATAAAACCATCTGCGGAGGCGCAATGGACGCGTATCGACACCTGACAAAGACTGCGAAAATCCTACTCGCCGCCAGCTTTCTGGCGCTTTCCGCCCTCCCCTCCTGGGCCGAACAGCGCGCCATCCGGCAGCGCGTCGCGCCTGTCTATCCTGAAGTTGCAAAACGGCTTAAGGTTGAGGGCATCGTCACGCTCGCGGTCACCGTAGGCGCCGACGGAAAGGTCAGAGAAACCAAAACCATTCGCGGCAACCGCATGCTTGCCATCGCCGCGGAAGACGCCGTCAGCCGCTGGAAATTCGCCCCTGCCGAGGCGGAATCCACCGAGAATGTCGATATCAATTTTGAGCTGAAACAATAAGGAAGACAGGGTTTGGCCGGGCCCGAATCATTTCGCCAAACCCTGTATTTTTAGCTACTTATCGGTGCCGTGGCACTTCTTGTATTTCTTGCCCGACCCGCACGGGCACGGATCGTTGCGCCCTACCTTGTCGCCGGTCATCCGCTGCGTCGGCTGGCTCGCCTCGCCCGCGCCAGCGCGGCTCGCAGCCGCAAGTTCCCGCTGCTTCTTGCGGTGAAATTCCTTTTCCAGCGCATCGATCGTCGTCGAAGCCTGCCGCACTGGAACCGCTATCTCTCTGGGCTGCAAGCCATTACCAGACCCTGCCCCATTCCGCGGCATGGGCAGCGCGGCGCTCTCAACCGGCGGCGCCGGAGGCACCGTGCGCTGCGGCTCAGGCGCTGCGTTGATCGGCTGGCCGTCCGGTCCGAGAATCTGCATCCGGAAGAGGAACCGTACCGTATCTTCCTGAAACTTCAGCATCATCGCCTCGAACATGTCGAAGGATTCCTTCTTGTAGGCCACCAGCGGATCCTGCTGCGCATAGCCCCGCAACCCGATGCCTTCCTTCAGGTGATCCATCGAGAGCAGGTGTTCCTTCCACAACCCATCAATCACGCTAAGCATAACCATCCGCTCGTGATAGCGCATCGTGTCGTTGCCGAGAATCTTCTCTTTCCCCTCGTAGATTTGCTTCAGCTTCTCAAAAATCTCGTCGCCCAGCTCATGCCGCGAGAGCTGCTCCGGTTCGACGCCTGAAGCCGCCAGGTCCAGCCCGAACTGGCCCATCAGCTTTTCTTCCATCCCCTTGATATTCCACTGCTCGGGACGCACATTCTCGCCGGCAAACTCGTCAAGAGCGCTGCTCAGGAGGCCGCCCACATAGTCCTCAAGAATCAGCTCACGTTGATCAACCGCCTCAAGTAATTGATGGCGCAGGCCATAGACCGCCTCGCGCTGCTTGTTCATCACGTCGTCGTATTCAAGCAGGTGTTTGCGCGACTCAAAATTCTGAGCTTCCACGGCCTTCTGCGCGCCTTCAATCCGCTTTGAAATCATGCGCGACTCGATCGGGACGCCTTCTTCCATGCCCAGGCGCTCAAGCAGAGTGCTGACCCACTGCTTGGCGAAGATGCGCATAAGGTCATCTTCAAGAGAGAGATAGAAGCGCGAGGCCCCAGGGTCGCCCTGCCGGCCCGCGCGCCCACGAAGCTGGTTGTCGATGCGCCGCGACTCATGGCGCTCGGTGCCCAGGATGAACAGGCCGCCCACCCCGGTCACTTCGTCGTGCTCCAGGTTTGCGGCATCGGAATAAGTCGCGATCACTTCGGCCCAATCGCCCTCGGTGGCTTCAAATTCCTGTCCCTGGTAGTAAAAGCGAAGAAACCCCTTTGGAGCCATGGGGTTAATGGTGCCTTCGGCCACGCTGATTGCGCGCGCCCGGCCCTTTTTCACCAGATCCTGGCGCGCCATGTATTCGGCGTTTCCGCCCAGCAGAATGTCGGTGCCGCGGCCCGCCATGTTGGTGGCAATCGTCACCATGCCGGGCTTGCCCGCCTGCGCCACAATCTGCGCTTCCTGCTCGTGGAACTTGGCGTTCAGCACGGTATGGCGCACGCCCTTGCGCGCCAGAATGCCAGACAGCAGCTCGCTTTTCTCAATCGACGTTGTGCCCACCAGCACCGGCTGATTCTTCGCGTGCAGTTCGGCAATTTCGTCTGCAACGGCTTTGTATTTCTCCTTCGTCGTGCGGAAAACGACGTCGGAGTTTTCAACGCGCAGCAGCGGCTTATTGGTTGGAATCACAACGATCTCGAGCTTGTAGATCTTCTCGAATTCCGCGGCTTCGGTTTCTGCGGTTCCGGTCATGCCGCTCAGTTTCTGATAAAGGCGAAAGTAGTTCTGGAATGTGATGGTTGCAAGCGTCTGGTCTTCCTTGCGGATGCTTACGCCTTCCTTGGCTTCGATCGACTGGTGCAGGCCATCGCTCCAGCGGCGCCCGGGCATCAGGCGGCCCGTGAAGGTGTCCACAATAATCACTTCGCCATCTTTCACCACGTAGTCCACGTCGCGCTTGTAGAGCGCGTTGGCCTTGATCGCCGTTTCCACGTAGTGCTTCAGATCCCAGTTCTCCGCATCGGCGATATTGTCGATGCCCAGCAGCTTTTCGATCGTTTCCCAGCCCTCGTCGGTCACGCCGATCGTTTTGTGCTTCTCGTCCACCACGTAGTCGCCGCTGAAATACTTCTGTCCTTCGTGGAGCTGGATGCCAAGTTCGCGCTGACGCCGCGTGTCGCTCCACTCCACCTCTTCGCCAAGTTGCAGTTTTGGAATGATTTGCCGTGCGCGGGCATACTTGTCGGTGGTCTGGTCCGTGGGGCCGGAGATGATGAGGGGCGTACGCGCCTCGTCGATCAGAATCGAATCAACTTCGTCGACGATTGCGTAATAGTGACCGCGCTGCACGCAGTCCTTGACGTCGAACTTCATGTTGTCGCGCAGGTAATCGAAGCCGAACTCGTTGTTGGTGCCGTAGGTGATATCGGCCCCGTAGGCTTCGCGGCGCTCCGCGTCGCTCAGGTCATGCACGATGACGCCCACGCTCAGCCCGAGAAAGGTGTAGATCTTGCCCATCCACTCGGCGTCGCGCTTGGCCAGGTAGTCATTCACCGTGACTACGTGCACGCCGCGGCCGGCGAGCGCATTCAGATAGCAGGCAAGCGTGGCGACCAGGGTCTTGCCTTCGCCGGTCTTCATCTCGGCAATCTTGCCCTGGTGCAGCACCATGCCGCCGATCAGCTGCACGTCGAAGTGGCGCATCTTTACCGCGCGCCAGCCAGCCTCGCGGACCACGGCGAAAGCTTCGGGCAGAATTTCATCGAGGGCCTCGCGCTCGGCCTTCTTGATCTCTTCAGCGTCGGTGATGCCTTCGAGCCGCGCGGCAATGCGGGCGCGGAACTCCGCCGTTTTTCCCCGCAGCTCGTCGTCTGAGAGCTGCTGGGTCGCGGGCTCAAGCGCATTGATGGCGTCCTTGATCGGAAGCAGGCGCTTGAGGATGCGGTCATTTGCGGTGCCAAAAACCTTGGTAAGTGCTTTATCGAGCAACACGCTGAATCTCCAATTTTCCAGTGTAATTTCGTCGATTGCGACCATGCGTCCGGGGTGCATACACGCTGCGCCGGCATGGCAGTCGCGCTGAGGCGAGGGAACTTAAGCGAAAACTGGCGGAGGACGCTCAAAAAGCGATATGGGCGCGGGCATCGCGGGAAGCGGCCCCAGCGCGCGAACGAACCGGGCGGCAGGCAGGCTCAGGGGAAGAAGACCGACGAAGCAGACCGGCAGAAAAGTGATCCAGGTGCCGCTTCGGGCGTCGCGGAAGAAGCTGCCACGCTGCGCAAAACGCCCCACGCCGGCTTGCGCCACGGCCGAGCTGCTATGGCTCTTGACCAGGAAATGCAGTACCGGATTCGCGTAGACACCGCCGCTCTCCACTCCCCCAATGGCGCGGGAGGCGGACGCGAGCGAGATGGCGGCGATTGCCACCCAGAGCCACGCGGTTTTGTTTCGAGAGCCGGTCATACGTCACCAGATTCTATTTTCCCATAGTTCTTGAGAGGGAGGGTAGGCGCGGATGGAGTGAGCTTCAGCACAAGCCGGTCAATCGGCCGGCCATGGCGGATTTTTCGCAGTTGGCGGAGGAAATGCCTTCGGGGTTCTTCCGGATCGCCTTCATCGTGCTCGTCCACGTCCTCATGCTGGATTGCATGGATCGTTTGATCGAGACTGGGTCGCACGAAAACCTGGGCAAAGAGAAAGACGACGCCAAGGGCAGCAGAGGATGGACAGAATCCCAGGTTAGGTTTCCCACGCCGCCGGTTGTGCTTCCAAACGGTGCGTTTGGCGACGTAATGGGTGAGCAAAGCGAGTATGGCGGCGAAAGGCGCCCCGGCAAGCAGCGCCAGCAGGTCCAAAGCAGACATGGGTCCCCTCACGGATAACAGGCAAATTGAAAAGGTCGATCCGTCGCGGCTCAGCGATAGATAGACAGCGAGCAGCGACAGACAATTTGCGTGGAAATCAGGCGAGGCAGGGAGGTGGCCGCTGGAACGAGGCGGGCAGAACTGGAGATTCCGGGGTACGACTGGGGCGCAGCACAGCCAGCGGTGAGAGCAGGCTGAGTGGGGAAATGACGCCGACGAAGAAGATCGGCAGAACCGCAAGCCACGCGCCGTTGTCGACGCCATGTGCATGCGGAACGAGCAACAGCAGAAGGGCAATGCCAATTGCGATGGCCGCAATCAGAAACAATGCCCGACG
Organism: uncultured Acidobacteriaceae bacterium; assembly: GCA_963839215.1. Classification (GTDB taxonomy): domain Bacteria; phylum Acidobacteriota; class Terriglobia; order Terriglobales; family Acidobacteriaceae; genus Telmatobacter. The sequence goes on along the minus strand of CAWITZ010000006.1, from coordinate 539,852 downwards.
ATGGCGGTTCCGGATCTTCATGCTTCTCGTCGAGAGTATAGCAGCGGCGCGTGAGTCCATCACCGCGCGGCCGGGAGGCCGGGAACCACAAGCCGCTCAGAGACAGCCTCGACAATCTGCTCGTGCACCTCGTCGATGCCGAGGTTGCCCTCGACCAGCACCACGCGCTCGGGTTCGCGCGCCGCGATCTCGCGGTACTTGTGCCAGGCGCGGCGAAAGAAAGCGTCCTGCTCCTGCTCGAAGCGGCCTTCATCCCGGCCGCCCTGGGCGCTCTGGCGGTCATTGCGCCGGCGCGCACGTTCAAGGCTGCTTTCGAGCGAAGGCAGCAGCAACAGAGTAAGGTCGGGTTTGAGATTGCCACAGAGCAGGCGGTGCAGCTCAAGGACAGGCACCGAACCCAGCTCGCGTCCCCCGCCTTGGTAGGCCTCGGTGGAGTCAGTAAAACGGTCGCAGAGCACGATGCGGCCGGAGGCAAGGGCGGGCTCGATCACTTCGGCGATGGCCTGGGCGCGGTCGGCAAACATCAGCGCCATCTCGCTCATGGGCGAAACCGGCGTAGATGCGGAGTCGAGCAGCAGCGCGCGGATGCGATCTCCGGTTGCGGTTCCTCCAGGCTGACGCGTGACGACGACGTCAAGATTGCGCCTTTGCATCCAGGCGGCGAGACGCTTGATCTGCGTCGTCTTGCCTGCCCCGTCAAGTCCTTCGAGCGTGATAAAGATGCCGCGCGGCATGACGAGAGTCTACCAGCGAGCTATCGCCATGCGCATGCGCTACACGTTGCGAAAAATTGCAAATTGCGCTCGCAGACAAGGGATCGCCGGATGCTTCATCTGCCCAGTCTGGATGCATTTAACTGCTGTGGTTCATGATTCGCAGAGAAACCCAAAGTAACGCGGGTGCCGCTACAACTTCTTAGAAGAAAAGGGGTCATAGGAGTAGTCTGGCCGCACGATTCTAAGAAAGCGGCATTGATGAGGCTCCGAATTACGGAGACCCGTGCGAGCCGGTAGCCGCTCGACGCACAGAATCACCGGCAGGAAGCAAGGCCGGGTATCAGAACTGGAGGAACTCCAATGAAATTGTTTAATTCAGCGCGCTGGCTTTTAATGGCGCTTTTGCTCTCGCTCGTTCCCGCATCGTCCTACGCAGGTGTCTTTGTCAGCGTGGGGTTCGCCCCTCCGGCGCTGCCTGTATATGAGCAGCCGCCCTGCCCGCAGCCGGGCTGGATGTGGACGCCGGGCTACTGGTCCTACGGGGCTGACGGCTACTACTGGGTTCCTGGCACATGGGTGCCGGCTCCCTATGAAGGCGCGCTTTGGACGCCGGGCTACTGGGGCTTCAACACCGGCATGTACATGTGGCATCCGGGCTACTGGGGTCGCCACGTGGGCTACTACGGCGGTGTGAACTACGGCTTCGGCTACATGGGCGTGGGCTTTGTCGGCGGCATGTGGCACGGCCACAACTTCGCTTACAACACTGCGGTGATGCGCGTGAATGAACGTGTCATCCACACAACATATATTGACCGCACGGTCGTGGTGCATAACACGATCATCAACGATCGCCGCGTGGCCTACAGCGGTGGCCCGGGTGGCATTCGTCATGACCCCAGGCCCGAGGAGCGGATGGCCGAGCATGACCAGCATACGCAGCGCACGGAGTTCCAGACGCAGCACATGAACTCTGCAATGAACGACCACAACGCCTACTTCCACAACAACGGTGGTCATCCGCCGAACGCGGCATTCGATCGGCCGCAGGAACATGGTGGGCCCGCGATGCAGCCGCACTATAACCAGCCGTCGAATCAGTACCGCCCGCAACCCGGGCCGGTCCAGCAGCACGACAATCGCGACAACCACGCGAGCTACCAGGGGATGCGCCCTTCGGCTCCGCAGCAACGTCCGCAGGGTCGTCCTGAGCCTCAGCAGAGTCACCCTCAGGGACACCCCGAGCATGAACAGCCGCACGGGGATCACGGCAAAGGCCGCTAACCAGACAACGATGTAGAAACGACAAGGCCCACGGTTCGCCGTGGGCCTTCTCGCGTGTCCGGTCGCATGTCCTGTTGCGGGTCTTGCTGAGTTCAGGCGCTCGCTGGTTCAATGCCGGCGATCTCGATTTCGAGTCCGCCATACTCCGGGTGGTCGTTTTCGCGGATGCGGTAGGCAACGTCGATACAACTGCCCTGGGCAAGAGCCAGTTCGCTCGCGCGAGCAGCCATATCCCAGCCCACTGCGCGCATCGCGCCATGCGTGCCGTAGGAAGAAGATTGCGTAAGCTCGAGACGCAGGTGCCGCTCTTTCATCCGGCGTGGCGCAGAGAGCAGGCGCACTTTGCGCGCGACAAAAAGCGGCTCGGCGTTGCCGTGCCCCAGTGGTTCCAGTTTGCGCAGCCATCCGGCAAGCACGGTGGTGATCTGATCGAGCGGCAGCTCGGCGTGAATCTGCAGCACCCGCTCCGGATCGTGCTCGGCGAGGCGTTCGGCAGCGTGCAGGCTCAGGCGTCGCTTCAGTTCCGGCAATCTCTCAGCCGGCAGCGCAAAACCCACCGCGAAGGCGTGACCACCAAAGCGGGTAAAGAGGTCAGCGCAGGTTTCAATTGCTTCGAGCAAAGGGAAGCCGTCAATGGAGCGGCCCGAGCCGTGCGCGATTCCATCTTCCACGCAAACGACGAGGGCAGGCTTGGCGGTGCGCTCGACCACGCGCGACGCGAGAATTCCGATTACGCCGCGGTGCCACCCCTCGCCATCCAGAACAAGCAGCCGCTCGGCGGCGAAAGCTTCATCGGCTGCAAGCCTTGTTTCAATCGCGGAGAGCACCTTGGACTCAGTGTCGCGGCGTTCGCGATTCAGGCGCTCGAGCTTCGCGGCCAGTTCCTGCGCGCGTTTCGGGTTGCGCGTGGTGAAGAGCTCGATCACTTCGCTGGCAACGTCCATGCGGCCGGCGGCGTTGATGCGCGGCGCAATGCGGAAGGCGACGTCAAACCCGGTGAGCCGTTTCGACGCGGGATCGAGCGCCGCGGCGGCGAAGAGCGCACGCAGCCCCATGCCTACCGGGCGCCGCAATTCGCGCAGGCCCAGGGCCGCGATGGTGCGATTCTCTCCGCGCAGAGGGACCGCGTCGGCAATGGTGGCGATGGCCGCCATTTTCAGAAAGCTGGGCAGAATCTTTTCCCGGGCGCGTGCGGCGTCGTGCCGCTCAAGCACCGCCTGTGCAAGCTTGAATGCGATTGCCGCGCCGCAGAGGGATTTCTCAGGGTAGGTGCAGCCGGGCTGATTCGGATTCAGAATCGCGAGAGCGTCAGGCAGCGCATTCTGTGAGTCGGGCAGGTGGTGATCCGTGATGATCAGGTCGAGCCCCAGGCGACGTGCCGCCTTGAGCTTCAGCAAAGGCGCGCATGCCGGTGTCGACGGTGATTACCAGGCGCACGCCCTCGGCATGGGCCTCTTCAAGCACGCTCGCCTGCAGTCCGTAGCCTTCGCGGATGCGATGCGGCACGTGAAAGCGCGCCACGCCACCCAGCATTTCGATTGCGGTCTTCAGCAGCACAACGGCAGTGGTGCCGTCCACGTCATAGTCGCCGTAGAGCAGGATCGGTTCGCGCTGCGCGATCGCGGCTTCAAGGCGCTCGACTGCCACGGCCATGCCATGCATACGAAAGGGATCGTGCAGATGGGAGGAGTCCGGATTGAGGAAGGCGAAAGCCTCCCTCGGGCAGGGTCACGCCGCGTGCAACGAGCAACTCGGCCAGCACCTGCGGCACCTGTGCCGTCTTTGCCAGGGCCTCGGCTTCCTGCGGATGAGCTTCAGCAACGATCCAGCGCTGGCGAGGTAAGCGATGCCTGGCTGGCGGGGATGTATCTGTGAGGGATGTGGGACCCACCCAGCTTACTCGTCCTCGTCATCGTGTTCGTCGATGACGATGTCGTGGAAGTTCTCAATGTCTTCAAGCAACGACTGGAAGCGCTCATACCACTCGGTGGTGGTCTCATGCAGAAAAGCCATGCCCTGGTAAACAAATCCAAGCTGGATGTAGCCCACCATGCCGGCGTATTTGCGCAGCCACTGCGCTTCAACAAGCTCCGTGGCTTCTTCGTCGGGAAAGTTCATCTCCCCGGCCTCCTCGACCAGCGATTCAAGATCTTCGCGTTCGAGGGTCATTTCGCTGAAGGTGATGAAGGGCGCGCCCGCGTGCTTGGCCATCTCAACGAAATCCTTCCAGGCGTCAGGATTTCCCTGGCTCTCCCACAGAACGGAAGGAATGTCCTCTGTGATGTAGCCGGGCAGGCGTCGAAGGCCGTGTCCTTCGATGAAGGCCACCATGTCGTCTTTCAGCAAATGCAGGTTATCCGTACTCATAGTCAGGCATTCATTTTCTCAGATGGGGCTGGGGCAGCGCGGTGAAATGTGGAAAGCGCGCCGGCAGGCAGGGAAGGTGAGTCCAACCGGTTAAGCTGGAACTATTCCAGCAGGAGGAATCTCCGTTGCCCCCTTATGAGCATCATGTTTTTGTCTGTTTGAATACCAGGCCAGAAGGCGCGCCAAGGCCGTCGTGTACAGCCGACGGCAAGAGCGAACTGCACACGCAGTTGCAGCAACTCACCAAGGCTGCAGGACTTGCCGACCGCGTGCGCATCAACAAATCCGGCTGCTTGGATCAGTGCGAGCATGGGCCCACAGTGGTGGTGTACCCCGAGGCCGTGTGGTACGGCCATGTGCAACCGGCGGACGCTGCGGCCATCGTGGAAGAGCACCTCGTCGGTGGCAGGCCTGTGGAAAGGCTGCGGCTGGCCGATGGATGCGTCAACACCAAGAGCTGCCCGCACCGGGGGTGAGGGCCCTGTGCCTGCGCCGTGCGCGGTGCAGTTGTACACCCGGTGGTTCCATGCGTTATCCTCAATTTTTAGCCCATGATCTTTTCCCGCGAATACATCGGGTATCTGGCCCGCCGAACCGTCAAGCATCTCATCGACGCCAAGATGATCACGACCAGCGACTTGAAGGGAACTGAGTCGCGCGTGGCGAATGGCCTGATCGAGGAGTTGTCCCTCGAGGACCGCATCAATGAAGAGGTGCGGGTTATTCTCGACGCTTATTCCGACGAAATGCGCAAGAGCGGCGCGCAGTATGCCGAGATGTTCAAGAAGGTGAAGGGCGAGCTCGCGCGCAAGTACAAGGCGGTGCTATGAGGATCAGCCGCGACAAGTTGAACAAGCTGGCCCACACCGCCGCCGATACCCTGGCCGAGATCGATGAGGTTGGATTTCTCGAAGACCGCAACACCATTCGGCAGGAGGCGCGCAAGGCGCTGGAGATACTGCTGACCCAGGAAGCAGCCATTGACAACGCCGCGCGGGCGAAGATCGCCTCGCAGCGCAAGATCATCCTTGAAGGCTCGCAGGAGTGGGATATCCTCTACCGCAAGTACTACAACGACGAAGTGCGCAAGTTGGGCATCTGACGCCCGGGCGAAACTGCCCCCGCGCCTTTGGCAGAGTGCCGCTTTTTTGTTAGAGTTGAGGTGTGGCCGCAATGGCCATCCCCTGCATTGTGGCGCTATCGTCTAGGGGTTAGGACGTGAGATTCTCAATCTTAAAACCCGGGTTCGATTCCCGGTAGCGCTACCAGCTATCTTTCACGAAAGCCCGCTCAAGCAGCGGGCGTTTTGCTTTATTCGGAAAACTTGATAGCGCGTGCTTGTGGCACACACATCCTGTGGCACAGTCCATCCGGCCCGTGTTCTCTCCCGGCGGTTAGTCGTCTGGCGTTGACCCAGACGGAAGATTGTCTGCCTTGTGAGTGGTCTTGCGGGCGCCGATGTGATCGGCGAGCTCATCGCCCGAAAAGCTGTCGGTGTAGCTATCGTCGGTTTCAGGAAGCATGGTTGCGTTCCAGGCGAACCAATCGGCAACCATGCGATGGTAGATGTCCTTGTGCCGCTTCTTGAGGTTGGCGCGTTCCATCGGATCGTTGACGACGTTGAAGAGGAACGTGTTCTCGAGGATCTTGAGGTACTTCCAATCCCCGTCACGTGCAGCGCGCTGGGCATTCGCCTTATAGCGCCAGAAGAGCTTGCGCGGGACGGCGGGCGCGCCCTGAGCAAGCATGGGCAGAAGGTTCATGCCATCAGGCGGGAAGGCCGCGTCTGGCTGGGCACCCGCAGCTGCAAGCAGAGTCGGCAGCCAATCCATTGAGATGGCGACCTGGTCTGTCGTATAGCCCTTGGGAATTCGGGCGGGCCAGGAGATGATCGCCGGGATGCGCAAGCCGCCCTCGAGCAACTCGGTCTTGCGGCCCGTGAAGGGCCAAGTATCCGCGAAGCGCTCGCCGCCGTTGTCGCTGGTGAAGATGACAATGGTGTTCTCCTCAAGTCCCCGGCTGCGCAGAGCCTCGATTACATGCCCGATCTGCAGGTCCATCTCTTCGATCATGCGCTGATAAGTCTTTTGAGAACCGCCGTCGTAATCGAACAGGCTGAGGTGCTCCTGTGCAAGTCGCTTCGACTCGGAATCGTCGCCCGGCGGCTCCCACGGCCAGTGGGGCGCGTTGAAGTGAAGGCTAAGCAGGAAGGGCTGGCGGGAATCAGCGTAGCCATTGATCACATCAACGGCATGACTGCCCAGCAGTTCGGTCATGTATCCGGCCTGTTCGATCTTTACATCGCCATCCCAGAGATCGTTTGAGTGAGTGTAGTAATCGATGGCGCCGTTGCGGAACCCATAGAAGTGATCGTACCCGCTCAGCAGAGGACCGTAGTTCGGCAGTGTGCCGAGATGCCACTTGCCCACAAGAGTTGTGCCGTAACCCGCTTTCCGAAGGAGCGAGGGAAGTGTAGGGTGACCGGGAGGCAATCCGGCTTCGTGAGTGGCGAGCGGCTCCTCCAGCCCAATGGGAAGCCTGTACTGGTAGCGGCCAGTGATGAGCGCGGTGCGCGTCGCAGAGCAGACGGCGGAGTTGGCGTAAGCCTGAACGAATCGCGTGCCGCGCGCGGCCAGCAAATCAATGTTCGGCGTGCGCAGATCAGGGCGCCCGTAACACGCCACATCTGCATAGCCGAGGTCGTCCGCGAGGATAAAGAGGATGTTCGGCGAACTCGCACGCGGAGCGGCGAAGACGCCTTCAAGGCCGGATGCGAGCGCTGCCGCGCCAAAGACGGTGCTGCGCAGGACGGTGCGGCGGCTGATGTCGGTCGTGGGAGTCACGGGGAATCTCACCCGGAGCATACCATTTCGTAGCGTACCCGGACTTCCGCATTTCCCTGATCTGACTGCGCGCAACCCTTAAGGCGCTCCCGTTCTGATCCAAATACAGCCAGTCGGCCTCGACGACCGTAGCGAAATCACTACCCTCAATGAGTGCATCATCGAGACGGTAGAGAATCGCATTCGAGGATTGCGGGCGAGTAACCGCCAACCCGGTAGTTGGCAATTTCTTGCCCATGGGTCCGAGTGTTTTCGAGCCAAAGAATCGCTCTTCTTAAATCACGAATCGGAGAATCAAAGGCATTTGACGTCGCCCTTGTGGCGCGCAAAAAATCGAAATGGTGGCACATCCAGTGGCACACGATTCGATAGACTACTCGTAACCGACTCATTCAATAGAGTAAGCAATTAGATTCTCAATCTTAAAACCCGGGTTCGATTCCCGGTAGCGCTACCAGCTATCTTTCACGAAAGCCCGCTCAAGCAGCGGGCGTTTTGCTTTATCCGGAAAACTTGATAGCGCGTGCTTGTGGCACAATGGTGAGCCAATTCTTCTTGGCGAGTGGCGAGTTCAACGATAGACTCATCTGAACCTCAGTGCCCGCGGACGATCCCCGTGACGAAAGCGACTCCACAACACTACGTTGAAGACAGATCGACGTTGACTGCGCCCGGCAGCCAGGAACGCGCCGCGAACCGCGCAGCCGTTGCCCCTGAAAGCCCGTCCGTTCCCGCTGCACGCCCGAGCGGGATGGCGGGGCTGCTGTGGGAAATATGGGACGGCTTCACGCATAAGGGTTCCTGGACGCCGGCGGCACTGATTCGGCTGGCGTGGGTCTTGCCCGTAGCAATGTTTTTCTCCTGGCTAGGCATCGTGCTGTCGCACCAGTCAGAGGGCGTTGCCACGATCTGGTTCTCGAACGGATTGATCTTTTCCCTGCTGATCACCCAGCCGAAGCGGCGGTGGCTGCCGTATTTTCTGGTGGGATTAACCGCAGATACACTCGCCGACATGATCTACGGCGACCCGTTCGCGCTGGCGTTCGGTGTTTCGCTTGCGAATTCGGTGGAGGTAGTCACGTCCACGCTGCTGTTGACGCGCTGGTTCGGGTATCCGCTGGATCTCAGGCGGCGACGCTCGCTGGTCGGCTTTCTGCTGATTTCGGTTCTGGGAGCGACCGCGTTGACCAGCGCGCTCGGTGCGTTCTGGACGCTGCTGCGGGTGCCCGGGCCGCCATGGTGGCAAATGTTTCGAACCTGGTATCTGGGCGATCTGTTGGGGATGGCGATTCTGGCGCCGCTGATCATCATGGTGCAGCAGCCCGGCTTCTTCGCCATGTTCAACCGGCAGGAGCTCTCGCATACGCTTCTGGTGCTGGTGGCGCCGGTGGTGATCACGACCTTCGTCTTCACCCACGGTCAGGACCCGTTGATCTTCCTTATCTTTCCCGCCTTTCTGCTGGTGGCCTTCCGGCTGGGACTTCCAGGGACTGTGGTGAACATTTTCTTGGTAACCATGATGGCGATCGGCTTCACAATCAAAGGCCACGGACCACTGATGCTGATTGAGGGCGAGCACATGTTGCTGCACCGGATCGTGATCGCGCAGGTATTTGCGGCGGTGGCGATCTTCACGATGTTCCCGGTCGCAGCCATCCTCGAGGAGAAGGACGCGCTGAAGCGCTCGTTGGCTACAAACGAGGCCAGGTTCCGCATCCTTGCGCAGAAGGACGAGCTGACAGGTCTCCCGAACCGGCGTGCCTTCAATCTGCAATTTGCGCATGCCTGGGAGGACTCATTGGCCACTCAGAAGTGCCTGGGGCTGATGATCCTCGACGTAGACCAGTTCAAGCAGTACAACGATGTCGCAGGTCACCCGGCGGGTGACGCGTACTTGCGGTCGATCGCCGGGGTGGTCGATCGGATCGCCGAGGCAACGCAAACGATTCCGGCGCGGATCGGGGGCGAGGAATTTGCTATGATCCTGCCCGGTGCGACGTTGGAGCGGACGCGCGAAATTGCCGAGACGGTGCGGCAGTCGATAGTGGACTTGGCCCTGCCTCATCCCACCAGCGCCTCCGGGCTGCAGACGGTGAGCCTGGGCGTGGCCGTTCGGACGCCGTTGAAGGGCGAGGCGTCAATTGAACTGATGCGGATCGCGGACAAGGCACTTTATGACGCCAAACTGAGCGGCCGGAACCGGGTGGCCTGGGCCTAGAAGGCTTCCGAGAATCAATTGCCAGGTAGCAAAGCAATGAGCCCCTCACCCCCAGGCTTGCGGGCCACCACTACCGTCAATGGTGGAAAGGTAGTCAAAAAACTGCCACGACGTTTCTCGACGGCAAAGCCTAAATCGCTGAGTTGAGCCGCATATTCACTGGTCAGCTTGTAGTCGGAGAGAATCGCGGTTGCGCCTGGTTTGAGGACGCGCGCAATCTGGTCGATCGCCGACCGGCGCGTAGCCCGGTCATAGATGTTGTGCAGGCAGAGGTTCGAGACGACCAGATCGAAGGTCGCATCAGCAAAAGGCATTTCCTGGGCGGGCTTGCTCACCAGCGTGCAGAGGCGCGCGATTCCTTCGAGCTCAAGATTGTGTTCAGTTGCGGCGGAGGAGTTTGCCGCCATATCTTCGTTCGACCAGATATCGATTCCGGTGGCATGGCCGCCGCCGTTAAGCTCTGCGATCCGCTTTGCCGCGCCGGCGAGTAGAAGGCCGCGCCCGCAGCCGACATCGAGAACCTGCTCGTCGCCCCGCCAGGTGTGCATGCCGAGCATGAAGTCGCGATGGCGAAACTTGCCGTACTTCACATAGAGAAGAAAGAGCAGGCCTTCGCCGATGAGAAAGCCCGCAGGCCAAAAGAAGCTGCGCAGGCTGAGGGCCACAGGACCAATGTGCACGACACGCGGAGCAAAAATGGCAATCAGCAGGCAGGCAAAGCCGAAGAGGAAAAGGTTTCGCATGACGCCCGGGGCGTCTACGCCATAATCAGGCTTTGCCAGTGCGCTCATAGTTTCGCTGTCTGAGTGTAACGCAGCGTCGCGTCGACGCCGTTTCTTCACCCGGCGATGTAAAAGGCTCTCAAACCTCTGTGTGGAGCGAGAGTATTCTTCTGGTATCGCAAATTAGAAAGCATGCCTTGACTTGTGAACGACGAGCCGAAAGGAAGGGAATGCGCACCAGGCGGGAGTTTCTCAAATTCGTGACGATGATGGCCGGGGGCGCGGGCGCTCAGGGATTCATCCCGCGGTCCATTCAGAGCGCGTACGCTATCGATCCGGCGCCGGGCTCGACCTTTCGTGATGCGGAGCACGTCGTCATTCTCATGCAGGAGAACCGCTCGTTCGATCATGCCTTTGGCACACTGCGCGGGGTGCGCGGATTCAATGATCCGCGGGCGATTCGGCTGGCGAATGGCAACTCGGTCTTTGCGCAGGGCGACGGAGCGGGGAATTTCTATGCGCCATGGCGGCTTGATATTCGCGACACGCGCGTCACCTGGATGGGATCGCTGCCGCACTCGCGCAATAGCCAGGTGGATGCGTGGAACGAGGGTCTGCATGATCGATGGATCGAAGCGAAGCGCTCCGGCGAGAAGGAATACGCGGAGTTGCCCCTCACCATGGGACACTACACGCGCGAAGACCTGCCTTTCTATTACGCGATGGCCGATGCTTTCACGATTTGCGATCAGCACTACTGCTCGGTGATGACGAGCACCTCGCCGAATCGCTGCTATTTCTGGACTGGGACAATTCGCGACCAGGAGGGCGTTGACGCACGCGTGCATATGCGCAACAACCAGATTGACCGCGGCGGCCTGCGCTGGAAGACCTTTCCCGAACGGCTGCAGGATGCCGGCGTCAGCTGGAAGTGCTATCAGAATGAGCTCACGTGTTCAACGCTGCGCGGCGAGGCGGAAGCGTGGCTGGGGAATTTTGGCGATAACCCACTCGAATATTTCTCCGCTTATAGCACCGAGGCGTGCGTGGGATACGCTGATGCCGCTACAGGATTGATTTCCGAACTTGAGGGCGAAGAAAAAGCGCTGCAATCGGAGATCGCCGCCCAGTCGGATAAAGTGACGGCAGCGCACCACGCCGAAGCGCTGGCATCGATCCGCGACCGCATTGCCGCGATTAAGGCCTCGCTTTCCTTGAGCGGCAAAAAGCGATATGACAAGTTGACGAATGAGGAAAAGCGCCTGCACCACGCGGCGTTTGTCACCAACCTTGGCGACCCGCACTATCACGCGTTGGATAGTCTCTCCTTCGAGGCTGGCGGCGGGAAACAGAGCATGAAGGTTCCCCGGGGCGATGTTCTTCACCAGTTTCGCAAAGATGTGAATGAGGGACAGCTTCCCGCCGTCTCATGGCTGACTGCTCCGGAGAAGTTCTCCGATCATCCGACATCTCCCTGGTACGGAGCGTGGTATGTCTCTGAGGTAATGGACATCCTGACCGCGAATCCCGAAGTCTGGAAGAAGACGATCCTGATCGTCACCTACGACGAGAACGATGGCTACTTCGATCACGCGCCGTCGTTTGTCGCTGCCGATCCACTGCGTCCGCAGACCGGTGGCGCCTCCGCCGGAATCAACACGGGCCTTGAATACACCTACCGGGAAGATGAGCTGCGCATGGGCGTGGCGGCCAGGGATGCGCGCACGGGCCCCATCGGCGTGGGCTTTCGTGTGCCGATGATTGTGGCTTCGCCGTGGAGCCGTGGTGGCTGGGTGAATTCGCAGGTCTTCGAGCACACATCGACTCTGATGTTTCTGGAGAAGTTTGTTCAGGCAAAATTCGGCAAAACAGTGCGGGAAGAAAACATAAGCGACTGGCGCCGCGCGGTTTCAGGCGATCTCACCTCGATATTTCGACCTCACGACGCGCAGCAGCCGAAGCTGGAGTTTCTGAATCGCGACAAGTTTGTCATCAGCATCGAGAAGGCGCGCGATAAGGAGATTCCGTCGAATTTCAGAAAGCTCACCGCGGAGCAGGCTGCGCAGATTGGCACGTCTGCGCAAGGCTCGCAGTTGATGCCGCAACAGGAGCAGGGCGTGCGACCCTCGTGCGCGCTGCCGTACGAACTGTACGCGAGTGGTGGGCTCAGCGCCGATGGGCAACATTACTCACTGCGTCTTGGCGCGGGCAACAAGGTGCACGGAGCCCACTCTGCTGGAGCGCCTTTCAATGTTTACCTGCGCAACCTGCGTGCAGAGCATGGCGAAACGGCGACGCGCGTTGCGACGTATGTGCTGAAAGCAGGCGACACGCTCAACCTGGAATACCCGCTGGCGCAGTTTGCGGAGGCGCACTACAGGATTGAAGTCCACGGCCCCAACGGTTTCTATCGATCTTTCACGGGCCGGCCCGGCGCGCGACGCGCGGTGAAGCGCTCTCTGCAATACGAGCAGGCCGGCGGAAGCCTGACGGGCAATATCGCGATGTATCTCGAGAACGACGGAGAACTGCAGGCCTCCGTAACGATCACAGACAATGCCTACAAGCAGAGGCCGGTAAAGAGAGCAGTTGATCCGGGGCAGGCGATTGCGGTGGTCCTTGACCTGACCGCTTCACACGGGTGGTATGACATTACCGTAAAGACCGTTAACGTACACGCTGAGGCTCGCTACGCGGGCCGGGTTGAAACAGGCAAGGCGAGCATCAGCGATCCGCTGATGGGTTTGACGGTTTGAGTCAAGAGGCCGCCGTCAACGCGGCGAACGATGTGCATGGAGAAAAACAGTGAGGACACGGAAGACGAGTTTCAGGACGATGGGGCCAATGTTGCTTGCAATTCTGCTGCTACCGGTTACGGGGACCAGCCTGTTCGCACAGCAGCAGACGGGCCAGCCGCCGAAAGTGGAATTCAAAATGCCTCCGCCCACGCCCAACGACACGCTCAAGTCAGTTGAGGTGCAGCCGGACCGCCATGTCACGTTCCGCATCTGGGCGCCAATGGCAACTGCCGTGAAGCTGCAGGCCGAGGGGCCAGAGGCCACGCCGGACGCCACACCAGACGTGGTGATGAAAGATATCGGCGGCGTGGCGATGCAGAGGGGCGAGCAGGGGATATGGCAGGTGACGATCGGCCCGATTGCGCCCGGCGTCTATCGCTATAACTTCATCGTGGATGGTGTGAGCACAACCGATCCGCGCAATTCGCTTTCCTCGCAATCGCTCACCCAGGTGCGCAACCTCTACGAAGTTCCGGGGGCAGAGTTTCTTGAATACAAGCCGGACGTTCAACACGGCTCCATCGGCACCGTGTATTACTTTTCCAAAGCGACGGGCGGCATGCGCCGTATGCACATCTACACGCCACCGGGATACGAGGCAGGAACCACGCCTCTTCCGGTGCTCTATCTGCTGCACGGCGGCGGCGACAGCGATGACTCATGGGGCACAGTGGGACGGGCAGGCGCCATTCTCGACAATCTCATCGCCGGCGGCAAAGCTCTGCCCATGATCGTCGTCATGCCGGCCGGGCACATCTCAACGGAGTTCCACCTCACGCCTGGCGTCCGCATGGGGCACGACGCGTTTAATGACGACCTGGTTTCCGTTGTGTTGCCTTACGTTGACAGCCACTACCGCACCGTGGCCGACCGGGATCATCGCGCGATTGCGGGACTTTCGATGGGCGGCCTGCAGGCGCTCACTATCTCGCTGAACCACTCAGAAGACTTCGCGTATGTGGGCGTTTTCAGCTCGGGCTGGTTTCCCAATCTGCTCAAGGATGCGGAGGATACGGATATTGCAGCGTTCCACTCGTCGGGAAAGCCCTTCAGTCTCTTCTGGGTGGATTCCGGCAAGTACGATATTGCGCATGACAACAGCAATGCCTCCGTTGCCCTGCTCAACAAGGCGGGAATCAAAACTGAGGTGCATGAGAGCGGCGGCTTCCACGCGTGGAATAACTGGCGGGATTATCTCGCGCAATTTGCTCCGCTGCTGTTTCGAGGGGCGGTTCCGAACTGAAGGCTGGCCGCCGGAGCTTTCCGGTGCCTCCTCGGCAGGTGCGTGCTGAATTGCTCAGCACAAAAGTTGTACTTCCTGGCAACCCTCTCTGGCGAATGGCGGTGATACCATATTGCCCGAAAAGGCTGTATTTGCATCAACTTCTGATGGGATTCCCCGTCCGCCGAATGCCGACCGGGGGTATGGGCGCCTCAAAAGTCTCCATCGGTGTCAAAAGTACCCTGATTCTGCTGAGCCGATGCTACCTATAATCAATGCTCAAGTAGAAGTACAAAGAGCTATCGCAAAACTCCGCACCGGTTAGAGCGTCCACATAGATGAGGGCGTATGGGAACGCAGCAATACAGCATAAAAAACCCCAGGAGAGATCGCGCTGTCTGTGACAGCGTCACGGTCATCGACGCGACCCTTGAGCCCCTGAAAATTCTGAAGGTGCTGGTGGAAGGGCTTGCCGACAATGCCCAGACCGGCCTGTGGCTCACCAATATGAGGACGGGCATTCCCATGGTGCCGCGTCTCTCGCCTTTTGATCTGCTCTATCTCGACCGCGAGAAGCGCGTGCTGCAAAGCGTGGAACTGCTTCCGGCCAAGGATTTTCCGCCATTCAGAAAGCCGGCGGCGAGCGCCCTGGTGCTGCCGTACCGGAGCGTTGTTGTATCGAGGACAAGGATCGGCGATCTGCTCAGCTTCAGCCAGCTTGAAGAGCCAATACTTGAAGAGCCGGTCACCGAGGCGGAATCGAATGCATCAGCCGCGGGGCATGAACCCACCGGCATTGTCGACGAGGTCCCACAACCTTCCGCCGAAAACGAAGGGGCGTCGTTCGAGCTTGATGCCTGTGCGCCCGTGAAGCGGGATGAAGTTCCAGAGCCTGAGGAACAAGTAGTGCTGGTCGCACCGCACCGGCAGGAGATGACGCAGGTCATCCAGGTCCGGCACGTTGGTAGAAACGGAACTTCGCCAAAGCCGGTTTCTGTGGAGGTTGCGGCCGCTCCCGATCTTCCCGCTGCTGAGCGCGTCGAAGAACTGCCTGCCCCTCCCGCCGATACAGCGGTCCAGCCGGTAACGCGCAATGTTCCTCGAAGGAAGTACAACCCAACCTTCGCCGGGGCTGAGCGGCAGGCAAAGAACGGCACGGCCTCGAAAGAAACGGAGCGGGACTCGGAGAGCCGGGAAAAGGACTGGATGGTTTCGCGCTTCTTGCGCTGGCTCTATCCCGGGGCATACGAGACAGACCGTCGCAAGGGCCGCAGAATCCCGATCCCCAATCTTGTTGCTTATGACACGACGACCGGGGTCGCGCAGGCTTTTGAAGTTGGAGATATTAGCGCAACGGGAATGTTTATCCTCACCGAGGAACGGTGGCCGCCAGGTTCTGTGCTGTCTCTTTCCATCCAAAGAGAAGGTCCGCAGGAAATCAGCACGGAGCGCCGCATCCAGTTGCAGGCTGGGGCAGTGCGCCTGGCGCAAAATGGAGTGGGCCTGTCGTTCGTGATGCCCGACGGCATGGAGTTGCGCCTGTGGGAGGAGCCCGCCAGGGACGAACGGAGGCAATCTGAACCGGAGTACGTGATTCGCGAGCTTCGCAGGGCGAAGGCTCTCTCCTTCATCAAGCGTGTCTCGGCGCCGGCGGTTGAAGACTCGCGCTACCTGATCTACGAGGAACTGAGCAACGTTCGCACAGAGAGTGCCGTCAATATCCTGTTGAAAGCCGAGCAGTGCCTGGCGCAGGAAGAGGGAGGTGCGGCGCTGCTTGCGCACCCCGACCTGGTAGTGGGGATAGTCGAGGGCGGGTCGTGGGCAGATTCCCCGTGGATGCAGGAGTTGTGGTCGGGCCTTCTTGTCGCCTCCTGCACGGCGGACGGCTGTGACGATTCAAATCTCATTTTTGTAAAGCTGTTGAGCCAGCTTGCCACCCTTCAGACGCGCATTCTCGCAGCCGTCTGCGAGAAGGCGGTTACGGTTTCAGGCAGAGACTGGGTGGTTTCCTCAGAGAGTATATTTTCGACGGGCGACGACCTTGCGAAAATGGCCGGCTCGCACGACCTGCTCAAGATTCATCGTTCTCTGGCGCAACTGGCAGAGTTCGGGCTGCTCGAGAAAAGCACCCGGGCCTCGTTTGTCTCTGAAACTGAGGGCACAACAACCAATCCAACCAGTTTCGGCCTGCGGATGTATTCTCGATGCCTGGGCCGGCGGGGAAATCCGTAGTCCGAGCGACTCCTTTGAGCCGTCGAGTCAACGGTTCGAGCCGGTTTTCGTCTAATGCATTGAGCTATGCGCACACGCCTCCTTCTGCTATCCGTTGTTCCAGTCATTTCTGCCGCCGCCCTGTGCTGTGCCGGCTATGCCCAGCAGTCAGAGACTGACCATCCTGTAGCCACGCTGCATGTGCAGGCGCGAGAGGTGCTGCTGCCGGTCACGGTTCGCGACAAGCATGGGGCGCTTGCAACCAATCTCGAGAAGAGTGACTTTACGCTCACCGAAGATGGCCGGCCGCAGGTGATCAAGAGTCTCACGCGTGAAAGCAACCTGCCTTATCGGGTGGGCCTGCTGGTCGATACCAGCCGCAGTATTTCCGGCGCCATGGAAAACGAGCGCAAGGCCGCGGACAAGTTCGTTGACCTGATGCTTGCTGCCGGCCCCGCCTCCGGGGCAGCCGGCAGCGACAGCGAAAAAGCTGCAGCGGGCAGCGGCAGCAACAACCAGGCCTTCCTGCTCCACTTTGACAGGGAAGTGGAGTTGCTGCAGGACTTCACCAATTCGCCCGACAAGCTGCACCACGAAATTGACGAGATGGGGCCGACTTCGAACACACAGGACGAGCGCCGCGGACCCGAGACGACCGGGGACGATCGTCAGGCGTCGCACGGAGGCCGAAACGGCACGCAGCTCTACGACGCCATTTTTCTTGCCGCCGACGAATTGATGAAGCCCAAAGATGGGCGCAAGGCCCTGCTGCTGTTCTCTGATGGCGCCGATCGCGGAAGCAAGGAGACATTGAGCGAGGCGCTCGATGCGGCTGACCATGCCGATTTGACGATCTACACGATCTACTTCAAGGGCGAACAGGAACGCAGCTTCGGCAACGGCTTTCCAGGTGGCCACCACGGCGGCATGGGCGGCAGTTGGCCGGGTGGCGGCGGCGGATATCCAGGCGGCGGGGGCTACCCGGGCGGTGGCGGGCATTCCGATTCCTCCGTCGATGGCAAGAAGATCATGGAGCAGATCGCGTCGCGCACCGGCGGCCGCTTCTTCGAGATGAAGAAGAAAGAAGACCTCAGCGAGATTTATGGCCTGATCGCCGACGAACTGCACGGTCAGTATCTGTTGACCTATACGCCGGACAAGGTCGACAACGACGGCGGCTATCACAAGATCGTGCTCAAGACGGACAAGGGCGACTACACGATCGCGACACGCGCGGGCTACTTCGCGCCGGGAGGCGATTCAAAGTAGCCGCATGCAACCGACAGAAAAGGCGCAGCCATTTGGCTGCGCCTTTTCTGCTGATTGCCGAGGCTATTTGCTGCCCATATGGACGTTTCCCGCCTGCTTCTCTTCAAGTGCCGCCTGCGCGGCTGCCAGTCGAGCCGTCAGCAGCCGGAAAGGCGAGCAGGATACGTAGTTGAGGCCGATCCTGTGGCAAAATTTCACCGATTCAGGATCGCCGCCGTGTTCGCCGCAGATGCCCACCTTGAGAGCGGGCCGCGTGTTGCGTCCGTTGGCCGTCGCCATCTTCACCAGTTGTCCAACGCCCGCCTGATCGAGGGTGGCGAAGGGGTCCTGCTTGAAGATGCCATTCTTCAGGTACGCCGGAAGGAACTTGTTGATGTCATCGCGCGAAATGCCGAAGGTCGTCTGCGTGAGGTCGTTGGTGCCGAAGCTGAAGAACTCCGCTTCTTGGGCGACCTGGTCGGCAGTGAGGGCAGCGCGAGGCAGTTCAATCATGGTGCCAACCATGTAGTCGACCTTCGCGCCCTTCTCGTTGAAGACCTTGTCGGCAACGGTGCGAATGACGTTGGCCTGATGGCGCATTTCGTCGACCGAGCCGATCAGCGGCACCATGATTTCGAGATGCGGATCGCCGCCCTGCTTCTTGACGGCTACTGCAGCTTCGAAGATGGCGCGTGCCTGCATTTCGGTGATCTCGGGGAACGCGATGCCCAGGCGGCAGCCGCGGAGGCCGAGCATCGGATTCATCTCATGCAGGTCCTGGACGCGGGCCAGCAGGATGCGCAACTCCTTCAGCTTCGGCGAGCGAGGCTTAAGGTCTTCCAGGTGCGCGATCTCCACCAGCAGGTCTTCGCGCTGCGGCAGAAACTCGTGCAGCGGAGGATCCAGCAGGCGAATCGTGACCGGCAGTGATTCCATAGCCTTGAACAGACCCACGAAGTCAGCGCGCTGCATTGGCAGCAGCTTCTTCAGGGCATCGCGGCGGTCCGCTTCGTTGTCGGCCAGGATCATGGCGCGCACGTGCTCGATGCGTCCTTCAGCAAAGAACATGTGTTCGGTGCGGCAGAGCCCAATGCCCTCGGCGCCGAAGGCGCGCGCCTGCTTGGCATCGCGTGGAACATCCGCATTTGCGCGGACCTTGAGCCTGCGCAGAGGGTCGGCCCAGCTCATGAACTTCACGAGATTCGGGTCGTCAGGACGCGCCGGAATCGTCTTGAGCTTGCCGTCGATCAGGCGGCCAGTTGTGCCGTCGAGCGAAAGCCAGTCGCCATGGTGGTAGACCTTGCCCTTCACGCGCAGTTCCTTGCGGCCTTCGTCTACCTGGCAATCGCCGGCGCCGGCCACGCAGCACTTGCCCATGCCGCGCGTTACCACGGCGGCGTGCGAGGTCATGCCGCCACGCGAGGTGAGAATGCCGGAAGCTACTTCCATGCCGGCGATATCCTCGGGCGTGGTTTCGCCGCGCACCAGGATAATGCTCTGCATTTTCCCGTCGGCGTGCGCCTTGACCGCGTCTTCCGCGCTGAAGACGATCTGGCCTACAGCCGCGCCCGGAGACGCAGGCAGGCCCGTGGCAAGGACAACAATTTTCGCCCCTTTTTCATCGAGCCGCGGAACCAGAAAATCGTAAAGCTGATTGGCTTCCACGCGGAAGAGCGCTTCCTCCTGCGTGATGAGGCCTTCGCTCACCATGTCGATGGCGACGCGTACAGCGGCGAGCCCGGTACGCTTGCCGTTGCGCGTTTGCAGCATGTAGAGCTTGCCATCCTGGATGGTGAACTCGAAGTCCTGCATGTCGCGGTAGTGCTTCTCCATCTTCCAGGTAATTTCGCGCAACTGGTCGTAGACCTTGGGCATTACGCGCTCAAGCTCGCTGATGGGCAGAGGGGTGCGCACGCCGGAGACAACATCTTCGCCCTGCGCGTTCATCAGGTACTCACCAAAAAAGACGTGCTCGCCGGTTGCCGGATTCCGTGTGAAGCCGACGCCCGTGCCGGAGTTTTCACCCAGGTTGCCGAAGACCATGGCCTGCACGTTGACGGCGGTGCCCAGCCAGTCGTCGATGTGGTTAATGCGCCGATAAGTCTTCGCGCGCTCGTTTTGCCAGCTGCGGAAGACCGCGTTGCGCGCTTCCTTGAGCTGCTCAAGCGGATCCTGCGGGAAGTCCTTTTTGGTTTCCTTCTTCACCAGCTTCTTGTACTCGGCAATGACTTCCTTGAGAGCTTTCGGGCTGATCTCGTAGTCGAATTTCACCTTCTCGCGATGCTTGATCGCGTCGAAGATATGCTCAAACTTCTTCTTGGGAACATCGAGGACCACGTCGCCGAACATTTGAATGAGGCGCCGGTAAGAGTCATATGCAAAGCGGGGATTATTGCTGCGCTTGGCCAGTGCTTCCACTGCCTTGTCGTTCAGGCCAAGGTTGAGAATGGTGTCCATCATGCCGGGCATTGAGAACTTGGCGCCCGACCGCACCGAGACAAGCAGCGGATTATCGCCCGTGCCGAGCTTTTGCCCCTGCATCTGCTCGAGGCGTTGCAGCGCGGCGTGCATCTCCTTGTCGATCTGGGGACTGACCGCCCCGCGCATGTACTCCCGGCACGCCTCTGTCTGAATCGTGAATCCGGGGGGGACGGGTAGGCCCGCATTTGTCATTTCGGCAAGTCCGGCGCCCTTGCCGCCCAGCACGTCCTTCATGGTGCCGTTGCCGTCAGCGGAGCCGCCGCCGAAGAAATATACATATTTTGCTGCTGGTGCAGCTTTGGCTGATTTGGTTGCTGGTGCTGCCTTGGCTGAGCTCGCGGTCTTCTCAAGCTCCTGATCCAGTACGCCCTGGGACATGGAATTAGATTCCTCCGAAAGTAGAATCCGCAAGGCGGCGCGCCGCTATGACCCGGTAAAAAGAAATCACGCACCGTAGTTCGTCAACATGCAGAACACAGAACCAGGTGTGCGTAATCGGCCCGAGAAATTTTGAATTGCGCCTTACGGCGTGCTTATTTAGCCAGTACGAATAGCGCGGTAAGTATACATGTGGCTGTGCTACAGGTCACAAGTGCGCAGAATTACGTCGCGAGGGATTCGGATCGCAGACGACGCATGGCGAAGACCGCTGAGCGTTCGCCCTGGGGGAGCGAAAAGGCACAGCAAGTCGGCGGCTTGAAAAGCCTTCAGGCCGCCGGCTGCGCGCAACACCGGGCGGGGCTCGGGGTTGCCTTCGGTACGCTCAGAATGAGAATGCGATCGAGACTCACGAGCGTGAGAATCTCGATAACGTGCGGACATGCGTTCACCACATGGAAGCGGTTCCCCGCATTTTGTGCCGCGCCGTAGAGAGAGATCAATGCAGCAATGCCGGCCGCGTCGATGCGCTCAATCTGTCCGAAATCGAGTGTGACACTTTGTTTGCGCACAATGGGTGTCATTCGATCCACAAAATCCAGTTCGTGACCGCGCACCAACTCGTGCAGGTCGCCCGGCGCGATCAGCAGCGTGTCAGTAGGATTGCGATGTATGCCGGTCATAGTAAAACTCTCCTAAGTGTTTGCCTGGTTCCGAGAAACTTCAGGTCGGGAACAGCTCTCAAGCCAATTACCCTGTTTACCTTCAGATGCACACGTTCTGCCAAAGTCGCACTTTCCGAATTTGTTGAAACTAAACGGGATAGATTCAATCGCCCCACTTTTGTTTCAGGGCCCGGTGTTCGGTTTCGACTTTGCCGTTCGTAATCGAACATCTGGTGATATCTACGCAATGAGGTCCGCATGAGTTCCGTGCAACATAACTCTTCTGATTCGCATGGAACCGGCGGAGCGTGCCTGAACCTCGATCTCGCCCGCGCACTGGCTGTGCAGGCAGGATTCGATGAGGCGGGAGCCGTGGCTCTGCCGCACCATGAGGCAGCGCGCGATGCGGCGCGCTTTGAAGAGTGGATTGGCGCAGGCCGTGCCGGTTCGATGCACTACCTTACGCGAAGCGATGATGCCGGGGAGCGGATACGAGCCAACGTGACAACACCGTTTCCGTGGGCACGATCGGCGATCGTCTGCTTCGCGGTTTACAACACGGCGCAGCCTCGTTCAACTGATCCGGCTCCGCGGGACGCTGCGTGGATTGCGCGCTATGCCTGGTCAAGCCGCGTCGACGCTACGGGCGAGCGCAGGCCGACGGATTACCACAAGGTGCTGCTTAAAAAAATCCGGCAGGTTGAAGCCGCGCTCGTGGAGCAGCTTGGGCCGTTTGAGTCGCGGTCCTACGTAGACACCGGTCCAGTTGTCGAACGCACCCTTGCAACTGCGGCGGGACTGGGCTGGACCGCTAAGAACACCTGCCTGATTCACCCGAAGCTGGGCTCCTTCGGTTTTCTCGCCGTGTTGCTCACCTCGCTCGAGCTTGAGCCGGATCGGCGGCTCGGAGTGGTCGCCCCGAACCGTTGCGGAAGCTGCACGCGGTGCATCGAGGCCTGCCCCACCGATGCACTGATTGCGCCGTACCAGATGGACGCCACCCGCTGCATCTCTTACCTGACGATCGAACACAAGAGCGAGATCGCTTCGGAGCTAATGGCGGGGATGGGCAGGCAGGTATTTGGCTGCGATATCTGCCAGGATGTGTGCCCCTGGAATCGCAAGTCGCCGGTGACCGCGAATCCGGAAATGGAGGCGCGCAGCGAACTGGTGAACCCCGCACTCGAGTGGCTTGCGCAGATGGACGAGCGTGAATTTGAGGAAACGTTTAATGGGTCGCCGGTGCGGCGCGCAGGCTTTACCGGGATGCGGCGGAATCTCGCCGTCGCCATCGCAAATGCAGGCCTGAGGCAGTTTGTGCCGCGGCTGCGTGAGTGGGCGGGCACGACCGACGGGGGATTACGTGCGGCGGCCCGCTGGGCACTCGAAAAGCTCGATGCATAGGGGTCTAAAGGCAGAAAACCAGCAACTCAAACTGCGATCAACCCCGTCTCATTCCTGTAAAGAGGCCGAGAAACATTCAATCTAGGAAATCCGCATCACATTCGCCGCGCTCAGGCCTTTGGGACCCTGCTGGCACTCGAACTCAACGGCTTCGCCTTCGTTCAGCGTTTTGTAGCCTTCTTCCTGAATGGCGGAAAAATGAACGAACACATCCTCGCCACTGGACCGTTGAATGAATCCATAGCCTTTTGCTCCGTTAAACCACTTCACAACACCCTGTTCCTTCATTTACTAATCTCCTTCATTTTTTCGGCTCGCACTTCCCTCACCACGGCGATTCAGAAGCGATGCCGGACCCGGGAGAATCCAGCACTGCCCTAGAGACGCCGCGAGCCGCCCACGCACCCGGTTGTGGCGCGCCTTGGCAGCTCGTTGACCTGTCTGATGAGGTTGTGCTCGCCAAACAACAAAACATCCAAAACGAACGGCCTACCATGCACTCAAACGGACCTGCTGAGTTGTCCGCTTTGCTTCAAGTTATGGCAGGAATTGAATCAGGATGCAAGGAGAAAATCCGTGAAGTCCTGTCGAAAGTGCTAGAACCGAGGTCACAACAAAAGCGCCTCTTGAGCATCTATGCTAGAGAAACAGGCCAGCTAAAATTGGACCACCCGATTGCCTGGCCGCGTGGGTGTGAGTGTCATTGCGCCGGGGAGTTGATGTGCCAGATGTCTCAAATGTTGATACGTTAAGTCCGCCGACGGAAGCGCCCGTCTGTGCGGTCCTGCCGCCCGAGCCGGTCACCCATTCCAAGTGGTACCGTCTGCGGCGCAGTTGCACCTCGGTGGGCAGCTACCTGCTCGACAGCGAGGTGCACACCTACGCCTTCAGCGTGGCGGCAAACGCAATCATCTCCTTCATCCCGTTTATCGTGCTGCTTTATACGCTGTCGCACTCGGTCTTCCACTCCGAGATGATGGTGCGGGTGGTGGACGAGATGATCCACTATTTTCTGCCCTCGAATCAGGAGTTTGTGGCAGCCAGTCTCGCCGCCGCCGCAAGCCGGCACCGCGTGCAATGGCTTTCCCTGGTGATGATTCTGGTGTCCTGCACAGGTATCTTTTTGCCGCTTGAGGTCGCGCTGAACCAGGCATGGGGAGTGGCAAAAAGCCGCAATTACCTCATGAACCAGCTCATCGCCTTTGGACTGGCTCTGCTCATGGTGGCCCTCGGCATGGGAAGCATCCTGTTGAGCACATGGCAGCAGCAGGTGCTCCGCCTCATCTTCTTTGGCCACAAAGACAACATAGTCTTTGAAGGCGTGAGTTATCTCTGGCTCGCACTGTCCACGGGCGTGGCGTCGATTCTGTTCTTCTTCTCAATCTACTGGCTGCTGCCCAACCGCAAGATCCCCGCCGGCTACGTGTTGCGCACGTCGATCGTCACTGGCATCTCCTGGCTGGTAGCGAAGAACATCTTCGTCGCCGTGCTGCCCTATTTTGACCTCAAGGCGTTGTATGGACCGTTCTATGTTTCGGTGGGTTTGCTCTTCTGGGCCTACGTCTCGGGGCTGATTCTTTTCGCCGGCGCGCAGTTCAGTGTCATGCGGCTCGGCAACGGCAAATTGGAACAGAAAAAGCCTAAGGAAGTTTGAAGGCCTTTACGGCGATCGCGTTTGGCGCGCGACCCGCAGGCAGCATAGTGAACAGCGACCGGTTCGCTGTCCGCACGGCAGCCACATCGCCCGAGCGGGCATCCACGACAAAAAGCAGATGGCCTGCGGTCGAGAACGCCAGGGCCGCCGGGCCATCCCCGACGTGAATGGAGCCCACGCGCTTGCCGTCTTCGATCGAGTAGATCGTCACTTCCTGCGAATGCAGGTTGCCCACATAGAGCAACGCATTGTCGGCTGAGACCAGCCCGCGCACGGGATCGTCCCCCATCAGGTAAGCGCCCAGCACGTCGTCCGTGCCGGTGATGACTTCGGAGATGGAGTTGCTGAGCGAGTTCGAGACAAAGATTTCGCCGCCGTCCGGCTTGAGCGCGAGCTGAACGGGCTGGCGCCCGACGTCGAGCAACGATTCGACGCGATCCGGCTTCCCGGAGTAGTCCGGCTTTCCGGCCAGTGCGATTGCCATCACCTGGTGGCCGCCGGAGCAGGCTGCGAAGGCTTTCGAAGAGTCGGGCAGGATCACCACGTCGCTTGCGCCCGGGCATCCCTCAAAAACGGCGCGCACCTGGCGCGAACCGGTGTCGAAAATGCTGACGGAGCTGCCGCGACGATTCGCGACGACGAGCGATTTGCCGTCCGGCGAAACGCGCAGCGAGGCAGGCTCCTCGCCGGTGCCGATCGTCGCTTCTTCGCGGCGCGCCTTCAGGTCGAGTACCGAGATACTGTTTGACGCAAGATTGGCGACATACGCCTTGTCGCCCTGGGGATCGAGCGCGATAGCCACCGGCCGGTGGTGGGCCGGGATCGTCGCGGCGACGCTATTGTTTTCGGCGTTGATCACAGAAACGGATCCGGCGCCCGTCCCGTTGCCGGAGTTGACGACGTAGACCTCGTTGCGCGACGGGCTTGCCACGACGGCGACGGGATTCTGGCCGACAGCGAGCTCGCGATCCAATCGCACGTTTACCACGTCGTAGATCGAAACCGTGCCGCTGC
Source organism: uncultured Acidobacteriaceae bacterium (assembly GCA_963839215.1). Lineage (GTDB taxonomy): Bacteria > Acidobacteriota > Terriglobia > Terriglobales > Acidobacteriaceae > Telmatobacter. Next base: position 514,627 of record CAWITZ010000006.1, on the reverse strand, counting down.
CGCCGTTGGTCACGTAGGCATATTCGCGGTAGTTCGGCGGATACTGCGGAAAGTCGTGCGGTCTGCAGCCTGTGAGGGCAATGCCCAGCAGCGCGGCAAGAGGCGCAAACCTGGCGAGGATAGGGAACTGTTGGCGCAAGGTCGAACCTTATTGGGCTTTCGTGGCCTGCACCGCTGCGCCCACATGGATCCCGCGCGGCAGATTGCGATGAACGATGGGAGCTATCTGCTCCACTTCATCCATCATGGTGGCGAACTGGCTGGGATAGATCGACTGCGGCCCGTCGGAAAGCGCCTTCTCCGGCTCGTGATGCACTTCAACGAGGACGCCATCGGCGCCTACGGCAATCGCGGCGCGAGCCATCGGCAGGACTTTGTCCCGTTTGCCCGTGCCGTGGCTCGGATCCACCAGAATGGGCAGGTGGCTGAGCCGCTGCACAGCAGGCACGATGCTGAGGTCGAGCGTGTTGCGCGTGTGATCGGCAAACGTCCGCACTCCGCGTTCGCAGAGAATCACCTCGTAATTGCCCTCGCTGAGGATGTATTCGGCGGCCATCAGAAATTCGTCGAGTGTCGCGCTCATGCCTCGCTTCAGCAGAACCGGCTTACGCAGCCTGCCCGCGTGCTTCAGCAGCGAAAAGTTCTGCATGTTGCGGGCGCCAATCTGGATCACATCGGCCCACTCGGCCACCAGTTCCAGGGTTTCGTTATCGATGGCTTCGGTGATGATGCGCAGGCCGAATCGATCGCGAATCTCCGCCATGATCTTGAGCGCTTCGAGGCCCAGTCCCTGGAAGGCATACGGCGAGGTGCGGGGCTTGTAGGCTCCGCCGCGGAAAAACTGTGCACCGCTGGCGGCGACCTGCTCGGCAATGGCGAAGGCCTGCTCCCGGGTTTCGATAGAGCAGGGGCCAGCCACGACGGCCAGGTCGCGCCCGCCGATTGAAGCATCGGTGCCGGGGAAGCGAATGACGGTGTCTTCTTCCTTAACGTCGCGGCTGGTGAGCTTGTAGGGCTTGCTTACCCTTATCACCTCGGCCACGCCCGACATCTCTTCGAGATTGCCGCGGTCTACTTCACCCTGGTTGCCGGTGATGCCGATGGCAGTGCGCTGCGCGCCCGGCATCGGATGCGCGCGAAAGCCCAGTTGCTTTTCAATGTGGTCGCAGACTGCCTGGATTTCCTCCGGTGTTGCCTGCGCCTTCATCACGACGAGCATGGTTGCCCTCTCAATCCCACAGTCTAAGGCATTTCCCGACCAGGCGGGCAGGTCAATCGGCTAGCGCGCGCTGTTTCGCTGCGCCGCTTTGCGCTTTTCTGCGCGCCATTTGATGCCTAGCCACGCAAGATAGCTGAGCTGGATAACCCAGGTGACTACGTAGGCGGCGACTCTGAACTGGTGATCGAGAATGGCAGCTTGATCCATGTTTTTCCATCTTCCTCTAGCAGCTAAACGTTGGCTTCCAGGGCTTCCTGAGCCTCGCGCGCGGCGTTCTTCTGGTGCTGGCGCTCCACGGTGTAGCGCAGGATGAGGATGAAGACTCCCCAGCAGAACCAGGCGAGCATATTCCACAGGAACGGGCCGACCATGGACTTATCCATGCCTGAACCCTCCGCCCCGCCAAAGACCGGCGCCGGATGCTGCGTGCGCCACCAGCGGTTCGACATATAGACGATGGGCACATCGAGCGCGCCAAAGATGCCAAGCACGGCGGCCATCGTCTGCACCTGCGGTCCAGCGGCAAAGCGGCGCAGCAGCAGGTAGCTCACGTAGATGAGCCACAACACCAGCGTTGTGGTCAGGCGCGCATCCCACGTCCACCAGATACCCCATGCACGACGGCCCCACAGCGGCCCGGTGGTCAGCACCACGGTGCAGAACACCACGCCTACTTCAGCGCCGGCCAGAGCCCACGCGTCGAAAACCTGCGCGCGGGCATTGTTACTGTTGCGATAGGCAAGGTAGCCGATGGAGCCGATGAGGCTGACACCGAAGAAGGCAAACGCAACCGAAGCCGAGGGCACGTGATAGTAGATGATGCGAAAAATCTCCCCCTGCATCGCGTCGTTAGGCGCGACGTAGATGGCCTGGTAGTATGCCCAGATCATCAGCGAAAGGGTGACGATCGCGTAGAGCCCGATTGCAGTTCTCTTCATTCTGAAACCCTGATTCCCGCCTTCCAGTGTACGACGCGGCCTGTTCGGCGGTCTCCATCGGAAGGTTGATCGCTATTCCGCATGAAACACCACATCGAAGAGCAGAAGGCTCACGGTGGTGAAGATAATGTCATAGCCCAGCAGCAGCTTGATCCACAGCGTCGGGTCGCTGTCGCCGGTGAGGATCGACCCTATGGCAAGCACCATGGCGAGCAGAGCGGGCAGAAATATCGGGAAGAGGATCAGCGGCAGCAGCATCTCCCGGTTGCGGCTGCGGATCGCCAGCGCCGCGAAAAACGTGCCGTTGGCTACCAGCGCCCACGTGCCCAGCGGCAACACCAGCGCGAGCAGCCATGCATTGCCACCTACGCGCAGGTTATAGAAGATAAGGAAAACCGGAGCCAGCGCGATCTGCACAACCGTGACGAAGAGAAAATTCGCCAGCACCTTGGCAAGGAAAAGCGCGGCGCCCGGTGTGGGCGCCATGCGCTGCGCATCCAGCACCTGGTGGCGAATTTCGCGTGCCCAGGCCTGGTTGAGCACGCTCACCGACGCAAACATCGTGGCCACGCAGAGAATGCCGCCCACGATTTCACGCGAAAACGATCCCCGCGGGTCGAACGCCAGCGAGAAAAGCACAACTACCAGCAGCGCGAAAAAGAGCATCGAGTTGATGGCGTCTTTCGAGCGCCATTCGATGCGTAGGTCCTTCACGAGCTGTGTCCAGAGGGCGCGGGTCATTCTGCGCGAGCCTCCCCATGCGATGCGGCGCTTTTCGTCAGATCGGCCGTCTCGACGGGAACGTCGAGCGCCTGGGCTGCCCGCAGATAGTCCGCGGGGCTCAGGATCAACTGCGTGCCGCGCGCGCCGGCTGAGACGCTGATCTTCTCGAAGAGAATTACCGTTTCATCGACATAAACAGGGAAGGCTTTTTTCGAGCCGAAGATCGTGACGCCGCCGCGAATGTAGCCCGTCAGAGGCTGAACGTCCTTAAGCGAAACCATCTCGGCCTTGCGCAGTCCAGCGACGCGGGCCAGCTTCTTGAAGTCCAGTTCGACGTCTCCCGGGATCACCGCGAAAACATGAACGCCCGGCCCGCCCGTGGTGAGCAATGTCTTGAAGACCTGTTCCGGTGGCATGCCGATCTTCTTCGCCACCGTGGTCGCCGACAGATCCTCGGGGTCGACTTCATATTCCCTCAGCTCGAATGGGATAGCGAGATTTTCAAGGAATCGCGCGCCGTCAGTCTTCATAGCGTCGGACTCCCAGGCTCCAGCGATTCCAGGCGTCCGGCGCGCAGTCGCAGCACCCAGTCGGCAATGGGAGCAGCCAACTCCCGCTGATGCGTGGTGATCACGATCGTGCGATTGCCCCGGCGAAATCCCGCAAGCAGTTCGACCATCTGCCGGGCCGACTCCACATCCATATTGGAGAAGGGCTCATCGAGCAGCAGCAGCTCCGGCACAGGCAGCAGAATGCGTGCGAGTGAGGTGCGCTGACGCATGCCCTGGGAGTACTGGCCCATCAGCCGTGGCAGGTCAGGGTCAAGCCCCACCTGTTGTAACGCCTCGGCGGGTGTCAGGCACTGCCGGCCGGCATAGAGGTCGGCAAAGTATTGCAGGTTTTCTTTCCCTGTGAGTTCGTCGTAAAGCATCGGCGCATGGCTCATGTAGCCAATGCGGGACCGGGCATCGTGCGGTTCAATGTCGCCGAAAACTCTGACCGTGCCGTAGGTTGGCCGCAGCAGGCCGGCAAGGATGCGCAGCAGAGTCGACTTGCCCGCGCCGTTCTCACCCAGCAGAACATAACAGCGGCCCTGCTCGAGATCGACCGAAATCTGCCTCAGCGCGGCAAAGCTGCCAAAGAGTTTTGAAACCTTGTCTACACGTGCGCAAATGGTCGGGCTGGCAGCCGCCGGGGCGAGCGCGGTCATCGGGCTATTCAGCGGTGGCCGGGGCGGCAGGATTCTGTACAGGCGTCGCCGACGCGCGTGGACTGGCTGGCGCCGCTGCGGGCTGGCCTTGCTGCGGCCCGTACTTGCTGGCACACTTGGCCTGCAATTCGTTCGCATGGAAGACGCCGTCGCGTCCCAGAGTTCCCATGGCGATAGCCTGGGCGTCGTTCTTGAAGGTATCCGGCGGCGGCTCCGAACCCTTATAGATCACCTTCAGCGAGCGGCCGGTGCCGGCCTGCGCCATATGGCTCTCATATTCGGTCAGCACAAACGAGACATTCGTGCCGCTCTGCTCAATTGAGCCGGGCTTGACGAAGCCATCAACCCGCAGGTTGCTCTTGTAGGCTTTGTCGCCCATGCTCACGAGCTCCGGCAGCTTGACGTAGTAGCTCTTGCTCGAACCGTAGCCGCTGTAGGCCAGCCAGCCGATCGTGCCGAGAATGATCGCGACCGCGAGCCCGATCCGCAGAGAATTGGAAGATTTGTTCATAACCAACTCTAACGATACGAGCGTCGGTAAGCAGGGTCAACCACCCGGGCCAACATGTGTGATCTCAATCACATTTCCAGAAACAACTCGTCCGAATCCGCGTAAGGTCGGATCCGGACGGTTACGAGCGGGCCATTCAGTGAATGGAATCAAGGGTTTGCGTTGCGCGGTCAAGTGCCTGCGCCAGCATGTCGAGCTCGTGCGTGGCCCGATCGCCGTCGTGCGCGTCCAGCGATTCATTTACCCCTGGAATCACCACTGCGGCATATCCGGTGTATTCGCCCGGCGCGTAAATCGTGTGCCGGTACCATGGGCGGTTCGGCAAGCCTTCGGGTACAAGCAGATCGGTTTCAACCTTGCGCAGTGTGTCATTCAGTTGCAACGGATTCTGAGAGGGTGCAAGCTGCGCGGCGTGCGCCTTGGCCGCCGCGGCTGAAAAGCGCGTTGCAGCAGCCTGAGCGGCGGCGAAATTGACGGAGCTCAGGCCCTTTTCCTCGGCCTTGTGCTTTGCGGCGTCGATATACGCGGTGATGTCATGCGCATAAGTGGTGTAGTCGTAGGGCAGCACATCGGCATCGGCCATACGCAGTGCCTCCAGGCCAAAGACGCGTGCCATCTCCTGCAGGTAAACGAAGTGCGGGTCGGCGTTCATCGTGAACCACGCGTAGTTATCAAACACCGAGTGGTAAACGCCATAGGGGCCGCCCGAGCCGATGTCGGTCGAAGGCACGCCGGCATGCTGCAGGAACGGGGTGAAATCCGATCCTGAACCGAGATCGCTTACGTGAACGTCATCGCCGGTCTGCGCAGGCGCGTTCGACGGATGGTGCTCTCCCTTGTTTCGGTCGAGGCGCCACTCCTGGTAAACCGTGCCCCCCTTCGGGCTGGGCACAGACTTCGTCAGATCGCGAATAAACTGCTTGAGAGAAGGAACGGCCGAGGCCTCAAAATCCGGCCCGGCAACGGCTACGTCGGTGTTGAAGTAGGCAACCGCATGGTCCATTTCAGCCGCATGCTGCTCCACCCACTCCGTCGAGCCGATGAGGCCTTCTTCTTCGGCATCCCAGCTCGCAAAGATAATGGTGCGCTTTGGCCGCCAACCCTGTTTCAGCAGGACGCCGACGCCGTTCACCGCCTCAAGCATCGCGGCGGTTCCGCTGTTGGGGTCAACCGCGCCATAGACCCAGGCGTCGCGATGGTTGCCCGCAATCACCGTTTCGTTGGGATACTCCGAGCCCTTCACCGTGCCCACAACATCCCAGATTGTTCGAAGCTGGTAATCCTGCTGCGAAACAAGGTGTACCTTCACGCCGCCCGGCCCAAGGTGATAGCGGAAGGGCAGAGCGCCCTGCCAGCCCTGCGGCACACCGGGGCCTTTCAGAGCTTCCAGAATCGGCGCCGCATCGTGGTAGCTGATCGGGATCGAGATGATTCGCGGCTGGTTGCCATCCGGCGAAATGCGTGCCGAGTCCGGCAGGTCGGGTGTTGACGCCACACCCGGCGTCTCCGGGTCGCCCGGATACTTGAAAAGAAACTGCACCGATCCCCGCTGCACTCCGGTGCTCGGCCGCCACGGGCCCAGCGGATACGCATCGCCCTTGAAGTAGCCGTCATCCTGCGGGTCGGAGTAGATCAGTATGCCAACCGCGCCCCGCTGCTGCGCGATATACGCTTTCACGCCGCGGAAATTCCCGCCATATCGCGCGATCACGATCTTTCCATGCAGGTCAATTTGCTGCGCGGCGAGCTCATCGAAGTCCTCAAGCCGGCCGTAGTTCGCATAGACCGCCTCGCCCGTGATATCTCCGGAGCCGGAAGAGCCATTGAATGGCATCACCACGCGCGGATCGTTCTGGTAGGGGTCACCCTTCACCTGCTCCCGTGTCGGTCCGCTCATCAGTTGCTTCCCCTCCGGATCGAACGCCTCCACGCGCACCACCTTCGGGCGGTTCAGCCACACGCGGTAAGGCACAATCTCGGTTTCGAGTCCGGCATCGCGAAACTTCTGCGCCACGTATTCGGCGGTCTTGCGATCTTCAGGCGTGCCCGCCATATGGGGCTCGGCAGTAAGGGCTTTGAGCTCTTCTCCAGCCAGTTTTGCATTCGGCACGTCGAGAAACGTGGCCTCGTCGGTCGCTTCCTTCGCGAAGTCGGTGTAACCGAGTGCAGTCGGCGTTGGATTCTGGGCGCTCGAAAACTGCGGGCCGAGGGCAACAACAAGCAGCAAAAAGAAAGGGAGCAAAAAGAAAACGGAAATTCTGCGAATGGGCATGAACAAACCTTTGGCGTTGGTTGGGTTGTCCTCAGAGAAGCATGCGAATGATCCCACCGGATTCTGACCAGCTTACACTAGAGGCTCACGCTCGCTTTCCCCCCTTCGGAGGTTCTCCCCTGGACGCGCAGCAGCAAGTGGACGAAGAACTGGCCGGGAGTCCCTTCGATGGCGCCCAGGTGGCTCAGGCGCTCAAGCCTGAGAAGCTTTCCGGCCCCTCGCAGATGGCGCGCGCCCTCCGCAATCCCAATTTCCGCCTCTTCTGGAGCGGAAATTTCCTCTCCAATATTGGCACCTGGATGCAGAACGTTGCCCAGGGCTGGTTGGTGTTGCTTCTAACCAACTCGGCCTTCTGGCTGGGCGTGGTGGGCTTTGCCGGCTCCATTCCGTTTCTGGTCTTCACGCTCTTTGGGGGTGTGATCGCTGATCGCGTGGACAAACGACGCCTGCTGCTGGTGACGCAGACCGTGATGATGCTTCTGGCTTTTCTGCTGGCGACGCTTGCGTGGCTCAAAATCATCAAGGTCTGGGAAGTTGCCGCAATCGCATTTCTCAACGGCGTCGCCATGGCGATGAACGCGCCGAGCTATCAGGCAATGGTGCCGAAGCTGGTGAAGCGCGAAGACCTCACCAACGCCATTGCTCTCAATTCCGCCCAGTTCAACATGTCGCGTATTCTGGGCCCCACTCTTGGCGGCTATGCGATGGTGCTCTTCGGCGTCGCGGGAAATTTCTTCCTTAACGGCTTCAGTTTTCTTGCTGTGATCTGGGCGCTCACCCGCATCCGCTACCCGGAAGAAAATCTGAGCCGCCACCAGAGCGTGCTCGAGAGCTTGCGCGGCGGCTTCCGCTACCTGCGCGGGGAGCGCCAGATGTTTGTGCTCGTATGGCTCACGGCCGCCGCCAGCCTCTTTGGCCTCCCGTTCCTCACCTTTATTCCTTACTTCGCCAAGGTGCAGTTGAACGCTGGGGCAAGTGGCCTCGGCTGGCTCCTGGCCAGCTCAGGCCTCGGAGCAGTGCTGGGCGCGCTGACTGTTGCCGCGATGGGACAGATTCGTCACCGTGGCGTGGTGCTCACCTTCGCCGGCGTCGTCTTCTTCTCGGTAATCATCGGCTTCTGCTACTCCTACAGCTTCGCGCTCTCTGAGGTTCTGGCATTCTTCGAGGGCTTCAGCGGAATCCTGATGATCTCCTGCTTCAATGTCTCGATCCAGCATCTCTCATCGGACGAAATGCGCGGTCGCGTGATGAGCATCTACGCCACCAGCTTTTTAGGCCTGCCCCCCATCGGCGCTCTGATGGCCGGAGAGATGTCACGCCACATTCCCACCGGCCATGCGCTGGCAATCATGGCCGGCACCGCAATGCTGATCTTTCTTGCGATCTACGCCTTTTCTCCGGCGCTGCGCGAGTTCGACTAAGTCCGATACCGCCTAGGCCACCAGTTGCGCGCAATGCGAGCAGCGCTTGGCCGCGATGGGAATCTCGCTCAGGCACTCCGGGCATTTCCTGGTCGAGGGCGCGGGCGGTACTTCGCCCCTCTTCAACCGGGCTGTCAGCGTGTTCATCGGAAGCACAATCACGAAATAGACAACGAAGGCCACGATCAGGAAGGAAACCACGGCATTAAAAAAGTTGCCGACCTTGATCTGGCCTCCACCGACATGCAGCACCACGCTGCTGAAGTCAGGTTTGCCGAGAGTGGCCGCGATCATCGGATTCAGAACGTCGCCGACCAGCGAGGCCACGATGGCATTAAAGGCAGCACCCAGAATCACGGCAACCGCAAGGTCAACTACGTTTCCACGAAGAATAAAATCACGAAACCCCTTCAGCATGCGCTCCTCCGACACGTGTGTTCATACAGGCATGGCAGATCGAATCTCAACCGATCGAATCCTTAACGGCTCGAATCCTCAAGGGCCCACGGCGTTGCGTTGATAACTGCCATGCTACACGCCCCCGCGGCAGCAGCAAGCTGATTTGTCAGCAGCGCAGGGACAACGGGCCAGCGACGAAGCTATGGATATATGGTCAGGAACGCGATCATGGTGAGAATCATGAGGTCGCTGTAAAGCAGCAGCAGGATGCCTGCGTGATAAAGGCTCCATTTGCGATGAAGGCAGCGGGCAGTTTCACCCATTCCCCAAAGCGCAATCAGGAGCGTCACAATCTGCCAGTGCGAGCCGTGGAGATTGTCAATGTGAGGGAAGCCTGCCAGCAGCAGGCTCGCCGTGAATGCGCCCAGCGAAAGTATGAGGGCCCGCACCAGAGACTTCTGCCGCAGCCGGAAAATGGAGAGCGGGGAATACACAACATCTACAACTCTAGTCCGTGGCGCTCGGCGTGGACTGTCCTGCGTGGACTGCCCCGCGCTAGCCGGCAACCGCTTCCATTTCCTTGAGCGACTCCGCGTAGGGCGCCCGCAACACACCGCGTTCGGTGATAATCGCGGTCACGTACTTCGCAGGCGTCACGTCGAAGGCCGGGTTGCATATCCCCACTCCATGCGGGGTCAGCTGCTTGCCGCCATGGTGCGTCACTTCGACGGCATTGCGCTCTTCAATTGGAATGGCGTCGCCGATTGGCGTTGCGGTGTCAATCGTGGACCATGGGGCCGCGCAGTAAAAGGGGATACCGTGTTCCCGCGCCAGGATCGCCACGTTGTAGGTGCCGATCTTGTTGGCAAAGTCGCCGTTGGCGGCAATGCGATCCGCGCCCACGACCACGGCCTTGATGCGACCGGCGCGCATCAGGCTGGCAGCCATGTTGTCGCAGATCACCGTGGTGGGAATGCCGTCTGCCATCAGTTCCCACGCTGTGAGCCGAGCCCCCTGCAGAAAGGGCCTCGTCTCGTCCGCATAGACGTGGATGTGCTTGCCTTGTTCAACCGCCGAGCGGATCACCCCGAGCGCCGTGCCGTAGCCGCAGGTTGCAAGCGCGCCGGCATTGCAGTGCGTCAGCACTCCACCCTCATCGGGTAGCAATGCGCCACCAAAGGCGCCCATCGCCTTGCAGGCCGCGATGTCTTCGTCGTACATGGCGTTCGCTTCGGCCAGAATCTTCTCTCGCACGTCGGCCATCGAGGCTCCCGAGGAGCGAAGCGAAGCATAGAGCTTCTTCATGCGGTCGATCGCCCAGAAGAGGTTCACTGCCGTGGGGCGCGTTCCCGCCAACCGCTTGCAGATCTCGTCAAACTCCGGCGCAAACTCATCTGCCGTGACGGCCTTCGAGCTTTGCGCGCCGAGCGCAATGCCATAGGCAGCGGAGACGCCGATCGCCGGGGCGCCGCGCACCACCATGGTGACGATGACGTCAGCCACCTGTTCATAGGTTGTGGCGAGCACGTAGCTCTCTTCGAGAGGAAGCTTCGTCTGATCGATGAAACGGACGCCTTCAGGGGTCCAGGTGAGTGTGGGAATCATGCACTTTTAGTGTAACTCCCGCTGTGCAATTGACCGCTCCCCGACAGACATGAAAACATCTTCCAATTCCGCTGGACTGCCCTTGCCTTGGCTGCTTAGAGTTGTTTCCGCAGCTCTGCGCGATGCCAGGTTTCTCTCTGCGGGCGTGGCGCGCGCCGCAGTCCGCTCTTCTTCAAGGAGAAGTCTTGAGACTCACGTTCGTTGACTGGCTCATCATGCTGCTGTACTTCGTCTTTGTACTGGGCATCGGCTTCGCGCTGAAACGGTACATGAAGACGAGCAAGGATTTTTTCCTTGCCGGCCGCGCGCTGCCGGCCTGGATCTGCGGCCTCGCCTTTATCAGTGCCAACCTCGGCGCTCAGGAAGTCATCGGCATGGGCGCTTCCGGGGCCAAGTATGGCCTTGAGACGGCGCATTTCTACGGCATCGGCGCAATTCCGGCGATGATCTTCGTCGGCATCTTCATGATGCCTTTCTACTACGGCTCCCGCGCGCGCTCGGTACCCGAGTTTCTGCGTCTGCGCTTCGACGAAAAGACGCGCGGATTGAACGCCTGCTCCTTCGCCGTGATGACGGTTTTCAGCTCCGGCATTTCAATGTACGCGATGGCACGGCTTATCCAGGCTCTCCATGTCTTCGACGGTCTCTTTAATGCGCTCGGCCTGCCTCAGCAGGGAATCTTCACGTTTTCGATCGTTCTCTCGGCTCTGATCGTGCTGCTGTATATCTTTCTCGGCGGACTAACCAGCGCAATCTACAACGAGGTGCTGCAGTTCTTTCTCATCATCGCTGGATTTCTGCCCCTGGTTCTCCTCGGCCTTAAGAAAGTCGGCGGCTGGCACGGCATGAAGGCCTCGGTCTCCGCCATCGATCCCCGCATGGCGCACCAGTGGCACGGGGTGATGCATCCCAGCACGAATATGATGGGCATCGACATCATCGGTCTCGGTATGGGCCTCGGCTTCGTGCTCGGCGCGGGCTATTGGTGTACTGACTTTCTGGTGATTCAGACCGCACTGGCCTCGCAGAATATGGATTCGGCGCGCCGCGTCCCACTTATTGCCGCAATTCCAAAGATGGTCTTTCCGTTCCTTGTGATTCTGCCGGGACTGCTCGCCATCGGCCTGCCCACGCCGCACACCACTACCGTCGTCACTGAGCAGAACGGTGCGATCTACCACAACACGAAAGTTGTTCCGCGAGAAGTCGAGGAAGGCCGCGGCCTGGTGCCTGCGAAGATCAATCCCATCACCGGTAAGCCCATGCTCGACGCCAGCGGCAAGCCCCTGCTCGACTACGACATGGCCACGCCGAACCTGCTGCTGCATTATTTCCCAACGGGCATTCTCGGGCTCGGCCTCACCGCGCTGCTGGCAAGCTTTATGAGCGGCATGGCTGGCAACGTAACGGCCTTCAATACCGTCTTTACCTACGATCTTTACCAGGCGTACATTCACAAAGGCGCGACCGACAGGCACTACCTCGCCGTGGGTCGATGGGCGACGGTCGGCGGAATTCTCCTCTCGATTGCGACAGCCTACGCCGCCATCAACTTCAACAACATCATGGACACGCTGCAGCTTGTCTTTTCCTTCGTGAACGCGCCGCTCTTTGCCACCTTCCTGCTTGGTATGTTCTCAAAGCGGACAACAGGCCACGGCGCCTTCACCGGGCTCATCGCAGGCACGGCCGCTGCGATGGTGCATCACGGGCTTACCCTGCCTCTTGAAGCACATCCCGGCATTCACGGTGGCTGGATTATGGTGCTGCACCACTATCCAAGCGATATGGCGCAGAATTTCTACGGCGCCATCTGGGCCTTCAGCGTCAACTTCGTGATCACCATCATCGTGAGCCTCTGCACCAAGCCTCGGCCGGAGTCAGAACTGGTTGGCCTGGTGCATTCGCTCACGCCCAAGCCTGAAGGGGCGCACATGGCCTGGTGGAAGCGCCCTGAAGCTCTGGCCGTTGCCGTCCTGCTCGGCGCCATCGCAGTGAATCTGTTCCTTGCCTGAGGCAGAAGGGAGAACGACGATGAATCTCGATTTGCGCATTCCGATGGGTCTGATGTTTACTTTCACCGGCGTCATCCTCACGGTCTTCGGCTTCGCCACGCGTGCCGATGCCGATCTCTACGCGAAAAGTCTCGGCATCAACGCCAACTTCTGGTGGGGGCTGGTGATGCTTGCCTTCGGGTTGACAATGTTCATGCTCGGAAGGAGAGGTCAGCGGCGTCTCGCCAGCCAGCCTCCCACTTCAGGAGACGAAAACGAAATACGCCGCGGCCACTGATCTCTTGCGCTCTCACAGTCCGGTACTGATCCGTTCCTTATGAACGGACCAGTAGACTGAAAGAGAGCGATGAAACGCAAAAGCATCAAGCACTATGAAATCGTCCGTCGGCTCGGGGCCGGCGGCAGCGGCGTTGTCTATCTTGCAGACGACACGCTGCTGCAGCGCCCTGTCGTGTTGAAGATTCTGCGTGCAGGCCTGGTCTCCGCTCAGCAGATGCGCACTACCATCCTGCGGGAAGCGCGCCTGGCGTCGGCCATCGACCATCCCAACGTCTGCGCCATCTACGAGGTCGGCGAGGTCGGTGACGAGGGCTACATCGTGATGCAGTATGTACCTGGCCAGTCGCTCGACCAGCTGATCAATCGCGGCCCGGCCAATCCGCGCCTGGTGCTCTCAGTGGGCATTCAGATTGCCGACGGACTGCAAGCCGCGCATGCGCTCGGAATCTTTCACCGCGACCTGAAGCCGCAAAACGTCATGCTGACCGAAGGCGGTCTGGTGAAGATTCTGGACTTTGGCCTGGCGCGCCGCCTGCCTCCGGAAGATGCCGGATTCGACCCCGGCAAACCCGCACTCAAAAAAGACGCGTCGCTCGCCGCCACCTACACGGCGCGCGGCGGCACCATCCGCTATATGGCGCCGGAGCAGTTCGTCACCGGCCAGTCCAGTGTGCAGTCCGATGTGTGGGCTCTAGGCGTGATTCTCTACGAGCTGGTCAGCGGGCGTCATCCTTTTTCGCGGCCAGACGCCGAGGACTTCCAGGTTATCCGTGCCATTCAGTTCGCCGATCCGCCGGACCTGAGTGCAATCGTTCCCGGTATTTCTTCCGAGCTCAAGAGCGTCATTGCCACCTGTCTTGAGAAGAATCCCGGCGAGCGCTCCAATACCGCTGCTGAAGTGCGCGAAGCCCTCAAAACCATCATGCGTACCACGCTCATTGAGACCGGCATCGTCCCCGGCGACGCCGCGGCGAACCTGCCCAGCACCGGCCCTGAAGCGGAAAAGCGCGCCACCGGCATTCTGTCCATGCTCGCAGAACGCTTCCGCGAGTCCGCCACGGAAAAGTCTGAGCAGGAATCGCTGGTCGTGCTGCCCTTCGTCAACCTCGGCGCTACTGAGGTTGCGCCCCTGTATGGTTACGCTCTCGCGGATGCTATTGCCACTCGCCTCACGCGCATCCCCGATCTGATCGTGCGTCCGTCGAGCACGTTGATGACGTTGCCGATTGCGCAAATGGATCCCCTTTCAGTGGGGCAGCGCATTCAGGTTTCCTATGTACTCGCCGGCGGCTTTGTGCGTTCTGAGACAGGCTTCGACCTGAGCTGGCAGCTTCTTGACGTCGCCACGCAAAGAGTTCGCTCCGGCGGAGCGATTCAGGTGGCCTCGTTAGACTTGATCGCCGTGCAGACGCAGATTTCCAACGAAGTCTTTGCCGCGCTGCATGGCTTCGGAAGCCGTGACCAGGTGGAAGCGCCCCGCTCGGCAGCGCGCGCCGGTTCGCTCTCCGGCGCTGTCAGCGAAGATTACCTGCAGGCCCGGGCTCTGCTCAGCTCCTTCATGGTGCGCACCAGCTCTCGCGCCGACCTTGATAGCGCTCACTCGCTCTTTACCGGCGTTACGGAAAAATATCCGGGCTTCGCCGAGGGATGGAGTGGCCTCGGCATTGCCGAATTGCAGTACGTGCGGCACGGATTCGGCGGGCAGATTCACGTGATGCACGCACGGCGCGCCTTTGACGAAGCGCTCAAGCTCGATCCCTCGGCCACCGAGCCCAATCTCTATCGCATTTACATGCTCCTTTCCCGCGGTGAAAAGGAGTCGGCGCGCCACGGTATTGCCAACTTGCTGGTTACAGGCGCCACCGACTGGAACGTGCATATGGTTGCGGGTCTTGCGTTGCGTGGCGACGGCATGTATGAAGAGGCCCTGCAGCAGTTCAGCCGCGCCCTCAAATTGAATCCGGCCAACGCCGCCATTCTCTATAACCATCGGGCCCGCGTCTATCACTATCAAAATCAGATCGAGCTTGCCGGCGATGAGCTACAGAAAGGCCTGGCGCTCGAACCGCGACATCCGCTGCTGCGCACCTCGTCGGGTTATCAGCAGATGCGGATGGGTCAGTTGCTCTCGGCAATTGAAATTCTTGAAGGCGTCATCCGCGATGACAAATCCATGCGCATCGCTGTGCCCACCTTGGCCATGTGCTATGTAATGGCCGGCGATCGAGAGCTTGCCGCGGGGCTGCTTAAAGACGAAACCCTGGCGGCGGCCGAGGCAGACAACGAGATGGCCTACCGCCTCGCCAGCTACTTTGCTGTTGAAGGCGACTCGAGTGAAGCGCTGCACTGGCTGCGACGCGCAATCTATCTCGGCAACGAGAACTATTTGTGGTTTCAGAAGAACCCGGCATGGAATAACCTGCGCACCAATGCCGACTTTCTGCGCATCCTCGACGACCTTAAGAAAAGTTTTCGCCGCAACCAGAAGACCTGGAATCGCCTGCTCGAGCAGGTACCACCCGACGGCCAATAGTGCGATTGGTGCGATTGACCCCGATTGACCCTGCGAGTCAGGGCGCCTTCACAGTGAACGTGAACGTCGTCGATACCGTCTGACCTGCGGAGATAACCGTCAGGATGGGCATGTAACTTCCTGCGGGCGCCGCGCTCGTCGCAGTAAATGCGAGTGTTCCAGAGGGGTTCGTGTCGGAAGCCGAGTATCTTTCTTGGACCCCGGCCGGCAGTCCCCCAACCGTTACCAGCGCTGTTTCGCTTGTGGACTTGATTTGGATCGGTATCACTACCTGCATTCCGCCCTGGATTACAACAACCGTAGAGATTGGCAGAGACACTGTGACCGGATTTTGAGTGAAGAGGCCGTTGCCCATCGCGCCGCCGCATCCGGGCAGCATCACGAGCAGCGTGCCGAGCGTGCCGCTCTGCATCAGCTCCCTCGCATGGAAGATTTGTCGCACGCAGTTGCTCTCCCGGCTCAGCCAAGGTCAACAGTCTAATCCGCATGCCACCGAAATTGCCGCAATAAAAAAGCAGCCCAGGTCGTGATGGCCTGGGCTGTTGTTGTGTGCAAACAGCTACTTGAGGTCGATCTCTGCCTTCAGTGGAAGATCCTGCGAAGACCCGCCTACCAGCAGCGTGTACCGGCCCGGCAGTAGCGACCAGTCATGCTTCGACTCGTCGAAGATGGAGAGATACTTCGGATCGATCTCGACCGTTACGGTTTGCTTCTCCTTTGCGCCGAGCTTCACCTTGCTCCAGCCCACAAGGCGCTTGAAAGGCTCGCCCGCTGCCGATGGCAGCATCGCGTAGACCTCCGCAATTTCCGACCCTTGACGAGCACCGGTGTTGGCGACGGTGAAAGTCGCCTTCACAGTCTCGCCCGGCGTTGCCTTCAGCCCGGAGTAGTGGAAGGTCGTATACGAGAGCCCGAAGCCGAAGGGAAAGAGCACCGGCTTCTTCTCCGCCTCGTACCACTTGTAGCCAACCTTCATGCCTTCGTCGTAGGTGACCTGGAAGGGCGGCAGTCCTGAGGCGCGTGCCTCGGGCGACACCGGCCCGGAGAAATGCGACGACTCCGGCGGTGGCATCGTAATTTTGGGATGCGGCAAATCGGCTTCGCTCAGCGGGAAAGTGTTCGGCAGCTTGCCGCTTGGGTTCACCGTGCCAAAAAGCACGTTGCCAACGGCATCGGCGCCATCGCTGCCTGCAAACCATGCCTCGAGAATCGCCGCCGGAGCCTTCACCCAGGGCATCGTGACCGGGTTGCCGGTTTCAAGCACCACGATGGAGTTGGGGTTCGCCGCGGTCACTGCGGCGATAATGTCGTCCTGGCGATGCGGCAATGTCAGCTCCGAAAGGTCCATGGCTTCACTTGCCCACCGGTAGGCGAAAACGATTGCGACGTCTGCGCCCTTCGCTGCTGCTGCCGCTGCTGCCGGGTCGGTTCCCGGGTCGTAGGTCACCTTCGCCTGCGGTGCGCGCGCCTGGATCGCCTTCATCGGCGAGGTGGGAAACCAGATCTCCTCCATCCAGTGTGTCGCGCCCTGGCCTGCAGGCTTGATGGCGTTGCCCACCATCGGGTCAACCTGCGCCGAACCTCCACCGGAGATCATGCCGACATCCGAGTGCGAGCCGATCACCGCAATCGTCTTCAACTTCGAGGCATTCAGCGGCAACGCGCCCTTTTCATTCTTCAGCAGCACAATGCCGCCCTCTTCGATCTTGCGCGAAATTTCGAAGCCCGCAAAAGGATCGACGACGCTGCGCTGGCGCGGGTAGTCAACAACACCAGCAGCGAACATCGAGCGCAGAATGCGGTGCACGTGATCGTCGAGCTGTGCCATGGGAATGGTTCCAGCCTCGACTGCCGCCTTGAATTTCGCGTCGAAGAAGAAGTTGCCGGGCTGCTCGTTATCGAGACCCGCCGCGGACGCTTTTTCAGTGCTATGCGTTCCACCCCAGTCTGAGACGACGAACCCAGGGAACTTCCAACCCTGCTTCAGCACGTCTGTCAGCAGATACTTGTTCTCGCAGGCAAAGTCGCCGTTTACGCGGTTATAGGAGCACATCACAGCGGCCGGATGGCCCTTGGTTACACCAATCTCAAAGGCAAGCAAGTCACTCTCTCTCGCTGCGCGTTCGCTGATATTGATGTTGACCGAGTTGCGCCCGCTCTCCTGGTCATTCAGCGCGTAATGCTTGATGTCTCCAATCACGTGCGCCGATTGCGTGCCTTCAATCAGCTTGGCAACCAGTGTGCCGGCGAGCACCGGGTCTTCGCCGAGATACTCAAAGGTGCGTCCGTTGCGCGGATCACGCGTAAGGTTTACACCGCCACCCAGTGACATGTTGAAGCCCTGCGCGCGCAGCTCGCGCCCGATCAGCGCGCCGTATTCGTAGGCTGCATCCGTGTCCCAGCTTGCAGCAGCGGCAACGTTCGCGGGCAGCGCGGTGGAGTAGCGTCCGTTGGCGCCGCTTGACCGCACACCATAGGCCGCATCGCTCATATCGATGCCGGGAATGCCAAGTCGAGGAATGCCCTGCGTATAGCCCACGCCGCGGTTCGAGTCTGCATTCTCTGGCGTAACCGGATCATCGGTCGGCATACCCACACCGTGCAGCAGCTTGATCTTTTCGTCGAGCGTGAGCTCCTTCATCACGAGATCGGCCCGCTCATCGGGCGAAAGGCTTGTATTCATCCACGGACCGGTCGGAGCAGCGGGCTGCCCCCGATGCCGCTGGGCAAAGCTCGCATTCGGCGATAACACGAGAGAGGACAACAACAGCGCCATTGCCACCGGGGCGCCGCAAGAGACGTACTTCATGGATTCCTCCGCTAAAACGTTTTTGTCTGGACCCCGAAATCCTATCAACAAAGAGGCAGGAGCTGGCAATTCATCTGCGCCGGGCTCAGTCCTTCTCCTTTGAAGTCGATCTCGCTAGTTCTCTTCAACGATCGCCAGGTCCCACGGCGCGATCCCGAGTTCCTGGCCGTGCGTGACCGCCTTGCCAGTCAATAGATCGCTTCCGGTTCCGTAGCCATAGGCAGCTTTTACATCGTTGCCGGAGTAGTTGAAATAATAGTGAATCCGCTTGCCCATGCGATTCACGCCGTGCTGCACGTGCACCGCGGCAGGCAGTTGCTCATCGGCAGTTGCGAGTCCCGCTGTCTCAACCGCGCGCTTGAGGATCGCCGTCTGCAACACATCGGAAAGGTAGGTTCCCTCGTAGAGCAGCGTTCCCGTCCCAAACTGATTCTCGGTAATTGCCGGCCACTTTCCGAAGAAGGGATGGTCATAGTAGGCGAGCGGTTTGGCATGCTCCGGCATCAGGAACTCGGCCCAGTGCTGCACCTTGTTGCCTTCGCCCACCTGGAATGGGTCGCCTTTGAGCGCGAGCGGCTTTTCGAGATTGGAGAATTCCTGGTAGCTGAAACCGGCGGCCTCGCGCAGTGGTCCTGGCGCGCGCGTCCAGCGTACGGCAGAGTTCTCGTTGGCAAATCCACTCTTGAACGTCATCACCACATGGCCGCCGTTTTTCACGTAGTCTGAGATGCGCGCGAGCAGCGCGTCATCGGAAATGTAGAGCGCAGGCACAATCAGTAATTTGTAGGCCGAGAAATCCTGCGTCGTGGGAAAGACAAAATCGACGCCCACATTAAGGTCGTAGAGCGAGCGGTGCATCTGCTGTACCAGCGAGGCGTAGTCGGCCGTCGGTGATCCGAAGCTCCACTGCGGCCCGGACGAGGTAAAGGGCATGAAGCCGATAGCGTTCAGCGAGTCGCGGCTCCACAAAATCGCCACCTGGTTGTGAATCTGTAAGCCCACCAGGTGTGGGCCGATCTTCTCAAGCTCGTGCGCCGTGCGGCTTACCTCTGCGTAGGCGCGGTTCGGCTCAAGATCGTGCGAGAGCACACCCTTCCAGTAGGTTTCCTGGTTGGCCGCGATCGAGGCCCAGTGCCAGTACTCCACCATGTCGGCGCCGTTCGAGAGGTGGGTGTAGACATCCTGCCGCATCTGGCCGTCGTACGGCGGATATTGGAAAGCTGAAGTCCAGTCCGTCGACTGCGCATTCGTTTCCGTCACCAAAAAATTCGAGTGTTTGAGCGACCGCGTGAAATCGCCCTGGATCGACTGTGTGGAACCGTCAAAGTGATCCTGCGTGCCGTGGTAGATATTGTCGGCGGGAATGTCGAGCGCCTCGGCAATGGCTTCTTCATTCACATCGCGCTTCATCATGCCGCCAAAGTCGGTGGTCACAAACTGCCGCGCGCTCGCGTTCTCGCGCACCAGCGCGGCCTGCCAATGCAGAAAATCGGTCACGCGCATCTGGCTCCAGCGAGACCACTCGAGCTTGTAGCCGGTGCTCTGCGCGCCGTCCCGCGTCGGCAGATCTTCCCACGTGTGCAGATTTTCGCCCCAGTAGTTGAGGAACCATGCCTTGCTCAAGGCTTCCGGAGTTCCAAATTTCTTTTCAAGGTAATGCTGAAACCCCACGAAGACATCGGGGTTCGCGGCCTCGTAGCTCGAGGTTTCGTTGTCAATCTGCCACCCGATCACCGTCGGGTTGTCCTTGTAGTGCGCGACAATGTGCCGGATCAGCCGTTCCGCGTAGAAGCGATATGCCGGCGAGTCCGTGTCCATGTTCTGCCGCATGCCATACGTGTTCTGCGTCGGCGGTCCGCCGAAGAAGTTGCCATTCAGCCGTTGCGCAAGAATCTCCGGATGCTGATGCGCCATCCACGCCGGGATGGAGTAGGTTGGCGTGCCCAGAATGACCTTGATGCCCGCCTTGCCCATCGCATCGACCACGCGATCCATCCAGGCGTATTCAAATTGACCGTCTTCCGGCTCCCACAGGCTCCACGTCGACTCACCCATGCGCACCACGTTGAGCCCTGCCGCCTTCATCAGGGCGATGTCTTTGTCGAGCCGGTCGTACGGCATGTACTCGTGGTAGTAGGCAGCCCCGTATAGAACTGTCGGAAAATCGATATCGGGCTTGGCCGCTGAAGGTGAGTTCGAGTCAGCCTTCTGGGCTCCAAAAACGGCAACACTTGAAAATGCGTACAAGGTCAGTGCGAGAAAACGCTTGCCTGAAGCGCGCATGAAACGATCCTCTCCCAGAAACAAGGCCATGAAAAAGCTGAACGGGTAATGAGAACATGCTCATGCGAAAGTGAGCAACACCATCTCGGAGTGCGTGCCCACGCGCATCGGAGGCCCCCACGTGCCGACGCCGCTTGACGTATACACTTGCAGGGCTCCCAGCGAGTTCAGGCCATATATGAATTCTCCGAAGGCGCGTCGCGCGATCCACGTGAAGGGAAATGCCTGGCCGCAGTGCGTATGCCCGCTCAGCAGCAGGCTTGCGCCCGCCTGCTCAATTATGGGCAGGTGACTCGGCACATGCTGCAGCAGGATGCTCGGCTCGCTCACGCCCAGGCCGAGCACCGTCAGGGAATGGCGAAGCTGAATCAGTTGCGTCGAGGTGCGATAGCCCACTCCCGCGATCGCGAGTCCGTCGATCTCCGTGCGCTGATCGTCGATGACATGGAAACCGCCACGCTCCAGCGCCTCGCAGTATTGCCGGGAGCCTCCGAACTCTTCATGATTGCCGGTGACAAAGTAAACACCCAGCGGTGGAGCGAGTTCGAAGAGAGGCGCTGCGATCGCGTCCGGAGACACCTTCATTCCATCGAAGAGGTCACCGGGAATGAATATGATGTCTGGATTGAGTTGTCGCGCCATCCCGGCGACTCGCCGCGCAAAGCGCTCGCCGTTGATGTTGCCCAGGTGAATATCGCTGATCACCAACGCCGTGCGCCCAACCCATGCCGGCGGCAGGTTGGCCAGCTTGACTGAAAACCGCCGCAGGCGGATCTGGCGGGCATTCCAAAGACCGTACGCGGTAACGGCAATCGCGGCAACCAGCAGACCGGCCGCCAGCCAGGGTCGCACCTGCAAACGCACCGCGCCCGGCAACAGGACACGAAGCGCAAGGTCAACCAGCCATGCAAGCCACGCAGCCCAGAAGAGATAGTTGAGCAGGCTCAGCCAAAGGCAAGCAGTCCGGTAGAGCAGTGTGACGGCCCAACCGGCCACGCGAAAGCTCAGCACCATGGAGATCGTGAAAATAAACGAGAGCAGAATGAATGCAACGCGCAGCACGTGCGTGGCCTGCGTGCTGAGCGGCCACCAGAAATCAACCCATGTTGCGTATAGAAACCAATGAGCAAGACAAAGAAAACTCTGGACAATCAAAATGCCCAGAACGGGCAACGGTTTCAATCCGGATCTCCTCTTTCTCATTCTGGCACGTGGGCGCCAGTTCCCAGGTGAAGGCCCTCAAGGCCCATGAAACAATGGATGCATGGCAGGCTTTTCAGGCGACAAGCTCGGCCTCTATCTTTCCATCCCGTTTTGCCGCTCCAAGTGCACCTATTGCAACTTCGCCTCCGGTGTGTATCCGGCAAGTGAACATGAGCGCTACGTCGGTCGCCTCATCGCAGACATAAAAGCTTCACGGGTCTGGGCCGGTGAAATGGCAGTCGGCCTGCCTCAGCGTGTCGACACCATCTACCTCGGCGGAGGAACCCCCAGCCTGCTCGAGGCCAAACTCATCGCGCAGCTCTTCGCAGCCATACGCGCGGAGTTCAAAGTCGACAAGGATGCGGAAATCACCGTCGAGTGCGCTCCGGGGCAGCTTGCAGACGCCGCCATCGAGGCGCTGGCTGCTGCCGGAGTCAATCGTGTCAGCCTTGGCGTGCAGTCTTTTATCGACCGCGAAGCGCAGGTGAGCGGGCGTCTGCACAACCGGGCCATGGTGCTCGATGATCTGCGTCGCCTGCGTGCCGCCGGAATCACGAATCTCAATCTCGACCTCATCGCTGGGCTCGCGGGGCAGACATTTGCATCCTGGGATGAATCCCTTGCAGTACTGATCGACACCGGAACGCCGCACGCCAGCGTCTATATGCTCGAAGTCGATGAGGATTCGCGCCTGGGCCGTGAAATGCTGGCTGGCGGGGCGCGCTATCATGCCGATCTAGTGCCCAGCGATGAAGCCATCGCGCGCATGTATGAAACGGCGATCGAGCGCCTGACTGGTGCCGGCCTTGAGCAGTACGAGATCTCGAACTTTGCCCGGAACGGCTACTACTCGCGCCACAACCTGCGCTACTGGCAGCGGAGGCCCTATCTGGGCCTGGGACTCGATGCCTCTTCCGCACTGGAGACAGTCGATTCCACGCCGCCGTCCCGCAGGCAGCGTGGTGACTCCGATTACGTCCTCCGCTCCAAGTCGACCGACGATCTGAAAGCCTACCTTGCCGCCCCCGAACCGGTAGAGACGGCGTGGCTCTCGCCCGAGAGTCAACATGAGGAGGCGTGGTTCCTCGGCCTGCGGCTCAATGCCGGTGTCAATGTCGCCGCGCTGAGGCGGGAGTTCGGTGCAAAGCCCGTTGCGTGCGCCCTTGAGGCCGTCCACCGGCTCGAAGCTGATGGCCTCGTGCGCTCCGATGGCAAGACAGTACACCTGACTCCGCGCGGACGCTTGCTTTCGAACGAAGTGTTTCAGGAGTTTCTGGGCATCGGGAGTGCAGCGGATGTGCTCATGGAATCCACGGCGCGGTGACGGCCTGAAACGCATATTGCTCAGCGGCTGCTTCCGGGGCTTTGCGCAGAACCTCTTCGGCTTCGCGCAGCACCACAGTCGGCGATCGGCCTTCGCTTGCAGCAATGCCAAAGCGGACCGTCAGCTGGACTGAATTACAGCCTACGAGGAACGGCTTCGCGAAGACATTTTGGATAATTCGTTCCGCCAGCAAAGCTGCATCCGCTGTCTCACAACCCGGCAGCACCGCCAGAAATGCGTTCTCCCCCATCCGTCCCAGCAGGTCGTAGCTGCGCAATTGCCGCGTGATGCGGCTCGCGGCCTGGCGCAGCAGTTCGTCGTGGATCGGCGCAGTCGGATAAGGAAACGCGTCGGGCGTCACCTCAATGCCGATCACCAGCAGGCACAGGGCCGTATTCATTCTCTGTGCCCGGTCTGTCTCGCGAAAAAGCATCGAAAGCACCGTCGTCCGGTCGTAGACGCCGGTCAGCGGATCCAGGGATGGAAGAAGCGAAGCTGTGCGTTGAACCCCGCCTGACATGCCAGCTACCTCGATAGCATGTGCATCGGCGCAGTGCAGCGGTGGCTTAGGCAGGTGTCGCGGAATGCTGCAGGGGCCCGCTTCTCGCAGGCCTCCCCTTAATCGACAAACTCCACGTTCGGCGCGATCGGTATCACTCCACGCTCGTGGCCAAGATCGAGCAGCTTGCGAATTGCCGTCCGGCCGTCAGCGCCGTAGTCCAGCGTGCGCTCGTTCACATACATGCTCACAAACCGGTTGGCGAGGCGCGAATCAAGGTCGCGCGCAAACTGCATCGCGTACTCCAGCGCCTGCTCGCGGTGGTCAAGCGCGTGCTGAATGCTGTCGCGCAGCGCCTTCGAGATAATCCGGTGCTGTTCCGGCCCGAGAGAGCGGCGGATCGCGTTCCCACCAAGCGGCAACACCAGGCCCGTCTGCTCGCGCCACCAGACGCCAAGATCGATCACCTTATGCAGACCGCTGGAGCTGTAGGTCAACTGGCCTTCGTGGATGATCAGGCCCGCCTCGTACTTGCCGGCAACGATTTCGGGAATAATCTGATCGAACGGAACCGTCACCGTCTCAATCTCAGGGTTAAAGATCTTCAGCGCGAGATACGCGGTGGTCAGTTGCCCAGGTACGGCGACCGTCACACGGCGCAGGTCCTCAGGGGTAAGCTGCCGATTCGATACAACCATCGGCCCGTACCCCTCGCCCACGCTGCCTCCGCATCCCATCAGGGCATAGTTTTTCTGCACATAGGGATAGGCGTGAAAGCTGATTGCCGACACATCGAAGAAGGCTTCATCCTGCGCGCGGCGATTCAGCGTTTCGATGTCGCAAAGCGTGTGCGAAAACCGATAGCCGGGCACGCGAACCTTGTTGGTTGCAAGCCCATAAAACATGAAAGCGTCGTCGGAGTCAGGGCTGTGCGCGATTGATATTTCGGTGATTCCCGGCGCAGAGACCACTGAAGACTGTTCATTACTCACTTGGGTACCGCAATCCTTTCCAACGATCGTTCGCACCTGGTGCCGGTGCGCGAGGTTACCTGGTCGCGCGCACGCGCCGAAAAGCGGCTGCGACACCCGCAGCCGCGGCCACCTTCAAAGCATCGCCCGGCAGAAAGGGAAGAGCCGCGAGCGAAAGAGCTGCCCACAGCGATCCCTGGTGGTTGAGAGAAAGCCACAGCGCTCCGCCGAAGAGGATTACGAGGTCTCCAGCCGCGGCACACGCCAGCGAGGCACCGAAACCACGTCCTGAGCGACGCCACAGGGCCGCGATCAGCAGAGCCGCGAGAGGATACGCCATCAGGTATCCGCCGGTTGGGCCCAGCAGGTGAGCCACGCCTAGCGCGCCCGGCGCAAAGACGGGCAGCCCCGCCGCTCCCTCAAGCAGATAAGCGCCCACCGTGGCCAGCGCCAACCGTGGAGCAAGCAGCAGGCCAAGCAGCAGCACGCCAAAGGGCTGCAGGCTCAGCGGCACCGGCGTAAACCACAGCGGCACCGAGACGTGCGCGCAGATCGCGAGAAGCATGCTGCCGAGCAGGACAATGCCTGCGGAGCGAAGCCACGGCAACGCATTGGTCAGGCCCGCTGTTTCGGCAAACTGGGTAGAGGCTTGCTTGTTCATGAATTCACCTTAAGTTGATTCCAGGTCAGTTTCTTTAGCCGAGCTGAGTGCTGCAGCGGGTTCGCGGTCAAAAGATCGCGTTGGCCGGCGTCGGATAGGCCGCACCACTCTCGCGGTGGCCGACGACAAGAAAATCAGAGATCCAAAAGGGCAACCAGTAACCACTGCAAGACCGCAAAAGCTCAGCATACCAGACTGGCGGCCACGCTTTGGCGCCCCGCTGGCCGCCCGAAATCACGCCCGCCGAAGCCCATCTCGCAGCCATTCCAGGTATCCAGAGCTCCCACTTTCCACAGGCAGCACAAGGAACTCAGGCGTCTCGTAGCTGTGCAGTGCGTGAAGGCGTGTCTCAAGCGCCGCGAGCTGCTCTGCGCCGGTCTTCATCATCAGCAGAACCTCGGTTGCCTCTTCCACCGCGCCATGCCATCGATAGATCGACCGCACCGAGGGAATCAGCGTTGCACAGGCCACCAGGCCCTCATTCACCAATGCACGGGCAAGCCGGTTTGCCTCATCGGAATCGGCGACAGTGGTGAGAACAATACGGGCTGTTGTGCGGGCTGCCGGGTTAGGTTCAGGTACGGTCATTTCTCTCGACAGTGTACGTGTGAGGGGGAGTGGTGTCGCTCCACAATCTGTTAGGTTTGTGATCCCCACAACTTGCCGACATGCGTCCGGTGATGCAGTATGGACGTTGCGGGCCGGACCGCCGGCATGGGGAGAAATTAGAGGATGAGCAAAGGCATTCGGTTTGGCACCTCGGGGTGGAGAGCAATTGTGGCCGACGAGTTCACCCTGGCCAACATTCGCCTCGCCATTGCAGGCATCGCTGCGTATGTAAAGAGCCAGCCGCCGCCGCATCGCGTGCTGGTAGGTCGCGACCCCCGTTTTCTCGGCGAGGCCTTCGTCGCAGAAGCGGCGCGTGTCCTGGTGGCTGCAGGCGTCACGCCTGTCGTCATTCCCGAAGCCGCGCCAACCCCGGCCATCGCCTACGCCGTTCGCCAGATGAAGACCTCCGGCGCCATCAACTTCACAGCCTCCCACAATCCGCCGGAGTACAACGGCATCAAGTTCTCCACTCACGATGGCGCGCCGGCTCTGCCCGAGGTCACAAAGCAGATTGAGGCAGCGATTGCCGCAATCGGTGACAAGCCCGTCCCCGTCTCCGACTCGGCGGCCAAATTTGAGACCGTCGATGTGAAAGAGGATTTTCTCAAGCGGTTGGCCGAGCTCGTGGATCTCAAAGCCATCGCCAGATCGGGCATCAAGGTTGTCTACGATCCCCTCTGGGGAGCGGGCCGCGGCTATAGCTGCCACATTCTGCGGCAGGCAGGCGTCACCGTTGAAACCGTGCACGACTACCGCGACGTCCTCTTTGGCGGCCATGCCCCCGAGCCCGACGACCACCTGCTGGGCGACGCCAGGGCGAAGATGAAAGAGGTCGGCGCCGGCATCGTCATTGCAACCGACGGCGACGCGGACCGCTTCGGCATCGTGGATGCGGACGGAACGTTTATCCAGCCCAACTACGTCATCGCGCTCCTCTTCGACTACCTGGTGGAGACGCGCGGCTGGAAGAACGGCGTGGCTAAAAGCGTTGCCACCACAAATCTGGTCAACGCTCTCGCCGAGTATCACAAGGTGCCGCTTTATGAGACACCCGTAGGCTTCAAATACATCGGCGAACTGATTATTGAAGACAAGATCGCCATCGGCGGCGAAGAGTCTGCCGGCCTCACAATTCGCGGCCACGTCCCGGAGAAAGACGGCGTCATCGCCGGCCTGCTGGCTACCGAGATGGTGGCTATCCGCGGCAAGAGCATGCGTGTGCAATTGCGGGAATTGTTTGCCAAGGTTGGTTCCTTCTACCCGGTTCGGGAGAACTTCCGCTTGACCCCGGAGCGCATGGCCGCGTTCACTGAAAAATTGAAGACGGATCCAACGGAGCTAAGCGGCCGCAAGGTGGCGAAGATCGTGCGCACCGACGGGCTGAAACTTATTCTCGATGACGGTTCATGGGTCTGCTACCGGCTTTCAGGAACAGAACCGGTAGTGCGTGCCTACACTGAAGCGCGAAGCGAAAAAGATATGGAGTCTCTGAAGGTGGCAGCCGAGGCCTTCGTTCTTTCCTAGAGGTTTAATGCGGGACGACAACGCACACGCAGAAACGACGACGAAGAAGAAGCCCGCCCCGCCCATCCCTCTCTACGAGCGCGTGGTTCAGTGGGCGCAGGGCATCTGGCGGCCGGCCGGAACTACGGTTGCCGTCGTGCTTATCCTGCTCTTTGGCTGGGGTGTCGTCAACGGCAAGCATGGCCTCTCGGCATGGCAGCAGCAGCGCGTTCGCGACCAGCAGTTGAAGACCGAGATCCAGCGGCTGCAGCAGGAGAATACGGAATTGCGTGATCACGTCGAGCGGCTCAAATCCGATCCCGATGCCATCGAGCATGAGGCCCGGCAGCAGCTCCACTATGCCAAGCCTGGCGAGGTCATCTACACCCTGCCGGCAGAATCGGAATCGCAGCCTGCCACCACCGCCCGGTAATCGCTGCGTCAGCAGCAATCCTGCTTAAAAATCGACATGCACGCGCGCTGAACCCACCCAGGCCGGCCCACGGTCGCGGTTATATCCGGGATTGTTCAGGTGCTGCACATCGACGGCATAAAACAGGCCACGCCAGAAGTGCGCGTTGTAGTAGCTCTCCACAATGTTTTCTCGTCCGTAATTCAGGTTGCCATCGCCGAGCAGAAAGCCAAGCCCCCCATAGCGGAGGTAGTTCTGGTGGTCTCGCTTGATGGCGTTCGATACGAACGTGAGGCCGACCTTATCGACCGGACGGTGCCAGCGTCTTCCTACATAATCTCCGCCACCCGTCACTGTCTGATCGACCTCGGTGTAGGCAAAGGATTCGTGTTGTCCCTCGTTCCAGCCGAATCGCCCATAGAGACGCAGATTGTCCGTGATTTCGTGCTCGGTGTTGAAGCCGAAGCCATATTTGAGCGCCCCGAAGTGTGCATAGAGAGCAATCGTCGGAACAGGGTCAGTGCCCGCAAGAAACGCATCCACCGCCTCGCGATACGTTCCCATATGCGCGCGATTGGCGTAGAAGAGCACGCGCTCGATACTCTTGCGCTTTCCTATCAGGCTATGCCACAACTCGAACTCGCCGTTTTGCGCTTGTGCGCGGCTGAATGCCCAGTCGAGATCGATGCTGTTGGCGGCAACCGGCATCGCAAACACGCCGTAGCGCAGACTCCACACCCGATCGTCGTACTCGATCAGCCCGCCAACGGTGTAGCCCCGCGTGTCGGCCGCGTAGTCCCAGGCGCCGTTGTTCACAACTGTCCAGTTCATGAACTGCAGATGGCTGTCAGAGCCGATCGAGTTGATGTCGAAGAAGTCGGGCAGCGTCATTTTGCCGCCGCGCAATTCGATCCGGCGTACAGGCACTTCCGCGGCCACAGCGAAAGGTCCGGACTGCTGCGCCGTCGTCTCATCGGTCAGCCCGATGACCTGATGAATCTGGTAGCGAGCCAGGTACGGTGTCGAACCGAGACTGGGATCGCGCACAACATCTATATTCGTGAAACCGGCAAGGCCCAGCCCCTCGCTAAGCCCGCGTCCGCCGGCGCTCTCCACGTCGAGGATGAAGTCAGTCGCATAGCGGGTTGAGTCTGTCGGGCGAAATGCCGTGTACAGCGTGCCGATCAGCGACGTCTTGTACTCCGCGGAGTTTCGGAAGCTGTTGGGCCCTTCGTATGCTGAGTGGAAAGGCAGACGACCCTGGAAAATGATGTTCGCCTGCCCCGATATCCAGTAACGGCCGCCGTCCGGGTGCGGAGCCATGGTGAGGGCCGTGGGATCCTGCGTCGCGTCCGCGCTTGTGGGGGAAACCGTGGGCCCGGTCTGGGACTCTGACGCAAGTGAGGGCATGGGCGTCGAGCTCGTTTGATCATGAAACGTGGGAGCGGGTGGCAGCAGCGTCACGATGCCGGGCTTCTGCGCGCACACTGCCACCGCCAGAGATGTGAGGCAGGCGATCGCGGCAGCCAGACTGCGCGCACGGCAAAAAAACATGGGGAACGCTCCGGTTCCTGAAGAGAGGGTAGTTATGAGCGTCGCACAATCCGCTTCCGTCTTGCGGACGGAGCGCAAGGGAGCAGATTGCGCCGGCACCGGCCCGAAGACCTGATCGATCTTGTGCACGCCTATCTCAAATAGTTTTTCTTTTCAAAAACCGCAGGGACTTCATCAATGCTAGCGCGCAATTGTTAACGTTTAGTTGAATCGAACCATTTGCCTGCTAAGCGCGGCCGGCAAACTCGCGGGTCTCGGTGTTGACCTTCACTTTTTCCCCTTCCTTAACGAAAAAAGGCACGCGAATCTCGAGGCCCGTTTCCAGGCGGGCTGGCTTGGTGACCGCGCCACTGGCGGTATCGCCGCGAACGCCCGGTTCGGTGTAGGCGACGGAAAGCTCGACTTGCGCAGGCAACTGCAGCCCGATGGGATTGCCGTTGTATTTGTCGATCTTGATGATTACGCCTTCGAGCAGAAATTCGAGGGCGTCGCCGCGCTGCGCCTGCGAAAGCGTGATGGTCTCGAAGGTCTCCTGATCCATGAAGTGCGAGCCGTCGCCATCGGAATAAAGATAGGACGCCTCAATGGTCTCAAGATCGGGCTCCTTGAACTTTTCACCAGCCTTGAAGGTCTTGTCGAAGACGGCGCGGGTAAGCAGGTTGCGCATCTTGAGGCGAACAAGAGTCTGACCGCCCCGGGCCGTCGGAGTGGACACATCGGCATCCAGGCAATAGAAGGGGGCGTTTTCAAATTCGAAATACATCTTGCGTTTGATATCGATCGCATCAATCAGTGCGGCCATGGGTTCCTCGTGGACAATCCCATTCATTTTAATGCGCGGATTGGACGTGCGCCGCCCTGAACTCCCGACGATGCGGATTCCAATTCAGGCTCCGGTCGGGGCACGCATCGCTTCGAGAGAGGCGGTGAGATCGCGGGCCAATGCTTCCTGCGTCTCAGGTGTGAGTTTTGCGCCTTGCGAGGTCAGATAGAAGACGTCAATGGCCGTCTCGCCTTCCGTATCGATGAGCCCCACCTCGATATTGCATTGATGCCTATTGAGGGTAAGCGCAATCTGCCGCAGCAGTCCCGGTGCATCCTGCGCAATCACCTGCAGCAGGGTGGAATGACTCGACGATTCAGAGTCGAACTCCAGCCGCGTCGCAACTTCGACTTTGAAATTGCTTGGGCGGTTAAGATGCGCGCGCGATTCCAGCATCTGCTCGACCGGCTTTTTCTGCGCAATCACGTCATGCAGGTAGGCAAGAAAAAGATCTTTCTCGCTGGGATTCAGTTCGATGGTCCGAAACACATCGGTAAATTGAAAGCTGTCGACCACGACGCCTGCGTCGTTGGAGAAAGCGCCCGCCTTCACAATGTTCATGCCCCACGCGGCAAGCGCGCCTGCCACGTCGGCAAAGAGGCGCTTGCGGTCGCGAACAATCACCGTAAGATCGAAAAGCTGCCGGTGCGGACGCAGATCGAGCTGAACAGAATCCTTGTCGAGATTGGCCGCAAGCTGGAAATGATTGCGAATCTGTTCAGGCAGGCGGGTCTGCAGATAGCGCTTCGGCAGCCCTTCGAGGAATTGCTTCAGTTCGCCGTACTGGCTTGCAGGCACCATCGATTGCAGGCGATTGAGCAGAGTCGGATCGATGTCCGCATGGTAGCGCACCTCGTCCACGCTGCGATCCATGAAGTTCGCCGTCGCCATGTAGAACTGCCACAGGTTTTCAGCCTTCCACGGTGTCAGCGCTTCAGGATTCACTGCCTTGATGTCGGCATAGGTCAGCAGGGTGAGCATCTTGAGCAGGCTTGGGTTGCCGATCTTTTCTGCGAAGCTTCGCACATTCTCGATATCGAAAATATCGCGGCGCATCCCATTTGACATCTCAAGGTGCATCCTGATCAGCTTGAGCACTGTCTCCCGTTCCTCGGCATCGAAGTCCAGGCGCGCCAGAAAGCTGTCTGCGAGTTCGACGCTCTGTATAGTGTGCTCTCCGTTGCGTCGTCCCTTGCCCACATCGTGCAGCAGCAACGCCAGCAGGAAAAGGTCGAGCCGGTCAATCTCGGGTAGCAACTGTGCCAGGCGATGTTCGTAGTCGTGTCCCGCATGCCGCAGGCCATGCACGTTGTCAATCGTCAGAAAGGTGTGCTCATCGACCGTATAGCGGTGATAGCTGTCGCGAATGACCAGGGCATCGATGCCGTGAAACTCCGGAATCAGCATCTCGAGCACGCCCAGCGCGTGCATGGTCCGCAATGCATGTGCCGCGTGCGGGCCGAGCAGCACTTCGCGTAGTGCGTTCCACAGGTAGGGCCCTTCGGGAATGTGAATCGCCAGGGCGGGCAATGCATCCGTGATGCGGTCTTCGGCTGCCTGCGAGAGCATGTAGCCGTGCGTCGCCATCAACGAGAAGATGCGCAGAATCGCTGCGGTATCGCTGAATTGAGCGCCGGGAAGAATGTCGATGCGCCCCTGGTCGAGCACAAAGTCGGTGCCGGCGATCGGGGTGCGCCGCCGCCTGAACTGCTTGTAGAAGCTCACCGGAGCCGGCAGATGCTCCATCAGCAGCACCGCGCGGCGATAGATGATGCGTGCGTGGCGATAGTAGGTGCGCATCCAGTAGGCGGGGTCCGCGGTGCCCCTGGTTTCAAGGCCAATCGAATTGGCGGCGGCTTCATCCTGCGATTGCCAGTCGAGCGTGTTGTCATCGCGCCCATGGCGAAAGTGCAGAAAACATCGCGCCGCGGCAAGAAAGTCGAATGCCGCCTCGGCATCGCCCCTGGCGCTCTGAAAGACGCCACCACGCTGGCGCGGCCACTCTCTGGTCTCTTTCAAATGAAAGAGCAGCGCAAACCAGAGCGCGAGGTGATAGTCGCGAAGGCCCCCGGGGCAGTCTTTGAGGTTGGGCTCGAGGTGAAAGATGGTGTTGCCGAACTTCGCGTGACGCGCCCGCGCCACTTCGCCCAGCTTCTGCGTGATCGTATTCCACTCGCTGAGAACGAGGCCGGGGAGAATGGTCTGATGGAGTTGCTGATAGAGGGAAAACTGGCCGGCCAGAAAGCGGCGATCAAGTGTCGCCAGGGTGAATTCAAGATTATCGGGATCGAATCGCGCAACTTCCTTCAGGGTTCGCAAACACGGGCTCGCGCGTAGTCCAATGTCCCACATCCCCTGGATGATTGTCTGCACGGCGCTCTTCGATTGCGCCTCCGTCTTGTCATCGGCAAAGGCAAAGAGCACGTCGATATCGGAGTAGGGGAAGAGGTCCTTGCGGCCATAGCCACCGAGAGCAAGCAAAGCCGCATTGGGAGCGGTTCCGCCCGCAAACGAGCGCCGCCACATCTCGATCAGGATGCGGTCAACTACGGCGGACCGTCGGCGGATCGCAGCCGTACCATCGCCGGTGCGCTCGCACGTCTGGCGAACGAGCACCATCTCGCGAAGATACTGCTCCCTTAGATCGTCAACCGCCAATGCGACTGGAGTCATATGTGTTGTTTGTGGTTCGGCGAAGCCAAAGAGTGTCTTTATAGAATAACTAAAAATTGACAATAGCGGGCGCGGCTTTCACGTTTCCGCGTCACCAGCCTGCGGTTCCAGGCAACGTCGGCTTCATCCCTCCTCGGCCGGCAAATAACTAAGGCTGACCCCTAAGGGCCAGCCTCACAGTAATATGGACATCCACCGTTGGATGAATGCTAGAGAGCCGATTCGCCGCGCTCGTCATTGCGAATGCGGACAGCTTCGTCGATGCGGCTGACAAAAATCTTGCCATCGCCAATGCGCCCGGTGCGCGCCGCACCGATAATCGCCTGCAGCGCATTCTCTTTCAGTTCGTCCCGCACCACCAGCTCTATCTTCACCTTGGGAAGAAGATCGACCGTGTATTCGCGACCTCGATAAAACTCCGTGTGGCCCTTCTGCCGGCCATGGCCGCGCGCCTCCAGAATTGTCATTCCTTCAATGCCCGCTTCAAGCAGGGCATCCTTCACCGCATCCAGCTTTGATGGCTGGAGAACCGCTTCGATCTTGACCATAGGTAAAAGCCTCGCTTGACAGCCTAACAGGATGCATCATCTTCCGGTGTGGCCGGAGAACCGTTTTTGTTACCCCGCCAAAAGGCGAAGGGCCAGGTATTCATCAGGAGTTGGAGTCGTATCCTTCTTCGCCGTGCTGCGAAAGGTCGAGACCCTCGGCTTCATCTTCCACTGAAACCCGGAGCCCAATGGTCTTATCGATCGCAAAAAGAAGAACCAAAGTGCCGACGATCGAAATGCCCCACGCAATCGCGATGCCCGCAAATTGGTTGAGCAACTGCGCCCAGTGCCCGTCGATCGCGCCTGTCGGCACGCCTTTGCCGAAGATCGGGTTAATCACGCTCGCCGCAAACAGGCCGGTAAGAACGGCGCCCAGTGTTCCACCTGCGCCGTGTACCCCGAAGGCGTCCAGCGAGTCATCGTAGCCGAACTTGCTTTTCACGATGAAGACCATCAGGAAGCAGAAGATGCCCGCCACAAGCCCGATCAGCAGCGCGGGAAAAGGCTTCACAAAGCCGGAGGCCGGTGTGATCGCAACCAGGCCAGCCACTGCTCCTGAAATGGCTCCCAGCGCAGTGGGCTTCCCGTTATGAATCCATTCCGCGATCGACCATCCAACAGCTGCCGTTGCCGCCGCAAAGTGCGTATTGACGAACGCGCTCGTCGCCAGCGGGCCGGAACCGAGAGCGCTGCCGGCGTTGAAGCCGAACCATCCCACCCACAAGAGGCACGCGCCAATAAAGCTCAGCACCATCGAATGGGGCGGCATCGGCGACTGCGGGTATCCAATGCGTTTGCCCAGGTAGAGCGCCGTTACCAGCGCCGAAACGCCCGACGTAATGTGTACAACCGTTCCGCCCGCGAAATCGAGGCTTGGAAAATGGCCACCGGCAGCGTTTAGCAACCCGCCTGCACCCCATACCATATGCGCCATCGGACTATAGACAATCAACGACCAGAGGCTGAGAAAGACCGCCATCGCGCTGAACTTCATGCGCTCGGCAAAAGCTCCCGTGATCAGGGCCGGCGTAATGATCGCGAACATCAGTTGGTAGATCATGAAGGTCTGCTCGGGGATCGTCGCGGCGTAGTCGGTGTTTGGCGTTAGCCCAACGCCACGCAGAAAGGCATGGTCCAGTCCGCCGATAAAGGCTGTTCCATGGGCGAACGCAAGCGAATAGCCGACCACAGCCCACAGCACCGTTACCAGGCCCATCATGGCGAAGCTCTGCATCATCGTGCCCAGAATATTTTTCCTGCGCACCAGACCGCCATAGAACAACGCCAGACCCGGGCCGGTCATCAGCAGCACAAGGGCCGCTGAAACCAGCATCCACGCATTGTCCGCATTCATCTGCGCCGCTTGAACTGATTGCTGCAGCGCCGCAATCTGTTCCTGGGTCGCGGGAACTGAGGTCGCCGGAACCGGTGTTTGTGCCGAAGCCAGGGTCGAAAGGGCAAAAATTCCGGTAGCAAAGAGGAAGGAAACACTGCACCAGCGTCGCATTTTTCGCTATCTTCTCCAGCGATGTGATTGTGCCTGAGACGAGTGGAAAAACGATGCGATGCTCAATGCGCAGGGAACGGCAGACTGCGGCCAGTCCAACAAGCTCCGAACCGACCGGATAGTCGTTTGCGATGCGCGCTCGATTTTGTTGCATTCTTCCCATCAAATCTTCGTGTAGGCAGCCAAAGTATCGCATGCTGGGTTGGAGGTTCGCTCCAGAAAAATGCACTCGCTAAAAGCGGTATAAAAGAGCGGTATAGTAGACGCATGGGGGCTTCACAGGACAAAGACCGGTATATGTTTGGCGCTCTCGAGAGCAGCGCGATGAATCGAGCCAAGCTGCGCGAGGTCAGCTACGGCTACGAGCAGCCCGAAGGCGTATTGCTCACCTCGCTCGATTTTGCCGTTAATTGGGTGCGCAAAAGCTCGGTTTGGCCGGTAACCTTCGGCCTCGCATGCTGCGCTATTGAAATGATGTCGATGGGCGCGTCCCGCTTCGATCTCGCGCGCTTCGGCGCCGAAGTTTTCAGGCCCTCCCCGCGTCAGGCTGACCTTATGATCATTGCCGGCCGCGTGGCGCAAAAGATGGCCCCCGTCATTCGCCGCCTGTATGACCAGATGCCGGAACCCAAGTGGGTTATCTCGATGGGTGCATGTGCCACATCCGGTGGGGTTTTTAACAATTATGCCATCGTGCAGGGCGTCAATCAGGTTATTCCGGTTGACGTGTATGTGCCCGGCTGCCCGCCACGCCCCGAGCAGCTTCTTTACGCCATCACTCTCCTTCAGGAAAAGATCCAGCGCGAGCCGCGCAGCCTGCTCAAAACCCTGAACGTTGAAT
Organism: uncultured Acidobacteriaceae bacterium; assembly: GCA_963839215.1. Lineage (GTDB taxonomy): Bacteria > Acidobacteriota > Terriglobia > Terriglobales > Acidobacteriaceae > Telmatobacter. Next base: position 479,282 of record CAWITZ010000006.1, on the reverse strand, counting down.
AGATTCCATTCGTCGTGGATCGGACATCCGTCAACGGTACGAAAGTGCTAAATGCCGGGACCGGGGCTGCCTCGGAAGGTATCGAGCGAGGCAACTCATTTAAAAAGTATGCTCTGCTGCCAACCAACTATGGTAACTTAGATTTGTTGGCGTCTTAGCTGCCTGGCTCATCAGGTGCCCTGACCGCCGCATTCCTCGGAGCCGGAACTCTCAGTTTTTAGCAAGACGGGTTCATAACGGCGGTATCCACCCACACCACGATGCAGTTTTAGCTTGATTGCGGAGGTAAACCCCATGTTTTCGCAAACAATGAAGTCATTGTGCCGCGTTGCTTCTTTGACGTGCGTTGCACTCGCGCCAATCGCGCTCATGGCTCAGGATGTTCCGAACGCACCAAAACCCGCGGCGAAGTACAGCCAGGATTACACGTCGCGTTGGGATTTCTTCGCCGGATACAGCTATCTGGCGCCGAAGGGAACTGTTCACGTTCCGCTTCCCGATGGCTCGGTCCAGCCGTTTAATTACAATGCCGTCGATGTGGGCGGTCTTTTCAGCGCAGCCTATTACTTCGACAAGTGGGTTGGCGTCCAGGCCGAATACGGCCTTCACGAATGGGGCGAGAGCGTGCCGGGCACCAATATCGGAACGCACGGCAACAATGATGGATTCCAGACCGCTGCGGGCGGCATTATCTTCCGCTTTCCATCAAAGGACATCACCCCCTTCATTCATGTTCTTGCAGGTGGCGCCCGTATCGGCGGTCCCTACCACAATCCCTATACCTGGGGACCAGTACTCACCGGTGGCGGCGGAATGGATTACAACACCCCGCTCTTCAACCACCACCTCGCGATTCGCGTCTTCCAGGTGGACTACCAATACATGCACGCAGACTTTGGCCCCGGTGTCTACGGTGGCCGCGCCAATATCGACGCGGCTCGTCTGAGTGCCGGCTTCGTCCTCCATGCCGGAACCATCGCACCGCCTCCGCCGCCCACAATGAGCTGCTCGGTGAATCCGACCTCGGTCTTTCCGGGGGAACCGATCACGGCCACGGCTACGGCAGAAGGTCTGAACCCGAAGTGGAACACCATCTACGGCTGGACCGGCGATGGCGTGACCGGCAACGGCACCACGGCCACCATTGCTACCGCAAACCTGAACCCCGGCTCCTACACCGTCAAGGCCGACCTGAAGGAAGGCAAGAAGGGTAAGGAAGGCCTCAAGCCCTGGCAGGTTGCCGACTGCTCGGCCACCTTTACGGTCAAGGAGTTCGAGCCCCCGACGATCAGCTGCTCGGCGAGCCCCAGCACCATCAAGCCGGGTGATACGAGCACCATCACTTCGACTGCCGTGAGCCCGCAGAACCGCCCGCTCACCTACTCGTACTCCGTCGCCTCCGGCACTGTTACCGGCAACGGCACCACGGCAACCTATAACTCGGCTGGCGCTCCCACAGGCTCGGTTGAGATCACCGGTACGGTTGCGGACGACAAGGGCCATACCGCGACTTGCACAACTTCGGTGACGATCGTTGCGCCGCCTCCGCCGCCGCAGCCGCACGCGCAGACGCTTTGCTCGCTCGGCTTCGACAAGGACAAGGCACGTCCGACTCGCGTCGACAACGAAGCCAAGGCTTGCCTGGATGAGGTTGCACTCGACCTGCAGAACCAGGCTGACGCCAAGGCAGTCCTCGTCGGCACTGCGGACGCCAAGGAGAGGGCAAAGACCGAGAAGCAGCAGGCCTACGCCGCCAAGCACAAGAAGGCGAAGGTTATGGACTACGCTGCCCAGCGCGCTGTGAATGCCAAGGACTACCTGGTCACCGAGAAGGGCATCGATGCTTCTCGCCTCAGCACGGCGACCAGCACCGACGATAGCCAGAAGGTCGAGAACTACCTCGTACCGTCCGGCGCGAACTTCGGCGCAGACATCCAGGGAACAACCCCGGTGGATGAGTCGACGATCAAGCCGCAGGCACGCAAGCCTCTGGCGCAACGGCACTGAGAACCAAACACTGGTCACCCCAAAAGGGTGACCAGTGTGCTTCAACATCGGTAAAGTCGGCCTCGGACAACTTGCCCCGGCCGGCATTTACCCGCAAAATTTAAGTGTGGCATTGAGAGGTTGGCCGCTAAGGTCAGCCTCTTGTGTTTAAGGGCTCTCGTTCAACTGGCCGTACTTTTTATGAAGTCATTCCCGAGGATCTGTTTCTCTCATGCGCCTGTGCTGTCTTAGCTCTCAACTTCTTCGCCGCAATACATGGCATGTACTTGCATTGGCGTTTCTTTCTCTGCCGTTCAGCACTTCGGCCCAGGCGCCATGGAGCACCGTGGGTCCCGACGGCGGCGATGTCCGCTCCTTCGCGGCTGATCCCGCCAACCCCAGCCATCTCTACCTGGGCACCACGACGAGCTGGATCTACGACTCCGAGGACGGTGGCTCTTCCTGGCATCGCCTTGCGAAGCTTGATTCTGACGATAGCCTCGTCGTTGACCATCTCCTTGTCGATTCGGCGAACCCCCGGCGCGTCTTCGCCGCGGTATGGTCGCTGGCTCACGTCGGCGGCGGTCTCTGGATGAGCGATGACGGCGGCAGAACCTGGCAGGAAAGCAAGGGCCTCCACGGGCAGTCCATTCGAGCCTTCGCCCAGGCCGGCTCCAATCCCGCCTTGCTCTTTGCCGGAACACTGGAGGGCGTCTTCCGCAGCGATAACTCGGGCGGGTCGTGGACGCTGATCAGTCCGCCGGGCAGCCGCGAAATTCACGAGGTCGAGTCGCTGGCGATCGACCCCCACGATCCCGACATCATCTACGCAGGAACCTGGCATCTGCCCTGGAAGACCATGGACGGCGGCAAGACTTGGCACAACATCAAGCAGGGCGTCATCGATGACTCGGATGTCTTCTCCGTCATCATCGACCCCCAGAAGCCGCGCACAATCTATGCCAGCGCCTGCAGCGGAATTTACAAGAGCCTGAATGGCGGCGAACTCTTCCGCAAGATCCAGGGCATTCCGGCCACCGCTCGCCGCACCCGCGTGCTCCGTCAGGACCCCGCCAACCGCGAAATCGTCTACGCAGGAACGACTGAAGGTCTTTACCGGACCACCGACGGCGGAAAGACCTTTAAGCGGATTACCGGACCCAATGTCATCGTCAACGACGTCTATATCGACCCGTCGAATCCGCAACGCGTCCTGTTGGCGACCGATCGCAGCGGAGTCCTGATGAGCAGGGACGGCGCAGCCACCTTCACGCCCGCCAACACAGGCGTCTCCGAGCGCAAGGTGGAGGCGCTGCTTGTCGATCACTCCAATCCAATGCGCATTTACGCCGGCATAGTCAACGACAAGGCCTATGGCGGTCTCTTCGTTTCCAACGACGGTGGCGTGCAGTGGAAGCAACTCGCCGATGGCCTGGACGGGCGCGACGTCTTCGCCCTGGCGCAAGCGCCCGATGGCACGCTGCTCGCCGGAACCAACGATGGCATATTCGCGCTTGATCCGGATGCGACCGCCTGGCGCCACCGGAATGTCATTCTCAACACCCGGCTGAAAACCGCAACGGAAACCGTCCGCGGCACCAGAGTCAACATTGAGAAGTCAGTAAAGGACCGGCCTTATCTCATGGATGGCCGCGTCTTCGCCATCGATCTCTCGGGTGACACCTGGCTTGCCTCCACCACCGGCGGCATCTATACCAGCCGTGACAAAGGCGCAACCTGGCAGGGCGGCCCGGTCATGGGCGTTACCGGCTATCTATCCGTGACCGCGCACGATTCCTACATGGCCGCTGCGCGGCCCGACGCAGTAGTCGTTTCAAGCGATGGCGGGCAGAGTTGGTGGCCGCTGGGAATTCCCACCGTTCTGACCCGCATCCACCGCATCGCGTTTTCGCCCGATGGAACACTCTGGCTCGGTGCGCGCGAGGGCGTCTACTTCACGCGGGACAAGGGAAAGACCTGGATGTGGGTTCGCCGGTTCCCCCTCGTTGACATCGACGATCTCTACTACGACGCCCACCTCGGCCGGGTTCTTGTAAGCTCACGCGGCAGCGACTTTGTCTACGCCATCAACTCCAAAACGCTGGACTGGAAGTGGTGGCAGACCGGCTTCCGCCTTTCGGTGGTGCGAGCCGTCCATGGGCGCCTGCTCGCCGCCTCCGTTGACGATGGGGTGCTCATCGAGCCGCGATCGCTCGCCACCGAAGCAGAAGTCGGCCAGCGCTAAGGGCCTCCGGATTCGGTATCATCAGAATATGCAGCCTGACGCAGCAGGTCCGCGCCTCACCGCCGGCTTTCGCACCTATGATTCAAAGCTCGAGCCCATCGCCGCCCGCGTGCTCGCAGGGCAGCGCCTCGACTTTGCTGACGGACTCGCGTTGTATAGCTCTTCTGACGTGCTCGCTGTTGGCTGGCTTGCAAACCATGTGCGCGAGCGCATGCACGGCGATGTGACCTACTTCAACGTCAATCGCCACATCAATCCCACCAATGTCTGCGTCGCGGCCTGCAAGCTCTGCGCCTTCGGCCGCAAAAAAGGCGACCCCGCCGGTTACACAATGGCGCTTGAAGAAGCATGGGAAACTGCGGCCTCCGGCTACTCTGAAGCAGTCACGGAGTTCCATATCGTCGGTGGCCTGCATCCCGACCTGCCGCTCGAATATTTCCTTGACCTCGTTCGCGGCCTCAAGCAGCGCTTTCCCAAGGTGCACATCAAGGCGTTCACCATGGTTGAGGTTGCGTTCCTTGCGCGGCGCGCCAAGCTCACCATCGAGCAAACCCTCGTCAAGCTTCGTGAAGCCGGCGTCGACTCCATGCCCGGCGGGGGAGCGGAGATTTTCTCGGCGCGGGTGCGCTCCATCATCTGCGACCACAAAATCGATGGAGATGAGTGGCTCGAGACCGCGCGCCTGGCGCACAAAATGGGTTTCCGATCGAACGCAACCATGCTCTACGGCCACATTGAGAATAACGAAGACCGCGTCGATCACCTGCTCAGGTTGCGCGCTCTGCAGGACGAGACCGGCGGCTTCCAGACCTTCATTCCGCTCGCCTTCCACCCTGAGAACACGCCGCTCGATCATCTTCCAGTCACCACCGGACTCACCGACATTCGTCAGATCGCCGTCAGCCGTCTGCTGCTCGATAACTTCGCGCATATCAAGGCCTACTGGCAGATGCTCACTCCGAAGATTGCGCAGATCGCTCTGCGCTTTGGTGCCGACGATCTTGACGGCACCGTCATCGAAGAGAAGATCTACCATGATGCGGGAGCCACCACGCCGCAGGGCATGACGCGCAAAGATCTCTGCCGTCTGATTACTGAAGCAGGCCGCGTCCCGGTCGAGCGCGACACGCTCTACCATGCTGTCACGCGCAGTGAAGACAGCTTTACTGTCGCCGTCTAACGGCAGCACCGCTCCGCGGGTCCCCTCACTGCCGGATCACCACGCCGCCCTTCATGACGAAGCTCACGTGTTCCACCATGCTGATATCGTCAAGCGGGTTGCCGGGCACGGCAACGATGTCCGCATAGTAGCCGGGCTTCAGCTCTCCTATCGTTCCCTGCCAGCCCAGCAGCTTCGCTCCATTCACCATGTCTGCCTGCAGCACCGCCAGCGGCTTCATGCCATACTGCACCATCAACGTCATCTCATGCGCCTGCGTTCCATGCGGAAACGGCCCGACATCCGAACCGACTGCGAAAGGAATGCCCGCAGCCAACTGTTTCCTGAATTCTCTGATCTTGAACTCCAGCAATGCGGCCTCGCTCGCTGCCTCCGCGGCGTCTGAGCGATGGTGCGCAAAATAATCGAAGATTGTGAAAGTAGGCACCGCAAAAATGCCTTTCTCTTTCATCAGGCGCATCGTTTCGTCGCTCAGTTGAGTTGCATGATCGATTGATGCCACGCCCGCCTGCGCGGCATACAGCGTTCCCGGCTCACCCATCGCATGCACGCCAACCGTCGTACCCATCCTGCGTGCTTCGTCAACCGCCGCCGTAAGCTGTGCCGCGGTGTACTGGTAGGGCGTGTGCAGCACGCCGTTGATCATCGTGTCTTTGCCGGTCTCGTAGATCTTCGCGAAATCGGAGCCTTCCTTGTGCTGCTCGCGCATCACCTCCACAATTTGCTCTGCAGAGTTTGCGTAGTCCGCGTTCGATAGCACACGCTGCGCCGGGTTGTACCGGTTGGCGTCTTCGTGTCCGCCAAGAATATCGATCGCATTGCCGCTCATGCGCATGCGAGGGCCCAAAATGACGCCTTTGTTGATCGCCTCGCGAATCGCCGTATCTGCCGAGCCTGCGCCCTCAGTGCCCATATCGCGCTCAGCCGTAAAACCCGCCACCAGGTCGGCTTTGGCCGCCTCTTCCGCCAGAATCACGCGCCACGGCACCGACTCTTCGACCGTCTGCAGATCCTCCGCGCCCGGATGCAAAAACAGGTGCACGTGCGCATCGATCAAGCCGGGTAGCAGTGTCGTGTCACCCAGATCAATCACCTTCGCGCCCTGCGGATGATCGACCGAGGTGCCCACGGCCTTGATCGTCTCGCCTTCGATCAGCACTTCTCCCGGCATCACGATCTTGCCCGTATCCACTTCGAGGAGCCGAGCCGCGTGAAGAACAATTGCGCCCTGCTGCTGCGCTCCGGCTGCGGCAGCGCTGATGAAGAGCACGAAGCACAGCCCAGCAATGCCTGCGAGTTCCATATTCTTGCGCATGGTTTCGACTATGGCGCATCGGGGCGCAATTGTCGAGCACCCTCAACCGGAGGCGATGATAGAATTCCCGCGAAACCTGCGCGTCTACCCGCTCTCGAAGCAAGGAGAATCATCTCGTGGAAGATCTGCAATCGGGTTCGCGCACCATTCTCGGCTTCGACATCGGCGGTACCAAGACTGCCTGCGTCGAGGGTACCCGTTCGGCCCGCATTCCGCAGCGCATCGAGATCGCCACTAACGCCACCGAACCCTTCGCCGTCACCTTCCCCGCAATTGTGGAGCGCGCGCGAGCGCTGATTGCGAATGCAGAGAGCGCCGGCCGCACCATCGCCGCAATCAGCGTCTCCATCGGCGGTCCACTCCGTATCGAGGAAGGCTTTCTGATCAATCCGCCCCATCTGCCCGGCTGGCACAATCTGCCGCTCAAGGCTCATCTCGAAAAGGCCTTTCCCGGTTTGCCTGTCTACGTGGAGCATGACGGCAACGCTGGTGCGCTGGCTGAATTTCATTTCGGAGTGGGCAGAAACCGGCCCCATCTGCGCCATCTGATCTTCCTCACCTTCGGCACCGGCGTCGGCGCGGGCTTCATCCTGGATGGCCATCTTCTGCGCGGCGCGAGCGACACAGCCGGTGAAATCGGCCACTGGAGGCTTGCTGAAGACGGACCTCTCGGCTTCGGCAAACGCGGCTCCTGGGAGTCGTTTGCTTCCGGCGCGGGTCTGGTCGAAGTTGCAGCGCAGAAATTTCCCGCCCGCTGGAACGCAGGCACGCCAATTCGCGAACTCGTCGCGGCCATGCTGGCCAACGATCCCGAGGCACTGCAGGTTGCCGAGGAGGCAGGCAAATGGATGGGCCGCGGACTTGCGCTCCTCATCGACGCTCTTAATCCTGAGGTCATCGTCTTCGGTTCGCTCGGCGTCGTGCTGGGCGAGCGGATTTTCGGGTCCGCCCGCAGGGTCATCGCGCAGGAAGCACTGCCCCAGGCCGCCGCTGCCTGCGAGTTGCTTCCGTCCGCACTCGGCGCGCAGATCGGCGACGTTGCCGCGCTGATGGCGGCGCTTGCTGGTCCCGCCAACGCACTCGGCAGCAAATAGCGCTACAAATAACGGCGGCAGGGAATAGTAACTGATGCCCAATTTAGTTTGTAAAACCAATTACGGTTACGTTTGCTCAGAGTGACTCGAGGTCTTGCCACCATGTTACCGATACGTCATTCGCAAATGGTCAACTTATCGCGAAACCGCGTGATAGAAGGGAAAAACTCTCATCGCATAAGGATGGCATGAATAGACGGCACTTATTCACAACTTAGCGTCCATATTAGTGAAGCATGCAGCGCGCCACCGTGCTACCATCGGCGCGAGGACTCATAACATGTCTGAAAATGGCTATAATACTGCATTTGCACAGGCGACCGAAGAGCGCGCGGAAATCCGTTTGAAGATCGAGCAACTGCTTACGCGTGGCGAAATGCTCGACAAACTCCTCGAGTGTCTGGCTCCCTTTGTTTCGAGCCCGGACCCAGTCGAGGGTGCAGAACCGTCTTCTCATGATGGCGGATCCTCACACGAGGAGCACCATCATCGCGAAGAGCATCACCATCACCAGGGATAGGCGGAGCTCATCGAGCCATTTCTGAGGCGGCTCTCCCCCAGCCGGCCTGTCTCTTCGCCGATAATTCAGTACGCAGCGATGCCGGTCAGATGCTGACCCAGAATCAGCGCGTGAATGTCGTGCGTGCCCTCATACGTCTTCACTGATTCCAAATTCATCATGTGGCGCATGATCGGGTAGTCCTCGGTGATGCCGTTGGCGCCAAGAACATCGCGGGCCATGCGCGCTGTTTCGAGCGCCATCCACACGTTATTGCGCTTCGCCATCGAGATGTGTTCGTGCCCCACCGTACCCGCGTCCTTGAGCCTGCCCACATGCAGCGACAGCAGCTGCGCTTTTGCGATTTCGCTTGCCATCCACACCAGCTTCTCCTGGATGAGCTGGTGGCTGGCGATCGGCTGCCCATGGAATTGTTTCCGCGTCTTCGCATATTGCAGCGCCGTATCGTAGCAGGCCATTGCGGCGCCAATTGCGCCCCAGCCGATTCCGTAGCGCGCCTGATTCAGGCACATCAGCGGGCTCTTCAACCCCCCCGTGCCCGGCAGCAGGTTCGCGGCAGGCACATGCACATCCTGCAGCGACAATCCGCTCGTCACAGATGCGCGCAACGACCACTTGCCATGCACTTCGTCTGCGCGAAAGCCCTTGCGATCCGTCTCGACCAGGAATCCGCGGACCTTATTGTCTTCGTCTTCGACCTTTGCCCAGATCACCGCGACATCGGCGATGTTCCCCGACGTGATCCACATCTTCTCGCCGTTCAGAATGTATTCATCGCCAGCCTTGCGCGCCGTGGTAGTCATGCCGCCGGGGTTCGAGCCAAAGCCCGGCTCGGTCAACCCGAAGCAACCGAGCTTTTCACCTGTCGCGAGCGCAGGCAGCCAGGTGTTCTTCTGCTCCCCTGAGCCAAACGTGTAGATGGGATACATCACCAGCGCCGACTGCACGCTCACAAAACTGCGAAAGCCCGAGTCGCCGCGTTCGAGTTCCTGCATTACAAGTCCGTACTCCACGTTCGACATGCCGGCGCAGCCATAGCCCTGCAGGTTCGCGCCAAAAAATCCAAGCTCGCCCATCATCGGAACCAGCTCGCGCGGAAACCGCCCTTCGCGAAAGCACTCTGCGATAACCGGCATGAGGTTATCGTCGACAAAATCGCGCGCCGTGCGCCGCACCAGCAATTCATCTTCGCTCAGGCCCGCATCCAGCTTAAGAAAATCGAAGCCCTGAAACTTGAAACCCATCGTTGCACCTTGTCCGTTGATTTAAGGTCCGTTGATTTAAGCCCGAAACGCAAGGCTAGCAGATGCGGGAAGCCCCCGCCTATTCGCTGTCTTCGTCTTCGCCATAGGTCGGATAGGGCTTTGGTTCTGTGCTGGTTGGCATTCCTCGCAGTATCGCAAGGTCGCTCTGTACCTGCGCCCATTTCGCCTCATTTTTTGGGGTGCTGATCGATGCCTCGGGATCGGCGTAGTAGGCCAGGATATCGGCCTTGATCCCGGGGGGAATCGCCTGCTCCGGTTGCCGCACGAGCCGGTGCAGCAGGCCGGCATAGGTTGAGTCGGTCAGCGGGTAGCCACCGGGCTTCACGATATGTCCCGTGTCGAGATCGCGATTGGGCAGCGGGTGACTGGGATCCTTCGATCGCAGCAGCGCATCGGGATTTGTTGCCGCAACGGCGGCAAAGAGCGCAGCCACCGAGCGATTCTTTTCATCGGAGGCAGGCACCGTAGCTGGTGGTGTAAAGCGTGCCGTCAGGTGATGAAGCACCGCCAGCGACAGTGTGACGCTGCGCAGGTATTCAGCCTCGGTATCCGCCGTCGGCCCTTTGATCGCAACCATCTTCAGTGGACCGATTTTGGGCAGAATATAAATCAGCCCTGCGAGCGTATAGGTTCCGAATCCGGCCTTACGGCGATAAGCATCCCAGTCGTATGCCTTGATGGCAGCATCTACCTCTCCCTGCAATTGCCGACACTCAGGCGTATCCGGATCGTCCGGCTCATGCTTGCGATGCAGAAGCGCCACCGCATAGGCGATGCGCGGAATGAATGTGTGCACGGCGAACCGATAGCCGTGGACGTTAATGCGGTTGCTTTTCCCTTTGCCGAAATCCTCGGCGACCCCGTAAGTCTGATAGTAGGCAAGGGCAAGCTGTCGCACCGGCACCCTGAGGCCGATATGCCTTAGATAGCGCAGGGGCGCCATGCGATGATGCGTAACCTCATCGATGTCGAAGGCGAACTCGGTCTGCACATGCTGATGCGCGCCTTCTGCGTAGCTGACTACCGGCCCGTACTTGTCCCCAAGCTTTGGAAACTCCACCGGCACTGCGCGATTCGTCGCCACCGCGTGGCCGATGGTGTCACCGATATAGTGCGATAACGCGCCAACCGCGAAGGCCAGTTCATCGGCATTTTGCGCGTTGCGAAAGAGGCTTACCACAAAGTCGCCCGAGCGCACATAGTGTGTCAGCAGCGAGAGATTCAGATCGCCAAAGGGATAGTAGCCTATATCCTGAATCACGCATCCGCCATACGCATAGGCGCGCGCTTCATCCAACTGGGCAGCGGTCAGGTTAGGGTACCGGCTCAGCAGAAGCGGCACAATCGAGTCCTGCCATGTCAGGTCGATCAGCTGTTCATGCGTCAGCAGGGAATAAGCGGCAGCCTGCCTGTGCCATGGCAGAAGCAGGATCAGCAGCAACGGCAGAATCGTGCACCGTGAGGGTCTGCGGCTCATCTTAGACATCCACCTCGATAATTGCCTGCAGCATGGGTATGCGGAGATTGATCGACATCGGTGGCGCTATTCCAGAAACTCCCGCACAAACGGGTCCTGGCTGCAGGCCAGCTCATGCAGAGAGCCGTCGAAGATCAGCTTGCCTTCTGCCAGCATCAGGAACGTGGTATTCGGATCGACTTCATCTTTCGGCAGCGGCACCATGCGGCCCTGCTCCGTATCAAACCGATGCGAGCACATCGTAAACGCATCCTGCAATCGGTGCGTCACCATTACCGACGAAGTTCTGTACACATCGCGCTGCTTCACAATCAGCTCGATAATCGTCGTCGAGGTAACCGGGTCGAGTCCGCCGGTGGGCGAGTCGTAGAGCAGCAGCTCCGGCTTGTGTATAAGCGCGCGCGCAATGGCGACACGGCGGCGCATGCCGCCTGAGAGACTGCCGGGAAACAGATCGAAGGTCTGTTCAAGTCCCACAAACCGCAGCGCCTCATGCACTCGCTCATCGATCTCGTGGTCGTCGGCTTCCTCTTGGATCAACTGATAGGCCACGTTGTCCCGTACCGTCAGCGAATCGAAAAGCGCGCCTTCTTGAAAAACCATGCCGGTCCGGGTGCGCAGCGGGAAAAGATCTTCCTCGCGCATGCGTGAGAGATCTTCGCCAAAGAGCATCACGCTGCCATCATCCGGTCGCAGCAGGCCGTTCGCAAGCTTCAGCAGTACGCTTTTGCCTACCCCCGCCGGTCCAAGAAGAATGCGCGTTTGCCCCGGAGGCACGCTGAAGGTGATCTGCTCAAGAACCGGCGGTCCCGCAAACGCGATCGACACATTGTGAAACGCCAGCGCGGGCTCCGCATCCTTGGCCGGTGCGGGATCAGATTGCGTGGCCGTGGGCGTGGTATTCATCGGTTGAAGAGGGCGATCATCACCTGGCTGATCAGAAAGTCCACAAAAATAATCAGGACGGAAGCAGTTACGACCGCGGAAATGGTCGAGCGGCCAACGCCCTCGGTTCCTCCCGTCGTCCGCATTCCGTAAAAGCATCCGATCGATGCGATGATGTAGCCAAAGAAGAGCGGCTTCACCAGCCCCTGAAGAATATCGGGGTACCGGAGATTTTCATACGCCATCGAAAAATACTGCGTACCGTTCTGCCCATTCATGAATACCGTGACCGCCGCGCCACCCAGAATGCCAAAGGCATTGGCCACAATGGTGAGAAAAAACAGCATTGTGATGCATGCATACACCCGCGGCGTCACCAGCTTCCGCAGAGGGTCCACGCCTAAAGCGCGCATGGCGTCGATCTGCTCGGTGACTACCATCGAACCGAGCTCGCTGGCCATCGACGACGCATTGCGGCCCGACACCATGATCCCCGTCAGCACCGGTCCCAGCTCTCGAATCATCGACATCGAAACAAACCGCCCCGTAATCGCCGTGGCGCCAAACTGCGCCAGCGTCGAGGCCGATTGCAGCGCCAGCACGCCGCCGGTGAAAAAGCCCGCCAGCAGAACGATGCTCACCGAGCCAACACCGATGATGTCCGATTGGATGAGCAGATCCGTCCAATACACCGGCGGCCGAAAGATGTTCGTCAGGGCTCGCGACGCGAACAGGGAATAATCCTGCACCGTCAGCACAATTTCCTTCGCGGTTCTATCGATCGCGTCTAGCGCCATTCCGTTACCGGACAACAGGATGCAGGATGAGGGAAGCTCGCCTCTTCCTCTCAGCATAGCGCATGGGGTTCGTCTGGCCCCGCCGGACCGGTTGCGCTCCTTTCAGAGCACCGTCACCAGAGCTGGTCTGGCGGCGTCGGTTCGGTGTCTCCAATGCGATGTCTGCGCCCGCATCCCCGGATAATGCTGAAAGCTCAATGGATAGCCAGTAGGTGCCATTTATGACTGACATGAGGGGCCAAAGGCGCATCTAATATAGGCAAAGACGTAAATGAGGACGTACGATGCATTCTTTCCGCTTGCGACTTATTCTTGCCCTTGTTGCATGCGTAACGGCAGTTTCTGTCGCATCTACCTATTTCGAAGTGCTTGCGCACAAGCACTTTCTCCGGCAGGACCTTGAGCAGCGCACCCGATGGATCGGTATGAGCCTGCAGCCGGTCCTCGAGAAGGCGCTCGCCTCCGGCAATAATGAGGCGCTGCCCGATATCCTGAGCGGATCGCGGGCTGAGTCCGGCATCCTCGCTTTGGCTGTTTTCGACGTTACCGGCAAGGCGACGGCCTCGTCGGGTTCTGCAGAGGTACTTGCGGCTTTTCCTCAGGGCCCAATTGAGAAATCCCTGCGCAAGGGCGCAGAGATCTATGCCTTCGCTCGCCGGGGAAGCAGCGAATGGCTTGAAGAGGTCTATCCCCTCCATAACGGCAACCAGCCCATTGGCACCCTTGTCGTTGTTACCGATGCAAGTTACATCCATAGCCAGAACATGGATGTGTGGCGGCGCAGCTTCTGGCGCATGGTTGCCCTGGTTATTCTCATCACCGCGGTCACGGTTCTGATGGTGCGCTGGTTTCTGATGCGCCCCATGACGCGCGTTGCCGAGCGCCTTCGCCGCCTGCGAATCGGCGATAGCAACGAACCGCACGACAAGCACCCAAGGGAAACGAACCTCTTCACCCCGCTTGCCCGCGAGGTGGAGACGCTGGCCGAAAGCCTGGTGGCTGCGCGTGCCGCGGCTGAGGCCGAGGCGCGTCTGCGCGTTGCCGGCGAGAGCCACTGGACCGCGGAACGGCTCGCCGTTCACATGCGCGAGCGCAACGGCTCGAGCCGCATCTTCGTCGTTTCCAATCGCGAGCCTTACATGCACGTGCGGCAGGGCAGGGAAACCGTCTGCGTGGTTCCGCCCAGCGGCCTCGTCACTGCCATTGAGCCGGTTCTGAGAGCCTGCGATGGTGTCTGGGTCGCTGGCGGCAGCGGCAATGCCGATGCGGCCAACGTCGATGACTTCGACCGCCTGCGCGTTCCTCCCGACGATCCCCGTTACACCCTGAGGCGCGTCTGGCTGTCAGAAGAAGAAGAGAAGCTCTACTACGACGGCTTCGCCAATGAAGGGCTCTGGCCGCTTTGCCACATCGCGCACACCCGGCCCATCTTCCGCCCCGGCGACTGGGAGTGCTACAAGCGCATCAACCAGCGCTTCGCGAGCGCCGTGCTCGAGGAGATGGAGGGCAGTCCCGACCCCATCGTCTTCGTGCAGGACTATCACTTCGCCCTGCTGCCGCACCTCGTGAAGATGGCGCGCCCCGATGCTCGCGTGGCCATCTTCTGGCATATTCCCTGGCCCAATCCCGAGGCCTTCGGCATATGCCCCTGGCAGGCGGAATTGCTCGATGGCTTGCTCGGCGCCGATCTCATCGGCTTTCACATTCCGCTGCACTGCAACAATTTCCTCTCCACGGTCGACCGCGTTTTTGAGGCGCGTACCGATCGCGAACACATGACCGTCAGCCGGCATGGCCACATCACCACGGTTCGGCCCTACCCGGTAAGCGTCGCTTTCGATGGCTCCACTCAAGCATTGCGGGCCGTGATCGACCCGGCTGAGGCCGAAAAGGAGCGGGAGTTCGCGCGCAACCAGCTTCTTCGCGAGTTTGGCGTGCGCGCTGAACGTCTCGCCGTCGGCGTCGATCGCCTCGATTACACCAAGGGCATCATCGAGCGACTGCTCGCCCTCGAACATCTCATTGAGGAGCATCCATGGTGGTGGGAGAAACTCACCATGGTGCAGATAGCCGCGCCAAGCCGTACCCGCATTCCCGCCTATGACGAGTTGCATCACCGCGTCAACGAAGAGGTGGAGCGCATCAATCGCCGCTTCCAGACTCCCCATTGGAAACCCATCGTCCTCATCGAGCGGCAGTGCAATCACGAGGAGGTCGACCGCTGGTATCGATGCGCCGATCTCTGTCTCGTGACGTCATTGCACGACGGCATGAACCTGGTCGCCAAGGAGTATGTTGCCGCCCGCGATGATGAAGACGGCGTGCTGGTTCTCAGCCGCTTCACCGGTGCGGCCGTTGAACTGGGCGACGCCCTCCTTGTGAACCCCTACGACATTGGCGGCGTTGCCGAGGCAATGAATCGCGGGCTCAACATGGATCGCGAAGAGCGGCGCCTCCGCATGCATCACATGCGACGCCATGTGATGGAGCACAACATCTATCGCTGGGCTGCCAACGTGCTCACCGCCCTTCGTGAGATTCGCATGGAGCGCTCCGGTACTGTGCAGGACCCGATTTCCCCGAATTCGGTCAGTGCCGCCCATGAGACCCAGTCGCGTAGGCTCGCATAAGGTCGCGTAAGCTCGCATAAGAGAGAACAAGCCTTGACCGAAGCAGCAGCAAGAAAGCTGAATGTTTTTTTTCGTTCCTTTTCCGGCGCGCCGCGCTCGCTGTTACTGATGGACTACGACGGAACGACAGCGGGATTCCGCGTCGATCGTTTCAAGGCGCGTCCATGGTCGGGCGTGCGTGAGCTGCTCGCGCAGATTCAGGCGCAGGGCAAAACTCGCATCGCCTTCATCACCGGGCGCCCCGCCCATGAAATTACCCCCATGCTCGCACTCGAAACTCCCGTGGAAGTCTGGGGTCTGCACGGGGCCGAGCGTCTCTACCCCAATGGCCGCCGTGAGCTCGCGTCAGCTCCTGCAGCCTCGCGCGCCAGGCTCGATGATCTCCGCAGACGCCTCAAACGCGACGCGCTTGGCGGCCTCTATGAAGACAAGGCAAACGCAGTCGTCATGCACTGGCGCGGCAGAACGCCGGCGCAGGCCAAGGCCATCGAGGCCAGAACTCGCGCTCTCTTTGAACCTCTGGCAAAGTTGCAGGGCCTCGCGCTGCTCGAGTTTGACGGTGGCGTTGAACTCCGCACTGGCCGCGACAAAGGCGGTGCCGTGCGCGCAATCGTCGACCAGGAAGATCCCACATCGCCGGTCGCGTATCTCGGCGATGACTTCACGGACGAATCGGCTTTTCAGGCAGTGAATCAGGCGCGGGGCCCGCACCTGAGCGTGCTCATGCGCCGCGCCCGTCGCAAAACGGCGGCAGATTTGTGGCTGAGGCCGCCAGCGGATTTGCGCAGTTTTCTCGATCGCTGGCTGAAAGCTCGCAGCTAGAACCTGGAAGCTGAGCTATTCGCGTCCGCGCTTGCGGATCTCGATATTCAGGCGTTTGATCTTCTGGTTCAGCGTCGAGAGCGGAATGCGGAACTGCTCGGCCGCCTCTGTCTGATTGCCATTGCAGCGTTCCAGCTTCTCCACGATGATGCGGCGCTCAATGTCTTCGAGAATGTCAAAGAGAGACGCATTCGGGTTATGTTCGAGCAGCGCATCCTGAAAACTGCGTCCCGTGATGTGCCCCGGCAAAAGATCCGAACCAATCACCGGCCCCGACGACAGAACCACGCCGCGTTCGATGCTGTTCTCGAGTTCACGCACATTGCCCGGCCAGTCGTAATCCACCAGCGCTCGCATCGCGTCGGATGAAAGCCTGCGTGCCGCGAGGTTGTTCTCATTTGCGTAGAAGTCCAGAAAATGCTGAGCCAGCAGAGGAATATCTTCACGCCGTGCCCGCAGCGGCGGAAGGTCAACCGTGATCACATTCAGCCGATAGAAGAGGTCTTCACGGAAGCGCCCATCGCGAACGGCCTGCCGCAGGTCCACATTGGTGGCTGCAAGAATGCGCACATCCACTTGAATTTCCGTGATGCCTCCGAGGTGCATGAATCGTTTGTCCTGCAGCACGCGCAAAATCTTCGCCTGCGTGTCCATGCCCATCGTTGCGATTTCATCCAGAAAGAGCGTGCCGCCGTTCGCAACTTCAAACAGGCCCTTCTTCGAAGCCACCGCGGAAGTAAACGCGCCCTTCACATGGCCGAAGAGTGTCGATTCCAGCAGCTCAGACGGCATTGCGCCCGTATTGATCGGCACAAATGGCTTATCGCGCCGCGGCGAATTCGCATGCACCGCCTTGGCGATAATTTCCTTGCCGGTTCCGCTCTCTCCCTGGATCAGCACTGTGGACCGGCTTGGAGCCACCTGCGCCACAAGGTCGAAAACGCGCAGCATCAGGTCGCTCTTGCCCACAATGTTGGTGAAGTTGTAGCGCTGCTTCAGCGTGCGCTTCAACTGCAGATTCTCTTCTTCAGCGCGATGCCGCGCGACTGCTGAGCGAATATCTGCCAGCAGCTTCTCGTTGTCCCACGGCTTCTGGACAAAATTCTCCGCGCCGGCCCGGATCGCCTCCACCACGTTGTCCACCGTTCCGTATGCGGTAATCATGATCACCGGTGTCTCCGGCTGGAGCGCGCGAATCTGCGGCAACAGCTCAAGACCGCTTTGGCCCGGCAGCGCGAGATCGAGAAGCACAAGATCGAAGTTTTCGAGCTCGAGAGCGTGCAACCCCTGTTCACCGTCGTTCGCGGTACGCACGGCAAAACCTTCGAGGGTCAGCAGCACTTCCAGTGATTCGCGAATGCCCGCTTCGTCATCGATTACCAGAATGCTTGCGTTGTTTGTAAAAGATGACAGTGCAGGTGCGGACCCGGAAAGATTCAACGTTTGTTCAACCTCAGACATGTACAGACTTCCTCAGCAGGGGGAACTCAAGGTGGAATGTGGTGCCGGAGCCAGGGGCGCTCTCGACCTGGATCTTGCCGGCATGCTCCTGGATAATCCCGTACGTCACCGCCAGCCCCAGCCCCGTCCCGCGCCGTTCGCCAGGCTTGGGCATGGTCTTGGTGGTAAAGAACGGATCGTAAATGCGCTTCAGATTCTCCGGTGCGATGCCCGAGCCCGAGTCGGTCACACTGGCTTCAACATGGCCGTTGGCAAACGTAGCAACCCGCAGGCGTCCGCCCCCCGGCATTGCTTCCTTCGCATTCAACAGAAGATTCAGAAAGACCTGCTGCAGCTTTCCGGGGTTCCCGTGGATTGCCGGCAGATTCTCCGCAAGCTCGGCATCCACATCGATCTGCGCCGTCTTGAACTGATGCTCCAGCAACGACAGCGTGTCGCGAATGACCTGGTTCAGGTTCGTCTCGCGAAACTCCGTCGTCGAAGTCCGCGAGAAATTCAGCAGGCCATTCGCAATCTCTGACGCGCGGAAGCTCTGCTGCGTGATCTTTTCAAGCACTGGCCCAATACGGGAGTCCCCTCGCAGCTGCTTCCCAAGCATTTGCGCGTACGACGAAATCACCGCGAGCGGCGTGTTGATTTCGTGGGCCACGCCCGCCGCCAGCAATCCAATCGAACTCAGCTTGTCGGCCTGCGCGAGCTGCGTTTCGAGCGAAACACGCTCTGTAATGTCATCCACCAGCACGATGCGCCCAACCATGACAAAATCGCGAGACATCAGCGGCGCTATCGCGATGTTCGCCGTCCGCAACTCGCCGGCCCGCGTCGTCAGCGGAAATTTGTAGAGATGGTGAACGCCCGATTCGTTGCGTGCAGCATTCATCGCCTCCACAAATTCAGGCGGAAAGACCGCTCGAAGTCCCTGCCCGATCGCTTCGGCACGGCTCAGCGCATACATCGCTTCCATCTGCGCGTTCCAGCTTTCGATGCGATCATCCAGATCGACAGCCAGAATGCCCACGTTGATTGACTCGACGATGTTCTCGTTAAATTCCTTCAGCCGCTCAAACTCGCTGATCTTTTCCTGCAGCCGCGAGTAGAGGCTGGCATTCTGCAGCGCAATCCCGATATAGCTCGCCAGCGATTCAAGTAGCTCTACATCTTCGCTCGACAGAAAATCGCCACCCACCGTGCGGCCCAGGCCGATCACCGCGATCGTGCGCGTCGTTGCGTCATCCTGCACGCGGCAGGGCAGGTAGTAGTTCAGATCGAGCAGCGCTGCCGTCTGGCGTTGCCTCTCCGGCAGATGAAGTGCCTGCTGCGTGTTTTCAAGAAAGATGTGTGAGTGATCCGTCGCCTGGTCGAAATTCAGAAACCCAAGATCCAATGCGTTCGCGCTGCGCCGATCGTCAAATAATGGCAGGCCGTGCGAGACCGCCAAGTGCACCTTTCCCTGCTCATCGGCCAGAAACACCGCAACCCGCGAAACCAGCAGCGTGTAAGGCAGCCGCTCCACAATGGACTCAAGCAGCGCGCGCAGGTCCGTCTCTGAATTCAGCCCTCGTCCAAACTCCACCAGCGCTTTGCGGTAGTCATATCGTTCGCGGTCAAAGGCCCTGTCCACCCATCTCTGAATCCTACGCTTCAGTGGCTCGAAGATCGCGGCGGTGAGAACAACCGCGATGAGAAGTGCCCACTCGCGAATCGCCTCAGGCAGCCGCTGGTGCACAATCGCGGCGCTCACGCCAACAATGCCGAAGTACGCTCCCAGCAGCACCGCCGTGGCCAGCGTATACGCCACGCCCCGCTTGAAGATCAGGTCCGTATCCATCAGCCGGTAGCGGACGATGGCCCACGCAAACGTCAGCGGCAGAAACACAAGCGACAGTCCCGCAAGCTTGGTGAGCATGCTCGGCATGCGCACATCAAGCAGAAAGGGAATCGCATATAGCAACGTGAACGGCACCACCGCCAGAAAGGCGCCGCGCCACAGCCACTTCAACTGCTGCCGCTGCAGAGGCGTGTTCGAACGCAGGTAGCTGTTCAGGAAGAGCAGCGAGGCCAGCACATAGAACGCGGCCGTGTAGCCCGTTCCTGCCTGGTCGAGCCTGTGCCTCAGCAGACCGGTCGCTTCCCAGCGATTGAATGCCAGCACCCAGAGGCTTAGGTACGCCACGCCCGGCGCATAGACCAGTGGCAGCAGCAGTCGCCGTCGCAGGGTGGCCAGCCGCTCTTCGGGGAAACTCAGTGCAAAGTGCAGAAAGAGCGCAGGCTGCAGCGCTTCGGCAATCACATTGCCCCAGAAGACAATCTGGTCGAGCGCGTCCCATTTGCCCGTGTATTTCAGCGCGTTCAGCGCGAATGAAACCAGGCAAAAGACGTAAAAGTGCATCGCGTGCGGAGCGGTCCAGCGGCGAAACAGAACGTACAGACCGATCGCCAGATAGATCAGCCCGATCAGCCGCAGCGCCAGTTGCACGCTCCGATCCGGCGGCTCGGGAATCACCACCACCGGCTCATCCAGTTGAATGCCGCCGCGTGTGATCGAGTACTCGGCCTTGGTGTAGATCCCCGTCCGGTAAAGTTCGCGTTCCAGGTCTGAAAGATGAACCACCGGGTCGCCATTCACGCCAGTCAGCAGGTCGTGCAAATGAATGCCGGCTCGCTGGCCCGGGCTGTTCGGCAGCACTTTCGTGGCTTCCAGGCCCCCGCCGTGTGCCGCCTCCATCCACCACACGCCGTCAAACGGCTGCTGGAAATGGCTCTCCTGCCGAAAATTCAACACCGCCAGCAACACCAGCCCGGCCGTCGCTACGGCCAGCAGCGTCGCCTGCAAGCGGTTGAAGAGACTTGTCTCCATCGGAGGACGGTACCTTTACATCAACAGATCAACGATGCACGTTGGTTGCCATGCGGCGGCGGGCGTCGATCAACCCACCGAGCCTGTCGACAATCGGTTGACAACACAGTGAGATATGGACGAATTCGCAGCCCAAAGGTCATGCCGGCCGAGTCGCCTACTGTGGAAAAAATGCAGAAAACAATAGGTGCGCTACGGCAAAAGGAATCACCCTACCGAAAATAATACATGTCGTCTGGAATTGCGTCCATTGGCCTCGGCCGCCAGCCTTGCAGCGTTATTTCTGGCCGTACGTGGCCCTGGGCCCGTGCTTGCGCTGGTAGTGATACTCGCTCACATGCGCCGGGATCGGGCCTGCTACTTGACCCGCGGCCTGACCCGCTGCCTGGTGCAGCAAAGTCGTCCTGAACGCCAGCCGCGCTATGTACTCGAGCACATCGGCATGCTCCACGGCGGCGGCCGCCGTTTTGCCCCAGGCAAAGGGGGCATGGCCCGCCACCAGCACTCCAGGAACAGCCAGCGGGTCGAGATTTTCCGCGCGAAAACGCCGCACAATCACCGCCCCTGTATTGCGCACATAGCCGTCGGCCACTTCCTGCGCGGTAAGCGGTTCCGTCACCGGCACCGGCCCGTGAAAGTAGTCCGCATGGGTCGTTCCAAAGCAGGGAATCGGCTTGCCCGCCTGCGCCCACGACGTCGCAAACTCGGAGTGCGTGTGAACCACGCCTCCGATTTCAGGAAACTCGCGGTAAAGCAGCGTGTGCGTGTCCAGATCGCTCGACGGTCGCAGCGAGCCTTCAACAACCTTGCCGTCAAGGTCCGTCACGACCAGATCGGCGGCGGTCATCGTGTTGTAGTCCACTCCGCTCGGCTTGATGACCATCAGCGGCTTCGGCCCTGACCGGTCCACACCGCTGGCATTCCCAAACGTGTGCGGAGCGAGCCCTCGCCGGGCAATTTCGCGGTTGGCGTTGAGCACCTGTTCGCGGAGAGATTCAAGCAGCATTGCATTCGTCCTTGCGCTTATTAGGAAAGCGTTTTCCGCCCAAGTTTACCAGTTCCCGCGCCCACATCTTCCTCACAACTCTTCCATCCGTCCTGGGTTCGCCGTCAGATTGGAGGGCCTCTGATGGTGGCCCAGGCGGACCATAGAATCCGAGGCCATGTAAACTTGCCACGCATGGGGTCGTCTACCTATACACGATGGCGGCCTGCACTGCATTGGACCCGATGACAATGGCCACGGCGGATGACAACGCCGCGCACAGCTTCGACCGCGTCGTCGAACGGTATCGCCCGCAGATCTTCCGGTTCCTGCTCGCCTCAACACGCGACATGGATCTGGCGGAAACGCTGACACAGGAGTGCTTCCTTAAGGCGCACCGCAATTGGGCCGGCTTCCGCGGCGAGTCGAGCGCCATGACCTGGTTGATGCGCATTGCAATCAACCTGCAAAAGGACCACTGGCGCAATCGCCGAATGCAGTTCTGGAAACTGACGCGTAACAACTCGGTTGACGTGGATGAGGCCAGCGACTGGCTGCCCAGCAACGAGAGCTCGCAGGAGCAGAACCTGCTTGCCCGTGAGCGCGTCGCGCAGGTGTGGCAGGCGGTCGAAGGTTTAAGCGAACGGCAAAAGACGGTGTTTCTGCTGCGCTACGTTGAGGAAATGGACCTGTCGGAGATCGCCGCTGCCACGGGTTTGAGTGAGGGCACCATCAAGGCGCATCTTTCGCGGGCGTTGGGAAGAGTGCGTGCCGAGTTAGGAGGCAAACGATGAACTGGTTACACAAATTCACAAATCGAGCCCCAGAGCCGACGCTGATGGAGATTGCAGAACTCGATCCTGTCATGAAGCAGGCGCTCGGTGATTTCAAGGCCAGCGTCCATGCCTGGAGCGATGCTGCCCTGAGCCGTCCGCGTACCGTGCGTGAGGTTATCGTCCACAGAACCTGGCGTCTCGCTGCCGGCTGGGGACTCGCTGCGGCCCTGCTTCTGGGGTCAGTCTCCGGCGGGCTCTATGAGCATCATCGTCGCGCCGTCGAGGCGCAGGCCGCCGCCAGGCTTGCTGAACAGCAGCACGAACTGGCCGTGCAGCAGGCACGCCAGCGGGCGGAAGATGACATTCTCTTGAGCCTCGACAGCGATATTGCGCGCGAAGTGCCAAGCGCGATGGAGCCGCTCGCCGCAATGACCGAAGATTCATCGGCAACAGGCAATTGAACGAAGTTAAAAAGCCGCTGTGGGAACGAAAACGAAGAGGAGAAATTGAGGCTATGAAGGGCTTAAACGTGTTGCGAGCAAGTGTGATGGTGGCAGGGTTGGCAATGGCAGCTTCGGGCTTTGCCCAGGGTCCGCCTTCCGGTCCGGATGGCATGGGCGGCCCGGGTGGACCGGGAATGGGTCACAGGCCACCCATGGAGCGGGCCTTCAGAGGCCGAGGTCTTGAAGGCAAATGGTGGGACAATCCGCGCCTTGCTGAAGAACTCAAGCTCACCGACGACCAGCGCAAGCAGTTCGACGCAATCCTGTTGCAGCATCGCGAGACGCTGATCGACCTGCATGCCAATCTCGACAAGGCCGAGCTTTCGCTCGAGCCGCTCATCGGCGCCGATCAGCCCAATGAGAGCGCAATCCTCGCGCAGATCGATAAGGTTGCCCAGGCGCGCGCGGAGCTTGAGAAGGCACACGCCCGCTACCTGCTGGCAATTCGCAGCAAGCTTACCCCCGATCAGTGGAAGCAGATGCAGGATTTCCGCAAAGATCATGGACCAATGCGCGGTGGCCGCCGCGATGGCCGCGGTCCGGGTGGACCGGGTGAGCCAGGCGCGCCTAAAGATCTTCCGTCTCCAGGACCTCAGGGCATGGCAGACGATGGTCCCAGCCTCGCAGGCCCCGCTGAGGGCTCCGGTCAGAATTAACAACCAGCATTTAAGCAACACCAGGTTGGCAGAGAGCAACTGCGGTTGCAGTTCACACCGATGGCGGCCGGAGGCGATCCTCTTGCCGCCGTTTTTTGTTTGCTGCATGTCTCGCTTTTGCCCACCTGCCTCGCAATAAAAAGCGGCGGGGAATTTTCCCCGCCGCTCATTGCTCCTGTCGCCGCTTTACTTACTTCGGCAGCGCCTTTGTGCCGGTCACGGTGAATCCCGCTTCCGACTTTGCCTTGGTCTCTTCCGGCTGCGCGCCGCCCACTGAGAGCATGTACTGGCCCGCAAGAATCGACCGGTTGCCCTGATCATCCACGCTCGAAAGCGAGCGGGGATCGATCTTCAGCGTCACCTCTTTGCTGGCCCCCGGCGCGATCGTTACGCGATCGAAGCCCACCAGCGAGTGAATCGGGCCGCGCTCTTGTGGAGTCTTCAGGTAGGCCTCGACAACTTCATCTCCGCCCATGCTGCCCGTATTCGTCACGCTCACTGTAGCTGTCAGCGGTTCGCCCGCCTTCAGCGTTGTGGCTGAAAGCTTCACCGGTCCGTACTTGAACGTCGCATAGCTCAGTCCATAGCCGAAGCCCCACAGCGGTTTCCCGGTGAAGTAGCGATAGGTCCGCCCCTTCAGCGAATAGTCGGTGAAGGAGGGCAGTCCATCAAGACTTGCGTAAAAGGTTACCGGCAACCGTCCCGCGGGATTGTTTAACCCTGCCACCGTCCGTGCAATCGCCGTTCCTCCTTCAACGCCCGGATACCACGCTTCAAGCACTGCGCCTGCATGTTCGTTGGCCCAGTTCAGCGCCACCGCGCTGCCGCTCTGCAGCACCACCACCAGCGGCTTGCCCGTGGCCGCCAGCGCCTCCAGCAGTTTCTGTTGTGGGGCCGGCAGATCGAGGCTCGTGCGATCGCCGCCGTTAAAGCCGTCGATCTTGATGCGCATCTCTTCACCCTCAAGTTGCGGCGAGAGCCCCACAAACGCTAAAACCACGTCCGCTTCCTTCGCGCGCGCCACGGCTTCGTCGAGCTGCGCCTGCGGCGGAGCCACCCACTTCAGCGTGACACCGCCGCCCGCCCGATCGGCGGAGTGCGAATACTCAAGCTGAAACTCGTGCGGCTTGTTATCAACAAAATCAACGGGAATCTCCGGCGTTTTGGCGAAGTTCTCCACTGGCGGCGCTGTCGGCGAAGCTCCCGGCGCGGCTTTGAAATCACCCATCGAAGCAAGGTCGGGTCCCGCGCGCAAACTGCCTTCGCCAATCACCTTGCCATCAAGCAGCAGGCGATAGCTCTCCTTCGGCGAATAAGGAAAGCTGTCTGCCGGCTCAATTGAGAAGACATAGTGTCCGGCCGCCGGCGGCGTCAGCGTTCCGCTCCACCGCACGGAGTAGTTGATCGTGTCCATCTCAGGCACGGGCTTTGCATTTTCCCAGTCAGCCTGCACCTCAGGCTCCGTCGTCACCGCAACGGGCCGCCCCGTCCAGTCCGGCGTCGCGAAGAACTCCGTTTTCAATCCTGTGTTCAGGCCAAATGCCGTCCGCGGCACCGGCACGCCTACGCCCTCAGCCAGTGTCGAGCCCTGCGCATATAGAATCGGCGAGCTCCTGAACTGCTTGCGCATTCCATCGAGCGGTGTCACCGGATCCACGGGCGTGCCCACATAGTTGCCCAGGATCGAAGGCAGCAGGTCCGCCGTCGGTCCAATAACCGCGATGTGTCCCGGTGCGCTCTTCAAAGGAAGCACGCCCGAGTTTTTCAGCAGAACGATGCTCTCTTGAGCGGCCTTCAGCGAGGTCTCCCTGTGCGCCGGCGAGTCCACCTCTGAGAAAGAAATCTTGTCCAGCGGGTTCGAGCCCAGCGGATCAAACAATCCAAGCTGGAAGCGCGCCGTATACAGCCGCTCTGCCGCCTGGGTCACCAGCGACTCCGGCACCAGCCCTTGCTTCACCGCACTCTCCAGTGAGTTGAATCCCGGCGTCCAGATGCTGCACGAGAGATCCGTGCCCGCTTCGAGTGACAACGCCGCGGCATGCGCAATGTCCGTCGTCTTCTTATGTCCCTGGTAGACGTCCACAATCGCGCCGCAATCTGAAACTACAAATCCCTTAAAGCCCCACGCGTCGCGCAGATGCTCCTTCAGCAGCATCTTGTTGGTGCAGGCCGGCCAATCGTCGATTGAGTTGTAGGCGCACATCACCGACTGCACCTGCCCCTCGGTCACCGTCGCACGAAACGCCGGCAGGTATGTCTCTTCCAGGTCGCGCGGCGTCGGGTCCACATTGAATCCATGCCGCAGCGTCTCCGGCCCGGAGTGCACCGCGAAGTGCTTGCTCGTGGCCACCGCGCGCAGGTGGTTCAGGTCGTTGCCCTGCACGCCACCGATAAACGCAATGCCCAGCCGCGATGTCAGGTAAGGGTCCTCGCCATACGTTTCCTGGCCCCGGCCCCAGCGTGGATCGCGAAAGATGTTGATGTTTGGCGACCAGAATGTCAGGCCGTAGAAGATGCGATGATTTCCCTCGCGCTGGGCCTGGTTGTATTTCGCCCGCGCCTCGGTGGAGATAACGTCGCCCATCCCGTGCACCACGGCAGGGTCCCACGTCGCGGCCATACCAATGGCCTGCGGAAACACCGTCGCATAGCCGGCACGCGCCACGCCGTGCAGTGACTCGTTCCATGTCTGGTAATCGGGAATGCCCAGCCGCGGAATCGCCGTTGCCCAGTCCTCGAGCTGTTGGGCCTTTTCTGCGAGCGTCATGTGCCCCACAAGATCGTGGGCGCGTTCAGCCGCGGAAAGCTTTGTGTTGAGGTACGCGGGCTGCTGTGCTCGGGCAAGCGCAGCCACTCCGGTCAGGGCAATCAAAACTTGGAAAAGCCAGCGGCGAAGTTGCATCGTTCATTCCTCTGCCGGCTCCGTCTTCTTCCTGCACGTTGTGCAGACGGAACTCCGGCCCGCAGAAACTCTACAGGCCCGGGGGTTTGCTTGGCTAGCTTTATCGGTTTACTACGGCTGTTCCACGGCAGCCTAATATTTCGACTTGATGTTGTACGTCAGACCCATCGTGAACTGGAACGAGTTGCGCTTTGTAGGCGGCAGAGACGCGGGCGGATTGTTGAGGTACGAATCAATTGTTCCGATCGTGAAGCCGAAGTTTTTGTACGCGATAAAGCTCAGCGAGTTCGTCTGGTTCACCGAGTAGGCGCTCCACACGTTGTAGGCGGGAATGTACTCGAAGCTCTGCGCATAGGTCGCAAACTTCGCCTTCAGCAGGTAAGACGCTGCAAAGGTCGAACCCACGAGATTGAAGTGCGAAGGCGTTCCACTCATGAACGCCTGGCGCTCGTACTGGATCGTTCCCTTTAGATCGAGCGTTTGGTTCGGTCTCCTCAGCGCTGTCCAGCCCAACCCGCCGCCGTAAATCTGCTGCAGATCGAGGTTCTGAGAAAAGTTGTGATCGAATGCCACCTGCCCCAGCGCGTACACCCGGTCTGTGAAGTACTCATCGCGCTCCGCTTCGGCGTGATAAATCGAAGTCTTCGTCGTCACCGCCGGAACAAAAAGATCGCCGTCGAAATAAGACGGCTCGGTGATCTTTCCATACGACCCAAGAAAGCCGGCAATCGTCCGGTTCCGCGGATTCAGCCAGGTCACCGTGGGGACCACGCGCGTCAGTGCGAGGGCGCCGGAGAAGGAGTACTGGTTCTGTGTCGCGGTCACCACCGTGGCGCCAGCCGTCGCTGCGCCGTTCCATCCCGCAAGGAATGGCGGCCTCCGATGGATCTGCTTATCGAGCGTCGCTTCATCCAGAATGTAAGGCGCGTTCGCCTCGGGTATCGGCGGCAGTGCCGGGCCGTTCTCGGGCTGCACGATGATGTCGTTGTTCTCGAGCGCAATCGTTCCGACGGGAATATTGCCTTTGCTCTTCCTGCCCGTCAGTTTCACGCTCTTGTCAATCACGGCCAGCTTTTCTGCTGTGTGAAGCTCTTTGATCTTGTCCCACGTCAGCGTGATGTCTCCCAGGGGGTCCGAGTGGAAGGTGACCTTCCCCTGGATCGCGCTTACGAACTTGCCGTGCAGCGTGTCGCCGTTGGCCAGCACCAGCGCATCCGGGGCTGCTGCCGTCTGCGCCAGGCAAATCGGCGCAACTGTCACGCTTAAAGCGAGAGAAAACAGCAGGCACTTGAGGCCTCGTGAACACGAACTCAAATTGGAATTGGGGACGAACTGCAGAACGCGCACGCGCAGGGTCATGGGGAGTGATCCTCGTCTGTATGAAAGGAACTGGGCCCGTGATTCTTCAGGGGTTGGCAACAAACGCCCTTCAGCGATACTAAATCCATCACGCTTGAAATCGAAAGCCATCGCAGGCTCTTCCAATGCGCCCTCGCGTTTGCCGCTGCCAAGTCAAATCTGTACCATGATCCCGTTTCCACAGAAAGCTCCAGGGACGATGCGACCCAACCTGAACCTCATCAAAGCCACGCTCACCGGAGCGCTCGGCGGTCTGCTCTTCGGTTTTGACACTGTCGTAATCTCCGGCATCATCGACGCCGTCGTACGCCAATACGGGCTCAGCGTCTATGAAAAAGGCTGGACCGTCGCCATCGCCCTCATAGGCACAGTCGTCGGCTCCTTCGGCGCAGGAGCAGTTGGTGCCCGCCTCGGCGGCCGTGAAACCCTTCGCCTCACCGCGATCCTCTACGTCGTCTCAGCGATCGGCAGCGCCATTGCATGGAGCTGGCCCTCGCTCATGGCCTTCCGCTTCATCGGCGGCCTCGGCATCGGCGCATCCTCGGTGCTTGGCCCTGTCTATATTGCCGAACTCGCGCCGGCAAAGTGGCGTGGCCGCCTCGTTGGCGCTTTTCAGTTCAACGTCGTCTTCGGCATCCTCGTCGCCTACACTTCCAATTACTTCATCCGTCTGCTGCACCTCGGCACGACGGAGTGGCGCTGGCAGGTGGGCGTCGCCGCTATTCCGGCAACCATCTTTCTCGCCCTCCTCTTTTTCATTCCGCGCAGTCCCCGCTGGTCGGCTTCGCGCAATCGCATTGACGAAGCTCTCGCCGTGCTCAAAATGATGGGCGAGCAAAATCCCGAAGCAGAGCTTGCCGACATCCGCTCCGCGCTGGCTGAAGAGCATGCCTCCGCGCATGAGTCCGTCTTTCGCTGGAAGTATCGTTACCCGCTCTTCCTCGCCATCATCCATCGGCGCTTTCAACCAGCTCGCGGGCATCAACGCCATCCTCTATTACCTCAACGACATCTTTGGCGCCGCCGGTTTCAGCCAGCTTTCCGGCGATCAGCAGGCCATCGCCATCGGCTTCACCAATCTTGTTTTCACCATCGTCGGCATGAGCGTCATCGACAAGCTGGGCCGCAAGACCCTGCTGCTCATTGGCGCCGCGGGAACAGCCGCCTGCCTCGCCGCAGTCGCCTGGATCTTCTCATCCAATTCCCACCAGAGCGCGCTCGTCTGGCTGCTCATCACCTACATCGGCTTCTTTGCCCTCTCGCAGGGCGCTGTCATCTGGGTCTACATCGGTGAAGTATTTCCCAACCGCGTCCGCTCCAAAGGCCAGGGCGTCGGCAACGCCAGTCACTGGACGATGAACACCATCATTGCCCTCAGCTTCCCGGTGATTGCGGCAAGCCACGGCCGCGGCGCGCCCTTTGTTTTTTTCGCCGCCATGACCGTCCTCCAGTTCATCGTCGTCTTGTTCACTTATCCCGAGACCAAAGGCCAGACCCTCGAAGAGCTCCAGCGCAGATTAGTACCTGCGGAATAACCTTCCCCTGTTTCAGGAAATTTTCACGGATCATCCGTGGTAGCATGGCTCGACTTTCCACATAGGCCCATGTACGACTCACGACCCTTCGTCTTCTGCACTGCTCTGCTGTTTGCTGCCTCGTCGTCCTTCGCGCAATCGGCTCCCGCGCGCCTCAGCACTGGTGGCGCTCCCTGCTCCATGCCTGAGCCGCAGTTCCGTTCAGACAAGCCTGACATCTTTAACGACCAGCAAGAACAATGGCTCGGCGACGTTCAGGCCTCCGAGTTCGAGGCGAGCTACGACTTGCTGCCCGAAAAGGGCTCCGAAGAGCTCGTCCGCATCGGACAAAAGCTGCTGGCGCAGTTGCCGCCCACGCCGGTCCAATATCACTTTCGCGTCTACGAGTCTGAAACCGCCAACGCCTTTTCGGTTGCCGGTGGCTATGTCTATGTCAGCCGCAAGCTCATCACGGACGCGCGCAATGAAGACGAGGTCGCCGGCGTCCTCGCCCACGAGATCGGCCACATCTATACCCATCAGGTTGCGATCGGCTTTACCCGTGGCTTCAAGGCCATGCTCCATGTCACCTCCGTGGGCGATCGATCAGATGTCGAGGATAAATTTCAGCTCTATTTGAACGCTCCGTGGAAGGATGCCGCCGGCGAGAGCGAGGACCAGGCGGAAAAGGATGAACTGCTCGCAGACCGGGTTGGCATGTACGCTCTGGTGCGAGCCGGCTATGCGCCCAAGGCATTTGCTGAAAATCTTGATCGAGTTGCCGCAAACAAAGGCCATACCGGCAATGCGTTGACAGACCTTCTTGGCGCCACCAGTGAGATCAACCTGCGCATTCGCACCGCCCACGGAATTGTCGCGTCCCTGCCCCAGGGGTGCGGCGATGCTCGGACAGCTTCTTCGCAGTCATTCACTATCTTTCAGCAGGCGGTTCGCAGTGTTCCCATCCATCCCCTGCTCGATCCCACGCCTGGGCAGACCTCCTTCAAGCTTGATCCGCCCATGCGTCCAGCGCTTTCTCGGGTAGTCTTCAGTCCCAACGGGGCCTTTGTGCTCGCGCAGGATGAGAGCGCCATCCATGTCCTGAGCCGCACGCCTCTCAAGCTGCTTTTCAGCATCGATGCGGTGGGCGCTGAGCCTGCGCGCTTCTCGCCCGACTCGTCGAAGGTTGTCTTCCACTTCCGCACTATGCGCGTCGAGCGTTGGGATATTGCCTCCGGCAAGCGCGAAAGCTATCACGAGCTCATCGACTACGACGGCTGTCCGCAGACGAGCCTCTCGCCGGATGGCAATACCTTCGTTTGCATCAACCGGACAGCCCAGGGTGTCTGGCTGAAATTCTCCGATGTCGACTCGGGCAAAGTCTTCTACGAGAACAAGACCTTCTCCGGAGGAGATAGCGGCGACATCATCGTGCGGCGGAATGCGGGCTACCGTGTCGCGACCGTCGCCTACACGCAGGATGGCAACACCTTGTTCATCGTCTCCGAAATCCGCACTCTGGCTTTCGACCTCAAGAACCGCAAGCCTATTCCTCTCGGCAAAGATCTCAGCTCATTTGTCGAGGGCCGTCTCGCCTTCGTCGATTCAGACAAGCTGGCCTTCGACTGTGACCCCGGCGCCAAATCCGGAACAGCAGCGGACACCTTCAAAATCTGCGTGGCAAGCTTCCCTGACGGCACCCTGCTTAGCAATTTCAAGATCGGTTACCAGTGGCTGGAGCCCGTCACTCGCGGCAATCGCGTTCTTATCGGCCCATTCAAAGAGAATGCAGCAATTCTCGCTGACCCTTCCACCGGCACGGCCAGTGCCGGTTTCAAGATGGATTCGCTCGATGTCTACGATCAAAGCCTCGCGATTGAGAATGAACGCGGCGGCGTTACCGTGGGAGGCCTCCTTGGTCAGCAGATGGCTTCGCTCGACCTTCCCGTCAGTCCTATGTACAGCGTTGAGGCCGCCGCCTTCAGTCCTGACGGCCGCTTTCTTGCCTATTCCAACGAGGCAAGAAGTTCCATATGGGACCTCAATGCGCAAAAGCGCGTAGCCCTTATGCGTCCCTTTCGCGCGGTGCGCTTCAATCAGCAGAACACCATGTACGCGCAGTACACCGAATCGCACCAGCGGCCCGGCCAGAACAACCAGATCGATCTCACTACCGGTAAAGTCGCCGAGGGTCCTGCCTTCGTCATTGATCAATTCCAGCGTGGAGACGTCATGGTGACCTTTCAGCCGCTCGAGAAAACCGGCGGAATTGGGAGCAATGTCAACCTCCAGGTCGTCGATACCGCAACAGGGGCGACCCTGTGGTCGAAGCGCTTTCCGCACGAGGTCCCCCTGGTCCGCCAGACAGAGGATGGCTCTCTCATTCTGCTCTCAGACCTGTACGCGCAAACCGCAACCGACGAGTCACGACATGCCGGGGCCAAATTCGTAAAGAGCTCTGACACCCGCAGCGAGTGGATTGCCCAGGGCATGCTCGTTGAAGTGGTCGACAGCCACACCGGCGAGCTCAGGCGCGCTCTGCAGGTGCCCGAGCGCTCTGATGCCGGCGGCGGCGACCGCAAGCGCAACCGTGTATGGCGACTATCTCGTCGTGCGGGGTGCAGAGAATAACAGTGTGATCTACCGTCTCAGCGACGGCGTGCGCCTCGGCGCCTTCTTTGGCCGCGTTATCGCCGGCGATCTCGACGCTCAAGCTGCTCGCCGCGACCAACCGCGATCAGGACGTGATGATCCTCGACGCCACCTGCGGCAGGGAACTGAAGCGCGTCACCGTCGATCAATTGCCCCGCGCCGCGCGCATCATCCCTGGCAGGAATCAGCTTCTGGTGCTCACTGCGAGCCAGCATGTCTATGCCATCGATCTGCCGTCGAGCACGCCGCTCGAATACTGCCTCCGTCAAGTGACGCTGCCGCATTCATCGCCCTGTGCATTGACGCAATGCAGCAGAATGCTTGATCTCGATAGTCGCCTCTGCTACGTCTGGGCTTCTCGGCGCGCACCATTCTCGTGCGCGTTGTTTCCGTTCGCGTACAGATAACAGGCCAGCCACGCCGGCGCCGTCCACAGGTAAAGCGGAGATGGCACCTTCGGCAACAGGATCAGCTGGACCAGCGCTGCGGCTCCCACCACCGCAAACGGGATCAGCGATCGCCCGGACTCCTTCGCACGGAAGATCCCCACCATCAGCGCGGGCAGCAGCACCACCTCATCGAAAAACCAGCCGTACGGGCGGCACAGCAGCGACACCACCAGCACTAGTTGACCGTGGCCCATCCAATCCCAGCGCTCGCGCCGCGTCCAGAAGTACCATGCAGCCCACACGCACGCGGCTGCCTCCGGCAGAAACTGCAGCCACGCGGCCGTCGGATGGATCCACATCCGCAGCACGCATCCGAGCGAGGGCACAAATTGATCCAGCAACGTCGCGCTGTGAATCATCTGCGTGTACTGCTGCCATAGATTGCGGTCCATATAAAAAGGAACTGCGCAACTGATTCCCACAGCCGCCAGAAATCCCGCCACCACGCCGTACTTTTTCTCCCACACAATCCACAGGATCAGCGCGATCGCGAACGGCATGAACAGGTGAGGCTTCAGCGCCAGCGGCAGAAGCGCCGCCCCGGCCAGAATCGGGAATCGCTCATGCCAGTAGAAAAACAGACAAAGCCCCAGCAGGAAGAACAGGCTGATCTGGCCGGCCTGAAGGCACGCAAGCGCGGGCCCCAGCATCAGCAAATACAGCAGCGTGGTCGCCCTTCCATACAGCTTCAGGATGATTCGGATCGAGAGCGCCAAGCTCGCGAGCATCAGCGCGAACATCAATATCAGCCCGTTCTTCGCGCTGAAATGGGCGAAAAGCAGGCACATCGAAAGGATCGGCGGCGGGCTGAAGGTCACCTCGGGCGTCGTCAGCGTCGACCCCGCTGCGCGCTCCAGGCCTAGTATCCCGGCGGGATCGTAGGGGTTGGCGCCCGTCAGCAGCAGGCGGCCCGACGCCCAGTACTCCACGTAGTCCCGGCTGCCGACATTCTTCTCGGTCAGGCCCAACGCGAAGAGTGCCATCACCAGCCCGACGGCGAATACGGCGAGCAGCGCCGCTGCAGCAATCTGCAAAGGTCCCCCATCTGCCCGCGCGGTCGTTGGTTCTCCTGCAGATTGAGGGTGTTCCATTGTTTTCACTCTATACGCAGGCGGCTTTCGGCTCCACGGCCCAGCGGCGGCTTTAGCCCCGGTTTCGGATACCGAAGGTCACCTCCCTCATCAGCCCGGCTAGGGCGCCCTTTTCGTTGACTCTGTGCACTAATTCGAGTATTCTGGAGTCCTTGCGCGGTGTTGAGCTTGACCTCTGGGCGTCTACGTCTGGACTCGGCCGGCGAACTTCCGAATGGGAGTTCCGGAATAGCTTCCCGGCACTGAATCACGAGTTTGCTGGTTCGACTTCGTTCTTCAGGCTGGCATGAGCCCCAAAACGGGGCAACTCCCCGCAATCCTCACCCGAACAGGCTTGTTTGGCAGTGGGTGGAATATCAGGCCCGTGCGTTTGCGTGGGTATAGCGCGTTGCGCGAGAGTTCAGGTTTCGCGACAGTTTGAGTTTGCTGTTTTGAGTTTATTGTCAGGCGGCTGTGGTCGTAGTTGATTGGGTCACGCCGGGCTTCAGAGAGCAGGAGAGAGATGTCGACCTTTGTTCCGAGCGGTAAGAATATTGACCGCAAGTGGTATGTGGTAGATGCCAGCGGCCAGACGCTGGGGCGCCTCGCGACCAGGGCAGCCAGTGTGCTCAGCGGCAAGCTGAACCCACGATATGTGCCCTACATCGACATGGGCGATCACGTGATCGTTATCAACGCTGAGAAGGTGCGCCTCACCGGCCTCAAGGCTCAGAGCAAGCTCTATCGCCGTTACACCGGTTTCCCCGGCGGCCTGCGCGAAGAGTCGTTTACGCGCCTGATCGCACGCAAACCCGAAAAGGTTCTTGAAGAAGCGATCAAGGGCATGCTGCCCAAGACCAAGATGGGCCGCGCAATGGGTTCCAAGCTCAAGGTCTACCGTGGCGACAAGCATCCCCACGCTGCGCAGCAGCCGGTCGCGCTCAATATTACATAGCAGCCGCTGGCGGGCAAGGCTTTTAGCCGCTGGCCTCGAAATTTCGCAATGACGTTATGGTTTTTAGCTGAAAAGCTGAGAGCCGGGAGCTGAGAAGAAGAATGGCAGATCTGGTTCAATACTACGGGACGGGCCGCCGCAAGTCGGCGATTGCCCGCGTGTTTCTGCGCCCCGGAACGGGCGAGTGGAAAGTCAACGGCAAGGCTTTCGAAGAGTACTTTGTCACCGAGCAGCAGCGCGTCTCGGCAAAGCGCACGCTGGTCATCGCAGAGCTCACCGGCAGCTTCGACGTTGTCACCACCGTTTCCAGCGGCGGCGTAGCCTCGCAGGCTGACGCCGTCAAGATGGGCGTTGCCCGCGCGTTGATCCTCTTCAATCCTGAGCTGCGCAAGGTCCTCAAGGCTGAAGGCCTGCTCACCCGTGACGCGCGCGTCAAGGAGCGCAAGAAGTACGGCCAGAAGGGCGCCCGCAAGCGGTTCCAGTTCAGCAAGCGCTAATTGCCTGCTGGCTGCGTTGGGTTTGGAAATCAGGGTCCCCGGCGACAGGTCGACGTCGCTGGGGTGTTCAAGCGGTTCCAGTTCAGCAAGCGTTAGTCTTCGATTGGTTTTTCTGAAGATCCAGTAGTCCAATCCCCGCATAAGCGGGTTCAATCCGGGCAAGACAAAGGTCAGCCCGGATGCAATCCACGAAGGAGGCCCTTTGGCCACGATTACCATGAAGGAGTTGCTCGAAGCGGGTGTTCACTTCGGGCATCAGACCAAGCGCTGGAACCCCAAGATGAAGGAATACATCTTCGGCGAGCGCAACGGTATCTACATCATCGACCTGCAGAAGACGCTTAAGCTGTTCAAGGATGCGTCCAAATTCGTCACTGAACTGTGCGCTGGCGGCAAGACGATTCTTTTCGTCGGCACCAAGCGCCAGGCGCAGGACGCCGTGGCCGAAGAGGCCAACCGCGCCGGCATGCCCTATATCAACCAGCGCTGGCTCGGCGGACTGCTCACCAACTGGGTGACGGTGCAGAAGTCGGTGAAGCGCCTTCAGGAACTCGATGAGATGGCTACTGACGGCCGCTACGACCTGCTCACCAAGAAGGAAGTCATTCGCCTTGAGCGTGAGCGCAAGCACCTGCAGGCGAACCTGGCCGGCATCAAGAGCATGAAGCGGCTGCCCGACGCGCTCTTCGTGATCGACTCGAACAACGAAGCCATCGCCGTCAAGGAAGCCCGCAAGCTCGGCATACCCGTCGTCGCAGTCGTCGATACCAACTGCGACCCGACGGTCGTTGATTACGTTATCCCCGGCAACGACGACGCCCTGCGCGCCATCCGCCTCTTCGCCTCCAAGATCGCCGATTCGGCGGCCGAGGGCGCGAACCTGGTGGGCGACAAGGCCTTCGCCGAGGAACTGCCGGCCGAGCAGCCTGCCGAAGAAACCGTGGCAGTCGAGGCGGCTTCCTCCGAGGATGTTGATCTTGAAGCGGCTCTGGGTGGCGGCATTCGCAAGGCCCCCGCGGCCGTAGCGGCGCTCAACGAGGCCGAAGTAGCGGAAGGCTTTTAATCAACTGCGCGCACGGTGCGCATACTGAGCAGAAGCGTGGCCGCGAGTTTACCGCGCCACGCTTTTTCTCTGCCGGAATCACCCGGCCTGAAGAAAATGGGGTTTAACAAGCGAGATGACAACTGTGACTGAAAAAATTGACGCCAAGCTGGTAAAGGACCTTCGCGAGAAGTCCGGCGCTCCCATGGGTGACTGCCTCAAGGCTCTGCAGGAAACCAAGGGAAACATCGAAGACGCCTTCGTCGTGCTGCGCAAGCGCGGCATGGCCTCTGCGCAAAAGAAAGCCGCCCGCACCACCAACGAGGGCGCTGTCGGCACCTACATCCACGCCGGCGGCAAGATCGGCGTGCTGATCGAAGTCAACTGCGAGAGCGACTTCGTTGCCCGCACTGAAGATTTTCAGGATCTGCTGAAAGACATCGCCATGCACATCGCTGCCAGCGATCCCCGCTACGTGCGGCCTGAAGACGTCACCCCCGAAGACCTCGAGCGCGAGAAGGAAATCTATCGCGCCCAGGCTGCCGCCACCGGCAAGCCGGCCCCGGTCATCGAGAAGATCGTCGACGGCAAGATGGCCAAGTTCTACGAGGAGGTCTGCCTGCTTGAGCAGCCCTTCATCAAGGAGCAGACCGTCAGCATCAAGGAACTGATCGCGCAGAAGGTCGGCAAGCTCGGCGAAAACATCACCGTCCGCCGCTTCGCCCGCTTCAAGGTCGGCGCCCCCGATTGGACTATCGCCCAGACAAAGGCCGCCGAAGCTGCCCCTGGCGAATAACCCGCGTTCTAAGACTCAACTCAAGCCCGGAGCCAGCGCTCCGGGCTTTTTTACGCTGGCAGCAATCTAGCCAGCCATCAATACTGGGTGCCGGCTTCCCATTCGTGTGCAGCAAGGGTGTCAATCTGAGCCAACACATTGGGGTGCCCCTCATCCATAGCGCAACCTTATCGCGGTATGGGTGGGAAACCACCGCACTCTCCCCGCCATTCCAAAATCTGCCCGGCAGCCCATCTGCGCAAAAATTCTTCCCGCTATGCCACACTGGAAACCGAGGCAAACAATGGGACCGAACGCAGTCATTTTCCCAGTGTGCTGGCCGCTCCATTCAGCGAAAGATGAGAAGCAGAAGTCTTGCTCTGGCCGTGATGCCGCCTGACCCCCACCCCCTACCCCCTGCCTGCCCCCCCCTCCCCCCCCGATATTTCCACAGAAAATTTCAGGATTTCATCAAATCAGTTGCGAAGAATTTCAGGGATTTCGGCCTGCCCGCCGCCCAAACTGCCTGTATGCGATACTCAGAAAGGCATGTATAAACGCATCGTTCTCAAGCTTTCCGGCGAGGCGCTCGCTGGATCCAGAGGGTTCGGCCTTGACGCCGACAAGGTCGCCGAGATCACCGCTGAACTTTCTGAAGTGCACGCCATGGGCGTCGAGATCGGCGTCGTCGTCGGCGGAGGAAATTTCTTTCGCGGCGTGGCCGAGCAGGCCAGGGAAATGGATCGCGTCGCCGCCGACAACATGGGCATGCTTTCCACTGTCATCAACGCCATAGCGCTCCAGGACGCACTCGAAGGGCGCGACGTCCAATGCCGCGTCATGTCCGCCGTCTTCATGAACCAGATCGCTGAGCCCTACATCCGCCGCCGCGCCGTCCGCCATCTCGAGAAGGGCCGCGTCGTCATCTTCGCTGCGGGCATCGGCAACCCGTTCTTTTCGACAGACACTGCCGCCAGCCTGCGCGCAATGGAGATCAAGGCCGATGTGCTCCTCAAGGGCACCAAGGTCGAAGGCGTTTTCAACGCCGACCCGGTCCTTGTGAAAGACGCCGTGAAGTACGACGAAATTACCTACATGGAAATCCTGCGCCAGGGGCTCAAGGTCATGGATCTCACTGCCGTCAGTCTCTGCAAAGACAACAACCTTCCCATGGTCATCTTCAACATGAATCAGCCGGGAAACATTCGCCGCGTGGTGCAGGGCGAACGGGTCGGCTCGCTGGTGACGGCCTAGCCTCTGTGATTTCTCGTAAGCCTTCAGTTGATCTGCGGCCGGGCGACGCCCCAAAGCCGCTTCGTGTCGCCCGCCGAAACCCCGGAGCCGTCAAAGAGTAAGTGGAGATCCGCAAGCCAGCACCGCTCAAAGCACTTACCGGCTTGCGCTGCTTCGCCGCCATTAACATCGTTCTCTTCCACTTTTCGAACCCGTTGTGGTTCGGTATCTTTGCGCCGGTCGTCAACGCCGGCTACATCTCCGTCAGTTACTTCATCCTGCTCTCCGGCTTCGTCATGGCCTACAACTACTCGGCGCGTGCCCGGGCCGGCGATCTGGATGTGAAGCGTTACTACAAAGCGCGCTTCACGCGCCTCTATCCCATCTATCTGCTCAGTTTGCTCATGGCCTGGCGCATGATTCCCCAGGAGTGGGCTAATCACCCGCGTGGCCTGTTCTGGGCAGGTATGGCGCTCACGCCGCTGCTGCTCCAGGGCTGGATTCCCTCGATCGCCACGTTCCTGAATACGCCTGCCTGGACGATGTCCGCCGAGGCGTTTTACTACGTGATCTTTCCCGGCCTCGCGCGCTGGAAGAAGCCCGATCGAATCCGCCAGCAGCTCGGCAGGCTCACGCTGGTCTGGTTGCTGGGCCTCATCCCCGGCACGCTCTACATGATCTTCAGCCCCGACGGCATCCCGCATCCTGACCGATTTAGCTACGGCCCGTGGCTTCAGGCATTGAAGTACACTCCGGTCCCGCACCTGGCCAGCTTCGTCTTCGGCCTCCTTCTGGCCGATGTCGACGCCATGATGCCGCGCGGAGGCAGAGTGAGGCTGTTTCTGGCGGTTTTCGGATTCGCGGCAGTGTTCGGCCTACTGTCGCTTGGGCCGGCCCTGCCGTATCCGCTGATGCACGATGGCCTGCTGATGCCGCTCTTCGGCTGCCTCATCATCGGCCTGGCGGGCGAGAACCTGCTAGCGCATGTTATCGGCGCGCGTCCCCTTGTCTTTGTAGGCGAGGCAAGCTACTGTCTCTATCTGCTTCACTTCAACATGTGGAACCTGATTCACGATACGCATGTTCTCGACCGGCTGAATCTCAGCCGTTTCGATCCATGGATCAGCTATATCCTGCTGGTCCTGATGGCGCTGCTCGCACTGCATTTCATTGAGAAGCCTGCCCAGCGCTATCTCCGCAAGTGGATGAATGCCTGACGCAAAACGAAAGCCCGGCCAACCCGCCGGGCTTTCCTGTTCAAGCAGTAAACGATCGGCTAGGGGGTGACCGCCTGCGTTGAATGGTTGCCGTGAGGCACGACTACCAGAGCGGTTGGCTGATGATCCGAGGGATAGGGTGTTGCCTGGGTCGGGGCCAGCGTGCCCGCGTTAGGATCGAGCCGGAAGCCCGAGATCGAGTCACCCAGAAAGTTGGCTGTGAAGACGAAGCGTCCGAGCGCGGGATCGACAGCAATCGACACCGGCTGTGTATCCGTCGAGTTTATGAGGGCTCCAATAGAGTTGACCGCCGACGAAGGCGTACCCGTGGCCAGGTCGATGACGTAGGCCGACACCGACGAATCCAGCGAATTGGCGACGTACAAATATTTGCCACGAGGATCGATTGCAATCGACTGCGGCTGGTTGCCGGTCCTGAACGGGCCGTTGATCAGGAACTTGAGTATGTTGCCTGACTGAATTCCGTACGCGATCAACTGGTTCGACGCAAAGTCAGTGATGTAGACAAAGCGGTTTGTTGGATCCACCACCAGCGAGCTCGGCTTGACACCGGCCTGATAAGGGCTCCCCGAGGCCGCTGTCAGGCCTCCGTTTGAATCCACTGCGAAACCGAAAACCCAGCCAGGATGCGCCGTGCTGGTCGTGGTGCCGCCGGGATTGTAGGCTGACTGATCGTAGAGGGTCGCATAGACGGCGCTGCCATTGGGCATCGACGTCACGCCGGTGGGAACCACCGTATCGGTCTCGTAACCGGGGATTTGCAGAGCCACTTGGGCGATCACATTGCCAATCGCGCCCGAGGAGAGGGCGTACTCGGTGAGCGTCGCCGATGCCGTGCCGGAAACCACAAAGAGCTCCGTTCCCGAGGCACTTACAGAGAGTGAAACCGGCGCGTCGCTGAGTGTGACCGTGTCCTTCGCCGTCAGTACTCCATTTGGAGCGACGCTGAAGTGCACCACCGTGTTGTCCCCGGAATGGGCCGCGTACAGGTTCGCAAAGCCCGGAGAAACTGCCAGGGCGACGGGTGTAATGCCCCCCGAGGAGACTGTCGGAGCTCCCTTGCGCAGCGCGCCCGACTGTGAGTCGACGGCAAAGGTGTCGATCTGCCCTTGCGGGCCGTTCGCAGTTGCGGCGGCGGTGGCCAGAAAGACATAGTCGATCGTGACGAGCTGGCAGGCAGTCAAAAGAGTGGCCACGAGAAGGCCGATTACAGAGACCAGAACGAGCTGGCTCAATTTGTTGAACTTCATGCGCTTCCTTCGTCGAGGGCCGTCCAGGGTGAGCCCAGGAATTACTGTTTCTGTTTCCCCGTATTGATTGTAAAAGCCAATTGCGGGGTCTTGCTGAATCGTCAAAATACCGCGTCGCTCTTACCGCGATACCTTATGCGGAATAGCGGCCACGGCTGTGGGGTTTGTATTCGAGGGATACGGCGAGTACTGCGAGGTGAGCAGAGTGCCATCCGTCGCGCTGATTTGAAAACCCGAAACCGTGTTGCCCAGAAAGTTCGCGGTGTACAGATACTGGCTGAGCGAGGGGTCGATGCCGATCGCCACCGGCTGCGTCCCGGTGGTATAGGTGCCGATGGCCGTGACTCCACCGCCCATGGTCGAGTAGCCGGTCAGCGTCGAATCGACCGAATTGGCGACGTAAACAAAGCTGCCGGTCGAGTCGACAACGACTGCTGCAGGTCGGTTACCCGTGGCGAAAGGACTGCCCGCGATCGGCGTCAAAAGGCCGGCGCTTGCCGAGTAAACGAGCAGGCCGTTGCTGGCCGCATCGGTTACATAGATCGTTCCACCGTCGGGGCTGCTTGCAATGCCGGAGGGCTGTTTGCCGGCGAGAACCGGTACGCCGCTATTCAGCGGATTCAGCGTGCCGTCGGCGTTCACCGCAAACCCGAAGACGTATCCAACCGCGGGCGATACTGTCGTGTCGTAAGCGGCCACATATAAAAATGCCCCCGAAGCTGCCGAGGTGATCGCAGTGGGCATGATTACGTGTGAAGGATTCGACGGCAATGAAATCGGCCAATATTGCGCGCTGATGCCGGGGTTTACGACGGCGGGTCCGAGCGCATTCTGGGCGCCGATGGGGAAGACGGCAACCGATCCCGAGCAGGGCGCAGCCGAAGAGCAAATTGGCAAGGGCTGGTAGGTATCCGCCACCGCAACGAAATTGCCGGCAGTCGTCACGGCAAGCGGAAAAATCCCTGGCGTGTTTACCGTGTTCTGCGGATAGACCTTTCCGTCCGTTCCAATCACAAATTGGACGATTGTGTTGTCGTCGCGATTGACCACATAGAGATTGGTGTCGTCCGGGGAAACGACTTCAGCTACAGGATTGCGGCCGCCGGAGGGAAACGGCGACGCTGGGATCTGGCGCATTCTTCCCGAGTCTGCGTTGACCTCAAAAACGTCCACTTCCCCGTAACTGTTCGGCCCGGCCGCCTTGGCGCTGGTCACGAAGACGAAGTCTGCCGTGAGCGTGCCACAGGCAGTGAGGAGGCCGGCCGCCAGCAGGCTGGCTGCTGACACCAGCACCAGCTGGCTCGATCTGTTGAACGTCATGCGCATCTTTCGTCAGAGGACAGCATTGCGGTCCCAAAAATTCCTGGTTTGTAATCGAATCACGGGCGAACCAGGCGTTGACCGCATTCGCGATTCGGCGGTGTTTCCAGGGAACTCCAACCTCGGAATCCTGGGGCTGAAGCCTGCCCGCCAACTGGCTTCAGCCCGGGTGAACGCAAGCTCTGCTAGCTGGTGCGACCGGTAGCCACACACCAGGTTGCCGGTCCCTCCAGCGGGTATGCCTTACCCGCTGAGCCGGATAGGTTCTTCAGAAGGCCCGAATTCTGGTCGATCGCCGATCCGGTGACCGTCGAGTCGTTGAAGTTGCCGGTATAGAGGAACTGGTTCGAAGGATCCTCAAGCATGCAAGAAGGCCCGCTGCCCGAACCAAACGGGCTGCCGGGAATCTCGGTCATCGTGTGGGACGAGTTGTCGAGCACATAGCCGCTGATGCCGCTGGCCTGCCCGCCCGACGTGGTGTCGTTGTTACCGTGGTTGGCAACATAGACCCACTTGCCCTTGCTCTCGGCAATCAGGTAGATCGGGTTTGCAAGCCCCGCCGAGATCGGCACCGCTCCGTTGAGAGCCGCCTGCAGAGCGCCGCCGCTGCCAAGCGTGTACGGGAATATCCAGCTCGCAGCTGTCGTGGGCGCGGTGGAGCCGCTAGGCGTGAAGGTCAGGGTTTCATTGTCGAGGACGTAAATAAATCCACCGGCGCTCACGATTGCAGTTGCAGCATTGATATTCAGCGGCTGCGCGCTGTTCTGGCTGATCGTGAGCTGGCCGTTCACCGGGTTATAGGTGTAGGGGAAAACCGAGTCACCGACTGCCGGCGTTCCGCTCATCGTAAGAACAGTGCCCCCGGAAAAAACGAAGTCGATCGGATTGGCCGGGACGGGGAAGTAAGTGATCGGTGTACCGCTCGCGGCGGTCACCTGGGAGTTAAGGACCTTCGTTAGACGACCGGTATTCGGATCGATCTTGAAGGCCGTGATATCGCCACAGGTCTTCACTCCGGCGCCGAGCGCCAGAGTGCAGGCATTGGTAGTCGGATCGTAAGAGTCAGCGTAATTGTCCAACGCGTCGTGATCCAGCACGTAAAGAAAGGTTCCGGTGGTGTCGGCGAACATGCGCATGGGATTGTAGCCGGCCGAGAATTGTGTCTGACCTTGCGGAGCAAGCACGCCGTTGCCGCCAATCGAGAATTGGGTGATATTGCCGCCGTCGCAGCGATCGGCAGTGGTGCACGGTCCACCTGAAGCATTGGAGCCGGCATTCAGGACATAAAGAAACCGTCCGCCGGTGAGAAGCACTGCGCGGATGGGGTTCGATCCGCCCGAGGAAACTGGAATGCCGTGGATCGCAGTCAGTTTGCCCGTGTTGTGATCGATCTTGAAGCCGGAAACAATCCCGTTGCTAGTTGCCGCCGTCTGATTTCCAACAACATAGAGGTACCCGACCGAGTAACTTTGCACGCAAGACGCTATGCCAAGGATGATTCCTGCAGACAGGACGCTCATCAGAAAGGCCTTGCCGAATTTCGTAAACCTCATGCGATTCCTTCATCCTGGTTCGGCGTGCGCCGCCAAGTTTGCTAGTTCCACAGCAGAGCTGGGTTGGGATTGGTCCCTGAGGCATTGTAAAAGGCGGAGGCAGGTTGTGCCTAGTTTGACCCCGGCTCCGGTTCAACTGTGCCTGCAAAGACCCCTTCATCGGCGTGAATTTGAGCGCCCAATAGCGCGAGCTCAGAGGCCAATGGGCGAATGATCGTGCTCTCCGAACTTGTTGACTCTTTGACTCATACGAGTGGCGAATGTCAACTCTCCTGCGACCCGGAATCGTTTCGATTCATGGGCGCAGGAGAAAGACAGCATGCGGGCTGAAAAAGTAGTGCCGGGTGCGCTAGAACAGCGCAGTTCATGCGCCCCGGCAATCGATCAGGATGAATGGGCACCAGGGCTACCAGACCCGGCAAGAGTTGACCGGATACATGGGCTGCCCTTTGGTGCAGCCGAAGGCCTTGCCGAACTCGTCGAAGTTCTGCACCGTGCCATTTACGCGCCAGCGGCCCGGCGAGTGAGGATCAGTGAGCGCGCGCTGCCTTCCTTCTTGCTCGGTCTGGTTCTGGCAC
This sequence comes from uncultured Acidobacteriaceae bacterium, assembly GCA_963839215.1. Classification (GTDB taxonomy): domain Bacteria; phylum Acidobacteriota; class Terriglobia; order Terriglobales; family Acidobacteriaceae; genus Telmatobacter. Next base: position 435,441 of record CAWITZ010000006.1, on the reverse strand, counting down.
CACACCTGGGCAAATCCCAGGAAGTAGCGCTGCGCCTCGGTGTAGCCGTCAATCTTTTCGTCGATCGACTTGCCTTCCTGGGCAAGAGCATCGAGAAGGGCCTGGTAGGCAATGCGGAGCCCGCCGTTATCCGCCGTATTCTCTCCCAGCGTGAGATGGCCGTTGAGTTTCTGTTCCGGCAGTTTGCCATTCGCAGGCGCGGCCTGGAATCCGCTGTACTCATCGGCAACGCAGTCCGTGCGCTGGGTGAATTCCTGGCGGTCCTTCTCGGTTTGCCACTCCCGCACATTGCCCTTGCCGTCGAACTTCGACCCTTGGTCGTCAAAGCCATGCGTCATCTCGTGGCCGATCACCACGCCGATGCCGCCGAAGTTCACGGCCGGATCGATCTTGAAATCGAAGAAAGGAGGCTGCAGAATTCCGGCGGGGAAGTTGATGTCGTTCAGCGAAGAAGCATAGTAGGCATTCACCGTGGGCGGCGTCATGCTCCACTCCTTCTCGTCGACAGGCTTGCCCAGATGACCTAGGAGCCAGTCGCGCTCGAAGACAGTGGCCCGCTGTGAGTTACCGATCAGGTCATCTCGCTTGACCTTTAGATCTGCATAACTGCGCCATTTTTCCGGGTAGCCGATCTTGTTGCGGATCATCGCGAGCTTTTCTTCCGCGGCCTTCTTGGTGTCTTCAGTCATCCAGGGCAGCGTCTTGATGTCCTCGCCCAGCGCCTTTTCAAGCGCTGCCACGAGCTTGTCCATGCTCGCCTTGGCTTCGGGCGGGAAGTTTTGCTTCACCCAATCCTGCCCGACGGCTTCACCCATATCGCGGTCAGTCATGGCCACGCACTGCTTCCACCGCGGCGTCGGTTCTTTTTGCCCGGAGAGAATTTTGCCGAAGAACGCAAAATCCTCGTCGAAGAAGGCCTTGGGCAGATTTTCCGCTGAGCCATTAATCACATGCCACCTGAAGTAGGACCTCCATGACTCTACCGGCTCACTGGCGATCAGGCCCTTGAGCGCTTTGAAGAAGTCGGGGGTCGACACATTGAGGCTCTCGAAATGGCCAACGTTCACCTTCTTGAAGTAAACGCTGAAGTCGAAATCGGGCGCCAATTGCTGAAAGTCTTCCACGCTGTATATGTGGTAGCGCTTTGCGGGATCGCGCAGCTCGGTTCGGCTCATGGATGCCTTCGCCAGGGCAGTCTCAATCGTCATCACCGCGTCTGCTGCCTTGGCGGCTTGCTCCGGCTTGTCTCCCGCCAGGATGAACATCTTCGTGACGTGCTCAACGTATTGCTTGCGGATCTCCTCGAAGCGATCGGCGAGATAGTAGTCCCGATCCGGGAGCGACAGCCCACCCTGCGCGATCGCAGCGATCTGCTTTGTCGAGTCTTTCTGATCCTGCTGGATGCCAAACCGGAACAGAGGCGCCGGCGCTCCTTCAGCCTCCAGTGCTCCCATCAGCGTGCCCAGATCCTTTGTGCTCTGCAATGCGGCGATGCGCGTCAGCGCAGGCTCGAGTGGGGCGAGCCCTTTTTCTTCGACCAGATCCGTATTCATGCATGCTGCATAAAAATCGCCGTACTGCTTCTGCAAGGGCGTCTTTGGATTGCTCGCCGCTCCGGCAAGTTCCTTCCACAACAGGTAGCGATTGCGCTCTGCCAGCAATGAGAATGACCGCACCCAGCGCGTCTGGTCGGCGGGCAGCGGATTTTCCTTCAACCAGTTGCCGCACGCGTACTGGTAAAAATCCGTGCATGGGTCAGCGGACTTGTCGATGGCCGAAACGTCGAAGCTCTTTGTGCTCACCGGGGGTGTGGGTGTCTTGTCGTCAGCGGGCGGATTTGCCGCGGCCTGCGCTGCGACGGTCGCCGTGAGCAGCAGGCATGGGAGCATGGAAAATCGAATCATTGCACATCCTCATGAGATGGCCGGGGCTCTCGTCTTGGTGGCATGCTCTCAGAGCGTCCCAGGCACTTGCGTGGTGGCTTGTTTAGCAGGCTATCACGCTGTGAGAGGCCTCTCGGCCAGCCTTTTACCGGGTCAATGAGCTCGGCTCGCATCCTAATTCTGCTAAACTCCGCTCACGGTTCATCCCAGGAGAGACGAAGATGATTCCACGGCATCTGCAGGCTTCTGCCTTGTCGTTGTTGTTGGCTGCCACTGCGTTGGTTCCCTCGCTGTCCGGTCAGCAATCGGCGCCACCCGCGCCGAAGCGCACGCTTGTCCGCGCCGGCCATTTGCTTGACGTGAAAACGGGAAAGATAGCCGATGCTCAGACGCTGATTATTGTCGGTGACACCATCCAGGCCATCGCCTCGACCAGTTCAACTCTGGCGCAACCTGGCGACACCGTTGTCGATCTGGGCAATCTGACGGTGCTCCCGGGCCTGATCGACGTGCACACGCACCTGACGATGAATACAGACTTCGATCCCTTCCATGAGCTGACCTCTACCGACGCGAAAGAAGCCATCAACGGCGTTGTGAACGCGCGCGCCACTTTGATGGCCGGAATCACCACCGTCCGCAACGTGGGAGCCGGCGGTTACACGGACGTCGATCTCAGGGATGCGATTGACGCCGGCCAGATTCCCGGCCCGCACATGCAGGTGAGCGGCCCGCCGCTCGGCATTACCGGGGGCCATTGCGACGAGAACCTGCTGCCGGCGCAGTATCACGTGGAGGCCGACGGCGTTGCCGACGGGATTGCAGCAGTGCAGCACAAAGTGCGGCAGAACATCAAATACGGCGCAAACCTGATCAAGATCTGCGCCACGGGGGGCGTGCTTTCCAAAGGCGATGATCCGCAGGCCTCGCAGTACACGCTTGAAGAAATGCAGGCAATCGTTGCCGATGCGCATCGGCTGGGCCGCAAGGTAGCCGCACACGCGCATGGCGCCCAGGGAATCCTGTGGGCATCCGAGGCCGGAGTCGATTCGATCGAGCACGGCAGTTACATCACAGACGACGGTATCGCGGAAATGAAGAAACGTGGCACCTACCTTGTGCCAACGCTCTATCTTGAGGACTGGATGCTGCAGTATGGGCACTTGCCGCCCTTTTACCACCAGAAGATGGTTGACGTGAGTGCCGTGGCCAAGGGCAACATCAAGCACGCCATGCAGGCGGGAGTGAAGATTGCAATGGGCACCGACGCAGCGGTCTATCCGCATGGCCTCAATGCCCACGAGCTTGATGTTTATGTGAACCAGCTCGGAATGGCGCCGCTGGCAGCGCTGCAAACGGCCACGATCAATGCGGCCGACCTGATGGGATGGACGTCAAAAATCGGCACTCTTGAGCCAGGTAAATGGGCCGATATCATCGCGGTCGAAAAAAATCCGCTCGACGATATCCGGGTGCTCGAGGATGTGAAGTTTGTGATGAAAGGCGGCCTGGTCTACAAGGGCACGGCGCAATAGCCGGCCGGCAGCCATGCCTACGGGCGGGGACGCCGATCGGCTCCGCCAGCCGGCAAGATCCTCGCCCTGCTGTGCGAGCGTGCCGAGTTTTCAGCCAGCAATGGAATGCCTTCTTCGTCCTGCTGCCGGGAAAGAACCCACTCTTTCTTCTTCGGCTTGCTTTGGGACGAAGCGCGGGCAATCAGCCAGACCTTGATGGTGGTAAGGGCCAGCATCGGCACGGCAATGATCAGGATCGCGTATTTCGGCGCGTTGATCAGGACCTCGCTCAGATTGAAGGTTGTGAGTGTCTCGTGCACGATTGCCCCCTCCCATCAAAATATGTTCCAGCAGGCGCCAGGACAATGCGGCTTTGGTGTAAATGCGCTGGCCCTTCAGTTCGTGCTGGTGGTCAGGAAGAGTAATTTGGCCCGGTTACCGGCCGGGGATACCGGTTGCCTATCCCGGGTTCTTTACAGGCTGCCACAGGCCCTGACACACTGAGACGTGGACACCCAGACAATCGTCATCCTGGACTTCGGTTCGCAGTACACGCAGCTCATTGCCCGGCGTATCCGCGAAATGAATGTCTTCTCGGTCGTGCTGCCATGTACCGCGCCGCTGGCCGAAATTCAGGCTCACCACCCCATCGGCATCGTGCTCTCCGGCGGTCCTTCGTCTGTTTATGATGCAGACGCGCCCGCCGCAGACCCGGCCATCTTGCAACTTGGCGCGCCGACGCTCGGCATCTGCTATGGTCTCCAGTTCATCGTGCACAATCTTGGCGGCAAAGTGCGTTCAGCCCCTAAGCGCGAGTATGGCCACGCGGAAGTGTCGATCGAAGACGGCAACACGCAGCTTTTTGCCGGGCTGCCGCCCTCGATGCATGTTTGGATGAGTCACGGCGATGAGGCGCTGGAGTTGCCCGCCGGATTCCATCGCACCGCCGTCACGTCGAATGCGCTCGCCGGCATTGCCAACGAAGAGCGCCGTATCTGGGCGGTTCAGTTTCATCCCGAGGTGCGCCATACCGCCCTCGGGCCACAGTTGCTTAAGAACTTTGTCTTTGCCATCTGCGGGGCACGCGGGGACTGGACGCCCAGCCACTTTATCGAGACGACAGTTGCCGCGATCCGCGAAAAGGTCGGCTCCGGTCACGTGATTTGCGGGCTCTCGGGCGGCGTGGATTCGTCCGTTGCGGCAGTGCTTGTGCATCGAGCAATCGGCGATCAGCTCACCTGCATCTTTGTGAACAACGGCGTGCTTCGCAAAAACGAGTTTGTCAGCGTGCAGAAGAACCTGCGCGACAAGCTTGGGCTCAACCTGGTGGGCGTCGACGCCAGCCAGAGGTTTCTCGATAAACTTGCCGGCGTTACCGATCCTGAGAAAAAGCGCAAGATCATCGGCGCCGAATTTATTGCGGTCTTTGACGATGAGGCCACACGGATCGCGCGCGACACCGGCGGAGTGGACTGGCTGGTGCAGGGAACTCTCTACCCGGATGTGATCGAGTCATCGAGCGTGAAAGGCCCCAGCCAGACGATCAAGAGTCACCACAACGTCGGCGGCCTGCCCGAGTTCATGAAGCTCAAGCTCATCGAGCCGCTGCGCGATCTATTCAAAGATGAAGTTCGCCGCATCGGCCGTGATCTCGGCATGCCGGAGGAGATTCTGGGCCGGCAACCCTTCCCCGGACCCGGACTCGCCGTGCGAATTCTCGGCGAAGTCACGCCGGAGCGGATTGCGTTGCTGCAGGAAGCCGACGACATCGTCGTGAGCGAGATTAAGGCCGCGGGCCTCTACTCGAAGATTTGGCAGAGCTTCGCCGTTCTTCTGCCGGTGATGAGCGTCGGTGTGATGGGCGATCAACGCACTTATGCCTATACTGCAGCCGTGCGCGCGGTCCATTCTGAAGACGGCATGACTGCTGACTGGGTGCCCTTGCCTGCCGAGGTGCTTAAGCGCATCTCCAACCGCATCGTCAACGAGGTGCGGGGCATTAATCGGGTGGTTTACGACATTACCTCAAAGCCGCCAGGCACAATCGAGTGGGAATAGGGCGGGCCATCAGGCTTTGCCCCGCAGCGCCGCAATCTCCCGGCTGAGCGCCTCGAGCTTCTGCAGCACCTCGTCGTGATTCCTATCGGCGGCGGTGGGGTCCTGCGCTTCTATGGAGAAGCCGCCGTTGGGCTCAAGTTCGCAGCGCTTCACTTCGTGAATGTGTTCGAAACCCTGCCGACGGATGACTTCGAGGAGTTCTTCGCGTGTCAGCGTTTCCTGCTTAAGCGCCTTTACGTCCACCTGCCCGTTACGGATCAACACCCTGGATCTGCCTTCGAGTATCCGCGTCATGCGCGGCGAACGGAACAATCCGCGCACCACCAGCCAGTTGATGCCCAGCAGACCGAAGGCGCCGATCAATCCACCTGTCACCGAGTTGTCGTCGCCGATGATCGCGTTCTGCACGGTGTTTGAGAGCGAAAGCAGAACGATCAGATCGAATGGGTTGAGCTGTGCCAGCTCCCGCTTGCCAAAGATGCGCAGCAACAGAACCAGCGCAAGGTAGACAACGACGGGGCGCAGCAGCTTCTCAAGGATAGGAAGGTGCAGGTGAAACATCTGTTCGAAAATCGGCGAAGCGGTCATGACCCCGAGCATACGGTGAGGATCACTACTTTTCCAGCGCGATTACGACGTTCACGTCATGCGTCTGAGGGTCGGCCGACGTGCTGATTTTCGCTTTCACCCCGGAAAGCGCACGCCCGAGGACCGGATCCTGCTGTTGCGTCCTGGCTATGAACGAGGCGACATAGCTCTCATCAAATACGTCGCCGGGCATCATCTGCCAGTTGCGAATCAGCATGGCGCGCAGATCGTTACTGACGTTGTCGAATTTGACGAACCCCAGGTGATAGACGGAACCGGGATCGACTTCAACGGTGTAGTTGACGATTCCTTGAGACTGGTCGAAGGAAGGGTGAGGGGTTACCCGGCAGTCAAGGTACCCCTTGGCTTTGTAGCGGGAAGCAATCAGGAACCAGAGGGTTCGCAGCCGGACGCCTTCGACAGGCGCGCCTGGGTGGTCTGCTAGCGTCTTGTCGGCTTCTGCCTGCGTGACAGGCGCACCGTCAGGCAGCCGAATTGAACCGATCTTATAGATCTTCCCCTCTTGGATCGTCACAGAAAATGGGACCCTGATGGAATCGGCAGCTACTGTCGGGGCCCCCGATTGAGCCGCATGGACACTGACCGCCGCATAGCCCTCATCTTCATAGGCAGTCTCAAAGGCGCGCTCCAGATTCTCTGCCGAGCCCTGCGTGCTGAAATCCATCTTCGTGACATCCTTAGCGAGAGCCTGCGCCTTCTGTGCCATCAACAGCGACGTACCCTCAAGGCGCACCGGGCCCACCAAGACCGGAAGAGCCGCGATACTGAAGCTAATCGCCACTACCTTGTTGTGCCGGTTTGGGTCCCCGGCTGGAGTTGCGACTACAGGCACATTGATACCCTCAGCTGCCAGCATCTTTTCAAGCTGGCCGCGCACCTCCTCCATGAGGCCGCCCTCGTTTGGAACCTTTCCGTGGAACAGCGGCAATTTTTCGTGCAGCTTGTCGTTCAGATCCTTACCGGCGGCAAGAGGCAGGTTCTCAAGACGAATGGGGAGGAGGTCACTGGAAGGCGTGAGCTGAAAGATCAGATCCTGCCCATCGAATTTGAACGACAGCGTGTCGAATACTCCAGTGTCCAGCAGCTGTTTCGAGTGATCATTCATCTCGGCATAGTTCAGAACCATGCCCGTTTTCAATCCCGCCGCTTCCAGCAATTCCTGATCGGTGTATTCAGGAGCACCCTTAAATTGGATGCTTTTCGGGAGAAACTTCTGGCCCATTGCCGGCAGACCTGCAACCGCAAGAATGCCGCAAGCAATTTTTATCGGCTTGAGCGATAACATGTGGCCAAGAGTAGCAAACGCGAACTCCAGAGGAAAGAGCTTCCGTTATTGCTCAAGTAGGAACAAGCCAGTCCGCTACTTGCCAGTTCCCAGCTGATAATCCCTGTATTCCGATATGAAGAGTGTGCGGCGCGTCGTATAGGTGCCGGCGCCAGAATCGCCGTTGGCCACGACCAGCGTGTTGATAAAGGTCTTGGCTGGAGTAATCAGGATCCGGGCACCCACCTTGGCGGCGCCGTAGTCAACACGCGTATCCATCTCATGCACAACATCGCTCGGGCTGAATTGGCCCTGCGTAATCATGCGGACAACGACTCCAGAAGCTGGGTCAATGAAGAACTGACCGTGATAGGGTACGATGCCCTGGAAGTGATGCCAGTCGGTATTCGTTTGAAAATTACCGGTAACACCGCCGGCGGCTCCCCCTCCCGATCCTCCACCCAGCGAACTCGCGGTGATTGAGGTGTAGAAGGTCGCGATTCCGGACTGCGTCACACGTGGAAAGCAGCAGACGTTCACTGCCACCTTCGAGTTCTTCGCTGGCACATCGAACGAGAAGGCGGCAGTTTGCCGGCCATTAATGAGTTGCCAGCGGAGCCATTTGATGGTGCCGGCCTCCTGCGCCTCGTGGAAGACGAGGTCGAGGCTCGGGTTCGGTTCTTCGAGGGCGATCATCGAATTTGCACCCCACCGGATCTTGCCTTTCTCGGGAGGTAGCTTCTCGGCGCCGTGGTCGCTTGTAATCTGCGACTCAGTGGAATTGATGTAGTGGACAAACGCAGCCGGATTCGAAAAACCAGAGGAGGTCACTGAATCCTTTGCGCCGCCCTGCGTACCTGATGCTGACGAGACCGCTTCCACGTTGTCCTGGAAGCGCAGGGTCGTTCTGGTGGCCGTCAGGTTCGGCAGCTGCTGATAAAAGTCGGTGACATAGCGGGCAACCCTATCGAGCATGACCTGCTGCGCCGCAGCGTCTGGCGCCGGTGTCGAAGGCAGGTCGGTTTCAGGCGGAGCCAGCATCGCGCTCCGTGCCTCGAGCACGTAGATCTGCTCAGTTGAACGTGGCCCGGGAACAAGACTCACAAGGCCATTCATCCTGGTCCTTGTCAGCTCCTGGCTTAGATCTATCTGCTTCAACGGCGGTGGCTACATCTTCGTCGGATTTCCTGTCATGCTGCATTGATTGCAGCATCTCCTCCAGTTGTGCCACCGCGATCGTCTTCGCGCACCAGGCAGGGGATGCAGTGATCAATAGAGCAAGAATCCAGCTTATCCGTTTCATCATCACCACCCGAGAAATTGCGCGGCAGAGTGAAGACCGCCGCGCTTCTCTTATTTTCCTACTTGCCACCGTTCAACTCATAATTCTTGTATTCCGAAGTAAACAGTGTTGTGCGTGTGCTGAATTTGCCCGCAAGGCCAGAGTCGCCGTTCGGAACGACCTCGGTGATGACGACCGTCTTAACCGGCAGCACCATCGGTTTACCGCCGACCGTGACCGGGCCGTAGTCAACACGCGTGTCGACCTGGTGAACAACGTCGGAGGTCTTTAGCTCTGCGATCGTGATCATGCGCATCACGGTTCCTGTATCCGCATCGATAAAGAGCTCACCATGGTACGGCACATTCGCCTTGTAGTTAGTCCAGCTTGTCGCCGTTTGAAAATTGCCGGTGGCACCGCCGCTGCCACCTGTAGCCGCGGCCACGCTGGCAGACTTGAACTCAACCCGGCCAGCCTGCTCTACGTCGGGAAAGCAACACACGTTGACCGTCATGTGTGTTTTCTTCTTGGGAATCTCGAAGGAATAGACGGCTGTCTGTTTGCCGTTGAGTAGCTCCCAGCGCAACCACTTAATCGTGCCTGCCGACTGCGCCTCCGCAAGGACCGAAGCCAGATTCGGAATCGGTTCCATGAGCGCGATCATCTTGTTCGCTCCCCACGGCGTCTTGTCTTTCTCGCCGGAAAGACGCTCGGCCCCGTGATCACTTGCAACCGGGGCATCGGTGGAGTTGATGTAGTGAACGAACTGGAAGGGGCTCACGAACCCCGACCCAACGATGACTTCGCTGGCGCCCCCTTGCATACCAGAGGCGGGCGCGGCAGCTTCGACGTTGTCCTGGAATCGCAGCGTAGTCTTGATTGCAGCCAGCCCGGGCAACTGCGTGTAGGTCTTGCTCACGTAGTCCGCGGTTTTATCCAGCATCGCTTTCTGGGTCGCTGCATCCGGAGCCGCGGCGGTCGGGATATCCGTCGCCGGCGGTGGCAGTGTGGCGCTGCGCGCCTCCAGAACGTAAATCTGCTCTGTTGACTTCTGTCCCGGCACGTCGCCAACCATGCTGTTCATTGTTGCGAGAGTGAGCTGTTCGCTCAGCTCCACCTGCTTCAGAGCGGCTGCGACTTCATCGTCGCTCTTGCCATCTTTGTGCATGGTGGCAAGCGTGTCCTTCAGTTCTGCCACGGTCAATTTCTTCGCACACCACGCCGGCATTGCGGTTGTGAGCGCCAATACCAAAAAACACCCCAGTTGTTTCATTGCTTCCTCCCTCTTCCCGATCGGACCCGGCGGTGTTCTCTTCCTGCCGTTTCCAAAGCTCACGAAAACTCAATAAAGCCGATTAAAACATTACTGCGATGCCTTCAGGTTTGAAGCGGAAATCGTGACAGAACCGATACGGCCGGAATTTTCATCCACAACCAATACACGCAGCGAGCCCATTCCAGGTGCCATCTCAACAAAGTGCGAGAATGGCACCCCCGTCGGCAGCAGCCGCTCATAAGTGGACGACTTGAGACGTAAGCCGAGCGTCTGTCCTTCCACCTTGGCGTGCAACCCGGCGTCGTCGCGCTGGATAAAGAAGATGTCGAGCTTGTCCATCCAGCGGTCACTCTGCTGCTGCAAGCCCAGATCGGCGGCGGCGATGTTGATCTTGACCTCGGCGCCCGGATTTTGACGATTCACATCCGCTGTGACCGCGATCTCCCTTACGTCCGCAGGACGCCACACGGCCTGCTGGAACCGCTCCTTGAGCGTGGTTGGCTCCTTCTCAAAGAGGTAGCCGGTGCGATACCTGAGCGTAAGGCCTCGCCGGCCGGTCGCCTTGATGTTGATCACGTGATACTGACCGTCCGGGGCAGTTTGCGGGGAGAAACTGAGCATGTAGGTTCCATGCTCATCGGCGATAATGCCATTCAATTGCGCGGTCAGATCGCCGGATCGCCGAATGACGCGACCACCGGTTGCGGCTGCAACGTCCCGTACTGGACCCTGAACGGGGTGCAGGTCCTGGCTCATCTCCGCGCTGATGCGGCCGCCCGTCATGTTTCTCGCAGTCGGTGAACTTCCCGGAGCAAGGCTGGCGGTGTCGGAGGCGGCCTGCGTCAGCTCCACATTGCGATGCTGCATGTCTGCGGTGATTGCACTGCCCTCGAGCTGCGAAACGTCGAAGGGATACACGGCCGCGTGAGCCTCGTTCATTGTCTCTTCCACGCGCATCGCGAACGCCCTTTCATCCTTCGGGCTCTTGTCGATGCCGACGGACTGATCCTGCCAACTGGACAGTACGTTGTCGCTCGAGACCCAAACTACTTTCTTGTGTCCGGGAATCGATGCGAGATGGCGTGCCACCTGCGCGAGAATCACGAAGGCTGCGCGGGCCGGGTCGTCGCCCATGGTAAGCAGTTGCGGATCAATCGGGGTCGACGCGTCCGCAACCTCAGTATGATTGCCGTTGACGGAATTCAGATCGGCAACATTGTGCACCTCGTCAAAATGCTGCCGGTTACGCGCTTCCTCTTCCTGGGCCTCTGAGGCGGATTGTGCCGACGGCATGAACTTTTGCATGCTCGCGATGAGAGCGGCGTGATCCGCAGTGACTTCGGTCAGGACACGAAAACCGAGGCCGTTCATGGAATAGAGTCCGACACGCTCGCCGGGAGAAAGGGCGTTCAAAAATTTCAGAATCTGCCCGCGCGTGAGATTCATGTCGTTCCACGCGATGTGGCTTTCATCAATGACAAGAATCGTCGAGCCGGCGTCGGGGCCGGAAGGCGATCCGGAAGCAGTAGTGGTCGATCCGTCGGCACGACCGGAGAGTGCAGGCTCAGAAGATTGAGTAGAAGCGGATGGCTCCGGCGTGGGAGCGACCGGAGTTTGTGCCGGTGCGACGGCCAGCGCAAAGGAGCGGATGTCCCGCTTCTGGCCGTTGTCGTAGATCTCAAGCTCATCGGCTTTCAGATCGCTGACGGGACGACCCTTTTTGTCGTACGCCACCAGGCCCACATCAACAAGTCGCGACGTAACTTTGAGTGAGAACTCGCTTCCATCGGAGGGAGGGAGATCATGAGGCCGGTCCGGCAGAGCACTCGCCGGCGCCATGCTGACCTCGGGAATGGCCGGTTCGGCTGGAGGCGCCGGCGGAGCAGCCGCAGCGGCAAGCGGTGCGGAAGCTGGCGAGGACGGCGCTGAGTTTGAATCAACGGGGGCTTCGACCGGCTGAGCAGCTGGCGCGGCGGTGGCCACTGCTGGTTCGGGCGTACCCTGCACTACGGGCTGATTGCCAGCCGGAGCATCGGTACCGGGCGCGGCAAGGGTTCCGGCTTCGCCTGTAAGAATGCGGGCGGTCGAGCCCAGGCGGTGGTACTCGGCAAACTGTGTCTCGTTGACCAGCAGGATCGTCGATTTGCCCGATGGCGGAGCAGCTCCCTCCCATTCCGCCGGATCTCCCAATCCGACCAGCGCCAGGGCTGCGCTTCTGCGGTCCATCTCAGAGATTGCCAGGCTGCGGACCGGGCAGATGAAGGGGCGCTCTCCAATCGTCACCGGACCGTACTGCACCATTGTTTCTGCCAGCGACATCGATTCGCTGGAATGCAATTCTGCTTGTATCGTCAGGCGCATGACCGCGCCAGTCGAAGGATCGACCGCAATGGTGCCGTGGTAGGCGGGATTCTCAATGTGTGTCTGGTAGTCGGTTTCCCTTGGGATGCTTGCAGCTTGCTGGACTGTGCGCTCGCGCCCGCTGTAGCCAAACTGCGTGCGGCCGATCACCGTTTGAGAGTGAGTTCCGAAGCTAACCTGGTAGTGCGAGGCTTCGCGTGGCACGCTGTAGGTAAAAACCGCGGCCAGGCCAGATGGTGTTTTCTCCCAATGGCTGAACGTGAGAGTGCTCCGCGCCGTATCGCCGAGTACGACGGTCAATGCGGGTCCAAATTCGCCCCAGCTTCGCAGGCCAACTTCCTGCTGCGCATTTTGCGCGCCGGCCGCCGTGCCAGTGTCCTGAACCTCTTTACCGTCGCGGAAGGCCACCTGGCGGCGGGTTCTCCCGGTCGGCTGCAGGCCCAGATACATCGGCCAATCGCCCTTGGCGAGCACGTGAGGGGCATCGTCGAAGCGATTTGTCACGCGAGTTACAAAAAAGTTGGGCATGCGCGACCAGGTCTGCACGGCATAGGCTCGCGCGGCCTGCACCATCCTTTGCTGGCTTGCGGCGTCGGGCGGCTCTGTAGCAGGCAACTCGCCGCGGGGCGGCTCCAGAAATGCAGACAGGTCAGAGAGAAGCTGTAGCGCGAGCGCAGTTTTAGGACCGACCCTGTGCATTGCCGCAAAATGGTCGAGTGTCTCTTGGGTCAACCGCTCCGTCAGCTCCAGGTCGCCGATCTGCCGAGCCATGTCGACGTCGGATCGATTCGCGGCATTGCCCGCGGTCAGCTTCTCCCGCAACTGCAGCACCGTTACACGCTTCGCCCCAAGCGCTGGCAGCGCCATCATCGCAATGAGCCCAAACAACATCAGCCTACGCATCGTCCATCTCACCGGTTTGACTCTGGTTGCACTGTATCTAGGGACGTATGCACCCCTTGAAAAGGCCACGCAATCGCCTGAAAAATCGAATATCTGTCTGCTTTTATTCATTGTTTGAGCCCGCGCGACTGCTGCACAGGAAACTCTACACAGGCAACGTAACCTCCGACAATCGGCATTTCAGCGTTTGCGGGCATTTCATGGGCAAGTTGCCCTGCGCCATCGAGTTAGGCTTTCTGCTAGAGTGGGATTTGCGCTCGTGGTCGAAGTCTCGCACTTTCGACACGCCGAACAAATGGCACCTTTCGGAGTCTTTCGAAAAACATCGAAGCCAGTTAAAGAGGAAGCTGTGTTCGCAGCGCTTTCACCGTTTCGCATTGAGCCGAGGTTTGTAGCGCGCGTGTGGGGATTTCGCGATCTTCGGCCGTGGTATGACCGGATCGCCGGTGAAGAACCGATCGGAGAAGTCTGGCTGACGGGGGACGATTGCCACGTAGCCACCGGGCCAAATGCAGGTAAGAATCTGGGCACCGTCTTCCAGGAGTCCGCTGCGGCGATGCTCGGTCCGGATGCGCCGGTTGCGGATTCCCCGCTGCTGATCAAAGTCATCTTCGCGCGCGAAAAGCTCAGTGTGCAGGTCCATCCCGATGATGCGCTCGCGCAAAAATACGGCCGGCCAAGGGGCAAGACCGAATGCTGGTATGCCCTGGCCGCTGAACCCGATGCCGAGGTTGCCGTCGGCCTCAAGCCGGCTGTCACGCTGGATCAGGTGAGAAGCGGCATCCAGAACGGGGCGCTGGAAAATAGCCTGCAGATATTGGCTGTTGCCGTCGGAGATATGGTCTTGGTTGATGCGGGAACGGTGCACGCCATCTGGCCGGGTTCAATCCTGCTTGAGACGCAGCAGAATTCTGACATCACATACCGCATTTACGACTACGGGCGGCCTCGTGAGTTGCATATCGACAAGGCGATCGAGGCGACGCGGCTTGTGACTCGGGCCGGCAAAGTAGCGCCCCAGGACCTGGCCGACCGAACAATTCTGATTGAGTCGGAATACTTCTGCGTTGAGCGAATTCCGGTCGAGGTCAGCCGGTCGAGCGGCACGCTGCACAGAGAGGACGAGTCGGCAGCCGGCCTTTCTTTTCTCTTCGCTGCGGCAGGTTCCGCCAGGCTCACGAGCCCTGGGTTCGGAGAATTGGAATTGCCGCCGCGTGGCATAATTGCTGTTCCTGCGATCTCTCACATCTTTGCCATTCAGGATATGGGCGATCTGGACCTGATCCGCATCTCTCCTCGCTGGCCGAGTGCAGCCTCTTAAAGGAGGTACGCGAGCAGAAGCCGTCCGCCAGTCCACTCTTCAACAGCTCTCACTCCGAAACCCCCGATCTCTGATGGAGAAATTAATCGCGATATGAGTTTCCAATATGAATTGCCCAATGATCTCCGCGGTGCAGTAGACGCGGCAGTCGCTGACTGGAAAACGACCGACAAGGTCGCGCGTTTCTGGAAGAAGGACCCATCGCTCTGGACCAGGGATGGGGAAGAGAAGTGGATGGGCTGGATCGACATTGTCGAACGCCAGCAGAAAGATCTCGCGGTCTTCAAACAACTGGCAGACGAGGTCAAGGGTGCCGGATTTACCTCGATTCTGTTGCTGGGAATGGGCGGTTCAAGCCTCTGTCCGGAGGTGCTTGCGGTCACCTTTGGCCAGCAGGCAGGCTTCCCCGCGCTCCATATCGTGGACTCAACCGATCCTGCGGAGGTGAAGGCTGCGCGCGACAAGGTGGACCTGGCAAAGACCCTCGTCATTGTTGCCAGCAAGTCCGGCTCCACGCTCGAGCCAAACATCCTCAAGCAATACTTCTTTGCCGAAATGGAGAAGGCGGTTGGCGCAGGCAAGGCAGGCAGTCACTTTGTCGCCATCACTGATCCGGGCTCGAAGATGGAGCAGGTGGCCAGGGCCGACGGCTTCCGTCATATCTTCTACGGCGACCCGGAGATAGGCGGCCGCTATTCTGCCCTTTCAAATTTTGGAGTCGTTACCGCCACGGCGGCCGGGCTCGACACGCAGAAGCTGCTTTCTGAAGCCGCAAAGGCGGTTGCCGCCGCGAAGAATACGCTGCCGGATAACGCTGCCGTGCTGCTGGGCCTGATTCTTGGCACCGCTCACAATTCGAAGCGCGACAAGATCACAATCTTCACTTCGCCCGAGATCTACGACCTGGGTGCATGGCTTGAGCAACTGATCGCTGAATCCACAGGCAAACTGGGCAAGGGTATTACTCCTGTTGATCGCGAAGAGGTCGGTCCTCCGTCTGTCTACGGCAAGGATAGGATCTTCGCTTACGTCCGTCTTGCCGGCACATCCGATTCAGGCCTCGATGCCAAGGTCGCGGCGCTCGCTGCAGCAGGCCATCCAGTGGTGCGATTTGAAATCGAAGATCCTTACGAGATTTTCGGTCAGTTCTTCACATGGGAAGTCGCTACCGCCGTCGCCGGTTCCGTGATGGGGATCAACCCCTTCAACCAGCCTGACGTCGAGGCGGCCAAGGTGGAGACCCGGGCGCTCACGAATGAGTATGAGAAGACGGGCAAGCTGCCTGAGCGCACGCCGTTCGCTTCAGACGCGGGCATCGACCTCTACGCGACCGATGCCTACGCGGCAAAACTGAAAGCTGCTGCTGCGAAACCGACCCTTGCCGGTTATTTGCGCGCACACTTCGATCAGATGAAGGCCGGTGATTATTTCGCAACGCTTGCCTTCATAGCCATGTTTCCCAAGTACGAAGAGACCATTCAGGGATTCCGGCAGAAGGTGCGGGACGTGAAAAAAGTAGCAACGTGCCTCGGCTTCGGTCCGCGCTTCCTGCATTCCACCGGGCAGGACTATAAAGGTGGCCCAAACACGGGAGTTTTTCTGCAGATCACCGCAGATCACGCTGCCGACCTGGCAATTCCCGGTCAGAAATACAGCTTTGGTATTGTGATCGCGGCACAGGCCGCCGGCGATCTCGCGGTATTGGAATCGCGTGGGCGGCGTGCGCTGCGAGTGCATCTGGGCGAGGATGTTGCCGCGGGTCTGAGGACCCTGGCTGCTGCGGTGCAGGCTGCACTCGCCTGAGTGCAGATGCGATCGGCGCAATCAGACAGCATAGTCAGTCTGATTGCGCGTCCTCCCGGAAAGCGGAAAGCTAAGACTGCGGCGGCCCCATCGGTTTGTCGTGCAGAATCATCCACAAGGTGCCGAATTTGTCGCGTAATTGTGCGAAGCGCGAGGCGAAAAAGGTCTCTTGCATCGGCATAAAGATGTCGCCTCCATCAGAAAGCACCTTGAAAACTCGCTCGGCCTCGGCATCGCTGTCGACGCTTAGCGCAAGGTAGGCACTGCGCATCGGCTGAAAGCGGCCGTCAGGCACGTCGCTGGCCATGATCGTCGTGCCGGCGATGCTCATGCTCGCATGCAGCACCTTTTTGGCCTGATCCGGCGGCGCCTGCGCCGGGCCGGGCATCTGATCAAAGGTCATGATCATGTCGATCTTTCCGCCAAGATGCTCTTCGTAGAACTTGAATGCTTGCGCGCAATTGCCGCCGTAGTTCAGGTAGGTGGTGAGTTTCATGGGTTCCTCCGAGAGGTTGGTTGACGACAGGCCCGTGTCAGCATAGCCTGCCGCCAGCAATGTGTCCACGGGGACCGTTTGCCCCAGACCGCGATTGTGTGACCGCAATTGTCGGGCCGCGATGTCGCGAGGGCCCCGACAATTGGTGCCCACCACCGACCCGGGCTGGCTATTCCTGTTAGCATCAGACTGGAAAGATGCAAACTAAAAAGCTTAAAATCATCCCCCTCGGCGGCCTCGGCGAATTCGGCATGAATTGCCTCGCGCTTCGCTGGGAAGACGACATAATCGTGATCGACGCCGGCCTCATGTTTCCTGAAAGTGAGCTGCTTGGCGTTGACATCGTCGTTCCCGACATTACTTACCTCGTTGAAAACAAGCAGCATGTCCGGGGAATCGTTCTGACCCACGGTCACGAGGATCACATCGGCGGCCTGCCATGGATTTTGAGCGAGATCAAGGTCCCCGTTTACGCCACGGAGTTTACCCTGGCTTATGTCGAGGGAAAGCTCGAAGAGCACGCGCTGCTTGATGAGATCGACCTGATCGAGATTACGCCGCGGCAGAAATTCACCATTGGCCCGTTCACCATCGAGCCGATCCGTGTAACGCACTCGCTGGTCGATTGCGTCGCCCTTGCCATCGAAACGCCGGTCGGCGTGGTGATTCATACCGGCGACTTCAAGATCGACCTCTCGCCGCTGGATGACAAGCCGTTCGACCTGCACACCTTTGCCGAGTACGGCAAGCGCGGCGTTCTCGCGCTTCTGCAGGATTCAACCAACGTTGAGCGGCCTGGTTACACGCCATCGGAATCGGCAGTGCGCCCGCGGCTCGATGAAATCTTCTCGCGCACCAAGAGGAAGCTCTTCTTCAGTTGCTTTTCCTCGTCGATTTACCGCATCCGGATTGCAATGGAACTGGCGCGTCTGCATGGGCGCAAGGTTGCTGTGCTGGGCCGGTCGATGATGGAGAGCACTGAGATTGCGCAGGACCTGGGCTATCTCGATCTGCCGCCGGGCCTGGTGATCAATCCCGGTCAGATGCGGGACTATTCCCCGGAGCAACTCATGGTTCTCATCAGCGGAACCCAGGGTGAGCCGATGAGCGCCCTGAGTCGCGCAGCCGTGGATAACCATAAGCACGCGAAGATTGAACCGGGCGACACCGTGGTGCTCAGTTCGCGCATCATTCCAGGCAACGAAAAGGGCATCTTCCGCGTGATTGACCACCTCTTCCGCCGCGATGCCAATGTGATCTACGACGATGGGCAGCATGGGTTGATTCACGTCAGCGGCCACGGCAGCCAGGAGGAGATGCGTCTTCTCATCAATCTTGTACGGCCCAAGTTCTTCATCCCCGTGCATGGCGACTATCGCTACCTGAGACGTCACGCGCAGGTTGCCATGGAAACCGGTGCGATTGAGCATGCCATTGTGATCGAAGACGGCGACGTTCTCGAACTGGACAAGGACGACGCGGTCAAGAAGGACAAGGTAACCGCCGGTCGCATTCTCATTGATTCGGGATCGTCAATCGACGTTGTGGAAGATCTGGTGATTCGTGATCGGCGCATTCTCAGCGAAGATGGCATCGTGCTTGCAGTGCTCGCGATCAACAAACGCACCGGCAAAGTGGAGCGCGAGCCCGAGATGGTGATGCGTGGATTTGGCGGCGCGGATATCAGCGAAGAGGCTCGCGAAGTGGTCCTCAAGACGCTCGATGGGCTCACCAGCGAAGAGAAATCCGATTACGGCATGGTGAAGGAAAAAGTGCGCGTGGAATTGAAGCGCATGATCCAGAAGACCAGCGGACGCAGACCATTGATCTTGCCGGTAATTCTGGAGATATGAGTGCTGGATCGACCGACAATGCGGTGTTTTGTCACTACGCTTGCGCTGGCCGTCGCCTTGGTTCCAGTTCTTGAAGCGCAGGAGAGCAAGCCCGCGACTTGCCCTTCGACTGCAACGCTAGAGGATTTGACAAAAGCGCTTGATGATGCAGTGAGCGGTCCGGGCAATAAAGACCGCACCTGCCTGCGTGCGATTCTTCTGCCCGATGCGCGCCTTTCGCCGATCCGCAAGGCGCAGGACGGCAGCTTCTCGCCGCGCGTTCTCACGGTGGACGATTGGATAGCTGCCGTGGCGAAGCGCGGAAGCGAGGCCTTCTACGAGCGGCAGATCAAAGTGACGACCGAGAGTTACGGGCACTTCGCCCATCTGTGGAGCACCTACGAGATTCGCCCAACAGCGGACGGGAAGCCCGCAATGACGGGCATCAACAGCATTCAGGCCGTCTTCGATGGCTCACAGTGGAAAGTGCATTCCATTCTCTGGGAGCCTGACACGACGGCGGGTCCGGTTCCCCAAAAATATCTCCCATGAGCTCAACCACCGCATCGCTCGTATCGCTTGCAACCATCCGCGAGGCTGCGACCCGCATTGCCGCGGTTGTCGTGAAGACCCCACTGGTGCGTGCGCCATTTGACGGCGTTGCGGGAGAAATCTGGCTCAAGGCCGAAAGCCTGCAGCCAATTGGAGCCTTCAAGATTCGAGGCGCCGCCAACAAAGTCCTGCAGCTCACGCCGGAAGAAATTCGCCGTGGCGTCATCACCTATTCGAGCGGCAACCACGCGCAGGGCGTTGCCTACGCTGCGCGAGCTGTTGGGGCGAAAGCAGTCATCGTAATGCCGACCAATGCGCCGGCGATCAAGCGTGCGGCCACAATCGCCCTGGGCGCCGAAATCGTCGATGTGGGGCCGGCATCGAGTGAGCGTTTGGCGAAAGCTGAGGAACTGGTGCGCGCTCACGGTTATGTGGTGATTCCGCCTTACGACGATGAAAGCATCATTGCCGGCCAGGCCACCTGCGGCCTTGAAATTGTCGAGCAGCTTCCCGATGTCGACCTGGTGCTTTCGCCGGTTAGTGGCGGCGGCCTTTTGAGCGGCATCGCGGCGGCAGTCAAGCAACTCAGGCAGGGCGCAAACATCGTCGGCGTGGAACCGGAGCTTGCAGGCGACGCCGCCGAGAGTCTTCGTGCCGGCAAGGTGGTCGAGTGGCCCGCGGAGCGTACGACGAGGACGATCGCCGATGGCCTGCGCACGCAAAGTCTCGGCGCGCTCAACTTCGCGCACATCCAGGCCTACGTCGATCGCATTGTCACCGTGACCGAAGCGGAGATTCGCGCGGCGATGCGAGCGATTGTCGCGACGGTGCGTCTCGTTCCTGAACCCAGCGGCGCCGTCGCGGCTGCGGCCCTTCTGTTTCATGCGGCGGAGCTGCCCCCTTTCCAAAAAGCGGTTGCCGTGATCAGCGGAGGCAATGTCGATCCTGCCCTGCTGGCCGAGGTGCTCACGGAAAGGTCAGCGCCGCGTCGTTGAACTATGATCTCTTCGATGAAGAAATCTCAGACTCACGTGCTTCGGGTCGCGGCAATGGCCCTTATCGTGTTTGCGGCAATCGCCGCTCGCAGTGATAAAAAGCCAGACCAGATTCAGAAACCCATCGCCGGCCCGCGGGCTACCGCGCTGCGCGTCACTTGGATTTACGTCTCTCCCGCCAGGAATTCGCAGAAAATAAGCCGTGTGCAGATTGGCCGCGAGATGGTCGTCGCTGAGAAGAGCAACCAATGGCTGCGGGTTTATGCCAATACTGACATTGTCGAAGAACATGCAACCGATCAGCCGGTTTTTGGCACGGATGAGGTGCCGCCGCCGATCTCCGGCTGGATCGAGGGCCGGGGCATCGTTGTTGAAGATATTCCCAACGGGGACGGAATTCTAATGGGCGCGGCGGCAAACCAGGAGGCGCAGGCCAGCGACCCCCGGGGAGCTGCGAATGCGGCGCAAAGTGCGCGCCTGCTGTACCGCAGGCTTGCCGAGATGTTTCCCAATTCTCCGCTGGCGCCGGAGGCCGCATGGCGAGCTGCGGATATTCTGTGGCAGGTTCAGAAGAGTGATTTCAGCGCGCTTCCATCCGCCAAGGAGCGCGACCCCTACATGCGCAACCAGATGGATGAGAGCTCGCTCAAGAAAGTCATCAAAATGTATCCGCATACACGCCAGTCTGATCTTGCGGAGTTCGATTTGATCGACAACAAACTCTGCGGCGACTGGCAGGGCTCCACCAAGTGTCCGGAGAAAGAGGCAGAGATCTACGAGAAGTACGCCACCGAGCACCCCGACAGCCCCAAAGCGCCTCGTGCACTGTATGAAGCGGTCTAT
The DNA here is from genome assembly GCA_963839215.1 of uncultured Acidobacteriaceae bacterium. GTDB lineage: Bacteria > Acidobacteriota > Terriglobia > Terriglobales > Acidobacteriaceae > Telmatobacter. Next base: position 414,449 of record CAWITZ010000006.1, on the reverse strand, counting down.
CGCCAGGCAGTTTTGAGCGATATGTATGCCGTGGATGGCAATGACAAGAAACAACAGGAAGCACACACGCATGCGCGCGAGCTATCCACAAGGTTAAAAGAGAAGTTCCCCCAGGCCGATTACACGTGGCGCGCATTGGAAATGGTGTACAAACTGGATCAGGGAATTCCCGTATACGGCATAGACCGCGAGTAGGTTTTCTGGTGCTCCTGCTTTCATGCTCCCGATCTACGGATATACTCCGGAGGATTTTTGAACGTCTATCTTCTGTCTGCCCTGCTGGGCATTGTTGAAGGTCTTACTGAATTTTTGCCAGTCAGCTCCACTGCTCATCTGCGCATTGCCGAAGCCTTGATGCAGATTCCGCTCGACGACGCGTACTGGAAGATGTACACGATCGTGATCCAGGCGGGTGCAATCTTCGCTCTCGTTCTTCTCTATCTGCCGCGCATCGTTGCATTTCTACATTCGTTTCCGCGAGGCGAGAGCGGCGACCGGACCTGGCTCAATCATCCGATCTCGATGACGCTCTTCGCCTTCGTCTGCACTTCGATTCCCGCCCTCGCACTGAAGAAGTGGAGCGACCGAAACCTCGGCAGCCTCACGGCCATCGCGATTGCGCTCCTTGTGGGCGGCATCGTGATGTGGGTTGTCGATTCCTGGGCCAGCCGCTATGAACCGACCACCAATAGCATTGAGGAAATGAGTCTCGGGCAGGCCATCTGGATTGGACTCTGCCAGGCGCTCTCCGCAATCTTTCCCGGTGTTTCGCGATCCATGTCGACGATCGCGTCGGGGCAGATCGCCGGACTGAGCAGGCCCTCCGCGCTCGAGTTCAGCTTTCTTCTTTCCATTCCCACAATGCTGGCCGCTACCGCATACGACCTCTTCAAGGAAATTCACGGTAGCCGGACCGCCGGAGCTACGCATGTCGTCATGACAGGCGAGCGCTGGATCGTTCTGGCCATCGGCTTCGTGGTTTCGTTCGTGGTAGCACTTGGCGTGGTGGAGTGGTTCCTGATGTGGGTGCGCAAGCATGGCTTCGCAGTTTTCGCCATTTACCGCATCATTATCGGAATCGCTTTGCTGATCTGGGGTTCGAAATTGATAGGCGGCTAGCATCGCGTCGAGATTACGAAAGGCGGGGTTGACTTTAAGGTTCCCCCCGCCTTTGTTTTTGCGGGGGACCAACTGCACCGCCACGGATAATAGGAACTGCTCTGGGATTTTTCGTCCGCTTGACGGCTGAGTCGTGGCATGTCCGCGGAAGCCAGGGAGCGGAGGCGTCCCTCACATGAAGCCGATTCCGATCGTAGTGTCGCCGACGCGCAGCCGCGCCCTGAACGTATTTCTCGGGCTCCTGCTTGCCTTGGCGTCTGTCCTCCTTTTCCTTTCTCTGGCCACCTATCATCCGAGCGATCCGTCGCTGAATACGGCGACAGACGCTGCCTCGCCGCATGCCGTCCACAACTGGATCGGCCTGTTTGGCGCCTGGCTCAGTGACCTGGTCCTGCAATCCCTTGGGCTGACTGCTTTTCTGTTGCCGGTGTGGATGGGCGGTCTTGCCTGGGACTGGATGCGCTCCCGCTCGGCCGGTTCGGTTTGGCTTCGCTGGGTCGGCTGTGTGCTTTCTATCGTCTTCGCTCCCGCTGTCTTTGGGTTGCTCCCCTGGCACGGACACTGGTTGCATTCGGTTCCGGTGGAAGGCGTCATTGGCCGCCTCGTGGCCGGTACGCTGATTGTTTATCTGAACGTGCAGGGCGCCTGGCTCGTTGCAGGTGTACTCGCAGCGGGCGGAATCTATCTTGCATTTGCGGTGAGCTTCTGGGCGATCAAGCAGATGGTCGAGGACCGCTGGATTCACGTGATAGCGATGAACGACCGCTGGCGCAACTGGCGCGAGGAACGCGCCGAGCGCAAGGCCGAGCAGGAGGCAATGCGCGTTCAGCAGGAGTCTCCTGGACCGGATCAGCGGCTCTTCTCGGGTTCGATCGACTCTGCGATGCAGGAGCAGGACGAAGAGCCAGCCCGCAAGCCATTCAGCCTTGCGTCACTCTTTCGTCGTCGCGAACGGCCGGTCGAGTCTGATCCGGTCGACGAAATTCCAGCCTTTCAGCGGGTTGCGCCGCAACCGGTTGAGGGACGCGTCCCGGTGACGCCAATTACGCCAATTCGCCGCAACAGCATCTGGGAGCAGTCAGAGTCTGAGGCTGTCCCGGTTGCGGCCGGTCCCGTACCAGTTCCGATTCCTCCAGCATCCATGCCAACGCCGCGTCCGATCGAGATGAAGCCGGCTCGTGTCGCGCCGGCGCCACCCGCTCCGGCACCTGCAGCGCACGCGCCAGCACCGTCTCCCCAGACGATCGCAATTCACGAGCGCGCCGACACCGACGAGAAGACCGTGACCGTGGCTCCCAAGCATGTAAACGGCTTTAAACTGCCGGCGAGCACCCTTTTGAATCCCGGGTCAGCGCCCCAGGCGGTGCGCGAAGACGAGCTGCGCGAAGAGGCCAAGGTGCTGGTGGAGAAGTGCGCTGAGTTTGATGTACGCGGCCAGGTGGTGCAGATCAATCCAGGCCCAATGGTAACGACCTATGAGTTCAAGCCTGAGGCCGGCGTGAAGTATAGCCGGGTTACAGGGCTTGCCGAGGACCTGTGCCTGGCGATGCGCGCCGAGAGCATTCTCATTGAGCGCATGGCAGGCAAGAGCACCGTCGGTATCCAGGTACCCAACCACGAGCGCGAAACCATTCACCTCCGCGACGTCCTCGAGTCAGAGACATTCTCGCGGGCCAAGTCGCGTCTCACCATGGCCATGGGCAAAGACATCAACGGCCGCATCGTTACGGCTGACCTGGCTTCTATGCCGCACGTGCTGATCGCCGGCTCAACGGGATCGGGCAAGTCGGTGGCCATCAACGCCATGATAATGAGCCTGCTCTTCCGCACCACGCCGGCGCAGGTTCGTCTCATTCTTGTCGACCCCAAGCGCGTTGAACTCGGCATGTACGAGGGTATTCCTCACCTCTTCACGCCGATCATCACCGAGCCCAAGCTGGCCGCGAACGCCCTGCGCAACGCTGTGCGCGAGATGGAGCGCCGCCTCAAGCTGCTTGCCAGCCGCAGCGTGCGCAATATCGACCAGTACAACAAGCTTTTCGAGGGTGCGATGCCATCGCTCTTTGACGATGGTGAGGCCGAGGAGCCCCTGCCCTACATCGTCATCATCATCGACGAGCTCGCTGATCTGATGATGCTTGATCGCTCCAACGTTGAGGAATCGATCACGCGCCTCGCGCAGATGGCCCGCGCTGTCGGTATCCACCTGGTGCTGGCAACACAGCGCCCGAGCGTGGATGTCATTACCGGCCTGATCAAAGCCAACGTTCCTACCCGCATCAGCTTCCGGCTCGCCACCAAGGTGGACTCTCGCACCATCATCGACACCAACGGAGCTGAGGCGCTGCTGGGCCGCGGCGATATGCTCTTTCTGCCGCCCGGTACCAGCCGCCTGATGCGCCTGCATGCTCCCTACGTGAGCGAGAAGGAAACGGCGGCTGTCGTCAGTTTCTGGAAGGAACAGGGCGCCGCCCAGTACGCAGACGGCTTTCTTGATTCGCCGAAGGAAGAGCGCACGAACCTTGAAGGCTCCAATGCCGACGCGGACGAGAACGATCCGATGTTCGATGATGCGGTACGGCTGGTCTTCGAATTTGGCAAGGCCTCAACGTCCCTTCTGCAGCGCAGGCTGCGCGTTGGCTATGGCCGCGCGGCTCACCTGATCGACTTGATGGAGCGCGATGGGCTCGTGGGTCCGGCAGACGGATCGCGCCCCCGCGAGCTGCTCAAGGCGCCAGGATGGTTACATGAGGTTTCTGTCATGGATCAGTAATGCCAGGGAACTATTCCCCGGACGTAGAGTTGGTTGGGCCTCGGAACGGCCAGAAAGAAAGGCCAGTGTTTGATATTGGCGCAAGTCGTGACCTTCCCACGGTCCTGCTGATCGACGATGACATGATCAGCAGGGAAGTGATTGCCACGATTCTCACTCTGAGTGGCTACACCCTCCACACTGCCCATGACGGCGAAACATCGCTGGCATTGCTCGATGGCAATGTCTGCGAACCGGAAGTAATCCTGGTGGATGTACAGATGACAGGCGTCAGCGGCCTCGAACTCGTAAAGGAACTTCGCGCGCGCTCGAAGGCGCTTGTGTTCTCCATCAGCGGCAGTGAGCCCCCTGAAGACCTCAAAGCCTCGGTAGATGGCTTTCTGCTGAAACCGTTTGGCCCAGAGGCATTACAGAAGTTACTCGACGGACACACCCGAAAGCCGGTAGAACCTCATGTAGCTCCGGATGTGCCCGTAATCAGCGCAGAAGTTCTGTCCCAGTTTCGACAGATGATGCCGGAATCCACTGTCCGCGAGATGTATAAGGCAGTTCTCTCCGATCTGGAAAAGCGGGTCTCTGTCCTGGAAACGGCCATCGCCGCCGGCGATGCGGGCGAAGTGCGGCGCATAGGACACACAATCAAGGGGGGCTGTGGAATGGCCGGGGCAATGCAGGTTTCGCGCCTGGGCGCTCTGCTTGAAGCGGAGAATGACCAGTTGGATAACTCCGAACCTCTCCGCCTGGAACTGAAAGCGGCTGCGGGGAGGCTTAAGGGTATCCTTGACAGGGAATTTTCGGCCTAGTTACATTCGCTTTTTTTCTGATTTGAGAGACAGCCCGGATCACGCTGACTCGTGTAGAGTTGTGGTAACACAAAGCTTTGGATACTGAACAACGGAGGGTAGCCGCTCAAGTGGAAGGACTGACACGCATCATTTTGGCGGACGACCATCCTGTAGTGCGCATCGGCGTACGAAATATGCTCACCCCCGAAGAGGGATTCGACGTCGTCGGCGAGGCCGAAGACGGCGATGAGGCGATCACGCAGACTCTCGAGCTGCAGCCGGACATCCTCCTGCTCGACGTGGCCATGCCCCGCTTGCCCGGGCTTGAGGCCATGCGGGCGATTATGAAGGGTTCGCCCTCCGTCAAGATCCTGCTGCTTACCTCGACCATCACCACTCAGCAAATCATTGAGGCGCTGCACATCGGCGCCCGCGGCATCGTACTCAAAGACGCTCTCGCCGGGCACTTGAAGACTTCCATTCGCACGGTCTGCTCGGGCGATTACTGGATCGGTGGCAAACGCGTCGTCAATCTGGTTTCTGCCCTGCATGACCTCATGCAGCAGGCCGCGCCGCCGCAGCAGAAGACCTACGGGCTCACGCCACGCGAGCTTGAAGTTGTTGGCTGCATCGTGGAAGGCTGCAGCAACCGCGATATCGCCAAGCAATTTACATTGAGCGAAGAGACGGTAAAGCGCCACCTGTCGAACATTTTTGATAAGACCGGTGTCTCGACGCGCCTCGAACTGGCGCTCTTTGCGATCGCGCATCACCTGGTCACTCCCCAGCAATAAGGCGCTCCAGTTTCTCTGCATCTATCCGCAGCGCATCTGTCTACGCTGGGAGCCCCGTGCGTGCAGACAGAAGAAGGCTGCGATGCTGTCTGCGGGCGGATGCCCAAAACTCAATTGATGATTGCTCACGAGAAGAACTGCTGCTCCATGCGTTCGAGGAGATTGCCCGTGCTGTCGCACACGCCCGAATGTACCGGCGAAGGCTGGATGATCGTGCTGCGGGGCGAGACCAGCCAATGGAAACGTTCGCGCTGCGAGAGGTGAGCGATCGGCCCTGCGCTTGGATCACCTTCGCAAACGCGTGTGATCGCTTCGAGATGATTGTCGACCAGATCAACATCTACGTCGGGCCACAATGCCAGCAGCCGTCCGCGATCGAGGCGAATGCAGGCGGCAAGAAAGTGCTTCTCGAAACAAAAAACCACAATCCCGGCATTCATGAACTCCTGCCGTTCGACACGGGGAACCACCCGCAGAATGGCGTAATCAAATGAGGCTTGATCGGGCATGAATCGCCTCCTCTTCGAAAATGTGCGAAACCTCAAGCCGCCGGACAAAGAAATCCAAATACTCATTCCGCCGTTGCTCCGCGCTCAATGCGCCGGGAACGGACTCAAGCCATGCATCCGGCACCTTGCCGATGATTTCGGCGAGCTTGTCCCGCGTCAGCCTCTCACGGGCGAGCGCTGCGGCCGATTCAATTTCAGAGGCCCACGGCAGCAGGATATGGTCTTTGATTTCCGAAAATGGCGATGCGACCTTCGCGCCCATCGTCGGCCAGTCGTGGTGAAAGAAGAGCGCAGCTCCGTGGTCAATCAGGTAAAGCTTACGGTGCCAGAGCAGGAGATTGGCATTCCGCGGCGTGCGATCGACGTTCTGCGTAAAAGCATCGAACCACACTGCCAGCGACGCCTCGTCAGGGGTTGCCGCGTCGCGCGCGGCTGGATCGAATGTAAGCGAGCCAGGAAGGTAGTCGAGCCCCAGATTGAGGCCGGCACTCGCTTTGAGCAATTGTCGAATCTCGTAGTCCGGCTCATTGCGGGCAAGTGCGGCATCAATTTCAATCAGGATGATTTCTGGCACGCGCAGGCCTAATGCTCGCCCTATCTCCCCGGCAATCACTTCAGCAATAAGCGCGAGAACGCCTTGCCCGGCGCCGCGAAACTTTACAACATAGAGACCAAAATCATCGGCTTCCACAATTGCCGGCAATGATCCACCTTCGCGCAAGGGAAGGACGTAGCGCGTCGCATTGGCCGTTCGCAGCATCGAGACTCAGTGTAACTGGCGCCCAAAGCAGCCCTTCAATCAATTTCATCGACGAAGGCAAGCCCTCTCGGTATGCGAGAGGGCCATCTTCTTGGCAGTCTGATCGGGTGCGCTGATGCAATCGCGCGCTAGTGAAATCATCCGGCCGGCGGTAGTCACGTCCTGCCGCATGATTGTTGGTTAGGATAGGGGTATGCGTCTCGATGGAAAGATCGTTTTTATCACTGGCGCCAGCGCCGGCATTGGCGCGGCCACCGCATTGGCATTTGCAGCAGAAGGTGTCCGGTTGCTGCTTGCAGCGCGGCGTGCCGGCAAACTGGCCGAAGTTGCTTCGCGGGTACTTGAGAGCGGGGCAAAGGCCGTTCATTCAGTCGATCTCGACGTGCGCGACCGCCACGCCGTGCAGCGGGCGATTGATGAACTGCCGAAGGAATGGGCGGAGATCGATATTCTGGTCAACAATGCGGGCCTGAGCCGCGGACTGGACAAGCTCTACATGGGCAACATCCAGGACTGGGAAGAGATGATCGATACCAACGTGAAGGGCCTGCTCTATGTCACCAGGGCCGTTGTTCCCGGCATGGTCGTGCGCGGGCACGGTCACGTGATGATCTTGGATCAACGGCGGGTGAAATCACTTACCCCAACGGCGCTGTTTATTGCGCAACCAAGGCCGCTGAACGGGCCATCAATGACGGTCTGCGGCAGGATGTTGGGAACGCCCATCCGTGTGACAAGCATTGATCCGGGCATGGTCCAGACCGACTTCAGCTTAGTGCGCTTTCACGGGGACGCTGCCCGCGCTGCGAATGTGTACAAGGGCGTGAAACCGCTCACGCCAGAGGACGTGGCAGAGACCATCGTGTGGGCCGCCGGCCGGCCCGCGCACGTGAACATTGCCCGCGTAGTCATGACCCCAGTGCAGCAGGCCAACTCGCTTCTCTTTCACCGCGAAGGTTAGCTCGGGTGCTGCGGATTCGACCCGCGAAGTGCTCTAGCCTAAGGCAACAATCTGGTCCTCAATCTGCTTGAGAGCTGCTTCGAGCGCGCTTCTGCGAGCGGGACTGGATGTGCGTTGTGAGAGAATGTTTTCCCGCTGCAGATTCAGAGCCTGTTTGCGGCGGGAATCTTGTGCACGCTTCTGCTCTGCCAGCCTGCGTTGTTCTTCGTTCCCCGCCTGGTTCGAAACCCGGCCTCCGCCTGCTGTGAGGCAGTCGCCATCTGTTCCTCCACTGATTTACTTTCCCATCCACGAGCCATATCTTCATTTTACGGGCCATTTTTCGCAGATGTCTTCTTAATGTCTCAGAGGTGCTTTGGAGGATAAGGATGCGCGTCTGGCAGGTCCCTTCGTTTGGCGTTGATTCCTTGGAGTTTGTGGAGCGAACCGATCTGCAGCCAGGACCCGGCGAAGTACTGGTCAGAATTACGGGCGGTTGCTCTCAATTACCGCGACCTGATGGTTGTCGCCGGCCGCTATAACCCCAAAATGCACCTTCCGCGTATCCCCTGTTCAGACGGCGCGGGAGAAATTATGGCAGTCGGTCCCGGCGTAACCCAATGGAAGCTGCAAGATCGCGTCGCCGGCATTTTCATGCAGAACTGGCTCGATGGACAGCCGACGCGTGCCAAGGTCAAAGGCGCCCTCGGCGGTGACATCGACGGGATGTTGGCCGAGCATGTGGTGCTGAAGCACACAGGTCTGGTCGCGATACCCGCCCACATGAGCTTTGAAGAAGCTGCAACTTTGCCTTGCGCTGCTCTTGCCGCGTGGAACGCTCTTACATCCGCCGGCCTGAAGGCGGGATGCACGGTGCTGATCCAGGGCACGGGAGGAGTTTCAATCTTTGCGCTGCAGTTCGCGCGCATGATGGGCGCCCGCGTCCTTGGCATTTCCGGAAGCGACGAGAAACTTGAACGGGCACGTGCCCTGGGCCTTGACGCAGGGCTCAACTACCGCAAGGCGCCGCAATGGGACCGCTGGGTCGTGGAGCAGACCGATGGCGACGGTGCAGACCTTGTCGTGGAAGTGGGCGGAGTTGGGACACTTCCCTTGTCGCTGCGCGCGGTTCGTATGGGTGGCGCGATTGCCCAGATCGGAGTGCTTTCCGGTCGCGCAGAGGACCTCCCTCTGCCGCTCGTCTTCCATAAACAACTTCACATTCGAGGCATCTATGTTGGCTCGCGCCGGGACTTCGAAGAGATGAACAAGGCAGTCACGCTGTCGACCATGCGGCCGATCTTCGAATCTTTCCCCTGGGGACGCACCCGCGAAGTGCTCCATCGCATGGAAGAGGGAAGCCATTTCGGAAAGCTTGTGCTTACAATCGACTAATCTCTGATGAAATAGCTGCGACGAATTGGGCATAGCTACCGTACATGCCTTTTGTGCTATTTACCGATATTTGTGAAAGTCCTGCCTCTAGATAGCCTCTTACACTGAATTGGAGGATGGCGTAGGCTGGTGGATTGGAACGGCGCTCACTCTGCTGTCATCTGATTTACTGATCTGGCGAATTGGCACTATTAACCCAAATTTCGAAGAATCAAAGAGTTGGCCCTTCAAGAAGGGTCTCCGCCGGGGTTTGGCCTGCACCCCATGCACTCCTCGGAGCGATGCTCGCGCTTGTTATCTCTGCACTTACGGGGTGTGGGGGCAATCCCGCGTCTCTGAGCGCTGCGGCTGGTGCATTTGCCATTTCTCCCGATACCCAGCAGATTGACACCAACTGTACCGGGTGCAATTCGACAAATTCAGTGGGCGGCACAGTTCTCCAGTTTTCTGCGGGTCAAAGCGGCAGGCCGCGCGAGTGGAGTGACCTGGACCGTTTCGGGCGGCGATACCACCGCGGGTCCGGGAACGATCAATGCAAACGGCCAGTACTCGCCCCCAGGCTACTTGACCGCCGCCAGCGTCGAAGTGCAGGTCACAGCTACCTCGAAGTCTGATCCATCAGTGCGCGCAACGCGTACCTTGATGGTGACACCCGGATTTCTTCAACCGCTCACGCCCGAGAACGTGGCTCTTGGCCCGAACGGCAGCGTTCGAGTCACCGGTGTGCTGGCCGAGGCAGGCGGGGAAGCTTCCATTCGTTTTGCACTGTCGAGTTCGCCCACGGGCTCAAGTGGTGGAGAAGGCTCGCTGAGCGCTCCGGCCTGCCAGCATGCTGACCGGGCGTTTACCTCCTGCACAGTCACATATGCTGCTCCTTCCGCCGTGCAATCGACCGGTGTCACCTATATCGTGGCGAGCGCTGGCGGTCTTGCGTCCAAGAGCCAAACTGCGGTGCTCCTGAACACGTCCGGTATCGCAAGCAACCCTACCGAGCATCAGGGCCAGCAACTCACGCCCATGCTGCTTGGCGCCTCCGGCGGCAACGACAGTGATTTCGATGCGCAAGGCAACACCATCGTCGACTGTTGCAGCGGAACACTGGGCGCCATGCTGCAGGACAATAGCGGAAAGCAATACCTGCTCAGCGATAACCACGTTCTGGCACGCACCGACCATGCGAGTGTAGGCGATACCGTCGTGCAGCCCGGATTGATCGATAACAACTGCACGCCGAGCGGTGAGGGTGCGGGAGCGGCGCCCGTTGGCGCGCTGACAGCGTGGCTTCCCCTGGATTCGAACCGCACCAACGCTGATGCGGCGATTGCCGAGGTAGCGTCGCGAACCGTTGATCCCACGGGCCGCATTTTGGAGCTGGGCAGCCGCCAGCCAGACGGAACCCTGACCGCAGCGCCTCCTGGAATTTCATCGAGTGGCGGCAAGGGAGAATCGGCAGCATTGCAGATGCGCGTCGCAAAGAGCGGCAGAACCACCGGGCTTACCTGCGGCGGAGTCTCAGCCATCAGCGTGGATGTGTCCATCGACTATTTTCGGGACTGCGCGGAAACGCGGCCGTATCTGACGAAGACCTTTACCAACCAGATCGGTCTCAGCGGCGATCGCTTCACGGACGCCGGCGATTCCGGGGCGCTCGTTGTCGATGCCGAGAACGCCGAGCCGGTGGGCCTCTACTTCGCAGGAGGCACCGATGCCTCGGGCGTCGTGCAGGGAGTTGCCAATCCCGCTGACGACGTGCTCACCGAACTTGGTTCCCAGATGAGTACCGGCTTCACTTTTGTCGGGGGAGCCGATCATCCGGTAAGCTGCCTCAGCTACGGGGATAGCACGGTGAGCGCCGCGCAGAAGGCGCCATTAAGCGATGGACAGATTTCCCGCGTTCGGCACGCTCTCAGCGTAGCCCATCCTCTCTCGAATTTCACCGCAGGAATTCTCGGAGTCGCCATGGGCAAGAGCAGCGATCATCCCGGTGAGGCCGCTGTGATCGTCTACGTAAGTGAGAATTCCCAGGCGGCGGTGCCGCAATCGGTCTCAGGCGTGCGCACGCTGGTTATTCCCACCGATGCTCAGGTGGTCACCAACGGCCTGGCGCCTCTGGCAATTGCCCTCAACAATGCACCTGCCATTTCGCCGGCAGCAATTGCAGAGGCTCTCGCCGTCAAGCGCCAGATGGCGCGCTCGCTCATGCGGCAAAACCCTGCCTTCTTCGGTGTTGGAGTCGGGCAAAGTCTAGACAATCCCCGGGAGGCCGCACTGATCATCTATGTCAATCGCAGAGAGATTCCCGCGGATCTTCCGCAGACGATCGGCGGCGTACGGACTCGCTATGTTTTCATGGATCGCTTCCACGTGACCCGTTCATTCGCTGCGGCTCTTCCGGCAAAAAGACATTGCCTGCCTCATGAAGCTCACAGCAACCCTCACACCGATCGCCTGGTTCAGCCTCTGAGACTGAAACTCAATTGACGCTGACCAGGGATCAGATAAGCCCTATGCCACGACTATTGCCATGCCTGCTGAGCCTTGTCCTGATTAGTGTCGCAATCGCAGCCACGCAAGGCGAAGCGGCGCAAAAGAGTCCTGAACCCGTGATTGTTGGTTATGTTTTCGCGCCGGGCGCCCCATTGCAGCCGGGGCAGGTTGATGCGCACTCAATGACACGTATCAACTATGCCTTCGCGGTCATTAAGGATGGCCGTGCTGCTCTTCCAGAGGGGGATGACAGTCAGAATCTTGCTCAATTGACCGCGCTTCGGCAGCAGAATCCCTCGCTCACGGTGCTGATCTCGATCGGTGGCTGGCTCGGTTCCGGCGGCTTCTCCGATGCTGCTCTCAGCGCGCAGAGCCGCGCCATTTTCGTTGATAGCGCCGTTGCGCTGGTAACGAAGTATGACCTCGATGGCATCGATATCGACTGGGAATATCCTGGCATGCCGGGCGTAGGCAATCGCTTCCGCAAAGAAGACATGCACAACTTCACGTTTCTGCTGAAAGACCTGCGCGAACGGCTGACCATGGTCTCGAAATCGACGCACCGCGATCTATACCTGACTATTGCGGCCGGCGCATCTCTGGAGTTTCTCGATCACACAGAGATGGCGAAGGCCGCTCAATACCTCGATACGGTCAACTTGATGACGTACGACTACTACGAGGCAGGAGCCGACGCGATCACCGGCAACCACGCTCCGCTCTTCACCAATCCCATGGACCCCAGGCAGGAGTCGGCGGACGTGTCCGTGCGGGCCTTTGAAGCATCCGGAGTTCCCGCACGCAAGATCGTCATTGGCGTGCCCTTCTACGGACGCATGTGGGGCGACGTCGCCGATGTCAACCACGGCCTGTTTCAGCCGGGCAAGCCTGTCGCAAACAGCTATGCGCCCTACGGTGTCATTGCTGCAACGATGCTGAACAGCGGTTACGATCGCTACTGGGACGCGGCTTCGAAGGTTCCCACTCTCTACAACAAGGCAAAGCGAATCTTTGTCTCGTACGAGGATCCGGAATCGCTTGCGCTGAAGTGTGAGTACATAAAGACGCACAATCTGGGCGGCGTGATGTTCTGGAGCTATTTCAACGATTCATCAGGCGAGCTGGTTGGCACAATCCATCGCGCGCTCAGCACTGCGTCGCCGGACGACAAGGCGCCGAGGTAGCTACTCGCCCGGAAACCGGACGCCCAACGCCATCCGCGCCTCTTCCAGCATCTTCGCCATGCCCAGCGACATCGTATGCGAAATCTCCGGCTTTCGCGCAGCTCGTTGCGGATCAGGCCACAGAAGTGATCCGTCTCATAATTGAATCCGCCATGGACAAAAGGCTCATCCAGCTCTACGCTTCGCCCATCAACGTAGCGAATCGTCGCACAGGACGGATTCCACCAGTTCGCGTGAATCAGAACATATCCACGCGGGCCGCAGAGCAGGGCATCGCCGCAGCTCAGTAGATCGAGGCCCGTGTGCAACTGAGCCATGCCGCGTTCGTGCTCGGTCTGGAAAAGCGCGAGGTTATCAACTCCTGCTGCCGACAGGCGTCCCATGGTTTGCATGCGCTTCAAAGGCCCCAGCCAGTCAAGTGCAAGAAAGCCTCGTAGGGGCCAATGCCCATGATGCCGCCTCCACCAAGCTCTGCGAAATGGAGTGCGTAATGGGGCGCGAGCGTGGCATCGGCATGGCCGGCGCGAACAAATCCAACTGGACCGATCGGGTCCAGCTGCAAGTGCTCCCGCAGTTTTCGATAGAGCGGGAAGAAGGGAGGCTTCATCGCCTCCATAAACAGGCGGTCATGCTTTGCGGCGGCGTCGAGAACTTGGCTGAGCTGTCGCACATTCAGTGCTGCCGGTTTCTCGCACATCACGTGCTTGCCGGCGGCAAGCGCCGCAAGGCAAATCCCGGCATGGGTATCCGGATGCGTGGATACGTAAACGGCGTCGAGCTCCGCTCCGGCCAGTTCGTCCAGCGTATGGCAGACCCGCGCAACGCTAAAGCGCCTCGCAAATTCTTCAGCGCGATCCCGGCTTTTGCCCCACACTGCGCACAGCTTTGTGCCGGGCACCGCCGCTATGCCCTCTGCAAAACGGGCAGCAGCTCGACCAGGACCGGCAATCCCCCAGCGAATGATATGGGAAGGGTCGTTCACGCAATGGCTAACGGAGCGCCTCTTCGAGCGCTGTGCTGAGATCGGTTTTATCATCCCGATACTTGACAATGACGGGTGCGTACACGCTCAGCCCCCATTCGGAGCCCTTGCCCTTTGTGACCGCTCGCGAACCCGGCACCACGACCGCATTCGCGGGGATGATCAGCGGCATTTCGCCCTCAGCGCGCAGAACGGATCCGTTGACCAAGTCAAAAACAGGTGTGCCTCGGGTAAGGATGGTTCCTGCGGCAAGCACTGCCCCCCTGCGCACAATTGTGCCCTCGTATACGCCACAGTTCCCGCCGACCAGCACATCATCCTCAATCACAACCGGGCTGGCATTGATCGGCTCCAGCACACCGCCGATCTGCGCAGCCGCGCTCAGATGCACACGCCTGCCGATCTGCGCGCACGAGCCCACAAGCGCGTGCGAATCCACCATTGTGCCTTCGTCGACCCAGGCACCCACGTTGATATACATCGGCGGCATGCACACGACACTGCGCGCTACGTAGGCGCCCGATCGCACCGACGACCCGCCAGGCACGACGCGCACCCCATCGGCTGCCGTGAACTGCCTTGCCGGATAGGTTCCCTTATCAACGAACGAAAGGCCAGCTGCCGTGAAATCCCGCAGCATGCCGAGGCGGAATCCGAGCAGGATGCCCTGCTTGACCCATGCATTTACCTGCCAGCCCGTTGGCGAGTCTTCCGAGGGAGACGCCGACCGGACTGCGCCTTTTTCAAGCGCCTCGCGCAAGGCGAGAAACGACTCCATTGCTGAGGGATCCCCTGCCGCCGCCGGTCCCGCGGCAAAGTGGCGCCCGATGTCCTGCTGAAGATTGCTGATAGTCATGCATCACGAGTGTAGCAATCCCGGACTCGCATCGGAGGCCTAGTGCGAAACGTTGAACAGCAGACAGCCCCTTCCATTGAGGTGGAAGGGGCTGGGGAGGGCTTTGAAGCCGGTTACTTTGATTACGCAGTCAGGCTGCGGGGTTTGCGGCCACGCTGTTGAGGCTCGCGTGGTCCTGCATTGAAACAGGCCGTAACTGGTACGAATTCTCTCCGGAAGGGATAAGCGCCAGCGGAACCGGGGCTCTGCCCGGCTTGGCATGAAAGTGCTTGGCTTCGAGCCACGCACCCAAACGCGGATCGTAAATTTCTGGACGGCCTTGCCAGAACTCCGGCGCCAGCTTGCATTGGATTTGAAGATGATCGAGCTGCAGCTCGATCGAAACGATACCTTTGGGAAAATAGCGCTGGGCATTGTGAGTGCCCACATTCAGTCCGGTGACCCCGCGACCCTTGCTCTGTGTCATAACTACCATAGGAGCCTGCTTTGTCTTCGTCGGGATAGAAGCTGTTTTAAAGAGCCCGAAGCGTGAGAGCGACGGCGGAGGGCCTTGCCGAGGCGCCGAGTCGCCTGCATTCAAACCGCAGGAACTAGCGCCCGTTACCCGTGCGCCGTTCTTTCAGCCTTTGCGAGAACCAATCAAAGCTCGACTGATTCCATACTCGTGTATTGATTAAGATGCGGCGATATTACCTTCGGTTGCAGCGGCGGCTGAATTGGCGCGCCGACGCCGGTAAATGCCCTGGCGTGGTTACTGCGGCGGTGCAGAGCCAGACTGGAGCCCGCAGTCGACCTGGGTAAACCATTGCGCGTGAAGCGTGCCGGGGTGCAGATCAAGGCAGACGGCATCGCCGATCTCGGTGCGATGGTAGAAACGGCTGCTGACATTCAGCCGATTTGTCGTCGCAAGGGGTCCCCACGGGGCCAGATAGAGCGCATACGTGGTTGACCGCCCGTGATACTCGTGCATTCGGACTACCGTTGCGCGAAACGGCACCGGGGCGGTGGTGTCCAACTGCGCATCTGCGGCGACTGCAACGCCATAGGCATAAAATGCCGCGAAAATGAGCAGGCTGATTGCGCGGTTCATCAGCGCGTTATCCTGCTTTGCCGCCAGCAGAGGGACCAGGAAGAGTGCTGCGAGAACTGCCATCTCCGGCAGAAGCGACCATATCGAAACGAGGTGGATGTCGTGGTTCACGAGCAGGAATCCGAAACCTGCCGCCATGAGCACAAAGCCGAGATCGGCCCGTGGGTCGGCTTTGCGCTTGAAGATCGTGTAGAGAAGAGGCCGTTGCTGCATCAGAAGATAGATAAAGATAGGAGCCGCGACAAGAATCAGCTCGGCAGGCAATTGCAGGGGCGGCCCGGCAAAGCTTGTCACAAGTGCGAGTGCGACCGTCACTACCGCGGCGAAAATCGCAAACGTTTTGGCATTGGCCAATTTTCCCAGGCGCTCTTCCGGGGTCGAACCCAGGTTCTGCTGCTGTTTGATTTCGTCCAGCATCGACTCGCGGTCCGACTTGTCGAGATCCGGCACCTTCCTCATCCACTCGCTGTATTCACCGTCGGTCTCAAAGTCGTTTGAGACCGTGATGGCTCGTTCGCCACCCTTGAGTTGAAGCTTTGTCAGCGTGCCGGAGCGGGTGCTGATGGTGCGGTAGCCTTCAATGTCGGCTCGGTCGGCGCTGCGCTCGCCAAAAGCTGTTCGGACTTCGATACGCGTTCCATCGAGAATCAGGCGCGAGCGGTAGGCCGAGGACAGCAGGTAGACTCCCACAGCCAGCAGGAGCAGGGCGGGAATGGCTGTAGCGATCTTGTCGGGATTAAGACGCGAGGTCGTCGCGAGCACCAGGCCTCCCACGATGAACGGAAAGCCGAGGATGATGCTGAGTGCTTTTTTCCAGGGCTTGATGCGGTACTCACACCGGCTCAACGTGGAGTATGACTCGGGATACATCGTGCGTCCCCTTTTGTCGCCTTTGTATCACGGCTTCGAATGACTTACTGCGCGAAATCATCGGCGCAGGGTTACCGGGGAGTTTTACGCTGTCAACCCGGCAATGCTTCGCGTCGCGACGGTGCGCTTCTTGCCGTTAGGGCTGATTGTTCCTGGGGGGACAAAAAGTTAGGGCAGCCTTGAAGGCTGCCCTTTCCCAGTGGTTCAAGCGCTCGACATTCAGGCACTCGACGTTATTGAGGCAGGTAGTAGCGTAGCGAGGTCTCGAAAACATTGTCCGTACCCCGTGCGCCGCCGCCCGGGTTCGCGGTGCCGCCGTTGCCCGACCAGAGATTGCGCACGAAGTAGCTGTACTGCAGTCCCTGACGCAGGCGTCCCTTCGGGCCGTTGTAGAAGTTGTACCAGTATCCAAACGAGGCTTCCTGGACATCCTTGTTATTGGCGCCGCAGTTCGCCGGAGTGGACGGCGAGAAGCCTCCGGCGCCGGCTGCAGGCTCGACGTTGCAACCGCTCATATTGGTCAGCGGCGAGCCATAACCATCGTTCACTGTCGTGCTGAAGTATTCTCGGCCGATGTAGTCACCGCCGTAATTCATCCAGATGTTGAAGCGAGGAGTGGGATTGATTTCGACCGTGCTGAGAGCGGAAAAGCCATGCAGCGGAACGAGAATGCCACTCGGCTTGACGGTTACGTCGGCGATCGTTGAATCGCCATAGCGGCCTATGCCCTGTCCCCACATGCCCTTCAGGCCAATCGTGAGTCTCTTGTTTGCCAGCGGGGCACGGAAGCCGCCGCCAATACCGGCGCCAATTTCCGCGTCGTTGCTGGCGATGGTCGTCCCGCCGCTGGTCAGGAAAATGCGGTTGCGGAAGCTGCGTTCAATTCCGAAGACTTCCCAGTGTCCCCAGCCCGGCTCGATCACCGCCTTCACAACGAAGTCAGGCGCAACGTTGAAGGAGTAGTTGGCCGTCGAGTTGTACAGACCGCCGCCCACACCTGCGCTGCCGACGAGGAAAGTGATCCCCGGATTGAGGACGATGGTACCCGCCGGGTTCAGAGTCTCGGGATTCTCCACAGACGCCGCGAGCCAGAAACCCTTGCCGATGCGCTGGCTCATGCGGAAGCCGTACTGGCGCGCCCATACGAAGCCCGCGGTATATTGCGGATCGATGGTGCCGGGCAGAATTTCGCTGCCGTTCGAAGTGCCTTTAGTCGTTTCGGTGGCCAGAGACCACATCTGTCCTGCGCTGATGGTAAATCCGCTTTTCATCGCAGCTTCGAGCCAGATCTGCCGTTGGCGCATCACGTAGCTGTTGCTCTGGTTGTTATTGGAGGTAATGCCCGTGCCCAGCCAGTCCATTTCGTAGTAGCCGGTCAAAGTCATTTTCGGCAGCTTGCTGAAGGCTTTGAGTGCCAGGCGCGACTGGCGGGCGGAGCCGTAGAACTCGCTCATGTTTGCGGCGTTGGCGTTCTCCAGCGGAATGCCCGTGAATGGAGTGTTGATGCCACCACCCGTTGCGGCGCTGCGCCACACAGTTGCCGCCTCAACAAAGCTGCCCGCGGGCGAAAGCGTGATGCCTTTGTAGTGGATTGAGTCCGGGCTTTCGATCGCCTTCCTGATCGCCGCGTTTTCATCGGAAACCGTCGTCACGAGAGAGACGGCGTTCCCTTTCAGGTCGCTCACCGTACTCTGCAGCGTTGAAACCGCGGCTGCATTCTCGGTGGCTGCCTGCTGTTGCGCAGTCGCATCCGTTTGGGCCTTGGCAGCGGCTGCCTGCGCTTCTGCTGCAGTCTGCTGTGCTTGTCTTAGCTGCGTGTCCTTGCTTGCCAGGTCTTGCTTCAGGCCATCGATCTGGCTCTGCAATTCCTCGCGTAGCGACTGTATCTGTTCTTCAACGGTGGGCTTTGGTGGTTTCTTGGCTGCCTGTTTTTTCGTTGCTGGCGCTGGGGGATCGCCAGCGTAGGCATTCAAGCTGACAAGGCTCGCGGCCAATAGTGCGGTGGCGGCAGCTCTGAGTCGAAAGTTCATTAGGCCTCTCTTTTTCTCTTTCTTTTGCAGTTAGTCGTTACTCGCACACGCAGCTCACGCGTACTGCTCACTCCGTCGAATCCACAAACCTGCAAAGCTGAGGTGAGCAGCATTCAACCGGAGTTGCACGAATAACCGTACGGCCGCGACGCGCAGCAGCGCATGCCTAACTGTCCTGGCTGTATCTGTGGTTCAAGGTCGCAGAACTTTATGAATGTATGACGAATTTACGCATTTTTAACGTAGCGCGACGTCCGCAGCGAAGTTAACAGAGTGTTAATTTCACTGCTCTTTTGTCGGCCCTGGCTAATTATTGAGTGCGGCATCCAGGAGTTCGCCCAGATGGTTGCCGCGGGCCGAGAGACGTCTTACTCGGACCTTCCGGCGCTCAGTAGGTTGGCGAGGATGCGATATGCGCCGGGTACTAACTCCGGCAATTGGCGGTGCAGCGCGTAGGCGACATAGATATAGGTGCCTTTGCCGGGGTGCGTTACCAGCAGGCCGCCGCGTTGTGGAGCCTGGCCGGCATCGGCGGTCTCGGTCAGTGCAGTGTAGCCGGAATCCCAACTGTCGGCAAATCCGTGGCCGCGCTCCTCGATCCATCCGTCAAAATCGGCGGGAGTGATCTTGTTGGGCTGGCTGAGCAAGAGGTCCCCGGGGTCAAGGAGCTTCACTGGCGTCTGCTCATCGACCACGCGCTCGGGTGTGCGCCCCAGAGCGAGAGGCAGCGGCGCAGGAAAGTTCGCGCTTTGATACTGCACAATGAGCGTTCCGCCATTACTGACGAAGGTGTCGAGGCGGGGCTGGGCGGCGGCCAGCTCGGGGCGAGTTGAGTAAGCACGGATGCCGATCACGATCACGCTCCATGCCGAGAGATCTCCGGAGATAACTTCGGCTGGTGCGAGCAGGTGCGGCGTCACGCCAAGACCCTCGATGGCTTCGGGAACAAGATCGCCGGGTCCCATCACGTAAGCGATGCGAAGCCCGGCGGCCAGCTTCACGTCAACTTTGCGGGTCTTGAGGATTGCTTGTGTGTACTGGTTGTACGGGCGCAAACCGGCGTAGCCCACACTTTGCCAGCCCGACTCGTAGGTGCGGCCATCGAAGTGAGCGACCGCCCGGATCGAATACGCCCGCGTCTCTGTGGCGGAGGGCGTGACGGAGAAAAGTATGGGCTCCGTGTCTCCGGCGCTGCCGCGGTGAAACTTTGCTTCCGCGGGCTCAGCGCGCCACCCTTCCGGCAGCTTCAGCTCTACCGTTCCTTCGGCTGTCGATTGTGTGTGAACCGTCACACGCACCGGCAGCGCACTGCCATCAAGCGGAAGAATGCGCGCCTCAGGATCGACGCGAACACCGATTGCCGGCGTGACCACGAGCGGCTCGTAAATTCCGCCGGGACCCGTCACGTGCTGAAGCGTCTGTACGACACGGCCGATGCGCACGGGCACTCCGTCAAAGGAATACTCGACCCAGGCGGCCAGGGGCCACGGCGCGAACGAGCGCAGCCGCCATTCCGGATTGGAGATGTCGTAGTAAGGCTGCTCGATGGTTGGCCGCGTAAAGAAGGGTTTGGTCGGCTCGGCATTTCCGGCCACCGTCACGCGGAAGACCGGATCGTTGACGGGGCGAGTGCCGCTTGTAGAACCGCTGAGCAGTTCGCTCTTCCACGCGCTGCCAGTGGTGCTCTCAATCCAGACATTTGAAAGTGTCACATTCGGAACGGCGGTAGTTGCGTGCACGCGCACTTTGATGGTTTCATCGGGCGTTGCACTGCGCGAGGTCTCGTCCGCGGAGCCGCCGCGAAATCCGCCGGTCGCCGCGGTGCTCTCGTTCGTGCGAAAGACGGTCACATCGAGCCCCAGCAACTCCGCCAGCACATTCTGAAACTGGTCGATCTTCTGGTCCAGTTCATAGAGCACGTCAGCTTTGGCTCTTGCGTCCAGATTGCTCGCGGCTGCCGCCTTTGCGCGCAGATCAAGAGTCGCGCGATAGATTGGCGCGAGCGAGTGCGCGGCAGTAGCACCTGCCGCACCTGTAACACCTGAAGCACATGGGCACTTCGCTTCAAACTGGGCGATGCCTGCATCGATTTGATGCAGGCCACTGCTGAGCCAGGTGGGCGATGAGCCATGCCTTGCGAGACCGCTGAGGCTTGTGTCCACGTTCACTTTCGAGTTTTTGAAAAGATCATCATCGTTCGATTTTGTGTCCGCAGGCGCCTTGGCGAGCGGAGCGACGGCCCAGAGGTGATAGTGGGCGCTGGAGGGGCCGCTGAGTGCCGGATTGGCGCCTCCGTTCTGCGATTTTTGCTCGCCCCAGCCTTCACGCGCGATCTGCGTGTAGCTGCGGCCGAGGGTGGCGTCGCGTGTGCCGACGGAGAGCGTCACATCTGTCGAAGGGACGACGCCGGTGATCCAGTCGCCGGTGACGTAGTTCCTGAACTTCGCGGGCGCCCACTTGCCGGTTGCATAGTCGAACATGCCCTTTTCAGTGACGGGCGCGAAGGGCGACATCGAGTAGACGGCGAGAGGCTGCCAGGGCTCAAGGCCGTTCTTCAACTGCTCAGGGAACACTTTGGGATCGCCGGCAGCTTTGAAAACTTCCTGCGCGATCTCGCCGGAGACCTGGTGCTGTCCGTGGCCGTCGGTGATGCCGCCCACGAAGGTGGAGACGATGATCTGAGGACGCTGCTGCCGCACGGCCAGCACCGCGTCATAAAGAACGCGCTCGTGTCCCCAGCGCTCGAAGGCTTCTTCCTGAGTTTTCGAAAAGCCAAAGTCTGCCTGCGTTCCCCAGAGCTGCTTTGAGCCGTAGAATTCGCCGGCTCTGAGCAGTTCGTTGGTCCGGATGATGCCGAGTGCGTCGTAGGTGTCGGCGGACATGACGTTCTGGCCGCCTTCGCCCCGGGTGAGGGTGAAGAGCGTGGCGCGGACGCCGAGGCCGCGCGAGAGCCAGGTGAGCAGTGGGCCATCCTCGTCGTCGGGGTGGGCGACGATCATCATCAGGCTCGCGGTAGTGCCCAGGCGCTTGAGATCCTGCTCGAGCACTGCGGCGCCGCGGTCTTCGGGCAGGGGCAGGGCGATGTCGCCCGGATCGACGGCCGGCAGCGTTGTGAACTGCTTCGGCTCCGCTTGCGCATGAAGGTTGAGCGCGGTGGAACCTGTGGCGGCGAGGCCCGTGAGGGCGGCGGCTATCGCGATGCGATGAACTCTCTCGGCAAAGAACATGGTCTCGGCCAGTGTACAATCCGCCAGAGTGATAACCGGAATGACAATCTAAGGATCACGTTTCTTGAGCCTGCCTTCATCGACATTTCGGGGGAGCGAATCGCTCGAGCGCCGGATCGGCCTGCGCTCGGCGGTGCTGTTCAACATGTTGGAGATGATTGGCGTGGGGCCATTCATTACGCTGCCGTTGGTGATTGCGGCGGCGGGATACCGTCTGTCGGTGGGTGCGTGGCTGCTGGGTGCGGTGATCGCGCTGGCGGATGGGCTCGTCTGGGCGGAACTCGGTGCGGCGTTTCCGCGCGCGGGAGGGTCGTATGCCTTTCTGCGCGAGATTTACGGTGCGGAGCGGGCGGGCAACTGGCTGAGTTTTCTCTACGTGTGGCAGTTAAGTTTTTCGGCTCCGCTTTCGATTGCATCGGGGTGCATTGGGCTGGCGAGTTTTCTGGCATGGTTCTGGCCGGGGCTCGAGACGGCGCCGATTGCGGCTTTGCCGGCGCTGCATTACGCGAACTTTGCGGCGGCTGGCGCATGCCTGCTGGTGACGGCGCTGCTCTATCGGAATCTGAGCTCGGTGACGCGCCTCGCGTGGGTGCTGTTTGCCGGTGTGCTGACGGCGATTGCGGGCGTGATCGTGTCGGGCTTTGCGCGTGCTTCAGCGACGGGTGGCTGGCATATGCCGGTATCGCCACCGCTGGCTGCGGGGCTTGCCGTTGCGGGGCTCGCGCAGGGCACGCTGATTGCAACGTATGACTATTGGGGTTACTACAACATCACGTTTCTGGGCAGCGAGGTGCGGCGGCCAGAGAAGACGATTCCGCGCGCGATTCTGCTGTCAGTGCTTTTTGTCGCGGCGTTCTACGTAACGATGAATCTTGCGGCGCTGCCCGCAGTGCATAAGATGGCGATACGCGCGCTGCCGTCGGCTGCGGACACGACGCGGTTGCAGCTTGTGGCCGATATTGCGGGCTCGGCGTTCGGGATATGGGCGGGGCGCGTGATGGCGGCGCTGGTGGTGTGGACGGCGTTTGCGTCGGTGTTTTCGCTGCTGCTGGGCTACTCGCGTGTGCCGTATGCGGCGGCGCGCGATGGGAATTATTTCCGTGTGCTGGCCGCGGTTCATCCAAAGCACGGGATTCCGCATCGCTCGCTGGTGGCGCTGGGCCTGGTGGCGACGGTTTTCTGCTTCTTCAGCCTGCAAGAGGTGATTACGCTGCTGGTGATCATGCGCATCCTGCTGCAGTTTTTTCTGCAGCAGATCGGCGTGATCCTGCTGCGCATCCAGAGGCCGGAGTTGCCGCGGCCCTTCCGGATGCCGCTCTACCCGCTGCCGCCGCTGGTGGCGATGGCGGGATTCGTCTTTATCCTGGTGAATCGCGCAAAGGCGATGGAAGGGATCGCGCTGGCCGCGGGCATTGCCGTGAGCGGAAGCCTGATTTATTTGTGGAGAGCGAAGAGGCTGCGGCAGTGGCCGTTTGCGTGATGCTGGCAATGCGTTGAAGCTGTAAATGCAGATCCTTCGACTCACCACACCCAGGCTGGAGAAAGCGCCTGGGGCCCCGTTCGCTCAGGATGACAGATGTTGGTTGAGGGTGGTGCTTTCCCCGGTCTCAGAAGCGAGACCGGGGGTACCCACGTTCGTGTGGACGGCGCGTTATTTGGGGCAGCCCTTTTTGATGTTCTTGTAGGGCAGCTCGGTGGTGATCCAGTCGGAGAGGCGCTTGTCGGCGATTTCGGCGTCGTCTGCCTGCGGGGCGAGCGAGGATCGGGCGAGTGCCAGGGTTACCTTGACTTTTGGCTTCATGCAGTAGGCGCTGAGTAGTTTTGTGAGGCCCTGGTTGGCCTGGTCGATGGTGTCGGGCGAGAGCGAGCCTTCGGCTCCGGAGATATCGAAGGGCGCGAGGATGACCTGGTTGATGATGAGATTGTCCGATTTGACTTCAGAAGAGTCGTAGTGCAGGACGAGGGTGGCGCGGCGCTCGAGCGCGTCTGGGTTGGCGGTGAAGTTGATGCCGGGAAGGCTGACACCGACGGGTTTCGGTTTGGGTGGCTTGCTGTCAAAGGCGAGTCGATAGGCGGGGCCCTTCCACTTGGGCTCGGTGGGAATGCCAGGGGCTTCCTTTGCCTGGGGCCCGCAACCGGAGAGAGACAGCAGGCACACAACCGCACCCATCGCCAGCAGGGTGGCTTTTCTCACGTGATCCTCCTCTTTGCTTTGAAATGCGGCGCAATGATAGCACCGTGGAGCTGTGGTGTTCACGCCGCAGGTATGAGGAGTGCGCGCAGCCAATACTGATTGCTTCCGACAGAAGCGAGCGAATTAATTCGCAACCGGTGACGATAAAAGTTGTGGAAAAATCGGGGGAGGAGGGGGTCATCCAGCTGGCTGAGGTTTGCGCGCCGTGGAGGTTCCACGGTTCGCGGAGATGGCAACCTGCGCGGCATAGAGGAGACGATTGCTCTCGAGGTTTGAAATGGCGTCCATGAGCAGGCCTTGCGCGATGCAGGCGACGAAGTCGCGAACGCTCTCAGGGCTGGAAAGGGAAGGCATCGCAGCGCGATATGCATCGTTGCCGCTTTTTGCTGCCTCGAAGACGAGGCGCCCCTGAGCCCGCGCGTTATTGAAGGCCTGCTTATAGGCTGCGCAGCAGCGGGCAACGGCGTGGTTGTGGGTGGTTTCGGCGGCAGGCAGGGATGGTGTTTCATCAGACATAAATTGCCCTCCTCAATTGATTGTGCGGAAGAGGAGAGAAATAGTTCGCAAAAATAGGGTCAAGGATCCGGAGGATTTGCATGCGAGTTGGTTTTCTGGGGTTGGGAAAGATGGGAACGGCGATGGCGCTGCGGCTGATTGCGGCAGGGCACGAGCTCTCGGTGTGGAACCGCAGCGAGGGACGCACCAAGCCGCTGATTCACGAGGGCGCGATTGCGGCGGGCACTCCGGCAGAGGCGGAGCTGGGCGCGGACGCCGTGATGACGATGCTGTTTGACGATGCGGCGTATGAGCAAGTGGTATTTGGCGGGAACGGATTGATGGATGCGCTGTCGCCGGGCGGGCTGCATATTTCGTGCAGTACGATCAGCGTGGCAATGAGCGAGCGGCTCACGGTGGAGTATGCGAAGCGGGGCATCGAGTTTGTGGCTGCGCCGGTGTTTGGGCGACCCGGTGTTGCCGAGGCAGGAAAGCTGTGGGTGGTGACGGCGGGCAGGGACGAAGCGGTGGCGCGGGCGCGTCCTTTGCTGGAAGCTTTCTCGCGCGGGATTACGGTGGTGGGCGATGCACCGAGGCAGGCGCATGCAGTGAAGTTGGGCGGGAACTTCCTGATCAGCGCAATGATTCACTCGCTGTGCGAGGCGTTTGTGTTTGCAGACGGACAGGGAGTGGAGCCGGAGAAATTTATCGAGGCTGTGAACAGCGCGCTCTTTCAGTCGCCGTTTTATGCGGCGTATGCGGGGATCATGCTGCATCCACCAGAGCAGCCGGGGGCGACGGTTGCGCTTGGGGCTAAAGACCTGCGCCTGCTGCGCGAGGCAGCCGCGGGCCGCGGGACGCGCGTGAGCCTTGCCGACCAGATGGCGGAGATTTTTGCCGAGGCACAGAGGACGGGTCTGGGGGACGAGGACTGGGCGGTGGGTCAATACCGGATGGCGCAGCGACGGGAAAAGCGATGTGATTTTGCCGGAATTTAGAAAGTAGTTGTGATCGCACTGAACGATCTGTACAGCGTCACCAACCTCATTCGATTTGTACGGCAACTCCGTGAATGCCGCTGTGCTTGATCGCTTCGCGATCTGCGCTCAGGATGACAGATCGTCAGGCTAGTTCAGAAACAGCGGCGTATGCGGGGATCATGCTGCATCCGCCAGAGCAGCCGGGGCGACAGTTGCGCTTGGGCAGGGTTGCTCAGTGTTAGCGAGGCGCGAAGCGCCGCAGTAAAAACCATGCCAGCAAAGCACACAAGGCCAAGGCCAGGAGCATCAGTTCGAGAACGCGCAGGAAGAAGAAGTTGATGAGACCGCGCCCTCTTGCGTCAATGTTCTGGATGTCCCTATTGCTGATCTGCTCGAATTCGTCCAACATCGCCGTTTCCTGGCCACGAAGCGCCTCCAGTGTCGCTTGTCGTTGCTCGCTAATCTGTGCAGTTGTGGCCAGTCGTTCGACATGCATCGCATCAATTGTGGCGATTCTCTCCTGCTGCAAGGCATAGAGGGTGCTCAAGCGCTCTTCGCGGACAAATGCTTGTGCGGACAACCGCTCGTCGTCGACATCCGCCTTAAATGCCTTGCGCGTCTGGTCCACAAGCCCGGGGAGCTGGTCTATGGTGCCTGACGCCTTTGCAGCGCTATCTGAAAGCGCCGCGAAGTTGGACAGAGCGCCGTGAATTTGCGCATCATGGGTGAAATCGGTGAGCAAGAGTTCGGCCTGCCAGCGCGCCTGTTTGGGCAGGTAAGCGTTATAGGAATCCAGGCGGGCTGTAATGTCGCCCAACCCTTCCGCGAGCGTCTTGATCGAGGTAGACATGCCCAGATCAGATTGTTCAGCCTTTCGGATTACATCTGGATCGGCCGACTGGCGTCCTGCCAGACTGGCCTGTATTGGATGGGCCTCCGCCCAGGCGCTGACTTTCTGACGCAAGTCGGCCACATTGGCTTGAGGTGCAGCCAGTTGCACAAGCTGCCCCATCTCGGCGTCCATGTTTCTTAGGGTCTCGGCGACAACGGGATAGGACTCGCCCATTTTCTGTTTCAAGGCGGGCCTTTCCATATACGCAGTCATTTGGAAAATGAACGCCCAGGTGTCGAGAACCGCTGCAACCGGATCGGTGTTCAGCAAGGATGTTTGCATAACTGGAATCGCCTCGGCCTTCCATACGAGTGCCTGTCTCTGAGCGGCAGGCGAGGGCGATTCCGAGATAATTCTGTCAGCCGCGGTCTCGATCTCGGCCGAATAAAGGGCGAGCATCGATTGGTTGCGCGAACTCAGTTCCGGCGCAGACGACTGCACATTCTTTGTCGACTTTAGCGAAGCGGCTTTTCTGGTGCCGTTGCCAGACATGCACCCCTGGGCCAGCAACAGCAGGCCACAAGCCGCGCAGCTGAATAATTGAGCAACTCGAATCGATGTCTTCGTGTGTTGGCGCTGCCGCATCATGGCGTACCCCCCATGTGAAAACTTCCGTTGTCGAGGTGTGTCTCAGAATCTCGCCGCTCACCTGATCTCTGAAAGCAAAGGTCAACCAAGAGCGAGCAAGTTTGAGGACTGCTACGAGCGAACCAGGTAAGGCGCTCCTCGGTTTGGCATCGACAGCGCCTCTATCGCCAGCTATCTGCGGCAATGAAGTGGCTTGGACTATTCCAACTGCCGCTTGAACCGATCCGGGTGTTCTATAGGAGTTCGAGCCCTGACCAGAGGGATCCGCGCGACTTGCTCGCCAGCGCGGCGATGGGCTTCACAGGCAGAAAATCTTCGAGAGATGCAAGCGATCAGATCGGACGAAGAGGAAGTTTCTTGAGACTTATAGCCACGATCGTTAGAGCGGGAGCATTGAAATTGCCGGCGGGAACAGGAAGATCACCAAAGCAACAAGTCCGAACGAATTATATCCCAATCCCTGCTCAAGCCAAGGCGTGGCATAATGAACGCGGGCCTCCCGGCCTTTCAGGAGCAGGCGAAAAGCTGCGTGCTATTGTTCGACTCTCCCTTGTTTCACTCTCTTTCTCTCTTCCCTGTTCCACTCCTCCGGTTCCACTTTTCCGGCGTGAACGCGAACGGCCTCTCGAAATTCCACACTGGAGTCATCGCGTGAAAAATCTCTTTAAATTTTCAATGGGTCGAATCGTCGCCGGCTTTGTCATCATCGCGCCGGTTTACCTCTCCTGTCTGCTTGTGCTCAAAGGAATGAGGACAATCATGCGCCTGATGGCGCCTGTGGCAAAGGCGCTGCCGGAATCAGTTCCCGCTGAAAATCTGATCGCGCTCTTGCTCGTACTGCTCATGTGCTTTCTTGTGGGGATCGCGATTCGCACACGGCTGGGACTGGCGATCAAGAATCGCGTGGACAAGTCTTTATTTCAGAAGATTCCGGGTTACTCGCTTTTGCGAAGTTTTACGCAACGGCTGGCGGGGAATACGAAGGACCAGGCATGGAATGCCGCGCTGGTTGAGATTGAGGACGCGCTTGTCCCGGGGTTCATTATTGAAGAGCTTGTCGACGGACGTTTCACCATCTTTGTCCCCTCGGTGCCGACGCCGATGGCAGGAGCGGTCTACATTCTTTCTCCGGACCGCGTGCATCGTCTGGATGTTCCGTTTACACAGGCCATCACGACGATCACCAGATGGGGTTCGGGTTGCCAGGATCTGGTGGCAGCAATGAAGCCGAGAGCGAAGGTGTGACTGAAGAGTGAGAAAGCCTCATGAGGGAGCGCCATTTTTGCTGGTCATCGGCCAGAGACTTTGCGAAGATGGGACCGATGAATCCCCGATATCCCGATGCCTTCGACAAAAATCTCGTGGGCAGCTACCCTTCGTTGGTAAAGTCCGGGGGTGGGTATGTCTGGGATGAGGTTCTGGAGTATCGGGTCTGGTGTCATCCCGAACTCGGCGCGTCCGATGAAGCTGATGGCAGCGACTATTATTTCCCTTTCGCAACCTACGCGGAGGCTGTCGCATTTTCAGAGGCGACCCCAGGTGCGGAAGAGCCTCTCGTGCTGATTCGGCAGGATGAATACATCGACGAGCGGAAACCCGGTGAGTATCGCCACATGAAGCAAACGCGCATTGCGGAGTGGCCGGTGGAGTTTTTGCGCCGTCCGAGGCGAACGCCAAGGACAATCCCGGAGTTCCTCTCGCCGGACGCACCAACGAACCGGCTTGATATCCTTCGAGGCTTAGTGAACCGGAGCGATTGAGGATCGATGCGTTGCCGCCGCATCGTCCAGGAG
This sequence comes from uncultured Acidobacteriaceae bacterium, assembly GCA_963839215.1. Taxonomy (GTDB): domain Bacteria; phylum Acidobacteriota; class Terriglobia; order Terriglobales; family Acidobacteriaceae; genus Telmatobacter. Next base: position 385,706 of record CAWITZ010000006.1, on the reverse strand, counting down.
ACACGGCGTAGAGATGCGGCGATTGATACTCTGCGAAATGCAGGTCCTTCGCTCCGCTTACCCCACGTTCGCACGCACGAACGCGGGGCCCCAGGGACGCGCTTCGCTCAGGATGACACAGGGTAGGTGGTGGATCAAACGGGAATATAGGGAGGACAAGTTGTGGTTTCCCACGCAGGTTTCGCATGGATGCGGCCCCGGTGGAATAAAGGCAGAGGCGTGGCTGACTAGTTCAAGAACATGGTGCGATAGAGGGTGTCGCGCTGGACGGGCTTGAAGCCGGCGTCGCGGATAATGCGGCGGAGCTCTTCTTCTGTGGTGCAGTTGCTGGTGCCCGCGGCTTTGACGACGTTTTCCTCGAGCATGACGGAGCCGACGTCGTTGCCGCCGAAGTGGAGGCCGAGCTCTAGCACCTTGAGTCCCTGGGTGACCCAGCTTGCCTGCACGTTCTCAATGTTGTCGAGGTAGAGGCGGGCGATGGCGAGCACCTTGAGGTATTCGACGGAGGTGGCCTCGTCCCAGCCGCGGCCGCCAAGAGCGGTGTTGCCGGGCTGGAAGCTCCAGGGGATGAAGGCGGTGAATCCGCCGGTTTCTTCCTGCAGGCGGCGCACAACTTCGAAGTGGTTGATGCGCTGATCGAAAGTTTCGCCGACGCCGAACATCATGGTGGCGGTGGTGCGCATGCCGAGCTGGTGGGCGGTGCGGTGCACGCTGACCCAATCTTGAGTGCGGCATTTGAGGCGGGCGATGCGGAAGCGGACCTCGTCGTCGAGGATTTCTGCGCCGCCGCCGGGGATAGAGTCGAGGCCCGCGTCGCGAAGGCGGGCGATGGTGGTGCGCAGGTCGAGATTGGAGTACTCGGCGATGGCGAGGATTTCAGAAGCGGAGAGGCAGTGGAGCCAGATCTGCGGGAAGCGCTGCTTGATGCCGGTGAAGAGGCGCTCGAACCAATCGATTTTGAGGTCGGGGTGGAGGCCGCCCTGCATGAGGACGCCGGTGCCGCCCATCTCGACGGTTTCGGCGATCTTCTCGTAGATTTTTTCGAAGTCGAGGATGTAGCCTTCGCCGGTTTTGGGGCCTTTGAGGGGGCGATAGAAGGCGCAGAAGGTGCAGTACTCGGTGCAGAAGTTGGTGTAGTTGATGTTGCGATCGATGATGTAGGTGACGACGCTCTCAGGATGGAGGCGCCGGCGCAGTGCGTCGGCTTCAAACCCGAGGCCGATGAGGTCGGTGGAGTGGAAGTGATCGAGCGCCTGCTGGCGGGTGAGTGCCATGGAGAGATTTTAGCAAGGCAGCGGAGCGAGCGGAATTAACGCTTGCGCGAGCGGAAGAGGAAGAGGCCGCGGCTCTGGATGGGATCGGGGCGGGTGCGGGAGAGATTGGACCGGGTAGAAACGCCGCTGAAGAGGACGAAGAAATCCCAGAAGGCGCGCCAGCGGCTCTTTTGGCGTGCTGCTTCCTTTGCCGCGTCGTGTGCTGCATCGGTCGGGCGTGATTTGCATGGGAGTCTCCGGCTGACGCACAGCGTTATCTACGTTATCTATTGGAGACTCGGCCAGCGTGCGGGGATGCGAGTTTTTGTCCTGCTGGGGCATGGGGAGGTTATCGCGACTGATTTTTGTCGGCGGGCCTTGCGGGTGGCTGCGGTTTCTTGGACTGGCTGGAGATGCCGAGGCTCATGAGGAAGAAGCGCAAGCCGCTGCGAAGAGAATCGATGACACTCATGGTGGCTGGTTCCTAATCTTCGTATGGCGTTGGCTTGTAGCCGCCCTCGAGCAGGATCGCAGCAACGACTTCTACGATCATCTCCACAAGCAGCTCAAGGAATTCCATCGTGCGGCTTCCTTGCTATGAAAGCTGAGCTTACTCATCCAGTGTAGAGGTGGGCGGCGGGGTCTGCGTAATTTTCACGCGGTTGCCGGAGGGGGGGTCTGTGCGCAGGATGGAGAGGGCTTCAGGGGGTAGGGCCTTGTCGGCGTTGGAGAGCAGGAGGGTGACCTGCCAGATTTCGGTGTCGGTGAGCTGGGTTCTGAAGTCGGGCATGCCGGAGAGGCGAATGCCGTTGGCGATTTTCCAGTAGGTTTCGCCGGGCAAATTGTTGCTGACACCGATGGCGGGGCCGTTGGGATGTTTTTCCCAGAGCGGCGGCGCGGCGGGGTACATGTTCTCGCCGAGGGTGGACGCCTTGCCATGGAAGCCGTGGCATTGGGCGCATTTGTCGCGATAGATGTGTGCGCCGGCGACGTAGGTGAGTTCGTCGGGCTGAATGGGGGGTATCTGGACGAGTTCTTTGCTGATGCGGTCCTGGAGAAATTTGCCGGTGACGTCCTCTTCGTAGGGGAAAGGCTTGTCAGACACGGCGACGGGCATCTGGCTGTTGTGGAGCCAGACGAGGAAGGCACCTGGAATGCACACAAGTCCAACAATGAAACCAAAGAGGATGCGGCCCATTTGTCTTTACGGAGTCTCCGTGCCCTCAATCGTACGGGATTCATAAAATTCGGCAAGATGACTAATTGGTTTCAGGCCAAACTATTGATTCTTATCTGCGAGGAAGATTGCGGGTAAAAAGGGACTGATTGGCAAGGAGATCCATGGCAAAACGCAAACCCTCCTCGGTAAAGCAGGTCGGCTCAAAGCCGGTTCGGTCGAGGCAGCAGAAGAAGCCCGCGGTGAATCACGCGGGGATGAGGCTGGGCCGCAAGGCGATCAGGACCGACACGCGCACGCTGGTGCTGGCCAGGTATCTGAAGCCGGGATTGCCGCCGCCACCGCCCGCTCGCGACTGGACGAAAGGAATCACGGGGTGGGGCATGATGCTGAACGACACTTTGGGCGATTGCACGATTGCCGGGGTGGGGCACGCGATCCAGGTGTGGACAGCGAATAATGGCGGCATTAAGACGGTTCCGGATAACGCGATCGAGTCGTATTACGAGAAGTGGGATGGTTATGTGCCCGGGAATCCGAACACTGACACCGGCGGCATTGAACTGGACGTGCTGACAGATTGGCAGAAGCAGGGATTCGCAGGGCACACGCTGACGGCGTTTGCGGACCCGAATGTATCGAACCTGGATCAGATCAGGCACTCGATTGCGATGTTTGGGGGTGTCTACATTGGTTTGGATCTGCCGCTGACGGCGCAGACGCAGGATGTGTGGGACGTGGTGGCAGGTGGCGGCGCTAATGCAAAGAAAGGCAGTTGGGGCGGCCACTGCGTGTTTGTGCCGAAATATGACCAGCATGGCTTCACATGCATTACGTGGGGTCAGTTGAAGACGATGACGCTTGCGTTCTGGACCCAGTATGTGGACGAGGCGCACACGCTGCTGGGCAAGGACTGGCTCACGTCAAAGGGCTCGGTGGCGGGGTTTGACGAGAAGGCGCTGCTCGCGGATCTGGCGGCGATTCGCTAGGCGGCGCGGAAGCGAAATGGGCGGCGGCGCGTCCAAAGGGGGAGAGGCACCGCCCATAACGTAGCCCCAGATGGTTTAATACCTTATGGGGGAGCGCTTCCGTAAGCGGGTGCTCGCAAACCCGTGGAGGTATCCCGAAAGCGATGTACTCGTTCCGCCGTCTAGCCGTTTTGCTGGCCCTGCTGCTGCCAGTTGCCCCCGTGGTTTTTGCACAGGATTCAAGTTCGAGCAATAGCGCGAGCGCCCAGGATCAGACGCAGCAGCCCGAATCCAATCCCAACCAGAGCGTGCAGGCGCGCATCAAGGCCCGGCGCGATCAGCGTCGCGCCCAGGTGATTCACGACACGTATTCAAACCTCTACGAGATTTTTGCAGGCGGCGGGTACCTCCGGTTCCGGCCCGGGCCGGATCTGGAACTGGCCACGATGTACTCGTGGGATGCGGCGATCACGCGCTACTTTAACCCGAAACTCGGTGTGACAGTAGATGGCCGCGGCTACTATGGCACGGCATACGTGGGACTGAACGAGGCGGCGCTTACGCGGCCGGCGGTGAGCCAGTATGGCGTGCTGGCGGGTCCAACGTATCGCTTCATCCTGCACCCGAAGTACTCAGTATCGGCGCGCGCGATGGGCGGCGTGGCGTTGGGCAATTTCTCGGGCGACACGAGCGGCTTCAGTCCGGAGTCTCTGGGTCTGTACCCCGACTCGACGACATACGCGGTGAACGCCGCGGTCTTCGGCGAGTACAACGTGAGCCCGGCGCTGTCGCTGCGACTGGGGCCCGATTACTACCTGACCGGCTTCGGCTCGACGATGCAGAACAGCATCGGATTTACGTACGGCTTTGCGTACCGGTTTGGGAAGCAGTAGAAGGGCAGTTCAGTAGTTCGTAGTTCATATCAGAGAAGAGGCCGGACCGAAGAGGTCCGGCCTTTTTCTCGAACGTCGGCCAATCACGCCGCCTGATCCGAGCTTGACGTCGACGCCACCGAAGATCGCGCGTGCAAATCCTGTAGTATGGCCTTCTCGGTCATTTCTTTGACATCAAAGGCGGCCAGTTTCAGCCATGCGCGGTCCACGATTCGTTCTCTTTGCATCCCTGCTGTTCATGCTCCTCGTGGCTTCTGGTGCAAATTCCTTTTCGCAGACATTCAATCTGGACACAGGGCGCGAGCCTGTCGTCTCTCTCGATGGCCTGTGGCGCTTCCACACCGGAGACGACCCGCAGTGGGCCAATCCGGCTTTCGACGACTCGCAATGGGAGATGTTGCGTTCCGATCGTTCGTGGACGGAGCAGGGTTATCCCCGCCTTGGCGGTTTCGCCTGGTACCGCTTCGAAGTTAAGGTTCAGGATGGCAGCAAGCCGCTGGGAGTGCTGCTGACCACGATCCATACGGGCTATCAGGTATACGCGGACGGCAACCTGATAGGCAGCGCAGGTTCTCCTGAACTCACGCTCAATCCCATTTTGAGCCGTTGGGAAAAGAGCATCTTCGTTATTCCTGAAAGCCGTCCGGGGCCACGAAGCATCCAGATTGCACTTCGAGTGTGGAACTACCAGCCCTTTGCAGTCTGGCTCGGCGGTGGCCCGGCGATCGCAGGCAGCGCGGTGGGCGACCCGGTCAGGCTGACGCAACGGCTTCAATGGTGGCGAAACACAAACGCTCTGCGGCATGTGAACGAATACACCTACGCCCTGCTTGCGTGCCTGGTAGGTCTGACGATCTTTGGGTTATTTCTGTTCCATCGCGAAGACCGCGAATATCTCTGGTTCGCCATTCTTCTTCTCGCAGGAGCGGCAGACGCGGCGTTCAATCTTTTTTTAAATCTTGGTTCGATGCCGTTTGCCCTGTGCAGGTTTTTGGGGGAAAGCGGCAGCGCCCTGTCTCTTGTAGCGGCCTTGATATTCTTCTCGATTGTGCTTAAGGTGCGCCGGTCATGGACCTGGTGGATTGCGTGCATGGCGGCAGCAATCAGTCCTCTGACTGTGGGCTTGTTTTATTTTCAGCTGACTGAAATAGGAGTTGCGTACGCTCTGCTGCTTTGCTGCGTTCTGCCGGCGTATCTATGGATCATCGTCACGCTTACAGTCTATGTTTTGAGAAAAGACGTGTCCGCTCGCCTGCTTGTGGCGCCGGCATTCCTGCTCTACGGTCTTGATGTTCTCGACTTAGTGACGCGTATTCGTGTGCAACTGGGCTGGCGGGGAAGCGTTGAGCCTTTCAACGCCCTGCTTCTGCGTGGTCCATTTCCGCTTTACGTTGGCGATGTAGTGAATTACATCTTCATCCTCGCACTGCTCATCTTTCTGGTGCGCCGATTTTCGCTTGCCCGCAAGGAAGAAGCGCGGCTTTCGGGTGAGATTGATGCCGCGCGCAACGTACAGTCTCTGCTCGTTCCGGCCGGGGCACAGGATACGCCCGGGTTTGCAGTTGAGAGCGTCTATCTACCCGCGACCGAAGTCGGCGGCGACTTCTTCCAAGTGCATCCCGGCGGAGACGGTTCACTGCTGGTCGCAGTGGGCGACGTAAGCGGCAAGGGCCTTAAAGCCGCGATGACTGTATCGATGATCGTCGGCATTCTGCGCACGCTTGGGGAATACGAAGACGATCCCGCGAATCTTCTCAACGGGCTTAACCGTCGCCTCTTCGGACGCCTTTACGGGGGGTTCGCCACATGCATCATTCTAAAGATGACCGGCAGTGGTGAATGCACGCTGGCCAACGCGGGTCATCTCTCGCCTTTTCTCAATGGCCACGAACTTCCGGTTGAAGGTTCGCTTCCGGTCGGCATGATTGCGACAACCGAGTACGAGAGCCAGCGGTTTTCGTTCGCCGCGGGCGACCGGCTCACGATGTACACAGACGGCGTGCTCGAAGCGAGCAATCCTCATGGCGAGTTGTTTGGCTTTGAGCGCCTGCATGCTCTGATGACTGCGAAACCGAGCTCAGCCTCAGTCGCAGAGACGGCCTGTGCCTTTGGACAGGAAGACGATATTACGGTGCTCACAATCGTGCGACTTCCGGGAGAAGAACGAAACGCGCATCGCGAGGTCCAGGCCGGCGTGCAAACGGCAAGGACTTAGCTCCACCTGTGGGCATCGACGGATTTAGGCCGTTTAAGGTGGCCGATGCAACCCGCCACTATCGTGACGGAAAGAAGTCCCAGGAACCGCCAGAAGGCTAAGCTCCAGGACGAATGTATGCCGAACTCATTCGTGTTACCGGCCAAGTGGAGCACTTTAGGACCAACAGCACTCCACCCGTGCCCGATGATAGTCATGCAGAGAAGCAGAGCGAGACCGAGCCACGCTGCCAAGCAGATCACGTAAACACCGGTCGCGATTTTTCTCAACATGGCCCCTTCTCCTGGCAAAGTCACTGCAGGATGGGGATGCCGGCGATGCGTTGTTGCCACTCGGCGGGACCGGTCTGGTGGACGCTGGTGCCCTTGGAGTCGACGGCGACGGTGACGGGCATGTCTTTGACGTCGAACTCGTAGACCGCTTCCATACTGAGGTCATCAAAGGCCAGCAAACGGGAACCAATGATGGCCTTGGAGACAAGGTAGGCCGCGCCGCCGATGGCCATGAGGTAGACGGCGCCGAACTCGCGGATGGCCTCGATTGCGGCGGGCCCGCGCTCGGCTTTGCCAACCATGCCGAGGAGGCCGGTTTCTGCGAGCATCTGGCGGGTGAACTTGTCCATGCGGGTGGCCGTGGTGGGGCCGGCGGGTCCGACAACTTCTTCGCGGACGGGATCGACGGGTCCGACGTAGTAGATGAAGCGATTGCGGAAATCGACGGGGAGTTTTTCTCCGCGGTTGAGGATGTCGGTCATGCGCTTGTGGGCGGCGTCGCGGCCGGTGAGGAGCTTGCCGGTGAGCAGAAGAGTTTCGCCGGGCTTCCAGGTGGCGGCTTCTTCGCGGGTGACGGTGTTGAGGTTGACGGGGCGTGCGCCGGAGACGTCATAGGTGAGCTTTGGCCAATCGGAGAGATCGGGCGGATCGAGGTAGACGGGGCCGGAGCCATCGAGGACGATATGCGCATGGCGCGTGGCGGCGCAGTTGGGGATCATGGCGACGGGCAGGTTGGCGGCGTGTGTGGGAGTGTCGAGCACCTTGACGTCGAGGACGGTGGTGAGGCCGCCGAGTCCCTGGGCGCCGATGCCGAGGCGGTTGACCTTGTCGTAAAGCTCGACGCGGAGTTTTTCAGCAGTGGTTTGCGGGCCGCGGGCGATGAGGTCCTGGATGTCGATGGGTTCCATGAGGGATTGCTTGGCGAGGAGCATTGCTTTTTCGGCGGTGCCGCCGATGCCGATGCCGAGTTCGCCGGGGGGGCACCAGCCGGCGCCCATGGTGGGCACGGTTTTGAGCACCCACTCGACGACTGAATCGGAGGGGTTGAGCATGACGAATTTCGATCTTGGCCTCGGAGCCGCCGCCCTTGGCGGCAACGGTGACTTCGACGGTGTTGCCCGGACGAGTTCGACGGCGACAGCGGCGGGCGTGTTGTCTTTGGTGTTCATGCGCGCGCCGGCGGGATCGGCCAGCAACGATGCGCGGAGCTTGTTGTCGGGGTCGAGATAGGCGCGGCGCACGCCGGCATCCACCATCTGCTGCATGCTGAGGAGCGTTTCGCCGGGCGCCGATTCAAAGCGGACATCCATGCCGACTTTGACGAAGGCGTTGACGATGCCGGTGTCCTGGCAGATGGGGCGATGGCCCTCGAAACACATGCGGCTGTTGATAAGAATCTGGGCCATGGCGTCGCGAGCGGCGGGAGACTGCTCCCGCTCATAGGCTTTGGCGAGGCTGGTGATGTAATCGACGGGGTGGTAGTAGCTGATGTATTGCAGCGCGCCGGCAACGCTGGCGATGAAATCTTCCTGCCGAATGACGGTCATGGAACTGAGGCTCCCTGAAGGTTTGACCCTTATAGGGTAGAAGATGCGGGCCGATCGTGCGCGGCGGCAACTTTAACGGCAAAGATTGACGCAAGTCGATCGACTTGCCGGACCTGATCCAAGCACTAGCAGCATCCGCAGGTCTGCCCTCTCCAGGCGGAACGCGCTTCTTTGATCAAAAAGGGAATGGCAAGCAGAGCGGCGCCGGCATCGAACCACGCGACATGAAACGCGGCATTCAAGGCAAGTCCTATCAATGCGATCAGAGCAAGGTAGGCGCAGGTGGAGGACTGCGCGGCGTCGGCGGCCAGCGCGCTGTTCCCGATGCGGTGAGCCTCGCGGCGCTTCAGCCCGGCGAGGACAGGCATCGCAAGCAATGCAGCGATGGTGATCGCGATGCCGGCATAGCTCGTTTCAGGCCGCAACCTGAGTGCCAATGATGCGAACGCTGAAGCCGCTACGACCAGAGATAGAACCACGAGCAGCACACAAGCGGCGCGAGCCGCAGTGCGTTCCGAGATGGAGATGCGGGGAACCCACTGCAAGAGGACCACTGCCGCGGAGATAAGCTCCACGAGACTATCGGAGCCAAAAGCGATCATTGCCGGGCTATGTGCCGTGGCCGCGGCATAGGCCGCAACTCCGAATTCCACGAGCATCCATACCAATGTGATGCCCTGCAGCCAAAAGACGCGTCTGCGAGACCCCTTCGCAGGAACTGCAAGCGCGGGTGCGAAGGGCGTAGCACCACTTTACGTGGCTTTCGTCATGCCCTCATCGTCTCAGGGGATTCGAAGGGATACAAGAGCATCGTTTGCCCTCTCTGAACCCCAGGCGCTCTTTTGAGCGCGTTTGTCACGGCGAGAGTCAGGGGCTCGCCTAATCCACAATGCCAGTTCTCTCGCGAGGCGCTCGGTTTCAGGGTTTTTGAGGTTCAGGCTCACGCGATCAGCCGCTGCCTCGACGGGAATGCCCTAAGCTAGGGCATATGGACAAATTTGCGGCGAACGCGATCCCCCCTGAGAAGCCACATACGATTCCCGAAGCCGATTCGGCGGCGCAATGGGAGACGGTTTTCGATCTGCTGGTGATTGGGGCGGGGCCGACGGGGCTGGCCTGCGCGATTGAGGCGAAGAAGGCGGGCTTCAAGGCGGCGTTGGTGGATAAGGGCTGCGTGTGCAACTCGCTCTATCACTACCCGGCGCACATGACGTTTTTTACGACGTCGGAATTGCTTGAGATCGGGAACATTCCGTTTCCCAGCCCGAATGCGAAGCCGACGCGCAACGAGGCGCTGGAGTACTACCGGCAGGTGACGGCGCACTATGAGCTGGATGTGCGGCAGTATCACCAGGTTCAGAGGGTGAGCGGCGCGGATGGGGATTTCACGGTGCATCTGGCGGATCGCTTTGGCCGGCCGGGCGAGATGCGGGCGCGCAAGCTGGCGATTGCAACGGGCTATTACGACATCCCCAACATGATGAACATACCCGGGGAGGAACTGAGCAAGGTTCATCACTACTACGACGATCCGCACCCGTATTTCGGGCTGGATGTGATGGTGATCGGGGGCAAGAACTCGGCGGCGATTGCGGCGCTTGAGTTGTGGCGGCACGGGGCGCGGGTCACGCTGGTTCACCGGGATGCGGAGATTCACCGGCATGTGAAGTACTGGATCAAGCCGGATATCGAGAATCGGATCAAGAACGGGGAGATCAAGGCGTATTTCCGCAGCAGGGTAGCGGAGATTACGGCGGACACGGCGATTCTGGAAACGCCGGCGGGGCCGGTGACGCTCCGCAACGATTTTGTCTTCGCGATGACGGGCTATCGGCCGGATTTCGGCTTCCTGGAAGGCTTGGGGGTGCGCTTCGAGGGGCCGGACAGGTTGCCAGTGTGTGATCCGCAAACCCTTGAAAGCAATGTACCTGGAGTGTTTCTTGCCGGCGTAATTGTGGCCGGATCCCGCACCAACGAGATTTTTATCGAGAACGGGCGCTTTCATGGGCGGCAGATCGCCGGGGCATTGGCATCCAAATAATACAAGCGATTGCGGCGTCTTATGCACCGCAAATGGGGCGCTTGATCGGCATCACGCTGAATACGGGGCGTCAGAACCCGCGGGGGATTTCCGCGCTTTTCGAAGTTGGAATACCAGTGGGCAGTCGGTTTGTCGCTTAAGCCGGTTGGCAGTTGGCAGAGCACTTCGTAGTGGCGGAAGGAGCTGGGCTTGCCGTTTCATTTCTGGCCAAGGTCGATTCGATGGCAGTTGCTCGTCGGGCTATTGCTTCTGGAAGCAATCTCGGTGGGTGTCTTTGCGGGAGTGCTCGCCCGCAAAGAGATGCGGCGCATGGATCACCTGGTTAGCGAGCGTTTGAATTATGACGCCAATCTGCTGGCAATGCAATCGGTGGACGCGATCAAAGAAGGAAGGATGGAGTGGCTGCAGTCCTATGTGAGGATGATGGGCCATTCCCCGACGGTGACCACCGCGAAGATCACCAATCCGGCGGGCGGCATTGTGCACACCAGCGCGGAGGGGGCAGGCGGGACGTTGGGGGAGGCAGTAGACCCCGCGGAACTGGCACAGATTCCCAAGGTGAAGGGCGATGCGCCGATGGTGTTCACCTTGCCGGGGAATCGCGTTGAAGGGGTGAGCCCGATTTATTCTGACGGGCATTTATGGGGCTACGCGTGGGTGGAGTATGACCAGAGGGCTCCCCGGCAGCAGCTTGCCTCAATCCTGAGAGACATTTTCATCTTTGGTCTGCTTTGGGTGGTGGCCTCGGCGCTGATCATGCTGTTGGTGGCGCGCGCCATTGCTCGGCCTCTCGAGGTGCTGCATCGGGGGACGCAGGCACTGATGGAATCACCGGAAGGAAGCGGCAACTTCCCGCTGCCGGTGAAAGCGGGGAACGAATTCGGCGATTTGATTGAGGCGTTCAACCGCATGTATGCCTCGATTGAAGAACAGCGCCTGGGGCTGAACGACACACTTTCGATGCTGGACTCGATGCTGGCGAATGCGCCGATCGGGCTGGCGTTTTTCGATCGCCGCTGCCGGTTTGTGCGGGTGAACCATGTTTTCGCGGACATGACGGGGATTCCGCTGAGCCGGCACCTGGGGCGAACGCTGCCCGAATTGTTGCCGCAGCCGGTTGCGCAGGCGCTGCAGAACACCGTGTCGACGGTTTTTGCGTCAGAGCAGGCGGTGCGCAATCTTGAAGTGAGCGGTGGCGAGAACGAGCAGCCGAAGCGGCCATGGACGTGGCTGGTGAGCGCCTACCCGGTGCGTACCTCGCCGAGCCAGATTCGCTGGGCTGGTGTGATTGTGCTGGATACGAGCGAGCGCAAGCGGAATGAAGAGGCGCTGCGGCGCACGGAGAAGCTGGCGGCGACGGGTCGCCTGGCGGCTTCGATTGCGCATGAGATCAACAATCCTCTTGAAGCGATTACGAATCTGCTGTTTCTGCTGCGCAACTACTGCAGGCTCGATGATGCCGCGATGAACTATGTGCAGCTTGCCGAGCACGAGGCGCGGCGCATTTCTGAGATTACGCAGCAGACACTGCGCTTCTATCGGCAATCGACGCTGCCGGCGCGCACCGACCTGGCGGATCTGCTGGATTCAGTGCTGGGACTCTACCAGGTGCGCCTGCATAACCTCGGCATCAACGTCCACCGCGAATACGACCCCGAGATGAACCTGTACTGCTTTGCCGGCGAGGTCCGGCAGGTGATCGCCAACATGGTGGGCAATGCGATTGACGCCACCGCGGGCGGCGGAAGGCTGATCCTGCGCGCACGGCGTTCGCGCAACTGGAAGACCCCGGCGCAGGAGGGCGTTCGCTTCACGATTGCGGACACGGGCACGGGATTTGACCGCGAAGTGCGTGAGCACATTTTTGAGGCGTTCTTTACAACGAAGGAAGTGACGGGAACGGGCCTGGGGCTGTGGGTGAGCTACGAGATCATCCTGAAGCATCACGGGCTGGTGCATGTCCGCAGCCGCACGGCCGCGAGCGGCAAGTCCTCGGGCACCGTGTTCCAGATATTTTTCCCTGATGACCCGAGCCTGGCAGCCACGGGAAGGCCGGCGATCGCGATAGGTCAACAGGCAACGCAGGGTGAGGAGGCCGCGGCGCCGAACGCCGCTGCCTGAGAGCCATCGATCAGCGCCGGGTTACCTCGGAGCAACTTTTCCCACGAAACCGTGTTCGAGCAGAGTGACTGGCCTCAGATTCTGCCGTTTAATTAAGGGAGGATCCAGAGCCTTACATGGTTTTGCGGGGGACTAGATGAATCGGCCATTTTTCAAGCGTGTGATCGCTCGCGGCGCGAGTCTGGCAGCAGGGGCTGCGTTGTGCGGCGCGTTTGTATTCGCACAGGATGCGGCCCAGGGCAACGGTCAGCGGACCGACGGCCAGATCGAGATGGACGTGGTGCATGCGCTGGACGCTTCGCAGCCACTGAAGAATGATCTGATTACGGCGGCGACGATCCAAGCGCAGGTGACGCTGGCAGGAACGGTTTCGAGCGAGGACTCGAAGAAGCTGGCTGAGTCAATCGTGAAGGGCGTCCCCGGCGTTACGAGCGTCAAGAACAATTTGAAGGTCGGCAACCCGGCTGACGATGCGAATGCACAGACTCCGCAGGATGCGCAGGACGATTCGCCAGTCGCCGAAAACCAGCAACAGGGTAACCAGCAACAGGATAATCAGCAACAGAATGCCCAGCAGCCGCCGGCCGCTGCGCCCCCGCCGGGATACGGGCAGCAGGGCACACAGCAGGCGGATGGCCAGTACCCGAATCAATATCCGAATCAGGGGCAAGACCAAGGCCAGGGTCAGGGCCAGTATCCGCCGCCGGGTTACGGGCAGCAGGCGCCCCGTCCGGAGTATGGGCAAGCGGCTCCGCCAGCCTATGGGCAGCAGCCACAGTACGGGCAGCAACCGCAGTATGGGCAGCAACCGCAGTATGGTCAGCCCGGGTATGGGCAGAATCAATCTCCTTATGTGCCTGCTCCGCCCCCACCGGCGTATCGCTTCGCGAATGGACCGGTGACGGTTCCGCCGGGAACGGTGATGCAGTTGCGCACGATGGGGCCGGTGGACAGCAAGCGCGCGCGCGGTGGAGAGACCGTGCAGTTCACGGTGATCCAGGACGTGACATTTGACGGCGTGCTCGCGATTCCTCGCGGCGCTACCGTGAATGGCGTGGTTGCCGATGTGCAGAATACGAAAGGGCAACTGAAGGGCAGCAACGAGCTGGCTCTGCAGCTTACGTCGCTCGACCTTGGCGGCTTGAACTATCCACTGCAGTCGGACCAGTTCAGGATCAAGGGGCCGGGCAAGGGTGAACGCACCGTGGGCAATATTATTGGCGGCACACTGTTGGGTGCGCTGATTGGCGGCGCGGCAGGTGGCGGCGGCGGCGCGGCAATTGGCGCGGTGGCCGGCGGTACGGTGGGCACGGCGGCTTCAGCAGCTTCTTCGGGGCCCGGCGTGTGGATTCCGGCCGAGGCACAGGTGACGTTCCGCCTGACGGCTCCGGTGACGGTTAAGCCGGTGAATCAGCAGGAGGCAGCGCGGCTGGCGCAGGGACTTTATCCCGGCGGACCGACGCTTTACCATCGCGGCGGCTATCAACGTTATGGCTATCCCTATCCGCCCCCGTATCCCGCGTATTACGGTCCGGTCTACTACAGGCCGTACTACTTCAGCGGCGGGTACTACTACTGGCGGTAACGAATTAAAAGGTGGGTCCGGTGAGCATTACGGGCATTCGGGTTAACCGAATGCCCGTTTTGTTTTGGCGAGGGGTTTGACCGAAATTGTGGTGGGCTAGCGGTGGGATCGCGGTGTCAGGCTGACGGCGCTGGGAAGCAGGTATTCGTCTATAATGGACGGGTATCGCATCGAGCGAGATTTGCGCGTCAGAATCCCGCGTATGGGAATGGATGCATCTGCCCTCTAACCGGCTCCCAGGGCCGTGAACAGGCAGACTCCAGAGGCACGCGCACAGAGAGTAGAAGGCTCAAAGTCCATCCATGATTCGTTTCCTGCAAAGAGATAATCGCCTCACGAAGGCGTTGTTTGTGGTTATTATCGCCGCGGCCTCAGTGTCGATGGTGGTGTACCTGATTCCCGGCCTGATGGGCCAGGGCGCCTCAGGCGCCGACACTTTCGCGGTGGTGTATCCGCACTGGTACAGCCGCTACCTGTCCTCGGGCGACGTGATCAGCCAGCAGAAGGTGCAGCAGCTTGCATCGCGGCGCATTCAGCAGCAGTATCCGCAGTATGCCGGCAATCCGATGATCATGAATATGATCGCGCCTCAGGTGGGCCAGCAGCTTGTGCAGCAGCAGATTCTGCTGAACGAGGCCGAGAAGCTGGGCATCCATGTGACGCCAGCCGATCTGCGGTCGTATCTGCAGACCGGACCCGCCGGGCAGGTGCTGTTTCCCAATGGCCAGTTCATTGGGCAGGACAAGTATGCGCAGCTGATCGAGGGCCGTTTCGATATGACGGTTCCGGACTTTGAGCAGAACGTGAAGGAAGACATCACGATTCGGCGTCTCGAGAGCCTGGTGACCGCGGGCGTGACGGTGAGCGACAAGGATGTCCGCGAGGCCTACCGCAAGAGCAACATCAAGATCAAGTTCGATTATGCGGTGATCTGTGACGATCTGGGCAAGCAGATCAATCCTTCGGACGCGGAGCTCGAAGCGTTCTTCAAGAAGAATGCGCCGCGGTACGCGAATGCGGTGCCAGAAGAGCGCACGATCAGCTACTTTGCGTTTACGCCCGAAGATGTTCCGGGAGGCGTGCAGCAGCCGACGCAGCAGGAAATTCAGCAGTACTACAACTCGCACATGCGGAATTCTCGGCGCCTGAGCAGGCGCGCGCACGGCACATCCTGATCAAGGTCGCTGCGGGCGCGGATGCGAAGACCGATGCGGCGGCAAAGGCCAAGGCTGAGGATCTGCTGAAGCAGTTGAAGGGCGGAGCGAACTTTGCCGAGCTGGCGAAGAAATACTCCGATGACCCGGGCAGCAAGGAAGCGGCGGGCGAGCTTGGTTTTGCGCGTCGCGGCACGATGGTGCCGGAGTTTGACAAGGCGATCTTCACGCAGAATATTGGCGACCCGCGATTGTGAAGACGCAGTTTGGCTATCACATTGTGCAGGTAGAAGAGCGGCAGGCTGCGCACACGCAGCAACTGAACGAAGTTCTGCCGACGATTCAGGCGACACTGATTCGCCAGAAGTCGGCCGCGGCGCAGGAGAACTTTGCGCAGGCGCTGACCTCAGAGGCGATCAAGAACGGCTTGCAGAAGACGGCCGAAGCGCACCACCTGCAACTCGTGACGACGCCGCCAACAGCGGAGCAGGGTACGATTGCCGCGCTGCCCGACGGCGCAGGTCTGCTTGCCAAGGCATTCCAGTCGAAGAAGGGTGACCCGGCGCAGTTCGCGCCCACGGGCGAAGGCTACGCGATCTTCCAAGTGACGGGCGTTACGCCGGCGCATGCGCCAACGTTTGCCGACTGGAAGAGCCATGTGCTGAACGACTATCGCAGCGAGCAACTGCCGCGGCTGCTGGCCCAGAAGACCACAGAACTTTCAGAGAGGGCGAAGTCGACGAACGACCTCGCCAGCGCTGCGAAGCAGGTGGGAGCGACGGTAAAGAGCAGCGACCTGGTGGGCCTTTCGAGCCAGGTGCCGGAGCTGGGCGCGGTAGGCCAGGTTGCTCCGCAACTGTTCGAGATGAACCCAGGGAATATCAGCGGACCGATCAATGCGGGACGCACGGGCGTGGTGGCGAAGATCCTGTACAAGGTGGAGCCCTCTGCGGACGATATCGCCAAGAACCTCGATCAGACGCGCGACCAGATTCTCGAGCAACGTCGTGGCGAGGCCTTCCAACTCTTCGCGAGCAATCTCTTCAGTGATTACAAGAAGGACAAGCTGGTGATGTTCAACGCGAAAGCGCAGAGCGCACAGATACCGGGCGAGTAACGCTGCCTGGTGAAGATGGGGCCCACATCCGTTAAAGGGTGTGGGCCTTTTTCATGGGCGCCGATGGTTTCGCAAGTGCAAGTATGGTGACGCGGAGATAATGCAGATATGCAATTTCAGCGTTCTTCCGGAGTCCTGCTTCATGTCAGCTCGTTGCCGTCGTATGGAGGCATCGGCGACCTGGGCCCCGCCGCGCATGAATTTCTGGACTTTCTTGCGGCGGCGAAACAGCATGTGTGGCAGGTGCTGCCGCTTTGCCCCACGGGATTCGGCAACTCGCCGTATGCGGGCTCGTCAGCATTCGCGGGGAATCCCTACCTGATCAGCCTTGAGTACCTGTCGGACTGGGGATGGATTGACGGGGCAAGTCTTGCGG
Source organism: uncultured Acidobacteriaceae bacterium (assembly GCA_963839215.1). Classification (GTDB taxonomy): domain Bacteria; phylum Acidobacteriota; class Terriglobia; order Terriglobales; family Acidobacteriaceae; genus Telmatobacter. The sequence goes on along the minus strand of CAWITZ010000006.1, from coordinate 368,987 downwards.
GGTTGACCGGGCGCGCGGGCGCGGTGAACTTTGATGAAGTAGAAGGACGCAAGCTGCCGCTGCTGCAGGCAGCCGCCGGGCAATTTCTCGATCGTGGACCGCGTGAAAAGGGATTGGCCGGGCAGTGGAAAGCGTTCAATGAATTTTGTCGCGCAGAGGCGAACTGGCTCGCGGACTATGCACTCTACGCGGAGATGCGGCGCCAGTTCAACACCGGAGCCTGGACGCAGTGGCCGGAAGGGCTGCGACGGCGTGATCCGCAGGCGCTTGACGACTTTACCGCTGCGCACGGACGGGCGCTGGCGCAGGAGTACGCGCTGCAGTTTGCGTTTGCGCGCCAGTGGAATGATCTGCGCGACGTGGCCGCGCGCAATGGCATTCGCATCCTGGGGGACGTGGCGATCTTTGTGAATATGGACTCGGCGGATGTGTGGATGCATCCGGAACTCTTTGAACTGGATGAGGAGCTGAAGCCGACCCGGGTGGCGGGTGTGCCTCCGGATTATTTTTCGCCGACCGGGCAGCGCTGGGGCAATCCGCTGTATCGGTGGGAGAAGCTTGAGTCAGAGGGATTCGCGTGGTGGGTGCAGCGCATCCGCCGTGCGCGCGAGCTGTATGACATTATCCGGCTCGACCATTTCAGGGGATTCGAGGCTTATTGGGCGATTCCTGCTGAGGAAGCGACGGCCGTCAACGGCGAGTGGGTGAAGGCTCCGGGGCTGAAGCTGTTTCGCGCGCTTGAGACGGCGCTGGGCCCGCTGCCGCTTGTTGCCGAGGATCTCGGCCTGATCACTCCCGAGGTAGATGCGCTGCGGATGGAACTTGGCATGCCGGGCATGAAGGTGATCCAGTTTGGATTTTCAGACAAGGGCGCGCACATTCATTTGCCGCACCAGTACACGGCGGGCACGGTTGCTTACACAGGCACGCATGACAACGACGCGACGCAGGGATGGTGGAAGACGGCGAGCGATCAGGAGCGCGTGGGTGTCGAGGCCTATGTGGGGCCGGTGAACGATCGGCCTGCGTGGCCGCTGCTGCGCGCGGTTGCGTCGAGCGTTGCCGAGGTAGCAGTTTATCCGGTGCAGGACCTGCTTGAGCTTGGTTCGGAGGCGCGCATGAATACGCCGTCTGTCGCCAGCGGCAACTGGAGCTGGAGAGTGCCCGAGGGAAGCTGGCAGCCTGAGCTGGCAGCGCGCCTCGCGGCGGTTGCGGAAGTGACGGACCGCGATAAAGATCCGCTGGGAGGCGGGGCAGCGGCGAGCTGATTCCGCAATCAGCGGACCGGTCTCCGCGACCCGCTGCGACAGGCATTCGGGCTGCGGGGCCTGTTATGCTGGCCGAACATGGAAATTGCGGCGATTCAAACCCACGGTCTGACCAGGCGATTTGGCGATTTCACTGCCGTGGAAGACGTGACGCTGAGTGTTGCGCAGGGCCAGTTCTTTGGGTTTCTCGGTCCAAACGGGGCAGGGAAGTCGACCACCATCAAAATGCTCACTGGGCTGCTTGAGCCGAGTGCCGGTACGATTGAAATTCTGGGCAGACCGTTCAGCGCGAATGCACTCGACCTGAAAAGTCAGATTGGCGTGGTGCCTGAGGGCATGGCTCTGGTGGGCCGCTTGACTGCACCCGAGTATCTGCGTTTTGTGGGACGGATGTACGGGCTCGATCGCGAGACCGTGAACCGGCGTACTGAAGAGCTGCTCGAATTTATGCAGCTTGCCGGTGAGCGTCGCAAGATGATCACGGACTTTTCGCACGGAATGCAGAAGAAGCTGGCGCTTGCCGCGGCGGTGATTCACGGGCCGCGGGTGTTATTTCTGGACGAGCCGTTTGAGGGCGTGGATGCGGTGGCCGCAGGCATGTTGAAGAGCATGCTGCAGCGCATGATTCAGCGGGGCGCGACGGTTTTTCTCACCACGCACGTGCTGGAAATTGTTGAACGGTTGTGCAGTCACGTGGCGATCATCCACCAGGGGCGCCTGGTGGCGAATGGCTCGATCGAAGATCTGCGGGCGGGCGTTGCTTCGACGCTGCCCGGGGCGGAGAGTTCGCAGCGGCTTACGCTCGAGCAGATTTTTCTTTCCATTGTGGGAGCTGGTAGCGAGGAGTCCCGGCAGGAGCTTTCGTGGCTGACTTAGGCGCTGCGCAAGGAGCCACAGTTGCGGCGGTACGCACGGGCACCTTCAGCCGGCTGGCGCGGGCACAGTACCGAGCGCTGGCCCAGATGCGCATGCGGCTGTTTGTGAACGGGATCCGGTCGAACGCGGGCGCGGTCGAGTTCAGCGCGCGGGCAATGGGGTTCGTCACCTACTGCTTTATCGGAATTGCGATCGGAACCGGTGCGGGCGCGGCAACATTCGCAATCCTCTCCGCGCACAAGTGGCAGTTGCTGACAATCGAGTTCTGGGTTGTGCTGGGTCTGTGGCAGGCGATGTCGATCATGCTGGCATCGTTCCAGGAACAGTTTGATCTGACCAGCCTGCTTCGCTTTCCGGTGAGCTTTGGCTCGTGCGTTCTGCTGCACCTGATCTTCGGGCTGATCGATGTGCCGACCGTTATGGGCGGCCTGAGCATGCTGGGCATCCTTGTAGGGGCGACACTGGCGAGGCCCGATCTGTTTCTCTCAGCGGGATTGGCCCTTGTGACTTTTGCGGCCTTCAATATGCTGCTGGCGCGAGCGGTTCTGGCATGGCTCGATCGCTGGCTGGCGAAACGGCGTTCACGCGAGATCATAAGCGCGGTCTTTTTGCTGGGAGTGCTGAGCCTGCAGGTTTTCAATCCGGCATTTCACAAGCAGATGAATGACGATGAGCCGATAGCTGCCGAGGCGCACTGGACACAGCATGTTGCGCGCCCGCTGATGAGCGCGGTGAAGACGGGGCAGGCGTGGTTTCCGCCGGGTCTGAGCGCGAAAGCGCTGCAGCACGCTGACGAGCACGATTTACCGGCAGCGCTGGGATTGCTGGGGCTGGTGGGTCTCTACTGCGTCGGAGCGGGCGCAACGCTCGCGTTGCGGCTGCGCGCTGAATACCACGGCGAGAATCTTGGAGAGGCGTCGAGTCGCAAGCGCAACGCGACGAAAGAGTCAGGATGGCTGCTGAGCGGTGGGCCGATTGCCGCGGTGATTGAGAAGGAAGTGCGAACGCTGACGCGCTCGATTCCGCAGCTTTATGCTTTGCTGGTGCCCATGGTGATGGTGTTCATCATCGGGAATGTATTTCACACGACGGCGGCGAGCACGAGGCATTCGTTTCAACTTGCGTTTCCGGTTTGTGTCGCCTATGGGCTGCTTGGCTTTATTCAACTGATCTACAACAATCTCGGCGCTGAGGGCAGTGGAATTCAACTGCTGCTGCTTTCGCCTACACCGATGCGAACGGTGATACTGGCAAAAAATCTGTGCCACGCCGGAATGTTTGCGGCTGTGGCAGCGGGGTCGGCGTTGCTTGCGACTCTTCGCCTGGGACGGCCGGGGCCGGTGATTATTGCAACGACCCTGGCGTGGCTGGCTTTCGCGCTGCCCGGAAATCTCGCAGCAGGCGATATCATGTCGCTCACGATGCCGTACCGCGTGAATCTGGGACGGCTTGGGAAGCAGGCGGGATCGCAGGCCAACGCGCTGCTGAGCATGTTGATTCAGGCATCTTTGCTGGGGATCGGTGCGGCCGTGATCAGCCTGTGCGCCTTTTTGGGCGACCCGTGGCTGGCCGCGATTGTGCTTGCCGCGCTTGCGGCGGTTGCATGGCTGGCGTGGTTTATTGTGCTGAGCAAAACGGACGCAATTGCAGCAAGGCGCAGGGAGCAACTGCTGGCACGGCTGGCGAAGATTGCATAGAAGTCCGGGTCAAGAATAAAAACGGCAGGAATGAAAATGCCGGGAAAACAAATTCCTGCGGACGCGTGCTGCCTGCTGTTCAGAGTCCTTTGCCGGCGCGAAATTCGCGGACAACGATTGCGGGGTCGCGATGCTCTCCGTCCACCTGCTCATTCATGCCGCGCATGTCGTCCTCCGTGATTTTGCCGGCGAGAGCGTTGAGCGCGAGCTGAATCTGCGGCCAGCGCTTCAGCGAGTCTTTTCGGATGAGGGGCACGGCCTGATACGGCGGGAAGTAGTGCTTGTCGTCCTGAAGAACCGTGAGGCCGAAGGCGCGGATGGGGCCATCCGTGGAGTTTGCGGCGATCATATCCACCTGATGCGCGTTGAGGGCACGGTAGAGCAGGCCGAGCTCCATGGCGCGCGGGGGACCGGCGAATTCAAGTCCGTAGGCAGCGCTGAGCCCTGGGAGGCCATCGGGCCGCTGCTCGAACTCGTATCCGACGCCGAGCTGCCAGTGCGGGGTGTATTGCGCGGCCTGGCTGAGGGTGGCGAGATGCAGGCGGCGCGCGTCTTCTCCGCGAATGACCATGGCGAATGTGTTCTGGAAGCCGAGCGGCGGACCGACGACGACGTTGTAGCGCGAGGCGTAGAGCCGGCGCACGGTATCGAGCACGGCCTGGGGATCGCGATCGAGCGGCTGCTTGAGAATTGCAGTGAGCGCGGTGCCGGTGTACTCGACGTAGCCGTCGATGCGCCCGGAGATGAGCGCCTGATGGCAGATGTAGCTGCCGGCGAGATAGAAGCGCCGCTCCACTTTCAGATTTGATTTTGCTTCAATTTCCTGCGCGAGCAATTCGCCAAGAACAACCTGCTCGGTAAAGTTTTTTGCGCCGATGACTGGATGGTCAGGCCGTGGAGGCGCGCAGCCCACAAGCAGCAGGCACAACGCGCTGGCGATGGCGGCAGCGAAGCGCGTTTGAATCATCGCGCGAACCTTGAGGCGGCGCTCGAGCAGGCCAAGAGCGCCATCGGCGGCGAGAGCCAGCAGGGCCGCGGGAATTGCGCCTGCGAGCACGAGACGGTTGTCGACGGAAGCTACTCCGCGGAAGATGAGTTCGCCGAGGCCGCCTGCGCCGACGGCCGCTGCAATGGTTGCAATGCCGATGCAGGTTACGGTTGCGGTTCGCAGGCCGGCAAGGATGAAGGAAGCCGCAAGAGGCAGCTCGACTTTGAAGAGGCGCTGCAGATCGGTCAATCCCAGGGCCTGCGCAACTTCAGTGATGGAGGGATCGATTTCGCAAATGCCGGTGTAGGTGTTGCGCAGGATGGGCAGCAGCGCGTAGGCGGTGAGCGCAAGAATGGCGATGCGGGCGACACGCTCGCCGAGCCAGGGCACGGGCAACAGAAAACCGAACATCGCGAGCGAGGGAATGGTCTGCAGGATGTTGGTTACGGCGAGGACGGGTTTGGCCCACTGCGGCGCGCGGGTAAGCCACACGCCGAGCGGCACTGCGATGGCAGTGGCGAGAAACATGGCTGCCGCCGTGAGCCAGAGGTGCTCGAGAGTGAGCGTGGCGATGGTCGACCAGTACTGCGAGAGGAAGGCGATCATTGCTCCTTCTCCTGAGCAGCCTTGCGTTCCCCGTGATGAAAGGCGCGGACGTAGTCCGCTATCTGCGGCAGGCGAGCGGTGAGGAATTCTTGCGGAGGAAGGCAGGCGATAACTTTGCCGGCATCGAGCAGCACGATGCGATCGCCGAGGTAGAGAGCTTCGTCGAGGTCATGGGTCACCATGAGCACGGTCCTTCTGAGTCGGCTGAGAAGGGTGCGCAGCATATCCTGCATCTCGGCGCGGGTGAGCGGATCGAGTGCACCGAAAGGCTCGTCCATGAGCAGGATTTCGGGCTCCGCGGCAAGCGCGCGCGCCAGGCCAACGCGCTGACGCTGGCCGCCGGATAGCTGGTGGGGATAGCGCTGCGCGAAGGCGGAGGGCTCCAAACCGACGGCGGCGAGTAGTTCGTGACTGCGACGGACGCGCTCGGGCCGGGGGTGGCCTGCTGCCTCGAGCACAAGGCCAACGTTGCGTTCGACGGTGAAATGGGGGAAGAGGCCCGTCTCCTGGATGACATAGCCAATGCTGCGGCGCAAGGGGATGAGGTTCGAGTGGGCCACATTGGCGCCGCGCACGAGCACCTCACCTTCGGTGGGCTGGATCATGCGGTTCACGGTGCGCAGCAGAGTGGTCTTGCCCGATCCACTGCGGCCGAGGATGGCCGTGGTGGCGCCGTCTTCTAGAGCGAGCGAGATGTTGTCGAGCAGCAGCCTGCCCTGGGGCACAGCGAAGCTCAGATTGCGAAACTCGATTGCGGCGCTCATCTCTTGTGCCAGTGTACGGGCGAACTGCGGAATTTCGAATGCATTTGTAGATGAGGGATGGAGTCACGAGCATCCCGAAGTTGCACTCGGTTCATCTAACGCAGTATTCGGCGGGCATCAAATCAGGAACAGGCTGGCAGGCTTGGCAGGAACCGGGCAATCAGCGTAGTCATCGTTGGGCGCCTTAGATCTGATTGAGTGAGTGTGACTATGCGGCGCGTACCCCAGTCGACCTATCGGCTGCAGTTGCATGCAGGCTTCACGTTCGATGATGCCATCGGCGTGATGGAGTATCTGCGCGACCTGGGGATTTCGCATGTGTACAGCTCGCCGTATCTGCAGGCGGCGCGCGGCAGCATGCACGGTTACAACGTAGTGGATCATCACCAGGTGAACAAGGAACTGGGAGGTGAGGAAGGGTTCAAGCGCTTTTGCGCGCGGCTCGGTGACCTTGGAATGGGGCAGGTGTTGGACATTGTGCCGAACCATATGGCCACGGGGCCGGAAAACCGCTGCCTGTGGGATGTGCTTGAGAATGGTCCTTCGAGCCGCTATGCATCCTGGTTCGACATCGACTGGAATTCAGATGAAGTCAAGCTGCAGGGCAAGATGCTGATCCCTGTACTTGGCGATCAGTATGGGCGCGAGCTAAGCGCGAAGCGGATCCAGATTGAGCACAGGTGCGATCAATTTTGCATTCGATATTTTGACAACACATTTCCGATGGCGCCACGGTCGCTGGGAGGTCCGCTGCTGCTGGCAGCAGAATATGCGGGGAACGACAACCTCGGCTTTATTGCCGATAGCCTTGCGCGGCTCCCGTTGCCGGGCGCAACCGACCACGAGGTGATTGAATCGCGCCACAGGGATAAGGCAGTGATCTACGAGTTGCTGAGAAGACTCTGCGAAGAGCAGCCAGAAGCTGTGAAGGCGATTGACACGGTCGTGGATCAATTGAATGCATCGCCGGATGCTCTGGATGAGGTGCTGAACCTGCAGAACTACCGGCTGGCCTATTGGCGCGCTGCGGACCAGGAACTTGGGTATCGGCGCTTTTTTGACGTGAATACGCTGATCGGATTGCGTGTCGAGCGGCAGGAAGTGTTTGATGCGACGCATGAGCGCGTGCTTGATTGGCTGAGGTCGGGAAGCGTGGATGGCGTGCGCGTGGATCATCCCGATGGGCTTCGCGATCCACAGCAGTACTTTCAGCGGTTGTGGGAGCGTGCGCCGGATGCCTGGATTATCGCGGAGAAGATTCTTGAGCCGGGCGAGGCGTTGCGCGGGGACTGGCCGATAGCGGGCACGACGGGCTACGACTTTCTGAATGTGTGCAACGGGTTGATGGTGCATCCAGAGGGCATGAGGGATTTGTCTGGAATCTACGAGGATTTCATTCATGAGCGGGCAGATTTTGCGTCGCTTGCACGCGGGACGAAGTTGAATGTGGAACGCGACGCGCTGGGCAGCGACGTGAATCGTTTGACAAGTCTTTTTGTGGAGATTTGCGAAAACCACCGTGACCACCGGGACCACACGCGCGCGGAGATCAGGCGCGCCATTCGCGAAATTGCCTCGTGTTTTTCTGTCTACCGCACCTACGTGGTTCCCTCGCGCGATGCGGTAACTGAGGAAGACCGCAGCGAAATTGACAGGGCGGTGGCGATGGCGAAAGAGGGTCGGCCGGATGTCGATGCGGGGCTTTTCGATTTCATGGGTGATGTGCTGGCATTGCGAAGTCGCGGAGGACTGGAGACGGAGTTTCTGCTGCGCTATCAGCAGTTCACTTCGCCGGCAATGGCCAAGGGAGTGGAAGACACAGCTTTCTATTGCTACAACCGGATGCTGGCGCTGAACGAGGTTGGGGGGGCGCCGGAACGCGATGGCGTGAGCGTTGGGGAGTTTCACGAATACTGCGCGAGGATGCAGGTGGAGCATCCCGAGAGCATGACGACGCTTGCGACGCATGACACGAAGCGGGGCGACGATGTGCGCGCGCGCCTTGCGGTGCTGAGCGAGGAACCGCGGCGTTGGCGGGCGCTGGTGCGGCGCTGGGCGCAGAGGAACGCGGAATTCAAGACGGGGAAGTTTCCCGACCGCAATACGGAGTATTTTCTCTATCAGACGCTCGTTGGAGCATGGCCGATTTCGCAGGACAGGCTCGCCGCGTACATGGAAAAAGCCGCGCGTGAGGCAAAGCAGCAGACAAGCTGGCTGCAGCAAAACAAGGAGTTCGAGGATGCGCTGCGTCTCTTCATCGAACGGCTGCTCGGCTCGCCGCAACTTATTACGGAACTTGAGGAGTTTGTGGGACGGATCAGGTTGCCGGGGCGCATCAACAGCCTCGCGCAGACGTTGATGCGTTCTACGGCGCCGGGTGTGCCGGATACCTACCAGGGCGGGGAATTGTGGGATCTGCGGCTAGTGGATCCGGACAATCGCGGGCCGGTGAATTATGACGAGCGGCGTTCGCTGCTGGCGGAGCTGAAGGCGGGCATGAGCGCCGAGGAGATTATGTCGAGAATGGGGTGCGGGCTGCCGAAGCTGTGGGTGAGCCACGCTGCTCTTAAGCTGAGGCAGAGCAAGCCAGAGTGGTTCGGAAAAGATGCGGCCTATGCGCCGTTGCCGGTTGCAGGTCTTCGGCATGATCATGTGATCGCGTATCTGCGCGGCGACAGCGTGGCAACGTGTGTTCCGCGCTGGAATGCGAAGCTGGATGGGGCCTGGTCATCGACGACCGTGACACTCCCCGCGGGGCGGTGGAAGAATCTGCTGACGGGTGATGCTGTTGCGGGTGGTGCGGTGCGCATGCAGGTATTGCTGGAGCGCTTTCCCGTGGCGCTGCTGGCGCGAGAGACGGAGTGAGGGATGCAGCAATTCGAAATCTGGGCTCCGTACGCGCGGACGATGACAGTGCAAGTTGACGGGATCGCATTCCCGATGGAAGGCCCGGACGAAGACGGCTGGTGGCGGTGCAAAAGTGCGCAGGCGGGGCCGGGAAGCGACTACGGTTTTCTCATCGACGAGGACACAAAGGCGTATCCCGATCCGCGCTCGGCATGGCAGCCGGCCGGCGTGCATGGGCTCTCGCGGCTGTATGATCAGGCGGCGTTTGCATGGGGCGATGCGGCGTTTGAGGCAAAGCCGCTGGCCGACGCGATCCTCTACGAACTGCACATCGGCACGTTTACTGAGCAGGGTACGCTGGACAGCGCAGTTGAACGGCTCGATTACCTGGTCGAACTTGGAATCACACATGTAGAGCTGATGCCGGTGGCAGCGTTCGCTGGCGATCGCGGGTGGGGCTATGACGGCGTGGCGCTCTACGCGGTCCATGAGCCCTGCGGCGGCCCTGATGCGCTGAAGCGTTTTGTGAATGCTGCGCATCGTAAGGGGCTGGCGGTGCTGCTCGACGTGGTCTATAACCACTTTGGGCCGGTGGGCAACTATACGGGAAAATTCGGGCCCTACCTGACCGATGCGCATAAGACGCCGTGGGGCGGCGCGGTGAATCTTGAGGATGCGGGGTCGCGCGAGGTGCGGCGTTTTTTCTGCGATAACGCGCTGATGTGGATGCGCGACTACCACGTTGACGGGCTGCGGCTGGATGCCGTGCATGCGTTCGTCGATCGCTCAGCAATTCATTTTCTGGAGCAGCTTGCAGAAGAGACGGAAGTGCTGGCGTCGAGCCTGCGGCGGAGTCTTGTGCTGATTGCGGAGAGCGACCTGAACGATCCGCGGATTGTTGCGCCGCGTGAAGCTGGTGGTTTAGGCATGAATGCGCAATGGAGCGACGATTTTCATCATGCGCTCTTCACGGTGCTGAGCGGTGAGCGCGACAAAGGCTACTATGCGGATTTTGGATCGATGGCGCAGCTTGCGAAAGCGCTTGAACAGACGTTTGTGTACGACGGCATCTATTCGCGCTATCGGCGGCGCACGCACGGGCGCTCGGCGGCGGGCATGCCTCAATGCCGGTTTCTTGGTTATATCCAGAATCATGATCAGGTTGGCAATCGTGCGGTGGGCGACCGGATTGTTCAAAGTGCAGGCCTGGAACGCGCAAAGATCGGTGCGGCGCTGGTGTTGATGGCTCCTTTTGTGCCCATGCTCTTTGCGGGGGAGGAATGGGCAGCGTCATCGCCGTTCCTGTACTTTGCCGATCATGACGACCCGGAGATGGCGCGGCTCGTTTCGGAGGGGAGGCGCAGGGAGTTCAAGGCTTTTGGCTGGAAGCCGGAACAGATTCCCGATCCGGAGGACCGGGCAACGTTTGAGCGATCAAAGCTGAAGTGGGGTGAACGCAGCGAGCCGGAACATGCAGAGATGCTGGCGTGGTATCGCGCACTGATCGCGCTTCGCCGCGAAGCTGAATGCCTGAGTGCGTGTGAGCCCGGCAATGTCCGCGTGGAATTCAGTGAGAGGGAGAAGTGGCTGGAGATGCGGCGCGAAGCGATCCGCCTGATCTGCAATCTGGGCGAAGCAGAGCGCCAATTCGCCCTGGGCGCTGGTTGCGGGCTGCTGCTGGCATCGCGAGAAGGCGTCGGGCTGCGAGAGAACGGGATCATACTTCCGCCGCGGAGTTGCGCAATTCTTCGATAGCCGCTTGCGGAGCGCCTTAATTACCAATAGAGGGCGCTCGCCTGGCGGGGACCGGGAGATGCGTGGATAAGCAGATAGAGTAGATACGGAAGATGCAAAGAGTCGCTCTCATCTATAACCCTGCTTCGGGACAGCACTCGCGGCGTCGTGCGGCGACGGTGAAAAGGGTGCTGGCCTTGTTGAAGAAGGCAGGCATCGAAACTGAAGCACTGGAGACGGACGCGCCCGGGAGCGCCAGAAAGCTTGCGCGGGCGGCGGTTCGCAATGGGTTTGACACGGTCTTCGCGTGCGGAGGCGATGGGACAGTCCACGAGGTGCTGCAGTCTCTGGTGGGCACTTCGGTTGCGCTGGGCGTGGTTCCACTGGGCACGGCCAACGCGCTGGCGCAGAATCTTGGCCTTGGCATTTCGCCGGCAAAGGCGGTGCGCAAGCTGCTGGCAGCCCGGCCTTGCGAGTTTCCTGTGGGGCGAATCTGGTATCGCGATCCGCAGGGAGTGGATCGTTCGAGCTACTTCACGGTCGCGGCCGGCATTGGCGCAGATGCCATGCTGATGGCAAGCATGGATGCGGGCCTGAAGCGGCGCTTCGGCTACCTGCTCTATTTGATTGAGGGCGCGCGCATCTGGGCAACGAATTCGTTTCCATTGTTTCGTGCGTCCTTCGCGCTGCCGGGAGAGACGCGTGTTGTTGAGCTTTCGCAACTGCTTGCGGTGCGCGTGCGCAGCTTTGGGGGAGCGCTGGGCAAACTGGCGCCGAACGCCTCGATGCACAGCAGCGAGCTCAATCTGATCTGCTTCAAGACGAGGAGCCGGTATCGCTACATGCGGTTTTTGCTTGCCGTGATCGCCGGGCGGCACACCTTCTCAAAAGACATTGAGCTGCTTGAGGCGGCTACAGTGCAGTGTCGTCTGCCCGAGGGGTCGAAGAGCACGATCTATGTTGAGGCGGATGGAGAGGTGCTGGGCTTTTTGCCGGCGAAGATGGAATTGTCGACCGAGACGGTGAGCCTGCTGGTGCCCGAGGGTGCGGAGCCGTAGGGGGAAGACGGGTTGCGCGGCGCGAGGCTCGGCTGCGATTATCGCTGCGACTGTTTTTGACTGGAGGAATGCCGCGTGAAGAACGCAGTGCCGTTGCTGGTGTGTGCGCTGTTGAGCGCATCTGGTTTGAGTTTGTTTGGGCAGGATACTGCTGCGCAGGCGCCTGCCTGGCAGCCCGCACCCGGCCATGTGACGATGCCGCTGTGGCCGGGCGTGGCGCCCGGTGCGCCGACAAATCTGCCGCCGGAGGTGGATACCACCAAGGCGAGCGAGCCATTGATCGCAGGGCGGAAGATTATCCGGCTGGGCAATGTGGCGAAGCCGACGCTGACGCTTTACAGCCCGAAGAACACGAATACAGGCGCGGCGGTGGTGGTGTTCCCTGGGGGCGGCTACCAGATTCTGGCGATCGATCTTGAGGGAACGGAGGTGTGCGACTGGCTGAACGGAATTGGCGTGACCTGCGTGCTGGTGAAATATCGCGTGCCTGATACTGGCCCGTATCCGAAGTCACTTGCGGCTCTGCAGGATGCGCAGCGCGCGCTGGGGCTGGTGCGGGAGCATGCGGAGGAGTGGCACATCGATCCGCATCGCGTGGGCGTTCTGGGATTCTCTGCTGGAGCGCATCTTTCGGCTGCGCTCAGCACGCACTACGGGCAGAGGCTATACGACGCGGTTGATGCGGCGGACAAGCAGAGCTGCCGTCCGGACTTTGCGGTGATTGTGTACCCGGGATACCTGGCGCTTGCGGAAAAGGGTATGACGCCGAATCCGGAGATTCATCCCACGACAGATACGCCGCCTACGTTCATTCTGCAGGCCGAGGACGATCCGGTGCACGTGGAGAATGCGGTGCTTTATTTCAACGAGCTGAAAGCCGCGAAGGTGCCGGCAGAACTGCATATCTATGCGCAGGGTGGACACGGATACGGCCTGCGTCCGACCGCGCTGCCGGTTACGAGGTGGCCGCAACTGGTGGAAACCTGGTTCCGGACGATCAAGGTGCTTCCGGCGCAATAGGTCTACAATCTTTGGATGCTGCTTGCTGTTCTCACCATTTCGGACAGGTGCTCGCAAGGCGCGATGACGGACACGGCGGGTCCGGCCGTGGCGAACCTGCTGAAGAAGCATTGGCCATCTGCGATGATTCAAACTGCGCTTGTTCCCGACGAAGAGGAGCAGATTGTCTCGTGGCTGGATCAGTGGCATAGCCTTGACGCCGCGCTCATTCTGACTACCGGGGGCACGGGACTGGGGCCGCGCGACCGCACTCCCGAGGCGACGCGCCGCGTAATTGACCGCGAGGCGCCGGGACTGGCGGAAGCGATCCGCGCAAACGGGGCAACGAGTACACAATACGCGTGGCTTTCGCGCGGCGTGGCGGGCCTGAAAGACAACACGCTGATCATCAACCTGCCGGGCAGCCGGCGTGGTGCGGAAGACAGCCTCGTTTCGATTCTTCCGCTGATCAAGCATGGGTTGGAGACGGTGGCTGGAAGCGACAATCATCCTTGACGCCGTGAGGGAGCCGGCAACGGCACGCCGTGGCTGGCAAACGCTTTCCAGCATAAGGCTTCTAACTGTCGCGTCGCGCCGGAGGATCGGACGCGGAGACCGCATAGCGCTAACCATTGGAAGATGGTCCGATTCTGTGATCCGAGCACTCATCTGGGCACGTCGATCCCGTCTCTGAAATGGCTGAGAAACACAAGAAACAGAGTAGAATCGAGCCACTGTGAGTCGGACAAAGAGTAGCTCATCTCACCGCCGGCGCCCGAGCTCGGCGAGCATTCGCGATGTCGCGCAACGGGCAGGTGTTTCGATAGCGACGGTTTCGCGCACCGTGAATAAGATTCCCACGGTGAACGCCGATCTTGCGCGGCGCGTGTGGAAGGCGATTGAAGAGGTCGGCTATCTGCCGAATACGCAGGCGCGGGCGCTGGTCTCTGGCCGCAGCCGCATGCTGGGCCTGATTGTTTCGGAGATCACGAACCCGTTCTTTCCCGAGCTTATGCAGGAGTTTGAGAATCTGGCAGTTGCGCAGGGATATGAAGTGCTGATCGGGTCGACCAACTACGATGCGACACGTACGGAGAGCCTGTTGCGCCGACTGCTGCAGCGCAATGTGGATGGCGTCGCTGTAATGACGTTTGGCGTTGAAGACGAACTGGTGAAGAAGCTAGTTGAGCGTAGGTTTCCCCTGGTGTTTGTGGATGCCGGACCGGATATTGAGAATATCTATTCCGTGAGCGTTGACTATGCCGAGGGCATTCGCCAGGGGGTGCAGCACCTTGCCGCGCTGGGTCACCGCAAGATTGCCTTCATCAGCGGACCGCTCACGAAGCGGTCGCCGGTTGCGCGCCGCGATGCTTTTCTGAAGTCGATGGCAGAGCTTGGGCTGACGGTGCCAGCGAAACACCTGGTTGAAGGTAATCACACGATGGAGGGCGGTATTAGTGCGATGGAGCGCTTGATTGCGCTTGGTGAACTGCCGACTGCGGTGATGTGCTCGAACGATATGACGGCGATTGGCGCGCTGCATGCGCTTTACCGCACGACGCACCGCGTACCGGACGATATTTCGGTGGTGGGATTCGACGATATTCACCTTGCGCAGTTTGTGCTGCCGCCTTTGACGACGGTGCAGATGTCATGCAGGAGTCTTGCGGCCGCGGCGGTGGAGGCACTGCGCGCAGGCATCGAATCGGATCATCCGAAGCATGGCAAGAAGGAGTGGCACGTCTCAACCAGCCTCGTGGTGCGCCAGTCTTCGACCTTCCCGAGAGGCAGCCTGCCCGCGCGCATGACGCCTCAGGCCAGGCAGAAAAGTGGGGAGTAGCCTGCCGCCGCACGATTGTCTCTCAGCCTGCTGAAAGTGTTTTCATCGGTTCCGGTGTTGCTGACGGCGGAGTCAGTTGTCAGAAGGTTCCGCGCAAGCCGAATCGCACCTGAAACGGTTCGACAGGATGAAAAACCTCGGTGAATGCCGACGCGGCTGTTGGAGTAATGCGCGAGGTGTAGGCGTAATCGATGTCGTGGTCGCGGCGGTTGAGCAGATTCAGAAACTCGGCCGAGACACGCCATCTCTCGCCGATTTGATAGCCTCCCTCCGCGTTGAGCAACGCTGTTGCCCGCGAGCGATAGATTGCATCGGACGTTAAATCGCGCGGGCCAAAGTAGCGCAGGCGCAGGCTCGAGGAAAAGGCGCGGTAGCCGTGGAGTGTGAGGCCCGATGCAATTACCAGCCCAACTGCTTCGGGGACACGTCTGCCCCCAGGACTATCCGGTGCGGCGTCTTCTTCGTCAATTTCGGTGAAGAGGGCTTTGGAGTTTGCGATGTCGAGATCAAAGGCTAGATGGTCCCGCGGAGTATAGAAGTTTGCCCATTCGATGCCGTAGCGATTGCTGGGCTGCTGAGAAGCGGTGGTGCCGCCGGTGTCGCCAGACTGCTGCAGTTCGGAAGCGCTGCGGAGATACCAGAGCGCAAAGGTGCTTTGCAGATGGGGGACGGCGAGACTTCGCATGCCGATTTCCGCGCCTTTGGTCGGTATGAGGGCAGGAATTGGCGCGACGGGCGTGCCGGGGTAAGGATTTTCTCCTGAGACCGGTTCGACGGTTTGGGTCGTGCCGCGCCCGTCGTTGCTGTGAAAGCTGAAGCCGCCCTGCGCATAGTATTCCGTGCTGGACCATGGACCGAAGATCAAGCTCGCTTTCGGGCTGGGCAGCAGCTTGCTGGCTGTGCCGGAGTTGGCCGCAGTTACCAGGCTGGTGACGTTAAAGAATTGCAAGTCGGCGCGCAGGGCAGCGACGGTGCGAAATTTTTCTGCCCACTGGATTTTGTTTTCCGCATAAAGACCAGCCTGCGTGTCCGTAATGCGATCCTCCTGCGTGGTCGCGGGAAGAGTGGTGCCGGTGTCGGAATCGGTCTTGTCGACGCGCGCGCGATCTTCCGTCTGGTAAAGGCCGTTGTGGATCCAATCGTTGCGCACCTGCAGGCCGAAGGTATTTTCCACTTTGCGAGCAAGCCATTGGCTGAAAATCGTGTGCCGTGCGTCAAACCCCGCCACCCAGCGCTTGTCCTTCTGTTCGAACTGGTCGCCGCGAGCGAGATCGGTGAGGAAGTAAGTGAAGTCTGAAAATAAATCGAGATCGTAGTAGAACGCGTAGACCATGATGCTGGATTGAGATGCGGTGTGCCGGCTGTACCATTCGGCCTGCAGGCTGTAGCGTTGCGAATTGCCACCGTCGGTCGGGTTGAGTGTGCCGAAGAAACCAACGAGGGGCACCGCGTTCTCAGCGATCTGGTCGCTTGAATGCCATCTGCCGTGGTAGCCGCGGGCCGCGATGTTGAAGCCGTGTGTGTCTCCGCCCTGGCTGTAGGTTAGAAGGCCGTTGAATTTGTAGTAATTATCCGGATGCGTCCAGGGGCCGTTATCGTGATACGCTTCGCCGCCGTAGAGCAAATTGCCCGAGCCGAGCTTTTGCGATACGCCAAAAACGACCCGGCCAAATCCATACATTCCGCCCGCCACCTGGAAGAAATTGTGGGGCAGCGTCTTGAAAAATTCCAAGTGGGCCGATCCAGCGGAGCTATAGTTGCCGACGTCCGCGAAATAAGGTCCTTTCTGATAGTCCACTCGCTCTATAAATTCCGGGATGACGGTGTTCATGTCCGCGTATCCTTCGCCGTGTGCGTGCGATGGCAGGTTGAGCGGCATGCCGTCGATGAAAATGGCGAAGTCCGTACCGTGATCGAGATTGAAGCCGCGCAGAAAATACTGGTTGGCTTTGCCGCCGCCGGCATGCTGCGTGATGATGACGCCGGGAACTGTCTCTAAAACTTCTCCCGAGCGAAGAATCGGGCGGCCCTGGATTTCCGCCGCGCCTACTGTTCCCTGGGAGGCGGACTCGGCAGTTCCGATGAGGCTATCCTGCCGGCCCTGCACGTTTATGGTGGTGATCGCGGCGCTAACAGCCAGAGAGATGCGCAGCGGGGTCAGCGACTCGTTGATCTTCAAAGCTATGGGGATTTCTTTGGTTTCAAAACCTGGATTCGATGCGACGAGCCGATACTCGCTTGCCGGGAGTCCGCTCATGATGAAGGCGCCATTCGCGTCCGACCGGGTTGTTTGTTGCATGGCGCCGCTCGCCC
Organism: uncultured Acidobacteriaceae bacterium; assembly: GCA_963839215.1. Taxonomy (GTDB): domain Bacteria; phylum Acidobacteriota; class Terriglobia; order Terriglobales; family Acidobacteriaceae; genus Telmatobacter. The sequence continues at coordinate 351,997 of CAWITZ010000006.1, read as the reverse complement.
TGCGAAGCTGCACGGTGGCACCGGGAATTACCGCTCCTGACGTGTCAACGACCGTTCCGGACAACTGAAGCGAATGAGGCCTTTCGTTCGTGGTGGCGGGCGGGTTCGTTTGCGCGACAGCATTCGGAGTTTGAGCGGAAGCTACCGTTGCGGGAAAGAGAGATCGGGCCCAAGCGCAGGATAAAACAATTGGTAGTACGAACTTGAGTTTCGTGCTACCTGATGCCATGACTAGGGTCCTTTCCTAGACTAGGGTCCTTTCCGAAAACCGGGCCAGATGGGCGTCAATGTTTGTGGGTGTGAGCTTTGCCGTTTGCGTGATGAGGCTGCCCCGCGGCGGGCTGCGGAACGGTCATGACGAGACGGCCGTGCTGCACACCCTTGAGGCCAATGAGACGGCCCGCGAGCCCTTCGACCTGAGCGGCTTTACCGCGGACGATGAGGACTTCAAGGCAGGAATCGTGGTCGAGATGCGCGTGGCTGGTGGAGACGACGAGATCGTGCTGAGCATGCTGCAGCTCGGTGAGCTTTTCAGTAACGCCGCGGGCATGGTGATCGTAGATGAGGGTGATGGTGCCGACAACGGTAGCGTTGGGCGCCGCGGTGCTTTCAGCAACGAGGCGGTCGCGAATGAGATCGCGAAAGGCCTCAGAGCGATTGGTATAACCGCGCTTTGCGATGGAGCGATCGAAGCGCCTCAGAAGGTCGGAGTCGAGTGCAATGCCGATTCTGCTGAGTACGCCCATGGCCACTCCGAGGAACTAGAAAATTGCCCCTTGCGGAGCGGGTTCAGGGTAACACGAATTCCAGGTTCGTATCACGAGGAGGAGGAGATGGGTTGAACTCCCCGGCAGATGATCGTCGCTGCGTCGACTGGGATCGCGGCCATCATCTTCGGAACGGCAGACCGCGCGATGGGAATAGCAGACCTCATGGGCCGAGGCTGTCGCGGGATCAATCCCATCAAATCCAATCCGATCCGTGCACCCATCCGTAATTCCTGTAACGGATTGCAGCTCGATGGTGTCTAATACGTGCGAGGTATCATGCTCATCCAAAAGCCGCCGGAGATACCCTCTTCGGCAATCACATCGAAAGATAAGTATCTGAATCGCCGGCGCTTTTTGCGCGGGGCTGGGGCCGCGGGCGCAGTTGTTTTGGGCGCGGAACGGCTGGCTAATCTGGTTTCGCCGCGGATGGGAGTTTTTGCGGATACGAAGCTGCAGACGGTGAAGAGCCCGCTGACGACGACGGGAGAGCAGCTCACAAGTTTTGAAGACATTACCCATTACAACAATTTTTATGAGTTCGGCGTGAACAAGGGAGACCCGGCGCAGAACGCAGGAGTGTTGCCGACCCGCCCCTGGACTGTGAAGGTGGAAGGCCTGGTGAAGAAGCCGAAGACTTTCGACATCGAGGCTTTGTTGAAGCTGCGCCCGCTTGAAGACCGCGTCTACCGGCATCGTTGCGTCGAGGCGTGGAGCATGGTGATTCCGTGGGTGGGCTATTCGCTCTCGGAGTTCATCAAGGAATGCGAGCCTCTGGGCAAGGCCAAGTATGTGCAGTTTCTCTCGTATTACGACCGGCATGTACAGAAGTGGGCGGGGGAGACGACGATTTACTGGCCCTATTCTGAAGGGCTGCGGATGGATGAGGCGATGAATCCGCTGACGCTGCTGACGGTTGGGCTTTATGGGGATGTGTTGCCCAATCAGGATGGCGCCCCGATCCGCATCGTGGTGCCGTGGAAGTATGGATTCAAGTCGGCCAAGTCGATTGTGACGGTGCGCTTTTTGGAGAAGCAGCCGGCGACGACATGGAACGACATGGCATCGAGCGAGTACGGGTTTTATTCGAATGTCAATCCTCAAGTGGATCATCCGCGCTGGAGCCAGGCGACGGAGCGCCGTATTGGGTTGCCGTTTTATGCGCAGCGCAAAGCGACGCTGATGTTCAACGGGTACGGTGAAGAGGTGGCGTCGCTCTACACCGGCATGGATCTGAAGAAGAACTACTGAGGCCGGGAGCAGCGCCTTTACGATGAAACGCTCGACGCTGATTCTGCTGAAGACGGTGACGTGGATTGCGTGCCTGTGGCCATTTACCCTGCTCGTCTATGGAGCGGTGACGAACGATCTTGGCCCGGACCCAAGCGCGAAAATCGCATTAACGACGGGCTATACCGCGCTGGTGATCCTGATCTGTTCGCTCGCGGTGACGCCGGTGCGGAAACTGATTCCGCGATTGAATTGGCTCATCAAGTTTCGCAGGCTGCTGGGACTCTTTGCTTTTTTCTATGCCACGGTGCATCTGCTGACGTGGGTGGCGCTCTATTCGGGCTTCAACGTGCAGGCAATGACGGACGATCTGTTGAAGCGGCGCTTCATCTACATGGGCATGTTTACCTGGCTGCTGCTGCTGCCGCTGGCGCTTACCTCGACAAACTGGTCGATTCGCAAGCTGGGCGGCAAACGTTGGAGCCGGCTGCACATGCTTGTCTACGCCGCGGCGATCTGCGGGATTATCCATTACTGGTGGCAGGTGAAGACAGGGGTGCTGACGCCGCTGCGGTTGACCCTGGTGCTGGCGGTGCTGCTGCTGGCGCGGCCGGCGATCGCTCTGGCGCAGCGCCGCCGCAAGACGCCGCCGGTTACGACATAAGTTCGGCGACGGCTTCTTCCTGCTCGTCGAAATCTCGTTCGTCCAGTTCCCGTTCATCGGGGTCCCGTTCGCCAAAAGGCAGCAGGCGCTGGGCTACGGGATTGTAGCTGCGGCGATGCAACGGCGTGGGACCGAGACGGGCAAGGGCCTCAAGGTGCATCTGCGAACAGTAGCCTTTGTGGCTGGCAAGGCCGTAGCCAGGGTACTGGCGATCGAGATCAACAAGCAGATTGTCGCGATAGACCTTGGCGAGCACGCTTGCGGCAGCGATGGAAAAGCTGGTGCCGTCGCCCTGGATGACGGATTGCTGCGGGCAGGGCCAGTCGATGGTATCGACGCCGTCAATGAGCAGATAGTCGGGAGTGTGCGCGAGTTGCTCGACGGCGAGGCGCATGGCCAGCAGCGAAGCCTGGCGAATGTTGATGCGGTCGATGGTTTCGGCGTCGACCGCCGCGATGGCATAGGCGACGGCGCGGGCGCGGATTTCGATGTCGAGCTCGATGCGCTTTTTCTCAGCGAGCTTTTTTGAGTCGGTGAGGCCCTTGAAGCGAGTGCCCGGGGCGAGAATGACGGCGGCGGCAACAACGGGGCCGAACATGGGTCCGCGGCCAACTTCATCGAGCCCTGCGATGGACTGTGCCCCGCATTTGTGCGCGGCCCGCTCAAGCTTCCAACCGCACACCGGGGCGCGGCCGGAACCACGTCTGCGCGGGTTGGGTGAGGGCGGAGCTTTCGCCATGTCTCTCAGTATAGAAATGCGCTGGCAGGAGGGGGAGCATGGGGCTGGGGAAAACCGGTGCGAAACCGAGTTACGATAACGCGCGATCTGATTGGAGACGCGGCCTGACCGAGAGCGGCCTGACCTGGAGCATGGGGGCCGCATCCAAGACAGGAGGAGAGGCGGACAGGAGGAGAGGCGCGCATGAACGAGAAAGTAAAACCCACGCACACGCAGCCCGGAGGATTCCAAGGCACGCCGGTGAAGGACGATGACGTTGTGAACGACTCCCTGGGGACGGTGGATCCTGCCGATTCGTCGGGCCTTGATGAAGAGAAGGAGACCGGGGACGCCAAGACGCGCAATCAGAACACGCGCGAGGATTGACGGGCGGCGGAGATTGCTGGTCAGCGCTGCGGAATGGTCGATGGAATCTGGAAGGTGCAGGCAATCCGGTTAAAAAGGACAACCCCGGCGGGATGCCGGGGTTGTTGAGTCTGAAATGGTGAAAAATCAGGCCAGAAAAATCTAGGCTCTGGCGGCGACGCGATCCACTTCCTTGAGGCGGGCGGCCTTGCCACGGAGTCCGCGAATGTAGAAGAGCTTGGCGCGGCGAACCTTGTAGCTGCGAATTTTTTCGACCCGGTCAACGACTTTGGAGTTGAAGGGGAAGATACGCTCGACACCCTGACCGAAGCTGATCTTGCGGACGGTGAAGGTACCCTGCGGACCATTGTTGATGGCGATGACCAGACCTTCGAAAGCCTGGAGGCGTTCTTTATCGCCTTCCTTGATCTTGACCTGCACGCGAATCTGGTCGCCGGCAACAAACTTGGGAAGATCGGTGCGCTTGAGCTTGTCGGCCAAGCGTTGCATAACTGGATGAATTGACATGGCTTCTTTCCTGCGTTGAACTCAGAATCTCAATTTTACCAGAGAAACGGGTGAAACGCATAGAGGAGGGGGGTAGTGGCTAAACCGCTATAGTGTCAGGATATGGACGAGAAACGCGAATTGTTGCGCCACACCCTGGCCACAGTGGCCTACAGGGCGACCCGCGCCCTGGAAGGGACACCCGATTCATTTGCAACGTTTTCCGGCACGGGCGGCCGGCAGCCTGCGCAGTTGCTCGCTCACATGAGCGACCTGTTTGACTGGGCGCTCAGTATCGCCAAGGGAAATCAGCAGTGGCACAACTCCGAGCCACTGCCATGGGCAGAGGCGCAGGAGCACTTCTTTGCGTCGCTGAAGGCTTTCGACGACTATCTTGCGTCAGACGAGCCGGTGCATGGTTCGCACGAGCGGCTGTTCCAGGGGCCCATTGCGGATGCGTTGACCCATGTGGGTCAGCTCGCAATGATGCGGCGGCTTGCGGGCTCGCCCGGCGGCGGGGAAAACTTTCATGCCGCAGATATCGCGGCTGGTCGCGTGGGCGCCGATCAGGCAGAGCCGGTGCGGCCTTTTCAGAAGGGTTAAGGGCCCGAGGATGCTTCGCTGTGCCATCCAAGCGAAGCGAGCAGGCGCCGGTCCTCATCGCTGAGCGCGGCTCCTTCGAGAAGCTCGGGGCGATTGGCGAGGGTTTTGCGCAACTGCTGCTCTCGTCGCCAGCGACGGATCTGCTGATGGTCGCCGTTGACCAGCACCGGCGGCGCGGTAAGGCCCTGGAACTCCGCGGGGCGGGTGTAGTGCGGGTAATCGAGCAGGCCGCCGGCACCGTGCTGCGAGCGGGGCACGCCGCGTTGGTCTGTGGTGATCTCGGTGTCGGCGACGCCGAAGCTCTCGAATTCGCCGGAGGCCTCATTACCCAGCACGCCGGGCAGCAGGCGCATGACGGCGTCGGTGACGACTGCGGCGGCCAGCTCGCCGCCACTCAGCACGTAGTCGCCGATGGAGAGCTCCATGTCGCAGTAGAGATCGTTGATGCGTTCATCGACGCCCTCGTAGCGGCCGCAGATGAGCACCACGCGGTCGAGTGTTGCGAACTCGCGGGCGAGCGCTTGATTGAAGGGCCTGCCCTGCGCGGAGAGCAAGATGACGCGGGTCCCGCCGGAGGGGTCGCGTTGATTTTTGGGGCCGATGCCAAGGTCGGCCAGCGCTTCGGCGAGGGGCTCGGGCTTGAGCACCATGCCTTCGCCACCGCCAAAGGGACGGTCATCGACGGTGCGGTGACGGTCATGCGTGAAGGTACGGAGATCATGCACGTTCACCGAGAGCAGGCCGTCTGCCTGCGCGCGACGCACGATGCCGTGCTCAAAGATGCCCGCGAAAAAGCCGGGAAAGATGGAGATGATCTCGAAGCGCATACTCAACTGAATGATATAGGGAGAGAGGATTGTCAGGTCTGGTTGGCAGGCTTATTGAGATCGATGAGGCCTTCGGGTAGCGCCATCTCGATGCGTTTGCCGTCGAGGTCGACTTTGCGCAGGTAGCTTTTGGCGAAGGGCACGAGCACTTCACCGTGGCTGCCGCGTAGGACAAGCAGGGGAGCGGGACCGGCGGTGGTATCGACATTTTCGATTTCGCCCACGAGGGTGGGGGCAGTGCCGGCGACGTCGACAAGAGTGCAGCCGATGAGGTCGCCGATATAGACCTCGTCTTCGGGGAGGGGCGCGCGCTCTGCGGTGGGAATGGCGACAGCCATACCAATGAGAGTTTCAGCCGCGGAGATGGAATCGACGCCGGCAAAGTGCAGGACGACGCCGCCCTTATGGAGCCAGTGAGATGCGAGTGCGACCTCGCGGGGAGTTGCTGCGCCGGCGGTCTGCGGCAACAGCCAGAGGCGGCGCCGCTCGGCAAATTTCTCAGGAAAATCGGTAAGGATGTCGGCGAAGACTTCGCCCTTGCGGCCCTGTGTTTTGCGGATGCGCGCAAGCCACGCCCATTGCCCTGGGTCGGTCATCGTCTGCTCCGCCTGATATGTGGATCTGACCCTAGACCTGGTCGTCTTCTTCCAGAATGTCGAGCGTGTAGCGGTGATGCAGCTTCATGCTCACCGCGCCGAGAATCGTACGAACCGAACGCGCCGTGCGGCCCTGCTTGCCGATGACCTTGCCTACATCCTGCGGTGCCACCTTGAGCTTGAGAACGGTGTTTTCGTCTCTGCCAACAGCGTGCACCTCAACGGCATCCGGTTCATCCACCAGGGCTCGCGCGATTTCACGGACCAGTTCGTCGACTGCGACCATATCGTTTTGGGTCATCTACTTGCCTCTGACCGTTACGTCCAAAATAAAGTCACTTGGATCGTGCCGAATAGTAGCACACGGATTCGCGCCCGTCAGCAACTCTGTGAGCGGCAAAACGGGTGCGGGGTTGCACTCCTCTGAGCAGAGGGGATGGGGTGGTAAAGGGCTTAGGCTGCGACCGGAGCGGGGTGCTTTGCGACCAGCTTGGCCACGATGGGCGAGAGCTGGGCGCCGACACCGCGCCAGTAGCCAATGCGCTCGTGCTTCAGGTCGACTGAAGCAGGGTTGGTGCGGGGGTTGTAGGTGCCCACCACTTCGATCGACCGGCCATTGCGGGCGCGGTCCTTCTCAATCACCACAATGCGATAGTAGGGTTGCTTGGGGGCGCCAACACGCGACAAACGAATCATGACCACGGCGTTACAGTTCCTTTCAAATCTAATGCTTGGTTGCTTTTGGGGGGTCTTTTAAGGCCCGCGCAGGCGCGATCAGCCAAATAAGGCAAGCCTGCCTCTTTTCAAGACCGGCTGAGCCGCACAAGACATAACACCCAAGTATCGCTGAAAGAGGGTGGTTGAGGCAAATCGGGGGCTTTTGGCGCTAGCCCCGGGCAGGGAAGAGAAACCGCAGCATAGGCTCGACGCGCTCGGCCCAGCTTGCTTCGTCGTGCGTGCCGCCGTGGATGTGTTCGAAATGAAGGGTCTCGCCGGGGCGCCAGCCGTTGGCTTTAAGGCGGGCGTTGAGCTGCTCCACATCACGGACTGCCTTGTTGCCTTCCCGGTCACCGATGTCGAGCCAGAGACGCGGCCGCTCCCATATCTGGGGAGCGCGCTCGTTGAGGTAGCCCAGGATGCTTTTGTGGTTCCACCAGACGCTGGGGGAGAGGACGGCGAGTTTGCCGAAGCACTCCGGGTGGCGCAGACCGAGGAAGAGGGAGACGAGCCCGCCGAGAGATGAGCCGCCGACCCCGGTCGATTCACGGTCGCGGAGCACGCGGTAGCGAGCGGCGATCCAGGGCATGAGCTCGCGGGTGAGCATGAGACCGTAGTCGTCGGCCTCGCCGCCGCCCATTTGTTTGCTGGCCTCGTGGGTGTACTCGGCGATGCGGCGCTCGCCGGTGTTGTAGATGCCGACGATGATGAGGGGCTCGACGCTGCCAGCTTCGATTGCGGCATCGGCGTGCTCGCGCATGAGCCAGGTGCGGCCCTTGATGAAGGAGGTTTCGCCGTCGAAGAGATTTTGCCCGTCGTGCATGTAGAGGACGGGGTAGGAGCGATCGGTCTCGGCTTCGTAGGCGGGCGGCAGGTAGACGATGATGTCGCGCTGGGTCAGGCAGGTAGATGCTGCGAAAGCCGCGATGCAGCTTCAGCCGCGGGTGCGGAGTGCCCTCGCTGGACGCGAGCAGGTCTTGAGGCGCGTCAGTATTCAAATCCAAACCCAGCGATGACAAATTCCGCGATTCCAAATCCAGCGATTCCAATTCCGGCTCCTCGTTCCTTTTTCAGCAGGAAATGCGCGCAGGATCGCGTGCCCCATGGCTGTTACAGTATCAAGAACAGCGCAGGTTCTCCAATTGCAGCGAGCTTCAGATTGACCGCAAATGCATTTAACCGCAGCGGAGCAGGCACGCGATGAATCGTGAGTATCACAAGTGGTATTCAACGCGACTTGGACGCGATATGGAGCTGCTGGTTTTTGGCCATGCAGGCTTGCCGGTGCTGGTTTTTCCTACCTCGGGCGGCCGCTTCTATGAGTTTGAAGATCGCGGCATGATCGGTGGGGTGGCCGGGCGTGTGGAGGCCGGACATCTGCAGTTTTTCTGCGTTGACTCGGTTGACATGGAGAGCTGGTATAACCGCAGCGTAGCCCCGCGGTGGCGCATTGCGCGGCATGTGCAGTATGAGGATTACCTGATCCACGAAGTTGTGCCGTTGATCCGCCGGAAGAATGGCGACGGGCACCTGCTGGCGCTGGGCTGCAGCTTCGGCGGATATCACGCGACAAACATTGCGCTCCGGCATCCGGACATTTTCACAGGACTGTTGTCGATGTCGGGCGCCTTTGACCTGAACAATTTTCTTGGCGGGTACTATGACCAGGATTGCTACTTCAACCTGCCGTTCAACTACCTGCCGAATCTTGACGACCCCTGGTATTTCGAGCGCTACCGCCGCAATACTTACGTTCTGGGCACGGGCTGGGATGACCAGTGCCTTTGGCAGAATCAGGAACTCGACCGCATCATGAGCCGGAAGGGCATTCCGCACAAGCTGTACACGTGGGAGACATGGAACTCGCACGACTGGCCGACGTGGCAGAGGATGATGCAGGAATATCTGTAACAGCAACCAGAAGGAGCAATCGCTATGAGCGAACTGAATCCCTATGAGAAGTATCTTGATGGACGCCCGCTCGAGAGCATTCTTGGCTCGACGGAGCAGGAGATCGCAAAACTGGTGCACACCATGGGCCTGCAAAAGGCCATGCAGTCCCCTGCACCGGGCAAGTGGAGCCCGGTGGAGATTATTGCGCACCTGGCGGACTGCGAGATTGCGTTTGGCTTCCGCCTGAGACAAACGCTTGCAGAGGACGACCACACGCTGCAGCCGTTTGACCAGGAGAAGTGGGGTGCGCACTACGCCGGCATCACCGCATCACAGGCTCTGGCGGCGTTTGGAGGCATGCGCGCCTGGAATCTCGCGCTGATCGGCAGGACGCTTCCGCACGCCGCCGGTAAGACTGTGACGCATCCTGAGCGCGGCACAATGACGTTCGGCACGATTGTTGAAACGATGGCGGGTCATGATATCAACCACCTGATCCAGTTGAAGCGGATTGCAGAATCGTGAGCCGCTGACTGACCCAGATCACCGAGGGGCAATTTGCTTGTGGCGTCTGAGGGCCCGGACGGGACGCCGCCCGCTGACGCCAACGCCGTCCGGGTTTATACCAGTTCCTATTTATTTTTCTTCGATCCCTGACGCTTGCCCGCACCCCCCTGGCCCGAGGCTTCTACCTTGGTCTGCGGATGATGCTTGTTGTGATGGGCGATTGCCTTTGCAATTTCCTCCGGTGTGAGCTTGCTGTGTTCGGTTGATTGCAACACATCGTTCTGGGCGGATGGGGCTGATTGTTTTTGATCCATCGAGTTCCTCCTCGGGGGTCTGCAGTAGCCAGCTATGGGCCAGCGAAACGGCCACTCGGTTCATCCATTAAGAGTGGCCAACGCGCTGCCGGAGTTGCTTACTTTGCGGCCTTGGTCGCATCGAGAGGTGAGTGCCGAAGCAAATCGCACTGAATCAGCAACTTCAAGAAGGAGCGACGCGCACCTGGCGGTGTTTTAACGGCGGGCCTTACCGTACACTGTGGGTGTTATGCCGCAGAGCGAAGCGGCTCAGGCAGTGCGGCTTCGGGGCAGTGGTGTCCGGCTTCGAAGATAGTTTGTCGGAATCTTGTGCGGGAAGGAGCGGCATGAAGAAGATCGGCGTTCTGTTCGGGATGGAGAACAGCTTTCCCGGCGCACTGGTGGAGCATATCAACGCCCGCAATGTTCCGGGGATTGCAGCGGAATTCGTCGAGACCGGCGCGGTGCTTCTGGACCGCCCGCCCGAGTATTCCGTCATTGTCGATCGCATCTCGCACGATATCCCGTTTTATCGAGCGTTTCTAAAACATGCGGCTCTGAACGGTACGATCATCATCAACAATCCCTTCTGGTGGTCTGCAGACGACAAGTTTTTCAACTACTCTCTCGCGGAAAAGCTTGGCGTGGCGGTTCCGCCCACGGTGATTTTGCCGCACAAGAAGCACCCTGATGGCACGACGGATCGCTCGATGCGCAATCTCGAGTTTCCGCTGAACTGGGACCGCGTTTTTGAGTACGTGGGAGAGCACGGATTTCTGAAGCCGGTTGACGGTGGCGGATGGCGCGACGTGTACCACATTCACAGCCGCGAAGAGTTTTTTCGAGCCTATGATCAGTCGCACCAGCTGTGCATGACTTATCAGAAAGCAGTGGATTTCAACGAGTATTTTCGCTGCTATGTGGTGGGGCAGGAGAAGGTGCACATCATGCCATACGATCCGCGGCGGCCGCATCACGAGCGCTATCTCGACGATCCACCGGCGTATGACAAGGCGCTGCTTGCGCGCGTCGAGAAGGATGCGCTCACGCTGTGCCGCGCGCTTGGCTACGACCTGAATACGGTTGAGTTCGCAGTGGAAGATGGCATTCCATACGCGATTGATTTCATGAATCCGGCGCCGGATGCCGATCTGCATTCGGTAGGTAAAGCCAACTTTGAATGGATCGTGAAGGCGGTGGCGGACCTCGCCATTGCCAAGGCAGAGATTGCGCCGCAAGTGCCGGAGCTGCGCTGGGCCGAGTTTCTGAAGGGCGAGACGGCTGCGCCGAAGGCTGCGAAGAAAGCTGCCGTAGCACCAAAGAAAGCGGCGGCCAAAAAGAAGAGTGCGATCTGCTGAGAAGCCGAGCGAAGTAGGCTATGTTGCCGACGTCTGGTTAAAGCTCCGCGCGGCTGCAAGAAGAGCCCGCACCTCGTCATCGCCGGTTGGGTTGAAGTCACGGTAGAACTGTCCGACGGCCTCGAGTGGGACTGGCTGCAACGCACAGATGACGGTGTCAGCCTCGCTGGCGAGCGCAGTGCATGTGGACTTTGCACCGACCGGAACCGCAACAATGACAGCCCGCGCACGGGGCCGCACGGCGCGGATGGCCGCGCGCATGGTGGCGCCGGTGGCGAGTCCATCATCGACGAGAATTACGGCCCGCCCGTCAAACGCGATGGGAGCGTGACCCTCGCGATAGGCAGATTCCATGTGCTGGAGATTGCGCTGCTCGCTGTCGATCATGGCATGCAGAGCCGCATCAGATACGCGGAACGTGTGCTGCACATCCCGGTTGAGAAAAAGCGCGCCACCGCTTGCAATTGCGCCCATGGCGAGCTCGGGCTGTGTGGGAGCGCCGAGTTTGCGCACGGCAAGAATGTCGAGAGGCAGGTTGCAGGCGCGGGCAATCTCGAAAGCGACGGGCACGCCGCCTCGCGGCAGGGCGAGAATGACTGCGTCGCGCAGATCGGGCACGGCAGCTACCAGCTTTGCCAGGGCGCGCCCCGCGTCTTTGCGGTCCTCGAACATTGCTGAACCTACGTGCTGGATTGTAGTCCAGTGCGAAGTTCTCTTCACCGTGCTCGTGAGGGAGGCAGCACTTATAATTGCGCCAAGCAGTTCGAGGACCATTGATGCGGCCATCCTTCTCGCTTGGCATTGAAGAGGAGTACCAGACCGTCGATCCAGTTACGCGCGATCTGCGTTCGCATATTCAAACGGAGATGCTGGCGCAAGGCAAGCTGCGCCTGCAGGAGCGCGTGAAGGCCGAGATGCACACATCGGTCGTCGAAGTGGGTACGCGCATCTGCCGCAATATTCAGGAAGCTCAGGAGGATATCTACGATCTGCGCCGCGAGATGATCAAGCTGGCGCGGGAACATGACCTGGTGCTCGTTGCGGGAGCCACACATCCCTTTGCGGATTGGCGTACGCAGGAGATCTATCCTGACCCGCGCTATCACCAGGTGGTGAAAGACCTGCAGCTGGTGGCGCGCGCCAACCTGATCTTCGGCCTGCACGTGCACGTCGGCATTGAAGACCGGGAAGCGGCGATTCGCATCATGAACGCGATGCGCTATTTTTTGCCGCACATTATGGCGCTGGCCACGAACTCGCCGTTCTGGCTGGGTTTGAACACTGGCTACAAAGGCTATCGTGCGAAGGTCTTTGAGAATTTTCCGCGGACCGGCATTCCTGACGCCTTCTCAAGCTACTCTGACTTTGAGAACTACGTCAGCCTTCTGGTCCGCACCAACTGCATCGATAATGCGAAGAAGATCTGGTGGGATATTCGCCCGCATCCGTTTTTCAACACGGTGGAGGTGCGTGCCTGCGATATTCCGCTGCGCGCCGAGGAGACGGTGGCGATTGCCGCGCTGATCCAGGCAACGGCGGCGTATCTGTATCGCCTGCACGAGGCGAATCTCGACTTTCGACAGTATGCGCGCCCTCTGCTGATGGAGAACAAGTTTCGCGCGATTCGCTATGGGCTGGATGGAAAGCTGATCGACTTCGGCCGCCAGCAGGAGGTCGCTGAGCGCGATCTGCTTGAAGAGTACCTGGTGCTGGTGGACCGGGAGGTGGAAGAGCTTGGGAGCCGTGATGCGATCAACGGTGTGCGCAGGATTCTACAAACCGGCACGGGCGCAGACAGGCAGCTTAAGGTCTTCGAGGAGACGAAGGGCGACTTGAAGGCGGTGGTTGACTATATGGCCGCGGAAACCTGCGCCGGGTTGTGAGCGATAATGCCCCGAGTGACTGGACTGGGGAGAAATTCCTGATGGGCTTCCGACGCATGATTCTGTTCTTTCTCGTGGCCCTGGCGCTCGTCTCGTCCGTTTGCCTTCGCGCTCATGCCGAGGCCGCGATGTTGATGGAAGAGCCCTTCGGCTTATTTGGCTTCATCAATCCCACCGGTCACGATGCCGTCTATTTTGAGCGCATTTGCGCCGAGACGCCGGTGAAGTTGCGTCGCTGCGCGCCGGGAGAGCCCGGCGCCGTGATCACTCGCTACCAGGGCATCGCACATTACGACTGGATCGCGATGCCTCTGCTTCCTTATCTCTATGCCGTTGAGACCGCCTCGGAGGTTCCCTCACGCGCGGATCACGCGACTGTGACCGCCTTGCGCGACAAGTACCATGACGCTCACTTGCTCAGCCTTGGCAAAGATGTGCCCCGCGGGGGCGATATGAAAAGAGGGTGGAGCCAGTTTGTGGGTGTGTTGTATGAGCGGCGCATCTACGCTTTCCGGTTTGCCACTACTGAGGCGCAAGACGACGCATTGATGGCGAGGATGAACGACGAGGCGAACCGCTCCCGTTTTAACCTGCTCTACAGGAATTGCGCAGATTTCACAGCCGGGATCTTGAACTTCTATTTTCCGGAAACGTTTGGACGCAGCGTGCTTCCTGATGGCGGGATAAGGACCCCGAGGCAGATTTCATACAAGCTGGTGCGCTACGCGCGTAAACACCCCGAGCTGCAGCTAACGATCTTCGATCTTCCGCAGATTCCCGGGTATCGACGCCGCAGCAGAGGGAACAAGAGCATTGCCTTGTCGCTGATCACCAACGGTCTTGTGATTCCAATTGCCTTTCTCAATCCCTACGTCGCCGGCGGAGTAGGTGTGGACTATCTGATTTGGGGCCGATATCCTCTGCCTCTGAAGCATCTGCAAATTCTCACGCCCAAGGAGTTGGCTCCCTTGATATCTCCCGCTCCGCCAGGTGAGACGCCGCAGGGCGCGGGCGACTCGGAGCCGCTGCCGAGTTCATGAACGACCTCTGGCCGGACTGGATCCGGTTTCATTCCGGTGAGGTTTTCGATACCCTGAAGGAAGACACGACTGGAGACGGACGAAACGCCCGAATGACTGAAGCTTCTGCCCAATTGCTTGCCCTGCCGTATCCAGCCGAGTTCACGCCCGGCGCGCGGTCTGCTGTGACGACCTGCCTGCGCATCGATCCCACAGAGAAGGTGACGCTGATTACCGACCGTGCAACGGAGACGATAGGGGCGGCGCTTGCCGCGCAGCTTGCTGAGCGCGGTTGCAGTTGGAACGCGTTTCATCCTGGAGGACCTGGCTCCGCGTCCTCTTGTGGATATGCCGGCGCCGGTGCTCGAGGATATGGAGACGTCGCAGGTATCGATTTTTGCCGTGCAGGTGCAGGCGAATGAGCTTCACTCGCGGATGCAGATGACCGATGTGGTGAATCGCCGGCGGATGCGCCACGCGCACATGGTGAACATCACCCCTGAGATTATGTGCCAGGGCATGCGCGCCGATTTTAACCTTGTGGACCGGCTCAGCCAGAAAGTGCTGGAGCGAGTGCGCAAGGCGAGGCGGATTCGAGCCACGACCGCCGCGGGTACGGATATCACCGCGGAGATGAATCCCGGCTACAAGTGGTTCAAGACATCGGGGATCATTTCGCAGGAGAAGTGGGGAAACCTGCCCGGGGGCGAGTGCTTCACCTCGCCCGGAGAAGTAAACGGCAATTTGTTGTTGACGGCGTGGTGGGCGATTTTCTTTGTGCGCGCTATGGGCTGCTGGAAGCGACGCCGCTGACGATTGAGATTGCAAGGAACCGCATCGTGCGCTGCTCAAGCACGAACAAGCAGCTTGAGTCCGACTTCTGGGCGTATACGCACACGGACGAAAATTCCGACCGCGTGGGCGAGTTTGCCATTGGAACCAATCTTGGAGTGGAGCGCGTGATCGGCAATATTCTGCAGGACGAGAAATTTCCCGGTATCCATATTGCCTTCGGCAATCCCTATGGCGAGCACACCGGTGCGCCGTGGCGGTCGGAGACGCATATCGACGTAGTTGGACTCCGCTTCAATATCTGGCTCGAGTCTGACGAGGGCGAAGAGCAGATCATGCGCGATGGCCGCTTCCTGATTGCTGCATAAGCAGCCGAGACAATTTTCCGAAATCTGCAACGGTTGCCGCTGCAGCCCATCTAACAATTGCTATGACTGATTCTGCTTCTGTTTCGCAATCGCTCCGCACGCTTGGCAACTCTGACATGCGGCTCACCACAATTGGCTTCGGCGCGTGGGCCATTGGCGGCGGTGACTGGCAATTCAGCTGGGGGCCGCAGGAAGACAGCGACTCAATTGCCGCCATCCATCGCGCGCTCGATCTGGGGATCAACTGGATCGATACCGCGGCGATCTATGGCCTGGGACACTCCGAGGAAGTGGTGGGCCGGGCGCTGAGGTCAACGAGCCACAAGCCGTATATCTTTACCAAGTGCTCGATGCGCTGGAACGACGATAAGTCGATCTACCGCTCTCTGAAGGCAGCTTCTGTTGCCGAAGAGGTTGAGAATTCGCTGCGCCGGCTGGGCGTGGACGTGATCGACCTCTACCAGATTCACTGGCCCGATCCCGATGCCGAGATCGAAGCCGGATGGGAGGCGATGGCTCGGCTGCGTGAACAGGGAAAGATCCGCTGGATCGGCGTCTCGAATTTCTCGGTTGAGCAAATGGAGCGGGCGCAGCGGATTGCGCCGATCACCAGCCTGCAGCCACCTTACTCCATGCTGCGGCGGGCGATCGAAGAGAAGATTCTACCGTTTACCAAAGCGAACGGGATTGGCGTGATCACTTATTCACCGATGGTCTCTGGCCTGTTGACCGGCAAGATGACGGCGGAGCGCGTGGCGGCTCTGCCGCGGGACGATTGGCGCCGTCGCGCCGTCGAGTTCAATGAGCCACGCCTCAGCCGCAACATCCGGCTGGTGGAAGCATTGCGGCAGATCGGTGCGGCGCATCGAGTGGAACCGGGTGTGGTTGCGATTGCCTGGACGCTGCACAATTCCGCGATCACGGCTGCGATCGTGGGCGGCCGCACGGCGCGGCAGGTTGATGGAGTGGCGCCGGCGCTGGAATTTAGACTGAGCGAGAGCGAGTACGTGCAGATCAATGCATTCCTGGCGGAGAATCCGGTTTAAAGGGCCGGTCAAAAGCAATGACCCCGGCCTAAGCCGGGGTCATTGTGGAATTGAGATGCGGGAAGATTTACATCGCCGCGACGAAATCGGGAAGTACAACGGCGGCGTTTTCCTGCAGCAATTGCGTCATGCGGGCTGCCATGCCGGTGTACATCGAGGTGGCGCGAAATGCATTGACGCGGACACCTTCGCTAGCCTGACTGAATGCATACTGGCAAAGAGCCATCAGAACGCAAACCCGAATTTGCATCGCATCGCTGCGCAGGGTCTCGATGAGCTCACGATCAACTGAAGCACAATTGCGAACCGCGTAGTCTGCCATTTCCAGCATGACCCGCGCATTTTGGTACATCGCCCAGAGGCCATGAGCGCCCTGAATGCGCTTCCAGGTCTCTTCCGGGGTAGCGTTGACGCCTTCCTTCCAAAGGAAGTGCTCGCTCAAATCGCGGGCGCTCCAGTCAGGCCGCAGCCGGACGATGAGCGATTCCCATGACTGAGTATTCCGGCGACGAACACCGGCTCTCCAACGACCAAGGTAAAGCGCCACGATCGCAACCGCGGCGATTTGAAGCAAGGGGAAGATCATCGATCATCCTTCAGACCGGAACCGCGTGTCTCTCTCCAATTAGAAAGAGCCTCCGGGTCGTTCATTCCATTGCTAATACTTGTAACAGAAAACCCCTGCGGACGCGTAATTGCCTGTGCAAATCCTGTTCCCGTCCCCGACTGTCGGTACCTATTTGTCTGTACACACTGGTAACTTAAAGTAACCAGCAGGGAGGGTCAATGATACTTTCCGGGGACCGCATAGCCTTGGCGGGGCATATGACTCAAAATAAGACACCTTGGATCAGTCGTCGCGCCGGAATCGGGTTTCGGAAACAGAGCTGTCATCGAGGGCAGAACGATTCGCCCGGGCGGCGCCAGCGACGGCCAGCAACAGGTTCTGCATCTGGGGGGTAAACTCGCGGCGCTGGGGAGCTTTCTGGGCGAAGCTGAAAATCCAGTAGCAGACGGCGCCGGTGAAGGACGCAATGACGACTTCGCTCAGGTTTCTGATCTGGTTCGCGTGCCCAATCTGCAGCAGGGTAGCGCCAAGGCTGACAAGTGAATATAGGCCTAGACCCGTTGCTACCTGCAACTCACGGTCACGCCAGCCGATTGAGAGAAGCTGGCTGCAGCCGGCCAAACCGAGGAAAAAGAGAATGCGAAGGATCGATACCGTTTGCTGCAGGTGCACGGTCAGCTGAAGCTGTACTGAGACTTGCGAAGCTCCTGGGGGGGCAGCAAAGGGCCAGATCACCGCTCCAACAGTGAAGACAAGTGCGGAAAGAATAAATGGGCCATAGCGCGGCAAGTAAGAACGTATGGGCCGCAAGACCGACCAGGCAAGTTCGACCAGGATGCAGAACTGCAACGCCGAATCTACGATCGTCTGGACGAGGTAAGTTGCGAGGTAGTTAGAACTAGAATACTGGCGGGCAGTGAAGCCGGCGACATTGCTGAGCAGATCCCAGACGCAGTAAGCGAAGAAAAACGGCAACACTCTCCAGGCTCGCTTGTAAATCAGCAAGCCGACTAATACCACCTCGGCCAGTACATAGGCCAGCCAGATCGTGTTGTCCAGACCCATCACCGACACCCTGTCTGAACCAAATGATGCGATGACCCGAGTTTAGCAGCGCAAATAGATGCGCGATTGGCGAAATCCAAGCTATTTTATGTCTTTGGTGCGAGCCGCTTCATTTTGGTCCTGCCGGTCCAATTTCGCCTAAAGAAAGAGCACGCGGGAACTCAGCCGTTCACTTTGCCTGTCGGCCACGGCACCGGCAGCGCGGGGATCATAGCCAACTTCTTGCCTGTCGGCCACGGCACCGGCAGCGCGGGGATCATAGCCAACTTCTTGCCTGTCGGCCACGGCACCGGCAGCGCAGGGATCATAGCCAACTTCTTGCCTGTCGGCCACGGCACCGGCAGCGCGGGGATCATAGCCAACTTCTTGCCTGTCGGCCACGGCACCGGCAGCGCGGGGATCAACGCCATTTTCTTGCCTGTCGGCCACGGCACCGGCAGCGCAGGGATCACAGCCACCTTCTTGCCCGTCGGCCACGGCACCGGCAGCGCGGGGATCAACGCCACCTTCTTCCCGGTCGGCCATGGCACTGGGAGCGCGGGAATTGCTTTGGCTGGGATTGCGGAAACGGCGAAGACGGCGCCTAGAATAGCGGCTGAGAGTTTTAACGTGCTCGAATGCATGGACTTACACCCCTGGCCCAACTGAAATAGAATTCGCAAGGGAAGACTAACCCAAATGGGTCACTAAATCTACAACAAAAGTACTGAATTGCCAAAAAATCGGAATCTGAGGCAACGTTTACTCGAACCTGTGGAATTTCCCGAAAGGGGAATGGAGCAAAACCCGGAAAAGGCAGGAAAAAGCCTGAAAAAGCAGGAGTTGGATCGGCGAGGCGCAGCGGGTGGAGATGCGGCTGTTGAATGACCTCAAGGGAAGACGGCTGGGGTGCGCTGGCCGGCGATGCTGACTCGGGCGGTGCAGTCAGGGTGCAGCCAAAGCGGAAATGGCGAGAGGAGGGGAAATGATTCCTGAGCTGCGAGAGTCGTTCAACCGGAGGTTTACGGCGGGGCACTACGAGCAATTGCGATCAATCCTCGACGCGCAGAGCGAGACGCCGGTCCAGTTCCGGGTTGCCGAGACGCCGGTCTTTGTTCCGGCTGCTTTGCTCGACACGATCGCGGCAGACGGCGCAATGCTGACGCAGCATTTGCTGGCGGATGTGGAGTATCTGGCGGCGGCGCGTCGTGCGATTCCGGCGGGTTACGCGGTTGCGAACGAGACGGCCCATCCTCACTTTCTTACTGCGGACTTCGCGCTGGTGCGTGAGGGCGATGGACAACTGACGCCGCGGCTGGTTGAGATCCAGGCGTTTCCCTCGGTCTTCGCATTTCAGGCTCATTTGTGTTCGGCGTATCGCGAGGTCTTCGAGCTTCCGGCGCAACTGGGAAATTTTCTGAGCGGCCTGGATGAAACGAGCTACTGGCGGCTACTCAGGCAGACTGTGGTTGGGCAACCACAATCCTGAAAACGTGGTGCTGACCGAGGTTGATCCCGAGCATCAGAAGACTCTGCCCGATTTCAACCTGACGGCGCGGAGGCTTGGAATCGCAGTGGTGGATATCGCAACTCTCGAAGCGGTGGGAGACAAGCTGCATTACCGCGACGCCGGCGGCGCCCTGGTACCGATTCACCGCATCTACAACCGCGCCATTGCCGATGAGCTGATCGCGCGGAAGGTCAGGCTGCCCTTTGATCTGGAGTATCCGTGGGATGTCGAGTGGGCGGGCCATCCAAACTGGTATTTCCTGATCAGCAAGTATTCGGTGCCGTGGTTGTCGCGGATTGCTGCGGCTCGTGCGGTCGTACCCCCGGCGGTGTTTCTGGGCGACTTTCTTTCCGGGCCGGGCCGGTCGGCGCTCGCGGCAGCAGGTGTGCCGTTGCCGGTCGAGACGTCGGAAGAGACGGTTTACAGCGAACTGCTGCTCAAACCGCTTTTCAGCTTTGCGGGCAAGGGAATTCGCTTCGAGCCGTCGCAGGCGGATCTCGAGAGCATACCGGTGGAGCGGCGTTTCGATTTTCTTCTGCAGCAGAAGATGCGCTTTGAGCAGACGATTGACACGCCGTGCGGAATGACCCAGGCAGAATTTCGCATTCTCTATCTGTGGCCGGATGGAGGCGAGTTGACGCCGGCGCTGTCCCTGGTTCGGCTGGGCCGGGGAAAGATGATGGGCGTGGATCACAACAGGAATCAGGAGTGGGTGGGTGCGTCGGCAGCGTTTTTCCCCGGCGGATAGGGCAGCCGGGCCGTTGATTTGTTGTGAAAGATAGAACGGGTCGTAAGGAAAAGGTTCCTCTTCGATTACTACGCGAAAAACTTTCGTGCCCTAGGTTGATTGCCAAAAGTCGTTTACAGTGACCTGTAGGCTCCGACAAAGGATCTGGAAGCAGAACTTATGACCATGCCCAAACCAGTTCGCTTATCCAAAAACAGTAACGTGCCGATCACCAGCAAGCGGAAAGAAGTTCGGTGCGCTGTGCGTTTCCCGCTTTCTCTTCAGGCCGTTGTCTCCGGCAATATCGCGGAGAGATCGGCGCTCACCCGCAACGTCTCAGCGAGTGGCGTGCTTCTGGATGTGCATGATCCTCTTGAGGTTGGCCAGGGGATTGATTTCTCGATCCTGATGCCGGGGAGCATCCTCGGATCCCCCTGTGATGTGATGGTCCGCTGCCATGGGCGTGTGGTACGCTGCTCGTTGGACGAGGGGCATTATCAAGCTGCTGCCACAATTGACGATTACCGATTTGCGGAGCAGTAGAGTTTAAGTTACGTGTTGTTGTTACGTGGTGGCAGTTAGCGCGGCCTATTTATGGAATTCTTGGACGAGACTCCTGAAGGCGAAGTGGTGGATGGCCCCGTAAAGCCGGGAGCGATCCGTATTATTCTCGCGGATTCGCAGGCAATCTATCGGGTCGGCATCCGCAAGATCTTCGCCCTTGAAGACGACCTCAGGGTCGTGGCGCAGGCTGATTCTCTCGAAAATCTCTACGCGTCGATCGGGCGCTACCCCACGGACGTGGTTCTGCTCGAAGGCGGCCTGCTGGTCGGTGCGCCGAATGCGATTCCCGAGGTGCTGAGGCTCGCTCCCGAGGTAAAGCTGATTGTGCAGGCAATTGGCGCCGATGAGAGCCAGACGGTGGATCTCTATCGCCGTGGCGTGCGCGGCATCATTTCGCGCTCGATCTCGCCGGATCTGCTGGTGCGCTGCGTGCGCCGGATTTCAGCGGGTGAAACCTGGATTGATAACCAGTCGGTCAACTGGGTGATTGATGCCTATCGCTCCCAGGCTGCTGCATTGGTGAGCCCAAGAACACAGCCGAGGCTTTCTCCCAAAGAGATGGCGATCATCACCTGCATTACGCAGGGCAAGCGGAACAAGGAAATCGCATTTCAGCTTGGGACGACCGAGCAGGTCATCAAGAATTATCTGCGCAAGATCTATGACAAGCTTGGTGTCTCAGATCGACTTGAACTGGCGCTCTATTGCCTGCACAACAAAATTATCCAGGCCGATGTGGACGAAGAGACAGTGGCCAAGAAGATAGTCAGCCGATAAACAATCTCAAGCCTTAGAAAGAATGGCGCCTCCAGTGGGGCGCCATTTTCATTAGCGGTTCGGCTGCATGCTCTAGGCTGCCCCGGCATCGCAGAGCTGACCTGCGCCGGGAGCGCCGTCGCAGGTCGGAGCTGTCTGATTGCCTGCGCATCGCCTGCGGGCGAGTTCGAGCAGGCGGGTCAGTTCCGACAACTCGGTGCCGGTGAGGTGGCCAAGCAGGTCTGTCGGCATGCGGTGCACTGTGGGATCCATCTGCTGCAGGAGATCGAGACCGGTATCGGAGATAAGCGTCCAAACGACGCGGCGGTCGTGCTTGTCGCGCTGCTGACGCACCAGTTTGAGAGCCTTGAGCCGGCTGAGGAGCCGCGTGATGTCGGGATCGGATGTAATCATCCGGTTGCCGATCGCGGAGCAGGTGAGGCCCTGCGGCTGCGCCCCGCGCAGGATTCTGAGGACGTTGTATTGCGTGGCAGTCACACCCCACTCGCGGGTCGTGCGCTGCACGGCACGTTCAAGGCAATCGGTGGTCCGCATCAGGTTCAGCAGCGTCTCTTCTTCGATGCTTGCAAAGGGAAGCCCCTGATCGATTTCATTTTTCAGACTCGCCATCCGGGGACGACCCTCCCGTTCCGGTTGGATGCGCCGCGCGAGGAGAAGGCGAATAGCTTGTCCCCGCGCCGCACTTTACTGTTTTGCAAGATCAAGGTTGATGGTGAGCTTCACATCGTCGCCCAGCATGGCGGTTGGGTATTTGCTGCCGATGCCAAAAGCAGCACGGCTGATGGTGGTTGACCCTGACCAGCCGGTGTGCGGCTTTTTATCCATGCCTGGAACCGGACCCGCAGGGCCTTCCACCTCAAGCACCACTGGCTTTGTGACGCCGTGCAGGGTCAGGTTGCCGTTAACGGTCGCGCCGTTCGCCGTTTTTGCAATGCTGGTGCTTACGAAGGTTGCGGTGGGGAATTGTGCAACGTCGAAAAGGTTTGCGCTTTTGATGTCGTTGTCGCGCATGGAGACGCCGGTGTCGACGGTGCTCATGTCGATGATGACGTTCACGGACGATTTCGTGATATCTGCATCGTCCATAGTCACGGTGCCGGTGATGTTGCCGAGACGGCCGCTCACATGGGAGAGACCCATGTGCAGGATGGAGAAGTCGACCTCGCTATGCGCCTTGTCTGGAATCCAGGTAGAGGTCTGGGCGAGAGCCATAGGAACTGCCAATGCGAGAACACCCGAGAGAAGAGCCAATCGCTTCATATCTGATATGTTTCCTTTCGCTGCGGCAGCGGCCGCGTCAGTTTTTCCCGTTCCGCAACCGGCGAGCATGGCGCGCACGGAAGCCGGGGGCACCTGCTGAATAGACGCTCCGGCCGCATTAATCGTTGCAACAAATGTTTTTGACTGCGGGCCTTGTGGGCGGGACCAGAAATCGAAGGCAGAGCCGGAGCCTCTCTTGAACTGGGTTTGGCCCGAGAGAGGCTCTCCGTCTTTCTGCCTACTATCTGAAGTCCACGACTTGCAGGAGCGTGCCGGTGTGGTAAACCACGGAACTCCAGGGCGCGCTCAGCAGGAACTTGTCGTTCGGGTTGCAGCCGACGAGACTGACGGTGACGGTTGCGCTCGCCGTCCCGCTGGTTGGAATGTCGCCCAGGGAAAGAGGGAAGCCGCGTGATGCCGTGATGGTTGGAGTGCACGACGGACCCGATTGCTGTGTGAGGGTGAACCCATTGATAAGGGTGTTGTATGCGGGTCCTGCATTGCCGTTAGTTGCTGTAATGGTGAAGACCCGCGTATCGGCCTTGCCCTTCTGCTCGGAGACGGCAAAGGTCATTCCGTAGCCGGGCAGCTTGCTGGGGTCAACGATGCCCCAATACGCGGGCTTGGCCTGCAGTCCCGTGTCGAAGGGCAGCGGGTAGTCTGTGCGCACGACGGGAAAGCTGTCGAGCCACGTGTCGTCGTCTGCGAAGCCCCACAGAGTCACCTCGCTGAGCTTTCCGCTTAGTTGCCGGAAGGCGTCGAAGTATTGCTTGTAGAGCCAGCCCTGCTCGGCCAGAACGGATGGCGGAATGTTGGCTCCGTAATTCGACTTCGTGTCTCCCGCGTTGTAGACACTCATGTCGAGCTCGGTGATCTGCTGATCGATGCCCGGCACTTCGTCAGCGACGGTGTCGATCGCGTTCACCATAGCAGCGGTGGAGGGATAGTTGATGGCGTTGTGCATCTCGTGTCCAATGCCGTCAATGGGGATGCCGCGCGAGCGCAGGTCGTTGACCACCTGCACGAGGCACGCGAGACGGTCTGGATCCGCGGTGCTGTAGTCGTTGATAAACAGTTTGGTGCCGGCGGGCGCATATTGACGCGCTGCCTGCAAGGCGATATCGATGTAGCTCTTGCCAAGCACCTGGTAGAAGGGACCGCGCGCCAGGCAATCGGGCTGGGTGGGATCAAGCGGTTCGTTGACCACATCCCATGCGTAGACCTTGTTGCCGAAGTGCTGTACCTCGTTCTGGATGTGCTCCTGAATATTCGCTGTTACGGCAGCCTGGTTGGCGGGCGAGTTGGTGCCGTCACCGATGGCATAGGACGGCGTTTGCGAACCGTTTGCCCACACCAGGTTGTGCCCGCGAATGAGCATGTTGCTGCACTCGGCGAGGCCCACTTCAGCGTCGGCGCTGGTGAAGTTGAAGACGCCTTTCGTGCTCTCAACCGAGCTCCACTTCATGTCGTTGCCTGAAGTGATGCCGTTGAAGTGCTTGGTGAGCAACTGCGCATGTGGGCCGGAGAGATCGGCTGTATCCACGGCCGCGCCGATCGGGAAGTACCCCGAGAGCGACTGGAAAATCGACGGAATTTCCGTCTGAATCGTGGGCGGCGTAACATAGCTGAGCTGGAAGTCGTCAACGTAGAACGACACCAGGTCGTTGCCCGATGCCGGCACGGTCTGCAGGTAGAGAGAAGCCTGGCCCTGATCGTAGCTGTTGGCCATGTTGTAGCCCATCACGCTGATCTGGTGCCAGTTTCCATCTGCCGGAACGGTGATGCCCGGGTAGCCCGTGACGCTGGGATAGCTTGTGTTGCCGCTCAGCGTCGTCTGCAGGCTCATGTTGATCACATGATTCGAGCCGTCGGTCGGCACCAGCATGACCCATGCGCTGAGGTTGTAGACCGAGCCCGGATACATTTTGTTGCTGACGCTGATCTGCGGCCCGTCATAGTTGGCGACGCGTCCCGTGGTCAGCAGGCTGTGCGTTCCGCTGTGTGCTTCGCCTGTGGTGTTAGTCACGCTCGAACTACCGGTCCGCGAACTCCATCCATCAGTCCCCCCATCCTCAAAGGTGCTGCTGATGCCGGTATTGTCCTGCTGGCTCGGGTCTGGCGGAGGCAGCGCAACCTCGCTGATGGTCACGCCGCTCAGGTAGAAGGAGTCGGTTGCGCTACTCGACTGGATGTACAGGGTCAGGCCGGTCGGCGGTCCAGGTAGATTGCTGAAGCTGAAAGTGCCCTGAATCTTCGTCCAGCCTGTGCTGGTGATCACCTGTGAGGCAATGCTTCCGTAGGTGCCGGAAGGAGCTGCGCAGTCTGTCGTCTTGAGCGAAAGTGTTGCCGTCGGATTGCTGGCGTCGGGCGCGGCGAGAAGCACATACGCTGTCACCTGATAGGTTGCGCCCGCCACAACATTGGGCACGGTGAGCAGGTTCAGTGCAGGACCCATGTAGCCGGCGGTCCTGTTTGTCACGGAGAGACTGTTCGTATTGCCTGCCGGATCGGGCGAGGGTGAAGCCGCGTTGATCAATGTCGGCGTACCGAAAGGGAACCAGCCGTCGATGCCACCGTCGGCAAAAGTATACTGGGCAACCACGTTGCCGGCGGGCGGAGGCGCTGTTTCAGTGATGACAACGTCATCGAGATAGAACGATTGCGCGGTGCTTGCGCCCACGAGCTGCGCGTAGAGCGTAAGCGCAGTTTCGGTGGTGCTGGCGGTGAAGCTGCCGCCGATCTGCACCCAGCCCGAGTCCGTCACAGGCACCTGATAGGCGCCGATGGTGTCGTAACAGGTCCCGCCCGAGCAACTGGGGTCGCTGCGCTTGATGGTAAAGTCAGCGTTCGAGGCGTTCTCGCCGCTGGTGAGCATGACGTAACCGGTGATCGTGTACTTCGCGCCGGCTTGCAACACACTCGTCATGGCAATCGAGGGGCCGCCCGCACCCGAGGCGCTGGTGGTTGTCAGCAGGCTCTGGCTGCCATTGTAGGCTGCCGCAGTGGTCGCCGCGGGTACGCTTGCGCCGTTGAACGAGGTCCAGCCCTGCGCGGTTCCATCTTCAAAGCTGTAAGTCGCGACTGTCTGAGCATTCACGGCAGCAGCAGAGGCGAGGATGAGAGCGAGGATCGCGATTGTCGCGCGGCCGATCCGGTTTGGACGAAGACACTGTTCGAGGAAATAAGCGACACGAAGCATATTGGTCCCTCTCAAAACCCGCTCAACAGGGCTCAGCAGCGAGAGCGAGTAATTCGATTTACTGAAAGCGGCGCGAGTATAGCTATGGTTCTGTCGAGGTGTCAAGATTCCTTTTCCACGCGGGAGTCAAGCACCTCGCGTCTTGCGCATGGCGAGAAAGCAATTGTGAATGGATTGCAGCCGGTTTCAATGTAGAACCCTCTGCTATGCTCCCGTTCATGTCCTTCGCCCGCGATTTTCAGAGGCTGACCTCAAACCAGCGCCATACTTTTTTTGCATCATTTCTTGGCTGGACACTCGACAGCCTGGACTTTTTTCTGCTTATCTTCTGCATCGACGCAATCGCCAGGGAGTTCGGCACGAAGCCTTCAGCCGTGCTGGGCGCGGTGTTTATGACGCAGGCCTTCAGGCCGGTGGGGGCGCTGGTCTTCGGCATGCTGGCCGATCGCTATGGCCGAAGGCCGGTGCTGATGTTCAATATCCTCAGCTTCTCCGTAATCGAGCTTGCCTGCGCTTTTGCGCCGTCGCTAACTGTATTGCTGGTCCTGCGGGCGCTGTTTGGCATTGCAATGGGCGGGGAGTGGGGTGTGGGCGCGGCGCTGACTTTTGAGACGCTGCCGAAGGAGGGGCGCGGCGCCTTTTCAGGCATTTTGCAGGAGGGCTACGCCTTCGGATCGATTCTTGCGTCGGCGGCATTCGCACTCTTCTTTCATCAGATCGGATGGAGGGGGTTGTTCATTCTGGGCGCAACGCCGGCGCTGCTTGTGTTTTATGTGCAGGCGCGCGTGCAGGAGTCTCCGGTGTGGTTGGCCGGCGCCGAGTCCAGAAAGATCAAGCGCACAGGCGGCCTGATTCCGCCCCACCTTGCGAAGTTTCTGCCGACGTTTCTTTTCCTCGTGCTGCTGATGACGGCGTTCATGAGCTTCTCGCACGGAACGCAGGATGTGTATCCCACGTTTCTGACCGTGCAGATGAAGTTGTCGCCGCGAACGGTGGGCCTGATCGGCGTGCTCTATGGCTTCGGCTCGATTCTCGGTGGCTATGTTTTCGGCGAGCTCTCAGAGAAGTGGGGTCGCAAGCGCGCGATCGTAACAGCGGCGCTGCTCTCGATTCCCCTGATTCCTCTGTATGCCTACGGCCATAACGCATTTGCGCTGGGAACAGGCGCGGTGCTGATGCAATTCATGGTGCAGGGTGCGTGGGGAGTGGTGCCCGCATACCTTACTGAGCTCTCGCCCGCGCTGGTGCGCGCAACCGCGCCGGGACTGGCGTATCAGCTTGGCGGGCTTGTGACCTCGTGGAATGGTAGAGGGCAGGCCCTGCTGGCGGAGAAGTGGGGCACTTATCCGCCTGTGCTCGCGCTCACAGTGGTGATTGTGGCGCTGTCGCTTGCGGTGCTTGCCGCGCTGGGGCATGAGGCGAAAGGCACGGAGATGGGCGCCGTCTAGCGGGGCAGAAATCGACGGCTACACTGCCTGCTTCTATTCGGATTTTTACCGTGGCCGGATCAACTCGATGCGGTCGTGGGTGCGTACCCATGTGTTGCCCGCCATGCGGCCAACCGCGTCCAGCCCAGCCGGATCGACGCGGAAGCCGGAAAGCAGATCCTGGCGCACATGGAAGCGCACCACCTCGCCCAGCACGATGACGCCGCTTGCCGCGGCATGGCCGGTATAGATCACCTGCATGAGGCGGCACTCCATCTGCGCGGGTGACTCGGCGACACGCGGCGGCCGCACCAGGTCGCTTGGCAGAGGCGTGAGTCCGGAGAGCTGGAATTCATCGACTTCAGGCGCTACCTCAGCCGCGGTGACGTTGGCGGGCCCGGCGATGGCCTCGGTGACGACGTTGACCACGAACTCATGGGTTTCTTCAACGTTGCGCAGGGTGTCTTTGCGTTGTGCCTCGCCCGCGGACTGGCGCAGTGTGGGACAGAAGAGAACCGTGGGCGGATTGGAGCCGACGCCGGAGAAGAAGCTGAATGGCGCCAGGTTCGGCACGCCGTCGGCGTCAATCGAAGAGACGAGCGCCACGGGCCGGGGGACGATGATGCCGGTCATCAGCCTGTAGATATCGCGCGGCTCGCAACCGGTTGGATCAAATGTCCGCATCATCGGGGAAGAGATCGTTGAAGCGTCCATGCCTTTAACCTTATCGCAACAAAGTGTTTTTCTCGGAACAGCGACCAGGACAGGGAATCCGAGAAAAATGCGGAATGCGTGCTGCGTGACGTTCGTGATGCGCCCAGATGAAGCCAGCGGGCAGAAATTTGCAGACTGGTAACATAGTTGATGCACAATCGGTTAAAGGAGTGTGCCTCGACGTGCCGCGTATCCACTTTCACCTTCAGCTTTCCGAGCTCAGAGACAAGCTCCTGGCCATGGCAGCCCTGGCGCAGCTGGCCGTGGAGTCCGCGGTAGAGGCTTATATCCAGCGTGACAACGCGCTTTGCCAGTATGTGAAGCAGAATGAGACCGCCATCAACACGGCACAGCGCGAGCTCGACGAGATGGCCTACGAGCTCTTGGCAAAAGAGCAGCCGATGGCCGTCGATCTGCGCTTCATTCTTGCCGTGATCAAGATCAATGGCGATCTTGAGCGTATCGGCGACCAGTCGATGACGATCTCGCGACGCACGCGCGACTTTATCAATGAGCCCCGGGTGGAGCTGCCAGTCGATTTTGGAGCGATGGGCGAGTTTGCTGCGCGCATGATCCGCTCGGCAGTGCAGTCACTGATTGAAGGCGACGCCAGACTGGCCGGCTCGGTGCGCGAGATGGACGATGAGATCGACCGCATGAATCATCGCGCGCATGTCGACCTGCTGAAACTTATCCAGGAAAAACCGAGCTACACGCAGCACGCGATGAATGGGCTGATGGTTTCGCGAAGCCTTGAGCGCATCGCAGATCATGCGACGAATATTGCGGGGGACGTGATTTTCTGGATCCGCGGCGCCGATGTGCGCCACCAGCTCAGCCTGTCAATGGACTAAACACTCCGGGATTAAACACCGGGCAGATGAATCCAGCAAAACAACAGCCCGCCTTGCGCGATGAACGCAGAAGGCGGGCTGTTAGCTAAGAAGGAAACCCGGTTAACGTGCGGCTTCGAAAAGGAACCACGAACGCCGCTCCGCCTGGTCTATCCAGACTTCGATCAAGCTGGTGGTGGCGTAGTCGTCGGCGTTGTCGGTTACTTCGTGGGCCGCGCGCAGGCTCTCGATCAGGGCCTTGTTGTCGGCATGGAGTTCGAGAAGCATGTCCTTAGCCGATACGAATTCCTGATCGTTGTCGTGAATGCGCTGCAGGCGGGCGATGTGGCCGATGGAGCGGATGGTGGTGCCGCCGATCTTGCGCACGCGCTCGGCGATGTCGTCGCTGATCGCGAAGATCTGGTCAGCATGCTCATCGAGCAGGAGATGGTAGTCGCGGAAATGCGGGCCATTCATGTGCCAGTGAAAATTTTTGGTTTTGAGATAGAGGGCAAAGACGTCGGCCAGCAGGGCATTGAGAACGCTGGAAAGATTCTTGACCTCCTCGGGGCTGAATCCATCCCGGACATTGGTCTTGGTGGCTTTGGATTGCGAAGAAGTGTGAGTGGACATTATGGGTTTCCTCGTTTGAAGCGGTTCCCCGGCGCCGCGGAATTGCGGGTCAAGCGAATAGCCGGGATACCCAGTAGGATGCGCCGAGTTCTCGAAGGGTTCCCCGCGGCGGGGTTGCCCGAAAAAGCAGCGGGAGCCCTGTTTTAGCAAGTGCTCCCGCTGCTTTATTGTTACTAGGTTTTATTGGCACTAAATGTAAGAGCCACGGACTGAGGACTGCTCGAACTCAGGAATACTCGAACTCAGGAATACTCGGACTCAGGATTACTCCGACTCAGGACGACTGGAACTCAGGAATACTCGGTCTCAGACTGAAGCGGGTGCGTGTCGTAGTGGAGGAGTACGGCAACGGCGCAGCTTGTGAGCCGGGTTTCAGCCGAGTCGGCGCGGCTGGTGAGAATGACAGGCACCTTGGCGCCGAGGACGATGCCGGCAAGCTGGGCTCCGCCGAGATATTCAAGCTGCTTGGCGAGCATGTTGCCGCTTTCGAGGTCGGGTACGACGAGAATGTCGGCCTGGCCGGTGACCGGCGAAACGAGCTTCTTGATTTTCGCGGCCTTGGCGCTCACGGCAGTATCGAAAGCCAAAGGGCCATCCAGCACGCCGCCCGTGATCTGCCCGCGATCGGCCATTTTGCACAGTGCGGCTGCGTCGATGGTGGACTTGATTTTGGGATTCACGATCTCAACCGCCGAGAGAAGCGCGACCTTGGGCTCGGGTATTCCCAGCGCATGGGCAAGGTCAATCGCGTTCTGCACGATGTGCACTTTGTCTTCGAGGTCGGGCTCGATGTTGATGGCCGCGTCGGTGATCAACAGGGTGCGGGGATAGGCCGGGGTGTCCATGACAAAGACATGAGTGATGCGCCGCGAGGTGCGCAGACCGATGTCGCGTTGCATTGCCACCTTCATCAGCTCGTCGGTATGCAGGCTGCCTTTCATCATGGCCTGTGCCCCTCCGGTGCGGCATATGCTCACGCTCAGTTCGGCGGCCTTGACCTCGGTTTCTGCATCGACGATGGGGAAGTGAGAGATGTCGACGTCGATTTTTGCGGCGAGAGCTCTCATTTCGGATTCGGGGCCAATGAAGGTGGGCTCAATCAGGTTTTCGTTGGCGGCTTCGACGGCGCCGCGCATGGCCACGTCCGACATGGGCCAGCAGACAGCGGTGGTAATCGCGGGCAGCGTCTTGCAGCGATCGAGGAATTTGTGAAAGACGTGATAGTCGGGCGGATGACCAACAAGGGGATCAACAGCAACGGCTTCAGCAAGCGGAGCAAGGTCGCTCATCGGATTTCGCCTCCAGGCCGATGCTTCCGGCCCTACGCAATTAATTCTCACCCGAAGCTGCGAGCGAAGATGTGAGTTCGGTCACAGCACGGTGATGAAATCCCATTGTGCGATACGCCGCATCCGCCTTGCTCGGGAACGCTATTTGATTCCCACCACCATCGAATCCGCACCGACGAGGTGCTCGACACGTGTCGAGCTGAAACCGGCCTCCTTCATCCAACCCACACAGTCGGCGCCGGTGTAGTCGAAGCCGCCCGGCGTTTCGATGAGCATATTCAAACTCATCAAAAGTCCGAAGGCATTTTTCGAGCGGTCGTCATCGATGAGAGAGTCGTAGGCGATAAAGGCCCCGCCGGCCGGCAGCGCCTCGTAGGCTTTGCGAATGAGCATTTTCTTTTCTTCAAGATTCCAATCGTGCAGGATGTGGCCCATCATGATTACGTCCACTTTGGGCAGCGGCTCATTGAAGAAACTGCCACCCTGGAAGCGAACGCGCGATGAGAGGTTGTTGGAGGCAACGTATTCCTCAAAGACAGGCGCTACCTCGGGCAGGTCGAAGCCGATGCAGGACAGGTGCGGATTTTTGAGCGCAACCTGCACGATGAGATCTCCCTGGGCGGTTCCGCAGTCGGCAGCCGTCTTGTAATCGGCCCACGGAAATTTGGCGGCGATGGTCATGTTGGCACCGCGGCTGATCCCCGTCATGGCGCGTAGAAAGCCCTTGAGCCGCGCGGGATCGGCATAGAGGGCTGAAAAAGTTTCCGCGGTTCCGGCGGCCTCATTCTGATTTTGACCAGTGCGCAGCCCGGTTGTGAGGTGGCTCCAGTGTCCATAGAGGCGCTTATTGGCCATTTCAAGCATGCCGCCAATATAGGAAGGCTTGTGCTTGTCCAGAAACAGATCGGCTTCAGGCGTATTGGCGTAGATACCATCCTGCCGGGTCAGAATGCCGAGCGCCACCAGCGCGTCGAGAAAATCGCGAGCCGATCGGGGATGCAGGTCCAGGCGTCCGGCCAGCGTTTCAAGGTTTTCAGGATGCCGGGCAAGTTCTGTGAAGACTTCCATCTCGACGGCGCTGAGCAGCGTCTTGGATGCCAAGAAGCCCATGCCGATCTGGAGAATTTGATCTGGCCTGATGTCTGACATATCCAGTGGTGACCCTTTCTTGATACAGGTTGAATAGCCTGATTGGGTGGGGAAATGGGCCCGGCGTATCGGGAGTGTACAGGACCGCACGTCTTTCGCGGAATGAAGAAACAGCGTCGCGCGAGCTTCGCGGCATGCACCAAAGCTGCTATGCTGCCAACGCTGAGAAAACCGATTTAGCAAGGGAGCAAGAGCATGTGGTTCCTGGGAATGGATGTAGGCACGGGCGGCACGCGGGCCGTGGTGGTGGATGCAGATGGCAAGCTGATCAGCGGCGCTTCAAGCGAACACGCCCCCTTTCGTACACCGCATCCCGGCTGGGCTGAGCAGGATCCCGAGGACTGGTGGCGCGCTGCGCAGGATGCGATTCGTTATGCGATTGCCGCGGCGCCCGAGCCACAACAGCCCATTGCGGCGATCGGCCTGACGGGCCAGATGCACGGCGCGGTGATGCTGGATGAAAACGGCAACGTGCTGCGCCCGGCCCTGATCTGGTGCGATACGCGCACGCAGCCGGAGTGCGACTGGCTGACAGAAAAAATCGGC
Organism: uncultured Acidobacteriaceae bacterium; assembly: GCA_963839215.1. Lineage (GTDB taxonomy): Bacteria > Acidobacteriota > Terriglobia > Terriglobales > Acidobacteriaceae > Telmatobacter. The sequence continues at coordinate 319,603 of CAWITZ010000006.1, read as the reverse complement.
TACGAGCGGCTGATCGAACTTACCTGCAATCCGGCGCTGCCGAATTTCACGCTGACCAAATTGCTGTGGGTGAAGACGCATGAGCCGGAGATCTTTGCCAGGATTCGCCACATAATGTGCCCGAAGGATTATGTGCGTTATCGGCTGACCGGTGAATTCGCGATCGACGTACAGGAAGCCTCTGGCACATTGCTGCTCGACGTGACACATCGGCGCTGGTCAAAAGAAGTGGCGGAAGCCGCGGGGATTCCCGAGAGCTGGCTGCCGAAGGTGTACGAGTCACCCGAGGTGTGCGCGCTCATCAGCGAGAGCGCAGCCGGCATAACGGGTCTGAAGGCGGGAACTCCGGTTGTGGCGGGTGCGGGCGACCAGGGTGCGGGCGCAGTGGGCATGGGCATTTTGCAGCCTGGTTCGGTTTCGGCAACCATCGGCACCTCGGGCGTGGTGTTTGCGGCAACGGCGCATCCGACGAAGGATCCGAAGGGGCGTTTGCACACCTTTTGCCACGCAGTGCCGGGCGTGTGGCACGTGATGGGCGTGACGCAGTCGGCAGGGTTGAGTTTCCGCTGGCTGAAAGAGACGTTCTTCGCGAACCAGGATTACGATGCGCTGACGGCCGGGGCGGCGAAGGTTCCCGCGGGCAGCGAAGGTTTGGAATGGGCGCCGTATCTGTTGGGCGAGCGTACGCCGCATCTCGATCCTGAAGTGCGTGCGGCGTTCGCGCGCATTTCGACTGTGCATACGGCCGCGCATTTTGTGCGGGCGGTGCTTGAGGGTGTGGCGTACTCGCTCAAAGACACTTTCACGCTCTTTGCCGAACTGGGCATTCCGGTGAGCGCTGTGCGGCTCGGTGGCGGCGGTGCGCGGGGCCCGCTGTGGCGGAAGATTCAGGCGGGCATCTATGGGCTTCCAGTGGAAGTGCTGACGGCAGAAGAGGGCGGCGCCTTCGGATCAGCGCTGCTGGCCGGGGTTGGCGTGGGGCACTGGGCGAACCTCGATGCTGCCTGTGCGCAGGCGATCGACGTGGCGCAGCGGATCGAGCCGGATCCGGCGGATCTGGCCGCCTATAAGTCGGGATACGCACAGTGGAGGAAGCTCTACCCCGCGCTTCGGACGCTTGAATAGGCGAGCGTTTGGGCAATCAGGGAAACTCATTTTGATCATTTCGAGCCTAAACAATTAACTACGGGTGTACATAGAGGCCGTCGATGCGTTAGCCTTTGAACCAAACTGGTTCATTGAAGGAGCTTATGCGTCTCCATTTTCCATTGGTCCCGGCCCTATTGGTGTGCGCCGCTCTCGGCGTTCAAGCACAGCCTGCCGCGCCTTCCTGCGCGGACCTGAAAGTTGTTCCCGCGCCCCGTGAGTGTACGGCGGTGGCGTCGCTTGCAATTGGCGACTCCGGTGTGACGGTGTCGGCTGCGAAGAATGCGGAGGATGAGTTTGCCGCGAAGGATCTGGAGGAAGCTCTTGCGCGTGGCGGCGCGAACTCGTCGTTGAAGGGCGTGGTGATTCGTCTTGAGCCGGCCGAGGGCCCTGCAGCGAAAAAGCTGCTGGACGAGAACCATGTGAAGCTCGAGCCGGCCATGCACGATGAGGGCTACGCGATTGTGCCGGACGGCAAGCACGGCCTCGCGGTGATTGCAGAAACCTCAACGGGGCTTTTCTACGGTGCGCAGACGGTGAAGCAGCTTGTGCGCGGCTCAGGCAAGGATGCCGTGCTGCTGGTGCCGACGGTGCGCGACTGGCCTGCCATGAAGTACCGCGGGTTGAGCGATGACTGGTCCCGTGGGCCGCTGCCGAAGATGGAATTTGTGAAGCGCGAGCTTCGCACCCTGGCGGCCTACAAGGTGAATGTCTTCTCGCCGTACTTTGAGCACACCTTTGCGTATGCATCGACGCCGGTAGCAGCCTTTCCCGGTGGCGCGATGACCCCTGACGAGGCGCGTGAGATGGTGGCGTACGCGGCCAAATATCACATCATGGTGATCCCGGAGCAGGAGTCGTTTGGGCACCTGCATCACGTGCTCAAGTTCGAAGAGTATTCGCACCTTGCAGAGACACCGCACGGCGCGGTGCTGGCACCGGGCGATGCGGGTTCATTGCCGCAGATTGGTGAGTGGTTCGGGGAGCTGGCGAAGATCTTTCCCGCGCCTTACGCGCATATCGGCGCCGATGAAACCTTTGAGCTGGGCCTGGGACGCACGCGCGATGAAGTGACGAAGCGCGGGCTTGGCGCGGTGTACCTTGAATTTCTCTCGAAGATTCATCAGCAGCTGGCTCCCTACAACAAGCGGCTGCTCTTCTGGGGCGATGTGGCGGTGAACTCGCCGGAGCTTGTGGGCACGCTGCCCAAGGACATGATCGCTGTGCCGTGGCGGTATGATGCGGAGCCGGATTTTACGCCGCTGATTCTGCCGTTCACCAAGGCGGGACTCGAAACCTGGGTTGCGCCGGGAGTGAGTAACTGGAGCCGTGTTTATCCGAACAACAATGAAGCGCTGGGCAACATACGCGCCTTTGTGCGCGATGGCCAGAAACTCGGCGCAACCGGCGAGCTGAACACGGTATGGAACGACGACGGAGAGGGCATCTTCGACGAAAACTGGTTTGGCGTGCTCTTTGGCGCGGCGGCCGGCTGGCAGAACGGCGAGAGCTCAGAAGATGCCTTTACTGCTTCGTACGGGCAGGCATTTCACGATGATGCAACCGGTAAGATCAGCGAGGCACAGCGCGCGTTGATGGCAGCCCACGCCACGCTCAAGAAGGCAGACCTCGAAGACGGGCAGGACGAATGGTTCTGGCTCGATCCTCTCTCGCCGGCGGGCAGAAAGGTCTCAGTCAAGCTGCTGCCCGTGGCCGGTGAATTGCGTCTCGATGCGGAGAAAGCGATCGCACTGCTGGCGCAGGCACGCGTGGCAGGCAAGCTGGATAACGAGGAGGCGCTCGACGCGATGGAATTAGGAGCACGGCGCCTTGATTTTATCGGCTGGAAGTTTCAGGCGGCGGCTGAGTGCGTTGCGGACTACAAGCAGGCACTGGCGCTTGCAGGCGACAAGAGCCGTCAGCAGGAAGTCGATGTGCTGCTCGAGAACATCCAGTCGAACAATGGACGTTTTGAGGACATGCGCGACGGCTACGCGCTGCTGGGCCAGCTATACGAGCAGGCATGGCTGCATGTGAACCGCCCGTACTGGCTGCCCAACAACATGGCGCGCTTTAACTCGGCGACGCAGCTGTGGGTTGACCGCTCGGACAAGTTTCGCGCCGTGGTGTGGGATCAGTGGTGGACAAACCACACGCTGCCGCCTGCGAGTGAGACAGGGTTGCCGGCACTGAATTAACAAACCTGCGGCTCAGAATAATTCACGGAACTAACGGCCCAGGGCAGCCTGGGTCGTTTCTTTTTCAAGGAAATCCGCGTAGACGAATCCATCGCGGTTTACCACTTCGCCCGCGTCAAGGTTGATGGGTTCGGAGAAGATGGGTCCGTCATAGACGCAGGTGTGGAACTCGCCTTTCTCGCCGCAAGGATCGACGGAGGCGGGCAGCTCAGCCAGTAAAGCCGAATCAAAGTCGCGCCCGGCAAACGATGCTGGAAGTTGCTTCGTGTCGACGCATGCGAGCTTGCAGCGCAGGCCGCCGGCGATCATTTCGCGCGCGAGATCGGGTGTCGGCAGATCCCACAGCGGAAAGATCGGCTCAAGGCCAGTCGGCTTGAGCTGCGCTTCGCGGTAAGCGCGAACGTCGCGCAGAAAGAGGTCGCCGAAGGCAACCCCTTGCACGCCTGCGCCGATTGCGCGCTCGCAGGCTTCGGCCATGCGCCGCTCATAGATTTCGTTGGGGCAGGGCCAGGGCAGGGGCACGACCCACAACGGCAGCCCGGCCGCATGCGCCTGCGCTTCGAGCACGGACCGCCGCGTGCCGTGCATTGCCACGCGCTGAAATTCGCTGTTGAGTGTGGTGAGCAGGCCGACGACTTCGATCTGCGGATTCTGGCGAAGCAGGTGGAGGGCCCATGCGCTGTCTTTGCCGCTGCTCCATGAGAGGAGGACGGAGAGAAGTCCGCGTTTCATGCCCGCATCATACATCGGCACTGCACTGCGGCATCATGCAAGCACCATCACAACGGCGCCGATGGTGATGAGTGCGCCGCCAATCAAGGCTCCCGCATTCAGCTTTTCGCCGAGCAGGAGCCACGCGAAAATCATTACGAGCGGCACACTGAGCTTGTCCAGCGGAGCGACACGCGAGGCCGGGCCGAGTTGCAACGCGCGAAAGTAGCAGAGCCATGAGAGGCCCGTTGCCAACCCCGAGAGGCAGAGATAAAGCACGGTGCGGCGATCGAGCATGCGGAGTTCGCCATGTTTGCCGAGGGCTAGCGCAATTCCCCAGGCGAAGACCATCACCACGGTGGTGCGGATCGCGGTGGCGAGGTTCGAATCCACATGCGCGACGCCCACCTTCGCCAGTAACGCGGTGGCGGCGGCGAAGACGGCTGAGAGCAGCGCCCATCCAATCCATGTCATGCGGATGATGGTACGCGCCGCGATGCGGGAAGAGTGCTCTAAGATTGATGCATGCGCATCCTGGCGATTCTTTTCTCGTTTGCCGGCCTGACGGCTCTTGCCGGCTGCGGCTATCACACGCTGGGTCCGGCGACGCACCTGCCTCCGGATACGCGCACGCTGGCGGTGCCGGTTTTTGCCACGAAGACGGACACCTATCACACCGAAGTTGTGATGACGCAGGCGGTGATTCACGAATTTGCCCAGCGCTCGCGGATGCGCATTACGCCCGACACAACGGACGATCCGGACGTGATTGTGCACGGTACGATTCTGGAGGAGACCGTGGCACCCTTGACCTACAACACGTCGACGCAGCAGTCGTCGAGCTTTCTCATCACGGTTGTAGCGTCAGTCAATCTCACGGCGCGGGACGGCAAGGTTCTTTACGAGAACAAGAACTACGTTTTCCGCCAGCAATACGAGTCAACGACCGACCTGCCCGTTTATTTCGACGAGAGCCCAGGGGCGATTCAAAGGTTCTCACGAGACTTTGCGCGGGCGCTGGTTGCCGATGTGCTTGAAGGGCTGTAGGCCTCGAAAAATACGAAAGCGGAGCAAGGAATCATGAATTAGGAACCAGAATCCTTGCGCCGCTCTCATTGGGGCCCGAGGGGGAGGGAAACGCACATCTCGCCGAGTGATTCGGCTGCCTCAGAATAGCCACCGCGGGTTTCAAGCGCAACCGGCTGAGGCATCAGCATGGGCCCGCAGCGGTTACGTCAGTCTCTAGCGAATCCATAGATAACTTGGTTACTAATCGAATAGTTAACATGCTTTCGAGCGTTCAGCGCGCTTTCGAGTACCCGGGCAGCACACCATTGCCTTGGATGACACCGCACCGGATCGAGGGATCGCTCTACCGCTTCGGGTGGGGTATTCTGGGCACGATATTCTTAAGGTGCATGTTGATCTTGGGCACCTGGGGAGAGAACCATTGAGCGGCTCGCGCTGGGGCGCCGGATTCAACGCAGTGGGCCGGTTCGTGGCTGAGGTTGAGGCCGCGGGTGCGGGCAACGGTCAGCTTCGTGCGGGATACGTGCTGGCGGGAGACGAGATATTTCTCCTCGACCGCTGCAGGGCCGCCGTGCTGAAGGCCTTTGTCCCCTCAGAGCTCAGGGATTTCTGCCTCTCCGATCTTGATCTGGCAAACACATCGATCTTTGAAGTGCTCGATCGAGCGCAAACTCCGTCTCTGATGGCGCCATTCCAGGTGATCTTTGTGCGCAACGTGCGCCTGCTCTATACACGCGGTGCGAAGAAGGACGAGTTTGCTGCGCTGGCGCAGTATTTCCGCTCGCCCAATCCGCAGGCACTGCTGATCTTCGTTGCCGACTTTCTTCGTATCCCGACGGACGCACGGCGCATGGAGATGGATGACAAGAATCGTTACGAGCGCCTGACAGAAACGCTGGGCGAACACTGCGGCATGGTAGAACTGGCGCGCGTAAGCGACGAGGACGCGATGCGCTGGACTGTTGCTACCGCCCAGGAGGCGGATGTGCGCATGGAGCCCGACGCGGCGCGTGAACTGGTGGACGCGCTGGGCGCGGACATGATGCTGATTGCCTCGGAGCTCGAAAAGTTGCTGCTTTATACGCTGGGGCGTGGCCGCATCACACTGGGTGACGTGGAAACGATGGTGCTGGCCGCGAAGCAGCGCTCGCTGTATGAGCTGACCGATGCCATCAGCTCGCGTAATCGGGCACGGGCTCTGGCGCTGCTGCAAGGTTTGCTCAACAGCTCAGACGCGGGGGAAGATGCGGCGATTGGGCACCTTTACATGCTGGCGCGCACCTTCAGGCAGATGCTCGTGATTCTGGAGAAGAATGTGCGCGACTCGCGTGCCATCTGGCAGGCTTTGTGGCAGGGTTTCCGCATGCCGCCGTTTGCGGCAGACGACCTGATTCGCCAGGCGCGCCGCTACAAGAGCCGCCGCCAACTGACGCACGCGCTGCGCCTGATTGCCCGTGCTGATGTGGAGCTGCGTTCTTCGCCGCCTGACAAGCGGCTGGTGTTGGAGAGACTGGTCTATGACCTGGCGTCAGAGCCAAAGCCCGCTCCGCTCTTTGCTTCAACGCAGCTTTCCTTTGAAGCGTGAGTGCAGCCGGCCTGTCTAGTAGACGCCGAGTTCGTTGAGCCACGCGCCGTACTGGCGATCCATTTCCTCAATGTGCTCCATGTACGCGGAGCTTAGCGAGCCAAGCTGCCTCTGAAATTTAGTCTTTTCCCCGCTTTCGCCGTGCTCGGCTGCGCGGTCGATCTGGCAGAGAAGGCTCTGATGCGCGGCACGATGCTCCTGCAGGCCGGGAAAGCCATAGCGCTCGAGCAGGCTCTCCTCGCAGCCAAAGTGCAGGCGCGTGAATTCGACCAACCGCTCCATCTGGCGGTTGAGTTCATCGCTGGGGTTGCCGCGGGCAATCTGCTGACGCAGTTCGCTCAAGGTATCCACCAGGATGCCATGTTGGTCGTCCATCGCCTTCACTCCGACCACGCAGGCGTGTGTCCAGGCCAAGCCGTTCGAGGGTGCCACCGAAGTATCTCCTGAAAGTTGATTCCATTGTTGAATCGGTGGGCCTCAGGGACAATAACGCTTCGGTGGAGTGCTTGCGGACCTTCGTCCTACCAAAGGTTGTAGCTCACTCAAGGATGACTTCGGGCGGGGGCTCGTGGCCTCGTGTTGTGAGCACGATGGCTGCGCCGAGGATCAAGGCGCCGCCGGCCCAGGCGTAGGGTCCCAGGTGCTCGCCCAGCAGCTTGACGCCCAGGATGGAACCGAGCGCCGGCTCAATATTGAGAAAGACACCAGCGCGTGAAGCAGGCACGTGGTGGATGCCCCAGTTCCATAGGAGCGTGGTGGTCGCTGTGCATGCGAGGCCGCCGATAGCGAGCGCAATCCATGCGGTGCTGCTGACGTGGGCGAATGGCGGGGCAGGATATTTGCGGCTTAAGAGCGGATTTACCAGCCAGGGCCCCAGTACCCAAAAAATGAGCATTGCCGTGCCTGCAAGGACGGTGTAGGCAGAGACCACCGGCGGGCTGTGGGTGAGCATGAGTTTCTTGCTCAGCAGGATCCAGGCGAGGGCCGTGCAGAGCGATAGAACGACCAGCAGATCGCCCTCGAGCGAAGGGCCGCCGCTGACGCCCGAAGCACGGTGGCCGCCGAGAACGATAAGCGCCGCGCCGATGGTGGAAGCCACCAGCGCGGACCAGCCGACGAGGTCCAGCCGTTCACCAGCGAAAAGTGCCGCACCCACGCCCAGCAATACGGGCATTGAGCCCACCATGAGCGAAGCATGGCTCACGGTAGTAAGAGCCAGGCCGTGAAACTGAATGAGGAACTGAACGGGAACGCCGAAGAAAGCCAAAAGAAGCAGGAGCGAAAGCTCGTGCCGCGTGAGTCGAACACGGTGCAGCAGCGCTACCGGCAGCATGCCAATGCAGGCAAATAGAAAGCGGTAGAGCACCATGTACTCCACGCTCATCTCGTTGAGGGCGAGGCGGCCGAAGTAAAAGCCGGTGCCCCAGAGGCATCCGGCGAGCGCACAGGCTCCGTAGCCCAGAAACGCCACCCGGCGGTCGGTTTTAGTCTGACTTGCCATTCCTTTCTTTACTGTCGCATACAGGCCGCGGCTCTCCAGAGGCTGCCAAAACCTGCGCCGATGGGTGAGAATAGCTAGCGATGGTTCATTGGCTCCCCAGAGCGGGTACTTTGGCGGGATTGGCGGCTGCGGTGTTGTTGTGCGTGCCTGATGCCGCGTTGGCCGGGGTCCGGCACAAGAAAGCTGCGGACCAGCCCCCCGACGGGCAGGGAATCAAGGCCTCGCAGCCACCCGCGTTCAGCATTCCTGTGGAACCGTTGGGGTTCTATGCCCCGGGGGCTTACTACCGGGGGCAGCGCGAGAGCCTGGTCTCGCTCGACTTTCTCGACGAAGATCACCTGCTGTTTACCTTTCGCGCGCCGGGCCTGATTCATCGCACGCAGTACGGCACCGACCAGCGGCAGATTCGTGCTGTGGTGCTATCGCTGCCTGGCGGATCCGTGGATGCGGAGGCCCAATGGAACCTGCACGATACCGATCGCTACGTGTGGACAGGGAAGAGCGGCCACTTCTTGCTGCGCGATGGCGATACGCTGAAGGAAGGCGACGCCTCGTTGCAGCTCACCCCGCTGTTGCACTTTCCTGGGCCGCTGTTGTGGTTGCAGATGGACCCGACGCAGCAATACTTGGTGACCGACTCAGTTGAGCCTTCGGCCACGAAAGCAAAATCCGGAGATGTCGGCAGTCCGGTGACGGCGCAGGCCAGCGTGACCTTGCTCGGCGACGATGAAAAGGACCCGCAACAGGACACGGTTCTACGGATCCTGCAGCGCGACTCCGGCAAGGTGATGCTGGTGAGCCGGGTGCACAGCGTCGTGCAGTTGCCGATCAGTCCTGACGGCTACGTTGAAGTGCTGCCGGCGTCGGGACATGAGTGGGTGTTGAACCTCAACTACTTCACGGGCGGCAACAAGGTGCTGGCCAGGCTCGATTCCACGTGCCAGCCGCCTCTTATTTTTGTTGCTCGGAACGAGGTGGTGGCGAATACATGTTCTGCCCAGGGAGGACGGAAGCTGGTAGCAGTTTCGACCGAAGGCCACCGCTTTTGGGATGCGCCGAGCCCGCCGACGCAGGTATGGCCGCTGCTGATTACGGCCGCGGATGGGTCGCGGCTGGCGCGGGAGACGCTCACGGTCTCGCATGCGGTGGACGTCTTTTCGCCCTTGAGTTTCGATGATGTGACCGGGCAAATGGTGGAGGTCTATGACGCTGTGGCAGGCAGGCGGCTACTGCTGGCCCCGGCAGATCCGGTGCTCGACGGCGGCGGTAACGTCGGCATTTCGCCTTCGGGCAGACGTGTGGCGGTGCTGAATGCGGGCGCGATCCAGGTTTATGACCTCTCGGTGAGTTCGGCGGCTGCGGTCCCGGATCCCCCTCGCCAACCCTGAGGCAGCCTCAGTGGCGGACAGTTTGGGTTTTGGTCTACCCGGCGCGGGGTGTAGACTTGCCTGCGGGGATTTGCCTTGGCAACGGCCGTGATACATTACGTGGCGTCGGCATCGACGGATCGAGGCCGCAAACGTTCTTCGAACGAGGATGCCTTTGGCTACTCGGTGGAAGACGGCGTCTTCGTAGTCTGCGATGGCATGGGTGGCGCGGCCGCGGGCGAGATTGCCAGCTCGATCGCCGTCGATGAGGTTCTCCATCGGCTTGCTGGCAGTGGCCGAGACGAGTCCATCTCCATGCCGAACCGGGCGGACTCCATGCCGAGCCCGGCGACGCGCGCAATTGCTGCTGCCAACGATGCGATTTTTTCGAGAGCGCAGCGCAATCCAAGACTTAGCGGCATGGGCACCACTCTGGTTGCGTTTGCCGTGCAAGAGCGCCATGCGTGGGTGCTGAATGTGGGCGACAGTCGCTGCTACCGCCTGCGTAACAACCGCCTCGAACAGTTGACCCTCGATCACTCCCTGGTTGAAGAGCAGGTGCGGCTGGGCCGCATGACGCGCACCCAGGCGCAGCGCTCGCCATTGAAGAATGTGATCACGCGCGCGCTGGGAACGCAGCAGTGCGTGACGCCCGATGTCTTTGGCATTGAGACTGAACCGGGCGATCTCTTTCTGCTGTGTACCGACGGCCTTACGCGGGAACTTGCCGACCACGAGATTGAAGAGCTTCTCGCGAGTGGTCGGCCGCTTGAGGAGTTGTGCGGGCGCCTCATCGAGGCGGCCAACAATGCCGGCGGTCACGACAACATCACCTGCGTGCTGGTGAGGGCCGAAGGGTAGCAGCGCGCCGCGGATTCAAGCTCTGTTATCCCTTTCATGACCTCAGTTTGCGCTCCACGCGCACAAGCCGCCGAAGCCCTTAAAGATTGTGTTATAGCCTAGATATGCTTCAATCTTCCCCGCCTGCCTCAGGCATCTCACTTGCATTTATCGAAGGCGTCCTAACTTTGATGGCCATGGGGATCGCGTTTGCTTTTCCGCGGCTCGGCAATCGCTGGTTTACTCAAATCGAACGGAAGCTGGGAAAGCTGGCACGCAGGAAGAACCTGGCGGTATTCGTCACGGGAGCTGCGGCCCTGGTTGGCCGCCTCGCGCTTCTGCCATGGTTTCCAATTCCACTGCCGTTCGTTCCTGATGACTTCAGTTTTCTGCTGGCGGCGGATACCTTCGCGCACGGTCGGCTCGCAAATCCTACGCCGCCAATGTGGGTACATTTTGAATCGATCCACATCTCGATGCAGCCCACCTACACGTCGATGTACTTTCCAGGCCCTGGACTGATCATGGCGCTTGGCCAGGTGCTTTTTGGGCATCCGTGGTACGGTCTTTTGTTTGCGAATGCACTGATGTGCGCTGCCATCTGCTGGATGTTGCAGGCGTGGTTGCCGCCGACGTGGGCCTTGTTGGGAGGAGCGCTCGCAGTCGTTCGATTGGCCCTGTTTAGTTATTGGATCAACACCTACCACGGGGGTGGAGCACTTGCGGCTCTGGGCGGTGCGCTTGTGCTCGGCTCACTTCCGAGTCTCAGGCGGAAAGTGCGACTCAGGCATGTGTTCGTGCTGGCAATTGGAATCGTGACGCTGGCATATACCCGGCCCTATGAAGGAGTTTTGCTGTGTCTTAACGGTGCCATTTTTTTTCCTTCGCGGGGCGTTCCGCAGTCGAATGATGTCACCGCGCCTGCCGGCCGCTACAGCGATTGGATGCGTGATGCTCGCTGGCGCCCTTGCATGGTTGGGATATTACAACTATCGAGCCTTTGGCAGTCCGTATACATTGCCATACACCCTCAATCGTGCCACCTATGCAGCTGTTCCCTACTATTTCTGGCAACATCCGAAACCTGAACCGCACTTTCGACATGAAGAAATGAGAAACTTCTATCACACCGTCGAGATGAATGCGTACAAGCCGTTTCAGACGTTTTCCGGATACGTGGGATTAACCGCGGCGAAGAATCTCGACGGCGTACTCTTCTTTGCCGGATTTTTACTTTTGCCTCCGCTGATCATGCTGCGTCGAGTGTTTCTGGACCGCCGCACGCGTTTCCTCGTTTACTCGCTGTGCGTTTTGTTCGTGGGGACGTCGATCGTGGTGTTTTTCACTCCTCACTACTGGGCAGCACTCACTGCCGCGATGTATGCGGTTGGACTACAAGCGATGCGACACTTGAGGCAATGGAAGCCGGAGGGTCGAGAGACAGGCAAGACCACGTTGCGCCTGATCACCGTTTCGTGCCTTGTGTTGGCGGTTGTCCGCGTGGCTGACCGCCCTTTGCATCTAGCTCCCCGTGAGTGGCCGGTCTTCGAGTGGACCGAGTTTTGGTATGGACCAGACCACTTTGGCACAGAGAGGGCGGCGGTCAAGAATTCATTGGAGACGATGCCGGGCAAGCAACTGGCCCTTGTCCGCTATTCTTCGACTCACGAAACGCAGGACGAATGGGTCTACAATCGGGCGGATATTGAGAATGCGAAGGTAATCTGGGCGCGAGAAATGGATGAAGTGAGCAATCGTGAGTTTTTTCAGTATTATCATGACCGCAAGGTGTGGCTGGTGCAGCCAGACCTGCCCGGAGATCGAGTTCTTTCACCCTATGAGTCAAATGAGTAAATCGTGCCGAAATCCTCTTGTCCTGGTATTTCAGCCGCCTCGGCGGATCGTCGCTCTGTGTCCGCAATTGCTGGAGTTTGTTCAGGGAGACGAAGGACGATGACCAGCATTCGCCGTTCTGTGACGGTTGCAGTTCTATTCATTGCTTATGGTATGTCGCTGGTTTGGGCACACTCGCTGGTTCGTAACAAACTTTGGGGAATGATCGATTTTCAATGTGTCTATTACGCAACGAGCTGTTTGATACATGGCCAGGATCCTTATAATCAGGACCAGCTGTATGCTTTCTACCGCGAGCAGAAGGGCGATATTGCTCCTCGGGCTGACTCACATATCCAGATAGTTATCCAGCTTATATACCTGCCGACGACATTCCTGTTAGTTGCCCCCTTTGCTGTTTTGTCATGGGGATGGGCGGCCGTGCTATGGTCCGGCATATCGTCCGCTATTTTTGGACTGGCCGCGTACCTGATATGGGACCTGGCTTGTTCCAGGTCATTCGGTATTTCAACGGCCCTCGTCGTGATCATGCTGCTTAATTGTGAGGTATTGGCAGGCAGTGGAAACTCAGCCGGTATTGTTGTCGGCACGTGCGTCATCGCGGTCTGGTGCTTCGTCGAAACGCGATTCGCTCTGGTGGGCGTTCTGTGCCTTGTGATTAGTCTCCTGCTCAAGCCCCATGACTCCGGACTTATCTGGCTGTATTTGCTGTTAGCCGGCGGCGCCTTCAGAAAGCGGGCACTGCAGGTGCTGGCGTTGACCACAGTGTTCTTCCTCATAGCCCTGGCCTGGATGTCGCACTCTGCGCCGCACTGGTGGCCGGAACTCCACAACAATCTGATCCAGAATGCAGCTCCTGGAAGCGCCAGCGATCCAGGGCCAAACTCGGCCAGCGCAAGCTCGATTGCGGGAGTCATTGGCCTGCAGACCATAATCCGCATCTTCTCAAACGATCCGCGAATTTATATTCCGGTGAATTACCTTGTTTGCGGAGCCTTCGCCGCGATTTGTTTGGCGGCTGGAGTTCGGAGGCAGGCATCGTCCGAGCGAATCTGGCTGGCGCTTGCCGCAATTGTGCCTCTGACCGTGCTTGTCACGTACCATCGGACCTATGATGCGAAGCTTCTCCTGCTGAGCATTCCCGCATGCGCCCTGCTTTGGGTTGAGGGTGGCCTGATCGGATGGCTTGCGGTCATCGTGACCGGCGCGGGAATCGTGATGACAGGGGATATTTTTCTGGTAGGGTTTCTCCGACTGACCTCGAAGATGACTGTGGAGGCGACGGGAATGGCAGGAAAGATACTGACTGTACTGCTGACCCGGCCGGCATCGCTGGCGTTGCTGGTGATGGCGGTCTTTTATGTGTGGGCGTACGCGCGGCGCTCGTTTGCGGCCGGCAGGGTAACGCTAGCGAATCTGCCACAGGAGGCATCGGTGAAGGCGTGATCGATGCGGATGGGACCACGGAGGGCTTTGGCACATGGTATGGCCCGCAGGGGCTGGGACTCGAGAGAGACCGAATCAGACGTGAGCTGGCAGGATTGCCGGGCGGGCAGCTTGTGGTCGTTCGCTACTCGCCGCTGCACGAGCCCGGTGACGACTGGGTCTACAATGCCGCTGATATTGATAATGCCAAGGTGGTCTGGGCGCGGGAGATGGACGCGGCGCACAATCGGGAACTGCTACAGTATTTTCGAGACCGCAAAGTGTGGATGGTGTAGCCAGATGCGACTCCTGACGACGTCTATCTCCATTTGGGTTGACTGAGCAGGTAAGAGGCAGTGCGCAGTAGGCGAAAGATCTGTAGATTTCAGAGACAATCATTGGTATATAGGGGGCGAGATGATTAACGGTAAGCGCATAGCGGTCGTGATGCCCGCATACAATGCCGAGAAGACTCTGGAAGCTACGGTGGCGGAGCTCTCTGACGTCGTCGATATCAAGATTCTTGTCGATGACTCGAGCAGAGACCAGACCGCGATGCTTTCAAGAAATCTCGGAGTGAAGACGTTCGTGCATGATGCGAATTACGGCTATGGGCGCAACCAGCAGACGTGTTATCGGGAGGCGCTTGCCGCCGGGGCCGACATCGTGGTGATGGTGCATCCCGACTACCAGTACACTCCGCTGCTGGTCCCCGCAATGTCCGGAATGATTGCCAGCGGCGTTTATGACATGGTGCTGGCTTCGAGAATCCTCGGTGGTGGCGCGCTTCGTGGCGGGATGCCTCGTTACAAGTACATTTCCAACCGTTTTCTCACGGCATTTCAGAACCTGTTTCTCGGCGTAAAGCTGAGCGAATACCACACCGGGTTTCGTGCCTTTTCGCGCGAATTGCTTCAGACGCTTCCGTTGCTGGAGAACTCGGATGATTTCGTCTTCGACAACCAGATGATTGCCCAGGCGGTGATGTTCGGATTCAACATTGGCGAAATCTCATGCCCGACAAAATATTTCAAAGAAGCTTCGTCGATTAGCTTCAAGCGCAGTGTCACGTATGGCTTGGGTGTGTTAAGCACCACGCTGGGCTTTGTCGCACACAAGTGGGGAATCTCGCGACACCCGCGCTACGTTGCATCGGGCAGAAAAGTTACGCAGCACTACTATTCAGGAAACGCGGAGAATTCCTAAGAAGGGATCGAGGCAACCGATGTCAGGTACGACGGTACGAGGAATTTTGCAGAACCATCGCCACCGCAAAGCCTGGTTCAGACAGCCGGCTTGTCAGGCCATTGCAGTTAATCTCTATGCCAATGACGAAGATGCGTGGCTCGGTATTGTGGCTTCTCCTCATAAGCTACGCTGCCTCGATTTTCTGGGGCTGCTCCCTTGGACGTAAGACCGCCTACGGGCCATTTATTGATTTTGAGGGTGTGTATTACGGGACGCGCTGTCTCTTGCATGGTTGTGATCCTTACAATCCAAACGCACTCTATGGCGGGAATCGTGCTGACCGGAGATATTTTTCTTGCGATTCTGCTCGAGCTCGCCTCGAAGGTAAACGTGGAGGCGACTGGAATGGCGAGAGAATATTAACCTTGCTGCTGACTCGTCCGGCATCTATTGCGCTGCTGGTTATGGCGGTGTTTTATCTATGGGTTTACACGCGGCGCTCGTTCGCCGAGGGCAGCGAAATACCAGCGAATCTGCCGTGGGAGGCATCGGCAAAGGCATGATCGATCAAAAAGGCAATGCGGTGGTTGCTTCGGTAGCTCGCGATCGCAGCTGTCCGATGACCGGCGCGACAGAGTTTACGAGGTTCGGATGACTGAATCGGATCGATCAGCAGATCAAGCTGTTGCCCGCGTGCAACCCGGCGGTGTTGCACGCTCTCTGAAGGCCCATCTTCAGATTGCGCGTCTTGATCACTGGATCAAGAACGTCTTTGTGATCCCGGGTATTGTTGTGGCCCTCACGCTGAACCGCGTACCGATCAACCGGAATCTTGCGGCCAGGACGGTATTGGGCTTGCTTGCGGTCGGGCTTATTGCATCCAGCAATTACGTCATCAATGAAATTTGCGATGCTCCGTTTGATCGCTTCCATCCGATCAAGCGCAACCGCCCCATACCTTCCGGCGCGGTGAATGTCCCGCTTGCCTATGTGCAATGGGTCGCGCTCGGAGCTGTTGGCCTTGCTCTTTCGTGGCGAATATCACCAGCGTTTGGGTGGAATATGGTCATCCTGCTGGTCATGGGCTGTGCCTATAATTTGCGGCCGGTGCGGACCAAGGATATCCCCTACGTTGATGTTCTGACCGAGGCAATCAACAATCCGCTGCGATTGCTTGCGGGCTGGCTGATCGTTTCCTCCAGTGTTCCGCCAGTCTCTTTGCTTTTGAGCTACTGGATGGTCGGCTGCTATTTTATGGCGTTAAAGCGCTACGCCGAGTTCAGGCACTTGCAAAGGGATGGCAGTGTCGGCAAATATCGGGCGTCGCTGGCATTTTTCACTCCAGAGCGCCTTCTTTTTTCGGTAGTGTTTTACGCGTCCACCGCGATGCTTTTTTTCGGCGCTTTTCTGATGCGCTATCGCATAGAACTTGTGCTTTCGTTCCCGATGGTTGCCGCCGTGATGGCAATCTACTTTTCTCTTGCATTCCGCGATAATAGTCCAGCGGAGCATCCCGAAAAACTTTACCGGGAGCCGGGGCTCATGATCGCCGTGCTAGGCTGTGCCACCCTGATGATGGTGTGCCTCACCGTAGATATGCCCTGGCTGAGCAGCTTCTTCTCGCCGACCGCGCCGGTTTCCAAGGTTTACTTCAACACAAAGTAATCGTTGCGAGGACTTGGTCGCAGCGGACAACGGCGACAGTCGCGCTTCGCGAAGATACGTCCACCAATGCCGTCTCCCTATGCGGAGCGGTCGTGAGTCGGCAGCTGATCCTGTGCTGCCAGGTGCGCGGCGCTCACGAGCTGGTCGAGCTTTCTTTCTTCTTTGCGTTCGGCGCGAGCGCGGTAAGACGCAACAAGGCGGGAAACGACAATGGCGATGTAGAAGATCCCTGTCATGTTTTCAAAAGCTGCGAGCAGCCGAATGAAGGGATTCGTGGGAAAGATATTGCTGTAACCAAGCCCGCTGAGCGTAATCATGCTGAAGTAGAGAAACGCGCTGCTTTGCCCGAAGGGAACTGGCCTGTCGAATACGCGCACCAGAAAGTGGTCGAGCACCCAATACAGTTGAGAAAAAGCGATTGCGAAAACCAGATAGGTGAGGATGGCCTCAGAGATCACGCTGCTGGTGACCCTCGAGATGGATCCAAACCTGCTCAAGAGCGCCCATAGGACGGCACAGGAAAGTACCAGTCCAACAACCGGAGAGAGATGCGCATAGTCATAGCGGCCGTCTCCAAATGTTTCGAGAAAGCGAGTGATGAGCCAGACGCCGCCCAGAGGCAGCGCCACCCGCAGGGCTACCCGCCGATTTGCGATATAGCTAGCGCCGATGATGAGCGCGAGGAATTGCAGCAGGGCGAGTACCGCGCCCACACGCGGCATGCTGTCATCAACGGGCGATGCAAGCATAAGCGCGATCAGCGTACCGGTGAGCAGCTCGGAGCGATATCGCTTCAATTTCTGTGTGATTGCCTGTCTCATTGCTGAGAATGAGTGTATGCCAGAACCGATCTAGTTCCCAAAACCTTATTATGCAGTCACATAGTGGATATTTTCTCGTAGAACTTCGTTCCGACGAAATTCGAAGTTTCAGAATTGCCCGTAATACGGCCAAAACGCAAGCATGGGCATCCTAAGAGGCATGGCGCTGGCGACGCCGGATCAGCAGTAAACCCACGCCATATTTCCTTCGCAAGGGCAAGCTGTACGAACTGAACTTACCTCAAAAGTCCATCAGAATTCAGGTTCAGTGCAAACCGATTTGTTTTCTGATCATCCACGCCAACTAAAGCATAAGGAGAAGCTTCTATGCGAGCTCGTTTCCTGCTCGTTCTTTCTATATTCTGTGTGTCTGTCTTCGCGGTCGTAACAGTTCAGGCCGAACAAGATCCTCCCGACTCTCCGGCACAAGCGGCTCAGACGCAAGGAAATGTCCATGTCATTGAAGGAACTGTGGTTTCGACGAGTAGGCATACTCTGGTCGTTCGATCGGATGATAACCATTATCATCTCTTCACCTATGCCGCCGGCGTTCTTCCCGCGGGAGTGGTGAAGGCGGGTGTCCGCATTCGTGTAACAGCTTCTGCGCCGAACCAAGAAGGCACCGAAGAGGCTGAAAACGTCACTGTAATCCAGACCGGCAGTGCGGCCCCAGCTAGTGCGGCCGCTATAGCGGAGCTATGCCGCCATCTCCCCAGGTGAATGAGATCTCAAAGAAGATTGAGGGCGAAGCGCGCCGTTGGCATGTCGGCGGAAAAATTGGAAGTGGACTCAGCCCCGAGTTGTTTATGTTCGGCCCCCAGGCGCAGTTCGGTCCCTTCTTCAGTCCGCACCTGTTGTTCCGGCCTAACGTCGAATTTGGTTTCGGAGAGCTGACGGACATGTACGCCATCAACGGGGAAGCGGAATACCGTTTCGGCTCGACGTTTCACGGTCAATGGGTGCCGTACTTCGGCATGGGGCCATCGTTCAACTTCATCAGTCAAAGCGCCAGCAGCGGTGACGTCAGTTTCAGCAATTTCGATTACAAAACCGGCTTTAACATCTTCGTGGGCGCACAGAAGAACAAGACATTCGTCGAGGTGAAGACAGCCCTTTGGTCCGCGGAAGCGCCAGTGTTCCGCATGTTCGTCGGCTACAACTTCTAGAGCCTTTGAATTTAGCCTTCTGTTTTGATGGCCGGGGCGGCGGGATACAAAACCCCAACCTCTGTTCCCAAAGAATGGCGACGCGACCTCGTCATTTCGTATGCGCTGCCTCCCATGCCCGGACCCGTGGACGCGCCGCGTCGAAGAGCCGCTCGTAATTTCCTTTGCGCACCTTCTCGCTTGCATCCTTGCTCAGCAGCTTCCAGAGCGGCTCGTATTCGTAGTAGACAGCCAGGTATTTTTCCTGATTTGGCGGAGCCACCACGTCGCTGCCGAAGAGGAAGCGGTCCGGAAAACGGTTAATGAGGTCGGCTGCGATTCTGGTTGATTCAGGCGTAGCAACGATGTATTTGGCCACTTCGTCCCAGGAGATATCGAAGTAGACATTGCTGAATGCCGGATCTTCGAGGATTTCTGCCAGAGTTGCAGCGTGATTCTTGATTGGGTGAACCACTCGCCCCATTCCTGTATGGGCCCAGATAATCGTCGTGTTTGGGTGGCGTTTAAGAAGAGCCTTCATCTGGTCAAGGTAGGCTGGCTTCGAACCCTCCTTGGCAAACGGCACATCCATGTCGTTGTGAATCAGAGCAACGAGACCAACTTCTCCGGCAAAGTCCAGAATCCGGTCAAGGGAGGGATTCGTAAGCGAAGCGGTCTCTCCAGCTACCTTGGCTGATACGAATTCCTTGTGAATCGAAAATTCTCCGATGCCCGAGAAGACACCTGGAAATGTGAGTAGTACCCGGCGAATGTGATCAGCTGCGTACATATCGGTCGGGTTGAACCCCGTAATCATTGGGTCGAAGCGCGCCTGTTCTTCCTTGGAAAGCGAGCGATATGCCATGGCGATAAAGGCGTCTGTGAAGGAGTAATAGTAGAGCGGCGCGTCACTCTGCAGGTAGTACGTGGGTGCAAAGTTGCCCGAGTTAGGAAAGGACCACTGTTGTTGCAATGGAATTCCAAACAAGGCCACCCGACCCACCTTGTCCCCCATGATGTTCAAGAAGTCGTGAATATCGGTACCTTCCTGTATGTAATTGGTCAGATGGAAGTGACTGTCGTTGAATTCATACTGCGACTGAGAGCCTGGCTGCGCGGACAGAAGCGCGCAAGAGAGCAGCAGGAAAATGCACAGCCGTAGAGTGGCTTGGATCAGACTGCGAGGCAAGGAACTCCTTGTCATCTGTTCACTCCCTTTCCTGAGGACTTCATCGAGCCGTCAACCTCATTTCGATCTTTGGTCCTTTAGAAAGCCATTTCGAGAGTCGTATAGAACACCGGTCCTGTTCCGCCGTATGGGAATGGAACTGAGGTGTAGCCGACTGGAGACCGGTACAGATAGAGAAACTCTGTGTTCCAACGGATGACTCGGTTCTTGAACGGAAAGTAGTTCACGCCGGCTCGAAAGTCCCACGGACGTCCATAATCGCCAATTATTTCCGAGCCTCCAACATAACCCTGGAGAGTCTTGGGCACCACCATCGCCGAGGCCTGGAGCTGGTATCCTCGGTCGAAGTTCGAGTGCAGGACCGATGTTCCCGGACCCTTAAAGTTGCTCAGCCAGTGTAGGTAGAATTCGCCTTCAAGCGCGTAGCCGTGATATTTGATTCCCCCGTCGTAAGATGTCATCTTGTAGACCGCGTCGGTGATAGCAATTCCAGGCCCGAAGATGTTGGGCGTGAAAATGATCGTTCCATCGGAGAGTCGTAACTGAGTGTTATCGGGATCATCGGTGCCCGGCTGGCTCTGCTTGTTCTCCTCGCTATAGGTAAAGTGGCCGGCCAATCGCGTTGCCACATGCTCATGGCCTTCAAAGTCGCCAAAACCGGCGCCGAATTCGCCCGTCGTCGGCATCCAGACGAGCGCGGTTGCATTGGTCTTAAAGTAATTCGGAAGCTGAGCGGCACTTACACCCAGTGTGCTCAGGTTGTTGGCGATCATGGATTGGTAGACCAGTCCTTTGGTGATCTGGCCGGAAGCCTTAACTCCTGATGAATAGGAGGGGCGCATATACTCGTCAGCAATCAGGCGGGAATCTACGCTTAGCCAGAACGGGAAGTTGCCTTCTACCGATCTCGTGCCTGGCAATGAAAATATTCCCGATCCTATGGCGAGGTACTTGTTGAAGGTGTAATTCAGGTTCCCAGCCAGTACCACCTGCGCGGGCAGGCCTTGGGAAGCATTTGAAGTCCAGGCGTATAAGAAGTACCGAAACCTCTTGTCCATCGTCCAGCCAAGAAACTTTATCTGCACCTTATTAAGCTGGAAATCTTCCCGCTGCTGAAGGGTGGTTGTGACACCGAAATAGCTTGTATACGTCGGGTCCAGAGCCTTTTGATTCAGGTAGCGTGAATATGAATAAAGGCTGATATTCATATCTCCGTGTTCAGTATTGACCACTTTGAAACCCTGATTGGTCTTGTAAGTTCCCCAGTTCGTTGATCCGTCATCCCCCTGCGCCATGCTGGCGGCAGGTAAGGGCATTCCATCCGAGGCAAT
The DNA here is from genome assembly GCA_963839215.1 of uncultured Acidobacteriaceae bacterium. Lineage (GTDB taxonomy): Bacteria > Acidobacteriota > Terriglobia > Terriglobales > Acidobacteriaceae > Telmatobacter. Next base: position 298,608 of record CAWITZ010000006.1, on the reverse strand, counting down.
AGGCCTTCCGATTGTTTCGAGTGATTTATTCAACGCTTCAGACGTGTTTCGAGGTTTTGAAAAAGAAGCATAGGCCAATTGAGGCGGAGTCACGTCTGCAACCGTTGGCTCAATCTCTTTCGCAACCGCCTGCCGAAGGGCTTGAGCTGTCGCATCGGCTTCCGGAGCATCGGACTGCCTGGTTGTCAGTGTCTCGCGCATCGTCGTGATTTGCTCCATCAGCTCCCGATTCTGCTTTTCAAGAAGTTGATTCTGTAGCACCAGCTGATCCACTTTCTTCAGCACTTCGGCGGTTGTTGGGGGTGCGCCTTCGTCGCCACTAACCGGACCCTCCGACGCCTGGCCATGAGCGAGCCCTGAGCACCCCACAATCGCGAGGAGGATGAAAAAGAGCCTGCATTTAGGCATAGCCTGCGTCACTCGGTGCATCCCCCAGGAGTTCAGACGGTTCACGTGCATTTCGACTCGCGCTGAGGTCTATTTCAGGCTGACTGAACTAGGCGAAAAGAGGTTGTAATTCAACCTCTCGGAGATGTAGTCGATTACCTCCTGAGCCTTCACGCTGTTCCCGGCCTCATCCAGTGGAGGAGCAAATACTGCAATGGCGCCCTTGCCTGGCGCAATCGCTACGATTCCGCCACCTACACCGCTCTTTGCCGGCAAGCCTACCTTCCAGGCCCAGCCGCCCGAACCGTCATAGAGTCCTGCCATAGCCATGGTGCTAAGAATGTGAGGGACGTCCTCCGCCTTAATGACCTGCTCGCCGGTGGCGGGGTTGACTCCGTTGTTCGCCAGCGTAGCGCCCATGCGAGCAAGCTGGGTGGCGTTTACGCCAACCGAGCACTGCTTGGTGTAAACATCGACCGACTCGAACGGATCGGCGTAGATGCGGTCATACTTTGCCAAGAGATAAGAGAGAGCCTTGTTGCCGGTGTTTGTCGCAGCTTCTGACTTGTACACTTCGTCGATCAGCTTTAGTTTGTCTCCGGCTGCTCGGCTGTAAAAGTCAAGGATCTTGTTCCACTTTTCATCTGCCGTAGAGCCGGAGACAAGGCTGGTGGTCGCGATGGCACCGGCGTTCACGAACGGGTTTCCAGTGTGCGTGGGCATGTCCACAACTGCAACGGGCGAATTGAACGGACGCCCGGTTGGTTCAGAACCAACCTTCTCGAAGACCTTGTCGGCCCCGAGTTCGTTCATCGCCAGCGCCAGAGTGAACACTTTTGAAATCGACTGGATCGAGAAGGAATAGTCGACGTCACCCATGGTGAGGACCTGGTTGTCGGTGGTGACAATCGCAATCCCGAACAAGTGTGAATCCACTTTCGCGAGATACGGGATGTAGTCGGCGTTCTTTCCGCTTGTGTCGCCCTTAAATTTCTCGTATGCCTCTTTGACAACGGCCTCCACCTGCTCTCGCCTGGGGGAGACCGGACTTACGTTCTTGCTCTGTTGCGCAATGGCCGAATAGGGGAGAACGCTCCCGATGCACGTCGCGGTGAAGAGCAATGCAATTGAAATCCTCTTCCTGATCATTCTGGACTCCTTTTCGTAAGACGCATTCAAGGCTGTCGCGATTGTGTGAGGCCTGGTCTGGATTTACCGGCTCTCATTTCGTCGCATAGGCAACGGTCTTCCCGTAGTTGTATTTGAACGAGAACTGCACCTTGTAGTCGTTGTAGTTCCATCCGTCGGCGAAGTTCACGCGCCTGCCGAATTGAAACTCGGGGCCCAGCATGACGTTCTTGACCGGGTAATAGAGAAGATTGGCCAGCGCGTAATGGCCCTGATGGAAATCGGACCCCAATTGCTGAGCCGAGTTCCAGATGTTCTCGTAGGAATATCCGATTGTGGTGCTGAACTTTTCGTTCCAGTTGTGGTCGTCGAACGCGACGAGCCCAAGGACTGGCAGTGCCTCACCTGTGACAGGATTGGTGGGATTGCCGAAATTGTTTTTGATGCCGACGTCGATTGGCGCGTCGTTCATGTAGTTCTGGATGCCGTGCCCGTAGACAACCGAGAATCGCCCTGTATCCGCCTTGAGCTTGAGATTTGCGCTTGCGTTGATGCCCCAGCCGTATACCGTGCCGTGGATATTCAGCGCCGGAGTTGCATTCAGATCTTCCCAGCTGATCTTTCTGAAGATGCCTGCGACCTGGACGTGCCCTTTCTCTCCCGCCCAGCGGACGTGCGACGATATGTCGGGCAAGGTGAACTGCGGGGTCACCCCCGCTAACTCAATGCGGCCTGCATACACGCCCTCGTCAGCGCTGGCTCCGGGTCTCTCGGCCGCGATCATGAAATTGCTGTCACCCTTCTGCCAGGGCGTCCAGCGCGCCTGGATGTTACGGAAGAAGACCATTCCGTTGGGTCCCCAATATTCAATCGAATTCGGAAAGACATCGGGGTCCATGAATGGGCTCCAGGTTTGTCCTGCGCCTACCTGGCCCAACTCGCCCCACGCATGGCGAAGGCGAAACGTGGTCTGGCCTGCGTCGACACCAGTGCCGAACAGTTCAAACTCGAAGATCGTCTTCAGATCCCCGAGTCCCGTGGGGACCGTTGTCTTAACGCCCCATCGCGTTTGCCGAACGCTGAAGAAGACACTCCCACTAGGTCCAAATTCGTTCGCGAACGCCGGCAGCTTGGTCGGTCGCATGGTATCGAACCAGTTCGGATCGATCTGCCCGAAGTTATAGCCGGCGTCGAGCATGGCAAAGCCGTACATATCGAAGGTGCCGGGGGGAGCCGGTTTGATCTCGTGCTCCATCGTTTGCTTGGCTTCGTCTTGCGGCTGTTGCGGCTCTTGTTTCGTACTGGTCGTGGTCTTGGTCAGGGCTATCGAAGGCACAACCTCTGAGGCAGGCTTGACGTTAGCCGCGGGAGGCGCAATCGCTTTTAAGGACGCCACCTGATTGTCCAACGAACTCTTGGTCTCAAGAGCATTTATCTGGGCTTTTAGTTCCTCAATAGTCTGCTGGAGTTGTTGGAGGTTTTGCATCGACTTCTCGAGACTCTGGAGCTTGTCTTTCATCTGCTGGATGTCGACTTGTCTCGGATCTTGCGCATGTGTCTGAACGCCGCTCGCCAGGAAAAGCGAGAGTATCATCGGCGAAAACAACAGAAAGCGGAAAATGCTCGACTCGATCCTGGAATGCAAGGTCATAAGACATCAGCCTCCACATAGCCTGCGCAAACATCTGCCCTATACTTCTAGGACGATCTGTGGTGGCGATCAACTAGGGAAACCCCTAATGATTGCAAAGCGGTATGTTTTGTTGCCGATCCGCGATCCATCGCGTGCCTGGCGATCGCGGCGCGAGATAAGACTTTGAGGAAATGGAAATTAATTCTGTACTGGTGTTGGCTGAGCTTGGTATTCTATTTCTCGTCGGAGCCCCGTAAGAATTCAAGAGGCTCCGGTAATTCAGACAGACCTCTCAAAAGAGAAACCCTTCTCAAACCCTTCAGCGCGGCTATCCTCAGCGAGACTCAGCATCGGGATATAGGCATTCCATGGAGCGGTTTCACTGAACGTTTTTCCCTCGGTTGCGACGTCTCCCTTCTTGATATTGCGAGCGGATTTGCCTTGGTATGTCTCTGAGGGAGGTTCTGTGCTTACTCAAGGAAAGCACCGCCGCATGCCTGCTCCTCGAGTCTCCGAGAAGATCTGCCCACCTCGCGGCAACCTCGCACCAAGACTTCTGGCAGTTGCTTTAGCCGCCGGCGTTCTCGTAGCGTCCTTTTCTTACAAATCAGTCCAAGCGCAGACATCAAAGCAAGTCCGGCGTGTCTTGATCTTTAATGATTTTGGTTCCATCTCCTCACCTGGCACGGAAAGCATTAATCGTGCGATCGCCGAAGGCCTGGAGCAGTCCCCATACCAAATTGAGCTATACAGTGAAAGCCTTGAGGCGACTCTATTTCCAGATGAAGTCACGCAGCAGAAGTTTCGTGATTGGTACATTCAGAAATATGCAGCTCGTCGTCCCGACGTGATTGTTACGGTAGGACCTGCATCTCTAGAGTTCCTGATCGACGCTCACGAGCACTCGTTCTCCAACATTCCGGTTGTCTATAGCGGAGTCACTGAGGAAATGATCGAGCGTCTTAAACCCGGCTATGATTTCGTGGGCATTCGGTCGGGCGTGCAACCAGAGAAAACATTACTTGCCGCACTGAACTTGCAACCGCGAACAAAGCGTGTCGTCATTGTCGGCGGACGAGGTGCGTTTGATCGGGACATCGAGGCAGAAACCCGGAGGGCCCTCCACGAGTACGAATCGCACCTTGACTTTACCTACTTGACCGATCTGGACATGCCTTCACTGCTCAAGCGGCTCGGGCAGCTACCGAGGGACACCATTGTTCTTCACACATCCCTGATGGAGGACGCGGCCGGGAACCACTTCATCAACTCAAGCCAATCTGTTCCAATGGTCTCCGCTGCCGCAAATGCTCCGGTTTTTGTTCTGGATGCTGAGGGAATTGGCAGAGGGCCGGTCGGAGGCGATCTGATCAGCTGGGCCTCTGAAGGCCGCATTGCGGCCACCATGGCGAGAAGAATTCTCGATGGCGAGACCGTTAGAGATATTCCCGGAGTGAAGGGCAGTAACGCTTACATTTTTGACTGGAGAGCCCTTCAGCGCTGGGGCCTTAAGGAACGGGATCTTCCCACTGGCAGTGAGGTGCGGTTCCGACAACAATCTCTCTGGGAACGCGCGAGCCGGATTTGGCTTGGCGGATTGGCCGTCATTCTTGCTCTGGTCGCACTTGTTGTGTATCTGCACTTCAGCCGAGGCCAGCTTAACAGGGCAAGGAGCGCGGAGTTGGAACTCAGTGGACACTTAATCAACGCGCAAGAAAAGGAACGCAGCCGGCTTGCGTCTGAACTTCATGACGACTTTAGTCAACGCGTGGCGCTACTCGCACTCGGCTTGGACAGTGCCTCGGAGTTGGTTGATAGCTCTCCCGACCTGGCCAAGCAAAAGTTGCATTCTCTTATGAATTCAGCAAGTGAGCTTGGAGCTGATCTGCACACAGTCTCTCACCGCCTTCATTCTTCAACTTTGGAGAAGCTGGGTCTGACTGCTGGGCTGAGTGCTTTGTGTCGAGAATTCACGGCCCAGCAGGGGATTGAGGTCGATTTCAAATACAACGGAGTACCACGGTCCATTCATCCCGACGCTGCGCTCGCGTTGTTTCGAATCGCGCAAGAGGGACTTCGTAACTTGAAGAAGCACAGTGGCGCTACGCGGGGAAGCGTCTATCTGTGCGAGTCTGGTGACAATGTGCATGTCTTTGTGGCCGACACAGGCGTTGGATTCGACGTACACGGGCCGAAAAGAGACTGGCTGGGCCTGGGAATCAGAAGCATGGAAGAACGCGCGAATCTTCTCGGCGGACGGTTTGAGATTTCTTCGAAACCCGGACGAGGTACGCGGATCGATGCGTGGATTCCTGCTCAGCCAAAGCCAAGGATGGCAGGCGGCAGAATTGCCAGGGCGTGATTTCTGCTATCGCTCGCCAACGGCTCTTCTTAAATCGACGCAGTTGGCGACCTCCCCGCACGGTCGCTGACGACGGCTCCGCCTCCGCGGGCTGAACCCGCATTTAGGTATTTCCCCAGTTGCGCCGAAGAGCAGGTCGCACTACTGTCGGCTCCTAAAGCGCGTCGCCCGCTACTCCGCGGAGCGGCACGCCTGTGCTCCGGAGGCCGGCATTGAATCGACCGCGAATCCTATTAGCTGATGATCATCCGCAGCTGCTCGAAGCGGCGACCTCTCTTCTTGAGCACGATTGTGACATTGTAGGAACCGCAATGGATGGAGGCTCGTTGGTACAAGAGGCCTTGCGTCTTCGGCCCGATGTAATCGTTACAGATATCACGATGCCTGGACTTAACGGAATCGATGCGATCCGACAGCTTAGGGAATCCGGTTTCGTGCCAAAGATCGTGATCTTAACAATCCACGCCGAGAAGGAGTTCTTGACCGCTTGCATGAGTGAAGGCGCTTTGGGCTATGTAGTGAAGTCGCGAATGAAAGCTCACCTCGTTCCGGCAATACGGGCAGCCCTGATTGGCGAACAATACATTTCCCCGTTCGGTTTTACATAGACAGGACGGCGCTGACGTCGATTCGCTCGGGAATGAAAATAAGGGATTCTCCTAGTTGTATGCGGGCTTCCCAGAATCTAATCTGCCTGCCAGTTGAAGGGTTCTCAGAGGAGTCGGGAGGCTTAATTGTCAACGAATTTGAAGTCCAAGCTTACTTCCAGACTCCAGCTTCTGGTGATTGCCGCTCTTGTCTTGACGCTCCTGCCCGGTGATACCCTGGCACAGTCTCAGTCCACTCAGCCGACGCAATCGTCCGCACCAGCTGCCCAGGCCGCAAAGATACCTCCCGACCAGTTGGACTCATTAGTCGCGCCGATTGCTCTGTTCCCAGATCCGATGCTCGCTCAGACACTCGCGGCGTCGACGTACCCGCTCGAAATTATTCAGTTGCAGCAGTGGCTTGCAAAGAATACGGGACTGAAGGACAAGGCTCTCGCCGACGCCGTGGCCAAGCAAGATTGGGACCCGAGCATTCAGGCTCTGGCTGGACTGCCCGATCTTGTCAAGCGCCTGGCAAGTGACATCCAGTGGACCACCGATCTCGGAAACGCCTTCCTCGCGCAGCAGAGCGATGTAATGGAAGCCGTTCAGCGCATGCGGGCTAAAGCAAAGGAGAACGGCAATCTGAAGACCACCGAGCAGCAGAAGGTGGAAACGCAGGTCATTGAAAGTAAGAGCACCATCATCATTGAGCAGGCGAATCCGCAAGTCGTGTATGTGCCCACCTACAATCCCACCGTTGTCTATGGAGCGCCGATATACCCGTATCCGCCCATCTACTACCCTCCTGTCGGCTACTACGCGGCCGGAATGGCAATCTCATTTGGCGTCGGCGTGGCAATGGGAGCGATGTGGAGTGGCGGGTGGTGCTGCGGCGCCGGCTGGGGCGGCAATAACGTCTACATCAACCAGCAAAACAACTTCAACCGCGTTTCAGCCGGCAATCGGGTCGGTGGAGTAGGTGGCGTGGGCGGAGTTGGCGGCGTTGGGGGTGTGGGCGCTGTAGGTGGTGTCGGCGGAGTAGGCGGCGCCGGTGGAGTCGGCGGTGCCGGTGGAGTGGGCGGAGCCGGTGGTGTAGGCGGCGTGGGCGGAGCCGGCGGAGTCGGCGGTGCGGGCAACAGATGGCAGCACAATCCGCAACATCGCGGAGGCGCGCCGTATTCCGACCGCGCAACGGCGGACAGGTTCGGCGGTCAGGCTCGTGGAGACTCTCTGGGGAATCGGCAGGCAGGTGCCACGCAGCAGCTCAATCGGCAGGGCGGAAATCTTTCCAGCACCCGCGGAACCGGCGCTGGCGCCGGTCAAGCCGGCGCAGGCAACTTCGGGAATCGAAGCGCGGGAGCTGGAAATTCTGCAGCCGGAGCCGGCCGCGCGAGTCAGGGAGCTGCTGGCGGCGCAGATCGTATCGGGAACAAGGATCTCTCTCGCAGCGGTGGCGGTGGCCAGGGCGCCTTCGGCGGTGGCGGCGGCGGGTTCAACGGTTCGAGCGCACGCGCCAGCGGTTCGCGTGGCGCCTCCAGCATGCGCGGCGGCGGTGGTGGCATGCGTAGCGGTGGTGGACGGCGCCGATAGGCCCAATGGGCGGAAATCAGGAGCAGCGCGATGAGGACGACTGCAATTCGAAGAAAATTGGGCATCGCGGCGATCGCAGCTTTCGCCGCCCTTGCCGTATCGGTTCCTGCGCTGGCGCAACAATCAACAAGCCAGCCTTCGCCGGCGCAGCCTGCGTCTTCAAGCCAGAGTGCCGCATCTCAAACCCTTTACGGTAAATCCTTCGATACTCCTCAACAAGCTGCTCAGACACTGATCGCCGCCGCGGACGACTTCGACGAAGCCCGCCTCGAGGAAATCTTTGGTCCGGAAGCCGACGACATCGTATTTACGGGCGAGTTGCCACAGGACCGGGAACGGGCGGCCGCCTTCGCCGCGGAAGCTCACGAGAAAACAAGCGTCTCGCTGGATCCGAAAACCAAGGCGCGCGCATTCGTCCTCGTCGGACACGAGGAGTGGCCATTTCCCATTCCTCTCGTGAAGAGGGCTAACAAGTGGTACTTCGACACCGAAGCTGGCAGGCAGGAGATTCTGTACCGTCGCATCGGCGCCAATGAGTTGAGCGCCATCGCCATCTGTGAGGGATACGTTGAAGCTCAGGATGACTTTTCCTTCCGCAAACGGAGTGGATATCAGGTAAGCCAGTACGCGCAGCACATCATCGCCCCTCCCGGCACAGAGGATGGCCTCGCGTGGAAGGATTCCGAGGGACGCTGGGACGGCCCGATTGGAGAGAAAATCGCACGTGCCATCCAGCAGGGATACACCATGACGGGCGAACCGTATCACGGTTATTACTTCAAGATTTTGAAGGGGCAGGGTTCCGCGGCTCATCTGGGCACAATGGATTACGTTGTTGAGGGCGTCATGATTGGCGGCTTCGCTCTGGTTGCCGCCCCCGCCGAGTACCGCGAGACCGGCGTGAAGACCTTCATTGTCAGCAACGACGGCGTCGTCTACGAGAAAGATCTCGGGCCTGCCACTCTCGACAAATTTAAGAACATGACGCTCTTCAATCCAGATTCTTCATGGACCCCCGTTCCGGCGCAGTAGGGGATTCATGCTTCGACTCTTTTCATGGCTCGAAATGCCTCTAATCGCCCATTGAGGATTGTGCGAGTGAGCATCTCGCTACAACCCGCCAGTCGAAAGATCAACACCGAACCAGAAGGAGACCCAACATGGCGACACAGCCAAAGACAGAATCCACCCCGCCCAGACCGCAAGCCGTCGCAAGCCCCAAGCAAAGAGACTGGACCAAACCTGCAGCGATGGCGATTCCGAAAGAGGGCTATTTCCAACTTGAAAACGGGCGCTATGGCCCGGTCTACCCAAAAACACCTGCCGGTTACGGGTTCACTATCATCGCAAAGATCATCCCCGGAAGAGAGGATGTCATCCGCGCGTACGGCAACAAAATCGAAGCGACCATCGCCGATTTGCCTGAAGCCCTCGAGGTACTAAAGCTTCACTACCTGCGTTGGGTCCTCTTCGACATTGGCAATGACACCTACTTCATGTACCAGGGAATCTTCGACACCGACTTTGATAAGTACACCGAAGATGCCGTGGCGCTTTTCTCAAAGTACGGCATCAGCACGGTCTTTGAGAACCTCGAAGGATTTCCAAAAGACTGGAAGACAAACGCTCCCGCCTTCGTCGAGTTTGCCCGCAAGCATCAGTGCCCCAGCTTTCTTGAATACGGTGAATACCCTTACGTCAGCGCAGACGAAGTCAAGAAGGCGCTGAAACTCAAAGCGAAGTTTTCCGAGATGCTCGATTTGATGCAATGAGAGTTCCTAAGAAGGGCATAAATGGCCAAAGATCCACCCGATGAAATTACGACGCTGATCGACACGGCGCTCGGCGGCTTCAACAGCAAGGACGCTGCCCGGTACAGTAGTGCATTCGGCGGCGAGGTTGTCGTCGTCGACGGAATGGCTCCATATCGCTGGACTGGTCCGAATGCGCAGGGCCGCTGGTTTGCCGATGCAGAGAAATGGGCGCACGAACTGGGCGTAGCCGGCGAAAAGATCACAACGGAAAAGGTCGTTCACTCCGAGGTGGTCGGCGCGCACGCTTACGTTGTCCTTTCCGCGACGCTTTCATTCCAGTTCAACGGCCAGCCCGCGAGCCGGAACGGGGTCCTCACTTTCACTTTTGCGAGGAAAGGCGATGACTGGAAGATCGAGTCACAAGCCTGGGGCAGATTAAGCTGAACCGCTTTTAGGGAGTGGTGGCAATGCTTGAGTTCGACGACATTCAGCATTTCCTGATGATGCGCCCGCGCGCGGTCGCAGCGCGTTATGAATTCCTCTCTTTTTTCGAACCCCGCAGGAGGCCGCACGTGGCTGAAAGGCCTGCTCGATAAAGTCGGCACTGCTGCAGGCTTCACCGCCAATCCTGACTTCACCCGTTGGATAAGCATCGCTTTTACATGGAACGGCCTTCGAGCGCTCGGTCTTGCTGAGTCCCCTCTCGCGTCCTTCCCCGAGGAGTTTCGGCAGAGCATGGCAGCCCGTGGCGGCATCGTCGGCGCCACCGGTGCGAGCCATCCCGATCACTGGATCGGAGGCCTCGCGAGCCCTGACCTCCACGCCATCGCGATCCTCTTCGCCCGCGATGTGCAGGAGCGCGAGCGAGGCATGCGCGAGCACGCCACCCATGTTCAGAACTGCGACGGCGTGCGCGTCCTCTCCTCTCTGGACCTCGAAGCCCTCCCGCATCACGCCACCCCGCACGAGCACTTCGGATATCGCGACCGCCTCACGCAACCTTACATAGAGGGCATCGATCCCGAGCCGCCCCCCGGTTCCGGTCCCGCGCTCAAGCCCGGCGAATTTTTTCTCGGCTATCCGGATGAAGATGGTCCAGGGGCCGCTCTTCCTCAACCCGAAGTCCTTTCCCGTAACGGCAGCTACATCGCCTATCTCAGGCTTGAAGAGCACGTCGGCGCATTTCGGGACTTTCTGCGCCAGCATGGCGACACCCCTGAAAAGCAGGAGTGGGTCGCCGCCAAGCTGATGGGCCGTTGGCGCGATGGTACCCCGCTGGTCCTTTCGCCCGATAAACCCGATCCCGAACTCGCAGAGGACCCGCAGCGCACCGACAACTTCGACTACGGCACCATGGATCCCCATGGCTACGCCTGCCCACTCGGCGCCCACATGCGCCGTATGAACCCGCGAGACACGGCACACAACATGAATCGCAGAAAGATGATCCGTCGCGGGGGAACCTACGGCCCATTCCTTCCCGAAGGCCAGCCCGATGACGGCGTCGAGCGCGGCATCGCAGCCTTCATCGGATGTGCCAGCCTCGTCCGCCAGTTTGAATTCGCCATGAACGTCTGGGCGAACGATCCCAACTTTCACGAGCTCGGCAACGAACGCGACCCCATCTTCGGCACGCAGGATGGCACATATGACATGACCATTCCGAAAAGGCCCATTCGCATGAAGATCAAAGGCCTGCAGTCATTCACAACCATACGCGGCGGAGCCTACTTCTTTCTGCCGGGCAAGAAAGCGCTCAACTACCTCACCACGCTGCCGGGTGGGAACTAGCCTCTCTCGAAGAGGCGAAGAGAAAGGACGCTGAGATGAGTCAGTCAAAAAGTGCGCCGCGGACCTACAACCAGGATCACATTCCCAGAAAGGCGGCGCCGGGAAAACGCCGCTTCAGTATCTACTGGACCTGGAGCTACCCGTGGGAATCCAATCGCGACCTCACCGAAATGGACAACCGGTTCTCCACGATGACCGAGGTGCGCCGCGTCACCTGGCCCAACTACGAGTCAATCGAATATTCAGAAAAGATGTTCCTGCAGGGCATCGCCGGCACGCTCGAGTTGTTTCACCTCTCCACGCTCAGGTTCCAGCAACTCGTCGCTGAAGTCACAACGCAGCCGGTCGCCGTCTTCCAGCGCATCGATCAGGCCGGCCAGCGATTGCCTATCGACGAACGCGTGCTCGCTGACACCGATACGATGATGATCTTTGGCCTCGATCACATGGTCACCGAGCAGGAGGCGTCTCCGGAAGAGATCGAATCCATGCGCGAGTTTCTCAAGCGCGAAGGCACCTGCCTCATCATCGGCCCCCACCACGACGTCGGCGTCTCAACCGATCTGAAAGAACGTGCGATGGAGTACGCCCACCATGGAGATCCTCTCGTTCCCCGGCAGCAGCGCTTCGGCAAGTACACGCGTTCCGTCATGAAAGGCCTCGGCGTCCCTGTCGAAAATCGCTACGGTCTTCGCCCTGCCGTCATTCAGGGAACCACGCAGGTCGCACCACTGAATGCAGCGAGAGACCTCGACGCGCGCCATTGGCTCGACGACGTACCTACCTTCAATTTTCACCCGCATCTCCCCCACTACGCGCTCACTACCAGCGACACAAAGTCCATTCGTCTTCTCGCAACCCAGCCCATCGATCTCTCGCGCCCGCATCCGTTCACCCAGGCAGGCAACAAGGAGTTCAATTGCTTCATGTGGATGCCGCCGGCCGGAGAACGCGCAGGCGACATCCTGCTCGCAGACTCAACCATCTTCACGACTCTCTTCGGCGGCGACAAGAGTCTGGAGCAATTCTGGAAGAACCTTGCAGTCAAATGATCCAACGCAAAGAGGGAAGCGGCGGTGATCGATGGCGGATTCTTACCCTGGTCTGTATGCTTGTCGCTGCGCACCACGCGCAGTCGCAGAACAGAGGCGTCTACCCCCTCGGAATGAGCGCAATCAACTCCGGCATCACGCCCGAGCCCGGCTTTTCGTACTCCAACCAGTTCCTCTACTACTCGCGCAACGAAGCCAAAGACGAGAAAGGCAACACGCTTCCTGTCACCGGTCAGAACTACGTGGCCATGGACATGAACTCTCTGATCTGGGTCAGCAGGGGCAGACCTCTGTTGAATGCTCGCTACTCGGCAACAGCCACGCTTCCCTTCGCAAAGAACGATCTCACCAGCGACGTACAGGGCAATATCAGTGGAGGCGCCGGATTCGCAGATTCCTACTACATGCCCCTCATCCTCGGCTGGAGCAGCGACCGCTTCGCTGTGCGCGCCATCTATGGATTCCTCGCGCCGACCGGCCGCTTCGCTGCAGGAGGAACTAACAACGTCGGCTCCGGCTACTGGACTCACGCCCTCTCCTCCGGCCAAACCTTCTATCTGACCCGGACCAAGCGGCTGACCCTGTCCATTTTCGAAATGTACGAGTTCCACACAACCCAGCAAGGCACCGAGACCCATCCCGGCGACACATTTGACCTTGACTACTCATTGTTAACGCCGATTCCACGCACAAATCGCAGGCTTCAATTCGGCCTCGCGGGATATGGAGCGCGGCAGGTAACTTCCAAGACCGGACCGCTGATCACGCAGGCCGAGTCCGAAACGCGTTACGCAATCAACTCCGTTGGGTTTGCATTGATCGCGGCATTCCCGAAGCAAAAGGCGAGCCTCGGCTTCAAGTACTTCGACGAATTCGCGAATCGCTCGACCTACGAGGGCTACTCTGTGCAAGTCCAGGGAGCGATCCATTTTTAGATCGGCTGATTTCTATTGCCGTCCTGCCGATCCTTTAGAGCCTGAGCCTGCTGCCAGGATCATCCCCGGAGTTTGAGGAGGTTTCCAAATGGCACAAACACCAGAGGGTTTGAAGCAGGAGTTGCCGCGCGATTTCTCCCTCGTTCTGGGCGGACCAACCTTTCGGTTTCTTATGAAATCGCACCTCAGCGGCCCTACCCTGGAGCTGCTGCGTCGCCGCATTGTTGTCATCTCGATGGCCGCCTGGTTGCCGCTCCTGATACTGACGGACCTGGATTCGCTCACCGGGGGCGCCGGTCGCCTCTCCTTTCTTCACGATGTTGAAGCGCACGTTCGATTTCTTATTGCGCTTCCCGTGCTCATCGCGGCAGAGCTGATTGTTTACGTGCTTCTACGCCCCGTTACTCTTCGTTTTGTCGACCGGGGCATCGTTCCGCCTGAGGATCTCTGGCGCTTTAACAAAGCAGTCGACTCGGCAATCAGGCTGCGCAATTCGGTTCCCCTCGAACTGGGACTTCTCGTTCTCATCTACACCTTCGGACTTTGGCTCTGGAACAGCCGAGTGTCGATTCAATCGACCACATGGTACCTGATGCCCGGAGGTCGCTGGAATCTGACTCCTGCTGGTTACTGGTATGTCTTTGTCAGCATTCCGATCGTGCAATTCGCCCTTCTGCGCTGGTACCTGAGGCTCTTCATCTGGTATCGCTTTCTCTGGCAGGTATCCAGAATCAACCTGAAGCTTGTTCCAACATTTCCCGATCGTTGCGGCGGTCTCTCCTTCGTGGGCAGAAGCGTTTATGCCTTTGGGCCCATTCTCTTTGCTCAGGGAGCACTGCTCGCGGGGGTCGTTGCCAGTCGTGTCCTTTATAGGGGGGAAAGCCTCATGTCTTTCAGACTGGAAATAATCGGCTTCATTGCGTTTTTCGTTTTGGCACTCCTCGCTCCCTTGCTCATGTTTGCTCCGCAGTTGGTTCGCGCCAAAAAGAAAGGACTCGGCGCGTATGGCAAGCTCGCGCAGGAATATGTTGATAGCTTCGATCAGAAGTGGATTGTCCGTGCTTCAGCGCCCGGCGAAGCTTTATTGGGATCTTCCGACATACAGTCGCTTGCTGACCTGGCTAACAGCTATGGCATCATCAGTGCCATGCGGCCGGTCCCTTTCTCGCTCGATGATATTGCCCGCTTAACGGCTGCTACGGCAGCTCCGTTCCTGCCATTGCTGCTAACGATCTTCTCTCCCGAAGAACTCGTCATGCGCCTGATAAAGATCGTGTTCTGATGATTGCGGCCGCGCGACCTACGCGCGTCCTCCCGCGGAGATCCTGGCTCTGCAATTTTCCGATGAGGCGGGAAGGGGTGGGAATTAATAGATTCTACTGGTCGGGGCGGAGGGATTCGAACCCCCGACCCTCTGCTCCCAAAGCAGATGCGCTACCAGACTGCGCTACGCCCCGACGTTTCTTTTCTTGATTGTACCGTGGATTCGACCGGCCCGGGCTTCTCGCGACATCGGCTCACTGGCGCAAGAGCCACGCGATGAACCACAGCGTCAAAGCCAACGGAATCGCGATGACCAGCACCATTGCAAACAGGATGAGAAGCAGAAACGTCCAGTCGCGCCAGGTGTGACGCCGCGGAGTGAGCAGGTGGCGCTGCATCAGGAGATAATTCCGGCGATTCGATTTCCAACCGACATCGAAAGCGTCGCCAAGCAAAGGGATCGAGCCGATGAGTACGCCGATTGCGACGTTCGCCGCCATGCGCACGATCGTGACATAGGGCACGCCGCGTGCCCACGCGGCAAAAGGGATTATCAGTGACAGCAAACCGGCCAGCGCGTCACCCAGTCCCGGAATCAGACCCACGATGCCATCGAGGCCAAAGCGCACTTGAGTAAACGGAACTCGAAAGGCCTCGTCGAGCAGCACCTCGAGATGTTTGAGAACGTCGTCGCGAAAATACCAGGTGCCGCGCGTCCATCGTCCACCCGGCAGCAGCAGGGTTGGTTTGGGATCAGTCGGCGGCGCCGAAAGCTGCGTTTGATTGGGTTCAGGCTCGCTCATCGTTGGGTGGGGCAGCGCCAGGCGTGTCCCTTATTCGATGCTACAATCGAAAGGGCATATGGCGGCTATAGTTCAGCGGCAGAACGCCTGACTGTGGCTCAGGATGTCGTGGGTTCGATCCCCACTAGCCGCCCCAAATAGCCCACGGACCAGGGAGGATCTGCCCCGAGGGGCGACCTCAGGCAACGCGCCCCGTGATCCCAAAAACTGTGCAAATTTCAGTCGACGCTGCTAAAGAGACCCGCCCGCCTTTGATGGCTTGGCATACAAATTATGTGCCGCGCCGCTGGCTGCGCAACGGTCACATGCAGACAATCGTCGGCAATTTTCTGCCGCGCCGCCCTTTCCAGTTTGAGTCGACTGCCGAGATTGTGGAAGTGGATCCGGCCGATGGGAGCCGCGTGCTCTGCCACTGCACATGGCAGCCCGAAACGAGCCGTGCCGAAGACCTCACGGTGGTGCTGGTGCATGGACTTGAGGGGTCCTCAGACTCGCGCTATATGCGCGGACTCGCTGCGCGCGCCTGGGATGCGGGCTGCAACGTAGTCCGGATGAACATGCGCAACTGTGGCGACACCGACAGCCTCACGCCGACGCTGTACAACTCCGCGCTCTCTGGCGACGTGGGTGCGGTGATAGAGCACTTTACCGCGGCTTATGGGCTGGAACGTTTCGCGCTTGTTGGCTACTCGATGGGCGGCAACCTCGTGCTCAAGCTAGCCGGCGAGTGGGGCGCGCGCAAGCGGCTGTGCGCCGTTACGGCTGTCTGCCCGGCAATCGATCTCGCTGCCGGATCAGACGCGCTGCACAAACCCGCCAATCGCATCTACGAACGGCGTTTTCTGCGCGGCCTCATGGCCCGCTTCCGGCGCAAGGCTGCTTTGTTTCCGCAGATTTACATGCCCGGCGATATCGGGCCGGTGCGTTCGCTCCGCGAGTTCGACGACAAGATTGTTGCGCGCTACTGTGGCTACCAGGACGCTCACGACTACTATTACCGTGCCGCGAGCGCTCGGGTGGTCGATCGCATCGCTGTGCCCACGCTCATTCTGCAGTCACTCGATGACCCTTTTATTCGCCTGCTGCCCGAGACACGTGCGCGGTTGCTGGCGAACCCGAACATTACCTTCATTGAGACGGCGCATGGTGGGCACTGCGCCTTTCTTTCGCAGGATTCGGGCGACGATATTCACTGGGCCGAGGCGACCGTGATGCGCTACCTGATGAGCGTAACCGGCGGCGCGCATGCAGGCTGACTGGGAAATCGAAATCGGCGGAGACGCGCCTGTGATCGATGCTTGCTGGGCGGGTTTCGTGGACCTTCGGCAGTTCCCAAACCAGGCCGGCGAGTTGGCTGAGGTACAAACGTTTCCGGCATTGGGTGATGCGCTCATCTCTCTCAATGCGGAGCATTCGCCGGTGTGGACAGCCAAGTGCGACGTCTGGATTGTCGACGAGGTTGATCGCTTTGAAGTGGATGCTCCACCGGAGGCGGCTGCTCATGCAACTGCCTGCTACGTCGACCTGCTGCCGCGCAGCGATCAACAGTGGAGGTTTCCTGCGAGGGCCATTGCATCGTGCAAGCAGCTCTGCGCCAACCTGCACGGCGTGCCCTTGCGCTGTTGCCGCGCCGATCTTGTGATCCGCTGCGCGCTGATTGCACCCGAGGTGAGCGAGCTTGGCGTTACAGCCTATCTGACGGCGTGCGGTACGTCGGAACACGCCGCGCGTCTGCAACTGGAGCTGGCGCTCGCTGCCTTTGTGGATGCGGTTGTGTGCGAGGCTCCTCCCGCGCAGGCGCATTCGTAGATAGAATGAAAGCAACGGGCGAGTAGCTCAACTGGACAGAGCACCGGCCTTCTAAGCCGGGGGTTGCAGGTTCGAGCCCTGCCTCGCCTACCACTTTGGCACAGGAATCTGGAAGTGCTGAGACGGCATTCGCATCTGCCGCAGGCGCTGGCACAAGAGAAAGGCCGGATTGTCTCCCGGCCTTTGCCTTTGCCATGAAACCGCTGCCTGAGGTTAGTGGACGTTGTTGGGAACAAGCCGCGCCTTCGAGAGCTGAGTACGCGATATCGCCGAAAATGGCGGAAAGATCAGTACCAGTTGAGCAGCTTCCGCCGTAGGCATAGAAGTCCGCGGGTGTCGAAGCCATAGCTTTGAGCTCAGCGCAAGCTGTGATGGGATTCGCGGTATCGGTGGTACAAGTGCCCGATGTCGAGGGAGCGTACCCGATCGTGTAAACGGTGGTTTTCTGCAGCGTCGCAGCGTTGGCCGCGGCCATCGACTGGCGGCACTGGCTCGTTGCGGAGGGGTACGTCGAGTAAATGCCGGTCGAATCCTTGGAGGAGACTGCTTTGGTGCTTCCGAAGTTCGTTTGCTTTGTCGAGGCATTCGAGTCGCCGTCACTCAGAATGATCATGACATTCTGCGTGTGGTGGTGTTGTAGGACTGAGACATCAGGGCCGACTGCGCGGCATAGATAGCGCCGGCGAGATACGTACCTTCACCCCCCTTAGCCACGATGCCGCTGCAGCTTCCGGCTCCAGTAGCCATCCCCAATTGCGAAGTGGAGCTGATCGTTCCGCCGAGCTGGTTGTTCGAGCTGTAGTCGTTGAGAAACCCCGTAAGCTGATAGGTGCCAGTTGAGCCGGTCGGGGGTACCCACGAATTCGGGCCTGTTGGGATCGTGGGCACTGTGGGAGCCGTGTACCCGAGGATACTTGGCGAGCCGGTGCATTTGGCGTCCGCGCCCGTAGAGTTCGCGGCTATATTCGGAAACGTGAAAAGGCATACCGAATCGAATGGGGAGCACGGTGAAGTGCCTGGAGCGCAAGGCATAAGCTCCGACAAAAGTGTCTGGACGCCGCCCTCCGCGCACTCTTCCTTTGTGACGTTTTTGCCGCAGGCTGAATCGGTTTGAGCCATCGAGGCTGTCGAGTCGAGAACGATCGCGATGTTCATCTGGATGGGCGTACCGCCCGTGGTAGCCGTGGCGTACGACCTCAGAGTGATGGACTTTGCCGAATTGATTCCAAACAACGACAGCGCACGGATGAAGTACATCGGCACCGGGGAGGTCTGCATGACCTGAATCACGTTGTAGCCTGTGGGATACGCGGTGCATGGAACCGGCACCATCGCGCTGTTGTCAGCGACGCACTTGTAACTCGTCGTGAGCAAAGCGCCGGGCAGATTATGCGATGCATTCGCCTGGCCGCTTTCCGAGCCGTATGCGTGGACCAGCGTATCGACCGCTGCCGTTGTCTTGGAGGTGGGTAGTGCCAAGGCATAGGCGCCAGCCAGGGCTGCCGCATCGGTTGAACTCTGAAGGTCGCGATAGGCGGCGTAGGCGCGGCCGAGGTCGACGGTGATGCCGGCCATGCCGAAAAAGACAATCACGAAAAGCGGCAACCACCAGATGATCTGGCCCTGCTCATCGCGGACCAAACGAGTAATTGAAGTGCTGCTTGCTTCGTTCATTGGACGACCTCCGTTACCTGGGAGTACAGCGTGCAAGACCCATGCATCGAACCGCCCCACATGTTAAATACGTTCAGAATGCAACCGCTGTACGTCGCCTGAATTTGCGCATTCTTGCCAGCCACCATATTCGGGTTTCCATTGGCACCCGCTACGGGGCAGGACTTTGCGTTGTGGCCACTCCGTTTTCAGGGTATACACGAGCGCTATTTGGTTCTGCGCCAGGCCTGGTGCCGCGGCATAGAGGGCATTTGTTGCATCCAGACACGGATCAACGGCGCCGCGGTCAACCGCAAGCACGCGGCCGGCGGTGCTGACGCCTTCAGCTAGTTGCAACTTCTGATAGAGGGCAATTGAGAACGAAAAAATGCCCGTCATGATCGCCAGAAGTATAGGCAGCGACAGAGCCATCTCAACGAGGGCGCTGCCTTCACTGTCACGGCCAAAGAACGCACGAACCCAGGCAACAACTCCAGAATGTTTCTTGGGCATATTGCTCCCAAACGACGAACTCATTTCAGCCTCCTCGGCATCCAGGCTTCTCTTGCGGATTTGTCACAGCTCATTGCTAACCTGAACCTTGTACAAATCACACCAAAGCCCGCACTACGGCTACTTAAGGGAAAAGAGCAATGCTGGGGTAAGCTACGAATTTAAGCCTATGCTGAATGTACTGCTGGGGACAATGGTCAATTAGTGTGCCAGTGTACCCCAGGTCGTAACATCTGACGAAGTTACGAAAATCATAGGCTGACCGGACGGCCTTAAGTAATCTAACGGCTTTGCGCCGCTTCTCTATATAAATGCATTGATAATAAAAGACTTAACTGAATTCTCTGAACGGCTGGCTGCTACTCCGCCACCCCATCGTTGATCTGGGCGCAGTCCATCCGGAGGGTGCCCCCATCATTAAATATGAGGCCATTGAAACGGAAGATGCCCCCGATCGCCAGGATTCCGGCATTCCGCCTGAGCGTGTCGCTGCCGGCATAGACCACCACGGTGCTTGGATTTGTGAGCAGCGTCGCCTGGTCCGGCTGTGGCGAAAGATTGGGGAAGAGGTCGTAGGGAGCCAGGGTCACCGAGTAGGTTGTGAATCCACCCTCGGTCGAGATGGCGCTGATAGTGCCGTCGATCGTCTGAGGCATGAGTGTCACAGTCGTCACCGGCAGCGAGCCGGTTGAAAACGACGCAGCATGCGAGGTCATCGAAACGTTCTGGCCTGCCACCATGCTGGTGGACTCAAACCGGGCGGCGAAGGGTAAGCTCGCCAAATTCGTGAGCGCTCCGGAGGTCTGGTAGACCGCGTTCGAAAAATTGCCGGGCAAAGCGCCAAGGTAGTACGACGACTTGTCGAGATAGCCCTGCTGTTCCTGGCTGAGCACTGAAAACTGGGTGGGCGAAGCGGCCACGGTGTTCATTGGGCCGGTGAAGACGTTCAGATTCGTCGTGTCCGTGTCGTATACCGCAACGCGGGTCGCAAGCAGCGAGCCGTCATTTTCAATCGCGACGTCCATATCGACAGGCATGCCCGCGGTTAGTTGGGCGAAGCTGGAGACTCCCTGAAAAACTGTATTGCTGTCCGCGCGAACCTGCCAGCTCGGTCCGTATTGTTTGGGGCCATCGGCGCCGGCCACCGTCAAAGTGGACGCGCTAAGGCTCATTGAGCCGATCAGTCCGTGCAAGCCGGTCGCCTCAAGGGGCGAGGTGCCGTCGACGGAGCTGGCCGCAAGAGCGAAGGTCGGGGTAATCGAAAACGAAGCGCTGTTGCCGCCACGGCAGTTCGAGAAGGTCGCCGACTGCGACACCAGCATGTCGAGCGTCAGGCCCATGCTGGTTCCGGCAACGGTGATTGTCGAAGGCAGAATGGTTGTGACGCCGGATGCAGGCACCTGTGCGTCCTCGAAGGTCGAGTTCTGCAGTCCGTTTGCGGCATCGTAGTCCGTGCACACAAAGAACGATGAACTCACCGTCACCGTTGCGGAGGTGTAGACACCCTGTGGCACGGTTACGGTAACGAGCGGTTCTTCGATCCCGTTGAGATGAATGAACTCGGGACTCACCGGCGAGTTGAGCAGGCTGATCGTTTTGCCGGCATCGTTGGTGAGTGTGATGCCCGTGATTTGCACGTTAAAGGCAGAGAGCCGATCATTGGCTGTGCTTGTCGCAAGCACCGTGACTGAGGTGCTCTTGTTAGCGGAGGGAGTCTGAGCCTGAGTCGAGGAGATGCGAGGGGATGCTCCGCAACCACCAAGCAGGATCGCACCGAGAGAAGCCGCAGCGGTGGAAACCGCGAAGCAACAACGCAGACCCGAGGGAAGGGGTACAGATAATTTAGCGGGACCCAATCTACTCTCCATTTTGGCTTGGCCCAAAAAGTGAACAAAGCGCTGGATCAGACGGTTCAATTATGCAGAGCCACGCAAGGTGATTGGCTCACTCGATAGCTGGCTGCCTGTACAACTAATGGGGTAGGATGCACTGATTGCCGCATGAGCAATGCATTCTGCAGGATTTATTGATGTAGTAAGTTCCCGAAGATTTGGAGTTTTGATTACATGCGAGATGTCGTAATTGTTACTGGCGTGCGGACGCCACTGGGTAAATTTCAGGGATCGCTGCAGTCGTTTGCTTCACCGCGGCTCGGTGCGCTCGTCGTGCATGAAGCTGTGCAGCGTTCCGGAGTAGATCCTTCTCAGGTTGACGAGTGCATTATGGGCTGCGTGCTGCAGGCAGGAGTGGGACAAAATCCTGCGCGTCAGGCGGCGATCTATGGCGGGTTGCCGCCCGAGGCATCTGCGCTCACTGTCAACCAGGTTTGCGGTTCAGGATTGCGTGCAGTCTCCCTGGCCGCGCAGGCGATTCAGAGTGGAGACAGCAACATCGTTGTCACCGGCGGCATGGAGTCGATGACCAATGCGCCTTATCTTCTGCCACAGGCGCGCCGTGGTTATCGGATGGGCAACGGTCAGATCGTCGACGCCATGATCAATGACGGCCTGCTCGATGCGTACAACAACTTTCACATGGGCATCGGCGCCGAAATGGTTGCCCAGAAGTTCGGGATCACGCGAGCCGAGCAGGATGCTTTCGCGGCGGAGTCCCATCGGCGCGCTGCCGAGGCAACGGCGAAGGGATTTTTCCGCGACGAGATTCTTGCCGTGCAACTGCCTGCAACGAAGAAAGGCGAGGAGGCTCGCATCTTCGATGCGGATGAAGCGGTGCGACCCGGAACCAGCGTGGAGGTTCTTGCGCGGTTGAAGCCCGCTTTCAAGGAAGGTGGCACCGTAACCGCCGGCAACGCTCCGGGTGTGAGTGATGGAGCCGCCGCGCTGGTTGTAATGAGCGCAGACGAGGCACGTCATCGCGGACTGAAGCCGATGGCGGTGATCCGCGCGCAGGCGGTTGCGGGCCGCGAACCGGAGTGGTTCAGCCTTGCGCCCATTGATGCGGTGCGCAAAGTTGTCGCAAAGGCTGGGTGGACCCTCGACGATGTCGATCTATTCGAGCTCAATGAGGCTTTCAGCGTGCAGGCCCTTGCCGTGATTCGCGAGCTCCAGCTCGACCAGGCGCGCGTCAACGTTGACGGTGGCGCAGTTGCCTTCGGCCATCCCATTGGGGCCAGCGGCGCCCGCGTGCTCGTGACTCTGCTCTACGCCATGCGGCGCCACGGCAAATCGAAGGGGGTTGCGGCGCTGTGTCTGGGCGGAGGAAACGCGGTGGCTCTCGCCGTGGAGACGCCGTGAAGATGCGCATGTTTCCATAGACTTAGGCGGCCCTCCGACTGTCCGAAAACGGACACCTCTCTTCGCCAGCGGTCACTCTGTACGCCTTCCGTGCCAGGGCCTTCCAACCCTAAGCGCTTTATCTGCTTCATCCGGCCTTCTGTCGTATTTGGCACGGCAAGTGCACTTGTGTTCTGAGTGATGGATATTGCTAGGCCTGATATTAAGCAGAAGAAGAAGCGCCAGATGTTCGTATGGGCTGGCGTAGCGGTGGTCGTTATCCTGGCTGCAGTTGTTGCTGTCTCCCGGCTTAAACCGGCGGCGCCGACGCAGGATCGCTCCGCCATCTGGACAGACACGGTGAAGCGCGGCCCGATGATTCGGCAGGTGCGCGGCTCGACCGGCACGCTGGTTCCGCGGGAAGACTCGATCGAGCTGATTCCGGCGCAGACCGACGCGACTATTGTGCGCATACGAGTGCTTCCCGGGACGAAGGTCACGCCCGACACGATCCTGATGGATCTTGCCGACCCGCAGTTGCAGCAGGAAGTGCTGAATGCGCAGCTTGCGCTCAAGGCGGCAGAGGCCGACTACAAGAGCCTGCAGGCCACCTTGCAAAGCACGCTGATGGATAAGAAGACCGCTGCCGCACAGGTCAACTCCGACTACACGCAGGACCAGTTGCAGGCGCAGACAGACAAGTCGCTCTACGAGCTGGGCGTGATCTCGGGCATTGCCTACAACAAGTCGAAGAACACCGCCGACCAGCTCAATACACAACACCAGCTCAGCCTGGAGCAGCTCGACGTGAACCAGAAGGCGATCGTGGTGCAGCTCGCCTCGGCACAGACCAAGATCGACCAGGCCAAGGCGCTTCTGGGGCTCTATGAGAAGCAGCAGGCGGCGTTGCAGGTTCGAGCCGGCATCTCTGGCGCTCTGGCTCCGCTTGCGACGCCGCTGCAGGTTGGCCAGCATGTTGCGGCGGGCACGTCAGTGGCGGAGGTTATTCAGCTCGACAAGCTGAAGGCAGCACTGCAGATTGCCGAGACGCAGGCGCATGATATTCAGCTTGGCCTGCCGGCCTCGATTGACACCCATAACGGCGTCGTTCCGGGACATGTTACCCGCATCGATCCCGCTGTAGTGAACGGAACGCGCACCGTTGACGTAACACTCGATGGGCCGCTGCCTCCGGGCGCGGTGCCGCAGCTAAGCGTGGATGGAACGATCGATCTGGAACGGATGACGGACGTGCTCTATGTGGGCCGTCCGGCTCTGGGCAATGAGAATTCCACGCTGAGCCTCTTCAAGGTCGATCCCGATGGCAAGGGCGCGACGCGGGTGCCGGTGAAGGTGGGCCGTGCCTCGGTCAACAGCATTCAGGTGATTGAAGGTCTCAAGGAAGGCGACACGGTGATCCTCTCCGACATGTCGCGCTACGACAACGTGGACCGTGTACGGCTTGAGTAGCACGGAACTGATTCACGAATTCACCGGTTGAAATTCAGAACGCATTGTGTACAGACAGATTGAAGGGGGATTGGATGGCGACGAACGATAAGCTGATTGAAATTGAAGACCTCACCAAGGTTTTCTACACCGACGAAGTGGAGACGCATGCGCTCTCCGGGATACATCTCACCATCTCCCGCGGCGAATATGTCGCGATGTCCGGGCCATCGGGCTGCGGCAAGTCCACGCTTCTCTCGATTCTGGGCCTGCTCGACACGCCCACGGGTGGCCGTTATCACCTCAACAACCAGCCCGTCGAGAACCTGAGCTTCAGCGAGCGCTCGCGCATCCGCAACCAGGAGATCGGTTTCATCTTCCAGAGCTTCAATCTCATTGGCGATCTCACCGTTGAAGAAAATGTCGAGCTGCCGCTTACCTATCGCGCGGGCATGCCCTCGAGCGAGCGCAAGAAGCGCGTGAAAGAAGCGCTGGAGCGCGTGAATATGGCGCACCGCATGCGGCACTATCCGGCGCAGCTTTCCGGCGGTCAGCAGCAGCGCGTTGCCGTGGCCCGTGCCCTCGCCGGTTCGCCCTCGATCCTGCTGGCTGACGAGCCTACCGGCAACCTTGACTCGAAGAACGGCGAAGCGGTTATGCACCTGCTTGCCGATCTGCACCGCGAAGGCTCCACAATCTGCATGGTGACGCACGATCCGCGTTTCGCCAAGCATGCGCAGCGCGAAGTTCATCTCTTCGACGGCAAGGTCGTGTCGGAAGACGAACTGCGCAAGCTTACTGAAGAAGTGGAGGTCTAGGGTGCTGCTTCGGAACATCGGCCGCGATCTGCTTTTTGTCCTGCGGCAGTTGCGCAAATCCAAGGGCTTCACCCTTACGGCGGTTTTGATGCTGGCTTTCGGCATCGGCGCCACCACGGCGATCTTCTCGATCGTGGAAGGCGTGCTGCTGCGGCCGTTGCCGTTCCCGCAGCCCGAGCGCCTGGTGATGCTTGGCGATGTTCCGAGTGGAATCAAGGTGCAGGGGGAAGCTCCCGGCACGACGGCTCCAGGCGTGCTGACTTACGAGCGTGACACGCGCCTCTTCGAGAGTCTGGGGGGCTATCAGCAGACCGGATTCGAGCTTTCCGGGCCCAGCGATCCTGCGTCGATCAGCGCCGCTCGGCTGCAAGCGAGCGTCTTTAAGACGCTGGGGGTTTCGCCACTG
This sequence comes from uncultured Acidobacteriaceae bacterium, assembly GCA_963839215.1. Taxonomy (GTDB): domain Bacteria; phylum Acidobacteriota; class Terriglobia; order Terriglobales; family Acidobacteriaceae; genus Telmatobacter. The sequence goes on along the minus strand of CAWITZ010000006.1, from coordinate 273,439 downwards.
CTGGGGCGCACCTTCACGGATAAAGAGGATCAGGACCGCGCGCAGGTTGCCGTCATCAGTTATTCGATGTGGCGCAGCCGTCTACACGGTGATCCCCAGGTTGTAGGGACGAAGATACTGCTGGATCGCAAGCCCTATGAAGTTGTCGGTGTGATGCCGCGCGATTTCGAATTTCCGCTCAACCCCGGTCAGCTGAATCGATGCGAACTGTGGGTACCGGTGAGCTTTACCCAAACCGAACTGGTGCAGGGCGCGGGCAGCTGGAACTTCAGAGCTGTAGGCCGGATGAGGCCCGGAGTGACGCTTGAGCAGGCGCGTCAGGACATGCTGCCCGCGGCGCAGGACATCATGGCTCACTTTCCTGCATCGATGGGTATGAGCGGCTTGCGCATTGATCCAGTCCTGAAGCCGCTTACAGAAATTACCGTCGCCGAAGCCCGTCCTCTCGTCCGCATGCTATTTTTCGCGGTCATCGTGGTGCTGTTCATCGCCTGCGCCAACCTCGCCGGGTTGTTGCTGGTCCGCGTCATCGGCCGTCGGCGCGAGATCTCTGTGCGTCTTGCACTCGGCGCCAGCAGCGCGGCCATTCTTCGGCAGTCCATGGTGGAGGCCGGCATTCTCAGTGCAGGCGGCGGCCTTCTTGGTCTCGCCCTTGCCTCTGCGGCGTTGCGGGTAGGCGTGAGCTTCCTGCCTGAATCGCTCCCCAGGGTAAGCGCGATCACGCTTGACTGGCGGGTCGTCACTTTCACGCTCGTGCTTGCCTGCCTTACCGGGCTGGTTTGCGGAACGATACCGGCCCTCACTGCAATGCGCACCACGGTGAATGAAGCCTTGAAAGAAGGCGGCCGCACCGGTACGCAAGGCAGCGCGCACGCCCGCCTGCGTTCAGCACTTGTAGTTGCGGAGCTTGCTGTGGCGCTTGTGCTGCTCTCAGCTTCCGGCCTGCTGCTACGCAGCTTTGAGAAGATGCGCGAGGTCGATCTCGGTTTCCGCACCGATCACACGCTTACGGCAACCTATGGCCTGCCGCAGAAGCAATACACCACCCAAGCCTCGGTGGACGCTTTCACTTCGGTGCTTTTCGCGAAGCTCCGGCAATTGCCAGGTGTGCAATCTGTCGGCTTTACAACATCGCTGCCCGAAAGCGGGAACTACAACAACACTGGATTCGTCCCTGAGGGCTACGTGCCCCCCAGCGGAACCAAACTTAATCTGTCATGGACCTCAGAGGTCTCCGGGGACTACTTCAATGCAGCCGGAATCCCGCTGCTGCGCGGGCGCTTCTTTAAGGAGAGCGACACGGCCACGGCGCCGCTGGCCGTTATTGTGAACCACACCCTGGCGCAGCACTACTGGCCTGGTCAGGATCCTCTCGGCAAACGCGTCAAAATCGGCATACCGGAATCGCCGACGCCGTGGGCAACGGTAGTTGGTGAAATTGGCGATATCAAGCAGACCTCTCCCGATACGGAGACCGTGAGCCAGCTTTACTTTTCTGCGGCTCAGTTCAAGGCGGCCCTCGGCCAATTTGCCCCGACCGACATGATGACGGGCAGCTACGGCACCCTTGTCATCCGCACACAGCAGCCTCCGGAAGGAATGATCGAGTCGCTGCGCGCTACGGTGCGCTCCGTCGATCCCCAACTCGCGCTCACCGATGTCGAGTCAATGGATCAGGTTGTGGCGGAAGGTCGGGCTTCGCGGCGTTTCAACACCATCGTGATCTCGAGTTTCGCCGCTGCTGCTGTTCTGCTGGCTCTGCTCGGCACGTACAGCGTCATTGCCTTCTCGGCAACCATGCGTACGCATGAACTGGCAATTCGGCTCGCACTGGGATCACAGCGCGGCAGCATTACTCGTCTCGTGCTCGTCTCAGGAGCGAAGCTGGGTATTGCCGGCTGCCTCATCGGGACTGTGGCAGCACTCTTCGCCACGCAGTTGCTCCGCTCACTCCTCTTCGAAGTCAATCCGCTTGATCCGCTTATTTTGGCTCTGGCGGTTTTTTCCATCTTCCTGCTCGCGCTCGCTGCGTCTGTGATTCCCGCACGCCGCGCCGCGTCGATCGAGCCCATGCAGGCATTGCGGAACGAGTAGCGGCTCGTTTCCGCACTACATCAGCCGAGGTTCGGCAACGGAGGGGATAAGCAATGGGTCAGTTGCTGCAGGACATTCGCTACGCGGTGCGCCAGTTGCGCAAATCACCCGGCTTCACCGTAACCGCGATCCTCACCCTTGCTCTTGGCATCGGCGCCACCACTGCGATCTTCACGCTGGTGAACGCGGTGATGCTCAAGTCGCTTCCTGTTACGCGGCCCAATGAGCTCTATCGCATTGGTAAGAAAGTGCACTGCTGTCAGTGGGGCGGATATACGCAGGATGAAGAGTTTTCCATCTTCAACGACGAGCTGTACCGCCGCTTCCGCGACAACACACCTGCCTTTGTTGACCTTGCCGCTTTTCAGGCTGGAACCACAGGTCTCGGCGTACGCCGCGGCGGCACCGCGGAGATAGCGGCAACCCGCAATGGGCAATTCGTTTCCGGCAACTTTTTCCGCACCTTCGGGGTTGGTCCCTGGATTGGCCGCGTGCTCAATGATGGGGACGATCGCGAAGGCGCGCCGCCGGTCGCGGTGATGAGCTATCACGCGTGGGCAACGAAGTACAATTCAGACCCGACCGTCGTCGGCACTTCATTTCAGTTGAACGGAAAACCCTTCACGGTTGTCGGCGTTGGCGCGCCGGGTTTCTATGGCGCGGATCTGCGCGGCTGGGGAATGGCGGATTTCTGGATGCCGCTCTCCGCCGAGCCGTTGATCAGAGAGCAGACTTCATGGTTGAAGATTCCCAGTTCCAACTGGCTCGATATCATCGGCAGGGTCAGGCCCGGCACTGATCCAACGGCTCTTGAAGCACAGCTGAGGGTAGAGCTGCGCGAGTGGCAGATGAGCCACTACTCCGACCTCACCTCGCAGGCCAAAGAGTACCTGCCCAAGCAGAATCTTTTTCTGACGCCCGGCGGCGCCGGCGTCACCGATCTGCGCGAGCAGTATGAGGATGACCTGCGCGTACTGATGATCGCCGCTGGATGCGTCCTTCTTATCGCGTGCGCCAATCTTGCCAATCTTCTGCTCGCGCGCGGTCTGCGAAACCGGCAGCAGACTTCGGTGCGCGTCGCCCTCGGCGCATCTCGCAGGCGCCTCGTCGGCAAGGCTCTTGTCGAGAGCCTGCTTCTCGGCCTTCTCGGTGGTGCTGCCGGTTTGGGCGTGGCTTACCTCGGCAGCAGCCTCGTTCTGCATCTTGCCTTCACCAACTCCAACAGCTATGTTCCCATCGAGGCAAGTCCGTCCGCGGCGGTGCTTCTCTTCGCGCTGGGCATCTCGCTGTTAACCGGCGTGCTCTTCGGCATTGTGCCTGCGTGGCTGACGTCGCATGCCGAGCCCATCGAGGCGCTGCGCGGCGCAAATCGCTCCACAGCACAGGGCGCTCGGTGGCCGCAGAGAACTCTGGTCATTCTGCAGGCAGCGCTTTCGCTGGTGCTGCTGAGCGCGGCGGCCCTGCTTACGCAGAGCCTGCGCAACCTGCAGCACCAGAACTTCGGCTTTACGCCCGATGACCGCTACGTGGCCTGGATCGATCCTCATCTCGCCGGCTACAAACCGGAGCAGCTTGAGTTGCTGTACCGCCGCATTTTCGACAATCTGCGCAGAATCCCGGGTATGCAGGGCGTAGGTGGAGCGACTTATGCACCCATGAGCGGCGACAGCTGGAATGACGGTGTTCGCGTCCTGGGCAGGCCGGAGCCACACACCGGGGAAGACGATGGCGCCACCTGGACACGCGTTACGCCGGGCTTCTTTGAGACCCTGAACAATCGCATTCTTCTTGGCCGCGCCGTCACCGAGCAGGACACCGAGACCTCGCCGCTGGTTGCGGTGGTCAACGAAGCATTTGCGAAGAAGTTCTTCAAAGGCGAAAACCCCATTGGCAAACATTTCGGTATGGACGAAATGGCGCATGCCGGAGACTTTGAGGTGGTAGGCGTCGCAGCCGACATGCAGTACCTGACCTACGGCTTCAAAGATCCCGCTCGGCCAATGTTCTTTCTGCCCGCCCGCCAGAGCGTGATCTGGACGAAGCCGCCTCTGATGGCAGGGGACACGGCCTCGCACTACCTCTCGAACCTTGTGCTGTGGATGCCTGGCAAGCCTGAGGCGCTGGAGGATCAGGTGCGCCGCGCTCTTTCTGAAATCGATCCCAACCTTGTGCTCGCCGACTTCGGCAGTTATCACAGAATTCTGCAACAAGATTTCGACCAGCAGGATATGATCGCCAAACTTACACTGCTCTTCGGCATCCTGGCGCTGGTGCTGGCGGCAATCGGTCTCTACGGCGTGACGGCGTACACAGTGGAGCAGCGCACCAACGAAATCGGAATTCGCATGGCCCTCGGCGCCGATCAGAAATCTGTTCTCGCGATGGTGCTGCGCTCCGCGTTTCTGCAAGTCGCCATCGGTCTTGCCATTGGGGTTCCGGCTGCAATCCTCGCGGGCCGCGGCATGACGAATCAGCTCTATGGCGTAAAACCGTAGGATCCGCACGATGCTTGCCATTGCGACGCTTCTGCTTGCTCTCGCGGCCTTGATCGCAGCAATCATTCCGGCGCGGAGAGCAGCGAATGTGAACCCAATGCTGGCGCTGCGCGGAGAGTGAGGGGACGAAACCATCGAGCCCATGAGGCTCTACGCACAGAATAGAAAGGATCACGATGGCCGTCTTCGCCCAGAACCTTCGATTTGCACTGCGCCAGTTGCGTCGCTCGCGCGGCTTCGCCGCCGTTGCCGTACTCGCTCTAGCGCTCGGCATCGGTGTTACCGCCGCAGTGTGCAGCGTCGTGGTCACGGTGCTGTTGCGGCCATTGCCTTATCCGGATTCCGACGCCCTCGTCGGTGTGGCTTTCAGCTATCCCTATGATCGCCCCAACGCCGAGCAGGTGGGTACCGTGGCAGACTTCGTGCGGGCGCACAGCCAGGCATTTTCTTCGATGGCAGTGATGGATGACTCCGGGCCGGCCGTGAACCTCTCTTTGAGTGGCGGCCATGCGGTACAGGTCAATTCATTGCGCGTCTCTGAGGGGTACTTTCGCACCCTGGGCGTGCAGCCTGCGATTGGCCGCGCCTTTCTGCCCGCTGAGGATGCTTCGGGCGGACCGCTTGCCGTCATTTCAGCCACGACCTGTGGGCGCGGGTCTTCAGCGCCGATGCCTCTATCGTGGGTCGCACTGTTCGCATCGATCAGGAAAGTTTCGTTGTCGTCGGCATCATGCCTGCCGGCTTTGCGGTGGCCACTGAAAGCGCGCCGGGCGTGCAGGCAACCCCTGATCTGTGGCTGCCCATTCAACTCACTCCCAAAGATCCGGGCTATGACGGCGACAACTACGAGATGATCGCTCGCCTGCGGCCCGGCGTAACCCTTGAGCAGGCCCGTCAGCAATTGAATGCGCTGACGCCCGCCTTTTATCAGGACAATCCAAAATTCCGAACATGGTACGGCCACGGCAACGTCGTGCGCGAGTTACGCGTCTTCCCATTGCTGGACGTCATCTCCGGCACCGCGCGCCGTAGTCTGCTTACCGTGCTGGTCGCCGCCGTTGCCGTTCTGCTTGTTACCTGCCTCAACATTGCAGGCCTGATGATTGCACGCGCGATGGGCCGCTCCCGCGAACTTGCAGTGCGCTCGGCGCTTGGCGCGACCCATGGGCAACTGATGCGCCTGATGGCCTGCGAGGGTTTGCTGCTCGCCCTTGCCGGCGGAGCGCTCGGCATTATTGTTGCCCTCAGCTCAACTCAGCTCCTGCTCCACGCCGCGCCGCTTTCGGTTCCGGATCTGCACGGTGGCGTCGATCCGTGGATGCTTGGCGCCATCGTTCTCGGCATCGCAGGTTTTTCGATGACAGTGTTCTCGGTCTTTCCGGCATGGCTCGTCCTTCGCGGCAGAGAGCGTCGAGTCGGCTGGCCAGCACCGGTCTTGGCGAAACCATCTCTCGCCCCGGCTATCGCGTGCTTATCGTCATGCAGGTTGGATTGCCATGGTGCTCGTCTCGGCGGCTGTTGTGCTCATGGGCTCTTTCGTCAGGCTGCAGGCACTCCCTTCGGGAATCCAGCCGAAGCAGCTCTCGGTCTTTCAGGTATCGCTCAAAGGCAATCGCTATGCCAATACCCGGCAAACGATGCAATTCATCGTCACGTGCTGGACGATCTGATCACACGCCTGGTGTTGAACGCGCCGCTGCCGTCAACGGCTTGCCTCTGACCGCGGCCTCAATGAGGGCGGCGCCCGGCAGACCGGCCTCAGCAACAAGTGATATCGAGTTTCGCGCGGTGACGCCCGGATACTTTCAGACCATGGGCATCCCTCTGCTTGCCGGTCGCGATCTCAACCCGAGACGACCGCGCCGGTCGCGAGCCCGTGGCCATCATCAGCGAAACAACCGCCCGGCGCTGGTGGCCAGGCCGATTCAGCAATGGCAAACTGTGTCTATGGGCGACGCACCTGCGTATCGTCGGCGTTGCAGCGGACGCGCACACCGGCTCGCTGGTTGAGACCGCGGGCGTGGTCATCTACGCTCCCATCGACCAGCTCTCCGATGAACTCGACCGGCATCCTCAACGGGTGGTTCCCCACAAGCTTCGCCGTGCGCACGGAGGCAAACGTTACCCTTGCGTTGCCTGCTCAACACGCAGTCGAGCAAGCCGATCCCGAAATTCCCATCGCGCGCTTTACAACGATGCAACGCGTCATCGACCACACCATCCAGGAGCCGCGGTTCTTTCATTCGTGGCAGCAGGCTTCTCCTGCTTCGCTCTGATGCTCGCGCTTATCGGTTTGTATGGTCTGCTGAGCTACCGCGTTGAGCGCCGCACCCGTGAATTGGCGTGCGCATGGCGCTCGGCGCCGACCGCGGAGACATTCTGCGCGTCTTTCTGGCGAGCGGTGTTGCCACGGCTGGCATTGGTATTGTGCTTGGCACCGCTGGCAGCCTCCTGCTCCGGTCTGTGATGCGTCATGTGGTTGCAGATGCAGGACTGGCGCCAGGACACTCTGCCGTCAGCGTTGTGATGAATGGAGCGGTTGCGGCTGGTTTTGCTGTCATCGCGATTTTTTGTGCCGCAATTGCGGCGAGCTGGCTGCCCGCACGACGCGCGGCGGCTGTTGAGCCCATGCAGGCCCTGCGGATGGAGTAAGGAGAAAGATGGCCGTCATTATCCAGGATCTTCGCTATGCGCTACGCCAGTTGCGCAGCTCGCCCGGCTTTACCCTTACCGTGGTGGTCACCCTTGCTCTCGGCATCGGCGCCAACGCCGCAGTGTTCACGCTCTTCGACCAGGTCCTGCTCCGCATGCTGCCCGTCGAGCGGCCCGCATGAGCTCGTCGCGTTTCGAGTGGACCGGCGCGTTCTCCGGATCGGCCAGCAGCTTCGGCGGCGGTGATCAGCAACTACTTCTCCTATCCGATGTACAAAGACCTGCGCGACCAGAATCAGGTCTTCTCAAGGGCGTAGCCGCAGCCGACAAGGCCACGCGGGATCACATGGCACAACCAGGCTGAAGATCAGGATGCTGAAGTCGTCATCGGGAAACTATTTTCAGCTGCTCGGACTCAAGCCCTCTGCTCGGCCGTCTGCTCACGCCGCAAGACGACACAGCCAAGAACGCCAATCCGGTGGTGGTGCTCAGCTACGACTATTGGCGGCCCGCTTCAATGCCTCGCGCGATGTCATCGGCCAGACGCTGCTTATCAACGGCCATCCCTTCACCATTGTCGGCGTGGCGCCGGAAACTTCGACACCGCGATCGGGGGTTACAGGCCGGGAGTCTTCATTCCCATCAGCATGGTCGAGGTTGCGATTCCCTGGCATGGCTGCCGTGACAGATCTGAACAATCATCAGTCTCTCTGGCTCACGCTGGTTGCGCGGCTCAAGCCCGGTGTTACGCAGTCAGCAGGCTGAGGCGAGCCTCGCGCCGCTCTGGCACTCGCTGCGCGCCGTATGAACTGACGCTCTACAAATCGAATCCGACGCGCTTCAGGAAGGACTTTCTCGACGATTCGCACCTCAAAGTCGTCGACGACTCCACGGGCTTTGCACCGGAACGCATCGAGTATGCAGAAGCCGCTCATCGTCCTGCATGAGCATGGCGGGCTGCTTGTTGTCCTGTGCGCCATCAACGTGGCGACGCTGCTGCTGCTGCGCGCCGCCGGCCGCGCGCGCGAAATGTCCATGCGCTATGCTCTTGGCGCAAAGCGCAGCCGCATCATTTCGCAATTGATGGTTGAGGGCGGTCTGCTCGGGCTTGCCGGCGCTGCCGCAGGACTCGCCGCTTGCGCCCATCGTGGCAGCGACGCTGGTGCGCCTGATGACCAGCTCAGATCCCGGACAGCGAGCCGTATTCCTCTTCCATCGATTCGCGCGTTCTGCTCTTTACCTTCGCCATTTCGCTGGTCGCTACCTTCCTTTTCAGCATTGCTCCGGCGTTGCATTTCTTCGTCCCGATCTGGCCCAGACGCTTGCGGCAAAATGCAGGACACGGCGTCGAAGAGTTCGCAGCGGTTTCGAAAGTTGGCCGTGGGTGCGCAAATTGCGCTCAGCGTCCTGTTGCTCGGTGGCGCAGGTCTTTTTGTTCGCACGCTCGACAATCTGCGCCGGCAGCCGGTCGGGCTTCGAGACGTCGCGCATCGTCAGGTTCTCGCTCGATCCCGCGAACTCCGGCCTTACGGCGAAGACGCACTCCTCAGGCCAGTCATGGATTCGATGCGCCGTCGCCAGCATCCCCGGCGTTGTCTCCGTCGCCGGCCACAAGACGCCGAACTCGCCGGCGATAATTCAGCAGCTCCAATTTCTCCATCCAGGGCTACAAGCCTCGGCGAAGACGAGAACATGAACTTTGAGCGGCCGCTCAATCACGCCGGGCTACTTTGCCGACGCTGCACCAGCCGCTTCTTGCCGGGCGCGAGTTCACCCTCGCCGACGCTGAAGGCCAGCCCAAAGTCGCCGTCGTCAATCTCGCATTCGCGAAACGCTTTTACGGCTCGCCGCAGAACGCGCTCGGTCGCGCAGATTGCGCGAGGGCCGGAGACGACGTGAAGTACGATACGACGCATCGTTGGTGTGGTCGGCGATATTCGCCACGCCGATCTGCGCACCGCGCTTGGCCCCGCTATCTACCTGCCCTATCTGCAGAAGCGGGCACCCGCCGGGCCTGTCGATATCTACGCGGCCACCGCTCAGGCGCCGCAGAGCGCCGAGGCTGCCATTCGCGCAGCGATGCATCAGCTCGACTCGACTCTCGTCGTCGATGGTCTTCGCACCATGGACGAGCAGATCAACCGCACCGCTGATCGGCGAGCGCGCCATCGCGTTGCTGGCCCTCGGCTTCGCGATGTGGCGCTCATCATGGCCGCGGTCGGGCTTTACGGCGTTCTCGCTTACTCCACCGAGCAGCGCACGCGCGAAATCGGCGTGCGCCTGGCGCTCGGCGCGCCGCGCGCCGGCTGTGGTCTGCGTTGGTCGCGCGAGAAATGGCTCTCATCGCCGCCATCGCCACCGCGGTCGCCCTGCCATCACTGTCGCGCTGGCGCGGCTCTTCACCACTCAGCTCTATGGCGTCACTGCATTCGATCCAGTTACGCTCGCTGCGGCGGTAGTTCTTACCATGCTCATGATTGTCCTCGCGGCGGCTTTGCCCGCGCGTCGCGCGGCAATGTTGAGCCCGTGCGAGCATTGAGGACCGAATAGGGAGGCGAAATGGGGAATCGTTCTTCAGAATTTTCGCTATAGCCTGCGCATGCTGCGCAAGTCTCCCGGCTTCGACTGCCACTGCGGCGCTCACGCTGGCGCTGGGCATCGGCGCCACCACCGCGATCTACACGGTCGTCTACGCCACGCTGATCGCTCCCATGCCCTATCCCAAACCTGAGCAGCTGGTCATGGTCTGGTCCAAGATTCAGGGATTCAACAACGGCGTTTCCGCGGCGACTATACTGACTGGGAGCAGCAGAGCACCGCGTTTCAGGATCTGAAGGCTTTCACCGGCGCGAGCTTCAATATCGCGGGCAAGGAAGCGCCGGAGATGGTTCGCGGCCGATGCGTCACGCCCGGCATGTACCGGATGTTGGGTAACACGTTTGCGCTGGGCCGAGACTTCCTACCCGAAGAAGGAGTCGCGGGTAAAGATCACGTCGTCGTCCTGATGAATAAATTGTGGGAGAAGCTCGGCGCCGACCCGCACGTCATCGGCAAGCAGATCATGTTCGACCAGAAGCCGTACACGGTCGTGGGCGTGCTGTCCGCCGGGTCAGGCAGACCGGCTCGATCAGGATCTCTACGTGCCGCTCGTCTTCAAGCCCGAGCAGATCAATCACGATTTTCACTGGCTCCTTGTGATGGGCCGTCTCAAGGATGGCGTGACCATTCAGCAGGCACAGGCTGATATGAACACCGTCACCAAGCACATCGCGGAAGCGAATCCGCGCTCAAATACGGGATGGGGCGCCGCAGTTGAAGCCCTCCACAACGATTTCATGGGCGACAACACTAAACTGACGCTCAAGCTGCTGCTCGGCGCCGTCGGATTCGTGCTGTTGATCGCCTGTGTCAACGTAGCCAATCTGCTGCTGGCCAAGGGCACGACGCGTCGGCGCGAGATTGCAATTCGCAGTGCCATTGGCGCTTCGCGGAGCGATGTCTTCACCCAGTTTGTGACCGAGAGCCTGCTGTTGGCAATCATCGGTGGCGTGTTGGGCATCGGTCTGGGATACGCGATCCTGCGCGGCCTGATTGCTGCCATGCCGGAGGGCACACTGCCGACCGAGGCTGATCTGCGGCTCAATCTTCCAGTGCTCCTCGTTGCGATCGGAGCAACAACTTTGGCCGGCCTGCTCTTCGGTTGTGCTCCGGCATGGTACGCGTCGCGGGTTGATCCCGCCGAGTCGTTGAAGGAGGGTGGTAGAACGGGTTCGGGACAAGGCATACAGAAAATGGCGGCAGGTGCTGGTTGTAGGTGAATTCGCGCTCGCTCGTGGCTCTGCTCGCAGGCGCCGGGCTGGCGCTGCACAGCTTCTGGAATCTGACCAACGTTGATCTGGGCGTGCGGACCGATCATGTGCTCACTTTCGGCCTGCCCATGGTCAAGGACAAGGACTTTACATCGGAACAAATCATCGGCCACTATCAGCAGATCCTGCGCAGCATCGAATCGACAACCGGCGTGGAAAGCGCGGCTGCGATGACCGGAATGCCACTGCAAGGTCCGGGATTCGGAATGCCGTTCACCATTGAAGGAGATCCGGCACTCACCGACCCATCGAAACGGCCCTCAGCGGGATTCGGAATGGCGACGCCGAGTTACTTCAAGACCTTCGGCATTCGTATTATCAAGGGCCGCTGGATTTACCGAGCAGGACGACGCCGCCAATGTGAAGATCGCGGTGGTAAATGAACAGCTCGTCAGGCACTACTTTCCGCACAAGAATCCCATCGGCCAGCGACTGATGGTGGAAGAGCTCTATCCGGGCGTAACGAAGCTCGGCCCCGCACGGGCATGGCAGATCGTCGGCGTCTTATCACGACGTGCGCGGCGGGTCATTCACTCGCCAGCGGGAAGAAATCATGGTCCCGTTCTACCAGAGCAGCTGGCCTAACGTCGGTATCGGTGTTCGCACGGCGGGCGATCCGGCGACCATGACGAAGACCATTGCAGCGGCGGTGCACGCGGTCGATCCAAACGCTGCGTTGGCAGGTGTCGAGACATTGGATCAGATCAAGAACGAAGACCTTTCCTCCGATCGCTTCAGCTTGCTGCTCTATGCCTTTTTCGCAGCCATCGCACTGGCGCTTGCGGCCATCGGCATCTACGGCGTGATGGCATTCGCAGTTGGCCAGCGGCTGCATGAGATCGGCGTGCGCATGGCTCTGGGCGCAAGCCGCGGGCGAATCGTCCGCATGATTTTGCGGGAGGGCGCATTGCTAGCGTGTGCAGGATTGCTGCTTGGCCTCGTCGGCGCGTACTTCGTGGGACGCGCCATGCGCAGCACCTTGTACGGCGTCGGGACGATCGACTTCGGAGCATTTGCTGCCGTTGGTGTGGTGCTGATGCTGGCAGCGATGGTCGCCTGCTACTTTCCGGCGCGCCGCGCTGCAGCGATTGAACCCATGCGCGCACTGCGCATCGAATGACCGGCACAACGAAAATTGATTTGAACGGAGCATTACAACATCATGATCGAACTCAAAAATATCGAACGCAGTTATAAGACCGGCCACACTGAAACCTGGGTGCTGCGCCGAGTCAGACATCACCATTCGCGAGGGCGAGTTTGTCACCGTGATGGGCCCGTCCGGCGCGGGCAAGTCTTCGCTGCTGAATGTGCTCGCGCTTCTTGACGATAGCTGGCTGGGCGAGTACTGGTTCGGCGAGACGCCGGTGCACAAGCTGAACCGCAAGCAGCGCGCCGACCTGGCCCGCCAGCGCATCGGCATGGTCTTCCAGAGCTACCACCTGCTTGACGATCTCACGGTTGCCGAAAACATTGATCTTCCCCTCTCCTATAAGAATCTGCCTGCGAAGGAGCGGCAGGGCATGGTGGCCGATATTCTCGACCGCTTTCAAATCGTCGCCAAGAAGGACCTGTTTCCGAATCAGCTTTCCGGCGGTCAGCAGCAACTCGTCGGCATTGCGCGCGCCGTGGTGCATGCGCCTTCGCTGCTGCTTGCCGACGAGCCCACTGGCAATCTGCATTCCACGCAGGCCCGCGAAATCATGGAGCTTTTCCGCGAGCTGAACCGCCAGGGCACCACCATTGTGCAGGTCACGCACTCTGAAGAGAACGCGCGCTACGGCTCGCGCATCCTCGAGCTTCGCGATGGCTGGCTAACCCGCGATGAAGCGCCACAACCCATCGGTCCAGAAATCGAGGCGAAGTGATCTTTTCCCAGGTGAACTCATTCATGACAAGACAAAGCAATCCTTTTCGTATTTTTCAATCTGTTGCCGCGATTCTCCTGTTGCAGGTAAATCTGGCTTCTGCCGTTGCGCAGTCGGCGCCGCAGGTTGCGCAGCCTGCGCCTGAGGCTCCCGCGCCGGTGGCTGGCGGCCAGCCTGCTACACCTTCTCTGGCGGAGCAAGCCCGGCAACAGGCGATAGCGCCGCAACAGCCGTTTCACGTGGAGCTGCCGCACTCACGGAAACCGTTTGCACCTTACCGGCCAAGCGATGCGCCCCCTCTGGATCTCAACAATTCATCGCGCCTGCAAAGCCTCATCCGCGATGGGAAACTGTACATTTCACTGAACGACACGATAGCGCTCGCCATCGAAAACAACCTCGATCTTGCTTACTTCCGCTACAACTTCCCCATTGCCCAAACTGATCTTGCGCGTACCAAGGCGGGCGGCCAAGTGAACGGTGTCAATACCGAGGTAGTGCAGTCTTCGACGCAGGGTGGCTTCGGTTCCGGGGGTGCAAGCTCCGGAGGCGCAGCGTCGGGCTCGTCAGCGGCCGGCGTCGGGGGCATCGTGACCTCGAGCCTCGGCGCCGGAACAGTCGTGGCCTCCTTCGATCCCTTTCTCACCTTCAAGGGCTTTGTTGATCACACCGTCACGCAAGAGGCGAACGCCTCCCAGGTCGGTGTCCCCATCTTCAAGCAAAATCAGATCCAGGGCCAGGCAAACTACTCAGAGTCTTTTCCCCTCGGAACGAATCTCAACGTCAACTACTTCGGCCAGCGCTTCGCCAATAACAGCCCTTTCTACGCTGTCAATCCCACGCTGTATTCGAGCTTAACGGTGGTCTTAACACAGCACCTTCTCGCCGGCTTCGGCATCTCCACCAACGAGCGTTATATGCACATCGCCAGGAAGAATCTCCAGATTACCGATCTGGCGTTTCGCGCTCAGGTGATTGCGACGATCACTCAGGTCGAAAACATTTATTGGGATCTCGTGAATGCCTATCAGGACGAGCAGGTCAAAGAGCGATTGCTGGCCTTCTCGCAGCAGACCCTGGACAACGACCAGAAGGAGCTTCAGCTCCACGCCATTCCAGCTATGCAGATCACCAAAGACCAGTCGGATGTGGCCACCAGCGAAGGCGATCTCACTGTTGCCCGCGCCAACCTCCGGTTGAATGAGCTGCTCATCATAAACGCCATCACCAAGACCGACGACCCGACGATTGACGAAATGCCGGTCGTTCCTCTCGATCGCAGTGCCCCGCCGGATCCCATCGCAGCGAAATCGATCGACGAGCTGATCACGCAGGCAGAAAAGAACCGACCTGACGTGAAACAAGATGAACTGGCGATGGAGGTCGCGCGGGAGAGCCTTAAGTCCATCCGTAGTTCACTGCTGCCCACGTTGGACGGCTACGGCCTCTATTCCGGAAACGGCGTAGCGGGCCCAAGGAATCCGAACTGCACCCTGGGCCCCGACGAATGCGCTTCCGATCTTCCGTCCGACTTTCCGGGGATGCTCGCGAACACGTTCAACTATTCCGGCCCGGAGTATCAGATTGGCATGACTCTGTCGATCAACCTGCGCAACCGTGTGGCCAAGGCCGATCAATTTCGCGCGGCGCTCGAATACCGGCAGCGCCAGATCACCTTCGAGGAGCAGAAGAAGCGCATCCGCTTCGACGTGCGGAACTCGCAGTTCTTTCTGCAGCAGGCTGACGCTCGCGTCAGAGCCGCACAAAAGGCCCGCGATCTGGCCCAGCACACTTTCGAGGTTACCGAGCAGGAACTGAAGCTCGGCGCCAAGTCCAGCTACGACGCGCTTTTGGCGCAGCACGATCTGGGCATCGCTGAATCGACGCTCGTGGCCGCGCAGACCGCGTACGAAAAGGCGAAGGTGGATATTGACCGTGCCACCGGAGAAACGTTGGACCGGACCGGTGTCTCAATTGACGACGCGAAATCGGGCGTGGTGACACACGCACCGTAGAATCAGTGGGAGCGCACGAACGATCTGACGCGACCGCTGGGATGACAGTGAGAGGGTGCAATGCCAGACGCAATTGTCAAACCCGGCGGCTCGCCGATAAACGAGAAGAATGCGCCAGCAAAAGAGATGACCGAACCTCGCAAGCAGGAAAAAATCAGGGTTCTCGTCGCCGACGATCAACCGCACATTCTTGAAGCAGTGGATCTTCTGCTGAAGCCGCTGGGCTTTCAAGTCGACTCGGTTCGCTCGCCTCAGCTTCTGCTCGAGGCGCTGGGGCAGAGCGACTATGACGTGCTGCTTATCGACCTGAACTACACGCGCGATACCACTTCCGGCAAGGAGGGGCTCGACCTGCTTGCGCGCCTGCGGGAGATCGACCCGCGCCTGCCCGTGATCGTGATGACGGCGTGGGGCAACATCGATCTCGCGGTTGAGAGCATCAAGCGCGGCGCCCGCGATTTTGTGCAGAAGCCATGGGAAAACGAGCGCCTCGTTTCGCTTATCCGGGTGCATGCCGAGTTGCACCAGGCGTTGCGCCGCGCGCGGCAACTGGAACTGGAAAACCGCCTGTTGCGTGCCGAAGGCAAACCGGACTTTGTTGCCGGCGCCCCGTCGATGCAGCCGGTCCTGGAACTGATCGCGCAGGTTGGTCCTTCCGATGCGCACGTCCTCATCACCGGCGAGCATGGAACCGGTAAGGAGATCGTCGCCAAGCTGCTGCACGGCGCGTCTCCGCGCTCGCGCATGCCGCTGGTTGCGGTCAACGCAGGAGGCCTGCCGGAAGGCACCTTTGAGAGCGAAATGTTTGGCCACGTGAAAGGCGCGTTTACCGACGCGCGCACCGATCGCGTCGGCCGCTTCGATCTTGCCAACGGCGGCACGCTCTTTCTTGACGAAATTGCCAATGTGCCGCTGCGCCAGCAGGCCAAGCTGCTGCGCGTGCTCGAAACGGGAGAGCTTGAGCGGGTGGGCTCATCCCAGACGCGTCGCGTTGATGTGCGCATTCTCTCTGCCACAAATGCGGATCTTCACGAAGAGGCAAAGAATGGCAATTTCCGCGAGGATTTGCTGTTCCGCATCAACACCGTCGAAATTCACCTGCCCCCGCTGCGGGAACGCCGCGAAGATATCCCTCTGCTCGCGACTCACTTTCTAGGACGCAACCGCACCCGCTACCGCAAGCAGGTTTCGGGCTTTTCACCGGCGGCGATGCAGCAGATGATGCAGTATCTCTGGCCCGGCAACGTGCGCGAGCTTGAGCACGCGGTCGAGCGCGCGGTGCTGCTGTGTCGCGGGGATGAAATCGAGCCGGCCAATCTGGCCGTCGCGACTGGGCGCTCCGGCGTTCCCTCCTTCGATAACATGAGCATCGACGAGGTCGAGTCGCTTCTGATTCGCAAAGTTCTGCGCAGATGCGATGGCAACATCTCGCAAGCGGCCGAAGCCCTGGGACTCAGCAGGGCAGCGCTCTACCGCCGCATTGAAAAATATGGCCTATGACAAGCACGCGCGCAGACGATCACTCCCGGCACTGCGCCGGGCTTGGCTCTATTGCCTTCTGCTATCGCTTCCGGGCCTGATTTTTGCCGCAATTCTTCTTTATCAGCACCACCTCGAATTGGCGCCGGCGATGCTGGTCGCGGTCTGCCTGCTTCTCTATCTTGTGATGATTGCGGCATCGCTTACAGAGGGACTGATTCGTCCCCTGCAGACGCTTTCGAATGTCGTCTCATCCCTGCGCGAAGGGGACTACTCGTTTCGCGCGCGTGGAGCAGCTTCGCGCGATGCCTACGGCGAGCTGGCGGCTGAGGTCAACGCTCTGGCTGATCTGCTGCAGAAGCAGCGCGTGCGCTCGCTCGAAGCGACCGCACTCCTCGCCCGCATTCTCGAGGTCATGCATTCTCCGCTTTACGCGTTCGACCGTGAGAATGTTCTGCAGCTCGTGAATGACGCGGGTGTTCAGCTTCTCGGTCTGCCCCACGCTCGATGCTTTGGTCGCACCGCGCGTGAGCTTGGGCTCGAGGGACTGCTTGCGTCCCCTGATCAAAGTGTTCACTCGTTTGCGAACCGGCCCAATCGCTGGCTGCTACGCAAGGCCGCCTTTCGGCAAGACGGCGCGCCGCACACCCTCTTGCTGCTTGCCGATGTGAGCCAGCCCTTGCGCGAAGAAGAGCAGGCTGCGTGGAAGCGGCTTGTCCGCGTGCTCGGACACGAGCTTTCCAATTCGCTGGCGCCCATCAAGTCCATTGCGGGAAGCTTGCTGGCACGTGCTCAGCAGCTCCACGGGGATGAAGCCACCGAACACGACTTTCGCCGCGGCCTCAGCGTGGTTGAAAGCCGCGCCGACTCCCTGCACCGCTTTGTGCAGTCGTACCGCATCCTTGCGCAGCTGCCGCCGCCCAGCCTCAAGGCCGTTGCGGTTGCGCCGCTCGTCGAGCGCGTTGCGCTGCTTGAACAGCGCCTGCCCGTGCAGATTGTTCACGGGCCTTCTGCAACGCTGCGTGCAGACCCCGATCAGCTCGAGCAGATGCTCATCAACCTCCTGGCCAACGCTGTTGACGCGTCTCTGGCCAACGGGGCGCAGCCGGTGCGCATGGGCTGGTACGTTGAGGAGCAGGATGTCGAGCTGTTCGTCGAAGATCAAGGCCTAGGCATTGCCAACACTGAGAATCTCTTTGTGCCTTTCTACACCACCAAGCCCACAGGCAGCGGCGTAGGCCTGGCGCTGGCGCAGCAAATCGCGCGCGCTCACGGGGGAGAGATTCGCCTTGTCGACAGGGAAGATACGGAAGGCGCCCGCGCAACGGTTCGGCTGCCGTTGCCGTAACGCAACGGCCGATTATCCGGCGCGCGATACGGAGATTTTGCGTGCGTCCACTTCGGTAGACACAATGCAATTGCGGCCGTTCCTCTTGGCGCGATAGAGCGCCTCGTCGGCCTCGCGAATCAGCTCTTCGTGGCTGGCAGGGAAACCCGAGGCCACGCCGAAGCTCGCCGTCAGGGGGATGCGTGTTTCGCCTTCGAGAACGCAGGCTGCCTCAAGGGCCAAGCGAAGATCTTCGGCCCGTTGCCGCGCATGCATGAAGCCCGAGCCCGGCAGTATCAACAGGAACTCCTCGCCACCATAGCGACCGACCCAGTCATAGCTGCGCACCATGCGCTGCAGAGTCCCCGCCGCCTCTTTCAGTACCTGATCACCTGCCGGGTGGCCGTAGGTGTCATTGATGCGCTTAAAAAAGTCAAGGTCGGCGAGGATGATGCTTAGCGGGAGGCCCTCGCGCTGCGAGCGGTCTACCTCAATTCGCAACCGCTCCACGATGATGCGGTGGTTCCACAGGCCGGTCAGATCATCGTGCTCAGCGTAGTGGCGCATCTGCTCGCGGGTGCGCATCAGCTCTCCCTTTTCCTGCTCGAGGTCCTGGGTGCGCAGCTTTACCGCCTCTTCCAATTGCCGCTTCTGCCTGACCAGCAGACCAACCCGGCGTCGCCAGGCGAAAACAAAAGTCACGATAGTGAGGAGGGCCACCAGGATCTGGAGCGACTGATTTTGCCACCAGCGGGGCGTGATCTGAAACTCAAAGACGGCCACCGGCGAAATTGGATGCCCGGACTGGTCAGCCTCGGTGACTTCAAAGCGGTAATCCCCAGGCGCGAGGTCCCGATAGTGGACCTCCATATCGCGCGTGGTTTCCCATTCCGTCTCCTGCGGCCCAACCAGCCGATATCGCAGACCCACGTCCTGCGTGCCCTTGAACGAGAGAAGAGCCATCGAGATTCCGAGCGGCGTGGAGCTGCCCCACGTTATCGATGACTTGTTACCCAGTACGGAATTTCCATAGGTGACTTGCGAGAAAGCGGGAGCCTGCGGCGACCCGTCCGGTGCGTCGTTTGGAGTGATCAGGTGACTCAATCCGCCCGAGGTCCCGATCCACATGCTGCCGTCTGTATCTTCTGAGAGCGCGAAGCTGTCGGTGTCATTCCACAGCAGGCCATCGTCCTGCGTGTAGCTGTGCCATGCGCTGCCGTCGAAGACCGTCAGGCCGGCATCCTGCCCCACCCATACCCAGCCGCGATGATCCACCATCAAGGAGACCGCCTGCTCTGAGAGCAGCGGGGGACGGCCAACGTGTTCGGTTTCCACCACGCGATAGCCTTCCAGTCGCTGCCGCAGCAGCTCCTGTGAGGCTCCACCGGTCCACATGTAGCCCTTCTGGTCGACCGCAATCAGATCCGGGCTTGGCCCCTGAGAGCCAAGATCGATGCGATGCCATCCCTTCTCATCGAGCATGAACACGCCCTGATCTGCCGCCGCCCACAGATGCCCATTTCCATCGACGCAGAGATCGGCGACGCGCTGCCGGGGATTGCCGAAGACTCCGTCTTCCACCAGAACCGGGCCACGTTTCCCAAAATTCGCCGCACTCATCATGTAGAGTCCGGTAGTTGTTGCAGCCCACACGCGCTGCTGCGGGTCTGTCACCAGGGCGTAGACCTCGGGAAGCCGCCATTGCCGCGCGGTCAGCGTAACCGGATCGATCCGCACCAGCGCACCCGCGGTACTGCCCATCCAGACCGCGCCGTCGGCACTCTCATTCAAAGAGCCTGCCCGCGTGGTCACAATTCCGGGTTGATGCCAGCGTCGCGGAGTCACGGCGCCTGCGGGAATCCAATCCAACCCCGATTCGGTCCCAATCCAGAGCCGCCCTTTGCGATCCCGTAAAGACGCCCATACCAGGTCGTCGCTGATTCCGTCGGCGGCGGTGTAGCCTTCCCAGCGGTCCTGACCCACCCAGCGCTTCAGGCCGTGCCCCACTACGCCGATCCAAACCGAACCTTCGCGGTCCACGTAGAGGTCCTGGATCTCAAAGCGCGGGAGTCCGTTGCTCTCTGTGACCATGCGCCAGTGGCCCTTTTCCCAAAGCCCCAACGCGGGACCCTGCGAGGTGAGAACGCGTCCCTGCGAGTCCTCGGCCAGTTCCGGATACGCTTCTGACATGATCGATCCCGGCAGATCGCGCAGGTCAAAATGATTCTTCTGTGGATCGATCTCGCCCACATGCACATTGCCGCGTACCCAAATGTGCCCGTCGCGAGTCAGCAGAAGATTCGACCATTTCTCGTCGGGCAGCCCAAGGGCCTCGCCCATGTGACTAGTTTTTCCATCCGCCAGCCGGCAAAGGTCCGAGTCGCACCCAAACCACAACGCGCCATCGGGAGCGAAGAGCACGCTGCGCAGCGCGCTACCCTCCAGGTGCATCGGTTCAGCGACCCACTCTTCGTCGCCCTTGTGGCGCAGCAAAAACGCGCCGGTGCGCGTGATCGTCACAACCTCGTTTGGCTTGTTCGACGCAAAGCTGGTGCCTTGCCGCTGCAGAAATTGCCCACCTGGGACGGGCGATTTAATTTCAGTGAAATGGCCGTCATGCCGCTCAAAGAAAATGCCGGTCGTTGTCGCGACCCAGAGGGTTCCGTCGTCTCCTACAAAAAGGTTCTGAATCATCCGCTCCGGTAGCCCCTCGGCTACACCGAAGCTTTGGAATTGGGTGCCGTCATAGCGATAGAGGCCGTTCTGCGTTCCGACCCACAGGTATCCGGTATGGTCCTGTGCCAGACACGCAATGTTCAGATTGCCGAGGCCCTGGGCGTACTCGCGGAAGCTGTAGCGCTGGGCGACGCAACTGGTCGTCGCCGCGCAGAGCAGCCCCAGACCGCCGAGCAGCGATCCGAGCGAGCGTCCGAGCTTAGACAGTCCGTGCAACGTCCTGGCCCTCCACTTTCCTGGCACAATCAGCAGTCAAAAAACGGCGTCAGCTTTCCAAGTCCTTTGAAGAAATCGCCGGGCAGAGCGTCGTTGAAACCCGGCTAAACCCCCATGGATCCAAATTACTTTGGATCAAATATAGGGTTACTTGAAGCACTCGAAAATCACACGAAAGTCGATAGTCATAGCCATTTAGGAATGGCTCTGAAGGGGGAGGGAAAGACCTGAGAGGGGGATCAAGCGACAGAGATTTAGTCGCAGACCATCGCTGTTTCTGAAGAGAACGCCGGTGCGCTATCTTCCTCACCTGCACCCGCTTCCGCGGCGCCAGGCGAAGTGAAAAAGGCATCCACTTGCGCCAGAACATCCGCGCCGGTTCGCGCCTGGTAGATTGAGGCCCTCAGCTTTGCGCCTCCGGTCACGCCATGCGTAAACCATGAGGCAAACTGCTTCATCTTGCCGGCCGTTTCGCCCATCCGCCCATCGCGGGGCAACGCCTGGCTGGCTTCGGCCTCATCCAGCAGCATCTGGAAATAGGTGCGGATGAGCCGGTAGCGGTCGTCGGCGGTCGGACAGTCATAGCATCCGGTCGCAGTGTATTGTGCGATCTGCCTGAAAATCCAAGGGTTCGATGGAGCTGCACGCCCAACCATCACGGCGTCGCACCCGGTCTGCGCCACCATAGCCGCTGCATCTTCGGGGGTGCGAATATCGCCGTTGCCGATCACCGGAATCCCCACGGCCTGCTTGACGGCTGCGATCCACTCCCAGCGCGCCTGCCCGGTGTAGCCCTGCTCCCGCGTCCGGGCATGCAGCGCCACGCCATTCAGCCCCTCGGCCTCGGCCATTCGTGCCAGCTCTACGCACACGATTCGCTCGTCGTTCCAGCCCAGGCGGAACTTGACGGTAAAAGGAATCGTGACTGCCTGGCGCACCGCACGAAAAATCTCACCGATCTTAGGCAGGTCCCGTAACAGACCCGAGCCGCCATTGCAGCCCACCACGCGCTTCGCCGGGCAGCCCAGGTTCAGGTCGATCAGGTCGAAGCCGGTGTCCTGCACGATGCGCGCCGCCTCGGCCAGCGTCTCGGGGTTCGATCCAAAGAGCTGCGCCCCGATGGGATGCTCGTCGTCATAGAAGGTGAGGTAGCGCTTTCGCTTCGTCTCGCGCATGCGCGAAAGGCCGTCTGCCGACGTGAACTCCGTCATCAGCAGGCCGCAGCCGGACTGCGCATTTGAAATCACCGGTCTACATCATTCTCTTTTAAATCAGCAGATGCGGTAAACAAGCTGGCGTGACGGATGAAGCGCCGGAAGACGGTATCGGTGACTCCGGCCATGGGGGCGAGTACGGTAGCCGGTGTCACCACTACCGTGCCCAGGCGCACCTCAGCCGGCACCCTGACGTTTTCGGGCATCGCGTGCTCCCTGGGGTTGTCCCAGTTCTTCTTCACCGTGAATCCTCTGCGAGACAAATTGCACCTTCTCGAGGCGGCTTCAAGCCCTGACTCGGCTTGAGTCGTCTCCAAACCAACGTGGGCCTCCGCCGCAGCGGAGGCCCACTGACGAACTGAACCTTACTTCCAGCCGCGGAGACTGCTTCGTCCCGGCCTTGGCATACTTGCGGCGGAAGCGTTCGACGCGGCCAGCCGTATCGACCAGTCTCTGTTTGCCGGTAAAGAACGGGTGGCAAGCCGAGCAGATTTCCACGTGAATGTCGCCCTTGTGGGTCGAGCGGGTTTCAAAATTGTTTCCGCAGGCGCACATCACCCGCACCGCGTCATAGGCGGGATGAATCTTTTCCTTGGGCATCGCTAAAGGTAAACCTTTCCTGCATCCTTCTATTGTAGGGGGATTTGGGCCCCGTGCGCAAACCGGCTGGCCAGCCCAGCCAGACTCCGCAAACTTCCTGCTTCTTGCCCCAGCGCCTTCTCAAGGGCCGCCTCGGCCAGTGGCGCCATCACCGCGTACCCGGCAGGCAGCGGATGGACGCCATCCTGGCTCAGGTTCGGCGGCAGTCCGTCCCGCGCGTCCTTCATCGCCGAGTGGAAATCGACGTAGAGGTAGCCCTTCGCCGCCGCATAGTTCCTGATCCACACATTCAGGGCGTCGATCTTCGGTGCAGGCTCCAGACCCGGCTCCCAGGGGTAATCATAGGCCGGCGGATCGAGCAGAGCACCACTTTGATCTCGTTTGCATGTTGCGAGGTCGGCCATCGAGGCAATGTTGTCCTCGATCTGCTCCGGTGTCGCCGGCCCAGTGTTCCCGGCAATATCATTTGTCCCCGCCAGGATGATCACGACCTTCGGCTGCAGGTGAATCACGTCCTGCCGGAAACGCAGCACCATCTGCGGCGTCGTTTGCCCGCTGATGCCGCGGTTTATATACGGCTTGCCCGGAAAGCTCTGGTCGAGGTGCCAGCCCTCGGTGATCGAGTCGCCCATGAAGACGACGCGGTTCTCACCCGGCGCCGGCGGTGCCAGCTTTGCGTCTTCCTCTTTGAAGCGCGCCAGCCAGGAAAATCCGTCAGCATCTGCTGATCGTGCTTTCGTCCAGTACTCGTTATCCGGATGCCCGGAAGGCGTAGCTGCGTGCGCCGCGCGCAGGCGGGGCCTTTGTCTCCGGCACGTTTCCCGGCTCCTGTGCGCCGATCAAAGGCGACGAGGAGACAACGAGGTCACAGAAAAGCTGCAGCGGCAACCGCAAGGCAATTCGCATCACGTCAAGTCTCTCCACTCATGAGATCAGAACAGACATTTCTCCAGTGCGCTACCGATTATAGGCTTCGAAAGCCGCCGGCCGAGGGGCGCTGCTGACGGACAGCGGACCGGGAAGTCCGCCTCCCATTTCCACATAACCGCGCCAATCCCCACCGGCCCTCAGGGACGGCCCATGCGCTAGGCTGGAGAAAGCATGAGCAATGTCTGTTCCATCTGCGGCGGATCGGGGCTGGTCCGAGGTGATCTCAGCGACCGGCCTCTGGGTCTCCCGCGCCTGCGACTGCCAGGCCACCGAGCGCGAGGAGCGCCGGCTCGCCGCCACCCATATTCCGCAGCGCTATCGGGACTGCACCCTCGACGACTACGAGATCTACCACGGGGCTGACCGCTCGCTCAGCCGGCCCTCAGCACCGCTCGCAAATTTGTTGAGGCCTATCCGGTGGACACCGCCGGCAAAGGACTGCTCTTCACCGGCTCCATCGGCGTCGGCAAAACGCATCTCGCCGTCGGCGTCCTGCGCCGCCTCGTGCAGGAGCGCGGTGCCCGCGGCCTCTTCTGCGACTACCGCGAACTGCTCAAGAAGCATCCAGAACAGCTACAACCCGCAGGTGCAATACCACCGAGCTCGAGTTGCTCAAGCCCGTCTTCGCCGCCGAAGTGCTGGTGCTCGACGATATCGGCGCGCAAAAGCCCAACGAGTGGGTCTGGGATACCGTCGCCCTGATCCTCAACACCCGCTACAACGACAAGCAGACGACGATCATCACGACGAACTATCCCAACCTGCCTGCAGGCGGCGGCGCGCAAACCGAGGCGGAACGTGCGGCCCGCGAGCAGACCCTCGGCGACCGCATAGGCGACCGCATGCGCTCTCGCCTCGCCGAGATGTGCATCACCGTCGAGATGAACGGCAAGGACTTTCGCCAGACGGAAGTACGCCGGGCCAAGTTCGGCTAGCCGCTTGGGAGTGCCGGGCCTCGCAGAATCCTTTCCCCATAAGAGAAGTGAAAGGAGATTATGCGCAAGTCGCTTGAAGCTGTTGCGCTGTTGGCCATCGCTGTGCTGATCTGGATGACTTATGGCGCGCTCTACGGCCCCAACCGCTTGCCCAACCGAATCCCCACGCATTTCGACGCTAAGGGCACGCCCAACGGTTGGGGATCGCCCGCCATCCTGCTTCTCATGCCCGCGATCGCGTTCGGCGTCTACCTGCTGATCACCGTTGTCTCGCGCTTTCCTTCGGCCTTCAACTATCCCGTTCGCACAACGCCCGAGCTGTTGCCGCGCCTCCAATCCATCACGATAGAAATGCTGACCCTGCTCAAGGCGGAGCTTGCCTGCCTTTTCGCCGTTGTTCAGTGGATCATCATCCGCTCGGCCAGCACAGGCGAGGGCCACCTTTTTGCCGAGATCCTGCCCTTCGTGATGGTGGTCATTCTGGGCACCGTTGCCTGGTATATCGTGGCAATCTTTCGCGCTGCCACCCGGCGGAGTGAGCTACAGTAGCGCCCCCTGCCCATCTGGCGGCTGGGAAATCCCCTCCCTCGCAAACCCTCACACTTAGGTACTCGTTACCGCGGGTCTTCGAGCCACGATTCACTCTGGCATGGGGTTGCCGCGACCTGCTATCGTGGCCGACGCATCAAGCTTTTAGCAATCACACGCTGCAAACGGCGTCGAGGATCGTTGTCGATGAGGTTTGTCTGGACATCTCTGGCTATCGTCGTCTTTCTGGTTCCCTCTGCAATGGCAAAGAAAGGCGGCGTCAAGAAACGTGTCAACCATCAAGATGGTTTGACCTACGTCTGGGTGCCCGCGGGCAGCTATTGGACCGGCTGCCCCGAGGGCGACACAAACTGTGTTGGAGATGAAAGGAAAAAAGCCAACATCACCATTCCTGACGGTTTCTGGATCTCTGAGACAGAGGTCACCCAGGCTGCCTTCAAAAAGGTGATGAACGCCGAGCCGAGCTACTACCAGGGCAGCCGCCTGCCCGTTGAGCGGGTGAGCTGGACGGCTGCGAAGGCATATTGCGACGTCATTGGCATGCGTCTGCCCACGGAGTCGGAGTGGGAGTACGCCGCCTATGGTGGCGCCGAGCAACCTGCGCAATCATCGGTGGAGGCGGTTGCGTGGTACGGGCCCAACAGCAGCGATCAGACTCACCCGGTGCGGGAAAAACAGCCGAACGAATTCGGCCTCTACGACATGCTGGGCAATGTGTGGGAATGGGTGAGCGATGCCGGCACAATCCAGGAAGGCCATCTGATAAAAGGTGGCTCGTTCTACAGCGCCAAGAGCGATCTGCGCGTAGCCGGCCGCCAGGGCGCGCCGGAGGACCTCAAGCACCGTGATATCGGCTTCCGCTGTGCTGCAAGCACGTGGTAGCCGTATCGTGGTCGAAGGTGTTCATCGGGGGCAGGAGAATTGAAATCAAGCTCGCTGTCACCTGTCTGCTTGCATTCATTGGCTGAGCGCTCGAAAATCGGGTGTTTGAGAAATCTGATTGTTTGAGAAAAGAGAAGTGCGGCGACTGAAAGCAGTCTTGCGCGCACGACTGCGCACGCGGTTGCCGTATACCCGTTTAGCGCTGGGCTAGAACACCCACACCGTTACGAGAACGATCAGCATGGCGGCGACGGTCACTGCCTCGTAGATCAACTCTTCGCGACGGCGCGAACGCCTGGGTCTGCTGCCACTGGCCAGTGAAGTGCCACCTGCGGATTGGGGGAGGCTTTCCATGAAACTGATTCGCCTTCTTTCAACTGTGCGCGCAAAACCTGTCGGTTTATCGCGCGTCTTGTGATCCCTATATAGGCACAACTCGCGTCCGATGGCAAATCGTACGAAAGACGTAGGCCAGGGCTACCTCTCAGGATGCTTCGCATCGTTTTCTCGACGCTCTTTTATCTCTATCGGCAAGGGGAGCAGAATCATCAGATCAAACAGCAGACCTGATTCTGTCCTTACATAAAGGCCCGCACTTTAGTCCCCATTTAGTCCCGTTCCCGGCGTAACAACGGATTTCGCGAGAAGGAGTAAAATTCGCTCGTGAGCTCAGGGAACAATCTCGAACTGGTTCCCCGCAAGGAATCGGAAGAGCGCAACTGGCTGCCGTTGGCGATCGCTGCGAGTGTCGTCGTGCTGGTCGCAGTCATCCTGATCGTCTTCATGCAGCGCGGGCATGAGCCTGCCACGGTGACGTCCATCTCAGCAAGTCCCGATGCCTATGCCGCCAGCCTGCCGATCTCTGATCTCGCCATGAGTGAATCCAGCAACCTCGTCGGCGGCAAAGTCACCTACGTCGACGGCCACATTGTGAACAAGGGCAATCGCACCGTCAGCGGCATCACTGTACAGGTGCTCTTCCACAATGTGGAGCAGGAAGTGACTCGCAACGACACCCAGCTCCTGAAACTGATCCGCACCCGCGAGCCCTATATTGACACCCAGCCTGTATCGGCCGCGCCTCTGGCTCCCGGCGACGAACGCGATTTTCGTCTCATCTTCGACGCGGCCCCGCCGGACTGGGACGGCGCCTACCCACAGATCCGCGTCCTCCACGTCGACTTTAAGTAGCGCCCGGTTTAAGTAGCTCTCCGGAGACAGCGCCCGCGAAACCATTCTCTGGTCCGGACTCGGATCCGACGGGTTCCTGGGCTGCTCCGGACTGCGATTCCCGGACCGAGAGCACTTCCTACTCAGTAGAACTTTCCCCGCTCCGGTAAAAATTACACCACCCTTTGCCGCAGCCCTTCGCCTCGGGGTGGAAATCCTTTGCCCGCCAAAGCGGCAAATCGTTGATTAAAAGCAAATTATCCGAATAGACAGCCATGTGGCGGCCTTTGGCAAGGCTATTGCTATTTACAGGGGCGAGCGGCAATAGAAGCTCACCCGCGCAGTCCCTGCGGTTGTTCGAACTAAGAGGCGAGAAAAGAATGACACGACCTTACGTAATCCCCAGCTTGCTGCTGGCTTCTGCATTGGTTATTCCGGCGGTTGCTCAACAGTCGCAGCCTGCGGCTAGCGATTCGACCAGCACGCCTCCTCCTGCGGCGCAGAGCACGACTCAGTCGGCTGCGTCCGCCGCCAACACGGACAAGGAAGGTTTCTGGGGCCACATGAATCCCCTCGCCCGCAAGAAGTGGGTGAAGCGGCGCTTGGATCCGATCAACGACGAGCTGACCGAGCTCGATCAGGTAAACGCGAAGAACGCGTCTGACATCAAGGATGTGGACGCCCGTGCGCAGTCCGGTATCCGGCACGCGCAGGAGACCGCGGACGCAGCGAACCAGCAGGCCACGGCGGCCGGCAACACGGCGCAGAATGCGAGCAATCTCGCACAGGGCGCCTCCGGTCATGTCGATAGCCTGAATACGACAGTGAATGGACTTGACCAGTATCACCAGATCAGCGATGTGGATGTACCTTTCCGCAGCGGGAGCCCGGTGCTTTCGGAAGCCGCTCGCGGGCAGCTGGATGATCTCGCCACCAACCTGGCGGGTCACCAGGGCTACATCATCGAAATGGAAGCACGCTCACCAGCAGCAGGCGCAGCCGGCATTCAATCTTCGCAGCGGCTGGCCGAATCGATTGAGCGCTATCTCTTAACCGAACACCAGATTCCCGTCTACCGGATGCACTTCGTGGCTCTTGGCAACTCTCCGCTGGTTTCAGCGGACGAGAGCACAAAGCCCGAGCGAGTGCGCAAAAGCACCGTGCACATCCGGCTGATGGAAAACAGCTTGGCGGCCCAGGGTTCCACACCCCCCATGGTGTGGGGTCCAATGCGGGCGCGGAGCGGCCATAAGCCGCGCAGCCACCCCCTGAGGCTCCTTTCCGCCCCGACGGCTCCCCGGCCGTCTGGCCGCCAAACAAGCTCTCGCAACACGAGAGAACCAAGGCAACTTGGCCCCCGCCGAAAGCGGGGGCCGTTTTTTTTCTAAATTCCCTCGCTCTCGGCTCAGAGATGGCAATTCCCCGGGGCTGGCGCGTCAATGCGCCGGACCGCCCCGGCTGAAATGAACTGGATGGTGATGGTTCGCGCTTCGGAGTCACTCTCATTGCGAATGAGGTGCACGTGGTCGCCACCCTCGTCGACGAACATCATTCCCGATGAGTACTGGTGCGGAGTGCAGCTCGAATCGTCGCCGTCATAAGCGGTCACTGTCCCAGTCATTACGATGATCACGCTTTTGCCGGGATGCGTGTGCCAGCCCGTGCTTCCGCGCGGTCGCCAGGTGTTCTGTTGCACGAAGGTGTCTGACGAGTCCTTCGTTTCGTTTCCAGCAGGCAGCAGAGTGCTCGCGCCTCCTCCGCTCCATTCAGGCGGAAGACGCAACTCCGCAATCTTGCCGGATCTCTCTGTGTAGATCGTCTTGCTGACGAACCCTGAAGGGGGAGTTCCGGACGCGACCGCAGCAGGACAAAGAGCCGTCACCGTGATCGCGATCCTGCGTGATATCTCGCGCATTAAGCCTCCTTTCTCGCGCCGTCAAAATGGGGATGCTCCAGCGAGGCTACGTTGCATGCTCTTCGGGCGGAATCGGACTGGTTGGCCCGGAATCCCGCGCGAGGCAATTCGGTCAGGTACACAGGCCGTGTTCGACGGCCGCTGGGTTGACCGCATCGGTGCTGAAAGCGACGGATCACCGGCGGGAGTCCGCCTCAATCCGCGTTACGCCATGGATCGCCTGCGTCCCAAAATGCTTGACTGCGGGCCCTGCGAACTGGAGCGTGATATTTGAATCTGGCTGGTAGTACGGGGCGTTATCCCCTCCCTGGACGCAGATGTGAAGCGTCGACGTAGGCGGATTCGTCTCGAAAGGGGCGATGAGTCCATTCCCGGTCATCAGGCTGACTCCCTGGGTGAACTGGAAGCCCATCGTCGGCACCGGTGCGGAATATGTGGGACAAGCGGGATCGGAAATGTTCCAGATGATTTTGGCGTTTCTCACCCTGATGTGGTGCGTATGGGGATTCACAAGAGGCTGCGTCGGATCTACCGCATTCGGAGGGGTCGCAGTCGAAGAGGTTCTGCCGAAGCCGGACATCGTTATATCTGCTGCGAAGTCGGCGGTGCCCTGGAAAGGGTGAATGTCCATTGACCATTGACCATGGATCTCCCAGGGGCTGCCGCTTATTGTCGCGTTGAGCGGTACGTAATCGTTGAGCAGACCGGTTAAGTGCAGTGGCGGAAGCTCCTGGGCGAACGCGCAGGTGCCTGCAGCCAGGACCAGCAGTGCCAGAAGGCGTGCCGCCGATGCCAGTGTTTTGCTTTGCATGAATGTCCTCCAAGTTGAGAGTTTGGTCATTCAAGGTCAAACATCGAACGCTTCGGCGGTTAGGTTCAAGCAGCAAGGCGCAGAATCGCGGCGGTACCTTGCATTGCCGTAGAATCCCGTGCGTTGCCGTGCCACTCGGGCTACAATCTGGGTGCTCTGCTCTCGACCAACCTTGACCAGCCCGACCGATCTGGAGAACGCAATGAGCGAAGCAGTCCCTGGCCCGCCGGTTTCAGTGCAAGCGGTCGAAGACCGCCTGGACTCATGGAAAGAAATCGCGGCTTATCTGAAGCGGGACGTTACGACCGTTCAGCGATGGGAAAAGCGGGAAGGGATGCCCGTTCACCGGCACCTGCACGACAGGATCGGCTCGGTCCATGCTTCACGCGCCGAACTGGATGCCTGGTCGCGGGGGCGGATTCTTCAGGCTCCGCAGGAAAACCCCAGCGACGTGGCGTTGCCCGACCCCCCGCCAGCGCCGACGCTGGACCTTGCAGCCCCGCACCTGCAATGGAAGTACGTCATACCACTGATCGCGGCGGTCATCGCTATCATCATTGGCGCAATCTTCTGGACGCGGCACGCGGAGTATTTCTGGAAAAGCCCGATCGCAGACGCGCGTTTTCAGGCGGTCACAGATTTTGACGGTGAGGCACAGAGCGCCGCCGTGTCGCGCGACGGACATTTCGTGGCTTTCCTGTCCGACCGGGACGGACCGATGGACGTCTGGGTCACTCAGGTCGGTTCCGGGCAGTTCCACAACCTCACGCATGGCCGCGCGGCGCAACTCGTCAATCCGTCAATTCGCTCCTTGGGGTTCTCGCCGGACGGCTCTCTGGTCACCTATTGGACCCGCAAGGAAAACGGCACTACCGCTGGCGACATCAGCGTCTGGGCGTTGCCAACACTTGGCGGAGAGCCGACGCCGTATCTTGAAGGCGTGGCCGAGTATGACTGGTCGCCTGACGGTTCCGAGCTTGTGTACCATACGCCGGGCCCGGGAGACCCGATCTTCCTGTCCAGCGACGCTCATCGATCCGAGGCACCGCCAATCTATACCGCTCCGGGCGGGTTTCACAGTCACTTCCCGTTGTGGTCCCCCGACAAGAAATTCATCTATTTCGTCCAGGGCACCGTTCCGGACAATCTGGACATCTGGCGTATTCGCCCCGAAGGAGGCAGCCCGGAACGGCTCACTCCGCACAACGGGCTTGTGACCCATCCCGCTTTCCTGAACCAGCGGACACTCATGTACTTGGCGGGCGATCACGATGGCGGGGGGCCTTACTTGTACAGCATGGACGTCGAGCGGCGCATTCCTCACCAGTTGACTTCCGGGCCGGAGCGTTACACCTCGCTCGACGCCACCGCTGACGGGCATCGGCTGGTCGCGACCATTGCAAGCCAGAAGAGAACGCTATGGACGTTGCCCATCGACGATGCGCACGCGCCGGCATCGCCGGCTTCTCCAATCTCGCTGACAACCACCACTGGCTTCTCGCCGCGTCTGGGTCCCGATTATCTCCTTTATGTCTCTGCCACCGGAACCAGCGAGAGCATCTGGAAAGTGGCCAACGGAACCACAACAGAATTGTGGCGGGGACAGGGCGCGCGCGTGATCGGCGGGCCAGCGATCTCCGCCGACGGCCGGTACATCGCGTTCTCGGTCGCGCAGAACCAGCAGACGCTGCTGTACACAATTCAGGTCGACGGCACCAACGCTCGAGTCGTTGCCGATTCGCTTCACCTGGAAGGCGCTCCAGCCTGGGCTCCCGACGGGGAATCGATCACCGTAGCCGCGAATGATCAGGGCACGCCGCACCTCTTCCGTCTGCCGCTCGATGGACACCCTGCCGCCTCTTTTGTTGGCGAGTACTCGGTGGATCCGGCGTGGGCGCCCGACGGCAGGTTTGTTGTCTACTCGGGACCCGACATCGGCACCGTCTTCTCGGTGAAAGCTGTCACGCCCGGAGCAGCGCCCCATCCGTTGCCGTCTCTGGTCCTCACTCGCGGCGCCAGGCACCTCGTCTTCCTGCCGGGTGGGCACGAACTCGTGGTCCTGCGCGGAGAAATCAAGCACAAGAATCTCTGGCTGATCGACCTTGCTTCCGGAGCCGAGCGACCACTGACCAACCTACCTCCCGATTTCGACATTCGCGACTTCGATATCTCCCCCGACGGTCACGAACTGGTTCTCGAACGGGTGCAGGAGCGTTCGGACGTCGTGCTGCTGGATCTCCAACGACCGTAATCTGCTTCAGCCGAGGCGATACGATCCACAGGCGCAACGCTCGGCCCGGTAAAATCTCCTTAGATGGAGATCGCCGCCAATAACTCGGCCATTCCGGACACACTTCTCGACGGCAGCCGTTTTGTGCGCGCCTGCCTGCGCAAACCCGTCGATCGCACGCCGGTCTGGTTTCTGCGCCAGGCCGGGCGCTACATGCAGGAATACCGCGACATCCGCAAGCATCACACCCTGGTTGAAATCTGCAAGCAGCCTGAGATTGCGGCTGAAGTGACCATCACCGCCGCGGAAAAACTCGGCGTGGATGCGGCCATCATTTTTGCCGATCTGCTGCTGCCGCTTGAGCCCATGGGCCTGCCTTTCGAATTCCAGGCAGGCGAGGGGCCGGTTGTCCACCACCCTGTGCGCACGGCGGAAGATGTGCGCGCACTCAGAACCGACCGCGCCGCCGACCTGGCCTATGTTGCCCGCGCCATTGAAAAGGTCGCCGCACATTTTCGTGATCGCCTCGGCATCATCGGCTTCTGTGGCGCGCCTTTCACGCTGGCCAGCTACATGATCGAGGGCGGCGGCTCGCGCAATTATGTTCACACCAAGCAGATGATGTATGGCGACACCGCCTCATGGCGTTTGCTGCTGGATAAGCTCGTCAAAGTGCTGGTGGAGTACTGCCGGCTGCAGGTGCAAGCCGGGGCTGACGTCATTCAGATATTTGACAGCTGGGTCGGCTCGCTCAGCCTGGCAGATTACCATGACTACGCCTTCGAAGCTTCAAAACGTCTCGTCCGCGCCGTGCAGGATCTCGGTGTGCCGGTGATCTACTTCGGCGTGGAGACGGCGGGGCTGCTGGGCGCCATGGCCTCCACCGGGGCCGACGTTATCGGCCTCGACTGGCGGCAGCCGCTCGATGAAGGCTGGCGCGCCGTTGGACCCGCGCACGCCGTGCAGGGCAATCTCGACCCCATTACGCTCTTTGCGCCGCTTGAGGTGCTTGAGCGGCGCGTTAAGGAAATTCTGCGGGCCGCGCAAGGCCGGCCGGGCCACATCTTCAATCTTGGTCATGGCATTGTTCCCGGCACGCCGGTTGAAAACGTGCAGGCTGTGGTGCGCATGGTCCGCGAGTTCCGGCTCGAGGGGGCGCATGTCTAAACAGGCTGTTCTGCTTCTGGCGCATGGGACCCCCGAAACCGCCGACCAGATTCCGGACTACCTGCGCAACGTGGTCAGTGGGCGGCCCATGCCACAGCATGTGGTGGAAGAGATTCAGCACCGGTACGCTTTGATCGGCCGCAGCCCGCTCACCGAGCTCACGCTTGAGCAGGGCCGCCTTGTTGAGGCGGAGCTCGCTGCATCGGGCATGCCGGTCCCGGTTTACGTGGGCATGCGGAACTGGCGGCCCTACATTTCAGACGTTGTGCGCCGCATGCGCGCCGACGGCATTGAAGAGGCCGCGGTGGTCTGCCTTGCCCCGCAAAACTCGCGCACCAGTGTTGGCCTCTACGAACGTGCCGTGAGAGCGGAAGCCGGCCCGCTGCGCATCGACTTTACCCGTGGCTGGGCTCGGCACCCGCTGCTTGTGGAGGCCTTTGCGGAGCGCCTGCGCGCTGCCGAGGCAAAGCTTACCTCTGAAACGGGGGCTTCCGTACCGGTGCTCTTCACCGCGCACAGCGTGCCGGCGCGCACCGTTGAGCCGCAAGTGGAGCCAGCCGACCAGCCGCGCGAGTGGCCCAAAGGCTCGGCGGATCCATACGCCGACGAGGCCCGGCACACCGCCGAACTCGTTGCCGGACGCGTGCCCGAGATTCCCGAGTGGTGGTTTGCCTTCCAGAGCCAGGGCGCGAGTGGGGGGCCGTGGATTGGCCCAACGGTTGAAGAAACCCTGGGCAGATCGCCGAAAAAGGCTGGAAGACACTGCTGCTGCAGCCCATCGGGTTTCTCTGCGACCACGTCGAGATTCTCTATGACATCGACATTGCCTTCAGGCAGCACGCAGCGAAGCTCGGCATCCGCCTTGAGCGGCCGGAGTCGCTGAACGGGTCGCCGACGCTGGCTAAAGCCGTCGCCGATCTGGCCCGTCAGGGGCTTGGGCGCCTCGGTAACTGACCCAAGTTCCTCTCTTGCGGATATGGGCTCCGCAAGAAAATACTGGACGACCAGTGCCTTCGGCAGGGATCATGTCACCGGAGCGTCGCTTGCCCACCGCGAAGATGCTCCGAGAGGATTGCACGTTTGTCTGATTCGATCGTTTCAGATACACCTTCGAAAGCTGTAAGAAGCATTTGCCACAGCTGCGGGCATCACCAGCTTCGCCGGTTGGGAAGAAACGGCTTTTTCCAGGTGAAGGTTTTTCCCCTCTTCGGCTACTATCCGTGGGAGTGCAGCGCGTGCAGACGTACTCGTATCCTGCGCAAACGCGGCTCGCGCGTCAAAAAACAGGGCTGACTCATGCGCCTCCCGGCATTCTCACTTGTGAAAAGAAAGAACGAGATCGTGCGACTTCTGCTCGCATTTCTATGCGCCGCGGTTGCGGGTGTTTCCTGCATTGCACAAACTCCCGAATACTCAATCGCCGCAATTCGCTACGCCACATCGCCGGATGCGCCGCTCTCTGAGCTCGTCGTCGGCGCGCCGGTAAACCAGAAAGTCGATCTCGCCATGGTCTTCTGGCTCATTCGCGGGGGCGGTCGCACCATCCTCTTCGACACTGGCTTTCATCGCACCAATCACCTCAGCGAATTCCCGATGCGCGATTATCTGCAGCCCGATGAGGCTCTCCGATCCGCCGGAGTGAGGCCGGAAGAGGTTACGGACATCGTGATCAGCCATGCGCACTGGGACCACATCGGCGGCATCGATTTGTTTCCGAAAGCGATCATCTGGATCCAGCGGGACGAGTATCGCTACTACACGATGGACGCGTGGCAGCCCGGTGGAAACCACGGCGGCATCGATGCAGAAGATGTCGAAAACCTGCTGAAACTGAACGCCGAGGGCCGCGTGCATCTGATCGATGGCGATAACGTCGAAATCTTTCCCGGCATCCGGGCGTATACCGGTTCACGCCACACCTACGCATCGCAGTATCTTTGTGTGACTGGTCATCCCACGTATGTGCTCGCGTCCGACAATGCCTATTTTTATCTGAATCTTTCCCGTCGTCTTGCCAGCGCTACTTTCAGCGAGGCTGACCACGCGGCCAACATCGCGCAGCAGGCGCGCATGATGCAGCTTGCCGGGTCGCCGGATCGCGTGGTGCCGGGCCATGACGCGCTGCAGTTCAGCAAATTTCCGGCTCAGGGGCGCGTGGCGAAGATCAAAGGTTGGCCTCCGGTGCCCGTTTCTACTGGCGCATCAGGTTTTTCGCGATAAAGAAGACGTTCGCGGGCCGCTCCGCCAGCCGCCGCATGAAGTAGGGATACCACTCGCGTCCGAAAGGAATATAGACGCGCACGTTGTAGCCCTCGGCCACTAACTGCCGCTGCAGATCGCGCCGCACACCAAAGAGCATCTGGAACTCGAATCGGCTGGGCGCAATATTGTGCTGCTTTGCGAAGGCCTTCGCCGCGTCAATCATCTTCTCGTCGTGCGTAGCGAGGCCATGGTAGACGGAGCTTTCAAGCAGCGTGCCACACAGTTTCACATAGTTCGCATCCACGTCAGCCTTGGCGGGGAAGGCGACCGCGGGTGGCTCAAGGTACGCGCCCTTGCACAGCCGGATACGAATGCTATCGCCCAGCAGCGTTGCAATGTCGGCCTGCGAGCGGTAGAGATACGCCTGGATGACGATGCCGATGGCGCCTCGCAGATCGGGCCGTGCGTTGATTCTGCGGACAATGTCGATCGTGATCTGAGTCAACGGCGAGTCTTCCATGTCGATGCGCAGAAAGTTGCCGGTTGCCTGCGCGTGCTCGGCAAGGCTTGTTGCGATGGACTCGGCAAGCTGCGGATCGAGCCCCAGGCCCATCTGCGTCAGCTTCACACTGATATTGGCGTCAAGCCTGCGTTCGGCGATGGCGTCAAGCAGTTGGTGATAGATTTCGGCAGCCTTGTGCGCCGCCTCTGCGGAGACCACGCTTTCACCAAGGGAGTCGAGCGTGACGTGCATGCCTTGTTTGTTGACCGCAGTTGCCACGTTGAGCGCTTCGTCAATCTCCATGCCGGCGACGAAGCGGGAACTCAATTGATGGCCGAGACTCGAGCGCTCACAAAAGCTGCGAAGGCGGGTATTTCGAGAGAGCGCGATCAAGGTAGAACGAAGAATGGGCATCCAGTAAACCTGCCGGAGAATGGGTCTAGCGCCACGGCAGCCGCGCAGTTCCGACACACCAGTTTCGCATACGAGGGGTGGCGGTCTTGCAGGGCTCTGCGCGTCTGCGAGGCGCCTCAAAAAATCCCTCTGGCGCGTCGTTTATTTCGTTTGCTAGAATCGCGCGCTATGTTGAGGGACTGCATTCAACCCGGTGCTGAATCAGCAGGAGCGGAATGGCGCGCGGCGAACCGCGGGGGTTTGCGGCGGCTCGAGGCCGCACTTCTGTTGTGCGTGATTCCCGTCCTCGCGGGCGCGTCTCCGCGGACCACGCCGGTTGACCTCGGCGATCAACACCCGTCCGACGAGGGGCTGCTGCGCGCTCTCGATGAGCAGTGGTCTGCCACCGCGGCGAAGAATGATATCGACGGCACTGTTGCCTTTTACGCTGAAAACGCGGTGCTGCTGCCACCGAACGCGCTCATCGCCACCGATGCGAAGGCGATACGGGCTTCGTGGGCCGGACTACTGGGCCCGAACACGGACCTCTCCTGGAAAGTCTCCGGAGCAGAGGTTGCTTCCTCCGGCGAGCTGGGCTATGTCTACGGCACCTATGCGCTGACCATCCGTGACCCGAAGGGTGGATCGCCGGTGCACGACGTGGGCAAGTTTGTCGAGATATGGAAAAAGCAGGCAGACGGGCAATGGAAATGCATCATCGATACGTACAACTCTGATCTGCCAGCGCCTGCGGCCTCTGCGGACGCGAAGAATTGAGATGCCCGCGCCCCGTGCTGGATGGACGAACGGCCATCTGTTCCAGCGATTCTGGTTCGCCGCCACCGCCTCCATCGTCTCTCTGACGTGCGCGGCTCAATCTTTCCCTGCGACAGCTGGAGAGACGCTGAGCGGCAAGCACATCGTGCTCGCCGATGCCGTGAAGAATCACGCGGTCGTGCTTGTTGCCGGCTTCAGCCGTGAAGCAGGCACGGGCACCGGCGATTGGGTCACACGGATCCACGCAGACGCCGCCTTGGCGAACGTGACGGTCTACCAGGTCGCGATGCTGGCCGGTGCCCCGGGTTTCATGCGCGGGATGATCCGCAATGGCATGAAGAAGGGCGTTTCTCGTCCCGAGCAGGATTTCTTCGTCGTGCTGACCGAGGATGCGAAGGTGTGGGAACACTACTTCGACGTGACCACGGACAAGGATCCCTACGTCGTGCTCATCGACGCGTCAGGCCGAGTGCTTTGGCATGGCCACGGAGCCGCGGCGAACCTTGAGCCGCTTGTAAGGGCCGCATTCCACTAAGCGGCGTGCGTCTCCTGTCACTCCACCAGAAACAGCGCGCAGCCGTGCGGCGGCAGCTCCACGTGGAGCGATTTCGCCTTGGGAATATGCCGCTGATTCCATATATCGAAAACGGCATAGGACTTGTCTTCAAGGTGGAAGACCTGCCAGGGCAGGTCGGCTTTTGAGGGCTTGTCGTCAACATTGAAAGCGGCGAGATAATGGCGCGGGTGGCTGCCGCCGGTGCGCGCATACCAGTAGCGCTGCGGGAACGAGTCCGCGGCTCCATCCTTCAAGGGCATCAGGCCCTGACCGCTTTCAACGGCCTGCTGATTGATGTCGATCACGTTGCGATTGGTGATTAGCGATCGTGTAAAGTCGTCCAGCTTGGTAAGGTTCGCGCCCAGAATCAGCGGCGAGCGCGAGATTGCCCACAACGTGAACTCGGTGCGTTGTTCATCCTGGGTGTAGCGGGACTGGCGCGGTTCGCCCCAACCCGGGTGCGGCATCAGCGAGCCCTCGGGGAGCATGTCTGCATCGGGCCAGTTGCCGGGCTTGACGTAGTCTTGCCACTCGGCGAGCCGGTCGAGGGCGTCGCGCACGCCGAAGGGGAACTCGCTCTGGCCGGGTTTATGGTTCGCCGACCATATATCCCAGTGATCGTCTGAGATCCGCCACATCTGCGCGTATTTTGCCACATAGGCAGCGTGCTCAATCGAAGTTGGCCCCGGCGAAAGGCTCAGCAG
The DNA here is from genome assembly GCA_963839215.1 of uncultured Acidobacteriaceae bacterium. Lineage (GTDB taxonomy): Bacteria > Acidobacteriota > Terriglobia > Terriglobales > Acidobacteriaceae > Telmatobacter. The sequence continues at coordinate 235,151 of CAWITZ010000006.1, read as the reverse complement.
AATGGGCCGGCCTGATTTGCGTATGGCTTCGGCGATCTGGCGAATCTCGGTGGGCCGGAAAGGGTGGTCGCTGATGCAGTCGACCTTGATGAAGTCGAGACCCCAGGAGGCGTAGAGCTTCATCATCGAGTCGTAATAGGCCTGACCGGCTTCATTGTCCTTCACGCCCCAGTTGCCTTCATCCCAGGGACAGGGCGAGTCTTTGTCGGCGGCGTCGATGGCGTGAAAGTTTGAGCCCGCGATGGGAAGATTCTGATCGACCACCCCGCGTGGAATGCCACGGACGATGTGAATGCCGAATTTGAGGCCCTGCGTGTGGACCCAGTCGGCCAGCGGCTTGAAACCGGCGTTGCCGGCCGCGGAAGGAAAGCGGCTGGGGACGGGAATAAGAATCCCGTTTGCATCCCAGAGATATTTGCGTGCTGCCAGGGTGTTGGCGAAGGGGTCCTGCATGTACCAGCCTTCGTCGATCACCGAGTACTGCCACCCGTATGGATGCAGGTCGGCCAGCACGGCGGTGTTGGCGCGGTATTGAGCTTCGTCGATGGTGAGGCCGTAAGCATCCCAACTGTTCCAGCCCATGGGCGGCGTGGGAGCGAGCTTTGCTGCATTCGAGGCCGCGTCTGAGGACCAGGCCGGGTAGGACATGGTAACAACGCACAAGGCGAGCATCGCATTGCGTAAGAGCATGCGGACACGTATACCACATTCGGGACGGGATGTGGTCGTTAAGAAAGGGCCGCAGCGCCCGGACGCCTGCTTTCAAAATCGGGTGATGCAGCTCACTTCAAAGTAAGCCTATAATGCATTCGAATCAAAACAAGACAGCTGCACGATGCCTGTTCCCCGAAGACACCTGCACCTGAGGGAGAGTGTCATGTTCAAAAGATTGCTGTTGGTTTCCGCTGCCCTGGTCCTGGTAACCCCGATGGCCGCCTCTGCGCAGACGGGCGCGAAAGCTCCCGCCAAGTCCGCTGCGAAGCCCGACGTGGATGCGGAAAGAGCGAAGAAGATTTACACCGTGGATTGCGCGCTGTGTCATGGCGCAACCGGCGATGGCAAAACCGACCTGGCGAAGGACATGCAGCTAACGATGATCGACTGGACTGACCCCAAGTCGTTGTCGGACAGGAAGGATGACGAGCTCTTCAAGATCATTCGCGTTGGCAAGGACAAGATGCCACCCGAGGACACGGGCCGGGCGAAGGACGCCGAGGTGCAGGCGCTGGTTGAGTATATCCGCACCTTCTCAAAGAATGCGCCCCCGCCGGCAGTGGCTCCTGCGGCTGCACCAGCGGCGACTGCCCCTGCCGCGGCCACGACGCCCGCGCCGAGCAGATAGCAAAGCGCTGGCGGTCACTTTGCGATTGGATGGATAATGGTTGCGCCCCACGTGTCGGGGCTCACATCGCGGGCGTGACGCGAGAAGATCCAGCGATGCCCCTCCAGATCAAGCGCAGCATACTGAACCTCTCCGTAAACAGTCTCGTGCGGCTCCTCAACAATTGTCGCGCCGGCCGCCCGGGCACGAGCAAAGTGCTGCTCGACCTCTTCAATAAAGATCGTGAGGCTCTGGGTTCCGAAGCCGAGCTCGGCGGGAGTCTTGTAGCCGGGTTTTGCGGCGTGCACCATGATCCAGGCGTTGCCGAGGTGGAGTTGCGCGCCGGATATCGGCTCGCCGTGGCGGTAGTGCTCGATAAAGCCGAAGGTGCTCGAGAGCCATTGGATTGCGGCGGGCAGGTTCTGGTAGGTGATGTGAGGAAGAACGATACTCGCCGGAACGGAGCGGTTCTGCATGATGCGGCAAGGATACGCCGGTTCGATCTGGATCGAATGCTTCCCGTGGACATTCCTGGCGCAGGTAGTTCCGACTTGGCGCCTGCGCGGATTCAGGAGTTGCAGCTGCGAAATTCTTCGCAATTGAATTGGATGGATTCTCGCATTTATCTGTGCGAAATATCGGGGGGGGAGGGGGGGTACCCGGGAAATGTGCAGGAGGGTAGGGGGCTGGTAGCCCTCTCAGTTTAAGTTCTCGCGGTCAGATGGGACCGGATGCGGCATTTATAGTTGTGCGCAGCGCTTAGTTTCCGTTATTTCATCGTGACGCCAGATCCAACTGATACTAGGAATCGCCACGCGATCGCACGAATCGCGCCTGCACGGCGGAAATATCGAGAATGCGCGCCGGGTCTCCAGAGAGCAAATCACCCCGCGTGCAAACGAAGAATGAACGAACGTTCGCCGTGATGCGGTCGGCAATTCCGTCCAACGCTCCGCGCTCGTATGGGTATTGCTTAAGAGCGCAGAGCTGACTTCAAGTTGAGATGTATTGCGCAAGTTCCGTTTGTCTTCGCCCGTTGCACTGTCAGGTCAACAATGACCAGGAGATCCATATCGGAGTTTCTCAGGGATGTAGCTACCCGTGGTCGCGCTGCCGAACAACACCACACTGACGACTCCGCAATTCGGGCCCGAGCAGGCAGATAACGACCAAAGAGACATACCGCTCCACAATTGGCGCCGGGATAGGCACGCGCAGAGTATACATATACGCCATGCTCTTCGTAAAAGTGCACCACCAAGCCGCGCGGCGTTTAGCGCCGCAACTTCACTAGCGGGCCAGGCGGGTGGCCCGGGTGGCCAAACCAGGTGAAGTATATCTGAGGCATCCAGATTTTCATTTAATAGACTCTTGCTCTGAGAGCTGGCCACCTGCGCACCCAGGTCCGAAAACCCGACCTGCGGCACCCGGCACCGAACAGCCAGTGAAGCTGAAATCTCCGAGCGGTGCGTTAAGCTGGAGCGGGGGAATTTCCTGATGCGAATGCGTGCGCGGAGCTAGCGGAGCTCTTGCAGGGTTTGTGCTGGCGCTGGGGCTGGCGACGTGGCTGGGGCAGTGGGCCAATGGGCAGCAAGCGGCTGAGACAGCTGCTCCGCTGCCGGTGATTCATGTCGACCACGGGCCGAACTCCGAGGCGGCGCAGAAGGCGCACTACATTGTGCTGGTGTCGCTCGACGGGTTTCGCTGGGATTATGCGAAGCGCGATGGCGCGACGCATCTGCTGGCGTTGGGAAAGCAGGGCGTGTGGGCTCCCGAGGGTATGATGCCCAGCTTTCCTTCGCTTACCTTTCCCAATCACCTGACCATCGTGACGGGTTTGTATCCCGAGCATCACGGGATTGTGGCGAACAGCTTTTACGATCCGGCGCGGAACGAGCATTATGCGATTGCGGACCAGAAAGCGGTGACGGATGGAACGTGGTACAGCGGGACGCCGTTGTGGAGTCTGGCTGAGAGGCAGGGCATGCGCACGGCGTGCTTCTTCTGGCCGGGGTCAGAGGCGGAGATTGCCGGATACCGCCCGACGTATTACCTGCATTTCGACGACAAGATTGCCAACGACGCGCGGATTGCGCAGGTGATCGAGTGGCTGCATCTTCCAGCGGCGGACCGGCCGCACTTCATCACGCTGTATTTTTCAGACGTGGACCACGCGGGGCACGAGTTCGGCCCGGACAGCGCGCAGACAAAGGCCGCGGTGCATAAGCTGGATGCGGTGATTGGCGAGCTGAAGACCAGGCTGGATGCGACGCACCTGCCCATTGACCTGGTTGTGGTGAGCGATCACGGCATGGTGAAGACGCAGGGCGATTGGATCACGCTGGACAAGTTTGCCGACCTGACGGGATTTGAGTCGGCGGGGTATCTGCTTTACGGCAAGACGGACGAGGATGCGGCGCGCGTGTACAACCAGTTGAAGCATGCGACGTCGGAGTTCATGGTCTACCGGCGCAAGGATGTGCCGGCGGGGCTGAATTACCGGGAGAATCCGCGAGCAGGGCGACCCGGTGGTGATTGCGACAGGACCGTACGCGATTCGCGCCCATGGGCCGCCAGAGGGCAAACAGGATCGAGCGCCAACGGTGGGAGCGCATGGATTCGATCCGCGCAAGATGCCTGAGATGAAGGCGAGCTTTTTTGCAGGCGGGCCTGACCTGGTGCATCACAAGACGCTGCAGCCCTTTGAGAATGTGAATCTGTATCCGTGGATGGCGCACATGCTGGGTCTGCAGGCGCCGAAGACGGATGGCAAGCTGAGCGTGCTCGAGGGAACGTTGCGCGACGGCGGCAAAGAGCCCGAGAACAAGTAAGGATCACGGAGAGACGATGAACGTTGTGCTGGGAATTGACGGCGGCGGGACCAAGACGCGTGCTTCGATCGTTGCCGGGGACAAGGGGCTGGGCTACGCGGAAAACGGGTCAATCAAACGGCTGCGCGTGGGCGCTGAAGCGGCCGAGAAGCACTTGCGCGCGGTGCTGAAGGATGTGTTTGCGCAGGCGGGCCAGGTGCAGATTGCGGCGGCGACGGTGGGTGTGGCGTCGGCGACGATGCCCGGCGTGCCGGAGTGGATCACGGCGGTGCTCAAGGATTTTGGCGTGACGCGCTTGGAGGTTGTGGGCGATGAAGTGATCGCGCTGGATGCGGCGTTCAAGGGCGGCCCAGGAATCCTGCAGATTGCGGGCACGGGCTCGAACACGGTGGGACGTGGGCCCGATGGGCGGCGCGAGAATGCTGGTGGATGGAGCTCGCGGCTGGGCGATGAGGGCTCGGGCTACTGGATCGGGCTGAACGCGGTGCGGCAGGCGTTGCGCGCGTATGACCGCGAAGAGACGTCGCAGGTGCTGGAAACAGTGGGGCGCATCTGGGGCACAAAAACAATTGACGAGCTGGTGAATGTCGGCGATGGCACGCCCGCGCCGGATTTTGCTGCGCTGGCTCCGGCGATCAGCGGGCTGGCGGAAGAAGGCGATGCGGTTGCGGCGGCAGTGCTGGCGCAGGCGGCGAAAGACCTGGTGGAGTTTGTGCTGCTGGTGCGCGGCAAGCTGCGCCGCAGGCACAACCTCACCGCCGAGGTTCCGGTGGCGTGGATCGGCAGCGTGATTGGGAAGGCGAAGCTGGTGCGCGAGCCGTTTTTTGCGGGGCTGCGCGCAGCGGCGCCGGAGATGCCAGTGTTGGAAACGGAAGTGGCGGGGATTGAGGGCGCGGTGTGGCGCGCGAAGAGGCTGGCTGAGAGTTAAACTGGCTCGCCGGCGGCAATGGAGGCGACGAGCTCTCCCTTTGCGTTGATGGCGACGAGGTCGGCGATGCGGCCCGGGGTGAGTGAACCCGCACGGTCTTCGAGGCCGGTCATGGCGGCAGCGTTTGCGGCGAGCAGCGGCAGGCTCTGGTCAACGGTTGCGCCGGTGAAGTGAACAAAATTTGCGAGAGCGCGGTCGAGGGTGAGCACGCTGCCGGCGAGCACGCCGTCGGCGGTGGCGTGCCCGTTGGCTACCTGCACGGCGAATCCGCCGAGGTGGTACTCGCCGTCGCGCATGCCGGCGGCACTCATGGCGTCGGTGACGAGGATGCCACGATGGGGGCCCTTGGCGCTGAACCAGAGACGGACAATTTCAGGCGCGACGTGGATGCCGTCGCAGATGAGCTCAGCAAATAATTCCGAGGTAGTGAGAACGGTGCCGAGGATGCCGGGCTCGCGGTGATCGAGCGGACGCATTGCGTTAAAGGTATGCGTGGCGCTGACCGCGCCTCTGTCGAGCACGGTGCGGGTCTCTGCGGCGGTGGCATTGGAGTGGCCGACGGAGATGCGCACACCGCGAGCCGTGGCATGGGCGGCGAGTTCTGCGGCGCCGGGAAGTTCGGGCGCAAGCGTCATGAGACGCGCATGGCCGTGGGCTGCATCGCAGAGCCTGTCGAAGGTGGCAATGTCAGGCGCGAGCAAATGCGCGGCGGGCTGCGCTCCTCGCTTGGCGTGCGAAAGAAACGGGCCCTCGAGATGAATGCCGAGGATGCGCGCGCGGCCTGGCACTGGCGGCTGCGCGATGAGCTTTGCCAATCCCTCGAGTGCGCGCAGCGTGTCGTCAAGCGGAGCGGTAACAGTGGTGGCCAGAAAGCTCGCCGTGCCGTGCGCGGCGAGAAAGCCGCCGATGGTGCGGAGCGCTTCGGGCGTGGCTTCCATGATGTCGTGGCCCGCAGAGCCGTGAATGTGCACGTCGAAAAAAGAGGGTGCTAGCGTTGCGCCGGAGAAGTCGAACACACGCGCGCCGATGGGAACCGGGGACGATGCGCGGCTTGCGATGGAGAGTATGCGGCCGTCTTCGATTTCAACGATGGGGTGGTCGATGAGCCCGGATGTATTCCAGAGGCGGTCCGCGGTGACAACTGTGCGCATGCAGATGATTATTGCAGGGCAGCGCAGCCGACGGGCAGCCGTGTATGGTGGTAGGCGTTAAGAAATTGTGTTCGGAGGGACAGGCTCGTGTTCAACCGCAGAGGGTTTTTGAAAGTGGCCGGAGCCGCATCGGCCGGTACGCTGACGAGTTCGATGATTGCGCCGCGGCTGTATGCGCTGACCTCGCTCGAGGAGCCGCAGGAGCAGCCTGTTGCCGCGAATGACCATATCCAGATCGCGCTGATTGGCGCGGGTGGACAGGGGCAGGGCGATACGAAGACGGCGGTGCAGGTGCCGGGCGTGAAGCTGGTGGCGGTGGCGGATTGCTACAACGGGCGTCTCGAGCGGAGCAAGGAGATCTGGGGCAAGGATGTCTTTACCACGCGCGACTACAACGAGATTCTTGCGCGCAAGGATATTGACGCGGTGATTATCGGCACGCCGGATCACTGGCACAAGCAGGCGTCAGTGGATGCGATGAAGGCCGGCAAGGATGTGTACTGCGAGAAGCCGATGATTCATCTGTATGCAGACGGGCCGGAGATGATTGCAGCCTCGAAGTCGACGGGGCGGATTCTGCAGATCGGCAGCCAGCGCGTTAGCTCGATGACGTACATCAAGGCGAAGGAACTGCTGGCGTCGGGTGCGATTGGCAAGTTGAACATGGTGACGGCGCACTGGGATCGCAACTCGTCGCTGGGCGCGTGGAATTACACGATTCCGCCGGATGCATCGGTTGAGACGTGCGACTGGCCGCGCTTTCTGGGCACCGCACCGAAGATTCCCTTCAACGCGGAACACTTTTTCCAGTGGAGAAAGTGGAAGGCCTACGGAAGCGGCGTGGCGGGCGATCTGTTTGTGCATCTTTTCAGCGGAACGCACTTCATTACCGGATCGCATGGGCCGACGCGCGGCATGGCGACGGGCGGGCTGCGTTATTGGAACGACGGGCGCGATGCGCTGGACGTGATGCTGGGTCTCTTCGATTATCCGCAGGGATTCAATTTGAGCTTGCGGGTTAACTTTGTCGACGGAGGAGAAGAGAGCGAGGGCCTGACGTTCACGGGCGATGAGGGAACGATGGAAATCGGCTGGCATGGAGTGACGGTGAACCGGGTGCCGCGCGATCCCGAGCCGGGTCTGACGGTGGATACATTTCCGGAGGCGATGCAACAGCAGATCGAGTCGGCGTATGCGAAGAAATATCCGCGAAAGCATCCGCAGGGGCCGCCGCCGGTGGGCTCTGAGCAATACGTTGTGCCGGAGGGCTACAGCGACAGCTATGACCACTTCAAGAATTTCTTCGCGGCGGTGCGGTCACGGCAGCCGGTGGTGGAGGACGCGGTCTTCGGTTATCGCGCAGCCGGCGCGGCGCTGCTGAGCAACCTGAGCGTCGAGCGCGGCGCGGTGGTCGGGTGGGATCCTGAAGCGATGAAGCTGGTATAGGCTGGCTAGTTTAGCGCGGGAGACGGCAGAAGAATGACGAAGCGAATTGGAATTCATCTGGGCACGGCGGGCGGCGCGTCGAACGCGATTGAAAAGGCGCGCGAGATCGGCGCGAATACGCTGCAGATTTTTACGTCGAGTCCGCGGATGTGGCGCGCGCCGAAGGTAGACCCGAAGCAGGCTGCGCGGATGCGTCGGCTACGCGCGGAGTATGACGTGGGACCGCTGGTCATCCACACGAGCTACCTGGTGAACGTGTGCAGCCAGACCGAGGCCGTGCGCGAGAACAGCGTCGCGGCGTTCAAGGGCGAGATTGAGCGGGCGCTGGCGTTTGGCGCTGAATATTTGGTGCTGCACCCAGGTTCCTGGAAGGGCATGACCCGCGACGAAGGACTGCGGCTGGCGGCGGAGTCGATCAAGCGCGCCATCGATGGGCGGCCGTGGCAGGGCACGGACTTTCACATCCTGATTGAAAACACGGCGGGCGCGGAGTGCTCGCTGGGCGGGAGTTTTGACCAGGTGGCGGAACTGGTGACGCTGCTGCGCGCGCATGCTCCGGTGGGCGTGTGCCTGGATACTTGCCACACGCATGTTTCGGGCTACGACATCGTGACTCCCGAGGGCTACGAGGAGACGATGAAGCAGGCCGCGGCAACGGTGGGGCTTGAGTCGGTGCGGGTGTGGCACTGCAATGATGCGAAGGCGGCGCGGGGCTCGAAGCTAGACCGGCACGAGCATATTGGGCAGGGAAGCATCGGGATTGAGCCTTTCAGAAGGTTGCTGAACGACAAGCGCTTCGCCCATGCGGCGTTCATTGCCGAAACGCCGGTGGATGAGCCCGGCGACGACGAGCGGGATGTGCGGGTGCTGAAGAGCCTGGTTCAAACTGCGTAGGTTTGCATGGGCACAAGCGGAAAATCCTGTACTTAAAGGACCAGGAAATGCTCTATTGGCTTGTGTACAGGAGCTTTCGCATGAAGAAGAGTGGTAAGTATCTTCTCCTCATCCTGATGCTGCTGCTGTTCGTGCCGCTTGCAGGCGCACAAACAGAGCCCAGTACGGATTACGCACCGAAACCCGCAGGAAGCCCCACGAGGGTTCTGCTTGATAACTGGAACGAAATTGGCCGAAAGCTGATCGCAATGGCAGAGGACTTTCCCGAAGACAAGTACGACTTCAAGCCGACCCCGGCTCAGCGGTCGTTTGCCGAGCAACTGCTGCACGCGGCCGGCGCAAATTACTTCTTCATCAACCCGGTGAAGGGTATCAGGGTGCCCAACGGCGACCCAAAACGATCTGAGTACAAAACCAAGGCAGCCGTCGTGGAGTTTGTAAAGCAGTCGTTCGCGGATGGGGCCGCGCTGATCAAAAGCAAAGGTGACGACGGTCTCAATGACCTGTGGGTTGATCCGTTTTCGAACCGGAAGGCGCGTTTTTCCGAGGGAGCCTGGGGCCTTATGGAGCATTCCGGGGAGCATTATGGCCAGCTCGTGGTGTATTACCGTGTAGCGGGACTGGTGCCGCCGGAGTCGCGGCCCAAGAAATAGCCGGGGGGCGCCTGGCGCCCCACCGCTCGGCGGTTTGTTGGTGGATGTGCGGGTGCTGAAGAGCTATGGTCGAAGGAATGGTATCAACGGTGTCAGGCGCTGACGCGGTGATCCAGTGGTTCGGAAGCTGGCCAAGCTTTCATGACGCCGAGATCATAAGTATTTCTCTCGCTCGCAAGGGCGAGTCGGTTCTACGCGTTTATCCTTATTATCCGCAAAAGCCAGCGACCGTTAACTTCGTCCTAGGTGATGTGACAGATATCGAACTCAATGACTTCAGTCCTCAAAACGTCATCAATGGATTGCACATTGAGCGAGCGACTGATCGCAATGGCGAAAGCGTCTACCGCTTGATTCTCGCGCCGTGTTATGGCGTGGCAGGCAGGATTGATGCAAAATCTCTCCGGTTTGAGGTGTCGCCCGGCAAGAGTTCTGACGGCGTCAGCCTCTGGTGAGACCGTTCCGCGGGGTTTTTAACATCCACGAATGCACCCCCGCGCCGAGGGCGAAGCCTTTCACCCATTTAGACTGAAATGTTATGGCGGATGAGAAGGAACTGCGATACGACCCGGCGGCGATCGAGCCCAAATGGCAGAAGCGCTGGGCTGAGAGTCCCAAACTGTACGCTGCGGAAGCGACAGACTGCGGCAAGCCGAAGTACTACGTGCTGGAGATGCTGCCCTACCCGAGCGGGCAGTTGCACATGGGACACGTGCGCAACTACTCGATTGGCGACGCGCTGGCGCGGCACATGTGGATGCGCGGCTACAACGTGCTGCACCCCATGGGCTGGGACGCCTTTGGGTTGCCGGCGGAAAATGCGGCGCTCAAGAACAATACGCCTCCGCGGGAGTGGACGCTGGCCAACATTGCGGCGATGAAGCGGCAGATGCAGCGGCTGGGCCTGGGCTACGACTGGGCGACCGAGGTGACGACGTGCCTGCCGCAGTACTACCGCTGGAACCAGTGGTTCTTTTTGCGGATGTATGAGAAGGGCCTGGCCTACCGCAAAAAGAGCAAAGTGAACTGGTGCCCGGAGTGCGCGACGGTGCTGGCTAACGAGCAGGTGATCGATGGCCGCTGCTGGCGCCACGAAGACACGCTGGTGGAGCAGCGGGATCTCACGCAGTGGTTTTTCCGCATCACCGCGTATGCGCAGGAACTGCTCGATGGTTTGGACAAGCTCGAGGGGTGGCCCGAGAAAGTGCGCACGATGCAGCGCAACTGGATTGGCCGCAGCGAAGGCACCGAGGTCGATTTCAAGATCGAGAATCGCAGCGAGACGATTCGTGTTTTCACCACGCGGGTGGATACGATCTTTGGCGCCACCAGCGTGCAGCTTGCGCCCGAGCATCCTGTGGTGACGGCGATGGCCGCGGCGGATGCGGGGCTGAAGGCACAGGTCGATAAGCTGATCGAGGAACAGAAGAAGGCGCGCGAAACGGGCGATGTGGGCGGAATCGAGAAGCACGGCATTCCGACCGGGCATCTGGCCATCAACCCCTACAGCGGCGAAATGGTGCCGATATGGGTAGCGAATTACGTGCTGATGGATTACGGCACGGGCGCGATTATGAGCGTGCCGGCGCATGACGAGCGCGACTTTGAGTTTGCCCATAAGTATGCGATTCCGGTGCGGCAGGTGATTGCGCCGGCGGACCCGAATGCGGAAAAACCGGCGCTGCCTTTCGTGTCGGAAGATGGTGTGCTGGTGAATTCGGGCGAGTACAACGGGTTGAGCTGCAGCGGAGCACAGAAGAAGCTGCAGGAGGCTGCAGCACGCGGTGCATTCGGTGAGCCCAGGGTGACGTTCCGGCTGAAGGACTGGGGTGTGAGCCGGCAACGGTACTGGGGCACGCCGATCCCGATGATCCACTGCGAGCGCGATGGGTTGGTGCCGGTGCCCGACAAGCATCTGCCGGTGCTGCTGCCGGAGAAGATCGATATCACGCAGCAGGGTGGCTCGCCGCTGGGGCGCGTAGCGAACTTTGTGAATGTGACCTGCCCGAAATGCGGCGGACCGGCGCGGCGCGAGACCGACACGATGGATACGTTCGTCGACTCGAGCTGGTATTTCTACCGCTACACGGACGCGAAGAATGCGGAGCAGCCTTTTGATCCCGCGAAGGTGGCCTACTGGTTTGAGATTGACCAGTACATCGGCGGCGTGGAGCACGCGATTCTGCACCTGATCTACTCGCGCTTCTGGACGAAGGTGATGCGCGATCTGGGCCTGGTGAAGAATGACGAGCCGGCGCGGCGCCTGTTCACGCAGGGCATGGTGATCAAGGACGGCGCGAAGATGTCGAAGTCGAAGGGCAACGTGGTATCGCCCGATGACATGGTGGCGCGCTACGGAGCGGATGCCACGCGCATGTACGCGCTGTTTGCGGCTCCGCCGGATCGCGATCTGGACTGGCAGGAAGACGGTGTCGCAGGTGTGAGCCGGTTCCTGGGGCGGGTGTGGCGCCTCGCGACGAAATATGCGCCGGTGGCGCGCGCGGCGAAGAGCGATGCGGTTGGAACGCCGACCGGCACATCGCTGAAGCTGTTGCGCAAGCTGCACCAGACAGTTGCCAAAATCACGCAGGATTTTGAAGGGCGGTGGCACTTCAACACCTGCGTCGCGGCAATCATGGAGCTGGTGAACGAGATGCAGGCCGCGGATGCGCAGCTTACGTCGGGCGAGGTTCCGGCGGTAGTCGTTCGCGAGCTCTTGCGCTCGCTGGTGCTGATGCTGGCGCCCTTTGCGCCGTTTCTGGCGGCGGAGTTGTGGGAAGAGCTTGGCGAGGAGACCCCTGTGCTGCGCGCGCCGTGGCCGCAGAGTGATCCCGAGCTGGCGAAAGAAGACGAGATTGAGATTCCTGTGCAGGCGAACGGCAAGCTGATTACGGTGGTTCGTGTGCCTGCAGATGCGGATGCGAAGGCGATTGAAGCCGCGGCGCTGGCGGAGGGGAAAGTTCAGGCGCGCATTGCCGGTAAGACGGTGGCCAAATTGATTGTGGTGCCAGGCAAGCTGGTGAACCTGGTGGTGAAGTGACGGTTTCCAGGACTCCCGTACGGGGCACGCAGAAGCTTGTCGATCAGATGGGCTGGGTTGTTCGCCGGCCCGGGATCGTCGGCGCGGAGATTGCGTGGCGCTGGGCGTTTGGCATCCCGTTGCTGTGGGTGTGCTGGTGGCAGTTCCAGCGGATTCTGGCGGTAGTGCCGCCCTCCTCGACGGCCCTGGCAAACCTGGATACGCAAAATCCATGGGTAGCGGTGGTGCAGCTTGCGGGCGTGTGGGAGCAGTATGCGCCGCATGTCGCGGCAGTTGCGGCGTGGCTTGTGCCGGCCACGGCGATAGCGTGGACCGTGGTTTCGGGCGTGGGCCGCGCCATGGTCGTGAAGAAGATTGAGCCGGAAGTCCGCTTCAGGCCGCTGGGCATGATTGCGCTGCAGGCTGCGTGGCTGGCGATGCTGGCGCTGATCTTCTGGTGCTGGTTCCGCTCGATGCAGTGGGTGGCGGCGACGCATATTTCCGCGACCGGCGAAGCGGACCTGGTGGGTTACGCGATCTGGGCGATTTTTTTGTCGCTTGGATTCTTCACGCTGTGGGGCGTGGTGAGCTGGCCGATGTCGGTGGCGCCGATGCTGATGCTGCTTGAAAAGTGCTCCGCACCTGTTGCTCTTGGACGAAGCCTGCGGCTGGGGAAGGGATTCTCAAGCAAGCTCACCGAGATCAACCTGGTGATGGGCATCGTGAAGCTGGCGCTGATTGTGCTGGCGATGGTCTTTTCGGCCGCTCCGCTGCCCTTCAGCGATGAACTGGGTCCGACGGCGATACACGTGGTGACGGCGGGGGCGACACTCTTCTACCTCGTAGCGAGCGACTATTTTCACGTGGTGCGGTTGAAGAGCTTCGTCGAGCTGTGGAGGGTCTTCAGGAGCCCGGCGTCCTAGCGGGGCTACTGTTCCTGGACTACTTTTTCAGGACTACTTTTGCTGGATTGCTGCTTCCTCTTTGAGGAACTCCGCGGAGAGGGTGCCTTTCTTCTGCGCAAGCGGAAGCAGCGTGGGGTAGAACTGGACGAAGGTGGTGTCGACGGCGGCGTGGGCAGCGTGGCAGGTGTAGCAGGTGGCGGTCTGCGGAATGAGGCTGCCATTCTTCTCAGGCGAGTCGAAGTCGAAGAAGGCCCACTGGCCGGGGAAGCGCGCCTTGTCCTTGACGTGGACTTCAAATCCCATTAGTTCCGTGCCCTGAAAATGGCCGCTCTGGTTGATCGAGCCTTTACTCTTCGCCTCGCGGATTTCAAGAACCATGATGGTCTTGTCGGGCCAGGTGCCGGTCGAGAGAAAGCTGCGCCAGGCGGCGGGCGTAACGAAGACATTGTCGAATCTTGAGTGAGCGGTCGCGGAGGCGCCGGGTGCGTAACTCATGTCGATGCCCGAGGTGAGATAGATCCATTCGCGGTAATCGGGGAGAGGAAGCAGGTCGCCGTTCGCTGCGTAGGCAGGCGCGTCAGCCGATGCTGCATGGGCTACAGGCACTGTGCGATGCAGCAGCGCAAACCCGAGCAGGGCAGTGGCTGCCGACGAGGCGAGTGCTACGCAAGCTAGAGTTCGTGAGGGCAGGGGTATGCTCATCGCGGCTAAAAAAGTTTGAGGCGAATGACGAGGTATTTCTTCGGGTCCTGGCGGATGCTTTTGATCAATTGCTCAGTCTGGTCGAGCGTGCCGTCGGCGTGATCGTAAAGGGAGCGGTTATGCACGAGCTGGCCGATGGTGCCTTTGCCCTCGCTGATGGCCTGTACGATCGAATCGAGGTTCGTGACCGTGTCATCGAGTTTGCGTGCGAACTCGGGGTCCTTGGCGAGTTTGCCGATGGATCCTTTGCCTGAGTTGATGTCGCCGATGAGGTTGTTTGCGTTCACGACGGTTGCGTTGAGGTTGTTGTAGAGGGCGTCGTCTTTGAGAAGCTTGCCTGCGGTTCCATTGCCCTTCTCGAGGCCGCCTGCGACGTCATTGAGCCGCGCGACGGTGTTGTTGGCGTTGTTGTAGAGCGTGTCGTCGTTGATGAGCTTGCCGAGGGTTCCCTGGCCGTTGCCGATGGCGCCGGAGATTTTTTCAAGGTTTGCGGCGATGCGGTCGACGCGACCGCGGAGCGCAGGGTCATTGATGAGCGCACCGACGGTGCCCTTGCTGGAGTTGAGCGAGTCGGCGAGGGTCTGCAGTTTTTTCAGAACGACGGAAATCTGATCGATGGACCCCTGGCTGGAACTGATGACGGACTGGATGTTGGGCGATTGGGTGGCCTTGAGCTCGGTGTGATTGGGAGGCTGGGGCCCGGTCGCAGTGGTGGAGTCGATGTCGACGTAACTGTCACCGAGGACGCCCGCCTGGGCGATCGAGGTGGTGGAGTCAGTATGCAGGGCGTGGAGGTACTGCTCGCCGACGCGCAAGGTGACTTCAACCGGGGTGGGGTTGCGGTCAGGCACGATGCGAATGCCGGTGACGTTGCCGATGGTGACGCCTTCGAGGGTGACGGGCGCGCCGTTCTTGAGTCCCGAAGCATTGTTGAAGTAGGACCGCAGCAGCAACTTGGGTGCAAAGAGGCCGCCAGAGGAGCGACCGAGCAGGAAGATCAGCCCGATGAGAATCGCCACGGCCACCAGGACCAATGAGCCAACCTTAAGTTGTGACCACTGAATCTCTTTGCGGCTTGGCACGATCTCCCCTTGCGGATGTTGAGCCGGAAGCTACCGAATTCAAACGCCTTGAGGATAGAGGATAGCAGACGGGGCAAGCAGCTAAAGGCTGTTCTCGAGGAGAACGGAGGCCATGGCGAGGCTGCCTGTGTGGGTGAGCGAAAGTGCAGCGTGCGCAACACCAAGATGACGGGCGATTTCCGCAGCGCGGCCACTGAAACAGAGGCTGGGGCGGCCGCCGGGCTCGCGCACAACTTCAATTTCGTGCCAGTAGACACCACGGCTGATGCCGGTGCCGAGCGCCTTTGCTCCTGCCTCTTTGGCGGCGAAGCGGGCGGCGAGGCTTTCAGCCGCTTTACGCCTGCGGAGGCAGTAGGCCTGTTCCGCGGGGGTGTAGACGCGGTTTAGGAAGCGCTCGCCGAAGCGGTGCACAGACTGCTGAATTCGCTCGATTTCGACCATGTCAATGCCGCTGCCGATAATCATCCTGAGTACAAGCTAAACCATGCGGCAGCGGGCCGGACAGCAAGGCCACGGGCAGGATGCCAGGCGGAAGGCGCGTGAGGCGGCGGGCGCACTATTTCTGCACAGTGGTCACGTTTGCCGGTGTGATTCCGATAGAGCAAGTGTGACCGAGGCCGCATTCCATCACGACGCTGGCAGGCCGGGCGCGATTCCGTGGGCGATCCAGATCCACGCGATCTCAGCAGAAGAACCGGGCAGGCTGGTGCAGAGACTGACCGGGGCGATTCTTGGCTGCGGGGGATGGGTCTTGAGCCGCAGCGCGAGCGACGAGGGGCTGATCAATCTGCTTTTCGAGTTTGAGCGGCGCGTGTGCCTGGATATTTACGGCGTGATTCTGGGCGCGGGTGTTGAACTGAGCCGGAATGGCCATATACGGTTCACTGAGCTTTGCCAGTGCGCATTGCATGGAGCGCCCGATCGTGGCAGCGAGGTCACCAGCATCGACCTGGAGGTGCTGACCTGCGCGCCCGGCAGCAGGGGAGCCGAACCGAAGCAGAGGCACTGACCAGCTCAGGCCGGATCGCGAACTGCCTCAGAAGACCTTGGCTCGTCGGCGTTTTTATTTGCCCGCGTATGGATCGACAATTGGCTTGGCGCTCTCAAGCCATGCGGAGTAGATCATGTCCCGCAGCATGCTTGCGCCCACAGCGAGCCGCGCCGCGGCGAATTCGCGGGAGGCCGGGGTGCCGGTGCCGATGAAGCCGCCGGCTTTCTCAAGCTGGTAGACGGTTTCAACGTGCGTTTTGCTCTCACGCAGGTAAGCGACGTAGGTGTTGAAGATGTCTCCGTCGATGGGGTGGACTGGAGTCATTCGCGGCTCGACATCGGAACGATGAATATTGGCCCCGACGAAGGGACCTTCAAACGCCCAGTGAATTTTGTGGTCGGTGGTGTACCCGTTCGGGTTGGGTCCCACCCAGCCGTTGTATTCGACGCTGGTGTGCAGGGGCTGGGAGCCGTCGGCGACATAGTGCCCGAGCCAGCCGGCGTAGAAGATGATCGATTGCTCGACGGGGCTGGTGTCCTGGTTGGCGGCGGAGAGGCGGCGGTACTCTCGCATGGCGACTTTGAGCCGCTGCCAGACCTCGTTGGTCACCCAGGGCTGCAGGCCGATTTTTTCGGGCCGCTGACCGGAGGCAAAGACCGCCGCTTCGAAGTCGAGGCGATTGCGCGGCAGGGGACCGAGGGCGTCGGCGAGTTCGAGATCGATGAAATGCTCGGGGGCCTGCGCGGCGACGAGCTCAGGCTCAGCGGGATTGCGCCAGCGGTCCGGTTCGGGGCCGAGGTATTCGATTTCGGAGATCGCTGCCGGGGAGCGCAGAAAAGCCGGTACATCCTGGGGTAAGTTACTGGCGGCAAGCAGATTGACCAGCCGGTGACCTTCATTCCCCCAGGCGTGAGCGCGGGGCATCAAGCCTCCAAAAGTGGATAAAACGAGCCCGGCGGCAACGGTGACGCGCAAAGAAACTCCATGGCGAAACATGCTGCCAGTATACGATTGAACAAGAAAGCCCCTCACTCCGACGGGAAACGCCATCGGCAGCGTCGGAAGGAGCTGTGCCGTGACCAGTCACGGGGGTAATGGCGAGGCTCCCATTCCGGGTGCAATCGCGCGTTTTTTGAGTAACATACAAGTAAAGCAGGGCATAGGTCGAAGCGGCAGACCGCAGCAGGAATTTGGGGCCAGGGGGATTTCCCAGCGATTTGTGCCGGGACTTCTTCAAGGATGACGGGGTGGCTCTGGCTGCGGGCTCATGCGGGGCGAGACCGGGATTGAACGTCCTTCTCCGCAGGGGCAGCCGTTATAGGTGGGGTTCTTGAGACTGCACGCAATTGGATTTGCCGCGAATTAGTCATTTACAGGCAGGCGGCTGCGGCCCAGATTAGAAGAATCCGGGAAGAAAAAGCTGGAAGCGCGCCAGTACTGGCGCCGAGGATGCTGTTTCCCCTTCCAGGAGCAGCAGGCAGGAGAACGGCAGGGGCATGGAGACGAGCGGAGTACGGCAAGAAAAGGAAGAGCGCAGATCTTCCGCGTCGACATGGTCCGCTTTTGCCGTCCTTTGTCTGGCTGCAGCCGCGGGGGGCATTACCGCTCGCATTGAAGGCGGCCCGCGCTACGACTGGCTGCTGCTGATTGTTGCGATTTTCGCCATTGGCGCCGTTGCCATGCGGTTGCTGGCAGATAACTCAGCCGAGCGTGACGCAGCAAACCGGTACGCCGGCGACCCGCTAAAGGACCTGCTCGATTCGGCGGGACCGATTATTGTCTCGGTCGATATGGGGGGCCGGGTCACCTTCGCCAATCCCACGGCGGAGAGGCTGCTGGGATATCACGCTGCTGAAATTGTGGACAAGCTGAAGGCGACGGACTTGTTGGCTCCGAGCGAGGGAGCGCGCCTTGTGGTGGAGATGCAGCGACTGTGCGGCGTTGAACGGACGCCGGAGCAGAGCCGCAGCGGACGGCTGGATGCTTTCAGAGAGATTGTGCGCGCCCTGCCGCCGAGCCAGGTGCCGAGTGTCGATACGCAACTGCGCCGCAAGGATGGTTCGCTGTTTCCGGTGCGGCTGCATCTGTCGACCCTGCGCAACCAGGAAGGCGAAGTGACGGGACTGGTGGGCGTAGGTCTCGATCAGAGCACCATACTGCGCAGGGACCAGTGGAAGGTTGAGACGCGCGAGCGATATCGCGATGTTTTCGAGAACTCAACCGAAATGATCGCGACGCTCGATCTGACAGGAAGATTTCTTTACGTCAATCCGGCATGGAAAAGCTGCTTTGGGCAGAACCAGGGATCGCCGAGTCGCGAATTCTTTGAGGAAGCATTCAGCTCGGACTCCCGCGCCGATGCCGCTGCGCTGTTGCGCCGGGTGTTGGACGGTGAAACGATCGATCGCGCCCCGATTCGCAACGAAACGCCGGACGGCCACGCGCAGGAGCTGGAAGTCAGCCTGCATCAGCGGCGCCGGGCTGGCAAGGCGATGGCGGTGCAATGCCTGGTGCGGGATGTGACGCAGCAGAAGCAGCGTGAGCACCGGCTGGCCTTGCAGCTGCTGGTGACGCAGATCGTGGGCGAGAACGTTTCCTCTGAGATGGCGGCGATGCGCGTGCTTGAAGCGTTGTGCGCGTCGCAGGGCTGGGATGTCGCCGTGAAGTGGGATATCAACCCGGAAGAGAATCGGCTGGAGTTCAGCACGGCGTGGGGAGTGCCAGGCAAGGAAGCAGAGGCACTGATCCAGGAGAGCATGGGCTCGACGATTGCCCTGGGCGGAAGCCTGCCGGGGCGCGCGTGGCAGGAAGGGCGTCTGGTGTGGGTCTCGGACCTGTCCAAGCTCGGCACGGATGCGCGCATCAAGAATGCGATACGGCACAAGATGCTTTCCGGCTGGGCCACGCCGGTGCAGGTGGGCAACAAGGTGCTCGCGGTGCTCGAATTCTATTGCCATTTGCGCCTGCGGGAAGACCGTGAAACCACGGCGGCGATGGAGACCGTGGCTGCTTCACTGGGCCAGATGCTGGCGCGTACGCGTGAACGCGAACGCGCGGAGGAGCTGAGCCGTCAACAGAAAATTCTGCTGCACTCCGTGGCGGACGGCATCTGCGGTGTGGATCGTAATGGGCTGGTGCGTTTTGCAAATCCCGCGGCGACGCGCCTGCTGGGTGCGCCGGTGGCAAGTCTGATCGGCAAGCCCGTGCACGACCTGGTGCATGGCTCGGCGCCCGAGGGAAAGAAGTGCGACAAGGATTGCCCGCTGCTGCGCGCAGCTGCAGGCCGAGTGCCCTCAACGGGCGAGGACACGATCTACCGCGCGAATGGCTCGGGGTTTCCGGCGGAGTACTTTCTGAATCCAATTCTCGATCTGGGCCGCTACTCCGGTTCGGTACTGAGTTTCCGCGATATCAGCCAGCGCTTTGCGCTCGATCGCCTGAAAGATGAATTTGTATCGACGGTGAGCCATGAGCTGCGCACGCCGCTGACGTCGATTCGCGGAGCACTGGGCCTGCTGTCTTCGGGCATCTTGGGCGAGATCAGCGAGAAGGCCACGAACCTGCTGCGGATCGCGCTGAGCAACTCTGACCGGCTGGTGCGCCTGATTAACGACATTCTCGATCTCGAACGCGCGCAGAGCGGGCGCGAGCCACTGGTCTTCCGGCCGTTGCAGATGGCTGAGGTTGTCCGTCAGGCGATGGACGGCATGCAGCTGATGGCGGAAGCCGCCGGTGTGCTGCTAATTCACGACAAGACGCAGATGGAGATCACGGCCGATTCCGACAGGCTGTTGCAGGTGCTGACCAACTTGCTTTCGAACGCGGTGAAGTTTTCGCCGCCCAATTCGGCGGTGTCGATTATGCTGCGGCCGGGCTCAAGCGGTGTAACGCTGTCGGTGATCGATCAGGGGCGTGGCATTCCGTCGGACAAACTCGAGGCGATTTTCGGACGCTTCCAGCAGGTGGATGCTTCAGACTCACGCCAGAAGGGCGGCAGCGGGTTGGGCCTCGCGATCTGCCGCGCCATTGTCTCGCAGCATAACGGGCGCATCTGGGCGGAGCGGAATCCGATTCGCGGATCGACATTCCGTGTCTTTTTGCCGTACCATCCGGCGGCTGCGGCCAAGACCAAGACCAAAACACAGGTGGATTCGCCGGGACAGGGCCAGGTGCTGCTGGCGAGCGACAGCGGCGCAACCAAGCCGCTGATCGGCGTGCAGCTTGCCGACCACGGCTATCGCATTGTTGAGACCGCGACGGTGGAGCAGACGCTGGTGCAGGCGCATGACGGTGTGGAAGCCATTGTGATCGACAGCGGGCTGCGCGTCATTAATGGCTGGGAACTGCTGCCGCAATTGCGGCGGTCGAGTCCGGAGGCGCACACACCGGTGATCGTGCTGAGCTTGGACACGCAGCAGGCACCGGCCGACAGCGCGCGCAACGCGATGGGCAGAAATGTGAATGCGGGGGCACAGATCACCGAGCTGATGCGGGTGCTTGGCTCGGCCGGAGAACTGGCGCGGGTGCTGGTGGTTGAGCACAATGAGGCTGTGGCTCGCAAGGCGGCTGAGGCCTTCACATGGGAGAGCTCGAGCGTGCGCCATGCCCGCACTGTTGAAAAGGCTACCGAAGAGTGCAGTGCGCTACAGCCGCATCTGCTGCTGCTGAACGTAGACCTGCCGGACTCTTCTGCATTGGGTCTTGTTGCGTGGCTGCGCGAGCAGGAGAGTCTGACGCGGACAGTGCTGGTGTTGTACTCTGAACGCGCATTCATGGCAACTGAAGGCGTGCAGGGCGCCCTGGATCCGACGACGTTCCTGAGGCGTGGGCGTGTGCAGCCGGGGCAGCTTGAATCGCTGCTATTGACGGTGCTGCGCGGCAACCAGGCGCGGGTGGAAGTTGCACAGGAAGCGCGAGACGTTTCTGGTGTTCGTGGTTCGTGAGATTTGCTCAACCAGTGCGAGGAGATGCTTCGCGAGGTCGATGCGCATTGCAGCAGTTCGGTTTCCCGGTGGAGTTTTCCTGCTCAGCCGGCAAGAAATGCCGCTGAACCTGGGCCGGCCGTGGAGATTGTGGGAAAATGGCGCGTCGCATTCTGATTATTGACGACGAAGATGACATTCGCGAGATCGCTGCAATGAGTCTGGAGACTGTTGCGGGATGGGAAGTGATGGTCGCGAATTCCGGCGCGCAGGGCCTGACCCGAGCTGCGATGTACAAGCCTGACGCGATTCTGCTGGATGTGATGATGCCGGGGATGGATGGTCCGACGACCTTTCGCGAATTGCAGAAGAACCCCGTTACGGCGTCGATTCCCGTGCTGTTCCTGACGGCGAAGGTGCAGGCGCACGACCGCGCGCGGTTCGCCAATCTCGGCATTCAGGCTGTACTGGTGAAACCTTTCGATCCATTGGCGCTGCCGACGCAGATTGCCAATGTCCTCGGCTGGAGCTAAGCGCTGCGATGGACCCGGCACAGCAGGCATCGATTGCAGCGGCGATGAATCGGCTGTGGGCTCAATACCTGCCTCAGATGGAAGAACGAGTGCGTACGCTTGAGTCTGCAGCGGCGGCGCATGAGGACGGCTCCATAACTCCGGCGCTTTGCGAGCAGGCGATGGCGGCGGCGCACAAGCTCGCGGGAGTGCTTGGCACCTTCGGCTTGCCGGAGGGTACGGAGCTCGCGCGAGAGATGGAAGCGCTTTATGCCGGAGGCGCCGAGGCACTCGGCAGTGCGGGTGGCCGTCCCAGGGAAGCAACTGCTCGGCTGCAGGCGATGCTCGCTTCAAGACAGTAGCCGCGGCAGCGGCACCAATTACACTCGTTTCTGGTGACTCCGCCTGACCCAGCCACGCTGCAACTTGGTTTCTCGTTTGAGGAGGAGGCGCCGTCGCGTCGCGTCTGGCCGGTGCGCGAGCTGGTGGAGCAGGTTCGCACCCTGGTGGAGCGGCGCTACCTCGATATCTGGGTGGAAGGCGAAATTTCGAATCTTCGGCCCGCACCCTCGGGCCATCTCTATTTCACGCTGAAAGATGCGGATGCGCAGTTGCCGGTGGTGCTCTTCCGGCGGCAGGCGTTGTTGTTGCGCTTCAGGCCGGAGGATGGCCTGCACGTGCTGGTGCGCGGGCGCGTTAGCGTCTACGAGCAGCGTGGACAATTGCAGCTGGTTGGCGAGGCCATGGAGCCGGTGGGCGCCGGCTCGCTGCAACTGGCATTTGAGCAACTGAAAGAGCGGCTCAAGGCCGAAGGACTTTTCGATGCGGAGCGCAAAAAGCCCCTGCCCGCATTTCCGCGCACCGTGGGGATTATCACTTCGCCAAGCGGCGCGGTGATTCGCGACTTTCTCAACATTGTGAGCCGGCGCCACTCGGGCCTGAATGTGCTGCTGTATCCGGCATCGGTGCAGGGAGACTCCGCGGCTGCCGAAATTGAGGCTGCCGTGGCTCACCTGGATGGCTCGGGCCTCGTTGACGTCATCGTGGTGGCGCGCGGCGGAGGATCGCTTGAAGATCTGGCCGCGTTCAACACCGAACGTGTCGCGCGCGCGATTGCGGCGGCGCAACTGCCCGTGGTTTCGGCTGTCGGGCATGAGACGGACTTTACGATTGCGGATTTTGTTGCGGACCTGCGAGCGCCAACGCCTTCGGCTGCCGCGGAGCTGATCACCGAAGTGCAGCACAAGGTTCACGAGCGCGTTGCGCACGGTGAGCAGCGGCTGGAACGGGCTGCGCGCTTCCAATTGCTGAGGGCGCAGCAACGTATGCACAGCCTGCATGCGGAACGCGCAACGTGGCGGATGACCGCGTATCTCGAACGGCTGCATCAGCGGCTCGACGAGCTGGCGTTTCGCTCGGAGAGCGCGATGCTTGCCGAATTTCGCGCAAAGCGAAAGCATGCTGAAGAGCTTGCGGCGAAGGTGCTTCGTCACGACCCGCGCCAGGAGCTTGGGCAGGCGCGCGAGCGTGTGACGCAGTTGCGCGTGCATCTGGAGCGAGCACTGGAACGCACGTTGCGGGCAGCCGAGGCGCGGCTTCGGGCAGTGGACGGACGGTTGCGGGCGTTGTCGCCGCTGGCCGTGCTCGATCGCGGCTATGCACTGGTGCAGGGGCCGGACGGGACAGTGATCCGATCGGCGGGGCAGCTCGCGTTGGGTGATCGCATGACGACGCGTCTGAGTGACGGAGTGTTTGTGAGCCGCGTAGAAGAGACGAGCGGCGCGGCGCAAAAGAAGAGATCAAAGAAGAAATGAGCGTATGAGTACATCGACTGCACGAAAGCTTTTCGGCACAGACGGTATTCGCGGTGTTGCAGGCGAGTATCCCCTGGATGCAAAAACGATCTACTGCGCGGGACTTGCATTGGGCCACTCCCTGAGAAAGAGGGGCGCTGCGCCGCGCGTCATTCTGGGCCGCGACACCCGCGAATCAAGCCCCTGGATTGCCGCAACCATAGCAGCGGGGCTGCGTGAGGCAGGCGCGGAAGTGGAGAGCGCAGGAGTCGTGCCGACGCCGGCGGTCGCATTTCTCGCGCGGACACATGGTTTTCAGGCGGGCGTGGTGATCTCGGCGTCGCACAATCCATGGCACGATAACGGCATCAAGCTTTTTGGCGGCGACGGATTCAAGTTGCCCGATGCGGTTGAGCTTGGAATGGAAGATGAAATCCTGCGTCATGCCGCGTCGGTGAAAGCTCCCGATGCGCAAAGGCTGGCCGCGGTTGAAGACAACGAGACGCTGCAGGGGGACTACATTCAGTATTTGCTGGATGCAGTGGAGGGGCTGAAGCTCGAAGGTCAGCACATCGTAGTGGACTGCGCGCATGGCGCGGCAGCGGCCGTTGCGCCGGAGCTGTTTCGCCGGATGGGCGGCGATGTGACGCTGAGAAACATTGAGCCGAATGGCCGCAATATCAATGACGGCTGCGGGGCGCTGCATCCTGAGTGGGTGGCGCGCGAAGTGAAGGCGCGGGGCGCTGATTGTGGCCTGACATTCGATGGCGATGCTGACCGCTGCATGCTTGCCGGCGCACAGAACAATGTGATCAACGGAGACGCGATTCTGCTGATGGCGGCGCGCGATCTGAAGGCGCGCGGATTGCTGACCGGTGACGTCGTTGTTGCTACCACGATGTCGAATATGGGTCTTGAAGCAGCGCTGAAACGCTCGGCAATCGGTATGCTGCGCGCGCCTGTGGGTGACCGCTATGTGCTCGAACTGATGCAGAAGCACGATGCCGCGCTGGGCGGGGAGCAGTCCGGCCATATTCTTTTTCCGCACCTTTCGACGACGGGCGATGGCCTGCTGACGGCGCTCGTGGTGCTGGACCTGGTGGCGCGGACCGGAAAGTCAATCGACGAGCTGACCGCGGATCTCAAGGTCTTTCCGCAGGTGATTGTGAACGTGAAAGTGCGCGAGAAGAAGCCGCTTGAGGGCATTCCTGCGGTAGCGGCGCGAATCCGAGCAGCCGAAGAAGAGCTGAAGGATTCAGGCCGCGTGGTGATTCGCTTCAGTGGCACGGAGCCGCTGGCGCGCGTGATGATTGAAGCCGAAGATGAGGTCGCGATGCGCCGTCACGCGGAGGCAATCGCCGAAGCTATTCGCAAAGAGCTTGGAGCCTAGGCCGCGCTCAGCCGCGCAGGCTTACGTGCGCGTGGCTGTGCGAGGAAAGCTCGTCGTAAACCGATTGCGGCAGCTCAAGGCCTGCCGCGGCGATATTTTCTTCAAGATGCGCGACGGATGAAGTGCCGGGGATAGGGATGATGATCCTTGACCGCTTGAGCAGCCATGCGAGCGCGACTTGCAGCGGCGTGGCGGCAAGCGCAGCAGCAGCGCCATCGAGAGCTTCGTGCTCGCTGCGCACCTGGCCAAGAGGCGCCCAGGGCATGAAAGCGATTCCGTTCTGTTCGCAGTGATCGACGATGAAGTCGGATTCGCGGTCGGCGAAGCTGTAGCGGTTCTGCACAGAGACGATGGGCACGATTTTGCGAGCGCGCTCGATGTGCTCGCGCGTAACGTTGGAGAGCGCGACGTGGCGAATCTTGCCCTGTTCGCGCTGCGCTGCGAGCGCTTCAATCGATCCCTCGAAGGAGACTGCGGGATCGGGTACGTGGAACTGAAAGACATCGATGCGTTCGAGGCGCAGGCGTTTCAGGCAGCCTTCAACGGCTTCGGTGAGATGTTTTGGGCTTCCGTTATGAATCCACTGGCCGGGACCGACGCGCTCCCAGCCGGCTTTCGTGGCGATGACGAGATCAGGAGCGTAGGGGTAGAGCGCTTCGGCAATCAGGTCTTCTGAAATTTCCGGCCCGTAGGAGTCTGCGGTGTCGATGAGGTTCACGCCGAGTTCGACGGCACGGCGCAGCGTGGCGAGGGCAGCGGGCTTGTCCTTGGGCGGGCCCCAGATGCCCGGACCTGTGATGCGCATGGCTCCGTAGCCGAGACGGTTGACGGTGAGATCGCCGCCGATAGTGAAGGTGCCGGCATTGGCTGCCGAGAGTGCCTGTGGTTCAGTCATCGTATCTGCTCCGGAGAAAGGCGATGCGCCCTAGAGATCGCGCCAGTTGGGGCCAAAGCCGAGATCGGCCACCAGCGGTACCTTGAGTTTTATCACGCCCTCCATCTCGGTGCGCACCAGCGCTTCGACTTCCGCTTTTTCTTCGGCGGGCACTTCAAAGAGCAGCTCGTCATGCACCTGCAAAACCATGCGGGTTTTCAGCTTCTTCTCTGCGAGTTTGCGATCAAGCGCGATCATCGCCAGCTTGATGAGATCGGCGGCGGTACCCTGCAGCGGAGTGTTGACGGCGGTGCGCTCGGCGAAGCCGCGCTGGTTGGGGTTGCGGCTTTCAATATCAGGAATTGGCCTCTTACGCCCGTAGAGGGTGCGGACGCTGCCATCGCGGCGCGTGCCCGCGAGTGTTTTTTCGATGAAGGCTTTCACGCCCTGGTAGCGCGCGAAATAGCGATCGATGTAAGCGCGCGCCTCAGCCTGCGGAATGCCGAGCTGTGCAGCGAGGCCGAAGGGCGAGATGCCGTAGACGATGCCGAAGTTCACAGCCTTGGCGCGATTGCGTGTTTCCTTGTCCATGGTATCGGCGGGAACGCCAAATACCTCGCTCGCGGTGAGAGTGTGGATATCGTCGTTGTTCGCGTAGGCGCGCACCAGCAGGGGATCTTCGCTGAAGTGCGCAAGCAGGCGCAGCTCGATCTGCGAGTAGTCGGCAGAGAGCAGTTGCGCGCCCGGCGCCGCTACAAAGGCCGCGCGAATTTCGCGGCCCAGCTCGGTGCGGATGGGAATGTTCTGGAGATTCGGATTGACGGAGGAGAGGCGTCCGGTCGCGGTTGCCGCTGCCTGAAATGTGGTGTGCACGCGCGATTCAGCGTCAGCCAGCAGGGGCAGGGCATCGACGTAGTTGGATTTGAGTTTAGCGAGATGACGGTATTCGAGAACAAGGCGCGGGACTTCGTGCGTCTCAGCGAGTTGTTCAAGCACGTCCTGCGCGGTTGAAATTGCTTTGCCTTTTCCGCGCACAACGGGAGCAGGCAGACCCATGTGCGTGAAGAGAACTTCGCCCAGCTGCTTGGGTGAGTTGATATTGAAGCGGCGTTCGGCGAGTTCAAATATGCGCTCGCCTACGCGGTCGATCTCAGAGCCAAAGCGTTTTGAGAGGCCGTCAAGTGCGCTGATGTTGATGCGGATCCCGGCCTGCTCCATGCGGTAGAGCACTGGCGCAAGGGGCAGATCGATTTCCCTGTAAACAGCGTTGACACCGGCCCGTTCCACATCTTCGCGCAGGCGCGGTGTAAGGGACTCGATGGCCGAAGCCGCCGCGGCGAGCGTTGTGGGCGGCGTGAGACCGCTGCGCGCGACTACGTCATCCAGTGCCTGTGTCGCGTGGGTGGGATTGAGCTCGTATGAGAGCAGCATGGTGTCGTCCACGGGCCCGTGGATTTCCACTCCGAGGCCATGCAGCACATGCAATGCAAGCTTTAAATCGTGCACGCGTTTAGGCACGGCCGGGTCGGCGAGCAGCGCTCTTAACTCAGGTGTGAGGGCAAGGCGCAGCGCCTTCGCCGGGTCTGCGCTGACGCCGATGCTGCTTTGCGTCTTTTTCTCCGCCTCTTCCACCACATCGAGCAGGGAAAGAGTCTGTGGTACAGCGTTGTCTTCGGTTTCCTCGGCGATGGGTTCGACGGCATCAAGCGCAAAAGCGAAGCCCTCCCGCGCAGCTCTGTAGAACGCGGCGGCCTGCTCGTCGGTTGGCTCTTCAATCAGCTCGGCAGTGGGTCCGCTGGCTGCCGGCTCAAGTTCGCGCAGAAGGGAAGTGAATTCAAGCTCGGTGAAGAGCTGGCGCGTGGCTTCGATGTCGGGAGCCTGCGTTTCCATCTTTGCCAGTTCGAGTGGCAAGGGCACATTGCAGTCGATGGTGACGAGCTCTTTTGAAAGCAGTACAGCATCGCGATTCTGCTCAAGCGATTCGCGGTAGCTCTTGCGCTTGACTTCAGCGGCGCGGTCGAGAACGGCTTCAACGCTGCCGAATTCGACGATGAGGTCTACGCTGCCTTTGTCGCCAATGCCGGGCGCGCCGGGAATGTTGTCGACCGAGTCGCCCCGCAGCGCCATGACGTCAACGACCTTTTCGGGAGGCACGCCGAGGGTTTCGGCAACTTTAGCGGGATCGAGAATGAGATTATCTTTCTGCGGATTGAGGATGCGGACGCGCTCGGTGACCAGCTGCATCATGTCCTTGTCGCCGGAAACGATAAAGACTTCATGCCCCTCTTCTGCAGCCTTGCGTGCGAGGGTTCCGATGACGTCGTCGGCCTCGAAGCCCACCGCTTCAAGAATGGGAATGTGAGAGGCCTCGAGAGAGCGGCGAATGTAGGGAATCTGGCGGCGGAGATCTTCCGGCATGGATTCGCGGTGCGCCTTGTAACCCTCGTAGTTGATCTCTTCAAAGGCTTGCGCCTTGGAGTTCCATTTACGCAGAATGCCGATGGCGCGGGCGCGCTCGTCGCGAAAGACTTCGCCGCTGGGGTCGAAGACGGCTGCGAAATACCGCGGGGAGAAGTCTTCGCGCAGCTTGCGGATCATGTTGACGAAAACATAGGCGGCCGCTGTAGGCAGTCCGGCTCGCGTGGACATGGGGCGGCTCCGCTGCATTGCGTGATAGGCGCGGAAGATGAACGACATTGTGTCGAGCAGAAAGACCGGGGGTTTGGCTTGGTCTGGCACGCTACCGAGTCTAACAAAGCGAGGATGTCCGAGACGGCACAAAGGCATAGGGTTAGCAAAGGGATGCGGTTGTCGACGCGATGCTTTTGGTACTGTTGCCATGGTTCTGCCGCTTCGGTAGTGTGATCATATGACCCCCCAACCGGTTGCGGAGCCCACGGCAGAAATGAGTGAAGCCGCCGCCGCTGCTCCCGTTCAAAAGGGAGGGTTGTTGCGCAGAATCTTTGGCCGCCACCTGATGGATATGGGAGTCCTGCTGGTGGTGATTGTGGCGTTCTCGGGCCTGCGGCCGCCCGATCATCTGCTCGCCGATCCAGATATCTGGTGGCATCTCAAAGACGCGCAGATTCTTTTCGCGACGCATCATTTCATCCAGGTGGAGCCTTATTCGTTCAGCGTTGCGGGCGAGAGGTGGGTCAACCCGGAGTGGCTTTCAGAAGTTCCTTTCTGGCTGGGGTATCGCGCGTTCGGACTGACTGGAATTTTCGTGACCGCCTATCTCTGCCTAGCTGCCTGTGCAATCTTCCTCTACTGGCGAGGCCGGCTGATGTCGCGAAACGCCGGGGTAGCTCTGTGGCTGGCAGCGCTGGGCTTTGTGCTGATGTGGGTGAACTCCAGCGCGCGCACGATCCTGCTTGGCTACGTGGCGCTTTCAGCGGAGATGGCGATCCTGGAAGCCGTGCAACGCGGACGAAAGCACTCGCTCTGGCTGCTGCCCCCGTTGTTTTGTGTGTGGATCAACCTGCACGGCAGCTGGATTATCGGGCTTGCGGTTTTTGTGCTTTATCTCGTCTGTGGACTGGTGCGCGTGGATGTCGGCGCATTTCAACAGAACGCATTTGACCGCGAAGATCGGAATCGCCTGTTTGCGGTGCTTGGCGCGAGCCTGGCGGCACTGTTCATTAATCCCTACGGCTGGCGGCTGATCTGGAATCCGTTCGACATGGCGCTGAACCAGAAGCTGAATATCGCCAATGTGTCGGAGTGGCAACCGCTGAGCCTGGGGGGCTTTGTGGGCAAGGCCGCGGTGCTGGCGATCGCCCTCATGGTGATTGCCAATGCGCTGAATGGCCGCAAGTGGAAGATCTATGAAATGGCGCTGGTGTTCTTCGCGTGGTATTCGGCAATCAGCCATGCGCGCTTTACGTTCCTGGCCTCAGTGCTCATCATTCCGTTGCTCGGCGTTGATGTGACACGCGCATTCTTCCCGGTGGCGGACGGGGAACAGAAGACGATCCCCTTCATGAACGCGCTGATAGGTGCGCTGGCGCTGGGTGTGGTCGTTTGGTACTTCCCGCATGAGAGCCAGATGAAAGATAGTCTCGCAAAGCAATATCCCATGCAGACGATTGCCATGATTCAGCCAGGCTGGCGCACCCTGCATGACGAGCACGTTGGCGGCATGATGGATTTTCTCGGGAAGCCGACCTTTCTCGATTCGCGCTGGGACACCTTTGAGCATCACGGCATCTTGAAGGACTATCTGGACCTTATACGACGGCGCGATTCCCTGCCGATTCTCGACAAGTACAGGATCGATCACGTGTTGATGCCGTATGACGATACCTTCGTCTATTTGCTCGAACGGACGCCCGGCTGGAAAGTGGTGCGGACCGAGGGCACGGGAGATAGCCGGTACGAGCTCTTGGAGAGAGTGCCGAAAGACACTGTCTCAGGAGACACTCATTCGCAGTCTTCGAACTGAAAATCGAGGGTTTTTCTGGCTGACGGTTCCAGGTCAGATCTAATTGGCACGGGTACATCAACCGCTTGATCAATTATGGCTCGGCTTCTTCTTCCATCAACGACTGCTTGCCTTAAGAAGAGGAACAGGTAAAAGATTCCCACTGTGAAAAGGGCCAGCGGCACCGGGCGGGTAAGGGGCAGAGTGAGGATTCTTTTCCACAACGTGTCGGGCAGACTGAAATCCTTCGTCCACGCAAAGAAGAGTGCCAACGCAAGATCGCTCGTGAAAACGATACCTGTGGCGCTGACCGCCAATGCGGCCCACTTCGTCAACCGCCCCTCCGTCTGAAGCAACGCGCATGCTGGAATAGTCAAGAGAAGCAGCTTGGCATCGTAGACCCGATGGTACGTTGGCAGCATAGACAGCGGAGCTAGCGAGCCGAGAGCGAGCCAAATCATCTTTTGAGAGAGCACTGTTCTTGCAGTTATTACGAACAAGGGCAGAAGGAGCAACCCGCAAAGCAAATAGCTCGCAGAGTTGTAGAAGCGGGGGGCGTCCCGAAACATGCTGAAGACTGTTTGAAGGTCAACAATTACCCCCGTGGTGTGAGTGCTGAGCGAGGACGGCCCAGGATTGTCTCGGCCATATCGTCCTGAGGCAAATGCAAGATTTGAGAACAGTTCGCTGTACCATGCCGGTGCGATTCTGGAAACCCAAAGGATCCCGAAAACATTCAAAACAGCGCAGATTATCAATGCTTGCAATGAACGTTTGCGATAAATGCCGCCCATTGCCAGAAAGAGAAGCCAGATCAGACCGGCATCGTGTGGCTTGATAGCGAGACTGACTGCCAGACAAAGCACACCCGCAAGACCAAATCTCTGTTGTGTAAAGCACCATACCGCGATAATGCAAAGGGCTACCGCGATGCCAGCGGCATTTCCGCTGAGCAGAATGTCAAAGCTGTTTACCAAGATAGAAGCGACAAGGATGCCGGAGATGATTGCAGCATAATCAGCTGCGAGACTCCAGACCAGGCAGGCCGCAATGATGAGGCTGGCGGTGCTCAGCAGCATCCAAAGCCAATGACCGATCAACCACCCCCAGAGCGTTAAAGGGAGGATAAGGAGGAAGGTTGCTGGAGGATACACGCAGACCGAAACGGCTTGACGCTGGCCGTTGAAAGCTGGATCGCTGGGACCGAGCTTCTGTTCTGCTGCATAGGTCCTAAGCACATTTGAAGGGGAATAGGGGTCGAGATGCCCCTCCAGGCTTCTTGCACTGAAGTAGATGCCTCTGAAGTCCTCCATCCATACATTCCCAAAGTTCCCGAGGCAAACGCTAATGGAAACGAGGATAGCGGCGCCTAGGATCAGGAGATACAGTCCATCGGCACGAGTGCTTCTCATGTTGCCCTCTCTTTGCTCGTAGCCATCGCATAAGTCCACAAATAAAAAACCGCCACAGCAAGCAGGACAAGCGGGACTGGCTGAGAGACGATGCCAACGAAGACCCGGTGGGCCGGCGAAGCTCCACCGAGGTTCACGTGCCGGAGGAGCTGCGCCAGGATCGCCAGGAAGATGTCGCCGGTGCAGACGATGCCCGCGGTGGTGACCAGGAGCGCAAGCCATGCGGTTACGCCGCCCTCCGCCCAGAGCATTGCACACGCGGGGATGGTGAGCAGCAGGAGCTTGGCATCGTAAGGCCGGTGATACGTGATCAGCAGGGTGAGCGGAACAGCCGTAGCGAGAGCCAGCCAGGCATTGGCAACGGAGAATGTGGAACGAAGGGTTATGAATGCCCAGATGCTGATTAGGATTCCGCACGCAAGGTAGGTGACGAGGTTGTAGATGTGGGGGTCGTTCCAGATGGCACTGGTGACTGCCTGAAGGTCTATGACCATTCCGGCGGTATGGCCCGTCATGGAAGTGAGGCCCGGCTCATTGAGTCCACCGGCGAGGGAAATTGCCGAGAGATTCGAGCGCATCTCGGGAAGCCAGTTCGGAGCCAGGGAGGTCAGCCATCCGACAGCCGCAAGGGCCAATGCACCGGTCAGCGCGGCAACTTGCAGAGCACGTCTGCGATGAAGACCGCCGGCAAGCAGAAAAAAGAGCCAGAGCAGGCCCGCGTCGTGGGGCTTGATGGCAAGCGCAACAGCGAAGCACAAGATGCCGACGGCAGGAAGACACTCCTGAAGGAAGCAGCAGACAGCGATCACAGACAGGCTCACGACGATGCCGGCCGAGTTGCCCGTGGCAAAGGTGACTTCGCAATTGAGGAGAAGGAGGCAGGTAAGGAGCAGGGCAATGGGCGGAGACCGGTCCGAGGCCTGGCGCCATATCAGGATGGCCGCAGTGACTAAGAGGCCGAAGAGCAGCATGATCCATAGCGCCTTGGCTGGCGCCCAGGGTAACAGTGCGAATGGCGCGATGAAGAGAAAGGTTGTAGGCAGATTCACGTACAGCGTGACAGCCTTGCGACGCTGGATTGAGTCCGAGGGCAGGGTTCCACCCTGGGACTGGTAGAGCTGGACTAACTGGTCTTCCTGATATGGATCGCAGTGATTGAGCAGGCAGCGTGTTCCATAGTAAACGCCTTGGAAGCCGAGAACGCCGCCCGTGACAGAACTGCCAATCCTGAGCCCCCACAAGATAGAGAGCCCCGCGCAGAAAAGAAGCAGGAGTGGACTCAATCGGCGCATCGATTCTCCGGTAACACTAGAAGTATCTCAGGGCTGATTGAGCTTGTGGGAGCAGGTTATCTGGATGAATAACTGGTGGAAGCTGGTAAAGCCGAAGGAGAGACGGACGGAGCCGGCGTGATTCATCGCCCTGAGGGGTTGCGAACTGCAAAAGGAGACACTGCGCGGCTTACAAGTCGTCGCCGGGGTAGGGCAGTCAAATGGAAATTTTGAGGGGGTTCGAGGGAAGGTCTGCGATTACGAGTTGTGCAACCGCAGCCTTGCCCCGAGAGAAAGAAATGCTGATCTGCGCTGCGCAAGGGCCCGAATTAATACAAACTAAGTGTGCGCAACCAGGATTGGTAAATTGACCTATACGCGAATGTCCAAATCCGCGTACGCATTCTTCAGTTAGCATTAACTGCCGTTGTTATCGGCAGAGGCTACTCTTAGTCAGGACTCGCCAAGAGTCTTAAGTTAGCCGGAACCACTGATCTTATCCAACTGAGCACAACGGAGCTCGCGATCAAGGCTGATCTCCCGGATACAGCCTGGTGGTTTCCCTTGAAAACGCGCCTCCGATAAGAGATACCGGAGGACATGTTTCTTACGAAATGGCCGAGTTCAGGTTGCTGCTGATGGTGCTGAACGCAATGTTGATCTCGCTGGACAGACCCTTCATGGCCGCAACGGCGCCGAAGGCGATCAGTGCCACGACGAGAGCATATTCCACCAAGTCCTGACCTTCTTCACGCTGCATCAGGGCCTGCATCTTGACATACATCTTGAGCATCAGATCATTCATTTTGACTTTCTCCTAAGCTTTGTTTTATTCCAGCGACAGGCTGGGTTACCCACATTCTAGCAAGCAGCATGCCATTCTCAGCTGATTAATTGACTCTGTAGAATCAATAACTTAATGGGTAGCATCACTTGCCACTGTATACTTCCGTATACAAAGTAGCCTACCTCGAACAGCGCCACGTATACATGCCACTAAAGTGTTAATTCTTATAGGTCCAGATATTTAGCTCGGTTGGCATCTTTTCACTCGGGCATTGCCCTTGATATTACTTGGACAACTCAATTGGATGCTTCAGTTTGCGACCGATCCGGAGTTTCATTGTCTTGAGGTTGTTAGTTTGGCAAGGTTGGGAGGCGCTCGGTACGGTATGAGCGTCTCTCCGGACGAGTCTCCAGGCCAACCTAGGTCAAGTTTGACCTAACTGCAGTAGATCCAGCGCTTTTGCCTGAAGGTCGGCTACGTGATTCAGCCTGCTGTCGATCGCGTTTTGCAAGTTCCGCTGCGACTTGCGGTGCGGCCTGCCTAAGTCAAGCTTTCCGTGATCCCGCGGAGGTTCTCTTGCGTTCTCTCTTGGTCAAGCAAGACTCGCATCGGTTCTGACAGCGTTCGGCCCACAGGCAAGGTGCAGAGAATGCTTCGTTCTTGAGTTAACAAGACCAGTTGGCAACTCAGTCAGCCTGCAAGGATCCGGTTGTGGCGAGTGGTCATCAAGCTTCAGTGGGGCTGGATTCCGTAAGTTCCATGTGATCGCCAGGCTGGGCATCCGCTTCGCGAATCGAGCCGGCGGCAAGCTCAACGACAGAATGGGCAGACAGGCAGGCGGAGAGGCGCCAAGGCGGAACATTGCGGCAGATCTTCCGGATGCGGTGGCGTCGGTCAAGGTAGATGAGGTCGAGAGAAAACTGCATGCCAAAGGTGTGGACGGCTTCGCAGGGCACAATCCAAAGAGCTTCGCCTGGGGCGAGACCCTTGCGCCCGAGAAGGCCTTTCGATCGCTTTCCGCCGCTTGCCGCGACCTCGACATGGCTGGCGAGTTCAACCTGGCGGGTGACGTTGAACATTCGCAGCCGCTGCTGAGAATTCGGCTTGGAATTGCCTTTCGCTTTGGAGGTGGCCATATGCTCTTTAAAGATTCCTTCTGCCGGGAAGCAATGATGCTGTCGCCGATAAAGGCTCTGCACCAGTAAAGAATGCCGGGTGATGCAATAAGCCCCGTCTGTTGAGGACGGGGCTCATCGTGTTGAACAGCCGAATGGCAGTGAGGTGCTTCGCGGCTGTTATTGGGACGTGCTGCCACCACCCGACGATCCCATACTGCCGCTGGAGTAGCCACCGCCGCCGGACGAATCGGACAACGGAGTCTCAGGCTTCATGCTTTCAATCAGCTGCTCGACAGGCATTGTCGCTGGCGCGGCGGTCTGATCCGCTGCAGGCGTGTCAGGCGTATGCATCGGCGTCGTGGAGTTAGGCGGCAGGAAGGGCTGCGGGTACTTAGGCGTGGCAATTTCCGTGCCTGCGGGCGCCGGTGTGACGAGTTCCGGAGTGACGATCACAATCAGCTCGGAGTTGTTCTTTGTCCGCGATATGGACTGGAAGAACTTGCCAAGGATCGGGATGTCTCCGAGGAAGGGAATCTTCTGAAAGGTCTCGTTCTCTGTGTTATCGAGCAGGCCGCCAATCGCGAAGCTTTGCCGGTCAGCGAGTTCGACCTCGGTCTTGACGCGCCGCACAGTGATTGCAGGTTCAACGAAGCCGGCGATTGTCACAGCATTAGCAAAATCGAGGGCGCTGACTTCAGGCGCAACCTGCAGGCGGATCGTTCCACGCGGTGTAATCGTGGGAATGAAGGCCAGGCGAATGCCGTATTCCTTGAACATGATGGTGACAGCGCCACTGCCGCCGACGCCTGCGCCCTGGACCATGGGGAAGGGATATTCACCACCAGCGAGGAAGCTGGCCTGCTTGCCATTCTCAGCCAGAATGTTGGGTTCCGCGAGGGACTCAACCATTCCACGCGTTTCCAGTGCCTCGAGGGTCGCACCCAGGTTAATACCAGGGTAGAAGGCGAAGATGTTCAGAGGATTCCCAACGGTTAGGGTCGGAGTGGTTGTTTGGGTTCCGACCGAGGTGACCGAGCCCGCGACAGCGACTGAAGGCGGGCTGAACTGTCCGGTCGAAAGAGTTCCGATTGTGTTGCCGAACCCGGTGCTGAAGATATTGATGCCGAACGAGCGCATCTTGCTGCGATCGACGCTCGCGAACCGGACCTTGAGCAGGATCTGCTGCTCGGGCGGCGGCACCTTCACGTTGAGCAGGTTGACGACCTTACCCTCTTTGGAAATGCCTGAGGATGAGATGAGGACAGCGCGCTGCGAATCACCAAGGTTATCGACCGTGCCACGAAGGTAGACGTTGCCACCTTCAATCGTCACGGCCAGGTTCTGACCCGGCAGTTCTGTTCTCAACTGGCGACGGATCGCTTCAAGCTGGTCGTGAGTCGCGTAGGTACTGGGCCTTACGGTGACGTTGAAGAACTGACGGGCGCCGCTTGCATCCCAGAGAATCAGCGATGTTTCGCCTGTGGTCTTCCCGTTGACCAGGACCTGCGTAGGACTGACGGCGCTGGCTTCAGCGATATCGCCAAGGCCAACGACAATGGTGCGAATCGGTCGGGCGAGATCAAGCACAACAGACTTGCCGACGGTTACCGACAACTCGTTGGCTGAGTCCTGGCTGGCGGGGCCGACGGGCTGCATGATGATTGGAGCCGGTGGGGGCGGAGGTGTGGCTGGCGCCTTCGAGCCAGGGGCGCCGTTCTGCCCAGGCTTAGCATCCTTGGCATCGGGTTTGGCGGCCTTGTCCGCGGACGTTGTTGCCTGTGCCGCTTCACCCAGGGCCTGAGCCCGAAGTGCCATCGGGGCGCAAAATATTAAAGTTAATGCACTAAGACTTGCAAATGTAACACCGGTTCTAACTCTCACTGTTGTCCCCCGGGAGAAACAAATTTCTGTTCAGCCTTCTGCGCGCCGTTGATTACGGTAATGGTGAAGGGTGCTGGGGCAGCCGGCTTGGCTTTTCTGACCGCGACCTTGGCCTCCGGCTTTGCAACGCCGAAGAGGTTGGTCATCGCGGTCTGCTGAACCTCGTTGATCTTGGTATCCAGCGGATTTCTGAGCACCAACTGGATGTGCATCTGATTCGCCGCCAGAGACAGGATCTGCGCCTCTTCCGGAGTGACGAGAAGGTTCACAACCTGCACTTGCTGCGGTTTGCCTTCGGCATCCTTCTGAATATCGGTGCCCGCTGAAAGCACTTCGATGTTCTGCAGGATGGTTTTCGTCTGCGTCTCCTGATTGTTGCCCTGTGAGCCCGGAGGAACGCCTGAAACGAGGACGTCAACGTGCATGCCCGGCGTGACGAAGCCTGCAACACCCACGACTTCATCGACTTTCACCGCGCAGGCTCGCATGCCTTCCTTAATGGTGGCTGCGAGGCCGCCGCCGGAGCCCATGGGAGCGAGCCGGCTGTCCATGATCGGTTCGCCCTGGAACAGGGCGGAGATTACGCCGCGCCCGGTGGCATTCTTCTTGTCGGTGATGGCGCCCTGAGGCGCCGAGGCTACCTGAACCGTCGTCAAATCGGCATCCGACAGGATCGTTCCGATCTTTACGTCCTTGTTGGCCGCAACAAGGGTGGTTAAGGCCTGAGGTCTTGACGCCGAGATGCGCGATCCGACCATCTTGTACACCAAATAGGTGCAGAAGGCGGCAATCAAGAAAGCACTGAGGAGGATGATCAGCAGTCTCCGGTTCATTCAGAATCCTGTCTTCGCCAGCTTATGGCCATTCGCCTATCTCCGGCACCTCGTGCAAAAAACAGGCACAAGATGACGGCGAGCGGCTCACGCCGAGTTAGTGATTCACTTGGTAGAGCCCAAATGAGGATTAATGACGATGAAGTATAGCATTATTACAATCGAGCTACGCCAACAAAAAGGGAACACTAAAATCTATAGTACCTAGCAGCTTACCGCTCTCTCAGTGAGTCATTCTCCATGTTAAGCGCGATCATTATCCGAGGTCCCGATGGAGCTATTCAATGCCAGTAATCACGCGCAGAACTCAACCCTGCAGTAGAAAAAAATAAGGAGCCACGTGATGACTGAGACTTCCAAATTAGCCTTGCGCACTAATATGCGCAACTGATAATGAAGCTGTCCAGTTACTTTTGGTTGATTGCAGCCTTTACATATCTCCTTAATGACCGACGGCTCCCAAAGGTTCTTAGCGACTGGCGAATCGCCTTCGTAGTCCGAGACTCGTCGGGCATGCTTTGTGATCGCAAGAATACTGTCTCGCGGGACACGCCTTCAAGGGAAAACATGGCCGATTTGAGATACGACCAATCATTGTCACGTGAGTCATCGGCATAGTACAGGTAACAAAAGGCATCCCTCTCGACAACTTGCTGGTGTCCGAAAGCAGTCACTATGCATGTAAAGTAGGAGCAAGTGGATCACTGAGAGGAATCTGACCCATCATGGGGCCTTCCCTTCCGATTTCAATCTTCGCGGAACCGCCGAAAAACCAGCGGACGCCGTTGAACTATGTCGTGTCGACGGTCGTGCACGGCACTCTCGCAGTTGTGATCCTTTACGGTTTTATCTTTGCGCCTCGAATCGACATGAGAGAAGCCATGGATCGGTATTCGATGCGGCGCGTCGATATAGATATGCCCGATATTCAAACGCCGCGCACGGCGGGCGATTCGGGTATGTATCCAGGTGATAAGCCCGCAGCGGCGAAGGCAGCGGCGCAACATGACGCGCCCGCCGCACCGTCTTCAAGCATGCGGCAGATTCCAAAACTCAACTTCGCGGACAAGACAGTCGTCCAGCCGGACATCAAGTTCAACCAGCAGGTGGTGAAGACGCCACTGCCCTCTGTATTGCTCTGGTCGTCAGAGCATCCTGATGTGAAGCTGATTGTTCCACCGCCGCCGGAGATACTTGCGGCAATCAAGGCGAAGCCAGTGCTGACGCGGCCTACGCCCGAGAAGATGATCGCGGACGTTCCGATGACGTCGACGCCCTTTGCGTCGAAGATGCCGATGCCGATGCCATCGACGAGCACGCCGATGGAAGTGCGCGGGCCGGAGCTGAAGGATGTACTGCCGCAGTCGTCGGCGTCAAAATCGCTGCAGCCGACTGCAGCCGCAATGTTGTCGATTTCAGAGATCCAGATCACGAAGGGCACGATCGCGCTTCCACCCACGAACCAGACGGCGAGGGGAAATCCGGATGGAGCGATGCGGGCGGGAACTGCAGGAGACTCCGCCAGTGCCGGTACCGGGGACCCGTCGAGCCGGGGTGCTGCGAATGGAACAAAAGGCAGCCAGGGCCCCACTGGGAAGTCCGCCGGCGATGCCGGGAATGCAAAGGGGACCAACGTCGCAAGCGGCAACTCGGGCAATGCAGGACCGAATTCCGGCACAGGCAACAACGGCGCGGGAGGACATGGAAGCGCGCCCAGCTTCGCCAAGGTGTCACTGCCGCAGAACGGTCAGTACGGCGTGGTCGTTGTGGGCAATGCGATGGAAGACCAGTTTCCTGAAACATCGGCACTATGGGGCGACCGGCTGATCTACTCCGTTTATCTGCACGTGGGGCTTTCTTCAAGCTGGATATTGCAGTACTCGCTGCCCTTGTCGGTAGAGGCGCGCTCCGCAGGGAATCTTCACATTGAAGCTCCGTACCCTTTCTACATGGTGCGACCGAGCAATGGCGTAGGGACAATTGCGGCAGATGCCTTGATGATTCATGGATTCATCAATGAGGCTGGGCGATTTGAAGCCCTGTCGATTGTGTTTCCCTCGACTTACAAGGAAACAAGCCCGGTGCTGCAGGCAATCTCGCAGTGGCGATTCAGGCCCGCAAAGCACAACGGCCAGCTGGCCAAGGTGGAAGTGCTGCTGATTATTCCTGACGGCGCCGGCGGATAACACGCTGACGGGCCAGTTCGGTGCGTGGGATGTGTTGAACGGGGGCCGGGCGCACTTAACCACGAAGGCTCAGTAACAGAGCGCACAGGCGCGGCAATGATCATGCCAGGGAAGTACTACCGGCGCGGAAGAGTCTATTTCAGCTTCCTACAGTTTTCAGGCTGTAGGTTGAATCCTTTAATCTCGAGATAAAGCGCTCAAGGGTCTTCTTATCCACTCCGTTTTCGCGAATCGAGTCGCCGGAGGTCGGATCGATGGACCGGGAGACCACGAAAGCAAGCCCCAATCCGTCGCTGCCCCAGCGCACGACGCGCGATTGAACGGCAATTGAGTCGTCGAGATTCTTGCCCGAGCCGTCGGTTCTCTGCAGGGTCATCAGGACCATCGTGCCGGGAAACCACCGCTCCTCCGTCAAGAGGTAAAAGCCGCTCGCGCTGATGTCGGCAATTTGATACGCGCGCGGAGCGCTTCCAGTCCAGTAGTAGGCAACCAGTCCTGGCAAAGGCTGCCGGGACGCCCGCCTTCGATCGGAAGACAGCCAATTCTGCAGCCACGCTTTCAGCGTGCTTGGCTTATTGCTTCTTGGCTCAAAGCTATTCATGGCTTCTGACCCCTGAAACATGGTTTCATCCCTCGAAGAGTGGCTCGACGAACCGTTGAAAACACCGTTGTCAGGCTGCTTTTCTCTCGAGGATACAACACCCGCGGGATTCGCCGCGGAAGGAAACGAGCTGGAAAGATGCTCGAGTCGGCGCTCCATTTCGCTGGCCACGCAAATAACAAGCTGATCGCCAGGCTGCGTTTGCGAAGAGTAAATCGTGTGAACCGGCAGCACCAGAGCGCTCGCGGCATTATCCATGAGGGATTCGACCTTGGAGGTCGGGAAGGATTCTACCTCTTGAATCACGCGGTATTCACGGTCCAGGTACACGAGGTCGATTGGAGAGATGCCGTGCGCCGGCGGCAGGCCGCGGAAGGGCGTCATCCAAAGGCCTGTGTCAGCCTGGCTGGTGAGCTTTTCGATGAGCTCACGCAGAATCCCGGAGGCGGAGTCGGCCACCGTGACCCCCAGACTGAGAAAGCTTTCGCGGGTCTGGTTATATACGCAGTACTTTTGCGTTTCCATATCTCCTCACCCCTCCCGGAGCTTTCCGGGTGTAAGGGCGCACTAACTAACATTCAGCCCAGCCGGACCCACAGATTCGATCTAATCTTTCATTGCAGGCACATCTACGACTGAAACTCAGGCCGATGATCCGTTGGGACTGCTGCAGTCCTGCTTCGGTTGGTCGGCCTGGGAAGAGTCGCCAGATCTGTTAAAAGCTGTTAGTTCAAGCTGGCCTTTCTTTTCAAGCAAGAAAAGGCCGCATGAAGAATACGAAGGCGAAGTAGCCGGAGTAACAATCTTCCGGCCGCTCACTTATCTTCCAAAGTGTCTCGTGTTACTTGACGCGCGTGCGGCGGCGCTGGATCAGAACCACCAGCACAAGCACAAAGAGAACGCCGGCAACAATCCGAATAAGCATCGAGCTTTCCATTGCGATTTCCCCTTTCCCGGAAAACTTCCAAACCTGGTTACAAGCCTGCGGTGAAACCTATAAAGCAAAACCCCCTGTTACTTGACGCGTGTACGGCGGCGCTGAACCAGGACCACCAGCACGATCACGAAGAGCACGCCGGCAGCAATTCGAATAAGCATTGAGCTATCCATTTGCATTCCCCTTTCCCCAAGACTTCGGAACTTCTGAACTGTGCATGTAACCGATAACTTAAGAATGGTCGATGGTGGTTCGAGTTACTTCTCTCGAGTCCGCCGCCGTTGAACCATCATGGCCAGAGCGAGCACGAACAAAACTCCAGCCACGGTCCGGATAATCAAGATCGAATCCATTTCGCTTCCCACCAATCCTCTCAATGGCCGAACATCGACTTGAACGAGTCGGCCATCATGATGGCCGCAGGGCCGAGAACGACGACGAACAGCGAAGGAAAGATGAAGAATACGAGCGGAAAGAGCAGCTTGACGGACAGCTTCGCTGCCTTTTCTTCAATTTCCTGAACGCGCTTAGTTCTGAGCGTGTCTGAATGCACACGAAGTGTCTTAGCAACACTGGTGCCAAACTGTTCGGATTGAACCAGCATCGATACCAGATTGCGAACCACGTCGATGCCGGTGCGATCGGCCAGATGCTTCCAGGCATCGGCACGGGCGCTTCCGGCGCGCTGCTCGAGGGCCACCATGCTGAGCTCATCGCTCAGAACGGGCTGCGAATTTTTCATTTCCTCGGCGGTGCGGGCCGTCGCCTGGTCAAGACTGAGACCGGCTTCGACGCAGATGACCAGCATGTCGAGTACATCGGGCAGGCCGCGCCGGACCTTTGCCTGGCGGTTTGAAATCATCCTGCCGAGAATAAAATCCGGAGCCAGGAAACCGAGGCCGCCTGCTGCAATGACTAAGAAGATATTGCTTCTGCCGAAGGGAGTAATCAGCACGAGGAGGATCAGCGCCAGAGGCGTCATGACCTTTGCCCCGTAGAAGACTTTCTGAGCCGAGTCGGAGCGGAGGCCGGCGCGCACCAGCCGTTCCTGGATGACACCAGTTTCGGCTTGGCTGCGGGGCACAACTTTTTCGAATCGCTCGACGACGCCCTCGAGCACTTCACGCGTGTCGAGGATCGTGTTCTTCAGTGTCTTCTGCCGCCGGACCTGCGGATTGATGGCAGAAGTGATTCGGGCGTGAATCGTCTCCCGATAGAAGATGAGAAGTCCCGCACTCGTGATGAGCAGGAAGATGGCAAAAAATGCTGCAATCGCTATACCCATAAATCCCTCACACTTCCATGTTGACGATCTTGCGAATAATCAAACCGCCGACGACGATCATGCCCCCCGCCGCGTAGAGTAGCTTGACGCCGATCGGGCGCGTCCACAGCAGACTCATCATTTCGGGATTGAGGAAATACAACGCGCAGCCGAGGACAAGGGGAAGCATCGTAAGAACCAGGCCGGTGATGCGGCCCTGCGCAGTATGCGTCATGACCTGCCGTTTCAACCGGAAACGCTCGCGAATGACCTCAGAGGTTTTCTCAAGAATTTCCGCCAGGTTGCCGCCGCTCTCCTTTTGAATCAGGATGCCGGTGACCACGATGCGGAGATCCTGAACGGGCATGCGGTTGGTCATGTTTTCCAGAGCGGTTTTCAATTCGAGACCATAGTTCTGCTCGTCGAAAGCGACGCGGAACTCCGGACCGACCGGGTCAGGGCACTCGCGCGTCACCAGGCCCAGGGCTGAGTTGAGGCTGTGTCCCACGCGCAGGGCGCTGCAAACCAGGTCGAGAGCTTCAGGAAGGCCCTCCTCGAACTTGTTCATGCGCTGATTGCGCTTGAAGTAGATGTAACCGATAGGAGCAGACCCGAAAGCTGCGCCGATGGCGATGCCGAAGATGATGTTGCCAGTACGCCAATACACCAGGTAGCCGAAAACGACAAAGAGGAGACTGCACATCAGCATCAGGCCGCCGACGGTCCACTTGAGATTGGCTTGGTAAAGCAACCGACGAAGGCGCGGAGTCAGTTCCAGCTTGCGCAATACGCGGTCAATCCACGGAATGGTGCTCAGGAGATCGCTCTTGCGCACGTCGATGAGGAGGTCGGCCATATCCGACTTCGTCATGTTTGTGGCCAGCGCGGAATCGAGTCGTGCAAGCATCTCCTTGTCCTGCCTCGACGCGCCGGCTCCGCTTGCAGCGGCGAGCAGCGCCACCACTGCAAAGACGCCCGCGAAAACGACGATGATGATCATTGGCATTGCTTCAGACCCTCCCAACCACCTAAGTAGACTTGCCGATTCTGTATGAAATTCTCTCTAGCTGACTTCCGTGACGCGCTCGAAGAGGCTCGGCGGCAGGAAGATGCCTGCGGTGCGGAGCTGCTCAAGGAAGCGGGGACGGATGCCGCTTGGTTTGAAGACGCCGAGTACCTTGCCGTTGGGCCCGATGCCTTTTTTCTGGAAGGTAAAGATTTCCTGCATGCTGATCACGTTCTCTTCCATGCCCGTGATCTCATGAATGCTGACGCATTTACGAGTGCCGTCGCTGAGGCGGGTGCACTGCACAACGATGGTGAGAGCCGAGGCAATCTGCTGGCGCACGGTCTTTTCCGGCAGATTGAGGTTGGTCATCGCGACCATCGATTCCAGACGGGTCAGG
Organism: uncultured Acidobacteriaceae bacterium; assembly: GCA_963839215.1. Lineage (GTDB taxonomy): Bacteria > Acidobacteriota > Terriglobia > Terriglobales > Acidobacteriaceae > Telmatobacter. The sequence continues at coordinate 191,618 of CAWITZ010000006.1, read as the reverse complement.
GCATCGCGAGCCGTGTTGGCGTGGACCGTGGTCATCGATCCTTCGTGACCTGTGTTCATGGCCTGGAGCATGTCGAAGGCCTCTTCGCCACGGCACTCACCGATGATGATGCGGTCAGGACGCATACGGAGGCAGTTGATCAGCAGTTGCCGCTGACGGATCGCGCCCTGTCCTTCGACGTTGGGCGGACGCGTTTCAAGACGGACAATGTTCTCCTGCGCAAGCTGCAATTCGGCGGCGTCTTCGATGGTGATGATGCGCTCGTTCTGCGGAATGTACTGCGACAGAATGTTCAGGAAGGTAGTCTTACCGGCGCCGGTACCACCGGAGATGAGAATGCTGAGGCGGGCGCGCACGGCGGAGGAGAGAAGCTCCATCATCTCCGCGGAAATACTCTTAAGCTGCACGAGCTGATTGGCTGCGAGCGGTCCGGTGCCGAAGCGGCGGATCGAAAGCGAAGGGCCATCGAGCGCGAGTGGGGGAATGATGGCGTTGACACGCGAGCCATCGGGCAGGCGGGCATCGACCATTGGCGAAGATTCGTCGACGCGGCGCCCCACGCGGGAAACGATGCGGTCGATGATCTGCAGCAGGTGGCGGTCGTCGCGGAAGGACGCATCGGCGCGGGTAAGCAGGCCACCGCGTTCAATAAAGACGTGGTCCTTGTCGTTGACCATGATGTCGGAGATCTTCTGATCCTTGAGCAGGGGCTCAAGAGGGCCAAGGCCGAAGACTTCATCGAGCAGGTCGGTCTGAATCTTTTCCTGCTCGTCGAAGCTGAGCGGGACGCGGCGATCGCTGATGATCTCGCTGATGATGCTCGAAACGGCCTGGCGCGCCTGGTTCGAGTTCACGCGCGACAGCTTCTCGAGATCCAGTTTGGAAATCAGTGTACGGTGTACTTCGGATTTAAAGTTCTCAAGATTTAAATGTTCCACGTTGCACCATTCCAATCAAAAAATACTGTCGACGTCACGAACTCAACCAAACAGGCTGAATCCCTTCTTCTTTTCCGGCTTGGCTGGCATACCCGCTGCCGTTCGTGCCATATCCTGTATCGCCCTGGCAATCAACGAGTCCTCAAGGGCCAGGGGCGTTGCTTCGTTCTGCATCTTGCGCACGGTCACGTAATCGCTGGGAATCTTCCACTGCACGGGCCGGGTGAGAGCTTTCGAAATATGCTCCTCATCCACACCGCCGGAGCGAGGCATAAAGCGGTTGAGCACGATTTCAAGATTTGAGCCGCCGCTTTTGAAGTACTCGGAGATAACGCGGTGAGAGTTGCGCAGCTCGGGAATGCCGGCCTGCATAACGAGGTACACGGTGTCGGCGTGCTCCACCAGCGTCGTTCCGCTGAGGTCGAAGCGCGAGCCCGCATCCACAACGACAAAGTCGTATCCATTGCGCGCAACGGCGACCAGCTTCTCCACGGCTTCGTTGCTCATCTCCACCTGCGGAAACTTGCCGGGTGCGGCAAGAACGAAGAGGCCGGAGCTGTGCTTGGTGAGCAGTTTGGAGAGAAAGTTCTGGTCGAGGCGGCTGTAGTTCTGCAGCGCGTCGACCGTTGAGAACTGGGGACTGATGCCGAGATTGAGCGCGGCGTCGCCCAGGGGAAGATCGAGATCGATGAGGACGGCGCTCTGCGCGCACTCCTGCACCAGCGATACGGCAAAGTTGCAGGCCACGGTGGTGACACCGGAGCCGCCTTTGCCGCCGAGAAAGACCAGAACCTTGCCGCCACCGGGCTTGCTGCCCTGCTTGGCCGCCGGGCGGCGCGACGCGGCGCGTCCCAGCGCATCGCTGAGGGCTGCAGGAGCAATGGGCTGCGCGAGGAACTCGCGGGCACCCGCGCGCATGCAGCTCATCAGCAGGTTGGGGTCGTTGTTCATCGAGTAGACCATCACCGTACTGGTGCCGGCTGCAGCGAGTGTCTCAACCAGTTCGAGCGCGTAATTCTGATCGCTGTCCAGATCGATGATGACAATGTCGTAATTCTGTTCCAGTAGCCGCGGGACATCGCCAAGCTTGTTGGGATATGCGACAAACTCCCGCACCGAAACATCCGAACCCCCAAGCGCGCCGGCCACTATTTTGCGGCGGGCGTCGTTGGGGCCGATCAAAGCAATCGTCAAACCACCTGAACCAACGGGGATGGGGTCTTGAAAATAGGTTGACATTACCGTGCTTAGACTCCTGGATCTCTACGTTCTTATCGTGTGTTAGCCCTGGTTGCCTGCTGCCACTGCTGCGATGCGCTAAACCATCTCTGCTCTAGTGCGGTTCTAATGCGCGAAAAATGATATGAGAGTTCCGATTGCTATCGCCGGAGCATAGGGCATTTTGCGTGCCCTGGGATTGGAAAGTGTTAGCTCCGGATTTGCTTTCATCCCCCGGTTCTTCCAGCCAAAAAGAAAATCGCTGGCCCCTGTAAATAAATCCCCTGCAAATCCGCCGGCAACTGCCCAGCCGACGGCCATAATCCCCCCTGCGATCCCTGTGAGCACCAGGGCCAGAAAAAGCTGTTCCGGACCCACCCACGCGCCAAGCGCGGCGCAAAGCTTTACATCGCCCATACCCATTCCGCCCATCCAGGCCAGAATGCCGAAGAGCACCATACCCAGAACTGCCCCGGCAAGACTTTTTTCAATGCCGATTCCGTTCCAGCTCTTCGTTCCCAGTGACAGAGCAATACCCGCCGCCAGAAATGGCAGCACCAACCAGTTGGGGATGCGCCGGGTGCGCAGATCTGTGAACGTGGAGACTGCCAGAACAAGCACAGTCGGCCACCACGCAATCGAATGCAACAGCTGCCCCCTTAGTCCCCTTGAAAAAACTTGTAACTTCTATATGTATGCAATTTTCCCTCCAAATCTTGATAAGTCAAGGTATATTAAGTCAACGCGTTACACCGAAGTTGCAAGGTACAACTGTAGCCGGATGTATACGCGCTCCAGCAATCTGTGAAGCGAAGCGTATACAGTTTCACCCTGTGTTCGCAACGTCTCAGCGACACGATTGAGAGACTTTAGTCACAGAATGTGCCCGGGATACTGCCGAAAAGTATCTCTTTCTAACCTGCGCAATCTCTAAAGGTCCCGGTGTAACTCTTGATTCCCCCATGAGCTTCTACAAGGGCCAGCCTGTTTGCTCAAAGTACCGGCAGCCTGAGTGCTAATGGCAGCGCCCTGGCCAGCGTCAGATCTGCTTCCGGTACTGGATAGAATAAATGATCCGCCTCACGATCCGTCCTCTTAAATCGGTGGGAATCCGGCCATTTGCCCCTCCCGCCTGTTCGGGAGAGATTTTCAAGCCAGAAACATGCAATCCCCGTAGCTGAAGAACCGGTAGCGGCCCGAGATGGCGTGCCGGTAGGCAGCGAGCACGTGCTCGTGACCGGCAAAAGCGCTTACCAGCATCAGAAGGCTCGACTGGGGCAAATGGAAATTCGTCAGCAGCCCGTTGACGACGCGGAAGTCAAATCCCGGAGAAATGAAAATCTCGGTTGTGCCTGGCCCAGCCGGGAGCGGACCACCCTGCGCCGCGAGCGCGGCAGCCTCGAGGGTGCGGACCACGGTTGTGCCCACGGCGATCACGCGCCGGCTCCCGGACTGGGCACGACGGATGGCTTCGGCTGCTTCCTGGGGAATGCTGTAGTGCTCGGTGTGCAGGCGCACGTCCTCGACGTGCTCAACACGGAGCGGAGCGAAGGTGCCGAGCCCGACGTGGAGAGAAATGCGAGCGATCTCCACTCCCGCGGCGGTGAGCGCGCTCAGCGTCTCGGGGGTGAAGTGGAGGCCGGCAGTAGGCGCGGCAACCGAACCGCGCTCGCGGGCAAAGACAGTCTGGTAGCGCTCCCTGTCTTCGGCGGCGTCGGGCCGGTGAATGTAGGGCGGCAACGGCATGTGGCCGATGTGCTCGAGAGCTGCCCAGAAATCGGGAGCCGGCGCGAAGCGCAGCAGACGCTCGCCGAAGTTTCCGCGTTCAAGCACCTCGGCGGAGAGTTCGATTTCGCCGGTGGCGGAGGGGAAGACGAGGCGCTCGCCAATGTCGACCTTTCTGCCCGGTTTGACGAGAGCACGCCAACGGTTCTCTCCAACCGGTTCGGTGAGCAGCACTTCAATCTGTCCCGTCGGCTTTTCACGCTCGCGGACGACAGTGCGCCGGGCGTAGAGCCGTGCTGGAATCACGCGGCTCTCGTTGAGCACGAGAAGATCGCCGGCACGCAGCAGCGAAGGAAAATCCCGAAACTGCGCATCGCGCAGCGCGCCGTCGCGGCGATCGACGATGAGCATGCGGCTTTGGCCTCGTTCGGCGGGAGGCTGCTGCGCAATCAGCTCCGGAGGAAGTGGAAAGTCGAAGTCAGCAACGCGCAGTCTGCTCATGGCCGCGTTTTTCCCAAATGCGCCAGGGCGTGCAACCGCGCCCGCTCGATGGCCGCGTTGAGCTCCTGGCGTTTCGGCTCGAAGCCCTCGGGCGTGAGATCGGCGGGCACGTGTGTCCACTGTGCCCAGCTTACGCAGATGCGCGTGAAGGGCAGGGGCACAAGGAACTGATCCCAGGAGCGCATCTTCCAGGCGCGCTCTGGCTCAAGGTGAAAAGCCCCAATGGGGGCGCCGGTAGTCTGCGCGAGCTTGATGGGACCCATCTTGGTTTGATAGATGGGACCGCGCGGGCCATCGGCGGTGAAGATGGCGGTGTTTCCGGACTGGATGACGCGGGTGAGCCCCAGCAGGCCTTCACTGGCTCCGCGTGAGCTTGAGCCCCGTACGGTATCGAAGCCGAAGAGCCTGAGGATGCGCGTGATCAGCTCACCATCGAAGCTGCGGCTGACGAGAATCGCCGCGCCGGAGTTGCGGAAGTACAGGGTGCAGGGAAGCACGCACTGATGCCAGAAGCAGTAGATCTCCGGGCCTGCCTTCTGGCCGGAGACGACCGGCGTGACGCCTTCTTCCGCGATGACTTCAAAGCGCCAGGTGAGGCCGGTGATCCAGAGCAGCATCCACACGATGCGTGGAACGACGGCCAGCACGATGCGCTGGCCGAGTGTGAAGCTTGCAATGGCTTTGACGGTCACTCTCCCGATTTTATGGCCTTGCAGCCACGCCGGGGGAGTTGCGCGGCGGATGCTGGAAGGGGTCCTAGCTGTAACGCAGCCAGCGAACGATCTCAGGCAGCGTGGCGCGCTTGCCGTACATCAGGATGCCCACGCGGTAGAGACGCGTCGAGATCCAGAGCACGCCCCAGATGCAGAGAACCATCAAGCCGATCGAGAGGGCGAACTGCCACAGAGGCGGAATCTCAGAGGCCATGCGCAGGAACATGACGATGGGCGCGGTGAAGGGAAAGCAGGATGCGGCGACAGACCAGAAGGAATTTGAATCGTTGATGATGAGCATGATGAGCGCGAAGCTCAGCCAGGTAGGCGCGGCCGCGAGCGGCATGTACATCTGCAACTCCTGCTCGGTTTCGCAGGTGGCGGCAAGGCCGGCGAAGAGCGAGCTGTAGAGCAGGAAGCCGAGGACGAAGTAAACGGGGAAGAGAATCGCTTCGGTCCAGGTAAAGTGCACGGCCAAATCGCCAGACATGATGGCGGCGGCAAAAGGCGAGAAAAGAATGATGGCTCCGGCAACGAGCCAGATGCCGATTTGCGTGAGGCCCACCGCACCCACGCCGATGAGTTTGCCGGCAAGCAGGTCGGCAGGGCGGGCGATGGAGAGCATGACTTCGAAAATGCGCGAGGTCTTCTCCTGAATGATGGAGCGCGCCACGTTCATGCCATAGACCATGGTGGTCATGGAGAGCAGCAGCGCCATCACGTAACCCTTCCACAGGGAGGCTTCGGCGTTGGTCTTCACGAGGCTGCCATCTTTCCTCACCTGGAAGGTGTTCATGGCGATGCCGTCGACGAGCGTGTCGGCCTGGTCCTGATTCATGCCACCGCGGACAAGGTGCTCATCGAGCACGGCGTGCGTGAGCGCGGAGCGGATGCGCGCCGCGGTGATGAAATCGCCAGCGGACTGGGAGATATAGGATGCTTCGGGCGCTTTGCCCGGCTCCGATTCCACCCAGATAAAGCCGTCGAGCTGTCCCGACCGCACCTTGTCGGCGAGCGCGGCTTTGTCAACGGGCGTGGCCGGAGCGACGACGTCGACGATCGCCTTGGCCTGCTTGTCACCGACGAGCTGTGCACGAATCTGCCCGGCCAGCGCAGGGTCGGAGGCAGCCACCGCCATGTGGCGGTGGGCGCCGAGGCCAAGGCTCGAGAGATAGCCGACGCCGATGATCGCGGCGAAAATTGCCGGCACGCCGAGCGTCGTCATTCTGAAAGCGCGGCTGCGCACCTGCTCAAAGTATTCGCGCTTCGCGATCAGCAGCATGTTACGCATCGACCTTGCCTCCCACGGTGCGGATAAAGATTTCTTCAAGCGAAGGCTCGACGAGCTCGAAGCGATAGATAGTTGCCGTGGCCGAAGCCTGCTGCAACAGCTTCTGCGCGTTGCCATGTGGTTTAAGCAGAATCTCGGCGTGGCCAGAGAAGTTTTTTGCCTCGGCAATCTCGGCGCTCTGAAGAAAGTCGGCGCTGCCCTCGAACTCCACGATCACGTGATTGCGTTCGTAACGGGATTTAATCTCGCGCATGCGGCCGGAGAGCACCGCCTCGCCCTTGTTGACCAGACAGATCGAGTCGCACAGCTTCTCCACCTGGTCCATGCGATGCGTGGAGAAGAGGATTGCCTTGCCCTGGTCTTTGAGTTCGAGCAGGGTCTGCTCAAGAAGCTTGGCGTTCACCGGGTCGAGGCCGCTGAAAGGCTCGTCCATCACGATGAGGCCGGGGTCGTGAAGCAGCGAGCTGATGAACTGAATCTTCTGCTGCATGCCTTTCGAGAGCTCGTCAGTCTTCTTGTCCAGAGCGTCGGCAATCTCAAGACGCGATGCCCAGCTCTTAGCCCGGCTGCGCGCCGTCTCAGGAGCTAGACCGTGCAGTGTGCCGAAGAAGACAAGCTGCTCGATCACTTTCATCTTCTTGTAGAGGCCGCGCTCTTCAGGCAGATAGCCGACGCGTTCGAGGCTGCTGCGTTCGAAGGGTTTTCCAAAAAGGCTCACCGTTCCTGAGTCCGGTAGGGTGATGCCCATCATCATGCGAATGGAGCTAGTTTTCCCTGCGCCATTCGGACCCAGCAGACCGAACATCTGGCCGGCGTCAATCGAAAGGCTGAGATTGCGAACTGCAACTTTGTTTTCGTAGGCCTTGGTGACGCCCGCGAGTTCGACGACTGGCATCCATTCTCCCATTGCATGAACAGTGGTTGTGTCTAGGTGTGCTTGTTATACGGCGGAGGGCCGGCCATGACGAGCGCGCTGCTCTTTTCCCCGTGGATGTAGCGGCAGCACCAGAACGTTTCATGCACGTTGCTTTCGCCGATGGCGGAAAGCTCCATGTACCGGATGCGGCCGTAGAGAAAGAGTGTCTCCTGCCAGCCCTCGACGTTTCTGAGCGCGTCGGCGGTCTTGCAGATGGCGGGCAGGTCTTCGCGATTGAGAGCCCAGATGCCGGTCGCTTCGCCGGGAAGCAGCACGATGGGCTCGGGCTCATCGGCAGGATCGACAGCTTCGAATTCCGGTGCCTTGGGCAGATTGCTTTCATCGACGGCGATTCTTACCTGGTCGATGGAGGAGGTGATGCGCGCCGGGCTGCGGCCACGATTGGCGGCCATGACTTTGAAGCTGTTCTCCATCGTGAGGAACGGCTCGACGGTGACGACGATCCATGGTCGCTCTGAGTTCGCAATCGCCTGGGCAAGGGCAAGGGCAGCACTGGCGCTGCCCACGGCGGCCTCAGCCGTGGTGGTGCCGGACTGGAGGTGGCGATCGATGCTCTTCAGGGTTCGCAAGGCCAGCATTATGCCTGCGTAGCCAAGCACGGCAAGCACAATGCCTGCTCCCCATGCCACGCGGTCATGCCACTCCCATTGCACGGGGGCCGGCGCCGGAGGATTGACGATGATTTGGGGTGGCTGGCTGACAGGTGCAGGCGTATCCGGTGCGGCAGCGGCTTCCTGGCTCGCAGGACTTTGCGTCAGCCGTGGCCGGGCTACATTTTGTGCAGGCAGCGGCCTGACTGCTGCAGGAGGTGCGGTGACAGCCGGCCGGGGACGCTCAGGGGTGGTGAGTTCGCCGGAGGTCTGCGCCGAAACCCGCAGTGGGAGATGCGCAAGAACCACCAGCGCAATAAGTACGGGATATCTCCTGAGCATTATGAGGCCACTATATCAGTTTCAATTTGATCGCTTTTCTAACTCGACAGGCTCGCAGTGCCCGGCGGAGGTGAACAATGCACAAAAGCTGCGATCGGGAGCTTACGCCGAAGCCGAGTCGACGTTGTCCTGATCAAAGATGAGATCGGGTTCGCCGAGACGAATCAGCCGGTGAAGATACGCCCGCGAGATTCCGAGACTGCGCGCGGCCATGGTCTTGTTGCCGTTGTTCTCGCGCACGGCTTCGGTTGCGAGCTTGACCTTGTAATCGCGAAGTTGGCGTTCGAAGCTGCCTTCGGGGTTGTATTCGCTGATGTCGATGACCTTGTCGCCGTGCATGTTCAGCGGCAGATCTTCGGGGCGAATAGTCATGCCCGGGGCGAGAATAATAGCCCGTTGGATCGTGTTTTCGAGCTCGCGCACATTGCCCGGCCACGCATAGCTCTGCAGCATCGCCATGGCTTCGGGGCTGATGGCCTGCATCGGCTTCTGGAAGACGCGGGCATAGTGCTGTAGGTAGTGGTTTGCAATCTGCGGCACATCTTCAACGTGGTCAGCCAGGGCGGGCGAAACGATCTTCATCACGTTAATGCGGTAATAGAGATCCTGGCGGAACTTGCCTTCAGTGACCAGCTTGCCGAGGTCCTGGTGCGTGGCGAAGATGAGGCGCGCTCGCAGAGGGACAAGCTTGTTGCTGCCCAGGCGGCTGAACTCCATCTGCTGCAGTACGCGCAGCAGCTTGACCTGGGTGTACAGGCTCAGGTCGCCGATTTCGTCGAGGAAGAGTGTTCCGTCGCGGGCCTGCTCAAAATAACCTTCGCGCGCACCCACGGTTCCGGTGAAGGCGCCCTTCTCGTGGCCGAATAATTCAGCTTCAATCAGGGTTTCAGGTATGGCGCCGCAGGAGACCGCGACAAAGGGACGCTCCGAGCGGCTGCCGAGATTGTGAATCGCGCGGGCAATCAGTTCCTTGCCGGTTCCGCTTTCGCCCGTTACCAGAACCGATGCATTGAGGTTGGCGACGCGATGCACGAGCTGATAGACCTGCCGGATCGCCGGGCCCGAGCCAATAAGACGGTCGCAACCTGTCGCGGTTTCAACCGGCTGTTGCACGGTGTGGAGTTGCCGCTTGAGAAGGAAGTTTTCATGCGCGCGGGTCAGCAGCGCCTTGAGTTCGCGAATCGAAGGGGGGCGGCGACAGTAGCCGAACGCGCCGAGCCTGACCAGTTCGAGGGCGGTGGTGCGCAACGCGTCGTCGGCCATGACAACGGCTGGAACGGGGAGGGCAATGATGCGGCGCCAGCACTCGGCGCGGTTTTTCACAGAGCCGCCATTCGAGTTCAGATCGAGAACGAGTACGTCGCACTCTTCGGCATCAATCAGGCGGAGAACGTCGCCTTCACCTCTCGCCAGCTCAATCTGGAAGTCTTTTCCCAGGGCAGAAGCGAGAAGTGGTTGCAGCGCGCCGTCTTCAGAGAGCAGCCCAATCCGCATCATAGTCAGCTATCTCTTTCCCTTTCGCCCCGGCGAGATGGAGCAGTTAAGGCCCGGTGAAGATGCATTTCAGACGACGGCTCGCCATCGTTAACGGAGCCTGCCAGGACAAGTGCAACTGGGAATCTCCAAGTTAAACCAGCGCCTGGAACATTCTGAAAGACATCTGCCGCGATTCTCCCCGGCAGTGCAAAGAGGGTCAATACCACGTTGGTGCAAAAGAGTAACACCCCGCATTCCTGAGCCTCTCCGGCTCAAAATGCCTGCGGATCTGACTGTTGCTGATCCAAACCGCCGCGGGTCCTTAAGCTTTTGTCTTCAACTCGGTACGCAGCCCCGGGGGGAGAGGCGAGACAGCCTTGCCGCAACGTTCTGTGATGTCGACTGGAGTTCATTTAAGCATAGCCTTAAGGCATCGCAACAGGCCCGTATGCTGCCCCTCGGGTACCTTTGGTCACCTGCAGCAAAGCAAAGTGCTTAGCTCGGAGGGATGCACATTACCAACGGTGGTTCAGCCCTGGGTTTTCCCGCATTCCTGTTAGGCCGGGCGCCGCAGGCGCGGATAGTGTATTGAAATGGAAGTTTTCTCAGAGCAGCCGGTTGCAGCGCCAACGCGGGCCGAAACGGCGAGCACCAAGCGGGTCAACAGGGTTTCGCGGCACGCGATGGACATCGCCTTGCTGCTGGTCATTCCCATGCTTGTGGCATCGACTCTGAACGCTTCCCACACCCTCTTTGTCGACCCGGATATCTGGTGGCACCTGGCCGACGCGCGGCTCATCTTCTCCACCCACCACATGATCTGGACCGACCCTTATTCCTTTACCGCGGTCGGGAAGCACTGGATCGACTGGGAGTGGCTTTCGGAGCAGTTCTACTGGCTCGGCTATAACCTCTTCGGCCTGCGCGGCATTTATCTGCTCACGTGGTTCGGCCTTTGCGGCAATATTCTTTTCGTCTACTGGCGCGGATGCCGGCTGGCCCGCAATGCGAACGCGGCGCTGATTGCGGCGATTGTGGGCTTCGTGCTGATGACCGTCAATTCCGGTCCGCGCATGATCGCCTTCGCCTATCTGTGCATGTCGGCGGAAATGCTGATTTTGGAAGAAGCGGAGCGCGGAAGGAAGAAGCTGGTCTGGCTGCTGCCGCCGCTCTTCTGCCTGTGGATCAATTTGCACGGCACGTGGCTCTTCGGCATCGGACTGCTGGGGCTTTATATCCTGTGCGGCCTGTTTCCGCTTAGAGTTGGCGCCTTTGAGCAGGTGGCATTTGTGCCTCAGCAGCGCAACCGCCTCTTCGCCGTTTTTGTGCTGAGCTGCGTGGCGCTGCTGGGCAACCCCTACGGCTTGCACCTGCTCGTCAATCCTTTCGACATGATGCTCAACCAGAAGCTGAGCGTGGCCACGATCACGGAGTGGCTGCCGCTCACCTTCTCCTCCTTCGAGGGCAAGGGGCTAATTGTTGCCATTGTGCTGATGGTGGTGGCGAACCTTGTGGCGGGTCGCAAATGGAAAGTCTATGAGCTGGCGCTGGTCTTTTTTGCCTGGTACATGGCCATCGACCATCATCGCTTTACCTATCTTGCCGCTGTTCTCACAACGCCGATGCTGGCGCGAGACCTGAAGCGCGCATTTTTCAACGAGGAAGAGCTGAAGACGATTCCGGCGATGAACTTTGCCATGGCCGGCGCGGCGGTGGTGGCGATGATCGTCATTTTCCCCAGCAAGGCGTCGCTCGAGAAGATGGTTGGCATGATGTTTCCGTTGCAGTCGATTGCCAGGGTTGAGCCCGGGTGGCGGACGTACGACTATAACTACGTGGGCGGCATGATGGACTTCGAGCACAAGCCGACCTTCATGGACTCGCGCTTCGACAGTTTCGAGCACCTGGGCGTGATGGCGGATTCGAATAGCATCGACGCCGGCGTCAACGCGCTGCCCTTGCTTGAGAAGTACCACGTCGATCACGCGCTCTTGAAGGATGAGACACCAATCGAGGCGCTGCTTGAGAAGAGTCCCGCCTGGCGCGTGATGATGCGTGAGCCGGCGTGGCAAGGCAATTATGTTTTGCTTGAACGCGTGCCCGGCGCGGCGGCGCAAAAGTAGCCCGCGGATGTTGAGCGCATGAATTCGACTCCGGCACACGAACCGACGCCTGCAAGCGCCACCCCTGCGGAACGACCGGCGGCGAGTCTTTTTGAACGCCTCTGCGGCAGGCACATGATGCAAGCGGCGTTGCTGCTTCTGTTGCCGCTGCTTTTTGGCGCGTCTTTCAACAAAACGCTGACGCTGCTGACCGACCCCGACCTGTGGTGGCACCTGGCGGATGCGCGCCTGCTGGCTGCAACGCATCACTTCATCCAGATTGAGCCTTACTCCTTCTCGGTGACAGGCGAGCGCTGGGTCAACCCCGAGTGGCTTGCGGAGCTGCCCTTCTGGCTTGGTTATCGCGCTCTGGCGCTGCGCGGCATTTACCTGGTGGCGTGGCTGGCGGTTGCCGCGAATATTCTGCTTGTCTACTGGCGGGGATTTTTGAGTGCGCGCCATCCAGGCGCAGCATTCTGGGCAGCATGTCTGGGCTTTGTGCTGATGGCCGTGAATGCGGGGCCGCGCACTATCGTTTTCGGTTATCTTGCGCTGTCGGCGGAGATGCTGATTCTTGAAGCAGCCGAACGCGGCGGGAAACGGCAGCTCTGGCTTCTGCCGCCGCTCTTCTGCATCTGGGTCAACCTGCATGGAACGTGGCTCATCGGCATGGCGCTGCTGGCGCTCTATATCGGGTGCAGCCTCTTTCGCGTGCGATTGAATGCGATTGAGCAGGATGCGATGCCAGCGCGTGATCGCAACCGGCTGCTCGCAGTTTTTGTTGCGAGCGCGGCGGCATTGCTGTTGAACCCCTATGGTTGGCGATTGGTGTGGAACCCGCTGGACATGATCTTCAACCAGAAGGCCAACATTGCCGCCGTTGCGGAGTGGCAGCCGCTAAAGCTTGGCTCGATGGAAGGCGCGGGAGTGGTGCTCGCGGTCGCGCTCATGGTGCTTGCCAGCTGCCTTCGGGCCCGCAAGTGGACGCTCTTTGAGCTTGCGGTGGTTTTCTTCGCATGGTTCGCGGCCATTGACCATGTGCGCTTCATGTTCCTCGCCGCCGTGCTCACTGTGCCGATTCTCGCCAAGGATTTTGCGCGCAGCTTCTGCGCTCCACCCGAGGAGAAGACAATCCCCGCAATGAATGCGCTGCTGGCGGTGGCGGCGCTGGTTTTCGCGGCCTTCTGGCTGCCGAAAGAGACAGCACTGCAAAAGACGGTGACGCAGAATTTTCCGCTGCAGACGATCGCCTCCATTCAACCTTCGTGGCGCACCTTCAACTGGGATTACGTTGGCGGGCGCATGGTCTTCGATGGCAAATCGCCGTTCGTGGACTCGCGCGTCGACATCTTCGAGCATCACGGGGTCTTTCAGAATTATCTGCTGGCCATGAACGTGGTTGATCCGCTCGCGGTGCTCGATCGCTACCGAATCGATCATGTGCTGGTGCTTGACGGGCAGCCACTCTCGTACCTGCTGAAGCGAACACTGGGCTGGAAGGAAGTCACGCGGGAGCCATCGTCGCAGGGCGACTATGTTCTCTTTACGCGCGAGCCTGCCGTGCGTGGAGTCTCATCGGGTGAGACCGGTTCCGCCGCGAAAACGCAATAGAAATCAATCCGCTTCCGGCCGCTCTGCGATCGCGAACCCCGATACGGTAGCATCCAGAGTGTGCCCGGCCTCAACGACGAAATTCAATATGTGCGCGGCGTCGGACCGCGCGTGGCAGAGATGCTCAAGCCCAAGGCGATTGAGACTGCCGAGGACCTGCTCTACCATCTGCCGTTTCGTTATGAGGACCGCCAGAATCCCCGCAGCCTCGATGAACTGCAGCCGGGTGAAACCGCAAGCGTGATTGCCGAGGTGCGCGGTTCGGTGCTGTTGCGCACGCGGCGCATGCCGATCTTTGAGCTGACAGTCGGGCAGGGCCGCCATGCGCTGAAGTGTTTGTGGTTCCATGGCAGCTACCTCAACGGCAAATTTGCCGCAGGGCAGACGGTGGCGCTCTACGGCAAGGTTGAGCCGTCGCGCTCGACGCGCAACCTGAAGATGATTCAGCCGCAATGGGAACTGCTGCCCGACGCGAGCGACGATGCTGAAACGCGGCTGCTCGAAGTAGGACGGATCACGCCCGTATATGAATCGCTGGGCGGGGCCAGGCTTGCCTCGCGGTGGCAGCGCAAGGTGATCTACAACCTGCTTGAGAGCCTGCGCGGTGCGATGCCCGAGTGCTTGCCGCGCGCAATGATCGAACGGCTCGGCATGCCGGCCCGGGAAACAGCGCTGCGCGAAATCCACTTTCCGCCGGAGGGCACATCGTTGACGCAGCTGCAGGCGGCAACAACGCCGGCCCATCGACGCCTGATTTTTGAAGAGCTGTTTTTTCTCGAACTGGGTCTTGAGCTCAAGCGGCGGCGGATGCGTGAGCGCGCGGGCATCGGCTTTGCCACAACGGACAAAGTGCGCGAAGCTATCCGCGAGGTGCTGCCCTTTCATCCCACCGCGGCGCAGAAGCGCACACTCGGCGAGATCGTTGCCGACATGCGGCAGGCAAGCCCGATGCGGCGCTTATTGCAGGGCGACGTGGGCGCCGGCAAAACCATTGTGGCGCTGCAGGCCATGATCGTGGCGATGGAGAACGGCTACCAGGCCGCATTGATGGCGCCCACCGAGATTCTGGCAACGCAGCATTTTCTTGCCGCGCGCAAGCTATTGGAGCGCTCGTCACGCCGCTACCGGATTGTGCTGCTAACCGGCTCGCTCGATGAGGACCGCAAGCGCCATACGCGCGGCCTGATCAATCGCGGCGAAGCGAATCTTGTGATTGGCACGCATGCGCTGATTGAAGAGAAGGTCGAGTTTGACCGGCTGGGGCTGGTGGTGGTCGATGAGCAGCACCGCTTTGGCGTGCTGCAGCGCTTCAGGCTGATGAAGAAGCCCAACCAGGCCGAGCCGGATGTGTTGGTGATGACGGCGACGCCGATTCCGCGCACGCTGGCGCTCTCGCTCTATGGCGACCTCGATGTCAGCGTTCTGGACGAGCTGCCGCCGGGCCGCACGCCGATCGTGACGCGAAGAGTCGCGGATGAACGCGCCGATGAGGTGTGGGAGTTTGTGCGTAAGCAGGTGGCGCTGGGCAGGCAGGCCTATATTGTCTATCCCGTGATTGAGGGCTCGAAGGATGACCAGCCGGAGCTGGATTTTTCGCGCGATGAATCGACAGGCGCCGACGCGGAGGCGCCCACCGCGGAGAAAAAGTCTGCGCAGAAAAAGTCAGCGACCAAGAAATCCGAGCCTGCAAAGACAGCCCGCAAAGGCAAAAGCGCTGATCTCTTTCCAAAGGCGATGCAGGAAGCGACCCCCGGAGCGAAATCGGGTCTGAAGTCAGCCGTGGATATGCATGCGAAGTTGCGCAGCGGGCCGCTGGCCGGGCTGCGCGTTGGCCTGCTGCACGGCCGGCTCGATGCTGATGAGAAGGAAGTGATCATGCGGCGCTTCCAGCGGGGTGAGATCGACGTGCTGGTGGCAACCACGGTAATCGAAGTTGGCGTCGACGTGCCCAATGCATCCGTGATGGTGGTGGAGCACGCCGAGCGCTTTGGTCTGGCGCAACTGCACCAGTTGCGTGGGCGCGTGGGTCGTGGCGCAGCGAAAAGCTATTGCATTCTCGTCACCGGGGAGCGCGTTTCGCCGCTGGGCGAGGAGCGGCTCGATGCGATGGTGCGCACGCAGGATGGCTTCGAGCTGGCGGAACTGGATCTTGCGATGCGGGGGCCCGGCGAGTTCTTCGGCACGCGGCAGGCAGGGCTTCCGGATTTTCGCGTCGCCAATCTGGTGCGGGATCGTGCGCTGCTCGAGCTGGCCAAGCAGGAGGCGGCGCGCTTCGCCAATCCTGAAAAAGGCAAGCCGCCGGAAGGCAGTGAGACCGAAATCGCCCGCGTGTGGGCGCGCCTCAAAGAAGCCTGGCAGCGCAAGTATGGACTGGTAGAAGCGGGCTGAAAGGATCTCGCTGGTAGCGGCCCGGCAATCAGGCCCAGCGGTCACGGTCTCGTAACTCAGGGCCTCATCAGTCGCCGCATTCAGCGGCAAAGGCCGGCACGCGGCGCAGGATTGCCGCGAGGCCGAGGGTCATCAACACCACCGCAGGCACTGCGAAGACCACCCACGCGCCGATGGCCTGACCGGCCACTTTGCCCGATGTTCTAAGCGCAAGCAGAAGCGGACCCTGCAGGAGCGCCTTACCGAGGGTCGGCGTTTCGCCGGAAGCGAAGAGACGGCTGCCGAGCTTCATGAACGGAAGAACCAGCGCCAGTTGCAGCGGCATGGCGGCGTAGTTCGCTGCCTGGATGGCTGGCATGTTGAGGCGAAGCACGATTGCCACCACGAGGCAAACCCCGGTTGTAACTCCAACCAGCGGAAGGCACCCGATGGCGAAGCCAAGGGCGAGCGTCAGCGCGAGCCGGTCAGGCGAGATGCCCATGCCCAGCCACGTCGCCATCTGATCCTTTCGGGATTGAAGCCAATTCTGCATCGCTACTTTCGATATAACCGTTGGTTTCTGAAGACAGATTGCACTTCTATGATTTTTCGGCAAATGAATCAACTTCGTTACGCGCAAAACGAGAATAGTGGTTCCGTGTGCCCTCCGACCTGCCACCTTTGGATGAGTAACGCATTCGAAGGGGGAGAGTCAGCGTCCTTGTGTAGAAGTTTGACGCAGAAGAGACTACTTTCGTTGGTTCGCACGCGGCGCTGGGCATTCTTTCGTCACGGGCTTTCGTAACCGGCTTTCGTAACGGTGAGGGAGTACGGACGTGGTACGGGCCTGCTCGCGAAAAGCATCGACGTTGAAAATCGGTTTAGCCTCAGCGGCCCGCGATTCCAACGACGATTGTCTTTCGTGCGGGCCCTGTCTGCTGTGCAGCCTCCGGATCGCAGAGGCTCACGATTCGACTTCCAGAAGAGTCGAGATCCAGACGACGAGCTTTTCGAGCAGGCTCGTGAGACGGCGCTCGACGAGGCGGCCTGTCTCATACACCTCTTCATGGCTGAGCGGCACCGCGTTGAGTCCGGCTGCTTTGTTCGTCACGCAGGAGATGCCGAGCACCTCAAGGCCCATGTGCCGCGCAACGATCGTTTCAGGCACGGTCGACATGCCTACCAGCGTCGCACCGAGAGCGCGAAAGGCGCGAATCTCGGCGGGCGTTTCAAAGCTGGGACCGCTCACCGCCAGATAGACCCCCTCCTCGAGCGGAGAGCCTTCGTCGCGCGCAGCTTGCTGGGCAAGCGTTCGCAGACGCTCGGAGTAGGCCTCGGTCATGTCGAAAAAGCGCAGACCCGTGCGCTGTTTAGTGGCAAAGCGGGCTTCGTTCGGTCCGACAAGCGGGTTCCAGCCCATCATGTTGATGTGGTCGGCCAGTAGTACTAGCTGACCCGGATAGTAGTTTTCATCGATGCCGCCGGATGCATTGGTGAGCACCACGGCCCCGATACCCAGCGCGCCCAGCACTCGCATGGGAAAGGTGACCTGGAGAGGGGAATATCCCTCGTAGAAATGAACCCGGCCCTGCAGGATGATGACAGGCGCGCCGCCGATGCGCCCGGCCACGATGCGGCCCGAGTGACCTTCGACAGTCGAGCGGGGAAAATGCGGAATCTCGCCGTAGGGAACAATCACGGCTTCTGAAACGGCATTGGCGACCGAGCCCAGTCCTGAGCCAAGTACGACGCCGACGGTGGGCGTGAGCTTGCCGAGCCGGCTGCGCAGGAACCTTGCCGCTTCAATTACCTGGTCAAAGTAAGTCATCAATACTTCTCAATCATACTTTTTCGAGATTCTACAGGTTCGCATCGTGGGGAATTTCCGCAGATCGCAGCGTTAAAGTAGGAAGCGTAACTCTCTTGCAACGAATTCCCGGTCGTTGCCTGCTGGAGGTTCCACTAAAATGTGCCGCAATATCAAAATGCTCTTCAACTTCGATCCGCCTGTGACGGAGGAGGAGATTCGTGCCGCGTCTCTCCAGTTCGTGCGCAAGATCAGCGGCTCCCCCAAGCCTTCGAAGGCGAACGAGGCCGCGTTTCTTACGGCGGTGGATGAAGTGGCTGCCGCCTCCACCAGACTGCTCAGCGCGCTCGAAACGACTGCCACGCCGAGGAATCGTGAAGAAGAGGCGGCCAAGGCAAAGGCCCGCGGGCTGGCCCGCTTCAACGCCTGAGGAGAGAATGAGCATGAAGCAGCTTGTCGCCGTCATCTTCGGCCTGGGCCTGGTGTGCAATGCACTGCTCTTCGTCCCGCAGGCCATCGCCCTGTGGCGCAAGAAAACCGATGAAGGCGTGTCGCTGCTCACCTTTGGCGGCTTCAACATTCTGCAGGCAATCGGTATCGTGCACGGGGTTTATCAGCATGATCTTTCGCTGATCCTGGGCATGACGGCGAGCCTGCTGAGTTGCGGCATGGTCACCTTTCTGACGCTTTTCTATCGCATGCGCCGACGCAGCGCTGCTTAGTTGCGTGCAGGACAATGCGTCGCCTAGTGCCCTGGCGTAGACGCGAATGCCGAACGGACGATAGCGGTCGATGACGGCGTAGATGGGGACGGCGCGGATTGGGCCTCGACCATAGGCGCCCTGCTTTGTGGCAAGTGTTGCGGCTGGCGTTCGCAGGCGTTGGGCACATTCGCCATCTGCTTCACAAACTCGCTGTAGCCGGGCCACCCGGGCCTGAGCGTCGACCAGTAGCTTGAGTGCGTGAGCAGTGGCTTGTGCTTGTCGATGAGCTGACTGTGAAGAATGCGCACGCCGCAGAGCAGGTTGTTGCGCGGTTGCAGAATCGTTTTGCCGGGATCATGCTGCGGGAGATTCCTGTCCTGTGTCCAGCTGAAGCTGCAGCCGTATCGTCTGGCATCTTCGTAGGTCAATTGCAGCAGGCCTTCGGCACGCACCATGCGGTGGGTTACGCCGTCTCTCACCGCGACTTCGGGTTCAGTGTGGCGAACGTCGGCAGTGGCTCGCAGTCCCGCCTCGGCCCCGGCCAGCGCCTGAAAGAAATAGGCCCAGTAGGTACGCCGGTCAGTGACGCTCATCGTGTTGTAGCGCGGGCAGAAGGTGCGTACGTCGTTGCCGACTTTTTTCGACCACAGCAAATCGTCAGGCAGCGCGAGCTCAACGATTCCGTCCCATGCCGGATCCCAGGTTTCTTCATCACCCAGTTCAGCCTTTTTCAAGGCAATGGGCGTTGCGGGCGCGTGCTTGATTTGAGCGGTCGGAATTTGAGGGGGCAGAGGCGGTGCGGATTGTAACTGCGGAGCCAGCGGGCAACCGGTCAGAAGCAGCGTGACGAGACCGGCAGCCATCCATCGTCTTTTTCGTCGCGTGTGCACTTCTCGCATCCGGCATCCACCCACCTGCTTTTTTCAGATGCAATTGCGCAGAGCGCGTGGCCCGACAAACCGAAACGGCAAGCCGAAATTGCATGATCAAGTAGTAAAAAGCGTGAAAACCCGCGAGAAGGAGGGCAACCGGCAAGCGGCCTGACGCATCGTGGACGCAGCACAGGCGAAGCGTGCGAAGCGTTTTAAGTGCGCCGGCGGGCGGTGTCCGGCGGGGCCGGCAGAGTGTGTGTCTGTGAGATTAGCCGAAAACCTAGCCGAGAAAGATTCCGGCGATCGAAGCCGAGATGAGGTTCGCCATCGTGCCTGCGAGCATGGCGCGGACGCCGAGGCGCGAGAGATCGTTGCGCCGCTCCGGCACCAGCGCGCCAATGCCGCCGATCTGCATGCCGATGGAGCCGAGATTGGCGAAGCCGCACAGTGCGAAGGTCGCAATGGTAAAGGAGCGCGGCAGCAGCGTAGCCCGGTGCGCGCCGAGCGCGATGTAGGCAATTACCTCGTTGAGGGCCATGCGCGTTCCAAGCAGGTTGCCGATCACGCCGCAGTCCTGCCATGGCACGCCGATCAGCCATGCCACGGGCGCGAAGACAAAGCCGAGAATCTCGCCGAGACTGCCGGGCACCCAGTGGAAGAAGGCATGCATGTGGACCCATAGCAGAAGGCTATCGAGCAGCGCCACCAGCGCAAGAAAGCTGATGAGCATGATGGCCACGTTGAGCGCGAGCTTGCCGCCGTCGATGGTGCCGCGCGCAATGGCGCCGATGAGGTTTTCGTCCTTGTGCTCTTCCTGCTCGGGAATGATCACTTTGCCTTCGGTCGCAGGGCTTTCCGTTTCAGGCACCAGCATCTTCGAGATGAGAATCGTTCCCGGCGAGGTCATGATCACGGCGGCCAGTAGGTGCTTGGCGGCGACACCCTGTGAAATGTACATCGCCATGATGCCGCCCGAAACGTGCGCCATGCCGCTAGTCATAATCGTCATCAGCTCGCTGCGCGTGGCCTTGGAGAGAAAGGGGCGGATGGTGAGTGGGGCTTCTGTCTGGCCCATGAAGATAGATGCGGCCACGTTCATGCTCTCTGCGCCGGAGATGGCCATTGTCTTGAGCATCACCCACGCGAGGCCGCGAATAATGATCTGCATGACGCCGATGTGATAGAGCACCGCAAAAAACGCGGAGATGAAGATGATGGTAGGCAGCACCTGGAAAGCGAAGATGGAGCCGAGCGAGGTGTCGGGTGTGCCGAGCGCTCCGAAGAGGACCCTGGTGCCGGCTTCGGTAGAGTGCAGCATGCTATTGACCACGTCGCCGGCCCACGCCATCGCCCGCTGGCCGTAGTCAAAGCGCAGCACGCAGAAGGCGAAGAGGATTTGGAGGCCCAGGCCCCAGGCCACCGTGCGCCAGCGGATATGCCGGCGATTAGTTGAACCGAGCCATGCCGCGCACAGCACCGCGAGTATCCCCAGCACCCCAGTAAATCGGCCCAAAGCAATTTCTCCTTGTTTGTTGGCGGTGCGGCGCTGCAAAGCAGACGGGACGGTGAGCCGGCTCGGCTGCAATTCCTGAACTGCGACTGCTGGCAATGACCGGAAGCCCGCGTGTATGCGATTACCTTACAGCATCGCGCAGGACCGCTTCGGCGATTTCGCGGGTGAAGACAGCGCTGACCAGCGGCACCGGTTTCGGCGAACTCTCCGCTATCACGATGGCCTTGCGAACGCGCTCGGCAGCATCGGCCAGCAGATCTGGCCCAGTGGCATAGAGGGTCGCGATTGGTTCGTCTTTCTCGATGCGGGCGCCGCGCCGGGCGTGAAAGGCAATGCCCGCGTGAGGATCGACAAGCTCTCCGGCCTTCGAGCGGCCTGCGCCGAGCCGCTGTACGGCCCAGCCGAGAGCGGTTGTGTCCATTTCCGCAACATAGCCACTCTGGCCTGCAGCCAACACTTCGGTTGCGCCGGGCCGGTGAAAGCCCTTCAGATCGTCGAAGACACTGACGTCTCCACCTTGCGCTTCAACCAGGTCGAGAAAAACGCGGAGAGCCTTTCCATCGCGCAGCACGCTTTCCGCGCGCTGATAGCCGGCTTCAGGCGTGGCCGCTTCACCGCCAAGGTGAATCATCCATCCGGCGAGAATCAGCGAGAGTTCGCGCAGGTCTTCGCTGCCTTCAGGCCGCGCGCCGCGCAGCAGTTCCACACACTCGGCCACCTCGATCCAGTTGCCGGCGGTGCAGCCAAGGGGCTGGCCCATATCGGTCATCAGCGCAACAGTGCGCGTGCCGGCGGCTCCTGCGGTTGCGACCAGCAGTGCGGCAAGATAGTCGGCTTCGCTGCGATCGCGCAGAAAGGCCCCCGAGCCGGTCTTCACGTCGAGGACAAGGGCATCGAGGCCCGCCGCGAGTTTCTTGCTCAGAATGGAAGCGCAGATCAGGCCGGGGCTCTCCACCGTTCCCGTGCGGTCACGCAGCGCATAGAGCACGCGGTCTGCCGGCACCAGCGTTGGCGTCTGGCTCACGATCGAGGCGCCACAGCGCGCAAGCACTGCTTCAAATTCGCTGAGCGAGAGCGCGGTGCGGAAGCCGGGAATCGATTCGAGCTTATCTAGGGTGCCGCCGGTGTGGCCAAGCGCGCGCCCGCTGATCATTGGCACGGCCACGCCGCAGGCTGCGGCGATGGGTGCGATGAGGAGGCTGGTTTTGTCACCCACGCCGCCGGTGGAGTGCTTGTCGACGGCTGTCCTGCCGAGGCGGGAGGGGTCGAAGGTTTCGCCGGAGTCGCGCATCGCGAGCGTGAGCGCCTGGGCCTCGGCGAGCGAGAGGCCGCGCAGTCGCGCCGCCATGAGCCATGCGGCAAGTTGCTCCAGCGGTATGGAGCCATCGACGGTTCCCGCTACGAGGAAGGCAATCTCGCGCGAGTTGAGCTCGCCGGCGTCGCGTTTCTTCGCGATCAGGTCGATCATGTGAATCGTTGCCGGGGCAGTGGAAGAGGTGCTCATGCGTTCATCATTCGGAGGTGTGAAGTCATTTGAGTTTCAATGCGCCGCCAAAGGGCAACACTTCACCAAACGACATGACATGCATTCTGCCGGCAAGCGGAAAGATGACCGTCGCGTCGGGCGCCATGAACTCGGCCATGAACTGGCGGCACGCTCCACAGGGTGGGCTGGCTTCGCCGTTGAGATTTGCGACGGCGGCCGCGGTGATGCGCACCTGCGGTCCGAAGCGAGAGACAGCCTGTACGATCGCCGCGCGCTCCGCACAGATAGTGAGTCCGTAGCTGACGTTTTCGACGTTCGTGCCGGTAACAATCTCGCCATTGTCGAGCCTGACAGCCGCGCCGACCTTGAAGCCGGAATAAGGTGAGTAGGATTGGGCCGCAGCGGCTTGCGCCCGCTGAAGCAAATCGCTGAGTGCGCCGGCGAGCGGCGGATCGGTTGCGACGGGATGATGACCTGGGGACGTCATGAATCTTGAGGCTAATCGATCGGCGTTCCCGCTGTACAATCCCGCGCCGCTTTCAAGTTTAATCTCTTCAATCCGATGAACCGTTCAGGCTGTTGCTGCGCGCGGCGGACTAACGATGGACGATCTAGTCAGAGAATTTCTTATCGAAAGCCAGGAAGGGCTTGACCGCATGGAGCGGTCCCTGACCGAGCTTGAGGCACAACCGGGCGATCCTGCGCTCGTCGCGGAGATTTTTCGTTCCGTGCACACGATCAAGGGGACGACTGGTTTTCTCGGCTTTCCGCGCCTTGAAAAACTGGCCCATGCCGGTGAAAATCTGCTCGGTCTTGTCCGCGAGGGCACGGTGGCAGCAAGTCCGCGCGTGATCACTACGCTGCTCGGGCTTCTCGACGGCCTGCGCGCAATTCTTGGCGCAATCGAAGCGGATGGAAGCGAAGGCGAGGGCAGCGACGCGGCGCTGATTGCTGTGCTCGAAGAATTGCAGACGGCGGCGACCGAGACTGCGCAAACTCATCTGCCGACGCAGGAAGCGCAACCGCGGCCCGACACAGCACAGGGCAGCGCAGCGGCAGAAAGCACGCTGCGCGTGGATGTGGCGCTGCTCAACCGGCTGATGAATCTTGTGGGTGAGCTGGTGCTGACGCGCAACCAGGTGCTGCAGGCAACGGCCGGCGATGTGCGCATGGTGCAGCTCTCGCGGCGGCTCGATATGGTCACGGCGGACCTGCGCGAGGCGGTGATGAAAGCGCGCATGCAGCCGGTCTCGCATCTTTTCTCAAAAATGCCGCGCGTGGTGCGCGATCTTGGGCAGCTTCTGGGCCGCCGCGTTCGCCTCGAGATGGAGGGCCAGCAGACGGAGCTCGACAAGAGCCTGCTTGAAGCGATCAAGGATCCACTGACCCATGCGGTGCGTAATGCGCTCGATCACGGTATCGAGACGCCCACGGTACGCGAGGCCGCCGGCAAGAATCCTGAAGGAACGCTGACGCTTCGTGCTCTGCAGGAAGGGAGCCATGTCCTGGTCGAAATTGCCGACGACGGCGCAGGCATTCCCATAGAAAAGGTGCGCGCCAAGGCCGTAGAGCGCGGGCTCATCACGGCGCAGCGGGCTGCTGAATTGTCCGAGCGCGAATCGCTGCAGTTGATCTTTCTGCCTGGGTTTTCGACGGCGGCTGCCGTGACGACGGTGAGCGGACGCGGCGTGGGCATGGACGTGGTGCGCACCAACGTCGAGAAGATCGGGGGCCAGGTGGAGATTGAATCGCGTGTTGGGCACGGGACCAAGATCCGGCTGCGCGTTCCGCTCACGCTGGCGATCATTCCCGCGCTCATCATGCGCAGCGGCGGGCAAAGCTTCGCACTGCCGCAGGGTGCGCTCTCTGAGCTCGTACGAGTCACGCGCGCGGATACAGCACGGCTGCCTGACTCGGAGACCGCTAGGGACTCGGATACAACCAGGCTCATTGAATGGATCGGCGATGCGCCGGTTTTTCGTTTGCGCGGCCAACTGTTGCCGCTCGTATTTCTCGATCATCTGCTCGGCCTCGATCGGTTCTCTACGAAGGCGACATACAGCGTGAATGGGAAATCCAGCACGAATGACAAATTCGCCGCGGGGCAGTGCGATTGCTTCATCGTGGTGCTCGACGTCGATGGCCGCCGCTTCGGTCTGGTTGTCGATGGGCTCGCCGATCCGGAGGAAATTGTTGTGAAGCCGCTCAGCGCGGCGCTCAGGGGCATTGGTCTTTATATCGGGGCAACGATCCTCGGCAATGGCGGTCTCGCCCTGATTCTCGATCCCGCAGCGGTTGCGATGCGGGCGCGCATTGCGCACAACGTCGAAGAGCGCACCGCTACGATCGAGATGCATCTTCCGGAGACAGAGCAGGAGCCCGAGTATCTTCCGGTGGAGGCTGGCGGCAGATGCGTGGCTCTACCGCTGCGGAACGTGCTGCGCATCGAGAGCCCTCGCAGGTCGCGCATCGAGTGGCTAGGCGCGCGGCCACTGTTGCGGGCGGGTGGCGAAGTCTTGCAGATCGAGGACATCGGAGGCATTCTGCCCGGCGACGATTCGGATGCGCCGCTGATCATTGTTATCTGCGCCGAGGGCGCACGGCAATTTGGCGTGCTGGTTTCGCGCGTGCTCGACATTGCGCGCGGCAGCGCCCTGATTGAGGCGGGCACCGCATCGCGAGCCGAGGGCGTGATTCTGCTGGGCGATCGAGTGGCGAGCATCCTGCGCTCCGAGGGCCTTGGCGCGGGCATTTCGGTGTTGTGCGTCTCGCCCGAAGAAGCGGAGGTCAAGCAGTGAAGATTGAATCGTCCACGCCGACCGAGGAGCAGCAATCATCGCTGGTTGAGCTTTGCACCGTGCGCGTGGAGGCCGCGTATTTCGGCGTGCCGATCGGCCATATCGTCGAAATCGTTGGTGGAATGCGGCCGCTACCGGTTCCGCTGGCGCCAGGGTTTGTGGGTGGGCTGGCGCACTATCGCGGTGAAGTGCTCACAACGGTGTGCCTGCGGCGCCTGCTGGGCATGGCCTCCACTGCGGAACCGCAGCAAATGCTGGTGCTCGAAGGTGCAGGCGGATGCTTCGGGTTGCAGGTTGATGCGGCAGGCGAAGTTCTTACTGAGCCTGCAAGCAGCTTTGAAAAGATGCCTTCTACCCTCAACGAGTGCACGTCAGAGATCTTTGCCGGAGCCTTGAAAATGCCGGATCGTCTGCTGATCCTGCTGCATCCCGATCAGCTCGACCCCATGCGGCTCAGCGCGCTGCTGGGCGGATAGGCGGTCACGATGGATTGCACGCCACGCAAGGTTCGAGTGCTCGTCGTCGATGATTCAGCGGTGACGCGCAGTTTGCTTCGCTCCGTCGTTTCGCTGGACTCATCGGCCGAGGTCGCCGGCACCGCCGTCGATGGCGAAACGGCTCTCGCTGCAGTTAAAGATCTGCAGCCTGACGTGATCCTTCTGGACATCGATATGCCGGTGCTGGATGGATTGCGCACGCTGCGCCGTTTGCGTACGGACGGCCATGGGATTCCGGTGATCATGTGTAGTTCGCTGACGCGCCACGGCGCGCGCATTACGCTTGAAGCGCTGGCGGCCGGCGCTTCAGACTACGTGGCCAAACCCACACAGCAAGCCGATACGGCGTCCGCGATCCGCACGCTTGCCTGCGAGCTGATGCCGAAAATTCATGCGCTCACCGCGGCGCGTTCGGCGCGCAACGCTCCGGCCATGCCGCAGCCTGCCGCGCCCACGCATGTCTCCGTGGCGCCGTCGATTGTGGTGATCGGGGTATCGACCGGCGGCCCTGTAGCTCTCGAAATTCTGCTAGCGGGTCTGCCTGCCGATTTTCCGCTGCCTGTGCTGGTGGCACAGCACATGCCCGAAATTTTTACCGGCCCGCTGGCCGAGCGGCTCAACGCGCACTGCCTGCTCAGCGTACGCGAGGCGGCCGGCGGCGAAACGGCAATGCCGGGCACAGTATCGCTTGCGCGCGGAGACTGGCATCTGGAGCTTGGTGCAGCCGCGCCTGGAAGCCGGCATGCGCAACTGCATCTTTCGCGGCGGGAGCCGGAGAACCACTGCAGGCCCTCGGTTGATGTGCTCTTTCGCTCGGCGGCAGTGGCTTTTGGCCCAGCCGTTTTAAGCGTCGTGCTGACAGGTATGGGTACGGACGGCCTTGCCGGCAGCCGAATGGTTCGAGCCGCAGGCGGCCTGGTGATCGCACAAAATCAGCAGACAAGTGCGGTCTGGGGCATGCCCGGCGCAGTCACACGCGCGGGTCTGGCGCATCGCGTGCTGCCTATTGACGCGATTGCAGGCGAACTCGTGCGCCTTGCGAGTCGAGCCGGCGCAGCGGGCGCGGCGTTGAAGGCCCAGCGCCGGCCTTATGATCAGGCGGCACGATGACGGATGTTCTGACGGCCGCGGATTTTGACTACCTGCGCAATATCGCTCTGCGCGTATCGCACAACGTTCTCGACCCCTCGTGCGATTGCCTCTTCGAGGCGCGTCTTGCCGGCGTGCTGCGCGCGCACGGCATGAGCCGGCTCACCCAGCTTGTGGATCGGATGCGCACGGCGTGTGACCCTGCGCTCGAGCGCGCGGTTGCCGAAGCGATGACGATCAAGGAGACGAGCTTTTTTCGCGACAGCCGAAGCTTCGCTCTGCTACGCCGTCAACTGCTGCCCGCGCTGGCCGAGAGGCGCCGGCACTGCCGCACATTACGTCTGTGGAGCGCGGCCTGCTCTACGGGGCAGGAAGCGTATTCGCTGGCGATGCTGCTGCGCGAGCACTTCGGGCCTGAAACATCGTGGTCACTGCGCGTCGAAGGCACCGATATTTCTTCGGAGGCGATCGAGCGAGCATCCTGCGGCGTTTTCCATCGCATCGAGATGACTCGTGGTCTTGAGCCGGCGCAAATCGCGCGCCACTTCAACCGCGCAGGGGAGCAGTGGCAGGCGAGCGCGGAGATTCGCAGCCTCTGCCATTTTCACCGCGTTGATATCTGCCAGGTGCCGCTGCCCGTCCGCGAGCGCTTCGACCTGATTCTTCTGCGCAACGTGATGCTCTATTTCACGCAGGAAACCCGGCAGAAGCTCCTGGACAGTGTGCATCGGCTTCTTGCGCCCGACGGCATCCTGGTGCTGGGGTCGGCAGAACAGCCCACGGAGGGTTCGCCCTGGGTGGCAACGGTGGCCGCAGGGGCGATCTATTACCGGCCAAGCCTTTAGTACCGACCCAGCCTTTGGCGGCCCCAGCCTCCACTACCGAACCGCCTGACGGCACCGATAACCGGCGAATCCTGAGAATCAATTTCAGAATCGGCGCTATGCGGGGACTGCACCAAAGCTGATGCGATCTCCCATTCAAATCGCCTGCTTTCGCCTGATCTACGCCGGAATACGTTCCGAAAGTAATTTCGCTTGCTACCAAAGTGGGATACACCGGAGTAGAATCCTATGTATCAGGGCTTCGTCTTTAAGGTTTTCAACTTTTAGGGCGCCCGCGCATCCGCGAAGCAGTGAACGAAGCGGTGGAGCGGTCATTCAACCTTTGCTGCGTTGGAGGACGTATGTATCCTACTGTCAGTTCATCGCTTAAGCACGTCCAGAACGATGGTCGCAGGGCCGAGCGGCGCACTTCTCCTGAACTTGCTGCGTATCTTTGGTCCGGGTCGCTGCAACAGCAGGCTTCCATCAAAGACATCAGCGCAACAGGACTCTATCTTCTTACCAAAGAGCGCTGGTCTCCCGGAGATACCTTTTCTCTTACCCTGCAGCGTCGGGGACCCTTTGAAGGCAACTTTGAGCGTCGCGTGGCCGTGCAGGCCAGAGCGGTTCGCTGGGGTGACGATGGGGTTGCGGTTTCCTTTGTGCTGCCGCCGGGTATGGACCTGCGGTTGTGGCAGAGTCCCCTGAAGAGCTCTGCGGAGCAGACCGAGCCTGAAGACATACTTCGCGAATTTCGCGTCGCTGGCGCTCTGGCGTTTCTTACCCGGCTGTGCCCGGGTTCGAGCGACGAGATCCGCGGCCTGATGCGCGAGGGGTTGAGCAATTATCGCGTGGCGAGCGCCATAGAGATCGCCCTGCACGCGGAGCGGCTGCTGGCCTTTGGACCCAATCCTGAAAAGCTGCGCGCACCCGGCAATCTTGCGCTGCGCATTCTCGAAGATGGCTCGTGGGCCGACCAGGAATCGACGCAGCAACTGTGGGCCGGCCTGCTGGCCACGTCGTGCACGCTCAGCGGCAGAGATGATTCGAACCTGGTGTTTATCAGTCTGCTCAGCCAGCTGACTGCGCCGCATGTGCGCCTGATGACGGCAGCCTGCACCAAGGCCACCAAGTATATGTCGAGCATGGAGAGGCTTTCGTCGCGGCCCATCACGCTTTCCGCGCAGGAGATGATGCAGATCACCGGCACGCGCGACATGATCCGCATCCACCGCGACCTTGAGTACCTCGTCGATCTGGGATTGGTGACAACCGCGGCAAAGACAGCATCGTTTTCGCCCCTCGATGGAACGCAGATCACCCCGACCAGTCTGGGTCTGCAACTCTTCGCACGTTGCCACGGGCATCGCGGAGCGGCAGAGGATTTTTACGGTGTTCCGAACGGCGCACTGGCCGATGCCGATGCACCGTCGATCGCCAACTCCGAAGGTTCAGCGCCCGCGCACTGATTCAATCCTCCAAGGTCAATCCTCCAAAGGCAGCCCGGCCGGGAAAGATTCCCGGCCTTCTCTTGCGTGCGAGCTTCAATTCGACTCTTAGTTTGGATCCTTAGTTAGGTGCCGCGTCGCCACGTCGATCGATCACCCGGTAGCCGTCGGGCAACTTAAAGTAGCTGGGATCGACGTCCTTGAGGGTGATTCCCTTCAGAGTGAAGGTCTGCCGGCCAATGCGCGGATCGTCGAGGATCGAGATCAGGTTGACTCCCAGCATGGGCGAGTGCCAGAACTCCCGGACGATCGTGAGCGGCTCCTTGTTTCCCAATGTTCCCGCGTTCCAAGTGGTGGTGTCGCGAGAGCCATCTGTCGAAATGCCTTCGATTATGCGCGGTCCCAGATCCTCGTGGACCTCAACGCCCTGATTACCCGGCAGTGGTCCGCTGTGGCCGACCTCTTCACGCGGGTCATGGGGAAAAAAGTTGAGCAGTTCGCAGGTACCTTTCCGGGGCCCCATGACGAAACAGTCATACCCGGCATGTTTGTCGGGATCATAGAACTGCAGCATGCTCAGAATCGATTGCTCGCCATCTGCCTTTGGGGTGAGGGCACAACGCTCCTCAAGCAACCGTCCATTTTTGTCGCGCAGAACCATGCGCCGGTTCACAAAGGTCATTGTTGCGCCCGTGGCGCCCATGGGCCGCACCCATTCCGTGTGGAGCGTTGCGGAAAATGGAGCGTCGGGAATCGCCGGAATGTAGAGGCTCTGGAGAACCTCGGCGGTCCGCGCATTCTTCTGCGGGATCAGGGTGACGCCGCCATCCTTCTGCGTTCCTGACTGCCACTCCGGCTGCGCCGCGGCAACCGTGGCGGTTGCCACAAACAACATGCAGCAGAGCAGGATGGAATAGAGCAGGCGCATTGCAATCGGTCTCCGGAACGAACAGCCGCATTCTGGCACGAAATTCCCTGCAGAGGGAAGAGCGCCCGCAAGTTATTTGTCCGTCAGCAGCGCTTCGACTTCGCGATGCAGGCGCTCGGTGATCGCGGCTTCGGTCTGGTCCGGTCCGAATCGCAGTGGCGTGCCTACGCGGATTTCGATGCCGCCGGAACGGAACCAGCCGCGGCCGCGCGCCTTCAACTCTCCCAGGCCGCGAATAGCAACCGGAAGCACCGCAGTCTGCGACTGTTTCACCAGCAGGCCGATTCCCGGCCGGAAGGGCGCCAGTTTACCCGCGGCTGAGCGTGTGCCTTCAGGAAAAACCAGCACATGGTAGCCGTGGTCGAGCGCTTCACCTGCATGCATGAAGCTGCGCTGGAAGTCGCGCCGCCGGGGAAGAGGGAAGACGTTGAAGAGTGCCGTCACGAGAACGTAAGCCAGGGGACCGAAGACCATGAAGCGCTTTTTGCCCCGAGCGCCGTCAGGATTGCGAAAGTGGCGATAATCCTCGAGCATCTCGCCGGACATCGCCGCGGCAATTTTGCGGCGAATGTGCGCAGGCAGTGCGTATTGCACCAGCGGACCGTCGTAGGCGGTGACGTGGTTGCAGATGATCAGCATCGGCTCGACGTGATCGAGCGCTGGCTTCACCAGGACTTTGGGATCGGCGAGGAACCAGACCAATGGCTGCGCAATGGTCTCAAGAAAAGTGGTGCGGACCCATTCGACAGGCTTCCACCACGGCCAGCGCGGAAAGATGTAGGTCGAGCTCTCGGGCGCGGGCGCAGCTGCCGTCTCCGGCAGAGTGCCGGCAATCGGCGCGGCTGCGGGAATCTCCGTTGATTCGAGGCGTGTCGCATCGGCGTTGAGCGCGGAAAGCGGCATGTCCGCTGCAGGCAGATTTGGCGCGCGTTCCCAAAGCGCGGGCGGCCTCTGCGCCGGTTCGGCAAAGGTCTCGGCGCCGACGAGCCTGCGCAGATCGCCGAGGGTCTGGGCCTGGTCGAACGCACCTTCGAGAGGCAGCTCTCCGAGACGCTCTTCGAGCACGGCCTCGAGCTGCACTTTGCCCAGGCTGTCGAGATGCAAATCTTCGCTGAGGCGCAACTCATCGCCAACGCTGTGTGGGGACTCTCCGGTGATTTGCGCGATGGTGGCCAGCAGCCAGTCGCCACCTGCGGCGGCAAAGCCGGCATTTTCGGGGCGCTCTTTGCCTTCGGCCACTGCCTGCACCTCGGCCACCCATGCGGCAACGGCCTTGCGCCGCACTTTGCCGGTGGTGGTGCGTGGCAGGTCGGGCTCGTGCCACAGCGCCCAGCGCCGCACGCGCTGAAACTCGGCGAGGCGGGCGTTCGCGTGTTGCACGGCCTCGGCGGCATGGCTGTCGTCTCCGCGCACGGCAAGCACGGCGAAAGGCTCCGGGCCGTTGGCAGTTTCGACGGGCACTACCGCGCAACCGGCCACTCCGGGCTCCTGCTCGATTGCGGCCTCAAGATCTTCGGGGTGGATGTTGACGCCCGCCCCAGTAACGATGACCTCGCTCTTGCGCCCGAGGAACCTGAGCTCGCCGCTCTCCTGCTGCTCAGCGAGATCGCCAGTGGCCAGCCACTCGCTTTCGCGCTGTTGCAATGCGCCGCCGCTCCAGGTCGCGGTCGAGATCATGGGCCCGCGCACCAGCACCTCGCCGTCGGGGCCGATTTTTACCTCGCGCCCCGGAAGCGGTTTGCCGATGGTGCCGCGTGCCACGTGGAAGGGATGATTCAGCGTGATCAGCGCCGTGGTTTCGGTCATGCCGTAGCCTTGAACAACCACGAAGCCAAGCGCGTTCCAGAATTGTTCCAATGGACCGGAGAGCGCGCCGCCTCCGGAGATCAGCGCCCAGAACTTGAGTCCCAGGGCGCGATGAACTTTTCTGAAGCGCCACCAGCGCTGCCATGCCTTCAGCCCCTTCGACGCGGCGACGCGGCCGGCAAGCTGTGGGTCGATAAGCTCGAGGTGCATCTTCAGCAGGCCGATTACACGCGGCACAGCGGCCAGCACGCTGATGCGCTCTCGCCTGATCGTCTCGATAAGACGCGGCGCCACCATGCGGCTTTCAAAGTGCACTTCCGCAGCGAAGATTGCAGGAACCCAGAGGCCCATCGTCTGGCCGAAGACATGGCTCAGCGGCAGCGTGTGCAAAAAGCGCAGCGGGTGGACGTACTTCTCATAGCGCATATAAGGCCGCGCGCCGTCTTCAATGGGGCCCACGCTGGCGAGCACGTTGCCATGCGTGTGGACAATCCCTTTTGGCTCGCCGGTTGTGCCCGACGTAAAAAGAATCTGCAGCGGCGTCTTGCGATTCAGTCCCGCGACCGGGCCGGTTTCTTCGGTGGGAAGGGAATTCGGCCAGTCTTCAAAGACCAGATGCGGGAAAGTCACGCCCGCGCATTCGGCGGGGAGCTTGCTCAGTAGCGCGGCATCGCCCACTGCGAGCTTCGGCTTTACATCCGCTGCGACGCGCGCGGCAAAATCGGCGCTGCCATAGGCATCCAGAGGCACGGCAAGTGCCCCGCGCAGCAGGATGCCATAGAAGGCGGCGACCCATTCGGCGCCGTTTTCAGCCCAGAGGACGATGCGATCTCCGGGGCCGACGCCGTGCCGCGCCAGCAGCGTGGCAAACCGGCCGGCAAGGCTCGCGATCTCACCGTAGCTGGTGGCCTGGCGACGGTTTCCCCGGATCCGGACGACGGCGATTCCGCGATCGTAGCGCCGAAAATCATCCAGCAGGGTAGCCAGGTTGTCGCGCATGCAACCTCATGGTAGCAAGCGGGATTGCTCTCGCAGGGCCTGCTAAGACTGCGAGAGAGTCTGAGTCTTTCGCTTCCTCTTCGCCGCCCGGTGTTTTATCCTCTACCAAAGCCGTGCCGAAGCGCCCCACACACCCCGACCCCGATCCGTGCCTTGAGACGGACCCCTTCGCCTGCTTCCATCCCGTAACGGCGGAGTGGTTTCGCGCCGTCTTCGACGCGCCCACCGCGCCCCAGAGGCTTGGCTGGCCGGTCATCGCACGCGGTGAGAACGCACTTATCCTCGCGCCCACCGGAACCGGCAAAACCCTCGCCGCCTTCCTCTGGTGCCTTGACCGGCTGATGCTGCACCCGCAGCCGGAAAGCCGGCGCAAGGGCTGCCGCATTGTCTACGTTTCGCCGCTCAAGGCTCTCGCCGTGGACGTGGAGCGCAACCTGCGCTCGCCTCTTGCCGGAATTGCCAACATGGCTCGACGCCGCGGCGTGCCTTTCCACGAACCACTGATCAGCGTCCGCACCGGCGACACTCCGCAGCAGGAACGGGCGCGCTTTCGACGCCATCCGGCCGACATCCTCATCACCACGCCCGAGTCGCTTTACCTGATGCTGACCTCGCAGGCTGCCGATGCCCTCCGCACCGTCGACACGGTCATCATCGACGAGATTCACGCCCTGGTTCCCACCAAGCGCGGCGCACATCTTGCCCTCTCATTGGAGCGGCTTGAGGCCCTCACCAAACGCCCACTTCAGCGCATTGGTCTTTCCGCAACGCAGCGCCCCCTGGAAGAAGTGGCCCGCTTCCTCGGGGGTGTGGAAATCTCTGTGGATCGGGAGACCAAGCAGCGAAGCCTTGCTTCTGAAACCAGCAGCTTGCAGTCGCAGGTTGAAGTTTCACTTGAGGATATGGAGAGCGTTGTTAATGACGGTCAGTCAGCTTCCGTCGCCGACACTCCAGACAGTCAGGCGTGGGCCTCGGATCTTCCCGATCCATCCCCTCTGCGCTTCCGTCCAGTGACAATCGTCAATGCTAGTGGTATCAAACAGTTAAAGCTACGTATTGAAGTTCCAGTTGAAGATATGGCGCGGCTGAATGTGATGGAGGAGATCCCCAGCGGACCAGCTTCGCAGATGCCCCGTCGGGTATCCATCTGGAATGCGATTCACCCCCGCCTGCTTGAGCTGATTCGCGAGCGCAATTCGACAATCCTTTTCGTTAATAGCCGGCAGGTGGCCGAGCGGCTGGCCGGCGCCCTTAACGATTTGGCCGGTGAGCCGATCGCCCGGGCCCATCACGGTTCGCTGGCCGCCGCACAGCGTTCGGTGATTGAGGAGCAGTTGAAGGCGGGGCAGATTCGCGCTCTCTGCGCGACCTCCACACTTGAGCTAGGCATCGACATGGGCGCGGTCGATCTCGTGATCCAGATTGAGGCGCCTCCGTCGGTCGCGAGCGGCATGCAGCGCATTGGCCGCGCGGGCCACAGCGTAGACGCCGTGAGCGAGGGCATCCTCTTTCCCAAATACCGCGCCGACCTGGTGGCTTGCGCCGCCGTTACACGGGCGATGCACGAGGGCCATATCGAGTCGACGCGCTTTCCGCGCAACCCGCTCGACGTGCTGGCGCAGCAACTGGTGGCCATCGTCGCCCACCCGCCGGGAGCAGCCAAACCCCTGCCGTCGAAGCCCAGGCGCATTGTGCCGGGCACGGTGCTGCCTCCCGAGCCCAAACCCGAGGTCAGTGTCGACGCCCTCTACGATCTTGTTCGCCGTGCCGCGCCCTTTGGCTCGCTGAGCCGTTCGAGTTTCGAAGGCGTGCTCGACCTGCTTAGCGGGCGCTACCCCTCCGACGAATTCGCCGAGCTGCGCCCCCGCCTCACCTGGGACCGTATCCGCAACGTCGTTACGGCGCGCGACGGAGCGCAGCGGCTGGCGATCCTCAACGCCGGCACCATCCCCGACCGCGGGCTCTATGGCGTCTTTCTCGCGCATACCGAAGAGAAGCCGGTGCGCGTGGGCGAGCTCGATGAGGAGATGGTATTCGAGTCGCACACCAACGACACGTTTATCCTTGGCGCGTCTACCTGGCGCATTGAAGACATCACGCACGACCGTGTCCTCGTAACCCCCGCGCCGGGCGAACCCGGCAAAATGCCTTTCTGGAAGGGCGATGGTCCCGGCCGTCCGCTGGAGTTTGGCCGCCGCATCGGAGCGCTGGTGCGCGAGCTGCGTGCTCTGCCCAAACCAGCCGCGCTCACCCGCCTTGTGGCGGAGCATGACCTTGACCCCAATGCGGCGGATAACCTGCTGGAATTTCTTGCCGATCAGCAGGCCGCAACGGGCGCTGTGCCCGACGACCGCACCATCGTGATCGAGCGCTGCCGCGATGAGTTGGGCGACTGGCGTGTCTGCGTGCTCACGCCGTTCGGCAGCAGGATTCATATTCCCTGGGCGATGGCCGTGAGCGCGCGCATCCGCGCCGCAGGCGGTCCTGAAGTGGAAACCCTGTGGGGGGATGACGGCTTCGTTCTGCGCTTTCCGGATACGGACGAACCGCCGGACCCGGACTGGATCCTCATCGAGTCTGCCGAAGCGATGCAGCTTGTGCTGCGCCAGCTTGGCTCGACCGCGCTTTTTGCGGGGCGCTTTCGCGAGGCCGCGGGCCGGGCGCTGCTGTTGCCACGCCGCCGTGCGGACCAGCGCTCGCCACTGTGGCAGTTGCGCAAGCGTTCCTACGATCTGCTCAGTGTGGCCTCGCGGTATCCATCGTTTCCTTTGCTGCTTGAGGCTTACCGCGAGTGCCTGCGCGATGTTTTCGACATGCCTGCACTGCTTGAAACGTTGCGCGCAATCGAACAGCGCCAGTTGCGTGTCCACATAGTGGAAACTCGCAAGCCTTCGCCCTTTGCCGCGTCGCTGCTCTTCAGCTATGTGGCCAACTTTGTCTACGAGGGCGATGCGCCGCTGGCCGAGCGCCGCGCACAGGCGCTCACCATCGACCAGGATCAGTTGCGCGAGCTGCTGGGCGAAGCGGATCTTCGTGAGCTGCTCGATCCCGACGCCATCGCCGAGGTGGAAGAGACAGTGCAGTGTCTCACCGAAAACTACCGCGCGCGGACCGCCGATGGCATCCATGATTTGTTGCTGCGGCTGGGCGATCTTTCGAGCGCCGAAATATCGCTTCGGGTCGCGGATGCCTCTTTGCTGGAAGCAGTGCCGCGCCTGGTGCGCGCGCGCCGGCTGCTTGAGCTGCGCATCGCCGGCGAGCGGCGTCTCATTGCCGCTGAAGATGCTGCCCGCTATCGCGACGGTCTGGGGATTCCATTGCCACCCGGTCTGCCCACAGCTCTGCTTGAGCCGGTGGCTCAGCCCGTGCTGGAGCTGGTGCGCCGCTTTGCCCGCACCCACGGACCTTTCACGCTGCGCGAGGCGGCAGACCGCTTCGCGCTCGATTCTGCTTTAGTTGAAAATGCCTTGCGCCTGCTTGCCCACGAAGGACGAGTCCTCGAGGGCGGCTTCCGGCCCGGCGGCTTGCATCGTGAGTGGTGCGACGCGGAGATTCTGCGCCAGATTCGCCGAAAGTCTCTTGCAAGGCTGCGCCGCGAAGTGGAGCCGGTGGAGCAGCACACACTTGCTCGTTTCTTTACGCACTGGCAGGGGTTGCTGACGCCGCGGCGCAGCGGCCCGGCGCATCTGGACGCTTTGCTTGACGCAATCGAGAGCCTGCAGGGAGCGCCCATTCCAGCCTCGCTGCTTGAGTCGGCCGTGCTTCCGGCGCGCATTGCGGGCTACGATTCCGCAGGTCTTGATACATTGATTGCCGCGGGCGAAGTGGCGTGGGCCGGTGTTGAACCCCTGGGCGAGCGCGATGGCCGCGTCGCGCTCTATCTCGCCGACAAGCTGCCGCTGCTGCTACAGCAGCGCGCTATTGCCGAGCCGCTCACTGAGCGCGAAGAAAAGATTCTCGCCGTGCTCGATTCCGCCGGCGCAAGTTTCTTCGACCCGCTGCATCAGGCAATCGGCGGCGGCTATCCCGGCGAAACCATCGACGCGTTGTGGGGCCTGGTCTGGCGCGGCCTCGTCACCAACGATTCGCTGCATGCGTTGCGCGCCTACATTGCCCGGCCGGAGAGTACACGGAACAACGCTCGCCGATCTCAGTCTGCCGTCTTTCGCTCCCGGCGCACCACGCCGCCCAATGCGCAAGGCCGCTGGTCAACGCTGTCGCCGCGTGCAACCACGCAGAAAAAGGAAGACGCAGGACGAGCGGCGACTGAACGCAGCCACGCGCTCGCATTGCAGTTGCTCAGCCGCTACGGAGTGCTGGTGCGCGAGTCGGTAGGGGCCGAAAACATTCCTGGCGGATTCAGCGCGGTTTATGGCGTGCTCAAGGCGCTTGAAGAGAGCGGCCGCATCCGGCGTGGGTATTTTGTCGCCGGGCTTGGCGCTACGCAATTCGCGCTGCCCGCGGCCGTTGACTTGCTGCGGCAATTGCGCGCCGAGCCACCGGCAGAAAAGCCTGAGTTTGTGCAGATGGCCGCCGCCGATCCTGCAAATCCATACGGATCGGTGCTGCCCTGGCCGGAACTGCCTCTCCTCGGCGACGATGATCCCCCTGCAGCAGATCGCGCTCGCTCTGCCGCCCGCGAGGCAGCGCCGCGCATTCTCAACCGCGCTGCCTATGCCGAAGTGATTCTGCGCAACGGCCAGCTTGTGGCGTGGATGCGCCGCAGCAATCCCAACATTCTGGTTTTTCTGCCCGCCGACGAGCCGGAACGATCCCAGGCCGCCGCGGGGCTCGCGCACTTTCTCTGCGAGCGCGGACAGGAGCGCATGCAGGGCGCGCGCCACCAGGGCGTGCTGATCACCACCATCAACGGGGAGCCCGTCGCGGCGCACTTCATGGCCCGTTTTCTCATGAACGCCGGCTTTTTTGCCGGCCCGCTCGGCATGCACCTGCGGCGGATTCCGCTGCCCGTGGCGCATCACGACAGCGCCAGCGTTGAGGTGCAGTAGTGCCTGAAGGCGATACCATCTTTCGCACCGCGCGCTCGCTGGGCCGCGCTCTCGTTGGCCGCCCCATCACCGGTTTCCGATCGAATTATCCGCTTCTCACCCGCTTCCATGAAGACACGCCGCTGACCGGCCAGCAGGTCGCACAGGTGGAATCGCGCGGCAAGTGGCTGCTGATGCATTTTTCCGGAGGCGGCATCCTTGCGACGCACATGCTCATGAGCGGAAGCTGGCACATTTATCGGCCCAACGAACGGTGGCTCAAGCCGCGCGATCACATGCGCATCGTGATTGAAACCAGCATCTGCCAGGCGGTTGGCTTTCAGGTGCCGGTGGCGCAGATGCATAGCGCTCGCTCGCTGGCTCGTGACCGAAGAATTCCGCAGCGGGCGGGGGATGTGCTCAACCCTACCTTCGACGCCGCCGCGGCAATGGCGCGCATACGCGCCTGCGCCGGTGAAGAGATTGCCGACGTGCTGCTGCATCAGGAAGTGCTCGCAGGCGTGGGCAATGTTTTTAAATCGGAAGTCTGCTTTGTCAACGGCATCAACCCATTCTGCCGCGTGCGCGATCTTAATGAAAGGCAGCTCAATGCCCTGGTCGAGACCTCGCAAAAGCTGATCGCCGCCAACGTGCTTGAGGACTCGGGCGACACCATCGTGACGTATCGCGGGCGGCAGCGGCGCACCACGCATGCTTCCGATCCCGGCGAAAGCCTCTGGGTCTATGGCCGCAGGGGAGAGCCCTGCCGCCGCTGCGGCGAACCGGTCCGTCGCCGTGCCCAGGGTCCTGAGGCGCGGGTCACTTTCTGGTGCCAGCGGTGCCAGCCGATGCCCGACGGCAGCGACGTTGATGGCTGAGCCGGACTAACTGAACCGGACTAACTGAATCGGGCTACTCGCTCGGCTTGCCGCCGATGCCAAAAATCTTCTGGAAGATGTTGCGATGATCCGGCGGATGATCGCAGGTGTCGGTTGGCGCGGTGCCCTCGAGGAAGGCCGCGTCAAAGTCGTCGGGGCATGCGGCATCGCTCAGCAGGTTTGTCGCTTTGTCGAGGCTCACAACCTGTACGCCATCTGGTGGAGTGAAGTCGTGCGTGTCTGAGTACTGCGGCAGTTGCACGGCGCGCTTCATAAAAGATGCCCAGATGGGTGCAGCGGCATGTGCGCCTTCAATCTTGATGTCGGTATAGTCGTCGTTCCCTACCCAGACGATGCAGAGCAGGTTGGTCGTGAAGCCTGCGAACCATGCATCGTGGCTGGTGCCGGTTTTGCCTGCTGCTGGAGCCAGAAATCCCATATTGCGCACCGCGGCGCCCGTTCCGCACATGTCCTGACCATTCACCTTGCAGCCGTCGCTTCCGTTGCCTTGCAAAACAGCTTCCATCAGGCTCGTAGTGAGGAACGCGACGCGGGGATCGAGTACCTGTTTGGTGGCGGGCGAGTAGTCCTGAATAATGTCGCCGGAAGATGTGCGCACGCTGGCCACCATCCACGGGTCAATGTGCAGGCCGTTGTTGGCAAAGATGGTGTAGGCGCCCGCCATATCCATCGGCGTCGCATCGTAGGTTCCGATTGCCATCGAAGGCGTCGCCCGCGCGCTCTTCACGCCTGCATCGCGTGCCAGCGCTGCCACACGATCGAAGCCCACCATTCCCGCGAGGCCGATGGTGGCATTGTTGAGCGAACGCTGCAACGCATAGCGTGCAGTCACTTCATCGTGATACTGGCCGTGGTAGTTGCGCGGCGTGTATTCCTGATCCGTGCCTTCGCCGTAGGTCTGCTGCTGGTCATTCAGCATCGCGACCGGCGAAAAAAGCTTGTCCTGACCTGGCAGAATTGTGCCCTCGACGGCGGTTTGAAAGGCAGCCGCATAGACGAATGGTTTGAAGATCGAGCCGGTGGGCCGCTTTGCTACGGCGTGATTCAACTGCGAGTTGCCGTAGCTGCGCCCACCCACCAGGGCCAGCACCTGGCCGGTGTGCGGGTTGAGGGCAACGAGCGCAACCTGCGGATAGATGTTGTCATAGGGCTGGCCGAGCTTCTTGGCACGGGCGTGGAGCTTGTCTACCTGCTCATCGATCG
The DNA here is from genome assembly GCA_963839215.1 of uncultured Acidobacteriaceae bacterium. Lineage (GTDB taxonomy): Bacteria > Acidobacteriota > Terriglobia > Terriglobales > Acidobacteriaceae > Telmatobacter. The sequence goes on along the minus strand of CAWITZ010000006.1, from coordinate 151,946 downwards.
ACGGCACCATCTCGTCCACGGCCTGCGTGGCGATCTGCTGCAGCTCAGGATCGAGCGAAGTATAGATGCGCAATCCTTCGAGGTTGAAGTCGCGATCGCCGAGCTTCTGTGTCAGGTCGTCGCGCACCAGGTCCACAAAGTAGGGGGCCTCGCTTGCATCCACGCTGCCCGGCGTCAGGTGCAGCGGCTCCGCCTTGGCCCGTTCTGCCTGCTCCTTGGTGATGGCTCCTGTTTCCACCATCGAATCCAACACCAGGTTGCGCCGGTCGAGCGCGCGTTCGGCGTGGCGAAAGGGGCTAAGCCGATTGGGGCTCTGGATGATGCCGGCCAGAAGCGCGCACTCGGCAAGATTGAGTTCGCGCACGTCCTTGCCGAAGTAAGCCTGCGCAGCCTCGCCAAATCCGTTGATTGCGAAGCTGCCGCGCTGGCCGAGATTGATCTGGTTGGCATACATCTCGAAGATCTGCTTCTTGCTGAAGCGGTGTTCGAGCTGGAAGGTGATGACAATTTCAATCAGCTTGCGCTTGATGCGCCGCTCAGGGCTCAAAAAGAATCCGCGCGCAAGCTGCATCGTCAGCGTCGAGCCGCCTTCAACGTAGTGGTGGCCGGGAGTGAGGTCATTGCGCAGCGCGCCCAGCATGCGGATGTAGTCAACGCCGCCGTGATCGAAAAAGCGGCGGTCTTCAATAGCCACCACGGCATGCACAAGGTTCGGCGGCAGCTCGTCGTAAGTAACCAGGCGGCGCTTGATGCGGTTGGCATCGCTGAGGCCGGTAATCAGCAGCGGCTCAAGCTCGTAGCTCGCCAGCACCTGCCCGTGCTCGTCGGTGATTGACTGCACCTGGTCCTTGACGATGTGGATCGTCGCTGAATCTTCAGAGTGATACGACTGCGGGCCCGGGCGCACAGTGATGCTCAGCGCCCCTTCGCTGTAAGTGCCCAGCGGCGAAGTCTTCGATGCGTCATCTGAGGTGTAGCCGGACTCGCGCAGTTCGTTGGCAATGAGCTCAATGCTGAGCTTTTGCCCCGCGCGCACCTCGCGTGGAGTGGCGTAAATCTTTGCTGTCTGCGCGAAAAGCGGTTGCTTCAGGCGCGCATTCACGATCCCTTGGTACTTGGAATAGTAGAAGCTGAAGATGCCGACAAACACCAGGGCGGCGACGGCGACCCCCAACAGCGCGACGCGCAGGCCAAGCATCACCCAGGGATGTTCGCCGGTAGGCTTCGCCAGTTTGATCTTGATCGCCATAAAGGGCCCCTCTAGCTGTCCTTGCTGATTTGCTTCAAATGCGCGGCCACCTCGCCGATAGCTACATCGGCGCTGCTGGCTGTCGCGCGCGTCACCAGCTCCACCTTGCCCTCGGCAGTCTTTTTGCCGACGTTGATACGGTAGGGAATTCCAACGAGATCCGCATCCTTGAATTTGACTCCGGCGCGTTCGTCGCGGTCATCGAGCAGCACGTCGAAGCCTGCCTTCTCCAGATCGGCGGCAATTGTTTCGCCGGTTTCGCGCAGCAGCGTGTCGGCCACGTTGGTTACCGTGACCACAACGGTGAACGGGGCAATCGAGGCAGGCAGCCAGAAGCCGTTCTTGTCGTTTGATTGCTCGATTGCCGCGGTAAGAATGCGCTCAATGCCGATGCCGTAGCTGCCCATGATCGGCGTCACTTCTTTGCCGTTTACATCGAGCACGCGCGCGCCCATCGACTCGGAATACTTGTAGCCGAGCTTGAAGATGTGGCCCACTTCAACGGCCTTGCCCACCACGAGACTGCCCGCGCATCCGCCTGTCGGGCATGCCTCGCCTTCGTTCACGCTGCGGATATCGGCGCTGATCGTCCAGGTGAAATCGCGGCCTGGAACGACGTTGCGCAGGTGGTAGTCGAGCTTGTTTGCGCCGCCCACCAGATTCTTGCGGCCTTCGAGCGATTTATCGATGACGACGGTAAGGCCTTCGCCGAGCGGCTTTTCGGTCGGCTTCAATCCCACGGGACCGAGGAAGCCTGCCGGTCCGTTGAGGAATTGCGCGAGTTCTTCGGCCTGCATCGTGCGCAGCTCGGCGCCGCCGACGGCACCCAGCAACTTGGTCTCGTTCACCTGGTGGTCGCCGCGGAGGAATGCTGCGACGCCATGCCATGCATCGGGCGTTTTCCCGGTGCCGCGCCTGAGCGCCATGTAGGCAACGCACTTGATGTCGGAAGCAGGAGAGATTTTGAAGAACGCGGCCACGTCGGCAATGGCAGCGCAGCCAGGTGTGTGTACCAGCTCCGGAGTGCCGTCTCCGGTCGCTTCCATCTCCGTGACAGACTCAAGCCTCGAAGTGGCCTTTTCGAGATTGGCGGCATAGCCGCATACGGGGCAGCTTGCGATCAGGTCTTCGCCCGCCTCGGTGTAGACCATAAACTCCTGGGATTGCGAGCCGCCCATCGAGCCAGAATCCGCATCGACGGCGACGAACTTCAATCCACAGCGCGTGAAGATCGTCCGATAGACCGCATCGTGCAGGTCATAGCTTTTGTCGAGCCCGGCCTTGTCGAGGTCGAAGGAATAGCTATCCTTCATCGTGAACTGGCGCACGCGCAGCAGGCCCGACTTGGGCCGCGGCTCATCGCGAAACTTGGTCTGGATCTGGTACCAGATCTGCGGCAACTGCTTGTAGCTGCGCAGCTCGTTGCGCGCAATCGAGGTCATGATCTCCTCGTGCGTCATGCCCAGGCACAGGTCGGCGCCCTTGCGGTCCTTGAGGCGAAACATGTTGTCGCCCATGCCGGTCCAGCGGCCGCTTTCTTCCCACGGCTCGCGCGGCAAAATGCCAGGCAGATAGAACTCCTGCCCGATCCTGTCCATCTCTTCGCGCACGATGCCGATGATCTTGTTGAGCGAGCGCTGCCCGAGAAAGAGATAGCTGTAAATGCCTGCGCTGAGCTGGCGAATGTAGCCGGCCCGCAGCAGGAACTTGTGACTGGCCACTTCGGCGTCTGCCGGGGCCTCACGAAGGGTAGGGACAAAGAGCTTCGACCAACGTTGCATAGAAAAGGACTTAGTTGCTTTCCCGTCCGTTTGAATGGGGCACATAGCTACCCCGGGTCGCCGGTTGGAGCACGGACGCAAGGCGATGAATTGATCCTCGTTCCATTCTAAATGTTCATCGAGTTGGTTGCTCTCGGAAGGTGCGGATGCGGTGCCTCCAAAAGCAAGCCACATGGCCATCGAAGATTCCATCGACCCCCATCCTCCTTCGTCTGCCGGACAAGGTTGCAGGAGGAGGGCCAGATTTCTTCGATTGAAAACAAAGGACGTAGGCGAGGGGAGGGCCGTTAGGGCCGTGTCATGAGACACACGCTTGTGGAAGCCTGACACGGGCTGACACGTTGTGCTCAGATCAGCTCAACGCCCCACAGGTCGTGCAGGTGGACCACGCCCTCCACGGCGCTCGCCCCGTCCACCACCACCAGCGAGGTGATCTTCCGCTCTTCGAGCATGGCCAGCGCGCGCGCCGCCAGTTCGCTGGCCGCAATGGTCTGCGGATGCACGTTCATTGCCTCGCCCGCGCTGCGGCTCAGGGCAGCCCCGCCTTCGCGTTCCAGCAGGCGGCGCAGGTCGCCATCGCTGATCACGCCGCGCAGTTGGCCGTTTTCCTGCACCGTCGTCATGCCGAGCTTCTTCGAGGACATTTCGTAGATCACATCGGTCATAGGCGTTCCAGGCGAGACGACCGGGATATCGCTCGCCCGCATGCATCAGGTCGCTTACGCGGGCAAGCTGCTTGCCCAGCTTGCCGCCCGGGTGCAGCTCGGCAAAGTCTTCAGCGCGAAAGCCCTTGCGCAAACTCACCGCGATGGCCAGCGCATCGCCCAGTGCGAGCATCGCCGTGGTTGAAGCAGTCGGCGCGAGATTCAGGCCGCAGGCCTCGCGCTGCACGCCGCAGTCGAGCGCCACATCGCTTGCCGTGGCCAGCGTCGATTGCAGATTGCAGCAGAAGCTGATCAGCGCGTCGCCCTTGCGCTTCAATGTCACAAGCAGTCGCAGAATTTCTTCGGTTTCGCCGCTTGCCGACAGCGCAATCACCACGTCGCCTGGCATTAGAACGCCCAGGTCGCCATGGACAGCCTCAGCCGGGTGCAGAAAGAGGGCAGGGGAGCCGGTGGAGCTGAGCGTGGCCGCGATTTTCTGGGCAATAATGCCGCTCTTGCCCATGCCGGTAACCACGACGCGGCCATTGGCCGAGCCGCAGCGCACAACCAGGTCGACTGCACGGTTGAAATCAGCCGCCATCGGGCCTTCGAGCCGCGCCGCTAGTGCTTCCAGTGCGGCCGCCTCGGTGCGCACCAGCTCCGCCGGTTTCAGGCCGTCCTCATTCTTGCGGTTCATCGGTTTCTGATGGTATCAGGCGGCCCGCAAAGGCACGGGGGTGCAGGGCGCAAAGCCCGTGGGTCAGGCTTTCGTACAATAAGGGCTGAGGGATTTCCTGTGAAGCGCAATACCTTTGTGGCGTTTGCTGTTCTCTTTCTGCTGGCTGCCTTTGGCTGGGCAGGCTGGGCCAATTGGGAGTACCGCAAGGAGGCCACCGAAAAGCGTGCCGCGATGGCTGCTGCCAAGGCCGAGTTGGTGCCCGCGGCCGCAGGCGACCTGCCAGGTACCGCATCGCCTCTGCTCAACAAACCGGCTCCTGCTTTTACTCTCGAAGATCTCAGCGGCACGAAAGTTTCTCTCGACAGCTTCAAAGGGAAGGCCCTGCTGATCAACTTCTGGGCCACCTGGTGCGGCCCCTGCAAGCTTGAGACGCCGTGGCTCATCCAGTTGCGCGATCAGTATGCGTCGAAGGGCTTCGAGGTGGTCGGCATCTCCACCGAAGGCGAAGATCTGCCCCCCGGCGACAAGGCAGGCTGGGCGCGCCAGAGAGCGGACATTGCGAAGTTTGTGAAGCAAGAGAAGGTCGACTATCCGATGCTGATCAACGGGGACAGCCTCACCAAGCCCTACGGCGGCCTCGACGCAATGCCCACTTCCTTCTATGTCGATCGCAGCGGCAAAATCATTGCGGCGCAGATGGGCATTACCTCCAAAGACGACATGGAGAACAACATCCGCAAGGCGCTGGGCGAGGGAATGTGATGCCCTGCGCGCGTGGCCGTTTCTCTCCGAAGATCAAGATGAGAAGAATCTTTTCAAAGATGGCGGCTTTGCTGATGACGGTTTTGCTGGTTCTGCCGGCAATCGCCGCATTGGCGCAGTTGCCGGCGCAGTCGCAGGTGCGCCCCGCTCCCCTGGTTGTTGGCCAGACCTCCAACGGTAAAGCCACGACGGTTGAATATCTCTACCCCGAGCAGATCAGCGTGCCCGCAGGCAAATCGAGCGCAGCCGTCCTGCACTTTCGCGTTGCCGAGGGCTTTCATGTCAACTCGCACATGCGCCGAAAGAGGACTACCTCATTCCTACCGCGCTCACGTTTCCTGCGGACTCCGGCGTGCAGCTTGCATCGGCCATCTATCCGGCAGGCAAGGACATCATCCTGCCGCTCGATCCCGGGACAAAGCTCAATGTCTATACAGGCGAGTTCGCCATCGAGACGCGCATCGTGGCCGCGCACGGCGACCACCTGGTGCAGGCGAAGCTACGCTACCAGGCCTGCGATCAGAACGCCTGCATGCCGCCGAAGACAATCACCGTGCCAATCGACGTGATTGGCAAGTAAGTCATCCGCCCAATAACTCATGCGAGCGATGAGCGAGCGCCCCACCGCAGGTGGCTACGCTCCTGCCTTCTTCTCAATCTTTGCCCATGAATCTTTCAGCGGAAGCGTGCGATTGAAGACCAGCTTCTCCGGCGTTGAATCAGTATCGAGGCAAAAGTAGCCCACGCGCTCGAACTGCAGCGGCTCACCGGGCTTCGCATTGGCAAGCGAGGGTTCGAGCTTCGCACCGGCAAGCACTTCGAGCGAATTCGGATTGAGATTATCGAGAAAGCTGCCGCCTTCCGGCGCGTCATTGGGGTTGGGCGTAGTGAAGAGCTTGTCGTAAAGCCGGATCTCAGCTGCGATTGCATGTGCGCTCGATACCCAGTGAATCGTCGACTTCACCTTGCGCCCGTCGGGCGAGTTGCCACCGCGGCTGGCCGGGTCGTAGGTGCAATGCACCTCGACAACGTTGCCGTCTGCGTCCTTCACGACGTTCTGTGCGGTGATGAAGTACGCGCTGCGCAGCCGAACCTCTTTGCCCGGCGAAAGCCGGTAGTACTTCGGCGGCGGAACCTCGCGGAAATCATCCTGCTCGATATAGATCACGCGTGAGAAGGGAACCTGCCGCGTGCCCGCAGCGGGATCCTCGGGGTTGTTGGCGACCTCGACAACCTCCCCGTTGCCTTCGGGATAGTTATCGATCACCACCTTCAGCGGCCGCAGCACTGCCATGGCGCGTTGGGCACGATGGTTCAGATCGTCGCGCTGAAAGTGCTCCAGCATTTCGATGTCGGTGGTGCCGTTGGTGCGCGTGGCGCCAATCGAGGCGCAGAATGTGCGGATCGCTTCCGGCGTAAATCCGCGGCGGCGGATGCCGCTCAGCGTAGGCATGCGCGGATCGTCCCAGCCGTTCACGCGCTTCTCCTGCACCAGTTGCAGCAGTTTGCGCTTGCTTAGCAGCGTGTAGGTGAGGTTCAGCCGGTCAAACTCGATCTGCTGCGAGGGGAAGATGCCGAGCTGGTCGATATACCAGCGGTAGAGCGGCTGGTGATCCGCAAATTCAAGCGTGCACATGGAGTGCGTCACGCGCTCGATCGAATCCGACTGCCCATGCGCAAAGTCGTACATCGGGTAGATGCACCACTCGTCGCCGGTGCGGTGGTGCGTGGCATGCAGGATGCGGTACATCACCGGATCGCGCATGTTTACGTTCGGCGAAGCCATGTCGATTTTGGCGCGAAGCACGCGGCTGCCGTCGGGGAACTCGCCGTTCTTCATGCGCACAAAGAGGTCGAGGTTTTCATCGACGCTGCGCTTGCGATACGGGCTGTCTTTGCCTGGTTCCGTTAGCGTGCCGCGATGCTGGCGAATCTCCTCGGCGGTCAGATCGTCCACGTAGGCTTTGCCGGCCTTGATAAGTTGCTGCGCCCATTCGTAGAGCTGGCCAAAGTAGTCCGAGGCGTAGCAAAGCTTCTCCCACTCAAAGCCCAGCCAGCGCACATCCTTCTGGATGGCGTCAACGTACTCCTGCTCTTCCTTCTCGGGATTGGTGTCGTCGAAACGCAGATTGGTCTTGCCGCCAAACTCGTCGGCGAGGCCGAAGTCGAGGCAGATCGCCTTGGCATGGCCGATGTGCAGGTGGCCGTTGGGCTCGGGTGGAAAGCGCGTCTGCACCACGGCGTCGTCGTACTTCTGGGTGCGCACGTCTTCCGCGATCTGGTCGCGCAGAAAGTTCGATACGGTGCGGAGTTCCGGGCTTTCCGTGTTGGTGTTCGTCATAACTCAGATGTCCTTGTACGTCGGGAGCCGGGTTCACCCGGGCAATTGCAGCTTCTCGATGGCCCGCCCGATGCGCGCCAGGCAAACCTCGCGGCCCAGCACAGCCATTGTTTCAAAAAGCGGCGGGGCATTCTTGCGTCCGCACACGGCCACGCGAATCGGCTGGAACATAGGGCCGGCCTTTACGCCCAGCGAAGCCGCGGCTGCGCGCAAAGTTTCTTCCAGGCCTGCGTGATCGAAGGTCGCGCCGGGCAGCACTTCGCGCGCCTTCTCAAGCACACGCTTGGCCAGCGCTGCGTCGCCCTTCTGCGGAATCAGCTCGGCAGGATCGTACGGCGCCAGCTCGTCAACGAAGAAGAAGTCTGCTGCCGGCACGGCATCCCGCAGCAGCTTGATGCGCTCGCGGATCAGCGGCGTTACCGCAAGCAGTTTTTCCGGCGTGGCCTTGAGGCCAGCCTCTTCGAAAAAAGGCAGCAGGCTGCTGCTCAGCTTTTCCACGGGTTCGGCGCGAATGTGCTCGGCATTGAGCCACACAGCCTTCGCGTCAAACGGATCCTCTTCGGTAAAGTTCACCACTGCATTCGAACGGTTGACCCCTTCGAGCGTGAAGGCGGTGGTCAGCTCGTCAAGGGTCAGAAATTCGCGGTCGTTTTTCGGCGACCAGCCAAGCAGACATAAAAAATTAACAAACGCGGCAGGCAGAAAGCCGGCATCGCGATAGGTGGTCACGCTCACGACCGGCCCATGCTTGCGCTTCGAGAGCTTGGTGCCGTCAGGCGCCACCAGTAGCGGCAGATGCGCAAAGTGCGGCGCTTCGGCGCCGAGGGCTTCAAAAATCAGCAGATGCTTGAAGGTGTTGGTCAGGTGATCCTGCCCGCGAATAATGTGGCTGATGCTGAGGTCGGCATCATCCACGCACGAGGCGAGATGATAGGTCGGCATGCCGTCGGAACGCAGCAGCGCGAAGTCTTCCACCTCGTCGGCCAGCTTCGATTGCGCGCCGTAGACGCCGTCGGTGAAGCGCAGTGTGCGATCCGCTCCGCGGGGCACGCGATAGCGCAGTGCAAAAAGCTCGCCTGCTGCTGCGCGGCGGTCGCTTTCTTCGCGTGAAAGCTCGCGCATGCCGGGATTGCACAACCACGCTCCCTGCGCGGACGAGGACTCTTCACCGGCAGAGTGTGCCGGCGTGAAGTCGCGATAGGCGAGGCCCTTGGCGAAGATTGCCTCAGCCTCTTTGCGATGCAGATCGAGCCGTTCGGACTGCTTGTACTCTTCGTCCCAGTTCAGACCCAGCCAGTTGAGGCCTTCAAAGATCGAGCGCACACTGGCATCGGTATTGCGCTCCACATCCGTATCGTCGAGGCGCAGCACCATCGTCCCGTTATTGTGACGGGCATAGAGCCAGTTAAAGATGAAGGTGCGCGCGGAGCCCACGTGGAGAAATCCGGTGGGCGAAGGCGCGAAGCGAACGCGGGGAGAAGTGCTTTGAGAGAGTGTGTCTGCGAGCATCGAAGAGAACATGAATCCTCTTCGATGCTATCAGTTTGAGCCAGGTCGATATGCCCTAGGGCCGTGGCGGCGCCGGTGGATACGGATAGGGCGGCAGCGCGGCGGTCTGAGCGCCTGGCGTTTTCCATTCCGCAAAGGCGAGCACATACAGCAGAATGAGCAGGCCGAATGAGGGTATCAGGCAAAGAAGGCTAAGCCAGGGGCTGAAGCCCGCCTTTTTGCAGATGAACCAGCAGGGCACCATGAGAATGGCGATGAAGATGAGAACGATGATGGGCAGGATTCCCATCATCGCCAGGGCAATCTTACGCGCCTGCTCCGGATCGATCGAGTTTTGCTGCAGGAATAGCGCGAAATGCATCGTATGTCTCCGTCGTGGTTTGAGATGGGATGCTGCCGCCACGGTACGGTGAATCGCAGAAACTTGCAATCAAAATCATTCGCGCACGGGCGGTATCGCAGCCATCGGTATCCGGTCGGCGCGAAACTAATGCACCGGCACCCCATCGAGCGAGAGAAGTCGTCCTACCGGATACTCGCCAACACGGTTGGCCTGCCCCCATGGCGAGCGCTCGTAGAAAAACTCAAGCCGTGCCCAGGGATTAGCTGCAAAACGAGGATCGCTCTCGACGCGATGTTCAAACTCGGCCTTCAGCGCCGGATCTTTGGCCATGTTTTCACGCGCCAGCTTCTCCAGCACATAAGGCTCGCCATACTCGCGCTGCTCAAAGATCGGGTCAAAGAAGCCCCAGCGTACGGCGGAGTCCGGCGCTTCGGGTTCGAGCCATTGGATTGCAACTTTTGAAAGCCGCTGATTGAGCGGCACGACCATGGAGCCCGCCGGAAAGGTCATCGTATCCGCCGTGAGCACGCAAGTGCCGAAGCGGCCAGGTTCGGCGCCAGCAGATTCTCCGCGAAAGATCGGGTGCCGGCCTTCGAAGGGATGCCCCTGCCACTCCATTCCGCTGCATTGGTAGCGCTCAACCTTGCCTGTCCATGGAGCGGTGGTGCGCTGCATCACCACGTCGTGCGCGGCCAGCACGTCGATCGCATGCGTCCATTGTTGTGGAATAATGTACCCCGCGGGCGGCGTGGTCGACGCAATCACTTTCGCTTCTTCAAATAGCGGCAGGGTCACGTTCCAGGGCTCGTGTGTGTAGCTCACCCACATCGTGCCGGAGACTTCGCTGAGCTGGCGCTTGTACTGGTAGCCGCGAAAAAGCACCGGCGTGGATGTTTCCGTCCAGCCGATGGCGAGCGGGAAGTGCTCGTTGCCCAGCGCATGCGCGCCGATCTTCGCCGCGTCGGCGTCGGCGGTTTTATTCAGGGCGATCAGCTTTGCCGTATCGCGGTTCATCACGGTGAGCAGTGCACAAAGAATTTCGTAGTTGCCTGTCACGCGGGTTTTGAAGTCCTTAAGCATGTGAAGCTCGACCAGCAGGCCGGGGCGATTTTCGAGGATCATTTCGCCGGTCGAAAAGCGTGGCGGGTTCTCCATGGCGATCAGCCCCTTCGCGGGGTCATTCTCCTCCACCAGGTCAATCAGGTTCGGGAAGGCCAGGTGTCCGGCGGCATCGACCTGCTTCTCGATATCCGGTGTCACGCTTTCGCGAATCCACTGCGCTGTTGCAGGCGCAACGTCGGGCGTGGCATCGATGTTGAAGGTCACGTCGTACTGAAAGTCCGCGCCGTCGGTTACGTGGTCATCGACGAAAAAGTCCGGCATCCAGCGGTGAAACATCTTCAGGAAGGCGCGGGTTTCAGGCGCGTCGGCCTTGAGGTAATCGCGATTGAGATTGATGTTGGACCCATTGCCGCGCCACCCAATCACCTCGGGCCCGTTCTGGTTGATGCGGTTATACGGCGAACGCCGCTCGTGTCCGTCGATGTTGTACACCGGGATAAACACGAGCACAACATGATCGAGCAGCGCAGCCTTTGATTTTGTAATGACGAGGTCGCGCAACAGAGCCAGGCAGGCATCCTTGCCATCCATTTCGCCCGCGTGAATGGCGTTCTGCACCAGCAGAACAGCGCGGCCCGAGGCATGAATCGCGGCAGGATCGAAGACGCCATCCTTCGAGACGATCACAATCTTCAGATCGCGACCTTCGCCGGTTTTGCCAAAATTCTCAATCTTTACCTGGCCCGGCGCTGCGGCCTGTACGCGATCAAGATAGGCAAGGGTCCCGGCATAGTCGGGCGTGGTGCGGTAGCCGCTGACTTCGGCCGGAGTGCGCCAGTCAGCAGCGCCTTGTGCGCGAGTGGTTGTGGCAATGAAGCTGAAGAAGAGCGCAATGATCAGGGCAGAATAGCGATAACGCATCAGGAAGAACCTCCGGAAAATAAGCCACAGTGCAAATCAGCTCGTGTGCGGACGAATGCGGACGCAGCGCAGGCTTTGCCGGCCTTTCACTGCCATTCACACACAGCGAATCTTCTGAAAACTGGTGACTGCGATTTACGTAATGTCTTCGGTGTCGTAGACCGGCGCAACCGGACGCCGCTTCGGTACGCCATGAACGGATGCAAGCAGGTCGTCGACGACATCCTCGAGCTGGCGCTGGGTTTCGATCACGGCGCTCATGTTCTTCAGGTCGTCGGACTCCGCAACCTTCTCAACCAGCGCAATGGCATGGCATTGCGCCACATGGTCAAGGTTCAGGCCCTCGGGTGTTTTCGCCTTGATGCTTACCTGGTCAAGCTTCACGCCCAGCAGGTCGGCCACGCGAACGCGCATTTCGCCGGCGACAGGCATTATTTTCGGCGCCGCAAGCACCAGCGTTGTGTCCACGTTCACAATGCGATAACTCGCATGCTGCAGTTCTTCCAGCGCGAGCCTCAGAAAGATCGCGGAGTCGGCATCCTTCCAGCGCGGGTCGCCGGGAGGAAAAAAGCTGCCAATATCGCCCGCCGCCACCGCGCCAAGCAGTGCGTCGGTGATGGCGTGCAGCAGCACGTCGCCATCCGAGTGCCCTGCAAGACCCTCGGGATGCTCCAGCGTCATGCCGCCAATCCGCAGAGGCACACCAGGTTTGAATGCGTGCGAATCCCAGCCGAATCCGATCCGTGTCTCCATGGTCTCCGTGTCGAACTAGAAATATCCATACGTCCAGGCGGGGAGGCGATCCCCGCCGTGCTCTCAGCGGGCGCGTTGGCTCAGGTAAAACTCGGCCAACTCCAGGTCGCCCGGCTGCGTAATCTTCAGATTAACCTGAGAACCCGCCACCACGGCGACCGGCAGCCCCGCACGTTCCACAACCGAGGCTTCATCGGTGCCCACAAAGCCATCGGCGGTCGCTTCGGCAAAGGCTTTCTTCAGCAAACCGAAACGGAAACCCTGAGGCGTCTGTGCCTGCACAATGAACTCGCGCGGAATGGTGGAAGTGATCAAGGCGCCGTGCGCGGTCCGTTGTACCTGCTTGATGGTGTCAACCGCCGGCACGCCCACAATTGCCGCGCCGTGCTCGATAACCGCATCGATAGTGCGGTCGATGGTGGCTGCATCGATCAGCGGACGCACCGCATCATGCACCAGCACAATGTCATCGGGCGCGGCAGGCAATGCGGAGAGCGCATGGGCCACGGACTCCTGGCGGTTGTCGCCACCCTCAACGACTTTCACGCGGCCTGCAAAGCCGTACTCGTTGGCCTGGGACTCTACGCGCTCAATTTCGTTGGCGCGCACGGCCACGTAAATTGTTTTGACTCGTTCGACCGCCGCAAAAGCGCGCAGCGAGTGGATGAGAATGGGGACGCCGTCGAGAGCGAGAAACTGTTTAGGCTGCGGCCCGGCCATCCGTGTGCCCAGCCCCGCAGCGGGAAGAATCGCAAAGACCTGCATAACTCGTGGAGTATACAACGACGCTGTGCGGGGCGCACAAAATGCGGTCACCGCTCAGCGTCATTTGCGAGAGGTGGATCGATACAGAACATTTCGTTCGTCGCGCGGAAGCCCATCGCTTCATAGACCGGTCGGCCTGCATCGGATGCGTGCAGCGCCGCTACGCGAATCTTGTTCCGCCGCGTCTCAGCCAGAGCTTCCTTCACAAGCAGGCGCGCCAAGCCGCGCCGGCGATATGCCGGTTGAACCCAGAAGTTAAGAAGATAGCCGCGATGCTCCGCCTGCGGATCGAGAGGGTGCGGGGGCCAATCCAGCATGAAGAATCCTGCCGACGCTACCGGCAGATTGTCCTCCACGATCACCCATCCTGTGTATCGGCCGGATTCCATCATGCGCTTTACCCACGGCGCGAAGTTCCGGCTCATTTCATCGAGGGAGGATTCCGTGCTCGTGCCCATCTCAGCGAACATGGCCCTGCGATGCGCAGTGATCAGCTCTGTGTCGGCGAGTGTGGCCGCGCGGGTCGTCAGCATCATTGGCAGTATAAGGGTTTGTTCCATGCGCCGAACTCACGTCATGGCCGTTCAAAGACGTATCATCCTCTCGTGCGTCCCAAGCTTTCCCTCAGTCTCTCGATCGACCGCTCGTTGCTCAAGCCCGGCATGCGACTCGCCGTGGGACTTTCCGGCGGAGCGGACTCTGTGGCATTGCTGCGGGCGCTAGCCGCAGAGAGCAGGGAACTGGGCCTGGTGCTGCACGCAGCGCACCTGCACCATGGACTGCGTGGCGTAGAAGCCGACAGCGATCTCGCCTTTGCCCGGAAGCTTGCAGGCGAACTCGGCCTGCTGTTCCATGAGGCCCGCGTCGACACCGCCAGAGAAAGCCAGCCTGATCATTCCGTAGGTAAAAAAGCCGAGACCGTTGAAGAAGCTGCGCGCCGGCTGCGCTATGGCTGGTTCCGCAAGCTCATGGCCGCAGGCGAAGTGGATGCTATCGCCACGGCGCACACCCTCGATGACCAGGCAGAAACCGTGCTTGCAAAGTTTCTGCGCGGGGCGTGGACCGAGGGATTCTCGGGCATTTATCCGACGCTCGATTTCCCTGAGGGTCGAATCCTCCGGCCCCTGCTTGCCGTGTCGCGCAAAGAGATCGAGGAGTACCTGCGCGCGCTGAACCAGTCCTGGCGCGAGGATTCGTCGAACCGCCGGCTTGATTTCACGCGGAACCGCATTCGCCATGAACTGCTGCCTCTGCTTGAGGGCTGGAACCCGAGGCTGCGCGAGCACCTTGCGCAGATTGCCGATCTTGCCCGCAATGAGGAGGAGTGGTGGCAGGCCGAGATCTCCCGAGTCGCGCCGCAGGTTTTGCTCACAGGGCGGCCGGTCCGTGGAGGCGGCAGGGCAGCATCCGAAGATCTTGCGCTCGATATCGGCAGTTTCGCGGCATTGCCTGTGGCGCTCCAGCGGAGGGTGATGCGCCATGCTGCTGGCCAGCTTAATTCCGCGCCGGATTTTGAAGCGACCGAGGCCTTGCGGTCGTTGGCCCTTGCAGGGCGCGCTGGACAGAAGCTCGAGCTCGCAGCGGGATTGCGTGCCGAGCGCACCCACCGCGAATTGAGGCTCAGCACCGGCCCGGCGGCCGCCTCGTCTGCGACGGCACAGCCTGCCGAATATGCTGTTGCCATTCCGGGCGAAATCGTTGCGCCGGCTTTTGGCGTCTGCCTGCGCGTGACGATCGGGACAGGCGACTTCCCTCCAATGCCGGCAACAGCCCTGCTGCGCACCTGGAGGCCGGGCGACCGGGTCCGAGTGCGCTATTCATCGGGTCCGCGCAAGGTAAAAGAAGTGCTTGAGCGGATGAAGGTTACCGGGAGCGATCGCGCGATGTGGCCGGTGCTTGAGCTGGGCGGCCGGATCGCGTGGATGAAGGGAATCGAGCTGGAGCCTGAGCCTGGCATCGCGGTCGAAGTCAGCGCGTTGTCGCAATCGGCAGATTCGACATCCTAGCCGAGGGGCCCGGCTATTTTCCTCATTTTTGTCGCTCGTCGCCCCTTGAGAAAGTGGCTTCCGTCGCCGGCCATTCCTCTATGCCGATACACCCCAGTACCGTACCCATTCCTGTGCCCAGTCCTGTGTCCGGTCCCGTGCGGTTTTTTTGCCCCGTCTCTTAGGTAGTTTTTCAGGCTTCGGAGTACAATTCAGGTTACTGCTCTCGCAGGCGGGAGCGATGTGTGTCCCCGCCACGAGGAGCCTGCATTTTCTGTGACTTCTCAGGATGTGTGGGCGTCTAATAGGGCAGGCGGTGCTTGAGGTCCTTCTAAGCGGCTTCTCCCCCCGCTGGGAAAAGAGGAATCCTGGTGAATTCGACCGTCAAAACGATCATGTTCTGGGTCTTTATCCTTATTTGTCTGATGCTGCTGTGGGGCGTTGTCCAGCGTGGCACGAATATGGGTGGCAAAGACGCGGATATTTCCTATTCCGATCTGTTGAACAAGATTGAAGCGCAGCAGGTTCAGGACGTAACCATACAAAATACCGAGCTGCACGGGCATTTGAAGGCCGATCCCAAGGATCAGTTCCATACCACGATCCAGGCGGGCCCTGATTCCATCCTGATGGAGAAGCTGAATGCGGCCAAGGTCAGCGTGACCTTCAAGGAGCCGCAGAGCAGCATTCTGCTCCCGCTCCTCGTCAACCTGGGACCATTCATCCTGCTGGGCGCGATCTGGTTCTTCATGCTGCGGCAGATGCAGTCGGGCGGCAACAAGGCACTCTCTTTTGGCAAGAGCCGCGCACGCCTGCTTTCAATGCAGCAAAAGAAAGTCACGTTCAAAGACGTGGCTGGCGTGGATGAAGCCAAGGAAGAGCTGAAGGAAATCATCGAGTACCTGCGCGAGCCGCAAAAGTTCCAGAAGCTCGGCGGACGTATTCCCAAGGGCGTTCTGCTCGTGGGCCCTCCGGGAACCGGCAAAACACTGCTCGCCCGTGCGGTAGCCGGCGAGGCCAATGTTCCGTTCTTCTCGATCTCCGGCTCTGACTTTGTCGAGATGTTCGTCGGCGTTGGCGCAAGCCGCGTGCGCGACCTCTTCGAGCAGGGCAAAAAGAATGCTCCGTGCATCATCTTCATCGACGAAATCGACGCCGTGGGCCGCCATCGCGGCGCAGGCCTCGGCGGTGGACACGATGAGCGTGAGCAGACACTCAATCAACTGCTGGTTGAGATGGATGGCTTTGAGTCCAACGACGGCGTGATTCTGGTGGCTGCCACCAACCGTCCCGATGTGCTTGACCCCGCGCTGCTGCGTCCCGGCCGCTTTGACCGTCGCGTGGTGGTGGGTCTGCCCGACATTCGCGGGCGCGAGGAAGTGCTTCGCGTACACGTCAAGAAGGTGCCCGTCGGCGACGATGTCAACCTCAATGTGCTTGCACGCGGAACACCGGGCTTCAGCGGAGCCGACCTGGCCAACATGGTCAACGAGGCCGCGCTCAGCGCCGCTCGCATGAATCGCAAGCAGGTGTTGATGTATGACTTCGAGCTGGCCAAGGACAAGGTGCTCATGGGCGCCGAACGCAAGTCCATGCTGCTCACCGACGAGGAGAAGCGAGTCACGGCGTATCACGAGGCCGGCCATGCGCTGGTGTCGTACCTCCGCGAGCACTCCGACCCGATCCACAAGGTCAGCATCATCCCGCGCGGCATGGCGCTGGGTGTTACGGTCTACCTGCCTGACGATCGGCACAACTACACGCGCGAGTACCTTGAGACCCGCCTCGCAACGGCATACGGTGGCCGTGTGGCTGAGGAAATCTTCCTCAACCAGATGTCTACCGGCGCCGGTAGCGATATTGAGACGGCGACCGATCTCGCCCGCCGCATGGTCTGCGAGTACGGCATGAGCCGCCTGGGCCCGCTCACCTTCGGCAAGAAGGAAGAGCAGATCTTCCTGGGCCGGGAAATCGCGCAGCATCGCGATTTCAGCGAAGAGACGGCCCGCCAGATCGACCTCGAGGTGCGGCGCCTGATCGATGACGCCTACCAGTCTGCGCATGCGATTGTCGAAGCGAACAAGGACGCGATGCATCGCATTGCCGCAGCCCTGCTCGAGCGCGAGACCATCGACGCCGAAGAGGTGCGGATGCTGATCGAGGGCAAGCAACTGCCTCCGATCCGCTCGGTGCTCGCTTCGCCCAGCGATTCGGGTGGCAGCGGCGGCCAGCAGGTGCTCAAGCCTGAAAGCCGCGGCGGTGCCGGCGGATTCCCCGAGGGCTCGCCTTCACCCGCATAGTCGGTTCAAGCTTCATTCACTCAAAAGGCCACTCCTCCGGGAGTGGCTTTTTGCCGTTTGCCTGAAGAATTCCGTCGGCTAAATTGAACCTTGAGCCACTTCTCTTCGACATAAAGACGAATGCCCGAACAGAAAGACAATCGAGCGCTGTACGAGTGGATTGCGCTCCGTTGCCAGTCCGGCGAACAGGCGGCATTCGAGGACTTGATCGCGGCAATGGAGCGACCGCTGCTCTATTACGCGATGAGTCTGACCGGCAGTCAGGATGCTGCGCTCGACGTTCTCCAGGATGTGTGGGTCAAGGTCTTTCGGGGAATTCGAAAGCTCAAGGACCCAGGCGCGTTGCGGTCGTGGCTCTACGCCATCACGCACGGAATCGCAGTGGATAGAATCCGCCGCGACTACTCCAGGCGGCAGGCGGAGGAGGAGCAACTTAAAGATTTTCAGGAAGCCGAAGAGCCGTCATTTGCAGAGGAAGACGCCGCCGCCATTCACTCGGCTCTGAAGCAAATCACCATCAAGCACCGCGAAGTGCTTGTTCTGCACTTTCTGGAGGACTTGTCTCTCGCAGAGACCGCGCAGGTGGTGGGTTGTTCTGAGGGAACGGTTAAATCACGCCTGCATTATGCCAAGCGGGCATTGAAAGAAATTCTGAAGGGAGAGAGAAATGGATAAGCAAAGTTATGGTGTGCGCGAGCGACTGCTTGCAACTCTGCCGCAGCCGGAGAGCCTCGCGGAATATCGTGAAGAGACGGCATCTCTGTTTGCGAAAAGCGAGAAGTACTTATCCACACTTAAGTGGTCAGGGATCGTCTTTTACTGGTGCGTGATGGGCTTCATCCTGTTTGGATACTCCGTCTGGACCCCAAAACTTGATCACCGCTCGGTCGTGGCTGTTAATCTCGGCATCGGCATCACGCTTTTCATGCTGGCGGGGACTGGCGTGGAGTACCTGATTGGCAAAAGCAGATTGGACATTCTCAAGGAAGTCAAGCAGGTCCAACTGCAGATCCTTGAGCTGCAGGCTTCAATGCAGAAGGACCAGAAGACTCCCTAGAAAATCTTGTACGCCATACCCACGCTGGCGCCGTAGGGCTTCAGCGTGCCGTCTACCCAATTCGGCCACAGCTGGTACTCGAAGTCGATCATCCGGACGCTGAGTTTCCGGTTCAGCTCATAGTCCACACCACCGCCCAGCGCAATGTTGGCAGAGCGGCTCGAAAAGAACGGAGAATCCATCGTTCCCCAGCCGAAGAGCGCCTTGCCGTACGGTGTGAACTTGCCATACTTGCGGATCGGAATACGTGGGCCAATCAGGTAGTGGTCCTGGTAGATGCCCAGGTACTGGTTGAAGCGCAGCCAGCGGCCTTCGGCTTCGAACTGCAGATACCGGCGAAAGCCGAAGTCGACGTATCCACCAAACCCTATCAGAGGGTGAGGACTGGCTTCGGGTTGGTATAGGAAGCCTGCATAGTCGGGCTGGAAGATGGATCCCATGCCACCGGCCGACAGGGTGAACTGATGCCGTGTCGCTGACGGCTCAACCTGCGCATGGGCTCGAAGTGTCCCGGCGCAAAGCACGCAAAAAGCAAAAAAAACTGCAGATCGTCTCATGTTGTTTAAGGTGTTTCGGTTCAGGATGAAGCTCTGCTCGGCTTCTTGTGCTGATGATCCAAGTCAAAATAGGAAGGCCGGGACGCGATTTGCGCGAGAGCCCGGCCCGGGGAGCAGTACTTAGCTGATCACTGCGGAGAAGGTGCCGCAGCGGCTGGCTGCGGCCCCTCCTGTGGTTGTTGCTGCGCGGGCGGTGTTCCGCCCTGCGGTTCCGCAGCGGGTTGTGGTGTGCTCGGCGCGGCCGGCGGGGGAGCTGCATTGGCCTGTTCGTAGCGCTGCAGCCTGAAGTAGATCGGCGTCACTTCAAGCGGCATCTTGTCGTGCGCAAGCATCGGGGCAAAGCGCTTGGCATTCAGCATGCGGACGTGGTCATCCCACGGGTCAGTCTTCAGCCAGCTTCCCAGCGGCAGCGCTGGAAGCTGGGTCATATCATCCCAGCTGATTTTTGGCGCCTCGTGTGCCAAGGCGGTCATCCAGGGCGAGCCATCCGGCTGCAGCATTGAATCGCCCAGCAGAGGCGTGTTCAGCGCCCTCAGATCCTTGCCACGATCGGCAAGCTGCGCCCAGTAGAGGCCGGCGCTGGGCAGCTTGTCCTTGTACATCGACGCCTGCATGTACTCCATGCCCTTCTTTGCGGCCGACGCATTGTCGCTATCCGTGTGATTCATGTCGATCCGGCGGAAGGTCGCTTCGTCGGGAAACATGAGGCGATCGTTGAAAGCATAGCGTGTGTCCGTGTGATGGCCAAGCGTGACATGGGCCAACTGGAAGGCAACAACCGAGGCGATTGCTTCTTCATTCGGCAGCGTATCGATCAGCCCCTTGCTGATCAGGATTGTGTTGCCGACCGTGGTCGCTTCAATCGTATTGACCAGCAGCACGCGGCAGCGAACCGGACTTGAGAACGCAAGATTGTTCGGCACCGCAAGGTTGGTCACGATCTGGTCGAGAACCGTGTTTTCGTAGCCGCCGGGAGTAAGCGGAGCCAGCAGGCCTGCTTCTTCAAGGCGGTCAAGCACGTTGTTCTCAGCCTGCAGCACCCACTCGCGCGAGGCCTGCAGCGGGCTTACATCCTGGGAGTCATCGCTCTTGTCGACCGCATCCTCAATCTTCATGCTCACATTCTCGCTATCGCGTGTGGGCAGTTTGAGGGCGTAACCCCAGAAGTGCGTCTGCGCCTTGAGGCCGATGCCTTTGCTGTTGTCACCGCGGTTGGTTTCCTCCACGTAGATCGCAACCGGCAGCCACAATCCGGGCTGCACGTTCATGCGCCAGCTATCGAAGTGGAAGTAGTAGCGGGAATCGTCGTCGGAGTTCGATCCCGTGTAGGTGCCGTTAAAGCGAACAACGGTGCCATCCTGATCCTCGATCCAGATGCGGCCGTAAAAGCGGCCCATGCCGGTCACCTTGGGATGCACATCAAAGACCCAGCAGCGAACCTGTCCCAGAAATTCACGGCGCACATAGCTGAAGACGTAATGCTGCTCGTCGAATCCTGACGGGTCCAGGAACATCATCTGCATGAAGCCGGTGGGATTGTACGTGAATCGCTTGTCGAGGCCCAGAGCCTTGGTGAGGCCCGTAATCGCCGAAAACGAACCTTTGAAGAAGCCGGTCTTCTTGCCGTCGCGAACCTCGTATTCCTTGTCGAAGAATCCCTTCCCGAAATCGACGCGGCTCAAGGTGTATTGGTCGCTGATCGGTATGGTGTAGAGCTTTTCATCCGGCTTGGTGTCCTGAATATAAGTTTCCACCAGGGGAGTGCGTTGTTGAATCGCCTTGATGATCAGCTTCTCCTGGGCGACCGCCTTTTGCACCAGCGCCGCCTGATCGGCAGTCAGCTGATGACCCGGCTCGAACTTGGGCGTCTTCTTCTTGGCATTTGCACTCGACACGCCGAGCGCCAAGGTCAGCAAGGTCAGGCAAATCTTTCTAAACGTCATTTCATGCTCCTGGTGTTCTTAACTATATTCTCCGGCAGGTCTTGTAGCGCCCGCAACACCCGGGTTGGCCTTTGCCGGGTAATTCTTTGGTCACGCCCCCAGCATCAGGCCAGCTGGAAGGTGATGGTTATATTTGTTGTTAAGTCGACTGCCTGCCCGTTGCGGGTCGCAGGGCGAAAGCGAATTCTCTCCGCAACCCGACGAGCTTCTTCATCGAGTCCGTGGCCCAGGCCGCGCACAACGCCATCCACCACCACCTGCCCGGCGGCTGTGAACGTCACGCGTAGAATCACGTCACCCTGCACCTTCATCTGGCGCGCTTCAGCAGTGTATTGCACGGCGGGCTTCGACAGAACCTCCAGGTTCGTCGATGCCGGTTGCACTGCCGTTGTGGGAGCAACAGCAGACTTGACGGTCTCTGCCGGAATACCCGCAGACGCCACCTTGCCCCCGGAGTAGGTTTGCCCGGTACCGGTTCCCCCCGGAATTCCGGCCGACGCTACTTTGCCTACCGTGCCGGCATTCGATCCGGAGCGTGTTCCGTTGCCGAGGCCGGTCGATCCAACCACGCCGCGCGGCGCTACTGCTGGACCTTGGTTTCCACCGTAAGGATTCCCGATCGCGGCCACGGTTGCGGGTCTTGTTGCTGCCGGATTCGGCGTTACGCCCTGTATGTCGCCGAAATGCACCGGCGCAGTTGATGGATGCTGCTGCGGCGTGAGGGACGGGGCTGCCGCCGTGAGGGCCGCCTTGGGTTGCGGCGCAAGCGTAATCGCCGGCCGGGCGGATTTGAGCTGAGGCGTGTTTACCTTCGCTTCCATCTCAATTGGCTTCAACGCGGGTTTGGGCTCGGGCCTGGGCAGATTGATCTTCGGGGCTTCGAGCTTCACTTCCGGCTGCTTTGGCGGCTCGGGCAGCTTGGGCGGCGGCGGCACCTTGATCTTCGGTTGCGGCGGAGGCGTGGTAGGGAAAATCAACTCCGTCTGCTCAAAGTGGTGCTGTTCGATCGCGTGCTTTGCCATCATCCCGATATACAGAACGGCTGCCAGAATCATCAGGTTTATAACCGCAGCGGTTACAAACGATCCCGACCTGCCCTCCGGCTCTGGGAGTAAGCCAAAGTTGATTCGTCCCGGGTAATTCGTCGGCATAGCTAAAAAACCTCAATCACAGCAATGAAAACGGCTGGTGTCGTGGTTCGGGGAGAGGGAATCTCCGAAGTGGATCGAGCCCGAGGGTTTATTGATCGCAAATGCCCATCCATTTCCGGCGTCTGGCGAGTCGATTAGCGCATCGCGACAGTTCCGTGGATGAATTCCTCTGATGGAGCCCGGAAATAATCAGACCGGAAATAATCATTGAATTGCTGCCAGTCCCTGGCAAGGAATGTGCGAAAAACCTCGGTCCCATCATGCTCCTCGGACTTTCTGCGGCAAGGTTCGAATACACGTTTCAAAAACGCACCGAAATGCACGGTCCAAGGCAAAGAACGAAGAGTTGCTACTAGTCCCTTTAGATGAAGGGAACGAAGGTTCGGTTTACCCGGAAGCCACGTTCTCTAAACTCTCAGATTTTTACTCGATTAGGGTACCGAAAATAAAAGGCCGGCTGCCGCTTCTTTGCGGTCTCGGGTTAAGGGCGCTGCCACTCCACCCAGCCTAGTGTAATAGACTCAAGGTACCCCAAAGCGCTCACGGAAGACAGCCTTTTTATGAAGATTCTGGTTACCGGCGGTGCTGGATACATTGGCGGAACGGTTGCCGGACGCCTCGCCGGGGCAGGTCACAACGCCATTGTATTCGATAATTTGAGCCATGGTCGGCGGGAACTGCTCCCCGCCGGCTGCAGCTTTATCGAGGGAGAACTTTCCGACCGCTCTCTGCTTGACGCCATCTTCAAAGACGCAGCGAATTCCGGCGCTCCTTTCGACGCCGTTCTGCACTTTGCTGCGCTCATTGAAGCCGGCGAATCCATGGTGCAACCGGAGATGTTTTTCCGGAATAATACGGCCTCAACGCTGGCGCTCCTTGAGTCGATGCTCGCTGACGGACCCCGCCGCCTGGTTTTTTCCTCAACCGCGGCAGTTTACGGGGAACCCGAATCCGTCCCGATTACCGAGGATGCGAGCCTGAAGCCGACAAACGTCTACGGCGAGTCAAAGCTTCTGGTCGAGCATATGTTGCGTTGGTTCAACCAGATCTACGGCCTGCGCTACGCCTCGCTCCGCTATTTCAACGTGGCCGGAGCCCCGGAGACACCCCTGGGCGTGGTGCGGGGAGAAGCCCACGAGCCGGAGTCACATCTCATTCCGCTTATTCTCGATGTGGCGCTGGGCCGCAGGCAGTCTATCCGCATCTACGGCAGCGACTATCCCACACCCGACGGCACCTGCATTCGCGACTATATCCACGTTTCAGACGTGGCCGATGCGCACCTGTTGGCCCTGGATGCGCTTGAGGACGCACTTGAGGCGAGCAGCCGCCTGATCTTCAACCTTGGCAACGGCCGCGGCTTCAGCGTGCAGCAGGTCATTGAGTCGGCGCGCCGTGTCACCGGGCATCCGATTCCCGCCGAATTGCACCCCCGCCGCTCCGGCGACCCCGCGGTGCTCGTGGCCAGTTCAGAGAAGGCAATGCGCGAACTGGGCTGGAAGCCCCGCTATACGCAGCTGGACGAGATCATCCGCACGGCATGGGAGTGGCACCAGAAGCGCCACGCGCGCTAAGGCCTGAAGAGCCGGATATTTGGGCTTTCTATTGTGGCTTTGGCGCCGTCGTTGTCGAAGCCGGTTTTTTTGCGTCAGGCGTTGCCGCCGAATCTGGCTTGGCAGCAGGCTTTGCCGGGGCTTTCTTCGCAGGCTTCTTCACCGCGGGTTTGGCGCAAACCGGCGTCGGCGGCGGAGCAGGGCATTTGAAAGCGGCCTGTTTCTCCACCGCGGCGTGCAGGTCCGCAACTTGTTTTTCCTGCGCGTTGGCCCGCGCCAGCGCCTGCTTGTCGAGGGCGAGACGCGCACTGCCGAGGGCGTTCAGGGCCAGGCGGATGGACGTGGCCTGATCGTCGGGCGCAGAAATTCGTGCGGCCTCGAGCACGCGAAGCAGAACATCGTACAGGGCATCCACGTGGGCTGAAACGGGCAGCACTTTGCTCAGCGCCCCCTGTGTCGCATCAGCCTCCTTCATCAGCGGAGGCAGATTCTCCTGCATCTCGCGCTGAATGGAGTTGATGTCGCCAGCCGCCTCGTCGCGCACAGTGCCGCGTTTCCACTTGTCGACGCGCACCGAATCAAGCGTCTGCTTCACCGTATCGAGCGATGGACCGAGGATTGGCGAGGTTGAAAATGGAGCAGGCGCCAATTGAGCAGGAGACGGAACTGCGGGTACAGCCGCTGGCGCGGCGGGGGAAACCGCGGACTTCGCCGGAATCAGCGTTTCATTCGCGTGCCCCTGCGCCAGGCAAAGGACAGGTAGGACACAGCATGCTTGAACCAGCAAACCGGCGGCGGTGGAAATGCGCATCAGGGTGTGTTCCTGTCTTCTCAGGTTTGTTTGAGCGCGAGCGCACGCCGGGTGGCACCTGTGCCGCTCAAAGAGCAATTGGTATCGCGAAAGCAGAATAGCCGATAAGTCTCGCCGTCTCCAAGCGGTTCACCAGGCGGAAAATTGAAGCGGTGAATTGGTTGGAGTTAGGTTGTTGGAGTTCGGTCGGTCAGGCGCTGAATCTGCAGAAGGCGGGGGCGTCTTTCTTGGGCGCCTTGGCGAATTGCGCGAAACGGAGCATACTGCGAACATGGCCGCCGACATGGCCGCCATCCATGGCCCGAGTGCGACCACCAGAGTGCGGCCACCCGAGTAAGACCACCCGCGTTCGACTCGAGGTATGGCTGCCCTTTCCCCACGGCGCGCGAGACCCGAGGTATTCTCTGGCAGTAACCCGACCCCCAGGGTGAACGAAGAAAGCGGATTCGGATCGCGGCACGTCTACTTCATAAATGCCGTTGTTGTGCGTTGTTGATCAATCAACGCGGCCCATAGGAGCTACCGATGGCGACAGCTCACACCCTTCCCCAGACGCTTGGGGAACTACGCAGGAGCACACACTACTCCGAGGCCTGCCTGAAAACTCGCACGGTGAAGGACGAGTTGCGCGGCAATCTCATTGTCCGGCTCAGAAAGCGCGAAACGCTTTTCCCAGGCATTGTCGGCTTCGAAGATACGGTGGTTCCGCAAATCGTCAACGCAATTTTGTCGAAGCAGAATTTCATCCTGCTCGGCCTGCGCGGCCAGGCCAAGAGCCGCATTCTGCGCGCGCTCACGGCGCTGCTCGACGAGCGGCTGCCCTACATCGCAGGCTGCGAAATCCACGACAATCCCTATGCACCGCTTTGCAAACGGTGCCGCGACCTGGTTGCCGAGCTGCATGAAGCTACGCCCATCGCTTTCCTCTCCCGCGACGAACGCTATGTTGAAAAGCTGGCCACGCCCGACGTAACTGTGGCCGACCTCATAGGCGATCTCGACCCCATCAAGGCAGCGCGTGGCGCGCAGGATCTTTCAAGCGAGCTCACCATGCACTACGGCCTGTTGCCGCGCGCCAATCGCGGCATCTTTGCCATCAACGAGCTGCCCGATCTTGCCGGAAAGATTCAGGTGGCGCTCTTCAACATCATGCAGGAAGGTGACGTGCAGATTAAGGGCTACCCCGTGCGGCTCGCTCTCGACGTCGCTCTGGTCTTCAGCGCGAATCCCGAGGATTACACTGCGCGCGGCAAAATTGTCACCCCGCTCAAAGACCGCATCGGCTCCGAAATTCGCACGCACTACCCTGAAACCTTGGAAGAGGGAATTGCCATCACTGCGCAAGAGGCGTGGTCGGATCGCGGTGCGCTTCCCGTTGAAATTCCGCAATATCTGCGCGAAATCGTGGAGCAGGTAGCGTTCTCGGCCCGTGAAGACAAGAAGGTCGACAAGCGCAGCGGCGTCAGCCAGCGTCTGCCCATCGCCACCATGGAACTGATTCTCTCCAACGCCGAGCGGCGTGCCATCGTGCAGAACGAGACGCTGATTCTGCCGCGCCTCAGCGATCTTTTTGCCGCGCTGCCAGGCATCACCGGCAAGCTTGAACTCGAGTATGAGGGTGAGATGCGCGGAGCCGACAGAGTGGTGCGCGACCTCATTCACACTGCCGTGGGAAAAATCTACGACCAATATTTTGCCGACACCAACACTCAGCAGATTGAGCAATGGTTCAACCTGAGCGGCTCGGTCAAGCTCGATGACGACCAGTCCACTGCCGCTGCGCTTGCCGACCTCACGCAGATTCACGGCCTCTTCGACAAGCTCACCCCGCTTGGTCTCAAGGGCTCTGACGATCCGCATCGCGTCGTGGCGGCGGCGGAGTTCCTGCTCGAAGGCATGGTGGCGCACCGCAAGCTCAGCCGCAGTGAAGAGCGCGTCTTTACCGCGCAGGAAAAAACAGGCCGCGGACAGGAAAAGCCGGACGTTGAGCGCGAGTTCGAGGAGTGGCAGCGCGGTCGCCGCGGTTCAGGGCGAGGCGGATACAACTAGCAATGGCAATCGGCCGAGGGTTATCCCATGAAGGGTGTTCGCTATACAAAATACAACGGCGACCTAGCCTCCGAGATTGATCTCGAGGGCCTGCTCGACGCGCTCTCTGACTACTTTCTCGACTCAGGCTTTCGCGATCCCTACGCGGACTACCAGGGCTACGCCGACAATCTCGACGACCTGCGCGAAGCGTTGCGCAATCTCCTCGAATCGGGCGAGTTATTTGATGATGAGATTCAGAAGCAAATAGCGCAGATGTCTGCTGAAGGCAAACTCGAAGAGTTGATCGATAAGCTCATCCAGCGCCTTGAAGAGCAGAACTACATTTCCTCTTCGGAGTCTCAGGATCCATCGACAGGCGCTGGCGGCCAGATCGGCGAAAACGAAAGCGAAGTCCGCTTCGAGGTGACGGACAAGAGCCTCGATTTTCTCGGCTACAAGACGCTGCGCGATCTGCTTGGCTCGCTGGGCAAATCAAGCTTCGGGCGCCACGATACCCGCCACTGGGCAACGGGCATCGAGGCCAGTGGCGCGCCCCGGCATTATGAGTTCGGCGACACGCTCAACCTCGATTGCATCGCGACACTTACCTCGGCCATTGCCCGGGAAGGCATCGGCCTGCCACTGAATCTCGCGTACGAAGATCTGCACGTGCATCAGTGCGAGTACCAGAGCTCCTGCGCAACCGTCGTGATGCTCGACTGCTCGCACTCAATGATTCTTTACGGCGAAGACCGGTTTACGCCCGCCAAGAAAGTCGCGATGGCGCTTTCGCACCTCATCCGCACCCAGTATCCCGGCGACTCTCTTTCGCTCGTGCTCTTTCATGACTCGGCAGAAGAGATGCCCGTCTCGCAGCTCGCCCGAGTCAAGGTCGGTCCCTGGTACACCAATACCCGCGAAGGCCTGCGCGTTGCGCAGCGCATTCTTGCCCGCCAGCGCAAGGATATGAAGCAGATCGTAATGATCACGGATGGCAAGCCCTCCGCGCTTACCCTGCCCGATGGCCGCATCTACAAAAATGCCTACGGCCTCGATCCGCTGGTGGTGAGCGAAACGCTTGAGGAGGTGGCGAGGTGCAAGCGCTCGAACATCATGATTAACACTTTCATGCTGGCGCAGGACCACGGTCTGGTGCAGTTCGTTCACAAGGTCTCGGAGATGTGCCGCGGCAAAGCCTACTTCACCAGCCCGCACACCCTGGGTGAATACCTGCTGATGGACTACATGCAGCACAAGTCGAAGATGATCCACTGAGCGCTGCTCTTTTCGATCGGGCATCGTGCAGAAATTAACTTGACACCGCCCGCGGCGCACACGCATGGTTACCTGAACCCATGGCAAGCCCCTTGGCGCAGCAAGCTCCCGCAACCGAAACGCCGAATGTGTGGAAGGTCCTCTTTGCCGCCTCCGGCGGAACCCTTATCGAATGGTATGACTTCTTTATCTTCGGCTCGCTCTCGAACGTTCTTGCCCTCAAGTTCTATCCTCCCGGCAACGACACCTTCGCGCTGATTGCCTACCTCGCCACATTTGCTGTGGGCTTTGTCGTGCGCCCCTTCGGCGCGCTCTTCTTCGGCCGCATTGGTGATTTTTTCGGCCGGCGCATCGCCTTCATCATTACCCTTACCGATCATGGGCTTTTCCACCGCGTCTATCGGCCTGCTTCCCACATTCAAGACCGCCGGATGGCTCTCGCCCTCGTTCTCATCGTTATTCGCGTGCTGCAGGGCCTCGCTATTGGCGGTGAGTATGGAGGCGCCGCGGTCTTCGTAGCGGAGCATGTCCCCGATGGAAAGCGGGGCTACTACACCAGCTTCATTCAAGTGACTGCGAGCTTTGGTTTCGTGCTATCTCTTGCGGCGATCATCACAACCCAGCAGAGCATGGATCCGGCCACTTTTCAGAACTGGGGCTGGCGCCTTCCGTTCCTGCTTTCGCTCGTGCTCGTTCTGCTTCTCTCTACATCCGCGTCAGGATGAAGGAGTCACCGATCTTTCGCCACCTCAAGTCGACCGGCATGACCTCGGCCAAGCCGCTTACGGATGCTTTCGCCAACTGGACAAATCTCAAGCAGGTACTCATTTCGCTGTTCGGCGCTACCGCCGGTCAGGGCGTCGTCTGGTATACCGGCTCCTTTTACGCGCTGTTTTATATGCAAACCATTCTCAGGCTCAACGCTCATACCGCGTACATCGTGGTGGCGATTGCCACGCTGGCTGCGCTCCCGTTCTACGTCATCTTCGGCACGCTCTCAGACCGCATAGGGCGCAAGAAGCTCATGATGACCTCGATGCTGCTCGCCACATTCCTGTATCTGCCCATCTACCGCGGAATGCAAAAGGCCGCGGGCAACAATGTCGTCTCGGTCAGCTCAGTCAAGGACCGGGTCACGGGCGCAATCCACCTGACCCCGCTAACGCAGGATGCGACAGGCGCGATGGTCCCGGCCCGCGAGGCGGTCAACGCGCATCGGACCTCGCTGATCCTGCTCGTCATGCTTCAGGTCTTCTTTCCGCAATGACGTATGGACCCATCGCTTCCTACCTGGTTGAAGCCTTTCCGGCCAAGGTGCGCTACACCTCGTTGTCGCTGCCGTATCACATTGGCAATGGAGTCTTCGGCGGCCTCCTGCCCCTGATAGGGCTCAGCCTCTGCGCCTCAACTGGAAACATCTACGCCGGGCTCTTCTACCCCATTGGCGTGGCCGCCCTGTGCTTTATGTGCGGGACGCTGCTGCTGAAGGAAACGCATGGCACGCTGATTTGGGACGAGCTGAATGCCCCTCCGCATGAGCAGCTCGAGAAGTCGGGTTCCTGAGCGGGAGCCGATCTCTCCGCGTGGAGATTTGTTTGCCACTTGCCGCCTGCCCGCGACCATCACTTGCCGCCTGTAGGCCCGGCTCGATAAAGTTGCTCCCACGGAAGCTTCCACGGTGCGTCGAGAGGTCGAACGCCCCGCCATGCGACCATTTTTCCCTTGTAAAGGATCCGAATGTCTTCAATCCCCGTGTCGTCGCTCGCAAGTCAGGACTTGGATTCAATCCTGCGCGAAAATCGTGTCTTTCCCCCTCCCGAGGAGTTCAGCCGGAAGGCGCACATCAAAAGCCTTGAAGAGTACGAGATCCTGTACAAGAAATCCATCGAAGATCCTGAGGCCTTCTGGGCCGGCGTCGCGCAGGAACTGCACTGGTTCAAGCCCTGGGAGAAAGTGCTCGAATGGAATCTTCCCTGGGCCAAATGGTTCGTGGGCGGAAAGATCAACCTAAGCTATAACTGCCTCGATCGTCACCTCGACGGGCCGCGCCGCGACAAGACTGCAATTATCTGGGAAGGGGAGCCGGGCGAGGTGCGCAAACTCACCTACGCCGAGCTGCATGCGGAAGTGCAGAAGTTTGCTAACGCTTTGAAGGCTCTCGGTATCAAGAAGGGCGACCGCGTGGCCGTCTACATGGGCATGACGCCCGAGCTTGCCATCGCGCTGCTCGCCTGCGCGCGCATCGGCGCTGTCCACTCGGTTATCTTCGGTGGCTTCGCTGCCCATGCCATCGCAGACCGCGTCAACGACTCCGGTTGTGTCGCCGTCATCACGCAGGACACAAGCTATCGACGCGGTGGCGAAATCCAGCTCAAGCGCGCCGTGGATGAGGCTCTGCCGTCCTGCCCAACCGTGCGCCACGTCGTTGTTTACCAGCGCACCGGCTCGCCCGTAACCATGGTCGAAGGCCGCGACTGGTGGTGGCACGACATCGTTGCCCATGCCCCCACCGAGTGTCCGGCTGAGCCGCTTGACTCTGAAGATCAGCTCTACATCCTCTACACTTCCGGCACCACCGGCAAGCCCAAGGGCCTGGTCCACACCACCGGCGGCTATGCCGTGCAGACCTACCTCACCACGAAATACATCTTCGACATGCGCGACGACGACATCTACTGGTGCTCGGCGGATATCGGCTGGGTTACCGGTCACTCTTATGTCGTCTACGGCCCGCTGCAGAACGGCGCGACCGTGCTGATGTATGAGGGCGCTCCCAACTTCCCGGATTTTTCGCGCTTCTGGAAGATCATCGACGATCACAAGGTCACCATCTTCTACACCGCGCCTACCGCTATTCGCGCTTTCATCAAGTGGGGCGACGAATACGTCGACAAGTACAAGCTCGACTCCCTGCGCCTGCTCGGCACAGTCGGTGAGCCCATCAATCCCGAGGCATGGATGTGGTACCGCGAGAAGATTGGCCACAACCGTTGCCCCATCGTCGACACCTGGTGGCAGACCGAAACAGGCGCGATCATGATCTCGCCCGTTCCCGGCGCGGTCGCCGCCAAGCCCGGCTCTGCCACGCGGCCGTTCTTCGGCATCCAGCCAGAAGTCGTAACCAAGGAGGGCAACCCCGTACCGGCGGGCAGCGGGGGATTGCTCGTCATCCGCAAGCCCTGGCCGTCGATGGCGCGTACAGTCTACGGAGATCCGGAGCGGTACAAGAAGACCTACTGGAGCGACGTCGAAGGCTGCTATTTCACCGGCGACGGCGCGCGCCAGGACGCCGATGGCTATTTCTGGCTGATGGGCCGCGTCGATGACGTGATCAACGTGAGCGGCCACCGCCTCGGCACTATGGAAGTCGAGTCCGCGCTGGTTGCGCATCCCAAGGTTGCTGAAGCCGCCGTTGTTGGCCGTCCCGACCCCCTGAAAGGCCAGGCCATTGCCGCCTTTGTCTCGCTTGAAAGCGGCAACAAGCCAAGCGAAGAGTTGAAGGACGAGCTGCGCAAATGGGTCTCGAAGGAGATTGGCTCGCTGGCCCGCCCGGATGATATCCGCTTTACCGACGCGCTGCCCAAGACACGTAGCGGCAAAATCATGCGCCGCCTGCTACGCGAGCTCGCCACACATGGCGAAGTGAAAGGCGACACCACTACGCTCGAAGACTTCGCCGTGCTGGCGAAGCTGCGCGAGGCCGAAGAAGCCTGAGAGCTGGCCCGCATTCTGCTCGGCTAGCTCATGACTTATCTTTGGGTGTGCAACAGATTCAGGAGCCGTTCGTGAGGAATCGCGGCGGCTCTTGTTTTTATCAGCGAGTCAATCCGATGCAATCCGATGCAGGTGAAATGACTATCCCTGCTGCCGGTTCTGCGCGTTGGTCGGGTTCGTCTTCGTCATGCCACCGCGGATCTGATTTGCAGCCACGATCCAGGGCACAATGATCGAGTAGATCAATCTTGCCAGCCATGCATGTGGCTTCAGCATCTTTGGAAAGAGCCAGTCGAGCCTGTAGGCGAAGTAGATTTCAAGCGCCAGCACCGCAGCCAGCGGAATCCACGTCCACGGCAACACAGCCAGCGCCACTACTTCCGCGATGCAGCGCCCTGCGTTGCGAAAGAGCCGCACCGGGCGCACGCCGAGAATGCCGTCGCTGAGCGAGTAGCGTGCAAGCTGTTTGCATGCAGCCATGAATCCGTTCTGCGGGCGGTAGATTGCCTTTGCGCCGAGCACAAATGCAGGTTGCGTCACGCGACGCGCTTCGAGATCGAAGTGTGTGTCGTCGCCCAGCAGCACGGTTTCAGGAAATCCGCCGACGCGTTGCCACAGATCTTTCGTAAACGCCATCGAGCGTGCCGTGCACGACTTTGTCTTCGCGGTCATCGAGAGCTTCACGCCGAGAAATGGCGCCGACGCAAGATCCCATACCGTGGGGTCGCGCATATCCAGGCATGCTCCACCCAGCGCATATTCGGCCTCGCCATTCCGGATCGGCGCCGTAATCTGCGCAAGCCAGTCCGGCGTGTAGGTGCATCCGGCATCCACGCAGGCAATCAAATCTGAGCCGGCTGCCGCGATTGCCACGTTGCGCCCACGCGAAACCGGCCCGGGACAGAACTTCAAACTGCAGGATTCATCACGGATGGGTCGAAAGGCAGGATTGTGCCGCGCCGTTTCGTTCAGCCACTCCCACGTGCCATCGCTCGAGCCGCCATCCACGATAACGATTTCCGCCGCCGCGGGCTGTTGGCGCAACAGGCTGGCGACAAGCCGCGGAATATCCTCAGCTTCGTTGAGGACCGTGGCAATCACGCTGACGGCCTGCATAGCGAACCTCTTGCCCTCTAAGATTGCCCCGCTTAGAACTTGTAGGTCACGCCTGCCGAGGCACGCGCGTTCCAACGCACATGGGGTGAAAAGCCAGGCTGGAAGGGCGTAAGCGTAAACGCCGAGCCAATATCGTCGCCATAGGCGCGGAGTCCCCAATGTTCTGACTTCAGCTTGTAGTCGAGGCCAAGCCCGACTCCACCCGCGAAGGAATAGTTCGGCGAGATCACCACATCGCCTCCCGTATGAACTGCGCCGAAGAGTCCATGCACAAAGATGTCCAGCCGCTCATAAAGAGGGGCATGCACAACCGGACCTGCCAGATAGAGATCCACGGTGGACCGTACCGGGTTCGCGCGGGTGACCGTCCATCCGTAGTAACCACCGTCGACAGTAACGCCAAAATACTTGCCGAAGTCGCGAGTAGCCGAAGCGGTTATGCCCTGCAGGCCGTTGTTGGACTGGCTCACCTGGTTCAAGCTGGTGTAGCCCCATCCGGCAAAAAGCTCGTACTTGTGCGTGGGAGCGCTCGTGGTCGCCTGGGGCTTCTCTGGTTCGACCTGGCTGATGGCCGCGAGGGGCAGAAGCGCGGCCGGAATGGCCGCCAAAATCAAAAGCAACATCTTTCTCTTCAAGTTAAGACTCTCCTCGGTACCCTGCCGGGTCGCTTGCATGCGCTCCGGGTTTTCCCTTACCGCGCCGGCGCCGTAGCTCGATTGCTGTGCTTCTATAGATTACCGTCTGACCCCCACTTCGATGAAGCGCCCTGGGCGTTGCCGCGCCATAGCGGGCCGGGCGGGTATAAAGCGTTTCCCAAGAGGGTCAGTCACTAGGACGGATGGGCCTTCCCGAAGGTAGCGGGCAACAGGAGTGGATTGAGACAGAGCGATTTCCCGCCGGGCAAGGGAAGTGGCAGACCGCTGCTCAGTCTCGTTCGAGATACCAGGGAATGTTGATGACCACGACGCGCTGGTTGCCGCGCACCAGCAGGATGACCTTCAGCAGGTCGGCACGGCGGTTGTGGAGCAGATTTTCCCACCAGTGCTTCACCACCAGCTCCGGCACCAGTACGCACACCTTGCGCACCGTGGACTCCTGTTCCACCTTCAGCACGTAATCCACCACGGGCTGCACGATTGAGCGGTACGGCGACCGCAGCACTTCAAGGTGCGGCACGCATTTGCCCGCAGCGCGCAGCGGCGCTGCCACGTCCTTCTCCCAGACCTCGCAGATCCGATCCGGTTCGTCCTCGCTCACTACATGCACGCAACGAATATCGTTCGACATGGAGAGAGCAAACGACAGTCCCTTTTCGCTGATGCGGTTCCACTGGTCGATTGGCATCACCACAATCGGTTCCACAATTTCGCTCGGCTCGATGGGCCGGTTCAACGCTGTTTCCCGAGCCACGCGGCGGTAGTGTCTGTTGACTGCACGCATGGCCAGTATCATCACGGCGACCAGTAACGCCGTGATCCAGGCGCCCTCGGCAAACTTGGCCACCAGCACCACCAGCGTCGTAATGCCAGTCGCGATGGCGCCCAGCCCGTTTACGAGCATGCGGCCGCGGTTGCCCTTCTTGCTCCAGTGCACCACCATGCCGGCTTGCGAGAGCGTAAAAGCCAGAAAGGCGCCAATCGCATACAGAGGAATCAGCCGGTCGGTTACGCCGCCAAAAAGAATCAGCAGCACTGCCGTCAGCGTGACCAGCACATAGATTCCCCACGAGTAGAGCAGCCTGCGCCCGCGCAGCAGAAAGACGTGCGGCAGATAGTTGTTCGACGCAATCGCCCGCGTCAGCCGCGGAAAATCCGCGAAGGCGGTGTTCGCCGAGAGCGAGAGCACCAGCAGCACCGACCCCATGGTGACGTAGTAGAACCAGCCCCGGCCCATCACCGCGCGCGTCAGCATCGAAAGCACGCTCTCGTAGTGCGCGCTGCCCGGCTCCGCTGCTCCCACTCCATACGCCCGGCACAGCAGCGCGATGCCCAGCAGCAGCACGGCCAGCATCGCAATGATGATCGTGAGCGTGATCTTGGCGTTGCGACGCGTGTCATCGCGAAACGCCATCACGCCGTTGCTCACCGCCTCTACGCCCGTCATCGCCGTGCAGCCGGAAGAGAAGACCTTCAGCATCAGCCACAGGCTCATCGCTTCTGTTGCCGGCGGCAGCACCGGCAGCGGCGTTGCCGGGTGCGGATGGCCCGGTGACGGCATGCAAGCCCCTACCAGCGATCACAATCAGCAGCGTGCCCACAAACAGGTATGTGGGAACCATGAAGACCACGCCCGCATCATGAACGCCGCGCATGTTCACGATGGTCAGCGCCACCAGCACGCCAAAGGCACAGTTCGAGCGTGTGTGGCCGTAAACTCGGCGCGGCAGAAATCAGGGCGCCGATTCCCGCCGAGATGCCCACCGCCGCTGTCAGAATGTAGTCGATCATCAACGCGGCTGCGGCCAGCAGCCCGGCGCTCCGGCCCAGGTTCTCGCTGGCAACCGTGTAAGAACCGCCGCCTTTGGGATACGCCTCGATCGTCTGCCGATAGCTGAAGTAGACAATCGTCAGCAGGATCACGACCGCCGCGCTGACGGGCACAATGTAGCGCACACCCATCAGCCCCAGCGGGATCAGCAGCGTCAGCGCGGCCTCAGGTCCGTATGCCGCCGAGCTCAGCGCATCGAGGCCGAAAATTGGAACCCCGGCGCCGGGACCGATATGCTCCGCGCGCTCTTCGCTGGTGGCCAGCGGCCTGCCAAACAGGAAATTCAGGACGTTCGAAAGGATTGCCATTCGGAAGCGGAAGCAGCAGGGAACTCTGTCGAGGGCATTGTCTCATGCGCGTCGACGCGCAACTGGATGCGTGAGCCGGCCTCGTTACTCGCCCGGTCCCGGCAGCTTGCAACAGTCGCCCGCGTCCGCAGGTTCGTCGGCGCCTGCGTCCAGCACAACCTTCCAGCTTCCATCCGGCTCCTTGCGCCACACCGTGATGTAGCGGCCCGACGTGGTCACAGGATTTCCGTTCGCGTCTTTGCTGTGGCCTTCGAAGTGTCCCCACGTGTAGCCCATGTCGCCCGAAGGGCCCATCACGGCATCGGTCGGAGTCCACGTCAGCTGATATTGCTTCGGTGACCACGCTGAAGACTTAACAATGGCCGCTTTGCCAAAGATCGGCGACTTTCCATTGCCAAGCGCGACCGCGTCATCGGCAAACCAGTCTGCGAAGGCCGCACCGCCGTGCTCAGCAACATCCTTGGCAAACCGGGTATCGAGATCGAAAAGCAGCATCTTGCCGGGCTTCACCGTCGAGTCGACCAGCGGGTTCGGAGCCGTCGATGCCGTGCCCGGTTCCGGCAACTGTGCCTGCAGAGGCCGATGCGCAGCAACGACCAACATCAACAATCCGAACAGAATCGCTCTCAAGCCCTTCGTCAAGCTGCATCTCCCTTTACCGGAATCCTACATCGCGGGCTGGCCGCCGATTCGAAGCCCCATAAGGTCCTAGTCCTCTGGTAGCGGGTCCTACGGTAATGGCAACCTCGATTCCGGCGGCCTGCTGCAAACCCGCCGATTGCTATACTTGGGTGACGCAATTTCGCGGTTTGGGTTCATCCGAGCCCGTCCGGGCACCTTCTGGCCGAGCTTCGCGATACCAGACTGTCGAAGTTACATCCCCCGATTCGCCTGGGACCTCGCATGGGCACCCGGCACTTCCCCGGGGGAAGGACGCACATGGGAACACTGCTGGAGTCGATTCATTCGCCCGCTGACGTGAAAAAGCTGAACTTCACTGAGCTGGCTGAACTCGCAGAAGAGATTCGCGCTTTCCTTATTCAGACCCTCTCGAAAACAGGCGGACATCTCGGCCCGAATCTGGGAGTTGTGGAGCTCACGCTGGCTCTGCACATGGTCTTCGACACTCCGGCAGACAAGTTTGTTTTTGATGTAAGCCACCAGGCCTACGTACATAAGATTCTCACCGGCCGCCGCGAGCAGTTCGGCACCATTCGCCAGCCGGGCGGCCTCAACGGCTTCATGCTGCGCACTGAGAGCGAGCACGACTGCTACGGCGCGGGACACGCCGGCACCGCTCTCTCCGCCGCACTCGGCATGGCCGTTGCGCGCGACATGGCAGGTGGCAGGGAAAATGTTGTTGCGGTGGCCGGCGACGCTGCCTTTACAAACGGAATCTCGTTTGAGGCGCTCAACAATATCGCCGAGCAGACCAAGCGCCTTGTCGTAGTGCTCAACGACAACGAGTGGTCCATCGACCGCAACGTCGGCGCCATCGCCCGCTATTTCCATCGCATCGTCACCAACGAGCACTACCGGAATTTCCACGAGTCTGCCGCGCGCCTCGTCGAGCGCTTTGGCGGCAAGACCGCCGTGACCGTCGTGCGCCGCGCTGAAGAAGCTGCCAAGAGCATGCTCTGGCCCTCAATGCTTTTTGAAGAGTTTGGCCTGCAGTACTTCGGCCCCATCGATGGGCACAACCTGCCGCTGCTGGTTGAAACTTTCAACTTCCTCAAGAAGGAAGACCGTCCCGTTCTGCTGCATATCCTTACCGAGAAGGGCCGCGGTTTTCAGCCTGCGATCGACGGCCAGAAAAAATTTCACGGTCTCGGACCCTACGATCCCGCAACTGGCAAGACGGTCGCCGCGCAGACAACCTACTCAGAGGTCTTTGCCAACACACTGGTGCAGCTTGCCAACGAAGATCCGCGCGTGGTGGCCGTTACAGCGGCCATGCCCAACGGCACCGGCCTCGATCACTTCCGCCCGCATCATCCCCGTCGCTACTTCGATGTAGGCATCGCGGAAGAGCATGGCGTCATCTTTGCCGCAGGCATGGCCACGCGCGGCTTCCGTCCCGTCTGCGCCATTTACTCCACCTTCCTGCAGCGCGCCTTCGACCCCATCGTGCACGATGTGTGCCTGCAGAAGTTGCCCGTGCTCTTCTGCATGGATCGCGCCGGACTTTCAGGCGACGACGGCCCCACGCATCACGGCCTCTTCGACATTGCCTACCTGCGAGGCATTCCTGAGATGGTGTTGATGGCGCCGAAGGATGAGAACGAGCTGGCCGACATGATGAAGACGGCCCTGCATATCCAGGGCCCCTCCGCGATCCGCTATCCGCGCGGGACGGTTGCAGGTGTCCAGCGCAAGCCTGAGCTTGAGGTGCTGCCGGTCGGCAAGGCGGAAGTGATCGCCGACGGTTCCGACGTCGCCATTCTCGGCCTCGGGCCCATGATCACGCTCGCGCAGGAGCTTGCCGCGAGGCTCGAGCGCGAAGGATTCTCTGCCGCCGTTATCAATCCACGCTTCATCAAGCCTCTCGACCGCGAAATGATTGAGCAGTACGCGCGCCGCGTTGCCGCCTTCGTCACCTTTGAGGACCACGTCAAGATGGGAGGCTTCGGAACCTCGGTTGTCGAAGCGCTCGATGAAATGGGTGCCTCCGTGCCGGTCGTCCGCATCGGCTGGCCCGACTCCTTCATCGAACACGGCAAAGTGGACGCGCTGCGCGCCAAGTATGGCGTCACTGTCGATGAGGCACAGGCGCAGGTGCTGCCCCTGCTTGCACGTCGTCAGCGGCGCTCGCTCGTGGCCAGCTAGCCGGTTCGAGAGGTAGATGCTGCGCCCTTCACATCGCGATCAAATCTCCGCCTGTTACTCCACGCTCGCTTCTTTCGCTGAGGCGCACTCTGCGGCCGTGCAGCCCAAATGCGTGTGCGACAATCCTCAAAAGTATTTCTTTAGTATGCGACTTTTTCGTTCGGCCCTCTTGTGCATCGGCGTTCTCATTCTGGCAGGTCCGGGTCCTCTGGCCCAGGCCCCGCCTGACGCTCCTCTTGTGCTCGCCGGCGGCACCGTGATTGATGT
Source organism: uncultured Acidobacteriaceae bacterium (assembly GCA_963839215.1). Taxonomy (GTDB): domain Bacteria; phylum Acidobacteriota; class Terriglobia; order Terriglobales; family Acidobacteriaceae; genus Telmatobacter. The sequence goes on along the minus strand of CAWITZ010000006.1, from coordinate 113,756 downwards.
CACCAACTGGGGCCACTCCGCAAAAGATCTGCGAGACGCCATCGTCATTCTCGACGCCGGAAAAATTACTGCCGTTGGTTCGCGCGTTGATGTGCCCATCCCTCCCAACGCCCGCGTAATCGATTGCGCAGGCAAGTTCCTCATCCCTGGCCTCGTCGACGGCTTCGCAGGGATGAATAGCCAGGGACAGGCGAACGCCTTCCTCTACATGGGCGTCACCACGGTGGTCGCAAGCGCCGACGTTCGCCGCGGACATATCGACACATCCGCCAATCCCCGGCCCCACCTCTACCTGCTCGACTCAATTGGCACCACCGATGACTGGAGTCTGCTCATCGGCCAGTCCACATGGACAGCGAAGCTTCGCGAAGGCGCACATCCGGTCGAGCTCAGCCCTGAAGACACCGTGCGCCAGCTTGCCGATACCGCCCGCCTCGGCACGCGCGTGCTGTGGCTCGGCGGCGATCTCACTGCGGCGAACAGTCAGTGGATCATCGCCCATGCGCACCAGGCCGGCCTCGTCACCTACGGAGAATTTGTGGCGACGCCCTTTCGCGTCGGCATTGAGGCCGGTGTTGATGCGCTGCTGCACATGGGGCGCTACGAACTCGGTGTAATTCCCGACGAATTGCAGCGCCCACTCATTGACGACCCGAACGGCGCGGCCGCCAACACCGCATTTGACTACGCGCAGCATTTGCCGCCCACCGATGCGCACCTGCGCGATTATGCGCACTTCATCGCCGCCCATCACGCGGCGCTCATGCCCACCTTCAGCATCTACTTTCTCAATCTGCCGGGGCATCGCAACCTTTGGAATGAGCCTGCCGCGTCTCTCCTTGACCCCTCTGAAATGTGGCAGCCTGCGGATCGCGAAACCGGCGACAAGGTGTACACGCTTTCTCCCTGGACGCGCCATCTGCCGTCAAGCGGACAGCGGTGGATGACCGAGAGCCAGCGCAAGAAAGCTGACCAGGCCGCAATGCGCCTGTGGCAAATCAACGAGACCATCTTCACTGCCTATCCGCATTATCTTGCCGCTTCTGGCGCCCCGGTTGAGGGCACCATGCCAGGCATCTCGATGCATACGGAGCTTGAAATGCTGGTGCGCCTCGGCCTCTCGCCGCGCGAAGCCCTTGCCGCTGCCACCAATAACTACGCACTGCAGTTTGGGTGGAATGAGCTGGGCCAGATCGCTGCCAACCGGCGCGCCGATATCCTCGTCGTCGACTCAGACCCAACCACGAATGTCTGGAACGCGCGCCGCATTTCCACGCTGATCATCGACGGCAATGTCGTTGATCGCGAAGCATTGCTAAAACTCAAGAAGTAGTCTGGCTGGTCAGTGGCCGGGTACTTTTTGCTTGCACGGCACTTGCCGGCCCTGAACCGCGTGGCCCGCCGTAACGTAAGATAGGATGACGACTCGTGCAAGTTCCGGGTCGCCAGAGATCATGACCGACGCCTCAGCGCTGGCACTTGGGAACGAGCAGCGACACAACAAAGTACTGATCCTCATTGCGGTCTACAAACTGCTGCAGGCGACCCTGTTCGCGGCAGTGGGTATCGGCGCTCTGCGCCTGCTGCATCAGGACATTGGCGACGTGCTGTCGGATCTGGCCTCGGCAATGCGATTCAACCCCGAATCGCACCTCGTCAACTTCATCCTCGATAAGGCGGCTGTTCTCAATGATCCGCTTCTGCGCCGCATCGGTGTAGTCGCCTTCTGCTATTCCGCTGTAAGCCTTGCAGAGGCAATCGGTCTCTACCGCGAAAAGACCTGGGGCGAAGTGCTCACCCTGCTGATCACCGCGTCGTTTCTGCCGTGGGAGATTTTCGAGATATTCCGAAAACTTACCTGGCTGCGGGTCGGCCTGCTCATCATCAATCTTCTGGTTTTCCTTTACCTGCTGAAGGTAATTGCGAGCCGCAAGAACCCTCCGCAGTCTGCGGCGAAGGCTCAATCAGCGCTGGATGAAGATCCTCCGGCCTAGTTTCGCTTTTCATTCTCCTATATACCCGTTCCTTCGATCTGCAAAGAGCGCTTCTCCGAGCCAGAACCATAATCATAAACACCATATCTAGTGGTTATCGCCACCGTTTGGTCTATTAGGGGATGTCGGGCGCCCACTTCCTCTGCCACGAAGAAATACGCCGAAATCTCAGGGATTTCTAACACTTTTTGGCCTTGGACCGGGCCATTTTGTGGTCTATTATCGTGTCTGAAGTGGAGCAAAAGGGAGTGAAAGGGAGCTACGGCTGTGGTTTCAAGCCAAGAATAACCTACCTCCTTTGGAATTGATGCCCTCCGGTCGGTTTTTCGGGTTTTCGGACCACGATCGGCAACAGAAGGGCAGCTTTTGAAGAGTTTTGAGGCTGGCAAGCATGTTTCGTGGCAATCATCCGGCGAAGGTTGATGAAAAGGGAAGACTTAAGCTCCCTTCTGCCTTCAAGCAGCTGGTGGATGCCGGGCATGTCACCCAGTTCTACGTCACCAGCACCGACGGCAAGAGCGCCGAGATCTGGCCATTGCCTGAGTGGGAGAAGGTGGAGCAGCAGTTGGCCGAATCCAGCACCATGGACGACGCCGTGCGGAAGTACCTCAACCTGACCAGCTATTACGGCCAGCAGGTGGAGATGGATAACCAGGCTCGGCTGCTGTTGCCGCAGATACTGCGCAACTCGGCTCACCTGGACGCTGAAGTGACGGTTTTTGGCATGAGGACGTATCTCGAGGTTCACAACCGCGAGGCATTTGAGAAGAAGCTGCCTGATAGCGAGTTGACGTCGCAGGATCGCAGCGCACTGGCGGCAATTTTGAGCCGCAAGAGTTGAAGTTGGGGTCCCCGCCGACAGGTCTTCGTCGGCTGGGCCTGAAACCCCCAAGGGGGAGCGCATGACGAAGCCAGGTGAACGCCATGTGCCAGTTCTTTTACAACATGCGATCGATTTTTTGAATCTGCGCGCAGGCGCCGTGATCGCCGACTGCACGCTGGGACTCGCCGGACACGCCACTGAAATTGCAAGGCGTATAGGCCCGGAGGGTCATCTCATCGGTTTCGACCGGGACCCCGAAGCGCTTGAGCTTGCAAAGACGCGGCTCGGGCAACTTGCCGAGGAGCTCGGCAGCCAGACGCCCCGTATCACGCTCATCGGCGAGGCGTTCAGCTCCATAGCGGAGCATATTGAACCGGCATCGCTCGATGGCATTCTGGCCGACTTTGGTGTCAGCAGCCTGCAGCTTGATGAAGCACGCAGAGGATTCAGTTTTATGGCAGACGGCAACCTTGATATGCGCATGGACACGCGCAGCGGGCCGACTGCCGAACAAGTGGTGAATGAGGCGAGCGAGCGCGAGCTGGCAAACCTCATTTACGAATACGGAGAGGAAAGGAGGTCGCGGAGAATCGCCAGAGCCATTGTGCGCGGGCGGCCGGTTACAACCACGGGGCAACTTGCCCGGATTGTGGCCTCAGCCGCCCCACCAATGAAACAGGATCGGATTCATCCCGCAACAAGGACCTTTCAGGGTCTTCGTATTTTCGTAAACCGCGAGCTTGACGAAATCAAAGCACTCTTCGAGGCCGCACCTAAGTTGCTTAAGCCCTCAGGACGACTGGTCGTCATCAGTTTTCATTCGCTTGAAGATCGCATTGCAAAAGACAGCCTGCGCGAAGGCGCAAGGCTCGGCACCTGGGAAATTCTGACAAGGAAGCCGGTAACAGCCGGCGACGACGAGACCGAACGCAACCCGCGTTCGCGCAGCGCAAAGTTGAGAGCAGCACAAAGGCAGTAGGCAACAGAGCAAGGAGACACCGAGATGGCGGCATGCACAACCTATTTCGACACCGGCCACGGCTGGGACGCCCGCATCGTCGAGCGCAACGCTGCCCTGCTGGCTCAGCAGCCTATGCGCCGCCGTGGTGTGCGCACTCCTGAGGTCTCTTTCACCCGGCACTTTGACAACTCGCGCCTCATCAAGGCTTCTGATCCGGTACGCGTTCGCCAGATGCGGATCTTCGCGGCGGCCGTCACCGTCTTGTTCTCGCTCGTAATGATCTACGGCTTGCAGCACTTCAGCGCCATCGAGGGCTCCTATCGCGTGGAGTCGGAAAAGCAGACGCTCGACCAGTTGCGCGAAGACAATCGCCAGCTACGTTTGAAAGAAGCACAGCTTTCACGCCCTGGGCGCATCGATGGCCTTGCCCGTCAGATGGGATTGGCTGCGCCTCAGCCCGGCCAGGTGGTTCGCTCCACCGCGCGGCCTGAGACCAGCGCTCCTGTTCTGGCGCAATTCACACCCCCTCCCCCACCCACCAGATAAACTGAATGGCGAGCCCTCTCACCCGAGTACCCGCCATGCAGGCAACCATCCGGGCCAACCGGCCCCGCAGCTCCACGTCGCGCGCCATGCCCATGCGGAAGGCGCGCTTCTGGGTTGTGTGCCTCTTTTTTCTTCTCTGGGCTCTCGCGATCACTGCGCGTCTCTTCTGGCTGCAGATCGTGCACCACTCGGAATACATGGAACGCGCGCAGAAACAGCAGCAGCGCACCTTTGAGGTCGCGCCGCGTCGTGGCGTTCTCTATGACCGCAACATGCGCGAACTGGCCATGACCGTGCAGGTCGACTCCATCTACGCCGTGCCCACCGAAATTGACGACAAAGAAGCCGTCGCACGCACTCTGGCCAAAATCGTTCACGTGAATGCCGAAGATCTGCGAACCACCGAGCCTGCGATTCAAAAGCGCCTCGAAGACGGCCACGGTTTTGCCTGGATCGCCCGCCGCGTCAAGCCTGAAGTCGCCACCCAAGTCCGCGCGCGCAATATCAAGGGCATCTATTTTCAAAAGGAGTTTCAGCGCTTCTACCCCAACAGTCAGATTGCCGCTCAGGTGCTTGGATATGTGGGACTCGACGATAACGGCCTCGGCGGCCTCGAGCAGAAATTCGACACGCGGCTGCACGGCGCTCCGGGTCGCGTGCTCACCGCCGTTGACGCGCGCCGCCACGTTCTCGGCTCCATCGAGCACGAGCCCGAGCCCGGCCAGAACCTGCAGCTCACCATCGACGAGAACATTCAGTACATGGCCGAGCAGGCTCTCGACCACGTGATGGAGAAGACTCACGCCGATAACGGCACCGTGGTTGTGCAGGACGTGCACACCGGTCAGATTCTCGCGCTGGCCATCCGGCCTACCTTCGATCCCAATGATTTCCGGCGCACTACGCCTGCGCTGCTCAAAGACCACGCCGTCAGCGATGTCTATGAGCCCGGCTCGGTTTTCAAGCTGGTAACCTACTCGGCGGCTCTTGATTCGAACGTGGCCAAACCCGACGACATGATCGACTGCCAGGGTGGACAGATCACCCTTGCGGGCCGCGTGATTCACGACGATAAAAGCGATCGCGGCATGGGTACGGTCACCGTTGCAACCGCGCTCGCCAAATCGAGCGACGTTGCCGCCGTCAAGCTCGCGCTCAAAGTGGGCCAGGACCGTTTCTACCATTACATGCGCGACTTCGGCTTCGGCAGCCGCAGCGGCATGGAGCTGCCCGGCGAAACCCGCGGTCTGTTGCGTCCCACCAGCAAGTGGAATGGCTCATCCATCGGCTCGCTTGCCATCGGGCAGGAAGTGGGCGTGACGCCGCTGCAGCTTGTCTCCATGGTTTCGACGATCGCCAATGGCGGCACCTACTTGCCTCCGCGCGTGCTGATTCCGAATCAATTGATCACGCCGCAGGGCTCAGCCGCACCGCAGGTGCCGCAGGCGTTCAAGGTAAATGAAGAGCTGCCCAATCCGCTGCCTCCGGGCGGGCATCGCGTCATCTCAGAAATGGCGGCGGCGCAGATGCGCAAGATGATGGAAGGCGTGGTGCTCTACGGCACCGGCAAGCCCGCGCAGCTTAATGGTTACTCCTCCGGCGGCAAAACCGGCACCGCGCAGAAGATCGATCCGGCCACACACCTTTATTCGAAGACAATGCACATCGCTTCCTTTGCAGGCATTGCGCCGGTCAACAATCCTGCCATCGCCGTTGCCGTAGTGATCGACAATCCCAAAGGCGCCTCGTACTACGGAACCGCTGTCTCCGCGCCGGTTTTCGCCGAGGTAGCGCAGCAGGTGCTTGAGTATCTCGGCGTGCCGCATGATATCGAGGTGCAGCAACCCAGAACGACTGCGAAGAATGGCAAGAACGATCTCCCCGTGACCGAAGACGATTCAACCACGGATCAGCAGAACGTTAACGAACTCTTCGCCGCGGTGAATGACCTGCCCGCCGACGATCCGCTGCGCTCGCCACCTGCACCGCCCGCCGCTGCAGCATCTGCTGCTTCCGGCATGAACGCAACGCCCTCCGATTCTGGCGCTGCCACGCAGCCTGCGACGGCTCCCGTCTCGACTTCGGCAACAGCAGCGGTCGCATCGCCGCCGGCAAAGTCAACTTCGAGCGTGGTCACCATTAGCGACGGCAAGAACCTCACCGTGCCAACTCTTGTCGGTCTGCCCCTGCGCAAGGTGCTTGAGACTGCTGCCAGTGTCGGCCTCGATGTGCAGATTGTCGGCAACGGCACCGCGCGAGAACAGGCGCCTGCTCCCGGCACGCAGGTTCCCACCGGTACAAAGATCGTGGTGCATTGCGGGCAGTGAGTTTGCCTCGCCGCCGCAGCAGATCCATCTACAATCAACCCAGTCATGAAGTGGCGCGATCTAGCTCAACAAGTCACCTCCGTCGAGTCCGCAGGCGATTCCGACCAGCCCATCATCGGCATTGAATACGACTCGCGCCGCGTACGTCCCGGCGCCGTCTTCGTCGCGATGAAGGGCGGTTCGACGGACGGCAACCGCTTCGTCGAAAAGGCGGTCACCGCGGGTGCGCTCGGCATTATCACGGACTCGGCGCCGACCTTCGACCATCTCCTCGTCTACCAGGCCGGCCTTCCTGTCCTCGAAGTTGAGCATGGCCGCCGCGCACTTGCCGAAGCTTCGGCTGCGTTCTTCGATCATCCCGAGCGCAAGCTCGCCGCCATCGGCATCACCGGCACCAACGGCAAAACCACTACGTCGTTCCTGACCGAAGCCCTGCTCAACGCCGCAGGTCGCAAATCTGTCCTCATCGGCACAATCGAGTACCATGTCGCAGGCGAAGTGCGCCCGTCGCTGCACACCACCCCGGAGTCGCGCGATCTCTTCGAACTGATGGCCGAGGGCGCGCAGCGCGGCGCTACGGAACTTGTCACTGAAGTCTCCAGCCACGCACTCGACCAGGGCCGCGCCTTCGGCATCGCCTTCGATGTGGCCGTCTTCACCAATCTCACCCGCGATCACCTCGACTACCACCAGACGATGGAGAAGTATTTCGCCGCCAAGCGCCTGCTCTTTGATGGCAGCATCTATCCCGCTCCGCGCGTCGCCGTACTCAACGCCCACGATCCCTACAGCGAGCAACTCGCTGCCGCCGCGCGCAACGCCGGCGCAGAAGTTCGCACCTACGGCATCGGTTGCGGAGAATGGCGCGCGGCCAGCGTCGCGCTCACGCCGGGTGGCGCGTCTATCGAACTTGAAACGCCCGCCGGCAGCGCGAAGCTCACCTCGCATCTCGCCGGTGAAGTCAACGTGCTCAATCTTCTCGCCGCTTTCACTGCGGCGCATGCGCGGGGCCTCTCTTTCGACGAGCTTGTTGCTTCGGTTCCCCTGCTTCACCCGGTCCCTGGTCGCTTTCAGCCGGTGGATGCGGGCCAGCCCTTCACCGTGGTTGTGGACTACGCGCATACCGACGATGCGCTGCGCAATCTCACCGCCCTTGCCCGCCAGATGACTGCGCAAACCGGCGGCCACGTCCTCACCCTCTTCGGCTGTGGCGGCGACCGCGACCGCACCAAACGCCCGCGTATGGGCCGCGCCGCAGGCGAGGGAAGCGACTTCGTTGTCGCCACCAGCGACAACCCACGCAGCGAAGATCCGCTGGCGATTCTTGCCGAAATCGAGCCCGGCCTCAAAGCCACGGGCACGCCCTACAGCATCGAGCCCGACCGCGCCGCCGCGATCCGGCTTGCGCTCCAGATGGCCAAAGAGCATGACATCGTTCTGATCGCCGGCAAGGGCCATGAGAAGGAGCAGATTCTCGCTTCGGGCACGATTCCTTTCGACGACGCGCAGGTTGCTCTTTCCGCTTTGGCCGAACTGGGATACGTTGGAAAGCGATGAAGCTTACGTTGGCAGAGGCGGCCGTCGGTTCTGGTGCAGTGCTTGAAGCGCCGGAGAGTATTGCGCGTCCGGGTGCCCTGGTTGCAACCGGCTACTCCATCGATTCGCGTACGGTCGCTCCTGGCGAACTTTTCTTTGCCGTGCGCGGCGATCGGCTTGATGGCCACGATTACGTTGCCTCGGCTGTCGAGCGTGGCGCCGTTGCCGCCGTCGTTTCACGGGCCAGGGTTGCCACTCTGCCCGATGCTGCCCTGGCTGTCCCGCTCCTTATTACAGAAGATCCCCTGGCAGCCATGCAGGCGCTTGCCGCGCATCTGCGCCGCCAGTGGGGCAGGCGTATCGTTGCCGTTACGGGTTCGGCAGGCAAAACCACAACCAAGGAAGCGATTGCTGCGGCTCTCGGCGCAAAATTCAATGTGCTCAAGTCGAAGGGCAATCTGAATAACGCCTTCGGCCTTCCACTGCAACTGCTGCGTCTTGAGCCCGAGCATGAATTCGCGGTCATCGAAATGGGCATGAACCACCTTGGCGAAATCGCAGCCCTTGCGCGCATCGCCGCGCCAGACTGGGGCGTTGTCACCAACGTGGGCACGGCGCACATCGAGAACTTCGCCGAGGGCCAGGCCGGTATCGCTCGCGCCAAATTTGAGCTCGTTGCTGCTCTCCCGTCCGGGGGCATCGCTTTTCTCAACTGCTGCGACCCCTATGTCTCGCAGTTCGGTCGCGATTTCTGTGGCCGCGTCGTCTACTTCGGTGAGGGCCCGTGCGCCGATCCGCAGATTATTGCGCAGAGCGAAGATGCGGCCGGGTTGCATGTTCACTTTCGCGCCCGCGATCAGGAAGGCTCGTTCACCCTGCATCTCCTCGGCCGCCACAACGGCGCAAATGCCATGGCTGGCCTCGCCGTTGCCCTTGAGGCAGGCGTCGATCTTGCTGCCGCAGTCAACGCGCTTGAATCCCTCACCGCTGGCGACAAGCGCGGCGAAGTTATCGAGTTCAACGGCGCCACTCTGCTCAACGACAGCTATAACTCGAACCCCGAGGCGCTGCGCTCCATGATCCGCACCCTCGCCGCGCGCACGGCCACACGCCGCATTCTCGTCGCAGGCGAAATGCTTGAGCTGGGTGAGCATGCGCCTGCGCTGCACGCAGATTGTGGCAAGGCCGCTGCCGAGGCGGGTATTGACGTCGTAGTTGGTGTGCGCGGTAACGCGACCCACATCGCCACCGCGGCCTGCGCCGGTGGAGTCTCCTCCATCTTCCTGCCCGATGCTGAAGCTGCAGGGGAGTGGCTCAAACAGAATCTCGCTGCGGGTGACCTGGTGCTCGTCAAGGGCTCGCGCGGCGTCCATCTTGAGCGCGCCATCGAAGCGCTCACAGGCCAATCCTCCTCCAACGGTGCCCATTGAAAGTGAAATCGCTGTTCACGCTCATTTTGTTCGTTGCTCTTTCCGCTTTGGCTCGTAACGGCCACGCCGCAACGCCCTCTGCATGGACAAATGCCTTCCCGCCCTTCCGCATCGCGGGCAATCTTTATTACGTGGGCAGTGAAGACCTTGCGGCTTACCTCATCGTCACCCCAAAGGGCGACATTCTCATCAACAGCAACCTCGAGTCCTCACCGCCGCTGATCAGAAAGAGCGTCGAAGCCCTCGGCTTCCACGTGAGCGACATCAAAATTCTGCTTATCAGCCATGGGCACTACGATCACTGCGCGGGCAGCGCTCAGATGCTGCGCTTGACCGGGGCAAAATATTACGTCATGGCCCAGGATGTTTCCGTCGTCCAGTCCGGCGGCAAAACTGATTTCAATTACGCTGCCGATACGTCTATGCACTTTCCTCCTTCGCACGTTGACCGTATCCTGCACGACGGCGATACGGTCAGCCTCGGCGGCACCACGCTTACGGCGCATCTCACCGCGGGCCACACCAAGGGGACAACCACCTGGACACTTGGCGAGCCGGATCACGGCCGCACTCTGCACGTCGTCATCGTCGGCAGCCCCAACGTTAATCCCGGCTACAAGCTTGTCGGCAACAAGCAATATCCTCAGATCGCCAGCGACTTCCGCCACCAGTTTCAGGTGCTCGGCAGTCTGCCATGCGACATCTTTCTCGGCGCGCACGGCAGCTACTTTGGCATGAAGGAAAAATATGCGCGCTGGAAGGCCGGAGACCACGACGCCTTCATCGATCCCGCCGGGTACAAGGCGTATGTTGCTGACCGCGAAGAGGCCTTCGAGGCCGAATTGAAAAAGCAATCGCAAGGGAATCCGCTTCGATAACCCGTGTGGCCGGGATGCCTGTAAAATCAAGCTGAATCCCGTTCCACACCGGCTTCGGAGGCCACTTGCTTTACTGGCTGCTCTACGAAAAGCTTTTCCCGTTCTTTCATCCTTTCCGCATCTTTCGCTATCTCACGTTTCGCACCGCCTTCGCCTCCCTCACCGCCCTGCTCATCGCTCTGCTCATCGGGCCCTACGTGATCCAGAAGCTGCGCGAGTTTCAGATCGGCCAGTACATCCGTGAAGAGGGCCCCAAGTCGCACCAGAAGAAATCCGGCACGCCCACCATGGGCGGCGTGCTGATCGTCATCGCCATCATTCTGCCCACGCTGCTGTGGTCCGATCTTTCCAACCCCTTTGTCTGGATCACCGTGCTCTCGACGCTCGCCTTCGCCGCCATCGGCTTTGCTGACGACTACATCAAGGTGATCAAGAAGCGCAACCTGGGGCTCACTGCGCGCGCCAAGCTCTTCTGGCAGGTGCTCGCCGCAGGCGCAGTCGCGGTGGCGCTGGCTCTGCTGTCTCAGTTCAAGATGTTCTCGACGCAGATTTCCGTACCGTTCATCAAGAGTCTCAGGCCGGATATGCAGTGGCACTGGTTCGCCTCGATTCCGCATCTCGCCTTTCTTGTCTTTCTGCCCTTCGTCGCCTTCGTCATCTTCGTGCTCATGGGCTCGAGCAACGCCGTCAACCTGACCGATGGCCTCGATGGCCTTGCGATCGGCTGCACGATCATTGCGGCCGGCGCGCTCACCGTGCTCACCTACGTCACCGGCAACGTTGTCCTGGCCGACTACCTCGACATCCAGCGTGTGCCCACCGTCGGCGAGCTCACCATCTTCTGCGGCGCCATGGTTGGCGCCTCCATCGGCTTTCTCTGGTATAACGCCCATCCCGCCGAAGTCTTCATGGGCGATGTCGGTTCGCTCGGCCTCGGCGGCGCCATCGGAACGGTCGCCGTCATCATCCGCCAGGAGCTGCTGCTCCCGTTCATTGGCGGCATCTTCATCATTGAGGCGCTTTCGGTCATGCTGCAGGTTGGCAGCTACAAGCTGCGGAACAAAAAGCGCATCTTCAAGATGGCGCCGCTGCATCATCATTTTGAGCAGGTTGGCTGGAACGAGTCCAAGGTCATCGCCCGTTTCTGGATCGGCGCGCTTGTTTTTGCACTCTTCGCTCTCACCACGCTCAAGCTTCGCTAGTACGTTTACGGTTCAGCGCCCCCATGCCTTGGGAAAAGATTCCACACCGCGTCCGCGCAGGCTGCCGTAGTGCACAATAAAGGAGTCGCGGAAAAGCTCTCATGATGGAACTCAAAGGCAAAAAGGTCCTCGTCGTCGGCCTCGGCAAATCCGGCCTGGCTGCCGCCTTGTTTTTGCGTCGCCACGGCGCGCAGGTCACAGTCTCAGACGTACGCAGCGCCGAAGCCCTCGCCAAAGACATTCCCGCCCTTCTCGACGAGGGAATCATGGTCGAAGCCGGTGGGCATGGCCTGCTCACTTTCCGGCGGCAGGACCTCATTGTCGTTAGCCCCGGCGTTCCCCTCGATACACCTGAAATTGCGCAGGTGAAAAGCTTCGGCCTGCCCGTCATCGGCGAGCTTGAACTGGCCGCGCGCTTCCTCAAAGGCAGCACGCTGGCCATCACCGGCTCCAACGGAAAGACCACCACCACCTCGCTCGCGGGAGAAATTCTCAAGGAAGCAGGCTTTTCCACTCTGGTCGGAGGCAACATTGGCACGCCGGTGGTTTCGCTTATCGACGAAAGCACAGATGAGACCTGGTCGGTGCTCGAGGTATCGAGCTTTCAGCTTGAAAGCACTGAACAGTTCCACCCGAAGATCGCCGTTATCCTCAATATCACTCCCGATCATCTTGATCGTCACGGCACCTTTGAAAATTACGCCCTCGCCAAGGAGCGCATCTTTAACGCGCAGACGCCTGAGGACTTCGTCGTACTGAATGCCGAGAACATCCGCGCCGCCGCCGCGGCCAAGCGGTCCACGGCTCCCGTCTACTGGTTTTCGCTGGAGCGCACGGTGCCGCAGGGCGCGTGGGTTGAGTCCGGCTATGTCGCATTCCGACCGTCAAAAGATGCGCCAGTCGAGAAGATTCTTCCCCTCTCTGCCATTCCTCTCAAGGGCGAACACAACGTTGAAAACGTGCTGGCCGCGGTCTGCGCCTGCCGCCTCGCAGGTGCGCCGGCAGAGGCCGTCCGCAGCGCTATCGAGAAATTCAAGGCCGTGGAGCACCGGCTTGAATACGTTGCCACGGTCAACGGCATCGAATTCTACAACGACTCGAAGGCCACCAACGTCGATGCCACCGCCAAGGCTGTCGCTTCGTTTTCAAACGGCATTCACCTCATTCTCGGCGGCAAAGATAAGAACTCAGACTACACGCAGCTTGCGCAGCTCCTTCGCGAACGTGTGCGTGCCGTCTACACCATCGGATCGGCTGCGGCCAAAATCGAATCTCAGTTGCGCGGGGTGGTCTCCATCCAGTCCTGTGAAACTCTTGATCGCGCCGTCAGCGCCGCGGCTGCGGCAGCGCACCCCGGAGAAGTCGTCCTGCTTGCGCCCGCCTGCTCGAGCTTCGACCAGTTCCAGAGCTACGAGCATCGCGGACGCGTCTTCAAGGAACTCGTCAATGAATGGCGAGGGTGGAAGGTATGGCAAAACGCGTAGGCGTCGACAAGTGGATCTTCTTCACCACGCTGCTGCTTGTCGTCGTCGGGCTGGCAATGGTTTTCTCCGCATCCGCCATCATCGCGCAGGAGCACTTCCACACCCCCTATGCATTGCTCTCCCGCCAGGCATCCTGGGCTCTTGCTGGCATCCTGCTCATGGTCTTCCTCATGAGAGTGGACTACACCCGCTATAACTCCCCGCGTTTCATCTTTCCCGCGGTTGCTGTCACCACTGTCCTGCTCGTCCTCGTCTTTTTCTTCCGCAACGCCCAGCACGCCCATCGCTGGATCCTCATCGGCGGATTCTCCTTTCAGCCATCCGAAATCGCGAAACCGGTCCTTATCCTTTTCCTGGCATGGTTCCTGCACAATCGTCTCGACGCCATCAGCGACTGGAAGCACACGCTGTTGCGCGCCGCGATCATGCCCGTGGTCTTCATCCTGCTGATCGTTAAGCAGCCCGATCTCGGCACTGCGCTGGTTCTCGCAGGCGTCACGGCGATGATGCTTGTCCTTGCCGGTATGGAGTGGAAGTATCTGGCCATGGGGTTCGCTGCCGCGCTGCCGCCTCTGGCCGTCCTGCTCTTCTGGGTTTCATGGCGTCGCCAGCGAATGCTCGTCTTTCTGCATCCGGACTCGGACCCGCAGGGCGCCGGCTTTCACATCAATCAGTCGCTCATCGCCGTCGGCACGGGTGGCCTCACCGGCCGCGGATTCATGGAGGGCATGCAGAAGCTCTTTTACCTGCCCGAAGCCTCCACCGACTTCATCTTCGCTAACGTCGCCGAGGAACTCGGATTTATTGGGGCGATCGCCATCGTCGGCCTCTTCCTCGTCCTCGGTTACCGGGGGCTTCGTACTGCGTACCGATCACAGGATCCATTCGCCCGCCTCACCGCCTTTGGCATCACGACTGCCATCCTCCTGCAGGCCTTCTTCAATATCAGCGTCGTCCTCTCGCTCCTGCCTACCAAGGGAATCCCGCTGCCGTTCATCTCCTCGGGCGGCACCTCCCTCTTCTTCACCCTTGCCTCCATCGGAATCCTGCTCAATATCTCGAAAAAGGTCGACTGACCGCCTGCCAAAACCGGCACTCGTTACCAAAGGTGATCGACCTATGTTCAGAAGTGCACCAATACTAGGTAAAATTGGTTCGAATCCGCCCTATATAAAGGGATACCCATAAAAGCGGAGAGAGCATGAAGTTCAACTGGCTTGACAAGTTAATAGGGCCGCAGCAGACCGGCAGAGCGGAACGCCGTAAGCCGGACGATTTCATTGCCTACTATTGGAGCAACTCCACGCTCAAGGAAGACGCAGTCAAGGATGTCAGCTCGACCGGCGTCTATATCATCACCAACGAGCGCTGGGCTCCCGGCACCATTGTGTCGCTGACATTGCAGCGGCAGGGTGTTCTCGAGCGCCACAAAGGCCGCAGGATCACGACCCGTGCGCGGGCTGTGCGGACCGGCGAGGACGGCGTAGGCCTGGCCTTCATCGTCGCCTCCGATCATGACGGACGCACCTGGGATGGTCTCGTCGAAACCCTGGTGGAGCAGGCAAAGCTCAAAGACATGGCCGGCCTCGTGCGCCTGGCCGAAGCCCTCAAGTTTCTCGGCCAGCTCTGCCCCGCCGGATCAGCGTCGATAGCCGACCTCGTACGCGGAAGACTCAGCAGTCCACGTCTCGCCAATGCGGTGGATATCGCCCTCAAGGCGCAGGATTTTCTCAGCGCGCATCCTGAGGGCAGCGAACTGCGCGGCAATGCGTATCTGGTTGGACGCATCCTTGAGATCGGCGCCTCTGCTGAAGAGTCATGGCTGCGCGATTTCTGGGCCGGCCTCCTCGTTACCTCGTGCTCGGCCGACGGTAAAGACGAGTCAAATCGCGAATACGTCGACCTCTTTGCTGAGCTCACAAACATTCCCCTCCGCATCCTCACGGTCGTCTGCAAAGCGGCAAGATTTCACGCCGGCCCCGGCTCGGCGATCAGCTCCGTCACCTGCAGCATCGACGAAATGGTTACCATCACCGGGGTACGCGAAACGCAGATCGAGCGCGATCTCGAGAAGCTCGCTTCTTTCGGGCTGATTGAGATTACGGATGGCGGCGCGTCTGAAGGCACAATCAGCGTGACTCCCACAGGGTCTGCCCTGCAGTTGTTCGCCCGCTGCAACGGTATCTTCGAGGTGCCGGAGGAGATCATGCCCCAGCCGAGGCTTCGGTTCAAACCCTGGCCTGATCAAACCCTGGCCTGATCGCCCGCGCTTGAGCCTGACCTTCGCTTGAGCCAGACCCGCGAGCCTGACCGGATCGCCGCCGAAATCCGGAATTCTGAATCCAGGCGGGCTGCTGCCGCGTTCCTTGTATAGGGCTGCCGGCTGCAGCCTGACCCCGGAGGAGTTCCAACCCATGGCTTGGCGTATCTGCTCGTTTTTCCTCGTCGCCCTCATCGTGCTTGCCGGCTTCGCGCTCTACGCGTCGCCCTCTGGCGTTATTCCCGCGCCCGCATCCGATATCGCACTCGCCCCGAAACCCGGCAAACAAACTGCGGTCTTTGCCGGTGGATGCTTCTGGGGAACGCAATCAGTCTTTGAACGCGTCAAGGGTGTTGTGAGGACTACGGCAGGCTATGCCGGCGGCTCTGCTGCCACGGCAACCTATGACCAGGTCACCACGGAAACCACGGGCCACGCTGAATCAGTTGAGGTGGTTTATGACCCTTCGAAAATCACCTATGGCGAGCTGCTGCGCATCTTCTTTTCGGTGCATGACCCTACACAACTCAACCGCCAGGGTCCCGATGTCGGCACGTCCTATCGCTCTGCAATCTTCTATACCAGCGACGACCAGAAGCGCATCGCAACCGCCTACATCGCGCAACTTCAGGCCGCCGGAGCATTTCCCAAACCAATCGTCACCGAGGTGACGCCGCTCAAAGCCTTCTACCGCGGCGAGGACTACCACCAGGATTACGCTTACTACAATCCCAATAATCCCTACATCCTCGTCTGCGACCGCCCCAAAATCGAGACACTGCGCAAGAATTTTCCCGATCTCTTCGTGGAGTACAAGCCAAGCCGTTAAGCGCTACTGGCCAGATCGCGCGAATTGCATAGCAAACAAGGTTCCTAGAGATACAGTTGCTTTGGCCACTCCGCGACCGGCAACTTGCGCCGGATCGAGATGCGCTTCAACTCGCTCCAGATCATCGGCCAGAAGCATGTTGAGAGCAGCCACGCCCAGTGCCGCGCATCCTTGCCGAAGAGCAGCCCCAGAGCGAACACCAGCAGTGCCCAACGCAGGCCTCGCACAATGCGCCCACGCTTGCGCGTGTACACCGGCATGAACGGCACGATAAAGGTGAGCGCCATCAGCAGTCCCGCCAAAAGCGATCCCGTCGCAACACCTGGCTGATGCAGCAGCAGCGCGGCAACCGATGCCAGCAGCAGCACTCCGGGGAGCGAAAGAGCGGTCCATTTCAGCCACGGTCTCGCGCAGATCGCACGCGCTTCAAGGTTCGACTCACGCAGCAGCCTGGCTTCCGTTGAGGTAAGCATCACTTTGCGATACGCGCAGTTCGCCTCGCTGGCGTCTCCCAACTCTCGCAAAGCGATCAAGCTTGCCTCCTCAGCACTAGCCCCACATTCGATCGCAGTCTCCCTCGCCAGCTCGTAGTGCTCTTCGATCTCAGCCCGAACCTTCGATGCCGAATCCTTCGAGAGGCAACGCGTTGCATTTTTCAACCAGTCGTTTAGCTCATTCATAGCTAAGCCTCCCCGAGAATCACACTCACAGCTTTCGAAAGTTGACGCCACTCAGCACGGTCCCGGCTCAAAGCCTTGCGTCCCGGCGGAGTGATGCGATAGTAGCGCCGCGGCCTGCCCTTCTCCGCGCCCTCATAGGACTCGACCAGTCCCTCGTTCTCAAGCTTGTGCAGGGCGGGGTAGAGCGTGCCTTCCTTGAAATCCAGCACCCCTTCAGAGCGCTCTTTGATTCTTTGCGCGATGCGATAGCCATGGCTCGCCTCGCGTGCCAAAGCCTCGAGGATCAAAGTCGGGAGTGTGCCTTTGAAATTCATATACCTCGCTATCCGATGCATAGGATATGACAAAGCCAAGCGCCCGTCAACAGAAAGGTTCAGATCCTTCCGCCTGTGGCTCTCAGAATCTGCGAATCTGCGAAACTGGGTTAGATCTATCTGGAAGGCAAAGATTGGCATCGTTACGTGTACTCATCGCCGGCGGCGGCACAGGCGGACACATCATCCCGGCGCTCGCCGTCGCGCGCGAGCTGGTTGCGCGCCACTCGGCTGAAGTGCTCTTCGTCGGCACGGCGCGCGGCCTTGAGACACGGCTCGTTCCCGACGCCGGTTTTCCCCTTCAACTCATCGAGGTCGGCCCGCTCAAAAACGTTTCGCTTCTCACACGCCTTCGCACCTTTACCGATCTGCCACGCAGTGTCTTCGCCTGTCGCCGGCTCATTCGCGACTTCAAGCCGCACGTCGTCTTCGGAATTGGCGGCTATGCCTCAGGTCCCGGCATGGCTGCTGCGTTGATGCTCGGGGTGCCGACCATGGCCTTCGAACCGAACGCGATGCCCGGCCTTGCCAATCGCCTGATCGGTAAGCGCGTGCGGGCCGCGGCTATCAATTTTCCCGCCGCCGCAAAGTGGTTCAACAATGCCGAGGTTACCGGAATCCCCGTGCGCCCCGGCTTCTTCGCCATCGAGCCGTATCGGGGCAATCCGCACCTTCTCATCTTTGGTGGATCGCAGGGTGCGCGTCTCTTCAACAACACCGTGCCTCAGATTCTCGGCGCGCTTCTCGATGCAGTTCCCAGCCTCACCGTTCTCCACCAGTGCGGAGCGCGTCATGCCGAAGCCGCGCAAGCTGCCTTCGCAGCCAGCGGAGCCGATCCTTCACGCTGGAAAGTAAGCGCATTCCTCGATGACATGCCAGCGCGCTTTGCCAATGCCAGTCTCGTGATGGCCCGCAGCGGAGCCTCAACCGTTGCAGAGCTGGCGGCCGCCGGCAAACCTTCGCTGCTGGTCCCCTTTGCCGCCGCGGCCGACGACCATCAAAAGCGCAACGCAGAAGAAATGGTCAAAGCCGGCGCCGCTGTCATGCTCACCGAATCCGATCTTGCCACACCGCAAAAACTGCTGCAGGCATTGATCGCACTGCTATCCGATGGCCCGCAGCTCGCCGCCATGTCTGCCGCCGCGCGCACACAGGCCCACCCCGGCGCTGCCGAACGCATCGCAGACCGCCTCGCTGGCTTCACCCGCTAACGCACGTCACAAAAAAATGCCCGTCTGCCGAAGCAGACGGGCCCCTTCCAGGATACCGGTCCAGTGTCGACCGGGAATTCAAGCTTTACCGGTGACCGCCGCCACCGCCGTGGAAGCCACCACCGCCTCCGCCATGGAAGCCGCCTCCACCAAAACCACCACCGTGGAAGCCTCCGCCAAAGCCGCCGCTCACGCGACCGCCGCCGCCGAAGCCGCCACTCGGGCGTCCAGCTCCGCCGCTATAGCCGCGGTAGGCATTGCCACCCTGCACGGGACCGCCATGCCAGCCACCACCGCCGTTCGGGGTGCCGTGCCATCCGCCCCCACCGTACGGGGGACGCGAACCGCCATGCCATCCGTTACCGCCGCCATGCCATCCGCCACCGCCGTTCCACGGGCGATAGCCGGAGCGATAGCCCCATCCGGGGTGCCCGTACCAGCCCCAGTGGTACCAGGGACCCGCACCGATAAACAGTCCACCCGCGAACCAGCTAGGTCCGTAAAACCCATAAGGAGCACAGGCATAAGGATAAAAAGAGTAGTAGCCCCACGCGCAAGCCGGAGGGCCATAAAATCCCGGAGACGCCACAACCGCCGGGCCGATGCCAATTCCCACAGACACCTGCGCATTTGCTTTCGCACTCGCCGCAAAAGGCAGAGCAAGCAGCGTCGCCATTAGAACAAGCCGCAAACTCTTCATCATTCCCCTCCCAAGTGCTATAAGCCCAGTTGCCGTCCGCCCAATTGTCAGGCCCGAAACTCTCAGCACAATCCGGCTCGGATTCACTCTCAAACCGTCTACTTTACTCAAACACAATTCTGCAATTTAGTTGCGGTTTGATCGAAGGAATTCTGCGAGGAAAGCTGCGGAATCGAGGGCGATTATCCTCCGGCGCCGCAGATGCCGCAACATCAACAAAAAACGGCCTCTCCCCGAATAGAGAGGCCGCTCCTTGCCGCAGGCTTTCATGAGGCTTACCTGCGAAACCGTTCATAGCGCGGGGCAAATTCGCGATTGCCAAATCCACGATGATAGCCGTAGTCCATCACCGGGGCCCGGCGGCCAACAAAATTCCACCGGCCCGGGAACCATCGGCGTCCTTCCCAGTAGCCATTCACCCACGCATATCCGTCACCTGGGCAGGGGGGAACAACGACTGCCGGGCCGCGCATGTGCACTTCAAACTCAGCCGCCTGTGCCTTGTTTGCTCCCAGACCCAGCGCGCCGGCCACCAGTGCTGCACCAAGCATCATCTTCCGCATGCTCACCATATCTCCTCCATCCCATCCAGCTCTTGCTGGTTCCGGCTCGCATCTGGCTTTGTTCCTTTCGCCTTCTGCCCGGTTATGTATGGTGCAAACACAGGCTGTGCCAAAGGTTGCGGCGGGCACCCTGAAATAAATCGCCGAGACTTTCGCGCCGGCGCTGGGTCAAACGCACGCTGAAATCAGCCCTGCCGCGAGTGGTACCCTGAACCTTCGTCCTCATCATGTTTGCTACTTCACAGCACGCGCACTTCATCGGTATCGGCGGAATCGGCATGAGCGGCATCGCCGAAATTCTGCTGAGCCTGGGCATGAAAGTTTCCGGCTCCGACCTGCGCCGCAGCGCTGTCACCGATCGACTCGCCTCGCTTGGCGCGACTATCTATGAGGGCCACAACGCCGCCTACATTGATGGCGCAACCGTCGTTGTCACCAGCTCCGCTGTCTCGCCTGCAAATCCTGAAGTTGTTGCGGCGCGCACGCGCAAAATCCAGGTCATTCAGCGCGCTGAAATGCTCGCCGAGCTTATGCGCCTCAGGTACGGCATCGCGATTGCCGGCATGCACGGAAAGACAACCACCACCTCCATGGTCGCGTCCGTGCTCGCCGCAGGCGGTCTCGATCCCACGGTTGTGGTCGGCGGCCGCGTTGATGCACTCGGCTCCAATGCTCGCCTCGGCGCCAGCCAGTATCTTGTTGCCGAAGCCGATGAGAGCGATCGTTCTTTCCTCAAGCTCTCGCCGATCCTCGCCGTCGTCACCAACCTCGATCGCGAGCACATGGACTGCTACAGCGACATGACCGACGTTGAGCAGGCTTTCCTCACCTTCATGGGCAAGGTTCCGTTTTACGGATCGGTGATTGCATGTCTCGACAATCCACAGTTGGCGGCAATTCTTCCCCAGGTCCACCGTCGTGTTTTCACCTACGGACTCGCGCCTGAGGCCGACTACTATCTGGAGTTTCTCGATCCCGTCCCGGGGTGCTTCTCGCGCTTCCAGGTGGTCACGGCCAAAGGCCCGCTTGGTCCTTTTGACTTGCACGTGCCCGGACGCCACAATGTGCTCAACGCCACTGCTGCCATTGCCGTCGCGGATCAGCTTCTCGTCTCGTCTGAAAAAATTGCCGCCGGCCTCAACTCTTTCCGTGGTGTCGATCGGCGCTTTCACACGCGCGGCACGGTGCATGGCGTTACGGTTGTTGATGACTACGGCCACCATCCCACCGAGATTCGCGCCACGCTGGCCGCAGCCCGCGAATTCACCGGGGGCCGCATCCACGTTGTCTTTCAGCCACACCGCTACTCACGCACGCGCGATCTGCTCGATGAGTTTGGTGCGGCGTTTTCCGATGCGGATACCGTTGTCGTGCTGCCCATCTATGCAGCCAGCGAAGAGCCGCTGCCCGGCATCACGGCAGAGCTGCTGGCAGAACGTATCAAGGGCCCACGTGTTCAATACGCTTCCGATTTCGCCCACGCCATCGCTGCGGTTACCGCCTCTGCGCGGGATGGTGACCTCATCCTGACGCTCGGCGCAGGCAGCGTGAGCCAGCTCGGCCCTCAGATTCTCACCGCGCTCGAAAAGAAGTAACGGCATCTCGCTCGGCGCTCAGATCGCACATATACCTTGCGGTTTACCCAGCAAAGACGCGCCTGCTATGATGCCGCGGGCAATCATCTACTTTCAAAAGATTGAAGGAGCAGGCATGGCGCAGAGTTCTCGCAGGGGATTTTTGAAGGCAGCTTCCGGCACCGCCGCCGTAACCGCACTCGCAGGCCGCATGCCTGCATGGGGCGAAGCATCGCCTGCGGGCCCCGTCCCTACCGGTTCCGTTAAGGTGTGGAGCACCTGGCGCGATCGCCGTCACACCGCCGGAGAACCGCTCACATGGAAGCCTGCAGGGTTGGTCGGAGCCGAAGCCATCATGCTCGACCCCGCAACCGTGAAGCAATCCATCCTCGGCTTTGGCGCCGCCATGACCGATTCTTCCTGCTATCTGCTCAGCCAGCTCAGTGATGCCGAGCGTGCGCCCATCATGCACGACTTTTTTTCGCCCGACGAAATGGCGCTCAATGTCTGTCGCACCGCAATCGGTTCCAGCGACTACTCCCGTTCCGTCTACAGCTTCAGTGAAGGTATCGAGCCTGATCCCGAGTTGAAGAACTTCTCCATCGATCACGACAAGGCCTACATCCTGCCCATGCTGCGCGAAGCGCGCAAGATTAATCCCGAACTCTTTCTCTTCTCCTCGCCCTGGAGCCCGCCCGCATGGATGAAGCCCAACAAATCCATGCTCGGCGGCGTGATGCGCAAAACCAATCTTGTGCCCTACGCGAAGTACTTCATGAAATTCCTCGACGGCTACAAGGCCGAGGGCGTCAACATCGATGCCGTCACCGTGCAGAATGAAGTCGACGCCGAACAGGAAGGCCACATGTCCGCCTGTGTCTGGGCGCAGGAGGCCGAGATTGAATTTGCGGGCAAGCATCTTGGACCCGCGCTGCGCCAGGCAGGCAGCCCGACCAAAATCTGGGTGCTCGATCACAACTACAATCTCTGGGGCCGCGCCATTGGAGAGCTCAGCAACCCGGAGGCCTATGAATACATCGACGGCATCGCATGGCATGGCTACGTTGGCGAACCCACTGCGATGACTCGCGTGCATGAAGCATTCCCGCAGAAGAATGCCTACTGGACCGAGGGCGGCCCTGACATCAATCAGCCCGACTACGAGACCGATTACACCAAGTGGGCCGATACCTACAACGGCGTCCTCAATAACTGGGCCCGCTCCATCACTGCGTGGAATCTCGTTCTCGACGAAAACGGCAAGCCCAACGTAGGTCCCTTCTCCTGCGGCGGTGTAATCACCCTGCATAGCGGGACAAACAAGGTCACACGCAGCGGACAGTACTGGGGCTTCGCGCACTACTCGCGTCACGTGAAGCGCGGCGCGCATGTTTTCGCGACCAATGGCCTCGGCTCCGAGGGCGCGGCCGGACCGGTCTCACACGCCGGCTTCCGCAATCCCGATGGCAGCTACGTCGTGGTCATCGCCAATACCGGCCAGCAGCGGCGCGTGCAGCTTGTCCTGGCCGGCAGCGCGCTCGACGTCGAGCTGCCCGCCGATTCCGTTCACACGCTAGTGTGGTCTTAGGGTGAAAGGTGTGGGCTTAGCTCAAAGGTGTGGTCTTAGCTGAAGCTAGTACACATTCCCACCGGGCTGTGTTGACGTCAGCACGCCGGCGTCGACGTTCAGCGTATATCGCCTCGAATCGCCCGTCCACGTCTTCACGTTGAAGGCGTGGCCTGCGGCGACCTTCAGCACTTCCACATCGCGCAGCGTCAGCGGCTTGCCTGCTGCCAGAACGTCGGCCTGCTTCTGCGGCGTAACAAAATACGCGGCGCCATGGCCCACAACGCGTGCTGCGCCATCCAGCTCCAGTAGCACGGCGGCGCGTTGTTCTATGCCGATGCCGCGCACCTTTTTTCCATCCGCATTCAAACGCGCAAGAAACACCAGCAGTCTGCCCATGCGATTGCGTGTCGCAAAATGCGTGTCCGTGATCACACTCGTGAGAGTCGGAATTTCGAGGAACCCATGCACAACGGTGATCTGCCGCCCAAAGGGATCGGCCATTGCAATCTTTCCATCGAGATTAGGATCGTCGGGCTTGTCGCCCTGCGCGGTGTAGGCGTACTCGCCGAGCACAGCGAGCCCTGCGCTCGTGCCGCCGATCGGCACGCCGCGCGCAATCGCCTCGTTCACTTCCTGCTGCACCGGCGTGTTCATCCAGAAGTTGATGTAATTGGCCTGGTCGCCCCCTGAGATAAAAATTGCGCTCGCCTCGCGAATCGCCTTCGCGACAAATGGGTCGTTTGCGGCCGCGCGGCTGGGCAGCACGATTGTCGCCACTGAATTCAACTTGCATAGCTTCTGGATATACGGGTTGTAATCGTCGTCGTCCGTCGCGCGCAGCACCACCAGGTCACCGCCGCCGGCATGAGCGCAGAGCCATCCAAAGGCCTCGTCCAGATCCGTTCCGCCGCCCATCAAAGCAAATCCCGGTTTCGGCGCGCCTGCCGCATTTGCAGCATTTCCCACGCGGTAGTAGTGGTAGGCCGGCGTCTGTGCCGGGCAGGGAAGCGCAGACCAAAAAAATGCCAGCAGCGCTCCCACGCGCAGAAGCTGCAAATCTCTCATCCGGATAGCTTAATTTACGCTGCGGAAGATGCCCGTAACGCAGCGGGTTCCCCTCCATGCGGGCGCGGACAAAAGCCATGGAAGCGCGGGCTATATTTGAGTGGCGACTCTCGCGACCCAATATCAAGCGTGGCGACTCAAGGAAGCAACCGAACCCGGTCCCTTGTATGGGAAAAAGATGAAGCGCCGGTGGAGTCTCGATTCCGCCGCGTGCAACCGGCCATGCCTGCGTCCGGTCGCGGCCTGCCCGGCATGCCGCTTGAAATAGATGACGCGGATGGCGACGACTCAGCTCCACCGCGCAAGCGCTTCGCCGCACCCACCCGGCCCTGGTGGCGCCCTGCAGGCACCTGGGGACGCGCTCTTCTTGCCTTCGCTGCGCTCGTAGCCGTCTCCACCGCCGCCTATGCAGTCAACGTTTGCCGCGGCTTCTTCGAGCACGATGCGCGCTTCCGAATCGCCGGCACCAGCAACATTCAGGCCACCGGCCTTGGCCAGGTGAGCCGCGCTGAGATGCTTCCCGTTTTTGGCGAAGACATCGGCCGCAACATCTTCTTCGTTCCCCTCGCTGAGCGCAGAAAACAGCTTGAGCAGATTCCGTGGGTCGAGCACGCCACGGTTATGCGCCTGCTGCCTGATCAGATTCGCGTCACCCTCGTCGAGCGCAAGCCCGTCGCCTTCGTGCGTCACGGTCAGCAGATCGGCCTTGTTGACGCAAACGGAGTGCTGTTGACCATGCCCGTCGCCATGATGGCGCAGCATCACTACTCTTTCCCGGTGCTCACCGGCATTGACGCAGCCGACCCGCTGCCTTCGCGCAAGGCGCGCGTCGCGCTCTATCAGCGTCTCATCGGCGAGCTCGACGCCGGCGGCCAGCACCTCTCCGACCAGCTCTCTGAGATTGATCTCACCGATCCCGAGGACGCGCGCGTGCTCATGCCCGAGCAGGGAACTGACATCCTCGCCCACTTCGGCGAAGATCATTTCCTCGATCGCTATCAGCGCTACAAGAATCACATCGCGGAGTGGCGTCAGCAATATCCCAAGCTCTCCAACGTCGATCTGCGCTATGACCAGCAGGTCGTCCTTGAGATGCAGCGCGGCGCCGCGACCGAGCAGGCCCTCGCCCTCAAGCCCGAGCCGCGACCCAAACTGGAGGAGAGCAAGCCCGCCGCGGGCAAGCCTGCCGCCACTAAACCGGTCGCCTCTAAACTTACTGTGGCCAAACCGGTCGAGACCGCAAAGTCAGTCGCGCCGAAGCATGCCAGCGTAGTTGAAAAGGCTCACGCCACAAAGCCTGCCGCTCCGCATGCCGTCACATCTCACGCCAGCACGGCACACATCAGCACGGCGCACAAAAGCACCGCGCATGCGAGCACGGCGGCAGAGAAGGCCCGTGCCGCGAAGCTGCTCGCCGCGAAACAGAAAGAGAAGAAGCGCGCGGAGACCAAACGTGCCGCGCTCAACCACAAGAAGCCCAAACCCTCTGCCAAAGCCCATGCTTCTTCCGCGGGACAGGGCCGGTGAGAATCACGCGATGAACCAGACGCAGGAAAACCTGATCGTCGTTCTCGATGTAGGCAGCGCCTGCACCCGCGTGCTTGCCGCCGATCTTAACGAGGGTGCGCTGCGTTATCGGGGTCACGGCATAGTGGAATCGGCCGGCATGCGCAAGGGGCTGATCTCCGACCTGGGCCCGGCAGCCAAGGCAGTGAAGGCGGCCAACGAACGCACCGAGTGGGTTGCACGAGTCAACATCGACGAGTGCGTCGTCGGCGTCGGCGGTCCGCACATTCGCGGAATCAACACCAACGGCGGCTTCGATCTCGGCAGCCGCATGCGTGAGATTACGCGGGAAGATGTCCGCACAGCCATTGAGCGCGCACGCGCCGTTGAGCGCCCGCCCGATCGCGAAATTCTGCACCTGCTGCCGCGCCAGTTCATCCTCGACGATCAGCCGGGAATTTTCGATCCCGTGGGCATGATCGGCGCTCGCCTTGAGGTTGACCTGCACATCGCCACCTGCTCGGGCAGCGCGCTGCAAAGCACCGTCACCTGCGCCAACCGAGCCGGACTCGAAGTGACTGAAGCGGTTCTTGAGTCCATCGCCGCTGCCGAGGCAACGCTTTCGGCAGATGAGCGCGAGCTCGGCGTCTGCCTGCTTGATATCGGCGCGCATTCAAGCGACCTCGTTGTTTTCTTTGAGGGTGCGGTCGCGCACACCGCTTCCGTCCCCGTCGGCGGAGCGCATTTCACCAATGACCTGGCCGTCGGCATGCAGATGCCCACCGCGCAGGCCGAAGATCTCAAGCGCCAGTTCGGCCACTCGGTCGTCACCGCCGTTCCGCTTGAAGCCGAAATTGAAATCGCCAACCCGCAGCCGCAGCGCATCGCCCTGCGCAGTCTTGCCGAGATTCTTGAGCCGCGCGCCTGCGAGCTGATGCACTTCGTGCGCGAGAGCCTGCGCAATGGCGGCGTAATTGACGCTCTGGGTGCCGGTTGCGTGCTTACCGGTGGTGGAGCGCTGCTGCCGGGCATGCTTGACGTCACTGAAAGCCAGCTTCGTGTGCCGGCGCGCATCGGCATGCCGGTACGCCTCTCCAATATGCCGGGAGAGCTCGTTACGCCTGCTTTTGCCACGCCCATCGGCATGCTTTTATACGCTCACCGCACGCGCGTCACACGCGCGGCAGAAAACAATAGCCTGCGTGCCCGCTTGCGTTCTATATTCGCCGCAAGCTTCTAGAGAATTTAACCCAGACGCCAAAGGAGGCCTGAGCCGCCATGAACCACCAGCCAAACAACGAAGCCGGAGAGATGCGCATTCAGTTTCACGACGAGAGCGTACGCGGCGCCCGCATTAAAGTCATCGGCGTCGGCGGTGGCGGTGGCAATGCCGTCAACCGCATGATCCAGGCCGGACTTGAGGGCGTCGAGTTCATCGCAGCCAACACCGACGTCCAGGCGCTCAAGCTCTCCCATGCTCCCGTGAAGCTGCAGCTTGGCGTGCGCCTCACCTCGGGCCTCGGCGCCGGCGCAAATCCTGACGTGGGCCGTCGCGCGGCTCTTGAAGACTCCGAGAAAATCATTGAAGCCCTCGAAGGGGCAGACATGGTCTTCGTCACCGCCGGACTCGGCGGAGGCACCGGCACCGGTGCGGCTCCGGTCATCGCCTCGCTTGCCAGCGAAATGGGCATCCTCACCGTGGCTGTCATCACGCGGCCTTTCGCTTTTGAAGGCAAGCGCCGCCTGCAGCAGGCTGAGCGCGGTCTCAAAGAACTGCTTGAGAGCGTCGACACCATGATCGTCATCCCCAACGAGAAGCTGCTCGCCGTGGCCAAAGACACGGGCTTCTTTGAGAGTTTCCGCATCGCAGATGACGTGCTTCGCCAGGGCGTGCAGGGCATCTCCGACATCATCACCATCCCCGGCATCATCAACCGCGACTTCGCCGACGTAAAGACCACCATGGCAGGAATGGGTCACGCCGTTATGGGTACTGCGGTCCGCGCCGGAGAAAACCGCGCCATCGAGGCCGCGCAGGCCGCCATGGCATCGCCGCTTGCTCGACGCCGGCGCCATCGACGGTGCCCGCGGCATCCTCATCAACATCACCGGCTCCAGCTCCCTCAAGCTTTCTGAGGTCAACCAGGCCTCCACGCTCATCCAGTCGGCCGCGCATGAAGATGCCAACATCATTTTCGGAGCCGTGCAGGACGAGCGCATGGGCGAAGAGGTGAAAATCACCGTCATCGCTACCGGCTTCCGCGATCAGATGCCCGAGCGCCGCGCCCGCATGCTCAATGTCGAAGAAGCGCCGGTCATTTCCGTTCCCGTAATTGGCGCCGAAAACTGGATGCGCGATCCCGCCCCGGTAGCCGCCGCTCCGGCCGCGCCGCCGCGCCCGCGCTTCCTCAGTGAAGATGAGCCTGCGCGCGAAGAGCAAGAACCCGTTTTCGTGGGTGCCTCCACGCAAAGCCACCATGAAGAAGAGGACGAAGGCGAACTGGTCGGTGTTCCGGCGCGCCCGCGCTTCGCTGAGCTGGCTGAAACCCCGGCTACACCCCGCTGCCCCGCGACTTTGCCCCCGAGTTTTCCGGCGCGACGCGGGCTTCTGCCGCCCCTGAAGAGCAGGTTTCCCGCCCCCCGCGCCCCGTTTCACCGACGCAACCGAGCCAGCTGAGCGCGATCTCGACGTCCCGGCATTCATGCGTCGGGGCAAATACTAGCCGCTTTCACAAACAGGCCATTTATTACTAAATGACCTTGGTTACCACACAATTTGTTGTTGTTAAGTCCAAATCGGCCCTATAGTGATGCATATCCAGGCGGACCGGTCTCCCCCGAAGGAAACCGGTCCAGCAGCACCAGCCGATCATTTACTGTAGAAAGAAACAACTGGCTTCAGGCAGTTTTCATCTATCCCGGCGATCTGTCGCCGATATATTGCTTTCTGATCGCAGCAAAGACTGCGAATTAGGGTTAGTACCAAGTGCAGTTGCCCATGAGGGCGGCGCACGGCAAGAACTTCTTTTTTTGATAGGAACTTCGCGGGCATGAGATTGACTTGCGTTTTTGCGAGCGCGGTGGCTTTGGTTGGGCTTGGGATAGGCGCTGCACGGGCCGCGGCTTTGGATACACCTCACACCCTTCATCGTTCGAAATCCACTTCCCAGCACCTCTCCGTCACGCATCACAGTTCCGCGCATCGCGCCTCGGCCGTGACCAAATCCGTCCGTCGCAGCCGTACTCGCCGCCGCCGCCGGCGCCTCGGCAACCCTGCATAGGACTTCCCTGCATACCCGCCGCCATCGCTACTACGAGCGCTTCACTGCCAGTTCCTTTGCCGCAGGAGACATCTTCGCCGCCGACAACACTGCGGGCGAAGATCCGGTTGTCCGCCAGGCAGCCATTGACGCTCTGGGAGACATGAACGGCACCGCTGTCGTCATCGACCCCTCCAACGGCCGCGTTCTCGCCATGGTTAACCAGAAGCTGGCACTGTCGCCGGGAGCCGAGCCCTGCTCCACCATCAAGCTTTCCGTAGCGCTGGCAGCGCTTTCCGAGGGGCTGGTCACCCGCGATACCATGGTCCGCCTCCCCGGCTTCCGCATGAACATGACGGAAGCTCTTGCGCATAGCAATAACCTTTATTTTGAGGAGCTTGGCCGCGAGCTTGGTTTTGAGCGCGTGCACCACTACGCGAACGAGTTCGGCCTGGGCCAGCTTGCCGGCTACAACATCGAGGGTGAGCAACTCGGCATTTATCCCGATCAGCCGCTGGCCGCCGCTGAAGGCGGCGTAGGCCGCATGTGCAGCTTCGGCCAGGGCGTTTCCATGACCCCCCTGCAGCTCGGCGCCTTTGCGGCAGCCATCGCCAACGGCGGAACGCTCTACTACCTGCAGCACCCCACATCGAAGGCTGAAGTTGCCGCCTTTGAGCCGCGCGTCAAGCGCACCCTCAACATCGCGAAATTCCTGCCGGATCTTCAGGATGGCATGGCTGGCGCGGTCGAGTACGGAACCGCCCGCCGCCTTCGCGCCAACTTCAAGGGTTTGCCTGTCTTCGGCAAAACCGGCACCTGCTCGGACAAAGGAACCCGCTTCGGCTGGTTTGTTTCATACTCCGATACGCCGCAGGGCAGCCTGGTCACGGTCTTCTTCCTTGAAGGCGGCCGCCCCACCTTCGGCCCCCGCGCCGCGGAGCTAACCGGCGAGTTCTACAAGAATCTCTGGGATCGCAATTACTTTGCTGAGAAAGGCCAGGCAACCACCGCTGTTGCCGTGCCCGTCTCCCAAACCGTCCAGTAAACTTAGCAACATTGCGCATCATTGGGGCCGCCTGCGGGCGGCCTTTGCGCTTTTGCCTGGGCTCGCTTGCCTTCCATTCCTGAAGCAAAAGCGTGCGGCGCTCATCTTATAAAGAGCGAAGCAAAAGATCTTATAATCGGATTCCACACGCTTCTCCGCGAACGGTGCTCTGGTGGATACGGGGCACAAACCCGAGCAGGTAACAGGAATTCTTCTATGGCGTTGCCGACACACATTCTTCTCATGTACGGGTACATCCTGCTCTTCGTGTGGGTTCTCCTCGAGCAGTTCGGGATTCCCCTACCCGCCACTCCGATGCTGGTGGCTGCGGGGGTGCTCTCGGCCGAACACAAGATCAGCTTTCTTTTCTGCCTGGTTGCTGCCGTTGTTGCCTGCATCGTGGCCGATGTTGCCTGGTTCGTCATCGGGCGCCGCTATGGTCACCACGTGCTGCGCATCCTCTGCAAGCTCTCGCTCGAGCCTACGGTCTGCGTGCGCAAAACGCAGGACTCCTACGGCCGCACCGGCGATGCAACGCTGGTGATTGCCAAATTCGTGCCTGGTCTCGCCACTCTCGCCCCACCCGTTGCAGGCCAGAACGGCATGCCGCTCGGCCGTTTCCTCTTCTACGACACCATTGGCTCTTTTCTCTGGGTTGGCGCCTTGCTCGGCGCCGGTCGCATCTTCGGCGACGCGCTCAAGCGAAATCCAATGCTGCTCAACTGGTTCGGACGCTTTTCCGTCGCGCTCGTCGTCCTCGCCATTGTCGGGTTCTTCCTCGCTCGCCTCTGGCGCCGCAGAAGTTTCCTCCGCACGCTGGTGGAGTCCCGCCTCGAGCCCGACGAACTCAAGCGCCAGCTTGATTCCGGTGAAAAGGTTTTCATCGTCGATCTGCGCCACCCGCTCGAGCTCATCCCCGATCCCTTCACGCTGCCCGGAGCGCTGCATCTGTCACCCGATGCGCTCACCTTGCGCGTGCATGAGATTCCCCGCGATCGCGACGTCGTACTCTACTGCACCTGCCCAAGCGAAGCCACCGCCGCCAAAACCGCGCTCACCCTGCACAGGCTCGGCATCGAGCGCGTGCGCCCGCTGCGCGGCGGCTACGAGGAGTGGAAGCGGCTCGGCTATCCTCTCGACGCCATCACGCCCGTCATGCCGCTCGTGCAGGTCGAACCGGCGCCCACAAGCTAAGCACTATCCAGCCCGCCGTATCCATGCGCCGGCGAAGCGCAGGCTCTACTATGGGTGTGGACCACATACCCCTTCCGGAGCAATCCCTTGGCTTACGACGATCTGCGCGACTGGATCCGAACCCTCGAAAAGCACGGCGAGCTCAAGCGCATCCGCGAAGAGGTTTCCCCCGAGCTTGAGATCACCGAGATAACCGATCGCGTCAGCAAGATCGGTGCCCGGGGCAGCGCGCCCGCGCCAGGCAAAGGCGCCCATTATGCTCCCGGTGGCCCGGCGCTGCTTTTTGAAAACGTCAAGGGTCATCCCGGCCACACTGTCCTCATCAACCAGTTCGGCAGCGAGCGCCGCATGGCTCTCGCGCTCGGTGTCGAGCGCCTCGACGAAATCGCGGAGCGCATCGTCGGCTTGATGAACATCAAGGCGCCCGAGGGCCTCTTCGACAAGCTCAAAATGCTGCCGCAGCTCGGCGCGCTCACCAGCGCCTTCCCCAAGACCGTTGCTGCCAAAGACGCACCGTGTAAGCAGGTCATCCTGCGCGACAACTTCGACCTCAACATCTTTCCCATTCTCAAGTGCTGGCCGCACGATGGCGGCCGCTTCATCACGTTGCCCTGCGTGCACACCCGCGACCCGCGCTCCGGCAGGCGCAACATCGGCATGTACCGCATGCAGGTTTACGACGGCAAAACAACCGGCATGCACTGGCAGCGCCAGAAAGTCGCCGCGGAACACTACCGCGAAGCTCTTCGCAACGCAGCTTCCGCCGGTGCGGAGAACGTGAAAGCCGCGCGCGTTGCCATCATGGCCGACTCCGCCGGCGGAGCCGTCAACGTTCCCGACGGTCCCACGGGCGGCCTCCCTCAAATTGCCGCTCAGCAAGCTCAAAGGCTCGCGCCTCGAAGTCGCTGTCGCCATCGGCACCGATCCCGTCACCACCTTCTCCGCCATCGTGCCCGCGCCGCCCGAGGTCGAGGAGTTCATGATCGCCGGCTTCCTCCGCGGCAAGCCTGTAGAGATCGTGAAATGCGAAACCGTCGATCTCGAAGTGCCTGCGCACGCCGAAATCATCCTCGAGGGCTATGTCGAGCTCGGCGAGCTGCGCAGCGAGGGCCCCTTCGGCGATCACACCGGTTTCTACACGCTTACCGACGACTACCCGGTCTTCCACCTCACCTGCATCACCCATCGCAAAGACCCCATCTACGCCGCCACCATCGTGGGCAAGCCGCCCATGGAAGACGCATGGATGGGCAAGGCAGTCGAGCGCATCTTTCTCCCCGCGATGAAGCTCACCATTCCCGAGCTCGTCGATATCCATCTGCCCGTCGAAGCCGTCTTCCACAACCTCATGATCGTCTCTATCCGCAAGAGCTACCCCGGGCAGGCACGCAAGGTCATGAACGCCATCTGGTCTCTCGGCCAGGCTATGTTTACCAAGTGCATCATCGTCGTCGATGAAGACTGCGACGTGCAGAATATTTCCGATGTCGTTTTGCGTGTCACCAACAACATCGATCCCGAGCGCGATATCCAGTTCACCCTCGGCCCCATCGACTCCCTCGATCACGCCTCGCGCCTGCCCAACTACGGCTCCAAAATGGGCATCGACGCCACGCGCAAGTGGAAGGCGGAAGGCTTCGAGCGCCCCTGGCCCGCAATGATCGAGATGGACAAGGCCACCAAAGCGAAAATCGACGCCATATGGGACAAGCTCGGCCTCTAGACCCGCCGCCGTGGCCGTCTGATATACCTGAAGACATGCATGGTGTGATCCGCGGAACGCTGATCGCTCTCGCCGCAGCGTTCTTTCTCTCCTCTTTTCCCCTCTTCGCGCAGGAGACCCCCGAGACTTTTCGCTGGGTCGATTTCCACTCTCCAAAAGATCAGGACGTCGTCCTCTGGGTTACCAAGGCGCTCGAAACGGAGAAGTGGACCACAATCCGCGAGATCGGGGTGCAATACGATGCGGCCCTCGTCGTCACCACCGCGCGTTCCAGTCCCCAGGCTTCGCCCGCTTCTGACACGTTCAGCGTGTGGAGCGTCTCGCTCACCAATCACCTTGTCACCGCGCTCATCAAGGGCGTGAACCTTCGCCTGCTCGACTGGATGCTTTTCTCGCTCGGATCGCCACGCGAACTCGGCGCGCTTTACAACGATTGCCAGGAATGCAATGCCACGCTCTACTTCACGGCGTTCTACTATGACCGGCGTCAGCACAGTTGGGCGGCCCGCTGGCTGCGCGGCACGCAGGCTGTTCCGCTTGAAAGCGCCAATGCTCCCCAGGGCGTCGCGGTCACGCAGGTCTATGCGCTTCTCGCCGACCCCAACGGGCATGAGCTGGTAGGTACATGGAGCCACTTCGACTACGGCAAAGCTAAACCCGCCGAAGACTACGTCTATCAGTACGGCGTCGATTCGTTCAGCGGCCTCGACAGCACGCAGCTCCTCACCGGCAAGGCATACGATGCCATGCAACACCGTCTCTGCTCGGCCACCGGCGTCGTCTCGGGCCTCGCCAAGGGGCAGGACTCGGATCTCTGCAGGCAGCTGCTCAGCGGCAAGCTGCCGCGCCGCCGTTACCGATAGCTACTGCGCCGGCATCGTATACTTACTCCATGTCGATCGTGCGCAATCTCGCCGGCATCGCCAAGGGCATGAGCATCACTCTTCGGGAGATGTTCGAGCCTACTCAGGTGGAGAATTACCCTGACGGCGACGGTCCTCTGCGCGGTGCGGTTTTCGAGCAGCGCTTTCGCGGCGCGCACGTGCTGCAGCGCGATGAGGATGGCCTCGAAAAGTGTGTGGCCTGCTATCTATGCGCGGCCGCATGCCCGGCCAATTGCATTTACATCGAGGCGGCTGAGAACACTGAAACCGAGCGCATCTCCTCCTCCGAGCGCTACGCCAAGGTCTACAACATCGACTACAACCGCTGCATCTTCTGCGGCTACTGTGTTGAAGCCTGCCCCACCGACGCCATCACCCACGGCCACGGATTTGAGCTCGCCACCCTTAACGCCACCAATCTGGTCATGCGTAAAGAGGACATGCTTGTGCCGGTGGCGGCGCTCACCGCGGCGAAATAGTCCACCGGCTTTCCCCTTCAACCCACGCAATTTCTGGGCGCCCGCCTGCCTTCCGTCTATGCTGAAAGGTGGGCAGAGTGGTCCGAGGCAGTCAACGCGATTCAACGTTGAGGCGACAGATACCAATGGCTAACGCGCATCAGCAGCATCCTCTTCAGAAGATCCTCGAGCAACGCATCGCCATCATCGATGGCGCCATGGGCACCACCATCCGCACCTACGGCATGAAAGAAGCCGACATGCGCGGCCTGCGCTTCAAAGACGCGAAGAAGGACCTGCTTAACAACGGCGATCTCTTCTCGCTCACACAGCCGAAAATGATCGGCGACATTCACCGCCGCTTTCTCGAGGCTGGCGCCGACATCATCGAAACCAACACCTTTGGTGCAACCTCCATTTCGCAGAGCGAATTCTTCGTAGACGATCCCCGCGAGCACGGCGGCCGCAAAGATCCCGCGTTTTATCAGCAGATACTTGAGACGCCGTTTCTCAACGATCTTGCATGGGAAATCAACGAGCAGTCGGCGCGCCAGTGCCGCGAGTGGGCCGACCGCTTCACCGCGGACACTGGCCGTCCTCGCTTTGTCGCCGGGTCAATCGGGCCCCTCACCGTTTCGCTCTCCAACTCGCCCGACGCTGACGACCCAGGCTTCCGCGTCGTCACCTTTGACCAGGTCAAATCCGCCTATGCCCACCAGGTACGCGCGCTCATTGCCGGCGGCGTCGATACACTGCTTGTCGAAACCATCTTCGACTCGCTCAACGCCAAGGCCGCGCTCGTCGCTATCCGCGAAGTTTTCGATCAGGACGGCAGGGAAGTGCCCGTCATGATTTCCGCCGCAGTCGGTCGCGGCGGCGAAACCCTCATCTCCGCGCAAACTACCGAAGCTTTCTGGAACGCGGTCAGCCACGTCAAGCCGCTCTCGATTGGCCTCAACTGCTCGCTCGGGCCAGACCTCATGTACCCGTTTCTTTCCGAACTGGCTGAGAAAGCAGATGTCGCCGTCTCCTGCTATCCCAATGCCGGTCTGCCCAACCCTCTCGCTGCCACCGGCTTCGATCTTGGCCCGCAGGATATGGCCCGCTTCCTCGGCGATTTCGCTGGCGCGGGTCTCATCAACATCGCCGGCGGTTGCTGCGGCAATACGCCAGACCACATCGCGGCCATCGCCAAAGCTCTCGAAGACAAGCCGCCCCGCAGGTGGCAACCCGAACCGGCGGCCGCTTCTGAAGCCGAGGTCAGCGCATGAGGCCTCTTCGTCTTTCTGGCTCACAGCCCTTCACGCAGCAGGCCGGCGTCTTCATCATGATCGGTGAGCGAACCAATGTCGCCGGCTCACCCGTCTTTGCTCGCGCCATCAAAGAAGGCCGTTTCGACGATGCAGTCAGCGTCGCCCGTCAGCAGGTGGAGAACGGCGCAAACGTTCTCGACATCTGCATGGACGAGGGCATGATCGACGGCGTCGCCGCCATGACGCGCTTCCTGCAACAGCTCGCCAGCGAGCCCGAGGTCGCCAAGGTTCCCTTCATGATCGACTCGTCCAAATGGTCCGTCATCGAAGCGGGACTCAAATGCCTGCAGGGCAAGGGCATCGTCAATTCCATCTCGCTCAAGGAAGGCGAAGACGTCTTCCGCAGCCACGCCGCCGCCATTCTCAAGTACGGCGCTGCCGCAGTCGTCATGGCCTTCGATGAGCAGGGCCAGGCCGCAACCTGCGACGACAAGATCCGCATCTGCGAGCGCGCCTACCGCATCCTCGTCGACCAGGTCGGCTTCCGGCCGGAAGACATCATCTTCGATCCCAACATCCTCACCGTTGCCACCGGCATGGATGAGCACAACAACTACGCCGTCGATTTCATCAACGCAACGCGTTGGATCAAGGCCAACTTGCCGCACGCCAAGGTCAGCGGCGGCGTTTCCAACATCTCTTTTAGCTTTCGCGGCAATAACCGCGTCCGCGAAGCCATGCACGCAGCCTTCCTCTATCACGCCATCAACGCCGGCCTCGACATGGGCATCGTCAACGCCGGCATGCTCGAGGTCTACGACGAAATCGAGCCGAACCTTCGAGAGCTCGTCGAAGATGTGCTGCTCAATCGCCGCCCCGACGCCACTGAGCGCCTCGTCGATCTGGGCGAAACCCTCAAGGCTTCCGGCACCGCCGTCACCGAAAAGAAAATCGAAGAGTGGCGCAGCGGCACTGTCGAAGAACGCCTGGCCCACGCAATGGTGAAGGGCATCGACACCCACATCGAAGCTGACACTGAAGAAGCCCGCGCCAAACTCGGCCGTCCCCTCGCTGTGATTGAGGGCCCGCTGATGGCCGGCATGAGCGTCGTCGGCGATCTCTTCGGCGCAGGCAAAATGTTCCTTCCCCAGGTCGTCAAATCTGCTCGCGTCATGAAGAAGGCAGTTGCCTACCTCACGCCCTTCATGGAAGAGGAGAAAGCCGCGCTCGCCGCCGCCGGCCACGAGGTCAGGACGCAAGGCAAAATCGTCCTCGCCACGGTGAAAGGTGATGTCCACGACATCGGCAAGAACATCGTCGGCGTCGTGCTCGCCTGCAACAACTACGAAGTCATCGACCTCGGCGTCATGGTGCCCAC
Source organism: uncultured Acidobacteriaceae bacterium (assembly GCA_963839215.1). GTDB lineage: Bacteria > Acidobacteriota > Terriglobia > Terriglobales > Acidobacteriaceae > Telmatobacter. The sequence goes on along the minus strand of CAWITZ010000006.1, from coordinate 77,108 downwards.
TGAAAAAATTCTTGAGTCAGCACGCGCCGTGAACGCTGATCTCATCGGGCTCAGCGGCCTCATCACGCCCTCGCTCGATGAAATGGTGCACGTGGCCCGCGAGATGGAGCGCCAGGGCTTCAAGCTCCCGCTGCTCATCGGCGGAGCGACCACCAGCCGCGCCCACACTGCCGTCAAGATCGCGCCGCATTACAGCGAACCCGTCGTGCACGTCATTGACGCGAGCCGCGCCGTGCCCGTCACCACCAGCCTGCTCAGCGTTGAAGGCAAATCTGGTTTCGTTGCGCGGCATCGCACCGAGTACGAATCGCTGCGCAAAAGGCATGCCGCACCTCGCCAGCCTTCGGTTTCTCTCGCAGTTGCGCGTGAGCGTCGCACGCCCATCAAGTGGCGCGCAGAAGACATTCCCTCGCCGCAGTTCACCGGCGTCCGCGTTCTTCACAATTTTCCTCTCGCCACGCTGCGCGACTACATCGACTGGACACCTTTCTTTCACACCTGGGAGCTCAAGGGCGTCTACCCGCGCATCTTCGATCACGACCAGTACGGCCCGCAGGCCCGCCAGCTTTTCACTGAGGCCAACGCGCTCCTCGACAGAATCATTGCCGAGGAGCTGCTCACCGCCCGCGCCGTCTACGGTCTTTTTCCTGCCGCGGCCGCGGGCGACGATGTCGTGCTCTACACCGATGAATCCCGTTCTGCCGAGCTTGCACGTTTTCACTTCCTTCGCCAGCAGGCAAACCGTGAAGGCAGCGAGCCCTGCCGTTCCCTCGCCGACTTCATCGCGCCCAGCGAAACCGGCATCCCCGACCACATCGGCGCCTTTGCCGTTACCAGCGGCATTCGTCTTCGCCAGCTCTGCGACAGCTTTCGCGCGCAGCACGACGACTACAACGCCATCATGGCCGAAGCCCTTGCCGACCGCCTCGCCGAAGCCTTTGCAGAGTGCCTGCACAAGCGCGTGCGCGACCAGTGGGGCTATGGCCTTGCCGAAAACCTCACACCCGACGACCTCATCCACGAGAAATACCGCGGCATCCGCCCCGCGCCCGGCTATCCCGCGTGCCCCGATCACACCGAGAAAGGAGCGCTGTGGCGGCTGCTCGATGTCCAGGCCAATACCGGCATCGAGCTCACTGAGTCCTTCGCCATGTGGCCCGGCTCAAGCGTCAGCGGCCTCTACTTCGCGCATCCTGAGGCGCGCTACTTCAGCCTCGGCAAAATCGAGCGCGATCAGGTCGAGGACTATAGCGCCCGCAAAGGCCTCACCCTTGCTGAAACCGAGCGCTGGCTCGGTCCCAATCTCAACTATGACCCCGAGCCCGAGCCCGTCGCTCCCTCCGCAGCCTGAAACCGGCAGATGGCCGCGCCGCCCGATTCGGTCCGGAGTGATTGAGATTCGCCCAGGTGTGAATCGGTCCACCGTGATTGACGGGGCAAAAGACGCGGTGTTTAGATTGGACGGCGGCTCAACGCACATCTGAACCTGGCTCAAAGGGTCAAAACGTGAGAAAGACGATGCTCGCGGTTTTCTTTTTCTCTGCAGTCCTGCTCTGCGGTGGTTGCGGCGCTGCATCAACAGCGACTGCCGAAAGCTCATCGCCGCCTGCGCAGCCCGGCTCGCCAGCTATGTCGTCCAAAGCCGCGCTCAATGGCGCCGTCACCGTTACGCTCACCACCAGGACCTCCGGCGCTGTCATCTACTACACGGTCGATGGCTCCGAGCCCACCACCGCATCGCAGATCTATCAGGCGCCTTTTCTCGTTGCTGGCAATCTCACCGTCAAGGCCATCGCAGCAAAATCCGGCGGCGCGCCCAGCTCGGTCACCAGCCAGACCTTTACGCTCAACATTCCCTCCGGCACGCTCGTCTGGGCCGATGAGTTCGCCAACTCCACCAGCTCGAACGCTGCGCCCGACCCCGCGATCTGGACCTACGACACCGGCAACAGCGGCTTTGGCAATCACGAGCTCGAAACCTACTGCGCCTGGGGCTCCAATTCCGCACCCTGTTCCGCAACCAGCCCCAGCGTCTTCGTCGGTGCCGATGGACTCCTGCACATCGTTGCCCAGCGGCCCTCCGCCGGTGTCTACACCTCGGCGCGGCTCAAGACGCAGGGCCTCTTCAGCTTTCAGTACGGTCGCTTTGAAGTGCGCGCGCAGGTTCCCGAGGCGCAGGGATTCTGGCCCGCGGCGTGGCTTCTGGGCAACAACATTGCGACCGTCGACTGGCCCGCCTCCGGCGAACAGGACGTGCTTGAGCGCGTCAACGCCGCCGCCACACCGGACTGGAACGAAGGCTCCGTTCACGGCACCGGCTTCACCGGCAATACCGGCCTCGGCACCGTTTTTCATTTCCCCGCGGGACAAACTGCCGCGCAGTGGCATACCTACGGCATGATCTGGTCCAAAGGCAGCGTCGCCTACTACGTCGATGATCCCGCGCATCCCTACGCGACCTACACAACCGACAACATGAAGAGCCTTCCCGGTGCCGTCTGGCCCTTCGACGCCGGCCAGAGCAACTTCATCCTGCTCAACCTCGCTATCGGTGGCGACTGGCCCGGTCCACCCAATGCCACCACGCCCTTTCCTGTTGAAATGCTCGTCAATTACGTGCGCGTCTACACCAACTGATGCGTCGCTTCTCCCTTCGAGGAATCATGCCTTCGTTTCGTTCTCTCGCTCTCTCGCTTGCGCTCGTCACCGCCGCCACCGCGCTCGCCGCGCCCGCCGACAATCGCCTCCGCGTTACCTCGCCTGACGGCCAAATCACTTTTATCTTCGGCGATGCCAGCATCACGCAGACCCTTCAGCCCGCCGTGAGCGGAATGCATTACTCCGTTGACTTCCACGGCAAATGGCTCATGGATGAAGCGATCCTCGGCCTCCAGCTCGAAGGCCAGCCGGCCCTCGGCCCAGGTATGCGTCAGGTCAGCGTCCACACCGGGCAAACCGACGACACCTACACCATCCCCGTAGGCAAGACCAGCTCCGTGCGCGATCACTACAACTCCGCGCTGGTCGATCTTGAGGACGAGCGAGGGCGCAGGCTCTCTCTGGAAATACGCGCCTACGACGACGGCGTCGCTTTCCGCTACATCCTGCCCGCGCAGCCCGCGTTTCAGAAGATCCGCATTGAGCACGAGCTCACGCAATTCAACTACGCCAAAGACGCCACGCTTTATCCGCTGATCGTCGATGGCTTCCAGTCCTCTTACGAAGACGAGTACCAGGCGCGCCAGGTCAGCGGCATTCACCCTGACTGGCTCGTCGCGCTACCGCTGCTCGGCTACGTGCCCGGCGCCGGATGGGTTGCCGTCACCGAGGCCGACATCGACAACTACGCCGGCATGTACCTGCGCAAAGCCAGGGGCCCCTTCGCGCTCCATGCCGAACTCTCGCCGCATCCTGACCAGCCATCCATCGCCGTTGAATCCGATGCGCCCCTCACCACTCCATGGCGCGTGCTCATGATCGGCGACGCGCCCGGCCGCCTCGTCGAATCCAACATCGTCCTCAATCTCAATCCGCCTTCAAAAATTGCCGACACTTCGTGGATTCTCCCCGGCAAATCTGCATGGGACTGGTGGTCCGGCGAAGCCGCGCCCACCCTCAGCGTGAAGCCCGGCATGAACACCGCCACCATGAAGCACTACATCGATTTCGCGTCGGCATCCGGCTTCCGCTACATGCTCATCGACGCGGGTTGGGCTAAAGCCGTGCGCAATGGCCCCCAGGACTACGCCGCCCTCGCCGACATCACCCAGGTCACGCCCGAAATCGACATGCCCGAGCTGCTGCGGTATGCCAAAGAGAAAAACGTGCGCATCTGGCTCTGGGCCCACTGGACCTCGGTCGACAAGTACATGGACCAGGCTTTCCCGCTCTTCGAGAAGTGGGGCATCGCCGGCGTCAAAATCGACTTCATGAATCGCGACGATCAGTGGATGGTCAACTGGTATCGCCGCGTCGCTGCCGATGCCGCTGCGCACCACCTCATGCTCGACTTCCACGGCGCTTTCAAACCCGATGGTCTGCGCCGCACCTGGCCCAACCTCGTGACCCGCGAAGGCGTCATGGGCAAGGAATATCTCAAGTGGTCTGCGCGCACCACGCCCGTGCACAACAGCACGTTGCCCTTTACCCGCATGCTCGCCGGCCCCATGGACTACACACCCGGCGCCTTCGGCAATGCCACCCGCGCCGGCTTCGTCCCGCGCAACAACATGCCCATGACGCCCAACACCCGCGCACATGAGCTCGCTCTTTACGTCATCCTTGAGAGCCCGCTGCAAATGGTCTCCGACTATCCCGAGCACTACGCCGGGCAGCGCGACTTCGACTTCATCAAACAGGTGCCCACCTCCTGGGACGAAGTGCGCGTCCTCGACGGTCTGCCCATGCAGAACATCACCCTCGCACGCCGCAGCGGCAAAGACTGGTACATCGGCTCCATCACCAACTGGGACGCCCGCGATAAGAAGGTTCCGCTCAGCTTCCTCGGCGAAGGAAAGTACACCGCCGAAATCTACGCCGACGCTCCCGACGCCGCCATCGACGCCACGCACACCACCTTCACCAGACAGTCAGTCGATCGCACCACCGTTCTCGATGTGCACATGGTCGGCGGCGGCGGCAACGCCATCTGGATTCACCCGGAGTAGCTGGTTTCTTCTCCATTGCGCTTCAAGCGCCGCCCCTTAGACGCAGCCACCCGCGTCCCGGAAATAACCATCCAGGACACCGGTAATGCCTTTCGCTGCAATGGCCCTTGCACCAGTCCGGCCACTGTGCTAAAAACAAATCATTCAAGTTTGCCCCCAAAGGGCAAGCCTGGATTTCATGCAGAGTGGCTGAGGGACGGGCCCTGTGACGCCACGACAACCTGCCTGGGCAAACCAGGAGTATGGTGTCAACTCTCGCTCGCTTAAGTGCGGGGAACATGAGATTCGGGGATGCAAAGCAATCAGGCTGAGCATCTCGCAGGTTTTTCATCGAGTCTATTCAGTTCGCTCATTCATTTGAGCCGGTCACGCGCCCGCATCAGTGCACTCGTGCAACTGCGAGGGACCCTGTGACGACTGCGTACGAGTTACGATGTCGGGAATGCGGCAAGGCCTATGGCCTCCAGCCGCTTTCCATCTGTGACGAATGTTTCTCCCCGCTCGAAGTGAGTTTCGACCTCGAGTATGCCCGTTCCCGCTTTACCCGTGAATCCATTGCCGCCGGACCGCTGAACATGTGGCGCTACCGTGCTCTCCTTCCGGTCGCCGACAGCTACGTTCCGCAGACGCCCTCCGGCTTCACGCCGCTGTTGCAGGCTCCGCGCCTCGGCGCGCGCATTGGCGCCACCAATCTCTACGTCAAGAATGACGCCGTCTGCATGCCTACGCTCAGTTTCAAAGACCGCGTCGTCGCCGTTGCTCTCGCCAACGCGCAGGCCTTCGGCTTCGACACCGTCGGCTGCTCCTCCACCGGCAATCTTGCCAACGCGGTGGCCGCGCATGCTGCGCGCCTCGGCCTCAAGACCTACATCCTCGTGCCCGCCGACCTTGAGCCCGCCAAGATTCTCAACACCCAGGTCTACGGAGCCACGCTCGTTCGCGTCGATGGCAACTACGACCACGTCAACCGTCTCTGCTCGCAGATCGCCGACCGCTTCAACTGGGGCTTCGTCAACGTCAACCTCCGCCCCTACTACGCAGAAGGCTCCAAGACCGTCGGCTTTGAAATCGCCGAGCAGCTTGGCTGGCGCCTGCCTGACAACGTCGTCGTGCCCATGGCCGGCGGTTCGCTCATTACCAAGATCCGCAAAGCCTTCAACGAGCTCATCGAACTCGGCCTGGTTGAAAACAAGCAGGTGCGCTTCTTTGGCGCGCAGGCCACCGGCTGCTCGCCTATCGCACAGGCTGTCAAGAACAATACCGATACCATTGAGCCCCAGCGGCCCAACACCATCGCCCGCTCGCTCGCCATCGGCAATCCTGCCGACGGCCCTTACGCCTCGCGTGCCATTCGTGAGTCCGGCGGATGGGCTGAAGATGTCTCCGACGTCGAGATCGTTTCCGCAATCCAGGAGCTGGCCGAGACAGAGGGCATCTTCACTGAGACAGCCGGCGGCGTCACCACCGCAGTCACGGCGCGCCTCTACGCGCACGGCCGCATTCACCCCGATGAGCTCACCGTGGCCTGCATCACAGGCAACGGCCTCAAGACCACCGACGCGCTTAACGGCGTCTACGGCGAGAGCAAGACCATTCGTCCGCGCCTCACCGATTTTGAATCCTTCGTGGAAGAAAACACTGCGGCCAATCGTGAATTGAGCCTGGCAGGGGAGTCCCATGTCCGTTAGAGTCCTGTTACCCAACGCATTTCAGAAGCACACCAACAACGTACGCGAAATCGCCAGCACGGCGGCAAATCTTCCCGAACTCGTCACTGACATCGAAGGCCGCTTCCCGGCGCTGCGTCAGCATCTTCGCGGAGAAGACGGCCAGGTCCGCCGCTTCATCAACTTCTATGTCAATGAAGAAGACATCCGCTTCCTCGGCAACGAGAAGTACACCTTCCAGGAAGGCGACGAAGTCCTCGTCATTCCATCAATCGCCGGCGGCTGCTGCTGAGCCGCAATTACTTTGCTCCTCATGGCCCTCCACTTTGGAGGGCCTTCTTGTTGCAGCAGGGTTACAATTTGCGCTCTGTTTTTGCAGCGAATTCGCAGCAGGTTCACCGTCCTCTTACAATCTCCAGCGCATACTGCTGCCGTGATCGCACACACAGGCTATGGTGCTTCCCCGGTTCATCCCACCGGTCCCTCTTCATCCGTATCGGCGGTGCGCGCTCCGGCCTTTCCCTTGTCTCTGCCGACGCTTTCTGCACGCCCTTCGATCCATGCCGAGGTGGTCAAGTACCGTCTGCGTCTGGCGCAGACGGTTGAAGATCGCGATGCAGCCTGCCGCCTGCGTTTCCGCGTCTTCAATGTCGAGATGGGTGAAGGCCTCGAAAGCTCCTATGAAACCGGACTCGACACCGATCAATTTGACCTCTTTTGCGCGCATCTGCTCGTCGAAGAAAAACTCACGCAGCGCGTCGTCGGTACCTACCGCATGCAGTCCGGCGAGACTGCGGCGCGCAATCTTGGCTACTATTCAGAGCAAGAATTCCATTTCGCTCCCTATGAAGCGCTTCGTGCCGGCATCCTCGAGTTGGGCCGGGCATCGATCGACCGCGAACATCGTACGCCTGAAGTATTGACCCTCCTCTGGCGCGGAATAGCACAGTACGCGAACGACATGGGGTTGCGTTATCTCATGGGCTGCTCATCGCTCGACTCACAGGATCCTTCCGAGGGCTGGCAGCTCTATCGCCAGTTGAAGCAATTCAGAGTCTCGCCGGAGTTTGCAACCGAGCCAACCGCAGCATTTGCCTGCCCGCTGGATCAAGCGGAGCGTGACGCACGGCCGTCACACATCGCCGGCGATTCGCCGTCGCCGTCGCCCCGCATACCGCGGCTGCTCAAGACCTACCTGGCAATCGGCGCCCGCATCTGCGCTCCTCCAGCTTTGGACCGAGACTTCGGCACCATCGATTTCCTTACTTTGCTCGATCTCAAGATGCTCTCCGCTTCGGCGCGCAATCATTTCCTGGCCCCGCTCTCATCATGATCTTTCGTAAGGCCTGGCGCACTGTCGCACTGGGTGCGGCTCTGGCGATCATCGTTCTTCGCTACGGTCTGGTCCGTGCACGGGGCCCGCTCACGCTTGAGCGCCGGGCTCTCTGGCTCCATCACTCATGCAGGCTTGTTCTGCGCAGTCTCGGCATCGGTTATCGTCGCGTTGCCGGTCAACCACCGCATCGTGGCATCATCGTGTCCAATCACCTCAGTTACCTCGACATCCTCATCCTCTCCGCTGCCACCCCCTGCTTCTTTGTCTCAAAAAAGGAGATCAGCCGATGGCCCTACTTCGGTTGGGCTGCGCGTTCTGGTGGAACGCTTTTCCTCAATCGCAACAGCCGGGCCAGTGCCGCTGAAGTTGCTGACCTCATTGCGCAACGTCTCACTCTCTCTGTTCCGGTTCTCTTCTTTCCGGAAGGAACCAGCACCGACGGCAGCTCAGTGCTCCGCTTCCACTCGTGGCTTTTTGAGCCTGCGGTTCGTGCCGGCGCTCCTGTAACGCCGGCAGTATTGCGCTACGTGTTTGCCGGCGCCAGCCGGGAGCGCGATCTCTGCTGGTTCGGTGATGAGCCTTTTCTACCCCATCTTTGGCGCACTCTCGGCGTCGCCGGATTCACCGCCGAGGTCCACTTTGGCGACGGCGAGCTCTTCCGCGACCGGCGCACCGCAGCGCGCCACACGCACAGCGAAATTTCCGCAATGCGCGTTCGCCAATAGCGCCAATCTACGCCGCACCGCGGATTGCCGGTTCGCTTCCGGGCGGCCGTGGTGTAATGTTTTAACTATCCCGCAAACAAGTCTGACAAACGGGAGCGCCACTCCAGAAATCCAGCAATCTTTTTTCCCGGTTAAGCCGGTTGCATTGTTGCATCTATTCAGAAGCCATTGCACACGCTGAACCATGCAGCACCTAAGTTGCTCTTAACGCGAGGGAACGCCGATGACTCAGTCCTATGAAGACACCGAAGCCAGCCGTGTTCTCACCCTCGATGAGGTTACGCATCTCACTGAAGAGGGCGGTAAACCTGCCGACACGCTGATGAACGTCGTCGCCCTGATCGCATCGCGCTTCAGGACCGATGTCTGCTCTGCCTATCTGCTCGAGCCCGATCGCTCAAACCTCGTGCTCGCTGCCACCCTCGGCCTGCACCCTCGCAGCATCGGCACACTGCGTATGCCGCTCAATGAAGGCCTCGTGGGCCTTGTCGCCGAGCAGGTCACGCCTGTCGCCGTCGATGATGCGCGCAATCATCCCCGCTTCAAATTCTTCAAGGACTCGGGCGAAGAGGAATACCACTCCTTCCTCGGCGTTCCGCTGGTTGACCGCGGCATACTGCAGGGCGTTCTCGTCGTCCAGACCAAGGAGACCCGCGTCTTCCGCGACTCCGAGATCCGCATGCTTGTTGAAGCCGCCAATCAGCTTGGGCCTATCGTCAGCGAAGCCCGCACCCTCGACCGCTTCATTGCGCCCGCGCAGGAACGCCTCTGGTCGCTTGCCCGCAATCTGCTCTGGTGCTGGGACCAGGAGTGCGTTGCGCTCTTCCGTGATCTCAATCCCAAACGCTGGCGCGAATTGAACCAGAATCCCATTGCTCTGCTCAACGAGCTGCCTCTCGGCGAAATCGAACGTCGCGCCGCTGAGCTTTCGCTGCATAGCCGCATCAATTACTGTTTCCGCCGCCAGCAGGAGTACCTCAACGCCGACAACACCTGGGGCGCCGAGCACGCCGGCGTGCTGCGTCCGCGTCCGGTCGCCTATTTCTCTGCGGAGTTCGGCTTGCACGAGTCGCTGCCCATCTACTCCGGCGGCCTCGGCATCCTGGCCGGCGATCACATCAAAAGCGCCTCCGATCTCGACATTCCCCTCGTCGGCGTCGGCCTCTTCTACGGCCAGGGCTACTTTCTGCAGCGCCTCGACAGCAGCGGCTGGCAGCAGGAAGAGTATCTGCAGACCGACGTGAGCAAGTGCGCAATGCAGCCGGCCCTCGGTGAATCCGGCGAACCCGTGCAGGTTGAAATCCAGACCCGCGGCGGCATAATCCGCGCCAAGGTCTGGCGCGTTAAGGTGGGCCGTTGCGACCTGCTTTTGCTTGACTCGAACGTTGAAGGCAACGCGCCGGAAGATCGAGAGCTCACCTCGCGCCTCTATGGCGGCGACGGACGCACCCGCATCCGCCAGGAGCTGCTTCTCGGCGTCGGCGGTTACCGCGCCCTGCGCAAGATGGGCATCGCGCCCGGCGTGCTCCACCTCAACGAGGGCCATAGCGTTTTCGTGGTGCTTGAGGCCATTCGCACCCGCATGGTCGAAGAGGGAATTGACTTCATCACCGCCGCGCAGATGATTCCCCGCGAAGTCATCTTCACCACGCACACGCCCGTTCCCGCCGGCCACGACCGCTTCAGTGTCGACCTCATCGAAGAGCACCTCGGGCCCCTGCGCGACCAGCTCGGCATCTCGCTTGAAAACCTCATGGGCTTTGGCCGTGTGCAGCCTTCAGACACGCAGGAAACCTTCTGCATGACCGTGCTCGGCCTCAAGCTTTCGCGCCGCGCCAACGCCGTTTCGTCGCTGCACGGCGAGGTCTCCCGCGCCATGTGGTGGGGTCTCCATCCCGGCAAGCCGCAGGATGCGGTGCCCATCGGCCACATCACCAACGGCGTCCATGTGCCCTCGTGGCTGGCTCCGCAGATGGCGCGTCTCTATGACCGCCACCTCGGCGTCGGCTGGCAGGGAAGAAGCGGGGCCGCCCGCACCTTGGAAGGCATTGAGAGCGTCGACGACGGCGAGCTCTGGGAGACGCACCTGTCCCTCAAGGCGCGCCTCCTCGACTTCATTCGCTATCGCGCCGTCGAACAGGCTACGCGCCGCTCCGAGCACCAGGCGCAGCTCCAGAAGCTCAGCCGCATTCTTTCACCCGATGCGCTCACGATCGGCTTCGCGCGCCGCTTCGCCACCTACAAGCGCGCCAACCTCGTCCTCGCCGATATCCAGCGCCTCGCGCAGATGGTCAACGATCCCAAGCGTCCCGTGCAATTCGTCTTCGCCGGCAAGGCGCACCCACACGACGAACCCGGCAAGCGTGTCCTGCAGCAGATTGCGGAGATGATGCGCGACTCCGAATTTACCGACAAGTTTGTTTTCATTGAGGACTACGACATCAACGTGGGCCGCTTTCTCGTGCAGGGCGTCGACGTCTGGCTCAACAACCCGCGCCGTCCGCTTGAGGCATCCGGCACCAGCGGGCAGAAGGTTGTGCTCAATGGCGGCTTGAATCTTTCAGTGCTCGACGGCTGGTGGGCTGAAGCCTACGACGGCCTTAACGGATTCGCAATCGGTGCCGGCAGAACCCACTCCAACATGGATCTGCACGATATGCGCGACGGCGAAGATCTCTATCGCGTTCTCCGCGACGATGTGATTCCGCTCTACTACCAGCGCGACCGCGACGGCTTGCCCCGCGGCTGGATCCGGCGCATGAAGCGCACAATCAAGACGCTGGGCTGGCGCTTCAACGCCGACCGCATGGTGATGGACTACACCCAGAAGTGCTACATCCCCGCGGCCGGAGGCACATCGAGCGAGATCAGACCGCCCTGCTGAGGCAACTTCCCGAGCCCGGGCGGAGCCTGAACAAGAATCCACGCGCTGGCCTCTTCCGTGCTCGGAGAGGCCCCTTAGTTAAGCATCCTTATCGGCCATCAGCAGCCGCATATCACGCAGGTTGTGGCCCGTTGGTCCCGTCACCACCGCATCTCCCAGCGCGGTAAACAGCGGGCAGGTACTGAAGGCTCGCATCGCTTCTTCCGGATCGAAGCCGAAGGCGCGCGCCCGTTCAATCGTCGTGGGATCGGCAATGGCCCCAGCATTCTTTGTATTTCCGTCAATGCCATCGGTGCCTGCGCTCAGCACCGTCAGTCGCTTTCCGTTGTGCTGCGCCAACTCTGCCGCGCACGCCAGCGCAAACTGCTGGTTGCGGCCCCCGGCGCCTGGTGTCCGGTCAATCGTCACCGTTACCTCGCCCACGGAGATCAGGCACACCCGGGCGTGATGAGTGCGCAGTTCGCGGAACCGCTCCATCAGGTAGCGCGCTGCCGCTGCGTAATCCCAGTCATCGCAGCTATTGTCCACCGCCACAAAAAATCCGGCATTCTGCGCGAGCGTGCGCGCATTCTCCACTAGGTCGTGGGTCGAAAGCAGCACCTCGAAAACTGAATCGCGAAAGGCTTCATTCTCCCCGGAGAGCGCAACCGCCGTCGTTATCGTGCGGGCTTGTCCTGGTCGCGTCAGGCGCGGCAGAAATGCTGGCCTGCGGCTCTTGTTCCCGGGGGATTCCGGCAGATCCTCGCGCTCAAAAAAGGTTGTCACCTTCTTCGGCAGCTTCGGTTTCAGGTTGTACTTCGCCAGCACCGCCCGCGCATCCGCAACGGTGGAGTGGTCCGGCGTGCTTGGTCCCGAAGACAGCGCATCGAGCGAGCGCAACGGCACATCCGGCAGTAGCAACGACACCTTCATTGCATCCGGCGCCGCCATCGCCAGCCGTCCGCCCTTCACCGCGGAGAAGTGCTTGCGCAGCGTGTTGACTTCGTTAATCGGCGCGCCTGAGGCCAGCAGCGCTTCGTGAAACGCAATTGTCTCCGCCAGAGAAATCTGCGGATCGATCGGCAGATCAAACATCGCCGAGCCCCCGCCTGAAATCAGGAAGAAGACAATCGTGTCTTTGCGCGCCTTTTTGAGCAGTGCCAGCGTGGCCTTCGCTGCGGCAAACGAGTCCTCATTCGGCAGCGGGTGGCCGCCTTCAAAGTAGCGGATGCGCCAGTTGCGTTTCTTCGGCGGATATTTGGTACAACAGATGCCGCGCAGTCCCTTGCGCCGTTTCATCCGGTCCAGCAGCACATCGAGCATCGGGCCTGCGGCCTTGCCCAGCGCAATCACAAAAACGCGCCGGTAGGCCAGCAGGTTGATGGACTCCGGCCCGCTGCCGTCCGCTAGCAGGCGATGCATCGTGCTGTTCTCGAAGCGAATTCGCCGGTCAAAGGCCGATTCGATGTTGCATGCCTCAAGCGCTCCCGTAAAGATTTCGGTTGCCTCGGCGTGCAGGGAGTCCAGAGCAGTGTCGCCGCTCACTGGGGTCATCTAAGTTGCTCCAGAAGCCAGTCGGCGATTGTGTTCTGCATCGCCGTGAGCTGGCCGGCAAAAAAGTGATCGGCGCCGGGTAGGAGCACCAACTTTTTGGGTTCGGCCGTGGTGGCGGCCACACGTCTTAAATCCGCAGCAGGAGCGTACTGGTCGCAGTCCCCGCTGAGAAACAGTTTAGGGAGAAAACAGCAATGAAGAAAGGAGTATTGATACTGTCGCCCTTCGGCTTGTAGCGGCAATCCAAGGGCAATCATGGCGCGCACTTCTGGGTTGGCGTCATCGGCTTTGTGTTTGCTGCAACAGGCCTGTAATGCCATGGCGGCTCCGAAGCTGAACCCCACAACAACGACCGGGCGCGAGTACTCGCGCCTTAGCCAGTCAATCGCAGCCAGAACGTCTTCACTCTCCGCGTGCCCGTCGTGCGTGCCCGCGCTCAGGCCCGTGCCGCGAAAGTTGAATCGCAGCACCGGCCAACCCAGCCCGAATTCCGGCGCGTTCAGCGCCTTCATCGCGTGGTACACCACCTTGTTGTGCATGGTGCCCCCGCCCTTTGGGTGGGGATGACAAACCAGCGCAGCGTACGGGGCATCCGCAGCTCCCTCGTTAAGAAGCGCTTCCAGCCGTCCCGCGTGTCCGGTCAACTCAACGCTGCGCAGCATTGAGTGCCTGGCTTCTGAAACCGGCTGAACGGGTGCGGGTGTGGAGATCATTCCACGGTCTATTCTACGCAAACTTTAACGCCGCATGAACGCAGAATTGACCTGAAGTAAATCGCTCTAGGATCGCTTTCCATCCATCCGCGAACCATCCCGCTTCGGCGCAGGGTCGGCGAGAGCAACCCGTAAGGTATTCTGGCAGCATCATGTTCGAACTGCAGCCCATTGATCCCATCCGGTTTACGCGGCAGCTGGTTGAAATCGAATCCACCACCTACCACGAAGGCGCCGTCGGCGATTTCCTCGCCGAGACTCTGGCCAGCCGAGCCTGGGCGGTGGAGAAAACGCCGGTTCCCCAGCCGCCGGACAGCGACTCTGCCGGTGCGCGCTGGAACGTCTATGGCTGCATTCCCGGCCAGACCCCTGACCTTGTCTTCTCCACGCACATGGACACGGTGCCGCCCTACATCCCTTTCCGCGAAGACGCCGACTTCATGTACGGCCGCGGCGTCAGCGATGCCAAAGGCATCATCGCCGCGCAGGTGGCCGCAGCCGAGGCCCTGCGGGCCGAGGGCTTTCGCGTAGGCCTGCTCTTCGTCAGCGGAGAAGAGCGTGACTCAGCCGGCGCGAAGGTGGCCAACGAATCCCCCAAAGGCAGCCGCTTCCTCATCAACGGCGAGCCCACTGACAATCGCCTCGCCCTCGCTTCCAAGGGCGCCCTGCGCACCGTGCTCACCGCTTCCGGAAAGATGGCCCATTCTGCGTATCCCGAGCTTGGCGACAGCGCCGTGCACAAACTCGTGCAGGTGCTCGGCAAGCTGCTCGCGCTCGATCTGCCGGTCGCCGAAGATGTTGGCCCGGGCACGCTCAACATTGGCCAGATCCGTGGCGGCCACGCACCCAATGTCATTGCAGACAAAGCCGAGGCGCAGGTACTCATTCGTCTGGTCGGCGATTCCGCACCCGTCCGTGCGGCAGTGCTTAACGCAGCCGAAGGCCTTGCAGACGTCAACTTCACCCTCGACATTCCCTTCGTCCGCATGCGTGCCGTCGAGGGCCTGCCCACCATGATCGCCAAATTCACCACCGACATTCCCCAGCTTTCCAACTGGGGCGAGCCGCTTTTGCTCGGTCCGGGTTCCATCCACGTAGCCCACACCCCTTTTGAGAAACTCGCAAAAAAAGAGCTGCTCGACGCCGTCGAGTTGTACATCAAAGTGGCTCGCCAACTTCTCGCCTGAACATCCCCCTCACCATCCATGGAGACTTCATGACTGCATCGATCTACGACATTCCCCTCCACACAATCAGCGGCGAACCCGCATCTCTCGGCCAGTTCAGGCAGAAAGTGATTCTCGTCGTCAACGTTGCTTCAAAGTGCGGCCTCACTCCCCAGTACGAAACCCTTGAGAAGGTCTACGAGCAATTCCGCGGTCAGGGCCTCGTCATCGCCGCCTTTCCCGCCAACGACTTTCGCAGCCAGGAGCCGGGCAGCGAAGCCGAGATCATGGAATTCTGCACAACCAACTACGGCGTGCAGTTTCCCATCTTCAGCAAGATCACCGTTGTTGGCCCGCAGAAGCATCCCCTCTACGCGAAGCTCATCGCAGCGCAGCCCGTGGCCGCAAGCTCCGCCGAGGTCCCGTTCGCTGAAAAGCTCAAGGGCTACGGCATTGAGACGCTGCCCGCGCCCGAGATTCTTTGGAACTTCGAGAAATTTCTCGTGAGCCGCTCCGGTGAAATCGTCAAGCGTTTTTCGCCGGATACTTCTCCAGACGCGCCTGAGCTCGTTGCCGCCATCGAGGCAGAGCTCGCAAAAAGCTGAAGCCCCGCATCAACCCGTGCGAAACGGGTGCCCCTGGTCTCGCTTCTGAGACCAGGGAAAGCACGAACCTCAACCAACCTCGTGTGTCATCCTGAGCGAACGGGGCCCCAGGCGCTTTCTTCAGCCTGGGGGTGGTAAGCGAAGGACCTGCATTTCCTCGCCGCATCAATCAGATAGCACCTGGAAACTGGCAACTCTCCGCACTCCCCATGTATCCTCAGCCCATGTCGTCTCACTCTTCGCCTGCCGGTACCGCCAATCAGCTTGAAAACGCAGCGTCGTCCTACCTTCGCTCGGCGGGCCATCAGCCGGTGCAGTGGCACCCATGGGGCAGTGAGGCCTTTGAACGGGCACAGTCTCAAAACAAGCCAATTCTGCTCGACATCGGTGCCGTCTGGTGCCACTGGTGCCACGTCATGGATCGCGAATCCTACGAGGATGCCGAGTTGGCCCGCGTCATCAATGAGCACTACATTGCCATCAAGGTCGATCGCGATGAACGCCCCGACGTGGATGTGCGCTACCAGGCTGCCGTTTCGGCGATCAGCGGACAGGGCGGTTGGCCTCTCACTGCATTTCTCACACCCGATGGCCGCCCTTACTTCGGCGGAACTTACTTCCCGCGCGACGATCGCTACGGCCGCCCCGGCTTTGGGCGAGTGCTGCTTACCATGGCGCAGGTCTGGCGCGAACGCCGCGAAGAAGCTCTTGAGTCCGCCGCCAGCGTCATGGGCGCTATTGAGCACAATGAAAGCTTTTCAGGCCGCGGCGGTGAACTTACTTTAAGCCTCGTCGATAAGATCGTCGCATCTGCGTCTTGCGCAATTCGACGCACGCAACGGCGGCTTCGGCTCGCAGCCCAAGTTTCCCCATCCCGCAGCCCTTGATCTGCTTCTTGAGATCGCCATGAATCGCGGCAACAATGAAGCCCGAACCGCCTTCACTGTGACGCTCGAAAAAATGGCGCGCGGCGGAGTCTACGATCAGCTCGCCGGCGGTTTCCATCGCTACAGCGTCGATGAACGCTGGGTCGTGCCGCACTTTGAAAAGATGCTCTATGACAATACCGAGCTACTGCGCAACTACGTGCACGGCTTCCAGAGCTTCGTGCGTGAGGACTTCCGGCAGACTGCGCTCGAAATCGTTGCATGGCTCGATGCAGTAATGACCGATCGCGAACGCGGTGGCTTCTACGCCTCGCAGGATGCCGACATCAACCTCGATGACGACGGAGACTATTTCACCTGGACCCTCGATGAGGCCAGGCCGCTGCTCACCGCCGATGAACTCGCCATCGCCTCGCTCTACTGGGACATCGGCGAGCTCGGCGACATGCACCACAATCCCGCGCGCAATGTTCTCCATCGCAACCACTCCCTCGACGAAGTTGCGGCACGGACCGGCAAGCCTCTTGAAGAAGCGCGCTCTCTTATCGGTTCCGCGCATCGCAAGCTGCTCACCTCACGCATCACGCGGCCTACGCCATTTATTGATCAGACGCTTTACACAGGCTGGAACGCGATGGCCGTTACCGCTTATCTCGAGACCGCGCGCGTTCTCCGTACCGCAACCACGCAAAACTTCGCTCTGCTCACCCTGAATCGTCTCCTCAATGAAGCGTGGGACGGCAACAGCAGCCTCTACCACGTCATCGCCTATCCCCAGGGGGCGCCGCCGCCGCAGCGTATTCCCGGCACGCTCGATGACTACGCCTTCACAGTGCATGCCTGCATCGATGGGTGGCTGGCCGGGGGTGAGATGCGCTTCTACCACGCGGCCATCAAACTCGCCGATGCCATGATCTCCCGCTTCTACGATCGCACTGCGGGAGCTTTCTACGATGCCGCCGAGCCATCGGACGGTGCCCCCGTTCTTGGCGCGCTTGGCGCTCGGCGCAAGCCTCTGCAGGATTCTCCAACGCCTGCCGGAAATCCCACCGCCACCTCCGCGCTCCTGCGTCTTGAATCGCTCTCGGGCCGGGCAGAATATCGCGACATAGCCGAAGACACCCTTGAATCCTTCGCCGGCATCGTTGAGCACTTCGGCCTCTACGCAGGCAGTTACGGCCTCGCGCTCGAGCGGCTGCTGCTCGATCCAATCCAGGTCGTTATCGTCGGCGATGGCCCCCACGCTGACCCCGGAGCTGACCGTCTTGAAGCCACCGCGCTCTCCGGCTTCGCGGTCAACAAGACAGTCATCCGTCTCGCGCCGTCGCAGCTTACCGCGGATGGACTTCCGCCTGCTCTCGCCGAGACCTTGTTGAGCATGCCCGCTCCTGAAGGCGCATCCGCCTGGGCCATGCTCTGCCGCGGCCGCACCTGTCTGCCGCCGATAACCGATGCCGACGTTCTTCTGCACGACCTCAACTCTCCTGCCTGAGGGCCGCGTTAACTCCCGCTGAAGGGGTTCGATTCCTCGGGCTTGATCGTCGTAGGGTCTTTCTCCGGCGCGACTCCCGCGCTCACTTGCCGCACGGGCGCCGTCGTGTGCGCAACGATCTGCGCGCCGGTCGCCGGATCGAAAAATGAATTGAAAACGCGATTCGGATCTCCCGGCAGCATGTGATTGTCTTCGAGGGCATTCCGCACCTGCCGCTGAAACTCGCGCATCGGTGCGAACTGTTTGGTCGCAATCGTCTTCAGTTGCACTGGGATAATCATCTGCGAACCGCGAATCGAATCCACGCCAAGAATCACAGGATCGTCGACAAAGTCCTCCTTGAACTGCGGACTGGTCCGGACATCCATTGCAACTTTCTTCAGCAGCGCGATCGCTTTCTCCGGGTCCACAGAGTAATCCACGCTCACGTTGACTGTTGCCACTGAGAAGTCCGCACTCTGGTTCGCCACCGTCGTGATCTGCGAGTTGGGCACCACGTACAGCGTTCCGTCGCCGCCGCGCACCGTCGTCTTGCGCAGCGTCATCCACTCCACCTTGCCGGTAATGCCCGCAATCGTTACCGTGTCGCCCACGCTGAACTGTGCCTCAATCAGGATCAGCGTGCCGTTCAGCATATCTTTCACCAGGTTCTGTGCAGCCAGGCCAATCGCGACACCTGCAATGCCTGCAGAAGCCAGCAGCGGGCCCAGATCCACACCGAGCGCATCCAGAAACTGCAGACCAACGATCGCCCCGATGATTGCCAGCCCCGTGGTGCGGATCACCTGGACCAGCGTTTTTACCTGTGCCGCGCGCCCCCGCGTTGCCGCGTGCGCTTCGGCCACCTTGATCGTGCGCGACGAGATGAGCCGAAGCAACCAGTTGAGAATAATGGCGATGATTGCAACGCCGATCAAATGCGGCAGCTTCAGCCGGACAAATTCCTGGATGTCGACCATCCATTCGTCCGTCACCTTATCCATGAACTGGTGTGGTGTTATCAAACTTGCGAGGGCCGCTAACCAAAATGGTGGCATGCAAAGATCTCCTCTTTCTATCTATACTGTGCGCATGAGCGGTCTGTAGGACCCCAAGACGCCGTTCGAAAGACCCAAGGCTCCGTCCGGCAACGAAAATCGCGCATCTCAACGGTTTAGGGGTTCAGGAAGCCAACCAGGACGCCAACGAGGAGGGTTCCGTGGATTCGAACCGGCAGTCAAACCAAAGCCTTCCCATCCGGGCGGCAATCCGTCCGCAATCACATCTTACGGTTTCAGCTTCCCTGGGCTTCGTATCGCTGGCGTCGATTGTGCTTCTTGCCGGCGCGGCGCAGTCCGGCCAGCATGCGCTTACTCCTGCCGAGTCCGGGGTTCGGCACAGCAGCCTGCTTGCGGGCGCGCCGGCTCTGGTCGATCCCCTGGTTGCCGAGCGCCGGCAGGAAATATCAGAGGACACCGCGAGGCTGCTGACTCTTGCCGAGTCCCTAAAGCTGAAGTGGATAAAACAAACAAGGACATGCTCTCGCTCGGCGTAATTCGCAAGGCCGGTGAAATCGAGAGCTTGCGCGCGCGTCAAGGACAAGATGCGCGAATAGCCGTTCATTGCCGTCCGAGGCTGCGTTTCTTTTGAGCCTTATCCGGCCTTCGGGGAAGAACGAAATGCGTAGTTTCTTCAAATGCAGGGTCGTCGCGCAGGCCGCGTGGCATTGCCATTGCTTGCTGCGGTGCTGGGGTTCGCCTTCGTTGTGTCTCCGGGGCAGCAAACCGCCGGGTGGCAACGAACGCGCGGCTCACGTGCTTAGCCAGGCCCGGGGACGCGGCTCAACGGATTCGCCCTTCGGAGAGCAGGACTCCGTCTTTGCTGAAAAGCAGTTGAAAGCCCTCAACGAAGCACGGCAAAAGGCCCTGGTTTCCGACACCAAGAAGCTCCTCAAGCTTACCCAGGAACTCAATGCCGAAATCTCTTCGAGCGCTCCCTCGTCATTGACCTCGCAGCAGCTTCGGAAACTTGCCAGCATTGAAAAACTGGCGCATAACGTCAAGGAAAAAATGAGCGAATCCTACGTCAGCCCGAGCCTGATGCACGATCCGTTGCAGCCGCTGCGTAGGGTGGGACAGCAAATCTATCCGGTTACTCCCGGGACGGTTACGGTATGCCTTTGGGTATGGAATAGCACTATTCCTGCATGGTGATGGTTGTTACAATCGGGAATGGGTTGACGCAGGTAGATCTGGAATCCCGGAGTGACTGGAATGGGAGTTGCAGTTTCAATGACTGCTCGCAAGCAACCCGGCGATGCCGGTTCTGGAAGCCTTACTCCTCAGCAACTGGTCGAGATCTACCGGCTCATGTTTCTCTCCCGTCGCATCGACGACCGCGAGATCCTGCTCAAGCGGCAGCAGAAAATCTTCTTCCAGATCTCCGGCGCCGGGCATGAGGCCCTTCAGGTCGGCGCGGCCTCGCACTTGCGCCCCGGCTACGACTGGTTCTTCCCCTACTATCGCGATCGCGCCCTCTGCCTGGCCCTGGGTGTCTCGCCTGACGAGATGTTCCTGCAGGCGGTCGGCGCGGCTACCGATCCTGCCAGCGGCGGCCGCCAGATGCCTACCCACTGGAGCAGCCGCCCGCTGCACATCGTCAGCACCTCGTCCTCGACCGCCACGCAAGTGCTCCACGCAGTTGGCTGCGCTGAGGCTGGCCGCTATTATGCTCGGCATCCCGAGGCCGCTGCAAAAGCGCGAGGGCGATTACCGCGCCTTCCGCGACGTTGAATTTCACGGCGATGAAGTCGTCCTCACCTGCCTCGGCGAAGGCTCCACTTCGCAGGGCGAATTCTGGGAGGCGCTCAACACCGCCTCCAATCAGAAGCTGCCCGTCATCTTCTGCGTCGAAGACAACGGCTACGCCATCAGCGTGCCCGTCGAGGTCAACACGCCCGGCGGAAACATCTCCCGGCTCGTCGCCAATTTCCCCAACTTCCACTTCGCGGAGATTGACGGCACCGATCGCCGAGCTCTGCCTGCGCGCCTTTCAGGCTGCCGCCGAACATTGCCGCGCCGGGCAACGGCCCTGCCTTCATCCATGGCCACGGCATCCGGCCGTACTCCCACTCCCTCTCCGACGATGACAAGCTCTATCGTTCGGCTGCCGAGCGCGAAGCCGATGCCCTGCGCGATCCGATCGCCAAGATGCAGATGCGTCTGCTGCGTGAAGGCATCCTCAGCGCAGAGGAAATCAACGCGCTTGAGCAGCGTCTCGATCGCGAGGTTGCCGAGGCCGCCGACCGCGCCCTGCAGGCGCCATTGCCTGAGATTGCAAGCATTCCCAGGCACGTCTACTCCGAAGACCTGGACCCCACCAGCGCTGCGTTTGCTACCGAGCAGCCGAAGCCGGCCGCAAGCTCCAGATGCGGCAAGAAGGCGCGGCGCCCCGCACCATGGCCGACCTCATCAACGCTCTGCCTGCACGACGAGATGCGCCGCGATCCCCGCATCGTCGTCTACGGCGAAGACGTTGCCGATGCCAGCCGCGCAGCCGCCCTCTCCGAGGTAAAAGGCAAGGGCGGCGTTTTCAAGCTCACCGCCGGCCTGCAGACCGAGTTCGGTTCCGAGCGCGTCTTCAACTCCCCGCTCGCCGAGGCCAACATCGTCGGTCGCGCCATCGGTTACGCCGTGCGCGGCATGAAGCCCGTCGTTGAAATCCAATTCTTCGACTACATCTGGCCCGCCATGCACCAGATGCGCAATGAGCTGCCGCTCATGCGCTGGCGCTCCAATGGCGACGTGGGCCGCGCCAATCGTTATGCGTGTGCCCATCGGCGGATACCTGACCGGCGGCGCCATCTATCACTCGCAATCGGGCGAAAGCATCTTCACCCATTTCCCCGGCCTGCGCGTCGTCTTTCCATCGAACGCCCTCGACGCCAACGGCCTGTTGCGCACTGCCATCCGCTGCGACGACCCCGTGCTTTTCCTTGAGCACAAGCGGCTCTATCGCGAAACTTATGGTCGCGCGCCCTATCCCGGCCCCGACTACACCATTCCCTTTCGGCAAGGCCTCGATCGTCCGGCCTGGCACGCATATCACCCTTGTCACTTATGGCGCCATTGTGCCCCGCGCGCTGCAGGCGGCTGAAAAGGCCAGTCGCGAAAGCGGCATTGAGGTCGAGATCATCGACCTGCGCACGCTCAATCCCTACGACTGGGAAGCCATCGCGACCTCGGTCCGCAAAACCAGTCGCGTAATCGTCGCGCACGAAGACATGCTCAGCTGGGGTTACGGCGCTGAAATCGCCGCCCGCATCGCCGACGAGCTTTTCGGCGATCTCGACGCGCCCGTCCGCCGCATCGGCTCAATGGACACCTTCGTTGCCTATCAGCCCCTGCTCGAAGACGCAATTCTGCCGCAGCCCGAAACCATTCTCAGGGCCATTCGCGATCTGCGCGCTTACTAAACTTTGAGGTTGTTGAGAATTGCATCCACTGCCTGAGGCAGGGCAGGGAATCGCTGGTCGGCAAGCTCTGCCGCGGTCTCCCCACCGGGCTTCCGCCGCTCCACATTGCCCTCGATGAACACCGTCGCCATACCCAGCCTGCGCCCAAATTCCATGTCCGAAAGCGAGTCGCCGATCATCGCGCTTTCTCCAGCGCGAATTTCAGGAAACGCCTGCTGCGCCTGCTCAAACATTCCCGGCAAAGGCTTTCGGCAGTTGCATCTCTGCTTGTCGTGGGGGCAAAAGTAGAAGGCATCCACATGCGCACCGCTCGCCGCAAGCACCTTCTGCAACTCGGCATGGATAGCCTCGACATCGCTCGCCGCATACTTCCCCAGCGCAACTCCACGCTGGTTTGAGACTACGATCACCCGCAGCCCCGCCCCATTCAGCCGCGCAATCGCTTCTGCCACGCCCGGCAGCAGGCGGAACTCCTGCCAGCTCGTCACATAGCGCCCTTCAGGCATTTTTTCGTTCACAACCCCGTCGCGATCCAGAAAGATCGTGCGAAGGTTGCCTTTCAATGCACTGTCTGGCTGGGCCGGCACCCCGTTATGATAACAACAACGATCCGCCCACCTGTTCGCCGGAAGTGTGCCGGGGTGAGGAAAGGGAGCCGCGATGATCGGCCAGCTGCACCGGGTAATTCAGGAAATTGAACGCGAGTGGGCAGGCAAGCGTCTTCTTGTGGTCGGCGACGTCATGCTCGACAAGTATATTTGGGGTGACGTGGGACGCATCTCGCCCGAAGCTCCTGTTCCCGTTGTTCGCGGCAACCGCCAGGAGGCCAAGCCCGGGGGCGCCGCAAACGTTGCCGCCAACCTCGCCGGCCTTGGCGCCCAGGCAGTCGTCGTGGGCATCACCGGCGGCGATAACGATGAAAAGCTCCTTGCCTCCACCCTTCGCGCAGCCGGTGTTGAGCCCTGTCTGATTTCCTGCGAGGATTTCCCCACCATCACCAAGACCCGCATCCTTGGCGGCAGCCAGCAGATGCTCCGTCTCGACTTCGAGGGTCCTGGCACGGTCGCGCAATCCACTCACGATCGCTTGATCGAAGCAGCTCTCGCCCGGCTCTCCAACTGCGATGCTCTCGTTCTCTCTGACTACGCAAAAGGTTCTCTCAATCCAGCCGCTTGCCAGGCATTCATCTCGGCTGCCCGCAAGCGCGGTATTCCCGTTCTCGTCGATCCCAAAAGTCCGGACTACTCGCGCTACCGCGGCGCAACGACCATCTGCCCCAACCTAACTGAGCTCGCTGCTGCCACCCGCCTCAGCGCAGGTGATCTCGAGCCGCTGCTCGCCGCGGCCGAGGCCATGGTCAGCGACCTCGACATTGAGTTTTTTACCGCGACCATGAGCGAGAAGGGTATCGCTGTCCTGCGCCCCGGCAACCGTTTCGTGGCCCCCGCGCAAGCTCGTCAGGTCTTCGATGTCTCTGGCGCGGGCGACACCGTCATCGCTGTTCTCGCGCTCTGTCTTGCCTCTGGACTGCAGCCGGAAACCGCCGTGCAGCTTGCCAACGTCGCCGCCGGCATCGTCGTTGGCAAGGTCGGCACCGTCCCGGTCGAAAAGCACGAGCTTCTCGCAGCGCTCGGTCCTCAGATCGCGTTGCACGCCGAAGATCAGGTGCTCACCCGCGACGAGCTCGTACAGCGCATCCAGCTCTGGAAAGCCAACGGCGAGCGTGTCGTCTTTACCAACGGATGCTTCGACCTGCTGCACATCGGCCACATCACCGTGCTTGAGCAGGCTCGCCGCTTCGGTGACCGCCTCATCGTCGCCATTAACAGCGACGCTTCTGTCAGCAGCCTCAAGGGTCCCACCCGGCCCATCGTCAGCCAGCGGGATCGCGCGCGTGTCCTGGCTGCCCTCTCGGCTGTCGATGCCGTTGTCGTCTTCGACGAACCCACGCCGCTCGATCTCATCGTTGCCGCCCGGCCTGACGTCCTGGTTAAGGGTGGCGACTACCAGGCTGATTCGGTCGTTGGCGCAAAGGAACTTGCTTCCTGGGGCGGCGAGGTCCGCATCGTTCCCCTCGTCGACGGCTTCTCCACCACCCGGCTTATCGAAAAAGGTGCGGGCCGCTAGTCGCGTTCTTCCGTTTCCGCGCCCGGCTACAATACTGGCATGGAGCTTTCTTCCCACCTGTGGCCCCGGGCCGGGCTTTGTTTACCAACGGCGGGCCGGTCGGCATGAAGCAATTCTTTCCCCTTCTGCGGTATGGGCTGCCCTACTCGATTGAGTGGCTGCCTGGGGTGCTCCTTCTTGCGATCGTGGGCCTGCTTGACGCGCTGCGCATGGCGCTTTTCGTCCCCATCCTCGCGGTCGTGCTCAAGCCCGACAATCCTTCCAGCTCGCTTGCCCTTTTTCCCGCGGCTTCACCGCGGTGGCAGTTCGACGTGCACCGCTTCATTCCGCCGTCCTTCCATGTGCACAATCCGCTTACCGTCGTGGCCATTGCGCTCGTTGGTTCCACCATCATCAAGGGCATCTGCGACTACGCTGGCACCTATCTGGTCAATTACGCCGGCCTGGGCATGATCACCGACCTGCGTAATCATCTTTACGAAGTCATTCTGCGCCGCTCCTCCAGCTTCTTCCATCGCCATCCCACCGGCACCATCCTCTCCACGCTCATCAATGATGTTGACCGCGTGCAATCGGCCGTCAGCACCGTCCTGGGCGAATTCCTTCAGCAGTCCTTCACCTTCATCTTCACCACCGCTCTCGTGGTCAAGCTCGGCGGCCAGCTTAGCTGGGCCCTGCTGCTCTTCGTCCCCGTTGTCATTACCTCTTCGCGGCGCATCGGCCGCTCCGTGCGCACCCGCACCCGCACCGGCCAGGACAAGCTCGCCGAAATCCAGAACATCCTCCACGAAACCATCACTGGCAACCGCATCGTCAAGGCCTTCAGCACGGAGATCTGGGAATCGCTCCGCTTCAAATCCGCTGCCCGGCGCCTCTTCCGCGCCAACCTGCGCAGCGTCCGCATCCAGTCCATCAGTTCTCCGCTCATGGACACCATCGGCTCCGTTGCCATGGCGCTTTTGCTCTGGATCGGCCGCAATGAAATCAACCACGGCCGCATGACCGTCGAGGTTTTCATCACTTTCATCATCGCGCTCTTCAATCTCTACAACCCGGTTCGCAAGTTCGCCGGTTTCTACAACAGCTTTCAGCAGGCGATGGGCGCCTCTGGCTCCATCTTTGGCTTCCTTGACGCTCGCGACGACGTGAAAGAAAAAGCCCACGCCCAGGTTCTCAAGGGCTTCCAGCAGGACATCCGTTTCGACGATGTCGGCTTTTCCTACTCCACTGAAGAAGGCGAGCACCAGATCCTGCACAACGTCGATCTCACCGTCGGCACCGGCGAAGTGCTCGCGCTCGTTGGCCCCAGCGGCGCCGGCAAAACCACTCTCGTCAATCTCATTCCTCGCTTCTTCGACGTCACCTCCGGCCGCATTCTCATCGATGGCCACGACATCCGCGACCTCACTCTCAGTTCGCTGCGCCGTCAGATCGCCCAGGTCACGCAGGAAACCATCCTCTTCAACGACACCGTGCGCAACAACATCGCGTACGGCCAGCCGGACATCAGCCAGGAAATCGTCGAGAAGGCCGCGCGCAACGCCCTCGCCCACGACTTCATCCTGCGCATGCCCCAGGGCTACGAAACCGTCATCGGGGAAAAGGGCTTTCGGCTCTCCGGCGGTGAGCGCCAGCGCATCGCCATTGCCCGCGCGCTGGTCAAGGATTCGCCCATCCTCATCCTCGACGAAGCCACCTCTGCGCTCGATGCTGAAAGCGAATCGCTGGTGCAGACCGCGCTCGCCAACCTCATGCAAAACCGAACTGTCGTCGTCATCGCGCATCGCCTCGGCACCGTTCGCCGCGCCAATCGAATTGCCGTTCTTGAAGATGGCCGCGTCACCGCTCTCGGACCGCATGAAGAGTTGCTGACCACGTCGCCCACCTACCAGCGCCTTTACCAGTTGCAGTTCATGGATACGCCCGATACGCCCGCAGACATCGCGGCGCTCGATCCGCTCGCGCAATACCAGCCGCTTGAACAGGAGCTTTCCACCAGAGCAGGGGAATAAGACGAATGCCGATCTCTTCGATGACAGGGTTTGCCCGCACCCAGGTTCGCGTGCACGATCAGCTCCTTTACACGCTCAGCCTCAAAAGCGTGAATCATCGCTTCCTCGATCTTCAGTTGCGCATACCGCAGAACATGGATGCCCTCGAAATGGAGCTGCGCCGCGTTCTCAAGGAAAACCTCATTCGTGGCCACGTCGAGCTCATGCTCTCCGTCGAACGCTCTGCCCAGCAGAAGGCCGGTTACAATCGCGAACTGGTTGGCAGCTACCTTGAGGCCTTTAAAGCTGCACGCGATGAGTTCAACATCCTCGGTGAGCCCGATCTCAATGCCATTCTCCGTATGCCCGCCGCCCTGCAGGGCGACAATCGAAGCAACAGTGACGACGACACCGCTCTGCTAGCCGAGAGCGTCCTGCAGCACATCGGGCCCCTCCTGCGTGATCTCAAGATCATGCGGTCTCGCGAAGGCGATGCCCTTGAAGCCATTCTCTCCGCCTCTCTTGACCGTCTCGCTGAAGCCACCGCCGGCGTTACGGCCTTGCGGCCCGAGATCGAGCAGCGCTACCAGGAGCGGCTCACCCAGCGCCTCACCGCCGCCACTGGCAACGAGTTCAATCGCCAGCGTCTCCTCGAAGAGGTCGCCATTCTTGTCGACCGCAGCGACATCTCCGAAGAGCTCGCCCGCATGGTCACCCACATCGCCCACTTCCGCGAGTTGCTTGCCGCCGGCGGCGATGCAGGCAAGAAGCTCGACTTCCTGCTCCAGGAAATGAACCGCGAGGCCAACACCCTGCTTTCAAAAACCGGCGGAGTGGGCGGCAAGGGCACGAAGATTACCGAGCTGGGCCTCGCGATGAAAGCTGAAATCGAAAAAGCGCGCGAGCAAATTCAGAACGTTGAGTAACAATAGAAGCAGATCAAAAAGACCACGAAAGGGAACTGGAGAACAGTGGCAGGAATTCTATTCATCATTTCCGCACCCTCTGGATCGGGCAAAAGCACGCTGGTCAGCGAGCTGCGCAAGCAGGTCATCGGTGTCGACTTCTCAATTTCCTGGACAACCAGGCCTCCGCGCGGCTCTGAAGAAAATGGCCGTGAGTACTACTTCACCTCGCGTGAAGAGTTCGAGCGCATGCGCGACGCAGGCATGTTTCTTGAGCATGCCGAGGTCTTCGGCAAAACTACTACGGCACCGCCCGCCACTCGCTCGACGAAGCGCGCCGGCTTGGCCACGACCTGCTGCTTGATATCGATGTGCAGGGTGCTGCCCAGGTGCGCAAAGCCATGCCGGAAGCGGTCAGCATCTTCGTTCTGCCGCCCACGCCCAAGGTGCTCCGCACCCGTCTGCGCAACCGCAGCCGCGCCGAGGGCGTGGTCAATGAGTCCGAGCTTTACCGCCGCCTCAGCGAGGCCAGCAAGGAAATTGAGAATTATGCCGATTACGGCTATATTCTGGTCAACGACATCCTCGACAGGGCGGTGGCGCAGCTCGAAGCCATCGTCCTGGCCGAACGCTTCTACCGGAACGGCGAACCCATTGCCTACCGGTCCAGCAGGGTGTTAGAGGTGGCCGCGGCCTGCCGTATTGCGAACTCACGGGAGCGGCTTAAACCGGTGCTGGAGGCCTTTGGCATCAATGGCTCCTCCGGCCAGCAACAACTCCCTTTTGGAGATGACAGCGATGATGATTGAAACCGACTTTGATTCGAACTACCGCAGGGTCCTTGTCGCCGCCC
This sequence comes from uncultured Acidobacteriaceae bacterium, assembly GCA_963839215.1. Taxonomy (GTDB): domain Bacteria; phylum Acidobacteriota; class Terriglobia; order Terriglobales; family Acidobacteriaceae; genus Telmatobacter. The sequence continues at coordinate 49,104 of CAWITZ010000006.1, read as the reverse complement.
GACGTGCCCGCCAGCTCCAGAGTGGCTCTTCGGCGCTCATTGCCAGCCAGTCCACCAAGGCCTGCCGCGTCGCTCAGGATGAAATCGATGCCGGCAAAATCGCTTACGTCAAGAAGGATGTGCCCGTGACGAAGCCGCTGATTGAAGACCGCGGCATTCCCATCCTTCCCTGAATCTAGAGGGTTTCGCTCGCGCTCAGGCCGCACTTGATCGCGCTGTGGCGGCAGGCCCGCTGTGCCTTTGTCGCGTTCACCGCCTCATTCTCTTGTTGGCGTTCTACAATTCTTCTATGAAGGTCACGGTTGGCGTATCCGGCGGCATTGCCGCCTACAAGGCAGCGGAGCTCGTGCGGGCCTTGCAGCGGCAGGCCATTGAAGTCCGCGTCATCATGACCACGGCCGCCACTCGCTTTGTGCAGCCGCTCACCTTTTCCGCGCTCACCGGCCACCAGGTCATCACAAGCCTATGGGACGATGCTTCCACCAGCGAAGGCGCGCGTGATTCATCGATTGAGCACATTGACGAAGCTCTCTGGCCCGACGCCCTCGTTGTCGCTCCGGCCACTGCCAACATCCTCGCCAAGTTCGCACATGGCATTGCCGACGACTTCCTCACCACGACCTACCTTGCCACCCGCGCCCCGGTCCTCGTTGCACCCGCAATGAACGTCAACATGTGGGATCACCCTGCAACCCAGGCCAATCTGGCCATCCTGCGCGAGCGGGATGTGCGCGTTATCGACCCCGGCACAGGTGATCTCGCCTGCGGCATGGTCGGCGCCGGCCGCATGGCCGAGCCTGACGCCATAGCCGACGTCGTCCTCAACGCCCTCGGGCGCCGTCACGATCTCGCCGGCGAAATCGTTCTCGTCACCGCCGCTGGCACCCGCGAAGCTCTTGATCCTGTGCGCTTCCTCGGCAACCGCTCCAGCGGCAAAATGGGCTACGCCCTTGCTGAAGCCGCGCAGAGCCGCGGCGCGCGCGTCATCCTCATCAGCGGCCCATCCGCACTGCACCCGCCATCGCACGTCGAGGTGGTCAAGGTCATCACCGCGGACCAGATGCGCGCCGCCGTCCTCGACCGGATGGGCGAGGCCACGATGGTCATCAAGGCCGCCGCCGTGGCAGACTACCGCCCAGTCAACGTCTCCGATCACAAGCTTCGGCGCAGCGGCCCGCTCACCATTGAGCTCGCGCCTACTGAGGACATCCTCGCCGAGGTCGTACGCCGCCGCAAACCGGCCCAGCTCATCGTCGGCTTTGCCGCCGAGACTGAAAATCGCATGGAAAATGGCCGCGCCAAGCTTCTGCGCAAAGGCGCAGACGCCATCGTCGTCAACGACGTCTCCAGCGATCGCACCGGCTTTGACTCCGACGCCAATGCCGCCACCTTCCTCACCAGTTCCACCGCCATCGAACTCCACGAAATGCCCAAGCGCAAGCTCGCCGACCGCATCTTCGACGAGATTCTCACCCTCCGTCGCCCGCGTACCCTGCTCGTTGAAACCGACGCTCACGGCGAAGCAGGCTCTTCGCCGCACAATGGGCTCAGCCAGTCATCGAACCAAACCGACGCCGCGCTCCCTCCGCGCCGCCAGCTCGTCGTGGAGTAGCTCCTGGTGCCGTCCTCGCTCGATCCCGCAACACAGCAGGCCCTTGCCGCACGCCTGCGCTTCTACCGTGACCTTGGCCTTACTGAGCTTTACCGCCGCCCCGTCGACCCAGCACTCGCCGCCGCGCTTGCAGACCGGGTGACAGCCACGCCCACAGCCTTTTCCGCATCGGAACCCGAGGAGACAAATCCCATTCCGCCCCGCAAGCCCATCGCTCCGCCGCCTCCGCAACCTGCCGCCCTTGTTCCTGCCGCCGACCGTGAAACCGCGCTGCGCCTCATCCGCGAAGACATCGGCGATTGCACGCGCTGCGCGCTCCACAAAGGCCGCAACCAGATTGTCTTCGGCGATGGCGATCCGCATGCCCGCCTGTTTTTTGTGGGTGAAGGCCCCGGAGCAGACGAAGACGCGCAGGGCATTCCCTTCGTCGGCCGTGCCGGGCAGTTGCTCAACAACATGATTTCGGCAATGGGCATCAAGCGCGAAGAGGTCTACATCGCCAACGTCGTCAAGTGCCGCCCTCCAGGCAACCGCGCTCCCGAGCCGGAAGAGGCAAACACCTGCTCGCAATTCCTCTTCCGTCAGATTGACGTCGTGCATCCCGAGGTGATCGTCGCGCTCGGCGCCACTGCGGCCACCTACCTGCTCGGCCAGCGCCAGCCTCTCGCCGGCCTCCGAGGGCGCGTGCATTCTCTGCGCGGCGCAAGGCTCATCGTCACCTATCATCCCGCATTTCTGCTTCGCGATCCGCGGCAGAAAAAGGAGGCCTGGGCTGATCTGCAGATCGCAATGAAGGAGCTCGGTCTCAAGCCGCCCGCCCGCACCTGACCGCGCCGCATGCTTTCGCCCTCATTGTGCCGGCGGAAAAATCACCTTCCAGTCCGTCTTCATGTCCACCACTGTCCAGCCCTTCGCGTTCGCTTCATCCAGGGCCTTATCGAGCTTGCCAAAAGACGACGTGCGATCATACGCGTACTCTCGGTCGGCGTCCGTGTGGTGCACCAGCAGCATTAGCCGCGCACCCTCGCCGCCCGCGGTGTATTGCAGCATCTGCAGGTCGCCATCGGAGTTCCCGAATGCCGCGATCGGCCTCCGCCCTATGTACTGGCCAATCCCCACCGGCTTGCCTTCCTTATCGTCGATGAAATTCAGCTCCGGCAGCCGCATCAGTTCCGGCTTTCCATTCGCCATCTCGAACTTCGTCTTGATCGAGCTGCCCACCACCTGCTCCGGTGGAATGCCGTATACCTTCTCCGTCCATGGCCGCATGAACTCAATGCCGCCCCCGGAAACGATAAACGTCTTGAAGCCGTTTGCACGCAGATAGGCCATCAGCTCCAGCATTGGCTGATACACGCACTCCGTGTAAGGCCGCTTGAATCTCGGATGCTGCGCCGTGGCCAGCCAGTCGAGCACCAACTTGTGAAAATCCTCCACGCTCATCCCGGCGTGTGTCGCGGCCACCACCTCCATCAGTCCTTTTTCTCCCGTCGCCGATACCGCCTTCATGTCCCCCTCGAGCACGCCCTTGAAGGGCTGCGTTGTCTTCCACTTCGGATGCTGCGGAGCAAGCTCGTGCACCCGTGCGATCACGAAGGCAAGCTGTGTGTACATCGGCTGCTCCACCCACAGCGTGCCGTCGTTGTCGAAGGTGGCAATGCGCTCACTCTGAGGAACAAAATCAGGCCCGCCTTCCTTCGTCACCTTCTCCACAAAAGTTGTGATCGCTTTCTTCGGCGCCGTGTCGTTCCACGAGGGCAGCGGATCGGTCTGCGCCCGCGCGCCGATCAGCGAAACCGCTACAACCAGCGTGAACGCGCAGCCGCGCAACAGGGAACTACGAAGTGTTTTCATCGGCTTCTCCACCAATCAGGTCGTGCGACGCGCCTGTTTTTTCAGAACGGCGCACACCAGGCACAGGGCTCTTACCCTCAGGCGCGAAGCAGAAACAAGGCTCGCAACCGCCGCTGCCCATTAGGTCGGATTGGATAACGGGTGCGCTCTTGAAAACAACTGTCAGTTATTACAGGCAGTTATTGCAGACAGAAAAAGAGAAGTCCGAATGGGGCGCTGGTGATGGGCCGCCGCTGATGGGCTCGGCCCCGCCTGCGACGGCAACCGAAGCATCGAGGCACCGAGCTCCGGGGTTAGGGCTGCTATCGGGGAAAAAACCGGCTGGCTACCATTCGCGCCACAATGCCACGCCGCCCAGCAGGCCTGCTTCGTTCGACACCAGCTCTACATTCTTCGGCATCTCGAAATCGATTTTCTTCGTGTTGCCGCCGCCAATGTAAAGGTGATCCCAGTTAAAAAGCTTCGCTGTCTGGTCGATCGCCTTCCGCACCAGTTTGTTCCACTGTGGCTTGCCGTACTTATCCAGCCCGCGCCGCCCCAGAAAGTCCTCGTACGTTTTGCCCTTGCGCCACGGATGATGCGCCAGCTCCAGCCCCGGACACAGCCGCCCGTCTGTAAAGAGGGACGAACCAAGGCCCGTGCCCAGAGTCAGCGCAAGTTCTACCCCATCGCCCTTGATCACGCCATAGCCCTGCACTGCGGCGTCGTTGGCAACGCGCACCGGCTTCTTCCAAAGCTTCTCGAGCTCCGCCTGCAGCGGGTAGCCGACCCATGCGGGGTTTAGATTCACCGCCGTCCACGTCGCGCCGCGTTTGATCACGCCAGGGAATCCCACCGATACGCGGTCGAAGCCGCCGCCGAGTTCCTTGCGCAAATCCTCCAGGCACTTCAGCACCGCGTCCGGTGTCGGCGTTGCCGGAGTATCCACCCGCTGGCGGTCGCTCAGCGGTTTGCCGGTTGCATCCAGCAGCATCGCTTTCAGCCCTGAGCCGCCGATATCGATCGCAAGAGTGGTGACAGACTTGTTGGCAGACGTCGCAGGCGCGGGAAGAGCGGGCGGAACGGCTTTTGTGTTCATCAGCAATGAATTGTACTGCGCAGCCCTTCGGCGTTACAGCAGCTTATTGAGCCGCCTGCCTTCACCCGCAGGCCATCCCGTTACACTGGGGTTTGCCGCTCATGCCTGTCTACTGCGAAGTCGCGTTGCCCGTGCCTCTCGATCGCACGTTCACCTACTCAGCCTCTGCAGAGCGTCCTCCGCAGCGCGGCGCGCGCGTCGTCGTCCCCTTTCGCAATGAGAAGCTCATCGGCATCGTCACCCAGGTCAGCGACGTTGCGCCCGAGGGCTTCACCGCCCGGGCCATCGAGGCTGTCCTCGATAAAGAACCGTTGCTCAGCGAACATCTGCTCTCGCTTGCCGAGTGGATCGCGCAATATTACCTCGCTCCTCTCGGCGAAGTGCTGCGCGGCATGCTTCCCCTTACCGCGGAGGTCAGACACACCGTCTGCTACCGCATCACAGATGCCGGCCGCGACGCCCTCGCCTCCAGCCTCGATGGTGAACAGCCGCCCCGCTCGCGCGCAAAAAATCCATCCGCCAAAAATTCATCAACGGACGAGCTAGCCACCATCCGCCGCGTGCTCCAGCGGCTTTCCCCCGGCGAAGCCGTCAAGGTTAATACGCTGCGCACCGCCACGGACGCACCGCCGCGCGTGCTCGCATCCATCCTCGCATCCCTGGTGCGCAAGAAATGGATCGTCCGCGAAACCTCCGCCGTCGAGCGCGATGCGCGTCGCATTGAGCGTTTCATCGTCCTCGATCCTGAAGCGCGGCTGCCGACGCTCACCGCAAAGCAGCAGGCCATCCTCGCCGAACTCGCCGCCTGCAACAGCGAGCTGCCTCTCGAAGAGATTCGCCGCAAACAGCTCTCGCCCTCGTCATTGCAGACGCTGGTGCGCAAAGGGATCCTTCGCATTGAAGAGCGTGCAGCGACTTTTCGCCTCGGCGGCCTTGAGCAAAGCAGGGAACCGGTGCGCCTCAACGAGCCGCAGACTGAAGCACTCGCCACCATCGCCGCTGCGCTCGGCAAATTCCAGGCCATCCTGCTGCACGGCGTCACCGGCTCGGGAAAAACCGCCGTCTATCTCGCCGCCATGCAGCGCGCGCTCGATCGCGGCCTTGCCTCCATCCTGCTCGTGCCTGAGATCGGCCTCACGCCGCAGATGGCCGGTATCCTCGATGCCGCCTTTGGCGAGCGTGTCGCTCTGCTGCACTCCGCGCTCACACCCGAGGAGCGCAGCGAGCAATGGCGGCGCATTCATCGCGGCGAAGCGGCCATCATCGTTGGCACGCGCTCGGCCATCTTTGCCTCCGTGCCCAACCTCGGTCTCATCTGCGTCGATGAAGAGCATGACCAGAGCTACAAGCAGGAAGAAACTCCGCGCTACAATGCTCGCGACGTTGCCGTGATGCGTGCCAAGCTTGCCGGCGCCGTTGTGGTCCTCGGTTCAGCCACGCCCTCTCTGGAAAGCTGGCACAACGCCACGCAGGGCAAGTACGCGCTCGTTCCAATGCAGAACCGCGTCGCCAACCGGCCCCTTCCTCAAGTTGAACTCATCGATATGCGCCAGGAGTTCAAGGAGACCGCGCACGACCACATCTTCTCCCGCGCGCTCATTGATCAGACCCGAGCCGCGCTCGACCGCGGCGAGCAGGCCCTTATTCTGCTCAACCGACGCGGCTACTCCTTCGCCGTCATCTGCCGCGCCTGCGGAGAAAAGCTGGAGTGCCAGAACTGCGCCATCGCCCTTACCCACCATAAGCCGCCCGCCGACGAGGCCGGCCTCGCCCACGCCGGCCAGCGCCTTGAGTGCCACTACTGCGGCTACCGGCGCACCGTGCCCGCCCGCTGCCCAAAATGCGAGAGCGAGCACCTCTACTACCTCGGCGCCGGTTCGCAACAGGGCGAGGAGCGGCTTAGCGAAATCTTTCCCGGCGCGCGCATCGGCCGCATGGATCGCGACACCGTTCGCGGCCGCCACGATCTCGAGCGCCTGCTCGCCCGCCTTCACTCCGGCGAAATCAATCTCCTCGTCGGCACGCAAATGATCGCCAAGGGCCACGACATCCACGGCGTCACCCTCGTCGGCGTCGTCGGCTGCGACCATGCCCTTTCCATGCCGGACTTCCGCGCCGCCGAGCGCGTTTTTCAACTGATGACCCAGGTCTCAGGCCGCGCCGGCCGCGGAGAGCTCTCCGGCCGCGTTGTCGTCCAGACCTACTACCCGGACCACTACGCCATCCTCGCCGCGAGCCGCCACGACTACGCGAGCTTCGTCGATCGCGAGCTCAAATACCGCCGCTGGATGCACTATCCCCCCTTCGGCGTTCTCGCCAACATCCTCATTCAGTCAGAAAAACTGGAGGAAGCCGTCGCCTGGTCATCTTCGCTCGGCGGCTGGCTGACCAAAGACCAGCAGAATGGCGGCGCGGTCCGCGTCCTCGGCCCCTGCACCGCGCCTATTGCGCGCATCAAGGGTGTCTACCGCTTCCATGTCATTCTCAAGGCCGGCTCGCGCAAAGTGCTCAGCGCAGTCCTGCGCGGCGCGCTGGCGCACGCAGACGCAGCTGGAATTCCGCGCCGAAACCTGATCGTCGACGTGGATGCGCAGCGCCTGATGTAAATCAGCGGTCTCTGCCTTGTTACTTGTCCAAAGGGTAGAAGGGCTAGTTTTCTTTTTTAGCTGCGGCGCCGTTGCTGTCAGCCAGCGTATGCAGTTCTTTGCCCGGCTTGAAGCGTACGGCTTTGCCCGGGGTGATGCTCACCTCGGTGCCGGTTCGAGGGTTGCGGCCAATGCCGGTCTTGCGGGCGCGAACGCTGAAGACGCCAAACCCGCGCAGCTCGATGCGCTCCCCTGCCGCAAGTGCTTCTTTCAAGCCCTCGAAGACGGTGTCCACAGCCGCCTCAGCTTTGGTGCGGGGCAGTCCGGTGCGCTCGATCACATGATGAACGATGTCCTGCTTAATCAAAGCGGTTACCTCGTCTCGGAAAAGACTGTACCACGCCCTACACAGTTGATGGTACAGAATTTGTTCAGTTTAGGAAACGTTGCCCACTCGCTAAGATGTTCAAAATCGCCGCCCCGCTGCATGTACGCTGCCATTTTTGCTGGCGCCGCCCCTCCGCCGGTTGTCTTTAGTCAGGCGCGTTTCGTAAGATGAAGCATTCAAGCGGGCATCTGGCGCGACCCGAAAGGCTGTGCCTTGCACTTGGGCTATGCGGCGCTCCGCCTGCCATTGGCAGGCGCCCGGCATCTGCCCGGCGAGGCCGCCTTCACCAGTTCTGCCGGGTTCCCGCCCGTTATTTGCCGGATTCATCAAGCAAGATCCGGAACAGGAGAAGCATGTCGATTCAGAGTGACCGTTGGATTCGGGAACAGGCGCAGAAGCACAAAATGATCGAGCCCTTTAGTGAGAAACAGGTTCGCGAGGGCGTCATTTCCTATGGGCTTTCTTCGTACGGGTACGATCTCCGGGTTTCCGACGAATTCAAGATTTTCACCAACGTCAACAGCGCCATCATCGATCCCAAGGCCTTCGACGAGCGTTCTTTCGTCTCCGTTCAGGCCGATTCGGTCATCGTTCCCCCTAATTCCTTCGCCCTCGCACGCTCCGTTGAGTACTTTAGAATCCCCCGCGACATACTTACCATCTGCGTTGGCAAGTCAACCTACGCCCGTTGCGGCATCATCGTTAATGTGACGCCTTTTGAACCGGAGTGGGAAGGGTTCGTGACTCTTGAGATCTCGAACACAACTCCTCTGCCGGCGAAAGTCTACGCCAACGAGGGACTCTGCCAGATTCTGTTCTTCCACGGGAACGAACCCTGCGAAACCAGCTATGCTGATCGCAACGGCAAGTACCAGAAGCAACAAGGCATCGTTCTTCCGAAGCTGTGAAACTTTTGGCCGCACGGGGCGTCGAGTGGGCAGGGACCTTTCATGCGCAATACCCAATTCGGCTTCGCGCTGCGTCAGCCGCTGAATATTGAGATGAACCGCGGTGAAGTTCCAGGGACTCCGATGGTTTCAGTTCAACAGGCAGGCATGATCCGCGTCGGCGTAGTTGCCGGCGAGCCCATCCGCCTCGAAGGCCTCACCAGCATCTTCGAGCGGGAGCCGGAGTTTGGCCAGTCGCTCCTCACGCCCATCATCGGTGAAGTTGACGCACTGCTCTCCGACCGCGACCTCGAGTACATGGTCGTCGACCTCAATTCGCCCAACGGCGGCATGAAAAACATCTCCGAGATACGCCGCCTGCGCCCCGACCTGCGCCTCATTGTCATCGGCCCGGCAGGGAACGACGAGCTTGTGCTCGATTCCATCATCGGCGGCGCTCGTGCCTACCTCGACGTCACCGCAGGCCCCCGCATCGTGCGCGAGGCCATCGAGGTTGTCGTCGGAGGCTCCATCTGGGCGCCGCGGCGCCTGCTCTCCCGCCTCATTGACCGCCTTCTCTCTTCCCCCGGCGGCTCCCTCAACAACGTCGCCCCGCACCTCACCATCCGCGAGCGCCAGGTCCTCGATCTCATCCTCCAGGCCCAATCCAACCGCGAAATCGCTCGTGCACTGGGCATCGAAGAACGCACCGTTAAGGCCCACGTCGGCCGCCTAATGCGCAAAACCGGTGCGGAAAACCGCATTGACCTCTCCATGCGCGCTATCAATGGCCTGCTCGCACTCAAACCGGGCGTCTGAATCATTCCCAACATGGGAAATTGACCCTCAGGACCGTTACCAGTGCCCCCAAAAAGGTGGTTACCAAAATACATGGTCCTTTCGTACTCTTGTACCTATCGGGTCACTCCGGCAAGATTCACTACAGAAACAACGCAGATCTGGGGAAAGGAGTTCCCAGGCCGCATGTATAGCATGAAGCCTTGGAACTCCTCTTTTTTTGGAACTCCTCTCCTCCAGCCTCGCCCGCCTGAACCTTCCTTCCTTCAGTCACTTCCATCCACTCGATAATCTTTCTCCTTCAATTCTGCATCTCATCCTTCAGAGCGCACTTGCTATTTGCTGCACCGGCGGTTAGCCGTTCGTTTTGCCGTTCAGCGGCTGCGAGCCTTACACTGCCTTCATCCAGACTGCAGATGCAGGGGTGTTGATTCAGTTGGTGTCGCCCGTCTTTCAGGGCGCAACTTCGGCCTCTGGCCGCTGTCTCTTATTGCATAGGTTCCCCAACCAGGCGCCGCCCTTCGGCGCACGTTCGAAAGGATAAGAAATGAAGAAGAAAATTGCTTTGATCTGCATGGGTTTCATGCTCGCCACAAGCGCGTTTGCCGCAAGCTCCAAAGATGACCTGCAGGCACGCGTCGACTCGGCGAAACTCGTCATGGACCAGATCATGGGCGCATCCGATCGCAGCATTCCGCTGAATATCCTGCAACAGGCCACCTGCGTCGCCATCGTGCCCAGCATGCTCAAGGGCGCCTTCGTCTTCGGCGCGCAGTACGGCCAGGGCGTCGTCACCTGCCGCACCGGTCATGGCTGGAGCGGGCCGGTCTTCATTCGCATGGCTGGCGGGTCGTTCGGCTTCCAGATCGGCGGCCAGGCCACTGACCTCATCCTCGTTGCCGTCAACGATCGCGGCATGCAGGACCTGCTCAGGAACAAGTTCAAAATCGGTGGCGATGCCTCTGCCGCTGCCGGTCCTGTCGGTCGCGCCGGCCAGGCTGCGACAGACTGGAAGATGAACGCCGAGCTGCTCAGCTACTCCCGCAACAAGGGCGTCTTCGCAGGCATCAGCCTCGACGGCACCAGCGTCAGCCAGAACAAGGAAGACACCGAGGTCTTCTACGGCGCGCCGCAGAACTTTGAAGCTGTCCTGCGCGGCAACGTAGCGCCGCCCGCCGGCTCCATCGCCTTCGTTCAGACTGTCGCCCACTACTTCGTCCAATCCAAAGATAGTAAGTAGCCACAACCCGTCATTCGCATCAAGGCGGCCTCCTTCGTGGGGCCGCTTTCATTTGCCCTGCCTTCGTCAGCTCGCAGCGAATACACTGATTCTTGCCTTCCGCCATGCAGCAGAAAATCGAGTATTGGCTGGTTCTCGCCGTGGTGCGCATCCTGGGACGCATGCCGCGCGCGCTCGCACGCGGTCTGGCCGGTGCCCTCGCTTTCCTGCTCTTCCACGCCCTCGGCCGCCTGCGCCGCGTAGGCGAGCGCAACCTTGAGCTCGCTTTGCCCCAGCTCCCTCAATCACAACGGCGGGCTATTCTCCGCGGCGTCTATCGCCATCTCGGCTGGCAGCTCGTCGAGTTCTGCCGCATGCCCCGCTACACACCCGCGAACACCCGCGACTGGATAAGCACCGAGGGCCTCGATCACTACCTCGCCGCATGCAATCGCGGCAAGGGCGTCTTCATTCTCACCGGCCACCTTGGCGCGTGGGAGCTCTCGAGCTTCTACCACTCGCTCATGGGCTATTCCATGGGCATGGTCATCCGCCGCCTCGATAACGGCCTCCTCGACGCGTACGTCAACGGCATCCGCTGCCTTCATGGCAATCGCGTCCTCCACAAGGACGACTTTGCCCGCGGCCTTCTTACCGCCATGCGCGCCGGCGAAACAGTCGGCATCCTCATGGACACCAACATGACGCCGCCGCAGGGCATCTTCGCGAAATTCTTCGGCATTGAGGCCTGCACCGCTTCCGGACTCGCCCGCGTCGCTCTCAAAACAGGCGCCGCCGTTCTGCCCGGCTTTCTCGTCTGGGAAAAAAGCCGGCGCTGCTACGTCCTCCACTTCGGCCCCGAACTTGATTTCACGCAGAGCGACGACGCCGAAGCCGATGTCCTCGCTGCGACCCAGCAGTGCAACGATGTGCTTGAGAGCTGGATTCGACGCTATCCTGACCAGTGGCTCTGGATTCATCGTCGCTGGAAGACCCGGCCCCCCGGAGAACCCTCGCTCTACTGAACGGAGAAGCCCCACCATGACCCTAGGCGAACTGATTGAACAACTGGGCGGAACCCTGTTGCAGGGCGATCCCGAGTGGACCATCGACGGTGTCAACGCCTGCGAGCATGCCGGTCCCTTCGACCTTTGCTTCGCTGACTCGCCCGGAATGATTGCCGTCGCGCGCGCCAGCCATACCCGGGTCATCGTCGTGCCGCCGGGCGCCTTCGCGCCGGGCACTCCTGCCTTTCCGCAGGGCGTGAATGTCGTTGAACATGCCCAGCCCCGTCTCTTCTTCGCGAAGACAGCGAAACTTCTGCGGCCTGCCGCTCACGCCTCTGGCATCCACAAGAGCGCTGTCGTCGCCAATGACGTCATTGTCGGCGCTGCCGTCAACATCGCTGCCGGCGTGGTCATTGAGGCCCAGGTCCAGATCGGCGAAGGCACATCCATCGACGCGGGCGCCGTCATCGGCCACGGCGTCCACATTGGAGAAAACTGTCACATCTATCCCCGCGTCGTGCTCTATCCCGGCACCACGCTCGGCGATCGCGTCATCGTGCATGCCGGCGCTGTTCTCGGTGCAGACGGTTTCGGCTTCGTGCGCGACATGGAAACCGGCGCATACACCCAATTTCCTCAGCAGGGCAGGCTCGTCATTGAAAGTGACGTCGAAATCGGCGCCAACACCACCATCGATCGTGGCGCTCTCGAAGAAACACGCGTCCGTCGCGGCACAAAGATCGACAACCTCGTTCACGTCGGCCACAACTGCGACATCGGCGAAGATGTCATCCTCGTTGCGCTCACCGGCATCTCCGGCTCCAGCACCATCGGCAACGGCGCCGTCCTCGCCGGGCAGGTCGGCATCGGCGACCACGCCCACGTCGGCCCCGGCGTCATCCTCGGCGGACAAGCCGGTGTGCTCAACGGCAAAACGCTAACCAATCAGGGACTCGCGCCTGGCACTGTGCTCTGGGGCACGCCCGCGCGGCCGCTTAAACAGGTGCTCCGTGAGCAGGCGACGCTCATTCGCCTCGCAAAGCGGCGTGCCCACTCCGGCCCCGACGGCGAAAATGCCTAGTTCCGGAATTTCTTCCACCTGAGAGGCTTCGCGCATGGCCATCATCGTCGTTGGCGGCAGCGGACGCAGTGTCGGCAAAACCACGCTGGCCTGTGCCCTCATTGCTGCGCTGCCGTCCTTTCGTTGGAGCGCCGTCAAAATCTCCGGTCACCTGCACCACCCCGAGCCCGTCTGGGAAGAAACTGCTGCCGGTGAGGGTTCTGACACTGCGCGTTACCTTGCAGCCGGCGCGCAGCGGGCCATGCTCGTTTCAACTCTCGACGGCATCATTCCCATCGCGGCGCTTCGATCGGCGCTTGCGCAGGACAAACACATCCTCTTCGAGTCCAACCGCATCCTCGCGCACTATCAGCCCGACCTCTGCCTGGCCGTGTGTGGCCCATCTGGCCTCGCGCCCAAGCCTTCCTTCGCCGCCCTTGTCTCGAACGCCCATGCCTTCGTCGCGCTCCGCAAAGCAGACACCGCGGCAGACACCGCGACCTTCGGCCCACCTCCAGCGGTGCCGGTTTTTTCTCTTGGGGATTTTCAGGTCATGTCGCCCGAGTTGCTCGCCTGGCTCCGCGCTCATCTCACACGTTGAGCTTCGACGCTCGCCTCTCAGGCCGCGGCTATTTCGCGGGAGGGAAGGGAACTTCCTTGAGCGAACCATCACCCTGCTTGATCAGCATCTGCACCTTACCCTCGGCAGCTTCGAGCTGCTCCTTGCAGACCGCCGAAAGCGCGACGCCTTCTTCAAAGAGCTTCAGCGAGTCTTCCAGGCTCAGATCGCCCTTCTCCATCTGTTCCACGATGCTCTCGAGCTTCTTGATCGATTCTTCGAATAAAGCCATGCGCCTACTCCGTAACCATCTCTGTCTTCGGCAGCACGCTGGCAATCACTTCGGCGGCTGCCACGTACCGTCCAAACGGCGCGCTCACCTGCACGCCCTCGACCATTGGCCGCACCGCTGCCAGCATCTCCTGCGCAATCGCAACGCCTTCTCGCCGAGCCGCTTCCGGCGTCGCCGCCGTGCCCATCCGTGTCATGATCTCGTCCGGCATTGAAACCCGCAGGTCGTTCTTCATGAACTCCGCATTGCGCAGGCTCGTCAGCGGCCAGATGCCCGCAATCACCGGAATGCGGAAGCCCTCGATCCGTTTCAGAAACTCCTCGAGCAGCCGCAGATCAAAGACCGGCTGCGTAATCGCGTACTCCGCGCCCGCTTCAACTTTGTAGGCAAAGCGTCGCAGCTCGTGCTCGATATCGGGAACGCCGGGGTTTGCCGCCACCGCGATCGTAAAGTTGGTCGATGCGCCAATCGCATTCGATCCAATATCGAGTCCGTGATTGAGCCGCCGCACAATGTTCACCAGGCCAATCGCGTCCACGTCGAACACCGCCGTCGCGTCGGGATAATTGCCCAGCTTCGGTGGATCGCCTGTCAGGCACAGAATGTTATGCAGCCCAATCGACGACGCCCCCAGCAGGTCCGACTGAATGCTCAGCACATTGCGGTCGCGGCACGTGTAGTGCAGCACTGTTTCGATCCCCGTGTGCTGCTGAATCTGGATGCACAGGCTCTGCGCACTCATACGCGCCGAGGCGCGGGGCGAATCCGGCACGTTGATCGCGTGGACTCCAAGTTGTGCCAGCAGTTGCGCCCCTTCAATCTCCTTCACGCAGTTAATGCCGCGCGGCGGCACAATCTCCACCAGCGTGATGAACTGCCCTTCCTCCACCAGCGCACCAATGCGCGACCGCTTGCCCAGCGGAGCCGGAGGCGTCTCGCTTTCAATCTGCACCGTGGCCGAGCCCTCTTTCACCCGCGCCTGCGCATCAATTGCGCGCATCGCCGAGCGCATCGCCCGCGTGTGATTCGGCGTTGTGCCGCAGCATCCGCCCACAAACTGCGCCCCTGCTGCAATCGCTTTGCGCGCAAAGCTCGCCATGTACTCGGGCGAGCAGAGATAGATATTCCGCCCTTCAACGGCGCGCGGCATCCCCGCATTCGGCATCGCGGCCAGCGGCAGATCGGTCGCTGAGCGCATCCCTTCAAGCGCCGTCAGCACAGTCGCCGGTCCCGTCGAGCAATTCACTCCGATCGCGTCTGCGCCCCACTCCGTCAGCAGCTTCGCTGCGTGTGCGGGCGAAGACCCGTCCAGGCAGTTGCTCTCGTCATCCACCGTCACCATCACCAGCACGGGCAGACTTGGAGCAGTCGCCTTGGCGGCCAGCAGCGCCTCGCGCGCTTCATCCAGCGCCGGCATCGTCTCGATGATCAGCATGTCCGCGCCCGCATCGGCCAGCGCCCGGGCCTGTTCCCCAAATGCTTCCCGCGCTTCATCGAGCCCCGTCTTGCCCAGCGGTTCAAGGCGAACGCCCAGCGGCCCCATTGATCCGGCCACCCACGCGTCGCCCGCCTGCTTATCCTTGAGGTGCGTCACCGCCTGCCGCGCCAGCTTCACTCCGGCTGCGTTGATTTCCGCCACCTTGTTCGCCAGCCCATGTCGCGCCAGCCTGAAGCGGTTCGCGCCAAACGTGTTTGTTTCCACAATCTCCGCGCCCGCCTGCAGGTATTCCTCGTGCACTGACAGAATCAGGTTCGGGTCCGAAAGGTTCAGCTCGTCGTAGCACCGGTTGATAAACACACCCCGCGCATAAAGCACGGTGCCCATGGCGCCATCGGCAAGCACGGGACGGCTGGCGAAGATATCTGCAAACGTCGGCATTCTCTTGCAATCCTATCGCACCATGCGGTTTCTATCTATTCAGCGACGCACACGGGATTGCATCATATAAGGCATCCGCTCATATTCAAGCGGCTCCCAAACCTTTCCCGCAATAGCCGTCTGACTGCCCAAAAGGTCTATGGCGTGGGCTTCGCGGATCAATTAAGATCGTGGCCGTAGTTCCGCTTCACACAAAGCGAAATTGATCGTCGGAAAGGTATGTCTGGATGGGAGCAACGAGTCTTTCGAGAGTCGGCAGTGGAAGGACCCATGAAGATCTCAAAGCGAATGTGCTGAGGACTACTTTCTGGATCCTCGCTGCAGCCACCGGATTTCTCCAGATCTGGCCTCGAGACCGCGTCATCTGGGGCGATACCCTCTCCTATCTGGATACTTCAGACCTGCTCTGGCGAGGCGATTTTGCAAATGCGATTACCAACCATTGGAGTCTGGGCTACCCGATCCTGCTGGGGCTGGCGATCAGGATTTTGCATCCTGTCGGACTTTGGGAAGTCGCAGTTGTTAAGTTGGTCGACTTTATCATCCTGTTGTTTACGATCGGATGCTTTGACTTCTTGGTGACTCGGTTTTGCCGCTATCACGAGAAGAGCCTTGCCCTCGAGCACTCCAGATCAATGTTGATGGTGTCGAAACTGGCATTAATGTCTGCCAGCTATCTGCTGTTCCTCTGGACCATCCTGCAGCTGCTTCCAGCCTGGTACTCGACCCCGGACATGCTGTCGATGGGAATCCTGTTCTTGGTTTTTGGTTTCTTGCTTGAAATAAAAATGGGCAAGACGGGATTCTATTCCTTCATCATGCTGGGCGTCGTGCTTGGTTTCGGCTATTTAGTTAAGGCGCCGATGTTTCCGCTCGCGTTTCTTTTCCTGGGAGTTGCATTCTTTCTTGTTAACGATCGGAAGAAGGCCGTTCCGCGCGTTGCTCTGTCGTTTGCGCTTTTCGCTCTGCTCGCCGCTCCCATCGTATTCGAATTGTCGATGATGGCCGGCGGCCTGACCTTTGGAAAGAGTGGAGCATGGAACTATGCGCGGAACGTCAACGGAATTGTGTTGCCGTATCACTGGAGAGGCCAGCCTGCGGGCACAGGCACACCCCTGCACCCCACGAGAGAGATCTTCAAGAATCCAACAGTTTACGAGTTTGGCTCGCCTGTCCTCGGTACATTCCCTCCGTGGCGGGATCCCTATTACTGGTATGCAGGAATTACGCCGCATTTCGAGCTCGCGCGGCAATTGGCAGTCATCAAAGGGAACCTGAAGTCTCTTGCGCGACAAGCGATGGGGCTGAATGGATGCTTTGTTTATGCGTTTCTGGTGCTCTTGTGTATCGCAGACGATAAGCGTCTTGTCGGCCGAATAATAGCCCGGCAGTGGTTTCTTCTCCTTCCAGCAATCGCGGCTCTGGCCATGTTTTCGCTGGTACTCGTTGAGGACCGGTATATCGCTCCTTATCCGCTCATAATCGGAATGGTGGTGTTTTCCGGCGTTGCAGTTGTGAGATCGGCAGCTTCTCTAAGGCTTGTACATGTCTGCGTGCTGCTGGCGGCGGCATTTTTCGCAGCTTCGTCACTACGGGCCGCCGCAGGCCAGCGGCACTCATTCGCACAGTCTCTGCACTGGAATGACTTGCTGGGCCGTGGGGGACCGTGGAACGTTACCGCTCAAGCTATGAGCGATGCTCTGAGGACGCACGGGCTGCAAAGCGGGGATAAGGTCGCTTATATCGGCGAAAGGGATGATTTCTACTGGGCAAGGCTTGCGGGCGTGCGAGTGAACGCGGAGATCCGCCAGTGGGATTTGGATAAATCCATCGTGGCCCTGGCGCCGCATGGCGTTGTGGAAGCATTGGAGCCCAGTGTTGACATCTATTGGGCGTCGTCGCCCGCAGTCAAGCAGGAGATCGATCGCCTTTTGATCCATGCGGGTTCGAAGGCTGTGATAACCGGCGATTTTAAGGTGAGCGCTGGCGACAATGGCTGGGATCCTGTGCCGGGAACCCCATTGTACATTCGTATGCTGTCGCAGGATCGGACAGGAAAATAAGTCGAGCACGCTTCCGTCATAGCGTGACACGGCCAGGGCCTACGACCGACCCAAGAGGCATTTGGAGCAGGTTAGGCCTCGAACCGCACGTGACTAAGGACGAATCGTGGACAACTTTCTGAGGTTGGAAAACCGCCATACTGGCGAGATATTAGTGATGCGCCGCATGCGTGACGCTCAGGGAAAAATTGTTCTAACCCTCGATGGCACCTTGCCGCCAGGAACGAACGGCCCGCCCCTGCACGTGCATTTCCATGAACAGGAGGAAGGCATCGTGAAAGCAGGTACGCTCGGTGCTCAAATCGGGACGGACAAGTTCGAAGTACCTGCCGGAGGAACCGTAGTTCTGCCCGCAGGCCGCCCTCATCGATGGTGGAATGCGGGCGACGATCTGCTGGAGTTTAGTGGCCACGTAGTTCCGGTGGACTTGGATCGCTATCTCCAGGCGGTGTTCGCTGTTCTGAATGCCTCTAATGGCAGGCCACCGATCTTCTATTTGGCGCATGTGCTCTGGCGTCATCGCGACACACAATTGGTTTTCATTCCGCCTCCACCCATTCAACGAATCCTCTTGCCTGTCGTGTTGATCATTGGGCGCATGCTGGGCAAATATAGCGGCTCGAGCTGGCCGGGCTCGCCCGAGTCGTGCCCAGGGGCGCCGCTTGTTGACGTTAACGCCCATCACGCTAACGCCTAGTCTTGCACTGTCGCAGGCTCCCAGATCGTCGCCAACTCGTACCCGCTGTGCATCCCGTCCGCTGCAGTGCTCGATCCGCCGTCGTTCCCGGGTTGCTTTGTTATACTTCGAGAGTCAAATGCTCAGGTTGAACCGGCTCCGGACGGCAAATACGGCCGGTCCGTTATCGATCTGGTTCACGTCACGGCTGCGGCACGCTCCGCGCTTTCCGAGGTAAGGGATTTTGAAGAAGAGAAGTCTTTGGTTGAGTGCCGCCGGAGCCATGTTGGTCGCGGTCGTGTTGGCAGGATGCGGTGAAACTACCTACTTTGCTGGACGCGTGCTGCCCCCCAGCGGACTGACACGGCGCGTCCTCATCGCCATCCAGAATCCCAGTGGCTTCACCAAGGGTGGTCTGGAGGTCGTCGACGCCTTCTACGACACTCGCTACAAATACAACAACTCCTCTGTCACCTTCAGCATCACCGGATTTTCCGGCTTGTTGCCCGTCAGCATCCAGAACATGCCCGAGGAACAGATTGGCGCGGTCTATAGTTCCGGCGACGGCAGTCTCGCCCTCGTGAACTACCAGAAGGAGAGCGCTGCAGGCGTTGTCAAGGGCCTCAGCGGCACCTCGTCGAGCATCTTCATCTCGCGGAACCAGGTATACGTCGCCGCCGCCAACCAGACAGCCCACGTGCTCACCATCGTTAACCAGACCAACGGTTCTGTCGTCGCTCTCGGGCTTCCAGGCGTCTATCGCGTCAGTCTCAACCCCGGCGGATCCACGGTGCTGGCTTTCGTGCAGAATTCCAACTACGTCTATTACCCGCGCCAGTTGACCGGCGCTCAGACCATCTCCTTCTCCGGCGGACCCACCACATGGCCCAAAGCCGCGGTCGATTGCGAGCCGCAGAACGGCCCCAAGTGGTGTCTGTTTCAGGCGCAGAGCCCGGATAACGTCGACAACACCGGCAACTACTACGGCGCGCCCCTCACCTTCGATCGGCCCGTCAAAGCCGTTTTCTCCGCCGATGGCGGAACCGCCTACGTCCTCAATTGCGGTCCTGAGTGCGGGGGAACAGCTTCCTCGGTCACGCCTCTGCC
Organism: uncultured Acidobacteriaceae bacterium; assembly: GCA_963839215.1. Classification (GTDB taxonomy): domain Bacteria; phylum Acidobacteriota; class Terriglobia; order Terriglobales; family Acidobacteriaceae; genus Telmatobacter. The sequence continues at coordinate 30,040 of CAWITZ010000006.1, read as the reverse complement.
GATCTCGCCCATGATCTTCCTGCTCGGGCAGCAGTCCGGCAAGCTCCCCACGCCGGCCACCCTCGCCAGTTCCACCATCGCCGTACCCGGCGGCGCCAGCAACGCGCTCGTCAATGGCACCACACTCTACGTTGTAGGCCAGCAGCTTCTTTCAGACGGTCTTTTCACCGGCAACCTCAGCGTGCTCAACCTCGCTAACAGCACCGTCACCAGCTCCAGTTCCATCAGCGACGGCGCACCCGGCGGTGTTAGCCGCATGATTCTCGCCGATGACAACACGCTGTGGATCGCAATGACCAAGTGCAGCAGTGGCGAGCGCTATGCCAAGGGCCTGCCCTACGGCTGCCTCACCATGTACAACACAGCCAGCGACTCCGTCACAACCCTCGAGCCGTTCTATGGCGACGCCACCGGCATTGCCAACGTTGAAGGTCTGCACAAGATCTACACTGCGCAGGGCGGCCAGGTGTATATCTACAGCACCACCGACGGCTCGGCCATCAACAACCAGTACGTCACCGTCACCGGTACCGCGTGGGACGTCGCGTACATGGACTCCATTACCGACTCCAACAACACCGTCTACTGAGGCTTATGGACGTCGCCGCCGCTCCGCCCGCCGCCGATTTCATTGACGTGCTGGCCATCGCCGCGCATCGTGACGACGTGGAGCAGACCTGTGGTGGCACGCTCCTGCGCATGGCCGCCCGCGGCCTTCGCACCGCTATCCTCGATCTCACCCAGGGCGAAGCCGGCACCCGAGGAACGGCACAGGAGCGCGCCCGCGAATCCGAAGAAGCCGCGCGCCTCCTCGGCGTCACCTGGCGCCAGGCCCTCGACCTTCCCGACGGCGCCGTTGAAAATACGCTCCCCAACCGCATCAAAATCGCCACCGTGCTGCGCCGCCTTCGCCCCCGCGTCGTCATCCTGCCTTACTGGCAGGCGCGCCATCCAGACCACGCCATCACCGCGACCCTTGGCTACGAAGCCTGCTTCCTCTCCGGCATCAAAAAGATTCCGGGCGGCGGGGCCCCCGGCGACAGGTCCTCGTCGCTGGGGCAGGAAACCGGGGCCCCCGGCGACAGGTCCTCGTCGCTGGGGCAGGGCGCTGCTCCACATCGCCCCTTCAAGATCGTCTACGCCAGCCTCTACGCCGACGTGCGTCCCACCTTCATCGTTGACATCACGCCCTTCATCGAGCAGCGTCATGCCGCGCTCATGGCCTATCAGTCGCAATACGCCAACCAGGCGGCCGGCGGTGGCCTCTTCGTCCCCCAGGAAGAAATCCGCGAGCGCACCTTCGCCGAGGCCCGCCACTACGGCCTGCTGGCAGGCGTCAAATACGGTGAACCCTTCGTGCAGAAAGAAGTCGGCCTCGTCGACGACCTCACGCTGGTGCCCGTTCAGTCGATCTGAGCGCACTTCGACGCCAATAAATAATTTTTATCGCAATCGAAACAAGAATAACTTTGCCTTATGAGCCTCGCGCGCCGAAACTTGTCTCAGTGAGGTGCCTGTGACGCAGTCGAACAAACCCAAACCCAAACTTGGAACGCCGCCGAATACGGCCAGCGCGGAGCCTTTGTTCATGGCCTTGCCGGCGGAGTTGTCGAATGGCTCGCCGCCCAACCCGGCGAACGCATCCTCGACCTCGGATGTGGCGACGGGCAGCTCACCCAGCGCCTCGCCGCTACCGGCGCAGCGGTGCAGGGCGTCGATGCTTCGCCTGATATGGCCGCCGCCGCCCGCGCCCGCGGCCTTTCAGTCGATGTCGCTTCAGCGGAACTTCTGCCCTATGCCGATGCGGCCTTCGACGCTGTCTTCTCCAACGCCGCTCTCCACTGGGTGCGCGGTCACGATGCAATGATGCGCGAAGCACATCGCGTTCTGCGCCCTGGCGGCCGCTTCGTCGCCGAGATGGGCGGCCACGGAAACATCGCCGCCATTCGCGTCGCTTTCATCGCCACTCTGAATCGCTACGGCTTCGGTGATCGCGAAAACGATGTCAATTACTACCCCACGCCCGAGGCATACACCGCGCGTCTCACCGGCCACGGCTTCAGCGTCGAAAAAATCGCGCTATCCCTCGCCCCACGCCTCTTGGCGAAGAAGGCATGCAGGGATGGCTGCGCACCTTTCGCCGCGGCGTTCTTGATAGCCTGCCGCTCGCGATCCGCGAAACCGTCGTCGACGAAACCTGTGCATTGCTTGCCAACGCGCTCCGCGACGAGGCAGGGAACTGGACCGGCGATTACGTGCGCCTGCGCTTCATCGCCCTTAAGTAACCCGCACTTATCCTTGAAGCTATTTGCCCTAAGTGCTTGCAATTTATCTAGGACTTATGGCAAAGTAGGTCCTGTGTAGGAGAAACGCCCGATGAGACAGAAATCTCAAATTTCGTTGTGCAGGCTGCGGTGGCTTAGTACGAGCCCATCCGGTCGCCGGGCAGTTTACGCCAATTTCCAGTAGCCCGCTGGCTACCCACTCCTGCGCATTGCTTTCACAAATTGGCCTTATCCCGGGCGGCGAAGAAGTCAGGTACTGCGACTGTTAGTCGATCAATACCTGCCTTCGTATATTCCCTCGGGTAAGTCGTCCTGACTTTGGACACACGTATCTTTGCCGGCGCGGCATCGTATCCGCCGTGCGCAAGATAAGTGCGCCTTGAATTCAGACTTATTCCTGGACCGATGGCGCAAGTCGGATATTTTGCGTCGTAAGCTTCCCCGGTCCAACTAACCTTCCGGCTCGCCGGATAGACCCGCCGGATAGACTCGCCGGATAGACTCGCCGGATAGACCCGCCGGATAGAAAGGAAACAGTCATGGGCAAGCTGAATGTGAAGAATGGAACGCCGGTCGGCAACGCGCATCTTTGCAAACGGTGTGAGTGGGGCCAGTTCATCACTGGCTACCGCGAGTCGGATCTGCTGGTCATCTGTACTCACACCACCCCCAATATCGCCGTGCCGTTCACTGTCTTCGATTGCAGTGAATTCAGCGACAAGCACAAGCCGACCTGGGAACAGATGACTAAGCTGGCCATTGAGGTCAACGCGGTCCGCGTGTCCAGAAAGACCCGCGGCTTTCAGTCGTTGACGAAAATCACGCCAGTTCGCGTCGATGAAGATGAAGACCAGGGCGAAGCCGCCTGTGCTGGCTAAGCCAATCGTCCTTCCGGTGGCGCAGGCCTCACAACCAACAGTGTTCGATGGAAGCCGGCAACTTTGCGCTGCCGGCTCCGTCGGCCTTTGCTACATCACCGGCAGATTCAGTTGCTGCCCTGCTTTGATCAGGTCGGGATTCGAAATCCCATTGGCCTGCGCAATGCCTGTGTACTTGTTCGCCTCGCCGTAAAACCGTTTCGCAATGTGCGAAAGGTTATCGCCCGACTGCACTGTATACGGCTGCGCATCTCCACCGGAGGTTCCAATCTCGTGATGCAGATCTGCATAAGTGGGATCGGCCTGCTTGATCGCGTCCCAAACGCGATTGGCCACTACCTTTGAGGGCACATGGGCCTTCAGCAGCAGCTTGTTTCCATCGAGGCCGATCTGGTCGATCCCCGCTCCGATGTCTTGAAAGCTCTGAAGGGTCGAGATCACGCCCGCATACTTCTGTTTCAACTGCTCTAAATCTGCCATGCTCACTCCTTTGTCGGATTTGCGGTGCGCCCCGCCCATGCTGGCCAGGTACGCACATCGTCAACTCGCACCGATATCGATGCGCTTGCACGTGCACGTGAGCTTTTTTTCGCCTACTCCACTTCGAGCGTCCTCGCCTATTCCACTTCGAGCATTTTGGTGCGGAAAAGGATTCCTCCCACCACGCCCGCAATGCTCGGGACCAGCAGGAATAGCCAGAGTTGCGAAAGCGCCTGGCCGCCAACAAACAGCGCAGGCCCAAGGCTGCGCGCCGGGTTCACACTTGTGCCTGTGATGTTGATTCCCAGCAGGTGGATGACCACGAGCGTAATGCCGATCGACAATCCCGCGAAGCCGCCGGGCGCCGCCTTCTGCGTCGAGCCCAGAATCACGATCAGGAAAATCAGCGTCGCGAAGAACTCGTACGCGATGGCAGCCGTCGTGTTGTAGGCACCCGCGTAGCCCGGCCCCCAGCCATTCTGTCCCAGGCCGTGGCCGGCAATCACGTACCCGTTGCCGGTAACAATGATCGTCAGCACCCACGCCGCCAGAATCGCGCCCACGCACTGCGCCACAATGTAGCCAAGCAGGTCCGCTGTCTTCATCCGTCCTGCCGTCCACACCCCCAGGCTCACTGCGGGATTGATGTGGCATCCCGAGATCGGTCCGATGCCATAAGCCGCCGCCACCAGTCCAAAACCAAATGCAAAGGCAATGCCGACAATGCCGACCTTGTCTCCGGCAACCACGGCAACGCCAACGCCAAAGAACACAAGAATAAAGGTGCCCACCAGCTCTGCAAGGTATTTCTTCATACTTCCTCCAGTTGTTTGGGAAATTGGTCTCTGCGTGAGGATGGCAACTCCGGGCATCTCCCGGTTAACAGAGCAGTAAAGGGCCGGAAAAACAGAACCGCCACACCTTGAAAAACAAAGCGGCCACACCTTCGGGTCGGGAATTCCGTCCGTCAGTATGACAACGGAGTTTTGCAGAAAGCCGGTGCCTAGTCAAGAAGAACTGGGAGACCAGTCGCGCTGCCTCCGCTGCCCGCGAAAATCCGCGCGCCTTCTTCTAACCACAGGCCTGCAAACGCATCTAAGCACTGTACGTAAACCCGCACTCGCCGCCCGCCGGTGCCGACAGGACAGACGATGTTGCTGAAACTGGAACGACGGCCGGAACTTGACGCCTTGCGCGGGCTGTTTCTCGTCTGGATGACGCTGACGCACCTCCCCACCCGCTTCAGCGACTTCGTCAACCAACCCATTGGCTTCGTCTCTTCCGCCGAGGGCTTCGTCTTTGTTTCCGCGCTTCTTGTCGGCAGGCTCTACATGCGCGAGTTCGTGCAGGACCCGGCAAACGTGCGCGTAAAGCTGTGGAGGCGGTCCCTCAAGATCTACGGCTATCACCTCCTCATGCTGCTCTTCGCCTTTACGGTCCTCGCAGCCTTCGGAGTGCACGCGCACAAGGCAGCCATCACCAACCTCCTCAACTTCTATCTAAGTCACCCCAAGGCAGCCATCGTAGGCTCCGTGCTCCTTATCTACTGCCCGCCACTGCTCGACATACTGCCCATGTATGTCACCTTCCTCTTCTTCACACCTCTTCTGCTCTCCTCCGCGGTCCGTTACGGCTGGCGCGTCATTCTTGCCTGCAGCGGCATGCTGTGGCTTCTTGCGCAGTTCGGCCTGCGCAGTCTCGTGCATGACTGGGTGGTGCATCTCACCCGCCTTCACATCCCGCTGCAGGAAACCGGCGCCTTCAACCTCTTTGCATGGCAGGCTCTCTGGGCCGTCGGCCTCTGGATCGGCGCGCGCACTGCCACCGAGGTCGAGCTTTTCCCCAAAGTGCCCGACTGGATGGCGGCCCTGTCCGTCGCCACCTGCGCCTTCTTCATCGGCATTCGCTATAGCTGGCTCGGTCCCGCACTCACGCCGCAAAAGCTCGTCTTCGAGCTTGATAAGTGGCAAATCGGCCCTCTGCGCGTCGTCAATCTCATCGCCTTCACCGTCTTCTTTTACTGGCTGCGCAAATACGCGCTCCGGCTCATCAAAATTGAACCCTTCCTCACCCTCGGCAAAGCCTCTCTCCGGGTCTTCTGCGCGCATATCTTCTTCGTCTTCGTCGGCCTCGCGCTTCTCTATGGGGACTTCAATGCGGACGGTCTCGACCAGCTCCACGGTCCCACCGCCATCCTCCTCCTCGTCGTAACCTTTACTGCGCTCATCCTCGTCGCCATGGACGAGGTGCGCAAGAAGCGCAGCAGACGCGGCCCTCCCCGGTCTCCCCACGCCGCCTGGCAGCCTCCGCCACTCGATAATCCCTCCGTCAATGACAACCGGGCCCTGCCTGAATCATGGCCGAATCCCGACGGAATGCTGACCGAATCCCTTCCTGCTGAGCCGATATCGTCGCCGAGGCATTGAGACCCCCGCTCGCCCTATCGCGTCCTTTCGAATTCATCAAACGTTTGCAATTTCTTTGCCTCGTTGCAGTACTCTGTTAACGATTCCGAGCGCCTCTCTTCCTACCCGGAGCGGGGTCCGCCGAACGAGGACACACTGGTTGAGCCAGACCGTATTTGTACTGGAAGACGACGCCGACATCTCCCGCCTGGTGCAGCATCATCTTGAGGCCGCCGGTTTTGAGACCAGGATTTTTCACACCCCCACCAATCTGATCGGTGACGCCGAACGTCAGCCGCCGGCGCTCTTTCTCCTCGACATCATGGTGCCCGGTGGTGATGGTCTCAATGTCTGCCGGCGCCTGCGCAATCACGACGGGCTCTCCACAATTCCCATCATTTTTCTCACCGCCCGCGCCGGCGAAAACGACCGCGTTCTCGGCCTCGAACTTGGCGCCGACGACTACATCACCAAGCCTTTCGCCACCCGTGAACTTGTCGCCCGCGTCAAGGCCGTCCTGCGCCGCTTCGAGCGGCCCTCGTCGCCCGCAATCATCACATTTGAAGAAGTCGTTATTGATGCGAACGCAATGCAGCTCAAGGTGCGCGGCGCGCTCACCACTACCACTGCCACGGAGTTCCGTCTCCTCGACTACCTCGCGCGCCATCCGGGCCGTGTCTTCAGCCGCGACCATCTCCTCGACGCTGTCTGGGGCGATGCCCGCTTCGTCACTCCGCGTTCCGTCGATGTCTATGTGCGCCGCATCCGTGAGAAAATCGAAGTCGATCCAGAAGATCCGCGCTATCTCCAGACCGTACGTGGCGCCGGCTATCGTTTTGAGATCCCCAAGGGCCAGTAGGCGACCAGCCTCTGGCATGCTGCGCGTCGATGCGGCCAGGCAGGCATAAACCGTGACCCGCAAGATTTTTTCAAGACTGTTTTTCCTCTTCTTCGTCCTGCTGGCCTTCCAGATCGTGACGATGGAGCTGATCCTGCGCCGCTTCGTGCACGACACGATTGGCGTGCCGCTTACGCTCCTCAATCGCGAAGCACTCTGGTCGGGCCTCATTGCCCTCGTCGTTGCGCTCGTGCTCGCTGTCTTTGCCGCCAGCCGCATCACCGCCCGTCTTGAGCGCGTCATCGCCTTCGCGCGCCGCATTGCGCAGGGTGACCTGAGTGCGCGTCTTGAGACCGCTGGCGGCGACGAGATTACCTCCATGGAAGCCGCACTGAATCAGACCGCCGAACGCCTCGGCCAGAGCTTCGCTGAGATTGAAAGCCGCCGGCTCGAGCTCGCCACAATGCTCGACTCCATGCAGGAGGCCGTTTTTGCCGTAACGCCGGAGGGCCAGGTGCGCTGGTCCAACGCCGTCATGCAGCGCATCGCCGGTATTCAGATTCACGCCGGCCGTCCCCTGGTTCACTCCCTGCGCGATCCTGTCCTGCTCGACTGTGTGCGCGGCGCTCTTGAAAGCCATGAGGTCCGCTCCGGACGCGCCAGCACGCTCGCGCCTGGAAAAGTTTTTGAGGTCAGCGTTGCACCTCTGCCCTCCGGCGGAGCGCTCGCCGTGCTGCACGATGTTACTCGCATCGAGGCTGCTGAAAAATCCCGCCGCGACTTCATCGCCAACGTCAGCCACGAACTGCGCACTCCGCTCACGTCGATTCAGGGCTATGTCGAAACCCTCGTCGAAGATCCCGATCCAAGTCCTGAAACAACTCGCGAGTTCCTCGGCATCATCTACAAGAACGCAAGCCGCATGAACCGGCTCACTGAAGATTTGCTGGCCCTCGCCAGCGTCGAAAGCCCCGACTACAAACTCGCCAGACAACCCGCGCGCGCAAGTGCTCTCGTGCAAGACGCCATCGAGGCCCTTGGCGGCATCGTCGTTGACTCCGGTGTGCTGCTTGAGTCAGCTGGCGCGCCCGACACCCAGGTCATGGCCGATCCCGACGCCATGAACCAGGTCTTCGGCAACCTCATTGAAAATGCCCTCAAGTACGGCAGAGACGGCAGGCGCATCCTCGTCGGAGCCCGTCCCCTCGAGAACGAGGTCGAATTCTTCGTCCAGGATTTCGGTCCCGGCATCGCATCCGAACACCTTGAGCGCATCTTCGAGCGCTTCTACCGCATCGACAAGGCACGTTCACGCGACTCCGGCGGCACCGGCCTTGGCCTCGCGATAGTCAAGCACATCGTGCAGGCCCACGGCGGCCGTGCCTGGGCTCAAAGCGAACTCGGCGCGGGTGCGGCATTTCATTTCACCCTCCCCCTTGCCCCGCAGCCGCAGCGCATTGAAGAGCCAACAGTTGCCCCTGTAACTGCCCCTTAATCTGTGCTTCATCCGTGACCTGACCTGCCTGATCTCACCACGTTAAAGGACGTTGAATTCGCTCCGCAATTCAACTCCCCGTAACATGGCGCGAAGAGAATTACAGGTGAAATCAGGCTGAGCCGAAGTGTTGCGTTTTCAGGCTTTATAGGCGCACGCGGCACTTCGGGTCCTTTGCCACAACCTGCAAGGAGCTATCCGTGAAGAAGAATCTCATTGCCGCTGGACTGTTGGTTATCTCGCTGGGCGTTGCCCAGGCCCAGAAGCTGACCGGCGCAGGCGCAACCTTTCCGTATCCCATCTACTCCAAGTGGTTCACCGAGTACAGCGCCGCGCATCCGGGTGTTGAAGTCAACTATCAGTCCATCGGCTCCGGCGGCGGCATCCGCCAGGTCACGGCAGGCCTCGTCGACTTCGGCGCATCCGACATGCCCATGACCGACGACATGCTCAGCCAGTCGAAGGTCAAGCTCATCCATATTCCCACGGTGCTCGGCGCCGTCGTCCCCGTCTACAACGTTCCAAATAACGCTGACCTTCGCTTCAGCGGCGATGTGCTCGCTGACATCTTCCTCGGCAAAATCTCCAACTGGAACGACCCGCGCATCGCCAAAGACAATCCTGACGTCAAGCTGCCCGACCTCAAGATCATCGTCGTACACCGCTCTGACGGCTCCGGCACCAGCTTCATCTTCACCGACTTCCTCAGCAAGGTCAGCAAGGATTGGAACGAAGGCCCCGGCAAAGGAACCTCCCCCAGCTGGCCCGTCGGCGTCGGCGGCAAAGGCAATGAAGGTGTCGCCGGCCTCGTCCGCCAGATGCCCGGCGCCATCGGCTACGTGGAGCTGATCTATGCTCTCCAGAACCACATTTCCTTCGGCTCCGTAAAGAACGCTTCAGGCAACTTCATTAAGGCTTCCATTGCAGGCGTCACCGACGCTGCCGGCAGCATCAAGTCCATGCCCGCCGACTACCGCGTCTCCATCACCAACGCTCCCGGCGCCAACTCCTACCCCATTTCGAGCTTCACCTACCTGCTCATTCCGGTCGACTCAACCAACGCCGGCAATCGCGCCGTGCTCAAAGATCTGCTGAGCTGGATGGTCAAGGCCGGTGAAGGCGAAGTCTCAAACCTCTCCTACGCGCCGCTCCCCGACAGCCTCCAGCAGAAGGTGCTTCAGACCGTCTACGGGCTCAAGTAGATCGCGCTCCAAAACACCGCGGGTCCGGCCTCCACGCCGGACCCGCTTTTCTTTTCACTGAAGACCGCAGCCCTCCCCGATCGGCTCAGACTCTTCACATTGCCGGGTTCCCCATCCATGCGTGGTTTTATCGCGCATGGGTGGGAAACCACAACCCTCAACCCGCCTCACCCACAAACCCTCACCAGCGCCTGTCATTCTGAGCGAACGGGGCCCCAGGCGTTTTCTCCAGCCTGGGGGTGGTGAGTCGAAGAACCTGCATTTGCTTTTCCGTGTTTTTAAATCTGCCGGATGGGATAGGAGATACCCAGCTCTGGGATGTTCATTAACCACCACCATGGGTGCCCCATGTCCGTATGTTCGGACATGGGAAAGCAATACAGTTGGTCTGCCTCCACCCGATTCGCTCATCCTCTTCACCTGCGCTGCCCGCCTTTGGAACGACGGGAGTAAACTGTGTGCCAATGTCCAAGCCACTCTGCTAGGACCGTCCGGAGACCAATCTTGGCTCCACGACTCCTGCGCACGCGCATTGGGGCCCTGAATCAAGAGGAGTGACTGGATGGCAATTTGGACCATTTCATCAAGAGCAGTAGCGGCACTGCTGATTGTTGTCACAACCGTGACCGCAGGCGCTCAGCAGCCTCTCAACCTTTCGAAGAAAGCGCGGGCAATCAAGCACAAGGTCGACGGCCTGGCCCCGCATTCTCCAATCAGCGTGATCCCGGTTCAAGGAGGCGAGGAATTCGGGGAGTTTCTTTCAAATGATCAGGACGGTTTTACGTTTCGCGACATCGATCGCAACTCCGATGTGACGCTAAGGTATGCCGAGGTTCGAAAAGTTAAGAGCGACTACAAGCATAACTCTGCGAGCGGACGGCACACGCATCACCGTGGAGACATCATCGTCATCGCACTCGTGCTGGGAGCGCTCGGAGGGCTGATCGCCGCCGCCGCTACTGCCAGCAACTAGGCCAGCACGTAGGTAGGTCGACCAGAAGGCGGTATCGGCAGAGTGATGGGCGGGTGGCTGTAGATGATGGCAAGACGGCATCTACCGTGGCGGGTCTTCGGAATTCTTTTGTGATTGTTCACCAACGCTCCGTTGGGCATCTTTCATTTGTCGAAATGCAGAGAGCAATTTACCTTCTGGCAATGCTTGCGGTTGTTGCCTTCTGGATAGTCATTTTCAGAGTGGCTACAGAATACAAAGCAAACAAGAAAGTGCAGAAGTAGCAAGAAAGTTCAGAAGTATTGATCGTATCGATGACCGAAGAGGAAAGCGGGCATTAAAGATCGGTCTCGCTTCTGAGCCCTGGGAAAACGATTCACCCGTCATGCCCCCTGAGCGAACCCTACTTCCCGCGGTTCTCCTCGATCAGCCGGTCCACCAGCGGTATAAGCTGCTCGCCGGTCCGTGGCAGCACAAACGCCTTCGCCATCGCATCCCAGTCGAGCTTGAAACTCGTCGAGAGCGCCGAAATCCAGATCTGCCGCACCGGCGCATTCGGAGTAATCACAAACTTGCTCGGCGGTTCCTCGAAGGCAACATTCAGCGCGCCGTTCTGCTCCTCAACCTCGAAGCCCGCCTCGTCTTCCTCTTCGCGCGTTATCAAGTGACGCTTCAGCGCTTCGGTCGCGCTATCCGCCAGTCGCCGGAATTCCAGTTCCTCAAGCATGGCCCCAGTGTAGCAAGGCATGCGCGCGCCTGTTCACTATTATGGTTCGGATGTTCAAGTAGTTTCTTCTGCTTTTCTCCGTGTTTCTTCCGTTTTGCTTTCGCAAATAGTTAACACCCGCGCCCGCCTGTCCTCAATAAGCTCCCGCCTTGTAGGGAGCAGCCTGGCGCGCCGCGCGCAACGCCGAGGCCCACCAGCCCAGTCGCTCCAGCATCGCCGCCATTGACCGCTCCGCCCGCTCCGGCCGGGTCAGCACCCCCGCCTCGTCAAACTGCTCCCACGCCGCCGCAAAGCTCACCGTGTCGCGAATCGTCACCGCATGCACCTCCGCAAAAACCTGCCGTAGCTGCTCCACCGCCCGCAGTCCGCCTGAAATCCCGCCATACGACACAAACGCCACCGGCTTCGCCTGCCACTCCGCGCCAATCGAGTCAATCAGCTCTTTCAGCGGAGCAGGGTAGCCATGGTTATACTCCGGCGTCACCACCACAAAGCCATCGCACTCCCCGATGCGCCGCCGAAGCTCAGCCGCATCCGTCAGGTGCAGCGGGTCAATCGCCTCTGCTTCAAAACCCGCGCTGCCTGCAATCTTCAGATAAGCCCATCCCGCAACCTTGTCGCAAAACCGGCCCACCCGCGTCGAACCATAGATCACGCCAATCTTCATCTTGCCGCTCATAGCTTCTCTCCCTGCCGCTTTCGTCGGATTCAGAGCCGGACTCCATTGATTCAAGCCTAGAACCTCAAGTAAACTTGAGGTCAAGAGCCGCGCATGAAAAATCCCGCTAAGCCCGGAACCACCCAGCCCAAACCCGCCCAGCCCCAAACCGATAAGCCCGGCACGCTCCACACCGCCCTCACCGTCGGAGAAGTTGCCCGCCGCAGTGGCGTCGCCGTCTCCACGCTGCACTTCTACGAGGCTCAGGGCCTCATTCATAGCTGGCGCAACCAGGGCAACCAGCGGCACTACGCCCGCGAAGTCCTCCGCCGCGTCGCCCTCATCAAGGTGGCGCAGCGCACCGGCATTGCCCTTGCCGATATCCGCGCAGCCCTCGACACCCTCCCCGGCAACCGCACTCCCGACGCCGGCGACTGGACCCGGCTTTCCCGCCACTGGCGCGCCGATCTCGACGACCGAATCGCCCGGCTCACCCGCCTGCGCGATCAGCTGGATGGCTGCATCGGCTGCGGCTGCCTCTCGCTCGGTGTCTGCCCTCTGCGCAATCCCTGGGACAAGCTCGGACACGACGGCCCCGGTCCACGCCTCCTCGACCCTGACCCCGATGGCGGTGCGTCACAATGCCAGCAGCCCTAGCCTCTGTGGAAATCTTTTCGTATAACCATATCTATCTTTTTAGAAAACATCATTAAGTTATTCAATAATAAGCAGATCGTAAAATACATAAGTCTCCGTCTTGTCTTAATGTGTTTTCTAATTTACCTTACTAACCAGTTAGTTAATTTCTATGGCCCCTCTCGAAACCACCGCCGAACGCTCCGACCGCGCTGCTGAATCCCGCGCACGCATCCTCGATGCCGCGTTGCAGGAGTTCAGCGAGCTCGGCCTCGCCGGCGCCCGTACCGAGCGCATCGCCTCCATTGCCGGCGTCAACAAGGCACTCCTCTACTACTACTTCGAGAGCAAGGAAAACCTCTACCTTGCCGCCCTTGAAATGATCGCCGCCAAAATGCGCGATCGCACCATGGCCGTCTTCCTCAGCGAAGGCTCTCCTGGCGAGCGTCTCGTACGCTCGGTCCTTGAGCACTTCGACCGCATCCTCACCCAGCACGAATTCCAGGCCATGATGCAGCAGGAATTGATCCGCATGCACAAGGGTGAGTCGGGCGCCATGCCTATCCTCGTCAAGCGCGTCTTCGCCCCGGCCATGACCATGTATCAGGCTCTGGTCCGCGAAGGCATTGAATCCGGCGAGCTCATCCACGCCGACTGGCTGCAGTTCCATCTCGCCTCGCTTGGCGCTAATGTCTTCTACTTTCTCAGCGCCCCCGTCTGGCGCATCTTGCAGGACACCGACCCCTTCACACCGGAGGCTCTCGCCCACCGGCGCAAGGCCATTGTCGAATTTATGGGGCAGGCGATCTTCATTGACCGGCAGCATGGCGCTGAAATCGCCGCACGCGTCATCGCAGACACGCCCATGCCCGAAATCAATCCTGATCGGCTCCACCATCGGAGGAAAGATGAACGCGCGTAATAGAGTTTTCCTGATTCTGGGCATTCTTACCCTGGGGTCTCTTATCTGGTATCTGCTCACCGCCCGCACCTCGGGCGACCTCAAGCTCATTGGCACCGTCGACGCCAATGAAGTTCTCGTCAGCGCCAAAATTCCCGGCCGCATCCAGACGCTCAATGTTCAGGAAGGCCAGCAGGTCAAGGCTGGCGATCTCATCGCTGTCGTTGAAAGTGACGATCTCGCCGCCGCCGAAAAAGCTGCGCAGGCCACCGTTGCCGCTAACCAGTCCAAGCTCGGCGAGACAGTCGAAACCCAGCGCCAGAATCAGGGCGAAGTCACCAGTGCCACGGCCAATGCCGAAGCCCAGGTGCGCGTCGCGCAGGCCACGCTTGCGCAGGCGCAGGCCAATCTTGCTCACCAGCAGGCAGACACCACCCGCACGGTTGCCCTCGCCAAGCAGGGAATCATGAGTGCCCAGGCAAGCGACGAAGCTATCACCAGTCTCAAAGCCGACCAGGCCGCCGTTCAGAGCGCCAGCGAAAACATGGCCGCCGCGCAGGCTGCCCTGCAACAGGCCAAAGCGCACGAGCTGCTCGCCGTGGCCGCCCAGCACACCGTGCAGTCCACTCGCGGCCAGGTTAATAACGCCCAGGCCCTCGCGCAGCAAGCCAAGGTTGAACTTGGCTATGCGCAGGTCTACGCGCCTGTCAGCGGCCCCGTCAACGTTCTCGCCGCGCGTCAGGGAGAAGTGCTCACCGCCGGCGGCACCATCGCCACCATCATGGATCTGACTCAGACCTGGGTCTACGCACCGCTGCCTGAAACCCAGGCAGATGTCGTTAAGCTGGGCGATAGCCTCCGCGTCGTGCTGCCCAGCGGCGCCACTGTCGACGGCAAGGTCATTGCCAAATCCGCGCTGGCCGACTTCGCCACCCAGCGCGACATCAACGGCAGCCGCAAGCGCGACATCCGCACCGTGCAGATCAAGCTCCTCATTCCCAACGCTGATGAGCGCTTTGTCCCCGGCATGACCGCCGAAGTCTATGTCCCCAAAGACAGGCTGGTGAAGCCATGAGCACGCAACACTCCGGTGGCCTGCAGCCTCCCCGCCCGGCCATCAGCCTCAATGAGCGCAACGGCGCACGCAGCGCCATCGCGGTCGAAAACATCGTCAAGCGCTATGGCGACTTTGAAGCCGTCAAGGGCGTCAGCTTTCAGGTTGCTGAAGGCGAGATCTTCGGTCTCCTCGGTCCCAATGGAGCAGGGAAGAGCACGCTCATCCGCATGATGACCACGCTCATCCCCGTCACCGCGGGCCGCGCCATTATCGGTGGTCACGATGTCGTCAAGGATGCCGATGCTGTCCGTCGCATGATCGGCGTCATTCCGCAGGCCATGACCAGCGACCCCGACCTCACCGCTTACGAGAACCTGCTCATTTACGCCAAGCTCTACAACGTTCCCCGTGCTACGCGCGAGGCCAGCATCATGCAGGTGCTCGAGGCTGTCGATCTCGTCAAGTGGCGCGACGCGCCCACCAAGACGCTCTCCGGTGGTATGCGGCGCCGGCTTGAAATCGCGCGTGGCCTTGTCCACAATCCGCGCATCTTTTTTCTCGACGAGCCCACCACCGGCCTCGATCCCGTCTCCCGCATCGCCGTCTGGGAGATGCTCAACAACCTCAAGAAGACGCGCAACCTCACCATGCTGCTCACCACGCACTACATGGAAGAGGCCGACCGTCTCTGCGATCGCATTGCCATCGTCGACCACGGTACCCTCGTTGCCCTCGGCACCCCTGTCGAGCTCAAGCAGAGCGTACCCGGCGCGGATGTAGTCGAGGTGCAGTTCAACCGCGAAGATCCGGAATGGCAGACGCGCCTGCAGCAGCTGCCTCATGTCACCGATGTGCAGTCGCAGTCGGCCGGCGTCTATCGCGTCCTCACTTCGAACGGTTCGCAGACCACTACGCGGCTTGTCGAAATGGCCGCCTCGCTGGGCGAGCAGCTCACGTCGCTCAGCGTGCAGAACACATCTCTCGATGACGTTTTCGTGCACTACACAGGCCGCCAGCTCCGTGATGAGCAGGTCAAGGCCGTCTTTACGATGCCGCCACGCCCTGGAGCGCAGCCATGAACAGAATGTTCGCTATTGTCGAGCGCGAGATGCGCAAATTCTTCCGCTCGCCCGTCCTCATGATCATGTCGATGATGCTGCCTTTTGTGCAGCTCATCATTCTTGGCAACGCCTTCGGCGGCAAAATCCGCGGAGCCCGCGTCGCTGTTGTCGATCACGACCGTGGCCCCCAGTCTGTAAAAGTGCGGGAAGCCTTCGCCGCCGTCGCCGCCAACATTGGCACCTTCAAGACCATTTCCTACGACGACGAAACCACTGCACGCGAAGATGTGCGCAACGGCAGGGTCGATGCCGCCGTCATCATCCCCGCCCAGTATTCGCGCCGGGTCTACGCTGAAGACGCCCCCAAACTCGGTCTCGTCGTCGACAATTCGGATCAGTTCATGAGCGCCTCCATCGAGGGGGAGATGCAGTCCCTCGTCGACGCGCTCAACCAGCCTGTAATTGAAAATCGCGTCGTCCGGCAGGTCGCCCTTCAGATCGTCGAGCTCTATCCCTACGTCGAGTACATGAAGTACCTGCTGCCCGGCAACATCGCCCTGGCAATGTACATCTCCGTCATGATCGGCGGCGGCATGCTCTATATCGACGACAAGGCCCGCGGCGTACACGAAGGCTATCTCGTCACTCCCATCACCAAGCTCGAACTCGTCATGGGCCTCAACCTCGCCGGCGCCATCAAGGCTGTCCTCGCTGGAATCTGTCTCACAGTTATCGGCTCGCTCATGTCCGGCCTGGGGGTCATCTTTCACCCCGTGCAAATGTTCTACATGCTGCTGCTCATCCTCGGCATAGCCCTCGCCTTCAACGGAATGATGTTCCTCATGATGGTGCGCGTTGATGATCCGCTCACCCCCCGCGCCATGTTCGGCGTTCTCAATACGCTGCTCTACTTTCCCTCCGGCGCAATTTATCCAATTGCTGCGTTTCCCCCGTGGCTTCGCGCATTCGCCGTCGTTAATCCCTTCACCTACGCGATACACGGCACCAGGGAAGTCCTTCTCAAAGATGGAGGCTTTACCGCCATCTACCCTGATCTGATCTTTCTCTTCGCCTTCGGCATTGGCACGCTGCTCATTGCCACGCCGCTCTTCAAACGCACGCTCTAGCGATCACGGCGATTTGCCGTTCTGATCCCTGACTACTGTTCCCTGATCCCTGTTTTTCACTTTCCGGCCGTTTTAACCCGGAATGCAATGAGGCGGTCCACTCCTTGTGGGAGGGTGGGCCGCCTCGGCGCGTTATGCGCATCTTATCCTTGGCGACTATTTCTCCTGCGTACCGAGGTGTGCCCCGATTTTGGCGAAGCTCCTACAACCTTTTCTCCATATCCTGCTTCACCTCGGCTTCCTCGGTCCATTCATCATGGGCGTGCTGGACTCGTCCTTCCTCATCCTGCCCTTTGGCAACGACCTCGTTGTCGTGCTCCTTGTCGCCCGCCACCCGCATGATTTCGTCTGGTACGTCCTCGCAGCCGCCTGCGGCTCGACCGTCGGCGCCCTGCTTCTTGCTCTCGTCGCCCGTAAACTCGGCGAAGAAGGCATCACAAAGATCGCCGGCAAGCGCCGCTACGACCGCCTTAAGAGCAGGCTGAATAAGCGCGCGGCCCTCGCCGTTGCCATCGGCGGACTCGCTCCTCCTCCGTTCCCCTTCACCACCGTCATCGCCGCAACCGCCGCCCTCGAGTACCCCATCTGGCGTATTCTCGTCGTCAATTTCTGCGCCCGCGCCGTCCGCTTCACGCTGCTTTCTCTTCTCGCCATGCGCTTCGGCCAGCAGGTGCTTAAGGTCGCCAACTCCGCCCCTTTCAAATGGAGCATGGGCGTTTTCATTGCGCTTTGCCTTCTCGCCAGCGTTTTCTCCATCATCCGCTGGCTCAGGAAATAGCAATTGCGCGCACAGGTATATGCCTCGCCTTTCCCGCCCCGCTTCGACCTCTTACAATGAAGTCTGCATTCCAAATCGAATGAGGGAACCCATGCCGCTCTCCGGAGAAGCCATCCGCCTGATGAACTACATTGACGACGTTGCTGTAACCCTGCGCCGGGTGCTGGCCCTTGCTCCCACCCTGCCTGCTGAAGAACGTGTTCTTGTCAACGACCACCTTCTCCGCTCCAAGCCCAACGTCGATGATGTTCTCCAGGCTCTGAACGCCAAGTAGAGCCTCTTCTTGCTCACCGTCGCCATCATCGGGGCCGGCCCTCTTGGCCGCTGGCTCGCCCTTTCAGCTGCGCGCGCAGGCTTTCGCGTCCTGCTTGAAGATGTAATGCCCGCCAACCTGCGCCATGCCCGCGAAGAGCTGCGCCTGAGCCTCGGGCCCGCTGTGCTTGAGCAGACCACCGCCGCAGGCCCCGGTGTCTCCTTCGTCAACACCATTGAAGATGCCGTCCGCCACGCCGACCTCGCCATCGACTGCGTCCCCGACGAGCTTGAATCCAAGCTCGAAATCTTCTGCCTGCTCGATCGCATGGCGCCGCCTCGCACCGTAATCGCCACGCCCACCACGCGCCTCTCCATCGCCGATCTCGCCGCCTGCACCTATCGCGCCGACCGCTGTGTCGCCATCGCCGTTGAAGCCGCCACCCTTGCCGAGCGCACTCCCGGTGCTCCATCCACCGCCATTCTCATCCGCACCGCGCCGCTCACCAGCCCTGCCACGGTCGACCTCGTGCGCACCTTCTGGCAGCGCCTCGGTCTTGAAACTCGCTTTGAGCAGGAACCCGCCGCGTAGCTTTGCGATCTCTCATTGCCTTAAGTGCGCGGCGTCTGGAATCATTGCGCTATGCGATTGCTTTCCACCCTCCTTTTGAGCGTCTTCTCGTTTGCCGCCGTGGCGCAGGCGGCAGCTCCCTCCGCCGCCAGCGCAAAGTTCTCAAAGCTTTGTGAAGACTTCATCCACGAGACCCTCGCGCTCTCACCGGCAACCGCTTCACAGGTCGGCTATCACCAGCACGTCGATCCCACAACCGGCAAAACCGTCGCCCTTGACGCGCTTCTCGACGACGTGAGCCCTGCCGGCATCGCCCTCCAGCGCAGCGTCTATGCCCACTGGCGCGAGCGCTTCCACACTGAAGTCTCCAAAGCCTCGCTCAACCCACAGGACGCCGCCGACTGGCAGCTCATCGACGACCAGATCGCGCTCAGCCTCCTCGAGTTCGATCGCATTCAGAGCTTTCGCCACAACCCCACCGGCTACGTCGAACTCATCGGCAGCGCGCTCTTTCAGCCGCTCACCGACGACTTTGGCCCAGAGAACGTTCGCCTTGAAGACGTTCTCTCCCGCATCGCCGCGATCCCTGTTTTTCTTGATCAGGCCCGCGCCCAGCTCTCCGATTCCGACCCCATCTTCATCAAGGTGGCCGTCGAAGAAAACGAAGGCAACATCGCCCTCATCCAGGACACCATCGCCAACGCAGTCAAAACTGATCCGAAGCTCAGACCCGCTTCGATCAGGTTGCGCCTCCCGCCGTCGCCGCGCTCAAGAGTTTTTCGCAGTGGCTCAACACCGATCTCGCGGGCGAAAAACCGATCGCACCTGGCGCCTCGGCAAAGAGTTCTACGCGGAAAAATTTCGGCTCGTCATGCAGACCGACATCACGCCTGATCAGGTGCTCGCTGAAGCTGAAGCGGCGCTCAAGTCCACACGCGACCAGATGCTTGAGCTTGCCATTCCGCTTCACAAGCAGTACTTTCCTGACCACACCGATCACGCCGATCTCAGCCCGCGGCAGCGTGAAACAAAATCATCGGCGAAGTCCTTGAGAAATTCTCCGACGACCATCCCGAGCTCGACGAACCTATTCAGACCGCCCAGAACAACCTTGTCGCCATTCGCCAGTTCATCGTTGAACACAACATCGTCACGCTCAGTCCGCACGACAATCTCAAGGTCATCGCTACGCCACCCTTCATGCGCGGCACTATTCCGTTGCGGGCTTCCATTCCGCCCCGCCGCTCGACCCCGCCGCCGAAGCGCAGTTCTGGGTCACGCCCATCCACTCCGAAAACGTCTCTGTTTAGGAGCGGGCAACAATACAGAGCGCCGCTGATTGCCGGCCGGCAAATGGACAGACTCGCCGCGCGTTTATTTCGACCGCTCTAGACGATCAGCTTTAGCGAGGGCTTAGGCGGTCTCCGGAAAAGAACTTTAGTTTTTACGATACCGCAGTTCGCGCACTGAAAACTATGAATTGCAAGATCGCGGCGCGATGGATGTCGCTCGACGGTCGTCTGCCTGATTGGCTTGCGACATTTCGGGCAGGTGTCGTCGTTAAATCCGTCGAAAGGCATCGTGGACTCCTTTCGTACACGGCGAACAGAGGACGCTCAAAGCGCGGCGCGATTAGACCTCTTCGGGTTCTTTCTCGCGCTCGTTGATCCGCCGCACAAGCTGTTCGATGAGTTCATTGAGCCGTTCCGGTATCGGCTCCGCAACGTCGATATGCGTCTTGATTTCCCGCCCGATGAAGTCCAGAAACTGCCGGCCCTCAGAGGATTTTCGTTGGTAGCGCCGCCTTTCCATGGACGTTCTCCCATTTTTTTCTGAGTCCCGGCAATCCGGCAGATCAAGAGGCTTTTTGGAAGACCTGGTTGACGCTGCGCGTTATCGTCTCGGCGTTTTCTCCGGCCATCTTGTGAGCAAGCGCCGCCAGCTCCTTGCTCTGTTCGCTCAGCATCTCGAATTGCTTGCGGGCATGCGTCGTCCAGAGTTCGACGACATCCGTTGGCGCCTTGGCTGTCGCGATTTGTTGCGAGAGATCGAGAACCGCCTCGACGTTAGCCCGAGCCATATCGATCATCTTGAGGTTAAAGGCACGGATGTTTTCCAGCGAGACCGAACAGGTCTGTTCAACAGCTCGGGCTGATTGCTCGACTGTTGCAAAAGCCTTGTTGGCGGTCGCGGCGCTCTTATCGGCGAACTTCTTGCTCTGATCGTGTTCGGTCATCGGACTCATTCGTGATCCTCCTTCGAGTTGTCTGCGAATCCTGTCGTTCGCCCCGACCAAGGCCGCACTTGGCCGGCTGCGGGCGGCATCGGCTATTCGGTCGAATTCCCAAGCACGAGAACGATTACCGCGTGCGTATCGATCTACGTTGATACGAGTGCACCCTTCACGGCCAGAAAGCTTGGCGGCCAAAGGACGATTTCGTTCTCTTCAAGGCGTTCCGTTTTGCCAAAGAGAAAACGCCTATCGAATCCCAACGGTCTCGCAACCGGTACGGTTCCGTACATTTAGATATTTTTATGAGCCGGAACGTTGGGTCGAATTACGGAACCCAGCAGGGCATCTGCCGGGGTTTGGAACTCTGCGCCTGATGAGCAAGCGGCGTGAGTTCCTTGTCAATGTTGCCGGTCAATTAGTTTGTCGCATGAAGCGGACCTTCGCCGCAATGCAATGAATTTCCAACCAACCTCGATTTATGCGTACGCCTTCGTCATTCGAATTCCCGCACCTCGTCCTTCAAATCGCTCCAGATGCGCGAATAGATGTCGCGGAATTCCGGCGCGATGGCGAGCTCAGCGGGCGGCGGCCGCGGCCGCTTGAGCTCGACCGGGATGATCGACTTCACCCGTCCCGGGCGGTTGGTAAAGACGACGACGATATCGGAGAGGAAGATCGCCTCGTGCAGATCGTGGGTGACGAACAGCACCGTGCGCTTGCTGCGCTCCCACACCGAGAGGAACAGCGCCTGCAGCAACAGCCGGGTCTGGCTGTCGAGCGCGCCGAACGGCTCGTCCATCAAAAGAATGTCAGGCTCGATGGCAAAAGTGCGCGCCACGGCGACGCGCTGGCGCATGCCTTGCCCTACGCCGCCTCGGATACCCCCACACCTTACCCTCTCGAAGCGAGACTTTTCAACCGCGCGCGAAATCGCTATCATTCCATCCCTGGTTGAAGGTTGCCTGAGGCATCTCGACTTATAGCAGTGTGAGGTTGGCATGATAGATTCATTTCGCCCGCGATGCCCAAGAGTGGTAGCGCTCGCCATTCTTCTGTCTCTATCGATAGTGTCACCCAGAGTTACGAATTCCCAACAGCGCTCGCCGCAGCCACCCGGCACGGAAGACGCTAGGTTCGACGATCTCTCGTTCAGTTACCATTTACACTGAACTGCAGGCCCGAGGACTAGATCCGCTTCAGCCCGCCACCTCCGCTGCGCTTCGTCGAGCGTACGTTAAATATGATTTCGCTACTGGCGGGGGACATAACCTTCAGTCATCGGAAAGTTCCGGTTCCATCCAAGAGCTCAACGCCGCCCTTTCTAAAACCGCCATCACGTCGGACGTCAGCGTGAGAACAAAACAGCCGGGTGCACGCATTAAATATCGACTAGTTGCCGAGCAACAAATGCTGGCTCTACCTCAGTTGACTAATAATGCTGAGGATACGGTTTCTATCGGACTATACTCGTTTTGGTCGGAAAGGGACGGCAATGCCACCTCGAAGCCCGAGACTTTCCGGATCATCAAACCAATCGTAGTCATAGAATTTGAAGAGGTGCTCCATTGAACGGAGCAGGAGAGCATCGGATTCGCGGCGCGGCTGCTGTCCTTGGCACGTGCGCGACGGCCCTCGGCTCTCAACTGCCGGGCCTGTCTTTCTTCACAAGCTTTGCGCCCCCTGATTTCGGACCACTCAAGCTTATAACTGGAGGGCTGACGCTGGCGATTTTCGTTTGGGTATTTCTGAGCCGACCACCGGGCGCTGCGGGCGCCAGGACAGGCATTTTGGCAGTTATAGCAGCGGTGTTTTTTGCGATTGTTTATAGTGCGCTTCTGAATTGGACGACAGTGTCCGCTCCTCCCGAGACAGGTAGCGCGCAGCGCTTTCAGATCGGGTTCGGCTTGGCGCCTTTTTCTCTCACGCCAGAGGGTCACAAACTCATTCAGTCGAACCCAGATAGCGTCACTCCCGAAGACCTCATGCTCGCCAAGGCACTATTCCGACCGCACGGCCCGGAACTCATCTGGAAACCATGGACAATTACGGCAGCATGGTTGCTGTTGAGCTGCGTCTTTCTGCTCTCTTATTTGGCTTGGTCGTTCGGTCTCGCGTGCGTCGCTCTCAATTTGACGGGCAGATCTAACAAATAGACTAATGCAACGAATAGGTTATGAGATGAGTGGCAGACCACATGTAAGCGCAACCACTCTGTTGTTGCTTGTCCTTCTCTCCGCGACGAGCGCGACCGCAGCTGAGCTTAACCCGCTTGCCACACGCGCTGTCAAAGGCGCCGCCAATCCGCTTCAGACAACATTTCAATCCGACAACGACAAGGCATACTTGTATCTGGAAACCATGCAGGAAGACGCGTATCGCGATAATCCTCGAGCCGTTCGCTGGACCGACAGTCCCGAGAACATGAAAAAGCTTCAAGACCTTCTTGCCGAACTCGACGCTCGGTTTGGGACATCAAAGTCTGAGAGTTCCTACGGGGCTCTATATAAGAGTGTTCTAACTCAGCTCCGAGAGGCCATGCCGACGCGTTATGAGGATCCAAACAGCATCTTTCTTCTTCGCTCCGCGGCAAACGAAGTCTTTAATGAGATTGCCCAACAAGATCGCTCCTTTGAGCTTCCTCATCTCGGAACCCTACCTCTCGGAACACTAAATGCCCGCGCACTGCCGATACCGGGGTCGGATACAAAATTGGTGGTGGTGAACTCGAGCCTTTTTACATTTGCCCACGAAATTGGAAAGATTGCTTTGGCTACTATTCCAATCCAGAAAACGCACGGGCATATTAATATCAATTTAAGCGGAGTATTTTTTCAGAACTCGGTTCGGCATGATTTGCAATTCCTAATCCGATTCTCAAAAGCGTTGGAGGACTTTGCAAATAAGCGGCTAATTAAGGGCCAAGCGCCGCCCCGCGAGTTCGATGATCCCTTACTTGTCATCTTTCAAACTCCGCGCTCGAAGACTTTGTTTTGGCCCATGAATTTGCGCACCTAGTGCTTCATCATCAGACCGATGACCGTCTCAGCCTTGCCAACACATCTTCAACATCCACCGAGTCCATTTTGCGAAGTTGGGGTGAAGAGGCAATAGCTGACGTCTACGCGGCCGAGTTGGTGAATTGACTTTCTCTTCGACGTCAGCGCAGTGAAGGCGCAGGGGCTCTTCGAGGAGAACTCACGGAATTCTCCGCTATGCCCCCGTCCTTTTCTTCCAGTTTGACCAAATTGCTGAGGCAGCGCGTTACGTTCATGACCATGGAGAATTGCCCCCTCAGCCAACTGATGCGGAGCGAGATTCCGTAGTTCAGGTGTTGCAACTCGCACTCGCTCAAACGACAAGCGCACGCAAAGGCGATGCGTACAAGTTCGGACAGTTCTCTGGCGGCAGCCGCGATCCCGAAGGAGATCTGGCATTGGGAGACCATCCTCCCGTGTGGGCTAGGGAAGCCCTTATGCATGCTTATTGGAGTGATCATGGGCCGAGGTCGGTTACGCCAGAGGAGCAGGCCTTTCTCGATATGGCCGTAATGATGGGGCGCCACCTCGCGATCCTGTGGAGTGACATCGGCCCGTTGTGGGTAAAGATCATCAAGGACGATAAGGGCTCGCCGCGGGCGTCCGAAGGGCCAATATCCGATACGAACGCGAATAGCTCACAGACTTAGATCGCGGAAGCGGAGACACCCAGATTGTTGGCATATAGAGCTTGGGATGAGTTTAAAATTAAGGACTATCAGAAAGCACTCATTGATGCGGACAAGGCCATCGATGGTGGATATGAGACCGCGCATTTCGTCAGGGGTCGGACAAATCTGGGCTTAAAGAATTATCGTGCCGCAGCGGAGGAGTTTACCGCGGAGATTGCGCATTCAGATACTTATTATTGGAATCATGCGAATCGTGCAATCGCCTATTGGCATTTGGGAGAGACTGCAAAAGCTCGCTTGGACTTTGACGCCGCCCTGGAGCACGGCGGGGCGCAAGACGCGTATATTCGATACTACCGGGGAGAATTTCTGCTCGATGCGGGTGACGTAGCTGAAGGTCTAGTAGAATTGCGCAAGGCCGTAGCACTCGAATCAGACAGCGCGGAGCTCCATGCCGACCTGGCTGAAGCCTTTTAGTATATTCGGAGAAATACGAAAAGGTACCTGAAGTATCGGAAATGCTACGCAAGATTACCGAAGGCCATCCAGACCGAGAGGCATATCGCAACCTTGGCCTCATGTTTGAGGCAATATCACTAGCATGCATGGGCCGAGACTTTGCTACCACGCGTAGGCTGTTTGAGGAGACACTTGGAGCCTTCAAATGTTGACTGGTCATTCGACTTGATAAATAATTGGCTTTCATCATCTCATTGCCCGGATAGCGCTAAGGCTATCGCTAAACAAATGATCGACGATAGAAGGAAGCTTATTCAGTAGGCCCCATTCGTTGCACAAACCCTTAGTTCCGATAGCGTTGGATGCGCGCATCCACCTGCTGAGACACGACAGCGCCACCAAGCGTCCTGATGAACTCCCGACACCTCATGGCTCGCCCTCCCCGTTGAAGGTGCACCTGCGGCCGAAATCCAGGAGGCCTTCGACGATCTTGCCTTATTTATCGGCTTTATCGGCGGCGAGATGGAGGAAGAGGACGCCGGGGGGAACGGACGGGACGACGAGAAATGTTACTGGACGAGGAAGAAGAATACGAATGAGGCTGCGTGCCGGCCATCGACTCGAATTCTCTCACCTCGTCCTTCAAGTCGCTCCAGATGCGCGAATAGATGTCGCGGAATTCGGGTGCGATGGCGAGCTCGGCGGGCGGCAGCCGCGGCCGCTGGCAGCTCGATCGGAATGATCGATTTCACGCGGCCCGGACGGTTGGTGAACACGACGACGATGTCGGAGAGGAAGATCGCCTCGTGCAGATCGTGGGTGACGAACAGCACGGTGCGCTTGTTGCGCTCCCACACCGAGAGAAACAGCGCCTGCAGCAGCAGCCGGGTCTGGCTGTCGAGCGCGCCGAACGGCTCGTCCATCAGCAGGATATCCGGCTCGATCGCAAAGGTGCGCGCCACGGCGACGCGCTGGCGCATGCCTTGCGACAGTTCGTGGCGGTAATGGTCCTCGAACTTGTCGAGGCCGACCCGGCGCAGCCATTCGCGGGCAACCGCGCGGCGATTGGCGACGCCGCGCACTTCGAGGCCGAACTCGACGTTCTCGGCCGCGGTGCGCCACGGCATCATGCCGTCGCGGGCGAACATGTAGCCGACGTCGTGGCGGATGCCGGTGACTTTTGCGCCGTTGACCTCGGCAAAACCCGCGCTCGGCTGCAGCAGGCCGGAGACGATATTGAGCAAGGTCGACTTGCCGCAACCTGACGGCCCGACGATGGTGACGATCGAGCCGTCCGGCACGTCGAGCGACACGCCGCGCACCGCCTCGACCGCGCCGCGGTCGCGCGGCCGGAATACTATGCCGATATTCGACAGGCGGATTTTCGCGGGCCTCGGCATTGGCTCAGGCACTGTTGACCGCGGGCTTCCAGCGCAGCAGCCGCGCCTCGACCTTGCGCATGACGGCGCTGAACAGCCAGGCGACCACCGCCAGCGTCACCAGGCCGGCGAACACCGCCGCGGTGTTGAAGTTCGCCGCGCCGCTCGAGATCACGTAGCCGATGCCCTGGTTGGAGGCGAGGATCTCGGCGACGATGACGCCGAGCAGCGCATAGGTCAGGCCGATATTGAGGCCGGCGAAAATCCACGGCAGCGCCGAAGGCAACGTCACTTTCCACAATATGTCGCGGCGCGACGCGCCCATCAGCTGGGCGATGGTGAGAATGTCGGTGTCGACGTTCTTGGCGCCGCCCAGCGTGTTCACCAGGAGAATGAAGAACACCAGCGTGAACGCGGTGACCACCTTGGCGACGATGCCGATGCCGAACCACAGAATGATGAGCGGCGCCAGCGCCACCCGCGGCAGGCTGTTGAGCGCGAGCACCAGCGGCGCCAGCACCTCGTCCCAGAACGGCGAGCGCGCCAGCATGAGCCCTGCGGCGATGCCGAGCGCCGAGGAGATGACGAAAGCGATCAGCGCCTCGAACACGGTGATGCCGACATTGCGGATGAGGTCGCCGCTTAGGATCTCCTGCCAGAGCTCCTTGCTGACCAGCACCGGGCTCGAAATCCAGAACGAATCGATCAGGCCGAAACTCACCGCGCCCTGCCAGACCGCGAGGAACGTGCCGATCACGGCGACGCGGGCGAGCAAGACGCGCTGGCGCAAATTGTCGTCGGCCGCCGCCGACGCCAGCGGGATTTCGGCTTGCGCGGCTTCGCTGTCGGCCATGATGCGCTTTCGGAGTCAGCGTGTCGGCGCGCCGGCCTCGGGCGGCATGAAATCGGTGGCGACGAGCTGCTCGTAGGGCACCGCTTTCTCGATGGTCTTGGCGGCGACCAGCATGGCGCTGACATTTCGACGCCCTTGCGGGTCGCAACCGGCCCGTAGTTCGAATGGTATTTCGTCAGATAGGCTTTGACGACGTCCGGATCGGAGCCCTTCATGTAATTGGCCGCCACGTCCATCAGGTCGTTCATGCGCGCCGGATCGTTGACGACCGCACACGCCTCGACGATCGCCGCGACGATGGCGCGCGCGGTTCCGGGTGATCCTTGAGAAACGCCGAGTGCACGAACACGCCGTTATAGGCGTAGGCGGAACACGCCCGGGCCGCCGCCGCCTTCGATATCGACCATGGTCTTGGCGAATTTGAGCGACTGCACGGCGGGGTCTGGGTCGGCTCGACCGCCATGGCGGCATCGATCACTTTGTTCTTGAGCGAGGCCAGCATGGTGCCGGGATCGCCGACCGGCATGATGGTGACGTCCTTGTCGGGATCGAGGCCGGCCTGCTTGAGCATGAATCGCGTCGCCGTGTCGGTCGAGGCGCCGCGGCCGCTGATGCCGATCTTGAGGCCTTTCAGGTCGATGAGATTCTGGGGATAAGGCTTGTCGGCATTCGGCGTCGGCACGTCGTTGTGCACGATCAGGCTGAGCGGCGGCAGTTGCTGCTCCAGCACGAGCAATTTCAGATCCTGGCCCTTGGAGCTCACGGTCACGCCATGCTCGACCGCAAAGGCGCCGGACTCGGCGGAGCCGCTGACGAAGATATTGGCCGGCTGGATGCCGGTGCCGTAGACCAGCTCGACGTCGACGCCGTGCTTCTCGAACAGTTTTAGGTGCTTGGCGACATAGACCGGGAAGCAACAAAAATTGCTCTGGAAGATCGACATTTTGATCTGCTCAGCGCCAGCGCCGGCGCGCTGAACAGCGCCGTTGCCATGGCACAAGCGGCGGCGAAGCTTAGCGCCCGTCGCGTCAATCCCCGCATGATGTTTCTCCCTGTTTTTGAAGCATGATCTTATCCGAAACCCGCATCCACCCTCATCATGCTTTCGGCTTACGCCACTTTCTTGAATTCCTGCTGCCAGCGCCGCACCCGGCGTTCGTCGACCTCAACGCCGAGGCCGGGCCGGTCCAGCACCGTCATATGGCCGTTGTCGATGCGCAGCGGATCGGTGACCACATCCTCGGCAAGGCCCGGACTGGTCACGGTCAGGCCCCAGGCCAGTGACGGCACGACCGCGGCGAGTGCAAGGCCGCAGCCGAAGCGACGCTCGATTCGCCGGTCTTGCACGAGATGTTGAGATTCATGCCGAGCCGGTCGCACAGCCCGCTGGCTCGAACACCCGTTGTACGCCGCCGAGCTTGATTGCTTTGAGGCTCACGCCAAGCGCTGCCTTGGCGGCGTGATGACGTTCGATGTCGTCCTGCGAATGAATGCCCTCGTCGGCGCCGATCGGCACGCGGCTCGCCGCGGCGACGCGCGCCATGCCGGCGAGATCGTGGGCGTGGACCGGCTGCTCGAAGAAACCGAGGCCGGTATCGGCGACCGCACGCACGTAGCGGACGCCCTCCTCCGCGCTCCAGCCCTGATTGGCATCGGCGGAAATCAGGCAGCCTCGCCGAGCATGTGGCAAATATCCTGCGTGCGCGCGGCGTCGGCTTCCGGCGCGTCGACGCCGACTTTGATCTTGTAGATCAGATAGCCGGCATCGCGACGTTGCTGCGCCTCGCGCAAATCGGCCGCCGCATCGTCGGAGCCGATCACGGCGAGCAACGGAATGCGGCCGCGGCGTTTTCCGCCGAGGAGCGCATGAACCGGCCGCCCGTTGGCCCGGCCGACGAGATCGTACAGCGCCATCTCGATCGCGGCTTTGGCGGCGTTGTTGCCATACATCTGCGCGTCCATCGCCGCCGCCGCGCCGGCGAATCGTCGGCGGGACGCTTGAGCAGGTTGGGCGTCATATGGCGGACCGCCGCCATCATGCTGGCGACGGTTTCGCCGGTCATGGTCGGCGCCGAGGCGGCCTCGCCCCAGCCGATAGAGCCGTCATCGGTTTCGATGCGGACCAGCATGTTGTCGGCGCGGGATACGGTCTCGCCGGCCATCTTCACCGGCTTTTTCATCGGCAGGCTGACCGCGATAGGCTCGATCGCTTTGATCCGCACGCTGTTCCTCACATCGCACATGCGGCGCGTCAGCGCCGGCCGGCGAAGTGTACCGGGGCGGGCCGCATGACGACAAGCCGCGGTCAGGCTTTAACGATCAGCGGGGCTGTGCCGGTCCTCACTCCGCGGCGATGCGGTGGGCGAAGTCGACCGCCGTATTGTCATTCGCCGCGCCGGTCGAAGGTCCCGGCGTCGACCAAGGTTTTATGGCGGGGCAGATGTAATACGAGCTGAACATGCATTCGCTCATGTCGACATCGTTCGGCGACCTCGCCGAGTTCCTTCCACGGCTGAATGAGCGGATTGCCGAGCATGGTGTGCTTGATCAGCCAGAGGCTGAACGGCAGCACCAGATTTCCGCCCGGTCCGGAGGGAACCTTGGCATCCATGATGACGAGGCGGCCGCCCGGACGAAGCTGTGCCAGGCGCGGCGCAGCACGGTCCGATGATGCGGCATCGTGTTGTAGGACAGGCTGAACAGCACGCCATCGAGTGGCACCGGCGCCGCATATTCAGCGGCATCGCATTCGCACAGCTCGATATTGCGCCAGTGATGGAAACGCAGAGATCCTGCGCCTTGTCCAGCATGCGCGGAGAAATGTCGACGCCGAAGATGTGTCCTTCGGGCCCGACGGCCTCGCGCAATAGGGAAATTCCTGCCGGTACCGCATCCGATCTCGAGCACGCTGTCGCCGCGGCCCAGCCCCATTGTACGACCGCCTTCCGGCGCAAATCGCGCGGCACGAAGAGCAGCCAATCGAAAAACGGAATCAATTTCGCGATACGATCGTAACGTCGGCTGACAACATTACGGCCGCAATCCACCCATTGATATGTCACGATTTTCGCCCCCAGCCCCCTAGAACTCCGTATTTTTTATCCCGGCAGCAGCCCCCTGCCGCCGTGCCGCGTATTGGTTCTGTT
>CAWITZ010000005.1:0-468230 GCA_963839215.1 uncultured Acidobacteriaceae bacterium | reverse complement strand
CAGCCGCATCGGCAGAAAAAAAAATCGAAGAAGAAATTGAGAACTGGGAACGCGTCGCCGCCACCATGGCCCGATTTCTCGCCTGACCCCGATTTTCCGCCGGACAAGGACCGTCTCCATGAATTTCCTCCGCACACTTCTCAGCCGGGCCGCATCGCTCTTCAATCGACACGGCCAGGACGCTGACTTCGACGACGAACTCCGCGCCCACATCGATCTCCTCACAAACGAATACATGCAAAAAGGCGTGCCGTCCGCTGAAGCGTCCCGCCTGGCTCTTGCTCATCTCGGCGGCCTCACCCAGACCCGCGAAGCATGGCGCCTTCAGCGCAGCGTGCCCGCTCTTCGAGTCTCTCGTCGCCGATTACGCTATGCGCTCCGGCAGTTTCGCAGGGCTCCCGGCTTCACGCTTACGATCGTCCTTACGCTCGCCGCTGGCATCGCGGGCAACACCGTCATCTTCTCCATCGTCAACGGAGTGCTCCTCAATCCACTCCCCTTCGCTCAGCCCGAACAACTTGTATCTCTTCATGAGAGCAAGCCCAATTTTCAGTACGGCTCCATCTCCTATCCCAACTTCCTCGATTGGCGTAGCCAGAACAAGACATTTGCCTCCATGGCCCTCTCGCGCAGCTGGTCCTTTAGCATGACCGGCCGCGGAGATGCTGAACAGCTCAGAGGGCAATTCCTCTCCTCTGGTTTCTTCGCGCTCCTCGGCGTCAACCCGCTTCTCGGTCGCGAATTCTCGGCACTCGAAGAACAGCGTGCGCGCCGCACCCGTTGCCATCCTCAGCGAAGGTCTCTGGCGCAGAAAATTTGACGCAACGCCCGCCATCCTCGGCCAGAGCATCACGCTCAGCGGCAAAAACTACACCATCGTTGGCGTCATTCCCGCAAACTTTCGCCTGCAGGTTTCGAATTTTCAAGAACGGACATCTACGTCCCCATCCAGCAATGGAGCAATCCCTCGTCTTCGACCGTGGCCCGGCCTTGGCTTTCACGGCATCGGGCGTCTCAGAACCTGGCGTCACTGCCGGCGAAGCGCGCGCCGATCTCGAGCAGGTGGCGCGCAATCTGACCATCGCCTACCCTGACGCAGATCATGGCATCGGCGCAACCTTCCGTCCTCTCAAAGAGCAGATGGTCGGCGATGTGAAAACCCTTTGCTTCTCGTTCTGCTTGCGGCCGTTGGCTTTGTCCTTCTCATCGCCTGCGTTAATGTCGCTGGCCTTCTGCTCGCCCGATCCACCAGCCGCAGTCGCGAGTTCGCCGTTCGCGACGGCTCTCGGCGCCAGTCGCGGCCGTGTCCTCCGCCAGCTGCTCACTGAGAGTCTGTTACTCTCTGTCACCGCCTCCGTCATCGGTCTCGCTGTAGCGGTGTTGGGCACTCATGTTCTTTGACCTGCTGCCTTCCAGATCTGCCCCGCGCAGAAGAAATCGGCGTCGATCTTCGCGTCCTCGCTTTCACGTTGGGCATCTCCCTCGTCACCGGAATTCTTTTTTGGGCTCGCGCCTGCATGGAAGACTGCGCACACCGATCCGCAGACCGTGCTGAAAAATGGTGGGCGCACCGCCACGGGTCGAAACCATCGCGCACTCGGCACATTCGTTGTCCTCGAAATGGCCATCGCCCTCGTGCTTCTCACCGGCGCAGGCCTCATGATTCGCAGCCTCGCGCGTCTCTGGGACGTTGATCCCGGATTCAATCCACATAGGGTACTCAACTTCAGCCTCTCGCTAGCCCCCGCCGTCAACAAGGAATCGCCTGAGGGACTCCGTGCAGTGCAGCGGCAGCTCGACACCACCTTCGCCTCCGTACCCGGCATCACCGCCGTCTCACAAACCTGGGGTGGAATCCCTATGGCCGGCGAAGACGACCAGCCCTTCTGGCGTGACGATCAGCCGCGCCCGCAGGACGATCAGCACATGGGCTCGACACTTGACTACATCGTCGGACCCGACTATCTCCGCGTCATGGAAATTCCCCTTGTGCGCGGCCGCTTTTTCTCGCCGCTGGACGACCAACACACCACTCTGGTCGCAGTCATCGACGATGTATTCGCCCACAAATATTTCCCGGGTGAGGACCCCATCGGAAAGATCATCGATGTTAAATTTCCCGTCAGAAAGCTTCAGATCGTCGGGATTGTCGGGCACGTTCGCCAATGGGGCCTCGACGACGATGACACGCAGCCCCTCCGTGCGCAGCTATACGTGCCGTGCCGTCAGATGCCCGACGAGTTCATCACCTTCACGCCCACGTCAACCGACTTTCTTGTGCGTTATGAGGGCACCCTCGCTTCAGTCTGGGCAGCTCTCCGCAATACGAGCAAGCGCATGAGTGACCAGCAGGTAATCTACGGAGACCAGACCATGGAATCCGTCATCTCCGATTCCGTGGCCTCACGCCGATTCGCCATGATCCTCCTCAGCGCATTCGCGGTACTCGCTCTGCTGCTCGCCAGCATCGGCATTTATGGCGTCATGGCGTATCTCGTTGCCACGCGCACGCAGGAAGTAGGCATCCGCATGGCTCTGGGCGCGCAGCGCAGCCAGGTGCTTCTTATCGTCATCCGTAACGGGGCTCGCCTTGCGGTTGCCGGCCTCGCCCTGGGCCTCATCGGAGTCTTCGCTCTTACGCGACAGATGGAGGCGTTGCTCTTCAAGGTCAGCCCAACCGATCCCATCGTCCTCCTTTGCGTGGCGCTGATCCTGCTCGCGGTCGCAATGGCCGCCTGCATTATTCCCGCCCGCCGTGCCGCGTCCACCGACCCCATGCAGGCGCTCCGCACCGAATAGACTTTTATTTTCTGCAAGACCTTCGCGCCGCCCCGTTCTTTCTCCTGACAGGAGAAAACAACCGTGCGATCCAATGCTCTTGGAGTCATAGCACTTTCACTCGCCATTCCGTGTGCTCGCCCGCAGCAGGCTCCGGCGCAACCCGTTGCCCTCACCATCTACAACCAGAACTTCGCCGTCGCGCGCACCGCCGTCGATCTCGATCTGCATGGCGGCTTCAACGAAATCACCACCATCAACGTCACCAGCATGCTTGAGCCGGACTCCGTCGTTCTCCGCGACCCTACCGGCAAACACGTCTTCCAAATCCTCGAGCAAAACTATGATGCCGGCGTCGTCAATCAGGCGTGGCTGCTATCGAGATATGAGGGCAAGACCATTAATTTTCAGGTTGGCTTCGACAAGATTGTTCAGGGCAAGATTATTCGCGCCGGTTTTCAGCAGCCTTCCGCCTACAACTTCGACGGCCAGTATTCACCCGGCGTGGAAGGCCAGCCGCTTATTGAAGTCAACGGCGAGATGCAGTTCTCCCTTCCTGGCACACCGCTCTTCCCCGCGGCCACTGACGGTCTACTGCTCAAGCCCACTCTCCGCTGGAAGATCCAGTCTGACGGGGACGCCCACTTCCCCGGCGAGCTCGCTTACGTCACCGGCGGCTTCGCCTGGCAGGCCACCTACAACGTCGTTGCGCCCGACAATCCCGATGTCACCACAGCAGAAAAGGCAGGCTTTCTTGGCTGGGTCACCATCCACAACCAGAGCGGCACTGACTTTCCTGCTGCGCGCATCAAGCTCATGGCCGGCGACGTGGCCAAACTGCAGGCCTCTGGCGGCTACCCACGCGATGCTATGAAGGCTATGGCTCTGAGCGAAAATGCTGCGGCCCCCGCGGTCACGCAGAAAGCATTTGATGACTTTCACTTGTATGATCTCAATCGCGTCGTCTCCCTTAGCGATGGAGAAACCAAGCAGGTTCAGTTCCTCGACGTTCCGGCCATCGATATTCGCCGCACCTATCTCTATGACGGCGCGTCGGAGATGATTCAGCCCGTCTACGCCGGAAACATCAATGAAAACCGTGGCTATGGCCTCGATCCCGGCGACCACAAGGTATTCATCATCCAGGAAATCAAAAACTCAGCCGCGAACCATCTCGGCATGCCTCTGCCGGCCGGACGCCTCCGCCTCTATCGCCGCGACTCCGACGGCCAGATGGAATTCCTCGGCGAAAGCCTCATCCCTCACACCGCCGCCGAAGACACTTTGAAAATTCCCACCGGCGCGGCTTTCGACATCAAGGGCTCACGCCGCCAGACCGACTACCACATCAACCAGTCCGAGCACACCATTGACGAGCGTTTCGAAATCAAGCTTTCAAACCAGAAAGCGCAGCCCGTTACCGTGACAGTCCTCGAGCACCTCTACCGCTGCGACAATTGGGAAGTCATCGACAAGTCGGCGGGTTTCACAAAGCGCGACAGCCACACCATTGAGTTCCCCATCCGCGTCCCCGCCAAAGGCGAATCCACTCTCTCCTACACCGTCCACTACACCTGGTGAGCGCAAGAATGCTGCATGGAAAAAGGGCTTCGCGTCGGCGCGAAGCCCTTTCTGTAAAACATTCACTGGCGGATAACTCAGCTCTTCAGGAACATCGAAAACACCGTCCCCTGGAAGCGCCCATCCGTCCGGCTCCGGAAGCGCAGCACCCCTTCGTGCTTCTTCACGGTCTCCGAGCTGATCCAGAGGCCCAGCCCCGTCCCCGTTGCGGCCTTCGTCGTATAGAACGGCTCAAAGACGCGCTTTCCCGTCTCACTGCCGATTCCCGCGCCGGTGTCTGAGATCATAACGCGCACTCCCTCTTCGCCGGTTACCGCGTCAGCTGCCTTGCGCACGCGCACATTCATGCAGCGGCGATCTTCAGGGTTCTTCACCATTGCATCCAATGCGTTGCTCACCAGATTAGCCAGTACCTGGCGAATCTCATCTCTTTGCATCGAACCGGCGGATGCGGCCCATACCTGCGGCTGACCGAAATGTGCGCAGCGCGCAGCCTTCCCTCGTGCAGCAGCAGCACCGACTCAAGAACCTCTTCGACATCCACCTTCAACGGATCCGATGACTGCCGATGATAGTGCAGGGTCGCCTTCGAAATATGGCTCACGCGAGAAAGTTCGCTCTGCGCCACATCCAGAAAATCCGCTACCTGGCCTGATCCCGTCGCCTTCCGGGCAAGGAAGATCAGGTTTGTCACGGCCTCCAGCGGGTTGTTGATCTCATGCGCAATCGAGCTCGCCATCCGGCCCACCACTGCGAGTTTCTCGCTTTCCCTCAGGCTCGTCTCTGCCCGTAGCCGCTCCGTCTCATCGCGCAGCACTTTCGTCAATCCGGTGATGCGGCCATCGGCGTCCCGCAACGGCTCTGAAACCCAGCGCGTCCAGATCCTCTGCCCATCCTTGCGCATCAGCCATCGCGCGTCTTCGGTGCGCCCCTGCCGCTCGAGCTCCGCAATCTTCACGCAGGGTATTTCATCTCCCCGCTCTTCCGGCACCAGCAGCAGCAGCCGAAATGGCTGGCCCAGCGCCTCCTGCGAGGAATACCCGAAGATCCTCTCCGCCCCAGGGTTCCAACTCGTGATCAAAAGATCCCTGTCGCACTGCACAAACGCATATTCATGCACGTTCTCGAGGAATGCCCGGAACCGCTCTTCGCTCTCGCGCAACGCCGTCTCAGTTCGTTTGCGATCGGTAATATCGATGCAGTATTCCGAAAATGTGCCGTCGCCAAGGTCACGGCCCGCCAGCAGCATCCACCGCCGCGAACCGTCTTTCATGATGTATTCCTTTTCGAGCGGACCAAGCCTGCCCGTTTCCTTCAGGTTCCGCACATGCCGCTCGCAGCTCGGAATAAACTCGGCCGGCGTCATTCTCTGCCATGTGAGGCTGCGGCTCCCAACGTCTTCGCGCGTATATCCCGTCATGCGATGGAAGACGTCGTTCGCCTGCATCACAGTGCCTGCCCAGTCAAAGATCAGCACGCCTACTGTGTCGGTCTCCAGAACCCTCTGCATGCGCTCTTCGCTTCGGCGCAGGGCCGCTTCCGCGCGCGCCCGCTCCACGGCCGCCCAGGTTCGCTCCACTGTCTCTTTCACCAGTTCGAATTCGTCGTTCCCCCAATTGCGCGGCGTCATCTGGGTCACGCACAGAGCGCCCACCACGCGATTGTCCTTCACCATGGGAACTGCGATAAAAGCGATCACCTGCAGATGCCGCGACCTTCGCGCGATCCGACTCGGGAATCACTGTCGTTGTCCGCACGTCCTGCACAAGGCCTGCTTCGCCCTTCTTCGGTGAAGATGCCATCCAGCCAAAAACCTTCAGCGGATAACGGCCCACAAGACTCGATGCACCAGCACGCGCATAGTCCCGTTCGACAACTGCCTCGCTCAACTCTTCATCGATATCCGCATAGAATGCCCTGTCGGCGCCAAGGTGCTCGCACAGCATCTGCGTCACGGTCCCCTGTATCTCGGTCGCATTCGCGCCCAGGCGCAGCGCATCGCTCAGCTTCAGCAAAAATGCCTTGCGCTCCTCGCTCTTGCGAAGCTCATCCTCCGACTTCTTCCGGTCCGTGATATCGCTGAAAACGATGCTCACTATGCGGCTTCCGGGTCCTCCTACACGTGTGGCTCGAATATCCAGCCAGATCCCCAGTTCCGCAACATGGGCTTCGAATTGCCCCGATACACCCGTCTCCGCAACCCGCGCGTAGCGCTGCACGCAAGCCAGGCCCAGCTGCGGAAGCACTTCGCTGGTTGTCCTGCCCGCCGCATTGGTAACGCCATTCTGCGCTTCCCATACGCGGTTCGTTTCAATGAAGCGAAGATCAACCGCTTCGTCTCGTTCGTTGTAAAGAACCTCGACCACCGCAATGCCCTGGTCGATCGAGTTAAAGAGCGTTCCATACTTCTCATCGCTCGATCGCCGTGCCGCCTCCGCGCGTGCCCGCTCCGCCGCAGCCCAGGTTCGATCTGCCGTGTCCTGCACGCGCCCCACTTCCGAGGGCGTCCAGATACGGGGTCGAGCGTTTGCAACACACAATGTCGCCACAAGCTGATCTCTTTTCACCAGCGGAACCGTAATGAACGACACCACCCCGATCGCATGCATCCTCTCGACAAATTCCTGCTCCACAAACGGAGCAGTGTCTACATCGTTCACAACGGTCGGCCTGCCGCGGCGGAATCCGGGACTACCCCACCCGAAGCCCTCCAGACTGCGCCGACCGACCAGGCTCGAGAAGCCCGATCGTGCGAAGTCATGCGCCACAACATCACCCTTTGCTTCATCGATCTCCACATACATCGCGCGGTCAGCATGCAACTCCTCGCCAAGCAGCCGGCTCGCTATTTTCTCTATCTCCGTCGGATCCTGCAGAGGGCGCAGGGCATCGCTCAGCCGCAGCTGGTATCCCTTTCGCTCTTCCCGCTCGCGCAGTTCCGCCTCCGCGCGCTTGCGCTCCGTGATGTCCTCAAACACTATGTTCACCAGGCGGCTGCCATGTCCACCAAGGCGCGAGGCGAATATATTCAGCCAGCAGCCAAAATCATGGGAGTAGCTCTCAAACCGCACCGGCTCGCCCGTTTCCGCAACCCGGGCATACTTCTCGATGCAGGGGTCTTCGAGATTCGGAAGAAGCTCCTGCGACGTCTTTCCAATGTGATCCTTGAATCCACTTGCCAGCTCGAAAACTCGGTTCGTCTCGATAAAACGAAGATTGTCGGGTCTCCTGCGGCTGTCATAAAGCACCTCCACAACCGCAATCGCGTTGTCGATTGAGTTAAACAGCGTGCGAAACTTCTCTTCGCTCGCTCGCAGTGCCGCTTCGGCCCTCGCGCGTTCCAGTGCCGCCCACGTGACCTCGCCCGTATGCCACACCAGGTCGACCTCGAGTGGTGTCCACATCCGCGGCGATTGCTCCGTTACGGCCAGTGATGCCACTACGCGCCCGTCTTTGATCAACGGGGTCGCAATCAGCGCGCCGACTCTGTACTGTTCCACCCGTTTGTGTTCGGTCTCTGGAATTACCGTCGTCTCGCGAAGGTCGTTGACCACCACCGGAAGCCCCGCCTGCAGCGCCGTTTCCATCCAGGCACACTCATTCCACGCGTAGCGGCCCGACACGCTCGCCCCCTGTCTTCCTGCATAATGGTCCTCGATCAGAATCTCCCGCCGCTCCGCATCAACCTGTCCGTAGAACGCTCGGTCTACCCTTAGTTCCTCCCCAAGCACTGCGAGCGCTGTGCTCTGAATCTCGATCGGGTCTTCCAGCGGACGAAGCGCGTCGCTCAGCTTCCACCGGTAGGCATGCCGCTCTTCTTCAACTCGCCGCAACGCTTCCGTCTCTTTCCGTTGCGTGATGTCATATAAAAGGACAGTTATCAGGCGGCTGCCCTCACCTCCCACACGCGAAGCAAAAACGCTGTACCAGCGCTGCATCCCATCGTGAAAGTCCTCTACACGCGCCGGCTCTCCCGTTGCCGCAACTTGCACATAAAACTTCAGCCAGCGGTCATCTGGCGAGGAAGAAAAGATCTCTCTCCCCGTCTTGCCCACGTAATCCGATAAACCCAACTGCTTTTCAAGAGCGCGGTTTCCCTGAAGAACCTTGTAGTCCGTCGGTAAACCGTTCTCGTCATTGAGCAGCTCGATCACCATGTATCCCTGGTCAATCGAATCGAACAGCGCCCGATACTTCTCCAGGTTCTCGCGCAGCGCAGTCTCCGCCCGGGCCCGTTCCACTGCCGCCCACGTCCACTCCGCCGTCTGCCGGAAAATATCCTGCTCCCAGGTCTCCCACGGCCGCGGCTCATGATGCGTTGCATAGAAGAACGCCACCAGCTTGCCGTTCTTCATCAGCGGAATCACCGCCGTCGCGCGCAGCCTGAAACTCTGAGCCTTCTCCGAACTGCCGGCGCCCTGCATGTACGCGAGAATGTCCGGCACGAACAACTCCTGGCCGCAATTTAACGCTGCGCTCATGCCTTGGCCGAACTCAGACAGCTTGCATGGACCCACCAGCGCAGGCAGCCGTCCGTCTCCGAACTGTCCTCCGGTCAGCGCAGTTTCGCCGTCCTCCGCCATCTCGATGTAGCCGGCCGCAGACACATTTAGTTCGCGCGCTACAGCCTCCGACGCTGCCGACATGATGTCAATCGGGCGCTCGATAGGCCGAAGCTGCATACTCAGCTTCAGCAGGTAGGCCTTGATCCGCCGCCCCGACTCGAGCGTCCGCTCCGCTCGTCGTTGCGCCGTGATGTCGTTGTAAATGGCCGCGATCCGGTGCTGCGAGGGATCTCCAACCCGGACCATTCGCACATCGAACCATCGATCCAACGATGCCAGATATTCCTCGAAGTGCGCGGGGTTTCCAGTGGCCGCTACCTGGCCCATCGTCTTTGGCCAGAACTCTCTAAGGGATGCAATCAGCTCCCGGGCCGTCTTCCCGATCAACTGTTCAGCCTGCGGCCACCCTAGCAGGCAGGCAAATGCCTCGTTCGCGGCGACAATCCTGAAGTCAACACCCTCGCCAGCGCCATTCAGAATCACATCCGCAATGGCCGCCCCTTGCTCGATTGCATCAAAGAATGTGCGCAGCGATTCGTCGCTGACGCGCAGCTTCCCAAGAGGCATGGATTCAACTGCCTCAAACGAATCGACTAGCTGTTCTTTATCTTGCTCCAGACCCCGGCTGGCCATATACGGGACTCCATATCCGTACGGTGTGCAGGCGCTCGCTCCTGCTTCTTCTCAGGGGGAGATCTCCTCCACTCGCTCTGAGATCTCTTGGCATTCTGATGGACAGAACTGCGAATCTCATCATACCTTCGGTTTCCCGAATGAGAACCGTTATTTTCTCCTCGTAACTAATTTCTTTCCGGCCCCCGCCCTACCAAAGTCACCTGCTGCCAGATCTACCGGCGCACCAACCATGGCCGAATAAATCTACAAAGAACCCCTGCCTGTAAGGGGAACCCTATTAAGCCACAGAGGCCACCGTCTCCGCTACACAAAAAAGTCTCTCAGCGCATTCGCCGAAATACACTACTCGCGATGCGCCGCGCTCACGCGGCCTCGTATCTGGCTCAACAAGCTCTGACGATCTGTTCTGCCTCCCGATTACACTCGCGTTCCGACCATTTAATTGCTTTTATCCCGGTTCTGCACAACATTAGCGGCTTTGGCAGTGTCAAAATCCTTTGAAAGGCGCATCTTATTTTAGTAAGCCCATTTTGTGCCTTCTCGCTTGCGTACTTTGGGATGGCCCCATTCATCTTCATGAAGGGAGCGGATCGATCATTGTCGCGTCCCTTGGATAGAATCGATTTCAGATGAAGACTGCTTCAATCTTCGAGGAGCTGGAAGGGCGAACGATTGACGGTAAGTTCGCTCTACTTGAAAGGCTGAGCGGCTCAGAGGAGTGCGGTGTATTCCTGACACTACGCCTCGGTGGCCAACGCGCGCTCATCAAGCTCGTCCGAGCCGAAGGCGCTCAGGCGGAGGCATGCCTCGCACAATGGGAAGCCGCCAAAGCTCTCGCGCATCCTCATCTCATTCGCATCTTCGATTCCGGACGCTCCGGCCTCGACATCGCGCCGCTTGTCTACGTCGTCACTGAGAATGCCGACCGCGCCCTCTCAGCCATCCTTCGCGAGCGTCCCCTCGATCCTCTTGAAACCCGCGACACCTTCGGCCCTGTCCTCGACGCGCTCTCTTATCTGCATGCCACCGGCATTGTTCATGGCAACATCATGCCGTCCAACGCACTACGTGTTGGCGAAACGACAAAGCTCTCGGCAGACGAGTTTCTCCTTGTGCCGGGCGTCGCGCGACGCGCCCACAAAGGCTCCGCCTACGATGCCCCTGAAGTCGCTTCGGGAGAATTCAAACCCGCCGCCGACGTCTGGTCCATCGGCATGATGCTCTGCGAAGTCCTGACCGGCCAGTTTCCGCATCTCTCCGCGGAGAGCGGTCTCGTCATACCTGAATCGATGCCCAAATCCTTCGCCGCCATCGCGAAAGATTGCCTCCGTTTCGATCCCGATCACCGTTGCACCCTCAGCGATATCATCCCTCGTCTCGCCCCGGGTCTCTCGCTGCCACCCGAATTCTTTTCCATGCCCTCGCAGGCCGCGCCCCCCTCAACTCCGCCCTCACGCGAAGTGCCAACCTCCTCCTTCACTCCGGAAGAGCTCAAGATCGTCGATTCGCTCAAGACCCTTCCTGCCCCCCCTCCTGCCCAGAAGATCAGCCCGCCGCTGGAGTCCGATCACGACCTCAACCTTGCGCCTCCCCGTTGGCGACAGGATCAACCCGAGCCCAATCCGATCAAGCGCTTCGGCCCCGAGCCGTCGAGCCGCGCGACTCCCAGGCCTGTGCCCCCTCCATCACCTGCATCTCCGGCGTCTCCTGCGTCGCCACCACAACCCTCTGCCCGGTGGCAAAGCAAGTGGGAGTCCGACACTTCCACGCCGCTGCCCGAGCTTTTTTCTCACTACGAAGAAAAGGAGCCGCGCCGCTTCCGCGTTGCCCCTTTTCTTCTCGGCGCGTTCATCCTCCTCGGCGGACTTGTCGCTTTCCTCGTATACGACGGCAAAATCGATCTCGCCGGCCTCGAAGAGCTCGCCCGGCAGAAGTACGCCGCACTCACGCACAGTGACACTCCGCCGCCACCCGCACCGGCCCAGTCCGAAACGGCGCGCGCGGGCGATGCAGAGCCCAACGCCGCAACCGACGCTACGTCAGACCAATCCCAGCCCGCAGCCTTGCCTCCCCCTCCCCAATCCGCTCCCTCTCAAGCGCCCGCAACCGACGCATCGCAGCCGGTGTCTTCCGCCACGCAACCATCTGTGGCTGCGCCGGCGCCAGTCCCCGCTGCGGTTCCCTCCACTGCCGCTGCCCCCGCGCACACCGAACCTGCGTCGCCCGAGCCTGCGCATACTGAGCCTGCGCTGCCCGCGAACTCAGAGGGAGCAGTCGCCCATCAGGTCATGCCCAGCGTCTCTCGGGCAGCTCTCGAAAGCATGCACGGCCCCGTTCGTGTTGTGGTAAGAGCTGAAGTCAACCGACAGGGTGACGTTACCGGCGTCGACTACGTCTCTCCCGGCGAGGGCAATTACTTCGCCCGCGTCTCCCGCCGCGCCGCCGAACAATGGAAATTTCAGCCACCCCGCGCTCACGGCCGCTCCGAAGACAGCGCCTGGACCCTGCACTTCTACTTCACCGGGTCCGATGTCGATGTCACGGCCGTGCGAGAAGAACAATAGTTTAGAATCCAACCGCCCAAGCGAATCCTCGTCACGGTCACGCCGCAGCAGCCAGATCTCTGCCCTTGCGTCCCCAGCATGCGCCGCAGTGCCGCCAGGTCCTCGCACCGGCGCGCCTGCCACCACCATCGCTCCGCCTCCGAGCATTTCTCAAGCGACCAGCGCCGTTAGACTCGCCAGGGTCGCCGATTCGGCGTGGCGTCGTATACTGCCGGATAAATCCTCTCGGCGCTTTACCCAATGTTCGTCGCTCGGCAGGTGTTACCCTCGGGACCTCAAGAACATGAACTCTGCAGTGCAGCGCTTCAGTGTGGTTACAGCTTTTACCCTTCTGGCGATCCTGCTCGCTGGCAACACGCTTGTTACCAGGCGTCAGCTTGCCGCGCAAACCGACCGCCAGCAGTGGCTCCTCCATACTCGTCTCATTCGTTACGAGATTCAGCAAACCCTTGCACTTCTCGAAGATGCAGAAACTGGGCAGCGCGGCTACCTCTACACCGGCGAGTCCAGGTATCTCCCTCCCTACAACAGCGCCGTTGCAGAAATGGACCAGCAGCTCCAACAGCTCTCTGGCCTCACCCAAGACGATCCCGCGCAGGTTGCCAGCATGTCCTCCGTCCGCAACCTTGCTCATCAGAAGCTCCAGGAACTTGCCGCCACCATCGCCCTCTACCGCGCAGGCAAAAATGAGGATGCCCGCAAGCTCGTACTCTCAGGCCGTGGCAAAAACATCATGGACTCCCTGCGCGGGGTCCTCGGCCAGATGGAAAAGGAAGAGGAAAGTCTCGAAGATGCGCAAAGCGCCGCCTATCAACA
Organism: uncultured Acidobacteriaceae bacterium; assembly: GCA_963839215.1. Lineage (GTDB taxonomy): Bacteria > Acidobacteriota > Terriglobia > Terriglobales > Acidobacteriaceae > Telmatobacter. The sequence goes on along the minus strand of CAWITZ010000005.1, from coordinate 455,290 downwards.
CAGCGTCCAGCGCACCGTCAATTCCATCTATTTCTCCACCGGCATCGCCATTCTTGGCCTCGCCATCGTCGCCCAATTCATTCTGCGTCAGCGCCGCATGCGCGATCGGTACACCCGTCAGCTCCGCGCCCGCGAAGAATGGTTCCGCGTCACTCTCCAGAGCATCGGAGACGGCGTCATCGCTACCGACGAGAAGGGCAGGGTTACCTTCCTCAATCCCGTCGCCTCCGCGCTCACCGGCGTCCCGCTTGAAGACGCGTTGCAGCGCGATATACGCGACGTCTTCCCGATCTTCAACGAGCAATCAGGAGCCGACGCCGAAAACCCGGTTCAGCGCGTCATGTCGCTGGGCATTGTCGTTGGCCTCGCCAATCACACCGTCCTCAAGCACAGGGATGGCCGCCTCACTCCAATCGAAGATAGCGCCGCCCCCATCCGCGACGATCGGAACAAGATCATCGGCGTCGTCCTCGTCTTTCGCGATGCCGCCCTCGAGCGCAAATCGCAGGAGCTCATGCGCAGGGCCGAGAAGCTTGCTGCCGCCGCTCGTCTCTCCGCTACCGTCGCCCACGAAATCAATAATCCCCTCGAAGCCGTCATGAATCTCGTCTACCTAGCCAAGGTTCTTCCCGGCGCATCGCCTGCAATCATTGAAAAGCTCCACCTCGCCGAGCAGGAACTCGAGCGCGTCTCACACATCGTCCGCCAGACGCTCGGCTTCTATCGCGAATCCAGCCGGGCTGCCCGCACCGAGATCGGGCCCCTCCTCGATTCAGTTCTCAACATCTACAGCAACAAGATCAGAACCAAGGAAATCGATGCCCAGTGGCTCACCGCCGATTGCCCTGCCTTCTACTGCTTCCAGGGGGAGCTCAAGCAGGTCCTCGCAAATCTCATCGCCAACGCCATCGACGCGGTCGGACCCAAAGGCAGCATTCGCGTCACCGCTGAATTCCGCCCATCGCTCCTGAAACCGGAGATCGAAATTACCTTTGAAGACAGCGGCCCGGGCATCAGCGCAGACCTCCATGAACGTGTCTTTGAGCCCTTTTTCACCACCAAGAAAGACGTGGGCACCGGCCTCGGTCTCTGGGTCGCCCGCGAAATTGCCATACGCCTTGGCGGAGACCTCACACTGCGCACCGGCTCTCTTCCCGATGGCCTTCCAGGCGCAGCCTTCATCCTTCGGCTCCCCTGCATCCTCGAAGCCTCAGCCCTGGCCGAGGACAGCGCCCTTTCAAGCGCTTAGCTGGGCTGCAGCTATCCCCGGAAACAGAAAGAGGAGCCTCGCCATGGCGAAAGCCCCTCTCTCCACCCCCTGCATTGCATCTTCAAACAAACTGCGAACTGCTTCTAAGCCTCCTGAGCGCTCCAAACCAGCGTCAGCCTGGGCTTCGCCACTTCTGCCTTGCGTTTCTTCTGCAATGCCTCAATCACCAGTTCACCGGTCGTGTTCATCCATTCGGCAATTGCGTCGCTCGCCGCCGACTCAACCGATACATTCGCGATCTGTGCGTATCCCTCAATGCGGCGATACGCTTGTTCTGAAAGAATTACTGTTCTATTGGCAGACATATGTCACTGTTCCTCAACAAAAAATGGGACTTTTGATTCCAGTGAGCGCCTTGTCGTGTCTGGCTGCCCTTTTGTCTGGAGATAAGGCTTCGGTCAAAGAGTGACGGTGCTTTGTGCCCCGTCTCCGTCCGTGGGGTCTGCGCAGCAAAGCGCCAGTTGCGGGGTCTTTCGCTGCACCATTTTTTCTTTGAAGAGCAAGAGCACTGTATCAAGTTCCCGTCTGGCGAAGCAAGCTGTCCCGCATGACACTTTTAGGTGATTCCGCGATCTCTCTCACCTCATTAGGCTTCCCGTTCCATCCCGCCGCACGCCGTGGTAACTTAGATCCGGATCCGCCAATCCCCGGCAACTGTCCCCGGTAAATCGACAACTAAACCATTAGGAACCTTGAGCCGAAAAACTGCTCCGCTGGTCCCGCGCCAATCAGGGTGCCCTTTCTCTGAAAGCGCTGCTCATTGAAACTGTGAAATCGTCTCTGCTCGACCGAATTTGAACCGCCTGCTCCCACCGGAGGTCTTCCCCCATGCCCCCTCGCGGCTTCACCCAGCCACTCTACGTTCTTCCCTTTGACCATCGCGGCTCCTTTGAGACCGGCATCTTCGGCTGGCACGGCACACTCGCACCCGAGCAAACCGCCCAGATCGCCGATGCCAAGCGCGTCATCTACGACGGATTCAAGACCGCCATCGCCTCCGGCGTTCCCCGAGAACACGCCGCCATCCTCGTTGACGAGCAATTCGGCGCCGCCATACTGCGCGATGCCGCAGCTGATGGTTTTCACTTCGCCATGCCTGTTGAAAAAAGCGGCCAGGAAGAATTCGATTTTGAATACGGCGACAACTTCGCCGCGCACATCGAAGCCTTTCATCCCACCTTCGCCAAAGTCCTCGTGCGCTACAACCCCGGCGGAGATCGGGCCCTCAATCAGCGGCAGGCCGAGCGCCTTCGCAAGCTCTCCGACTATCTCGCCACCGCCGACCGCAGCCTCTTCATGTTCGAGCTGCTCGTCCCGCCCGAGAAAGCTCAGTTGGCAGCCGTCAACGACGACCACGCCGCCTACGACCTCCAGATACGTCCCGGCATCATGACGCGCGCTATTCAGGAATTGCAGGATGCCGGTGTTGATCCCGATATCTGGAAGATCGAAGGGCTCGATCGCCGTGCAGACTGCGAAGCCATCGTTGCCAGCGCGCGCCGCAATGGCCGCGCCAACGTCGGCTGCATCATCCTCGGTCGAGGAGAAAACGAGGCCAAAGTCCGCGAGTGGCTCACCACGGCCGCCAGCGTCCCTGGTTTCATCGGCTTCGCCGTTGGACGCACCGATTTCTGGCAGCCCATCGTCGACTGGCGCGCTGGAAGGCTGTCTCGCGAAGACGCAGTCTCCGCCATCGCTGACCATTATCGTAGTTTCGTAGAAATCTTCACTGAATCCCGCAGCGCGGCCACCACCTGATCCAGCAGTGCCCAGATGCTCCGCTCCAGATCCTACGCTTCAGATACCAACGGAGCACAATGAAGGTTACTCCACTGTCCGGCGCCAGCCACACCGGCCCGCATGGCGCTTACCAGGCCCAACGGCGGCACACCGTACCTCTTTGAAGCTTCTCCTCCCTTTTATGCAAGCAGGATTTTTATGCAACCAGGATTGATTTTTCGAAGCGACGACTTCAGCAACCGTCCCTTCGACGACGGCGAGATCTCACAGCAAGAGTCCCGCGACCTTCAGCGTGGCAGTCCGCGCATTCTCGTAGTCGACGACCAACAGCTCATCGCCGACACGCTGGCCGCGATCCTCATCGACGCCGGGTTCGAGGCCATGATCGCGTATGACGGCTTGCAGGCCCTGGAAATAGCCTCCCGCTTTCAACCGGACTGGCTGCTTTCCGATATCCTCATGCCGCGCATGAACGGTGTCGCCCTGGCGATTGAGATACGCAAGCGCCATCCGGCCACCGCCATCCTCCTCTTGTCGGGACAGGCAGGTATCTCCGAAAAACTTCAGGAAGGCCATGCGCAGGGTTACGACTTCGAGGTGCTTGCGAAGCCGATCCACCCTCGCGAGCTCCTCGAACGCCTCGGGCAACCCTGAGCTTTCCATGAACGGCAAACTGCTGCCGATCAGCCTTTCAGCGAAGCCATGTCAATCGAGAACCGGTACTTCACATCCTGTTTCAGCATCCGGTCAAAGGCCTCATTCACCTTCTGAATCGGAATCACCTCAACATCCGATGTGATATTTCGATCTCCGCAGAAATCTAGCATCTCCTGCGTCTCGCCAATGCTGCCGATCATCGAGCCCGACAGGCTCTTGCGGCCCATGATGATTGCGAATGCCGCAACCGGCATCGGCTTCTCCGGGGCGCCCACCAGCGTCAGGTTGCCGTCGCGCTTCAGCATCCCCAGCAGCGCGTTGATGTCGTGCTCTGCTGACACGCAGTCCAGGATAAAGTCGAAGCTGAACGCATGCCGCGCCATCTGGTTCGCGTCGCTTGAAAGCACCACCTCATCGGCTCCCAGCCGCAATGCATCTTCCTTCTTCTTTGGCGACGTTGTAAACACAACCGTATGCGCGCCCAGCGCATGCGCAAACTTCACACCCATGTGCCCCAGGCCACCCAGTCCCACTACGCCCACCTTCTTGCCTTTACCCACTTCGTGGTAGCGCATCGGCGAATACGTCGTAATCCCTGCGCACAGCAGGGGAGCCGCGCCGGCAAGATCCAGGTTCCCCGGCACCTTCAGCACAAACGCCTCGTCTACCACGATGCTTTCCGAGTAGCCGCCATACGTCACATTGCCCGTATGCCGATCCGGAAAGTTATACGTCAGCGTTGGATGCGCGCAGAATTGCTCGAAGCCTGCCTTGCATTCCGGGCACGTCCGGTCCGAGTCCACAAGACAGCCCACCGCACCCACATCGCCTACCTTGAACTTCCGTACGTCTTTCCCGACCTTCGTCACCTTGCCCACAATCTCGTGGCCCGGCACGCAGGGATACACCGTCGGCATCGCGCCGCTCCACTCATTCTTCACCTGGTGAAGATCCGAGTGGCAGATTCCGCAATACAGTATCTCGATCTGCACATCCGTCTCGGTTGGATCGCGCCGCGCGATCGTAGACTAGGCAAGCGGCGATGTCGCACTGGCAGCGGAATAAGCCTTCGCGTTATACATGTCGCTCCTAAGATGCGCCATCCCCTCTTGCGAATGCAAGAAATCCGCGGCCTTCGCTTCGACCTTGCTCTAACAGATGCCGCATTGCGTCGCGCTGCCGTCGGCCCGCGCTCGGTCCTGACCCAACTCCTGACCCCTGACATTGACACTCCCCCAGCCACAGTGCTACCAGAGAGCGTGAGCATCTAAACAATCGGGGACGGTTCCTGTACGCCGTTCCAAGTCACGCATTCCAATCAGACCTCCCAGAGGAGCAAGAACATGGCATCCCGCTTGCAAGTCCGCATGGCTGTCCTCGGCTTCCTGTTTGCAGTTTTCGCTGTGGCTGCTTCAGCCCAGCAAACCATCAAGTGCGAATCCAACAACGGCGGCCGCAATTACTGCGGCAGCGTCCCCTCCGACCGGGTCGCCCTCGATCGGCAGATCAGCGGGTCTCCCTGCGTACGCGACCGCAGCTGGGGCGTCGACAATCGCGGCCTCTGGGTCGATCACGGCTGCCGCGCCACCTTCGTCGTCGCCTACAATGGCCGGCCCGGTGGCAACAACGGCTATCCTCCCCCGCCCCCTTCTCAAGGGCCCGGCTATCCCAGCGGCGGCTGGCAGCATCAGCGTCCCGAGGGAGACTCATGGCCCCCCCGCGGCAACTGGAACGGCGGAAACTGGGGCGGCGGTGGTGCGTGTTTCTATAAAGACAGCAATTTCCGCGGCGACTACATCTGCTTCCGCCGGGGCGAAAGCCAGCCTTCCATCGGTATGAATGACCGCATTTCCTCAATCCGCGTCTTCGGCGGCGCCCGTGTCACATTCTGGATTGACAGCAACTTCAACGGCGAGCGCGGAAAGACCGCAACCGACATCGACAACCTCAGCAATTGGCGCGTCCCCGGTTCCGGCCACAGCTGGAACGATCGCATCTCTTCCATCCGTGTCCAGTAACTGAATCGCCTTCCACGCAGCATCCAATCCACGAGGTAAGCAAATCCGTGCTCTCAGGGTCTCGCCATCGAGACCTTGGGAAAGCACCGGGAACGCGTCACCCTGATGAAACTCCTCTCTCTCAATACCGGTCTCCCGCGCGAAGTCCAATGGAACGGCGACCCCGTCCTGACCGGCATCTTCAAGTCGCCCGTTCAGGGTCGCGTCCCCCTCCGCAGGCTCAACCTCGATGGCGACCGTCAGGCCGACCTCACCGTCCACGGCGGTGAACACAAAGCCGTCTATTGCTATCCCTTCGCCCACTACAGCTACTGGAGGCAGGAACTCGATCAGCCCGATCTCCCTATGGGTGCCTTCGGTGAAAATTTCACCATCGAAGATTCTCCCCTCGAAAACGCAATTCATCTCGGTGACTGCTTCGCCATCGGCAGTGCTGAAATCACCGTCACGCAGCCCCGCCTTCCCTGCTTCAAACTCATCATCAAATTTGGCCTCGACGACATCATCAAGCGCTTCCTCAAGAGTGGCCGCAGCGGCTTCTACGTCCTCGTCAACAAAGAAGGAGAGGTCGGCGCCGGCGATGAATTTCGTCTTCTCTCCCGCGACCCCAACGCTGTGCCCGTCTCAGAAATCTCACGCCTCTACATCGCGAAGCAGTACACCGCAGAAGATCGCGCCATCCTCGATCGCATCTTTAAGATTTCTTCCGTTCCCACAGACTGGAAACACCACTTCCGCAACCGGCTCCAGATCGCCGCACTCAGCAATCAGCCTTGAACGTCGCTCTACGGATCGTCCCCCAATCCGGGGGCTCAGGTCGCGCAGACAGAGCCCAAATCTGATCAAACGAATCGTGCCGGCGTCTTTCATGCGCGGCTGCCTGCGAGGACTTTCACGCGCTTCGACGTCGTTCGTCTGGAGATGAGCGCCGCACCAAAACGGATGAAGGGGCGCAGAACAAAGCCCGCCGATCCCGATGCGATAGGTGGCCGCCAGGCGCAAGGGGAGCAGGCCGAGCGTCTGGGGGCCAAGAAAGGCAAACGGCTGATGCCAGATATAGAGGCTGTACGAGAGGACACCGAGCCACACCAGCGGGCGAATCTGTAGCATGCGTGACAGTGGATGCAGGGAATGGAGTGGGGTGCCCCAGATGAGAAACCCGACGGCAAGTGATTCCATGAGCGTGGGAGCTTCTCCTGGTTGTGATGCAAATATTGGCCATGGCCGTAATCACGCAGATCGTGAGGATCCACCCGGAGAAGCGAAAACGCCTTGCGCGGCATGAAGGCTGCGAAGCACCCAATTGCGAGACCTGGCCTGAAAAATAGCAGAAAGACTCCGCCATGAAGGCCTAATGCGATCGCGACGACGCCGGCCAGGATGCAGGACTTGCGGTTGCCTAGACAAAGCAGTATGGCTGGCCAGAGCATGTAGAAATCTTCCTCGATCGAGAGCGACCAGAACTGTGCGGTGAGCGGATGGCTGGAGGTATAGGGATCGCGCGGCGAAAGAAAAAGAGACAAGCGAGCGCTTCTCTCCAATAGAGGCGCTCGGAGATGCCGATGGCTGCGAGATAGAGCCACGCGCAGGGCATCAGGCGGAAAAAGCGGCGGCAGACAACCGTTCGCTGACGGAACCGTTGCGATCGCGCTCTTCGAGCAACCGCCTGGTGATGAGATAGCCACTTAGCACGAAAAAGATGCCGACACCCCGACCGCCGACCTTAAGGGCCCATGGGTAGTAGGCGCGCAGAAGGTGACTTACCAGCACCAGGCTGATCGCAATGCCGCGCCAGCCGTCAAGCGTAGGGATGCGGGCGTCGTTGTGGAGGGAGAGGACGGCAGTGGGTTTTCCAGCCCATGTTAGCTCATCGGTGGCGGGGGGTATTTTTCCTCGGGCGTCTTAGAGGTTACAAAGGCGGCAGGGGATGGCTCCCAAAATGGAATCCGGCGGCCTTGGCGGTGTCCTAATTGCCGGAATTAAATGTCACACCTGTGACAACGAGCGGCGGCAGCCTTGAAAGCCCTCCCGGACCGCTCGCCTTGCTTCTACGATCAAGGCTTGCTGCTACCATCAATGCCATGCACAGGCTCTCGGCGGCAACACGCCTGCTGGCGATTCTTCTGGCCGTCGTATTGGTCTGTGCGCCCGTCTGCCCGCCCCATCATTGTGCCCGCACCTGTTGCGCCGGCCAGTCCAATCGCTGCGACGCCGGCCTCGCTCAAACGCTCGCCTGCCTCCGCGCCTCGGCGCACGCAGCGCCCATTCTGACCGTCGGGTTCACTGCCTCCATCGTGCTTCCGGCATCGGCACACTCGTTCATTCTCCCCACCGCTATGCCACCCACCCTCCTTCGAGCATCCCGGCTTTCGCAACACCCCGCTTCGCCGCCCACGCCTCTCCGCATCTGATCCCCGTCCTTTCCCATACCCGGTTACGTTCGCGCTCACCCTAACCGCGAGGGACTCGTTCAATGCTCCGCTTTTTCAAGACGCTTGGCGCACTCGCCTGCGCCGCCGCTGCCCTTTCCGCGTCCGCTCAAATGCAGATGGGGCCGCCTCAGACTTTCCTTCAATCCATCACCGCCCACTCCGGCTCTGGAACCAGCGCCCAGCCCGTTTCCACGCCCGTCCCCATGCTCATGACCATGCGCGGCTCGTGGATGCTCATGTTTCACGGCAATGCGTTCCTCGCCGATACCCAGCAATCCAGCCCCCGCGGCCACGACAAGCTCTTCTCCACCAACTGGATCATGCCCATGGCCCAGCATCGCGGCCCCGACGGCCATGGCCAGTTCACCCTGCGCGCCATGTTCAGCTTCGAGCCCGCCACCATTACCGGCCGCCAGTACCCGCTCCTCTTTCAGCAGGGAGAAACCGCCTACGGCCTCCCCATCTCCGACGGCCAGCATCCCCATGACTTCTTCATGGAGCTCGCAGCCCTCTACGACCTCCATCTCGGCAAGCTTTCCCTGCTCAGCCTCTACCTGGCGCCAGTCGGCGACCCCGCCATCGGCCCCACCGCCTACCCGCATCGCGCCTCCGCCGCAGAAGATCCTGTCGCCACCCTCGGCCACCACCAGCAGGACTCCACCCACATCGCAGACGACGTCCTCACCCTCGGCTTCACGCACCGCTTCCTGCGCCTTGAAGGCTCCGGCTTCCACGGCCGCGAGCCCAACGAAGATCGCTGGCAGATTCAGCAAGGCGCGATTGATTCCTGGTCCTCCCGTCTCACCCTCGCTCCCGCCCGCAATTGGAGCGGCCAATACTCCTACGGCCACATCCACAGCCCCGAGGCCCTCTTCCCCGACGAAAATCAGACCCGCATGACCGCATCCGTCATGTACAACCGTCCCATCGGCCCTCAGGACAACTGGGCCTCCACCCTGCTCTGGGGACGCACACACGAACCCGGCGACAATCTCATCCAGAACAGCTATCTCTTCGAGTCAACCCTGCGCTTCCACGACCGCAACTACGCCTACACCCGTATCGAAAATGCCGATCGCACTACTGAGCTCCTCCTCGGCGAAAATCCCATCCCTCCCGGCTTCCACGAAGTCTCTGCCGGCCACGTGCAGGCCTATACCTTCGGCTACAGTCGCAGCATCGGAAACATTCCCCATCTCGCGACTGCCCTCGGCGCACAGGTCACCGCATACCATCCCGGCCCCGTCCTCCAACCCGTCTACGGAACCGATCCCATCGGCGTCACCTTCCTTTTCCGCCTCCGGCCATACTAGACTGCTCGGTCTCGAATTCAGCGGAATGCCTCTCAGCGTGGAAGCTCTGCGGTCTCCCATGCGCATTCGCCTATAGAATGCATCTATGCGCAGACTCCCCCTTCTGCCACTCGCTCTTCTTCTCGGCGTCTTTGCAGTTGCCCCGATCCTCGCTCAGCCTGGCCCGGCTGCCACCTCACTCTTCAACGCCTACGTCTCGAGTGTGGAATCCAGACTCGCGCAGCAGCACCGCTCGCCCTCCGGTCTTCTCGCTCCCATCGACGCCTCGAAGCAAAGCGACCTCCGCCACGGCCATCTCGTAATCGACCACATCAATCCCCCCGGCGATGACCCACCCGGCGCCATCATCCACCACTGGCGCGGCACCGCCTTCGCCGCCGGCGCGCACATCGCGGACTTCGAGCGCATCATGCGCGATTTCCCCGGCTACACGCGCATCTACGCTCCCCAGGTAGTTCGCGCCAGCATCGTTTCGCAGCAGGGCGACCATTACCAGATCTCCATGCGCCTGCATCCCCAGCAGGTCGTTCCCATCGTCTTCGACAGCACCTACGACGTCACCTTCGCCCGCCTCGATCCCAGGCACGTCTACAGCCTCTCCCGCAGCACTCAGGTCTCTGAAATCGAGTCGCCCGGCACCAGCCACGAGCGCCCGCTCAGCCCCGCCGATGATCACGGTTTTCTTTGGCGCATCAACACCTACTGGAGCGCGGAAGAGCGTGACGGCGGAGTTTACCTCCAGGTCGAATCGGTGTCGCTCACCCGCGCCATCCCCTCAGGCCTCGGCTGGGCAGTACGCCCCTTCATCGACTCCGTTCCCCGTCAGTCCCTCGAGTTCACCCTCCGCTCCGCCGTCAATGCATTGCGCAAATAGCGGCTCCTGAATGGCCGTTTAAAATAGCTCTAGAATGCGAATTGCCATCATTGGTGCCGGAATCGCCGGAATCACGGCCGCGCTCGCCCTTCACCGCGCCGGCCACTCCATCACTCTGCTTGAACGCGCCTCATCTGCCGCGCCGGTAGGGGCAGGCATCACTCTCGCGCCCAATGCCCTCCGCATCCTTACTGGTCTCGGGGTCGATCTCTCCGCGGCTGGCTTTCCCTTGCCGGGCCTTGAGGTCCGTACCGCCGGGGGATCAACCCTGCAGGCCATCGACGTCGCTCGCATCCTTCCGCAGGCGCCGACGCCGCTCGCCTTCGATCGGTACGATCTTCACGGCGCCCTCATCGCCGCCTTGCCCGCCGGGCTCTCCATACATTTCGATCAGGCATATCCGGGCAACCGCCTCCCCGATCACGACCTGCTGATCGGTGCTGACGGAATTCGCTCCGCGGTACGCGAATCCCTCTACGGCGCAATTCCTTTGCGTTACAGCGGCACCACTTGCTGGCGCGCGCTCGTCCCGAATCCCGGCATCAATGAAAGCTTTGAGGCCTGGGGCGGAGCCGCGCGTATCGGCGTCGTTCCGCTCAACCGCAATCGCCTCTATGTCTACCTCGTGCTCACCGCTCCCCGCGGCATGCCCCGCCAGACCTCAATCGATGCCATCCGGCAGCACTTTGAAAACTTCGCCTCACCCGTGCCCGCCATCCTCGAAACGCCCTCGCCGGGGCCACTCTTCTCCATCACGATCTCGAGGAATTGCCGGCTCCCCTCTGGGGCCGTGATCGGACCCTGCTCATAGGGGACGCCGCCCACGCCATGACGCCCAACCTCGGCCAGGGCGCAGGCATGTCGATTGAAGACGCCGCAATCCTCCCGCAGGTCGTCGCGGCTTCCAACCCAGCCGAAGGCATCCGCGCATTGCGCCACCAGCGCGTCACGCATATTCAAAAGCAGTCCCGCATCACCGGCGAGGTCGCGCACTGGCAATCATCCGCGGCCATCCTGCTGCGCAACGCCCTCTTCCGCTTCATTCCGGACTCGGTTTCTGACCGCAACTACCGCAACGTCATTGAGCCCGGCCTTATTGAGCCCGGACTTCACCTGCAATCGCGCTAGTCCAGTCCCCTCGTCCCAGTCCCTCGAGTTCACCCTCCGCTCCACCGTCAGCGCGCTGCAGCAGAAATTAGGCGCGGCCAGACTGCGTTGAACCAGCTTGTGCGGAAAAGAAAATGGATGGGCCGCTCGCAAGGCGGGCGCGTAGCTGGGGATGACATCCCTACGCTTGCAGACTTTCGTTGATTGGTCCGGGCCGATACATGCGGCACGTCTTGCACACATCGGGGATCCGCTTTCCTTCTCTCCATTCCGCACGTAGCCGTGTCAGATGCTCGCCGGCCCACATTGAACGCAACGGCGTCTCGCCGATCTCCCCGAGAATCAGCTCACTCGAGGCCTCATAGTCCACGCAGTTGCACGCCCCGACTTTTCCGTTGGAGTAAATCATCAGGTTGCGCAACAAGCGGCCGCAGGGCCTGCGCTTCCTCGGCCACAGTGGAAACAGCCTCATATAAGAGGGCACCTTGAGCGCTCCTCCCCAATCCATCACAAAGAAAGCTTCCCTTCGGACAAACCTGCGCAGGTCCTGATCCGTCAGGGCCTGCACGCGCTTGAAATCGGGATGATTCAGGATGTCTCTCCGTCGCTCCGGCGTTGGCTTGATGCTCAGTTCAATCGGAATCGGCTTGCCCCGGCGGTTGTTCTCCTTCAGCAAGGTCTCCAGATTCACGAGCATCTGTTCATACTTGTCCACGCCAAAGAACTTGCGATAGGTCTCCGGTCCCGACAGCGTCGTCGACACCGTGATCCAAGTGAACCCGCAACTGAAGAACTCCTCCAGATCGAACTTGTGCAACCATTGCAGGGTTGAAGTGAAACCCATGTCCCACACTTGCGGAAACTTCCTGATGTAGCGCGCGCGCTCCAGCAGCTTTGGGTCCAGCAACGGGTCTCCGATCATCACCGAGAAATCGATTTCGTACACTCCCAGTTGCACCGCTTCGTCCACCGCGCGCTGGAAAGTATCTGCCCTCATTGCCTGCCGCGGCCGCTGCATAATTCCGTTTGGACAGAACACGCACCGGGAGTTGCAGACGCTCGTATTCTCGATGGCGATTTCAGGAATGGCGACTGGCGTCCAGCGGCCACGCTGGAAGAATCCAAGCGCATACCGTGCCGCAAACCTCGCCGCGGCTTCACACCATATCAGGCCGCGCTTCCAGCGGCTCAACCGGTACGGTTCAAAGCCATCCCCGCCCGAGAGCATAACTAGAGATTCTGCAGACACCCCCAAAGTATACGTGTCCGGGAATCTAATGGGTTGCCAAATGTCCACCCACGTTCGATCCAGAAGCCAGATCATTCCGCGATGGCAGGCGGTTAGCCCTTTCTCTTCCGCTCCCGCAGCGCGAAATACGCCCATGTCCCCACAAACGATCCCACAACCCCGCTTATCAGGTGCAGAATCTCATGAATGTAATGAACCTGAAATAACTGATGAAGAAAGCTCTGAATCTCTCTACCCCCCGGACGCTCTAACCCATTCGTCCTGTTACCTGCGTCAATAGCCGAGCCTGTTTTTTGCCGATACAATCGACGACGATCACTAACATACACGACAGGAGTCCCCGGCCAGATGTTCGATAAGTACACTGAGAAGGCCCGTCGTGTAATTTTTTTTGCCCGTTACGAAGCCAGTCAGTTCGGCTCCCCCTCCATTGAATCCGAGCACCTGCTCCTCGGCATCCTCCGCGAAGACAAGGGGCTGGTCCATCAGTATCTCCGCTCCGACACCTCCATCGAAGACATCCGCACGCGCATCGAGGCTCATTCCGGCAAGCGCAAACCCCTCCCGACGAATCAGGACCTGCCGCTCTCCAAGGAAGCCCGCCGCGTCCTCACCTACGCCGAAGAAGAATCACACGAGCTTGCAAGCGCCACCATCGGCACCGAGCACCTCTTCCTTGGCCTGCTGCGCGCCAAAAGCAGCCTTGCTGCAAGCCTGCTCAGTGAGCACGGCATCAAGATCTCCGCAGTTCGGGACGAACCCCCTGCTCCCGCCCCCGACCCACCGTCACCGCCCCCGCCACCGCCACCGCCCAAACCCACGCCACCTGCACCCGTTCTCGGCACTCCGCCTCCCGTTCTCAGCACTCCGCCCCCCGTCGAGGCGCCGGTCATCCCGGTTCCCGCCATCGCCGCGCCTGTTGCCGCGCCTGTTGCCGCTCCTGCTGCCGCTCCGGCGCCTCCCCCCGAGCCGCCCATTCCCAGCGGCACCTTCCGCGATCTCACCCAGGCCGCCAAAGATAATGCATTCGATCCCATCGTAGGCCGCGACGCCGAAATCGATACCGTGATCGAGGTTCTCTCCGGAACGCAGCGCTTCAACCCGATTCTTGTCGGGCTCCTCGGCGCCGGCAAATCCGGCATCGTTCACGGACTCGCGCAGCGCATCGTGGCCGGCCAGGTTCCAGCCTGGCTCGCCAACCGCCGCATCATCGAGGTCGACCCCGAAGTCATCGTCAGCGCCGCCACAGACCGGCTCAGCTTCGATACCCTCATGCGCCAGCTCGCCACCATCGCGCCTCTGGATGAGACCATCCTTCTCGTCGATTGCTTCCTGCGCCTTTCCACCGCGCCCGTCCGCCCCCGCTCCCACGATTTCTCGGGCTTCCTTCAGTGGACTCTCTCTATGCCCGGCCTGCGCTGCATCGCCCTCGCCGAAGACAAGGAATTCCCCCTCGCCGTCCAGCTCAGCCCATGGCTCATTCAGGAATTCCGCGAAGTCCGGGTCCGCCCTCTCAGCGAAGAAGCTACACTCGAGGCGCTGCAGAATCGCAAGCCAATACTCGAGCAATTCCACGGAGTCAAATACGACGAGGATTCCCTTGAGGCAGCCATGCGAGCCGCTACGCGCGATATGTCGGGAGCCACGCTGCCCCGCACCGCCATCGAACTGCTCGACGTCGCCGGCTCCATCGCCAAACTTCGCCGCGGCAAGCCCCCCGCTGAAGTCACCGAAACACTCAAAAAGCTCGACGCGCTCGGTGCACAGAAGAAGGCCGCCATGCAGAAACGCCAATTTGACGAAGCCCGCGCCATCGGCGAAGAAGAGCGCAAGCAACAGGAACATCTCCACGCTCTCAAGCAGAAGAAGCCAGCCAAATCTTCCGGGCCTGAAACCATCAAGCCGGAAGACATCAAGGCGGTCATCGCCCGCTGGTCCGCCTACCCCTACTCGCAGTAGCAGTTGAATCGCTGGACCAGCCATTGCGTATTAGAATCATCCTGCCCAATGCCAAAGCTGGAGCGATCGCACCGTGTTCGAGCGTTACACCGAAAAAGCACGTCGCGTTATCTTCTTCGCCCGCTATGAGGCCAGCCAGTTTGGCTCCCCATACATCGAAACCGAGCATCTGCTTCTCGGCATTCTGCGCGAGGACAAGGCCCTCACCAACCGCTTCCTCCGCTCACACACTTCCGTCGAATCCATCCGCCAGCAGATCGAAAAGGCCACCACGATCCGCGAAAAAGTCTCTACCAGCGTCGATCTCCCTCTCTCCAACGAATCCAAGCGAATCCTCGCCTATGCCGCCGAAGAGGCCGAGCGCCTTTACAACAAACACATCGGCACTGAACACCTCTTCCTCGGCATCCTTCGCGAAGAAAACTCCTTCGCCGCGGGCATCCTCAAGGAGCGCGGCATTCAGATCGACTCGGCGCGTGCGCAGCTCGTCGACCTCCCGCCGCAGCCTGCAGCGCCACTCCACGCTGCCGCGGGCGCACCCGCGTCCAGCATCTTCAGGGACCTTACTCAGGCGGCACAGGAGGGCGCTCTCCATCCCGTGATCGATCGAGACAAGGAGGTCGCCGCCGCCATCGAAGTCCTTTGTACCCAAGGCAAGTTTCCACTCCTCGTCGGCCCTCATGGAGCCGGCAAGACCGCCGTCGTCCACGCACTCGCTCAGCGCATCGCAGGCGGCGCAGTCCCGCCACGCCTCGCTGACGCTCGCGTCATCGAAGCGGAACCCTCTGAGTTCGCGAAGCTCTTTGCCGCCGACCCCAATCCCAAACCGGCCGTCCTCTTCATCGATCTGAGCCAGCGGCTCTCGGCTTTACAGGCTCGCGCCGGCTCGCATTCATTACCCGTATTTCTGAGGTGGGTCCACGCACACCCAAATCTCCAGTGCGTCGCCGTCGCGGACGAATCGGAGTTTACCGGGGCGCTAAAGTCCCATCCTTGGCTCCTCGACATCTTTCGCGAAATCCACATACACCCGCTCGACAAACAGTCCGTGGTCGACGTCGTCCGCGCCCGCAAGACCACTCTCGAGAAATTCCACGGCATCAGCTACTCCGATGCATCCGTCGAGGCCGCCCTCCACGCCGCAGCTGCAAATCCATCTTGCGGGTCAATTCTTCAGACTGCACTCGATCTGCTCGACGCGGCTGGTGCACGCGCGACGCTCACACGTAGCATCCATCCAGAGATCGCGGAAGCGCAGAAGAAGGTTCGTTCTATTGCAGATCGTCACGAGCACGCAATCGTCAATCATGAATTCGAGAAGGCGCGCTTCTACTCCGATGAGGAACGCAAGGAGCGCGAAAACCTTCGCCTTGTTGGGGAACGGCTCGGCGTCGCCGCCTCTTCCGTCATCGACGTAACACCCGACGACATCCAGCAGGTCCTCATCCGCTGGTCTACATATCCCTACGCTCATTAGCCATCACCCCCTGTCAAAAAGGACAGTAGGCAGCGACTGTTTCCCGCACGAAGATCTCCTGTGGGCGTCTTTGGAAAGGTGGACATGGGACGATTTAATCGAACGATGCCAGCTGTTCTTCTCCTTGGCATGATCGTGTTGACGGGCTGTGAACGATTTGTCCCGCACGACACCAAAAGTCTGCTTGATCCAAACCTTCAGCGCTCAGAGATCGTCGGCGTCGTCGCCGGTTTTGGAACGACCTTCGCCGGTCTTCCGGCCTTTCTCGCAATGCTCAGACGCAGGTCGAGCGCAGGCATGAACCCCAGCATGTCGGCCATCATGTGCATTTTTCAGGTGATTTGGGTTTACTACGGCCTGTTGATCGTGTCGCGGCCGGTCGTCATCTGGAACCTGATTGGCATCCTCATGAATTTCCTCACCGTCGCCGCGTATCGCTATTTCAAGCGTCGCGAAGAGTCGCATACGCGCGTGTAATCGCTGGTCCGCCTACCCTACTCGCAGGAGCTTCTAGCGCGAGCCGCCTGCCGTCGCCGGTTGCGGAGGCGTAGCCACCCGGGCATCCGCTTCCAGCGACTCGCGAAGTCGCGCATCCGTCCGGTTGCGAATCGAGGTCAACCGCAAGACGTCCCACCTCGTACGTGCCATAAATAATGTTCTCGCGCCACAGGTCATTGCGAAGCGTCAGAATCTCTTTGCGTACATAACGGAAGACGATATTCCCCGGCTTGAACTTCCTGGCGTTCGTCGTCGAATCGAGCTGCGGCTCCCTCGGACGGCAATCCTGCAGCTTCACCACCGCCACCGAGCCATCGGTATGCATCACGTCCCCCGTGGCATTCATGGTGGCCAGCGGCATCTCCGGCCGCTCCACGTAACTCACCTGCTTCACACAGCCGGCAAAGTTCAGGTCGCGAATCACTGACGCTCGTTCCTCGTCTATTGCCGGCGCAATGTGATGCGCAAACTCCACATGCCTCAGCGAGATCACCGCCCGCGTGTCCCGCGTTGACGACGCTACCCACACCGGGTCCGCTCCCACCCGCTGCCACTGCCAGATGCGCACGTGGTCGCGTCGCCCATAGCTGTTCAGATTTTTCTGCCAGTTCATCTGCTCCGGCTTGCCATCCATCAGGAAAGTCGTCATCGGCTGCTGGGCGTATCCGCTGTTGTTCAGCACCGCATACAGGTACTTCATGAAGCTGCTGACTGCGGGGCGATCGGCGGTGCGCCACCCCGCCTCTTGAAAAGCCGCCCTCACCTGCGGCTCTGTGCCTTCAAATACGAGATTCACCAGGTCCGCGTCCACGTTCTTCTTCGTCGTCACCCGCACCGGCAGGTGCGCCACCATTGCCTCGTTCTCGTCGGAATCCTGTTCCAGCGTCGCCGACTGCTTGAAATCAGCATCCCTGATCCGCGCCGGCAGCACGATTGGCCGCTCCGTCTTCAGTCGCATATCCGTGCCCGCCGGATAGTAAATCTCCGGCTCCGGAAAAATCGGGAACAACGCTTTGTAGGTAGTCAGCACCAGGTGCGAATACGGATTCCACGTCGGCAGTTCAACGAGCCTGCTATTGATCCCCCCCTGGAACGTCTTCGAGCTGCGGATCCCCTCGATCACTCCATTGCGCACCGTCTCGCGCGCATTCTCCACTTCAGCCACCCGCGCCGCAAGCGGCACCGTCATTCCGCCCTCGAGAATCGCCCGCGTAAATTCGAGCTCCAGAGACGCCGTCTCGTGGCGCAGCCCCCATCCCACCTTGTGCCGGCTGCGCACAAAGCCCTCCACAGGCGTCCCCATCGGCAACACCACTTCGCTGCCGCATGTCACCTGCTGCGTCAGAATGCCGCCAACAGCGTCACCAGGTTTTGCCGTGTAAGTCGAAACAGGAGCTGCCAGTCGAATCCACAACGGCTGGCCGGCAGGTACCGCGTCACATCCAAAGGCCGCGGTCGCGCCAAATAGGACGCCAACGAGCGAAATTCTGTAATGCCGAGGCAGCGAAGCTCTCATTCAGAAGGCCAGCTCGAAACCGAGTCTACCCAAAATACCAAACAACCGGGTGAATAGGGCATGCATTTATACGCCATTTCGGTACCACAGGGCGAACAGCCGGCGCAAACTTGCGCGAGGAACCAACCCAAAGGATCCTCGCCCGCTGGTCCACCGATCCCTACACCCCGTGATGTACATGCTTGCGGGGTGCGCGATGAGCCGGCTTTTTCTTCTCTATCCCCTGCAGCCCATTTTCCACTGCCCCCTGCCTCTCCACCTTCTGCATCGCCGGCGCTGCCCACTCCCCATCCAGCGCCGCCTCCTCCGGCACATAGAGTCGCAGCATCGCTTCCATCGGTCCCTTCGGCGCCGGCAACCAATTCGACTCCAGCCCTTCTCCCGGCGAATCGTGCTGCAGATTGAGCGTGATGCCGCCCTCTGCGTTCTTCTTCAACGTGGGCAGCATCAAGGAGTTGATCAAGTACCGATTCAGCGTGTTGTCCACAACGGACCGCGTCTTCCCGTCATACATCGTCAGCGACCAGAACGCCTTCACCGGCGGCAGCTTCCCCTTCTCAAAAACCAGCGTGTAATCAAACTTGCTCGCATCCAGCGACTCGCCGAAGCCATCCCGCGTATATCGCGCCGACGTCGCCTCCACTGCAGGATTTCCGTAGAGTCCCGCCATCGCTCCGAGCGCCCGCTCCCAGTACCGCCCTGCCATCTCTCTCGGCGTGCCAAACAGCCCAACTGGCGTCGTCAGCTTCAGCGCGTCCTGCTCGAGGTCCCTGTGCGCCTGCCCGCCCGCCTCTTCCACAGAACGGGACCCTGCCTGCGGCATATCCCGGGGAGGCCACGACGCGCCCGCCTTCACACCAATGCGCTCGAATCGGGTGCGAAGCTCTGCCTCCTGCGGAAGAGCCGGGCAAAACTGCAGCAGAAAATTCACGTACTTCCAGAAACGTGGCTCGAACGTCTCGGGGCTGATCGGCGGATACGCAATCTCCGGCGCTGCATCCGGCGGCTCCCTTCGCAGATACCCGCTTAACGGCTGCGCCGTGTACCCGCTCTGAATCTCCTTTACCCTGTCGAGATCCGCCTCGTTGAAAAGCTGCGTACGAAACTGCGCAAACATCAGCTCAGTAGCAATTGAAATCACTCGCCGTATCCCGGCCGGCTTCTCTCCCTGCCAGCCCGGTCCCGCAATCAGAAAATTCCCGCCCTTGTTCCCGTCCTTCCGCGTCCCCACGTAATCAACATCGCTGGTATAAAGGTCCACCAGTTGCAGGGAGTAGTAGCGGTTCTTTTCAATCTGCGGCAGCGTCACCACCAGCGGCTCCGCCCTCAGATCCACCATCAGCCAGGAGTAAATCGTATCCAGATTTGGTGCCACAGAGTTTGGTGTCACAAGGCTTGGCAATGCAAGCGCCGCACCCGTCGGCGTAAATGCCGCAGCCTCGCTGTGCACTTCGTTCACCGGGCCTTTGTACTGCTTTCCGCCTGGATCCAGTGCAAGCTGATACATGCTCAGGTAGTTCTCGACCATCGGAAACGCATAAACATACGCCTCCCGCGCAATCGCTCTTGTCTCTGCAGCGCTCGGGCCGCCCGCGCTTCCTCGGGTCTCGCTCGTCCACGCAGAAAGACGCAAAGCTTTCGCCACTGCGGCACCTGCGGCAATGCGCAGCGCCTCTCTGCGACTCAGCTTCTCCAGCACGCCTTTCTTATACAACTGGCCCGCTCCCTTCTGCACTGTCAGAATTGACAGTCGGCCTCAGCGTGTCTCCATGCGACAATTGCCCACACGGCCCGCTCCCTCTCCACGCGGGCCACGCCTTACGCAGCGACCCAAAGGAGCGACACACCGCCATGTGCAATGTCCTCGACACCCATGATCCCGCCCGACGGCGCTTCCTGCGCAATGCTCTCTCAACCGCCGTCATCGCCGCAGCCGTGCCTGCCGCGTTTGAAATCGCCGCTCCCCGCGCCGCGGCCCAGTCCGCCCTTTCGCCCGACCAGGCCCTGCAGGAGCTCATCAACGGCAACGCCCGTTTCGCCGCAAATCAGCTCACCTCCATCCAGGCTGATCTCGACGCGCTCAAGAATCACACCGTCGACAAACAGGAGCCCTTCGCCGCGATTCTCTCCTGCGCCGACTCCCGCGTTCCCGTTGAGCTCATCTTCGACCAAACCATCGGCCACCTCTTCGTCGCACGAGTCGCCGGCAACATTGCCAGCTCAGAGATCATCGCCAGCCTCGAATACGGCGTCGCGGTCCTCGGCGTTAAATGCCTTGTTGTCCTGGGCCACGCCAATTGCGGAGCCGTAAAAGCCGCCATGAAAGCCGAAGCGGTTCCCGGTCAGATCAGCGCGCTTTACCCTTATCTTCGCCGCGCCGTTGACCAGTCAGCCGGCGACCTCGACGCCGCCATTCTCGCCAACGCGCGCATCCAGGCCGACCTGCTCCGCACCGCATCGCCTGTCATCAAGCAAGCAGTCAGCTCCGGCAAGCTCAAAGTAGACTCCGGAGTCTACAATCTCGCCTCCGGCAAAGTCTCCTTCGGCTAATGCCGAAGGCTTCCCTGGCCCTCGGCATTTTTCCTTTGAAATTCCTTGATTTTGCCCGCTTTTTCCGCACGGATTTCCTCATCTCAACCCTTGCCAATCCTGCAACTTGCAGCACTGTGACCAAGGGTATGTGACAAACCCGGGCGTACAATAGAAACATGGCGGAATCTACGAATCAACGCATTGATGAACTTGAAGGAACCGTTTCACATCTTCAACGCCGGGAAAAACATTTGCGGCGGGTTATTTCCTCTGCATTTGCTCATCATGACAGCCGTCGTGACGCCCGCGAAGAGTTGGAATCCCTTCTCAACCAGTCCGAAGAAACCGAGCAGGAACTCATGCTCCTGCAAAGCAACGGCACCACTGCTGAGCCACAGAAACTCATCGCTTGCCGTCCGAGGACTATTCTTCATCGCCGTTTTGAACTCGTCGGAAAGAAGTAAATCTCCCTTCTCCGGACTGCGCAATCCGGAATCCTCCCCTGCCCTTTTCCTGGCGCCTGCCCCGTTTTTTCCGCCGTTGCCTTCCCTGCAATCCCCCGCTATTGACTTCAATGCCCTCCACGCGATGAACTGCCCTCTGTGAGCTCCCTCGACTGGTCCTCTCCTCCTCTCGCTACAGGCCTCGCATGCTACCGGGCGGGAGAGTTCTTTGAAGCCCACGAATATTGGGAAGCCGTCTGGCTCAAACTCGAAGAGCCGGAGAAAAGCTTTCTGCAGGCCGTCATCCAGATCACCGCCGCATTCCATCATCTCCAGCGCGGTAATCTCGTCGGAGCGCGCTCCTTGCTCCGTCGCTCACTCATGCGCCTTGAGCAATGCCCGCCAGTCTTCGGTGGCCTCTTTCTCGCCCCGCTTCTCCACGAACTCCGCGCTTCGCTACACTCCATCCAATCCAATTCCTTTCCCCCGCCAGTCCCGCATATTTCTCCGCTTTCTCCCTCTCGATAGGTCCGTTAAGAGAGGATTTTCTTGGCTGTCCTCGCCTTTGCCTGGATCCTTTTTCGCCATTGAGCGCGCCGCTGTCGTTTCCTCCCCAAAAGTGGTACGCCCATTCCTCTGAATAGCTAACGACCTTGATGCTCTTTGATGTTCCAATCCTTGCTAGGAACTCGGGCAAGCACATCGAGTTCGGGACTTGAAAGCCAGAGGCGCTAACGAATGACCGCCGCGCAGACTCTCGATTACTATGAATTTCTACAGATCAGCCCCAACGCCGATCACGACACCATCCACCGGGTCTACAAGTTCCTTGCCGCGCGTTTTCACCCCGACAATCCCGAATCCGGCAATCCCGAAAAGTTCTATCTATTAAAGTCCGCCTACGACGTCCTCTCCGATTCAGAGCGCCGCGCCGAATATGACAACAACCGCGACAGCGATGAGACTGAAAAGCAACCCATGTCCAGCTCGGTCGACTTTATGGATAACCTTCAGGGGGAGCTCAACCGCCGTCTCGCCGTGCTTGCCGTCCTCTATTACCAACGCCGCACCAATCCCTACAACCCTGAGGTAAGCCTCACCGAAATCGAGAAGCGCATGGGCTTTCCTCGTGACTACCTCGACTTCACTACCTGGTACCTCACGCGCAAAGGTTACATCGGCAAGGCCGACAACTCCGACTTCTCTCTCACCGCAGAAGGCGTTGACTTCGTCGAAACCCAGCGCATCAGTATTCCCGTCCTCAACAAGCTACTCACCAGCGGAGCCGAAGCCGCTGCAGCCTCTGCCGCCGCTGCCGACATTGCTGAAGCCGCTGCCCACACTTCCGAAGCACCCGCACCCATCGAAGCTCTTAAAACTGTTACCGACACCGAAACCTCTGCCAAAGCAGCGCCCACCCCCGGCACCGCACTCAAGGTGATTCCGGCGACGGCGCCGCGCAAAGCAGGCGCCCGCGGCCCGGTCATCCCTGGCCTCGCGTCCATCACCATTTCTGAAATCGTTCCTCCGGCCTCGGCTGAAGCTTCGAACATTGAGAAGTTCGTCATGGTCGGCAAGGCTCTCTTCAAAGAGCGTCGCGCCACCCCAAAAGAACGCCGCAATGGAGCCCCGGATACCCGCGCCCAGAAAGTCGATCGCCGCCAGAATCACCGTGAGCGCAGGTCACACTGATCCCTCACCGTCGCGAACCAAAGGACGTCTCGACGGGCGCCGTTTTTACTTACTGTCCTGCACCTGAGCCGCGCTCTCTTCAATCTCGCGGCAGCGTCAGGATGTGCCATAGCGGCACGCAAAGAATCAGCAAAGTAATTCCCATCAGGGCCGCGCGAATCCGCAACGACCGGAATCGCTGCCCCATTGCGGTCAAAAACAGCACTGTTGCCAGCCCTACCGTCGCGCGAATGTACTGATCGGAAACCTCGCGTGCATGGGTGCCTTTCTCAAACACCTCCGTCGCCTCGTTGTTCTCCCCGGCCGATCGGTCGCCCAGCACATCGTGATACTCCGGCATCTTCGCGGGACCTGCGGGCGCACTCGGATTGTTTAGAGGGTCGGTCTTCTTCCACGCCTCAAATGCCGGCACAAACTCAGGCAGCAGCCGCCTTTCATAAAACGCCGCCAGCCTTTTATCGCCGCGCGCTTCTGCTTCAATCCAGCTCGTCACCGTTGCAGCGTCATATTGCTTGGCCTGGTTCGCCACCACCTCGTGCGCCTGGGCTTCCACGCGAAGCCGCGACGACCGCCCATGCAGAATGGCCTGCTCGCTTCCCCACCGCGCCGCCTGGTAGCCGCTCCACGCTGTCAACACCGCAACCAGTGACAGGACAATGGCTTCAACTAGTTCAATCGTCTTATGCATCCGGCTCTGCGCCTCTGCCCGCGGCCCGTGCCTATGTGGATCGTTCAAATCGATCGCAACGTCGATATTTCTGTTTCCAGCCTCAGGCATCCATTCCTCCCTGCGGGGACCAGCAGCGCCCTGACCTACTCCCGCAACAGCGCCTTTAGAACTGTAAGAACTTACAGTTGCACCAGCCGGCGTTCCTCAAATGAGGCTTTCGCGGCGTCCGGCCGCGTTCACACCAGTCCACCTCGTGCGCAGGTCACACTGATCCCAATCTCCTTACTGGAAGGCGCCCCTTGTCGGCGCCCTTCCGTGCCTCTCGAACACGCGCCAAGGACTGATATCGTCATTTCTTCCGCTTGGGGATCCAGCCGAATAGCTCCGGCGCAAACTCGCTAATCCAGTTGATCCCCATTCCCACCGGCACCTGCGTGATCACGGCCTGATACCCCTTGATCTGCCATTGAGGGTTGCCGGGCTGCCAGGTCGTGGCTGTGGCGCTCCCCGCGAATGCACCCAGATACGGCATGATCTGCGGGCGCAGCCCTTTCTCGGTCTGGTCATAGGTCACGAAATTCCTCACAATTGCGTGCCGTGTCCGCCGCCAAACCCCGCTGCACCGGCAACGGTCATAGCGCGGCTCCCATCCCAGCAGCCCATCGCCCAGTGCAATCGTTGAGTTTTGAATAATGAACTCACCCTGTCTTGAACCGGCACGCTTCATGAACCCTGAAAATCCGTCTCCCCACTCTGGATACGTATCGTGAAGCTGGTCGCGCGTCGCGAAAAACACGGTCTTTACATAAATTCCCCACGTCAGGTACGTCTGCCGCACATACAGCTTGACTCGCATATCCCTGTTCAAAGCCACCAGAGGAATCTCTTTGGGCACAAACGACCCATAGAGCCAGTTCACTTTAAGCTGATCCTCTTTCGTCGATTCCGTCTTCGTCTGTTCTGTCTTCGTCGATTCCGGACTGCTCGATCCAGTCTCCTGCGCCATCCCGCAGACTCCCGCAAAACACACCGTCAGAACGGCAAAGATCCATCTTGGCTTCAAACCTGCCCCCTCAATGGTTCTCTTGTCTGAACAGCAACCGGGCGCGGCCGGACCTGCGCACTGCAACCGACACGACTAAACCAACCTACCACCGGGAAACCGCCCCTTCACACTGTCAAAAGTGACAGTCGTCCAGCCGAAGTCTTCCGAGGGGAATGACTCCAGATAGGCGCAAGACTCTTCGCCTGCACCTCGGCACGCAAAGCTCCCTGCAACCCTTCAGCGCGGGGCCGTTCCGGAGCCTTTATTGTCCAATTGTCTTCCGGTGCTCAGTCCCTAGGTCGTCTTCACCAGTCCCAGCTTCACCAGGCTCTCTCCCGTCGCCGCCACCGCGTCTTCCCACGAGCGCGGCGCCCAGCCCAGCACCCGTTGTGCCTTTTCGCTCGTCGCGTTCTTCTCGATGCCGAGTTCGGGAATGATCTGCTTCACGGCGGAATCCTTCATCGCCGCGAGCTTGACCACAAAATCCGGCAACTGCCGCGCCGGCACTTTTTTCGCCGCGTCTCCCATCCGGCTCTTCAGCACCTGCGCCATCTCCACGATCCACTTGAAGTCTCCGGCCACCGCCAGAAACCGTTCTCCCTTCGCCGCCGGATCGGTCATCGCCCGCAGGTGCATGTCCACCACATCCCGCACATCCACCACGCCAAATTTCAACCGCGGGCATCCCGGCAGCGCACCTTCCAGCATCTTCTGCACAATCAGAATCGACGTCGCATAATCGGCGCCCAGCACCGGTCCAAACACGCCCACCGGATTCACCACCGCCAGTTCCAGCCGCCAGCCTTCGCGCCCAATAAACTCCCACGCCGCACGCTCAGCCAGCGTCTTCGACTTCACGTAGGGCGAGATGCCTTCGCCGTTCAGATCCGTCCAGTCCTTCTCCGTGAAGGGCGCGCTCTGCGGCGCGTGCCCATATCCCACCGCGGCAAACGACGACGTCAACACCACGCGCTTCACCTCGGCATCCCGAGCGGCCCGCAGCACACGCAGAGTCCCTTCCCGCGCCGGAACAATCAGCTCGTTTTCATCCTTCGGCACCTGCGCCGGAAACGGCGATGCCATGTGCAGCACATAGTCGCAGCCCTCCACTGCCCGCTTCCATCCACCATCAACCAGCAGGTCCGCCTCGTAGAACGTGAGACGCTCATCCGGCTCAAGACCGGCTCCCTGCTTCACCAAAGAGCGTACATGGGCCTCGCGCTCCAGGCTCCGCACCGTCGTGCGCACTTTATGCCCCGCCGCCAGCAACTGCACAATCGCATGGCTGCCGATAAACCCCGATCCACCCGTCACCAGAACTGTGCTCATCGTTCCCTTCCATTACATCTGCCCAGATTCTAGCCGCACCAGCCAACTTCCAACTTGTTGACTCACTGCTTTGTCATTGTTCCCGTGACCGTACGCCATACCTCGTTCCGCGTCTGTGGAGGCGCGCGGGGCATCCTCGAGGATTCGGATCACCAATTGGCCATGGAACGAGCAGGAACTCGGCGTCACCAGGCGCAAGGTCGATGAATACTCCTGTTTTTTAATGAGATTGGCCAATAGCTGGCTGCGGAACCGGAGGTCCTCGATAGCCACTTGCCAGGGCGCATTCCGTCAAAGGACTCTTTATCCGCTCCCCGTTTCCTCTTCGCAGGGTGGCCCAGGTCTCGTGTTGAGACCTGGGAGAGCACCAACCCACCACCCGTCTGTCTATTTAATATTCCCATTCATAGCATTCGGATAGAACGCTCCGCCGACTCCAGCTGCGCCGCCACCGTACACAATGCTCAGCACTTGGCCAGTCGAGCGAGCAAACGTCATTCCATTTGCGTCGTTGTTCACAATCGTCGCCGCTCCGTTCATCACGCCCACGCCGATGTCGTCGTTCCCCGTCCCATCCAGTTTCGCCCGTGTCGCGGCAATTGCCTGTGACGCCATCTGCGCTGCCGTTCCCGCCTGAAAGATGCGCGTGCGAATGCTCGCAGCATGGTAAGCCTCCACGTTGTGAATGCCCACCGCCTTATCGAGGAAGGTTTTGTTCGAAAGTAGCCCCGCGGCTCCCTGATAAGCCGTTACGCCCACGTCTTCAAAAATGAATGCGCCCAGCAAAAAATTGATCTCGCTTGCAAAAGGATCAAACGTCGCACCAAGTCCCGCGGCCTGCGCTAGAGCATTGAAGCTGTTCATCAGGTCGATGTTCGGCATCGCCACCGCAGAGCCCGCAAGCTGCGCCTGCAGAAATTTCACGTGGTTTTGCTCATCCATCGCCAGCTCCGCAGCAAACTGCTGCAGCAGCGGAGTCACAAACGGCACCAGCGCGTTGGCTTTCACTGTGACCGTGCCACCCGCGGATCCGCTTCCCCCCTTCGTGGAAATGCCGGCCTGATCCAGCGTCATTCCTGTTGTCGCCAGCGTATAAAACTGCGCTTCCAGAAACTCGAGGTTGAGAGCGAAATTCAGAATGTCTATATCGTTTGTCAGAGATTGGCCAAACGCCCCCTTGCTCATCGCAAGACCCGCCAGCGCAGCGCCGCCCAGCAGAATCGCATCCCGCCGTGACGACTTTTCCGCAGATATCACGGTGACTTCCTTTTCCATAGTTTCCATCGCGTTTGCTCCTTAGGATGCTGATGCAGTGATCTTGCCATTCATACCATTGGGATAGAATCCGCCCATGTTAACAACACCGGCAGCCGGGCTCAGATACACAATGTGCAGTACCTGGTCCGTAGTGCGATCGTAGGAAATCGAGTTCGAGTCCGCTGCCACGATCGTGGTTCCCGACACGCTGGTCTCGTTGCCTCCGCCCGCAGTCGCCCTCAGCGCAGAGATCTGGTTGGCATACGTGATGAACGGAGTACCAAGTTGAGCCAACAGCGTCCGAATCTCACCCGCGTGATACGCCTCCGTCGCCAGAATGCCTGCCGCCGCCGCCAGGTTGCCCTGCACGGTCAGCTGCGTCGCGGCGCCGTGATACGCCGTCACCCCCACATCCTCAAACGTGAACGCACCAACAATAAAGCTGTCCTCGTCCGCGAAAGGATTGAATGTGGCTCCGATTCCAGCCGCAGCAGCAGCAGCGTTAAAGCTGTTCGTCAGGTCGATCGCAGGCCTGGCGACCGCAGAGGTCCCCAATGTTTTGCGCAGGAACCGCACGTGCGCCAGTTCGTCATTCGCAATCTCCTGCGCGTACTGCTGAATCGCAGGCGTCTTGAAGACTACCTGCGAGCCCCCGGACACAGTTCCAGCATTCGTTCCCGCATCTGTATCTGAAAGCCCTGTGCCGCTCACCGCTCGCAGATAAAACTCGGCCTCCAGATACTCGAGATTCAGAGCAAAGTTCAGGATGTCCGTGTCGGTAATACTGGGTGGTGTACCGACGCCTGAACCACCTGAACCGCTTCCCGAGTTGTTGCTGGTGCAGCCGGTCGTAATTGCAAACGCAGCGGAGCCTGCGCATGCGCTGGCCGCCATGAATCGGCGGCGAGATAGATTCCTTTGTACGAGCTTGTCAGGTTTCTCCACATTCATTCTCCAAAGGGGGAATCACGGCCGCTTCCCGAAACTCGTGCCGCCTGTGGTTAGAACGCGCCTCCTCGCTCGATGGATTGCTCCAAGATTCGGCTTATTTGAAAAGTGGGTCTGAATTTAGGAAGGGACTTCCAATAAGACTGCTTCTTGTTTACGAGATGAAAGCTAGTATCTTTCCTGATCGGATGGGCAACCTCTCAGTACTTGCGGCATCATGGCTGGCTGTTCGCTCTTCTTCTCCACTTCAATCTTGTATATGCGACGCGAAATCCCTTCCGCTCCGCATTTCTCTGTGACTCGCTTCCCGCCTCGGCGACCATCATCGCGAGATCGCATCCATGTGCATGCGCATAGCTCATGCGCGCTTCAAGCAGCGCAGCCTGCAGCCCCCGCCTCCGCATCGTGGGAACCGTTGCCGCTCCGCCAAACAGCGCCACGCCCTCATGCAGAATCAGCACGCCCGCTGCGCCCGGTACGCCATCGAGCTCCGCCAGAAAACATGGGCTATTCTTGCGTCTCACAATAATCGCGCCCATCTCTTTCACAAACTCTTTGAGCTCCGGATGCTCATGCGTCCACCCGCGCGTGCTCACTGTGCTCCACGTCTCTGCTTCATCCGCAGTAATCACGCGCACCCTGATGGGTTCGTCCCGATGCGCTGCTGGCTCCTCAACGGCGCGGTACATCACATTGCTGATCTCAAACGGCCGATATCCCCGCTCGCACAGCAAATCCAGCGTCGCTGCTCCGGCAAGCGGACATACCTCATGCATCGTATCCGCCCCGCGCTCCTCAAAGAACGCTTCAATTGGTGCAAGCTTCTCAGCCGT
Organism: uncultured Acidobacteriaceae bacterium; assembly: GCA_963839215.1. Lineage (GTDB taxonomy): Bacteria > Acidobacteriota > Terriglobia > Terriglobales > Acidobacteriaceae > Telmatobacter. Next base: position 426,431 of record CAWITZ010000005.1, on the reverse strand, counting down.
CACCTCTTCAAACATCCCCAGTCCGAATGTCTGTGTCGTGGGAGCATCCACGCCATCAAACACGACATCCGCGCCCGCGCATTTCATCCATGCCGACCCGCACTCCGGATGCAGTTCCTTGCGTGCCACCGCAAACTGCATGCACGCAAATCCCTCCACCGCCTCCAGCCGCTCCGCCAATGCACGATTCGCCGAAATCATAGCGTCTTCAATCCTATACACAGAACCCAATCGCCCAACTGTACACTGATTCCTGACGACGGATTCCCGACCACTGATCCCCGCTCACTCATCCCGACCCATGCGCCTAATCCTCGCCTCAGCCTCGCCCCGCCGCCGCGAACTCCTCACCCAGGCTGGCTTCTCCTTCGAGGTTCAACCCGCGCACATCCCCGAGGACCTGCTCCCCAGCGAAGACCCCATCGCCTACGTCGTCCGCCTCGCCCGCCAAAAAGCCGAGGCCGTTTTCTCTGAGATCTCGTCCCAAGAGTCTGCCGCACCGGTGGTGCTGGGCGCCGACACCACCGTCACCCTAGACGCGCACATCCTCGGCAAACCTGCTGACGCAGCCGACGCCGCGCGCATGCTCCGCCTTCTCTCCGGCCGCACGCATCGCGTCATCACCGGCGTCGCTGTCGTCGCTGCCTCGGGCGTCCAGGTCGCCGCCGAAGTCACCGGCGTTCGCTTCCTCACCCTGTCCGACGAAGAAATCGCCGCCTACATCGCCACCGGCGAGCCCATGGACAAGGCCGGCGCCTACGCCATCCAGGGCCGCGCTGCCCGCTGGATTCCTCGCGTCGAAGGCTGCTACTTCAACGTCGTCGGACTGCCCTTAGCCCTCGTCACCACCATGCTTGAATCCGTCCAGGCCGGCGCACAACAGGGCGGTGCGCTATGAATGCCGACAGCCTTCTTCTCAATCCATCGCCCGTAGTCGCCGGATCACCCGAACTGCTGCGCCTCACCGCGCCCGGCGCCACCGCAGTCACCGGTGATTGGCTCGACCGCAAGCTCGAGTTCTTCCCCGGCCACGCGTCAGAGTGGTTTGCCCTCGCCGGCGTCGATGTCGAAGCCGCTCCCGCTCCTTCCGCGATCCAGCTCCACATTCACGCCAACCGCGCTGCCCGCGACCTTACCCAGACCGTCGAGATCCTTCCCGCCCACTACCGCACCGGCGTCCTCACCGTCCCCCCCAAATTCGTCACACCGGGGCCCGAAGAGCTGAAACAGATCGACGCCGACAAGGCCCTCAAGGAAAAAGTTTTCGCAGTCTCTGCCGATCGCCCCCTCTGGTCCGGCGACTTCCGCGCCCCCGTTCGCGCCCAGCCAACCGACAGCTTCGGTACCCGCCGCACCTTCAATGGCAAGCTCGCCTCCATTCACAAGGGCATGGACTTCCGCGCTCCATTGGGCACACCCGTCCGCGCCTCCAACTCCGGCACCGTTGTCCTCGCGCGCCCGCTCTACTACGAAGGCAACTGCGTCGTCATCGATCACGGACTCGGCCTCTACACGCTCTCCATGCACTTCAGCCGCATCGAGGCTAAAGAGGGCCAGCACGTCTCCGCAGGCGACCGCCTTGGCCTCAGCGGAGCCACCGGCCGCGTCACCGGCCCGCACCTCCACTGGGCCGTCCGCTGGCAGAGCGCCTACCTCGACCCCGCCAAACTCCTCCGCCTCAGCCTGCCAGCAAAGAAGCAGTTGCCATCCTGAGCGAAGCGGCGAGTCGAGGGGCACATTCCGGCCCAGCGCGTCCGACACGCGGGCCAGGCGCCGATGGAATCCGCTGCTTTCATCAGCTCTTCGGCATCAGCTTTTCGACGACTTGGTCGATGCTGAAGCTCGCCGCTTTAGCACGCGGTGGAAACTCCTTGAAGCTTGAGAGCCACTTCGCGAGCAAGGGCTGCGCCAGGTACTGCAGCGGAATTTGTTCGAAGAACCAGTCGTTGTACTTGGTCCCCTCCTCGCCTCGCTCGAAGGGATCTGCGCGCAGATCGAAGACTTTCGGAACGCGCAGCGGGGACAACGGCTCGCGCCACACGTCGAGTCCCGTGGATCGCTGCTCGGCAAACACGATTTTGAAGCGGCCCAAACGCATTCCCATGCAGTCGCCATCATCGCTCCAGTAGATGAAGCCTTCGCGTGGTGACTTCTCCTCTTTACCAGCCAGGAACGGCATCAGGTTGAAGCCATCAAGATGGACCTTGTACGCCTTGCCGCCCATCTCGTGGCCCTTCTTCACCTTCTCGACGAGGTCGGGCTCGCCGTTGGCGGCGGCGAACGTCGGAATGAAGTCCTGCAGCGAGCAGATGTCATTGATGACCCGGCCGGGCTCGATCACGCCGGGCCAGCGCATCACGCAGGGCACGCGCCAGCCGCCTTCCCAGTTGGTGTCCTTCTCGCCCCGGAAGGGCGTTGCTCCGCCATCCGGCCATGCCATCACCTCGGCGCCGTTATCCGTTGTGAAGACGACGATGGTGTTGTCGGCGACTTTCAAATCGTCGAGCTTCTTGAGAAGTTGGCCGACATAGCCGTCGAGCTCCACCATGCCGTCCGGATAGAGCCCCAGCCCGGTCTTCCCTGCTGACGAGGGCTTCAGGTGTGTCCAGACGTGCATCCGCGTGGGGTTGAAGTAGCAGAACCACGGCGCGTCCTCCTTCGACTTGCGGTCGATAAAGTCGAGCGCACCCGCGAGGAATTCCTCGTCCACCGTCTCCATTCGCTCCTTCGGGAGCGGTCCTGTATTTTCGATCGTCTGTTTGCCGACCTTGCCGAAGTGTGGATCGACAGTCGTATCGTCCTTGTCGGTGGCCTTGCACTTCAGCACGCCGCGCGGGCCAAACCGCTCGCGGAACTTCGGGTCCTTGGGATAGTTGGGATAGTATGGCTCCTCCTCCGCATTGAGGTGGTAGAGGTTCCCGAAGAACTCGTCGAAGCCGTGGACTGTCGGCAGATGCTCGTTGCGATCACCAAGGTGGTTCTTGCCGAACTGACCCGTCGCATAACCAAAGCTCTTCATGAAATTGCCGACGGAGGGATCTTCGAAGCTTAGGCCCAGCGTGGCGCCCGGCACGCCAACCTTGGTGAGGCCGGTGCGAATCGGCGACTGGCCGGTGATGAAGGCCGCCCTGCCGGCGGTGCAGCTCTGCTGGCCGTAAAAGTCGGTGAAGTTCGCGCCCTCCTTCGCGATCCGATCGATATTGGGCGTGCGGTAACCCATGATGCCGTTGTTGTTGCAACTGATGTTGAACCAACCTATATCGTCGGCCATGATGAAGAGGATGTTCGGCTTTTCTGTCTTAGGCATCTGCTGGCTCCTTTGCGTTGGACATCCGGCGCTTTCGGTCAGCGATAAGAGCGGCAGCGACGCACTGTCTGCCAAATCCGTGGGTGATTATTGCAGTCGCAGCAACGCTGCGGAACTGTCAAAAGTGACAGTTAGTCCCTGGAGGCTGTTCGTTAAAACTGAAGGTGATCCACGAGCGGCCCTTGCGCTAACTCGGCAGCCGCAGAGGGTAGTGTCCTAACTCGCACTTTAAGGACACTACCGCCCGCAGAGCCGTCACTTGATCCGCAGCGATATACTTCCGGGATGCCTTCCTTCCGAGTTGCAATCACTGGCCTGATGCTGGTGGGGATCCATGGATCCAGCACGCCTACCATCGCGTTCAACCGCGTGCTCGTTGGGCAGCCTGAGATTTTCGTGGCCGCATCCGACGGCAGCAACGAACACCCGCTGCTTCATGACCCGGAAGTTGACTATGACGCCACCTGGTCGCCAGACGGCAAGTCGATCGTGTTCACTTCCGAGCGAAATGGATCGGCGGATCTGTTTCGCGTGAATCCCGATGGCAGCGGCCTCAAAGCGTTAACAACAAATCCGGCGTATGACGATCAGGCTGCATTCTCGCCCGATGGTCGGAAGCTGGTCTTCGTCAGCACGCGCGATGGTGGAACCGCAAATCTTTGGAGCCTCGATCTGACGTCTCTCCTCACGCAGCGACTCACAGCGGGTGCAGGCGGAGATTTTCGACCGTCATGGTCTCCAGACGGGAAATGGATTGCGTTCTCGTCAGGACGTGCGAAACCTATGCCGTTCAGCGAGGGCCGGTGGGAGCGACTTCAACTGGCTGATCTTTACATCGTGCACCCCGACGGCTCTGGTCTGAAAGAGATACCCGTAAATCAGGATTTTTGTGGAAGTCCCAAGTGGATGGGAGACAGTCGTCACTTGGTAGCGTATTGCATGACTGCGCAACAAACGCTTGCAAACCGGATCGCAAGCCCCGGCGCGGGCAACGACACTCGCCTTATGTCCGTTGACACAATGACAGACGCATCCACAGAATTGCAGGCTGCCGGCGTGAAGATCAATCCGTTTCCCATTGGCCAGAACGAGATGGGCTACATACGTAAGGACCCGCCGGATGACGGCATTTATTATCTAAGCGGCCGACGGGGTCCACGAGGTGCCATCCGAACAGCGTCGTGGTCGCCCGACGGAAAACTCGTCATCTTTTACAAACGTGTTCTCATCGCTCCAACGCCGTTGCAGAAAGCGTTCAGCAAGAATCCGAACTACGCGCTGCAAATCGCGAGCGGCGGCTCACTTCCGACGTTCAGCCCGTCGGGCGCTCAATTCGCAACGACCGGTTTCCCCAATGGCCGTACAAGCCTTTCGGCTGTCACCGTGACTACGGTGGCAACAGGCGTCTCGCAAATTGTTTATCGCGACACGATCGGCAATTCTCTGGTGGGCTCATGGTCGCCCGACGGCCACAGGATCATCTTTGGCATTGGTGGGTTTGCAGCGTTCTTTGATGGCTTTCATTCTGAGTTTTTGAAACCAGGCGATCGCATCGAGGGCGGGGCCAGGGTGGCAATCATCAATGCAGATGGAACCGGATTTCAGGAACTCACGCGCGACGGGGGCAATAATGCGTTCCCCTCATTTTCGCCCGATGGAAAACGCTTCGTCTATCGTTCATTCAGCCGCGACGGTAATGGTTTACGCATCATGGACCTGGATACTCGGGCCGTAACAAAACTCACCGATGGATATGACAATTTTCCGCTGTGGTCTCCACGCGGCGACCTCATCATGTTCGCGCGCCTGTCTGGTGGAACATACGACGTTTACACAATCAGGCCCGATGACGGCTCTCTGAAGCGCCTGACGAACGGGAGTGGCAACGACGCTCACATGGCGTGGTCACCTGATGGCGAGCACATTGCGTTCGCCAGTTCAAGGATGGGTTTCAAGGACGAAGCAGCGTACACGGATGCGCCACAGCCCTATGGCGAGATTTTCGTGATGCGCTTTGACGGCACCGACGTCGAGCAGCTGACAGATAACCAATGGGAGGACGGTGCACCTGGCTGGCATCGAGTTCCGGCACGCCAGAGCCTAAGCGGGTCGCTGACAACGAGGTAGGTACACGTCGGAAGCGTGACTGCCAGTGCGTTGTGAAGCGAAGCCCTGCGTAAGCGATGGAGAACCTCATGGCTTCTCTTGCGAGAGGCTGGGCGACCCTCACCCGGCACTCACTTCCTCTTCCACCACTTCCTCCGCCGGCACTTGCACCGACGCGGCCTCGGCACGCAGCTCTTTAAACGCTCTGTGCACAAACGAGCCTAGGTACCATCCGTCGATGAACTTGTACGGAGTTTCGCCCGTCGTGTAGTGCCCGCACGGCAGCACCTTCGCCTCGAACTTCAGGCCCACGCGCTTGAACGCTTCCACCACTTGCAGGGAATACTCTTTCGGAAACGTCAGGTCATAGTCCGCATAAATCAGCCGAATCTTTTTCTCCGGCCCGCCCGCCTCCGCGCTCGCAAACCGCTCGTAATAATTCACCGGGCTGATCGCGCCCCACAGCGCCTTCAGCCTCGCCTGCGTCAGCCCCGCCTCTTCCAGGCCTGCGCGGATATGCCGTGTGCTCTGCCCCGCCCACACCACATCGCCAAACGCCGTCGAAGCATGGTTGAACGCATTCACGCGGATTCGCTTGTCATGCGCGCTCGCCAGAAACGCGTAGCACGAACCCAGGCTCGTGCCCAGCACGCCGAAATGCTCGTACCCCTGCTCCTCCAGCCAGTCAACGCAGCATCGAATATCCACCGCCGCCTGCCGGCACGCCGAGAGCGTCCGCCCGATATTCGCGCTCACCGCATAATCTGACCGCTCGAGCTCGCTGGGCCTGCGGATATCGTGATACGGCTTCGACAACCGCAGCGCCGATACGCCAAAGCGATTGAAGATTGCGCACAGCGCGTTATGGCTGAACGCATCCGCATTCCACTGCGGAAGCACCACAATCGCCTGCTTTGGTCTCTTCGCGTCTTTATGTTCGGGCGCGGGATACCACCGGGCATTCACCTGGTCGTTCTCCGCATAGGGCGTCCGCTCCGGCGACGTGAACCGCAGAAACTGCGCCGTCTCCGTCTTTCCCGCTTCCGCAGCGCGGCGAATCTCCGCATCCATCTCCAGCGTTTCCGGCCTCACATTAGTCGGAAAGAGCATGGGGTGCCGATCCTCCAGCCGGAAATCCGTTGGCCGCTCATATCCGAAATACTCTTCGCTGTGCTCGATCAGCAGCTCATTGATGCGCATCATCGCGGCCTCGGCCGCTGCACCATCGCGCTCAATCTCCGGCCCCGGCGCAGCATCGCCAAAGCCATGCGCCTTCAGCCACGGAGCAATCCATTCAAAGCCCCACTCCAGCGGCCGCACCACGCGATTTTCATCGCGCGTCGTCAGCCTCGTTTCCCACTCATACATCCAACGCGCGTATCTCTGTTTGAACATTGCTCTCGGATCAAGTTTATCAGCGGGTCTCACGCTCTTCGGGCTCAAGCCCGCGCTCAAGTTGGTCAAAGTTGAATTTCCGGCGCATCAATCCCCGCTCAAGAAGAGCGCTGCTCGTGTATAGAATTGCGCATACAAGCATCGCCATAGCAAAGGGTAGCAGCGCGTCCGCTACGTTTCCCGCGAGCCAGGCGGGGTTCGACGCTTTCTCGGTCGACACTCCCTGCAAAATATCGACGAGAGCCAGCGAAAGATCTGCCACCGCAAGCAAAATGCTCAGTACTGCAATTCTCTTCAGCGAGTCAGCCCTCATGCGGCTGGCTTGCCAAACCTTGTGGAATCGCTCTGGATCAGGCGCAGAAGAGGCTTCAAGACGCCGAAGCTTTCTTAAATTCCAGGCAGCTAGAATGACCCGCACGACCATGACGACGAAGACAACAAGCAGATAAAGGATGAACAGTCTTGTAAACCACGGCACCCTGTACCCGACAGACATCGGCGTAAAGTTGACCACCTGATCTTCCTGCATTCCGACCTCCTCGTCCTGATCGCACCGGTCTGCCAACCGCAGCCGCATTAGCGCGAGAACGCCAGGCGCCAGTTATCCCGAAATACCGACCGTCGCACAACACGTGTATCTCTGTTTGAACGTGCTCTTGGTCAAGTTTATCAGCGGGATGGCAGCACCTACTGGCACGACGCCGGCAACCTGCGCAGGAAATTTTGATTGTTGACCGAATTACTGCTACCATCGCTGCACTCGTCGGAGACGGCTCGCGGCGTCTCCACTCTCACATCATTCCTCTCACAGGTGGGTACCCCCATGACCACCAACACCGCTACAAATGCCGTTCTCGCAACCCTGTATTCGGCTCCTCTCCAGCCCGAATTGTGGGACGTTTTCCCTCGCACGGCTGGCCTCTCTAAGTTCAGTGAACAAGGCTGCCCTGCTCAGCCATGACTTCCGAAGCGGCGAACACAAGCTCCTGGCATCGCTTGGCGACACCGTCAGGGATCGCGCGAATATCGATGATTATGAAAACAGGTATTGGCAGCTGGACAAGTGGACCGAACGCGGCCGCAAAGTTGCGCGATCAGGCAAGATTCTTCGCGGGCAGGAGCTCTGGCCCGAAGAAGACCTTTTGAAGAGCGAGTTTTATAACGACTTCCTCTGAGCGCGTTGAAGTCTTCGAGATGGCTGCTCTCGTCGCCACCAAATCAGAAGGCGTGTTCCATGCTCTTAGTGTTTATCGCGGAACGCACGAGGCACCCTTCGCAGGCAAACAGCTGGCCCCTCTCACGATGATTGCGCCGCACCTTCAAAGCGCGCTCGGCATGCGCAGCCAGTCACAGGGTCTGGACTCAAGCACTCCCGATCTCGACACCGCGTTTGACCAGCTTCCCACCGCGGTTGTGTTCGTCGATGACCATGGCAAACCCGTTTTGGCAAATCAGGCCGCGCGGCGCATTTGCGACACCACGAATAACCTGAATCTGTCGGCAAATGGACTAACCGCACCCGATCCGACTGAAAACTCTCGGCTGACTGAGATCATCTCCCGAGCGATCTCTGCAGGAGCAGGCAAGAGCACGGAGTGCGGTGGCACGACGTTCGTCTCGCGAACGAAGAAGCGCCCGCTGCAGGTTTTCGCGGCTCCATTTGTCTCGCATGAAATACCTGTTCCAAAGGGAGCTGTCGCCGTCGTATTCATCGCGGACAAAGGCCAGCAACCGCAACGTGCCGCGGCGAGATTGCACTGAAAACCCAGGAGATAAACGCAGAGGAATCCCGACCATCTTCACTACGAATCATGCGCCCCGGCTTTTCAACCGCGCATACTCCGCCGTAAACCATCCCAGGCTCGTTAGAAAAATCAGCCCAATGATTCCCTGCGAGATCACGCAATACAAACACCACACCAGCAAATCAAACTGTTCGATAAACGTTAGCCGCAGCGAGAAGATCAGGGCAAAAACCGCCGTCACAAATAGCGCGAAGCGCAGCCGCATCATCGCCAGCACCCCGAGCACCAGGTATCCCGCAATCCCTATCGCCGCAACCGGCACATGCCCAATCATCGCGAATGGGCTGTGATTCACAACTCCGCAATCCCAGTGCTGGTTGATCGAGCACGGCTCTGTCGCTGTCGAATAGTGCACCTGCAGCGCCAGTCCTGAAACCACCGCCCCCGCCAGGGCCAATACCGCAATCAGATAACGCATCATCTCCCCCGGTCCGTGGCTCCGCGTCCCATGCATTTACCATACCGCCATGGACCTGCCCGGCCTCGATCTTCGTCGTCTCGCCTTTTTCGGAGGCACGTTTGATCCGCCGCATTGCGGCCATCTCGCCATCGCCCGGGCGGCGCAGCGTGCTCTTCATCTCGATGCGGTCCTTTTCGCCCCCGTCGGCGCGCAGCCCCTCAAGCCCCAGGGCTCCACTGCCGGATTCGAAGACCGCGTCGCCATGACGCGACTCGCCCTCGAAGGCGACCCCAGCTTCCTCGTTTCCCTCGCAGACGCGCCATCGTCCACCGGCGCTCCCAACTACACCATCGACACCCTCGCCTCCGTCCGTGCTGATCTCCCCTTCGACGCTGAGCTTTACTGCCTCATGGGAGCCGATGCCTTTCTGGGTCTTCGCCGCTGGCATCGCGGCGCAGAGATTCCCTTCACGGCACCGCTCATCGTCGCTTCGCGGCCCGGCCAGTCCCTCGACGATCTCGCTGCGGTGCTTCCAGCCGGCCTCACCATCAGCGAGCCATCCACGCCGCTTCTTGCCGAGACAACTCCCGGTGAGCTCCTGATCTATACGCTTCGCAACCCCGCCGGGGCCACCACGCCCTTCTACCTGCTTCCCGGTCTCCACATCGATGTCAGCGCCTCCGCGATCCGTGCGCAAATCCGCGCGCAAATTTACGCCGCCTCGGGCGCAATTGGATCAGGCCCTAATCCACATCAGCCCGGTCAGATGCAGAATCTCCTCCCCGACGCAGTCTCCGCCTACATCGCCAGCCGCGGCCTCTACCGCTAGCGGCTTCCCTCACGGGCCTTCCGTCCACACCGACCCCTCAGCGGGCCGCCCATGGTCCCTCAGTCCCTGCATTCGCTGTTACCATTGCCAATGGAGAGCGAAACCACCGCATGACCAGCCCCCAGGCACGCGAGCAGACACAGATTCTCGTTCAGGCCGCCGTTCAAGTCTGTGAAGACAAGAAGGGCGAAGACACCCGCATCCTTGAGCTCGACCCCGTCGACTCCGGCCTCGCCGACTTTTTCCTCATTACCTCGGCGCTCAACGGGCGTCAGGCCCAGACCATCGCCGACGAAATCGAGTTCAAACTCAAGCGCGACTTCAACATCTACGCTGCCTCCGTCGAAGGGCGGCGCGAGGGCACCTGGATCCTCCTCGATTACGTCGACTTCGTCGTTCACGTCTTTCTCTCTGAGCGCCGCGCCTTCTACGACATCGAGCGCCTCCGCAAATCCGCGCGACCCCTCACTCCTGCCGAGTTCGACGCCGAGTTAAAAACCGCACTCGCCGCCAAAACACGCGCTGCCCGCAGTAAACCGGCGAAATCGCCCGCGAAATCAGCCACAAAAAAAGCCGCACCCAAAGCCGCCGCGCCAAAGGCAAAATCCGCGGCCAAGAAATCTGCCGCGACCAAGAAGGCCGCAAAAAAAGCTCTCAGCCGCAAAAAAGCCTGATCGGAAAACGCACGCTTCGATCAAGCGCATTCTTGAGCCGTCACATTATTTCGCAGCAGCACAAAGGGCACCCCGCAGGGTGCCCTTTGTTGGTTTGCTTCGGTTAGGGGTTAGAACGTGAACTTCAAGTTCAGCTGCATCGAACGGGAATTCGCCATGAAGGACTTGCCCGGCAGGTTGAACGCGGCGTTCGTCACGGTCTGGAAGTTCGTTGACGCTGTGTAGCCCGGTGAGTTGATGTTGTCGATCGTGCCCGGTATGTACTGGGCATGATTTAACACGTTGAAGGCTCCCGCGCCGAACTCGATCGAACGAGCTTCACCCAGGCTGAACCGTTTGATCGCCGTTGCATCGATGTTGTTGATCGGATTGATAGGCAGCGTGTTGCGGCCTGTCGTAGGCAGCGTGCCGGAACCCGCAGCAATGTATTCCGCGTCCGGGTTATTCGCCACGTAAGCCACAAGGTCGTCATTGCACAGCAGCGTGCCGTAGGGGTCTGTTGCCGTTGTGCCGGCCGCGCAGTTGCTCGCCAGGTTCGGGTTGGCATACGATGTGATACCCGAGCCCGTTCCCTTCTGGCCCTTGGGGTTCAGGATGGGGCGATCGATATATGCTGCACTATCCCCATTCAGGTTTGAGTTGATACCCGAGAGAGCCGTCGCGTACTCCGGCGACTCGTACGTGTAGATGGGTGCGATCTCCCAGTTGCCGACCAGGTTCTTCACAAACCAGCTCGAGCTCTTGAAGAAGGGCAGGTCATAAACAGCCACCAGGCTAATGCGGTGTGTGCGGTCAAGAGCAGACCGACTGTAGTCCGCCCCCACGTTTTGGGAGTTCTGTGGGCGGCGCGGCGTCAGAACGGTCGCGAACACTTCCGCCGTCGCGTCGTCCATCGTTTTGCTGTAGGTGTACGCGAAGTTCAGCAGCAGTCCATGCTGGAACTGACGCTGCAGGCTTGCCGCCAGGCCGTTGTAGTTCGACGACGACTGCGGCTGGTAGGACGTGATTTTGCTCGTGAATCCAGCAGCCGCAAAGGCAGGAAGAATGTTCGATCCAGCCTTGATTGCAGCCAGGTTATTCGTCAATCCTCCCAGCGCACCGATCGCCGGCGCCGTCAGATAGGTCTGCAGTTGGTTCTCAGGCGTCACCCTTGGCTGAACGTTCATCTGGATCTGCGTCGGCAGGTGAATGGCATGCGTACCTACGTAGCGAACTTCCGCCGTGTAATTCTTCGCAAAAACGTGCTGCACACCCAAAGTCCAGTTTTCTGCATAGGGCACAGACTGGTTGGGCAGCCAGGCCGTGGTTGCTGAGCGCTGATCGGCCAGGGTCGGGAAGGTCGCCAGCGAGCCATTACCCGCCGGAAGACCGCCGCTCGCCAGGAAGTTCGGCGCGCCCGCGTCCGGGCAATTCCCCCCAGACCCGCCGGTGCAGGGACTTTCGTCGCCTACGTCATTCGTTGACGAGTACTGCGGCGGGAACGAGAGCAGCCCGAGGTTGTCGAACAGAACGTCGGCAGCCATGCCGAAACCGCCGCGGATCGAGGTGTTGGGGTCAGGCGCGTAGTTGATGCCTACGCGCGGATAGAAGTTCTTCTTCTGCGGCTGGGGCGAGGTGAACGAAATCAGCCCAGGCACGCTGGCCGCGATGTTGAGATTCTGCGCGCGCTCGCCAACGGGAACCGAAGTGAACTCGTAGCGCAGGCCGAAGTTCAGGGTGACCTTCTCGGTGACGCGATATGTGTCGTTCGCATATCCGTACAAGGCCGTCTGATCGCCGTAGTAGAAGAAGTTGCCCGTGGACCGCTCGCCGAAGTTCGTGGGGGCCAGATCGTGCAGGTACTCCGTCAGGAAGTTCCACTGGTAGTCGCCGCGCACGCGCTGCGTAAAGCTCTGCGGCGCGATGAACTTGCGTCCGTCAAACCCGAACTTCCAGGTATGCCGGCCCTTCACCCAGCTCACGTTGTCCGTGACCTGATACATGTTCTGGATAGTTGATTGCGGCGCATTGCCGTCCGGGCCGATATTGATTCCAGCCATGTCCCACATCGTCAGGTTGGGGAACGAATCCACACCGGGGAAGGCGAAACTGCCCGACGTATAGTCCTGGTAGAAGCGGTTGAACCCAAGCCGGGCTTCGTTGATCAGGTTTGGCGTGAAGTTGTGGAACTCGCTCAGCGCGACCAGTTGGAAGCGCTGTGGGAGCGGCTGGAAGAACGCCGGCAGATAGGCGGCTGTATCGATGCCCGTCCACCTGTTATAGATGTAGCGGCCGCGGAAGCTGTCCTTCGGGCTGATTGCCCAATCCATCGATGCGGTCAGGTCCCATTGGTTGATATAGTTCGGCGCATTGACGAGATAGTTGCCTAGGGGAATATCCGTCGCGCCGGTTGTACCGAAGCCGCCGGTAGCGGCATTTGGGGCGGTGTCGTTGTAGACGGTAAGGAACTGGCCGCCGCTGTTCTGGTTAAAGCATGCGTTGTCGTCCGCAGCATCCACCTGGCTCGGCGAAGCCGGCATGTACTTGGTGAATTCGGTCACGTTGGTCTGGCTTAAGTTCAGCCCCGGATCAGCCAGAGCCGTGAGGCCGGCAGCCGTCGGCGTGCAAAGAAAGTATTGGCCCGCTTGGCCGGTCGTCTGCCGCTCGTAGTTCCCGAAGTAGAAGACCTTGTCCTTCTTGATCGGACCGCCAACCTGTGCACCGTAACGGTTGTTGTCATACCGCGCATTGGGCTCCTTGCCGCCTTGAATTCCATTTTCCGCGTTCAGATTGCGGTTCTGGAAATACTCATAAACCGCCCCGTGGATCTTGTTCGTGCCGCTGTGAACCGTCGTGTCGAACTGGCCGCCAGAAGAGTGGCCGAACTCGGGCGAGAACTGCGTCGTGATCACAGTGAATTCGCCGACAGCGTCATTCGGAACGTAGATGAGCGGACCGGTGACACCTTTGTTGTTGTTGTCGATACCTTCAATCGTGTAGTTATCATCACGCGGACGGAGTCCGGCGACCGAGGGGCCTTGGCCAATGCCAACGGCGCCGCTCGACGCCACGCCGGGCACCAGAAGCGAAAGGTTCAGAACACCGAGTCCGGTGCCCGCCGTCGGAAGCACCTTCAGCTCTTCGGAAGTGAACGTCGTCTGCAGCTGCGTCGTTGTCGTATCGATCACCGCGGCCGCTTCCGCGGAAACCTCAACGCTGGTCGAGGCCGACGCCACGGGCAGCGTCAAACGAGCTGTGCCTGTGCTGTTCAGCTGAACCGTAAAGTTCTTCAGCGTGAACGAACCGAATCCAGGTGCAGAGCCCGTCAGATCATAGCTGCCTGCCAGCAGGTTCGAAATGCGAAAGTCACCATCCTTGCCGGCTACGGTCGCCGCGGAAACCCCAGTGGCTACGTTGGTCGCCTTCACTGCCGCGCCGCTGATTGCGGCTCCGCTGTGGTCCACCACCAGACCCACGATGTCGCCGCCGGTCGCCTGCCCGAACGCTCCATGCGATCCGGCAAACAAGGCAACCATTCCAACGATTAAAGTCAGCGCTGCCGACTGAATACGTATAAGTCGCATTTCAACTCCTCCAGTTTGGGGGAATCGGAAGTTCCGCATGGGATACTCCTCGATCCGCATTTTTCGTTTCGTCGTGTTACTTCCGCTGGAAGCGGCCTGTAACACGCAGTGACAGAGCGGTCGTAAAAACTGCTGTTCCAAGTAGGGCCATCGCCCGATCACAAATCTTACGGATCGCACTCCGAGCCCAGACAAAGGGGAGCTGATTGCCACTTTAGTTGCATGAGAAGGGCCAAACCGGTCATTTTACGGAGAATTAATTGCACGTTGATAATATGGCCTTTACTTTGGCCGAATAAATTCTCGATCCGTGCACTCTATGAAAATATGTATAACCACAAAACTCTATTCCAAATTTGGTTGCAGTTTCCTGTTTGTGGTTACTCTTGCCCTAATTCGGGGAACTTTCACCCGCCCCGCACGCAAAAACGGGGAGCTCGAAGGCTCCCCGCCGACCCTATCGGTCGCCCGGCCGAATTCACCTCTCCTTTAATCAGAAGATGAGTTTGAGCGCGAACTGCCCGAATCGCCGCTCGTCGTTCGCGCCGCCGTTGTTCCCGATCCCGCCTTTTGAAGCCAGAATCTGCGGAAAAACAGTTCCCGTTCGCATCTACGACAGAGTTGCTGGAGACGTCGTTCGTCGCCTCCTGCAGGAAAAGATTGTGGTGGTTAAAAATGTTGAAGCCCTCGGCGCGAAACTGCAGCCTCACATTTTCATGGATGGGGAAATCCTTGCTGACCTGCATATCCAGATTCCAGTAGCCCGGCCCTCGGAACGAATTGCGCGCAGTCATACTGTTTGGATACGGCCCCCAGTCCGATATGCCGTTCGGATAGTCCGCTAAGTCGGGCTTCGTGGGGTCGTCGCCGTCAGGGGGGAAGAGAGTCGGATTGCCCCAGGAGTTGGCGGCCGGCAGCTGCCCGATCGTGTAGAGATTTGCCCCGCCGCCGCCCACTCCGCTCGGGATCGATTTGAACGTGCGCTGCGTAGCCGCGCCGACCGGCGTGTACCGCGCAACGTTGTACCCCGAATAGTTGTTGGTGAAGTCAAAGTACGAGAACGGCGTCCCCGTATGCACCTGGTAGATGCCCGCGACCTGCCAGCCGCCCAGCACCAGGCCCTTCAGATTGCTCTGGTTCTTGAAGAAGGGTGTGTCGTAGATCGGCGCCAGCACCAGTCGGTGCCGCACATCCAGGTCGCCGCTTCCATGATCCAGCGCCGGATTAAACGGATCTGTGTAGCCCAGGCTGAACGCATTGTTCGTTTCAGAGAAAGTCGTGCTCAGGTTATCCGTGGCATGGGCCAGCGTGTAGTTCATTACAACGCTCAGCCCGCTGTGGCCCAGGTTGTTCGACTGGAATTGCACGTTCCCGCCGTTGTAGTAGGAGTCGCCCTCCGATCCGCGATTATTGACATTCGAGTACTGCGGATTGAGCCGCGTCAATCCATAAAACCCCGTTAGCGGGTCGATATTCGGGTCACCAAGCTGAACGTTCCCCGCGCCCAGCCCGTTGTAATTCTTGATGTCATACAGATGGATGCCCCGCGCGCCCATGTACTGAAGTGAAATGAATGTGCTGTGCGTGATCTGGTGCTCTAGAGCCGCGCTGTAGAACTGTGTCTGCGCCGTCCTGATGTTCTGGTCCACCTGCCGCAGGCTCGTCGGCGGCAACGGAACGCTTCCCGACGTCCCTGCCAGCGGGCCGGCATTCGAGTTCGTCACCGCGACATTGTTCACCACAATCACCGCATAATTCGGCGGGTTCTGGATCACGTTGAACGTCACGTTGCCGAAGTTCCGCTCGTATGAAATACCGTAGCCACCGCGAATCGAAGTTCGGCCGTTCCCATGCACGTCGTACGCGAATCCCACGCGAGGTCCAACCGTGCCATACTGCGGGTTCCATAGCCTGCCGATCGGACTGTTCGGCACCGTGGAAACCTGGCCCGTACGCATCTGCTCCGCAATTGTGTCCCCCGGTCCGTAGTAGAAATTTGAATCGAGGTTAGGGTTGTTGTTGTGCTGCACGCCGTAATACTCGTAGCGAACTCCATAATTCGCGGTGAGGCGCGGTGTCAGCCTTGAACGAGTCCTGTGCATAGACCGCCCACTCCTTGAACCTCAGGCTTCGGGCAAAGTTTGGCTGACTCGCCGGCAAATTGATTGAGCAATCTGGCGTCGTTGCAAGATCGCCTGTGTAGGGGTTTCGGACGCAGGGCAACGCGCCAGCCGGATCGACCGCCCCGATAAACTGAAACAGGTCCCCCGTATAAAGGTTTGTCAATCCTTGGGCGCGACTGTTCCCCAACTGCTGGCCGGCCTGGGCGTACGCGCCATACGCAACGTTATCCTGGATATACATCAGCTGCGCACCGTACTGCATTGAGTGCTTGCCCTTCTGCCAGCTCAGATCCTGGTTAATCTGCGATTGATTCTGCGGGCCGCCAAAGGGTAAGCCACCGTTGGCTGGATTCGTGTTAAAAAATCCCGGCAGCTGAATCGGAATGCCCGTTCCCGGAACCGCTGCATTCACCGCCACAAACAGCGTCGGCACCGCAGACAGGCTCGTGTTGTAAGACTGAAACGTGTTGAACCGGCTGTAACTGAGCTTCGTAGCCGACACCAGGGATGGTGAGAACTGGTGCGAGAGGCTGAAAAGGTATGCCTGGTTCTTCCCCGTCTGCCCAACGTTGTATTGCGAGTAGGGCGACACAAACACGGCGCCCGGCGTATCGACCTCGCTGTAGTACACGTACCTCGCGAACATCTGCGTCCTGTCGCTTAGGTTGTAGTCGATGCGGCCGACAATATTGTAGGTATTCTGCGGCACCCCACCGCCTGCATTCTGCGGACCCTGAAATGCAACCGTGTCAAACATTGGTGTCGCGGGATCCAGACCCGCCGGCACTGCGCCGCTCCCATACACCTCCGCCGCCGAGTACCTCTGCGCAACATTGAAGGTGTTGTTGCCCGCGTACGCGTTGAAAAAGTTTTGAATATTCGGCGCCGCCACTGCGAGAAATGCGGGGTCCGGCACGCCTGCCGTCAGATTCGCACTGCTGCGCACGCGAACCCACTCTGCGCTGCCAAATCCAAAAAACTTGTCCTTCACCACCGGACCGCCCAGAGTGAATCCAAACTGGTTGAATGTAAACGTGCCCTTCGGTATGCCCAGTTGGTCGTTCGTCTCCGTATTTGAAGTGTACGCAGATAGCCGGTTAATCTCATAAGCACTTCCGTGGAATGAGTTGGTTCCGGCCTTCGTCGTCACGTTCACCACACCGCCCGAAGCGCGTCCGAACTGCGGCTCGAAGTTGCTCGTCGTCACGCGATATTCCTGAACAGAAGGAAGCGGGACCGACGTCCCGATTCCGTCGGTGAAGACCTGAATATTCTCAACGCCATCCAGCAGAATTTCCGTTCCGCTCGACCGCTGTCCATTGATGTTGAATCCCACGCCGCGCGTCGACGCATTCTGAAAGTTGGTATTCGTCATGCCCGTCGAACTCCCCGAGTTCGCTGCATCGCCATTCGAAACATTTCCGGAAAGCGCCACAAAGTCATAGGGGTTGCCCGTCAGCGTCGGCAGTTGCGCCAGTTGCTGCGAATTCACAACCTGCGACAACTCCTGCGTTTGTGTGTTCACCTGCGCCCCGCCTTCGGCGATAACCTGCACCTCCGTCACGCTCGTGCCTACAGAAAGCCTCGCGGCCAGCGTTACTTTCCCTCCGACCGTCACCTCTGCGCTGGAGACAAACGCCTTGAAACCTGGCGCGCTCACCGTCACTTCGTACCTGGCTGGCGAAAGGCCCGAGACCAGGAACAGGCCGTCCGAGACCGTTGTTACCGTGCGTTCAGCGTTCGTGCCAACATTCTTCACAGTGATGGTGGCGTTTGGTATAACCGCACCGGATTGGTCGGCAACCGTACCGGAAATCTGGCCGGATTCGACCTGGGCTGATGCCATTCCGATGCACAGGAGCGCTACCGCAATGGCGCTCGCAACACCCTGCCAAACTGCACGGGGAACTCGTGGAATTGAGAGGGATACGGCCGACGATCGGGCCGGTGACACTGCGTGTCCCGTAGAGATCTGGATATGCATCATGGACTCCTCCAGGGCGGAGGGCACAGAACCACACCGTCCGCTAACGTTCTGCTACGTTCGGATCCCGGACTCACTGCAACTCTGAAGAGGCTCACAAGTCAAAAACAAGCATCATGAAGGCTTCCTGCGACCATTCACCACATCGCTGAAACTGCCGCGTTGGAAAGCCGAAAGAGAGAGGAAGCTGCAACTACGCAGCTACCTGCCGCGATGCCTCTTCATCCGTATTTTCTTTTGCTTGCTGGATTCGCTTGCTGGGCTTGCTTGCTGGGTCTGCTAGCTGTGGACTTGCCTGCTCGACTTGCTTGCCGAACTAGCTTGCAATCGACGATCAGTTCCAAATTGAATTTGGGCAGGTTCCCTGGTCAAAAAGCATCTAGCCCGATCGGAAATTGGTCTCGCTCCGAAACTACACGTCAGCGAGCACTCGCTAGCCCGATCATCAGTTGGTGAGATAGATGCAATCCACTTGCCAGACGGTGTCTCTGCTGCCAGAACTTCTCGCAGCTGATTAGAGGAAAGTTACAACTCGTCCCACTCGAGTCCAGCTCTGCCTTCACAAGCCATATACATAATTCCGTAGGAATCCCGTTTTTCTTCCATAATCTGAATCGTCGAGTCCATCGAATCCCTCGCTCGCGCTTTACCATCTCATCATGCACCTCACCCTGGCGCACATCGGTCCCAAACCAAATTCCAAAGACACCTTCGACGCCCCGGCAACGCTCTATCTCCAGCGCTGCTCCATCCTCGCCAAAACCGCAGCCGAGTCCTTCCGAACCGAGGCAGCCTTTCGCCAGTGGCTCGACAAGCAGAACGCGCGTGAGCCTGTGGTCTCGGTCCTCCTCGACAGCCGCGGCCGACAGTTCACCTCCGAAGCCTTCGCCGCCTGGCTCGGGACACGCCGCGATCAGGGCGCGCGGCATATCGTCTTCGCCATTGGTCCCGCCGACGGCTGGTCCCCTGACGCCCGCGCACGCGCCGCGCTCCTTCTCTCGCTCTCGACCTTCACCCTCGCCCACGCTCTCGCCCGTCTCGTCCTCGCCGAACAACTCTACCGCGCATGTACAATTCTCACGGGCCATCCCTACCACACCGGCCACTGAACCTGCGTCCTCCGCTTCTCCAGATCACGGACCATCTTCGGATCACTGACCACTGTTGGGATCACCGACCACTATTTCCTGACCACTGTCTTTATGGGACTCGTCCTCATCAACACCGGCCCCGGCAAGGGGAAGACCACCGCCGCTCTCGGCACCGCGCTCCGCGCCGTCGGCAACGGCATGCGTGTTCTCATGCTGCAGTTCCTCAAGGGATCCTGGCATTACGGCGAACTCGATGCCGTCCAGTCCTTCGGAGACAATTTCGTCCTTAAACAGCTGGGCCGCGGCTTCGTTAAGGTAGGCGGCGCTGAAACCGACCCCGAAGATATCCGCATGGTCGAGGCCGCCTGGGCTGAAGCACGCGAAGCCATCCTCTCCGGCGAGTGGGACCTCGTCGTTCTCGACGAAATCAACTACGCCATCGGATACGGTATGCTCTCGCCCGACACTGTCGCCGAAACACTTCGTCAGCGCCCCGAGATCACCCACGTTATCCTTACCGGACGCAACGCCCACCCCACCCTCATCGAACTCGCCGACACCGTCACCGAAATGCGCGACGTCAAGCACGCCTACCAGAAGGGCATCCTCGCCCAGCGCGGCATCGAATACTAACCATCCCTGTTCTCTGCCTTTTCCGGTTCCCCTCCGCCTCCGCCCTGTCTTATACAATGGAGCGTAGCCTATGTCCTGGTTTAAGCGAGAGAGTGGCGAGTTCGAAGGTCCCGAGCCAAACGGCGACGAAGAGAAAGTCGTCCGCACCGAGGGCCTTTGGATCAAATGCCCCGGCTGCCGTCAGACCATCTGGAAGGCCGACCTCGAAGCCAGTCTGAACGTCTGCCCCAAGTGCCAGCATCATTTCAAAATCGATGCTCGCAGACGGCTTGACCTGCTTCTCGAACCCGGGTATCAGATTGTCGACGGCGGTCTCCGCTCCACTGACCCGCTCAACTTCGTCGATATCAGGCCCTACAAGCAACGCCTGCAGAAGGCTCAGCAGCAAACCGGCCTTGACGACGCAATTATCAACGCCACTGGCTCCATCGGCCCGCACGCCGTCGTCGTCAGCGCTATGGAGTACGGCTTTATCGGCGGCTCAATGGGCGCCGTCGTTGGAGAAACCATTGCCCGCGCCGTCGATCGCGCACGCGCCAATCGCCAACCCCTCATCGTCATCGCCGCATCCGGCGGAGCACGCATGATGGAAGGCGTCGTCTCTCTCATGCAGATGGCCAAAATCTCCACCGCCCTTGCGCAACTCGACGAAGCGCGCGTGCCCTATATCTGCGTGCTCACTGATCCCACCACGGGCGGCGTCACCGCCAGCTTCGCCATGCTCGGCGACCTCAACATCGCCGAACCCGGCGCCCTCATCGGCTTCGCCGGCCCCCGCGTCATCGAACAGACCATCCGCCAGAAACTCCCTGAAGGTTTCCAGCGCTCCGAGTTCCTTCTCGAAAAGGGATTCCTCGATGCTGTCGTCCACCGCCGCGAGCTCAAGTCCTACATCATCCGCGCGCTCGACTTCTTCCAGGGCAGCCACGAACCCACCGCCACCGAATCTGCCTGCTGACAGGTCGCCCGCTTTTCCCGACCGGCCCTGGCCCTCCCGGCAACTCCTAAATTCTTAGTTGACAGATCGCGCTTCTCGGCCTAACCTCCTAAGTGTTTAGGAGAACGCACGGATGAGCCCGGCTAGGTCTGCCTTGACCAAACTTGAATTGAAGATCATGCAGGTGATCTGGCGGCGTGGTGGCGGAAGCACCGTCGGTGAAGTCCAGTCAGAGTTGGAACCTCCCCTCGCGTACACCACCGTGCAGACCATGCTGAACATTCTCGAGCGCAAGGGGAAGCTCAAGCGCGCACTGCGGGGACGAGCCTATCTCTACTCGGCCAAGGTGAGCGAGGCCAAGGCACTCGGCCAGGGCCTGCGGGACTTGATTGATCGCATGTTCGGCGGATCGAGCGAAGAACTGGTGATGAGCCTGCTCAAGGATGGTCAGATCGACGCGGAGACTCTGGCAGAACTCTCCGAACGCTTTAGAGACGAGGCGAACGAGCCATGAAAATTTTCGAGTCGTGGATGTTGTCCTATCTGCTGAATTCGTTGTGGCAGATCCCGCTCCTGCTTACCGCCGGATGGGTAGCATCGCGAGTGCTCAAGAGCGCCGGCGCGTCGACGCAGCACCGCATCTGGGTAACTGTCCTGCTTATGCAGGTCCTTCTGCCGGCATTCGCCACACTGCCGTTGAATCGGACAAAAGCGATCTTCGCCTGGATCGGAAATTGGGTGGGGGCTTTGGTCGGAAATTGGATCGGCGGTCCGCAGCCAGGCGCCGAGGCCGGCGTGTCTGTTGCGATGGGTGCAGGGACCGGAGCCGGTATCGTTCAACTTCCGCCAATGCTGCTGTCGGCAGTAGCGCTTGCCTACGGCGCAATCACTGCGTACTTCCTGGCGCGATTTGCTTTCAGAGTGAGGGCGCTCTCGGCGATGCGACGGGAAGCCGCGCCGTTGGCGCTTACCGGCGAGGCCGCGCCGGCCTGGGCGCAATGCGCGCAAAAATATGGAGTCGAAGCGTCGCTTGCGATTTCGTCGCGCATCTTCGGTCCCGTGGCGATGGGAATCACGCGCAAGCTGGTGCTGCTGCCTGAAGAGATGGCGGCGCAGTTGCCTGCCATAGACATTCGCACAATCATCGCGCACGAGTTCGCTCATCTCTACCGCAAGGACTTTCTCAAAAATCTGATCTATGAACTGCTGTCATTGCCGATCAGCTACCATCCTCTGTTTCGCTTCACGAAACAACAGATCATGGAGAGCCGCGAAATGGTCTGCGATGAGATGGCGGCGCAACTTGCTGGGCGGGAGCAATACGCGCGCTCACTCTTGCGATTGGCATCCTTGCTCGTTAAGGGAGTGCCTGTCGTGGCTCCTCATGCCATCGGGATCTTCGATGCCAGCCCATTCGAAAGGAGACTTATGAGGTTGACTGGGAACCAAAACGACATCCAAGGTGTGCGGCGGCTCGTGCTTCTCGCTGCATGCAGCGCATTCGGTATCGGGATTTGCGGATCGGCGCTTGCGCTGAGCGTGCATGTGGATGCTGCATCTTCCGCCACTGAGCAAAACGAATCGAAAACGCCTGGACCTGTTGCGGTTCCTGCTGAAGTCATGGCCGGCCAGATCTTGCGAAAGGTTCAGCCGGTTTATCCCGTGGAGGCGAAGAAGGCACGCATCCAGGGCAAGGTTGTGCTCGATGCGGTTATCGGGAAGGATGGAGCGATACGCGATTTGCAGGCCGCGTCCGGGCCCAGCGAGCTTCAGCAATCGTCGCTGGTCGCTGTGCGGCAGTGGGTCTACAAACCTTTTCTGCGGAATGGAACTCCTGTCGAGGTTAAGACAACGATCAACGTGTTCTACACGCTTCAGAAGTAGAGCTCCTTTGAAACATCACGGCGCTCCATTTATGGCGTTCGCGCCCGCGGACGCCATGGGTGACAGACAATTGGCCTCTGTTCCCGCCTATTGCGCTCTGCGCCCTGACGGCTGTTCTCCCGCTACCACCCACGCCGCGCTTCCAATCGCCCACGTGATCCAGAACGCCGTCCACCCCAGCCGTCCGCCCGGATTGGCCAGGATCGCCGGAGCCCAGCACAGCAACGCAAAGAGGCTGATCATACACGCCTCGGCCGTCGCCGCCACCTTCGGCCAGATCCTCAGCAGGACTCCCAGCCCGCAAGCGATCTGCCCCACGCCCGTCACGTAACTCCAGATCACTCTGAGCGGCATCCATGCCGGCACCAGGCCGTACGTCGGCTTCACATAGATCAAATGCGACAACCCGATCGGCAGCAGCGACACGCCAAATAACATCGTCGCGGCTTTCACTCCGCGGGCGCCCGTCAGAAATCCCCAATCCAACTCGCTGAACTTTGCAAACAGCACCCAGCCGCCCGCCAGCAGCACCGTCAGCTCGCCCAGTCCCAGCCACACAGCCTCCATGCCCGGAGCCGCCGCAATCGACGGCGCTTTCAAGAGCGCCCACACCACCAGGTAGGGCAGCAGCACGCGCACCGCCCACTTCACCGTCGCTGCGAACATGAGGCCCGCTCCGCACCCTAGCATCAGCACGCCCGACCCATAAGCCAGCGCCGTGCGCCCCGGCACCCACGGCGCCACCGGCTGCCACACCATTGCAAAATCGCCATACACCACTGCGAGCACGCCCAGCCCTATCATGCCCACTGCAAATAGAACGCGCTCAAAACCAAGGCGAGCATCCAGCTCCGCCTCAGCCGCAACCACCCGCGTTCTCACTCCGCCGTTCAACTGTGTAATATTCGTCTTCATCGCAGGCGATCCTGCGCCACCCCGGGCCCTACGTCAACGAATGTGATTCGAACCGGAGTTCCCGCACTCCCAGCAGGAAAGAACAAAGGGGGCGCCCGCCAACGCGAACGCCCCCTTTGCTCTTGCTCTTTTAGCTTTTTGTCCTTGCTCCTGTTTTATTTTTGTTCTTGCTTTTGCTTCCCCTGTGTCCCTGCTCTTAGAAGAAAAACTTCCCTGCCAGTTGCACGCTCCGCCCCGGAGAAGGATCGCTGTTCGGATCGGCGCTGTGGATCACATTCGACACCTGCCCAAACAATGGACTCGTGAACGACCCGCTCGGCGGCTCGAAGTTCGTGTGGTTGAACGCATTGAATCCCTCCAGGCGCAATTGCACAAAGCGCCGACCGTCGCCCGAAAGAAGAATATTTTTCGTGACGCTCAGATTCGTATAGTTGAATCCCGGCCCGTGGAAGAAGTTCCTGGTTGTGTTGCCGAACGTCCCCAGCTGCTCCGGTGAAAACGGCGTTGTATCAAAGTAGTTGTGTGTCGCCGTATCTCTCGGGTTAAAGTGCTCGATGTTGAAACTCGAAGTATTCGGATTATCAGGGCATCCGAAATAGCTGAAGGAATCGCACCAGAGCGAGCGCTCAGTACCCATGCTCACCGCCACGGGAAAGCCCGTCTGCACCGCCGTCACACCGCTCACGCCCCACCCAGCCGTCAACGCGCGCAACAGCGCATTGTTCTTCGCCCTGCCGTACACCGGCACAGAGTACACGTAAGACGCCACCAGCCTGTGCCGTGCGTCGAAGTCCGATGAGCCGTAGTTCAGATATTGATAGCCGGGCACGTAGTTCCGTACGCGGCCGGCGCTGCCGTACCCCGAACTGCCACCGGTCACGCTCTCGTATCCTGAGCCGTCATCAAGCGCGTGACTATACGTGTAACCCAGCGTGAACTGCAACCCGTGCGTCGGAGCCTTGATCACGCTTGCCTGCAGCGAGTTGTAATTCGAATTGCCCGCAGTATCCTGCGCGCCAATCGACAGATACCATGGAAGGCCATTGGGGAGTCCGGGGATTGCGCCGCCTCCCGTGCCCGGCACGATCGCCGGCTGTGCTGTGTACTGCGGGAAGAAGAGGTGAACCTGCGAGGGAACCGATGCGCAATCCGGATTTGTTACGCACGCCGCATGTCCGGCCGACGTAATTGGATCCCCCTCATACCATGAAGCCAGCCTGTGGCTCACTGACCCCACATAACCAACCTGCACAACAATGTTTGCTCCCACAGCTCGCTGCACATTCAGGTTGAAGTTATACGTGTATGGAACGCTGTAGTTCTTGCTGAATGCCGAGAGCGAGAGCTGGTTGTACAGGCTCCAGTCCACCACGCCTCCGGGAGCAGGCGGCGTAAACGGAAACGGATTCGCTTCCGATCCATTTCCCGCAACGTCCGCAAACGGATTGGCGAACCCTGGGCTTCCGCCAATATCAGCCACGCCGCGCGATGTATAAAACACCGGCGGATCGACCAGGTTCTGCAGCGACTGTTCTTCCTGATCGCGGTTGTAATAGACGCCGAAGCCGGCTCGGACCGACAGTACATGCGAACCCGCCGGGCCAACAATCTTCTCCGGCCCCGCGGCTGGCGACCACGCAAAGCCTACTCGCGGCCCGAAGCGATTGTAGTGAGTCACCGGGCCACCCGCCTTATTGCATCCCGGGTCTCCATTCCACGACATCCCCGGAGGTCCACCCGGATACACCACCGATTGCGAATCCGACACCTCAAAGCAGATCACCCCGAGCCCATTGAACTGCGTGTTCTGCGTCGGCTGCTCCGCGTCCCATGCAATGCCGTAGTTGATCGTCAGGTCCGGGGATGCCCTCCAGTTGTCCTGCACATAGGCATACTTCTCGGTCGATACCGCATCGATAAAGCCGTCGTTCGCCTGTTCGTAGCTGTCGGGAATGCCCAGCGCAAAATCCAGCAGAGGATCGCCCGAGCTGTAAAGACCGCCTCCGTTGTACGAGTAGAAGCCGTTGTTCAGATATCCAAATGGATTGTGAACACGAAACTGCTCGAACAATGCGCCTAACTTCAGCGAGTGGTTGCCCCTCACCCACGTAAAGTTGTCCGCGTATGTCAGGTTAGTGTCCGTACGCGGCTGTGGGCCCTCATAGCTGTTTCCCAGCGCAAAATAACCGCCGACCGATATGTAGGGAATACCCGAAAGCGCCAGCTGTGGGGTGATCTGGAACCCCAGATCGCTCGGCGACTGTACCGGCGAAGGAATCACTGATGGATAGTTCAGTCTGTAGTAGCCACCGCGCAGCTCGTTCAACGTATTCGGGCTGAATGTGTGGGTATACGCCGCGCTGAATACCTTCAGATGCTCGGCCGCATGCATTCCGAATCCCGGAAAACTCCCGCCGCCAAACGAAATTCCATTCGTTGAAGGACTCGACTGGAAGATCGTCGAGCCCCAGATCGCATCCTTGGATGTCGGCGTCCAGTCAAGACGCAAAATCCCCTGGTCCTGAGCATCTGTGTTCGGCGAGTTGAATGTGTAGAGCCCGTCTCCGGAATTTCCCGCAGGCACATACGTCGAAATCATGTTTCTGGCGACCGGGTCCCACCCGGTCTGCGGAATCACGACGGTTCCGCTCGCAAAGCAGTCCGCCCACGTCTCGCCCGCGGTGCAGGAGCCGATGTTGAAGGGGATCGGATTCGACGTCAGGCCCGCGCTATTTACATCGCCCGTAAAGTAATTTGTATCCGCCGTAAAATCTCCCAGGAAATTTGCGTTCGACAACGTCGAGGACACCTCGGTATCCGACGTTCGGTTACGCAGCCCCTGGTACGCCGCAAAGAAGAACAGCTTGTTCTTGAACACCGGCCCGCCCAGCGTTCCCCCATACAGATTCTGGTGAAAATCCGGTCGCGTCTGCGAGAAATAGTTCCCGTTGTTCAGGAACGTGTCGCGATAAAACTCAAAGGCGTTTCCATGAAACCGGTTTGTCCCCGGCTTGAGAATCATGTTCACCACCGCGCCGGAGTTGCGGCCAAATTCAGGATTCAGCGTGCTGGTAACAACGTTCACTTCCTGCAGCGCATCTGGATTCACCATGATCCCGACATCCTGCAGCGCCCCATCGTTAATGTCCGTGCCGTTCACGATGTAGTTGTTCTGCGGCGTCTGGCTCCCATTGCTGGAGTAGGAACCGAACCGGTCTGACGACTCCACCACGCCAGGCATCAGTTTCTGCACGCCGGTGGGGTCGCGGCCCTCAAGGGGAAGCCCTTCCAGTTGATCGGCCGTCGTCACCTGAGTTAGTTGCGTGTTCGAGGTGTCCACCTGCAACGCAGTCGCCGACACCTCTACCGTCTGAGCCGCCACACCCACCTTGAGCTTCGCATCGACGGCACGGTTGTCATTCAGGTTCAAGGTTAGGCCGGACTGCACAAAATCCTGAAATCCGGGCGCGGCCACAGTCACCGTGTACGGGCCGCCCACCTGTAACTGCGTAAAGATGTAATACCCATTCGCGTCGCTCGTGCGCACCGTCGTAATTCCGGTGCTCGTATTCAGCACCGTCACGGTCGCGTTCGGAATTACAGCACCAGTGAGGTCTACAACAGCCCCATGCAGCGCGGCATACACATTCTGTGCGTAGCCGCTGGGGGAGAGAGGGACTAAGGCGAGGACAAGAGAAATTGCGAGCAACAACCGTGCAATGCGGTTCATGGCAGCTCCCTGTTTCGGCCCACTCTTGGTGGGCCATCAAAGATGGCTTACCTTGCGCTTGCTTCGGAGTCTTTTCGGCTTGCTGAATTGACTGGGAGCCGGGACCGGATGGCGGCCGTATCAACGCCGCCGGCTGGGGGATCAAACCTGTCCCGACGGCGTTCGTCGCTGCAATTCCTGCGCCAAAAGCCAGAACTTTCCGCGTATTATGTAAATTCACGATTATCAGGCAGTTACGCGAGCAAGACCCGCTGACCCCGTAATTTAGATCACAAATAGTTCTGGATTTCGTAGCACCCTATGAATTTCTGGAAGCCGCGGCGCATCAGCTTGAACCGGGACGACAAGACACCAGCTTGCCTCTATACCCGGGTGCCGATGTAGCTCAGCAGCATCTGAATCAACGCGAGCACAAACGACGCGATGAGTGCCGGCCCGAAGCCCACAATTGAAAATCCCGGAACGAACTTGCTTGATAGCCAGAGCACGAACGCGTCGATCACAAAGACAAACAATCCGAGTGTCAGGATGGACAGCGGGAAGGTCACGACCTTGAGAAAGAGCCCGAGAGTCGCGTTGACGATGCCGATCACAACCACAGCGATAAGAGCCGAACCGAAACTGCGGATCTGGAAGCCGGAGACAAGACGCGAAACTACAAGAAGGACAACCGCGTTTACAACCCAATGCAGCAGCCAGCTCATGGCAATTCCTTTCTGTCTGAAATTTCCTGGGGGGAAAGACGCAGGGTGAAAAACACAGATAGATCGGTCGCCTTCGGGCAAGCCCGACATTGGTTATGATGCGCGTTTTGCAGAAAACAGCTTTTCGTTTTTGGCGTGGCGCCACCCCTGCACTCGGCGCCGAACCCGAAAAACAGAAGAGCCCGGCGCATCCGCCAGGCCCTTCTCCTCAGTCCCCGAGATTCTCAGTCCCTTAGTCTCGGCCTCACTCCACCGCCAGCTCTGCGTGCAGATCCTTTGCCGTCGAGTCGCCGCCCGCCCACACGTCGAACGTCGTTGACTCCACCGCCCGCTCCCTCGTCTGTGGACTCCAGAAGCTCAGCTCATCCTTGCCCAGCGTGAACTTCACCGTCTGCGTCTCGCCCGGATTCAGCACAACCCGCTTGAATCCCTCAAGCTGCCGCACCGGCCGGCTCGCCGACCCATACCGCTGGTGTATGTAGAGTTGTGCCACCGCATCGCCGGCCACCTCGCCTGTGTTCGTCACATCCACGGATACCTCGGTCGCGTCATCCCTCTTCATCGCCGTCTTGCTCAGCTTCAGATTGCTGAACTTGAACGTCGAGTAGCTCAGCCCATAGCCAAAGGGATACAGCGGCTTGCTATTCATATCCCAATAGCGCGACGTAAACGTCGGCCGGTCCTCCGGCTCATGCGTCAGGTTGTGGTTGTAGTAGGTGGGCGCCATTCCCGCAACGCGTGGCCAACTCACCGGCAGCTTTCCTCCGGGGTTCACATCGCCGAAGAGCACATCCGCCACCGCATTGCCGCCCTCCGTTCCCGGAAACCACGCCTCCAGAATCGCCGGCACGTGCTCACTTGCCCAGCGGATATCCAGCGGCCGTCCATTCAGCAGCACCAGCACCACCGGCTTGCCCGCCGACGCAGCCGCCTCCAGCATCTGCTGCTGGATTCCCGGCAGATCCAGCGTCGCCCTCGAAGCCGCCTCACTGCTCATGCTCGCGCTCTCGCCCATCACCGCGACCACCAGATCTGCGTCGACAGCGGCAGCCTTCGCCTTCGCCGCCCAGGCGGCTGTCTCCTCGGCAGTCGGCGGAGGCGCCGGCTTGTTCCCCACCAGCGTGTCCAGCAGGCCCGGATATACCTTCGACAGCTTCGGCCCGTCGACATACGTCACCTGCGCATCTGCGCCCAGCCTCGCCTTGATACCTGCCAGCACCGTCACCGGATGGCTCTTGCCCGGGCCGCCGAACAATCTTTCTACCGTCCATCCGCCTTCAATGTCCGCGGTCGAATCCGCAAGCACGCCGATCACGGCCACTTTCTTCAGGCTCTTGCTCAGCGGCAGCGTCTTGTTGTCATTCTTTAGCAACACCATCGACCGGTCTGCGACCTTGCGCTCCAGCGCCAGCCCCTCCGGCCTGCTCAGCACCGTGTCCACCTTCGACTCATCCACATACGGCTGGTCAAACAGCCCAATTCTGTACTTCACCTCAAGAATAGGAAGCACCAGCTCATCGAGCTGCTTCTCGCTCACCTTCCCATCCGCCACGAGCTTCGCCAGGTTGTTCTGATAGGTCTGGCTCGCCATGTCCATATTCAGTCCCGCGCTCACCGCCTTGTACGCCGCGTCGGATGGGTCCTTCGCATATCCATGCACCACCAAACTCCCAACGGCCAGCGCGTCTGACACCACAAATCCCTTGAAGCCCCACTCGTTCCTCAGCACATCCGTCAGCAGCCATTTGTTGCCGCTCGCGGGCACATCGTTCAAATCCATGTACGCGCTCATAAAGCTGCCTGCACCCGCTTGCTCCGCCGCATGAAACGGAACCAGGTAGACATTCTGCATCAGCTCTTCAGGAACGTACGACGAGTCATAATCGCGTCCTCCCTCTGCCGCGCCATACCCGGCAAAGTGCTTCACGCACGCCACCACGCTCTCCGGCCCCAGCTCGTCACCTTGAAAGCCCTTCACCTGCGCACGCGCCATCGCCGCTCCAAGGTACGGGTCCTCGCCCGCGCCTTCCACAATGCGGCCCCATCGAGCATCACGCGCAATATCCACCATCGGCGTAAACGTCCAGTCGATTCCGGCCGCTCGCGCATCCTGTCCCGCCAGGTGTTGCGCCTCTTCTTCCACGCTCGGATCCCAAGACGACGCCATTGCCAGCGGCACTGGAAACACAGTCCTGTATCCATGAATCACATCAAACCCGAAGAGAATCGGAATATGCAGCCGCGACTTATCCACCGCGAGATGCTGCAGGCGGTTGATCTCCTTTACGTCGATCAGCCACAGCACCGACCCCACTTTCCCCTGCGCAATCGCGTCGTCCGGTTTTCCGCTCGCCAGACCGGGTATCTGCACGCCGCTCGACTGCGTCATCTGCCCGACTTTCTCATCCACCGTCATCTGTTTCAGCAGCGCTTCCGCTTTCCTGTGCGCCTCATCGGCCGACATCGCTTGCGCCATCAACCCGCCCGCCAGCGCCAGCACCCCACACCCAGACAACAGCACCGCCTTCACTCTGGACATACTCCGCCTTTATTCCTCGTTGGTTTCAAAAGCCACCCGCAAGACTAATTCCCGAAGCGTCCACTGTAAATCTGTCTTGTAAATCTGCCTATAGAGACGTTTTTTCGCAGACCCTTTGGTTTCGCAGATTCTCCAGGCACAGACTCTCCAGGATTGACGAAGCGGGGCCTTTTGCACAAAAGCCGGCGAGCCCGAGTCTGCGATCTTTAAGCCATGATGTGTCTGCTGCGTTTCTTGGCACTCGGCAATCTGGCCGACTGCGAATAAAACGTCTAGGCACTATCCAACAAACGTGACGTCAAAACCGTTGGAGGACCTCTATGTATTTCAAATTGAGCTTTGTGCTTGCTGTTGCTGCATTATGCGCTCAGTTTCCCGACCAAAACACACAGCTTCTACTGGACCACGCCAAGGCAAATCGCGATCTATTTGGCCGCGGAGCAACCATAACTCTGGAAGACCAGCTCAATATGGCCGGGGGCAGCTGCCTTCGTCTCACGATGATAGAAGACCGGATGCTTTACGCGGACAATGGAAACCCGCAGATGCTCGGCACGCCGGAAGGCGCCGAGATGTTCCTCGACCGGCAACTGAAAGAAAGCGACATCGTCGTTACCGGCAAGATCGTTCAGCAAATTTCAATTCTGAACACAACGCGGACCAAAATTGTGACCGACTCTCTCCTCATCGTGGACGATGTGCTTCATGCGAAGCCCGAGTTCAACGTGCAGCCAGGAAGCTCAGTGGTGATTGCGCGGCCTGGCGGCAGAATGCACATAAACCAAGGCGAGGTAGTTGAACGGCAAAGCGATTTTGCCGAGTTTGCTGTCGGGCGCGCCTATCTGGTCTTCCTCCATCGCAATGGGCGGCCCAACGCGGAGTCGTACGGATTAGAACCTGACGACGCGTTCCTGCTCGATGAAAAGGACAGCTTCTGGTCGCTCAACACAAAACGTCTGCATCCTGCGGCAGCCTATCTCGGCAATGGCATTTCCTTTCTGCAAAGAATTCGAGACGAAGCTGCCGAGGTGAATCAATGATTAGAAGAGGATTCTTACTTCTATGCGGCTGAGTGGACAGGTGGCCCACATCGGCGAGGCCCTCTCGCGCGAAGCGCGATTCTCTCCCATGCGAAGTGGGAAAAAAGCGCCCCTCGGAAAGTCCCGCCTGGAAGATTCCAGGTCTGGCTAACCGCAGGGGCGAGGAGCCGCAATCACAGAAAGACGTTCTCTTCGTCACACCTCAACTCGCGCTGAAGCATGGTCGGAGCACTTCTTCTGGACCGATTGCGAATATAGATTTGCTACCTCTCTACCGTAAAGGTTTGATCGGGTACTGATCAACCCCTCTCAGCATGAACAATGCAATCAAAGGAGTTAAATCCATAGACTGGCTGAGGAAATAGGACGTATCATACCTCTGCAGCCAAGATGTACATCGCCGGCTTCGTGTTCTGGCAAATCGATTCACATCTGATGTGAATCCCATTCGTAGCCTCCGCATCAAGCTCCGGCGCCGCTTCCAGCCCTTGAAATGTTATAGAGAACGTGGCACTCGCGTGCTCCCCAATCGGAGTTGCAACGTCAAACCTGTGGACACTCTGACCCCTTCGAGGCCCTGAGCCGAATCGAGGAGAATGCCCGTCTCGCCAAAATCCGTGCAGGAGATCGACCAGCACTCTCCCCTCATCGACGCCTCGCAGGTTCGCGAGCAGCTCGAGCGCCTCCTCGCGCACCCCCTGTTCTCCAACAGCAAGCGCTATCCAGCTCTGCTCGCTTACGTCGTCGAGCAGACCCTTCTCGGCAACGCCGCCGACCTTAAAGAGCGCAGCATCGGCATTGAAGTCTTCGGTCGCGCCCCCACCTACGACGCCAACGCAGATCCCATCGTCCGCATCACTGCGGGCGAGGTTCGCAAACGCCTTTCGCAGTACTACTACGGATCCGCCCGCAGCAGCGAGCTCGTCATCGAGCTCCCCATCGGCTCGTATGTTCCTCTCTTTCACCCCTCCGACGCCGCATCGGAGATCGCTCAGCCGGTTCCGCTTCTCGTGCCTCAGCGGGCGGCCCCAACTGTCTCGACGGTCCCGCCGCCCCCGCCGCCCCATGCTGACGCCGCCCCGGCAGCCTTGCCCGCTCACCCGCGCTTTCTCTGGCCATTCATCTTTGCCACCGTCCTTCTCGCCGTTGTCGCCGGAGCCGCCATCGGCTGGCGCCTGCACCGTCCCGCGCCGCCCCCGCCACCCTCCAGCATCGACCGCTTCTGGCAGCCCTTTATCTCCAGCGCCAACCCCACCACTTTCTGCCTCGGCGAGCCCGCCAGGAACCTCGACACCACCTCGCTCGATAACTACAACGCTCCCGTCGCTCCGCTCCAGCCGCAAAAGGTCTATACCCCACTCCGTCTCTCCGGCAATCTCGCTCTCGCCGACGTCATCACGCTCACCCGCACCATCGCGGCACTTGAAACCCGCCACAAAACCTTCCAGGTTGTCGCCGCCTCCAGCGCCTCTTTCGCGCAGCTTCGCGAAGGCCCGGTCGTCCTCATCGGCGCCTTCGACAATATCTGGACGCTCCGCGTCACTCAGAAACTGCGCTACGGTTTTGAATCGAAAGATGGCGACGGGCGCATTATCGATCGCAGAAATCCCGGCGCATCACCCTGGACAGCGGCATCAGATGTGCCCGACCAGCAGCTTTCCCGCGACTACGCCATCGTCGCGCGCATTCACGACCGCGTCACCGGCCAGCCCGTCATCATCGCCGCTGGCATCTCCGAAGAAGGCACCCAGGCTGCCGGAGAAATTCTCTACAATCCCAACCTTCTCAATTCGCTTCTTGCCCGCGCCCCAGAGGACTGGGAACAGAAAAACCTCGAAGCTGTCATCGAAACCCAGGTCATCCAGGGCCACCCGGGACCACCCCAGGTACTAGCCGTCGAGACTTGGTAGCTGGCCGTCGATTCAATCGGGCAAGGCGCAGCTTTTTGCGCACGCGGCACCGCGCCGGCCCGACGGCGACGCTTCCCGCGAGGCCGTTACGCCACCCAACAATCTTCACTTCTCCCAGGGGATCAGAAATAGCTTCACGCCAGATAACTTCAAACCGGCTAATTTAAGCTAACTCTCTGCAATAAATCATAGGCTCTGGCTTCTTGTGTCAGTCAGAGAAGCAGCGCCTACTTGCCTGCCTGTGGCTTTGCCTTTGCCTTTTGCGCTGCCCATCGCTTGCGTTGCGCATCCGCAATCCTCTTGCGTGCGTCCGCACTCAGAGCGCGCCGCTTTGTTTTCTTCCCGGATCCCTTCACTGCTTTAGGTTCCGTAACCTTGGCTGAGACTTTGCCGGAGTTGGCCAGCAGCGCGCGGGCCTGAGTCAGCCGTGCAATTTCAGCATCGAGTTGAGCAAGAATCGAATCAATCGCCATCCTGAAAGCATAACTCATTTATCTAATGCATCCAGACTCGCGTTCCTGACTTTCTTGCTCCTGTCGACCTTTACTGCTTTC
This sequence comes from uncultured Acidobacteriaceae bacterium, assembly GCA_963839215.1. Taxonomy (GTDB): domain Bacteria; phylum Acidobacteriota; class Terriglobia; order Terriglobales; family Acidobacteriaceae; genus Telmatobacter. The sequence goes on along the minus strand of CAWITZ010000005.1, from coordinate 392,308 downwards.
ACCGCCCGCCTATCCGTAACCAGATCTGGCATCCGTCCTGCCACTTAACTGCAACCCCGCCTCGCCACTGTTCCAAGTCATCAGGAGTCATCCGGACAACTCATTTCCTCCCGATAACATCTGAACTCATCTATTCATCGCTCCTATGACTCACGCCTTCTAATTCGCTGCGCTCTGCGCGGTGCTTCAAATGAAAAGAGGGACTTCAACGAAGTCCCTCTGTCAAAGAAAGCACCGTATTCTTTCTTATCCGAGATACATCACATGGACATAGGTTCCCAGTCGTTCGTTATACGCGATGTACCAGCCGATGTGGTCCGGATCCTCATAGATAATGATCGGATCTGAATCCCACATCCAGTCGCCCACATATCCCGTATCAAAAGGCGCTACGGTCCAATACCAATTGTTGAACCAGAAGCGCGAAGGTCCGCCACCACCCAGGTGCCACACATGGCTGGGACCAAACCCGCCGGCAAACCGGCCGTGCTGCCACGGGTTATTCAGGTGATAATTCGCATCGTTCCGGCCCGTATCGTGACCTACCCAGTGATTCGGCGGGTCAAAGTGCGGTGCATCTGGATGCCCCGGCCGGTCAGCATAATTCCTCTGTTGCGCCGGAGCTTTCGGGTTCTGGTGCTGCTGCGGAGCCTGCGGGCGCGGGTCCTCGTGCTGAGGTGCCTGCGGATGATACGGCGTTCCCTGGTATGCGCTCGGCCCATGCTGCGGCGGCGCGGGCCGCGGAGCCGCCACGGGATGCTGGTTTCCATGGTTCTGCCCGGAGCCCTCGGGATGATTCTGCGCAAACACAGCTCCAGAAAAGACGAGCAATACTGGCAGTGCAAAATGCGCGACGCGCATGGTGATTCCTCCCGGCACAATCGAGAGCGCAGCAGCCTGGAAAGCCTGCTCTTCCCTATTCCGATGTGCCTTTAACTTCTTGATTATTAGAACCCTTTATACGCAGATAAGTTGCATCCATCCACCTTGTGAACCCGAATCAGCAACTTATGCCTCATAAGCACCGCCCGCGCGGCATCTGCATAACTGCCGCATGCAAAACAAAAGCGGGAGCCTCAGCCCCCGCTTCTTGTTGCCACTCGCTTTGCGCCTCGCGCTAACTGTGAACCGCCTCCGCTGCCCGTCTCCACGCATAGAGAGGAAACTGGTTCGCAAGCTCCGCAACCTCCCCGCGAATGCGATCGAGCGCCGCATCGTCGCTGCGCTTCTCGAGCGCCTGCCCGATCCACGTCGCAATCTGCTGCATCTCCGCTTCCTTCATGCCGCGCGTCGTTAGCGCCGGCGTGCCTACGCGAATCCCCGAAGGTTTCAGCGGTGGATTCGTGTCATACGGAATCGCGTTCTTGTTCACCGTGATACCCGCCTTGCCCAGTGCCGTCTCGGCCTCAGAGCCAAGAATGCCCTTCTCGAAAACATCCACCAGCATCAGGTGGTTATCGGTGCCACCAGAGACAATCCGAAAGCCCGCTGCGCGCAGCGCCTCGGCCAGCGCCTTGGCATTCGCTACAGTCTGCTGCGCATACGCCTTGAACTCCGGCCGCAGCGCTTCACCAAAGGCCACCGCCTTCGCCGCGATAATGTGCACAAGCGGGCCGCCCTGCTGCCCCGGAAACACCGCCATATCGACCGCTTTCCCAATCGTCTGGTCCGGCTTCTCGCCCACCTGGTAATTCTTGCCGCACAGCACCAGCCCGGCTCGCGGTCCACGCAGCGTCTTGTGCGTCGTCGTCGTCGTAATATGCGCATGCGGCACCGGCGATGGATGCGCGCCTCCCGCCACCAGCCCGGCAATATGCGCCATGTCGAAGATGTAAACAGCACCTACCTTCTCGGCGATCTGCCGCATCCGCGCAAAATCCCACAGGCGCGGATACGCGCTTCCCCCGCCGATAATCGCCTTCGGCTTCTCACGCTCCGCAATCGCTTCCAGTTCGTCGTAGTCGATCACTTCGGTGTCGCGGCGCACCGTGTAAAACGTCGTCCGGTACAGTTTCCCGCTGAAGCTCAGCTTGTGCCCATGTGTCAGGTGCCCGCCATGCGCCAGGTCAAGCCCCAGAATCGTATCGCCCGTCTTCAGCACCGCCATGTACGCCGAGGCATTTGCCTGCGAGCCCGAGTGCGGCTGCACATTCGCATGCTCTGCACCGAAAATCTGCTTTGCCCGGTCGCGCGCCAGATTCTCCACCACATCGGCATACTCGCACCCGCCGTAATAGCGCCGCCCCGGATATCCCTCGGCATATTTGTTCGTGAAGACCGATCCCGCCGCCTCCAGCACCGCCTCCGAGACGAAGTTCTCGCTCGCAATCATCTCCAGGCCTTCATGCTGGCGAAGCGTCTCGTGGTCAATAGCCGCCGCCACTTCCGGATCGGCCTGCGCGAGAGGCAAAGAAAAGGAGGGGGCAAAAGAAGAATCCATACGATCACTCATACCAAGAATTCTAGTCGGAACGCGGCCTATGCGTCTGGAAAACCTGGGCCTTCGCCCTCATGCTTAAGAGATCTACCGTCGCTTTTCTCTCAATGGCCGGCATCAAACACCGTCACCTGATCCGCATCCACCGGACCGCTCGTCGCAAGCCACGGCTCCCGCGCCACCACCTCCGTGCACGGCCCCAGCGTGCATACCCTGAACCGCCGCCGCTCGCTCTCCGCGCGCAATCGCCCCAGCATCTCCTGCCAGCATCCCGCCCGTAAACGGCGTGTAGAGATAAAAAACGGTGCCTCTGCCCAGCTCGGCTCTTCGCGCATCCCCTTCAACAAAGGTCACGCGCTCGCTCAGTGCCAGCCTCTCCGTGCCCGCCCGCGCCGCGGCCACATACGCACCCTCAAGCTCAATACCCACGCATTGCGCGTCCGTCAACATCCCCACCAGCAGCGAAACATGCCCCATCCCCGATCCCAGATCGACCACAACATCCCCAACCGTGATGCCGCCCCGCGCAATCAGCTCCAGCACATGCCGCACCGGCGTCGGCTGATAGAACACCATCTCACCGCCCGCCGCCTTGGCGCCCTCAGGCTCCCGCAGAGCTAGCACGCCGGCCACGACCTCGTCGCGCCAGTCATAACTCAGCCCCGGTTTCGCGCCTCCCTCGCCCTCAATCCACTTCAAGAGAGAGCGCGGTTCCCTCCTGATCTCTTTCCGAATTCGTGAGTAGACAGCCGCGTTCTCCGCCTCCAGCCGCGCCCGCAGATCCTCGATCGCCTGCCCATCCTTCTCGCCGTTGCATGCGTCCAGCTCATCCAGCCTCTCAAGCCGCCGCCGCAACCCCTCCAAACCCGACGCTCCCTCAACCTCCATCAATCCCTCTATCCTCACGCCCTGACCCATCTCCTTTTCACATCCGCTCGAACCGCTGCGCCGCCAGCCGGCTTTCATTCTCAAAGAGCCGCGCGAACACCGCCCCGAAAATAAAACCGCCCACGTGCGCCATATACGCCACGCCACCCCGCTGCACGTCGCCCACCGAGCCCGCATGCACCAGTTGAGTCAGAAACCAGAACCCCACCAGCAGCCCCGCGGGGATATACGTCACCCGCACAAAAAACACGAAGAACAGCAGCGACCGGATTCGGTCCTTTGGATACGTCACCAGGAACGCGCCCATCACCGCGGCAATCGCGCCGCTCGCGCCCAGCGACGGCACAGTCGACGTCGGCAACGCCACAATCTGCGCGCCCATCGCCACCAGCCCACCCAGCAAATAAAACACCAGGTACCGCCCCCGCCCCATCGCGTCTTCAATCTCCGGCCCAAACGCCCACAGAAAAATCATGTTCCCGATAATGTGCGACCAGCTCCCATGCATGAACATCGACGTCAGCACCGTCACCCACGCATGCCCCGATGTAATCACCGCCGGCGTCGCCGCCCACGTCGCCACAAACTGGTCCCCGCCCGCCAGCTCCATCAGAAACACCAGCACATTCACGACGATCAGCGTCACTGTCACTACCGGCATCTGCACCGGCCGCCGCGACGCATCGCCCAACGGAATCATGCCTCCCACGCCGATCCACCTCCGCTCATCGCAGCCGCGCGAATCGCGCCGGGCGCGCCGCTACAAAGTAGCGCCGATTCTACACGAGCGCTCTCATTCCATCCCGCATCCAACACTTGTCAGTTTGAGGCTGGTGCGTCGAAGAATCCGCATTTGTTTTTCTCTAGTCCCTGGTCCCTGTCTACTTCTATCCCCCTGCCGTATCCTTTAAGAGATGAAGCTCTCCCTCCTCTCCGCTCTCCTCCTCGCCTGCACTCTTCCCTCCCTCGCACAGGACCAGGGCTATTGGCGCGCCGCCAGCAACACCGCCTCCTCCGTCACCGGCGACATCTCCGTCTCTTCCGCCAAAATCACCATCAACTTCGTTCCCTTTCCCCTTGCTGAGATTCGCGCCCTCCAGCCCGTCGAAATCAACGCCCTCTTCAACTCCGACACCGCGACCCCCAACGCCATCAGCGGCAGCGGCAATCTCTACCGCCTCAATGTCCCCGGCGCCAAGCGCTTCCTGCACAAAAACACCCTCTGCGGTTCCGACGACGTGCAGTGGATGGCTACCTGGACCGCCGGCCACACCATGCAAATCGCCTTCTTCTCCGGCGCGGACACCCCGGTCCTCAAGCCCGAAGTCATCGCCAACACCACAGACATCTGCGGCACCTTCACCTACACCCGCTGAGACCTATCAAGCCGTCGAACGCGACCTCGTTGCTTCCGGTTGTTCACGATACGACCGCAATGGGCCATTCAATATTCATCACGAAAAACGAGCATCCCCTTCAGATTTCGCTCATGGTCGTCGGGAAAGCCGCATCGGTGAGCGAAGCCATCTGTCTCTTGAAACGTGCCGAACAGCCGGTCCCACCAAGTGATGTCTCCATAATTGAACCTGTGGACATCCAGTTGATGATGGATGGAATGATGCTCCGGGCGCTGCAGGAAGTATCCGACCCAATGGGGAGTACGCAGGTTACTGTGATAGAAATATTCGCCCAGGACCGCGAAAACATTAAACCATGCCCCTGCCATTGGAGACGCTCCGAGGAGCCAGAACATAATCGCGCTGGAAATTAGGGAGTCGGCAGCAATCTCGACGGGATGCTTGTAAAAAGCCGTTAGGAGCTCAATCCTTGCAGGGCTGTGATGAATCTGATGACAAACTCGCCAGAGAAACTTGAAGTCATGGCGCGCACGGTGCCACCAATAGAATACGAATGTACCGATGAACCAGCCGATAAATCCCTGCGCTAGTGCTGGCATCGATTTCGAGATATGAAACATGGCGCAGGACTGCAGCCATCGGTTCCACGCGATTCCTGCCAACAGAACAATGCCAACCTGACAGATGTTGAGCAGAGCCGCGCGGGCATACCAGCCCGGTGCTTCCGGCAACTCGCGTCCAGGGGTGACTCTCTCAAGGACAAAGAAGAAAACCGTGGCGCCTACAATCATCATAAAAGGGATCATGCCGTCTCCTGAGATCGTGAACTGTCGTTTTTCTGACAATAGCAAGACCGTGTCGTAAGAACTGCTGGCCAAGTGACAGTTCCGTGGACTGTCACACCATCGGCTCAATCCAGCATGGTGTAATCGAAAGCGACGGACTCCCCAGAGCAGACGAATGCAGATCACGCTGAGCAAGAACAGTGACATTCCCCTGCGACAGCAACTCGCAGAACAGATCGTGTTCCTTATCACGACTGGCCAGGTTCAAGTGGGCGAGGAATTGCCCAGCGTGCGCGCGCTCGCGAGACTGAGCAAGGTACACCACAACACGGTGAGCGAGGCATATCAGGATCTCGTGTGCCGAGGCTGGCTCACCCGCCGCCGCGGTAGCCGATTGATCGTGGGCATAGCTTCAGGAGCGCCATTGGTCAGGCCGCATGACCTTGATGAACTAATCAATACGAGCATCCAACGTGCGAGAGAGATGGGCTACACACTGCAAGCACTGAGGCAACGAGTGCGCGAGCGCCTTTTGGCTCAAGCGCCCGACCACCTTCTTGTAGTCGAGCAGGAACCAGGTCTGCGCGAGATCATCCAGACTGAAGTTCGGGCGAGCCTGGGTCGGACGGTCCAGAGCTGCTCTTATGAAGAATTTGTCAGAGAACCAGGTCTGGCCATTGGCGCCCAGGTGTTGGTTGCGAATCACCTTATCGAAGACATCAAACCACTCATTGCGCGAAGCAGGCCTGCAATTCCCATCCTCTACTCGCGGGTCACTGAGCAGTTCGAGCTGATCTGCAAGCTGCAGAACCCCTCGATTGTCACACTTGTATCGGTGAGTCAGAGTCTGCTGAGGACGGCGCGAAGTCTTCTGGCGCCCGCAGTCGGGAGGAAACATACCCTCAATGAAATATTGGTAGATCGAAGCGTCCCGATAAGGCTCGGAACCTCAGATTTGGTGTTCTGCGACTCGATTACTGTCGCTGCGGTTCGTTCTCGCCGCAAGGTTCACTACCGGCTCATTACCGCTGATTGCCTTGAGCATATTGCGGCATCTCTCAGCCAGGACTGATTCGCCTTGATCGAGATAACCGGGTGTTCATCAGATCTCTACATTTCCCTTGACACCCCGCCGGGCCCGAATTAACTTTGCACTGTAAAGTGAGTGCGGCCATGGACGAAATACATAAGGCCCTCGGAGACATCAACAGCATTCGGCGCCAGCTCGCGCACGCCACCCAGTTTCGCGGCTACGGTCCCGTTACCCTTGTCGCCACTGCCATCTTTGCTGTCCTGGCCGCCGTCGTTCAATCCATCTGGATTCCCAACCCCTCCGCCCATCTTGGCGCGTATCTCGCTCTCTGGATCGGCACGGCGATCGTTTCTTTCGCCCTTATCGGTGTCCACACCGTCACGCGGGCCCGTCGCATCCACTCCTGGATGGCCGACGAGATGATCCACATGGCAGTCGAGCAGTTTCTGCCCTCCGTCGGAGCTGGCGCGCTCATAACTGTCGTTCTCGTCCGCGCCGTCCCCTCCGCTACGTGGATGCTTCCTGGCCTCTGGCAAATCGTCTTTTCACTCGGTGTCTTCTCTTCCTGCCGCTTCCTTTCGCGCTCAGTCTTCTACTGCGGCGCCTGGTACCTTCTCGCCGGACTTACCTGTCTCTCCCTCGCCGATAACCGCGCTCTTTCGCCATGGACAATGGGCATCGCCTTCGGGGTGGGCCAGTTTCTCGTCGCCGCCATTCTTTTTCTTACCTCACAGCAGGATCGCGATGACAGCTAAGACACGCCGCCAGGTACCCGCTCGCGAAGAAGAAGCGCCGTTCGCCTATGAAGGCCTCGATCGGATCATTCACGAGCGCGCCCGCCTCGGCATCCTTACCTCACTCATCACCCACCCCAAAGGGCTTACATTCAACCACCTCAAGCAGCTCTGCGCACTCACCGACGGCAACCTCAGCCGCCACCTGCGTGTCCTCGAAGAGGAAGAAATCGTTGAGATCGCCAAGGGCTATGACAACAATCGCCCGCAGACTCTATGCCGCATTACCGCCTCCGGCCATAAACGCTACATGGGTTACCTCACGGCCCTTGAAAAGGTCGTCCGCGACGCAGCCCGAGTTCAAAAGGGAACGACCACGGCTCGCAGTCTCAGCGGTCTCACTCCGTCAAAGGTCTAAAAAAAAATTGACTATCGACTTTGCAGTGCAAAGTACTTGGTTAAAGGGAGAAAAATCTCATGAACGACTTCCATCTCAACACCGGCTTCCGTCGTACGCTCCGCACAGTCTCTACCGGCGTCAAGCTCATGATCGTCAGCGGGCTTGCCATGGTGATGACCATCCCTGCCCTCTTCGTCAGTAATCTCGTTGACGAACGCACCAGGCGCGCCAAAGATGTAGTCAACGAGATCAGCAGCCACGTTGGCGGCCAGCAGACCTTTCTCGGCCCCACGCTCGCCATCCCCTACACAATTCCCCCAGCATCTGCGGGCGGACCCACGAGCCGCGGCATTTACCTCGTCTTCCCGACTCAGGCCTCCGCAGCCGTCCGCACCGTTACAGAGGAGCGCCATCGCTCTCTCTTCAAGGTCCCTGTCTTTCAGGCCGACCTCAAACTCGATGCCGCATTTGATCTCACCGGCGTTCCCAGCGCCGCTCCGCCGGGGGCTGAGCTCGACTGGTCTCGCGCCGAGCTCCTCATCGGCGTCAGCGATGCGCGCGGAGCGCTCGCGGACGGCTCCCTCACGCTCGATGGCAAGACAGCCACGCTCGTTCCCGCCGCCGTTTGCTCCGATATGGCTACCGGCACAGGCTCCGACAGCGGCAGCAGCGTCCGTCTTATTCTCTTTGGCGCTCCGGCAGCCACGAGCGCGCAGCCAGGCGCACACTTCACCGTCTCTTCCTCACTGCGTTTCTCGGGCGCTCAGCGCATTGCGCTTCTCGCCTACGGCAAAACCACGCACGTCACCATGCAGGGGGACTGGCGCAGCCCTGGCTTTGATGGCGGATTTCTGCCTGTTACTCGCACAGTGAGCCCCACCGGCTTCACCGCCGAGTGGTCCGTGCCCTTCATCGCCCGCGGGGTACGCGCCGAGGGAACAGCGGAGAGCGTCTCCAATCTCGATGCAACCGCCCTGGGTGTTTCTTTCATCGAAGTCGCCGACCCCTACCAGTCCGTGAATCGCAGTCTCAAATACGTTCTCCTCTTTCTCGGACTGATCTTTCTCTCCTACTTCGTCTTCGAGGTCACGACCGGCAAACGTGTCCATCCGGCGCAGTACATTCTCATCGGCGTCGCGCAAATCATCTTCTATCTGCTGCTGCTATCGCTCTCTGAGCGCGTTGGCTTCGATCTCGCCTTTCTCGCCGCCGGGGCCGCAACTGTGATCCTGCTCTCGCTCAACGCCGGCTGGGTCTTCGTCTCCCGGGCTGAGGCGTTCAAAGCATTTGTCGTTTTCACCCTGCTATACGCGCTCATCTACCTGATGCTGCGTCTTGAAGACAATGCCTTGCTCGTGGGAGCCATCGCCAGCTTCATCGCCGTCGCCTCCGCCATGTACCTCACCCGGCGCATTGACTGGTACAGCCCCCCGCCACCGGACACCGCAGGTGGAAGCACTTCGGAGGCATGACACGCAGGGCCAGCGGCGCGATCTGCCCACGTCGCTGGCCCTGCGTCTGCCCTCTACAGCCCGCGCCCCTTCGCCTCGTCATACGAGCCTGGCAGCCCGTACTCCGGCAGAATCCCCTTCAGCACCATCGTCTGGTGGTCAAGCAGCGCGTCGTGAAACTTCTTCCAGTCGCTGCTTTCAAAGCTCGCCTGGTAGTGGAAGACCTGTCCCGGCTTTTCTCGCTCCTCCACCGATCCTAGCGCCGCAAATTTCCAGGAGCCCTCGCCAAACGGTATGTACTGCACACTCGCGAACTCCTCATCCGTCAGCTTGCCAAATGAAAACGCGCCTTCGCGGATCGCGCTCAGCCACGCGCCATCGCGCCGCACCGCATCCGCATCCACCGTGCCGCGAATCAGCTTCTCCACTGCCGCGAGATCTGCCGCGCCAATCGCCGAACTCTTGTCCCGTCCCAGGTAGTAGATGAACTGCGAAAACAATCTCTGCACCGCGCTCATATACAGTTGCGGATTCGAAACCGCCCGCTCCTGCCCATATCCGTTCACATAGGTCCAGTCGAGATAGGGGAGATCCGGATCCGTTAACGCTCCCCCATGCCCCAGGTCCAGTTGATCCGCAATCAGGCTCTTGATCCGGTCCAGCACGTTCGACTCCGCGGGATTCACATGCTCAAGATCTGTCACCCGGTTTACCGTATGCCTGAAGCCGGCGAACATCTGGTGCGCAAACGTGTCGCAGTACACATGCGCTGTAATCCCAAGCCGGTGCAGCCCATTCGCATTGCCCTTCTTCGCGCGGCAATCCGCCCACATATCCACCGTCGTGAGACTATCCGGCGTGCACACCAGCCTCCGGTACAGCGGAACATCCTGCCCGCCCTTCACGCTCTCGCCGTTATTCCCCGGCAGGAAATGGAACGGCAGCCACACCTGGTAATCCTCCGCGTTCACGCGGTTGTCGGCAAAGTCAAAGTTCGTGTGCGCCGACGCAATCCCCTCATACGTCGTCCCGTTGTCGAACGTGATCGTGCCCTTGTAATTCGAGTCATCCACCAACTGCGCCGCATGCCCAATCGTGGCCGCCTCGCTGTGCGAAAACCCCGCCAGCCGCGCAATCGCATAAGTCCCCGCGTGATGAAGATCCGTCTGCACCTGGCTCTCCCCTCAGCTATCGAGCCTACACATTCGGCCTCGGCGCGTCACTCTTGCGGGTCCCTGCCCCTGTCTCTCGTTGTTTCAATTCCCTGCTTTTCTCACTCGCACCGCAGCGCCACCATCGGGTCAATCTTCATTGCGCGCCGTGCCGGCAGATACCCGCCCGCGACCAGCACGCACCCAATCAGAAGAGCCGCGCTCGCAATCGTCATCGGGTCCGTCGCGCTCACTCCAAACAAACCCGCCCGGATTCCCCGCGTCGCCGCCAGGCTTGCTGGGATCCCGATTGCCACGCCCACCGCCAGCAGCATAAGCGACTCCCTCAGCACCATCCACAGAATCGAAGCCTTCGGCGCGCCCAGCGCCATCCGCACCCCAAATTCGCTCGTCCGCCGCGCCACGCCGTACGAAATCACTCCATACAACCCCATCGCCGCAAGCGCCAGCGCCAGTAGCGCAAACGCTCCAGCCAACTGCGATACAAACCGCTGCTCGTCGTTCATTGAATCCACTTGTTCCGCAATGGTATGCGTCTCCAGCACCGGTAGATTCGCATCGATCTCCGCTATAGCTGCTCGCACTTCGCCCGTAATCTTCGCCGGATCGCCCACGCTCCTGATCTGCAGCCAGTAGCCGTAACGGTCGTCGCCCGTCAGTTGCGGCAACGCCAGATAGGCAAACGGCTGCGCCTTCTCTGCCGCCCCGTTGTACTTGGCATCGCCCACAACTCCCACAATGTGCCACACGCCCGTCACCGCAGGATCAGCGACCTTGAACACATGCCCGACCGCATCGCCGTTCTTGAAGTACAGCTGCGCCAGCGTCTGGTTCACCACCACAGCCTTCACCGTATTCTCCGTGTCCTGGGGCCCGATCGTGCGTCCTCGCAGCACGGGAATCCCGAGCGTCTCAAAGTATCCCGCCGACACCCTGTTCAGTTCCGTACTCACGTCCTCATCCGGTCCCGGGACATGTCCATCGATAAAGATCGGCGATCCCCACGATCCCCGGCTCATCGGTGGACCGCCTGAAATGCTCGCCGATCGGACACCCGGCAACGCATTGATCCGAGTCAGCAGCCGGTCATACAACTCATTCAGCCTCTCCGGCGTGTACCCCGCAAATTTCGGATTTGTCGCCACCAGCAGCACATTCGTCCGATTGAACCCCAGGTCCTGCGCGCGTAAATTCTCCAGCGTCCTCAGCAGCAGACCCGCCACCGTCAACAGCACCATGCAAAGCGCCACCTGGGTCACGATCAGCGACTTCGGAACCCATCGTCCCGCCTTCCCTCCCGTTCCTCCCGCCGTCCGCGCATTGGCATTCAGCGCACCAGCAGCGTTGCTGCGCGATCCCCGCCGCGCCGGCGCGATCCCGAACAGCACGCTGGTCAGCACGCATACCCCAAACGTAAACAGCAACACCCGCGTATCCGGCGACGCCGAAAGCGCCGTATGCGTCGATCCCCCATCGATAAATGCAATCAGCGCCTTCGTTGCCCAGAACGCGAGCCCCAGTCCCAACACACCGCCTGCCAGCGCCAGCACCAGCGCCTCGGTTAGAATCTGCCTCACGATGCGCCCGCGCGTCGAGCCCAGCGCCAGCCGCGCACTGAACTCCCTGTCCCTGCCCGCGGCGCGCGCAAGCAGCAGGTTCGCCAGGTTCGCACAAGCAATCAGCAGCACCACCACCACCATGAGCATCAGCACCGTCAGCGGTGCCTGGTATCCCGTGCGTATATGTGACAACCCCGCGCCACCCGGCAGCAGCGGAATCATCGATCCCGCAATCGCCTTTCGCCGCTCCTCGGTGATCTGCGCGCCCGGTCTGTCTGTCAGGAACCTCTGAAGCTCCGCCGTCGCCCACGCCTGCTCCTGCGCCACCGGCACGCCCGCCTTCTGCCGCCCCATTATGTGAATCCAGAACATGCCATCCGGCTTCAGCAGCGACGGTCGCAACGTCACCTGCGGCTGCATCGTGATCGGCAGCCACATATCCGGCGTCTCCTCATTCAACTCCACTCCATAAAACTTCGACGGCATCACCCCCACCACCGTGAATGCCGTGCCATTCACCGTAATCTCGCGCCCGATCGCATGAGGATCGGCCTCCATCTCTTGCTCCCAGTAGCGATGGCTGATCACCGCTACCGCGTTCTGCCCCTCTACCGCGGAATCCGCAAGTGTAAAAGCTCGCCCCATCATCGGTTCCGCGCCAAGCACGTGGAAAAAATTCCCCGACACCAGGTGACTCGACGCCTGCGTCGCCGCGCCTTCGGTCCCCGTTCCCTTGCGCACGCTCACCTGAACCGGAAAGCTCGCGAACGCCGTTAGGCCATCAAATTCGTCGCTCGCAATCGGAGCGATCCTGCGATAAAAATCAAACGGAAAAATATCGATTGCTCCCGGCGACGACACCTCCATCGTCCCGCTGCTGCTTCCATCTCCAAACGAAAGCAGGCTCCCTGGATCGCGCACCGGCAGTTGTTTCAACATCAGGTCGTTGATGATTGTGAAAATCGCCGTGTTCGCGCCAATCCCCAGCGCCAATGAAAGCACTGCAACCGCCGAGAATCCGGGCGACTTCACCAGTTGCCGCACGCCGAAGCGCACATCCCGCCACACCGACTCCACCACCGACTCCCACCCGCTCGCCCACACCTTCTGCCGCACCATTTCGCCACTCCCCGTCTCCGCGCGCGCCGCCCGCTGCGCTTCGTCCCGGCTCATCCCGCGCCGCACCTTCTCGTCCCGTGACGCTTCTTCAAACGCGCGCAGCTCCTCGTCGATCTCCTCGTTGCGCGCCTCGGGCCTCGCAAGCGACCGCAGCCCCTCCACCACATTGCGCAGAATCCCCATCGACTCGCTCCCCCCTACGCCTCGAGAATCCGGTTGATCGCTGCCGTCTGCCTGCCCCACTGCTTTCGTTCTTCCTTCAGCGCCTTCCGCCCGCGCTCCGTCAGCGCGTAGAACTTCGCCCGCCGGTTGTTCTCTGTCGCCCGCCACTCTCCTTTGATATGTCCTGCGCGATCCATCCTGCTCAGCGCCGGCAGCAGCGACCCCGGATTCACCCGGAAAACGCCCCCGCTGACCTGCTCGATCCGCAGCGCAATCCCATACCCATGCATGGGCTCAAGCGCCAGCGTCTTCAGCACCAGCATCTCCAGCGTCCCCTGCACCAGGTCGCCCTGCGCCTGATTATTGGACTCGTTCTTCATGCCCACCCCTTTCGCCCGCCTCCCGCTTCTTCTTTCCACTAGATGATCGAGAGGTAAAGGCAGATATATTCCCTCTCCTCTCGATTGTCAACAGGAAGAACCAGACACCTTGAATTGGGCCACCAGCCCTCTAGTCCCTGTCGCGTGATATAACCCGGAACGATGACAGCCAAGCTTTTTCGCCTGCTCCTGCTCTGCGTCCTCGCTCTCACCGTCCGCTGCCGCCCAGCAGCTTCCCTCATATATTGAGAAGCCCGAGGGCTCCGACGGCCTCTATGCCATTTGGCCCGGCACGGCTCCCGGCTCAGAGCACGCCACCTGGCACGAGCAGTCCAAGCAGGAGTCGGCGACTGCGACGCCCAACCGCATGGTCCGCAACGTTGCCATTCCCACCCTCACGCTCTTCAAGCCCGCGCCGGGAACGGCAAACGGCACCTCCATCATCATCGCGCCCGGCGGCGCCTTCTGCTTCCTGATGGTCGATTACGAGGGCTACACCATGGCTCGCTGGCTGGCGCAGCAGGGCGTCACCGCCTTCGTCCTTCGCTACCGCGTCGCCCACACGCCGGACAGCGACGCCGACATGCCTGCCTTCATGCAGCAGCTCGGGAAAGACCTCGCTCAATCCAAAGCCGCAGCCGGGGCCGGGCCGCCCCACGGCACACCCGCGATGGAAGAAGCCCGCCTCTGGGGAGAAGAAGACGGCCGTCAGGCCATACGCTATCTGCGCCGCCATGCAACGGAATTCGAGATCGACCCGCATCGCATCGGCATCGCTGGCTTCTCCGCCGGCGGCGGCGTCACCATGGGTGCCGTGATGCAACATGACGCCGAGAGCCGCCCTGACTTCGCCGCACCCATCTACGCCGCCTACCGCACCGCAACGCCGGTACCGGCCGACGCGCCTCCACTTTTTATTGCCCTCGCCGATGACGACCAGCTCGTCCCGCCCATCGCGGGCGCTCGTCTCTACGAGGCATGGCACACCGCTGGCAAATCCGCCGAGCTGCACATCTTCAGCAAAGGTGGTCACGGCTTCGGGATGAACAAACTGAATCAGCCGTCGGACGCGTGGCCCGGGCTCTTCAAGACCTGGCTCGCCAGCCAGGGCCTTCTACCACCCGCGCATCCATAGCGCAGCCGGCGTTCAGTTGGATGACGTTTCTTTCCACAAAACGCCAGCGATCCCTGAAGAGACTGCGCAGTCCGAAATCGGATCTAATAACCGCACAGCCCGCTCAAAAGCTCCCCGGTCGCGAGCGATTTCCCTCGCCGCCTGCATCTGTTCAAAGACGTGCCCCTTACGAGTTCTGCGCCATTTCCTGCGCCGGGACTTGGACCGCCAGCTCGCGGCTCTCCTCGTCTCGTGCGCGCGCCACCCGCGTCGTCACTTCCCGCACCAGCCATGCGGCCATCCAGACAAACGTGAAGCCGCCCAGTGTCCACTCAAATCCCCGTGGCCCCGGCTCCGTCCTCATCAGCAAAAAGCGCATCACGTCCACGCCCGCCCACACAATCCACGTCAGCACCAGAAACAACAGGTACTCGCCCAGATGAATCCTCATTTCAGTAGCTCTACCGCGCAAGGCTCCCCCACAAACCCATCGGCGTGGATGCCGGATTTATAACTTGGGTTCACCTATCCATATCGTAGACGCAAATCTATTTCCTTTAGGTGAACCTTAACCCTTATGGCTACCCATGTTCCCGGAATGAAACCCCCTCCCGAACTGACGGGCCCGCCCGTCCGCTCATTCAACCTCTGCTCTCCGCCTCTTCAGCATCCCGTCCAGGCTCTCTGACGTTCTTTCCCTCTCCACCGTTAGCACGGTGATGTCGTCTTCCTGCCCAAATGCCTCAGCCGCCTCTGCCACCTTCTCCGCGCTCTCCCGCGCCATCGCCTGGGTCCGCGCAAATCCAAAAAGCTCACCTTCCGCGTTACGCGCCTCCACCACTCCGTCTGACATCATCATCAGCACGTCGCCCGCCTCCAGGTGCAGCCTCGCCTCCGGATATGCGGTCTCCGACGTGATCCCCAGCGGGAGCCCGTTCACGATCTCCACCTCCGTGCCGTTGCGATACGGCGCAAGATGCCCCGCATTCGCCGCCGTGGCCATGCCGTCCGCATCTACCCGCAGCACCAGGCAAGTCGTAAAGCCCTCCTGGCTCCGCGACAGCATTCTCTGGTTCATCGCCGCCAATATCTCGCCCGGACTATCCATGTACTGCGCCAGCGTCCGCACCGTTCCCACCAGCAGCGACCCCGTCATCGCCGCCGGCATCCCTTTGCCGCTCACGTCGCCAATCACAATCAGCACATCCCCGTTCCGCTGCGGCATCACCTGGAAAAAGTCTCCGCCCACCTCGCCGGCAGGCTTGTACATGCTCTCGATCCGGTAGCCCGGCGCCTGCGGCACCTCTTCGGGAATAAGTGCCTGCTGCACCGTCCGCGCATTCCGCATCTCCGAGGCCAGCGCGCTCTGCGCCCGGCTCTGCTCCACCACGTAGGCGTAAATCGCGTACAGAATCGCCAGCAGCAGTCCGCTGCTCGCCAGCGTCTGTATGTTGAACGGCGCTTCGTCAATCGTGAACAGCGGCGCGCTGATCGTCGCCGACAGCGTCCAGTGCGTATACCGCCTGCCCTGCTGCAAAAGAATCACTGCGTCTGCCAGCGCACCCGCCAGCAGCGCAAAAATCGCAACCGCCCACCGCGCGCCCACCAGCCGCTTGCGCAGCGCCAAGCCCACCAGCACCAGCGAGTAGAGCGAGAGTCCCACCAGCGGCACCGTCAGCACCGCGTCCGCAATCTGCACCTGCGTGGCCACCGCCGGATTCCCCACATCGAAGAACGCCAGCACACCGTCCAGTAAACCCGCAATCAGAACCACACACGCCAGCACCTTTGTCCAGCGCACCACCCGCTCGTTCTCATGCAGCTCCAGCAGCCACACCAGCAGAAACCACAGTCCCAGGTCCCGCACCGACAGAAAAATCTGCTCCCAGAAGTAGCCCGCCTGGAACGTGATCCTGTCCTGCAAAAAACCCAGAATCGCCATGCCCAGGCCGCCCAGGCAAAAGAACGCCAGCCACAGCAGCGCCCACTGCGTTCGGTCTCGCAGCCAGCCCGCAAATCCCAGCAGCATCAGCAGCGCATACCCCGTATACATCGCATAGAAAAACTGGTCGCTGCGAAGCTGCTGGTATCGAATCGTCGTGGCATACTGCGCTATCGTCTTCGCGCTGCCCAGCAGCGGTGTCCTGAAATACCCGCCCTGCAATCCATCATCGTATGACCACAGCGGCCTGAACCACACCCGCACTGCAAGCACGCCGTCGCTCATCGGCCCCAGGTGCAGCACCTGCGGTGGCTCATCGCCTTCCACCTCCGGATCGTCGTAGGTCCAGCTCGGATACGGCG
The DNA here is from genome assembly GCA_963839215.1 of uncultured Acidobacteriaceae bacterium. Classification (GTDB taxonomy): domain Bacteria; phylum Acidobacteriota; class Terriglobia; order Terriglobales; family Acidobacteriaceae; genus Telmatobacter. The sequence continues at coordinate 375,412 of CAWITZ010000005.1, read as the reverse complement.
GCATCTTCCCCGAAACCGCCACCAGCTTGCCGTTCCAATAGAACTCCGCCGTGCTCTCCAGGCGCGGCGCCAGCAGTGTGTACTCGCTACTGCTTCCCGGGCCTGCCTTGATTGACAGATGGATTCGGTACCACGCATAACCCGTATACGAGCGGTGTCCCTGCTCGCCCCACGGAGCGTCCGCAGTAATCTGCTCCCACCCATCATGTCCGGTGCTGTCGTTTATCTCCGGCTGCGCCCATGCCGCATCATCGCCCAGGTGAAACTGCCACGGGCCTGAAAGCGCAGCAGCCTCGCTCCCGGGATCATGCAGCATCACCACCGGCGCCATGCTCTGCGCGGCGAGCTGAGCCGCAATCGCTACGGCCACTCCAACTGACAGGACCAACCGGCGCAGGCTCGAAAGCATGCCAGCATCATACATTCGCAATCCGAACTTAAATAAGATTGCCGTTGCTATCGCGCCCAGGCGTTTCCCTCGGGCGACGCCATCGGCCATTCCATCAAGCTCCCCAAACTGGAAAATCGCCCACCCATCATTCGTCTCCGCGCCCGGCATCGCCGACGCATGGATTCAAATCGTCGGCGTCGTCGGCGACAGCCGCAATGACGGCCTGCGCAAGCCCGTCGCGCCCGCCGTCTACATTCCCTACACGCTCGCCATGGAGCCCGGCACACAGACCTCGTGCGCGCGCGCACGCAACCGCTTCACCTGCTTAACGCCATCCGCCTCGCTCTGGCAAACGCCAATCCCAATCAGCAGGCGGCCCGCGTCGTCTCCGATCTGGACCAGTGGATCAGCGATCAGCCCGAGTGGCAGCAGCAGCATCTCGTCGCGTGGCTCTTCGGAGCCTTCGCGGTGCTGGCGCTCTCGCTCGCCGCCGTCGGCCTTTACTCCGTCGTCTCTTACGCCGTTGCGCAACGCACCAATGAGTTTGGCATTCGCATGGCCCTCGGCGCGCAGCGGGGACATGTCCTGCGCATCGTCTTCGCATCGATGCTGGTCAGCGTCGGCTGTGGTGTCGCGCTCGGCGCGTTGCTCACCATCCTGCTCAACGCAATTCTTGCCGGCTGGGTTGGAACAGAGGCGCGCGATCCGATACTCGTGCTGCTTGGCGCAGTTGTACTCTGCGCGGTTGCCGCACTCGCTTGCTATCTCCCGGCGCGGCGTGCGTCGCGTGTCGACCCCATGGCCGCCCTTCGCACCGAGTAAGCCTTCAACCGCCGGCCCGGCTCGCCATCGCCGGAACCAACGTAATTGTCAGCACCTAATGTCGTCGTCCTGCCCGAAGGCCTGTGCCGCTGTGGCGATCACTGTGACGATCGCTGTCGCGATCCACTCAGCCGTCGCTCTCTACTGAATCCCCAGCTTCACCGCGAGCGCCACCTGCACCAGCGACAGCACAAAGAGCAGCGCCATCGGCACCGCCATAAACCGTAGCCATTTGCCATAGGGAACCCGCGCCAGCGACAGAATCGCCAGCGCAGGCCCTGCCGTCGGCACAATCATGCACCCGAACATCACACTCGCCTGGAAGGCCAGCACCATCACCTGCCGCGGCATGCCCAGTACATCCGCCAGCGGAACAAGCACCGGCAGGCTCGCCATCGCGCGCCCTGACTCGCTCGGAATCGGCACTGCCAGCGCATATTGCGACAGCACCGCCATCACTGCCGACAGGCCTACCGGCAAATGCTGCAGCGGACTGAGCAGCGCATTCGCAATCGTATCCAGCACCCGCCCTTCCGCAAGCACCACTGAGATCGCCCGCGCCATTCCGATCAGCATGCACGCCGGCACCAGCCGCATGAATCCCTGCGTCATCTGCGCCGACGTTCCTCGCCAACCCAGGCCGCCTATCAGCCCGGCCAAAAGGCTCATCGCGATAAACACGGCGGTAAACTCACCCAGCGCCCACTCCAGAAAAACTCCCCCCAGCACAATCACACCCATGCCGCCAAACAGCACCAGCACGACCACAACGTCGCGCGCATTCCATCGCCCAGCGCTCAGCGATTCGCTCGCAGCCTCCCCTGCAGCCACGGCCGCGTTGTCCACAGCCACGCGTTTCCGCGCCACATACCAGGCGAGGTAGCCGCTCCACAACGCCAGCGCAAGCACAAAGAAAGCCGACCGGTAGGCGAATCCTGAAAACAATCGCAGTTCCGCAATCGGCTGGCTCACCCCCAGCAGAAATGCGTTCGCCGGCGAAAACGTCGCCGCAACCGACGCGGTGCCCAGCGATATGCCCACCGCCATCACCGCATCCAGTCCAACGCTCCGCATCAGCAGGCACAGCAGTGGAATGAAAGCAAGAATCTCCTCATACATCGAGTCCGACGCTCCGCCCACCAGGAACAGCATCCCCGCCAGCGCAAGCACCAGCAGGGGTCGATGCCCGAAGCGGGCCACAAGGTGCGTCAGCATGTTGCCCATCGCGCCCGTTCCTTCAATCACCGTCAGCATCGCGCCCGCAAACAGCACAAAGAAAATCACGGGACCGGCTTCCATCAGCCCCTTCGGAACCGCCAGCAGCATCTTCCACGGCCCAACCGGTGCGCGCGCCACGCGTGCATACGAGCCGGCAACCACCAGCGTTTGCCCGGAGTGGGCATTGTGTACCCGCGCAAACTGTCCCGCAGGCAGCAGCCACGTGATCATCGCCGCCACTACAATCACCGCACCCAGCAGCAGCATCGGGTCAAGCCCCCGAGGCCGAAGCTCCGCCGGCGTTTCTACGGCCACTGCCATAGCACTCTCCCTGCCTCGCAGTCACACTCCGGCCTGCGCGGGGGCAATCATTTCCTGCTGATCAAAAGGGGGGAACGAAGTTTCGTAATTGTACGCGAGACGCGCTCCCGCCATTGTTCGCGCGGTGTTCTTACAACCCTGCCTCCATGCGATATAGTCGAAAAGGAATGCCACCAGCCACCACCAGCCCGGCAGCAAAGAGCAACACCCCGCAGGGTTTCGTTTACCTGCCACTCATCGCCGGCTGGCTCGTTCCCGGCGCCGGCCACTTTCTCGTCGGCAAGTGGAGGCGCGGCCTTCTTCTCTCCGCTTCCATCCTCATCATGTTCGTGCTCGGCATCGCAATGCAGGGCAAGATCTACGCTGGCGCCAGCGACATTCTCCAAGTCCTCGGCCTCATCGGCGACCTCGGCAACGGCCTGCTCTACATCGGCAGCCGCATCCTCGGTCTCGGCGCAGACTCCGTTCAGATCACCACCGCCGACTACGGCACCCGCTTCATCGTGGTCGCCGGCCTGCTCAACGTCATCGCCGCCGTCGACGCCCACAACATCCGTACCGGGAGGAAGCTCTAGTGTTCACTCCCTCCCACTTTACCGCCGTCCTCCTCTTCGCCCTCTGCGCCTCCACCGTCTTCGGCATCACCATGCGCGAAACTCCGCCGAAAATGTTCCGCTACGGAGCCTACTGCTTCGTCCTCTTCGTCGGCTCCGCTATCGTTCTCAGTTGGATCATGTACTTCATCGCCCGCTGAATATCCCCCATAAGTGGAATCAGAGGCTAATGACCACCTTGGCCTTGCTGCCCTTTGCTGCTGCTCATAGGCCGCCGCCTTCTTACTCGGCCGCCTTCTTGACCAGCATTTCGATGCCTGCAATATTCTTCAGCAGTTCGTCGGTCAGCCCATGGCGTGCTCCAAGCCACGCGGGACTGTTGTAAACGATCTCGACGATGCCATCCTGGCCCTGCCGAACAAGCACCTTCAATGGAAGATCAATGGCGCTGTCAGGCGCTGCGAGCATGAGGGGTGTCCCTGCCTTGGGATCGCCAAAGATCAGCAGCTTGGTCGGTGGCATCGTCATCCCCACCTTCGCCGCCTCACCGCTGTGATCAATCAGAGCAAAGAGGGTAATTCCTTTCGCGTCCAGCATCGCTTTTAGTGCTGTAACCGTTTGGTCCACTAGGTGCCCGCTGCGACGCGTTATCAGGCCGCTGCTGTCATTTAGTGTCATAGGTCATCCTCCTTTCGGGTGATGAAAGGCTCTTTCGTATCCGATTTCGTGAGGAGTATCGAACCGGCTCAACTGCGATCAGTGTACTTTGGTCAGGCAAGAGAGAATTTCAGCGCACCATCGTGCCATTCCGGCACGGCTTTAGTTACTTTGGCTTGCTCGCTGTCGGTGCCGGCACACACACGGGCTTTGCATCCCGATACACTAGCGACAAATTCACATGATTGCCGAAGATGTTGCTGAATACAGACGGTTGCTCGAAGACTTTCACGAGCAGGTCTCTCAATACGACAAAGAAGGCGCCCGCATTACTGAAAGCTGGCTGCGCGCCCTCAATGATCCCGGCTTCCCGCGCCATTTGCTTGCGGAACACACCCACAAGGTGAGCAAGACCGCTCCGGCTCTCGCCATCCTCGCTCTTGAGCGCGGAGACGAACCGGGCCCCACCACGCGCCTTCAGATGGAGTCCACCCAGGCCGCCCTCGCCTTCGCCATCGAACGCCTCCAGGACAAGCTCCGCCGCATTCAGGATGTGCTCGACGACTCTGGCCTCGAGGCCATCACTGGCGAATTCCTTAGCTCCGTCGAATTCGTCATGGACTACGTGCAACTCCGCTTCTGCGGCGCCATGCTCACCGCCTACCGCCGTCCACATGTGCAGATCGGCTATCACACTTACCTGCCTGGCGAGCCCGGCTATCGCGACGCCCTCTGCAGCTTCATCGGCCTCACCGTTGAAGACACCGAAGTCTGCGAGCGCCACTTCCTTCGTATCTCGTTCGATGGCGCATCAATCCGCGTGCCCCTCAACGCGGATGAAGCCGCCGGCCAGGAAAGCGCGAGCCTCTGGTCCTCCGCCGACCGCCTCTGGTCCTGGTAATAGAACGCGAAAGGAACAAGGTAGGAAATTTGGGAGGCCGACTTGCCTGGATTGATGTGAACAGGCAATAGCATGCGTCGGTTCCGACATCGATCCCGATAAACGCTCTTCTCGTCATCTGGAACACTCGTCCGACAACAGGCGAGCGCCATGGATCAACTTCATCACGGCGCTTGTGACCCGTCCCAAATCAAATGGTGCGACTCTGTCCATATACAGTGCCGACATTCCGTGCAATAGAGCCCACAGCTCATCCGCCACAATTTGCCCATCGACCTCTGAGGCGTTCTCCCCAAGCAGCGGTAGCACTGCCCGTGCAACTGCTTTGCAAAGAGATTGCGCAGACCGGCCCACCAGAGCATTGTCAATCGGCACACCATCCATGCCGTTCATAAGGCGGTAGAGTTGCGTGTGCTCCATCATGAATGTCCAATAGCGTTCCACCATGCTCACAGCTGCGGCCTGAGGATCGGAGGGCAGCTTTTCCGTAAGCCTTGCTTCAAGCTGTCCGAGAACAGCGACGGCAATCTGCGTCAGAAGGTCTTCCTTGTCCCGGAAGTATTCATAGAGCAGTGGTGAAGCGTAGCCAAGCTCCTGCGCGACAGAGCGGATGGTCACCGCTTTCCATCCTTCACGAATGCCGATGACACGGGCTGCTGAAAGAATCTCCTCCCGTCCTGCCACGGGACGCTTTTTGCCACGACTCATTCTTGTCTTAGTAGCTTCCAAGCGCCTCCTTTATGTGCAGTGCATGCCGCGAAGCGTTCTTTCCACGGCCGTCTGCAACGGTGTATGCGGCTCATTCCCCAGAAAACGCATCAGCCGGGTGTTGTCCAGTTGAATCGGCGTGCGCCATAGCGGACGCGTCGCATAGAGCTCGCGGAATGTCTCGCTAAAGGGCGACGCTAACCGGAAGAACCACCACGGCGCCGGCCTTGCTGGAATATTCTCATTCCCTGCGGCCCGGCGGATTGCTGCAATCATCTGACACCCATCCTCATCCCAGTGGCCACGGAAATGAAAGCGCTCAAAATCCGCAAGCTCGGCCTCGCGATCCATGAGCTGAGCAAAGGTTTCGCCCGCGTCTGGTAGGTAACACCATGCGTGGCCAATCCCTTTTGGTCCCGGATACATGATGCTGGTAATGGGTCGGCCAGGTTTTACCAGTCCCTGCGAAAACCAGCTGCCCCCCGTCTTGGGCCCGAAGAAGTCGCCGAAACGCACGATCAGGGAACGGACGCCTTCGCGCGCCGCTTCCTCCATCTTCTGCTCAAGGGCAATGCGGATCTTCCCCTTGCGCGTCGTCGCTCGCTGTGGCGAGTCTTCGCGCAGCATCGGAAATGCGTCCGGGCCGAAGTTGTAGATTGTCCCCGGCAACAGAATGCGGGCGCCGCTGATCCTGGCCGCCGCAATGGTGTTCTCGATCATGGGCAGCACCAGGGTGGCCCAGTTCCGGTATCCCGGTGGGTTCACGGCATGCACAATGGCTTGGGTTCCCTGTGCCGCCGTTACGATGGAATTCCGATCCAGGGCATCACCCTTGACCCATTCCCACGAGTCCGTTGCGTTTGCCGGGCGTCCGCCCCGACCCAGCGCGCGGACCTTCCAGCCATGGTGGCTGAGCGCCTGCGCAGTTTCGCTTCCGATGCCTCCGCTCGCACCCAGTACAAGAGCGACTTGAGCAGTACCTGTCATGTCTCCTCCTGTTCGACAAACCTATCATTGATAGATTTTATGAGAATAAGAAGGATTCAGGAAAGTGCACGCCCCAGCTCGTCCAGTTTTTGATCACAGATGCAAACGAGCCGGGGAGCACTCGGAATGTGAGAACTATGATCGTAAGGCAAAGTCTGGCTCCAATCGCACTCGGAATCATCGCCGGCATCGCGGCGACAATTGGATCTGGCTCCCTTTTGCAGCATCTCTTGTTGGGAGCCAAGCGACCGGATATGCAAATGTGCATGGTCGCCTCAATCTTTCTCCTGATCATTTCCTTGATTGCCGCTTGGATGGCAACAACACGCATCCTGGCGATTGACCCGATCAATGCCATAAGAGCTGAGTGATTCCCTCATCACGAGGACCAGGCTGCTGCAGACTATTAAGCGCTTCCAAAACTAGACGCGGTTTCTCCGCCACACGGCTGCGTCAAAGCGGTGCTTGCACTCATACCCCTCAGACGTATAAAGATCAATCGCATCCTCGTTCGCCTCGGTCACCGTCAAAGAAATCTCATTCACGCCCTGCCGCACAAAATGCGCGGCGGCGGCGGCAAGCATCAGCCGCGCAAGCCCTCTGCGCCGGTAAGCCGGGTGCACGCAAAGCTGCGTGATGTGCCCGCTCTGCGGACTCACCCGTGAGCCCAGCACCAGTGCGGCCAGTTCCTTGCTGCCGCGCTCCGCAATCACATGCGACGCCTGCGTTGAAAATGTCCCGCACCCCGCATAGCGCACAATGTTATGCAGAAACCGGAGCGAACCATGCACCGAGTGGTACTGATCGTTGATCAGGCTATCGGGATGCCCGCGATAAGCTTCCGAGATCAACCGCGCCGCGGCGTTCAGGTCATCGTCGCGCCACAGCCGCACCTCCAGGCCCTCAGGCAACTCACCGAACGGGCTTGACCAGCGGCCTTCGAGCGGCTGCACCATAAACAAGCGGCGATAAAGCTCAAAACCCGCCTCGCGAAAAATACTCGCGTGCATCCCCGTGGGATGCAGCAGCAGTTGCGACTCCACCCGGTCGACATTCGGCGAGTGCGTCAGCGTCTCCAGTAGATGCCGTAGCAGTGTCTCTTCAATTTCCCGCGCCGGCGCAGGAGATTCCGTGGGCAGTTCCGGGTTGAGCCCCGGCATTGCAAACACATCGCCCACCACCGCCTTCGTTTCCTCGTAAACGCAGAAGGCGTACCCCGTCACTTGCCCCGCCTCCACCGCCGCATATCCCGGCAGCATGTGGCTGTCGATGTACTGCATCAGCAGCTTCGACGACGCACGATAATCCCAGTGCAGTCGCTCCAGCCAGAGCTCATTTTCCGCCTCCAGAACGGGGCGCAGCATCGGAGCCCCGAAATGCCGAAGGTCGAGAATCTCGAAAGAAACGTGCGCTGCCATCTCACTCGCTTTGTTGCAAATTGAGCGCCGCCCTGGACAGATACACAACCCCGCGAGGGCCTTGCGTCACTGTGCCATGAAGCGATAGACCTAGGCAAGTTACAGCGGAGCTTACCGTTGCACGCTCTCCTGGGACTGCAACGGAGCGATCGCTCCCACCTGGTAGACTTCCAGCCCCTGTTCCGGCCACATAAAGAGCGGCGAATAGGTTCGGCCTTCCAGATACTCGTTCAGCGCATCCTGCGTATGGAGGTCCTGGCCGCCGCGGCCAATCACGCGGGCCACCAGCAGGTGCTGACCCTCCGGCACCCCGCTCTCCTCGTAATTCACCACCTGCAGATTGCGATAGAACGCTAGGCCATATTCCACATCCCGCCGCACCCTGAAAACGGCAACCGTCTCATCCGGCGGCCCGTACTCTTCCAGCCTGTCCGCCAGCGGCCGCGCGGAGTACGACCGGTCCAGCAACCGGATCACCCGCTTCGAAGACGCAATCGCAGGCACCCCGAAAAACGGCCCGACCCCGTATAGAAAGAAGACCAGCACCACCAGCACGCCGCACGTTGCCAGCCGCAGCCGCGCCACGCCAAAACCATGCACCACCACCAGGATCAGCAGCGTCGAGCCCACCGCGGCCAGCAGCGCCGCAGCAAGCGCGTGACCTGGCGGCATCGTAAACCCGTGCGCCACCGCCCACGGCAGCATGAACGCAAACAGCGTCATCAGCCCGCACAGCAGGGCATGGCCCAGCAGCACCCAGAAGTTCAGCCCCTTCTGCCGGCAGCGGTAAAGGTAGTCGCCCGTCAGAATCGTAATCGGCGGCAACGCCGGCAATATATACCCCGGCAGCTTCGACCGCGAGCATGAGAAAAAGATGATCGGGATAAGCGCCCACAGCACCAGAAACTCCGGGAAAGCATCCCCCGGCCTCTTCGGCGCCGGCTTTCCTGGCCGCGAGTGCCGCAGCCTCCACTCCGCCACCGACGTCTGCACGCCGTCGGCCAGTGCCCGCAGCGCAATCACCGTCCACGGCATCAGCGCCAGCACAACAACAACGATGTAATACCAGACCGGCTCCTCGTGCTGATACCGGTTCGTTGCGAACCGCTCAAGATTATGCTCGAGAAAAAACTCCCTGAAGAACGTCGGATTCTGATGCTGCACCGCCACAAACCACGGCAGCACAATTGCGAAATAGAGCAGCACCCCGGGCCACCAGAACGAACGCCGCACAATCGACCACTCCCTGCGCAGCAGGGCAAACGCCGCTACAATCACAATCGCCAGAAACGGCGCCACCGGGCCCTTCGCCAAGGTGGCCACACCTGTAAAAAAATAGATATCGAAGAGCCAGAACTTCGAGCCCGTCTCGTACCACGCATACCAGCCCAGCAGCCCGATGCACAGCGGTGCCGCCAGTTGCATATCCGTTGACGCCCCGCGCGAAAACCCGATAATCCCCGCGCACGCCACCGTAATCAGCGCCGCATCCAGGTGCCCGCCTCGCCGGAACCGTCGCATGTGCAGGTAAATCAGCGCCGCCATAATGAACGAGAAGCTCGCCGAAGGCAGCCGCGCGCTCCAGTCATGCACACCGAAATCCTGGAAAACAAACATCGCGCGCCAGTAATAAAGCGCCGGCTTTTCCAGCCACGGATGTCCATAGAGATACGGCGTAACGCAGGCGCTCAGCCGTTCCGTCAGTGTCCGCGCTGAGTCAAAACGCACCAGCATCTCATGCGCTATCTGCGCATAGCGCGGCTCATCGGCTCCCACCAGGCCAAGCCCGTCGCCCCCAAAGATGGGGGCATTGCCATACAAGATGAAAAAGGCTGCAAAGGCCACAAATACGGAGGCTTCGCAGATCGTGGCCCAGGAAGGCAGACCCCGGCGTAACCCTTCAGGCGAGTCTGGTGCAGATGTATCCAGTGCAGTCTCCACTTCCACGGTTCTCCACGGCGCAGACGCACGCAGCGAGGGCCCGAGCGAACTCCTGGATTTTGCCGCCCGCCGGAAAACCCCTGGCCCGGCCCACCGCGACAGCGTCAAGGCTATCAGATCGCAGCCGCGCAGCCGGCTCCCAGCCAAAAGCGCGTTCCCCGGGCTCTTAGAACCGGCAATTCTCCAAAAGCTTTGCCCAAAAGCGTCAGCTTCCGAGTTAAGTGTGCGGCCTTCAGTCCCCCTCCTCGAGCACCACATAGTTTTGTGATGTCATCCTGAGCGAACGGGGCCCCGGGCGTTTTCTTCAGCCCGGGGGTGGTGAGTCGAAGGACCTGCATTTCAGCGACGCCATGGAAGCATGGATGGAAAAGCCCGCCGCTCGCCGCGGAGCGATGACGTACCCAAGTGATTCAGTTTTCCGCTGTCCCTGCTTCGCGGGCAGTGCTACTTCCGGTCCAGCGCCGTCTGCGCCATAGCCTCGCGCAGCGCGTTCAGAATCACTTCGCGCGCCCGTTCCATCGGCCCTCCCAGGGAGCAGCCTGAAGCCGTTTCATGGCCGCCGCCGCCCATGCGCTCCGCAATCGAGGCCACATTCACGTGGCCCTTGCTCCGCAGGCTCACCCGGATCTGCCCCTCTTCAAGTTCGCGGAAAAACGCAGCGGCCTCAACGCCCGCCACCGACAGAGCGTAATTCGCAACCCCCTCGCAATCCTCTTCGGTCGCCTTCGTGCCTGCCACGTCTCTGTGGTCAATCCACAGCCACGCCAGCGATCCTTCGAGCGTCAGCGTATGCAGCGCCTTGCCCAGCAGCAGCAGCTTCGATGCCGGCTGCGAGAAGTAGACTTCCTGCGCAATCCTGATCGGATTCGCCCCCGCCTCCACCAGTTCCTCGGCCAAGGCAAACGTCTCCGCCCGCAGCGCGCCATAGCAAAAGCCGCCGGTATCCGTCAGCAGAGTCGTATAAAGGCACGTCGCCATCTCCGGCGTCACCGTCGCGCCTGCGGCCTTCACCAGGCGATACACCAGTTCGCCCACGCTTGCCGCGCTGCGGTCGATCCAGTTCACCTGCCCCCACGCATGCCCGCTCACATGATGATCAATATTGATGACCGGATACTGCTCCAGTCCCTGCAGCCGCGTCCGCTCAAAGCTATCGCACTCCAGCAGAATCGCCGCGTCATACGCCCCGCGCACGCGCAGCGCATTGCGAATACCCTCAACGCCAGGCAGCTTCTGGTAGGGCAACGGCACGCGATCCGCCGTTACCAGCTCCGCGCGCTTGCCCATCTGCCCCAGCAGCATCCCCATCGCCAACACACTGCCCACCGCGTCGCCGTCCGGGCGCGAGTGCGAGCACACAAGAAACCGCTCGCTTTCCTGCAGCACGCGCAGAATCGCCTCGATCCCGTATCCGGAGATAGGGCTCTTTTCCGGCGCTGCTGTGGGTACGCGGGTCGCTGCCATTCGCTATTCGACCGGCGCCTTCTGCCGCTTACGCGAGCGTTCCATCAACTCCTCGATCCTCGCCTGGAACCGTCCCGAGCGGTCGGCAAGAAAACTCAGCTCCGGCACATGGCGCACGCCCATCCGCTCCTTCAGCTCAAAGCGGATGAACCCCTTCGCCGACTCCAGCGCCGCCACCGTATCCGCCTCCGCCTTACTGATATCCGGCACCGCATTGTCCACCGCCACATACACCCGCGCCGACTTGCCGCCGGGGTTCAGCACCACTTCGCTCACATAGCAGGAAGCAATGCGCGGGTCCGAAAGCTCGCCTTCGATCATGGCGCCAATCTCCTCTCGCAGCGTTTCCGCCACGCGATCCTGATGATGTTTGCGCGCTCTGTGCTCCGGCATGGCGTTGACCCCTTCCACGAAAACTCATCAGGATAGCAGGTCGGGCCCGTTACAAAGACGTCGCGCCGGCGCGTCGGTCCAACGGACCATTCAACCCTGAAAAACGCTGCGAACCAATCACACCTTTGGGTTATTCCCCACTCATCCTCCGGCCATCCCCAGGAACGACCACCTACCCCACTCCCCATGCTCCCGCGTGTCAGCCTTCCACGTAGTCCCAGAACGAGTCCGCCATCTCCGCGCCCAGCTCGTTCGCCATCCGCCGCGCCGCCCGCTCCACTTCCGCCATCTGCCCCTGCAGGTAGCTCCGCGACGGCGAAATCGCCACAATCCCCAGCGTCGCCGCCTGCCATGTCACTGCCTCATCCAGCTCCGCCACCGAAACGTTGAACCCCTGCCGCAGCTGGTCCTTCATCGAACGCACCACCTGCCGGCGGTCCTTCAGGGACTGCGCGTGCTCAATCCGTACCTCTAACGTCAGTTGGGCAACCGGCATGGCGACCTCAAAACTATCCCCGATTAGTCACTTGTCCCGCAAGTGTTAGCGCGCATAACTCTTTGGTTCCCTTGCCGCCCTGCCCCACCCTTGGCATAATCGCCTTGTCACAGAAGTCGCCTACAACAAATTAGAGGAGCTATTTTCCCAATGGGTGAACTGCCTAATATTGACTGGAATATCTTCCTGAACGCTGCCAAGACCATCTCCGACAACTTCACCGAAGCCGAACTCAAAGAGGTCCACGAGCTCGCCCTGCGCCTCGACAGAGTCCTCAAAACGGTCGCCGCCCGCGAAGCCCAGCCCGTCGCCTGAGCGGGCTGCGCTAGCCTTCGCTCATCCTCGGTGACCTGAACGCCGTAACGGGGGACTCGAAGGCCTGCATGAAGAACCGGCATGAGGGACCTGCATTTCCCTCGCGCTCGACAGCCCCATCGACTTGAGCGCTCATCACCTCAGCAGGGCAAACGCCACCACCGTCTCGCCTGATTCTCCCGTTTCCTCCGCAAGCTCGGCCTGCAGAGCATCCTCCAGCCCATGCGGAACCGTCATCTCGCAGCGGGCAATCTCCGCCCCCGGCGCACCCACAAAACACAGCTCGCAGCAGGCCAACGCTCGGCTTTCGTTCCCCGCGGACATCTCTTCGTGCCCAGAGTTGTCGTCCGTGGGGCGGTCAGCCGGGGTCCCCATCGACAGGTCTTCGTCGATGGGGTGGTCAACCGGGGTCCCCGCGGACAGGTCTTCGTCCGTGGGGTGTATCCGTACCGGCGGCCCGAAAACCCGGCACGTCATCGGCCTGCCCGCATACACATCGCACAGCCCCGTCTGCGGGATTAATGCCGGGCACGCCGCCTCATTCGCGAACTCCTCAAACCGCGCCTGCTCTTCCTCTGTCGTCCCGATCCGTCCCGTCACCACGTCGCCCGGAAACTCCGGCCCAAACTCCCGCACCCACGCCCGCGCCCGGTCTCTGAGAGCCTCGGCGGCTTCAGGATCCGCTGCATGCAATGCCGTCATCGCCGCCGCAAGCCGCAGCGCATCCAGCTCATTGATCGCAAACGCCCCATGGCAGCACTGCGTGCACCCGGGTCTGCACGCCAGCCACGCACCCGCCCGCTCCGCCGCATCCGCAAGCGCCGCGTCCATGATCTGCACAAGTTGTGTGTCGCCGGCGGGTACGGGCATGGGGAAAGGATACGCCGGCGCATCGTGTGCTTTCCGCTTGAGGATTTACGTCCGCGCCTGGTCGAAGAGGCTCGGCAGAATCACTTCCGAGTAGCCGACAATACGCCCGGAGCCCAGAGATTTAATCTTCGGTTGTCCTCACGAAGCGCGCATCAATCCCGCCCGTTAGGCCTGCAATGAAATTGAATAGGTAGGTCCCAACCAGTCCCGTGATGCATCCCGATAACGCATAGGCGAACACTGCGGCAATCGCATAGAGAACAGGCTCCGACGCAGTCATGGATTTTGGAATATTGACGTTGATGTTGAAGTGCACGAACGGGAACACGATTATGCCGATGGGAAATGTAAACTGGTGCATTTCTTCGGCGAAGCAGTACTGGATGAAAACAAGTAGCCCAGCTATTCCATAGATAAACGAAATGGCGACACAGGCTGGGCGCAAGCGAATTGCGATGATTCGCATAACTGGAGGGTTCCTTGCTGTTCGAGAACCGGATGATTGTACGCCCTCTGGGTCCGCCCCGAGGTGGTTCTGGGCGTATCACCGCCTAACCGGAAGTTTCGGCTCGGTGTCGCTTCGGTTACGCGTCTGGTCTGTCAGTTGTGGAGTGGGTCCGACTCGGCTCTCGGCTCAGCAGAGTTCTTCAAGATCGCGACCAGCATCGAACGCTGCCAAATCAAAAAACTTCACGGCCGGAATGTCCGTGTAGCGAGCGGCCAACGAGCAATACAGCCGGTGAACGCCATTCTTCAGACAAAATGGATACGGCCCCGGCTTGGTTTGCCTCAACAGTTCCACCGGCGGCAGTTCCGCGTTCTGGACGAAGCCGCGCAAGATACGTTGGACGCGCTCGCTGGCAGATACTCCCTCACAGTCATTGAAAACCCGAACGCCCGCCGCGCGGCGCACCGGTTCAATGTCGGCTATCCGGATCAAGCACACGCGCCGGTGTCCGATCGCGACGTGGTCACAGCGATACGCCGACGATGAGGGGAAAAACTTCGGCATTCCCGCAGCGATCCACCATTCATCGGGCAAGTCAATCTCGGAATCGTGATGCCTGACCTTCATAGCGATTGACGCAATTCAACCTGCTGAGTGACCCGACTGCAACCAATTGAACGAAACCCGCTGGGAGCCCACAATGATGAATTTTATGGCATTCGGAGCGGATGACCGGCTAACCGGAAGTAACTCGGTTTTTCATGCGCCGCCCGTCACACCGCACGCTGCCTACATAGTTTTCGCCGGCCGCGACAGCACCACCGACGCCTCGCTCGTCAGCGCCCGAAACACGAACGTCTCCTGCAGGTACAGCCGCACCGCATCCTCCGTGTGGCCCAGGTACCCGATCGAAACATCCTGCCCAAGGTTCAGCTCGAAGTCGCCCCCGCGCGTCGTCAGCACAATCGCGCCTTCCAGCGCCGGAGCCCACACAATATTCCCATCCACAATCCGCTTCACATGCTCCAGCACCGGGTAGCCGTGATCCCGCGTCTCCGCCAGCGCCGTGTATTCCGCCGCGCCCAGCAGCACGGAGTAGGGCCCGTTCACCCCCACCAGCCGCAACTGGCTCAGCGCATGCGCCACCGCATCCGGATAATCCCGCACATCCCCCGGCAGCGACTCGATCGCATTGCTCGTTGCCTCGCGAATGCCTTCAATCCCCGCGTCCTTGTATCCGTCAAAGATCGCGCGGTCCTCCGCATACGCCAGTTTCTTCGCCGCATCCTTTGCCGGCTGCCAGTCCGAGTCGTCCGAACCCCGCTCCACGTCGTCAATCGCCGCGCGCGAAAGCTCAAACGGCACCCGCAGCTCCACCAGCGGCTTCACCACACGCTGATTCGCCACAATCCCCTCGCCCGGCGCGGCAATCTTCCTCAGGTGCCCTGTCCCCACACCCGGCAGCGCCACGCCTCCCGGCGCCGGCACATCCACCACCCGCCGTCCCGCGAGATACCGCTTCAGCGTCCTCGTTGTCTCTTCGTCAATCTCTGCCCACGCTGCGTCTGAAATCGGCGCCAGCTCCCGGTGGAGGTTATTCATTGCTCTCTCCCTTCAACGATCCAATCCTTAGCGAACTATCCTCGGCCCGGCCAGCGGCCGCCCGCACTTCCGGCCCGGCCGCAGCCCCATTCGCGTTCGACGCCGCCTCATCCGCGCCGCCAGTCGATGCTGCTCGTGCCACTCCCGGCAGCGCCTCCGCGTCAATCGCGTCCATAAACGTCGCCGACGGCACAAAGAACAGCCCGCCCGTCGCCGGCTGGCTAAAATCCAGCAGCCGGTCATAATTCCCAGGCGGCTTGCCGATAAACATGTTTTCGAGCATCAGCTCCGTGATCCGCGGCGTGCGGCAGTAGCCGATAAAGTACGTGCCAAACTCCCCATGCCCGGGCCGCCCAAACGGCATATTGTCCCGCAGAATCTGCAGCTGCTGTCCGTTCTCTTCGATACTCGTCAGCGCGTTGTGCGCATACGAGGGCTTCTCCGCGTCGGTCAGTTCCACGTCCGAGAGCTTGTGCCGGCCTATAATCCGCTCCTGCTGCTCCACCGGCACCGCGTTCCACGCCTTCATATTGTGGATGTACTTCTGCACGATCACGTAGCTGCCGCCGTTGAATGCCGCATCCTCGCTGCCCACAATTGCCGCGTCCCGCGCCTCTTCGCCTCGCGGATTCTCCGTGCCATCCACAAACCCCATCACATCCCGGTCGTCGAAGTAGCGGAATCCGTGCACCTCATCGGCAACCGTCACCGCATCGCCAAGCTGATCCATAATGTGTGTTGCCAGCTCAAAGCACAAATCAATCCGCTTCGCCCGGATGTGAAACAGAATGTCCCCCGGCGTCGCAACCGCCCGCCTCGGTCCCGCAATAAACTCACGAAAGGGATGCAGCTCTGCCGGCCGCGGCACGCCAAACAGCTTCTCCCACCCCTCGGAACCAAAGCCGATCACGCACGTCAGCCCCGCCTCCACATCGCGAAACTCCACTGCGCGCACCAGCCCTGACAGGCCAGCGCAAAACGCGCGCACCTCCGCATACGCATCCTCGTCCTGGCGAAGACACACCACCAGAAAGATCGCCGCCCGCGTCAGTGGACCCACCACCGTCTGCGGCAGCACCACCTCGTTCAGTTCTTTGGGAGTCTCCATTGCCTCATCCCGGCTTGAAGAAAAGAAAATACTCAGCTACCCGCAGTATAGGGTCTCCGCGTCACTTACCGGTCCAGCCTCCGCACCATCCGCACCTCATCGAGCCTCACTCCCCACACATCGGCGTTTCGCCGCTGCCCATCCGGCATCCACCCGTCGATCTCGTAGAACCGCCCCGCCCGCACATTGCCTTCGAGCAACCAAAGCAACGCATTTTTAAATCCCCGCGCCACAAGCCGCGCTCGCGCCTCCCGCACCAATGCCGCGCCCACCCCGCGTCCCCAATGCTCCGGATCGGCATAGAGCGCGCACAATTCGCCATAACCTCCCAGGTCCTCATCACGCGACGGGCTGATCGTTGCAAAGCCGAGGATCGCCGTCCCCTCCAGCGCGACTAATGTCTTCGGCTTTAGCGGGTCAAGATCGCCAAAGTCATATCGTTGCGCCCGATCCTCCGCCCTCAGCCCACCCAGAAAATCATCAGGAATCAGACCGCGATACGCCGCCTGCCACGAGCGCACATGCACCCGCGCCACGGCCATCGCATCCTCCGGCTCCGCTTCCCTGATCAGCATGCTTCCTGCCCTCACACCGCCGGGGCTTTCCAGATCGTACAATCCAGAAAACCTACCCGTCATTCTTTTCCGCGGACTGGCTGCAAACTGCATTGCAGGCGCTCTCTATAGCAGATCCCGCCCGCATCGCCTGGTACTGTCAATTGCTTGAAGAACCAGTATCATTGCTTCGGTAACGCGATGAGACTCTGGCATATTTTCATAGACGCTCTGCAACCCTGGCACCTTGTTGTGTTCGCCATCATCTCCTTCTTCGTCTTCTACGCCATAGGCACACGGGACGCGCCCAAGCGGTAGTGGTAGCGCCGCATTGCCACCCCTCTCCCACTCCGTGCTATAACAGCCCTGAGGCCACCCGTGCTGTATATCGAGCACACTCCCGCCCCGCCGCTCTCGCGCTTCATCCACACTCTCTGGTACGCGCAGGCTCCTGCCGTCGCGCACCCGCGCGAGCGTGTTCTCCCCACCGGCCGCGTGCAGATCATCCTCAACCTCGCCCGCGACTTCCTCATCGACTGCCCTGAAGGCCGCGCCCACCTCCGCATGCCGCCCGCGCTCGTCGTCGGCGCCCGCTCCATCTACGAAATCATCGACACTTCCGACATGGCCGAACTCATCGGCATCGTCTTCGCTCCCGGAGGCTTCGCTCCCTTCTCCTCCGACGCTGTCGATCTCTTCACCAACCGCAGCATCGCCCTTGAAGACCTCTGGGGACCGCGCGCCCGCACCCTCCGTGACACCCTGCTCGAGGCGCCTACACCCCATGCCCGGCTCCGCCATCTCGAAGCCTTTCTCGCCGCGCATCTCACTCCCCGTCTTCAGCGCCCCACTGCTCTGCGCCCTGAGATAGCTTTTGCCCTGCGTCACTTCGCCTCTGCATCCTCCATCGCCACCGTGCGCGAAACCGCCCGCTCCATCGGCTGGAGCGAGCGCCGTTTCTCGCAGGTTTTTCGCGAGCACGTCGGCCTCACTCCCAAAACCTGGTGCCGCCTGCAGCGCTTTCAGCACGCCATCCATCAGCTCCACGCCGGCATCCAGGTCCCCTGGGCCGAGCTCGCACTCGACTGCGGCTTTTACGACCAGTCCCACTTCGCCAACGATTTCCGTGCCTTCTCCGGCATCGACGCCTCCACCTACTCCGCCAATCGCACCCTCTGGGCCAACCACGTCCCGGTCGACTAGCGCCCTCAACTTCCGATTTTTCCAAGAACGCCCTCTGCGTTCCCTGTCATCCTTCTCTTGTTGACTGACAGTCTTGTTGGCTCGCAGTCACTCACGGAGGAACACGCCATGACCGGCAATACCAACTCCACCATCATGCCCACGCTTCGCTACCACGACGCACCCGCTGCCATCGAGTGGCTCTGCAACGTTCTCGGCTTCGCAAAGCACGTTGTCTACCCTGGACCCGGCAACACCATCGGCCACGCTGAGCTCACCCTCGGCAACGGCATGATCATGCTCGGCTCCGTCAAAGACGACGCCTACGGCAAGGGCTTCAAAACGCCCGCTGAACTTGGCGACATTGAAACCCGCAGCGCCTACATCGTCGTTGCCGACACCGACGCCGTATACGCACGCGCCCAGGCCGCCGGCGCCACCTTCCCGCGCCCCCTTCAGAGCACGGACTACGGCAGCCGCGAGTTCACCGTCAAAGATCCAGAAGGCAATTCCTGGAGCATCGGCACCTACGACCCATGGGCACAGCAGAAATAGGCGCAATCCACGGTGTAAACTCGCTTCCGTACATTCGGAGGCTTCTTTGAACGTCGTTTCTCGTGCCCTGCCCCTCATCCTCTTCGCAGCCGCTACCGTTCTCTCCGCGCAGAACGCGCGCCTGCTCGTCGCGCAGAAAGGCGACCACAGTCTCGCCATTGTCGACCCGGCCACAGGCGCCGTCCTCGGTTCCGTGGATGAAGGCGGCATCACCGGCCACGAAGTCACCGCTTCGCCCGATGGCCGCTTCGCTTTCGTCCCCGTCTACGGCAACTCCGGCGTCGGCAAGCCCGGCACCGACGGCACAAAAATCGCCGTCATCGACATCGCCGCGCAAAAGGTCACCGGCAACATCAGCTTCGATCACGGCGTGCGCCCCCACTTCCCCGCCATCGGTCCGAAAAATGGCCTGCTTTATGTCACCACCGAGCTCGACAAGACCGTCACCATCATCGACCCCAAAACCCTCAAAATTCTCGGCACCATTCCCACCGGCCAGCCGGAAAGCCACATGCTCGTCCTCTCGCACGATGGCCATCGCGGCTACACCGCCAACGTTGGCCCCGGCACCGTCTCCGTGCTCGACCTCGACGCGCGCAAAACCCTTGCCATTATTCCCATCTCGAAAAACACTCAGCGCATCGCCATCTCACCCGACGACAAGTGGGTCTTCACCGCCGATCAGACGCAACCCCGCATCGCCGTCATCGACACCGCAGCCGGCAAAGTCGCCCATTGGATTTCCCTCCCCGGCATCGGCTACGGCAGCGCGCCCACGCCCGATGGCAAGTGGCTACTCATGGCACTCCCCGATCAGAACGCAGTCGCCGTCGTCGATCTCAGCACCATGAAACTCGCGCGCACCATTTCTCTCGCCGGCGGCCTCTACCCGCAGGAAGTCCTCATCGCCCCCGGCGGCAAAGTCGCCTACATCTCCTGCATGAAATCCAACCAGGTCGCCGTCATCAACCTCGCGGCGTGGAAAGTCCTTCGCCTCATCCAAACTGGAAGCAACACCGATGGCCTCGCCTGGGCCGGTAGGTAATTTCTCACCGGGCGCAGCGCGTCAAACAACCTGCATTCCCTGTTCCCTGTTCCCTGTTTCCTGTTCCGGGTGCCCCATCCATGCGTGCTTTCATCGCGCATGGGTGGGAAACCGCAACCCTCACCCAGTCCGTGTCATCCTGAGCGAACGGGGCCCCAAACGTATTTCAGTTTGGGGGTGGTGAGTCGAAGGACCTGCATTCCCTGTTCCCTGTTCCCTCATCCCTTCTCCCTGTTCCCTCATCCCTGTTCCGGGGCGCCCCATCCATGCGTTCTTTCATCGCGCATGGGTGGGAAACCGCAACCCTCACCCAGCCCATGTCATTCTGAGCGAACGGGGTCCCCAGGCGTCTTCTCCAGCCTGGGGGTGGTGAGTCGAAGAATCTGCATTTGTCTTTCCCTGAACCCTGATCACCGTTCACTAATCAGCCCACCAAGCGCACAAAAGCCCCCGGAGAGATCGCTCTCTCCGAGGGCCTTTGCTTCTTCCATCAACCTCGTTTACCGCGCCGGCGGCGGAACCTGCCGCATCGCCTGGTGATATCCCTCGCGGAAGCCCTGCCGATATTCGCCCCACGCCGGCCCGGGCACCGGTGGGTTGCGGAAACGTTTGTGCGCCTCGGCATTTGGTGGATGACCATGCGCGATATCGTTCCGCGCCGCGTTGAATCCATCGTTGAAGCCCTGCTGGCCAATCCCGTTGTACGCCGCGGGCGGAGGCGGTGGTCCCTGTGGCCCGTAGCCGTAACCGTAGTTCGGATGCCCACAGCCCGCGAGAGCGATTGGCGCCGTTAACGCAAAAAGCAAAAGTGTCTTCTTCATCTCAGCCCTCAGTCATTTCTGGCCCGCAGCTCCATCCAGCGTGACCTTTCCTGACTGAACACAGGTTTTTCACTTGTGTTGCTGAAAGACTAGTCGATTTTTACGGAACAATCCCTAAGCGTCTCGTGCGATTTCGTCCTCTCGTAATAGGTCTATGGATCTGTATCTTCACAATCCCGGCAATCTGGGCTCATCCTCGAACAATTCCCGCAGATAGGAGCTTCGATCATTCACGAATCGCCGAACGATCTGCATCGGCGCCGTCTCTTCGTAGCTGATTTCGCACAAGGATGCGGCATCGAACGAAACAATCTGCGCATCGGGAAATCCAAGCAGCACGGGAGAATGGCTGGAGATGATGAATTGCGCATCGTTGTATCTACGCAATACGTCATGAATCAGCACCAGGAGAGCGAGCTGACGCTGCGGAGACAGCGCTGCTTCCGGTTCATCGATCAGAAACAGCCCATTGCGCTGAAATCGCATCTCCAGCAGAGAGAAGAATGTCTCGCCGTGAGAGCGAGTATGAAAACTGCGGCCGCCATAGTAACGGGCCAGATCGTTCTCATCGATATAGGTAGCGGTGTTGAAAAAACTCTCAGCACGCAGGAAGTATCCTTCGCCTGTACGCCGGTCGAAGGAAAGGCGCAGGGCGCGAACGAGCGGATCAATGGAATGGTTGCTCGTGGTGGTATCGTTTGCGAAGTTGCGCGTTCCACCCTCGCGTCCGAAGCCGTAATGCGCAGCGATGGCCTCAAGAAACGTCGATTTGCCGGTGCCATTCTCCCCGGCAAAGAAGCAAATGCGCGATCGAAAGTCCAATTCGTTGAACGAACGAATCGCTGGCACAGCGAATGGATAGACTTCCCAGTCGCTGACACGGTCGCGTAGAAGGGTAATTTTCTTTAGCACGGCGAAAATGGCCAGACGCGCATGGTATCACGCTACGGCATCCCCTACCCGATCGCCCGATCCCACTTCTCCAGCACGTTCTTGAACTCCGTCATGAACTTCCCGGAGTCCGCGCCATCAATCAGCCGGTGATCGAAGCCCAGGCAGAAGTACTGCATCGCGCGGATCGCAATCGTGTCGTTCCCCTCCGCATCCGTCAGCACCGCCGGCTCCTTGCGCAACCCGCCAATCGCCAATATCGCCGACTCCGGCGGATTGATCACCGGCATTCCGTACTCGCCGCCAAACGCGCCCGAGTTCGTCAGCGTGAACGTCGAGCCGCCCACTTCATCCGGCCTCAGCTTCTTCGTGCGCGCGCGAGTCGCAAGGTCGTTGATCGCCCGCGCCAGCTCCGTAAAACTCGCCGTCTCCGCATCGCGAACCACCGGCACAATCAGTCCCCAATCCAGTGCAACGGCAATGCCCAGTCCGATTCCCGAATGGTAGTGAATCGAGTTCCCTTCAAGCGACGCATTCAAAATCGGATGGTGCCGCAGCGCGTCAATCGCTGCCGCGGCAATAAACGGCATGTACGTCAGCTTCACCCCATGCCGCTGCTCAAAGCCGGCCCGCTCCTTCTCGCGCAGCCGCGCAATCCGCGTCATGTCCACTTTGTAGACTGTGTGCGCGTGCGGAATCGTCCTTTTGCTCTCGAGCATGCGCTCGGCAATAATCGCGCGCATCTTCGTCAGCGGCACCACTTCATCTCGCATCGCCGCCGCCGCGGGCCTCTGCGCCGTGCCCGCCGCCTTCGTTGCAGGCTTCGCAAGATACGCCAGAATATCTTCCTTCGTGATGCGCGCTTCTGAACCCGTTCCCGCAATCAGCGCAAGATCCACACCATGCTCCTCGGCAATCTTCCGCACCAGCGGCGACGACCGAACCACCTGCGGTCGGGCTGACTGCGCCTGTGGCGCCGTAATCCCTTGTCGATCATCCACCCGCTTATCATCTCGGAGAGCCGCAGGCTTCACGCCACTCTGAACGGCATTCGCAATTTCAGCCCGTGTGCCGGAGGCGCCAGCCGCGCCGACAGCGCTTGCAAGCACCGCCACCACCGTGTTCACTTCAACCGTGTCGCCTTCCCCGTGGCGAATCTCCGTCAGCACGCCATCCATCGGCGAGGGAATCTCCGCATCCACCTTGTCTGTCGAAATCTCAAAAAGCGGCTCATCTTTCTTCACCGCATCGCCGGCCTTCTTCAGCCACTTCGTGATCGTGCCTTCAAAAATGGATTCGCCCATCTGCGGCATCACCACGTCCACCGCGCCCGCGCCGCTCTCGGTAGCCTTCACTGTCTCCCGCGCAGCCGCAGCCGTAGCCGTTGACACATCACCCGCACCGGAGGTGGCACCGTTGCGCTCGGCCAGCACCGCAACCACCGTGTTGACTTCGACGGTCGCGCCCTCGGGAAACCGTACCTCGCTCAGCACCCCCGCCACCGGCGAGGGAATCTCCGCATCCACCTTGTCCGTTGAAATCTCAAAGAGCGGCTCATCCTTCTCCACCGCATCGCCGGCCTTCTTCAGCCACTTCGTAATGGTGCCTTCAAAGATGGACTCGCCCATCTGCGGCATGATGACATCGGTCGGCATCGATCGCTCTCTCCGCGTTACTGCTCAAACAATTCCCGGACCCCGGTCCTCGGGGATTATAAATCTCCTGCGCTTCGCCCCGGCGCGATCACGCCCGCACCGGCCGCTCAGCATCGCCATGCAGCCGCTCCACTTCGCGCGGAATCGTCAACGGTGTATCCTCCGCACGCGCTGGCCGCAGCGCCGCCTGTCTCCGCAGCGCATCAACAGTCTCCACCGCAAGCACCTGCTCCCCATAGACCAGCCCAAACTGCCTCGCCGCCTCGTGCGCAATCGTTTCCAGATCCGGCAGCGTCTCCGGCCGTGCCGCCTCGCGCTCCAGGCTTGTCACTCCGCGATCGGTAATGCCGCAGGGATTGATCAGTTGAAAATCCTTAAGCTCCGTCCGCACATTGAACGCAAATCCATGCGACGTGATCCCCCGCGCCACATGAATCCCGATCGCGCCGATCTTCGCGCTCGCCAACGGTACTCACCGGTCCACTGCTCTGGCCCGAAAATCCGCTGCCCGCAGGGCCAGCACCGCACCACACGCCCGTCAGGCCCGCCACCCGGCCCGCGCGTACGCCGTACACGCCGCACAACCGGATCAGCGCCTCTTCCATCATCCGCACAAAATCCACCGGGCCCAGCCGCTTGCCCTGCGCGTTTTGCAGGCTGCGCAAATCGAAAATCGGATATCCCACCAGTTGCCCCGGCCCGTGATACGTCACATCGCCGCCGCGGTTGATCTCATGCAGCGTCACTCCGCGCTGCGCAAGCATCTCGTCCGTCGCCAGCACATTCTCCCGTCGCGCATTCCGCCCCAGCGTCAGCACCGGCGGATGCTCCAGCAGCAGCAGCACATTCTCCACGCGCCCCTGCAGCCGCAGTTCCGCAACTTCAGCCTGCAGCCGAAGACCTTCGTCATAGTCCACGCGCCCGAGATATAGATACTGGATCATCGCTCTGCACGTATTGTAGTGCTGCCGTCCCTCTTCGTAAGACTTCTGCGCAACTCATGCAGTCTTTTACGCCGGCAACTTCGTCTATCTCATTGAATGAACGCTCCGCGACCATGCTGGCGGGCGTCGATTCCATCTGTCTGTCCTCCTCCGGCCCGGGCGTTCTTGCTTTGCACGCTGCTGGCACTACTCGGTCTGCCGTGGTTGGTGTACGCTGCATCAGAGTCGAATCGACCGGTTAAACGCGCGGCCGCGCGCGATGCTGCCGCATCTACAGCACCTCTGCGCGATGGCTACATCGGATCCGAGGCATGCGCTCAATGCCACCTCGGCATCTATCAAACCTTCACCCAGACGCGCATGGGCCGGTCCCTTACCCCGGTCACACCCGACGCCGTGCAGAGTATGAAGCTGCCCGGCAGCTTCTATAGCCCCACCCTCGACCGCCATTACCAGGTCTTCAGCCGCGACGGCAAGCTCTACCAGAGCGAGTTTCAAACCGCGCCCACCGGCGAAGAGATCTTCCGCAACACGCAGCAGATCCAGTGGATCGTAGGCGCCAACGCCAATGGCTCCGGGGGCCTGCTTCTCCGCGGTAACTATCTATTCGAAGCTCCGCTCAGCTTCTACGAGAAATCGCAGCAGTGGGAGCTCTCCCCCGGCTTTGAGCCCAGCGATCTTGGATTCAACCGGCCGATTCCCGCCGGCTGCATCTCCTGCCACAGCGGCCGCCCCAACTCCGTTGACGAGGAATCCGGCAAATTCCGGTCCGAAACCTTCGAGCAAACCGCCATCGGCTGCGAGAACTGCCATGGCCCCGGCGCCGCCCACGCCCGCGAGATGAAGCTTGCTCCCGCATTGCGTCGCGGCTCGAAAATCGTCAACCCCGAACACCTCTCCGCCTCGCTCGAAAACGACATCTGCATGTCCTGCCACGAGGCTGGCGATGCGCGCGTCCCGCGCCCCGGCAAAACCTATCAGGACTTCCGTCCCGGCACTCCACTCGATAAGACCGTCTCCGTCTTCATGGTGCCGCTCAAACCCGGCGCGCCCGATGAGAGTGACCACGTGCAGCATTACTTCGAGATGTCCATGAGCAAGTGCTTCCGCTCAACTGCCGGACAGCTCCGCTGCGCCACCTGTCACAACCCGCACATTGAGCCCTCGAAAGCAGACGCCCCCGCCTGGTTCAACGCCCGCTGCATGGACTGTCACGCCAGCCACATGTGCACCCTGCCCGTCGCCCAGCGTGCGCAAACCACGCCCGCCAACAACTGCATCGGCTGTCATATGCCCTCCCGCAACACGCCGCGGCTCTCCCACACCTCGCTCACCAATCACCGCATCCTCGCCCGCCCCGGCGAGCCGTGGCCCGACGAAGCCTTTCGCCAGACCACGCCCGGCCTGCCCGATCTCATTCATCTCAACCGCGTCCCGGCAGGTGGCCAGGCTCTGCCCGCGCTTTCCCTCCTTGAGGCCTATCGTGAGATCGCGCAGCGCAATCCGGACTACACCGCCGCCTATCAAAAGACTCTCAGCACGCTTGAACGCACCGATCCCAACAACGCCATCGTGCAACAGGCCGTGGGCCGCCGCTACTGGCAGAGCGGCGACACCGCGCAGGCGACCGTGCACCTCGAACGCGCCCTCCGCTTCGACCAGGGCCTCGCCGCCGCCTGGTCCTATCTCTCTGAAGTGCACGCGCAGCAGGGCGACTTCGACAGCGCCATCGCAGCCAGCGAAAAGGCCGCCGAGCCTCGAGCCCTACAACGCGCTCTATCAGAAGGCGCTGATTGACCACCTCATCGCTGCCAGGCAATATGACAAGGCCATTGCGGCGATGGAGCATTACATGGAGCTGTTTCCCGAAGACGCGTTTATGCGCCGCATGCTGGAGATCGCGAAGCAATAATCCTTGTCCCACGCGATTCATACTGGCGCCATGACTGTGGTGCAAACGTCGTAATCGATTTTCTCGAGGCTCTCCGCGCAAAAGCATTACGATGGACGCTCAAGACAAATCATGGAGAGTTCTGTCAGACAACAGCATTCGGTCATTCCAACCCTCGATGGCTGGCGCGGAATCGCAATTATGATGGTCGTGGCTACCCATTTCCAGCAGGGTTATCTGCATCATGACGCCTGGCAACTGCACTGGCTCTCGCCCGGCCAGCACGGTGTGAACATTTTCTTCGTTCTGAGCGGCTATCTCATCACAACCAACCTCTTGCGCGCGGAAAGGATCGATCTAGGGCAGTTTTACATTCGCCGCCTCTTTCGCCTCATGCCGGCTGCGTGGGCCTACCTTGTGTTCCTTTGCCTGATGTCGCTCCTCACACCTTTCAAGCTCATTGGCAATGACATCTGGTCCTGCCTCTTCTTCTTCCGCAACTACGCGGGTCAAACCGACGCCAATACCTGCACCACTCATTTCTGGACCTTGTCGCTCGAGGAGCAGTTCTATCTTCTTTGGGCGCCGCTGCTATCTTTTGCCGGCCGAAAGGGTGCTGCAATCTTCGCAGGCATCGCCGCAATGACAATCGCAGTGTTTCGCTTCTACCACTGGGCCGCCTATTTGCATCCCGCTACTTCCTGGCACTCCGAAGTCCGGGGAGACGCGCTCTTTATCGGTTGCCTTCTGGCCTTTGCGCTGCAGAAGCAGCGCGTGCGGCAGATATTTCAGCACTTTCACAATCTAATTCTGCCATTATCGCTCGCAGTTCTTGCCTTCGACTTCTTCACTTTCTCGGTTCTAATACCCCTCCACGAGTCCCTCGCCACCGCAGCCGCCATCGCCTGCACCGCGCTCAATCCGGACTCGCTGGCTGGAAAAGTTCTAGAGTGGCCACATCTCCAATATGCCGGACTCATGTCGTACAGCATTTACCTCTGGCAAAACCTCTTCCTTCGTTCGAACTGGGGCATGCTGGGAATTCCTCTCCTCGGTTCTGGCCACATTCACAAGCTGGCTCTTCATTGAGCGCCCCATGATCGCTCAAGGGCGAAGGATATCGGAGATATGGGCACGTAGACGCGCCGCGAAGGCTTCTCCTCCGCCCTCGCTTTCGCTGCCCTGACGCTTACCCTTCCACGCGCGGCTGAAGGATCCCCGCAAACGCTGGCCGTACGCTCCAGAAAACGATCGACCACAGAATCACGACCACAATCGGAATCGGGAAGCCGCCATGCATCACCAGTGCATGGGTGGTGAGGATATTCACCAACTCAGCCGCCAGCACCGTCAGAGCCAGCGGCACGTAGCGGTTCACGAGGAGCAAGAGGCCTGGGACCAACTGAAAGAAGCCCACCACGTAAAGGTAACCGGTGTTCGTCATCACCGTGTTGAAGTCCTTCAGGGGTCCCGGAGGCAGCGGCGGAGCGGAAAAAAAATGGAAGAACATGTTGGACCCGAAGACAGCGAAAATCAGGCCCAGCAAAATCCGCGCAATCGTCACAACGACCTTCATAAGAACAGCCTCCTCAAGAAATTGAAATAGAGCCGGCCACCCGGAGCATCCCACCTGCAGCATTTAGGATGGCCGCGGTACTCGCGCCGATGCAATTGAAACGTGTTGGGTTACTGCACACACCCACTCGCGCTAAAATATCTCTGGCAGGAGGACCGGGCGGTCGCTGCCGGGGTTGCGCGTAAGCGCTGTTCGCCGGGGGAGGAAAGTCCGAACTCCGCAGGGCAGTGTGCCGGATAACGTCCGGGACGCGGGCGTCAAGGCCCGTGGACGGCCAGTGCCACAGAAAACATACCGCCAACCTGGCAGGGCTTTCGGGTCAGGCCAGGGGGATCGGCCCGAAGGGCAAGTTGCCTGGACGGCCAGTCCCGGTAAGGGTGAAAAGGTGCGGTAAGAGCGCACCGCCCCGTCCGTAAGGTCGGGGGCAGGGTAAACCCCACACGGAGCAAGACCAAATAGGGAGGGATGCGCGAGTCCGGAGCAGATTCGTGCACGGTGCCGGCCCGGTGCCGCAAGGCTGCTCTTTGCAATGGCCGAAACCTCCGGGTAGGTCGCTGATGAGCGTCCGCGGTAACGCGGCGCCTAGAGGAATGACCGCACACGACAAAATTCGGCTTACAGGTCCTTTTGCCGAATCACTGAATGCCGTAAAAAATCAGGCCCGCTGGGAAATCCCCGCCGGGCCTGACCATCAATCGGGTTTGGCTGCCTCACCATTTTTCTCTGCGTTGCCAAGTAGCTCAATTTGACCGGTGGTCACGTGCGCCTGCAGCCAATAATCGCCACTTGGATAGTTTTTCCTGAAACTCCGGAAAAATCCACCTTCGTCGGCACCGAAGGCCCGTGCCTCAACTTCGCCTACACCAACGGAGGCATTCACGCGGCGGTAGTCCCCATCATGAATCGAGGAGATCATGATCTGACCCGCTCCGAGAGCGATATCCTTGTCGCCCTTAACCGCTTCCACCGTGACCTGGCCTGCAAGCATCCGAACGCTCAGGTTTGTTCTTCGGGGAACCTCGATCCTGACCTCGAGGCCGTTGTCGCCGTGCTGTAATTGAGCGCCCTCGATAGACAATTTGCCGCCACTCGCCGTGGGCGAAAAATGAAGAGCGGCGTCCCTGGCAGTTTCCTCGCTGCCCGCCGTACAGGAAACATGAATCGTATCCTGGTCGGTGCCAACGATCTGAAGTCCTGCAGGCTTCGAGTCGATTATCAGTACCGCCCTTGATTGCAGAGGGCTGGTAATAGTCTGGCTGCAGGGGATCTTTGTCTCGGCGAATCCTGCAATATTGCAGGCGAGGAAAACTGCGACAGCGGCGCAACATACTGATCTCATAAATGTCCACCTACTCTCATACTGTCCGCTACGCTGGTCGCACCCTGTTTGTTCCCCGATTCGCTGGTCGATGAATATTGCCGCTGCAGATAACGTGGATTCTCATGTGCACACGCCCCATCGAAGACTGTAAGCACAGCGAATTCAAAGTCACAAGGCCAGATGACCTTACGGAAGGCTTTATCCCTTTCGTGCTATCGCCAAACTCGTTCTGATCTTGACGTCAGGTTTTGGCCAAGGCAAACTGCACTCACCGGATGCAACACGTCTCCCCAATGGCCCTTGTCGAACGAGTGCAGGTAAAGGCATACAACGCAGGAAGCGACCGAGTTCTCAGTCCAAGTCTTATAGTCATAGACGCTGCACGCGAGCCGATCAAAGTGCTCAAGATTCTCATGGAGGGCCTTGCCCCCGATGAACGAAATGGAGTTTGGCTGGTTAACTTCCATGGCGTTCCAATCGCGAGGGCCGCTGCTTGCTTCGACCTGATTCATCTTGACCGGGAGAATCGGGTTCTGCAGGCGATCGAAATCGCGCAGGAGAGGGACATTGAGCCGTTCGATGGCCATCCCGCGAGCGCTCTGATTCTCCAGCCCAAGACCATTGCCCGATCAAAAACTTTTACCGGGGACCCAATCACGCTCGAACCCGAATCGAGACTCGCAACGAACTGCACAAGGAGTCTCAGTATCCCTTCGGAGATCGGCCACGACGCACAATCGAATCGGCAGCCCAGAAGGCGTCGGGCGCCGCGGATCACCGTGCCGCGACTGGTTGGCTACTGCGTTGCGGGCGGCTCGGCACCTCATGAGGTCCGAGATATCAGCGTGCTCGGGTTCTACATGGTCACCGACGAACGCTGGATGCCGGGCACCGTGATTCTGGTTACGCTCAAAGCGCTGGAGAACGAGGGAGGAGGAGTCCACGACAGCATCACGGTGTTTTCACGCGTTGTCCGTTGGGGTCGGGACGGTGGCGGCTTTGAATTCGTGTTCTCTAAGCTCGAAGACTAAGTCAATGTGGCCATTGAGATTAAACGGGATGGTGACTTCCAGGCTGGCGGTCACTTCTTGGACCGTCAAGGGGTAAAGTATCCAATGATCAAAGCCGCTTGAAAATGCACTCCTCCTCGGTAACCTGCAAGGATCGACCACCGGTCTGACACACAGCGCCTTCATGCTAATATCCGTCCTGACAGCACTGGACAGTGCCCTGAGTGAGAGGACGACGATGCCTTACATGGTCGATCGCGATGGCATTGCTATGGGCCCCTATTCGCTTGAGGATCTGAAAGAGAAGATCGCTCTGGGCGTGATAGAACTCACAGATCGCGCTTGCGATCACACGGGCGGAACCTGGCTTCCGATTTCGAAGCTGCTTGCGGGCCACACAGGCGAGATGGCGCTTATAACCTCAGAAACGAGGATCAATTTCTCCACGACCTTTGCTTCAATCTTTGCTCAAATTAAGCGTGCTTTGCCGCGACGGTCCTCAAAATAGCATTGCCTGTAGGCCGAGATCCGTTTGCGGATCGGTGGCCCGCGACGCCCTCAAGTTCAATTCCGACGGCTCGCTCGATCTGTATATCCAGAATCAGAACCCAGGGGCAGACAAGGAATCGAACTGGCTCCCCGCCCCCAAAAAGGGCCCCCTCGGCATTACGCTGCGGCTCTACGCGCCGCGGCCCCAGGTTGCGGACGGACGATGGAATCCACCTGCCATCACGAATCAGGCCCGGTTGGCCCGCCGGGCCTGACGACTTAATTGAGAAACGTGCGCGTGATGAAGGCAACGAAGCCCAGCGGCAGCCACCTCTTCTCCTTGGGGGTGGCGAACCGGCGAGGAATGCACGAGGAATGCAAAGGACAAAAGACCAATCCCGGCGCAGGATAGAATTTCAGCAGCATATCGTTCAGCTAAAGCGCTTACTTGAGACCTTCCAACATATCGGAATTGCTTTCCGAAAAGCGTCAGCTCTGCCTTGACGCGTTCTTCCTGCTTCTGCTGGTAATGATCTCCGCCCTTCCCTACATCAATGGACTGAAGTTCTACAGCGATGACTGGGCGTTCCTATCGAAGCTTGTGCATCATCAGCCCAACGACGTGCTGAGCCTCTTCCGGGTCATGGTCATCGATGACGCCAACTTGCGCGTTCGACCTGTGCAGGCGCTTTATCTGGCGCTGAGCTTCAAAGCATTCGGACTCAATGCTCTTCCGTATCACCTCGTGGGTACGTTGCTGCTTGGATTCTCGGTGGTGACGCTTTATTTTGTATTGAGACAATCTGGGATCGGTCGCGGAGTAGCTATTGCTTTGAGCTCGGTGTTCGGCATGCTTCCGCATTATTCAACCAATCGATTCTGGATCGCCTCGCAACAGGCCAACCTGAGTGTTCTGTTCGCTCTGATCGGAATCTACTCAATGCTTCGTCTCAGCAAGGCACAGCGAAGTGCCACGCCTCTCTGGGGAGCGATCGCGGCGGCTAGTTTTATTTTGAGCCTTCTCAGCTACGAAGTTGCAGTCGGGCTGATAGCGGCCGTGCTTGTTCTGAAGTGGGTTCGACTTCTTCGCGCGGAACCCGGTTCGAACGCAGGTATCCCCAGCGCGAAGTACTGGGTGGCAGGGATCACACTCTCCCTCATCGCTGTAGGAATCGCAAAAACTGCGACGCAGGAACGCTTCAGGTATCACGGCCATCCCCTCCACTTTCTGGGCGGAATTGGACGTATGATCGTGCATGGAGCTTGGGGAGCTATGACCTTCAACCTGTGGACCTATGGTGCGCACTTGCCGTGGGTGATTGTGTCTCTGGCGCGGCAATCGGCCTTGGGAGTAGCGGCACTCTCCGTTGCGACGATCACGGCCATTGCCGTTATTGCTCTCGTTTGGACTGACCGGTGCGGGGAAGTTTGGCCGTGGCGTACCAACCTGAAAGCCATCGCCATCGGTCTTGCCATCTACTTCCTGGGCACATTTCTCTTCATTCCTGATGTCACATCCGACTTCTCTGCGCCAGGTCCGGACAATCGAATCATGATCGCGTCCGCTCTGGGAACCGCCGTTATATGTGTCGGCCTGCTCGGCCTCTTCAGCGGATTCATAACTCGTTCGATGGTCGTGCGCTGGCGCGTTTTTTCGATTCTGGTCGGGGTCACATGTGGGGTGTATTGCATTGTCGTAAGTGGCATAGCGTTCTTCTGGACCGATGCAGCGCTCAGACAGGCTGCGATCCTCCAATCCATCAAGGCAGATGTTCCTGCGCCGCCCTCAGCCAGCGTCCTTCTGCTCGATGGGTTTTGCCGCTACCGCGGACCTGCCCCGGTTCTTGAGACGGACTGGGACAGTACAGGAGCACTGCAACTGCTGTATGGGGACTTTTCGCTAAGTGCAGATGTCGTGTCGAAAAGCACACACTTTACCGAGACCGCAGTGGAAACAACGGAGTACGGTGAGGCGGAAGGCAGATACCCCTACAGCCGCCATTTGTTCATCTACAATCTGCTCAGCCGTTCGCTCCAGCCCATCAATTCCAGGGAAGCCGCTCTGCGCGATCTGGGGACAGAAAACCGGGATAGTGGGTGCCCGATAGCGACGGATGGAAAAGGCGTCAGAGTCTTCTAACTGAAGGCCGAAGGGCCCGCGGCGATCCCGACAAAACGCGTCCAACCGCGTCTCACCGATACCTTACAGCTTTCGAACCTTACAGATCCCGCACAAACAGCACCGTCGGAGTGCCGCCCACTGTCGAACTCACAATCCGCACGTGGTCGCCCTTGCCCGCGGAGAACTTTTTCGCTGGCACCGCCCCAAAGTTCGTCTCGGCCACCGTCGCCCCGTCAATCGCGAAAGCATATGTCGTGCCCGAACCGTCGCGCACCTCAATCGACTTTCCCCGGTCGTACTTCTCCACCGTTCCCTCGGTCGAGGTGAACGGCCCCGTGCCCAGGCTCTTCAGCGCCACCACATTGCGGACATCCCCCCCGCCGCAATAAAACACAATCGTGTAGGCGCCGGACTTGTCGAAAGCAGCCGCCATCGTCGCATCCGCGGCAATCCGCTTGTCAATCCCCGACAAGGTGATCTTCGCATCGGCCCGCTGAAAGGTGGCCTCGTCATGGTTATCCTGCAATACGGTGATCGTTCCCCTGTCGGGATCGATCTGGCTCACCGTGCCCGTCAGCGCATGAATAATCTGTTGCGCTCCCAACGGCAACGACAGGAAAACCAGGGCGCCTGAAAAGAGGTATGACCGCACAAATCTGGCAAGCATGACTTTCCTCCACATCCTCTTGAATTCGCCCTTCAGAGCCTCACCTACACTACCTTTTTCAATACTTTGCAGTTGTCCTGCCAGCCGCAGATACTGCGCTTTCGAAACAATCCACAAGAAAACCAAGGCAACAACCAGCACTGCAAATCGAGCAGGTGTCATCGTTCCCTCCGGGATTTCCTTCGGGCATTTGCGATCATTTGTGAAACTCACGTCAGATTGGGTCTCGCAGGGGACGAGTGCCGTGAGTGTTTACAGCTTTTCACGAGCCGCCCGCGAAGTCACGTACAAAAAGGAACAGAATTGCCGGCAGCTCTTTTCTACCCTTCTTCTTCAGAAGGGCCATGCGCAGGCTCGAGGGGGCCTCTGCGTCCGGGCTTGCCATGGCTCGCTGTTCCGCCCCGGTCGCGCACCAAATCGCAGAATCGACCCCGGGCTGGCCGCATTGTCTCAGGCCGCCATGCCGAACCGCTCCTGCAGGACGCACATACTCATCAGCAGCATCAGCACCTGGTCGTTCGCTGTTTTCGCGCCTCCATCCATCTCGGGCAAGCGGTCCAACAATTCAATCACCCGCTTCTGATCGAAGAAAGGAAGCGACCCGAGCACCGGTCCGCGCAGTGTGTCCTGCACGTAGCTGCTGAATGTTTCGTCAGGATTCAGCGTGGCTGGCGGACTGAGGAACGGGTGCTTCTGGCGGCGATAGACGGTATCAGTAATTACATCGCGCACGGCTTCCCTCAGCACGTACTTCTCTGTCATACCGCGAATCTTCTGGTTTACGGGCTGCTGCGCGATGAGTTCGATCAGCTTGTGATCGAGAAACGGGACCCGCCCCTCGATGGAGTGGGCCATCTCCATCCGGTCGCCGAGCATTGTGAGGATGTAGCCTGCCATAACCGTCTTCGACCAAAGATAAAGGGACTGGTTCACCGGGTCACGGCCGGTAAGCTGGCCGCGGATATCTAAATCATCAAGGATCCCGTAGGCGCCCTCCATGGAGCCAAATTTCTGTTGGAAGTCGGCGCTGAGCAATGGACGCAGCTTGACCTGGCGGGAAGAAAACGTCTCGATCCACGAGGGAGCAAAGCCAAGAATCCGGTTGATCGCGTCCATGGAACCAATCTCCCCGTCGGGCAGCAGCAGCCCGCGCGAGACCGCGTTGTGGTCGTCGAGCCAGGCCAGCAGTTCCTTTACAGCATTCTCGTCCTGGCCTTCGCGGTTGTAGAGCAACATATCGCGGCGAAAGTGGGGATACCCGCCCAGGATCTCGTCGGAGCCTTCGCCGGTGATCACCACCTTGTAGCCCGCATCCCGCACCGCTTTACTCAGTACGAATTTGGCCACGCCATGGGCATTGATGCATAGGGTTTCCGCCTGAGCAATAGCATCGGCGAAGCTGTCAGCCAGCGAGTTCTGGCCGATGGGAATGGCATTGAACTCTGCCCCCGCGAGCGCGGCCATTTCGCGAGCGATGGGGCCTTCGTCGTAGGCAGCTTCCTCAAATGTGAGCGTAAAGGCACGTATGGGCTCCGGATGATGGCGGGCAGCGATGCCGAGAACCGCGCAGGAATCGAGTCCGCCGCTGAGGTAAACCCCCACGGGCACATCCGCACGCAGGCGAATGCGCACGCTCTCTTCAAACTCGTGGCGGAACTCCGCCACATAGTCCGCATCGGAACGATTTGGCGCGGTCCCGTCTTTGAGCGGATAGTTGAAGTCCCAGTACTTTGTCACTTGCACGTGCTTGTCGGTCGCGATGAGGTAGTGGCCGGGTGGAACCTGGAAGATGCCGTCGTACAGAGTGCGAATCTGGTGGCCGGCCATGACGACGGAGTTGTAGACGCTTTCCTCGTCCCAGCGAGCCGGAACACCCGCTGCGAAAAGAGCCTTAACCTCGGACGCGAAGTAAAGCTGCTCCTGATGCCAGGCGTAGAACAGTGGCTTAATGCCGAAGCGGTCCCGCGCCGCGAAGATGTGGCGCCGCGTCTGATCCCAGAGGACGAAAGCGAATTCGCCGCGCAGCTGATGCAGACACTGGGGACCGAAGTCCTCGTAAAGGTGAAGGGCGATCTCGCTGTCGGAGCGCGTGCGAAGACGGTGGCCGCGTGCTTCCAACTCGCGCTGGATAGCCTCAAATCCGTAGAATTCGCCGTTCACGACGATTCGGGTCCGCTCATCCTCGCTGGCAATGGGCTGGTTGCCGGTCGAGAGGTCGATGATACTCAGCCGCGCGTGGCCCAGGCCCACCTTCCCGTCGGCCGAGATCCAGTGGCGCTGCCCATCGGGGCCGCGATGATAAAGACTTTGTGTTGCGCGCTCCAGCGTGGCTGCAGACACCGGTCCGCGCCGTGAAAAGACTGCGACGATTCCACACATACTTTCGTGATCCTTACAGTCCGCTTTGATTTTGGCAGTGGCTGCAAGCCTCGCATCCCGCTTTTCCAGCTGTCAAATCGCTCGCCCAATCGCTCGCTAGTCCGCGCACTAATCGCGCAGAAACACGTTCAGCAGCGACCTGTGTACGCGGATGCGCTGGTTGTACTCGATGTATCCCAGCTTCCTGAACCGGTTCATGAACGCATTCACGCGCGGCCGTGTGCTCCCGATCATGCTGGCCAGCGCTTCCTGCGTGATATGCGGAATCAGCGTGTCATCTTCCCCCGGCTTGCTCGCCTCGGCCAGCATCAGCAGCAGCCGCGCCAGCCGCTTCTCCGCACGATTGAAAAGCTGATCCACAAGATCCGCCTGCGCTCGCATGCTGCACGTCAGCAGAAACGAAGAGAAGCGGTACGAGAACGCGTGCTCCTCGCGCATTGCCCGCACAAATTCATCCCTCGCGATCCGCAGCGCCGTGCAGTCCGTCAGAGCCGTTGCCGCCGTCACGCGCACTCCCGGAGTCGCCTCCATCGCCTTCTCGCCGAAAAAATCGTTCGGCCCCACCAGCCGGATCGTCGCCTCTTTCCCCGCGGGTGACACCACCGAAATCTTCACCCGCCCTTTATGCAGAAAGAAGATGCAGTCAGCAGGATCGCCCTGCGAAAAGAAGGTCTCGCCTCGGCGCACTTCCTGTATCCGCCGCCCAGCACCCGCGCTCCGCAGGTACGCTTCAACATCAAAGCCCGCTTCGCCCGGCGGCGGTGTATGCCTCATCTGCACGTTTTTCCTCGACGCCCGGTGTTACTTCCGGGGCATTACTCGCGCCATTTCTGTTCAAAAAGGAACAGCAATGAGAGATTCTATCAATCGAGAATCCGTACAGTCACAACTCTCACTTTGAGATTGCAACGAAGGCCGACACGCCATCATCCCGAATCATGCAAGTGGAGAGGATGTCGCAGGCCCTTCGTTCGAGGAGACCGAAGTGCATCGCTTGAGAAGCATTGCCGTACCTGTCTTGTTGGCCGCTATGGTCGCTGTTGCCGGGTGTAAGAAAAAGGTTCCGCCAACCCCCGTTGCCACAGCTCCACCCGTCATGCCCGCGCCCACCGCAACCATCACTGCAACTCCTTCCGTCGTTAACGCAGGCAATTCCGTCGTCCTCTCGTGGAACACCACCAACGCGACGACCGCGACCATTGACGGTCTCGGCAATGTCGCCTCTTCCGGTTCGAAGACCGTCACCCCGACCGTTTCAATGAGCTATCGCCTCGTCGCTACCGGCAGCGGCGGCACCGCCGACGCCACCGCCGGCGTCACCGTCAATGCGCCCCCAGCAGTGGCCAAGGCGCCCGCCATCAGTGCTGAAGACGAGTTTAGAGCCAACATGCTCGACGTCTTCTTCGACTACGACACATACTCCATGCGCAGCGATGCCCAGGCCGCCCTCGTTCGGGACGCCGCCTTCCTCGCCAGCCACCCCGCCGTAAATATCGTCATCGGCGGCTACTGCGACGATCGCGGCTCGGACGAATACAACCTCGCCCTCGGCCAGGATCGCGCTAAATCCACTCAGAAAATCCTCGAGGATAACGGCGTAGCTTCCAGCCGCATTCGCATCATCAGCTATGGAAAAGAAAAGCCGTTCTGCTCCGACGCCACTGAAGCCTGCTGGCAGCAGAATCGCCGCGCCGGCTTCACCATGGCCAACTGATCCTGAGCTGACATTCTTTAACGGAGCTTCGAAGGTTCGATAGCTCCTTCTGCCGGCAGTCTGAACGCGATCGTCAGGCTGCCGCTTTTTCTCTTCCTGCCCCATCACTCGGAAATTTCCCGATGACACCGGAGTTCAGATTCCCTCGCCCATCGAAACGTAGTCCCGCAGATACTCGAGCTCGCGCCTGTACGCGCTGCGCTCGGCTTCTTCGGTCGCGAAGGGAACATCCTCGCATGGCGCCGCCCCGGCGCGTGCTTCCAGTTGCTCAACGCGTTCCGAGAGCGCGATAAGCGCATCTGAAAGCGGATCCTTGATATCGTGCGGATCTGTGATCAGCACCCGCTCCCCGCTCCGGTACACAATGTGCGCCGGCACCCCAACCACAGTCGAGTTCGGCGGAACATCGCTCAGCACCACGCTGCCCGCGCCAACCCGCGAGTTCTCGCCCACCGTGATGTTGCCCAGCACATTCGCGTTGTTGCCGATAAACACTCGATCGCAAATCGTCGGATGCCGCTTGCCCTGCTCCTTGCCCGTGCCCCCCAGTGTCACACCCTGATAGATCGTTACGTCGTCGCCCACAATCGCGGTCTCGCCGATCACTACGCCCGTCGCATGGTCAATAAACAGGCGCCGCCCCAGTTGCGCTCCCGGATGAATATCCACGCCGGTATAAAACCGCGCCACCTGCGACAGCACCCGCGCCGCCAGCGGTAGCTTCGCCCGCCACAGCCCGCTGCTCGCATGGTGGATCCATACCGCCCACAGCCCCGGGTAGCACAGCAGAACCTCCAGCCGCGAGCGCGCAGCCGGGTCCCGCTCCCGGATGGAGCTGATGTCTTCGCGCATGCGTTCAATCAGGGCCATGTCAACCAGCCAACCATCGGGGCCGGCTTCGCGCCGACCCCCTCTTCAACTATCTACAGCGTAACTGTATCCGTCGGCTGCGCAAGAGCTTCCTGCCGCAGCGCATCAAACAACACACTCGACAGATACCGCTCGCCAAAATCAGGCAGCACCACCACAATCAGCTTGCCCGCACTCTCCGGCCGCGCTGCAACCTTCAGCGCCGCTGCCACCGCTGCACCCGACGAGATGCCCACAAACAGCCCCTCCTCCAGCGGCAACCGCCGTGCCATCGCCACCGACTCGTCGTTCGTCACCTGCACCACCTCGTCGACGAGCTTCATATCCAGCACGCCCGGCACAAACCCCGCGCCAAGACCCTGAATCTTGTGCGGACCCGGCTTCCCGCCCGAAAGCACTGCGCTGTCCGTTGGCTCTACCGCAATCGCCTTGAACGACGGCTTCTTTGGCTTGATGAACTGTGCCACGCCGGTAATCGTGCCGCCAGTCCCTACGCCTGAAACCAGAATGTCCACCTGGCCGTCGGTGTCTTCCCATATCTCCGGCCCCGTCGTGTGCAGGTGGATCGCGGCATTCGCCGGATTATCGAACTGCTGCAGCATATATCCGTTCGGCGTCTTCGCCAGAATCTCGTTGGCCTTCGCAATCGCGCCCTTCATCCCATTCGGTCCCGGCGTCAGCACAATCTCGGCTCCAAATGCCTTCAGCAGCACCCGCCGCTCCAGGCTCATCGTCTCCGGCATCGTCAGAATGATCTTGTAGCCCTTCACCGCCGCCACAAATGCCAGCGCGATCCCGGTGTTGCCGCTCGTTGGCTCTACCAGCACCGTCTCGCCCGGCTTGATCTTGCCGCGTCTCTCCGCGTCTTCAATCATCGCGAACCCAATCCGGTCCTTCACGCTCGCCAGCGGATTCCGGCTCTCGAGCTTCGCCACCACCGTGCCCGGCAACCCTGCTGCCACCCGGTTCAGCCGCACCAGCGGGGTGCGCCCAATCAACTCAGTCACATTCGCGGCAATACGCGCCATCGTTCTCTCCTCTTGTTGTTGCTGTTCTTGTTCTTGTGTTGGGATCAAAATCCGTCGCGATATCCGGAGGTCATCGTCTGCCGCAGGACCGGCAGGAAAGTGCGCCAGGGTTGGCACACACGAGCATCGCGGCATACACCAGGACCCGGTGTTAGCGACATCGACGCATGCACACAGCCTATTCCCGCCCCTCACCCTCTGGCAAGCGAGGGGCTCTCGCCACTCCCGCAATTTCCATGCAACTGGCAGTCGACGATAATCGGGTGGCCACTGCGCGGATAACCGTCAGCTCACTGCTGCGGCTTCCCCTCAAACAACTCCAGGTTCGCGCCCTTCCACACCATCGCCGAATGAATGCGCTCATAGCCGCTAGGATGATCGAAGAACAACATTTCCTCAACCGGCCCTGGACGCATCTTCCTGTACTCGCTCAGATGGATCGCTGCCTGCGCAAAGCCATCGGGCTGCCGCGCCGCATTCAACCCGAACATGTCTGCCTCCCGCTCCTGTGTCCGCGTCTCCGTATTGAGCACCGGCGTCAGCACAAAGAACAGGACGCCCGTCAGCAGACCCACCAGCGGAATCACCGCTGGGTCGTCAACGCCGCGAATCCCCCAGCGGCTGCCCCAGCGCGCAAGCGTCCATCCCAGCGCCCAGCGCAAGTACCCAAACGAAACCACCGTCAGAATGAAGATAAACTCGATCATCTTCGGAATATGGTTCATCACGTAGTGGCCCATCTCGTGGCCCATCACCGCCTGAATCTCCTCCGGCGACCCACGCCGCAGCAGATTGTCATTAAGGGTGATCCGCATCGTATTCCCAAAGCCGCTCACGTTCGCGCTCATGCGCGTCGTCTGCCGGCTCGCATCGATCTCATACACATCGTTCGTCGGAATTCCGTTCGCATGCGCCATCCGCAGGATCGGCACCGTCACTTTCGGATCATCGAGTCGCTTGATCTTGTTAAAAATCGGCTGCAGGTAGACCGGCCCAATCGCCACCGCGAAAATGGTCAGAACCACCGTGACCACTGCGCCCCAGATCCACCACGTCTTCGGCAGCTTGCGCACAATGGCAAAAAGGATCACAACCGCCAGTCCCCCCAGGAGCAAGTTCACCGCCAGCGCCTTGATCTCGTCGCCCATCCATGGCCCAAACGTCTGCGTCGCCAGTCCGTACTTGTGCTCCCGCACAAAGCCCTCATAGAACTCCAGGGGAAAGCCCAGTACAAACGCCAGCGGCAGGTACTGCACCCAGTAAAGAAAGCTCTGCAGCCACTTGAAGCGTGTCACCCTCTCCGCTAGGTCGCGCATCTTCGCCGACCACCGCAGGTTCAAGAGCAGCAGCGCAATCACCGATGCGTACAGAAAATCCCAGACGATCAGCCAGTATCCGCCTTCGAAATAAGCATTCGAGCGCGCCGTCGCCTCCGCGGGAATCATCGTCATATACGCGGCGGTCGCCCCATCCGCGTCAAAATGCTCCGAAGGTTCGGCCGCCGCGGGAACCTTCGTTATATCCACCTTTGGCTGAATCGCCGGCTGCGCAAACCCACTGCGCAGGCACAAAACACACACCACCAGAATCGCAATCCGAAGAAACGATCTCATCCGGAAACCTCTTTCACATTGATTCCATCTTTTTGAGAAATCCCATGGGCCGA
Source organism: uncultured Acidobacteriaceae bacterium (assembly GCA_963839215.1). GTDB lineage: Bacteria > Acidobacteriota > Terriglobia > Terriglobales > Acidobacteriaceae > Telmatobacter. Next base: position 334,418 of record CAWITZ010000005.1, on the reverse strand, counting down.
CGACGCCCTGCCACTCATTACGGGCCGACGCTCCAATCAGTTCAAGACCCTGCGGACGCCCCCATCCTTTGCAAGTCCATTGATCCTGAAATTCAAGAGACCACAAGCATCCCACGCAGCCCCAGTTTTGCGAAGTCAATTCCTCTAACTGACCTAAGTAATCGTTCGTTTCTAAGGAATCGTCCTTTCGACTTCGCAGACCGCTACAATCACAAAATCCCTGGATTCGCGAAGTCTCCCGGCGTGTGCAGCCCCTGTTCGAGCGGCGCGCAGCCGGCAACGCATCATCAAGCTTCAGTCAGGCCAGTTCCATCAAGGCCGCTGTTCGAATTGAGAGACGAAAGGATCCGGTAATGCAGGCACCCTCTGAAAACCAGAATCAGCAAGCCCAGCAACCCACCCAGCAGCATTCGATGATCGGAAAGACCATCGTCATCAAGGGCGAAATCACCGCCGCCGACCCTATCTATATCTACGGAACCATCGAAGGCTCCGTCAGCGCGCCCGCCCACCGCGTAACCGTCGGCAGAGACGGCAACGTCAAGGCCAACATCAGCGCTCGCGAAGTTATCGTCATGGGCGATGTCCGCGGCAAGCTCGAAGGCAGCTATCGCGTTGAAATCCGCGCCGACGGCTCGCACACCGGCGAGCTCACCGCTCATCGCGTCTGTGTTGAAGAAGGCGCCGTCCTCAAGGGCACCATCGATATCCACAAAGCCCCGGAACCGGCGAAGACCGACGTCAAGGAAAAGCAGACCCCCAAAGTCGAAGTGGCAGAAGAAGCCACCTCAGCCGCCTGACACCCCGCCTTCCCAAAGACCAGCACGCCGGGGTTCCCGTCCATGCATGGTTTCATCGCGCATGGCTGGGAACCACGATGCTCACCCGTCTTGTAACAGGGCACGGCCTCTGCCGTGTGGGAAATCGCAACCCACACCCGGCCCCTGTCATTCTGAGCGAACGGGGCCCCCAGCAACAGGTCCACGTCGCTGGGGTTGAAAAACGGGGCCCCAGGCGTTTTCTCGAGCCCTGTTTTCTCGAGCCCGGTTTTCTCGAGCCCGGGGGTCGTGAGTCGAAGAATCTGCATTTGCTTTCCTGTTCGCTGTTCCCTAATCCCAGTCCTCCTCCGCCGCCGTTATATCCTGAACTGTAGCCTTGGGTTGGCCTCCGAACCACGCGCCTCCCGACGCCCCGATACCTATGAGCAAGCCATCCATCGCCATTCATCTCCCCGACGGCTCTGTCCGCGAAGTGCCCCAGGGCACCACGCCCCTTGAGATCGCCAATTCCATCTCGCCCCGCCTCGCCGCCGCCTCCGTCGTCGCCCGCATCACGCCGCTCAACATCGCCACCGAGGCCCACGCCTCCGCCCCCGAGGGCGAGGCCGCCATGTACGCGGCAGAGGACACCTCCGCCGCCCGCCTCGTCGATCTCTCCACACCCCTCAACGCCGACGCGCGCCTCGAGCTCGTCACGGAGAAGGACCCCGAAGCCCTCAAGGTCGTGCGCCACTCTGCTGCTCACGTCCTCGCCACCGCCGTCCTCGAGCTTTTCCCTGAAACCAAGCTCGGCCACGGCCCGGCAACCGACTCCGGCTTCTTTTACGACTTCTACCGCCCCACGCCCTTCACGCCCGATGATCTCCAGAAAATCGAGGCGAAGATGGCCGAAGTCATCGCACGCGACGAACCGTTCGTTCGCGAATACGAGCCCCGCGAGCAGGCTCTCGCTGGCTTTGAAAAAGACGGCGACTTCATGAAGACCCACTTCGTCACGAAGTTCACCGTGCCCGGCTCCGAGGTCAGCTTCTACCGCAACGGCAGCTTCGTCGACTTCTGCCGCGGGCCTCACGTCCCCTCCACCGGCCGCGTCAAAGCCGTCAAGGTCACCACGCCTTGCCGGAGCCTACTGGCTCGGCGACGAAAAAAATCCACAGCTCCAGCGCGTCTACGGCACCGCCTTCTTTTCTAAAAAGGAGATGGACGAGCATTTCGCCCGCCTGGAAGAAGCCGCCCGCCGCGACCACCGCGTCCTCGGCAAGCAGCTCGACCTCTTCAGCATTCAGGAAGTTGCCGGCGCCGGCCTCATCTTCTGGCATCCCAAGGGCGGCATCATCCGGAAGGCGATGGAAGACTGGATGAAAGACGAGTGCCTTCGCCGCGGCTACTTCCTCGTCGTCACGCCCCATGTCATGCGCCGCGAGCTCTGGAAGATCAGCGGCCACGAAGGCTTCTACTCCGGCAATATGTACACCCCCATGGAGCTCGATGACGCCGAGTACCGGCTCAAGCCCATGAACTGCCCCGGCCACATTCTTATCTATAAGAACTCGCCCAAAAGCTATCGCGACCTGCCCGCCCGCTACGCCGAGCTCGGCACCGTCTACCGTTACGAGCGCTCCGGCACCATGCACGGCCTTCTGCGCGTCCGCGGCTTTACCCAGGACGACGCCCACATCTTCTGCACGCCCCAACAGATCGAGAGCGAAGTCGCCGCCTGCATCGAATTCGCCGAGGTCGTGCTCAAGACCTTCGGCTTCTCTGAATTCAAGGTCGAGCTCTCCACCTGGGACCCCGGCGACCGCGCCCACTACGCCGGCTCCGACGAGAACTGGAACCTCGCCATCAACTCGCTCGACAAGGTGCTCAAGGCACGAGGAATTCCCTACAAGACCATCCCCGGCGAAGCCGCCTTCTACGGCCCCAAGATCGACATCAAGCTCGTCGACGTCCTCGGTCGCCTCTGGCAACTCTCAACGGTGCAATTCGACTTCAACCTGCCCGCGCGCTTCGAGCTTGAATACGTCGGCGAAGACGGCGAGCGCCATCAGCCCGTCATGGTCCACCGCGCCTTGTTCGGCTCCCTCGAGCGCTTCTTCGGCGTGCTCATCGAGCACTACGCCGGCGCATTCCCGCTCTGGCTCTCGCCCCTGCAGGTCGGCCTCGTCCCCATCAGCGAGCGCCACGCCGCCTACGCTCAAAAAGTTGAAGACGCCCTCAAGGCCGCCGGCATCCGTGTTGAAACCGATGCACGCAACGAGAAGATGAACGCCAAAATCCGCGACTTCGCCAACCAGAAGACGCCTTACATCCTCGTCTTCGGCGACAAGGAAGAAGCCGCCAACGCCGTCTCCGTGCGCGTCCGCGGAAAGGGCGACCAGGGCTCCATCCCCCTCGCCGACTTCATCGCCAAAGCAAAGGACCTCATCGCCACCCAATCCACCGAGCTCTAACGGCGGGTTGCAATGCCCGCCGGCTTCCTCTCAATGAACCGGCGGATGATATCCCCGCTTGGGATCATATTCAAACTTCATCAGCCCGTCGCGGTAATCGATGTGCAGCGTTAGGTCGGCAAGGATGTCCTGGCCCAGCACCCCGGATATGTGCGTTGCAGAGAGCATGCTCCGCTGGTCGAGTGAGACCGCTGGAATCCCCATTTCGTGCTTTGAAATGCCACCAAACCATAGGTCAAGCGACTCTGCAACATACACATTGGGGACGCCCAGCGAAGAAGGCAGCCGCAAGTTGCCATTGAGATCGACCTTCGTTACCTCGCGCGCCGCGTCGAGGTCAACCATCGTTGTCCATAGCGAGGAATCAACGAGGAAGAGCTTGAGATCGGGCGGGTGCATCGAGGTTGGAACAATGAGATGCGCCCCGACACGATAAATCCGAACCCAGTCCGACATCGTGGGCGAAATATAACGGTCTGCCGCGCGCGGCGAAGCCAGATCATCCAGCAGCACACCCCCCGCCCCCGAAGCCGCAAAATCTGCATCCAGGGCGTCGCCGGCCGTTGCAAGGCTTGGCTCTTCCGTAACGCTTTGATTGGCTGGAGAAGGTAGAGGGTCGAGCACGATCTTGCGCATCGGATAGTCGATGGTCACGAGGAATTGCGAAAAGGCGCTTAATCCGATCCAGCCGTCCTGATTGGTCATTCCCTTTTCAACCACGGTGACGAGACAATCCCTGAATTCCAGATTCCCAATCTGAATCTTGTCCGCGTGACCCCGATACATGCCCTCCGGCTTTTCCCCATAAACCGGCGTCAGGCTCATCGGCTTGATCCCCGCTCGATCGGCCAGGGCCTTCGAAACCCCCAACCCACCGGCATCACTTCCCAGAACCAGCAGGCCCTGGTGATCATTCACCCCAACGCTGAGGGCAAAGTTCGTTGTGGAGATAGCTCCGTGCCGCTGGGCAACAATATCCTGCAACGCAATTCCCGTTGAGCGCATTTCAGATACAAGCCGGCATGCACTTGGAGGCTCACTCTCGAGCTCTTTCACGCGCTCGAGTCTCGTTTTCATGCGCTTCTGTTCCTCGGCATCCGTAACCGTCCCCGCCGCAATCCATGCCTCCAGCGCGGGAATTCGCTCCGTCAAAGGAAGCGTATTCATCCAATAGCTGCGGATTTCAGCATCATTTGGATCGATCTGATGCGCTAACAGAATCGCCTTGCGCTCTGATAGCCGGTTTGACTGAGCGCCCATCAGCCATGAGTAGATAAGGTAGGCGCGCGCATAGCATGGGTCCGCCTTGAGTGCAGCGGCTAGCGCGCTCGCCGCCTCCCAGGGCCTTCCTGCTCGAAACACAACCTCCGCCTGCTCCGTAAGCAGCGCCGGCGAGTCAGGATGAGCCTTCAGCGCTTTCGCCAGCACATCCGCTGCCTCCGCCGTCTTGCGCGGCCACAGCAGCGCTCGCACCAGCAGCGCGCTCTGCTCCGGATCGTTCGGAGTCTTCTCCAGGCTCGCGGCAAGCATCTCCGCCGCTTTGGCGTGATCGCCTTTTTGAAAAACCAATTCCGCTTCGCCAGGGATATGTGCCGGCACAACAGCACAACTGAAGCCGGCGCCCCATCCCCGAAGAGACGCAATCACAAAGAGAAACCCGGCAAACACCCAATACCGGACACAGCTGAACCGAGCACGACAAAATGGCACGTCTTCCCAGGCCATGCGACAACCTCGATTGCACCTCGATTGTAAGGAGCGACTCAAGTTATCACGCCAAGCCATCAACTCAGAATCCTGAATTTCTTGCCGCCTCATTACGTTCTTGCTCGCCAGCCTCTTCTCTCGCCGCAGGATTGCGCTCTCAATAGTCTCCGATCAGCCGTTCTCCACCCGCGCCTTGATATCCACGTAGGCCGCCGCAATCAGCCTGCGCAGCGATGTCGGGTCCACTTGCGTTCCCGCCCGCAGTTTCACATGCCGCATCCGCTTGCCTGTGCCCTGCAGCAGCCCCGCCGGATCAGCCAGTGCCGCTCCGTGATAAAAGCCCACATTCACATGCGCGGCAAAAACGTTCACGTAGCCGAACGGAGCATCACCCAGGCACGCCACCGGGCAGCCGTCATGCATCAGCTCGCGAACTTCGTCCCCGCAGCCCCGCATCACCTCAAACCACTCCCGCGCCATCGCTCCCAGCTCACCGGCATGCTGCTTCAGCCAGCCATCGATCGCCGCATCGTGCTCCACCGCCCCATCGAGCCGCAGAAAGTCTTCTTTCACTCCGCCTCCCCCGCACGCCAGTTAGGCAAAACCGACGACAGCATCGCTAGCCGGGACAAAGAAGCGGTCGAAATCATACGGGATTGTATTCCCGCCCGCATCACCGTTCCCACCTGGGTAACGAACTAAGATACACCGCACATTGCGTTGCGCCACAACTCTGCTATCGTTCCTCTAACCGATTCCACAAACACCATGCGCTGCCCGAACGATTCGCAGTCCTTACGAGTCTCCGCCCTCCGCCGCCGCGGCATCTTCGCCCTCACAACCCTCCTGCTGGCGCCCGCTTTTATTCGCGCCCACGCCCAGGCCGCCCAACCATCAGCAACCGCTGCTCCACCCGCCACGCCAGCGGCCACCACGCCAGACATCTCTCGAGAAGCTCTCGTCTTCGATCAGATGCACACGCGCGTCCGCGTCGAAGCCGACGGCACCGGCACCCGCGAAACCACCGCGCGTGTCCGCATCCTCGCCGATGCGGGAGTCAAGGAGATGGCGGTCCTTACCTTTACATACACAACATCCAACCAGCAGGTCGATATCGGCTATGTGCGCGTCAAAAAACCTGACGGCTCAATCGTCGTCACGCCCGACTACAACACCCAGGACCTGCCGGCAGAAGTCACCCGCATAGCGCCCATGTACTCCGACCTCCACCAGAAGCATGTCGCCGTCAAAGGCCTCGGCGTCGGCGACACCCTCGAGTACCAGGTCACCCTGCGCACTCTCAAGCCCGAAATCCCCGGCCAGTTCTGGATGGAGTACACCTTCGAAAAGAACACCGTCCTCCTCGATGAGCAACTAGATCTCGATCTTCCCGCCGGCAAACCCGTCACTGTCGCCAGCGCAGACGCTCAACCGCAGATCACCACCAGCGACGGCCGCAAGCTCTACCACTGGGCCAGCGCCAACACTGCGCGTCCCGATCCCGATGCGCCTCCCAAGTCCACAAAACACTGGACACCCTCCGTCCAGGTCACCACATTCACCAGTTGGGACCAGATCGGTGCGTGGTACGCCGGCCTGCAGAAGGATTCCGTCGTCGTCTCACCCGCTATCCAGGCCAAAGCCGACGCGCTCACCAAAGGGCTCACCAGCGACGACGACAAGCTTCACGCCATATTCAATTACGTCGCCCTGAACATTCACTACATCGGCATTGAATTCGGCATAGGACGCTACCAGCCCCACGCGGCCGACGATGTTCTCTCCAACGAATACGGCGACTGCAAAGACAAGCACACCCTGCTCGCCGCTCTGCTCAAGGCTGAAGGAATCGAAGCCTGGCCCGTACTCATTTCCAGCAATCGCGAGCTCGACGCCGCAACTCCCTCACCAGCGCAGTTCGATCACGTCATCACCCTCGTCCCCATTGGCGGCAAGCTGCTCTGGATGGACACAACCGAAGAAGTCGCGCCCGTCGGCACGCTCATGGCAACGTTACGCGACAAGCAGGCGCTCGCCATCCCGCCAGCCCGCGCGCCTTATCTCGAACGCACACCGGCCGACCTGCCAACTCCAAGCGTTATACGTGTCGACGCCGCCGGCAAGCTCACCGATAAGGGCCAGTTCTCCGGGCGCATGCCCAGGTGCTATAGTGGCGACACGGAAATGATCATGCGGTCGATCTTTCGCCAGGTCCCGCAGGCCCAGTGGAAGGTGCTCTGCAAACTATGTCCAACCCATCGGCTTCGCCGGCGAAGTCTCCAACCCGCAGTTTCTCACCGGTCGAGCAGACCGGCTCAGCCCATCGGCATTTCATTCGACTACCTGCGCGAGAAATACTACCAATGGGACGATCACGACAGGTCTCCTGATCGGCGCCGCACTTCCACCAATGGGCGGGGAATTGGCCCCGGGAGTAAAAACGAAGAAACCAGGCGACGACCCTGAGCTTGGCGCGCTCGGCGAGGTCATATACGTTCCTCCATCCAGTTGCCGCCGGGTTGGTCGATGAAGCCGCCAGAGGACCACAGGATTCGAGAGGACTGGGCCGAGTACAGCTCAACCTACAAATTCAAGGACGGATCCTTCACCGTCGAGCGCCACTTCATCGTCAAGAAAAACACCGTTCCTCTCGATCAATGGGATCAGTATCTGGCCTTCCGTCGCGCTATGTTCGACGACTTTAACCAGCAGAGTCTGATCGCACCGACCAAATCATCACGCTGAACGCCCGCACCCCAGGCTCTTACGCGTTGATCGCCATTCCCTCTACCGCCGCATACGCGTCCAGCATCGCCTCGCTCAGCGTCGGGTGTGCGTGGATCGCAAACATCATCTCGTCCACTGTTCCCTCAAGCTCCATCACCGCCACCGCCTCGGCGATCAGCTCCGTCGCCTGCGGGCCAATAATGTGCACGCCAAGAATCTCCCCATACTTCGCATCCGCCACAATCTTCACAAAGCCCTCGTGGCTGTCCACAATCGTCGCCTTCGAGTTGCCGGCAAAAGGAAACTTCCCCACCTTCACCTCGTAGCCCTTTTCCTTCGCCTGCGCCTCCGTCAGCCCCGCCGACCCGATCTGCGGCTCGCAATACGTACACGCCGGAATCCGGTCCCGCCGCACCGCTCGCGCCTTGCGCCCCGCAATCTTCGTTACCGCCACAATCCCGCTCATCCCGCCTACATGCGCGAGCTGCGGCAGCCCCGCCACGATATCGCCGACCGCATACACGCCCGGCTCCGCCGTCTGCTGCCACTCGTCCACCTTCACAAAGCCGCGGTCAACTTCGATCTTCGTCTTGTCGAGCCCCACATCCTCGGTGCGCGGAGAGCGCCCCACCGCCACCAGCACCTTCTCGGCTTCCTTCTGCTGCGGCTTGCCGTTCGCGTCCGTCCACGTCACGCGCACGCCGTTTTCGGTCTTCTCGATCTTCTCCACCTTCGCGCCCGTGTTGATATCGATGCCCCGCTTCTTGAACACCCGCGCCAGCTCTTTCGAAATCTCCTCATCCTCCGGCGGCATCAGCCGCGGCAAAAACTCCACAAGCGTCACCTCCGTCTCATAACTTCTGAAGATCGACGCAAACTCCACGCCCACCGCGCCCGCGCCAATCACAATCAGCGACTTCGGCACCTCCGGTATCGAAAGAATTTCGATATTCGTCAAAATCCGATCATCCGGCTTCAATCCAAAAATCATCTTCGCGCTCGAACCCGACGCCAGAATCACGTTCTTCGCCTTCAGCTCGCTCACCGCGCCATCCGCGCCCGTCAGGCTCAGCGTGTGCACGCCGTCTTTCGCCCCGCCAGTCAACCGCGCATACCCCGGCACCACTGTGACCTTGTTCTTCTTCATCAGGAACTCGAGGCCCTTGGTGTGCTTGTCCACAATCGCCGTCTTGCGCTTCAGCACATTCCCCCAGTTGATCTGCGGAGCCGTCACGCCATCCACGCCGTAATCCGCCGCGTGCTTGATGTGGTCCCATATCTCCGCATTGAACAGCAGCGTCTTCGTCGGAATGCAACCCACATGCAGGCACGTCCCGCCCAGAACTTTGTCCGCCTCAATCAGCGCCACCTTCAGCTTCAGTTGCCCACCGCGAATCGCCGCCGTATACCCCGCCGGCCCGCTGCCAATAATCGCCACGTCATACACTGTCTCAGCCAAAACCCACTCCATTCCCGCGCCGCATGCAAGTGCAATCCCACGCGTCGCCACGCACCGTCCAGTTTAAAGGAGTCCTGGCGCCAGCACCGGACCTTGCTGCCCATTCATGCGCAGCACGAGAAACCTCAACTCTCAATCCTCCCCATGCAGCGTCCAATCCTGCCCGCCCATCTCCCGCACCATTCCCTCCGCCGCCCGCGCCGTCTCCGCCTCATCCCCAAAGCCCGCAATCCACTGCACCTCAGGCTCCCGCCGGAACCACGTCAACTGCCGCTTCGCATAATTCCTGTGACCCTGCTGCGCGGCTTTTATACCAGCCTCGAGCGTTAAGGTCCCCGCCTGGACGGCAAGTCCCTGCCTGTAGCCCAGCGAGTCCAGCGCCTTCACCGCCCCGTACCGCTCCAGCAGCCCGCGCGTCTCCTCAACCAGGCCCGCCGCAAACATCTCCGCGCACCGCTGGTTGAGCCGCTCATACAGCGCCGCCCGCGGCGGATTCAGCCCGATCCGCAGCAGCCTGAAACCCGTCAGCGGGGCATTTACCGTATCCGGCGCCACCATCACTTCGCTCATCGGCCTGCGCGCCGCCATGCACACCTCGATCGCGCGAATCACCTTTGCCGTGTCGTTCGCATGGATCGCCGCCGCCCGCGCCTGATCAATCCGCATCAACACCCTGTGCAGCCACCCCGCGCCGTGCTTCTCCACGCTCCTGCGCAGCCGCCCGCGCAGATCTTCCTGCCGCGCCGGCCCGGCAAACAATCCCTCCGTCAGCGCCCGCAGATACAGCCCCGTCCCGCCAGTCACAATCGGCACGCGGCCTCTTGCCGCAATTTCCCTCAGCGCCGCCCGCGCCTGCCTGCTGTACTCGCCCGCCGTAAACGCCTCATCCGGCTCCGCCACATCGATCAGGTGATGCGGCGCCCGCGCCTGCTCAGCTCGCGACGGCTTCGCCGTGCCCAGGTCCATTCCCCGATACACCGCCACCGAGTCGCAGCTCACAATCTCGCCGCCAAAGCGCTCCGCCAGCGCCAGTGACAGCGCCGTCTTCCCGCTCCCCGTCGGCCCCAGCAAGATGACGACGAGCGGTTCATTGCCCGAAACGTGCGCCGCCCGAGCAGAACTCACAGGCGCCACCATCCCGCCGGCATTATCCATTTTGGATTGGTATGAAACAGCCACCACAGGCACACGCCCGCCGCCAGTGCCACCAGCGCCAGCACCTGCCTCCGCCTGAAGGCATAAGCCTGCGCCGCACGCCGCTCTCGCCCGGCCACGCGCTCGGTTTCTGGTTTGATCTGTAATTCAGACATGAAAGCTCAGCAGGCAGCGCCCGCTGATCTCATTCTCTCAGGGCCTGCGGGTGCTGCTCTCCAGATTATCCGGCAGAGTAGCCTCATGTGCTGCCGCCCGATCCCGTGCCGCCCCATTCTCGGCCCGCGCCGATGCCATCTCCGGCTCTCCATCGCCTTCCACCAGCAGCCGAATCACGCCCGGAGGCGCAGCCTTCGGCTCATCCAGCAGGTTCTTTCCATATGGACTGCTCAGTCTAAAATCCGCAATCACCAGCGTCTGGCACGGCTCATCGTTCTCCGTCTCCTCGCGCAGCGTCCACTTCACCATCTGGTCGCGCAGCGCCTTCGCCAGCATCGGCGCGCCGCTCACAATCTCCACCTGTTCCACTTTTCCGCTCGGCAATATCGTCGCCCGCCCGATCACCACACCCTCAATCTTCTCCATCCTCGCCATCGCCGGATAAAAAAAGTAGGTAGATGAACTCGACGCACGGTTCCCGCTCGCAGAACACCACGGAGTCTGCGCCCTTCCCTGGCACGCAATGACGCTGAGACACAGAAGTACAACCAGACGTTTCATCTCGGTCTTTCCTTGCTCACGAAACGGCTCAAACGGATTGGATGCTGTGAGGTTCACCCAGCTTACCGTCGCCCCTCCGCATCCTGAAATGCCCCCGAAGTGGGTATCGCGAAACCGAAGTACCATTTTTCTCCTGCACAGTCCCTAAATGGTCCTGGCTCCCGCACTCCGCGCCCCGTTTGACTTCACCCGGCCCCATCGCCGACCCTAACCTGTCGGGGAGAAAGTCAAAGACCAATGAAAGTATTGATCCTTGGATCGGGAGGCCGTGAACACGCGCTCGCCTGGGCCGTCAGGCGCAGTCCACGCGTTACTGAGGTTCTCTGCGCTCCGGGCAACGGCGGCATCGCGCAGGTCGCCCGCTGCCTTCCAGTCGATCTGAAAAATCTCGACGACATGGTGCGTCTCGTCCGTGCCGAGCAGCCTGCCCTCACCATCGTCGGACCCGAGCTCCCGCTCTCCCTCGGCATCGTCGATGCCCTCCAGTCCCTCGGCTTCCGCGTCTTCGGTCCCACCCAGGCCGCCGCGCCGCCTCGAGTCAAGCAAAGCCTTCGCCAAGCAGTTCATGAAGCGCCATCAGATCCCCACCGCCAAGTACGCAGTCTGCGCCTCCAGCGCCGAGTTCGACGAAGCCATCAACCTCTTTCATCCGCCCATCGTCGTCAAGGCCGACGGTCTCGCCGCCGGCAAAGGCGTCCTCATCTGCGAGTCCAAAGGCATCGCCCGCGAAACCGCGCACGGCCTCTTCTCCGGCGCGCTCCTCGGCGAATCCGAAAAGCAGGTCGTCATCGAAGAATTCCTCGAAGGCGAAGAGATCAGCTTCCTCTGCCTCAGCGACGGCACTCACGTCGCGCCTCTCGTCCCCGCGCAGGACCACAAGCGCATCGGCGAAGGCGACACCGGCCCCAACACCGGCGGCATGGGTGTCTACACCACCAGCCAGATGCTTGACCCCCAGATGACCGAGTGGATTCTTCGTCACATCGCCGAGCCCACCATCCGCGGCATGGCCGAGGAAGGCGCTCCCTTCACCGGCGTCCTCTACTGCGGCCTCATGATGACCCCGCGCGGCCCTGAAGTCCTCGAGTACAACGCACGCTTCGGCGATCCAGAAACTCAGGCCATCCTCGTTCGCCTTGAAAGCGACCTCATCGACGTCCTTGAAGCCTGCATCGACGGCACACTCGATCAAGCCATGCTTCGCTGGAGTCCCGGCGCCTCTGCCTGCGTCGTCGCCAGCTCATCCGGATATCCCGGCAACTACGAAACCGGCCTGCCCATCGCCGGGCTCGGCATCGCCGCCCAGGTTCCCGGCGTCCAGGTCTTCCACTCCGGCACCACCCGCGTCGGTGGTCAGCTTCTCACCAGCGGCGGCCGCGTTCTCGGCGTCACCGCCAATGCGGACACCCTGCCCGAGGCCCTCGCCCGCGCCTACCAGGCCCTATCCGAAATTCAATTTGAAGGCATCTACTATCGCCGCGACATCGGCCACCGCGCCCTCAGGGAAAAGGCCTAGCGCGAAAGAAGGCGCAGCCCGGCAACAGAGCGCAACCGGGCAAAACAACAGCCCGCAGCCGGCTCAAGTCTCCCGATAGAAAAATCCAGATAGAAGAAATGTGACTCGGCGTCGCGATCTCTGCGTCTCAAGCGGGCCGACGCTCGTCTCAACTGGAAACGCCCCGGAAAAATCAGCCTTGACGGAAAGGAGCATCCCTGACTGCATCCTTGACTGCATCTTTACCCGGAACTCAGTCCAGCCCGCTCCGCTGCCGTGCCGCATCGACGAACCCAACGTCAACGACACGCCCCGTCCGTCCGCGGCGGCGCTTTCGGCCGCACAACACCGCTCCGGCGTGCCTCCAGCCCGCGGCAGCCGGGCGCAACTCCGCACACACGCTCGCACAGCGCGCCGGTCGTGGCGCTTCAGCGCGGGTGTATTCGTCAGTTAGGCAGCGCCGCCGGCCCGGCCGCAGGTCCGTGCGGCTGGGGCGCCTGCTGCACTGCGCCACTGCTCAATTGTTTTTGGAAGCAGGAACGGCAGAGCACCGGCCTCCCCTGCGTTGGTTTGAACGGCACCGTCGTCGACTCGTTGCACTCGGAACACGTCGTCCGTGTCTCCGAACGCACCCGTGCCGTTCCGCTGCTGCGCTTCGCCTTGCACTGCTTGCAGCGTTTCGGGTCGTTCACAAATTGTTTATCGTGAAAAAAGAGCTGCTCGCCTGCTGTAAACACGAACTCTGCGCCGCAGTCTATGCACTTCAGAACGCGATCCGTAAATTCCATGGCCGCCCACTTCCCAAAGCAGGGAAATTATTTTTGGAGTCGGCTAAGAATTTCGGGGGCTTCGCCGTTCCGTTTCCCTGTCTTCGTTCGTTTGAACACCAAAGGCCCAGGGCCGCCGATAAAAGAGCAGCGGAGAACTACGGAGGGGGAAATTCCGCTCCACCAGAGCGGACTCGACCTGAATGGCCACACGCGCGATCTGAAAACGGCAGTGGGGAAGCAATTCAAAGAATTTGCGGCGGTTGTCTCAATCTGTAGTGCTTCGTCATCGTTGCCCGATTACTTCCCGGGACGTGCTGGACGTTCCGCCGCAATTCTGTTCGTTCTTTACTGGAGTTAATCCTGTTCTTTCCGAGCCTTCTTGCGATTCCGCTTGCGTGCCAGCGCTGCCTTTACGCGGCGCTTCTCGCCCGGCTTAAGGTAGTAGGAGTGACGCTTCACTTCCTTAATGATGTCTTCCTGCTGTACCTTCCGCTTAAACCTGCGCAATGCATTCTCAAGCGGCTCGCCTTCCTGTACACGAACTTCTGCCAAAGAGTACCCACCTCCAGACCTGCCTTCTGGGCATTTTTATCATACTAAAAAATCAACCGTTTGTTCCAACATAATGATTCTTTTAGGCTTCTCTCCCCATCCCGTCCGCTTTGTCCGGCTTTTATACCGTTCCCATCATGGGAATCCCGTTTTGGCGCAGCACTTTACCGCTATGGCAGGTGGGCAGGTGGCCCGGTCATGAAGGGTGGCGCTGAAATGGGATTGTGCCCCGTTCATCGCGTTCTTTGCGATGAGCGGGCGTTGGCTGCTTTCCCACCCAAGCCGCCAAAAACGCGCGGCTTGGATGGGGCACGAAGATTCATGCGGTGACCAGATACGATTAAATTTTGTCTGGGCCACCTGCCCGATCGAAACTGCTCTAATTCAGTACGTAACGAAGGCGGAGCTATCGTGCGACATTGAACTTGTAAACAGCTTAATCAGTCCGCTTCCAGATTCCCCGATATGGAGCCCCGAGTAGCAGGTGCCTATGACAATTGCCATTAATGCAACAGGAACGACGAGACGACCACTACCAATTACTGTCATCGCGGTCTACCAGTTTTTTGCAGCCGGCTTTCTATTGGTGGTCGTTCTATTGACCATCTGCGGCTCAGCGATGCAGATCGATTCGTCGCTTTTCGTGAGAGTTGTCACCTATGTCACAAGCGGGCACAATCTCGTATCAGCGAAAATGATTCCGATCGTGATGCCCGTTGTGGCGACATACCGTCTCATCGTCGGAGCTGGTTTGTTGGGTCTTAAGAAATGGGCCAGGCATTTGCTGATTGCCACCTCCGGAGTTACGGTATTGATCTGGCTAAGAGGGATCACGATTCGGCAGTGGGCGCTCGGAGAGTCGCTTTTCCGAGACGAGTTGGCACGAGAAACGGTCTATGCTGTGATCGTGCTCAATGCAGTTATATTCTTATGCTTGACTGTTTATCCGGACGTTGTAGAGGCCTTTGAAGACCGAAGTGCTAGGTCTTAGCACCAGGCCCGTTAGCTGAAAATGATTGGGCTCCGAGCAATACCGCCAGTCCGTCGTCACGGACACCTACGAATACGACGCCCTCGGAAACAAGATCAATTCCAAGTCAGCACCTATTTCCCGCCAAATGTCGTTCCATAACCGTAGGTTCGGGAGAAGTCGAATGGGGTCGGAATTCAGAGAGCTCGACACGCGAGAGAAGGATTTGCTGGAAAAGCTTTTGGACGCAGCAACCCACGGACGCGAAGAGTTGCGTACGCAGCTGAAGCACGTATGAAATGCGGGAATTCTGGCTCATGATTGGAGGTGTGTTATGCGTGCATTTGACTATATTTATTCTTATCTTGACGCACTTAGGAACTTGGCGGCTTTCCTGGTTTCTGGGGATGATAATTGAGCTTCCGATTCTCAATCTTGCAAAGAATCGCCTATGACACTGGAGATCGACCCGATCGACCTAAGAACTCACTGCAACCCCGTGTTTCGGTAGAGGTTGAAATTGGAAAAGCTTCAAGGGATCGGCAGGTGGCCCGGTCATGAAGGGTAGCGCTGAAATGGGATTGTGCCCCGTTCATCGTGTTCTTTGCGATGAGCGGGGGTTGGCATTAAGATCGTGGCCAACATGCCACGGGGCCTGAAACGATTCCATCGATCCGAGTCTCTGCACTGCATCACCTTCAGTTGCTTTCACCGTGCGCCACTGCTGGAAACGGCGGCGGCCCGGTCGACATCGAATCGCAATGGACCGCGTTCCGGCGAGGAAACCAGTTGCCGAGCGGACTGCGATTGAAGGTCATCCCGTACACTGTGATTTCTGAGGCGCGCCCATGATCCGCAGCTACCGTGGCAAGCTCCCCGTCGTTCCCGCCAGTTGTTATGTCGACCTCTCCGCCCAGCTCCTCGGCGACGTCACCCTCGGCGAGCGATCCTCGGTTTGGATGAACGCCGTCCTCCGCGGCGACGTCCACTCCATCCGCGTCGGCTCCAACTCCAACGTGCAGGATTGCTGCGTCCTTCACGGCCAGCGCAACCTCTACTCCGTCACTGTAGGCGACTGGGTCACCATCGGCCACAACGCCACCGTCCACGGCTGCGTCGTTGAAGATGCCTGCCTCATCGGCATGGGGGTCACCATCCTCAACGACTGCCGCATCGGCGAGGGCTCCATCATCGCCGCCGGCTGCGTCCTCCCCGAACACACCGTCGTCCCGCCCCGCACCCTCTGGGCCGGCCTCCCCGGCAAACTCCGCCGCGAGCTCGGCGACCAGGACCGCAAGCTCATCCTCGAATACGCCCAGAACTACATCGACTACGTCGCCATCTACCTGGCTGAAGGTCAGACTGAAGGCCAGATCGTCAGCCGCTGAAGCGATCCTCCGCCCTATTCAGTTCCCGGCGTCAGCACTGGCGCCCTTAGCGGGGTAGTCTCGATCTCGATGCGCGTGTCCTTCGGAAAGACCACGTCGCTACCCGAGCGCAGGAAGTTGTCATAGACCGAAAGTCCTGCGGCGTAGAAGCCAAGGCCAGCAGCTAGATTGCGATTGCCTGCCACGATACCCACAATTCGCCCTACCAGCCCAAAGCCGTTTGAGGCAACACCGGTCTGCGCGGTTATGTTGCCATCCTCGTCGAGCGCACGGCTGGCCAGCATTGTCAGCAGTAGCGGAACGATGGCGCTGGATTGGTTGCGAGGACTGATTGTGCCCTCGGCGTCCATGGTCAGGTTTTGTGTCTTCTCGGTGGCAGCTCCAGCCAGGGAGCCCTCAACCGGTCGCTGAAATCCTTCGGGGAACTGTACCTGTTGGAAGGTAAAGCGCAGCTTGCCGTTACGGCTGAACGACCGGGCCGCTTGCGCCGACGTCACCTTGCCAATGAGCATGGATCCTTGCGGAACGACTAGCTGCTTATCCTTGTCGTAGACAGGTTCAACCACCAGCGCTTTCACCGGATCGCCTGCACGTGCGCGGGCTGAGGTCAGGTCGCGCGTAAGGATCGCATGAACAGACCAGGTCTCCGGCTTGCCTGGAACCGAGTTCGCATTTGGTTGGATCGGATCTGTAATCGTATGTGGCTGGATCGGATCTGTAACCAACGGAGCAGGAAGACTCAGCGGCGCCATCAGCTCGAACGACCACGCCGTGTGCGCCTCAATTCGCTCAGGATGGTAGGGAAGTTGGTGGTAGATCAGTTGCAACGCACGATCCCTTTTACCCGGCGCCGTGAAGTATGCCACGCGGTCGTGCAAGTTGCTTTTTGCCTCCGCCCACCTCCGGGAGAAGAAGGATTGCTTCGGTGTGGCACCCGGGGTAGTCAGGTGAAGAACCGGCGCACCATCCGATGCGGTTGCGGAAGCAATGCGCAGCGGCCCGCTCGGCAACATCAGCTCGTCGAATCGCACTTGCACCTTGTGAAAGGGAGTGAAGTCTCCGCGCAATCGGGCATGCCAGCGGGCTTTCGTGTCAGGCTCCAGGGCAACGACCGTGCCGTGGAGCATGGTGTTCTCCGACACGACCAATTCCCCGTCCGCAAAAATCGGATGCAGCAATCTGCCTTCAATCGCTTCACCCGCCTTCACGGGATATTGATGTGGAACCGCTACTTGCAGGCTGGTGCCTTCCTGCAGTTCGAGTGTTGGCGGAGCCTTGGAGATTGTGGGCGCAACCTGCGGCGGAGGAACCGGAGGCTTCTCCGCTGGTCGCTGGTGAAGCGTTTGCGCGTTCGAGAACGCGGAAAAGATCAGCAACGCTGCGCTTGAAAGAACACCGCACCGGCAGCTTGCAGCGAATAGCATAGAAGGACACCCTAGCACGGGATGTACTGTCGTGAGACGCAACTTCCTCGCAAATGAAAGCATTACCTTCTTCAGACGATTGCGGTTTTCCCACATGAAATTACCGACGCGCGGATATTACCACAATGGTTGCACTGCGCCTTGGGAGAGACCCAACATAGGCTTCCCTTGTTTCACACACGTGAGCAGCGCCCCGGCATCCCGGCCCAACGAATCAATCTCTAGAACAGGCTCCTCAGACGTGGCATTCTTAGTACGTGCAGACCCACATTCGAAATAGCTCCCCTCGCACCGGAAGAATCCTCCGCGTCGCATCGCTCTTCCTGGCGCTCGACCTCTGCACCTCTTTCGCTCCCGCGCAAAATCTTCCTGACGCGCCACAGCCTCAGCCTCAGCAGAGCTCCGACGCCATCGTTCGTCTACGCGACCTGCCCCGCAACATCCTCTCCGATCAAAAAGCCATCTGGACCAGTCCCCTTCAGATCCGCGCGTCCAACGCCATCATCCCCATCGTCCTCGTCGCGGGAACCGCCGCCGCCATCACCGCGGACCACCAGGTCATGTCTGAAGAGGTCTCGCATGACCCCACCCGCGCCAGCAACGCCATCACCGCCTCCAACGGCATGCTGGCCGTTCTCGGCGCGGCGCCCGTCTACTTCTACGCAGCCGGCAAGGCGAAGCACGACGACAAAGCCACCGAAACCGGCGTGCTCACCGCCGAGGCCATCGGCAACAGCCTCATCCTCTCCGAGGCCATCAAGATCGTCGCCCGTCGCGAGCGGCCCAACGTCGACGACTCAAGAGGCAGATTCTTCCAGCCCGGCGTCAACTTCGATTCATCCTTCGCCTCCAATCACGCCTTCATCGCCTGGTCCGCCGCTTCCGCTATCACGTCGGAATACCACGGCCCCTTCACCTTGATCGCCGCCTACGGCCTCGCCACCGGCGTCAGCGTCTCCCGCGTCATCGGCCGCGAGCACTTCCCCTCCGACGTCTTCGTCGGCAGCTTCTGCGGATGGCTCATCGGCCGCTATGTCGTCCGCCACCACCGCCACACCTACTGAGCTGGGCATGCCCCGGAGCAGCTTTATCTCCTATCTCCGCATCTCCGCAATCGGCGCCGCGCCGGTAAAACTCTTCGCAATCGGCATTTACACTTTGGGCACTCGGCATCGCCACCCGTTGCCTGGAATTAAAAGCCACCGTGTTATGATGAAGTCACGCTCAGCTCTTATGGCTGTGAGTCGTTCTCGCCTGCATCATCCGCAAGATCGTCCACCTTGTAACGCCCCAGGTCTCAGCGTAATGGTCCACTGACGTCAAGGTTCTTCCCGCTCAAATCATTGATTTGATTGTTGAGTTGATTGACCGGACCAGACTGCAACGCGCATCGCGCGTGCCGCCGTCGAAGACTGTGATACGCGTGTGGCGATCCTGAATCAGCTTGAAGCAAAAATGCTTCCCCAGGCTTTCTACATAAAAATTTAGAACGATTTCCCGCGCTGCCCTCGCTTGTGGCTGCAACCGGGAAATGAAGCGGCTGCCTCCGCCACGTTGATTCCATGGATGATGGAACCCGGACGGGATGCAGAACAGGAATCAACTTGAAACTCTTTTCTGAATTACCTCTTTCGCCGGCCATGCAACGTCAGCTGGCGCAGGCCAACTTCATCAACCCCACACCCGTGCAGGCCGCGGCCTTGCCTCCGGCCCTCGAAGGCCGTGACGTTCTGGCGACCGCGCAAACCGGCACCGGCAAAACCCTCAGCTTCCTCATTCCGCTCGTCGAGCGCCTCTCAGTGGATCGCCCCGACACGCGGGCGCTCATTCTGCTGCCCACCCGCGAGCTCGCCATGCAGGTGCTTGAGGCCTGGCGCACGCTCACCCAGGGTCAGCTCAAAGCGGCGCTCGTCTGCGGCGGCCTCACGGAGCAGCCACAGCTCAAGGCTATCCGCAGCGGCGCGCGCCTCATCGTCGCAACCCCCGGCCGCCTTGAGGATTATCTTTCGCGCAAACTCGTCAACCTCAGCGGCGTGAAGATGCTCGTGCTCGATGAAGTCGACCGCATGCTCGACATGGGCTTCAAGCCCGCCATCAAGCGCATCGCTACCCATTTGCCGCAGCAGCGCCAGACCCTCTGCTACTCGGCGACGCTCAGCCCTGCAATCGGCGAAGTGGCGCGCCTTTACCTCACCAATCCCGTGCGCATTGAGATCGGTGCCGAGCTCAAGCCTTCGCCTAATGTGAAGCTCCAGACCTTCGAGGTTCCCGCCGACAAGAAGCAGGAACTGCTCGAGCATCTTCTCGGAGCCAACGAAGGCAGCTTCATGGTCTTCGTGCGCACCAAGCACGGAGCCGATCGCGTGGCCCGCCGCTTGTCTCGCGCCGGCTTCTCCGCGACACCTATTCACGGCGACCGGTCGCAGGCGCAGCGTAACTCGGCCCTGCGCGGCTTTGCTGAAGGTCGCCATCGCGTGCTCGTCGCCACCGACGTCGTCGCGCGCGGCATCGACGTCGCCGACGTCGCGCACGTCGTCAACTTCGACATCCCCCGAGAAGCCGAAGACTTCGTGCATCGCGTGGGACGCACCGGCCGTGCATCGAGCTTCGGTGTCGCCTCTACCTTCGCCGCTCCCGACGAGACCAGGGCCCTCAGAAAGATCGAGTCCATTCTCGCCGTCACCTCGCAGAAATACCGCGTCCGCCCCAACACAGCGGCCGCCCAGCAGGTCGCCTAAGCCGTCCCCGGTCTTTCCTCTCTACCCTTCCTGGTCAGCCTCCCCGGCTGGCCAGAGAAGCAGAAATCGGAAGCAGGATCGACTCAATCTGATCCGCCGTCAGCCGTTCAGTGATGGATCACTTTGAAACTGACCCACCCGATCCCAGCGATTAGGTTAGGTAAATGCACGCAACAGGCGTATGCTCAATACATTGAGCCTCATTCCTCTGAATCCGGGGCCGTCTCGTTAACCTCTTCTTTTTCAGCGTTTTATCGCCATCCTGAGAAACGAGATTCATACCTTCGCTAGCAAACGCTCGATAACCAAGCACAGGAAGTGGTCAGAAATGCGATCAGAGCTCGTCTACGTTGCCGAAAACCGAATCGAAAACCGCTTTCTTCTTGCCTCGGTCGCCATGCGCGCCGCTCGCATTCTCCATATCGACGCCACCCGGACCGAAGACACTATCAACAAAGTCTTTACTGAAGTCGCAAACAACCGCCAGCACGTCTACAAGCTGCCTGCCATCACGCGGCCCCCGGCAATTGATGCCCTGCTGATTACGACGGCCGCCATCTAAGGCCGCCCAGCCCACTTTCCCGCCACACGCTTTCGCTTCCCTGTCGCTTCGCGTTTACCGCTGTTTCGGTCGTCTCCGCAGCTGTCATTCTGAGCGAACGGGGCCCCAGGCGTTTTCTCCACCCTGGGGGTGGTGAGTCGAAGAATCTGCATTTCCTGTTCACTTCTCCCTGACAACTCCGTACGCCGCCTCTCCCATCACCTTGTATCCCGCCGGCGAGGGATGCAGGTGATCGCCGCAGTCATACGCCGGCAGCAGCCGATCCACGTGCTCCGGGTCCCGCACCACCGCATCGAAGTCCACCACCGCATCAAAATGCCCCGCCGCGCGAATCCACGCATTCACCTGCTGCCGGTCCGCCTCGCTCAGCGGTCCGGGGTGGTAATAGGTCGAGCCCACGTAGGGAGTAATCGTGCCCCCGATCACGCGCAGTCCATGCGCATGGGCCCGCTCGATCATCTGCTCATACGCCGCCAGCACCCGCGCCACCTCCGCCGCGTGGTCTGCCTGCGAAACCTCTCCATCCCGCGCCAGCCCGCCCAGGTCATTCACGCCTTCAAACACAATCACCGTGCGCGCCCCCGCCGGCGCCAGCACATCGCGATCGAATCGAGCCAGCGCATTCGGACCCAGGCCGTCCGTCAGCAGATGGTTGCCCCCGAGCCCTTGATTTGACACTCCCACATTCCGCGTCTTCGCATTCTTCTGGAGCTCCGCCGCCAGCACATCCGTCCAGCGATCATTCCCGTTCGTCGTCGTTCCATGCCCGTCTGTGATGGAGTCGCCCAGCGCCACCACCGCGCTCGCGCCTGCCTTCGCCATCACGTCTATCGCCGACACCTGGTACCAGTGGTCCACATGCTTCGGGTTGACTCCCCCCATCGAAGGCTCTTTGCCGCTGTGTTGGGATTCCGGGGTCCCCAGCGACAGGTCCACATCGCTGGGGTCGAGCTTCGCGGCTCCGGTGAAATCGCCATGCACGTAATAACTCGTCGCCCGCGATCCCGGGTGCCCCGTTTCTCGCGTCGGCGGTGCATCCAGGTGATACGTCACCGCCACATCGCTCAGCACGGCCATCGGAAAATCCACCGCGTCTGAAATAAACTCCGCACCCGGTGGCACCGTCACATCCGTCGCGCCTGCAAACGTCAGCGCCTTGTCGGTTGCCGCATCAATCTCCGGCCCCGCCGGCGAGAGCGGCCGCGCAATGTGCACCGCCGTAAAATGCAGCGCCTCTATCCCGAAGACATTCGACACATGCACGCGCACCTTCGCGCCGCCCAGCGACACGTGAAAAATCTGTCGCACCGTCGCATCCCGCAAATCATCCTCAGGCAGCGCATTCCCCGGCTCGGGAATCTGCTGCGATGCGCCCCACGTCGTCACCCACACATCCGGCTTCGCATCCGGCTTGGCAGAAAGCTGACCTTGCGCGCCCACCTGAACAACAACTGCTGCCAGCGCCACCAACACAGCGCCAACGAAAGACGTGCGCTTCGCCCACGAAACCATTACGATGATCTCCGCACTCAATTACTTTGTTTGAAAACGCGCCAAGAATATCACTCGCGGAGACCCTCGTGCGCCCTGCTCCCAATTCCGTTCCTGTTGCCGTTTTTGCCGCTTTCCTTCTCGCCACCGCATCCCTCGCCGGCGCGCAATGCAGTCCCGTCACCCTCACCGCCGACCAGGACCGCCAGAACATGATGGATCAGCTGGGCATCAAGGCTCTGCGCCCCGGACCAAGCGGCAACGAGAACGCGCCCAACCACGCCAACTACGACGAGTCCCTCGCCAATCCCTACCCCGATCTCCCCGACCCGCTCACCCTCGCCAACGGCGACAAAGTCACCACGCCCGAGCAGTGGTGGGACAAGCGCCGCCCCGAGATCGTCGAAGCCTACTCAAAATACGTCTACGGCTTCGTTCCTCCCAATGTCCCTGCTGTTAAGTGGACCGTCGTTGCCACCGACCACGAAATGATCGGCTTCACCCCCGTCATCGCCAAAGACATCATCGGTGAAGTCGACAACTCCGTCTGCCCCGCCATCCCCGTCAAGATCCACATGACGCTCGTCACGCCTGCCATGGCCAAAGGCCCCGTGCCCGTGCTCATGATGTTCGGCCCCGCCGGCTTCCCCAATCCCCACGAGCCCTCGCCCGACGAGTTCGCGCGCCTCAACACCGCCTTCAAAACCCTTCTCATCCAGCAGGACCCGTCTCTCAAAGACGTCTTCGACCAGCACCCCGCCTGGCTGCCCCTTAAAGCCACGCCCTTCCAGTTCCCGCAGCTCAACGCCGACGGCGATCTCCCCAATGAGTGGCAGCTCATCGCCGCCGGCTGGGGCTTCGTACGCTTCGACCCCGCCAGCGTGCAGGCCGACAACGGCGCCGGACTCACCCGCGGCATCATCGGCCTCGTCAACAAGGGGCAGCCCCGCACACCCGACCAGTGGGGCGCTCTGCGTGCCTGGGCCTGGGGCGCGGGCCGCGGAGTCGACTACCTTGAGACCGATTCCTCGGTCGACGCAAAACACATCGGCATTGAAGGCGTCTCGCGCTACGGCAAAGCCGCGCTCATCACCATGGCCTTTGACCAGCGCTTCGCGATGGTCCTCGTCGGCTCCTCCGGCAAAGGCGGCGCCACTCCCCTCCGCCGCAACTACGGTGAAGCCGTTGAAAGCCTCGCCACCGGCGAGTACTACTGGATGGCCGGCAACTTCATCAAGTACGGCGCCTCCGAGGCCACCTTCGGCTCCGGCAATCCCGGCCAGATTCCCGTCGACTCGAACGAGCTCATCGCCCTCTGCGCTCCCCGCCTCACCTTCATCAGCTACGGAGTGCCCGAGAAAGGTGATGCCCACTGGCTCGACCACCAGGGCAGTTTCATGGCCACCATCGACGCCGGCCGCGTCTTCACCCTCCTCGGCGCAAAGGCCGTCGACATTCCCGGCGACTACAAGACCGCCAAAATGCCTCCCGTGAACCAGGGCCACCTCGACGGCCAGCTTGCCTGGCGCCAGCATGACGGCGGCCACACCGACGCCCCTAACATGAAGTGGTTCCTCCTCTGGGCCAACAAATTCATCGGCCACACCCCGCCGCAGTAGCCGAACCCGATGACGACGGTCCAGACGAAGACACCTTCCACCAACTGATCTTGCTTATTCGTACCGCAGCGCCTCAATCGGGTCCAGGCTTGCTGCCTTCCATGCGGGATAGATCCCGAAGATCAACCCGATCGAGCACGCCACGCCAAATGAAACCACCACCCACAGCGTCGACAGCGCCGCATGCAAAAACGTGACTGCATAATGCAGAATCAGCGTGAACAATCCTCCCGCCAATATCCCCACCACGCCGCCCACCGCGCACAGCGTCACCGCCTCCAGCGTGAACTGCAGCAGAATATTCCGCCGCGTCGCTCCAATCGCCTTCCGCACTCCGATCTCGCGCGTCCGCTCCGTCACGCTCACCAGCATGATGTTCATCACGCCCACGCCACCCACCAGCAGACCCACACTCGATACCGCCACCATGAACAGGAACAGTCCGCCCGTCAGCGAGTTCCACAACCTCGTCAGCGAGTCCGGCCCGAAGATCGCAAAATTGTCGTCCTGTTCGGCGCGCAGTCCCCGCCGGCCGCGCAGCAGTTCCCTCACCTCTTCCACCACGATTGCCTTGTTCGCCGGGTCGTCGTACTTCACCGTGATCCAGAAGTCCTTCATCTCCGGATGAATCTTGCGAAACGTTCCCAGCGGAAAATACGCCGCATTGTCGTTCGGGTTGCGCCCGCTGCCGAAAGGTTGCGGCTGCTTGTCCAGCACGCCAATCACCGTGAACAGGTCGCCGCCGCACTCCACATCCTTGCCCAGTGGCGACCCATCGGGAAACAAGTCCGCCGCCGCGTCATATCCCAGCACCACAACATTCGCGGAGTGTTCCTCTTCGCCTTCCGTGTACAAGCGCCCTTCACGCACATTGATCTCGTTCGTCTCTTTCACCGCCGACGTGTCGCCGTACAGCACCGTGTTGTTGATCTTGCGCGACCCCGCTTTCAGAGACACTTTGCCAAGCCCGGTTTGAAACGACTGGTACGTCAACGCAGGATCCACCGCCACCACGTGCGGCAGGCTCCGCATCGCAATGCCGTCGTCATACGTAAGCTGCTTGCGGTTCAGCTCCTCGGTCGTCGGCCGCCGCCCGAACATCTCGAACCTGAAAACCCAAAGGCTATTCGTCCCCAGCGAATTCACAAACTGGTTGATATTCGAGTTCAGCCCATTGATCGCCGACGAGATCAGGATCACCGTCGAGATCCCAATCGAAATCCCCAAAATCGTCAGCCCCGAACGCAGCTTGTTCGTGCGCAGCGTATCCAGCGCCAATGCCACCGATTCCCGCATCTGCCCTTGCGCCATAACTTAGCCCTTAGCTCGCGTCCCCATTCTCTGCTCTTCGCCCTGTTCCCCGGCTGCTAGCCGCTAGTAGCTAGCCCCTGGTCCCTGCCCTTCTCACATCTCCGCCCGCAGCGCCACAATCGGGTCCAGCTGCGACGCCTTGTTCGCCGGATACACACCAAAGAACAGCCCCACGCTCGCCGCCACAAACAGGCTTACCAGGATCGACCACACCTGCACCTCTGAAGGAAACGCAATAATCAGCGTCACCGCTTTCGCCGCGCCCACGCCCGCTACCACTCCAATCACGCCGCCCACCAGCGCCAGCGTCGCCGACTCCACCAGAAACTGCACCAGAATGTCCTGCCGCCGTGCGCCCAGCGCCTTCCGCACTCCAATCTCGCGCGTCCGCTCCGTCACGCTCACCAGCATGATGTTCATAATCACAATGCCGCCCACCACCAGCGAAATCCCCGCAATCGCTACCACCACCGCGCCAAAGTTGTTCAAAATGCTTCCCAGCAGATTCTGGAAAGTTGCGCTCGTGTCAACACTGAACGAATCGGCTTCATTCGGCTTCAGGTGCCGCTGCGTCCGCATCATCGTGCGCAGCTCGTCAGACACGGTGTCCATCACATCACCGCCCCCGCCCGCGTTCACATAGATGGCAAGCGTGTCGTGCGCGCCATACTCGGCCAGAAACGCCGTCAGCGGCACCACAACCCAGTTGTCCATGCTTTGCCCCAGCATCTTGCCCTGCGGCTCGCCCACTCCGATTACGGTGTAAGCCGCTCCGCCCACCCGGATCTCTTTTCCCAGCGGATCGCCCGGGCCCAGCAGGTTGTCCACAATATCCGAACCCACAATCGCCACGTGCGCGCTGTGCGTATCCTCTGACGCTGTAAATCCCCGCCCCAGCGCGATATTCAGGTTTGAAATCGCAGGCATCGTCCACGTCCACCCGCGCACCGTGCTGTCCGAGCTCGAGTGGTTCCCATACACCACCGGACCCGTCGTCTCCCGGCTCGCCCCCACTGAAACGCACGACCGGCATCCCGCCACAATCGCTTTGTAATCGTCAAAGCTCACATCCCGGCGCTTTTGAAACGAGAGATACTCATCCATCGTGATGAAGGTCTGCGGCATCTTGCTCACCGTCACCACGTCCGCGCCATAGGTATTGATCTTCGTCGTGACAAACTCTTTCGCGCCGTTTGTCAGCGTCACGACCATAATTACGGAGGCCACGCCAATCACCACGCCAATCAGGGTCAGAATTGAGCGCAGTTTATTGGCCCAGAGAGACTGCAGCGCGAGCCTGATTCCCTCAATCAATTCCATAGTTCTGCATGCCCGCGTGCTGCTAAAAGGGCCCTCCCGGGAGTTAGGGGTGTGACGGCATACTACCATCCCTCGCGCATCTCTGGACCCACGGCACACGTGACCAAAGCGGCGGT
This sequence comes from uncultured Acidobacteriaceae bacterium, assembly GCA_963839215.1. Classification (GTDB taxonomy): domain Bacteria; phylum Acidobacteriota; class Terriglobia; order Terriglobales; family Acidobacteriaceae; genus Telmatobacter. The sequence continues at coordinate 307,665 of CAWITZ010000005.1, read as the reverse complement.
TGACTACCTGATAAATAAAACCGCCCCCCGCGCAACCCGCCCGCGTCATCGGCCCAGCGTCATCTGCCCGCATCATCAGCACGCATCGCTTTCTTAAGCAGGCTGGTAACCCATCCCTCGTCTGCCGCGGTTAGCTCTTTCAGCGCGTAAGCGACCGGCCATCTTGACCCGTCATCGAGATTTGCCTTGTCCGTAAAGCCGAGCGTCGCATATCTCGCCTTGAATTTGTGTGAGCTTTGAAAGAAGCACACAACATTTCCTTCCCTGGCATACGCAGGCATTCCATACCAGGTTTTTGGGCACAGTTCCGGAGCAGCGGTTTTGATGATGGCGTGGAGCCGCTCGGCTATTGCGCGATCCGATTCGGGCATTTCGGCAATCTTCGCAAGCAGCTCATCTTCCCCATTATTCGCGTGCGTGCCTCGACGCTTTTCCGCCTGCAGCTCTTTGGAGCGCTCATTGATTGCGCTGCGCTCTTCATCTGTGAACCGCGCTTTCGCTTCGCCGGGCTCATGGGTCCCAGCCGACTTCCGAGTTTCCCCGCTTGATTTCATAAGCCGCCCCCCCGAACGAGCGTTGGACCAGCATTGGCCCCAGCATACTGCTGCACCACGTCCGTTCGCGACAGCGATAAAACCGCCAGTCGCCAGCGGTAGAAGCTAGAGAGCCTTAGGCGTGCACCGCTGCGGCTCCGGAGAAGGTGAGAGAAAGCACAGTAATGTCGTCCTGCTGACCGAACTCTTGCGCTGCGCGGGCAATCGCATCAGCGGATTGGTTGCTGATGGTGCGTGTGCGCTCGAAGCCGAAAAGCTCGCCGCGTTGATTCTGCGCCTCAACAATGCCGTCGGAAACAAGCAGCAGGCAATCGCCTTCGATCAGTTGAAATCGCGTGGCGTCAAAAGCGATTCCCGGAACGGCCCCCAGCGGCAGTGAGCCATCCACCGCAAGCTCCTCTCCGTTGACATAAGGCGGCAGGTGACCGGCGTTCGCAAGTTCCACGCTTCCGCAGCTGTCGATGCGCAACACCTGGCAGGTCACGAGCCCGCGGCCTTGCAGCCGCTGGTTAAGTAGAGCCAGAATCTCGCCCGGTTCGCTGGTGAATTGGAATGCAGTGCGAATCGCACCCACAATCAGGGCGGACAGCATGCCAGCCTGCAAACCTTTGCCCGCCACGTCTCCCACCACGATCAATGTGCTCCCATCGCGAGCGTCGGGAAGAACCTGAAAGAAATCTCCACCCACTTCGCGAGAGGGAAGGTAGACGCTCTGGATCGCGAGACCGGGCGTCCCCGGCAGCTTTTCGGGGATGAAATACTGTTGCATTTCGCGCGCCGAGGCCATCTCGCCCGCCAACTCCGCACGATCCTGTGCAGTGCGTTGCTGATCGCGAAGAAGCAGCCCCATCAACAAGATGATGACGCAAAGGGTGACAAACAACTCCGCACTGACGAGGATGGAGGCCAGAGGGGAGATGCGACGGCTAAAGGTGGCTGCGCCGGAGATAAAAAAGACCATCATGAACGCGCCCCAGGCCATGCACAGCGCGGCAATCGGAATCATGGAACGCCGGATTCGGGTGTAGGGCCAGAAAGCTACAAAAGGCGCAGCGGCGCAGACCAGATTGCCGTATATCGATGGAGCGTAGGTCCGTTCAACCGTCGTGGCGAGCCCAAGCGACCAGTGCAGCGGAAGGAAAGCGGCGCACAGAGCTACTGCAGTTCGTATCGCATCCAGGCCGATCACGATCCAGAAGAGCAGAGGCATGCGACGGCCGGCCAGCACAAACACAATCCAGGTTCGCGAGAGGAGCACGACCGCGGCGGCGGCGGTGTAGATTGCCAGGTCCACCCTTACGGAATAGTCGCCGAGTGTTGCGGAACTGTACCTTGCCGCGTAGATTGCCGCCAGGCCGAGAGAGCAAATGCTAAGCAGCAGCAGGTCGCGCCGGGTGCGATCGAAAAGGAAGAGGCCGAAGAGCACAAATGCAAGCACGCCGATGATGGCGAAAAGGACAAGGTAGTTTAAAGACCCGTGCATGCGCGACAGAACCTCTGCGGCGCGCAACGCCTCGAGAACCTGCTGGTCTCCAGCCCGAAGTGAGAGCGGGGATGCCTCAACGTATCCTGAAAAATCGGAATATCCATAAGTCATCCTTGCCGCCACCGTTGCCGGTTCCAGCGTCGCCGGTCGCGGGGCTGCAAGCAATTGCGGCGTGGGGAATGAGCGGATTGTATCCATGCTGAAATTGCCGCTGCCCAGATTGCCGGCGCCGCCAATCAGCTCGCCGTTCACGTAAAGTTCATAGGCGGCCGGCACGCTTGCCTGGAGTGCGAGGCGCTCCGTCCCGCGCAGCGCGCTCAGGTCCGCGTGGCAGCGAACCCATATGCGCGGCTCGTCGGGGTTCACCTTCCACTGCGTGTACGGTTGCCAGGCGGTCTCGTCGATAGTGCGAGCTGCCCACGCGAGGTTGTCACCGGCATGCCAGACGCACTGCTGCGGCGAAATGGTCTGGATGGCTTGGGCGGCCAAGTCTACGGTCAAGGCTACGGGCAGGGCGACGGGCAAGAGGAGCAGCAGCGATGCGAGCTTACGCATGCAGCACCTCGGCGGGAGCGTATTGAAGGGCGTCCGTTGAGAGACCTCGGGAATTGCTCAACTATAAGTTTGGTTTCACCACTGCGCAAGCCCACTTGTGAATAATCCGCGAAAAGGACACACGCAAAAAACTGGCGCCGGCTGCTGCGTGGTCCGGAGGCGGCCCGCCTCAGCCGACCCGGTCACTCTTGCGAGTATTCAGCGTGGGAGGTCCGTGCGGCACTGGTGCACGATGGACCTTGGGGACGACGGCCAGGCTTGCGGAAAACCGCACAACCCTCGCTTATGAACGACCCTCGGGTAGCCGATTCTGGATAAGGATCCATCCGCTGATCAGGGCCACCCAAAACGGAAAGACTACGTCGAGCCACTGATAGCTTCCAACTCCAAGCAAGAGAATCGCCGCCAGCGCATAACCCAGAAACGCTATCCACCTGGGAAGAATCCGGGTCTGCGCAAAGATCGTAGAGGTGGAGATCATGAAGACTCCAGCCATCCGAATCGAGAAGATGTTCATGATTCGAAAGATCTCCAGGCGGGCCAACGCATAGCTGCCGGATTTAGGTGCTGTCAGGAGTTTCGGGTCGGTGGTGAGAAGTCCGATGAGTGCTCCTCCAATTCCCACCGCGATGAAGATCATTGCCACATACAGCAACCCGCTGCCCAAAAAGACCGTGGCAAAGAAACGGTCTTCCATTCCTCCCAGGTGGTCGCGTACAACGGCGATGAACCACAGGAAGGCTATGCCCGCAAATGGCACCAGGTTCAAAGCGAGTGCGACGGTTCTTGCGTGTCGAGCGACTTCGATCGCCGACGCCAGCGGATCGGGCGGAATTGAGAGCCGGATGAGCACCTCGGTCGTAATCAGCAGCAGCGAGAACAGGATGCCGGCGATCGCTGCGGCTCGCGGTGTCTTCAGACTCCGACGGATGAGTGTAGCTTCCTCGCCCATCTGCTCACCTCAAACCCAAACTCTGACGAACGCTGCAAGCGTTCCAGCCCGGCACGGATGTTGTCAACACCAGTGGCTTTCAGCTTAAGCTACCTCTGCCTCTAATTGGGCCGGCATTGGCACCCCCTGCAGACTCACAAACCTCTGCGGGTCGCAACACGCCTTTCCCAGCCGAACCAGATCTGACTGCATCTCGCGGTCGGCGCCGAATGACAGAAAAGTAGCATCGAGAATCGCGGCCGCACCCGCGTCGGTGGGCCGCTCGATGCTGTAGTGCATCCACTTTCCCTCACGGCGCGCGGACACGATGCCCGCTCTGCGCAGATAAGCCAGGTGCCGCGAAATCTTCGGCTGGCCCTGCTTCAAAATCTCGACAAAATAACACACGCACACTTCCCGGCCGTTCATCAGGTTGAGCAGCCGCAAACGCGTGCGGTCAGCCAGAGCGGCAAACAAAGGAACCGCATCGAACGATTTACCCGAGCGAACCATTGCCTCATTATATACGCGTTGACAGATATGACCAGGCCATAATACATTCGCTTTAGCGAATACGAGGAGACGCCGACATGGATTCCCCAGCTCAGGTAAAACCAGCTCAGGTAAGAGAGGACGTGAAACAGAAGTACGGCAGCGCTGCTCGCGCCGTTGCGGAATCGAGCACCCTGCAGGCCTGCTGCGACCCGGGCCTTCGCTGCTGTGACCCCATCACCACGAACCTGTACAGCGACGATGAGAAAGGGATGATCCCGGAGAAGGCTGTGCTGGCCTCCCTCGGGTGCGGCAATCCCACTGCGCTGATTGAGTTGAAGCCCGGCGAAGTGGTGCTCGATCTCGGCTCAGGCGGCGGAATCGACGTGTTGCTCTCGGCTCGTCGCGTCGGGCCGACCGGCAAAGCCTACGGGCTCGACATGACGGACGACATGCTTGCGCTCGCTCGCGAGAATCAGCGGCAGGCAGGCGTCGAGAACGTCGAGTTTCTGAAAGGCGAGATCGAAAACATTCCCCTGCCTGACAACTCGGTAGACGTGGTGATTTCAAACTGCGTGATCAATCTTTCAGCAGACAAGGGCCGGGTGTTGCGCGAGACGTTCCGTGTGCTCAAGCCGGGCGGCCGGTTTGCCGTCTCAGACGTTGTTGTCCGCGGCAACGTTCCCGAAGCAGTGCGGCAAAGCATGTTGCTGTGGGTTGGCTGCATCGCGGGCGCGCTCGAGGAGCAGGACTATCGAGCGAAGCTTGTCCGTGCCGGCTATGCGGATGTGGACCTCGAACCGACCCGAATTTACAACGTGGAAGATGCCCGTCAATTCCTTGCGGAGGCAGGCGTCGATGTAGATGCCATTGCCGCCCAGGTTGAAGGCAAATTTCTAAGTGCATTCATTCGGGCGACCAAACCCACTGGCGCATGCTGCGAACCGGGTTGCTGCTCTTCTGCAGCCGGCGCCGCGAAAGGCTGACGGCAATGGCGAACCGCTACAACGTTCTCTTCCTGTGCACCGGCAACTCGGCTCGCTCAATCATGGCGGAAGCGATTCTGAACCATAAAGGCAAGGGCATGTTTACCGCCCACAGTGCGGGGAGCCACCCAACAGGAACGCCGCGCCCCGAAGCGCTGAGCCAGATCGAATCCGCTGGCATGTCGACTGCGGGATTGCGCAGCAAGTCATGGGACGAGTTCTCTGGCCCCAATGCGCCGCACCTCGATTTTGTCTTTACGGTCTGCGACAACGCCGCCAACGAGATGTGCCCGTATTGGCCTGGACAACCCATGACCGCGCATTGGGGCATACCGGACCCTGCCGCGGTGAAAGGCACACCGGAAGAAATCAGACGCGCCTTTCGTGACGCATTCCTCGTCCTCGATCGGCGCATCGGTTTGTTTCTTTCCCTGCCGCTTGCGACGCTGAAGGAGCTCGCCATTCAACAGGAAATCGAGAAGATCGGAAAACTATGAAGCCCAGCTTCTTGCGCCGGGTGGTTGCCGAGTTTATCGGAACCCTTTTCTTGCTCGCTGCCGTCGTCGGCTCGGGAATCATGGGCGAACAGTTGGCGGGCGGAAATGTCGCCATCGCTCTGCTCGCAAATACGTTGGCAACCGGCGCAGCACTCGTTGCCATCATCCTCGCGTTTGGCCCCATCTCCGGAGCGCATCTCAACCCGGCAGTCACGCTTGCCGACGCGTGGCTCGGCGGAATCCGATGGCGCGAAACACCCGCATACGTCGCCGCGCAAACAGCTGGGGCATTTGCCGGGGTCGGTGTGGCTCACCTGATGTTTGGCCTCCCTACGCTTTCAGTTTCCACACGCATCAGGAGCGGCCCCGCACAGGCTTTCAGCGAGTTCGTGGCCACATTCGGCCTGCTTGCCGTGATTTGGGGATGCGCCCGCCGCCGGTCCTCTGCCGTGCCGTTCGCCGTCGGCGCATACATCACTTCGGCTTATTGGTTTACAGCATCCACATCGTTTGCAAATCCTGCGGTCACCATCGCTCGGTCGATGACGAACACCTTCGCCGGTATTCGTCCGCCCGATGTCGCTCCCTTTATCGCTGCTCAACTGGCAGGAGCTTTTGCCGCGACGCTTCTCTTCCGGTGGCTCCTGCCGGCAGTTGTGCCGGGTGCCCCATTCGTGGAGTCCGCGCAGCAGACGACATGAGTCGGAAGGCACAACAACCGCACGTTTCCTCAGCCGTCGCGACCCACGGTCGTGCCCGTCGAGACACCTCATGCGCAAAAAATGTCACGCGATAGTCTGCGGGCCACAATCGCCCTCGGACTGATTTGCGGCAATCGTTGGTCCAGCGGTGCTGGCCGGCAGTGCCGGGGCGTCCGTTCTCCGGAGTTGGTTTCGTAACAGGAGGAAGAGGATTGCTCCAGCAGGAATGGAAGCGTACACGAAAGGACCATCCGCCTCGGATCCCCACCCGACCGGCAAAATCGATAGGAAGAGGATCTTGTGCCACAACTCGCCGCTCGACCATTCAATTCCGAGTTTCCCGATGCCTAGAATTGTGACGATGATCCACAGCCATTTCCGCTTCTTGATCGGGGTTCGAATGCACAGAACAAGGGCGTAAAGCGAGAGGCCAGCGGAGCACAGCGCAGCGAGCAGGATAGTGTAGTGCAGCCAACGGTCCACGGGAGGGTTGAACAGGTTCATGGCCTCAAGAGGTTCAGACTCCGGCTTCACCGTCAGGTCGGTGATCGCATACCGCCCGGTTCGATTGCTGACTGTTATTTGAAACAAGACCCAGGACGGCCTCCCGATGGTTCAAAGCTGTTCCCTGTTCCCCGATCCCTGTTCTTTGTTCCCTGCTATTGATTACCGGCGGCGCCCTTCTCAACGTAGAGGCAATGGTGTGTCGGATCGAAGGTAATCACAACCGTGCTCAGAATCGCGTTCCCTATCTCTCCATCGGCGTTCAAGGCAGCCTCTTCAATTCCATTGCTCCACCAATGCGTCTTGGTGAAGGAGCCTTCGCGCCCAATCACAATGTGCGCATCGCCGAGCGTGAATTTGCCTCGATCAATATCGATTGTTCTAACCGGAACGAGGTCGGACGTGAACGCGCCGTTTGCTCCAACTCCGGGCATCGCAGTCTCGTCTGATTGAGAACGAAGGCCCGCAGCTTCCCGAAACTTCGGGCGGAGAGATAACGAAGCATCGTTTCCTGTATCCACGTGAAGATCGGCATGAACGGTCTTTGAGTTCGCGAATGTGATCGCTGCAGGAAGCCTCAGACCGTGATGAGACCACTCACCGCTCACGACGGCGTGAGGCTGTGTTGGCGCAGTGCATCGAGCCGGCTCCGTGAGGGTCACCACCCTGGCTGCGTAATCGATACGCACGCACCATCGTTCGAAGAAGTCCCACCCGAGAATTCCATCCTGTTGATGATCAAGCGCTTTGGACAGTTGCGCATTGAACGGAAGAGCCAAAGCATCCCCCGAGAAAAGGACGCGCTCTCCGAATCGCAGGTCAACCTTGGCGGTTCGATATGCGCGGTCGGGGTTGCCCGGGCCGAGGCCGATGATTGAGATCGTGCGATGTGAGGAGGAGCTTCCAGTGGGAAGTCTTGAGGCAGATGCTGTTGATATGGATGTTCGTTCCGTGCCGCTATCAAGATCCATCTGCAACCGGCCGAGTTGCGCGTCATCTACCTCAACGAACAAATGACCGTTCTTGTATTCCACGGGCAGCTTGATCGCTGCCGATTCAGCGACGTTCTGTGAAGACGAGCTACGCGCACCGCACAAACCGCAAAACAATACCAGGGGAAAAAGAGAGAGCCGTGTACGCATCATTGATATTGATTAGGTTACATTCCTGTGTTGCCGTCGCCTTAAAAACTCTGACGAGAGCGAGCCTCCTCGATACTGCCGCAATCCTACGCATGCATCAAGGTGCCGAAGGTCGCAAACACCGGTTCATCTTTAATCAATAAGTTTTTCGACACGCGGACTTGCCAATCTCACTTCGCAGCAAATGCGCCACACACGAGCAGAACTCTTCACGTTTTTCAAGTGCGATATCCAAAACAAAAAGCGACGGGAGCCCCTTGGCCCCCGCCGCTTTTCCTAATCCCGCTTCCCTGTCTTTCTCACTCGTACCGCAGCGCCTCAATCGGGTCCAGTGTCGCCGCCTTCCATGCCGGATAAATTCCAAACACCAGCCCGATCCCGCACGACACCAGGAACCCTGTCAGTACCCACGCCGTCGACACCGTCGCCGGCAGTCCGATCGGAAGAAAATAAATAATGTAGGTCAGCACCGCGCCCAGCAGTATACCGATCACGCCGCCCACCGCGCACAGCGTCACCGCCTCCGTAGTGAACTGCGTCAGCAGCGTCCGCTTCGTCGCGCCAATTGCCTTCCGCACGCCGATTTCGCGCGTTCGCTCCGTCACGCTCACCAGCATGATGTTCATCACGCCCACGCCGCCCACCATCAGGCCCACGCTCGATACCGCGATCATAAACAGCACCAGCCCGCCTGTAAGCTGATCCCATAGCTTCGACAGCGTGTCCGGCCCGAAAATCTCAAAGTCGTCCGGGCTCTGCACATGCACCTTGCGCCGCACCCGCAGCAGTTCGCGAACCTCTTCCTGCACCAGCGCCTTGTTCTTGGGGTCGTCGTATTTCACGCTCACCCACAGGTCCTTGTCTTCCGGATGCAGGTTGTGAAACGTCCCCAGCGGAAAGTACACCGTGTTGTCCGCAGGATTCTTCCCGCCGCCAAACGGCTGTTTCCGCTTATCCAGCACGCCGATCACCGTGTACAAGCCACTCTCGATAGCCACTTCCTTGCCCACCGCGACCTGATCGCCAAACAGTTGCTCCCACGTGTCGTGCCCCAGCACAATCACGTGCGATGCGCGTTCATCCTCAGCGTCCGTGTACATTCGGCCCTGCAGCATCTCAAAGTCGTTCACGTCGCGCACCTGCGCCGAGTCCCCCTGCAGAATCGTGCCCGCCACTTTCTTGTTCTGGTAGCGCACGCTCACCTGTCCAACGCGGAACTGCCCGGTGTGCTGAAACCCGCCATCGGCGGCCACCACATGCGGCAACTTCCGCAGCGCCAGCACGTCATCGAATGTCAGCCTCTTGCGCGCCAGCATCTCCGTCGTCGGCCGCACGCCGATCACCGGCATGTGAAATACCCAGATCACATTCGTCCCCAGCGAGCTCACAAAATCCGACACCCGGTTATTGAGCCCGTTAATCACCGACGAAATCGTAATCACCGTCGTCACGCCGATCACAATGCCAAGGATCGTCAGCCCCGAACGCAGCTTATTCGTCCGCACCGTATCCAGTGCCATCCTGATCGATTCTCGTGTCTGTCCTTGCGCCATAATTCAGCTCTCAGTCTCTTGGTCCCTCAGCCCCTGGCACTGCGTAGCTAGTGTAGCAGCTAGAAGCTATTAGCTGCTTCTTCACATCTCCGCCCGCAACGCCGTAATCGGGTCCAGCCGCGCCGCCTTGCTTGCCGGATACACGCCAAAGAAAATTCCCACTGCCGTCGCCAGAAACAATCCCAGAAAAATCGCCCATACCGGCACCGCAGTCGGAAAACCCACGACCAGCGTGATAATCTTGCCCACCAGCACGCCGCCCAGCACGCCAAACCCGCCGCCCACCAGCGCCAGCGATGCGCTCTCGATCAAAAACTGCATTAGCACATCGCGCTGCTTGGCGCCCAGTGCCTTGCGCACCCCAATCTCGCGCGTCCGCTCCGTCACGCTCACCAGCATGATGTTCATAATCACCACGCCGCCCACCACCAGCGCAATCGAGCCCAGTCCCAGCACCACCCACGCAAACACGCCCAGCAACTGGTTCGCGATATCCAGAAACGTGTCATTCGTCGTCAGATCGAAATCATCCGCGGCGCCCGGTGCCACGTGCCGCCGCGTCCGCATCAGCACCCGCGCCTGGTCCTCGGCGCGCGTCATCGCCTCCGCGCCGCCCCCGGCCCGCGCATAAATGTCAACCGAGTCGTTGTAACCGTAGATCTGCTGGTACGTCGAAATTGGAATCGCCACCCAGTTATCCTGCGACTGCCCCAGCGTCTTCCCCTGCCTGTCGCCCACGCCGATAATCGTGTACGGCACGCCATCCACGCGGATTTCCTTGCCCAGCGGATCGCCCGAGCCCAGCAGGTTGTCAATAATGTCGTAGCCCACAATCACGTTCTTCGTCGCGCGATCCTCGTCTATCGGAGTAAACCCGCGCCCCGCCGCAATATCTATATTGTTCAGCGACATCATCGACGCCGTGTATCCGCGCACGCTCGTGTTGTTGCTCGAGTGCCCGTTCCCCACCACCGTGGTCGACTTGTTCAGCAGCGCGCCCACTTCCGTGCAATCCGCGCACTCTTCCTTAATCGCCTGATAGTCTTCCATGCGCAGAATCTTGCGCTTTTGATAGCTCAGATATTCCTCAGCAGAAAAAATCACGCTCGGCATCCGCGTCACCGTGAACACGTCCGCTCCATACCCCGACAGCTTCGTCGTCACGTAACGCTTCGCGCCCTGCACCAGCGTCAGCACCATAATCACCGACGCGACGCCCATCACCACGCCAATCAGCGTCAGAATCGAGCGCAGCTTGTTCGCCCACAACGACTGCAGCGCGAGTTTGAAGGCCTCAATCAGCTTCATGATTCAACTTTCCTTGGGCTCAACTTTTCCTGGGGTCAATGTTTTCCGGGGACTGCAGGCCCGCTCGCCGTTGCTCAAAAAGCGCAGGCTGCATCCTCCTCAGTCTACGCAAGTCGCCGCCGCCCTTCCCGGCCACCTTCTCATTGGACGCGTAAGTCTCGTCCCCGGCTCCTATCCCGCCCCGCAGAGACACTTGTCCGTCACAAATCCATACGCGTCCGCGAGCCCGCCGGTTCCCAACGCCTACGTCACTCGGTCCCTACGTCCCCAGTCCCTGTTCCCCGTCTGTTCGCTCCTCCCTGTTCCCCTCGCTCTTCACCCCTTTCTTCACGCCCCAGACCTCACTGCCAGGTAACTGCACAACCCCCATCGGGGCCACAATTGCCGTCCCTGACTCCTCCACCAGCCGCATCATCGACAAAATAATGTGCTCCTGCTCCTCCAGGAACGCCGGCACATCGCTCCCCGCCTTGCGATAGTAGGCACTCACTTCCACCTGCGGCCCCGCATCCGTCAGCTTGATCACCCGCACCCGAGCCGTCGGCGGGTCGATATCCGTGCGCTTCTTCAGCACGTCCAGCATCCCCTCGGTCACCTTCCGCACCACCGAATACGTCGTATCGAAGCGCAGCGTGAACACCTGGTGCACCCAGAACCGGTCCCGCATCGTGAAGTTCTCAAGATCTGCCTCCGCCACCTTTGAGTTGGGAATCGTGACCACCGTCCTGTCCGCAGTCCGCATCCGCAGCGTGCTGATGCCGATCTCCTCCACGGTGCCCTGTCTCTCCCCCACCGAACACACATCCCCCACCCGCAGCGAGCCGCGCAGAATCAGTGAAATTCCCCCAAACAAATCCGCCAGGGTCTTCTGCGCCGCCAGCGCCAGCGCCACGCCGCCAATTCCCAGGCCGGCCACCAGCGCCGAGACATTCACCCCCGCCATCGTCAGCAAAATGATCACCAGCACAATGCCGACCATCATCTTGAAGAGGCGCCCACCCAGACCCACAACCGTCACGCGCTCAATCTGCATCTGCATCGTGAAGTGCTGCTGAACCTGATAAATAAAAATGTCCGCCAGCCGTATCAGCAGCCACGCCCCGCTGATCAGCGCCGTCACCAGGGACATCTGCTCAAGCCGGTGCCGCCCCAGAGCCGTCATCGAATACCCGCCCAGCGCCCGCTCCACCACCGCCGCCATCAGTCCGAAAATCGGGCCGCGCAGATCCAGCACCTTCACTTCAATCCGCTTCTTCAGCCGCCCATGCAGCACCCATTTCAGCACCCGCAGCACAACATAGGTCAGCAGGCTCGCCACCAGCAGCACCGCCGCCAGCGCCACCAGGGCCATCACCCACCGCCACAGCGGAATTGAAAACAGCGTCAGACGCGACATCCACGCCGGAAAACGTGTCGCCAGATCGCGCGGAGCCACGCTCTGCGCACTCTCATACGCCTCCGGCACGCGTCGCAACGTCTCCTGTGAAAACAACCACACCGGCGGCAGATCGCCCGGCTGTTGAACGCGGTCCAGCACCACATCGAGCGGACCATCCGGCGTCTTCACAATCCCCGCGTGCTCGCGTGTTTCCTTCGGATCATCCGCCAGATTGCCTTCGGGCGCATTCGAAAGCGAGATCAGGTCTGTCGATGTACCAAGATCCAGTAGCTCCTTCAGCTGCCTCGCCAGCTCTTCCCTGTCCGGTTCCGCCGCTTTGCTGTTCAGGTACTTCGCAGCCCGCGCATAATCCCCGTTCTCGGCCGCGCGCAAAAAGCCCATCACTGTTCCGCGCGGCGTATCGCGGCCCAGTTGATCGTGGGCCGCGGCAGCCTCACCCTCGGCCTTGTTTGCCTGTCCCCCGCCTGCTGGTGCCGCCGGCGCCTGCCGCATCGCCGCAGCCAGCGGCGCACTCGCCAGCGCCAGCAGCAACGCCCAGTGCATCCAGCGCACCCCCCCGGCCTGCTGCCCTCGCATTCCACCCGCCGCTGCTCGGTCCATACCGCCCACCTGCCGCTAATCAATAGCACGGCGCCGGCGTCACTCGTAACTGCGAGAACTAACAGGTCTGGTAACTGCAAGAACTGACAGGTGCAACCTGCTCGGGTAGGAAGAACAATCAACACCATGCGACTTACCGTCGCGCTTAACCCATTCTGCGATCGCATCCATCCGGTCGCCCGCTCTCAGGGGGATGTGCCAATGACCTGCTATCCGCCGCGCCTCTTCTCCGCCTCCCGCACCTGTCTTATTGCCGTTGGCTTCTTTCTCCTCTTTCCCCTCGCGGGCCGCGCCAATAACGTCCGCTCCAAAACCGACATCGTCTACATGCGCAACGGCGACAAGATCACCTGCGAAGTCAAATCCCTCAGCCAGGGCCAGCTCACCATCAAGCCCGACTACACATCCGAATCCTTCGTCGTTGACTGGAACAAGGTCGCCCGCATCGAAAGCCGGCAGCAGTTCGTTATCACCGCCCCCAATGGCGCCTACTATGTCGGCACCCTCTCCGGCAATCCCTCCAGCCACACCGTCACCATCGTCAGTCCCAACAAGGTCACGCTGCCCCAGAACTCCGTCATCGAGATCACCGAGCTGAACGGGTCCTTCGTCAAGCGCTTCAGCGGCAACGTCTCCCTCGGACTGAGTCTCGCCCAGTCCAAATTCCCAGCAGACTCTCACCACGCAGGCCAACCTGCTATACCAGGATCAGAAGAACAACTTCGCCGTCACCTCAAACTCCCAGTTCGCCTCGCAGCAGGAAACCTCCAACACCAACGAACTCACTGTGAAATCTTCCTTCTTCCGCCGGATCGGGAAAACGAACTGGTACAACGGCGCCATCGCCAACTTCCTCTCCAGCTCCGAGCAGCAGATCTCCCTCGAAACCACCCTCGGTGGCGCCTACGCGCGCCGGCTCATCTTCACCAACAAAACCAATCTCACCGGCATCGCGGGCCTCGGCTACACCAATGTCCGCGCTACCTCCGGCTCCACCAGCTCCGGCAAAACCAACACTCTCGACTCCGCTTTCGCCATCCAGTACTCCACCTTCCGCTTCGACTCCACCACCTTCAACACCAGCTTCTGGATCTACCCCAGCCTCTCTTCTCCCGGCCGCCTCCGCCTCACTCTCAACCAAAACCTCTATTACAAATTCTTTGGGGATTTCTACGTCAGCGTCAGCTTCTTCGATAACTACGACAACCAGCCCGTCATCGGCGCGCCCGCCAATAACGTCGGCGCCTCCACCGGCCTCGGCTGGTCCTTCCCATAGCACGAAGCGAAGTTACTCTTCACCAATTCCCGAGCAGGCGGTCCCTCGAGCGCAACGCGCAGAACCGCTGCACGTATCTATTGCGGCGAGTGATCGGATTGCTTTCCGTTTACTTCCTAAACTTACGGCTAAGCAAACCTTCAAAAAGAAACGGATCGACGTCAGATACCAGTAGTGTTCTCAATGCGCAGGCTGCACGCGGACCCAACTCACGACAAGGTCGACGATGCCGGGAGCGGCTTTCCACCAGGAGAACGGTCCACTTGGTGTGGGTTGGATCGTTAGATTGTGTTGCGCTCCCGGCGCAATCACCGCGGTAAAGGAGACCCGGCCATTGACAGCGTCTTTTATGGCCTCAATGCTCTGATCTACCGGTGCTATCTCATCCTTTTCTCCGTACACGAGTAGGACAGGGACGTTCACCTTGCGCCAGAAGACGAGCGTGTCTAGATTTTCCCGCTGCGGCAAAGTCGGCCAAAGAGCCGCGTTGCGCGGAGGAATTGCTAGCCATTGGAACCATTCCGTATTTCCGTACTTACCCTTATCCTCTTCCAATTCCGAATACGATTTAAGGCCACGCGCGACATCAACAAAGGCGCCATAGACACTCATTGCCTGGCTGATCTCCTCCGGCTTGAACCCAGTTCGCCGAATCGCCCGGTTTACGCGATAGAGGTCAGATTGAAATACCGGTCCTGCCACCGTATCTTCCGCAACAATGAAAGAGATTTCGCGCGACGCCAGTGCGGCAGCAATGACCGCGGTGATTCCGCCTTCACTGTGGCCGAGAAGTCCCACCCTGTGCCGGTCTACCTCGGGTTGTGAAGCAAGAAGACTTACGCCAGCGACCGCATCGCCGGCTAGATCTTCATATGTAAACGAGTCTAGGTTGCCATTGGAAGCGCCCGATCCCCGTTTGTCGTAGATCAAAGCAGCGATCCCGGCGCGTGCAAATCGGTCTGCGATGTATCGTGGCGTACCCCATCGAGTCTCTGGCCCGCTGCCATGCAAAAGAACGACTCCCGCATGCTTGCCCGGCGTTCTTGGAACCAGAAGCGACCCCGCGAGAGTTACCCCACCATGATGGAATACAACCTCCCGCACAGAGTAGGGGAGGACCTCCGGCAACGCGGACTTAAGATGGAAGTCGCCCGCTCCGTCAGGTCCGCTAAAGTGACCGTCGATATGGTGCGCTCTCAGGGCCCCGTCAAACACAATCGATCCGCCAAGAATAAGATGGGCCTTCCCGTTCTTCGCGGTAAATGAATCGAACGGATAATCCATAACTGCCTGCGAGAGGGACGTGAAGGTAGCGGGGGGCTCGCCCCCTGCAGTTAGCATTACAAGCGGCATCGTGCAGATTGGGCATTTACCGGGAGTTGACGATGTGACTTTCGGATGCATCGGACACGCATACACCGGCTTGTTTTGGCCGGCCGACGGCGTGGGCAAGTTGACGCTGATTTTGATTGTTTGGCCGTCACGGATCATCTCGCCGGTATAGTGAGCTGTCGGCCAAAGGGTATCTTGTGCGTCCGTTCTTGGAGAATTCATCGATAGTAGGACCAGCAATAGAGACAGGTGGGTTTTACTGATCATTGAAGATCTCCAAATCGGGTGCGGTAGTTGGTTGGTGAGACTCCAAAGCGCCTTGCAAACGCCCTCCGAAATGCATCATCGCTTCCGAATCCGACCGACGCGGCGAGTTGATCGATATTGCATCGCGTTTCACATAGACGTGCGCGAGCCTCGTCAAGCCGGATGGCTTCGACGTATGCTGCAGGAGGATTACCGAAAGTGGCAGTAAATCTTCGACTGAACTGTCGCGGGGAGAGATGGGCCAAGCTCGCAAGAGCACTGACAGAAAGATCGCTCGTGAGGTTGGACCGAATATAGGCTGCAACTTCTGTCGTGCTGTCTGTCGACTCAATCTGGAACTGCAGGGGTTCGGAGTATTGCTCCTGGCCGCCGGGGCGTTTCATGAATACAACCAACTCCCGGGCGACCGTGAGTGCTGCAGCCCGGCCATAATCCTCTTCAATGAGTGCCAAACACAGATCGATCCCCGCAGTGATTCCCGCAGAGGTGTATAGATGTCCGTCTGTCAGGAACAGGGCGTTCGCATCGACCTTGAGTGCTGGAAAATCCCGTGAGAGATCCTCTGCGTAACGCCAATGAGTGGTCACGGTCTTGTTATCCAGTAGACCCGTCGGAGCGAGCCCGAAGATCCCAGTGCACACGGATGCAATCCTGCGCGTAGTTGCCGCTCGGCTCTTAGTCCAATTCGCGACGATTCTGTTCGTGCGCGCCTCCCTCAACCCTTTGCCGCCTGGAATGACGATGGTGTCGAGCTTGGGACACTCGGCGAGCGTTGTGCCAGGTCTGAGAATCAAACCCGATTCCGCTACTACCTCCTTCTTCGTCAGCCCGATGGTGAGGAGTTCATAACATTTCCCCTTGCTACGTCCATTGTTCGGCACGAGCGCAGTTGCAAATGCCTCCATAGGCCCGACAACGTCTAATGCATTGATTCCGTCGAAGAGCAAAAGTCCGATGCGTTTTGGCTGTAGCTGTTGCTTATCACTCATCTCGCTAAATGTAACTTGTTTCGCCGGCGTCTGAAACGACATATATCCGACACTTTAGGTCATACAGCGAAATCTTCAAAAAGTCAGATCCGCAACGTGGTCCCCAATCCGAAACTTCCTAGTTTTATGACAACCGGAAGGGCGTGGGATGCACTCTTGTCGCCCACTATCTCCCTACGCAACAAGAAGGGCGGAGGCTTTTCGCCCCCTCGGCTGGTCCTTCCCATAACGCCGAGGCGCAGTCACTCTTCGGCAATTTCCAAGTAGGCCGTCACTCGACCGCAATGCGCGAGGCCGCTTTTTAAATGGCTCGAATCTCTCTCAATGAGCGACTCGGCGATTTCGCGCTCGTTGACGAAGTTGTGACGGGACTGATTGCTTCCGACAAGCGCGTTTATCGCGACTGATCGGAGCATGCCTTAGGATAATGTTGTTTTCTCGCACGTCTCCCGTTAGGAAATGCCCCGGCTGTATGATCCTTGCATCACCGCTATCGAGAAGAGCGCATGAATGTAAATCGGCGGAGTTTTCTGGCGCAGGCTGGCGCGGCGTCCTTCAGCCTGGGGATTCTGGCTACACCCGCGATGACTGTTCGCTGAGTTTTGAGAACGTCGGGAGGAATGCACGCCTTGGCTTACGAATGGCTGGCGCTTCGCGTTCGTCCCGCTCCACCGCATGAGTAGCGGCCCAGGGCGAAGCAGGCGAGAACGGCCATGACCAGTGCGGCCAGGGCGATTTCGAGGGGCGCGCGATAGGATCCCGAGGCGTCGAAGCCGGCGGCCATCAGGTAGCGGCCCGCGGCATTGCCTAGCGTGAATGCGCCGAACAGGCAGCCGTAGATCTCCGCCATGGACCGCATGCCGAAGTAGCGGCTGACGAGGAAGGGCATCAGGTCGCCCTCGGCGCCGGCGGCAAGGCCGAGCAATAGCGCAGCAGGCGCGGCAAAGCGCGTCGCGAGGTTGCTCCATAGAATGGCGATTGCAATAGCGGCGCCGGCGAAGATCGCGGCCATCACACGCGGGCCGAAGAAGCGGTCGACCAGATAACCGTTGCCGATGCGTCCGACAACGATGGCAACGCCGAAAAGCGAAGCGGCGAACGCCGCCGAGGATCCGGAGACGCCCGAGTCAGTGAGCAGCGGCGCGATGTGAGAGTTGGCGCCGGTAATGCACGCCGCAGCGGTGAAGAAGATGCCAGCCAGCAGCCAAAAGTTGCGTGTCCGCAATGCCTGCCAGACGGTGATGCCCTCAGCGTCCGCGCCAGAGGCGGAAATTGCGGCGACCGGCTCTAGATTGTCGGGAAAGAGGCCGAGTTCGGAGGGATGTGCGCGAAGAAACAGCCATACCGGCGGAACTGCCACCGCGAGGCAGAATGCCGCAAGACCGAGATACGCGCTCCGCCAGCCGGACCGGTCGATCAGCATCTGGGCGAGGGGCAAGGTGATGAAGGTTCCTATGCCGACGCCCGCGGCGGCGATGCCTAAGGCCACGCCGCGATAGCGATCAAACCAGTTGGCAACTACGCGCGAGTAGGTGACCGGTGTTGTGGCGACGCCAGTCAAGCCAACGAGAGCGAAAGCAGCGTAAAAACCCCAGAGCGGCGGACGGAGCAGGGCGATGCCCACCAGCAACGCGATCAGGGCCAGGTGCGATCCGACAATGATGAATCGCGCTCCGTGGCGGTCGACCAGGCGGCCGGCTGTGGGCGCAGAAAACGCCACGAGCAGGTCCACCAGCGAAACCGCGAGGGCAATCGAAGTGCGGCTTACATGGAGGTCGGCAGCAAGCGGTTTGACGAAGACGCCGAACGTGTAAACGACGACGGGACCGATTCCGCAGGCGCTGCCGAGCGCGCAGGTCAGCACGACCCACCAGCCGAAGAAGACGCGGGAACCGGAGCGACCGGGCGAGGCCGATGCAGTGCTGGGCATGAAGATGAACGAGTATCGCACGGCGCGGATGGAGCCCTGAAGTTAGCTGTTGCGAAAGGACCTGAAATCGCTCATCGTCCGAGTTCCGGGTGTGTTGTTGCCAAGCGGTTACTGGCTTTACGACAACCGCCCGATCCTTCCCATCACGCGAGGCGAAGTTACTCTTCAGCAATTCCCAAGCAGGCGGTCCCTCGCCCTCAATCCGCGAGGACGCTTTTTAAATGGCTCGCGTTTCTCTCAATGAGCGACTCGGCGATTCCGCACTCGTCCAGACGCCTCCCCCGAGAAGTGCGTTAGATTTGCTCGCCAAGAATCAGGGGCACATAGCTTCGGGCGTCTGCCAGCAATTCCTCGCGAGTGATACCAACCTTTGCGCGAAGCTGCACACCCTGCAGCAAGTCAACGAGCAAACGGGCGCGCACCTTGGCAGAAGGTGAGCGAGTCAGGCGCCCCGCCTTCATCTCCTGCTCGAAACGTTTCGCGAAAACATCAGCGGATACGGTAAGGCCCTTCGCGAGCCAGGAACGGATTTCTGTTACTCGCTCCGAATGTCCCAGCGCGGCGGCGGCCAACATACAGCCGCTGCGAGCGTCGCCAGTAGCGGTGTTGACGGTAGCCTCGCAAAAGGCGGTCACGGCCTTGTGGATGTCCGGCTCCGCTTGAAACGCTGCCATTTTGGGAGCTCCATAGATCAGCGCATAGCGCTCGACCGCCCTTAGCAGCAGGGTGGACTTGTCTCCGAAGGCTCGGTATAGCGCGGGCTTGGTGACATTCACGGCGCGCGCGATCCGATCCACGTCCACTCCTTCAAACCCATGCTCCCAAAACATCTCAACGGCACGGTCGAGTGCTTCTTCCGGGATAAAGCCTTTTGGGCGTCCTGGGAGGCGCTTCGCAATATTAGTTACCATCGCGTACGAAACTCCTTGCATCGCATCTGCTGGTATCGTACTCTCGCGTATGTAACGCTGCAAGACAGATAAACAAGGAGACGCCCATGGAACATTTGATCGCACTCATCACCGGTGCCACTTCCGGGCTCGGCTATGCGGCAGCCCGCCTGCTCGCCAAAGAGGGCTGGCACGAGATCATCGTCACTGGGCGCAGCCTGGCCGGGGCCCAGCAAGCGGCCGCTCAACTCGCGCCTGAAAACGAAACAGCGATATTCACGCCGCTGGAGCTGGATCTGAACGACCCAGTCAGCGTTCACTCCGCCGTCGCCGCGCTGGTCAAGCACGGTCGGCCGATCGATTTCCTGCTGCTCAATGCCGGATTGGTCCCAACCAAGAAGCGCGTGATCACTGCGGCGGGCGTTGAGGTTTCTCAGGCCCCG
The DNA here is from genome assembly GCA_963839215.1 of uncultured Acidobacteriaceae bacterium. Classification (GTDB taxonomy): domain Bacteria; phylum Acidobacteriota; class Terriglobia; order Terriglobales; family Acidobacteriaceae; genus Telmatobacter. The sequence goes on along the minus strand of CAWITZ010000005.1, from coordinate 287,830 downwards.
TTAATCGGCCATCATCAACTGACTGTCGGGTTGCTTCGCGCCAACCTTCTTAGCCCCAACGCGCGGATTGTTATCGCCGGCGCGGAGCCTGCCCGCGGGGGCGTACCCATGTTCAAGTACACCGACGTGCCAGCCTTCGCGGCCAAATACTACCGGGGCGACCAAACCGCGGCTGTTGAAGCCCTGTTGCGCAACGGGCCGAACGTGAAGTACGTGCCCAACAATGCGTATGCTGACGCGAAGCTCATCATCGCTTGGTGGACCGCGGCGCTGGCCCGCCGACTGCCCGCCGGCATGGCCGTGTACGCCGTATCGCCAGGTGGGGCGACCGACACCAAGGTGGTGCGAAACGCTGGTCCGTTGTTGAAGTATCTCTTTATCCCAATCGTGAACCTCATTCCCGGCATGAATCAGACGCCGGAGACCGCGGCCCGTCGGTACCTCCAGGCGTCGGAGTTCGGAACGGACGTCTCAGGGCAATTCTTCGCCTCGGCTCAAGGGAAGTTCTCAGGCCCAATTGAGACACAGCGCCACCCACACCTCCACGATCGCGCCAGCCAGGAAGCCGCGTGGCAGGCCGTCATCAGTGTCTCCGGTATCGACTTGTCTAACCCAGCATCCTTAAGCGCGGTTTCCTGAAGGAGCGCTGATCGGCGCGATGCGGCACTGGCTGCCTCGTTTGCTTTTCTCCACAAGGCTATCGGAACTCTCACGATGGACAACGCATTTCAGAGCGTGGCCGGCTCAACCTCGCGCGTCGTGACTGTGGCCGCAAGTCTTGCCCATACCTCGGACGAGTATGGGCAGATGGTTGAGTACCTGCGCATGAACGGTATAACTCCTCCGTCCAGCGGCGCTCCTGCTCCGCCAAAGAAGTAGGTAAGTCTCGAAAGGATACGAGCAGCGTTCCCAAGTGTTCTCGACTGGCGATTCAGCCCAATGCACTCTTCGAGAGAGTCGCGGCTGGTTTGTCACCAAACCCGAAGTCACTCTTATACGACAACCGGAAGTGCCAGAGTGCACTCTTGCCGACCCACTATCCCTACCCATCGAGAAAAAAGAGCGCGTCCCGAGCGCGCGGTCACTCGACCGCAATGCGCGACGACACTTCTTCTCAGGTTGACTTTTGGCGATTACTTATTTACTCTAGGCATGTTGCGATAATGCCTTATGGAAAACAGCACAAACACCTCGCGCGATCTGTTTCCCGGTGCGCTCGAAATGATGATTCTCGAGTCACTCCGCCGCCAGCCCGCGCACGGATACGCGCTGGTTCAGCACATCCAGCAGCGCTCAAACAACCTGCTTGAGGTCGAAGAGGGTTCGCTCTATCCGGCCCTGCAGCGGCTGCTGAAAGCAAAACTCGTCAGGGCTGAGTGGACCACTTCGCCTTCAACCAACCGTCGCGTCCGCATCTACCAGATCACCAAAGCAGGCCTGCTCCACCTCGAGCGTCAGATCCACAGTTTCGACCGGATGCTCGAAGGCATCCAGATGGTGCTCGGGCCTAAAAAGCGAACCGCGACTTCATAGGAGGCTCTGCAATGAGCTGGCTCGAGCGAATCTTCCGGCGCCGACACCTCTACGATGATCTGGACGAAGAAGTGCGTGAGCACATTGAAGAGAAGACTGAGCAGCTCATGCGCCTCGAAAATCTCCCCCGCGCCCAGGCGCGCCAGGCAGCTCTTCGCGCTTTCGGAAACCCCACCCTCGTGCAGACGAGGAGCCGCGAGGTTTGGCAATGGTCCAGGCTTGAATCCCTTCTTACAGACCTGAAGCTTGCTTTGCGCCGGCTGCGCAGAGCGCCCGGATTCGGCATGACCGTTCTTCTCACGCTGGCCATCGGCATCGGCGCCAACACCGCGGTATTCAGCGTGGTGAATCATGTTCTCATCCAGCCCCTGTCATATCCAGATCCGGGACAGCTTGTGGCGCTCAATTTGAACGCACCCGGCGCGCCAGGGCTGAGTGATTTCAGAGATGGGCTGCGGCTCTCAGCCTCAATGTATCTCACCTTTGCAGCACACAACCGCAGTTTTCGGTCGGTCGGAGTGTGGCTGCCTGCAACAGGGAACGTGACCGGGCTGGCGCAGCCTGAGCAGGTGAACACTGCGCTCGTGAGTGATGGCGTGCTGCAGACCTTCGCCGTTCCGCCCGCGGCCGGCCGATGGCTTGACGGGACCGACCAGGAGCCTAAGGGAGCCAAACGTGTCATGCTCGGCTACGGTTACTGGCAAAGGCACTTCGGCGGCGATCGCTCGATTGTGGGGCGGACGATCGAGCTCGATTCGCAGCCACGCGAGGTCGTAGGCGTGATGCCCCGGGGCTTCCGGATTCTTAATTACGACTTCGACCTGCTTGTGCCGCTGGCATTTGATCAGCAAAATCAGATCGCCGCCGGCTTTGCCTATCGCGGCATCGCGCGCCTCAAGCCGGGTGTCTCTATTGCCACGGCCGACGCCGATGTGGCGCGGCTGCTTGATGTCTGGATGGCCTCGTGGAGAAACTGCCCGAAGTGCGATACGTATTTCTATCGGACCTGGCAGATTGGTCCGGCCCTCCGGCCCATGAAAGACGAAGTGCTGGCCGGTGTGAGCGGTGCCCTGTGGGTGGTGATGGGCACCATCGGCGTGGTCATGCTAATCGCGTGCACCAATATTGCCAACCTGCTGCTTGTCCGCGCCGATTCCCGCCAGCAGGAGCTTGCGGTGCGCGCGGCGCTCGGTGCCGGCCGCGGCCGCATTGTACGGGAGCTCTTGATCGAGAGCATGCTGCTGGGGATTTTGGGCGGTGCTGGCGGAACGGCTGTCGCCGCCGCAGGACTGCGGCTGCTGTTGATCATTGACCCTGCGAATCTGCCACGGCTCAGCGAAGTCAGGCTCGACGGATGGTCGCTGGCCTTCACACTGGCATTGTCGCTCTTCTCCGGACTGTTCTTCGGGTCCATTCCCGCCGTCAAGTACGCGCGGATGCACGCGCTGGTTGCGCTCCGCGCCGGTGGACGCACAGCTAGCTTGAGTCGCGATCGGCAGCGCGGTCGCGGCGTGCTGGTGATTGCGCAGGTGGCCATGGCGCTGGTGTTGCTGGTCAGCGCCGTCCTCATGATCCGCACCTTTGCGGCCTTGCACAATGTCGACCCCGGCTTCTCCGACCGGTCTCATCTTCAGACGTTGCGCATTGCCGTCCCGCCATCCCTCATCGGCGATCCGGTGATGGTCACACACTTGCAGAACTCGATCGTGGACAAACTCGCTGCCATTCCCGGGGTCACGTCTGTCGGATTCGCCAGCGCGATGCCTCTGCAGCAGATCGAGCCTGGTTGGGACGATCTCTTTTTCCAGGGCCAGACCTACAAGAATCACGAAGCGCCTATGCGCCTCTATAACTATGTCTCGCCGGGCTATTTTCACACTGCGGGCACAAACATCATCGCCGGCCGCGATTTCACATGGAGCGATACTTACGGCAAAAGACCGGTTGGCATCCTCTCAGAAAACCTGGCACGCGAGTGCTGCGGTTCTGCGCAGGCCGCCATCGGCCAGCACTTCCGGGAGTACGACGCCATGCCCTGGCACGAGGTAATCGGGGTGGTCGAGGACGTGCGCATGAATGGTGTGGGCGACCCGGCACCGGCCACAGCCTATTGGCCCGTTTTGGCCAGCGACTCCCCCTTTGATCCGGCACGCGCCGCCACTTTTGCCGTGCACAGCTCGCGCGCGGGCACGCGCGAGTTCATCGGCGAGGTGCAGCGGGCCGTTTGGTCAGTGAACGCGAACCTACCCGTAGCCAACATCCGCACCATGGAAGATATCTACGGGCAATCCATGGCGCGCACTTCGTTCACACTCGTCATGCTGGCAATCGCCGGAGCTATGGCTCTGGCGCTAAGCCTCATTGGCATCTACGGAGTCATCGCCTACGCCGTATCCCAGCGCACTCGTGAAATCGGGATTCGCATGGCACTCGGAGCGCGGAAAGGTGCGCTGCTCTGGATCTTCGTGCGCTCAGCATTGATGCTCACCGGCGTTGGCGTCGTCATTGGCTTGGGAGCCGCAGTCGCGGTCGCGCAGATGCTAAGGACACTATTGTTTGGTGTCAGCCCGCTCGATCCCGTGAGTTTTGTCGCCGTGCCATTGGTTCTCGCGGCCGCAGCCGTGTTTGCAAGCTTTCTGCCGGCTTCGCGCGTTGCCGCGATCAATCCCGTGGATGCGCTGAAAGACGAATAATTGATCGCAGAGATCTCAATTCTCTTCAATTAATCGGACCAGCGACGTCGTGTTCGACGCCCTGCACGATAATGCCTGGGCGCACACATGAGAGAAGCGCGGAGCGAAGGCAGAGAGTAAAAGGTCGGCAAAGAAAAAGGCGGAGGCTTTTCGCCCCCGCCCTCTGATCACTGCAAACTAAGAACTGTGAACCGCGAACTGTCTTCCTACAGGTAGCTCACAATCTGCCGCAGCGGATCATCCGCGCCCAGCGGCAGCAGCGACTGGATCGCCGACAGACCGTAATCACGGCGCATCGGCAACAGACCCAGACCCTGCAGCACTGCAACGCTGTCCTCATCGCCCGCGCTCAGTGCTTCGAGCTCCGGCCGCTGATACTGATCCCAGTCTTCCTGCAGATTGTCTGCAATCGTCTTCGGCGTCGAGTTGTCGCTCGCAATCGCCACCATCTTCAGAACGCGAATCTCGCGCTCCGTCAGCCGCACCGCCGCTGAACCGTTGCGCAGCTCGCGCGCCACAACCGGCAGCCGGCGCTCGAAATTCGTCTTCACCGTCGTCCAGATCATGAAGCCCAGCCACGTCGGCGGCGTCTTCGGATCAGGAATCACCAGCCGGTGCAGTTCGCCCACCAGCAGCGGAACGCCCGCCGTCAGCCGGTACATATCCAGCACCTGCGGCTCCGCCAGTTCGATCTTGTGCAGCTCCTTGAACCATGCCTTGATCTGGTTCTGGCTCAGCCGCCGCACCGACGAGATCCCCGCAAAGCGATCGTCTTCTTTTTGCTTTGCCACACCCCAGCGCAGCAGATCGGCGCCGCCCGCGAACAACAACACACCGTTGTCGCTGTCGATTGCCTCCTCCGCCTGATCCGGCGTAACCGGCAGCAGGTCCGAGGTCCCCTTGTACTCAATCTGCGCGCGCATGCCGCACGTCGCATTCAGCACCGGGTTTGAATCAAGCGGTGTCAGCCAGTGCGAAACCGCCAGCAGGGCCCGCACCTTGCGCGAGTTCTTCCCCTCGGCCATCACTCTGGCAAACTTCCCTGTTTCATCTGCGGGAAAGAAGCAGAGCTTGCCGTCCTCCACATGCGTTTCTTCTGCCCGGGCTACAGGGGTCTGGATTTCCGCCCGCGTTTCGACCCGCGTTTCGGTCTCGATTTCGGTATGGTCTTCGGCCTTGGTTTCGGTCTGGCCTTCGGCCTGCGCCTCCGGCTGATCTTCGACTTCGATTGACGCCTGAACTGCTACCGGGGTTTCCACCGGCGTCTCAACCGTGATCTCCGGCGTCGTCTCAACCACCGTCTCCACCGGGGCTTCCAGCACAATCGGAGCGACCGCGGTTTCCTCGGCAACCGTTACCGACTCGGGTGCCTCTTCAACTTCAACTGCCGCTTCCGGCTCTTCCACGGCTACTGCAATCTCAGGCTTGGGGAGCTCCAGCACCGTGCCCGCGAATAACGAGCTGCTTCCCGCCGTTGCCGTATCCAGCAGCCACAGCGGCTTCGCTTCTGCCACAGGCTCCGCCTTGGCAGGTTCTGAAATTGAAAGCTCCGTTGAGCTCTTGGGTTCTTCAACCTGCGCAACTTCGGCAACCGGCTCCGGTGCAGCGGTCGCGGGCGTCGCCGCCGGCGCACTCTCCCAAAGCTCCAGGTCAAGCTGGCGCACAAAATCGTCCACACGCGGGAAAAACGCCTTCAGGTGCTGCAGATCAGGATCGCCCGTGCTGTCATCCAGCTCGCACGCCCACTCCAGCCACTGCTCTACCGCCGGTCCCGGCAGTTCCGGAGGCGCGGTCAAAGCCGACGTCTCCATCAGCTCCGCAACTGCCGCGTCGCGCTGCTTCAGCCGCTCCAGCCGCGTGCGTTCGCGCTTGTGCGTCGCCGTGCCGTTGGCCAGGTGTTGCGCAAGGTCAAGGTAGCGCCGCCGTTTCGCGGCTGTATCGTCAATCCGTCCCACAATCTCGTGGAGCTCGTCCTTGCTGATCCAGTTCGCAGTGCAATCCTCTGAGAGAATCGCGTACCGCAGGTTCTGGCAGACATCCAACAACTGCGCCAGTGAGGCCAACGCCTCCGCCCTGTCCAGATGCTGACCGGCTTCCAGCAGATCGATCCTGCTCCGCCACTGTTTGGACTGCTCCGCCAGCAACTGCAACGTATCCGTTACTACACTGCGCCTGGATTGAATATCTTCAAATGCGGCCACGTTCTTTAGCTCCCTGTACTTGAAAGGAAGTACTCTTCTGTAAGGGACAATCGTACCCCGAAGCAACAGCCCGGATGTAACTCCATTACAAGCAACCTTCACACCGGGGTCATATTACTTTGGACTTGCAGCCGTCCCCCACCCTTCGTCCTCCACGCCCTGAAATCGCACGACAACCACGGCCTCTGAAATGTTCCTCCGATAGGATTCAACAATCCACCGGCACTCTACCGTTTTCCATATCAACTCCTATGACCTGATGTAGCCCCCCGGTTTCGACGGAAAGAGGGCGCTTTTTTCATGAACTTTTCTTATGCGATGGCTATTTCTATAGCCCATCGTCAGAAGCATTTAGCCCGGTAGCAGGATTCTCCGTCGAACCCAATGCAATCATTGGCCTTTTGGCAGTCTACGTGCTACGACTTTGGTAACTCTGAATTGACAGGCGCTACTCGTCACGGGTTGTGCTTCCTGCGCAGCCTGCAAGGGCAAGTCATTGTGCTGCTGTTGTGAGGTCCGCTGCTGGTGCAGGCAGGACCCCGAAGCGCAAACCTGCCGGGCTGAAATAGCTCACTTTAAGCAAATTTCCTTGGAGGAGATACTTTGAATCGCTTTTCTCGTTTTCTCATGACGTTTCTTTTCCTGGCGGCCGCAGTCGGCGCCATGGCTCAGACGTCAAATGGCACCTTGGTTGGAACGGTGACTGATCCTGCCGGCGCCGCCCTGGCGGGCGCCTCGGTCAGCATTCAATCTGCTGACACCGGAAGCATCCGCACCACCACCACCAGCGGCACCGGCGGCTACCGCATCGAGTCCGTGCTGCCCGGCTCCTATACCATCACTGTCAAAGCCACCGGCTTTACTGAGAAAGTGATCAAGGGCGTCAGCGTCCCCGCTTCCGTCATCAAGACCGATGACGTTGTTCTCGCCGTCGGCACCGCCTCGCAGCAGATTGAGGTCAATGCCGACAATGTCTCCCTCAATACTGACAATGCGCAGATCAGCGGCACCATCGGCACTGAAGAAATCGCCAATCTCCCCATCAACAGCCTCAGCGCATACGCCCTCGCCCTCACCCTCCCCGGAGTCACGTCCGCCGAGCAGGTCGGCTTGAGTAACGGCGTCAACTTCGTGGTCGGCGGCGGCCGTCCTCGCGCCAACAACTTCCTCATCGAAGGCCAGGACAATAACGACGCCGGCATCCAGGGCCAGGGCCTTCAGCCTGAAAATATCGAGGCGCAGAAGGAAATCATCATCATCGAGAACAACTTCACTTCTGAATACGGCCACGGCGCCGGATCCGTCTCGAACCTGATCTTCAAGAGTGGCACCAATCAGTTCCACGGCTCCGTCTACGAGCGCCTGCAGAACTCCTCTCTCGATGCCACCGATCATTACTACGTGCGCAACGAGATTCCAAAATCTCTCTACCGCGAAAACCAGTTCGGCTTCACCATCGGCGGTCCCATCATCCGCCAGAAGCTCTTCGCCTTCGGTTCCTACCAGTGGGATAACTACCGCTCCACCGCCAACCTCGACACCCTCACCGTTCCCTCTGCCAACGGCTATGCAACCCTCAACGCACTGGGGGCGAACCCGCGCATCAGCACTCTGGTCCAGGCTTATGGCGGACTCATCGGCGATCCTCTGCAGCTTGCAGCCGCCGGCGGCCTCACCGAGATCCCTCTGGGCAATGACCCCATTACGGGCCTCGATCGCGGATCTGTTGAAGTCGGCAGCGTTCAGCGCCGCCTCGGCGCACAGACCAACTCGCCCGAGCTCGACCTCAAGGGCGACTACCTCATCAGCAATAACGACACCCTTACCATGCGGTACATCCGCACCTCATTCCTCGCGCCCTACGACGTCTTCAACTTCGGCGGCCAGCTTCCCGGCTTCGACACCGATCAGGACGGCACCGCGCACAACGCCGGAATCGTCGAGACACACATCTTCAGTCCCCGTCTCCTCAATGAATTCCGCCTCTCCTACGGCCGCATCGGTTTCACCTTCGGCCTGCCGGGCAGCACCCTCTCCAATCCGCTCTTCGGCACCCCGGGCATCGACATCAGCAGCCTTACTGGCTGGGGAATCCCCACCGCCATTCCGCAGGGCCGCTTCCACAATACCTATCAGCTTCAGGACTCGCTCAGCCTCACCAAGGGAAATCACTACTTCAAGGTCGGCGTTGACATCGCCAACATCCGTGTTCGCGATGAGATTCCTTTCAACTTCTACGGCACCGCCTCCTACACCACCGTCCCCGGCGGCTACAGCGGTCTCGCCAACTACATCGACGACTTCGGCGGCACCGGCGCCATCAACCAGAACTTCGGCAGCCCCGACGCGCGCCCCGAAATCTGGTCGCAGAACTACTTCGCGCAGGACACCTGGAAGGTGCGCAAGGACCTCAGCCTCGACTTCGGTCTCCGCTATGAGAACAACGGCGCTCCCTTCAACGCTCCCGGAACGCCCTATCCCGGCATCGATTACTCTGACCCGGCCTGCTTCCCCGGGGACGGTGTAACCTGCAACACCAAACAGACTGCTGACGGCACCAACTGGGGACCGCGCGTCGGCATCGTATACAGCCCCAACCTCTGGGGACCGCGCACCACCGTCGTTCGCGCCGGCTTCGGCACCTTCTACGACGTGCTCTTCACCAACATCATCGACAACATTCAGGCCTCGGCTCCCAATGCCGCCGCACCCAATATCAACAGCCTCACCAGCGGAGGCAACCCGCGCGGCTACGCCAACTGGTCCACCTATTTCGCTGCGCTGAACAAGTCGCCGTTGCCCACCGACACGGCTGAACCCATCTCCGACCACCTCCTCACGCCGAAGACCTATCACTGGAATCTCAACGTGCAGCAGGAGCTCCCCGGCGGCTTTGTCGGCCAGGTCAGCTATGTCGGCGAGCGCGGCGAGCACCTCTACGGCACCACCGAGTTCAACCCCTACGTCAACCAGTACTTCAGTGGCGATCGCCTCATCGACAGCCGCGGCCGCATCGTCGTTCGCGACAACTCCGGTGACTCCCTCTACCACGGCCTCTGGGCTGAGCTCGATCGCAAAATGAGCTCCACCCTCGTCTTCCGTGCCTCGTACACCTATGCACGCGCCATGGATGACTCGTCGGAAGTCTTCACCTCCGGCGCAAACCAGTCAACCTATGGCAGCGAGTCCTACCCAACTCCTCGCAAGAGCGTCGACTGGGGCCTCTCGGCATATGATCACCGCCAGCGTCTTGTTCTCTCGTATGTCTGGTCGCCAAATGTCTGGCATACCGAGGGCGCGATGAAGGTTGTTGGCAATGTCGTCAACCACTGGAGCGTGGCCGGTGTCAGTCAGTTCCAGAGCGGCACTCCGATGAACGTCGAAACCGGCTTTGACACCAACGGCGACGGCATCAGCAACGACCGTCCCCAGCTCGGCAATGCCAAGGCGCCCATCGACACGTACGCCTTCGACGATTCCTGGTACTACTTCGACGGCACCTCGCACGGCACCTTCTGCTCCGGTGCTGCCTTTTGGAACACCACGGATCCGTGCCACGTAGTTTCACCCGACAGCGTCCACTGGATCGTCCCGGCCCTCGGCGCCTCGCGTCCGAGCTCCACCATCGGCAGAAACTCACTCATCAGCCCCGGATACCAGACCTGGGACATGAGCATCCAGCGCTCCTTCCCCCTCTGGGAGAAAGTCTCGCTCGACTTCCGTGGTGAGTTCTTCAACATCTTCAACCACGGCAATGCCAGCGATGCCGGAGTTGCCGTTGACGGCATTGGCAACTCCACTCTCACCAGTGGAGTCACCACCGACGCCTTCAGCAACAGCGGGGCAAACACCTTCTACAACTTCACCAACACGGTCGGCGGCTATCGCCACGCCCGTATCTACCTCAAGCTCTCGTTCTAATCGGCGCGCAGAGCACAACCTCAAAAGGGCGGCCCCGCGGCCGCCCTTTTCCTTTGCTGCAAATCTTTCCCGCGCATCGCACCGGAACCCCCGCATTCGGTTCTCTTATTTGACCAACTGGCAAATAACACCGATAACTAACAACTGTATGCGCGCGCTCCTTCTCGCCTTGCTCTGCAGCACAGCCTCCGCAATCCTCGCTTCCTCTCAGGCTCCGCCGGCCTCCCTGTCTTCCGTCCCCGCCATCCCGTTTGATATCTCCGGCCCCGTTCTCCGCGCCGCCGTCGAGCCCCAAAAGCCCTTCACCGTCGCCGGCCCGCACGGCGTCCTCCTCGGCCGTCAGGACGGCTCTCTCGAGGCGTGGATTCTCCCCGTCAAGCTCTTCTCCAACCTCACCATCGAGGCCAGCATCGCTGGCTACCCCGTTCCCATCGACCTCAACCAGCACGCCGCCACCATCGAGGTCCGCCCCGACCGCACCATCATCACCTACTCCCACCTCGGCTTCACTGTCCGCCAAATCATGTTTTCGCCTGGTGCGGATCTTCCCGTGGACAAGTTCACGTCGATGGGGTGGAGCACCGGTCCGCTTATCCTCTATCAGTTCGACTGCCTCCACCCCACCGACTTCACCTTCCGCTTCACCCCCGAGCTCCAGTGGATGTGGCCCGCCCGCAATGACGGCGTCCCCGGCGTCGAGTGGGAGCCCGACCCCTTCCACGCTGCCGGCACACACACTCCCACCGCAGGCTCTTCCTCATCCGGCCTCTACATCCTCCACACCGACTACCCCGACCTCGCCGCCGCCATCACCATTCCCGGCGCCGAGCCCGGCATCCTCACTCCCTATCAGGAACGTCCGCAGGTCCATCCCATCGAGCTCCGCCTCCACATCGACCCCGCCCGCGACAACGGCCGCCTCTTTCCGCTCCTCATGGCCGTGGGTACTGACCCCGCCTCGGCCACCAGCCCCGCACTCGCCCTCAGCCTCGAACACCTCAACGCTGCCATTCCCGCGCAATACACCGCCAAGGCGCAGCATTACCGCGACATCCTCGCCTATACCACCTCCATCGAAACCCCCGATCAATCCCTCAACCAGGCCTTCCAGTGGGCCGTCCTCTCCATCGAGCAGCTCCGCACCAGCGTCTTTCAGCCCGATCCGGCAAAGGCCGAAGACACTGCTGTCCCAGCCCTCGATGGTGCTCCAGGTCTCGATTCCGAACGAACTACCTCGGCCACAGGCCCTCATTCCTCTGCTGCAACCGTGGGGTCCCCACGGACAGGTCCTCGTCTGTCGGGCGAGGAAACCGCTCTCGTCGCCGGCTACTTTACCTCCGCCGACTCCACCCGCCCCGGCTTCGGTTGGTTCTTCGGTCGCGACGCCCTCTACTCCCTCTACGCCGTCAACGGCTACGGCGACTTCGCCCTCACCGAGCGCCGAGCTCGACTTCCTCATCCAGCCGCCAGCGCGCCGACGGCAAAATCATGCACGAGTACTCGCAGACCGCGCCCCTCCTCGACTGGTGGCCCGGCTTCCCCTACATGTATGCCGCCGCCGACTCAACTCCGCTCTTCCTCCTCGCCATGGCCGACTACCTCCGCGCATCCGGCGACACCGCCTTCCTCACCGCCCACCGCGACGCCATCGAAAAGGCCTGGGCCTTCGAAACCGATCCTGCCCACGACGCCGACCACGACGGCATCTACGACAACTCGCTCGGCACCGGCTGGGTCGAAAGCTGGCCCGGCGGCCTGCCCCACCAGGAGATCTACCTGGCCCTGCTCGATCAACAGGCCTCCTCCGCCTACGCCTACATTGAGCGCACGCTGAAGGACCCGTCCAAAGCTGAAAGCGCGGATCGACGCGCCGCCGCCATCGCCAAAACCATCAACGCCACCTACTACGACGCCGAAAAAGGCTGCTACGCCTTCTCGACCAATCCCGCCAACACGCCCAACGGCCCCCTCGACCGCACCACCACCATCTATCCCGCCCTCGCCTGGTGGGATCCCTCACCCGAATTCGGGCCCGCTGCAGAATCGAAATCCGAGCCCCACAGACAGGTCCTCGTCTGTGGGGATTTGGACCATCCCCAAGCCTGCCTCCAGAACTTCATCGCCTCATCCCTCAACACCGACTGGGGCACTACGCGACATCGCCAACGACTGAGAAGATCTACGACGGCATGAGCTACCACCAGGGCTCCGTATGGCCTCTCTTCACCGGCTGGGCCGCCCTCGCCGAATACCGCGCCAATCAGCCCCTCGCCGGCTATCAGCTCTTGAGGGAGAACGCCAACCTCACCACCGCGCAGGACCTCGGCGCCATCACCGAGCTTCTCTCCGGCGACTTCTTCGTCCCCTTCGGCCGCTCCACCAGCCACCAGCTCTGGTCCTCCGCCATGGTAATCACGCCAACGCTCCGCGGCCTCTTCGGCATCTCCATCGACGCGCCCGGCAATACCATCACCGTCGATCCCCACCTGCCTGCCGACTGGGATCACGCAACGATCAGAACTCTCCACATCGGCAACCACACCGCCAACCTACACTTCATCCGCAACAAGGCAGCGATCACCGTCACTCTGGAAACACCGGACGCAGGCCTCCAGCTCGCCACCAACGCAATCGGAGCCCGAGCCATCACCGGCAAACAGCAACTCGTCATTCCAGATCATCCAGTCCAGATTGCCCTCGACTTTCAACCGCCGCAACCCGGCAATCGCACCCAGTCCCCACGCGTCCTCAAGGAAGAGTATGGCGACCACACGCTGACGCTTACCATCGAAGGCCTCGCCGGAAGCGATGCTCAGTTTCCCCTCGTCCTCGCTTCTTCACGCCTGAGGCTTCGCGCCGCCGGAGCCGCCCTCAGCGCAGGCGCACTCGCCATCCACTTCCCCCCAGCGCCAAGCCAGCTCTCAGCGCCGGGCCCGGACTTGCTCGTCCACCCCACCTGGCAAACCATCACCGTCACCCTCACCTGGTGAATGGGGTGGTGAGTCGAAGAATCTCGCATTTGCACCTCGCTCCAATCCAATCCCCACTGATAACGGGTGCCCCATCCATGCGTGGCTTCATCGCGCATGGGTGGGAAACCACAACCCCCACCCAGCCTCTGTCATTCTGAGCGAACGGGGCCCCAGGCGTCTTCTCCAGCCTGGGGGTGGTGAGTCGAAGAATCTGCATTTGCTCTTCCTCCGCGAGCGCGAATCGCGAGCGAAGCCCGGCGAGTCGAAATCTGCATTTTCCTGCGCCCTCTCTTTCGTCCGCTATCATGGACTCGCCCCGACAAACGTGACCCTATGCAAACTCCTCTTAGAATCCCCTTCCTCGCCGTGTGCCTCCTGACCGCCTTCGCCCACGCGCAGGTCCAGGGCGAGCACTACACCGTCGCCAGCGCACACAGAGTCGCCGCCATCCAGGACACCGAAACGCCCGCGCAGCGCGATGCACGCATGGCCTGGTGGCGCGATGCCCGCTTTGGCATGTTCATCCACTGGGGCCTTTACTCCATTCCCGCTGGCACCTGGCAGGGCAAGCAGATTCCCAGCATCGGCGAGTGGATCATGAACACCGGCTCCATTCCCGTGGCCGACTACAAGGCTCTCGCCCCGCAGTTCAACCCCACCGCCTTCAGCGCGCACGACATCGTCGCCCTCGCCAAATCCTCGGGCATGCGGTACATCGTCATCACCTCCAAGCATCACGATGGCTTTGCCATGTTCGCCTCCAAAGCCGACCCCTTCAACATCGTCGATGCCACTCCCTTCCATCGCGATCCCATTCGCGAGCTCGCCGACGAATGTCGCAAGCAGGGCATCAAACTTGGCTTCTATTACTCGCAGGATCAGGACTGGACCGCACCCGGCGGCGCCGCCTTCAAAACCGGCAACCACGACCGCCCCAACCACCACTGGGATGCCGCCCAGGACGGCAGCTTCGCCGACTACCTGCACAACAAGGCCATTCCGCAAATCAAGGAATTGCTCAGCCAGTACGGAGAATTCCCCAGCGTCATCTGGTTCGATACCCCAACCGACGACATGACGCCCGAGCTCGCCGGCGAAATTGTCGCCCTGCTCAATCAGCACCCAAATCTCATCTGGAATAACCGCCTCGGTGGCGGCTATCGCGGCGACACCGAAACGCCGGAACAATACATTCCCGCCAAAGGCTACCCCGGCCGCGACTGGGAAGCCTGCATGACCATCAATGACACCTGGGGCTACAAGTCCTGGGACACCAACTTCAAGTCGCCCCAGACACTCCTCCGCAACCTCATCGACATCGCCAGCAAGGGCGGCAACTATCTCCTCAACATCGGTCCCGATGCGCACGGCAACGTGCCCCCAGCTGAAGTCGAACGCCTGCATCAGCTCGGCGCAGTGGCTCGCCGTCAACGGAGAAGCCATCTACGGCACCCAGCCCACCCTCTTCGGCGACGAGGCCGGCGCCTTCAGCCCCACCGAGAAAGACAAGGACGGCAAGCCAAAGTTCACCCCCAGCTGGGAATGGCGTTCCACCACCAAAGCCGACAAAATTTACATCGAATTATTCCAGTGGCCGCAGGGCAGCTTTCATTTGGACAAAATGCCGCGCACCGTCACCGGCGCCTATCTGCTGGCCGACAGCAATCACACCCCGCTCAAACTCCGGCAGGTTGGCTCAGCCATCGATGTCCAATTGCCCAGCCACGCACTCGACCCCATCGCCACAGTTCTCGTGCTCACGACGAAGTGAGCCGCAAGGCCGGCGATTGAACCTCACCATCGAGGCCGGCAGTCGCATCACCGGATTCATGTGACGAGAACGGCGTGACCCTGAGACTTCTCTAAGCCGAGAAGCCTCTCTCCGCAACGCACAAAGCGGCAACAGCCCGAAACAGCAGTAGGCCGGTTGCCGCTCGTTTTATCTCACTTGCTTGTTTGTCCGTGCTTGCCTGTTCGCGTTCAGGCAGCCATCGCCGGAACAAATCCGTCGCATCCGCTGATCGGCGTCACCTTCAGGTGCAGGTTCGCAAGCTTCGGATGCCCACATTCATCGATGATCTTCAGGTCAGCCTGGTGGCTGGCACGAATACTGACCAGCACATCGGTTTTGTGGTTTTCGCCAAAGTGGGTACAAAGGCCGCACTGTCCAATCTGAACCGCTTCCATCTCCTTACCTCCTGGGCGCCACGCGAGCGGCGAGTGTGTCTTCGTGCCGTTCACCAGTGACACTACGCCCCTTCCCATCCCGTGTAAATTGCGACCGACTTTGTCCATAATTGCCGAAAATCTATCTGCATGGGCAACAAAAGGATAGAGAGAAAGCCTCTGGTTTTCCCGAACCAAGCACCAGCTTTCTCCCAAACTAAGAACTGCGAACTGAATCATGCTATCCTCGCCCCACTTGCTGCGCGAGGAAATGCACCCACCATGCCGCCAGCTCTTCCCGGCATTCCAACCCGTAAACGCCGCGGCTGCCTCACCGGCTGTTTTACCCAGTGCCTCGCCGCCCTCGCGCTCGGCCTCGCGCTCGCCTACGGCCTCTACGCCCTGCTCACGCCCTGGGGTTTCTATCTCGGCAGCGACACCTTTCACGCCTATCCCGGCTGGACCGGCTGGGGACGCATGCACTCCACCAACTCCGGCGACTACGCTCTCTACGTCAGCATCATGCCCGGCTTCCGCGGCAGTCGCGTGTATGCGCACTCTAACCTCACCGGCAACGCCTGGCTCTGCACTCCGCGCGGCGAAACCTTCCGCATGAAACTCGGTGGCGGCATGCGCCCCGGTCTCGGCTCCCACATTAATGGAGAAGCCATCAGCCTCTACATGAATACCTGGCCCGCTTTCACCGGCAACTTCACCGGTGATCACCGCCCCAGCCTCGAATTCCGCGGCCATTGGCAAAATCCCAACCTCGTGCTCGACGATCACGGCACCCTCGCCTGGGCCTTCCTTCCCGACGGCTCTGTCTACCGCGGCCACAGCACCAGCTACAGCCCCAAAACGGAAACGGTCCCTCTCACCCTCCACCCCGGCTCCTTCAGCGACTTCAAATCCGCCTGCTCCGCCCTCGCGCACACCCACTGACGGCAGCCAATAAACTTCCATCGCGCGCTGATCCCGTTCTACAATGCGCACATGCAATCATCGCCATCGGGTCTGCAGTTGCGTCTTGTCGCGGCCGGCTACGCGGTGGTCGGCGTCGCTTCGGCTCTGTTGATCTTTGTTCGTTATCTCAACTATGTCCGTAACCCGCAGGACGTCGCCGCATCCGGAGGCATGTACGCCGGCGGCGATCTCATGCTCGAAATCCTGATCTTGCTGCTCATCCTTGTGCCCACCGCCGCTCTGGTCTTTGTCATCAGGAAATCCGAGCCGGCCTATACCACCTATGCCAAGGTGCTGCTTGGCCTGAGCATCACCGCCCCGCTCTCGATCGCCTTGCTCTTCATTCCCGCCGTCCAGCAATGGTATTGGGGCGACGCCATCGTTTTTCGGCTCTTTGCCATCCCCTTCGTGCTCGTCGTCATCCTCTGCAGCCGTATTCTGGCTCGCTTTGCGCACGCCCGCCGCCTCATCTCCTGGGCCGCACTTGTTGAAGGGCTCACCTTCATCGGCGTGATTGCCGCCTTCTTCATCTCGCTAAAATCCCGCTAAGACTGAATCCCCCGGCATCCTTTCTTCCTCACTCCGCAACCCCTGTCCCTCTGTCCGATTACGGACAGCGCCTTCCACCACCGGACATCCCTCACGCCTCCTCTCGCTCCTTCAAGGGAACATTTCGTTGACAACAAACGTTGATACATGGGTAGGGGAGTGGCAGCCGAGTTGCTCCCCTTCTGTTTGTAAGAGTGTCTCTAATAAGGGTTGTCTGTCTCTAACTTCACCTCGGGGAAAAGCGAACATGCAGAAGCTGCTAATGGATTTGCGCTACGTTGTGCGTCAACTTGCCAAGGCTCCGGCTTTTGCCGTCACCGCAATCCTCATGCTCGCCTTCGGCATCGGCGCCACTACGGCAATCTTTTCAATCGTCGAGGCCGTCCTGTTGCGCCCGCTGCCCTTTCCGCAGTCAGACCGCGTCGTGGTGCTCTCAGACCGGCTCGGCGGAATCAGCGTGGGCGTGGGAAACTCCGATGAAGTGGGCGTGACCGTGCCGGACATCAAGGCCTACACGCGCGATACGCAAGGCTTCACCGCGCTGGGCGCTTACCAGGGCGCGGGCTACGAGCTTTCAGGCAATGGCGAACCGGCGACGGTGAATGCCACACGATTGACGGCAGGCGTCTTTCCCGCACTCGGAGTTTCTCCGCAACTGGGTCGCTGGTTCACGCCGCAAGAGGACGACCACAGTGTCCAGGTGGCGGTGCTGAGCCATGCCGCGTGGGTCAACCGCTTTCACAGCGACCCGCAAATTCTGGGGCAGAAGATTTTGCTCGACCGCAAGCCCTACGAGGTCATCGGTGTCATGCCGAGCGGCTTCGAGTTTCCCCTGAATCCGGGGCAGTTGAACCGCTCCGAGCTGTGGGTGCCCATGAGTTTTCAGCCGCAGGAACTGGTGACACAGGCGGCTGCTAACTGGAGCTACCAGATGGTCGGCCGCCTCAAGCCCGGCTGGAGCAGACAGCAGGCCCAGGAGGACGCGGAGCGCGTCGCCCAGCAGATCATGCGCGGCTATCCGGCGATGATGGGCAACCTTCACATCAACGCGCTCATCCGCCCGCTGCAGGAAGAAACCATCCAGGAGGCGAAGCCGCTCCTGCGCACACTCTTTCTCGCTGTCGCCGTGGTGCTGCTCATTGCCTGTGTCAACTTCGCTGGACTAATGCTCGTCCGCGCCATCCGCCGCCAGAAGGAAGTCGCCCTGCGTCTCGCTCTCGGTGCCCGCGCCACAGAAATCCTGCGTCAGGCCATCGTCGAAAGCCTCGTGCTCAGCCTCAGCGGCGGCTTGCTCGGCTTGCTGATGGCCGCCATCGCGCTGCGCGTCGGCAAGAACCTGCTGCCTGAAAGTCTGCCGCGTATCAGCGAGATCGGGCTCAACTGGTATGTCGTAGCCTTTGCGCTCCTGCTCGGCGTCGTCGCAGGATTGCTCTCGGGTCTTGCGCCGGCCTTTGCGGCGTTGCGCACCAACGTGAACGCAAATCTCAAAGAAGGCGGACGCGCAGGCTCCGAGGGTGGTGGCCACGCGCGCCTCCGCTCGGCGCTCGTCGTTACCGAGATTGCCATCGCGCTCATGCTCGTCACCGCCTCCTGCCTCCTGCTGCGCAGTTTTGAAAAGATGCGCCAGGTCGATCTCGGTTTTCGTCCTGACCACGTCACGACGGCAGGCTATGGGCTGCCGCAAAAACAGTACAGCAAGCAGGCGCAGGTCGATACCTTCAATCGCGAGCTGCTTCTGCGGCTTGGCCAGTTGCCCGGCGTCACCGCCACAGGCCTCACCAGCACTCTGCCTGCCAGCGGAGTCAATAACAACCAGACATTCGTCGCGGAGGGATACACGCCGCCCAAGGGCGCGGACATGAACCTCGCCACCGTGTCGCAGGTGAAGGGGCACTTCTTCGAGGCGGCAGGGATTCCGCTTCTTCGCGGAAGGTATTTAACGGACGATGACCGCCGCGGCACCCAGCTTGTGTTGGTTGTGAATCGCAAGCTCGCGCAGCACTACTGGCCGGGACAAGACCCCATCGGAAAGCGGCTGCGCATCGGCACTCCTGAGATGCAGACGCCGTGGATCACCGTCGTCGGCGAGGTCGCGGACGTCAAGCTCACATCACCCGATCTGCCCGCCCCCGCGCAGTACTACATCTCCGCGGACCAGGCCGAGGATATAGCAGGGTCACTGGCAAATCCGGAGACCGACCTCAACGGCAACGGCGGCTACATCGTGATGCGGTCGAACCTGCCGCCCCAGCAGATGGAGAATTCCTTGCGCGCAACGGTGCGGGCAATCGATCCGTTGCTGCCGCTCACCCAGGTGCAAACGATGGAGGAGACGGTTGCGCAGACCGAAGCGCCGCGCCGCTTCAACACCATCCTCATCGGCAGCTTTGCGCTCGCCGCAGTGCTGCTCGCCGTGCTCGGCATCTACAGCGTCATTGCATTTTCAGTTGCCTCGCGCGTCCAGGAAATGGCAATCCGCATGGCCCTCGGCTCGCAGCGCGGCAGCATTGTGCGGCTCGTGCTCGAGTCGGCGGCAAAACTCGCGCTCATCGGCTGCGCCGTCGGCCTCGCAGGAGCGGCAGCGGCATCCGGCCTGCTGCGTTCGCTGCTCTTCGGCGTCAGTCCCTTCGACCCTCTGGTGCTCACCGTGGCCGCGATTGCCGTGCTCGCCCTCACGGTCCTCGCAGCGGCGCCCCCCGCGCTGCGCGCCGCCTCCATCAACCCCATGCAGGCCCTCCGCGGCGAGTAGATAGCGCCGCGGCGGTATATCCACCCGAAGCGGACTCAGCACGGACTCTGGGTGCGCTCTCGCTTCTGAGACCTGGGAAACTCTGCGCTCAACCAGCCCTGCTTTTGACTTCCAACCGCGGCTGCCCCCCGCCCTGAATGCGCACTTCGATCCCGGCCCACGTCCACACGCCAAAGATCATTCAGTAGTGATTGGCTGCCAGAGTTCGACGCGATTTCCTTCCGGGTCGGTGATCCAACCGAACTTGCCGAAGTCATAGCTTTCGCGTTTTGGATCGACATTCACGCCTTCGGCCAGCAACCGGTCCAGCACTCCATCGAGGTCATCCACCTGAAGGTTAATCATCGCTTTCTGTGCCGGCGGAAAGTACGCATTGTCCTGTTTGAAAAGGGCGAAGACCACTTGGGGGTGTTGCGTCGGCGCAGGAAACGCGTACGATCCTTCGGACTTCCTCAGACCAAGATGCCGTTCGTACCATCCATACAGTGCCTTCGGATCATCCGTTCGCAAAAATATACCGCCGAAGCCTGTGATTGAAGCCATGCCACCTCCTTTGGAAATCGCTCGCATCCACCCTTCAACCTTTGACCCAGCCCTTGACCCGCAACAGGCCAGGTACAGCCGTTATAGAGTGCGATCCTTACTGCTTGCTCTGGTCGATGCGCAGAAACCGCGCAGCGTTGTTATACAGAATGTCGCGCTTCTGCTCCGGGCTCAGATAATCCGCATTCTGGATGATCGAGATCGAGTAAGCCATCAGTCCCGGCCACCCAAGCTGGTCCGTGCCAAACATCACGCGGTCTTCAAAGCCCGCTTCCACCAGCCGCCGGATATAGGCGTTCACTTCCTTCAGCGGGTAGCTCCAGATCAGCCCCGCCACATCCACATACACATGCGAGTTGGCCTGCAGCAGCGTCAGCATGTTGTCGATCATCGGATAACCCGCGTGCATCACCTGCACCCTCAACTTCGGGTGCCGCGCCAGCACATCCTCCAGCAGCAGCGGGTTCCCCATCGATCCGCGGAAACCCGGCGAACCAATATTCGCGCGCCCCGACCCTCCCGTCCCCATGTGGATCGCCACCGGAATATCGAGTTCCTCCGCCAGCGCGAAGTACTTGTCCACCGAGGGATCGCTCGGCGAAAGCCCTTCATACTGCAGCCCGATCTCGCCCATCACCTTGAAGCCGCCTGTCGTAAAGTCCTTGCGCAGCTCCTCAATCGGCACATACGCATTCGACTGCATGCCCCCGGTGAACGACGTCCCCGGAATCACTCGGCCCGGCGCGGCATCCATCCACTTCTTCACGCTCGCCGGATCGCCGAAAACAACGGCAGTCACGTTAAGCCGGTTCAACTCAGCCACCACGTCCTTCACGTACTCGCCCTTCGCCGCCGGATACAGTGCAGGCGAACACGACTCTGTCACCCAGCCAAAACCCGCCTCTTTCGTCTTCGGATCCGAGGCAAGAAACTTCGGCGTGTTGGGACACATCGGGCCAAGTCCCGGGAACGAGTCATCCATCGCATGCTGGTGAACGTCGATAATCGGCAGCGGCTTGCCGTCGGTATTCTGCGCCACGCACAGAAGAGATGCAGCCGCAAACAATAGAACGCTCGCAACAAGGGCGCGCATAAGGCCTCCGGAAAATGTGCTTCTGAACTGCGACAAAACAATAGCAGAAACGTTTCCCGGCCGGCGACCGCCATCGGTTGACGGCGAACCTCACAACTCCCGCGCTTTGCAACGGGCGCAGGTTCACGTCACCGCTCAGGCCGCGTTGAACGTCATCGCCAGCGGACGCAGCAGAACCGCAAGATGCGCTCGGCCTCGGCTTACGCGCGATTTCACCGTGCCCTCGGGAATGCGCAGCTTCTTCGCGATCTCGTGGTTATCGAGCTCGTGCAGAAACTTCATTTGCATAATCTCCCACATCTCCGGCGGAATCTTCTTCGCTTCCTTCAATACAAAGCCCGTCATTTCGCTCGATGTCGCCATCTCCAGCGGCGTGGGGCCGGCATCGATCATCTCTCCCCCCGCAATCACGCCGGCTTCGTTGAGCGATTCCTCAATCGACAGCGTGCCGCGATACTTGCCTTCGCGCCGATAGCGGTCCAGCGTCACGTTGCGCGTCACCGTCGAGATCCACGCGCGCAGAGGACCACGGGCCGCATCATACGTGCCAAGATTCGACCATATCTTCAAGAACGCTTCCTGCATCAGGTCCTCGGCATCGTGCGCCGAGCGAGAGCGAAAATAGCAGATACCGTATACAAGCTCGCGATACTCTCCCACAAATTCTTCCCACGCGTTTTCATCGCCGCCGAGGCAGAGGCCTACAAGTTCTTCGCTGTCGGTGTTCATGGTGTCTCTCTCCATCGCCTCTTCAGTAGACGTCAGAGTGATTTCATTGGGGTCTTAAGATTTGTAAAAGCTCGGTGCGCGTGCCCGTCCCTGCACCGCCCATGCTCGATAATTGCGGCAGGATGAAGCAGACCCCACAATCGCCGCCGCCAGCCGCAGAAAGCTCAACCGCGCGCTGCGAAATTCTGCTGGTCGATGACGACGTTGAGCTGTGCCTGCTGGTGCGCGAGTACCTCGCCCGCTCCGGCCACACCGTCGAGTGCGTGCACAACGGGCGCGACGGCCTCGCCCGCGCTCTCACCGGCGCGCACGATCTCGTCATTCTCGATGGAATGCTTCCCGCTCTCGACGGCCTCGAGGTGCTGCGCCAGTTGCGCCGCCGCAATTCCATTCCCGTCATCATGCTCACCGCGCGCACGCAGGAAGAAGATCGCGTCACCGGGCTCGACGCCGGCGCCGATGATTACCTGCCCAAGCCCTTCAGCCCCAGCGAGCTTTCCGCGCGCATCCGTGCCGTCCTGCGACGCTACCGCGGCCAGAACCTCGCCGAGCCCGAACGTCTCACCTGCGGCAGCCTCGACCTCAACCCCGTCACGCGGGTGCTGCGCCTCGCCGGCGAAGAAATCGCGCTCACGGAAATTGAATTCCAGATCCTCGAGCTACTCATGCGCTCCGCGGGCCGCGTCGTCTCCCGCGACGAAATCTCAACCGTCCTCTATCAGCGCGAGTCCACTCCCTACGAGCGCGGCGTTGATGTACACGTAAGCCACCTGCGCAAAAAAATCGAAACCGATGGGCAACAACTTGTCCGCACCGTGCGCGGTGTCGGTTACGTGCTCGCCGTAGATGAGGGATGACAGGATGACGTATAGCAGGATGAGGGATCGCGCGATCAGGGATAGCAGCATCGGAGATAGCCGGATGAGAGATAGCGGATGAAAGACAGCCTATGAGATCTCTTTATTTCCGAATCGCCGTCACCTTCGCCGTGGCGCTGCTCATCACCACCGTCGCCATCTTCGCGACATTTATCTACATCCTCATCCACATCAACGGCGGCTTTTATGAGGGCTCGGTGCGGCTTCAGCTCACGCAGGCGCAGAAAATCTACGAGACCCACGGCCCCGGACCGCTCGCAAGCTACCTCGCCGAAACCGATGCAGCCCTTCGCGGCAATCGCTACCTCATCGATCAAGCCGGACACGACGTCGTCACCGGCAAAGACTGGTCGCCGGTCCTGAGCCTCAAGCCTGGCCATTGGGGAGCGCCGCCCAAACTCGATGACCGCCTTGTCTTCGTCCGCACTTCGAAAGACGGCCGCTTCCGTCTCCTCGTCATCACGCCGGAACCCGTAGGCGGCCGGCGCTTTGGGCCCATCTATCTCCTCGTCTTCGCCGTCACCGTGCTTCTCGCGTGGACCCTCTCCGCCGGCATCGTCTCTCCCCTCCGCCGCCTCGCAGGCACAGTGGACGCCTTCGGCAAGGGCGACCTCTCGGTCCGCGTCGCAGGCAGTCGGAAAGACGAAATCGGCGACCTCGCGCGCTCCTTCAACAGCATGGCCGACCGCATCCAGACCCTCGTCACCGCCGAGCGCCGCCTCCTGCAGGATGTTTCCCATGAACTTCGCTCGCCGCTCGCGCGCCTCAGCTTCGCCGTCGAGCTCATCAAGGATGCACCCGACCCCGAGCCCGGCATTGCCCGCCTGCGCCGCGAGATCGACCGCCTCTCGCACCTCGTCGGCACCCTGCTCGACATGACCAGCGCCGAAGGCGATCTCTTCTCCCGCCGAATCGCTTCCGTCCCCCTCGGCGCGCTCGTTGAAAAGATTGTCGCCGACTGCCAACTCGAAGCCGAGGCGCGCGGCGTGCAATTGAAAACCGAGATCCTCACCCCCGGCACCGTCCAGGGCGAGCCCGAGCTTCTGCGCCGCGCCTTTGAAAACGTGCTGCGCAACGCGATTCGTTTTTCACCTGCGGACTCCACCGTCGAGACCCGCGTCGAGTCGCAACCCGACGGCGTCGCCATCAGCGTCCGCGATTACGGGCCGGGCGTTCCCGCCGACGCGCTCACGCGCATCTTCGATCCCTTCTATCGCGTCGACGACTCCCGCAACAGCGCCTCCGGCGGCACCGGCCTCGGCCTCTCCATTGCGCGCCGCGCCGTGCTGCTGCACCACGGCACCATCGTCGCGGACAACCTCGCCCCAGGCCTGCTCGTCACAATCTCCGTTCCCGTCGGTTGAGGCCTGCCCACCCAGCCCATGTCATTCTGAGCGAACGGGGCCCCAGGCGTTTTCTCCAGCCTGGGGGTGGTGAGTCGAAGAATCTGCATTTGCTCCTCGCGCCAATCCCCACTGAAAATGGGTGCCCCATTCATGCGTGGTCTCATCGCGCATGGGTGGGAACCCGCAACCCTCACCCGTCTCGTAACAGGGAATGGCTTTGGACGTGCCAATCAAACTGTCAAAAAATGGGGCTTTAGCCCCTGCCGGGTGGGAAACCACAACCCTCACCCAGCCCATGTCATTCTGAGCGAACGGGGCCCCCAGCGACAGGTCCACGTCGCTGGGGTGAAGAACGGGGCCCCAAACGCATTTCAGTTTGGGGGTGGTGAGTCGAAGAATCTGTATTTGCTTTTCCTCTGCGAACGCGGCGAATCAAAAACCCAATCCCACAGATGCGGGTTCATCGCCCTTCACGCCGAGTGGCTCTGCGTCATCCAGTCGTTCTTGAACTTGCGCGTCGCCTCGGCTTCCTCTTCCGCCAGCGTCAGGTCATCCAGGTACTTGATCAGCAGCACGCCGTTACCGGTCTCGTTGTAGATCAGCTCGTCCACAATGCCGCTGGCCAGCAGAATTCCGTACCCCCCCGGGCGCATGCCTGACTTCTCCCGCACCTCGATATGCCCCATCGGATTCTCCGGCCTGTTGTAGAGAGCAGAGTGCGGCAGGTGAGCCCGCGGAAAACCCTCGCCAGGGTCAGAAACATAGAACACAAAGGCGCGGCCCGTCCGCACCGCCGCCACTTCCACCAGCTTCGAGGGATCGTTGCGCCCGCCGTGCTCCACCGCGTTCGACAGAATCTCCTGGAAGGCCATCAGCATCTCCTCCGGCGGATGTTCCGGCAGAAATTGCCGCAGCTGGCTGAAGAACACCATCAGCCGGTCGGCATTGAGCATATTGCAGTTCATGCGCACTGAAATCCAGCTTCGCTGCGCCGAAAGCACGTCGATACCGAGCGTCGCGGGGTCCGCCTTCACCGCCTGCGCGGCAAAGTGCGCAATCTCCCGCATATCGAAGGGAGCGCAGAGACACAGGAGGGCGTCGCGGCGCAGCGCCACCATCAGCTCCTCCGAGGTTCCCGACGGGGCAAGGATAATCACTCGCACTCCGGGGCGAATACGTCGTATTTCATCCAGCAGCGCGAGGTCTTCGGGAATCGCGGTCTCCGGGTTCGTGATCACAACCGAAAAAGGAGTGGTGCGGATCTTGTGCAGGGCATCCGCGCAGCCCACCGCATGGGCAATAGGGCAGCCCAGCGCCGCGAACTCGTGCGGCAGCCCGGCATCCGTCACGGAATCGTGACCGATAAGCAGCACTGCGGGATGTTGAGGAGGGTTTGGCGTGAGGCTTTCCATTGGGCTTCTTTTCAATGGATTCGGGGGGGCCCAAAACTACCGGCTCACTTACTGTACAGCGATTCGAATAGGAAAAACAGGGCACGCCCTTTTCCGCACCGCGGACTCACCACTCAGATGCAATCGCCGTGGCTTCAGTTACCTGCTGCCCGTTTTCAGGCTATTGGCATAAGAATTGCCGCCTGCTCCTTGAAACTCAACCATCAAACAGCAATCTCTCCAGCGAGTTGCGAAACACGAGTTGTGGAACAGCCGCCAGCCCTTACTCCACGCGGATCGCCTGCATCGGGTCAAGTCGCGACGCCCGCCACGCCGGCACAAAGCAGGCGAGAATGGCGACGGCCAGCAGCGTAACAACGACCGAGCCGATCACAGCAGGATCAAGCGGCTTGGTGCCAAACAGCATTGACGCAAAAACCCGCGTCGTCGCAAGCCCCGCAACCAGTCCCACCGCAAGCCCCAGCAGCGCCGGACGCAATCCATCCAGTAGCATCAGACGCAGCACCTGCCCGCGCCGCGCCCCGAGCGCAATGCGAATACCAAGTTCCGTCGTGCGCTGCGTCATCAGGTACGAGAGCACCCCGTAAAGGCCGACGGAAGCAAGCAGCAGCGAGAGCACGGCGAAGGCCAGCACCATCGCTGCGGTGAGGCTGGCATTGCCGAGAGATTCGCCAATGATCTCGTCCATCGTCAGCACGTCGGAGATGGGAAGCTGAGGATCGAGCGCGGCAATCCGCTTCTGCACAGCGACCGAGAAAGCCAGCGGATCAGTTGCGGTGTGGATGGCGACCGCCTGGCCGTCAGAGCTGGCCTCAAAGATGGGGAAATACATCATGGGCTTGACCGGCTGATCGACGCGCCAGAGGGTATCGGCAACCACGCCCACGATCTCGTAGTCGACTTTGTCGTTGTGGGCAGGAATGTGCATGTGTTTACCCACGGGATCTTCGCCGGGGAAGTATCGCTGCACCAGAGCGCGGCTCACGATGATCTTGTTGGCGCGATCGCCCCGTTCATCGCTGGTGAAGAAGCGGCCATTCAGAAGCGGAATTCCCAGAGCACTGAAGTAGCCGGGATCGGCGGAGCGGTTCATGGCGTCGGGCAGATCGTCGCCGGGCTTGATGGGCGGATGTTCCTTGATCGTGAAGACGTCGTCCCCGCCGTATCCCGCGCCGGGCAGTTCAGAACCAAGAGCGACAGAGCGCACGCCGGGCATGCTGCGCAGGCCTGCAAGCAAAGTTTCGTGGAAGGCGATCATCTGCTCGGGCGTTTTGTATTTTTGCGCGGGCAGCGTGTAGTTGAGCGTGAGAACGTTGTCGGTAATGCAGCCCAGGTCTGCGCTGCGCAGCCGCATGAAGGTCTTCAGCAGCAGGCCCGCCGCGATCAGCAGCACAACGGTGACGGCGATTTCAATGGTGAGCAGACTCTTGCGCAGCGTGGTACGCGACGAGCTCACGTTGCCGGTGCGTGCCGAGGTCTGCAGCGATTTAAGAACGGACTTACCGGTGGTGGAGAGAGCAGGCAGCAGGCCCGCAAGCAGAGCCGCTGCGAAGACGAGAGCTGAGGCGAACAGCAGCACCGCGCCGTCGATATGGATGCCTTGCGCCGACGGCAAATCCTTCCACGCATGGGCGAGCCAACTGGTCGTTGCCAATGAGAGCAGCAAGCCACCCAGACCGCCGCCAACGCAGATGATCAGGCTTTCCATCATTTGCTCGCGAATAAGCGTGGAGCGCTGTGCGCCGAGAGCGCTGCGGATGGCAACTTCTTTCTGGCGCGCCGCGCCGCGGGCGACAAGAAGATTGGCGACATTGAGGCAGCCGATCAGCAGCATGCATCCCACAGCAGACATCAGAACGATAAGCGGCTTCTTCACGTCTTTGGCGAGATCATCGTTCATGGTCCGCGCGACGGCATCTTCTGCAACGGGCTCGGTGGGGTAGGCGAGGTGTTCGCGGTATTGAAGAGAGTCCACCTGGCTCAACGCGCTGGCAAGGCTCACGTCGGGCCTCAGCCGCGCCACCACGAAGCTCTGATGATAGTCATGATGCTTCAGGAATTCCGGACTCGCAAGAGCCCGATACGGAACCCAGAGTTGTATCCTCGCTTCGGGATATCGGAACGAGGCAGGCAGGACGCCAACGACCGTAAAGGGCTTGTTGTTGAGATGAATCTGCTTCCCCACGATCGACGGGTCTCCGGCAAAGCGTCGTTCGAACAGGCTCCACGTCAGCATCACTGCGTTGCCGCCGGCGCGATCCTCAGATTCCGCAAAGGTGCGCCCATAGACCGGCTGGACGCCGAGAAGCGGGAAGAGATTCCACGCGGAGCCCCCAGCCTCCACAACCTCAGGCAGCTCGTTGTGCTCCCCCGTGAGGTTGAACTGCAGGTACCGCCACACCGCCATATCCTCAAAACCATGCGTCTGCGCGCGCCAGTCGTAGAAGTCTCCCGGCGAAACCACGTTGTAGTTGAATCCCCCGCTGTTGGCGCCGGCGCTGCGCCAGTGCTCGTACACCATCACCAGCTTATCGGGATCGCGGAATGGCAGCGGTCGCAGCAGCACTGAGCGCACAATCGTAAACAGCGATGTCGCCGCTCCAATGCACAACGCCATCACCACGATCGCGATGATCGAAAAGCCCGGCGTCCGCTTCAGCGTGCGCATCGCATAGCGCAGATCATGGCCAAGCTTCGCCACCCACGCCCACGAATTCTGCTGCCACAAATTCTCTCGCACGCGCTGCTGGTTGCCCAGCTTGATGCGCGCCTGCCGCTCGGCCTCTTCCGGAGTCATGCCGCGCGCAACATTCTCGGCCTTCTCCTCTTCGAGAAACGCATTCATCTCGGCGCGAACTTCGGCATCTTTTCCGTTGCGGCGAAAATATCGGCTGAAGCTCATTCAGCACCCCCGGTTGCGGATTCCTCGCCCAGCACAAGCCCGATCGCGCGCGTCATCTGCCGCCAGCGACTGGTTTCGCGCGCAAGCTGCTTGCGCCCCGCGGCGGTAAGGCGGTAAAACTTCGCCTTGCGGTTGTTCTCGCTCACGCCCCAGAACGAAGATACCCACCCGCGATCTTCAAGCCGGTGCAGCGCCGGATACAGCGAGCCCTGCTCCACTTCCAGTACATCCTCCGACGTCCGCTCGATAATCTTCGCGATCGTGTGTCCGTGCGCATCGCCCGCAATCAGCGTGCGCAGAATCATCATGTCGAGCGTCCCCTTCAGCATTTCCGCATCGGCAGCAGCAGGTCGTTTCATCCGGCAGTCACCTCTCCCCTCGAACTTCGAGGTGAATGAAGTGTACACCACTCGAACTTCGAGGGGAAGGAATATTCCCTTCAGCACGATCTGGGGGGAGGGGGCAATTCGGAGGTCCGATCCCAACCGGCCCAGCAACCCGTTGATCGGGCTCCTGCTAGACTGGCTTCACTTTGCAGAGAGCTCCGATTTGGAATCTGATCGCAACGCTTGCCATGGGCGCCGTTGTGTTTCGCGTTGCTGAAGCGCAGCACTTCACAGAAGCACCGCGCCCTCTAATCTGCCGGAACCGGAGCATGTGAAGCTTTACAACGGCTCGCCTGGCTTGACTGAACCGACATTGCTGAGCGCGCAGCCGGTGCCGGTGCACCAAAATGAAGGAATCCGGGTTTCGCACCCTGACTTTTGACGCCTCGACTTTCGCACTCTGACTCGGCGGCGCACGCAGGTCGGCTCAATCGGCGCTAACGATCTGATTCCCGGCGGTCACCGCTTCATCGCCGCAGCCCGCAATGGAAGCTTGTACGCGCGCAGCTCCGCGCCCTCTTCAGACCGTTGCAGCCGAAGCGCCGCCTGCAAGGCGGTGGCTTTTGACGTCGCGCATCGGCGGCTGGCCAAAAAAGCGTCTGTACTCGCGATTAAACTGGCTCGCGCTTTCGTAGCCCACCGAGTAGGCGGCGCTCGCCGCGTCCAAACCCTCGGCCAGCATGCGCTCGCGCGCCATGTGCAGCCGTAGCTGCTTCTGATATTGCAGCGGACTCATCGCCGTGAGACCGCGAAAGTGGTGATGCAGCGTCGAGACGCCCATCTGCGCCATTTCCGCCAGCTCTTCCACGCGCAGCGGACTCGCATAATTTGTGCGCAGCCACGCCACCACGCGGGCGGTGCGATTGCTCTGCTCGCCCAGCGTGGCAATCGCCGCCAGGTGCGCTCCCTGCGGGCTGCGCAGCAGGCGATAGATGATCTCCCGCTGAATCAGGCCGCTGAGAAACGAAATGTCCTCCGGTGCATCCAGCAGGTTTACAAGGCGAATGCACGCGCCAAGAAGTTCCGCCGTCGCCACGCCCGTCGTTATGCCGCGCGGGCCAGCGCTCACTGAGCGCGCCGGAAATTCCTCTTCACTCAGGATCTTGCGAATCGCCTGCATCTCAAGCCGCAGCAGCACGCCAAGAATTGGCTCGCTGCGCGTGGCCTTCGTCACCTGGCTCACCACCGGCAGGTCGATTGACGTCAGCATGAACTGTGCCGGCCCGCAGGTATAGGTCGTCCCGCCCAGGTTGACCCGCTTCTCCCCCTGCACGAAGAGAACCAGCCGCGGCATGTAGGTGGCCGAGATGCACGGCGTTGGCGCGGAGCGCCGATAGAGGCTGAAACCCGCCACCGCGGTTGCCTCTTCGCCTTCGCAATTAACGCGAGCGACAATCTTGCGCGCCAGCTCCGCGCGCAGACCCTCCGCGCGAGAGGTGGACTCCGCCGCGCTCTTTACAATCCTCCGCATCATCTTCTCCCGGCCGCACCAGACTACGGCCTCCGCAAAGGCTTATCACCAAAAAGTACGCTCCCCAAGAGAATCAGGCAAGCAATCGGAAGGATCGGGATACCGCTCTCGCCCGGCTCTTGATTAGTCTCTTAAGGTGCGAAGCGTGCATCTTTCTATCGAGGATGGAACCAATGCAAAAGCGAAAATTAGGCAATAGTGGACTCGAAGTCTCAGCCCTTGGCCTCGGATGCATGGGCATGAGCTTCAGTTACGGGCCGCCGAAGGACAAACAGGAGATGATCACGCTGCTGCATGCGGCGGTCGATCGCGGCATCACCTTCTTTGACACCGCCGAAGTCTACGGCCCCTTCATCAACGAGGAACTCCTCGGCGAAGGCCTCGCTCCCTTTCGCGGCAAGGTTGTCATCGCCACAAAGTTCGGTTGGAAGATTGATCCTGCGACCGGCAAGAACGTCGGCCTCGACAGCCATCCCGAGCGTATCCGCCGCGTTGCCGAGGAATCGCTGAAACGTTTGAAAATCGACGTCATCGACCTCTTCTACCAGCATCGCGTCGATACCGATGTGCCCATTGAAGACGTCGCCGGAACGGTGAAGGAGTTGATCCTCGAAGGCAAGGTCAAACACTTCGGCATGTCTGAAGCTGCCGTGAACACAATCCGTCGCGCCCACGCCGTGCAGCCGGTCACTGCGCTGCAAAGCGAGTACTCGCTTTTCTGGAGGGAGCCGGAAAAGGAAATCCTGCCCACGCTCGAAGAGCTCGGCATCGGGTTTGTTCCCTTCAGCCCTCTTGGCAAAGGCTTTCTCACCGGCAAGATCACGGCGGAAACGAAGTTCGACAGCACCGATTTCCGCAGCACAGTGCCCCGCTTCAGCGAGGAGAACCGCAAAGCAAACCAGGCGCTCGTCGATATGCTCACGGCTTTTGCAGAACGGAAAAAGGCGACCCCGGGGCAGATTGCGCTCGCATGGCTTCTTGCCCGCAAACCGTGGATCGTGCCCATTCCCGGAACGACGAAGCTGCATCGCCTTGAAGAAAATATTGGTGCGGTAAGCATCGAGCTCACGCCTCAGGATTTGCTCGAGCTCGAATCCGCTTCCTCGAAGATCCAGCTCGTCGGCGCAAGGTATTCGGAGTCTCACCAGAAGCTGGTGGGCCGGTGAGCCGCCAGCGAACAGGTCATACGCACACAGGAAAATCGAGCATGAGGACGCATCTTCGTTTTACGCTAATGGCCGCCATGGCACTCTGCGGCGTGCTGCTCGCGCAGCCACCGAAGCAGAGCTCGGGAAAAGGCTCGGACACGCGGAATTCGGACCGCGCCAGACTGATCGGCGCGTGGCACCTGGTCACGCTGGGCGAGCCGGCTGCGGATGGAAAGGTCAGCAGCCTCGCCGGGCTGAAGGGGACGCTGATCTACACGCGCGATGGCCACATGTCCGTGCAGCTTATGTATCCCGCGTCGCAGAATGCCCTTTCCAATGACTATGTGCGAAACGGCTACGAAGCCTCGTTTGGCAGCTATACCGTCGATGAAAACGCGCATACCGTCACCCATCATGTGCAGGGATCGATTACGCACGGGCTTGTGGGGAAGAACCTCACCCGCGTCTACCAGTTTTCTGACGGGCACCTGATTATCAAGTCGGCTGACCCGAATGAACACTGGCAAGTGGTGTGGGAACACGACTAACAGGAGAACCCCCAATGGCCACATGGTCGAAAGACGAACTGCACAAAATCGCCGAGGCTGATGACCTGCACATCGCGCCTTTCCGCGAAGACGGGAAGACCTATGGCACGCCGACATGGATCTGGTCTGTCGCAGTGGACGATGCACTCTTCGTGCGGGGCTATAACGGTCAGAGTTCCCGCTGGTACCAGGCCGCGGTGCGGCAAAAGGCAGGGCGCATTATCGCGGCAGGCATCACGAAAGAGGTCAGCTTCGAGCCTGTCGACGCCAGGGATCGCATCGAGGATGCGATCGATGATGCTTATCGGGCGAAGTATAAGGGCAGTCCCTACCTCAAGCCGATGATCGGCGCAGGCGCTCGTTCGGCGACCGTCAGAATCACGCCGCGCGAGACGAAGGCAAATCAGGATTGAAGGCGCGCGCTACCCCGAGCACATCGAAAAACTGACGGGGCGCTAAGGCCGCGCGGCGGAGGCAGTGTGCGTCTCCTGCGCGGGGAGCGGGACTTCCAGCGTTCCGGCTTTACCGGTAGCCCAGTCGTAGACGCCGGTTTGAAGCTTGACGACCGTATCGGCGGGGACGTCGATGTCAATGTGCGCGGGCAGGCCAGAGCGCTGGATGGCGGCGAAGATATCCGGGTTGATCTCCATCATCTGCGTACCCCCAGCCCAGTTGAGGGCTTTGCCATCGCGGTCATAGGCGAGCAGCTCGACCTGGACTTTACCGGTGTGCCTGCCGTCGGGCGCGGTTTCGAGTTTGACGTCGGTCCAGCGGATCATGAAGTCGACGCCATAGCGCTTTGTGGGGCCGGTGAGTTTCGGCATTCTTTCCGGCGCGGGTTGCGTTGGCTGCCGGCTGAGGATTGGCGGGGATGACGTGAACGGCGTAGAGAAGCTGCGTCGCATCAGGCATGCCAAGCGTCATCAGCGGATGCAGCGGGTCGGTGTCAGGCTTGGTGTCTGAGGCGAGGTTGTTGTCGGCGTTGTATCCGCGGCGGTAGGCGAGCTTGTATTTCGCGTCAGGTATTTTCACTTCGACGCGGCGGTAGCTGCCGTCCATCTTCTTGTTGGTGGGCGTGTACGCGATGGTGTAGTAGTGGGAGCCGTCGGCGATGGCCTTCTGCGTTGCTGCGTTCAGATCATTCGTGTTGAAGTAGGCTTTGCCGCCGGTATCTGCAGCGAGCTGCTCCATGGCTTCCATCGTGGCTGCGCGATCAGCAGACTCGTTTGCATAGTCAGTCATTGATGGCTTGCCGTATTCGTCTGCTCCTTCGCCGTGAACGTTAGCCATTCCTTGAGCGTTAATAGGGTAGACAGCGACGTTTGAGATGGTGAGCATGTCGGCTGTCGCTTTCACCTGGCTGAGGTACCCGCGTTGATTGGAGATGGTCTGCTTCTGGGCGGTAGTAGGAAAAACCGTAACCGGGTAGGAGCCGGCAAACCAGAGAAGATTCTTGCGCCCCGGAACGGCGGCGAGATAGCGGGCAAGGGCCTGGATCGCTTCGAACGTCATCGCGACGCGGTCGCCATACTGTGCACCCGCGTAGGCCGCCTGCGTGCTTTCGAGCGCGTCGACACCGGCGTCTCGGTGGCCGCCGAGTTCCATCATCATGGTGCGCACTTCTTCCTTGTCGTCTGCCGTATCAGAGCGGGAGTGATAGGCGGCGCCTCTTTCCGGAGTTCCGGCCTTCGCGCTGTTCATTGCGGCGAGGAGCTGCGAAGTGTCTGCCGTAAACCCCTGAATGAAACGCAGCTTTGACCCCAGAGTGAAGACGGCAGCGCGTGTGCCGGGCTGCATCTTTTTGAGAAAAGCAAGAATCTGCTCGCGGACGTAGGACTGATCCTGCTTTTCGGTGTTGAGGCTGTCGAGCAGCAGCACGTTGACCGAATCATTCGGCGGCGCCGGCGGCACATTGGTGTAGACGCCGGGCGGCATCGCGGGCAGAGGCTTGAGGGCCTCAGCGGAAGGGGTTTTGGCCGTGTGCTCCTCAAAGAAGTCGATGGCCTGGGGTTTCCCGTCCTCAAATATCGTGAAGTCCTTCGCGTGCAGGCCGGTGATTGGCTCGTCGCCCTTGGTCACGACGATATCGACGACGACCGCGCGCGTGTTCGTCCGGAAGACGGGCGGTTTTGTCTCGGTTTCTTTATTTTGCGATGCGAGAGCAAGTGAGAAGGGCAGCGCGAGGAAGGTCACGACCGGAAGAAACCGGCGAAGGCGCATCGGATGCTCCTTTTCTTAACCCGGATACTAGATACCTCGAAAACTGGACCGCATCAGTATAGACGCGCGAGCGATAGGAAGAGTGATGAGGGGTCGCTTGTCAGAGATCAGAGATAGGTGGTCAAAGCTCGGTCGCCGGTGATCAGATAAGACCTGCAGGAGGAAATCCATGGAAATCAAACGGTGTGGTTCGCAGCCCTCCGGCAAAGGGCCGGCGGATTGGTTCACCGGCACAGTGCGGATCGATCCGCTCAACTCGGCGCCGGACCCCGCGCGGGTAGCGGCGGCCAGCGTCACCTTTGAGCCGGGCGCGCGCACCGCGTGGCATACGCACCCATTCGGCCAAACGCTCGTTGTGACTTCAGGTTGCGGTCGCGCGCAGCGCTGGGGCGGGCCAGTCGAGCAGATCCATCCCGGTGACGTGGTCTGGTTCGCACCCGGCGAGAAGCACTGGCACGGCGCCACACCCACAACCGCGATGACGCACATCGCCATCCAGGAGCGCGTCCAGGATTCCTCGGGCGGCCGAGCCGTAGACTGGCTGGAACACGTAAGCGACGAGCAGTACGCGTCGTAGCGGAAGGCTGACAACGGCGAAGGCTAGAGTGTGGTTCCGCAGACCCCGACCTTCTCGTGTTCAATTGCGTATTGGGTCGTGAAGGAGCCACCCATCTGCAAGGCTCTTGTCGCGCTCTCCGTCAGCGTCTTTGTTCGCAGCCTCTTCTGTGGGGTGGTTGTAGTACTCCGCTTCGCTCCCCTCGGCTTTAAAGTCTGGGTCCACCTTGATGACTTTGCCTTCGAAAATTCGCACCTCATAGAACGTGCCGTCGTCGGAGGCGCTCGCTACTATCTGGCGATACTTCCGGCCGTCGCCGGGTGCGCCGGAATAGAGCACATGGAACCTGCTGAATTTGACCATAAAGCATTCTAGACCGGGTCCTCGTAAACTCGTGTGCTCGCGTCAGCTCTCCGCATCGCGCCAGAGCCGCCCGCAGATCGCGGGCAGCTCCGGCATTCGATTTTGCGACCGTCGGCTTCTGCTAAAGAGCACCTTCTCCGCGCTCCTCGTTGATGAGGAGGTCGTCTGTTGGGCAAGACACTCACAGCCAGCCGTCTTTTCAGACTCCCCGATCCAATTAAAAAGCGGGACGCAGCCGCCCCGACCACCGTACTTACTCTCCCGTCAGCCCTTCCAGCAGAATGTCGAAGTCGGCAATCGTCGAGTACTCGATGATCACGCGCCCGCGGCCCTTCCTGTCCTCGATGTGCACCTTCAAACCCAGCGCGCGCTGTAGCCGCTCGGCCACTTCGCGCACGTTCGGGTCCTGCTCGGCCTGCGGCTTCGGCTCGCGCTTTTCGCGCTCGGGAAAGAGCATGCCCTGCACCAGCATCTCGGTGTCGCGCACGTTCAGGCCCCGCTCCACCACCTTTTGCGCCACCCGCTCGATATCCGGGTGATGGTTGAGCCCGAGCAGCGCCTTGGCGTGCCCGGCTGAGAGCGCGCCTGAAGCCACCTGCGCCTGCACCGCCTCTGGCAAGCGCAACAAACGCATGAAGTTGCCAACCGTCGCTCGTTCCTTGCCGGTGCGGTCGGCAATCTGCTCCTGGGTCAGGTGAAACTCTGCGCCCAGGCGCTCGAAAGCCCTGGCCTGCTCAATGGGGTTCAGGTTTTCGCGCTGCAGGTTTTCGATGATGGTGATTTCCATCGCCTGCACATTCGAGACCTGGCGCACCAGCACCGGAATCGTCTTTTTGCCCAGAATCTTCGTCGCGCGCAGACGCCGCTCGCCGGCGATAAGCAGGTAGCGGCCTTCGGCAATGGGCCGCACCAGGATCGGCATCAGGATGCCGTTGGCGAGAATGGACGCCGCGAGCTCGTTGAGCTTCTGCTCGTCAAAAAACGATCGCGTCTGATAAGGATTGAGGTCGATGAGGTCAAGCTCGATCTCGAGCGGCTTGCCGGCCTCGCCCTGCGGAGCCGGGGCGGGTGCGGGTGCGACTTCTTCGACCGGGGCCGGCGGAGAAACTCGCGGCAGAAGGCTGTCGAGCCCCTTGCCCAGGGCCCGGCGTTTCGTATCGGTTGCGACAGTGGTCATTTGTGCTTGTACCTCTATTCCGGCAAGGTGGCCGGTCTTTCCTTGAATCGTTGCGTGCCAGAATTACATGCCCCGGAATTACGTGTCCGGACTGCGGGTTTGGACTGTGTCTCAGTGGTACGGCCAGAAGCGGACCTCGGCCTTCGGGCGGTTGGCCTCCGCGGCCTTGCGCTCCTTTTCCTTCGGGCTCTCGATCTTGTGCCGCTCCAGATATTCCCGGGTGAGCTGGAAATAGGCTTCGGCTCCGCGCGATTTGGGATCGTAGACCGCAACCGGCTGGCCATGGCTTGGCGCCTCGGCGAGGCGCACGTTGCGTGGAATTACCGTTTTGAAAAGCCGCTCTTTGAAAAACTCGCGAAGGGTCTCAGTAACCTGCTGCGCGAGGTTGGTGCGGTCGTCATACATCGTGAGCAGGACGCCCTCAATCGTGATTTCGCGATTGAAGACGGCGCGGACCCGCTCGAGGGTCGAAACCAGCTCGGAGATTCCTTCAAGAGCAAAGTATTCGGCTTGCATGGGCACGATGAGCGACTGCGCAGCCACCAGAACATTAAGCGTGAGCAGGTCGAGGGCTGGCGGACAGTCAAGAATGACCAGGTCGTAGCGGTCTTTTACTGGTGTAAGTGCATTGACGCAAAACGACTTGACGTCCGTCAGCAGTTGCCAGCTCGACGTTTATCCCGATCAGATTCTTGGATCCCGGCAGCAGCCAGAGGTTTTCGACGTCCGTTGTAAGAATGGCCTGTTCGGCCGACACGTGGCCCATGAGTACGTCATAGATAGAGCTGCGGCTATCGTCCCTCGGCACGCCCAAGCCGGAGGTGGCGTTGGCCTGGGGGTCGCAATCGACGAGGAGGATCTTGAGGCCCTCAAGGGCGAGACACGCCGCCAGGTTGATGGCCGTGGTGGTTTTGCCCACCCCACCCTTCTGATTCACAATCCCTAGAATTTGCGCCATGGCCTTTCAGAGTAAAAGAGATGGGGCTGATCCTGCAGAGAAACCAATTGTGGAGAAGTGGTACGAGTTGTGGAAAGCGTCTGGCGCATGACTGGAGGGCATCCGGCAAGATCTTGCAGATCAGTGGTTTGGAGCAAGTCGGCTGAGACGATGGAATGCGTGCTCACTTTTTGCATCCGGTGGAAAACCAGAGTTATTCGGTGCGATTTTTTGCTCCACGTGGAGCACTTTATCGGGCGAACTGGAAGCCCCAGGCGGGCCTTAAATTGTTCCACGTGGAGCATTCTGTTCCTTCCACGTGCTCCATCGGTATGGCCCAAGCCCGTTCCTGGCAAGGTCCCCGAAGATTGGTTGGGCTGAATTTTGTTCCACGTGGAGCATTATTGTCGGGCAAAGCCGGATTCTCTTGAAGGATTCGCTTGGTGGATTGTTCCACGTGGAGCATTTTCGGATTTCTGCAGCCGCCCTTCAGGTTCGTTTAGCCATAACAGAGTGGTTTAGGCCTTCGCCGTGCCTGGCTTAGCCTCGAAAGGCTAAAAGTGGGCACCTGGACGCTCCACGTGGAGCATTTATGCCGGTCTTCCATCCGCGCCCCCCAATTTGTTCCACATGGAGCATTCGTCAGGGCCTAATGTCCGAACGGTTGGCTTGGCTGGATTGCTCCACGTGGAGCATTTTGTGCCCATCTCCGCACCTTGCAGCCTATTTTGTTCCACGTGGAGCATTCTGCAGGAACTGAAGTTAGTCGCTGGAACTGAGTATGAGGTTTGAGGTCGTAATCCTTCGCAAACGATGAGTCGATGCAGGCTTTCCCGGCGTAGAGTCCTTCCGCGGGTTTCTAATTGGGATTCATAGCAAAAATGCTCCACTGGAGCATTTTGCTGCCATGGGTTTATAGCTGGATGCTCCACGTGGAGCAATTTTCCGGATCTGAACCTGTGGCGGACGGCATTTCAAGCCAGATTCTTAGCGTCAGGCGGTCGGCAGGTGCTTCTGACCGAGGGCGAGAATGCGGCTTTCGGCGCCGGGGAGTGTGACGGGGGCACTCCAGGAAAATCCGGCGCCAGCGGCGGCCTGAAGGCTTGGCAGATCGAGAACGGTGGTCATCAGAGCGAGCCAGCCACCGGGCCGGACTAGCCTGGCTGCCGAGTCGACCGCCTGCTCCATTTTGTCGACGGCGCGTAGGGTTACGCAGTCGAAGCCCGATCCGGATCGCTCTTCGGAATGCTCCACGTGGAGCATTTTGGCGCTGCCGGGGTGGAGTCCTGCTTTGCCGGCGTGGCGTATATTGTCGAGCGTTTCGGCCCGGCCAGCGTGAACGCGGATCGGATTGCTCCACGTGGAGCATTCGAGGACGCGGGTCACCTCCTGCAGAAAGGCGGCTTTCTTGTTCTGCGATTCGGCAAGAGTAACGGCAATCTCAGGGCGACAGATGGCTATCGGGATGCCGGGGAAGCCGGCGCCGGAGCCAAAGTCGAGCAGGGTCTGAATGCCTGCCGGAAGGGCCTGAGCACAGGCGATGGACTCGACGAAATGGCGCTGAATGATGCCGGTTTCGTCGCGAATGGAGGTCAGATTTGTGCGCGCGTTCCAGCGAATGATAAGTGAAATATAGTCTGTAAACTGTTTATTTTGTTCTACTTGTATTCTGTAGATGGGCGCATGCAAGCGCTTGCTTCAGGTGTTCGGCCGTATCCGCCGTGGATGGAATGTTGGCGGGCTGGCCGCTGGGCCGGTGGCTCATCTCGCCGCGACCGGGTGGGGTATGGCGGCCGGCTGGATCGCTGAGGCGGCGTGGACGAAGGCGGCGAAGATGGCCCGGGAGAGCGGACTTACGGTGCAGGTGCGCTCGGGGTGCCACTGGACGGCGAGGACGAAGTGGTCAGGTGAATCGAGCTCGACGGCCTCGATGACGCCGTCCTGGGGCGAGATGGCGGTGACGCGCAGGTTGCTACCGACGGTGCGGATGGCCTGGTGGTGGCTGGAGTTTACGTTGACGGGGCGGGATATTACCGGGCCCGAGTTTGACCAGATCGGTTTCGACCGGCGCCAGGGAGAAGCCGGGCGAGGCGCGAGCCGGGAGCGATCTCGACGGGGTGGGCTTCGACGACGTCGCGGCCGGGGGCGTGGTTGACCGGGGTGTGGAGCTCGGCGGCGAGGTCCTGCACGAGCGAGCCTTTGCGCCAGACGTTTAAAGCCTGGGCACCGTGG
This sequence comes from uncultured Acidobacteriaceae bacterium, assembly GCA_963839215.1. Taxonomy (GTDB): domain Bacteria; phylum Acidobacteriota; class Terriglobia; order Terriglobales; family Acidobacteriaceae; genus Telmatobacter. The sequence continues at coordinate 248,142 of CAWITZ010000005.1, read as the reverse complement.
CAGATACCGAGGACGGGCTTGCGGAGGTTGAAGGCGTCTGCGAGCAGCATCTCGTCGGCGGCAGTGCGCGAAGCGTCCGCTGGGCCGCACTGGGGAATTGCGGTTTCGCCGAAGCGGGATGGATCGATGTCGAAGCGGCTGCCGGGGAGAAGGACCCCGTGGGTGGTGGCGAGCAGGCGCGCTACGCGATCGGGCCGCTCGTGCAGCGGGAGCAGGATGGGCACGGCTCCGGCCGAGTGCAGCGCGGCAAGATAGGGCGGCAACGCGCGCTGGTTGTATTCCGTGTCAGTGGAGGTGGGCTCGGGAATGGCGATGCGGATGGACATGAGAAATCAAAGAAATCAATGGTCAGCGTTTGCCCGTTACCAACGGCTGCTCAAGGAGTGACCGGAACAAGTGTACGGCAAACAAATCTTCGCCGATTGTGTGGACAACCGTTCTTTGGCTGGAATAGATTCTGGCTACCAGTTTAGATTTCACTTGGATTGGATTTTTTCATGTTTGGTTGGCGCAATCGTGCGCAGGAAGACCTTGGTCTGCTGCGTTTGCTGGTCAGGACATTTGAAGCGACGGCTTCGAGGGCTCAGGACGCTGAGCGCCATGCGGAGTTGCTGGCAGGGTTCCGCAACGAGCTGGCCGATCTTGAATCGCGCCAGGCGCAGGTTTTCTGGCGCTTCTCTATTGTGCAGAGACTGGTGAGCTCGGTCTTCGGCCGGGTGCGGCCGATCTAAGCGGCCGACATTGGGCGGCGCATCTTCTTTTTAAAGAGTGGTTTGCAGCAGCAATATACTTGACTGTCCAGATGGCGCGGCTATGCTTGTGTCATGCCGCGAAACCAAAAGGTTCTAGAGGCTTTGCTAGTCAAAGTCGATAGGGCCAATAAGCACATCATCGATCTCAATGCCGAGATTCTCCGCTTCACGTTGGAGGGCCACCCCTATGAAACGATCCCCGAGGATGATCTTGAGAGAGGTGAACGCACGTACTATCTCCGGGTTATCAAGGAAATACCGCCTCATTTTCCTGCGTTGATTGGGGATATCGCGCAGAACCTCCGTAGCTCTTTGGATCATCTTGCCTGGCACTTGGTACAGAGCAGCCCTATCACTCCGAAAGCTAAGGAGACACAGATTTATTTTCCGATCTTTGAGACGGCCAGCGAATACCGCGACGGAAAAATGGAAAAAATACGAGGCATGACCGATGCTGCAATAAAGGCCATCGATCGTATCGAGCCTTACTACAGAGTTGATGGCGTTGGTATCGGGAATGGAGCTCCGTTGTTCTGGCTTCATGAAATCAACAGACTCGATAAGCATCGCCTTCTGATTCCCACATGGACAAGTATGGTGTCCCACACAATCACGCGAAGTAAGCGAATCGAGATGGCCGATACCATCCGAGCAGCCTTTGGAGACAACCCCGGCAACGTCTTCCTCGCAGCCAACGCTACGACTCCCGGCCCTCTGAAAGACGGCAGCAAATTGGGAACCTTCCCTATTTCGGAAGTGGACGATGATATGACATTTAACGTTCAGGTAGCCTTCGGAGAGCCAAAGTGGGTTTGTGGCAAGGAAGTGGCTACCACTCTCGCCGCAATGCACAAGCGAGTCGAAAACATCATGAACAGTTTCAACGACGAGGGGTTGCTCTGAAGGAGCCCGCATGTCCGCCTTTCCGGCGCCATGCAGAGTTGCTGGCAGGGTTCCGCAATGAGCTGGCCGATCTTGAATCGCGCCAGACGCAGGTTTTCTGGCGCTTCTCCATCGTCCAGAGACTGGTGAGCTCGGTCTTCGGCCGGGTGCGGCCGATCTAAGCGGCGCACTCTTCTTTGTTGCGTCGGCCCTGCGGGCCGAAAACGACCTTGCCGGTTGTGCGTGGCCAGAAGCCAGGCGCCGGCGAATGCAGCGGAAAAGCAAATGCAGATTCTTCGACTCACCACCCCCAAACTGAAATGCGTTTGGGGCCCCGTTCTTCACCCCAGCGACGTGGACCTGTCGCTGGGGGCCCCGTTCGCTCAGAATGACAGCCGTGGCGGGATGAGGGCGGTGGTTTCCCACCCACCCGTGCTGCACGACACCATACGCGACATCAAATGCGACACCATATAGGATGAGTGCGTTCTGTATTGCAGGAGGTGAGCGGTGCGTCGTGCATTCAACGCGGTGATGCGTGTGATCAGCAGCCTTATCGGTCTGCTGATGGTGTTGATGGGCGGAGTGTGGATTCTGCAGGGTCTGAATCTTGCCTGGGGATCGCTGAGCCGCAGCTTCATGCAGGGCGACCAGCACTGGGCCTTCTATGGCACGATCATGTTGCTTGCCGGCCTGTGTCAGGTGGCGTGGAGCAATATGCGGCAGGGGGAGTAACTCGGCTGGAGTCTGGTAGGGGGACTCAGTTCGCGAGACCCGGGCCACCCGCCAACAGCGCCAAGAGCTGCACTCTCAATTCCTCTGAGGCAAGGAACCACGCGTAGAGGCGAGGAGTTCGCACAGGATCAATCAGACCGCGGTATGCTTCTTGCGCCGGAAAATACTGAAAGAAGTCTTTCGACAATATTCGTTCAGCATCCCTCAATTCTTCCGGCGATCGATTTCGCAATGTCGAAGCAGAACTACTGTAGCCTGCTATGTTATCGAAGTACCAGTCCAATTCCGGAATGAGGTCGGCAGTTGATCTCCCCAGAAGCTGGGCAATTGTCCGGCAATCTTCATACGGAAACGGGCCTTGGAAGGCCTTCTTAAAAAGCGCTTCAATTTGGTTTTCGATCCTCAATCGCTCACCTTTCCAAACATGCTCAATCGGCTTTGGTCTGCACGTCGATCCTTTCGGAAACTCGTAGCTGTGCTTGGCTGCTTACGTCCGGGGATGAACGTTGAAGTCATAATAGCGGGCTCCGGCTGGCGCCGCGCTACAGATCAGCACTGGGCCTTCTATGGCACGATCATGTTGCTTGCCGGCCTGTGTCAGGTCGCGTGGAGCGACATGCGGCAGCGGGAGTGATTCGGCAAAGTAGGCAGAACATGAAGAAAACACAAAATGGCATCGTGTTGATTGTCCCGATCTTTATCGCACTTTCGTCTGTCGTTGCCGTTATTTGGGCGCAGGGCACTATGAGTCCTCGCGCATTTGGACTTGTGTGTTTGGCGTTGGTCGGGCTGTTAGCTTTTGTGATCACGAGAGTCTTTATGCAGGAGAGGAACAGTTCAGCGAGTTCCACTCCGGTCTCGGGTAAACCTGACGTCGGCAGATCGCTTTGGCGGTTAAAAGCGGCTGTAATAGCATTGCCAATCTTGTTAGCCGTTGGCTTATTGGTAACCCAGGGGCAGCCGCTCTGGCCCCGTGCAGTCGGCGCAGGCATCAATATCCTTATAACCGCTTGGTTTGCTTCAATCCTGAAGCGTGTCAGCAGTGCCAAAAACAAATATCCCAGGGCGGACTAGGATCAGTGGCGGAACTTGGATGCGCCGCGCGGTGCCGGCCTTTTGCAAACTGAAAATCAGCCGGTGAAGTGGAGTGCTTATTCCAGGTCCGAAAAGACGGACCTGGCGTCGTGGTTAGTGTGCATCCCGCAGACCTGGGCCACTCGCCAGTTGTTGCTCCCATTTGGGCTCAAGTGCGGTCGAATAGACAGATGTGTCAAATCGTGGGGTTGCGGAGGACGACTTGTGCGGCTCCTTCAACAGTCATTTCGGTGTGGCGTTACGCTGTTTGGAACATTTATCTTCCCGATGTTTGCATACTGCAGATTGTTTCCAATTCCTGACATCGCCAAGCTCACGAATTCCTCCCCTGTGATCGTTGTGGGGGAGGTTCTTAGCGCAGTTCAAATCGGCAACGAAGAGATTCCCATGTCTGATGGAAAGCCGTATGTATGCGCAACTATGACCGCACTCATCCGGGTCGATGAAACTCTGAAAGGAGAACCTGCGAACGGCACCATTCAGGTGGACTATCCCCAGAACGCCAGCTGGGAAAGTGGACCGCTGACGAACGTGCTTAGGGAAGGAACATATCTCATGTTCTTTCTCAAACCGGACGGTGAGAAGTTCGCGTTCACGGAGCCTCAACAGTCTGCCATGCCAATGTCGCGTTCGCACAGCGCGGCGTCGGATAGCTCAGGCGGGGATGTCTACACGCAGGTTCTGCAACATCTGGGGCGGGGGCTCTTTGACGAGCAAGCCTCGTCGCAGGACAAAACTGCAAACCATCATGGTGATCGACTTCGAGCAATCAACCGCCGTGGCGAAAGTGTTCAAGGAGGCGCTTGACAGCCCTGCGGCGAGATCGGATCGTGTCTTTCGATTTGAGCTACTAGCAGCGCTCGTCCGTCACAAAGATGTATCTGTCCTGCCCGATCTGGAAACCGCTCTGCTTACAAATCATGACGTCGCCCTGAATAACGCCCGCGACAACATGATTCTATGCGCTGCAGCAGATCGACCCTTCCCTTGCGGACCCGATTCTGATTCAGGCTCTCCGGTTGCCAGAGCCGCGGATGCGCGTAACCGCTGCCTCTGCGCTATGGCACGCTCCATCTGATGACGCCATTGCAGCATTGTTTGGATCTCTGGACGATCCCGACCGCGAAGTGAGGTGGTCGGCAATCAACACCCTCACTTCGATCTTTCGCGAGTCCGCAATGTTTACCCCAACCACCGGATGCAGAGGAGTTGTTTGGAGCCTGCCTTGAGCATTGGAAAGAGTTCGCTGCTACCCACAATGTGCCCCCTTACAGATAGGAACGTCTTTGTTCTGAGCGTATTGTCGGCTAACGGAAGTTACGGTCGGTCGCTGGGGTAACTTCCGGGTTGCCGGTCATCCGCCCGGAACCGCGATTCGGGTAATAGAATCTGGTATCCCATGACAGAGAGGTGCGTGGCATGATTGTGCGAGAGTTGAGGGTTCCGCTGTATCTCTTGTTGTTAATGTTGTTCACAGTTTTCACGCTCCCTGCTCGCGGAAGCGCCCTACCTCCCTTGATTCGCGCTTCCCAATCAGCCAATGGGAAGTTCCTCGTCGTCACAGAATGGGAGTTTGAGAACCCACAGCAACAGGGGCCGCATGTGATCACGAAGAGCATCTATCGGGTGCTCCGGGTTGAATCCTTTATCAACGCCAAAGATCGACTGGATAGTAATTCCGTCTTCTGGACCGATACCCCTTGGACAGTCACCTGTGACGAGGGCGGATCGTTCTACCCGCTGATATCGAACACCGGTCAGTACCTGGTTCTCCTCCGCCTAGCTCCAGCATTCCCGAATAGCCCGCCAGTGTTGGAGATTTACCATCCTGAATTCTCTGCCGGAGCTCTAAAGACTGTTTCGGTGCGGCAGATTTCAATTACGGATTTGTGGACCCCGCGAGAGATCAACTCGGAAGGAGCCGATTTCTTCATTCAAACCGGTGCGACGCCTCAATGGTTTTCGGGGGGATCGCTCAACTTCTCAGCCGACGACGAGAATCTGATCTATCGAACGCAGTGGAATGACGTTCTGATGATTCGCCTTGCAGATGGTTCCATAACGCCGCAGGTGCGGTAACGACTGGCCGCCACTGCGTTCCTGACGTATTGTCGGCTGACCGGAAGTTTCGTTCGGACAGAAGCAATCGGGGTGCGCGGCCAGAGGGAGTGATTCGGCTGGATCGGGCTTGCCTATTTCGACTGTGGGCCGGGCGTGCCATCGGACCAGGAATCGACCATGACCATAAAGACGGTCAAGCGTGCCTGGGAATCGACGATCGCCATTACGGGTGAGCCCTGTGTGTTGGCTCCCCAGCTCTTGGTCGCGTCGCCTGGAGCAAAAAACATCAAGTGCGGATGCCAGTGCTTGCCACTGTCATTGAGGTACTGCTGCTTCGACATCATGTAGCACATGGACGAAGGCGCCGGTGGGGGCAGTTCGCGCTTGTCCTGGGCAGAGGCCAGGGCGACGTTGATCTCGGCCTTGGATTTTCCGGCGAGCACGAGCCTGGTCTTCTGCAGATAGAAGGGCACGACGGTGTGCGCGGCCTGGGGGTTGAAACAGATGGGCGCGCGGACCCTGGGGTTCCAGAACTCGCGGTCGGTGGTGTCGGTGGCCCATGAGCGCTCCACAATGCAGAGGAAGCCGTTGGCGCCTTTTGCGGCGGAGACGTAGCCCTTGGGAGTGAGCACCATGACGTCGGCCGCAGCTGAGATAGAGGCGGGAGCGGCGGTGCGCGCCAGGGCAATTTCAGAGTTGCGGTCGGGCATGAGGTACTGGGCGAGCGGAGCCATGACCTGCTGCGCGCGGCAAGGCAACGTGGTGAGAGCGGCCAGCAAAGCGAAGGCGGCGGCGAATCTGCAATGCGTGTTGTGCACGGAGTTCTCCAGTATGCGCAGAAGGGGCGGAGATGGCGCCGAGAAGGGGTTGCGCTAAACAGTGTAGACGGAGCGAGGAGCGGGTAGTGAGCAATGGGCGGCTGCGCTTGTGAATGTGTGGACACGGTTTGAGCACGGCGCGATGATGGATGCATGAGCGTCGACTTCGAAGATCTGCTTGAAAACCTGCTCGATTCGTGGGATCGAAACAATCGCATTCTGGTGAACCTGCTGAACGTGCTGCCCGAAAGCGGCCTTGCAGCGCGGGCGCTGCCGGGCAGCCCCACAGTGGCGCAGATGTTCACGCACATAGACTATGTGCGCTTGATTTTTCTCAAGGAAGACGCGCCGCAGTTTGCGCTGCCCGTGCCGTCGCGGGAATGGCGCAATGGGACCGATGCGACCGAGATTGCCACGGCGCTGAATAAGAGTGCCCGGGCGGTGCGCGACGCGGTCGAGAGCCTGGTGCGCTCCGGCGGGCAGATGAAGGTGCATTACGACAACCCGCTGCTTTTTATGCAGCACATGATCTGGCATGAGGGCTACCACCACGGCCAGATCAAGCTGGCGCTGAAAGCGGTCGGAGAGGGATTTGACGATGAGGCGATCGGGCCGCTGACGTGGGATGTTTGGATGGAGAAGAAAGGTCAGTGACCAGTGCACCCGGCGAGGCCGTTCGCTCAGGATGACAGATGTCGATTCAGGATTGCGCGACCTTGGCGGGGTGGAGGCTGCGGGCGGTGAGGAAGTTTTCGATGGATGCGGGATCGGCATCGGGGAGTGCGAGGGCGACGTAGGTGTCCGGGCGAATCAGGTAAGCGGCGTTGCGCGCGAGGCCGGCGGCTTCGCAGGCCTGTGCCCAGGGGAAGACGGCGAGGGGCAGGTTGTGGGCTGCGCACCATGCGCTCAGAGCGGGCTTCGCATCTCCGTAGACGTGGAGGTTCCAGCAGAGCGGCAAGGCGTCGTAGTTATCGCGGCCATTGACGCGCACCCAGGGCAGGCGGTCGCCGCCGTGAATTTTTCCTGCCTCTCCTTCACTGAGCGGACTGTGGCGGTAGTGGATGAGGGTTTGCGAGACGGTGCGGAAGATGAACTGGCCCGCGTTGAGATGGATGGCGAGGGGAAGGAGCACGGGAGCGATGCGGGTGCGGATGAGCGATGCCAGATGGCCCTCGGCGGTGGCGAGGGTGAAGCCGCGATCGGTGGTTTCAACGAGCTGATGCGCGAAGCCGAGGCGTTCGGCATCGTAGCTGGCGAGCAGGGTTTCGCTTGCCTCGCCGCGAACGACGGCGGCGAGTTTCCAGGCGAGATTGATGGCGTCGCCGATGCCGGTGTTCATGCCCTGGCCGCCGGCGGGGCTGTGAATGTGGCCCGCATCGCCGGCGATGAAGGCGCGGCCGCTGGTGAAATGGTCGGCGACACGGTGATGGACGTGATAGGTGGAGAACCAGTGGACGGTGCGGATGTCGAGATGCAGTTTATTGATGGCGACGGACGAGACATCGGCAAAGGTGAGGTTCTCAGGGTCCGCGGTGGCGTCGGAATCGATTGTGCCGATGAGACGCACTCTGCCGTCATTGCCGTAGTTAAAGAGCAGGAGCAGGTCAGAGCCTTCGAGGTCGAGGTTCGCGTCTCCGTCGACTGCCGGCCCGCTGGCTTCAACGTCGGCCACATAGAAGAGCTTTTGATACGTGCCGCCGGGAAAACCTGCCGCGATGCCTTTGCGCACGATGGAGTGGGCACCGTCGCAGCCAACGATCCAGGCAGCCTCATAGACACTCCGGTTGCCTGAGGCATCGACGGCGCGGGCGCTGATGTGGGTGCCGTGATCGGTGTAGTCGAGGACTTCAGTATTTCTCTGAATAGAGACGCCGGCTTGCGCGAGGCGTTCGACGAGAAGATTTTCGTGGAGGTCCTGCGGGAAGACTTCGAGATAGGGATAGGGCGTGAGGCCTTCGCCGATAGGACCGAAGTCGATGTGCGCTTTTCTCTCTCCACCGACCCAGTAATTGATGGCGTTGACCTGCCTTCCGCCGGCAAGGACGGCGTTGGCGAGGTCGAGCTGGCGGTAGAGCTCGAGGGTGCGCGCCTGCACGAGCATCGCGCGCGAGGTTGTGCCGGGGCCCGAAGCCTTGTCGAGCACGCGAATGTTGATGCCCATTTTTTTGAGCCAGAGAGCGAGCACCATTCCGGTGGGGCCGGCGCCGACGATCAGCACATCGTCACGAACCATGCAGTAATGGATGCGCCGGCAACGCGAGGCGAAGCGGGTTAATTCAATTGCGGGTTGGGGCACGGGGCAGGGATTAGGGATCAGAGCGTTGTGGTTTCCCTGCCATGCGCGATGAAACCACGCATGAATGGGGCACCCGGCCGGGTGCGCTCACTGTAGAGTGAAAATCAGGTGTCATGCGGAGGCAAGCGTGGAAGCTTTTCTGCGGGATGTGCGGGATGCGGTGCGTCAATTGTGGCGGTCTCCTGGATTCACACTCACGGCGGTGATCACGCTGGCTTTCGGCATCGGCGTCACAACTGCTATTTTCTCGATCGTTGAAGGCGTGTTGCTGCGGCCACTGCCTTTTCCTGAGCCGAGCAGGCTTGTGACTCTGGGCGACCGGCTCGAAGGCGTCCACTATGGCGGCACGTCGCCGTATGTGACCGCACCGGGCGCGCGAATCTATCAAGAGGACACCCACAGCTTCGCCGATCTGGGCGCTTACCAGACATCCGATTACGAATTCTCGATCGCGAACAATGGCGCGGCTCAGAATCCAGACCGGATCAATGGGGCACGCCTGACGGCAGGGGTCTTTTCCGCACTGGGCGTTTCACCTGTGCTTGGGCGCGCGTTCACGAAGAGTGAGGATGAGGGCAGCCAGCAGGTCGTGGTTCTGAGCTATCGAACCTGGCGCGGCCGGTTCCATGGAGATACCGGGATATTGGGACAAAAGATATTGCTGGACCGGAGGCCCTACGAGGTTATCGGAGTGATGCCGCGCGGGTTTGAGTTTCCGCTGGTGCCGGGGCAGCTGAATCGCAGCGAGCTGTGGGTGCCGATGAGTTTCACACCGGCAGAGATGCAAAGCGCGGGCGGCTGGGCCTTCCTTATGGTTGGAAGGCTCAAGAGCGGCGTTACAGCGGCGCAGGCACAGGAGGAGGCGAACGGAGCGGCGCAGGAGATCATGCATCATTTTCCGCCGGGGCTTTCCAGCCGCCGGATCCATCCCGAGGTGCGGTCGCTCGAAGAGGACACGGTAACCGAGGCTCGGCCTTTGATCCACACCCTCTTTCTTGCGGTTCTGGTGGTGTTTTTCATCGCCTGCGCAAACCTTGCGAGCCTGTATCTCGTTCGGGTCGTCCGGCGGCGCCGGGAGATTTCTGTGCGGCTGGCTCTGGGAGCAGCCGGAAAAGCGATTCTGCGTTCTTACCTCACTGAGGCGCTGGTGCTGAGCCTCAGCGGGGGCGTGCTTGGACTGGCGCTGGCGGCAGTTGCCTTGCGGCTGGGGGTGAGGATGCTGCCGGAAACGCTTCCGCGCATCAACTCGATTGCGCTCGACTGGCGCGTGGTCTGGTTCGCGCTCGGGTTGTCGGTTGTTACCGGCCTGCTGTGCGGGCTGGTTCCCGCTCTGAGCGCCGCGCGCATTGGAGTGGGTGAGGCCCTGAAGGAAGGCGGACGCACAGGCAGCGGCGGCCCGATCCACACGCATCTGCGATCGGTGCTGGTGGTTGCAGAGCTTGCGGTGGCCCTGGTGCTGCTGATTGCCTCGGGGCTTCTGCTGCGCAGTTTTGAGAAGATGCGCTCGGTGAACCCTGGATTCAGAACCGACCATCTTCTGACAGCCTCATACAGTCTGCCGAGCGAACGCTACTCCACGCAGGCTGCGATTGACGCCTTCCACGCAAGCCTGCAGGAACGGCTGGGGCAGTTACCGGGAGTGGAGGCGGTCGGCACGACATCCATGCTGCCCGCATCCGGCGTTGGCGGTCTGGGAGTCTTTACTCCCGATGGGTATGTTGCGCCGAAGGGGGCGGGTCTGCACATAGCGTGGATGCCGGAAGTGAGCGGCGATTATTTTCAGGCGCAGGGGATACGCATTCTGCGCGGTCGAGCTTTCACGGCGGCTGACCGCGAAGGAGCGCCGCTGGTGGTGATCGTCAATCGCGGTCTGGCTGAACATTACTGGCCGGGGCAGGATCCGATCGGCAAACGGCTGCATCGCGGTCCGAAAGAAGCGGATTTGCCATGGCTTACTGTCACGGGAGAAATCGAAGGCGTGAAGCAGCTTGTGGATGCCGATGCGGAAGAAGAGATTTATCTTCCGTCGAGCCAGGCCAAGGCCGATGCAGGAAGCTTTGCGCCGCCGAAGATGCTGACCGGGGCATTCGGTTCGATTGCGCTGCGCGGAGCGATGCAGCCCGAGCAGATGGTTGCCGCGCTGCAGACGACGATTCGCTCAATCGATCCGCAGTTGCCGCTAACGCAGGTCGAATCCATGGACCAGGTTGTATCTGAAGGAGAGGCACCGCGCCGGTTCAACACGGCGCTGATTTCGGCGTTTGCCGCGGCAGCCGTGACGCTCGCGCTGCTGGGCATCTATGGCGTTGTTGCCTTTTCGACGGCGATGCGGAGGCAGGAGATGGCTATCCGCCTGGCGCTCGGTTCGAGGCGCTCGGGAATCATGCGCCTGGTTCTCGGATCGGGTGTGAGGCTCGGCGTCGCCGGATGCGGAGTGGGACTGGTCGCCGCCTTCTTTGCCACTCGACTTTTGCGCTCGCTTGTCTTCGAGGTGGATGTACTCGATCCGGAGATCTTTGTCATCGCTACCGTCGCGGTTCTTCTCATCACGGTTGTAGCGTCGATTTCTCCGGCGTGGCGCGCGGCCTCGGTTGAGCCGATGGATGCCCTGCGGGCGGACTAGCTTGTCGCGCGGGTGAAAACCGGGCGACGAACCGCGGCCCGCGTCAACTAGGGATTCCCCCAGTACAAAGAGAGCGACGGATGGGCTAGAGTGCCTCCCTAAGGCGGCGAGTGTCCGCGCCGTGCCCAAAGATAGACGTGCGCGGATTCCCCAATTTTCTCTGGAGGCGTACACGCATGAAGCAACCAATCCGGATCCTATCTGCGGCAATCGCAATGATCCTGTTCTGCTCACTGGGCACGGTAAAAGCGCAAGACAGCAGCCGATTCAACTTCAACATTGGCGGCGGCATCAGCTTTCCGCAGAGCAACCTGAGCAATTTTGTGAATGACGGCGCAAACTTTGTGGTGGGCGGCGGTTACAACCTCAACCACCATATCGCTCTGAATGGCGAATTCATGTGGAACGACCTGCCCATCAACTCCGCCACGAAGGATTTTCTGCAAACGCCGGGCGCCTCGGCTCGCCAGTATGCCACGACGTTTGACCCGATGGTGCATACCCAGATCGGGGAGCACTTCGGCGTGTATGGTATCGGCGGCATCGGTTGGTACCGCCGCTCGGGTGAAACAACCACGCCGGGTGTCGGCGTGATTTGCGACCCCTACTGGTCATGGTGGTATGGCTGCACGATCGGCGAGGTCAACTTCGTGACCGGCAGCATAAGTGACAACGCCTTTGGCGAAAATATTGGCGGGGGCGTGACGTATCGGCTGGGCGGGGGCCACTTCAAGTTCTACACCGAGTTGCGGTATCACCACGCGAAGTATGAAAAGGTTTCGACCAACCTTCTGCCGCTGACATTTGGCATACGGTTTTAAGCGGCTGGGCTTGGTGCGAGGTTCCCCAGGTCCGAAAACCGGGATTGAAAACAGGGACCTGGGGCACCCGGACTAAGTGGTCAGTGCCTGGTAAAGACAATGCAGATTCTTCGACTCACTACCCCCAGGCTGGAGAAAACGCCTTGGGCCCCGTTCGCTCAGAATGACAGACTGCACAACACTGGTTTTTGACTCGCTGCGCTCGCTCGGAATGACAGGGCGGTGGGGTCGAAACGGCGAGCCCGGAGACAGTTACACCGCGGCGTCGCTGGCTTCCTGCTGGCCGGGTTCGACCATTTCGGAGATTCGCGCGAGCAGGTCGATATTCCGAAAGGCCGCGACGGAAAGCACAAAGAGGTCGTCACGCAGCTGTTGAGCGATATCGAGCAACTCCCTGCGGGTAGAGCGCTCAAGATCGCGTTCAGCGAGTTGCCGGATACGAAGGAGAACATTCGATCGGCACTGAATCGCGCCTCGCGTCTGAGACATCTTGAAGTTTCGACTTCGAGCGACGCCGAGCACCTCTACATCTGGAAGACGGAGCCCAAGAAATAGCGGGCGTGACGTTGGCTGATCCCACTCTATCCCTCTGCTTCACGTACTCAGAGACATTTGTTTTCCACCCATGCGGGATTGCGGTTGCGCCTGGATGGAGTGCCCGGCATCCGGCATCGCGAGCAGAAGAACGGCTCCGCAGAACATGAGCGTGTCGGCCATGTAGTTGAAGCCGAGGTCGAGGCTGGCGCGATCGGCGATGGCGATGGGGAGGTAGACGACGAGCTCGACGAAGAGCACGGTGGCGCCGAGCCATAATGCGGCGGAGCGTGTTTTTTTGCCGGTGAGCAATAGAGCGCCGAGGGCCGCATAAGCCGCTGCGCAGAGGTAGGTCCAGAGCACGTGGCCGTGGATCCAGGGCGGGGTGACTCGTTCAAGAGGAACGCCGGGAACGTGATCGGCGTGCAGAAATTGCTCGACGCTGTAAAAGAGCACAGTGATCGCGATGACGTATCGCGCGGCGGTGGCGAGCATCTGCGCACTACGCTTGCCCGCCTGCAGGCCGAGGCTGACAGCCAGCGCCAGAGCCCCGGCGCTGAATGAGAGTTCACGCAGGATGAGAGCGACCTCGATGCGGCTACGTGGATTTTCTGCCCAGTTTTGTGCCCAATTTTGTGCCAGGGGCGGCAGGTCCATGAGAACGAAGAAGAGGAAAAACGTGAGGGCCAGCAGGCTCGCGGCGAGCCGCGCCTGAATGCCGGTGACCAAACTGAGGCCGGCTGCGATAAAACAGGCGCCCACAATATAGACCCAGAAGAGATGCCACGGAATCCACGTTGGGACCATGGAAGCGATGGGTTTTGCGAGTGTGAAGTGCTCGGTGCCGAAGGCGGCTATGGGCGCCGCGTAGAATAGCGGGCCGAAGAGGATCAGCTTATCGAGCCCGCGCATGCTTTGCCAGCGGCCGCGAAGAAAGATGGCGATGAGGCCGATGGCGAGGATGAGGGCAAAGACGGAGTAGGCCCAGATTACCGTGCTGGGAATGGCGTGATTCACAAGATCAGCATTCTGCGATGAACTGGAATGGCGTGCAAGCGATTCGTTGCCAACGGGACGCAAAGACAGCGCAGCCGTTACGCGCGGTGAACCAGGCGGAAGGAAGAGGGATGGGCGTATTCGCCGTTCTTCATCCACGCTATAGCCCCTTCCTCACGAATAGCTTTACACGCGATTTTGGCGGCTGCTAGGGTAGGGGCAGTTTTGATCCAATGTCCTTTATGCAACTATTGCCCTCAGTTGGGACTGAGATTGGGAGCGTGAGATGGACCGACGGGAATTTCTGGCGGGCGCTGCTTCTTTAGGAATCATCGGCGTGTGGGCGACGCGATCGGCTGGGGCGCCGTCGCGAGTGGCATGGCGGGAAGACCGTGCGTCTTATCCCCAGGGAGTCGCTTCTGGCGATCCGGACGATCACAGCGTGGTCCTGTGGACTCGAAGGCCATTTGCCCAGGGCGAGCGGCAGGCGCTGACGGTGGAAGTGGCGCGCGATGCGGACTTCCGCAGCGTTGTTGCCAAGGCACGCGTGCCGGTGTTGGCCGCGGCCGACTGGACGTGCCGCGCGTTGGTTGGAGGCCTCTTGCCGGCGACGACCTATTGGTACCGCTTCACCGACGACAGCGGCGCCGGCAGCCGGATGGGTCGCACGATCACCGCTCCGCGTGCCAACGACCCGCGGCCCGTACGCTTCGCCTTTGTGTCGTGCAACAGCGTCAACGAAGGCGCGCAGAATGCCTTTCGCCGAATGATCTGGGAGGACGAGCGCGCGCCGGCCGATCGCAAGCTCGGCTTCGTGCTCCATCTGGGCGACTTTATCTACGAAGTCGTTGAATATCCCGACGAAGTGTCGCACCGCTATTCGCGCACCGTCTACGACCTTGGCCGCATTCCTGATGACCGCAAGGTGGGCAATTTCCATGTGCCGACCAACCTCGCCGGCTATCGCCATGTCTATCGCGCGCATATCGACGATCCCGACATCCAGGACGCGCGCGCGCATTTTCCGTTTGTGTGCATCGGCGACAACCACGAATTCTCGTGGCTAGGCTGGCAGAGCTTCATCCGATACGGCAGCAAGATCGAGCCTGCGCAGCCGCTGCGCGTGGCGGCCAACCAGGCGTGGTGGGAATATATCCCGTCGCGCGTGCGCAAGGCCTCGGGCCCAGGGCTCGAGCAGTTCGACCCGCCCACGGTGAGTATCGCGCCGATCGAAACGTTCGACGATCATGGGTTCGGCACCGAGGCCAACAACCGCACCGCCGTCGGCAGCATGACCGCCTATCGCGCGATGCGCTACGGCAAGCATGTCGATCTGATCCTCACCGACTTCCACAGCTACACGATGCGGAATCCCGGGGATCGGCCTGAAATGGACGTCTTCGACTCCAACTTCCCGGTCTTTCCGCAGGAGTTGATGGAGATCATTGACGGGGGCAAGGAGTATGCCGGCGGCAATCCCCCGGCGACGATCACCATCGGCGACAAAAGCGCGCCCAATTTCCGCAAGGACGAGCCCGCTTACACGGTGCTAGGCCGCGAGCAGAAAGCGTGGCTCAAGGAGCGGCTGACGCAGTCGGCAGCGACCTGGAAGATCTGGGGCGCGACCAACGGCACGCTCGACATGCGGACCGATCCGCAGAATCTGCCCGCCGGGCTAACGAAGGACAAATGGCCGGGCAAGGATTTCGGCACCTTCGGCGCCGGCGATTTCAGCAGTGCGTTCAGCGAGCGTGCCGAAATCTATGACACGGTCCGCGACCACAAGCTGTCGGGGTTTGTGACCATCTCGGGCGATCGCCACAGTTTCTGGGCCGGCTACGCCGCCCCCAAGTTGCCGCCAGCCGGGTTCGACCCGGTTGGACTGAGCTTCATCACCGGTTCGATCTCCGCCCCCGGTCTGGCCGAAGCGGCCGAATACTACGCGGACTTCCCTTTCCTTCCGCTGTTTGTGCGCAAGGCGCCGGGCGCTGCGCCCGAACCGGCGATCAACCTGACGATCAAGCGTGGCGTGCGCGCTGCGCTCGAATATGCGGCGAGCGGCGACATCGCAAAAGCGCGGGCAGTGACCAATCCCGACGTCGCGCCGCACCTGGAATTTGTCGACATGGCCGGGCACGGCTATGCAGTGGTGAGTGCCGGCTCTGATGCGATCGATACCGAATTTGTCTGCATCGTGCGCCCGATCGCGCGCGCGGAGACTCCCGATGGCGGTCCGCTGCGTTACCGTGTATCGCACCGTGCGAGGCTGTGGCAGCCAGGCACGCCGCCAAAGCTGGAGCAGCGGGTGCTTGAAGGGGATGCAAAGCTGTCAGTTTGATGGCTTGTGATCGGATAGGCAACAAAGCGTCCGACTCTCAGTTGTGAATATTGGGAGGCCGACTTCCCGTTACTGATCGTCGATGAGTGACTCGGCGATTTGGCACCAATCAACGTCCAATTCGCTCTTTCGGGTTCAGCGATGCATGATCGCGGAACACTAGAGATAAGCTATGCGTAAGGATCGATGCCGGCGAAATATTTTGCGCGGCGATGGAGGCACAACCGGGGTGAGGGCTGAGACGAGAATTGCGGAGGCGCAGGGATCCACCTCGGTATCAATGAAGGACGCAGTGTGGCTGGCGGGAGGCTTTGGCCTGCTGAAGTATGTTCTGGCGACTCTGGCCCAGATAACGGTCCAACATGCGGGGTACGGCATTTTTCGTTACCGGAAGGCCGGATGTGCGGAGACACCCGGCCTGGTGCGGCTGCGATGAAACAGCTTTCTCAGTGAGCCGCTGCGCCCCCCGGTTGTGAGCCGATAGCGTTGCCGATGACTTCACCGGAGATGACGATTTCGACGCGGCGATTTTTCTGGCGGCCGGCGGCGGTGGTGTTGTCGGCGACGGGGTTGCTGGGTCCGTAGCCCTGGGCGGACATGACGTCAGAGTTAAGGCCCTGGGTCATGAGGTAGGCCATGACGGCGTCGGCGCGCTTCTGCGAGAGGGTCTGGTTGAAGTCGGCGCTGCCGGTCGTGTCCGTGTATCCGCCGATGGCGAGATGCAGCGATGGATAGTTGAGCACGATGCCGGAGAGGCGGGCGAGAGCGATCTTCGCATCCTGATTGAGATCGGCTTTGCCGGTGGCGAAGAGAACGTCGCCCATGTTGACGACGAGTCCGCGGGGCGTGTCGGTGGTGGGCAGCACGCGGTTGAATTGCTCGAGAAGGCGGGCACGGAGCTGCTGCTTTTCCTGCTCCAGTTTTTGCCGCGCTGCGGTTTCAGAGGCGATCTGTGCATTGGCGGCGTCCTGCTGGCGCTGCGCTTCGGCTGCGGCGGCATCGGAGCGCTGCTTTTCGACGGCGGCTTCTTGCGCGGCCTTTGCTTCGGCTTCAGCGCGTGCGCGTGAGGCGGCTTCAGCCTTCTCATTGGCGATGCGCTGCTGATCCTGGCGCTGGACGGAGAGGGCGCGCGCGTCCTCAGCGAACTGGATGGTCTGGCGCGCATTGGAGACGGTAGCGTTCTTGTCCTTGGAGGCGAGGGAGTTCTCCATCATCTGCAGGCTGCCCTCTGCTTTGGTGAGGACCTCGGGAGCGAACTTGTCCGCCTGGCGCGACTTTGCCACTTCGACGGCGTTACGCGCTTCATAGACAGAGAGCGGCGTTTTTGGATCGAGAGTGAGAGCGAGAGGGTTGCCTCTCTTCTCGTATTGCGCGCGACGCATGAGTTTGTACTCGGCAACGGGAAAGATTTTGCCCTTGGTTTTCTTGCCGGGCTCGCTTTGGAAAATGACCATTTCACTGGGAATGTGGACGGCGAAATATGGCTCGGCGGTGACGATGAGGGAGAAGGCCTGGGCGGCAGTGCTGGTGTCGAGTTTGGACTCGCCATTCTTGTTGAGCAGCAATTCGCCGAGGTTGCCGGTGCGGCCTTCCGGGGTGACGGTCCAGAGAACGTAGGTGAGGAATTCCGCGCCGAGAGTATTGGCGGGCTTAAGGCCCTTGAGGTTGACTTGGACGGTGGCGCGGTCGGCTTTGGATTTGATTTCAACTTTGGCGTCGCCCTCGGCGCCGGGCGCGAGATCGGTGGCGACGAGAGCAACCTTGGTGCTGCCTGCGCCGACCTCGTATCCGACGGCCTGGACGGACTTGGTGGTGAGTGCGGAGGCGGGAATGGCTTCTTCCTGCGGAGAGGCAGTATCCTGCGCGGCAACTGTGAAGGCGGCGAAGGCGAGGAAAAAGCTCGCGGCCAGGGGTGCAATGGCTTTCGAATGATGGTATGCGTTCATCTCGCTTAACCCTTTCTGCAAGGTGGGATGCAGAAACGGCTGCAGGAGTTAGGGAAAGGGGCAAGGGATATGTGGGGGGCTGGGGTTTGGGGACATATATATAGATAGAGGGGAGCGCGGGGGCGAGATGAACAAGGGCAGGCTTGAGGCGTTCAGCGATGGGGTGCTGGCGATCATTCTGACGATTATGGTGCTGGAGCTGAAGATTCCGCATGGGGAGGACCTGGCGGCGCTGCGGCCCGTGGCGCCGGTGTTTCTTTGCTACGTGCTGAGCTTTGTGTATGTGGGCATCTACTGGAACAACCACCACCACATGCTGCACGCGGCGCGGAGCGTTTCAGGCGCGGTGCTGTGGGCGAATCTGCACCTGCTGTTCTGGCTCTCGCTGCTGCCGTTTGCGACGGGGTGGATGGGGGAGAACCACTTTGCGGCGATGCCGACAGCGCTGTATGGAGGGGTTTTGATGATGGCCGGCGCGGCTTACGGGATTCTGGAGCATCTGCTGATTCGCGCGGACAGGAACGAGTCGCTGCTGGCGAAGGCCGTGGGCCATGACCGCAAGGCGACGCTTTCGGTGGTGCTGTATGCGCTGGCGATTCCGCTGGCGTTTTATAGCCGATGGGTGGCGCAGGCGATCTATGTGGTGGTGGCGCTGGTCTGGTTGATCCCGGACAGAAGGATCGAGCGGGTGGTGGCGGGTAGTTCTTAGTCACGCCGGCGAAAGAGGCCGGTTGGCAACAATTCAGATTGCCGGCGCAGGAAATTGCGGGAGGATTGATGCATGGATAAGGCATTGCCTTTGCAGGCGGAGTTTGCGCGCGGGTTTGCGCAGGAGTGGGTTGCGGCGTGGAACAGCCACGACCTGGAGCGGATTCTGGAGCACTATGACGAGGGCGTGGTGCTGGTGTCTCCGGTAGCGGCGCGGCTGCTTGGGAACTACGGGCGAGTGGAGGGCAAGGCGGCGGTGCGCGCGTACTTTGAGCGCGGGCTGGCAGCGTACGCCGATTTGCGCTTTGACCTGGCGGATGTGCTGTGGGGTGTGGAGACGATTGTGGTCTGCTACGCGAACAATGTGCGCGGCGGCAAGACGGCCGAGGTGATGCAGATGAGCCAGGCGGGCAAGGTGTTGGGGGTGTGGGCCAACTACGAGCAGTGAGGGGAGCAATGACGAAGCGTTCACGGCTCGTAGTTGCGGACTCGTAGTTGGCCGGCTTACTGGACGACGGTGAGGTTCACGGTGCCGGTGGCGGTGACTGAGCCGGAAGTGCCGGTGACTGTGATGACGTAGTTGCCGGGCGTGGCGCCGGATTGTGCCGTGGTCCCGGAGCTACCGCCGGTGCTGGTGCCGCCGCCGCAGGCAAGCAGGCCGGTGGTAAGCACAGTGAGCAGCGCGATGGCGCCGAGAATGTTGCGCAAGGAGCGCCGGCCGCGCGGAATCCAGAGAAAAAGAATGCACGCGAGAGTTGCGCCGGTTGCGGCGTACCAACGGCCGCGCGGAGGCGGCGGCGGGTTGAGAGCGCCGCTTGTGCTGGCGGGAGGGGTAACGAACAGCCTCGCGGTTCCGGGATTGAAGCTGAGAAGGCTGACCGGAGAAGTGGTTCCGAAGCTGAGGGTGGGAAGGCGGGTGGCGCCGACGGGCTGGCTGGTGATGGCGGCCGTTAATTGAACGGCACCAACAAAGCCGGAGACGGGGGTGACCGTGAGGACGGAATTGCCGCCGCCCGGCGAGGTGGATGTAAAGGTGACGGAGGTTCCGCTGATGGTGAATGCGGCGCCGGCGGCCTCGGTGATGTCTACGGTGGCGGTTCCCGTGGCGGGGTTGTAGTAGTTGCTGCCGCTGTAGGCCGCAGAAAGGGTATCGGACCCCGGAAGCAGTACCCCTGCGGGGATGTCGAAGGTTGCCGAACCGGCGGCAAATCCGGATTGCGAAGACCACGGGCCGGTGGAGAGGGTTAGGGAGCCGACGATGGGCGGCGCACCGGAGCCCGCGTTTGCCGTGACCGTGACATGGATTGAATCGGTGGTCAAAGCGCTGGGTGGCTGCGGCGTTACCACGATTGCCGGCGTTGCCGGAACGGCGTTGACCGTGACCGAGACAGGTTGGTTTGTGTAGATGTAGCTGGCGTTGCCGTCGGGGTAGTACAAGGCGGTGATGACATTGGCGCCGCTGTAGAGGGACCCGGTCGGGAGGATAACGGTGGCGGAGCCGTTGACGAGCGTGGCACCGACGGAGGGGAACGCGGCCACTCCCACGTAGACGCTGCCGGTGGGAACGGAGTAGCCGCCTGCCGCGTGGAGGGTGACGGTAAGTGAAAGCGGCTGCGTGACGCTGGGGGTCGCACTGAGCGGAACGAGCGTCATGGACGGATTGAGTGGAGGGGAGAGCGTGACCGCAACCTGGGCGGTGGCGGTCGCGCCGGAGTATGTGGCGGAGCTTGCGGCATCGGGTGTGTAGACAATGGTGACAGCGTCGAGCCCGGGCGGCAGGGAGCCAGCGGGAATGGTAGAGAGAACGGAGCCGCCGGAGAGCGTAAGCGAGCCCGAGGTGTAGGCGCCGCTGGTGAGAACCACGGTTCCGGTGGGCGTGGGGTTGCCGGTGAAGCCATAGATCTGGATGGAGGCGATGAACGGCTGCGCGGTGGTGGGGTTGGAGGGCTCGAAATTCAGAAGGGCGATCGGAGTAATGGTTGCGCCCTGGTTTTGGATTGTGCTGGTGCCCGTGCTGGTGAGGTAGCTCGAAGAAGCGGCGGAGTCGGGCGTATAGGTAACGGTGAAGGTGTCGGTGCCGACGGCAAACGAGCCGGCGGGCACGGTGATGGTGGCGCTGCCGCCGGCAAGGACCACGGAGGCGGAAGTGTAGGAGCCGCTGGTGAGCCTGACCGATCCAGTGGGCGTGGGGTAGTACTGCGGCGTGTCCACGACGACGCCGACAGTGACGGTTTCCGCATTATTGATGATCGTCGACGAGGGAGTGAGTTCGATGGTCGGCGCGACCTTTGGAGGAACGATGACGGAGAGCGCCTGGGAGGCGGTTGCACTGGTATAGCGCGTGGCGCTGACGGTGTCAGGCGTGTAGGCAGCCTTGATCGTGTAGTTGCCGACGGGGATGGTCCCGATGGGAAGGAAGATGCTGGCAAAGCCGTTGGCGATGGGGAGGGAGGCGGAGGTGTAGCTGCCGATGGTGAAGATAACGGTCCCTGTGGGCGCGGGGCTGCCGGGACCGCCGCCGATAGTCGCGGTGAGGGGCAGAGGCTGGTTGGAGGGCAGAGTCGAGACTGCCGTGACCCACACCGTGGGGGTCATGATGGTGCCCGCGGTGGCGTAGGCACGGACAAAGTTTGCAACGTCGAGCGAGCCGAGGCCGGTGGCCTGATCGTAGCCGGCGCCGATGGCGTAACCGGGATGGCTCCCGGAAAGTCCGGCTGGCCCCGCCGATGCTGTTGTTGCAGAGGCTGGGGGTATTGAGATCGCAGGATGCGACGCCGCTGGACGAGAGAGTGACATCGTGGAAGGCGTCAGGCGCACCGTAGACCATCTGGTAGAGGCCGGGATTGAGATTTCCCTGCGGACCAGTGAGATACGAATCGAGGATCGCGGCGACGCCCGCCATGCCGGGAGCTGCCGCGGAGGTTCCAGCAAAACTAACGAAACTGACGCTGCCATTGGAGACGACGCAGGAGCCGCCGCCGGCTGCAAAGCAGGCGAAGTAGCCATCGTGAATGGAGGAAGAAAAGGAGATGTCGGGTGTGTATCGGCCGGAGTCGGCTGCGGGCACACCGGTGGCTCCCTGCTGCCAGGATGGAGTGGCGACATAGGCGCTGACGCCTCCGCCGGTGGCGGCAACGATGCTGGAGGAGCCATTCCAGGATTCGTTCCATGCACCCTCAGGAATGTAGCCGAGGGCCGATTGGCCCGGAAAAGAGGGAAGCGACCAATAGGTGGAGGGAGACGCGGTGTCGTTGAACTGGGTTCCGCCAACGCAGGTGGCGTAGCTGGAAGAACAGATGTAGTTGGGACTGTTGGCTGCAGGGGAAGATGGCGGAGCGATGAATGCCTGGTCGCAGCCGGATGCGCCGGAGTCGCCAGAAGAGACAAAGACGGAGATGCCTTCCGCCGCGGCCTGCTGGAAGAGGGAGTTCCAGTAGCTGACTCCGGAAGAGCCGGCGGCGGACTCGCAGGCGCCGTAGCTGATGGTCATGATCTGCGCCGGGAGCGGAGTGGTGTTGACGAGGTACTGCGCGTCTGCCCCGATGCCGCCGCTTGCCACGGAAGCGATGACGAGGAGCAGATTCGACTGATACGCAACGGAGCCGGCGCGCAGCACGTCGAGGGTGGCCTCGGACTGCTCGACGGTAGACACAGTGGCGGCGGGAGGCGCCGTGTACGCCGGCCCGGGATCAACGCCTCCGAATGCTGTGGGCACAACCTCGGTGGGGTCAGTGAATCCATATCCGACGAGGGACTTGAAGTTGTCAAAGTCGGCGGGATTGGTGCGAGAGCGCCCAACGATGCCGATGGTGACGCCGGATCCGTAGAGGTTCGGCAGGTCGTAGATGGAGGCGAAGTCGGCCGGGCCGATGTAGTGAGCGGTGCTGGAAGTGGAAATCTGCGGGGACGCCTGCTGAGCGGGGAGGGCGATGTGCTGGGGCTGCTCATCAATGGAATAGAGGCCGCGGATGGAGGCGATGAGCGGCGCGAGGGCCTGGGGAATCTGCGGATCTGAAGCGACCGACATGCGCGTGACGCCGTTGACGCGGTAGGTGCGCAACTGCGTCTGGAAGGTACGATTGACAGCGGCCGAGGCGGCGCCGCTGAAGCCGATGAAGAGCCTGCTGGGTGCGACCCAATCGACGACGAGCCCCTGGGCCTGGAGCCAGGCGGTGATGGTGGCGATGTCGGCGTCAGATACGCCGAAGCGCTCGCCAACCTCGGCGGGTGTGAGCCAGTGGTGATAGTCGGGCGAGGCGGGATTCTGCTGGTCGGCGAGGAACTGCTCGAAGGCTGCCTGCTGCTGCTGCGAGCGGGCAAGAACCAGCGTGAGCGGATTGACGGAGCTGGAGTCTGGCACGGCGGCGACGCTGTTGGCGGGGATCGCCCAGAGCGGATGATGATTGGGCAGCGGCTGCAGGCGCGTGAGGTCCGCTTGCGGCGCGATGCGGTCAGGCACGGCGGCGTGAAGGGGAGCGTGGCGCAGCACAACGGCGCGAGGGTGAGGGAGAGCAAAAGAATTCTGGAGAAAAAAACTGGAGCAGCGAGAGCCAGCGCTCGCAGCGTTCGATGGATCACGCGACTTTCCTCGTGAAAAAGCAAGTTGATAAAGAGGGAACGGTTTATTGTGCGGGGAATGCACAGGAGACGCAAGCAGAGATTGCGGCAGGACCGATGAAATCGAAGCGTACTCGTTATTACTAAGTCAATATTGCGCAGAAACGACGTGGATTCCCTAAGTAATGGCGCTGACCCGAAAGGGGGACTCGGAGACTGGATGAGTGGTTGCTAAGCTACGAAGCGGTTTGCAATTAAAACTTCAGGGGGTCTTTTTTGATGAAGAGCCGTAGTGCTTTTCTGGCGGCAGTGTGCGGGTTTGCGCTCTCAGCCGGATCATTTGCGTATGCCAAGCCGGTTGGTTCGTTCAGCTGCACGGGATCGAGCAGTTCGGTGCAATTTAATGTGAGCTACTTTACCTTTGGCCTTGTGCAGACGCCGAATATCGGGTCGCAGTCGAGCGGCGCAGGCGCGGGCAAGGTGACATCTCAGCCGCTTGAGGTGCATGCGGCACTGTCAGCGTTTCAGCCGCTGATACTGCCGACAGCGCAGGGAGAGCCGTTTAAGACTTGCTCGCTGATGGTGAGCGAAAAGGACGGAACGACGACGGAATTTGATTTCAGCGAAGTGGCGGTCCACTCGCTGACGGTGGCGGCCAGTTCGTCGGCGCAGGATGGCAATCCGGCGAAGTATACGGATGTGCAGCTTGAGTACGGCGCGGTCAAGGTGAAGTCGTCCGGCGGCGCCGACGATGGCGGCACGGGCGGCACGCCTCCAGTGGGCTGGAACATTACGACAAATACGCAGGAATAAGTAGGGATTCAGGGGGAAAGAAGGGCGGGCGCTTCCGGAAGATCGGGGCGCCTGCTCTTTTTTTGCGTTCCCAGTTATCGGAGGGAATTGGAGCGAAGAGCTCATAAATGACATGGGCTGGGGTGAAGGTTGTGGTTTCGCACCCATGCGCGATGAAGCCACGCATGGATGGGGCACGCGTTTTTCAGACTGGCTAATCCGGATTTGGAAAAGCAAAAACCGGAACTTAGAAAACAAAAGCAGGAACTTAAAAAAGCACGGAGGGAAACCAGGCACCGGCGGGTTCGCTATAGAGGCCGGTGGACATGAGGGTCATGGGCTGAGTGACGCGAAGCGAATTGGCGAGGCACCAGCGGAAGAGAGCGCTGTTGCGCGTGGGGATAAGGATGCCGGAGCCGCCGAAGGCGTCGGCAGAAGCGATAAGGGCCTGGAGGTCAGGGTTGGTTTCGGCGGTGGAATGGCCGGAGAAAGCGAGCGCGCTTGCGTAGCCGGTGATGCGTCCGTCGCGTTCGACCACGAAAGCAGTCTTGTGGTCGATGGCCTCGGCGAGCTCGATGGAGCGGTCGAATCCGTGGACCCGCAGGGAGAGCGCGGTGCAGGCGGGGATGTCGGCGGGTGCAGCAGGGCGGACAGAATAACCGGGGATAGAACGGGTCGTGGTGCGTCCCTGCATGCAGGAGAGCGGCTCGCGGGCATCGAAGCCGAGATTGGTGTAGAGCGAGAGAGAGCGGTTGTGAAATGCGGCCTGCACGAGGCGAATGCCGGGAGCGTGATGCTCGGCGGCGCGGTCGAGAACGGCCTGCATAAGGCGGCGACCGGCGCCCGAGTTTTGCACGGCGGGGTCAATGGTGATGGGGCCGATGCCGGCGATGACGGAGCGGAGATCGAGGCAGTTGCTGCCGATGATGCGGCCTTCGCGTTCAGCGACGACGCAGTAGAAGTGTGGGTGGGCGAAGAGCGCGGTGAAGATAGCGATGGGGACTTCGGGCCCGGGGAAGTCGCAGGGAAAGTTGTGCGCGGCATTGATGGTCGAGAACGCGTCGTAGCAAATCTGGCCGCAGAGCGGCGGCGTCTTCAGGC
Source organism: uncultured Acidobacteriaceae bacterium (assembly GCA_963839215.1). GTDB lineage: Bacteria > Acidobacteriota > Terriglobia > Terriglobales > Acidobacteriaceae > Telmatobacter. The sequence continues at coordinate 223,087 of CAWITZ010000005.1, read as the reverse complement.
CGGGCGGTGCGGATGGTGATGTCGGGCATGGGTCGAACCTGTCGGTGCGAAGCGAGGCAATTATACGGGGATGCAGCAAGTCGGAGTTGAAGTCGAATATTGGACTACGGACGCGTTATGCTGTTGCAGTCTCTAAGGGAGGTCTAAGTGGAAGATTCGCCGGTGGCGCGCAGAGGGGCCGACTCCGACGTACCGCCCGGGATAAAGCTTGTGGCTCTCTGGCACTTTGTGAAGGCCGCGGGACTCGCGTTGATCATTTCGGGCCTTTGGAATTCGCATGAGTCCTCTTCTGTTTCAGGTGCGGCTGGTCAGGTCGCACTCAGCAAAGATCAGGCACTGATCATCGCGGCTCTGATCGTTCTTTATCCCGTCGCGGTTGGACTGGGATTGTGGAATCTGCAGCGATGGGCACGATGGCTCATGCTTCCCTTCTTCGCTTTGAGCGCACCCTGGTGGGCGATGCAGTGGCTGCCGGATGATTCGTATTTCGACCTGCTGCGCGCCCTGGTGCCGCGATCGTTCGTTCCGATCGTCGCCACGCTGGATGTGTTGGCGATCCTGGTGTTGCTGTTGCCTAATTCGAGAAAAGCATTCGGAGACTCCGAGGACGATATCGTGCGATCCCCGCTTGCCGTGGGGCTGAGGCCCCGAGGGTCAAGCCATCGCGAGCCGATCGAGAGTGAGAACGGTGATGTCATCTGTCTGACCGAAGAGCCGCGCTTTGAGCCGATTGGCAGGTGGCCCGGACAAAATTTAATCGTATCTGGTCATCGCATGAATCTTCGTGCCCCATCCAAGCCGCGCGTCTTTGGCGGCTTGGGTGGGAAAGCAGCCAACCCCCGCTCATCGCAAAGAACGGATGAACGGGGCACAGATGTCCGAAGCGCATCATTCAGACTCCATGGTGGGCCACCTGCCCTCGCCCGGCTGGTGCGGGAGAGCAGACGGTTCAGGGTGGTCGGCTTCGAGCGAGACGACGATGAACACGCTGGAAGTCTGGAACGGCGTGTATATCGAGGAGACAAATAGCCCATGCCGGAAGCCATTTGACGAGTGACTTCCTACGTGGTCGTAATACGGCCGCATGGCCGATCAATCCAGCTTCCAGCCTTAACCGTAAAGCCATTCCGGACCAATGTCTAGGCGGTCGAAGGAATTCAGCATCTCTTCTCCGGAATGACCGCACTCCTCTTCTTAAATCAAGTCGTCGCTCTTGATTACCGAACCCATCCGCACATCTGGTAGCACGTCCAGACAGCTTCCAAAACAATCGAAATCGATCGCCACGAGGACTAGAACTGTCTGGCGTTGGAAAATCCGTATTCAGGCAGAGATGTGGCCTCAGAGTATAGACATTACGTCCAGCAACTAGGTCCATTGAACCGATGATTGACATTCCATCTCGAAAAGTTAACGAATCCATCGTTGTAACGCGGAAAGGCCGGAAGTTGCATCATGACGTGCTTTGCAGGGCCCATCCCTTCTAGCGACCAAAGGTCCGCCACCTGACGAATCGCAGCATACGTCGGACAGAATATAGGTGTTGAAAATGCTTGCGAAGGCCAGCCGCCATGGGGATTAGCTTGCGAGTGTACGCAAATAGCCCCAAAATGATATTGAGAGATGCCCACAATGAGAATGCCGAGTGTCCCTAACCGCGAGAGTCGCCACCAACACTTGAGAAATAGCCGATTTCACTAAATTGCTTAAGGCATGCCTTTAGAGCAGTCAACGCAGCACGGCAACGCAAATTCAGCATACTCCAAGTTCTGTCCTCGGGTCCTGCTGCGTCAACGTTGCAGCCGGCTTCGGTGTTGATCTCTGACCACACTTCCGAGTCCAGGCGTGGTGGTTTCACATGTCCATTCTGCCGGGTTGGCTACCGATATTCAGGACGCAGGTGCCTATGGTATTCAACGAGCTGAGCTTCTGTCAGTTAGAAAACCGCAGTTCCACGACTGGGTCTGTCGTCCCGCTTCCATCGGCGGGCTGAGTCCACGAATGCGTTCACTTGAGTTTGAAAATCGGCCGGTATTACGGGGCTTTGTCGAAGACGAGGCGCTGCTCGGAGTCGCCGTAGATGGAGTGCTGCTCGACGAGGACGATGAGCTGACGGGTGTTATCGGCAAGGAAGAAGCGCTGCCTGCCCCAGGCGGCAAGGCCGTTGGCGATTTGCACAACTTCGAGCGTGCCGGCCTGCCAGGTGGCGGTGACCTGCGCGGTCGAAGGCGGCGCGTTGGGGATGGAGGAGGGGAGCTTTGTGGGGTGTTCTTTGCCGTCGGTGGGCACGGACCAGGTGATGGTCGAGTCGGGCAGCGGAATGTTGACGAAAGAATTGTTGACCGAGGCGTCGGTGATGGAGAAGGTGTCGCCGGCTTGCTGAATGGTGCGGGTGAGCGCGTAGTCGGGGAATGGGTGGTCGGCGCCGAGAAAGCTTTGCGTGGTGTTGAGGTGCCAGGCGCCGGTGAAGTCAGGATGCTGGGCGTGCGCAGTGAGCGCGGCGGCGGCCGCGAAGATAGAGACTAGTGCGAGGCGTGTGCGCATTGTGTGTGGACTCCTTTCAGATCGAAGTGTGGGTAGATGCAGATTCTTCGACTCACCACCCCCAGGCTGAAACAAGCGCCTGGGGCCCCGTTCGCTCAGAATGACATCGGATACTCCCGAAAAATGCGCACTGTGGTGTCATGGGGCGATCTCAAGAAGCGCGAGGCCGTTGGGGGGCAGCTCGATGGAGAATGTTCCGCCGGTGAGGGTGTGAGTGGCGGGTCTGGGCAGCTCGGATGCGGAACGGAGCTCCGCAAGCTGGGCGGCACTGGGATATTGCGGGCTGCCCATCTGGCTCCATTTGGGCACGGCTGAGCCGGCCTGCATGTTGGTTTGGGAGACGGCGATGGATTTTGGACCGTTGAGTCCGGATAGTTTGAGCTGGAATTGTTTCGGAGCGCCTTTGATCTCACTGGCGCCGCCGGTGGCGGCCATGGGATTGCCGTTAGCGACTCCGCCCTCGGTGGCGGGAATGAGGTTCCAGAGGAGGATGGCGAGGCTGCCGTCGGCGCGGCGCGTGGCCAGAACCGGCCCTGCGTCGGTGTGCAGCTGCGTGTCGCCCAACTTGTGGAGGAAGACGAAGGAGTGGAAGGACGGGCGCGCGATTCCCCACTGGTCAAGCATGCCGAAGGTGCCGTTGAAGATGCCGGGGGGCACGCCGCCTTCTTCGAAGACGTTGGAGAAGGTCCAGTAAGACATGCATTCGGCGAGACCGATGGAGTTTTTGATGGTGTCGGCGATGAAGGCAGGGTTCTGAGAAGACCACTCGGTGACCCAGAGGGGCAGGTGCGGCATTTTAGAGCTTTCGATCTGCTGTTTGACGTGCTCGACGCCGCGGGGAATGACCTGCTCGAAGGGATACATGTTGTCTTTGCCGAAGATGCGCTTTTGCGGGTCGTTGGGGTAGACGTGAGTCGTGGCGAAGTCGAGGGGCACGCCGTTGGTGGCGCAGAAGTGGATGAGGTCGGGGATCCAGTCGAGCTGCGCGGTGGACGGGCCGCCGACCTGGAGGTCAGGGCTGAGGGATTTGAGGGCGAGCGCGGACTGCCGGTAGAGCTCGAAGTAGTCCTGCTGCGAGCCGGCCCAGAAGGAGATGTTGGGCTCGTTCCAAACTTCGAATTTCCAGCCGCGCACCTCGGCGAGTCCGTAGCGCTGCACGCAATGACGGGCGAAGGCTTCGACGAGGTCGTGCCAGTCCTGCCAGCGGCGGGGCGGTGAGACGTTGCCCTTGTAGAAGAAGATGCGATTGGCGCTGGAGGCGAAGGCCTCGGGCATGAAGCTGAGCTCGACGAAAGGGCGCACGCCGTTGTCGAGCATGAAGTCGTAGATCTGATCGACGTAGAGGAAGTTGAATCGGCCGGGCGCGGGAGCAATGCCCATCTCGTCATTGAAGAGGCCGTGGCAGCGAACGGACTGGATGCCGGTTTCGCGCTGGCAGCGGATGAGGTCCTGGCGCCACTGCGAGCGTAGACCGACGACCGTGCGATCGGAGCCGGCGCATTTTTCCCAGAAGTGCGGGAGTGGGCCAGTGGCGCGGGCAGCGTCGATGGTGAGGGCGGTTGTGCCGGGGTCATCGGCGAAGAGGCGCGGCGGGGCGAGGGTTGCGGCGAGCGCGACGGCGGAGCCGGTGACGAAGTCTCTGCGATTGATCACGGTGCCCTCCGGAAAAGGTGTGCGGGGACCATCGTAAACCCAGGGGCGTGCGGATGAGGAGAGAGGCGGCAACCTTGACGAACCAGTGTCAGCAGATGAAGCGATCGGCCTAATGCGTGATGTGGTGCGCAAACCGAAGCCACCAGGCGGTCATGGAGACATAGCTGCTTAATAATCCGGAAGCCACGAAAAGAGCGAGGGCGACGGCAAAATGGCGATCGAAGCGGCGCGTCATGGCGAGCTTGAGGAGCCACAGAATCAGTGCGACGGCGACGGTCGATCCCCAGAAGGTAGGGAAAAATGCGGAGTGAGTCGCTTGAATGAATGCGTTCCGGATAGAGCCTATGCGTCCGATGCCCGCCTGGGCGACTGACAGCGTACCCATCAACATAAGGGCCCGGTGCAATGCCGGCGTACGTCGAAATAAAAATCCGGCGCCGATAAAGAGCGCGAAATTTGCGATTTCAGCCAGCGGAAGGACGAGGAACCGATAGGGCCCGAACGGTGAAAATGACCGTGGATCAGCGTAATGGATCTGCAGCAGCGCAGTGATGACGCCAATGGGAACGATGAGGGCGTAGAGCACGACTGCAATCGCTCCCAGCCGCATATGTAAACGGCGATTCCCCCTGACCACGAGGCTGCATTGCAACAGGAAAAGGAGCATCCAGCAGGTCATCAGTCCGCTGTGAACGTAAACGATTGGGGCGCTTTGCTGTGTGACGGGCATCCCTGCGTCGTTCAAGCCATGCAGGTAAAACATATGAAAGCCGATGGCCACGCCGACAAAGATGACGAAGCCGGCGATCAGATAGAAGAGGCGATCTCTGCGCTCCGCCTGGATCGTCTGGGGCCGAATGGCAGCGACTGCGGCAGTGGAGCCGATGACGTAGTCGGCGGAATGGACGCGGGCGTCGGTCGAGGCGTGTCGCTGCAGTTGTGGTTGCATTCAGTTTTCGCGAGCGGCGGCTTCGAGCGCGGCAAGATCCATTTTGACCATGCCCATCATGGCTTCCATCCCTTTGGGTTTGCTGATCAGTTGGTCGATATTGCGGGGCACGATTTGCCAGCAGAGGCCGAAGCGGTCGGTGAGCCAGCCGCAGGCCATGGGCTTGCCGCCTTCGATCAGCTTGTCCCAGTAGCTGTCGATTTCCTGCTGGGAGTCGCATCGGATAAAGAATGAGAAAGCGGGGGTGAGCTGGTAGGCCGGGCCGCCGTTGAGGAAAACCATCTGTTGACCTTCAAGCTCGATGGTGACAGTGGCGATTTTGCCCGCGGGCCAGGGACCGACACCTTTGGAGCGCACCTCGTTGAGTATGCGCGCGTGGGGAAAGATGCCGAGGTAGAACTCGGCAGCTTCTTCGGCATTGTTATTGAACCAGAGAAAGGGCGCGAGTTTGTTCATGGCTGAGATGGTAGCAGCGGCCGCGGCCCGACGGATGTAAGAAACAGCGCGCCGGCGCAGAAAAACGGGAGAGGACGCTAAGGCCGGTTATCGCGAAGGATTGTAAGATGGCAGTCGTTGAGATGGCGAGCCGAAGTGTGCGATGAAGCTCCGCCATCAAGAGAGGATCGAGGGCATGAAGATACGTGCAGGAATGCTTTGGATGGGCGCTGTGATGTGTGCGTGCAGTGGCGCAATGGCCGCGGGGCAGACGGCGCCGGCGGTGGATGCGCAGCTAAAGAGCGACCTGATCAAGCTGGGCGGACAGATGATGGTGGCCGGCCAGGCGTATGAGTATGACCGGCACCTGGCGGATGACATTGGCGGGCGGCTGACGGGGTCGGCGAATTATGCGGAGGCTGCGCAGTGGGCCGAAGCGGAGTTCAAGCGGATGGGTCTGGTGAATGTGCATCGCGAGGCGTGGGAGATTCCAGCGACATGGGAGCCGGACGGTGTGGCGACGGCGCGCATGATCGCTCCGCATGAGCAGGCGCTGCACCTGGTGAGCGAGGGATGGAGCCCCTCGACGCCGAAGGGCGGGATACGCGGGAATGTTTTTTACCTGGACGCAGCGACGGTGGATGCCGTGAAGGCGCAGGCGGCGAAGATCAAGGACAACATCGTGCTGGTGGACGGCGAGGCGCTGGCTGCTGGGGAGAAGAATGGCTTCGGCGGGCTGTTTGACGCGCTGAACATGCTTGCGAGCGTGGGCGCAAAGGCGCTGGTGCTGGGCATCGGCGGCCCGAACAATTCCGCAAACATGGTGGGACTGACCAACTTCGATGGGAGCGTGGCGAATATTCCCGCGGCGAACCTGGGTAAGGAAGACACGGAGCTGCTGATCCGGCTGCTGGATCGCGGGCCGGTGGAGATCGAGTTCAGCTTTACGAATCGCATTCGCGAGCACGTGAAGGTGGATAACGTGGTGGCGGATATCGCGGGGACCGAGACGAGCGGCGAGTTTGTGCTGGTGGGCGGTCACCTTGACTCGTGGCAGACGGGCACGGGGGCGCAGGACAACGGCACGGGCGCGTCGACGGCGATGGCGGTGGCGCAGGCGCTGAAGGCAGCGGGGCTGGTTCCGCGGCGCACGATGCGGTTTGTGTTGTTTGGCGGCGAGGAAGAGGGACTGATCGGGTCGCTGCGCTATGCGAAGGCGCATGCGAGCGATGCGGCGAAGTGCGTTGGTGTGTTCGTGTCAGACACCGGCGCGGAGCCACCGCAGGGCTGGTATGTCTTTGGCCGCAAAGATGAGACGGATGCGCTGGCGGCGCTGAAGCCTTACCTCGCTCCGCTGGGCGCAGATGGAACGACGGATGAAGGCCGGTTCACGTTCGAGACGGACGAGGCGCCTTTTCTGGTAGAAGGAGTTCCGGCATTTGTGCTGTGGACGCCGGTGGAGAAGTACTTCACATTGCATCACAAGCCGAGCGATACGTTTGACAAGGTGAACCAGCGGGACCTGAACCTGGGCGCGACGGTGGTGGGTTTGACGGCGTATGCGTTTGCGGACTGGCCGGGCGAACTGAAGCACTTCTCAGCGGCAGAGCTAGAGAATCAGCTCACGCAAATCAAGGCGCTCGACGACTACAAGGACCTGCAGGCGCACAAGATGTTTTAGAAAGAGCGGGGACTGAAGACCCCAGGGTATAGGGGCTATAGGGACGTGGTCGAGCGCGATGGCTGGGGGTTGTAGGCCGGTCGTGCTGTCCGCACGTGAAACGCCAGGTTTAATTTACTTAGAAATCAATGCCGCAGAAATTATTCCGGGAACGATTAATCCAGAATGCAGGTTGAAGCAGACGTTTCACTTTGCAGAGTAATCAATAGCACGGTTTTGGCGACTGCAAAAGGGCCGTCGCTTTGGATATACTGCCGCGGCAACTCAACTACTGATGTCGCGAGGGCCCGATGAAATCCATTTGCAGTTTTGCGTTTGTTGTTGCATCTTCTGTCTGCTGCCTTGCTCAGCAGAGCGGTGCACCGCTGCCGCAGCCAGCTCCGCCGATGGGCCCACAGCCCGAGACGATGGATGGCGCGGTGACGAAGAAGGAAGCGTCCAATTGGAACGAGATGATTGTGCAGGCGCGCACTGCGACGAAAGACAAACGGTATGGAGATTCAGAGGCTCTGATGCTGCAGGCGACGCGAGAAAATCCGAACCTGATTCTGCCGTGGGTGGAACTGGGGCTGGCGCAGATTGGACTGAAGAAGTATGACGATGCGGAGAACTGCTTCAAGATTGCCCTGGGCATCGATCCGGTATCGCTGCAGCGGGCGCACAGTGATGATTTTTATCTGCCTGGAAACGCGGCAGGTGTGGTGGCGCCAATGGCAACGCGGGCCTCGCGCAACACTAATGGCGGCATTGTGGACAGCGGGGACAAGCGGACGCCGGACATTATGGGCACGTCCTATGCGAGCCTCGGCGAAATTTATATTCGCCAGGGCAAAGTAACAGAGGGTGAGAACGCCTTTGACATGGCGGTGAAGGCGAATCCGGTGGAAGCAGCGCTTTACCGCCGCAATGAGATGATTTTCTTTTTCCAGACTGGCAGAAGCGATGAACAATTGAAGGCGGCGGACGAAGCAATTGCCGTGGATCCGACGCGGGCGATGCTGTACTACTTTAAGGGGCAGGCGCTGGTGGGCAAGGCGACGGTTGACCCGAAGACACAGAAGATTGTGCTGCCGCCGGGATGCGGGGAGGCGTATCAGAAATATCTGGCGCTCGAGCCGACTGGGCAGTTCTCGGCAGATGCGAAGAGCGTGCTGGCGGCGGTGGGCGTTCCGGCAACGGGCGGGAAGAAGTAGGCCATTGGCCGGAGCGGTCTGTGCGGCGCGTCAGGCTAATCGAAGGCGCGGAGCCCGATGTCGCGAACGCTGATCTTGCAAGGCTCGCTTTCAATTTCAAAGCCGATGTAGCCGGGCTAGGCCAAGCCGCGGCGGCAATTTCTTAGTCATTCGACTTGTTGACTTTGACTTAGCCGCCGAGGGCGTCACGGATGGGGAGATAGATGGCCTATATCTTTGAGAGCGCGCTTTCCCAGATGCATCCACCTATATAAGGACCGTCGTCTTCGGCGACGAACTGGGGTTGATCGAACCAGACCCAGTAGACAGTGTTGGCGCCGAACTCGCTGATCTCCTCGCGGGTGAGATTGCCATCCCACGGGCCGGTGGCACGAGTGATTTCGTCGGGGGGCGGGGAGACTTTGCCGTTGGCGCCTTTGGCCCAGAGGAAGCTGTCTGAGACTCGAACGCGATCTCCGGAAGCAAATCTGAATTCCATGGAAATTATGGTTGCACGGCGGAAGGGATGGGGCACGCGAGAAATTGCGCTGCGTCTGGTACCTTTTGTTCGAGGCAGGAGCTTTTGCAGAATAGGGCGGCTGCGCGAAGGATACGGCGCAGGAAAGATGAGTGGGTATGAGTGAAAGCGAATTGATTGAGCGACTGGGGCAGCACAAGACAGTGGGCACGGCTCCGCGAGAGGAACTGGCCTGGCTGGTGAGGCATGGGAAGCTGCGGCGGCTGGAGGCGGGCGAAGTTCTTTCAGCGAGGGGCGCGCAGGTTGACGGGATGTATGTGCTGCTGACGGGACATGTGACGCTGTGCGTCGATCGCGGCTCGGGACCACAGAAGATGATCGAGTGGCGGGGTGGGGATGTGTCGGGTATTTTGCCCTACTCGCGGCTGACGACGCCGCCGGGGGATGCGGTGGCGCAGGAGGTGACGGAGATTCTGTCGCTGGACCGCGACGAGCTGCGCGCGCTGACGCATGATTGCCATGAACTGACGTCGCTGCTGGTGCGGACGATGATCGATCGCGCACGGCTGTTTACGTCGAGCGAACTGCTGAACGAGAAGATGATCTCGCTGGGCAAACTGTCGGCGGGGCTGGCGCATGAGCTGAACAATCCGGCATCTGCGATTGAGCGCAACGCGGCACAACTGGAGCGCCACCTGGAAACGGCGGATGCGGCGACACTGGCGCTGGGCGCGGCAAATCTGAACGAAGCGCAATTGGAGGCAGTGCGGGCGATTCGGTCTGCGTGCATGGCAAAGCAGACGGAAGGCGTGCTGTCTCCGCTGGAGCAGGCGGAGCGGGAGGACGCGATTGCCGACTGGCTCTGCGCGCGGAAGCTGGACGCGTCAATGGCGTATGCGCTGGCGGATACGAATGTGACATTCGAGGCGCTGGATGCGCTGGCGGCCGTAGTGAGCGGGCCGGCGTTGAACGCGGTGCTGCGATGGGCTGCGTCAGGCTGCGGACTGCGCAGCCTCGCGGCGGGGATACAGGATGCGGCGATGCATGTCTCCGGGCTGGTGGCCGCGGTGAAGGGCTTTACGCACATGGACCGCGCAATGGTTGCCGATGCGGTGAACGTGGGCGAGGGGCTGAGGGATACGGTGACGGTGCTGCGCGCGAAGGCGCGGGAAAAGCAGGTGGCCGTAGCGATGAAAGTCGACGATGCGCTGCCAAAGGTGCGCGGCTTTGCAGGCGAACTGAACCAGATATGGGGAAACCTGATTGAGAATGCGCTGGACGCGGCACCGCAGGGCGGACACGTTGAAGTGACGGCGCGCCGGGAGGGCGAGCTCGTGGTGGTGCGGGTGATTGACGACGGACCGGGCATTGGCGCGGCGATTCGCGAGCGGATCTTTGATCCCTTCTTTACGACGAAGCCGCAGGGTCAGGGAATGGGGCTTGGGCTGGATATTGCGCGGCGGCTGGTGCTGCATAACGATGGCACGATCGAGTTTGACTCGGGGCCGGGACGTACGGAGTTCAGAGTGGCGCTGCCGGTGGTGTAGGCGGTGGCATAGGCGCTGCACGCGGTCCGTGCTGAAACCTGCTGAAAAGGGACCGGCTTTGTTGATCGGGCGATCAGGTTCAGATTCCTGATTCAGATTTTGGCTTGATCGAGGGCCACCGACCTTATCGAGTGGCCCCGAGGGCGCCGCAGCAGCAAGTAGAACGCGAAAATGTGCGTGATCATCAGCGCGGGCACATAGAGAATAGGAATGGCATAGGTGACGTTCAACTGCCCTGCCAACGCAGGCAGACCGGCCTGAATCGCATAGTAATAGTCGATGACGAGGTCGATTATTCCTGTGAGATTGAAGGCGACGACGAAAAACCAGAAAAGCGGCCTGATCCTGACCGTGAGAAGCGCCAGAAGGGCCAGCACGCCGGTTGCGAAATCACCATAGGCTGCAGAAGTGGCAAAGCGCGCAGGAAGATCAGCCCCGACGATTCCGGGAAGAATAAAGACGAGCCCGAAGAAACGAAAACTGTGAATGGTTGCGATGATTCGCTGCGCTGCGAAGGCGTCCATCGCCTTGAGCCTGGGAAAGAGATAGACGCTGAAGCAAAGCAGGCAGGCGAGATAACCCAATACGAGTTGCAACAGGAAAATGATTTGCGGCGGCATAAGCACTCCTTTGCACGAAAGGGGTCGAAATTGATCCGCAGGTTTCGGATGGCTTTCGATTGGCTGAGACTGCGGGAAGTTCGTCCTTTCACCTGCATAGGATTATAGTCGTCATCCTATCGATTCAGATTTTCCTGAAAATACCGGGCTGAGGGTTGCCGCGCAGTGGGATGATCATCGGCATCCTATAATGAACTATGCGTTACCAGCCTGGGCATAAAGCAGAAATCCACAAGAAGATTGTGAAAGACGCCTCGCGGCGCATTCGTAGCGAAGGCTTGACGGGATCCGCGGTTTCATCGGTTATGCGGGATGCGGGGCTCACGCATGGAGGCTTTTACAAGCATTTCTCGAGCAAGGATGCGCTGCTTCTGGAGTCACTTGGCGAGGCTTTCCAGGAGATTGCCGACCGTCTGGTTCGAGCCGCGGAAGAGTCTCGGTCCGAAGAGCCCTGGAAGGCGATCGTAAAAACCTATCTCAGCCTGGAATATTGCGATCATGTCGATCGGGGCTGCCCGCTGCCGACTTTGGCCCCTGAACTGGCGCGGGCGAACAAGAAGATGAGAGGCAAGATTCTTACGCAACTGGTGCGCTATAAGGACCGCATGGTTCCCATGATGCCGGGGCGCAAAAGTGCCGACAAAGAGCGCGCTTTCTTTCAAATCTTTTCAACAATGATCGGGGCGATTGAGATTGCCCGCATGCTGCCCGCGCCTGAGATGCGCGAGAACGTGCTGGCGAACGCAAGAGACCTTCTCTTGCGGAGCTTCTGATTTCGTCCTCAGTGTGTGGTCAGGATGGCCTTCAAAGAGTCACCCCCGCCGTAGACTTGCGAGAAATGTAGCACAGTCCGTGGCGACGGATGAGATTTGCAAATCCCAAAGGACATCCTTCGACGCCGAACATGTCCTTCAGCTCATTGCAATCGTTGGGTAACTGAACCTTGGTCGGTCAGCTACCAGCCGAACTGGAGATAGTTGGCTACCAGATTCGTTTCGCAGGACTAATGACCCGAATGGACAGAGGTCGCATTCAATGAGTGCATTGCCCTGTTGGCACGAATGAGAACCAAGTTACTCCTGCACACTTGCCGACTCACTCTACCGATTTGGCGACCTGACCTTGCGGTAGACTGGATTGCAATTTAGCTGAACTTCGATTCTACAAATGCCTGGTCGATCTGCGGCCCTGTCTTTCGCAGAGGTTTTGTTCTGATTTGGGGGAGACTCATGGCGATTCTGATCTTCGATGCACCTCTTCAAGGGGAGCGGAGACTTGCCAGTGGAATTCGGCTGGATGCGGGTCCGGTAACACTGCGGGATTTGATTCGAGCCCGCCTCCAACAGGAAGTGGAACGCTACAACAAGGCGCTTCCGGAGACGTTTCAGGGATTGGTGCAACCGGAGGAATCGGAGCAGATTCTGAACGGATTCCGGCTAAGGACGAAGCGGCCGCTCGATTGGGAAGTGCAATGTCGCCGCGCCTGGGCGAGTTTCGGGAAGAACGGATTTCTTGTGCTTGTGGATGGAAACCAGGTGACGGAATTGGACGCGCGGTTCGACCTTCACGAGAACTCCGAGATCGACTTCATCAAACTGGTCCCACTCGTCGGAGGATGAAATGGCGGTTGACCCCGAAGCGCTGCAGCGGGCTATGCGAGCCCAGTTTCCGGCTCCGGAACTCGCGCCGGAGGCAAGCGATTGGATGCGCGAGATCGTCGCCATCATCGGGCACAATCCGTTTGCCCATCGTGAGCGGGATGTACTCAAGATCGTCGAAGCGCCATTGAGCCGCTTGAAGAGCGAGCCGTCCGAGACGCGCGTTTCTTTCGTCTTTGAAGCACTCAACGGGATCATCAGCTTCCACGCGTTTCAGTTCCCGGTCGTTTTGAAGATTGTGGCAGCTGCTCTTCTGCGAAGCGGCGTGGAGCTTAATTCCTTCGAGGCGGTTCGGTTGGTGGAGCTCGTCTCGAAGCCGAACCTGCCATTTCCGTTCAAAGCGATTTTGTCGGCAATCGACGGTGTACCCAGGACCCCGGCACTGCTTATGGCACTGCATCGCTTGCGCGGCTGTGTCACCCGTTATCACGGCGAGCCCGAGATGAAGGAGATTCACGAGCGAATCGATCTTCTCATCGGTGGACCCAAAGAGAAACCGGTTGCGCCCGCCGGCGCGTGGAGTCGAATCGTTTTCGAGGAAGTGGCCGCATCTGAAAAGAAGTTTGATTGGCAAGCTCTTCTACTTCACGCACGATCGCTCACTCAGAGCACGGCCTCAAAGAAGTGGCAGAGCGAGGCGGTGACTCTGGCCTCACGTATCGGACTGGTCGAGGTTCTGGAGGCGGCCCGGCGCTGGCTGGCGCTGGGTCCGACGCCAGGTGAGACGACCATTCAGACTCCTGAGGGGGAGGCGGATTACCAGAAAGGATTCATTTGGGTGCTGGGCGCGCTTGGCGATGTTTCCATCGCGCCGGATATCGCAGACTTCGCATTCGGGTGTTTCCGGAAGATACCGATGATTGGCGCGATTTCGCATCGCGTGGGCAATGCGTGCGTGAACGCGCTGGCCGCCATGCCGGGTCTCGCGGGTGTATCGCAGTTGAGCCGCCTGGCGGGAAAGGTTAAATATGACGTGGCGCGCAGGCTGATCGAAAAGGCGATGAACGAGGCTGCCGAGCGCAATCAAGTGTCCCGCGACGATCTTGAGGCGATGGCGGTTCCGACGTTTGGACTGGATGCGGCTGGAAATCGGGTTGAGCAGGTCGCGGATTGCGAAGCGAGGCTCGCAATTGGCCGCGATGGGGCATCCTTAACCTGGAGCCACGAAGGTAAAGCCCTGAAGAGCGTGCCTGCGAGCGTCAAAGAGGAGCACGCGGAACTGCTCAAGGACTTGAACCGCAGCGTCAAGGAGCTGGACGGACAAATCACGGCGCAGCGGTTCCGGCTTGAGCGCCAGTTGGTTTCGCAAGGCACTTGTTCTTACGAACGGTGGAAGCAGTGGTATCTCGATCATCCGCTGGTGTCGCACTTCGCGGCCCGTCTTATCTGGGAGTTTGAGGAGCGGGGTGAAACGCGGACTGCCATTCCCTGGCAAGGCGGCCTTGTGAATTGGTCGGGCCATGCGATGCAGCCCTCCCTTGAAGCGCGGGTGCGAATGTGGCATCCGATCCGGTCCGACGTGCAGACGATCCTGAGTTGGCGTTGCTGGCTCGAGGACCATCAGGTGCGCCAGCCGTTCAAGCAGGCGCATCGCGAGGTCTATTTGCTGACCGACGCCGAACGCGAGACCGAAACCTACTCCAATCGCTTCGCGTCGCACGTCATCCGCCAGCACCAGTTCGTTTCTCTTTGTCGGGAACGGGGCTGGAAGTTTAAGGCAATGGGCAACTGGGACTCGCACAATACGCCGTCGCTCGAACTCGGCCAGTACAACCTGGTCGCGAAGTTCGACGTGGAGTTTCCAGAGGCGGGGGATGGCGACGACGAATCCACGACGGCGCATGGCGTGTATCTGGCCATCGGCACGGGTCGCATCGAATTCGTTCCGCTCAAGGTTGCCGAGCCCGACAATGTGGAAAGCGGACCCTTCGGACTGTTGTTGCCGAGAAAGTTTCGAGGTCTCCGTCGAGCAGCGGCCCTTCGGCTGGAGGAGATCCCCGCGCTGGTCTTCTCTGAAGTGATGCGTGACTGTGACCTGTTCGTTGGCGTGACGAGCATCGGTACGGACCCAGCCTGGAGTCGCGATCACGCGGACGATCCGCATCTCGGCTACTGGGAACAATTCGCATTCGGCGATTTGAACACGGCGTCAGAAAACCGGAAGGCGGTGCTCGAAAGCCTGCTTCCGAAACTGGCGATTCGAGACCGGTGCCGGCTCGATGGCAAGTTCCTCGTGGTTCGAGGGGATCTCCACGAATACCGCATCCATATTGGCAGCGCCAACGTACTGATGGAGCCGGGCAGCCGCTATTTGTGTATCGTGCACGGGCCTGGAGATACGGCTGCGAATCTTCCGCTGCCATTTGACGGCGATCGCATTCTGGGCTTGATTCTCAGCAAGGCGCTTCTGCTGATAAACGATGCGAAGATCAAAGACCCCAGCATCGCGCGGCAGTTGTCTTAACCAGAAGTTATCAAAACGGGTCACTTCTGTTATTGGGACAAGGAGCAAAGAATATCCAACACTCGCAACATCACCCGAGAACCTCACGGACCTCAATGGATCGGAAGGGATTGAAATGGATCGTCGCGCATTTGTAACCAGTGCTGTGGCGGCTGCTGCTGGAGCCAGATTGATGCGGGCGCAGTCTGCATCTGAGAACGCCACCCCTGTTTCAAGTACATCCCGTCCCGTTCCCGGCGCAGTGTCAGAAGCGACGATCAAGGCCGCGCGCTTCCCGGATGGCTTTCTGTGGGGTGCGGCGACGGCCTCCTACCAAGTGGAAGGGGCGTGGGATGCAGACGGGAAGGGCGAGTCGATCTGGGATCGGTTTACCCATACGCCAGGCCGCGTGCGTGGCAATGTGACAGGTGACATTGCATGCGATCAGTACCATCGATACCCGCAGGACTTTGCGCTGGCGAAAAGTCTCAACCTGAAGAGCTATCGCTTCTCGATTTCCTGGCCGCGTATTCAACCGACCGGCGTCGGCACGCCCAACATGAAAGGGATTGACCACTACAGCCGCGTCGCCGACTCGCTTCTGGCAGCAGGAATAAGGCCCTGGTGCACGATGTACCACTGGGACCTGCCGCAGAGCCTGGAAGATCGAGGGGGCTGGCCTAATCGCGACCTGGCGGGATACTTCGCCGATTACGCGGGTATTCTGGCGAAACATCTGGGTGATCGTATTACGGTTTGGGCTCCCTTCAACATGCCCTGGGCGATTGCGTTTATGGGCTATGCGGCCGGCGCACTTCCTCCCAATCGCACCAGCTTCCCAGACTTCCTGAAAGCAGCGCATACACTCGCTCTCGCACAGGCTGAAGCTCTGCGGGCTGTGAAAGCTGCTTCGCCGAGGGCTACGGTGGGAAGTGCCTACGAGATGGCACCGGCCTACCCAAAAACCTCGTCCCCCGAGGACCACGCCGCCGCGGAACGATACCACGCGATGAATAACGTGTTCTTTCTTGAAGCGGCGATGAAGGGGCGATACCCGAATGCGTTCGTCGGCGAACCTCCACTCGAGATCATGGGATATAGAGCGGGGGATGAGAAGGTTCTACGAGCACCCTTGGACTGGATCGGTTTCCATTACTACACCCGCCGCATCGTCTCCGATGCTACCCACGCCAAGTCTGTCGGCGGAAGCTTCAGCGGAGTGGAGATTGAGTCTGACAGCGGCGGTGCGCGCGATCCTTACACGCAAATCAGAGCCGTGATGCCGACAGAGGGTCCTTTGACGGATGCAGGCCTCGAGGTCTGGCCTAGCGGCATTTACGACCTGGTTTCCCGAGTCTCGAAAGACTATAACAACCCCATCATTGAGATAACTGAAAGCGGATGCGGCTATCTGGATGGGCCGCTCATAACGCGGAACGGGACGCAGAACGGAGGAATTCCTGACGTCAAGCGGATTGATTGGTACCGTCAAGTGCTGGCTGAACTGGCCCGAGCAATATCCGATGGCGCCCGCGTCCGCGCGTACCATGCCTGGTCACTGCTCGATAACTTTCAATGGGCCGAAGGATATACGGAACGCTACGGTCTGATCTATACAGACTTCCGCAGCCTCGAACGGGTCGTTAAAGATTCCGGGCTCTGGTATAGCCGCGTGGCTTCGACGAATCGTTTGACTACCTAGCGCTGCCCTGCCCCGCGAAGTCGGCTTGTGTTTACTCATCCCGCAAGATTCTCGCCCGGTTAGCAGACGGGCGAATGCGTTTCACCGTACCAACGAAGAACCTCGGAAAGCAGCGATCATGTGCCCGGATCGCCCTTTGAGGCTGAGCTGATCGGTTCGGTCGGCGAAATAAAGGCGATTGATCTCCTTATCGTCCGCATCCTCTATCGACTCAAAAGCGCCAAGCACGTCTCTGACTTCATCGGGACGGAAAAACAACCGAAACGGTTCGCCGATACTTTCGACACGGCTGGCAAGCTCGTCCCGGGCGTCGATCTCTTCGGCCGGAAGCATGTCGCGCGGCACGGCGTAGTCAAAGATCACACCACTCCCCTCTGGAAAGCCGTCGATGTACTTGAGCGTCTCGGCGAAGGCATCAGGGGTCAGATACATAACCACCCCGAGCATCGCGAAAACCGTTGGCACATTCGCATCGAGCCCTGCCTCTTGTAGCCGTTCAGAGAGCTTCTGCGCTTCGAAGTCCACTGCCACAAAGTGAAGAGACTTCGGGACGATAACTCCACTCGCTTCAGCCAGCTCTTTCTTCCATGACTGCGTCGCAGGATGGTCAACCTCGTAGACCTCAAGGCCTGCGTGCGGATTCCTAAAGCCGAAGGTGTCGAGACCGGCTCCCAAAAGGACATACTGGCGAACGCCGCCTTCCACCGCGCGTGCGAGATGATCTTCAGCGAAGCGGCTGCGGGCCACCAACCACGCCCGCATCATCCGGGATGAGTCCTCATTTAAATCTTCTTCGGAGTCTGCCAGGACTTTCGCGTACCTGCTCCCCAGCAGCGGCACGGCAACGGGGTCATTCAACACCAACGGCCTTGCGTCATAGACCTGATGAGCGGCGCGTCGCAACGCCACACCGAGTGCGGTACGCGAGGCGTGGCCTTTGTGCAAACTACGCTTGTCGCGACTCTGCCGCCCTGGTAGCTGCTTCAAAATGAGATCGATCTGCCCTAGATGGTGAGACTCGTGTTCGCACACATGAAACCACTTGCAAAGATTATTGGTAGGTCCCCAACTCCATGAGGGGTCAATCGCCATGAGCCATTCGTCGTCTCGCTTGCTCAACTCCGACAGGGTATGTTCGCGCACCTCGGACAGATGCGATGTGTAGTACTGCAGATCAAAGCCCTTATAACGGACTCGCGCAGTTTGACCAAGGTTGATCGCCACACCCCACTTTTTGCGAGCTTCATAGGAGAAGCGGCCCCAAGGGACACGATCGAAGGTGTTCAACCCGTAGTAGGCATCAGCGGCAGCGAGATGCATCAGCAAAGCACCAATCGAGTTCGCATCCGGATGCGGCAACCAATCAAGTTCTTCAACGGACAAATTCTGCAAACGCGAGAGAACTACTGCACGCATCCAGTTGAGCTGCGACACCAGGAAACCAATCTGGGTACTGTATCCGTTGCGAGGTCCAAAAACAGAGAGAGGTTCTGCTACCGCGTCTTGCCGGGTAAAAATGCTCATAACTCATTGTCTCGCGCTGCCGCATCCGGGCTGTTGAGCATGATCTATTCTGATCTACTGAAGGCCGTCACGCTATGCGCGTACCTATACTTGCAATGGAGACCAGCCAAGATGAAAAACCTCTTTGACCCAATCCTGGTGGAGGACACGAAGAAGCGCATTCAGCAACTGCGTCTTAAGAGCGAGCGGCAGTGGGGCAGCATGGCGGTCGCTGAAGCTCTAGCCCACTGCACCGCAGGGATCGAAATGGCGATGGGTGCCATTGAGGTGAAGCGTGCACCATTCCCCTCGAACTTGATCGGCCTGCTTATCAAGCCGTTGGTCTTTCGCGACGACAAGCCGATGCGTCGCAACTCGCCGTCCGCGCCCGAGCTGTTCGCAGCGGATTCAACAGAGTGTGAATTCATAAACGAGCGCTCCAGGCTTATCGCTGCGATCGAAAACTTCGCCAGTCAAGGCCCTATGGGCTGCTCCCACAGCACGCACCCGTTCTTTGGTCCACTCAACCCACAACAGTGGGCCATCCTCATGTACAAACACGTTGACCATCATCTGCGACAGTTCGGCGTTTGACCAGGAGCCAGAGCAAACGGAGTTCAGGGTCGCAATGGCCTGAAGCTGCGACGCAGCGGCGCGAGAAGATGCCGGCGAAGGCAAGCCGCCCTCACGGCTCGATACAGTCCAGCCTCAACAGCGATGGGTTGCGAACAGGACAACGTCCTTTGCCTTCCGGTGGACTGTGCGATTGTGGACGGCTGTGTTCGGAGATGAACAGCGGCGCGCGGCGCCAGGTATGTCGAGACGGTGCTTTCCTACGTCTCCAAAACCGGGAGGATCCACTTCACGGATGTGGACCGGTCTGTGGGGATGCCGAATGGGACGCTCGGCTGTAAATTTAGGGCGAATCCCGTCGCGTTGCGTTGGCGGGCGGTGGTGCGCAGGTTGGTCCTTTACTTGCCTGTTTGAGGGCAAGGCAAGTTTGCCTGGTGGAGGTAATTGGATGGCGCGGGGTCTCTTGCAGTGGCTGATGGTTGCGTGCCTGTGTGCAGGTACGGCGTGGGCGGCGGATGATCCGTTCGTGGGGAAATGGAAGCTTAACCCTGAGAAGAGCAAGCTCTCAGACCAGATGAAGGTCGAAGCCGCGGGGGCGAACAAGTACACGTTTGATTTTGGCTCGGGCGTGCCGGAGACGATCGTGGTTGATGGGACGGACCAGCCCGGCGTCTTTGGGACGACGCTGGCGGTGAGCGCGGAGGCGCCGGATTCGTGGAAGGTGGTGCGCAAGCAGGGTGGCACTGTTCTTGCGACGGGCATGTGGAAGCTATCCGCGGACGGCAAGCGGCTCACGGACACGTTTACAGCGAATCAGGCGGACGGGTCGACACGGCGACTGGACTATGTGTATACGCGGGCGGAGCATGGCCAGGGATTTGGGGGTACGTGGGTGAGCACGAGCGAGAAGGTCAACTCGGCGTTTGAGGTTGAGATTGGGCCCTACGAAACGGATGGCCTTTCGTTTGTGGTTGCGACACAGGAATCGACGAAGAGTTTGAAATTCGACGGGAAGGATTACCTGGTTCGTGGTCCGCATCTGCCGGCGGGTTATGCGGCGTCGGGAATGCGGGTGAACGCACGTGGCCTTGTTATCACGGACAAGGTGGGAAGCAAGGTGATCGATACGCAGCAGGTGGGCGTTTCCGACGACGGCAAGACGCTGACGATGAGCGTGCAGCCGGCGGGCACGACCAAGCCGAATGTGCTGGTGTTCGAGCGGGAATAGAGCTGCGCGACGAGGTGGGGCCGTCGGCATGTTGGCGGCGCCACTTTTTGATCACGATGAGCTGTGGCGAAGAACAAATAATCAACGTTGCCGCGGGATGAAATTGCGCGCTTGACAAGCACCCCTTATTACCTACACAATGCAGTACATATTATGCTCGGTGAATTTGAATACGTGCTGATAACCGCAGCGGCTGGCCTGGGCGAGAGCGCTTATGGTGCGGCTATTCGTGAAGAGATTGAGAAGGTAGCAGGCCGAAGATGTTCGATTGGGGCCTTGTACACAACAATTGAGCGGCTAGAGAAGAAGGGCATGCTCAAGACGTGGATGGGCGAGGCTACAGCTCAACGCGGCGGCAGAGCAAAACGCATGGTGCGCGTGACGCCGAGTGGACTGAATGCGGCGAAGGAGTTTTACGAAGCAATGATGCGCGTAAGCCGTAATGCTTCATGGGCTACGGGCAAGCCGGAGCGTGTGTCATGAGTTCACCGGCAGAGATGGCGACGATCTTTCTTGCGCCGAAGGATCGGGATGCGGTGCTGGGCGATCTGGCGGAGACGGGCGCCGGTGGATGGAGCGCCCTTGGCTCTGTGCTGGGGCTTGTGGTGCGGCAGCAGATGGAGCATTGGCGCGCGTGGCAGCCGTGGGTTGCAGGCGGCATGGCCCTTGCGGGGAGTTTGCTCTTACTGTGCGTGTCCTTTGGGCTATCGGTGGACTCGCGTCATCTTCTGCGCGGCGAGCGCGGATGGGGCAGCGTGCTCCGTGAGGCTCTGCTGATGTTGTCATGGGCATGGACGAGCGGATTTGTGGTGGGGTCACTCTCTGCGAAGACGCGATGGGTGAGCGGCATTCTGTGCGCGATCCCGTGCCTCTCCTGTGTGCTTCGGTTTCATGACGCCTCTCTCTCGCGTCTGTGCGTGCTCCTGTTTCTGCTGCCAGCTGTGGTCGGTGCCGTGCAGGGGGTACGTCGCGCCCGTTTGTCCCATAGGACGGCCGTGACGTTGGCAATAGTCATGATTGCGCTGATGTTGGTTTGGGGCGACATGTACTTGCGGAACTGGTTCTTTTCCCTGTCTGCATGGAGGCTTGTGGCTCATGCAGAACGATCGAAACGCTCGAACGAAAAGGCGGCCGCATGAAGCCGCGAAGGAAGCAATTTGTAACGGTGGTCTGCGCTCTCCTTTTGAGTGCGGTTTCCGCGGTCGCTCAAAGCGCTGGGAAGAGCCAGATTGTGGAGCGAGTGATTCATTCGAAGAATTTTGAGGGGAACAAGATTGGCATAAGCGCGTACCGCAAGCTGGTGGTGTATCTGCCTGCCGGGTACGACGGAGCATCGAGGCGCTACCCGGTTCTCTACTTTTTCCCGAGCCCTATCGATGGATATCGGACGCTTTTCGATAAGCGCGGCGCACAGGCTCTGCTCGACGGCGCAATCGCGCGAGGCACAATTCGCAGCTTCATCCTTGTTTCTGTGGATATGACCACTCCGCTAGGAGCTTCGTGGTTTGTGAACTCCCCTGTAACCGGAAACTGGGAAGACTTTGTGGTGCAGGAGCTTGTCCCGTATGTCGATGCCAGCTTCCGCACGCTTCCTACGCGGGATGCGCGCGGACTTGTGGGAGAACATATGGGGGCATATGGAGCTATCCGCATCGGCATGAAGCATGCGGATGTCTTTGGTTCAATCTACGGCATGAATCCCGTGGGCACAGGATCAGGCGTGCAGATTATGGATTCACGGCCCAATTGGGATTTGCTGGCGCATGCGGCGTCTCTGGATGAGGTGAAGAAGGATGGATTCTCTGCGATCTTCACGTCTATCTTTCAGGCCCACTTGCCGAACCCGGAGAAGCCACCGCTCTATGTTGATCTGCCGGCGCATCGGGAGGGTGAAAAGTTGGTGATCGACTCGACGCTCACCGCGCGATTAAGAAATAGCTTCTTTCTGGAGTCGATGATCCCGCAGTATGCGGACAATCTGAAGACGCTGCGTGGCTTCAAGTTTGACTGGTCGCGCAACGATGCCATCTGGGACCACGTCTACTCGAACCAGGCGTTTACGCACAAGCTGAATGAGTTTGGCATTGTGCACGAAGCCGAGGAGTACAACGGGCTTTGGGACGCAAATCCCTACTGGGGAGCGGATGGTCGCGTAATTGCTGATGTGTTGCCGTTTTTCCAGCAACATTTGGAATTCTAGTCGGGATTCGCACGGCGACTTCTCAAGAGAACAATCGATCTGTCCCAATGCGGGCGATATAGCTCTTCAGCATCGTATGGTCCTGCAAGCGGGGCAAAGCCTGCCAAACGGCTATCCAAATGTCCTGCACGAGATCATCGACCCTGTCGGGATGGCGCTCATACACGGTGGAAATGCAGCGCCCATGGCGGCATGGACGTCAACGATCTCCTCTGGCTCGATCTCCTCTGGCTCGATCACCTCTAGCTTGACCGGACCGCTCACGCCCAACCCTTCTCTGCCTGAGTGAAGCGCTTAGTCGGAGAGCGAGGGCTGCCCGGAGGCCTGGAAGCGCTCGACGGTTTTGAGGGCGATGGTGACGCCGGAGAAGACGAGGGCGATGGCGATGCCTTCAACCGCACCGATGTAGCGCTCGGTGTGGGTGAACTCGCTATAGAAGATGCCGCCCATCATGACGAAGAAGCCGGTGACGGTCATGAGGATTGCCGCGGTGCCGCGCAGGTAAAGCGAGAGGCCGGGCGGGGTGGAGTTGGCGTTCATCGATAAGGGCTCCTAAGGGAAGGGTGCCTCTAACCGTACACCGGTATTGGACGAATCGAAGCGTTGTTTGTGGGCAGAGAGGTTACGTTAATCCCATTACCTTTTGGATGCGTTTGTCGAACGTGGCGTCACGGAAGGCGGCTGCGGCACTGGATTGAGCTTTGAATGCGGCCCCTCTTGAATGTGGTCGCTTGGATGCGACGACCGGCATAGGCGTGGCGCCGGGTTGAGTTGACATACAAGGTGAAGAGGATGAGGCTGAGGCAGTGTGTGCGGAGGGGTCGGGAATGGATTATCGCAGAGCGTTTGAGGTAAAGCCGGGGAGCCGGGTGAAGCTGGACAAGGTCGATGCGGGATACACGCCGGAGCACATGGACGAGGACATGGCGAAGGTGGAGATCGAGAAGTACAGAGAGAAGCTGTGCAAGCTGCAGCAACTGATGTACGCGGAGAAGAAGCACTCGCTGCTGGTTGTGTTGCAGGCGATGGATGCGGGCGGCAAGGATGGCACGGTGGATCACGTGATGTCTGCGATGAATCCCCAGGGCACGGATGTGGCGGCGTTCAAGGCTCCGACGGCGCTGGAACTGGAGCATGACTTTCTGTGGCGGGTGCATCCGCACGCGCCGGGCAAGGGCGCGGTGGCGATCTTCAATCGCTCGCATTATGAGGATGTGCTGGTGGTGCGGGTGCACAAGCTGGTGAAGAAGGAGGTGTGGAAGGAGCGGTATGAGTTGATCAATAACTTTGAGACGATGCTGCGCACGCAGAACGACACCACGATTCTGAAGTTCTTTCTGCACATCAGCAAGGACGAGCAGTTGCGGCGCTTCGAGCAGAGGCTGGATGACCCGGCGCGGAACTGGAAGATCAGCGAGAGCGATTACACGGAGCGCGGGCTGTGGGATGAGTACACGGCGGCGTTTGAAGAGGCGTTTGAGAAAACGAGCACGAAGCATGCGCCGTGGTATGTGATTCCGGCGAATCACAAGTGGTTCAGGAACCTGGCTATCTCGCAGATTGTGGCAGAGACGATGCAGAGCCTGGATATGAAGATGCCGGAGCCGCAGGTGGACCTGAAGGTGATCCGCCGGGAATATCACGAGGCAGCGAGCGAGCAGAAGCGGGGCAAGAAGAAGTGAGGATGCGGGGCGCGCGTGTCTATTGAGTCCGCAGGGTGACTCGGCAGGGACGCGGGCCGGCGGCTAGTCGGGCAGAGTGTGGTTCTCACCGGAGCGAAGACGGTGCTCCATGGTCTTGAGGGCGACGGCGATGCCGGCGAAGACGAGAGCAACGGAGAAGCCATCGATTTCTCCGGTGAAGCGCTCGATGTGGGTGCGCGCGAGGATGAGGCTTCCGGCGGCGAGGAACAGGAAGCCGGTCGAGGTCATAAGAATGGCGGCGGCGCTGCCTGTGCGCAGGAGAATGCGGGCCGCGGTTGGATCGGATGCGTTCATGCCGGTTGTCTCCGGCAGATTTGGGGTGCCTACAACCGTACCCCGGGACGGGCGAATTGAGCATGACCCGCTGGTAACGGGGAGATTACGTTGTTCCCGGGTGCAAATGGGACCAACGTAACGGCTGGGCGGGCTTGGGTGGGGTTAGGGTTGTGGTTTCCCACCCGTGCGCGATGAAACACGCATGGATGGGGCAGCCGTTATCAGTGGGGATTGGAGCGAAAAGCAAATGCAGATTCTTCGACTCACCACCCCCAAACTGAAATACGTTTGGGGCCCCGTTCGCTCAGAATGACAGCGGCTGAGCAGAGCCGGCGGCGTGCTGATATGGTTTGCCCATGCATCCCAATTGGGTGGTTGCGTTCTCGTTGTTTGCGTGGATGCTGGCGGTTGCGTGGGTGAGGCAGGCCGTCGCGGTGATTTTGGGCATGCGAAGGCTCACGGATCTGACGACGGCAGAGTTTACCTTGCCGCCAGCCGGCTGGCCTGCGCGCGGGAATTTCGATCTGACGGTCGTGGTGCCGGCATGCAACGAGGAGCAGGCGATTGGCGCGACGCTGGCGTCGCTTACTGCGTCTGTGGGGATTCGTTTGCAGATTATTGCTGTCGATGACCGGTCGACGGATCGCACAGGCGTAATTATGGATGACTTTGTTGCGCAGCAGAGTGTTGTTGCCGGTGGCCGATCCGGCGGCGAGCATCGCATCGAAATTCTGCACAATGGCGCATTGCCCGATGGGTGGCTGGGCAAGACGCATGCGTTGCAGCTTGCCGCGCAGCGCGCCGAGGCTCCGTGGCTACTGTTTACAGATGCGGATGTGGTGTTTGCAGCTGAAGCGCTGGAGCGCGCGATGCGCTGTGCGATGGCGATTGAAGCGGATCATTTTGTGCTTGCGCCGTCGCTGACGTTTTACCGCACGAGTGAGCGGGCGATGCTGGCGTCGATTCACGCGCTGACACAGTGGGTGTCGCGGCCCTGGAAGGTGAGCGATCCACGGGCTAGAGATTTTATGGGAGTGGGCGGATTCAACATGGTGCGGAGAGATGTCTTCGAAAGCCTTGGCGGGTTTGCGCCTCTGAAGATGGAAGTGATTGAGGACATGTCACTCGGGTGGATGGTGAAGCGGGCAGGCTATCGGTCATGCCTGGCGACGGGGCCGGGGCTGGTGAAGATTCGATGGCTTGAAGGGGCGCTGGGCATTGTGGGGAATCTCGAGAAGAACGGCTTTGCCGGCTTCAGGTACAAAAGCTGGCTGTGCGTGCTGGCGTGCGTGGCGGTCGTCGTCCACGGCGTGGTGCCGTTGGTAGCGATGGCGATGGGCGGGTGGGCGCTGGCGGCAGGAGTGGTTACGTATGCGGCACTGGGCGTGATCTTCCACGCGAATCGACGTGTGCTGCAGATCCATCCTCTCGGGGCAGTTTGGTTTGCGCCGTGCGCGCTGGTGTTTTGCTTTGCCTTTGCGCGCTCGATGGCAATCACGCTGCGCAGCGGTGGAATTACGTGGCGTGGCACGCACTACCCGCTGGCGGAACTGAAGAGAAACGCGGCGCGGTGGAAGTGAAAGGGTGGATCCAGGACAGGGACAGGGGTAAGGATCAGAGATCAGATATCTGTGGTTCCGGGGTACAATTCTTGCCATCTCGCATTGAACGGGGTTCCAAGGATGAATTGCAATGGCTGCGGAGTTGTGCTCGATCCGTCTGCGGAGCAGGTGAATCAGACGGTTGACCAAGTGCTGCAGACGTCGTTACAGGATGCACATGATACAGGCGGCGTGTGTCCGCTGTGCGGTCACTCGAAGGCTGCGGCGCGGCGCGATCAGCCGCCGTTGCTGCTGGTTCTGGTGCTGGCGTGCCTGGCGGGCGCAATGGTGTGGAGCATCCAGTTTGAGAAGCAGAAGATGGCCCGGCAGGAGTCTGTGACGCAGGATGCTCTGGCACGCTTGAATGGCAACGCAGATGTGGGGAAGATGCTGGGCAAGCCCGTGACTGCGCAGGGAAAGATGGAAGGCGGAGTGCAGAAGGACGAAACGGGCTGGCAGGAGGCGCGGCTTATGATGCCGGTGCATGGTCCGCTGGGCGATGGCATTGCGCGGATCGCGGCGGGCAGGCTGCAGGGACCGTGGAAATATTCGACGCTTGACGTGGTGGTGGAGGCGCAGCGCAAGAAGGTCAACCTGCTGCTGGGGCGGGTGGTGGAGTATGACCCGAAGGCGTATGCGGAGGTGCATTTTCTTCCCGCAGCACCAGCCGAAGTGACGAGCGTGAATGCTCCGCCGCCACGGATGCCGGCTGATTATCCCTGCGTGTATGCGACGGTGGAGAGCGGCAGCGCGGAACAGCAACCTGGTCCGCAACTGGGAAGTTGCGCGCTGGCGCCGGAGATGGGCGCGCCGGTGGACCGCTTTGAGGCAGATTTGCGCTATGGGCGGTTTGTGCTGCGAGAAACGGATCTCTATCTGAACGATGTATTTCAGGTGCCGTTGACGCGGACATATAACTCGCAGGACTGGATCCATCCGAACCGGGTGCATGCTTTCGGGAGGAATACGAATCATCCGTTTGACATTGCGCCGCTGGGATCGCGGAACCCGTATACGTACCAGGACATCGTGCTGGAGGATGGGGATTATTTGTACTTCAACCGAATTTCAGAGGGCGGAGGGTACGCAAATGCGCTTTTTCAACATTCGGAAAGCTCGACGCGCTTCTACAAGGCGCTGCAGCGCTGGAACGGCGGCGGGTGGACGACGACGTTGGCGGATGGGTCGCAGATTGTGTTTCCGGAGTCGTATAACGCGACGAATATGGCACAGGGCGCGCCGACGGAGATGCGGAATGCGAAGGGGGAGAAGCTAGAGCTGATTCGGGACGGAGAGCGGAATCTGAAGGAGATTCTCACGCCGCATGGGCATTGGATGAAGTTTGGGTATGACGACCAGTCGCGGATTGTGCGGGCTGAAGATGATGCGGGGCATTGGGCGAAGTACTCGTACAACGGGAATGGAATGCTGAGGACGGTGGTGCAATCGACGGGTAAAGAGCGGCATTTCGAGTATGACGGCGTGGAGATGACGTCGTCAAGGACGAGACTGGGCGAGTGCTGGTGAGCAACTTCTATGCGTACCGGGAACTTGTGGGGCAGGACTTTCAGAATGGCGACCGGTATACGTACAACTACACGCGTTCAGGAAAGCGGACGCATGTGGATGTGGCCCACGTAACGATGCCGGATGGGACGACGAAGGATGTGGCGACGGCAAGCTATGTGCCGGAGCATTGAGCGGCAGCAACCGGAAGTGACGATTAGTGGCCTGGCCACTGCGACCTGATTGTGCTGACGTCTTCCATTGAGAACTTGTTGAGCCCGACGACCTTTGCCTGGGCGCGAAAGGCGGCGGGAACCATTCTGAGGGCGTCGCCTTTGCTATCTACATCGACGGTGAGCCATGCGGAGTGGAAGCCGTCCATGCAGCCCCAGTCGGCGTGAGTGAGCAGGTGCGAACCGGAGGTGAGAAACACCTCTACGACATCGGCACAGGCTTTGACTTGGGGTTCGTGAGGAATCTCAATGAGAAATCGCGCCATCGGTGACAACCTTCCTTTTCGTATGGCCCATTCCAGCATATCGGCAAAAACAGCGCGGGCGGATCGGCTAGAAGCGGACTGAGACGCCCTTTTCGCACATGTCGCAGAGGACAGAGAGCAGGTTGGTGATGCCGAGGACCTGGCGGACGCGCGGGGCGAGATTGACGAGCTGGAGCGAGGAGCCGGCGGATCGGGCGGAGACGTAGAGGCGGACGCAGGTGCCGATGCCCATCGAATCCATGAACGTGAGATCGGTGAGATCGAGAATGATGAGGCGGCTGCCGGGGATGAGCGAGCGGACGTGGGCGGAGAGAAGATCGGTGACGCCGGCGACGAGTTTGCCACGGCATTTGATGGTGACGGTGTCGCCGTTGCGTGCGGTGTCGAGAGTGAGAGGAAAGTGGGCGGCTGGAGTGGACATGTGGATCTCCGGCGGGATGGGGGCCCGTTGGGGAGAATTGTCGCATAAAAGGGGTTCGGTGGTTTTGCGCGAGCGGTGGGGCATCTATGGGTATGGAGCATCTATGGGTATAGAGAGGGAGGCGAGCGAATGAAGGCTGTTTGTTACATGAATGCGGAGAAAGAGCCGGTGCTGGTGGAAACGGACGTGGAGAGGCCGGAGGCGGGCGCGGGCGAAGTGCTGGTGGAAGTGCGCGCGGCGGGAGTGACGCCGACCGAACTGACGTGGTATCCGACTTACATACCAAGGATGGCGAGACGCGGATGGGCGCGATTCCCGGGCATGAATTTGCCGGCGTTGTGGCGGCGTGGGAGCGGTGCGACGGATTTCGCGGTGGGCGATGAGGTCACGGGATCAATGACTGGTTCCGCCGATGGAGCTACGGCGGAGTATTGCGTTACGGCGACGACGGTGCTGGCGAACAAGCCGAAGAAGCTGACGTTTGCCGAGGCCGCGGCGGTTCCGATTGGCGCGCTGACGGCGTGGCAGGGACTGGTGGACCGCGCGCAGGTGAAAGCCGGCCAGCGGGTGCTGGTGCATGGAGCGGCGGGCGCAGTGGGAGTATTTGTGGTGCAGATTGCGCGGCTCAAGGGCGCGGAAGTGATTGCGACGGCGGCGGCGCGCAAACGTGGAGTTTGTTGCAGGGCTGGGCGCGAACACGGTAATTGATTACGCGGCGGAGGCGTTTGAGCAGGAGGTCGAGAATATCGATCTCGTGTTTGACTGCGTTGGCGGCGAGACGCGGAAGCGATCATGGGAAGTGCTGAAGCCGGGCGGACGCATGGTGACGATTGCGTCAGACGCGGAGAGCACGCGCGAGGCGCGTTCGAAGGCCGCCTTCTTTATCGTTGAGCCGAACGGGAAGCAGCTTGCGGAGATTGATGAGCTGCTGGATGCGAGAAGCCTGAAGGTGTTTGTAGATACCGTAGTGCCGCTCGAGAGCGCTCCGGCTGCGTATGCTGGCAAGCTTCAACGGAAGCGTGGATACGGGAAGGTTGTGGTGAAGATCGGGAATGAGGATTAGCAACGGGGTTCGCCCGTGCGCACGGCATGAACGGGCCAGCTGCGTCGCTGCTCTGCCCTGGGACTACTGATTTCGAGCGACATTCGTGACCGGGGTATATCCATTGCCGTAGGGCTCAAGCTTGAAGTGCCCTTGCTCCTTGTCGAACCTGACCGATGCGGCCGACATCATCTTTCCGGTTCCCTCGCCCTTTTCATTGACCGTCAACTGAAGGAAACCGAGCGGATACTCGTCATGGGTTGAGCCGCTGCGGCTGCGCTCGACGGTGGAAATCGTCCGCGCAGTGATGATGGTGATGATCGTAGCGTTACCCGATTGCATCTTCTGGGCGAGAGCGATCTGATTCCCCGTATCGCCCACCTTGTAGATGCGTCCGGCATCCTCCTTCTCCAACGCTGCGACGAGCGCATCCTGACCCTGCTCCTTGAGATTCTTTCCGAAGACTTTCACTTCCTCGTCCGTCGACCACTTCGTTATCCGGATGTTGAAGCGGACCTGGCTTGCGCCCGAGTTTGCGGCGGCCAGGATTGCGGTGTAGGACTCCGGCTGGGCCATTGCCTGCCCGGCCGAAACCGGTGGATATCAAGCTGATCCCGAGTAGCATCATCGCCATTTTCATCATCGGTAATCCTCGCATTCGTCCAGAGAGATGTCCCATCCGAGGATGGATCGCCGGACGATCTTACGCGCGCTGGTAAAGGGTGGAACCTAGGGATTTCCCGCAGTTGAGTGTGTGACGGCGGAGCATGAATTTCGGGTGGGAGATGGAGGGGCTGGATTCGTCGAGCGGCGATAAATGGTGTATCTTGGCGGCGAACCACTATGCCGCGTCTCGAAACCTTCGTACTTGTTCTTGTTCTCTGCTCTGCAACGGGCGGGGCCAGCGCCCCAGTCGGCAAAGGATAGCCCGCCGCCGAAGAGCGCGCAGAAACTGCCGGGCGCAAGCGTGAGCGGCCACATTTATCTTGACGACCTGAAAGCGCCGGGAAGGATGGCGCAAGTGTCTCTGAAGCCGGTGACCGCGCTGGAGCGCGACGCGACGCACGCGCCAGGCCACTCCGCAGACATGGAAGTGGTCGCGTCCGGTGTCGCAACACAGTTTGACGGGAGCTACGTCTTTACTCATGTTGCGCCGGGGGCCTACTACGTGATCGCGACCCACCCGGATATATATCGCCACTCGCCGTGCTTTCGATTGCCGGCGCAGGTGGAAGGGAGGCCCGGGAGAAAGTTCTGCAGTCGCTGCCCCGCGTGGAGGTCGAAGGAGATCCAACCTGCCTCGGGAGTGGATGTGACGCTGGAGCGCGGCGGCGCGATCAGCGGCAATGTCACGTATGACGATGGCGGACCGGCTTTCGGAGTTAAGGTGAGCGCAGAGATTTCGCATTGTGAAGGACGGCAAAGAAGCATGGACGAGCGTAACCGTCGGACCGGACATCCTGAGCCTGTATTTCACGGATGATCGCGGAAACTATCGCATCAGCGGATTGCCCGCGGGAACCTATGTCGTTGAAGCCACGCTGACGATCTCGAATGTGAAAACGTTTGAGCTGGCGTCGGGCGTAAGCATGGCGATGGGCTCGAATGACCACGCGGCGAGCCTGTCGTTCTATTCGGGAAATACTCCGTTAGTGCGCAATGCGAAGGCATTCACGCTTCAGGCGCAGGAAGAGCGCACCGGTGAGGATATCGTGATTCCGATCAGCAAACTGCATACGGTGAAGGGATGGATTGTGGCGGCGCGCGACGGGCATGTGGTGAACAGCGGCGGCGTGGATCTGGTGCGCGCGGATGATCAATCTCTTATCGGATCCCAGAATCTGTCGGAGAGTGATCCTGGCTTCGCGTTCCCGTTTGTTCTTGAGGGCGAGTACCTTCTCAGGGTTCAGGGAGCCGCGGACGTTAACTATGAAGTGCTGCCGCGATCGCCGGGATATTTTGGCGCGCCGCAGTTCAAGAGAGATGTACTGCACCCCTATGGCTCGGCGTCGAAGGCGCTGGATGTGGATGGCGATTTGGACAGCGTGACGATTTCCGTGCCAGAGCCGGCGCCAGGGCAGCAAAGCACTGCGCAGTAGATCGTGGAATCTCGACAAGGGTGCCGGGCTCAGGAGGAGACGGGGGTGGGTGATGGCTCTCGCAGGTCTTCGATGGCGGCGCGGAGGCGGGCGGTGAGCTGGTCGGCCTGGCGGAGGTGGACGCCCTTGGTGGAGATGGGTTCGCCGACGGAGAGGGTGACGGGGCCGGGATAGAGGTGCGCGGTGTGGATGGGGAGCACGTCATAGACACCGCTGAGCGCGATGGGGATGAGCGGAACCTGGGCGCGGATGGCGAGGAAAGCTGCTCCGGAGAGAAAGGGCTGGGTCGTGCCGTCGGGAGTGCGGGAGCCCTCGGGGAAGACGAAGAGTGGCATGCCGGCGCGAAGGGCTTTGACGCCCGCGCCGAGGCTGGAGACGGTGGAGTGCGCGTCGGTGGTGTCGATGGGGATTTGGCCGGAGCGATTGAGATGCCAGCCGATGAAGGGCATGGTCCAGAGCTCTTTTTTCGCCAGGATGCGGAATTGAAAGGGCAGAGTGGCGAAGATGACGGGCGTATCCATATAGGACGTGTGGTTGGCGGCGTAGACGGCGACGGGATGGCTGCGAAGGATTTCTGCGCCGCGGACGGTGAGGCGCATGCCGGAGATGGCGACGCTGCCGCGGGCCCAGGCCTGCGCGAGGCGGTGCTGGATGCGTCCGTTTTTGTCGACGAGGGATGCCGCGAGAGAGCTGGTTCCCGCAAGAGCGGTGTAAGCGAAAAAGAAAGGCGCACGGAGGATGTTACTGTGCCAGCGGGCGAGGCGCGGGAGGGGATTGGGACGGCTCATGCGGAGGTCTCGCTTTTTGCGGCGCGGGCGAGGAGGAGAGGGCGGGCTTCTCCGACGAGGTAGACGGAGCCGCTGATGACGACGCGGGGAGTGGATGATTTGATTCGTTCTTCGGTGGGAGAAGCGAGAGCGAATTGTTCCGCGAGGGTGATGGCTTCGTCGATGGAGGCGGCCACGGTGGCGGGGGTTCCGGTGGTGGCGGCAGCGGCGAGCAGGTCGGGCATGGGTGTGGCGCGGGGCGAGTGGATGGGCGCGAAGATGACGCGGTCGAAGAGAGGAAAGAGTATCTGGGCGAGCTCGGTGACGGGCTTGTCACGCAGGCAACTGAAGATCAGACACTGCAGGCCACGAACGAAGACCTGTTCGCGAGGGCTCCGAGATTCTGTGCGGCCACTCTCTTCCTGCTGGTAGCGGTTTACAAAGGCGCGGAGAGCCCAGGCGCCGGCGGGGTTATGCGCTACGTCGAGAATCCACTGCATGGGAGTGCCGGTGGCGGAAAGTGTCTCGATGGTCTCAAGACGGCCGGGCCAGCGGGTGTTGCGGATGCCGGCGGCGATGGCCTGGGGCGTGATGGGCAGACCGTGATGGGTGCGGAGCTCGACGGCCGCGGCGATGGCAAGAGCGATGTTGCGTTGCTGATGCGCTCCGTGAAGCGGTGAGGCGATCTCGATGGAGGCGCCGAGGAGTTCGATGGGGTAACTCCACTCCGCGGACGAGGACCTGTCGGTGGGGGCCCCGGCTACGGCGAAGGTGGCCGGCATATAGGGAACGGCGCTGATGGCGTGGACGTCGAGGGCGGTGGCGACTTCTCCGATGGCGGTGTTGGCTTCGGGGTGCTGCGGGAGGGTGATGAGGGTTCCGTTAGGACGGAGGATGCCGGCTTTTTCGCGGGCGATGGCGTCGATGGTGGGGCCAAGCCACTCGGTGTGGTCAAGCGAGATGTCGGTGATGACGGAGAGGAGGGGGAAGACGATGTTGGTGGCATCGAGGCGTCCGCCGAGGCCGACTTCGAGGACGGCGAAGTCACACCCCACCGCCTCCTTCGATCCGGCGAAGTGAAGAAAGGCCATGGCGGTGAGGTGCTCGAAGAAGCTGGGCGGCTGGGCCAGCCGGCCTTCTTCGATGAGCCGCTGCGCAGCGGCGTGGACGCGGAAGTAGGCGGAGGCGAAGGCGTCGTTGGAGATTTCATCGCCATCGATGCGAATGCGCTCGTTGGGGCGGGTGAGATGCGGCGAGGTGTAGAGGCCGGTGCGCAGGCCTGAGGCCTGAAGGATGGCGGCCAGGGTGGCGGCCGTGGAGCCTTTGCCGTTGGTGCCGGCGATGAGTACGGAGGGGAAGCTGTGGTGGGGGTTGCCGAGGGCTTCGAGTAGGATGCCGATCTCTTCCAGCGAGAACTTGCGCCGGGGCTGGCCGGGCTGGGTGTGCAGCTCGGGAGTCATGGCGCTAAGCTGGTCGATGGCGGAGGAGTAGGACATGGAAGGATCAGTATAAAAGTTGAGGGGAGAAAGACAGGGATTAGAGATCAAGGAACAGGGACCAACTGGCCCTCGCTGAAGAGCGTAAACATCGGACCATGCTCGAAGATCATCACAACACGGAGCACGGCCTGGAGATCGGCCGCGGCGGGTTCTGGCTGAAGTTGAATGAGGATCAGTTCGCGGCGCTGTGGTGCATGGCAGTCTTTGCCTTCCTGATTCACGACGGCCATCCCTACAGCGGCTGGGCTGCCTTCGGAGGCGGCATGCTCGCGATCGTGAAGTCGTACTTCAAGGATCTCAAGGCGCGGCCTTAACGCTTCCGTGGATGCGGCAGCGAATCTTTCGTTACACCCGGCTAAGTGCCTGAAAAACAACCGGCCCCGGTCTCCCGGGGCACGACGGACCATCCTGCCCTCCTCCTAATAAGGGATGACTGCGGTGAAAAAGCGACGGGAAAGATGCTCGCATGGGGTGGCCCTCAGGGTTGCGCCAGAGGTGAGAAGATGCTCCTGCCGGGCCCCCTGTAGTCGGCTGAGCCACCATTGGTGGCCGAGACATCTCTCGGTTCATGAAATCAAGGCTCATGGCGCACTGCCCTTCAATGCAGCACGGATCGATCGTTGGGGGGCAGTGGGAGTCCATGGTCGTATGAGCCATAAGCCACTCGTGCACGGCGGGAACATCGCGCCACGGGGACCGCAGGAGGCGTCCCGGCCTGTAGGCATTCGGATTATCCGAAAACCGGGGGCCTGTCAGGCACAGGTCTATGATCACACGATCAAAAGGGTTGTCATCGGCGGCGAACAGATAGATCGCCTTGTAGTTCGCGCTTTGGCCCTGGTAGCTCAAATTGACCGAATAGGCGATATATCGGAGATATTGTTTGCCGGTTTTAGCACTCAGTTCTCCTACTAGGTCTTCCATGGTCATGGAAGACAAGCTGGCAGAAGGCTGAGTTTCCATTGGACCCCATGTGGCCTTGATAGAAGTCGACTTGTCGTCTGTATCTGGGATTGGTTCGTGGGTTATAGCAAGATGGACCACGTTCGAACCGGGTGCGGGAATGGTTGCGAAATCGGTCACGAGCTGGTTTTGAATGTCTCCTATCTTTCCGATTGTTAGATTGCTCACGGACGCTTTAAAGCTCTGTGCGTCGGCCATCGGCTGTTGGGTGGCATCCAGGTTATCAATCTTGCCGTGCCCTGATCTGACAGCCTCGACAAGTACCGATAGCTGCAGGCCGTTAGAGATCGCGTAGTAGTCCCGCTGAACCTCATTCAGCTCCTGTGCGGTCAGGTCATACTGTTGCGATGTTTGAGAGAGAGCGCCGGTCGGAAGGAACACTGCCGTCGCCAAGAGTAGAGAGATCTGTCCTCTTAGCATCGAGGCTTCCCCTCACTAAGGTTTGTCTTGCGTGGGAGTGCGTCACGCTAGTCACCGCTGCCGTCGGGGACTGCGCACAAATGCACAAAGATTTGTGGCGAAATGTACAACTAGGGAATATAACGCAGAAAAGGTTCTGGAATCCTTCTGACAAAAACGAGCCGATCTCGGCGATACCGATGTTCTCGGTCTGCCCTTCCCGCTCCATGGCCTCGTTCACCAGGGCCTGGCCGGCATCGGCCTGCGCAGCGGACAGATGACTTCAGGCGAAGCAACGATAAGCACAACAACAAAACAGCCGAGCTGTAGGTGCCCCGGGAGATGACCGCGGGTGTTATAGGGGTTATAGACTTTATGCTTTGCTAAGACTTCATGGGACCTGGGGCCAGGAAATTGAAGAATGCGTGGATGCAATACATACTGATCGCCCTGGCAGCCATCACGGCTGCCAGGTGCGTAAAGCACCTGATTTACCTGCAGAGATGGGAGTTGCTGGGGTTCGCCGTGCTGAAGATCGTCGCCCTGGCCGTGCCCGTCGCCTATCTCCTTCGGCTCAGCAGAACCGCTCACGCGCAGGGACGCTTTGAAACGTGCAACCGGGCGGCATTTTCGATGCAGTTTCTGCTGATGATCAGCTTCCTTTCTGACGTGGCTATGACCCTGTTGCGTTGAGGGTTGTGCTTCCCCACCCGGCGGTTACCAATGTGTATCTGCAGGGCTTGTGTTACTTCTTCGTGTTCCACAAGAATTGCTTAGCAACATTGATTCGAGGCCTGTGTCTGAGCAACAAGTAGCCGAATGAATGTTCCGGGCAGCAGAGAGGGGTCGGCCCCTCCTTTGCTGGACCAATGGGACAAATGGAGAACGACCTATGTCTTTTCGCTCGAAGATGTGCAGTACCTTGCTTTTTGCCGCAACGACCGTGACGCCGATGTTGATGCTGCCTGCGACGCAGGCCCATGCAGGCGTTTTTGTCTCTGTGAACTTTGCTCCGCCGGTGCTGCCGGTGTATGTGCAGCCACCGCTTCCGGCTGCGGGGTATATCTGGACGCCGGGCTACTGGGCGTACGGCGCCGCGGGCTACTACTGGGTTCCCGGGGTCTGGGTGATGCCGCCGAGAATGGGCGTACTGTGGACGCCGGGCTACTGGGGATTCATGGGCGGTGTGTATGCCTGGCACCCAGGATACTGGGGTCCTCATGTCGGGTTTTATGGCGGGGTTAACTATGGATACGGCTATGGCGGCGTAGGCTTCTGCGGCGGCGAGTGGCGCGGTGGCGCGTTCGCGTACAACCGCGCGGTGGCGAACTTTGGTGGCGTACGCGTGACGAATGTCTATGAGGATCGTACCGTTGTTACGCGGACAACGATTATCAACGAGGGCCATTTGAGCTACAACGGCGGCGGCGGCATTGCGTCTCGCCCCTCGCCGATGGAGATGCAGGCGTCGAACGAGACGCACTTTCAGCCGACATCCAACCAGATGCAGCATGAAAACTTCGCAGGGCAGGACCGCTCGCAACTGGCGTCGGTGAACCAGGGGCGTCCGGGAACGATGGCTGCCTCAAACGTGAACTCTTACCACCAGGTGGCGCAGCAGCACTCGCAGTCGCAGCCGATTTCACAGGCCGACCGCGCAGCCGGCAGCCGGTACAACCCGAACACGCGGGAAGCCAACCAGGACCAGCGCGTAGCCAACGGCCTGCGCAGCGGGCAGATGACTTCAGGCGAAGCGGCGAAGGCGGAGAGCACCCAGTCTCACATTGACCAGCAGGTGCATGACGACCGCGCTGCGAATGGCGGGACACTCACCAACCAGGAACGCCAGCAGATCAACGGCGAACAGAATGCAGCGAGCCGCCAGATTTACGACGAAAAACACAACGGCAACACGGTGGCACCGAACGAAGTGGACAACCGCGAGGCCAACCAGCAGCAGCGCACGGCCAACGGACTGCGGAGCGGACAGATGACGTCAGGCGAAGCGGCACGGACAAACCAGAATCAGGCATACACGGCGCAGCAGGTGCACAATGAGCGCACGGCCAACGGCGGCGCATTGAGCGGGCAGGAAAGACGCCAGGCAAACCGCGAAGAGAACAAGAACAGCCGGCAAATTTACAACGAGAAGCACAACAACAAAACGGCGAAGCCTCACAAGGAGCGTTAAGAAACACTTGCAAGGTCGAAACGGCTGGCAGGGATGCCAGCCGTTTTGTTTTTGGGTGTCGATGGCGAAAAGCGGCGAGTCGGCGGTGAGACTACTTTCCGAATTGTCTGGCCGCGTTGGCGATGGATGGCCCAGCTTTGGCGAGGTCCTGGGGTGTCATAACGGGCCGGATCGAGACCTTTGCGTTGAAGGCCAGAAACCACGGCTCCGCGACAGAGGGAATCTGTGACTGGTCCTGCATGTCGAAGACCATGGATCCAGAGCGATTGCCGTCGTCGTCGGCGATGAAATAGGCTGCTTCCGGCTTGAGGTCAGCCAGAATCTTTTCGATGGTCGAGCCGAGGGTTCCAGCCTTGGCAGCCGCATTGCCGGATTCCACGGGAATTGAAACTCTAAGCAACATACGCATATCGTCCCTCTCCTAATGAGGGTTCACCCCTTCTACAGGGGCTGTGGAGGGGTGTCAAGGAAGCGAGAAGTGATTGGCCGATAATCCGCGGAACGTCCTCGCCAGTCAATTGTTGGGGCGGACGTTTGCGGCCTTCATGTACTGGTTGCCAAAGCTCTCGAGTTCGTATTGACCGCTTTTCTTGTTGAAGCGGACTTTGGCGGCAATGATGAACTGGCCGGTGCCTTTGCCCTCGGAGTCGAGGGTGAGCTTCAGATAGGTGAAGGGGTAGTCGACGGAGCGGCCGTTGTTCGCGCGCTCGCCGAAGGACATGTTGCGCGCGGTGACGACAGTGATGATGGTGTTGGGGCCTTCCTGATGCCTGCGGGCGACCGCGAGTTGGGTGCCGACGGAGCCGACGGGCTGGAGGCGGCCACGATCCTCCTTTTCAAGCACGCTGAGCAGGGCGTCCTGGCCCTTGGCTTTGAGCAGGTCGGCATAGCCCTTGAGCTCCTCGTCGGTGGTGTAGCTGGTGATGCGCAAATCGAAGGGTACGCTTCTGCCGCCGGCGGAGCCGCCGGTGGCCATGGCGGTGCCAGCAAAGGACTGGGGGGCCATCTCAGGGTGCTGTGCGAAGGCGGCTGCGGAAAGCGTGAGGAGGAGGGTGGCAACGAGTGAAAGGTGGAGAAAACGCGTGCGCATGGACGCTCCTTGAGTGGATTACCTTTGCAGGCGGCCCTTGGGGATAACTGCACCCATTGAAATGAGATGCAGGGTAGGGGGCCGGAGTTATTTGCTTCTGGAATCGATGAACCAGGAGATCAGGCCGCAAAGAAGGAGCAGGGCGAAGGGAACTATTCCGTAAACGGCGGGAGTGAAGCCGGCGCGGGCGGCGATGTCGGTCGCATTCGAGGACAGCGGCAGGTGCGGTTTTGCACTGAGCAGGTTTTGACCGGTCTCAATAACGGCGAAAAGAAAGAAGGCGAGGAAGGCGATGCTTGAAAGGAGCAGGATCTTGGTGCGAACGGTCACGGGTTCCTCGACTGGTGCGCTGCTCTTCCTTTACGGGCTGAGATGACTGCGGGTTCCCTTGAGCTGGGGAGCGGCGTGACGGAAGGGGCCGATGTGGAGAAAGTGGCGCCGGCAAGTGGTTGACTGGCGCGGGCGGGGACGCGGTTTTCACATAGAGAGCGCGAGATTCACAGGGGTCTTGCGAGCGGCTGTGGGAAGCGTGGAGAAACGGGGGTGGGTGATGGAGGCGGAGGACGGGTTTTCCATTTCTCCTGAATTGCACAGGCGGGTTTTAGAAAACCGGGGCAGGCGTCAAGTGCAGGCAGGGAGCGGTTGTGGGCATGGTTTCCACTTTTCCTGCGTGAACGGCTACTACTACTGGTTCTTTTAATACTTTAAAAGCTCTTTTCCTATTATCCGTCGCGGGAAGGCAGGGGGAATGAATCTGCTTTCCGACGGCTCACCGCAGTGGCCCGTGTTCGGGTCTAATGTCATAGGTGGGCCGAAGTCGTCGATTCGATCCGATCTGCTCCAATCTGCTCAGACCCCAGACCCCTCAGTAGAACGAAACTGGAGTTCATATGAAAAAGAAACCGACGGTCATTGCGACCGGAGCGTCCCAGGGGATAGGCGCGGCCATTGTCCAGATCTTCCTGGATCGGGGCTACAACGTCGTTGCCACTGCGCGCCACGTTTCCCAAGCCGGATTCGCCGCGTCACCAAGCCTCGAACTAGTGGACGGAGACATCACTGAGCCAACAACAAGCGAGAAAGTGGTGCAGACTGCGATCTCCGCCTTCGGTTCGATCGACCATCTGGTGAACGACGCCGGAATCTTCAAAGGCAAGCCGTTCACGGATTACACTTCCGATGACTTTCACAACTTCGTCTCAATCAATCTTGGAGGGTTCGTCCTCATCACCCAGCTTGTAGTGAAGCAGATGCTCGCGCAAGGTACGGGAGGCAGCATTACAACCATCACCGCGGCATTGGCTGACAACCCGATGACAGATTCCCCCGCTTCAATTGCAATGATGACCAAGGGTGGCCTGAACGCGATTACCATAAGCCTCGCAATCGAGTATGCGAAGAGGCAGATCCGCTTTAATGCGGTTGCGCCCGGGGTAGTCGACAGCCCACTGACCGCAAATAGCGGAGAAGACTCTCTGAAGAGCCGTACGCCCATGGGGGTGATTGCTGAACCCAGGGATATTGCTGAGGCGGTGGTTTATCTGGCAGAAGCTCGTTACGTGACTGGGGAGGTGCTGCATGTGGACGGCGGTGCGCACATCGGCCGATGGTAGGCGTGAAAGGTTCTGAGCAGGGCGGCGCGATCGGGAGGCTTCAGGGACAACCGTGTTCAGGTTATTGCCGTGGAATCCAGAGATTTAGCCCTGTTTTCCACGCGTCGGAAATTGCTATGGTGAATACAATCAGTTGCAGGAACAGAGTCTGTTTCTGCGGGGCCGTGTGCGCGTGCTGGTAAGCTGAACGCGAGCGCGGAAAGGCTTGATTCGGGGGCTGATAGTTAACGGCGATCTGGTGGGATACCTGCATCGATAAAGACCTTTCGATGGAGAACCCCGATTGCGGACGAGAGTGGGGAGTATGGCGATCGTTGAAACAGAAGTGGAAAAGCCGGCCGCGCAGGGGGCAGCGATGGAAATTACGGTGAGCCGTCAGGAACTGGTGAAGGAACTGACAGCGACGCAGAGCGTGGTGGAACGGAAGACGACGATTCCGATTCTGTCGAATTTCCTGATCGAGACCGACGGGGAGCGGCTGAACATCACGGCGACGGACCTGGACCAGGCGATCAGGACGAGCGCGCAAGTGAAGGTGAAGAAGCCGGGCTCGTGCACGGTGCCGGCGCGGAAGCTTTACGACTACATCAAGCTGCTGCCGGACGGCGATATTTCAATCAAGCTGCTGGATAACCACTGGGTGCAGATTCGCAGCGGGCGCTCAAACACGAAGATGGTGGGCATGGCGCGGGCGAATTATCCGCAGGTGCCTGAGTTCCCTGCCGTGACGGCGACGAGCATTCCCGCGGTGGCGCTGAAGACACTGATTGCGCGCACGATTTTTGCGATTTCAAACGAAGAGTCGCGGTACACGCTGAACGGCGCACTGCTGGTGCTGAAGGCGGAGTCGCTGGCGATGGTGGCGACAGATGGGCACAGGCTGTCGTTTGTCGAAAAGCCGGGCGAGTCGCTGGAGGGGATCAGCGGCGAGAAGCGGGTGCTGATTCCGCGCAAGGCGCTGCAGGAGCTGCAGCAACTGCTTTCGAACACGGACGCCGAGAAGGTGGAGTTTGCCGATGATGAGCACACGCTGTTTTTCAAGGTGGGCCACCGGACACTGAGCACGCGGCGGCTTTCAGGGCAGTTCCCGAACTACGAGGCGGTGATGCCGCGGGATAACACGAAGTTTGCGGTCGTGCGGTCGAGCGAGCTGTCGCAGGCGATTCAGCGCGTGGCGCAGTTTGCGGACGAGCGGTCGGGTGCGATCCGGCTACGCCTCGAAGGCAATGAGTTGAAGATCAGCTCGCAGTCGTCGGAGAGCGGCGAGTCAGAAGACACGATCGATACGCCGTACTCGGGCGACCCGATCATGGTGGGCTTCAATTCTTCGTACGTGATCGACTTCTTGAAGGCGATTGGGAACGAAGGCGAAGTAAGGCTGGAGTTCAAGGACTCGCAGAGTGCAGGTCAGATTCGACCGGAAGATCCGGATGCGGAGTACCGGTCACGGTATGTGCTGATGCCGATGAGAATCTGAGCAGAGCAGGCTGCAGAACGAGAACAGCGTAGAGGCCCGGCGGGATGCCGGGCCTTTTCTATTTGGCGCGCGAGTCATCCTCTGGCCAGAGTTCCTTTGCGAAATGGCTCGACTACGATCCGCCATTCGTCTTCGTAGCCGGCGGCCTGCGATTTCGAGAACGGCTGAGTTTGTCACGTACCGGATTCAGCGCCTGATTGTGCGCCAGGCTGTACGTTGAGGCCGATGGATTGCATGAGCAACAAGGCGCTGCGAGTTTTGGCGATGCCGGGTTGGAGCTTGTAGTCGAAGATGAGGTGGCCGTTTTCGAAGCGGTCTTCAAAGCTGAAGTTGGCGGCGCGCGCGCCCATGGTATCGGGGATGCGGGCGAGGGCGAGGTCATGCGTGCTGACGATGCCGATGGCGTTGTGCGCGATGAGGTTGTGGACGACAAATTCTGTGCCGGCGAGACGATCGTCGGAGTTGGTGCCGGAGAGGAGCTCGTCGAGCAGGAAGAGGACAGGCGTGGGTTGGGCGGTGAGGTCGGTGATGATCTTGACGCGGCGGATCTCGGCGTAGAAGCGGGAGACGCCGCCGGAAAGCGAGTCGAGGATGCAGATGGAGGCGGCGACGGTGAGTGGAGAGAGGCGAAGGCTGGAGGCGCGCACGGGGGCTCCGCACTGGGCGAGGACGGCGTTGAGGCCGACGGCGCGGATGAAGGTGCTTTTGCCGGACATGTTGGGGCCGCTGAGGATGGCGAGGGAGAGGCCGTCACCGAGAGCGAGGTCGTTGCGGATACTTTGAGCGACGGGGAGCAAAGGATGGGCGAGGCCTTCGGCGTGGAAGAGTGGGGCGGGTCCGGCGAATTCGGGGAAGACGTCCTCGGGATGTTCGTAGCTGTAAGCGGAGAGTGAAACGAGCGCTTCGAATTCGCCGACGGACTGAAGCCAGGTGCGAATGTGCGGGCCATATGTGCGCTGCCAGCGTTCGACGGCGAAAAGAAAGAGTGCGCCCCAGAAGACAAAGGGGTCGAAGATACGGAAGAAGCGGTTGTGGCGGTGGCGGAGGTATTCGGCGAGACGCGCGAGCCTGCGAATGGCCTCGGAGGGGGTGATGCCACCGGTGTTGAGGCTCGATTGCAGACTGACGAGTCTAGATGCGGAGAAGGGCTCGTTTTCGATGAGGGAGAGAACGCCGGCGAGCAGTTCGAGGTCTTCGGTGGCTTCTTCGGCGGCGGTTCCGGCGGCGTCGACGCGTGCGTAGAGGCGATGAGCCCAGGCAAGGTTGAGGAGGGAGCTGAGGCCTGCGATCCAGCCAAGTCCGAAGATGCCCCAGACGATGAGGCTGCCGAACCAGAGGACGGCGAGGAGGGCTGTGGCGACGCGTGTTGCGCGGGTGACGAAGACGGGGCTGCGCTCGCCCCATGCGGCGAGAGTGACTGGGTTGACGCCGGTGCGCACGGAGTCGCCGAGAAGGA
Organism: uncultured Acidobacteriaceae bacterium; assembly: GCA_963839215.1. GTDB lineage: Bacteria > Acidobacteriota > Terriglobia > Terriglobales > Acidobacteriaceae > Telmatobacter. The sequence goes on along the minus strand of CAWITZ010000005.1, from coordinate 180,099 downwards.
AAAGCTGCTCGCGGAAGGCGACGCGTGGCGCGAGGTCGCGGACGGCGTGCTGGCGCGCGAGAACTTCATCGACGGGTGCGGCGGCGAGGAGCCATGCGGCAAGTGTCTCTTCGCCGGCGCGGGTGCGGGCGGTGGAGAGCAGTTCAAAGAGAGAGGCGCGGCCGAAGAGATCGAGATCGCGGGCGTATGGGTGTGCGGGGTCAAAGAAACGGTCGCCGGTTTCGCCTTTGCCTGCCCAGCGGTCTTCAAGGCGGTCGAGGCCGCGCTGGTAGAAATCGATGGCGCGGATGTGGGCGCGAAACCTGCGGAGGAGCTTGTCGTGGAAGACCGCTAGGACGATGTAGAGGACGACGGGGATGAAGATGAGCGCGATGTGCTGGGTGTCACGAAGAACGACGTAGAGCGTGACGATGACAATGACGGCGGCGATGGCGAGCTTGGCGATGCCGAAGAGTTTGTGGTTGTGGTCCTCCTGGGCGCGGGCGGAGTTGAGCTCGCGCAGGCGACGCGCGTAGAGATCGGCGGGGGTTTCGGCGGCGCTGGGGGAAACGGCGTGCATGGGAGAACTGTAAAGGAGTGGGGCGGGGGCGCGCGCGGACGTAGATGACACGAGGCTGGTTGAGGTTGATTGTTTCCCACCCATCGCTACGCGATGGATGGGGCACCCGGTTTCGTGCGGACTGAAGGGGGGTGAAAAATGTGCTCAGGGGAAGGAGAGAAAGCGGCTGACGATTTCGCCGGGCAGGGTGGCGCGGTTTGTTTTGGAGAGCAGCTCGTGGCCGGCGCCGGAACGGGGATCAGGACGGTGGGGGCGGGGATGAGGCGCAGAGCGGCTTCGACTTCGGCCAGGGAGCCGAAGGGGTCGCGCGTGCCATGGACGAAGAGGGCGGGGGTTTCGATGGACGGGAAGTGAGCGGTGCGCGGCTTCTCAGGCTTTTGCGGAGGGTGAAGCGGGTAGGAGAGAAAGAGAAGGCGATCGACGAAGCCGGGCTGGGCAGATGCGAGTTCGGCGGCGAGGATGGAGGCCTGGCGACCGCCGTAGGAGTGTCCACCGAGGAAGATGCGGCGGGGAGCGTGGTGGCGCATGAAGTCGGCGGCGGCGTGGAGGCCGAGGCGGTCGCGTGCGGATGAGGCAGGCGAAGGCGGGCCGTGGGGACGGAGCTGGCGGAACGGCAGATCGCAGCGGAGGACGGAGAGGCCGGCGGCGCAGAAGGCTTCTGCCAGAAGGACGAGGAGCGGGGCGTTGCAGTTTGAGCCGGCGCCGTGGGTGAGGATGAGAGCGTCGACCGGGGGTGCGGCGGGGGTGTGGAGGAAGCCGCGTATCGGCGCCGCGGGGTTGGAGGTGTCGTGGATGTGCGTGGGCTCGATGGGCATGGCGCGTAGCCTTAGTTTGCGCTGGCCATGACGGCTTCGGGTACTTTGGCTGTTCGGGTGATGGAGATGATGCTGATGTCGTCTTCCTGGCCGAAGGCCTGAGCGGCGCCGACGACTTCGGCTGCGGTCTTTTCGGCGCGAACGAGATCGTGGACGCGTTCGAAGCCGAAGAGCTGTCCTGCAGAATTTCTTGCTTCGGCGATGCCGTCGGACATGAGGACGAGGCGGTCGCCATCTTTCAACTGGAAGCGCAGGACGGAAAATTGTGGTTCTTTGATCAACCCCAGGGGCAGCGAGCCTTCCATCGGCAGCGGTTCTTTGTTCAGAAATGGCGGGACGTGACCGGCGTTGGCCAGCACAGCGCGGCCATCGGCAAAGATGCGGATGGCGAGGCAGGTAGAGACTGCATTGTCTCTTCCCATGAGCCGTTGGTTGAGTCCGCCGAGCATCACGGCCGGGTCGGAATCGAACTGAGCGATGCTGCGGATCGATCCCACGACCATGGCCACGAGCATGCCTGCGCGAAGACTTTTGCCGTTGACGTCTCCGACGACGACGAGCAGGCTGCCGTCAGCCTCGCAGGGAATGATCTGGAAGAAGTCTCCGCCGACCTGTTGCGCAGGACAATATTCGCTCTCGATGACGAAGCCAGGCAGTACCGTGTACGGCTCGGGCAGGATGACCTGTTGAACCTCCTGCGCCTGGCGCACATCGAGCGCCATCTGGCGCTGGCGGCGAACAGAGAGCAGCAGGCGGTGAAGCAGAAGGAGAGAGATAGCCGCGGCTGAGACCATATTCGCGACCTGTCCGACAAAGATGGTGATGCCGAAGGGAGACCACTTGACGGGGAGATTGAGAACGATGAGTTCACTGGCGAACTGCGAGATGATGAGAGGCACGACGGCGGGAAGCACTAGCCAGCCTTCGCGGCCCTCCTTGCGAATGCCCAGAGCGACGATGAAGATAAACAGCGGCAGAAAAACAAGACGCACGGCGACAGAGATGGCATTGAAGGCGGCGGCCGGCGGATGGAGATCTGCGCCGTAGAAGAAGTCTCCGCCGATGGCCTTTGTAACCATATACAGCACCATGAGGACGCCGATGGCTTTGGGGACCCACGCGGGGCGGCGCAAATTGAACCAGTTCCACCATACGATGAGCCATCCACACAATATGAGCGGATTGGCGAAGACGTCGAAGAACATGAAGTACGTTCTGAGGCTGAGGACCTGCGTGAGGGTGAAGACGGTGAGCGCAGCGTCGGCGAGGGCGGTGAAGAGCGTAACAGCGGCAATCCAAAGATAGACGCGGTCGGAACGGTCAAAGATGATGAGGCTGCCGGCCACAATGCCAAGAAGGAAAAGGAGCACTCCCTCGAATGGCGCGAAGGCGCTTTGCGTTTTCAGCTCGAGCCAGTCGAGACGCGTTCGCGCGCTGATGGCGCCGGCTTCGCCGAGATAAGGCGCGTAGTGCAGGCCGCCGGCATAGGGAGAATGCGTGAGGCCCATGGGTCCCATCCAGACGCGGAATGCGATGACCTGCGTTGCGGAGTCATTGCCGGCGACAGGTTTGGGAAGAATGAGCGTGGCCGGCATAGTGGAAGAGGGGATGGGCAGTTCGGCCGGGTTGTCGAAGTTTCCGAATCCGCCGAGATACTTGCCATTGGCGAAGACCTGGTAGGCGTCATCGACATAGGTGGGGGAAGAAATGGCGAGCGGCACTCCGCTGTTTGATGTTGCGGGCACGCGGAGCCGGTACCAGGCGTAGCCCATGTAAGCGGGATGGCCGTTGGCGGTCCAACCGGGAATGTATCGCGGATCGCCGTTATAGGGGTCGGAGGTGCCGGGCCTCGGCTTGAGAGAGACGGTCTGCCATGCGGAATCGTCGAAGCCGGGCTGGGCCCAGAGCGGCGCGCCGGTCGCGGGATCGATGGGCGAATCCCCGATGCGAAATCGCCATGGCCCATAGAGGGGCGTCTCGGATGTGCTGAAAACGATCTGGCTGGTGGTTTCAGTGCTGACTGGGTGAGCGGATTTTGCGGGTGCTTGCGCTAGAGCGAGGGCCTGAACGCCGACAAAGACCAACAGAGTGCAACGCCAGCGCCGTGCCATGCTGATTCCTCTCAATTCAAGGGGGGAAGCCACTGCATGAACTATACCCATTTGCGGGTGCGGGGCGGCAATGTTCTTTTGGTGTGAGGTGCGAGGAGAAGCTTAGTTCGCAATTGATAGCTTCGAGCATTAGCTTCGAGCATTAGCTTCGAGCATTCCCGGCCCCGGAAGAGATGCTCAACCAACGGACAAAGACGAAGGCCCACCCCTGCAAGAGGATGGGCCTTCCGGTGATTGATGCAAGTGGAAGCTAGTCTACTTTTTGCCCCAGAAGTCGGGCGAAGAGGTGAGCCAGGAATCGGGAGCATAGGTGAGCTGCGGATCGAATGCGAAGAGATCGGCCTCGGAGGATTCGACGGCCGCATCCATGCCACTCAAGAGCATGTGAAGCTGGTCTTCACCTACGGCGTCTTTGAATTTCTTGCTGCCTGCGTGCATTGCGTCCACCGTGTCAAGAGACGCCATGGGCGTGACGAGGATGTAGGTGTTATCGCTGCCCACGCCATAGAGCTTTTGGAACATGGCCCAATTCGCTTCGGGAATGGCCGATTGATAGGCTTTGACGAACTGCTTGGCGAGACGCTGGAAATCATCGTCATGGCCGGAGCGGATGTGAAAAATGATGATTCGCATGAAGCGCATCTTCGAGATGTCGAGGCTTGAGTTGAAGCTCAGATCCTTTTCGAACGAGTAGATGCTGTCGTGTTGGGCCGCAATCTGCGGAGCTTGCTCGGCATTGGTGGTTTCGAGGGTGTCAGCCAGACTCTTCATCGCGAATGTGGCTTCGTGGTCTTTTTGCGCCTGGGCGAAGCTTGGGAAACCGCTCAGGTAGAGCACGCGGTCGGCGCCGGTGATTGACCACATGCCGATGGCGTGACTTGGGGCTTTGGCAGCGCGCATGGCCTGGACCTCTTTGCCTTGTGCCTTGGCGTAGAGGGCTTCCAGGCCGGGTTTGAGCTCCACATTGGAGAGAAAAATGTAGGGGGGTGGGTCCTGGACCACGCCGGCTTCAGGCTGTGCCAGGGCTGCGGTTGCAGAGAGGCTCAGGGCGAGCCCCGCGAGGAGAGCGCAAAGAGTGACTGGGGAAGTGCTGCTGACTTTCATAAATATTCGTCTCCTGGTGATTTGGTTCCGTGTGGGGGAGCCAAGCATAGCACCAAATCAATGAAGCTGCGTCATTCGTTTCCCCGCCGTTGCCCGGGAGGACGCCGGCTTGTCTGGTCGCGTACGCAGACGCGGCGCTGTGCATGAGTTGGGGGTGGCCGACACCGAACTGTCACTTGGGACAGGTGAACGAGGCCTGCGGAACCCGTATAAAAGGGCGGCACCCGTGAAAGGGGAAGAGCGGCCAAGGCCGCGCCAGTCCCCGATTGGAGCTACGCAGATGACCAACCCCAGCAAGCCTGCCGAAATCAGCCCGGACGACGCCCGCGCGATCGCCAAAGAGGCTTACATCTACGGCTTCCCGATGGCTTCGAATTATCACACGATGTACAAGCAGGCGATCGACACGACCGATCGCGATTACCAGGGAGCTTTCAACACTGTGAATAGCTCGAAGTCGGTCTCGACCCCGGATGACAAGTTTGTCGTCACTCCCAACTCCGACACCCCCTATTCCTATCTCTGGATGGATCTGCGCGCCGAGCCCATTGTGATAACCATGCCGAAGATCGAGCCCAACCGTTATTACACCGGGCAGATGGTGGATCTCTACACGTATAACTTTGCCTACCTGGGCACGCGCAGCCACGGCAATGATGGTGGAAGATTCATGGTTGCCGGCCCGGGCTGGAACGGCGAGACCCCGAAAGGCGTCAAGGCGGTTATCCGCTCCGAGACTGAGTTCGCCTATGTTCTCTTTTCGCACCCAGCTCTTCAATATGGCCGACCTACCCAGAGTCAACGAGATCCAATCGCAGTATCACGCGGAGCCTCTAAGCTCGTTTCTTCATCAGCCGGCGGCTCCAGCGGCACCCGCGGTTCAGTGGCCGAAGTTTACCGACGAGATGACGGCGACCGCGGCGATCTTTCCCGTGGTCAACTTTCTCTTCCAGTTCTGCCCGCCCAATCCGTCTGAAAGCGCAGTGCTCGCGCGTTTCGCCAAAATTAACATTGGCCCGGGGCAGAGATTTGATTTCAGCCAGTTCTCACCTGAGATCCAGCAGGGGATCAACGACGGCATCAAGGACTCTGCTGCCGACTTAGGCGGCGTGATCAAGCAGATCAATGCCAACGAAGTTAGAAGTTCCTCCGTCTTCGGCACTCGCGATTTCCTCAAAGGCAACTACCTCTACCGGTATGCCGGCGCCAAGCTCGGCCTGTACGGCAACTCCGCCGCAGACGCCATCTACTTCGCAATCTTCGTCGACGCCAAGCACCAGCCTCTCGACGCCTCAAAGACCAATTACGAGATTCGCTTCGCCAAGGGCGATCTTCCGCCGGCGAAGGCCTTCTGGTCACTGACGATGTACGACGGCAAGAGCCAGTTCCTTGTGGCGAACCCGCTGAAGCGTTACCTGCTCAACTCCACCACGCTCGAGTCGTACACGTACGGGCCGGACGGCTCGTTGACTCTTTACCTAGCCCACAGTGATCCCGGCGCGGCGAAACAATCTAACTGGCTTCCTGCGCCGAACGGCACGTTCTACGCGATTCTGCGCATCTACATGCCCGAAGAAAAGGTCATCGACGGCACATGGCTATATCCGCCGGTGCTGCCCGTGGCGCTGAAATGACTCTGGTCTTCTATCGCAGCCGGCGTTGGATACACTGAGGCTGTGATGCCGCACGCTCTGGCCCTGGCCGTGGAAGTGGCGACCACGGTGCTGACCGTGGCGGGGATGGGCTATTTTCTGGCGGCGCTGGTGGCGGCGCGCGTCTTTGTTCGCGAGCGGCGGCGGGCGATGGCAGCAGCGGTAACGCCGGCAGCGGCGACGCCGGGCGTGAGCGTGCTGAAGTCGCTGAAGGGTCTGGACCCGGGAATGCTGGACGCGTTCCGCAGCCACTGCACGCAGAGCTACAAGGGAGAGTTTGAGCTGCTGTTTGGGATTTCCGATCCGGAGGAGCCGGCGGCGGCGGCGGTGCGGATGCTGCAGGAAGAGTTTCCAGACTGCGCAATCCGGATTATCGAGTGCCCGCTGCGGCTGGGAACGAACGGCAAGGTGAGCACGCTGGCGCAGATGGTTCCCGAGGCGCGGTACGATTTTCTGCTGATTAATGACTCGGACATTACGGTGAGCCCGCGCTACCTGGAGCGGGTGATGAGCGCGTTTACAGACCGGGTGGGGCTGGTGACGGCGCTGTATCGCGGAAAGGCGCACGGAACGCTGGCTTCGCGGCTGGAGGCGCTGGGAATTGCGACGGATTTTCAGGCAGGCGTGCTGCTCTCAAAGATGCTGGAGGGCGGACTGAGATATGGGCTGGGGTCTACGCTGGCGGTGCGGCGCGAGGCGCTTGAGGCGATCGGCGGATACGCGACGCTGGCGGATTATCTGGCCGATGATTACGAGTTGGGCGCGCGGGTGGCGCGGGCGGGATATGGCGTGGCGCTGACGGGCGAGGTGGTGGAGACCAATATTCCGGCGTATGGCTGGCGGGGATTTGCGGAACATCAGCTGCGATGGCTGAGGACGGTGCGCGATGCACGGCCCGGCGGATATGTGGGGCTGATATTTACGCACGGGCTGGCGTGGGCGCTGGTGAATGTGGTGACGAGTGGAGTGAGTCCGCTGAGCCTGTGGCTGCTGGCGCTGAGTTTTTTTCTGCGGCTTTCGCTGGCGATGACGGTGGGCGCGGAGGTGCTGGGCGACCGGCAGGTGCTCGGGTATCTGTGGCTGCTGCCGCTGCGCGATGGGTTGGCGCTGGGCCTTTGGATGGCGGGCATTGGCGGCGACGAGATTGTGTGGCGGGGGGAGCGGTTCCGGTGAAGGACGGGAAGCTGGAGAGGCCGGGGAACAAGCATTAGACGATCAGGTACCTCTGATCGCGCTGTTGATTCTTCTCTAAACATCTGCCATGGGCAGTGGGTGCTATGCTTCGGTGGATTTCCAAAAGAGAGACCTGATGCAGCAGCGGACGCGAAATGAAATTTTCTTGCGCCGGGCGTGATTGAGTCTCCAACCACTGAAATGGGGCCTTTTCGTGACGCATACGCTTGTCCAGTTGATTCTGCCTGCCTTTCGTTCTCTTTCTCTGAACAGCAAACGAGTGATGATCATCAGCGGATTGTTCGCTCTTGCCGGATGCGTGTCTCTGCCCGCGCAAACGGCGGCGAACCTTGCAGCGTCCAGAGCTCTTCCGGGTGCTCTCCCGGAAAGGGGCGCGGCCAACGCGAAAACCATCGTCAACTCGCCGGCGAGCTCCCGCAAGAGCCGTGTACAGCGCGGCGGCGTCAAGGCAGCGGATTCAGGCATACCCCCGGCGGCAACGCCGGAGTTTTCGCTGGCTCCGGGAGCGTATTCGGGTACGCAGAGTCTGTCGATTACGGATGCTACGCCCGGCGCGGCGATCTATTACACGACAGACGGGACTTATCCGACGGCCTCTCCTACGCTGTTGTATACGGGCGCGATCACGATATCGCAGTCGGAAGTGATCGTGGCCATGGCGGCCGCCACGGGAACTACGCTGTCTGCGCGGAGCGGCGCGTACTTCATCAGCTCGTCATCCAACCCGATGATCTATACGCTTACGGGCGGGGCCGATATGTGGGGATACGGCGGTGACGGCGGTCTGGCGACGCTTGCCCAGGTCAATTCGCCGACCGGAGCGGTAAAGGACGCTGCAGGGAACATCTATTTTGTGGATTCCGGCAACATTCGGGTACGCAAGATCGATGCGGCCACAGGTGTGATTTCAACCATTGCGGGCGATGGCGTCGGGGCTAACACGGGAGACGCTGGACCCGCGCAGAACGCGGAGCTCTACTTTCCCTCCACGATTGCGATTGATGCGGCGGGTAATCTTTACATCAGCGAAATAGGCGACAACGCCATTCGACGGATCGACGCCAGCACGGGCACAATCACAACCTACCTGACCCACACGGGGTACGTGACGGCGATGGCCTGCGACGCAGCCGGAAATCTCTACTTCGCGGGCAGCACAACCGTTAGCAAAGCTGCGGCGGGCACGGCCGCGGTGACGGTGGTTGCAGGCACCTTCTCATTCGGGTTTGCCGGTGACGGGGGGCCTGCCACTGCTGCCGAACTGAATCAACCGAGCGGGCTCGCGTTGGACGGCCAGGGAAACATGTACATCTCCGATACCTATAACAACGTGATCCGCAAAGTGGATGCGGTCAGCGGATTTATCAGTACCGTTGCGGGGCTCACCCCGAACGTGCCGGGAGGAAGCTGCTCAGCGACGTCGGGAGACGGCGGTCCGGCGACGAGCGCCTCGCTTTGTTATCCATATGCGATCGGAATTGATGGACAGAGCAATCTCTACATTGCCGACGCGCAGAACAATGTGATCCGTGAAGTCAATGCGCAGACGGGAATCATCAAGACGGTAGGGGGCGTCTGGGGTCAGGCTTATACGCTCGCCGGCGGGGGATATCCAGCGACCAGCGTCGCCCTGGTCTATCCCCGCTTTCTCTGGGTCGATTCCGCGGGGGATATCTATGTCTCCGACAGTTCAGAGAGCCAGCTTCGCGAGATTCCTGCGCCGGCAGCGCCGCCGACGGCAGTCACGGCGGCTCCGCAGTTCAGCGTTGCCTCGGGGACCTATGACTCGCCGCAGACGCTAAGCGTTTCGGATACGACTCCGGGGGCGATTCTCTACGTCTCGTTTGTGCAGCCGTCAGACGCGATGGAAGCTCTGTCGACTCTGATTACGGCGGGCTCAAGTCTTCACGGGACGCTGAACATTACGGGATCGGCATCAATAACGGTTGTAGCCGTGGCGCCGGGGCATCAGCCCAGCGCATCAGTGACAGCCAACTATGTCATCACCTCTGTGCCGTCAGCGATCATGACCACGGTGGCCGGTACCGGGTACGCTGACTTCTCCGCCCAGGGAGGACCGGCGACAGAAACGTCCATCGGATCGCCGCAGGATGTCGCCTTCGACAAAGGCGGCAACATGTATATCTCGGATATCAACTACTGCGTTATTTACCGGCTCGATGCAGGCACGGGGAACATTAGCGTCATCGCCGGAAACGGCACCATGGGTTACAGCGGCGACGGCGGGTCCGCCACCTCAGCGCAGCTCGATTACCCGACCGGCCTTGCAGTGGACGCGGCGGGCAACCTCTATATCGCAGACAGCTACAACTACCGGGTTCGCGTGGTAAATGCGCAGACCGGGATCATCACCACCTTTGCAGGCACGGGCAACTCAGGCGGAAGCAGCCCCTTTGGCGATGGGGGCCCGGCAACACAGGCAGCCATTCTGTGGCCGGATGGCCTGGCATTCGACAGCGCCGGGGACCTCTTCATAACGGATGTAGGCCTTAGCCGCATTCGCATGGTGAATGCGCAGACCGGCATCATCTCAACAGTTGTTGGCGGCGGAACAGGAGGACTGGGTGACGGGGGACTCGCGACACAGGCCACTCTGCATTCGCCGCACGGGATCGCGTTCGACGCCTCAGACAACTTGTATATTGCCGACGAAGGGAACGCGCTGATTCGCATGGTGTCGTCCCAGACGGGAATAATTTCGAGCATTGCAGGTAATCAGGATATTGGCACGAGCGGGGACGGCGGCCCTGCGATGGAAGCCGAGGTATCGCTGGGAATGGGAATCGCCGTCGACAAACAGGGAAATGTGTACGCCTCGAGCTGGCCGGCGGAGGTTAGAAAGATCTCCAAGGCCGATGGAACGATCTCGCTCTATGCGGGGACTGGCTACTGCTCGGGCGGCGGAGACGGCGGAGCAGCAACGATGGCGAGCTTATGTTCGCCTGGAGGCCTGGCGTTCGACGGATCCGGCAGCCTCTATATCGCCGAGTCCGGCAGTGGAAAGATACGCAAGGTCGCTGCCATCAGCGGAACGGCCGCCACGCCCACATTCAGCCTCGCCGCCGGGACCTATACCGGATCGCAGAGCGTGACGATTACGGATACGACGCCGAACGCGACGATTTATTACACGACGGATGGCACGACCCCTACGACAGCCTCGACGGCGTACAGCGGCGCGATCACTGTATCCCAAAGCGAAACGCTGCAGGCAATCGCAGTGGCTACGGGCTATTTGACGAGCACGGTTGCCTCGGCCGCTTACACCATCACGGCTCCTCCTCCGCCGCCTCCAGGGACATATGCGATGTCGGCGACCAACGCGACGCTGACGCGTGGCGGATCGGGGACGTCGACGGTGACGGTGAGCTCGACGAATGGCTATGCGGGAACGGTGACGCTGCACTGCGCAGTGACGACGAGCCCGTCGAATGCGGTGGATCTGCCGACATGCGCGGTGAGCCAGACGGTGGTGCTGAGCGCGAGTGCGACGAGCGGGACGGCAACGGTAACGGTGAGTTCGACCGCGGCGAGCGCGAGTGTGCGCCAAGACAGGCTGTGGGGCGCCGGCGGCGGAACTGCATTGGCGGCGCTGTTCTTTCTAATTGTGCCGCGCCGGAGGCGGTGGGCGCAGGTGTTGATGGCGCTGGTGCTGCTTGCTGCTGCAGGCAGCGGGCTGGTGGCGTGCGGCAGCGGAGGAAGCTCAGGGACGAAGACCAATCAACCGGCGAATCCGGGAACGACCGCTGGCGCGTACACGATCACGGTGACGGGAACGGGCAGCGATGCGGCGGCAACAGCGGCATCGACCACGTTTACGCTGATGGTGAATTGAGAGGATAGAGGCGAAGCGGCGAGAGGCCTCGCCGTTTTTGTTTTAGAGGCAAATCGCGGCACCCGAGAGATGCGGATAGGATCGAATGGTGAAACTGCTGAAGATCTGCCTGGGTCTTGTCGTGCTGTTGTACGTGGCGGCGCTGGCGGTGTTTTTCGCGGCGCAACGCAGCTTTCTCTATTTTCCCAATCATGTGTATGTCGCTCCGCGTGCGGCGCATGCGAACGAAGCGCTGCGCGAGCTGCGGGTGAAGACAGAGGATGGGCTGGAGCTTACAGGCTGGTATGCGCCTGCGACGAGCAAGCGTTGCACAATCGTGTTTTTCCACGGAAACGGCGATAACCTGTATGGCGCCGCGCATGTTGCCGATCCGTATATCGCAGCCGGGTACGGATTTTTGCTCGCGGAGTATCGCGGGTACAGCGGTCTTGCGGGGAAGCCGACGGAAGCGGGTCTCTATGCGGACGGTCGGGCTTATATGCACGTGCTGGCGGCGGAGGGAGTAAAGAGCGAGAATGTTGTTCTCTTCGGGCATTCGCTGGGGACGGGAGTGGCAACCCAGCTGGCGATGGAGTTCCCTGTGCGCGGATTGATGCTGCTTGCGCCGTTTCTGTCCATTCCGAAGGTGGCGAAGCCTGAGTTTCCATACTTCCCCGTTGAATGGCTCGCGCTCGATCGCTATGAGAATTTCAAGAAGATCGGCAACGTGCACGCGCCGGTGCTGATTGTGAATGGCGACGCGGATGAGGTGATTCCGCCGGAACAGGGGCGTGCGCTGTTTGCGCTGGCGAATCAGCCCCGGGAGTTTCATGCATTTCCAGATATAGGCCACAATGATCTATTCGATGACTTTGCGCCGTTGAGCCTCGGCTGGATGGAGCGGGTGTGCGCACACCTATGATGGTTCGCGACGCCGTGCAGAGAGGACTGCAGCGCGTCTCGCGAGCAAATCCGCTTAACCGGCTCAGCATGCGATAGAGCACCTTGAAGGCGTCGCTGCACCCGCCGGGGCGGAGTGGGCCCGGCGGAGCCATCTCCGCCTGCACGGATGCGCTTGAACCTACGCTCGAACCTGCGCTTGAACGGGGGCCCCGATCAGGCGGTGACGGTTTTTCTCCGGATGAAGTGGTAGATGGCGAGGACGAGGATCGCACCGAGGACCGACATGATGAAACCGGCGCTCGCGCCCGGCGGGTAGAGACCGATGATGCGGCCGACCCAGGTAGCGACTTCGGCGCCGAGGATGCCGAGGGCCATGGTGATCCAGAAACCGCCGGGGTCTTTTCCGGGCATGAAGAGCTTGGCGATGGCTCCGACGATGAGACCAATGAACGCAACCCACAGAAGATGAAGCATACGATCTCCTTAAATGGGTGAGATGCAGCAGAGGACAGAGATGGATGCGCGCCTGCATGGCGGGCTGAAGCCCTTTGTCTCAAAAGTTAGTCCGGCGACTGGCCCGGGAGAGATTTGAGGGGCTGAGGGTCCGGACGGACGGCTGTCTGCGGGAAAAACTGAACGCAGTCAATTTTCTTGTTGACTCCGCATGAGATTGGAGGGATTATTTGACCATGGTCAAATCCGAGCCATCCACAGATAAAGGCATGCAGACGAGGCGGCACATCTTCGAGACGGCACTTGCGCTGTTTCGCGAAAAGGGCTTCGATGCGACGACGATGCAGGGTATCGCCGAGCGTGCGCAGGTTGCGAAGGGTGCCGCCTACTACTACTTCCCCAGCAAGGAAGCAATCATCCGGGCGTATTACGAAGTGATCCAGGCGGAACAAGAACGGGTGTGCGACGCGGCGTTTGCGGAGACGACGAACCTGAGGGCGCGGCTGGCTGCAGCGTTGTTCTCGAAGTTTGACCTGGCGAGGGAGGATCGCGGACTGCTGGGCGTGGTCTTTCGATACACGGGCGAGCCACGGCATCCGCTTTCGTGTTTGGGTCGCGGAACCGAGGAGATTCGGAAGCGAAGCATGGCGGTGTTTGCGCGGGCGTTGGAATTGGAGCGGCTGCCGCGCGACCTGGAGGAGCTGCTGCCGCTGGCGCTGTGGTCGCTGCAGATGGGGCTGCTGGTGCTGTTTCTATATGACGACTCAGTGGACCAGAAACGGACGCGAGCACTGGCAAACGGGGCGCTGGACTTGGCGCTGAAGCTGCTTACGCTGACAAAGCTGCCGTTGCTGAAACCGGTGCGGACCAGGACTTTGGCTTTGCTGAGGGAAGCGGAACTGCTGCCTGGCAGCTGAGCAACCGGGCAAGCGAGAAACGAGCAAACGAGCAACGAGGAGAAAGCCATGAGCGATGAGAGCAAAACGACCCGGCGATTGACGGCCGCCCAGTGGTGGCTGATTGCACTGGTGGTCGCGGTGTCGTGCGGGTCCGTGTTGTACAGGCAACTGATGCACGAGGGATTTGGTCACAGCGCTGCGATGTTTATCGGGCTGCCCGCCTTGCTCGCGATTGTATTGGCGCTGACGCCTCGCGCGCGCAGCGTGACGGGCGGAATCGTGAAGGGAATTACGTTCGCGCTGCTGATTATTGCGCCTTTGCTAGGCGAGGGCTACCTGTGCATCCTTTTCGCTTCGCCGCTGTTTTACGGCGTGGGTGTTGTGGTGGGGTTGATTGTGGACTGGGCGCGAAGACGCCGGGCTGCGACGCTCAGTTGCATTGCCCTGGTGCTTTTGCCCTTCTCGCTGGAGGGCGTTACGCCGGGATTGAGCTGGAACCGATTGCAGACGGTGGAAGCGGTGCGCGTTGTGAATGTGCCAGCGACAGAGGTAGAGCGGGCCCTGGAGAAACCGCCGCAGTTGAATGTGGCGCTGCCGGCGGTATTGAGAATCGGGTTTCCGCAGCCGCTCGCGGCAAGCGGAAGCGGATTGCAGCGCGGAGCCAGGAGGAAGATTTTGTTTTCGGGTGCGGAGGGCGATCCGCCGGGATATCTGGAGATGGAAGTGACTGAGTCCCGCCCCGGGTATCTTCGGTTTGACGCGCTGCGCGATGAAAGCAAGCTCACGCAGTGGATCCGGTGGAGACGGTCAGAGGTGGAGTGGACCGCGGTGGATGCACGGCACACGCGGGTGCGGTGGCGCATTGAATTTGACCGGGCCCTCGATCCGGCATGGTATTTCGCCCTGATGGAAAAAGCGGCGGTTGCGAAGGCCGCGGATTACCTGATTAGCGCTAATGCAGAGGGGAGAAATTAGGTGAGCCGCGAAGAGATTGTACGCGCAGGTGCGCTGTACTTTCCGCTGGCGCTGGCGTTTGTTGGCGGAGTGGCGCGAGCGAGGCCGGCGAAGCTATTTGCAGCGTGCCTTGTGAGCACTCTGTGGGCGGCGCCGTCGCTGATGATCGTGGCGAAGCTGAATGCGGTGTTTTCATGGTGGCATTTCGCACATGCGGGCTTGACCTTCGCGGGGATGCCGCTTGAGCTTTACCTGGGCTGGATCATTGGATGGGGAATTCTGCCACAGATTGCGCTGCGCGGAATGCCGGCAGCACTGAGTGTTGCATGCATGGTGGGGCTGGACGTGGTGTGGATGCCTCGGCTAACGCCGGTTGTCGAGCTCGGCCCCCACTGGCTCGTTGGGGAGTTGGTGGCGGTGGCTCTGGTGTTGACGCCAGCAATTTTGATTGCAGAATGGACGCTGCGCGGCGTGCATCTGCGCGAGCGCGCCTGGGTGCAAATGATATTGGCAGGAATGGTCTGCCTGGTGCTTCTTCCTGAGATAGCGTTTGCGCTGAGGCCGTGCGCAGGCTGGAGGCCGCTGCTTGACGCGCCGAAATGGTGGCGGCAACTCGCGGTGCAGGGCGTTTTTCTGCTGGCGCTGCCGGGTATAAGTGCGGTGACGGAGTTTGCGGAGCGCGGTGGTGGAACGCCGATTCCCTTTGACCCTCCCATGAGGCTGGTGACGAGCGGAGTGTATCGGTATTGCGCGAATCCGATGCAGCTTTCCTGCACGCTGGTGCTGCTCGCGTGGGCTGGCGTTTTGCGCAACGGATGGCTGCTCGCGGCGCCAGCCTTTGCGCTGATCTATGGCGTGGGATTGGCGGAGTGGGATGAGGGCGAAGACCTGAGGGTGCGGTTCGGCGCGGCATGGGCACGCTACCGCCGTGAAGTGAAGAGCTGGGTTCCGCGATGGCGACCGTTCCATGCAGGCGAGCCGGCGAGGCTGTTTGTTGCTGAGACGTGCGGGCCGTGCAGTGAAATAGCAAGGTGGCTGGAAAAACGCAAGCCGGAGGGGATGGAGATTGCTGCGGCAGAGACGCTTCCGCAGGGGTCGATCTGGCGGATGCGATATGAGGCGGGCAATGGAGCCTGCAGTGTGGATGGAGTGCGCGCAATGGGGCGGGCGCTCGAACACCTCAACCTGGGATGGGCGCTGGCAGGCGCGGCCTTGCGGCTTCCGCTTGTGTGGCAGTTTGTTCAGCTCGCGATGGATGCGAGCGGTCTGGGGCCGCGGGCGATCCCGGAAAGAGAAAGATGCGAGGCGGGAACAGTGAAGTAAAGGCTGCTATTCGGGCCGGTCAAGCTTTCCGGCCGAGGCGCTCTCAAGCCTCAGCGCAGGGCTGCTGGCAGGCCGCCAGCGACGCGTGGAAGTGTGGCGAAGCAGTGTTCAAAAGAAATTGGTTGAGATGCACTTTGGCGAAGTGTTCTTTTTCGCGCGGGGTGGTGAGCGGGATTTCGCCGGAGATGAGCTGGTTATGGAAGTCGCGGAAGGCGGGGGCGTCGAGGGTGGGCTCGATAGAGATGGAAGGAGCCACGCTTAGCAGCAGGAAAGACGCGTAGAAGGCGTGCATGGCCTGGCGCATGAGATAGAAGCGGGCATGTTGATACGAGGTGGGCGCGGCTCCGAGGTATTCGGCGAGGAAGGCGAGCTCGGCATCGTTGTCGGGTACGAAGAAGTTGGCAGCGATGGCGAGATCGACATAAGGGTCGTTGAGGAAAGCAGCTTCCCAATCAACGAGCTGAATGCGTTCGCCGTCGAAGAGGATGTTCTGTGGCTTGAGATCGTTGTGGCTCGAGACGAAGCCGGCTTCGCTGCGGGGGTAGACGCGGGAGACTTCGTCATAGTGGCGGAAGAAGTCGGCGGTGAGGTCTTCGGGCAGGAGACCTGCGGTTTGAAAGCGGCGGACCATGCCGTCCATCACATTGAAGTAATGGATGGTTTTCTTGAACGGCGGCAGAGCGTGCAGGATGCGTGTGGTGCGCGCGATGCGCGCCGCTATGTCGGCTGGGTAGGGCCCGGCAGTGACGAAGTCCGTGATGAGTATCAGGTCTTCAAGGCTCGCGTAGTGGATGCGCGGGGCGATGCCGGCGTCGGCCGCAGCCTGCATGCATGCGAAGTGGCGAACGGGATCCCATTGCGCGTCGGCACGCAGGATGATGCGGAGAAAATAGGGCGTGCCGCGAACGACGATGCGGAAGACGAGTGCGGTGGAGAGACCACCAGCGGGCCGCTGGATCTCGTCGATGGTCGTGGTGTGGAAGGCGGCCATCAAGGCGCGCTCAACGACGGGAAGTTTTTCGCTGGGAATCATAGAGGGCGAGTGTAGCGAGGAATTCGATGCGTGGCTGCATCACTTCGGGTATCTCGCGCGCTTTCAGCATTGGCGGTAGACTGTAAGTAGATCAAGAGAAAAAACCCCTGAATCTCAAGCCGCCGCAGACCCCCCGCGCCTGAATTAAAGGCACATCTCGCTTAGTCGAGCGGCGTAATTGCGCCGCACGTATCTGGTCCATAGATTTTGGCATCGGCATGATGTAATGCCCACCAACCATTCCATTTCCGTTCGATGATGGCTTCGTCAACGAGATCGGAAGACGATCGCCGGTGAGTCAGCGTCGCAAGCGCATCGATGATTACGCGTAACTCGTTGGCGCCCACCGCATTGGGCATGGCTAGGATCAGTGCTTCGACGGCCTCTCGGCTCCCTGTCTCACCGAGCGCCTGGGCACCTGCGAATAGACCGACAGAGTCGACCCTCATCATTCTCGAAATATCGGGAACTGCCTCGCCGTGCGCTATCCGAGCCGCCGCAATAGCCGCCGCCCCTCGGATCGACTGCCATCTCTGTTGCGCCATTACTGCGTAGAGTTCCGGCAATAACGATTGATCATCGACATACTTTATCTGATCGAGAGCTGCGAGCCGGATTTGTTCGCGAGCCGGATCCCCGTCCGGCGCCTCAAATGCGATGCTCTCGAGCTTTTGAATGGAAGCACTGGTTCCTAATTTTCGCAGTGCGGGCATGGCTTCGCCGCCGACATCCAGACGATCTGCCAATGCAAGGATTCGACGCTCCGCAAAGTGAGGCGCTAAATTGAGCAGCACACGTTGCGCTTGCCATTGACGCTCTAAATCACCGCAATCCAGATCGGTCAAAATTGGAGCAAACGCAGCGCGCAATGCGGCGGCGTTCCCTCTTACCACTTTGAAGCTCAAGTCGGCCTCCTGGTTCAGTTTTTCCTCAGCGGGCGCCTCACCAACCGGATCGCTGTTCGCATACTGCAGGTCGAGGCTGACCCGCGCCTGGTATGTTCGCGGTATCTGGAGGTCATAAATAAAACCCAGGAAGCGCTGCATTTCATAGAATTTGCCGGGAAGGATTTCGATTTGCCGTGCTCCGGGCCCGTTGTACGCGCATAGCGAAGACAGGATCGGATTCGGGCAAGAAGGCTGATCGACGCGAGGCAGCTGCTCCACAACGACAGCGACCGGGGATTCACACGAGTCAACGCCGGGCACAACTATCGTCAAGGGCGAAGCACTGATGTTGGAGACCGTCACATTGACAAATACGGGCTCCCCAGCGACATAGACCGCCTTGTTCATTGCGATGTCGACATGCAATGACGCAGGAAATGACGCTATAGAAGAAGTGAGCCCAAATCCGACGAGGACGACAAAGTGCAATCTCATCGACGATCGCTCCGGCAAGCTCTATGGAAGATCCAGAACCAGCATAGACCACCCCGCGTATGCAGAAGAAGGATGCCCCGAACACTCAGAGAGAGTGCGGCGGGGCGGAGTGCGGACTGAGTCAGGGTCAGGCGGGAGGAAAGACGCCGAGCTGTGCCATGAGTCCCAGGGTATCCATGAGCAGGCGCGTATCTTTAATGCGGTTTTGCTCCAGACGGTCAATGACGATGCCCCAGATGCGGACGGCGCGGCCTGTGGCAGGAACGCCGAGAAATTCGGCTTGGTGCGTGCCGGTCCACTCGAAGCGGCTGACGACTTTATCCCCTTCGCAAATCTGCTCTTTGATGGAGAAGACGAGGTCGGGAAAAGCATTGCGCATCGAGCGCAGAACATCCTTGAGCCCCTCAAGCCCGGGCCCCTGCCCCGGAAAAGGCACCTGTTCGACAACGTCCTCCCAGACAAACTGTGCGGCGGCTTCGAGATTGCCTGCGGTGATGACCTCGTCAACAAAGCGACGAACAACGGCGGCGTTAGCTTCCGACATGAAGCACTCCTCTTGAAGATCAGGCTCAAATTTTATCGGCTGAGATCGCGCTTGTTGATTGAAGCACAAAACATGTGCGCCGGACTCTTCCGTTTTAATTTCCAGGCGGGCCTCAACTTGCCGGCGGCGCGGGGATGAGGCCGTGGCGAAGCATGATCTCGACCAATTTTGCCTTATCGGGCGGAGCGCCGGGAGTTGCGGTTGCAGCGACGGCGGCGACTTCACGGAAGTATTCCGGGCCGAGAGCGGCAGGGGTGATGAGGCAAAGGACCTTGGCCTCAGAGGCGGTGTTGTTGTCGAAGCGATGAACGGCGCCGCGGGGAATGCAGAGCATCTGGCCGGGTGCGAGATCGATGACCTTGCCGTCAACCGTCCAGGTGAGGACGCCGCCGACACCATAGATGGTTTCTTCGTAATGGCTGTGGCTGTGCGCGGGCGCCTGGAGGCGCTGGCCGCCGGCGATTGTGACCTCAAATGCGGCGACGCTGCCGGAGGAGTCCGCGCTGGTGAGGAGAAAGCGGATGGTGACGAAGCCGAGGTGAATGGTTTCGTCGGAGGGATTGATCTTGTGATCGAAGGCTTGCAGTGTCATGGTGTCTCCTGAACCGGGGGAAGAAGTTCCAGCCCGTATTTTGGTGCCGCAGCCCTGGCGCGGGCAAGCATGGAGGGCGTGGGTGGTGGCGGCGTTGCGCGACGATCGGTCGCGGGATCGAAGACCTCGGCAAAGTAGTTTTCGAGGCCTGCAGGCGTGGTGAGGACGAGAGCTTTCGCGTTGACGGCGCCCGTGTTTCTAAAAGTATGCACCATGCCGCGAGGAAGATGAACGAAGTCTCCAGGCGAGGCATTGATGGTGGTGCCGCCGACCTGGATGGTGAGTGTGCCTTCGAGGAGCTGAAAGGACTCGTCTTCGCGGGAATGGATGTGCGGCGGCGGCCCGGCGTTGGGCGGAACGGAGATCTCGGAGAGGAAGAAAGCGCCGTCGGTTTCTCTGCCGGTGATGAGAAATGTCATGGTGGTGCCAGGACCCCAGAAAGCTTGTCCGGTTCCGGCGGGCACGTGCATTACGCGGCCGGCGGAAAGGTCGATAGCATGTGACGTCATTGGCGCATCCTTTTTTGGTAAACTTTGTTTACCATGTTAAGATCGTAAACAGAGTTTACTAACAATGTCAAAGATATTTTTGAAGTCAGGTGGAAAGTCGACCGGCCAGGTGAAGACGCGGGAGATGCTGATCGGCGCGCTGCTGCGTGTTCCCTCGGAGGCGATTCACCGGCGGATCATTCGCGAGCTGAATGTGGCGGGGTTTCACGAGCTGATCGCACCGCATATGGTGATCTTTCGGTATCCGGGGCCGGACGGAGCGCGGCCGGGGGTGCTGGCCGAGAGAGCCGGGGTGAGCAAGCAGGCGATGAACCGGGTGCTGGGGAGCCTGGAAGAGCTGGGCTACCTGGAGCGGGGTGATGCGCCGGATGAGGGACGCGCCCGAATTGTGCGGTTCACCAAACGAGGACACGCAGCCTACGCAAAGGCTGTGGAGGTGCTGCGGGAGGTCGAACGTGAGTGGAAGGCGGAGCTTGGGGCGAAGGACTTTGCGCAGTTGAAGGAGCTGCTGTTTCGGGTGTGGGAGAGCGGGCTGGTGAAGTGAAATTCACTTGTGTTTGTCGGGCGGGCTACTCAAAGCTGCACCGGTTCAATTATGCCTCCACACGACATTGCAGAATTGTCGAGATTTGCTTTGCCATTGTCAGTGGTTGATCGCCAACCCGTGAGTCAAGAAGTAGTAACTTCCGGGTCGGCGGTGACTCGCCCGCGTGCAGGTTGTCCCAGTATTGAGTTTCTTCAATTGAAGGCTCTGCCCGCCTTGCCACAGGCTCCCGTCCGCATCCCCGTCACGCCTGCTCTCGCTGAAGACCCGCTCGTTCCACCCAGATACCGTTCTGCAAAAACCCTCAGGGTGAGTGTCGCGATTTCGACGGCAATCCGATCTAAAGAGTGAAGGCAGTCGAATCGTAGACGCTTCACCCAAAGGAGTCCCCAATGAATCGAATCCTGGCAATTTTCCTTATCTCTATGGCTTCAGTCGCAGTAACCGGCGCAAACGCTCAACAGCCCACCCTTAAGGCGAATATCCCATTCGACTTCACAGTCGGCAACACCTTGATGCCGGCCGGTGAATACACGATCACATCGCCATTTGAGGAGGTTCTCGTACTTCGGGCCGGCGGGCAAAGCGCGTCGGTCGAGAGCTCTAAGGATTACACTGACTCGACGTCAGACGGCAAACTGGTGTTCGACAAGTATGGCAACCAGTACTTTCTCCACGAGGTCTTGTGCCCCAACGCCGTTTCGTTGAATCGGGAACTCGCACCGAGCAAGGCCGAGAAGAACGCTCGTCAACACGCGACTCAGGCGAAGCTGACCAATAGGGGAGAACAGACCATGGTTGCTGCGCGATGATTGAGCGAGTTGTCGCCTAACCGGCAGTCGCTGAATAGGCAACGTCCGATTAGGCGGTTACTCGCCCGCGGCGGTGAAAAGCGGGCCATCAATCAAAGCTCTTCCGCGCTCTTCAAGATGTGCAATTTCGTTACGAGGGACTCCACGGAGCAACGCTGGCTCGCCAATCCGCAGTACGCTGCGAGAAGCCTACGTAAAACGCGCCGCTCTGGCCGAGATTGACTCTGCGACTCGCTTCCGCGACCGATAGCAACCGGCAGGTAGACCATCACCGCGCCACGCTTCTGCGCCTCCGACCACCCCGCTGAACCACACAAACGCCGCGCTCCTTATCGATGTCCTCGATGTCGCAACGACGGTCTCGTCGTACTCCGGCCCCATAAAAACTCGCTCGGAGACCACTCGATGAGGAACAAACGGCGGCACGTGCAGGCGACATTTATGAGCGCCCGCGGCGAAGCCCTTTCCAGCGGTGAACTTCCCCGCGAAGTGCATCCACTTCGGCCCAAACCAGTTGTCAATCCGGATGACGTAGAGGCGCGCTGGCTCATAATCCTGAGCAACACCAATGGCAAGCGCCCGCGCCTTCGCGATGAACTCAACCGAATCTCCCAACTGCGTGGTAACGAAATCTGCGACAGCACGGGACATGCGCCAACCCGGACGTTACTACTCGGTAACTTTCGGTTAATCGGTAATACAGCCTCCTCCCCGATACTCCAGGTGTTGTATCCTCTAGCGAAACGCAACCAGAAAACGGGATTGGCAGCCCTGTGGTTTTAGCGGGCACTGTGCGAGGGAGAAAACCATGCTTCAGGTGTCGGAATCGATCGATACTTTCGAGCCAGGAACCGGTAAAGCAGGTTCTCTAAAAAAGTGGCTTCGAAATTGGTTGTCGTCCGAGCGGCGGCGATCGCCAAGACAGCCACTGCCAGGCCTGATTGCCTACTACTTCACTGGAAGCTCTCCGCGCGCATACCAGATTTCCGATATCAGTTCCTGCGGGTTCTATGTGCTCACCGAGGAGCGCTGGTGCCCGGGGACATTGGTGCGGATGACGCTGCAAAGAACCGATAGCTCTGGCACGAATGTCGATGACTCGATTGCCATTCAATCGCTCATCGTGCGGTGGGTAGACGACGGTATGGGGCTCGATTTTGTCGTCACAAGAGCCGATCTGAACGACCCGCGCAGAGAAAATGGCGCAGACAAGAAGACCCTCGATCGGTTCCTTCGCAGGCTGAAGGATCCAGCTCTCGTGCTGCAAGCGGCCGGAAGATAAGATCGTCCCTCTCCCTCGCGCTTAAATCGCTCGGTGCAGAAGCTTTTTTGAGCTGCTATGGGAGGATGACCAGTTCCGGCTTGCTGCCGCCACTCATTCCATATACTGCGCCGGAGTAGAAAGCGCCGGCGTCGTACTTGTAGCAACCGGGGATCTGCGCCGTCACGGTGATCGGCTTGCTACCGCCGCCAACGATGGGATCGTCCGGATTAAACGGCGAGTCGGTGCCGAACGAAATCATGAATCCGGAGTTCTTGCTGGAGGTCATCCAGACGACCCTGGTGCCTGCCTTGATGCAGAAGAACTGGTTACTTTTGGCGTCTGGAACACTTGGCTTGACGGTCGCCCCGTCTCCAGACTTTCTCACGTTGATTGAACAGGCCTGACTGGCTGAACCACAGGTATTCGCGGCAGTACACAGATCTGCCGGCTTTGGTTCGTCACAGGCGTATTTGCTCTTGGCCTGTGACATCGTCCCGCCGAGCAAAAGGATCGAGGCTGTTACAGCCATGGTGCGGACGCAGAGTTTTCTTATCATCGGGGAATACCTCGCAGGGTTTCTTCGTGTCAGCTCTGTTGCGGCAAAAGAAGGAAACTACTTTTCCTTATTCCGATCGCTTGGCCACACAATGATGTTGTTGAGCTGCCACGGGTTCATTCTCAGATCCCACTGTGGCTCACCGTTCTTATTAATGGTGAGCTGGGTAGCAGGATAGAGAACGCCTTCGCTCTTGTTCTTGTCCTCGTCGTTGATTTTGATCTCTCCCGCGGTCAAATTGAATGACTTCGACTGGGTGCTCCAGTACGCTTCTCCGAAGGCAATCTTGCGGTTCGTGATGAAGCGGATGGACCGGCCTGTCGGGGTCTTGATTTCGCGGATGTAGGAAACATCAAATCCCAGCGTGCCCGGCATTGTGATGCGCCCTACCGCCTTCATTTTCTCCAGAGCGTTCGCGAGGCCGTCGCTCTGCCCGTGCTGGAAGGACTCAACCAGAATCTGCCGATCCTCGGGTGTTGAGTACTGGTAAATGATGAGACGGACAGTAAAGACCTTGCCCATTTGGGTGCTCGTTCCGCGGGCGGTCGCGTCGATCGTTTCATTTTTATCTGCGAACGCGGGAATGGCCATCAAGGCAAGCATCGCCGCCACGGCAAGGCCTGTTTTCAGAGCTTTCATATTCACTATCCTCCAGATTGCTTGACCGCTTCAGTAGGACCCTGTGCCAGGCAAGCGTGGCCGCACCGGCGTCTTTGGGAACCAAGCGTCTGTTCCTTATACGCCACGCATTGAAGCGATGAAACTGTCAGACTTGACAGCTTGCCAAGACGGCGGAAGTGGGGATTTGGTAAGCCAGATGGGGTCCATAAGCCAAATGCGGTCCTGGCGGTCGGATGACCGGTGAGATTCAGTGGCGATTCCAATCCAGGGAATAGACTTCCTGGGTTCCAATATCGCGTGTGATGAGCGGTTCGCCGTTGGGGGTGAGGCCGAACTCGAGACCAGCGAGCCGGCCGGTGAGCCGGAGTCCTTTGAGGCTGGCTACTGGTTCGACGTGGCGGTCGCTGATACGCACACGAAGGATTGCGGGGTCGCTTCCCTGGCGAAGGAAGTAGGCCCACTGGCTATCGCGCGACCAGTGGACGAGGCCCCAGCCGTTGGCGAGCTCGCTCCATTGACGGGTTTTGAAATCGAAGAGCATGAGGCGCGCGCCATCGAGCGCCATGGCCGTGGCGTGTTTGCCGTCGGGCGACCATTGCGGCGAGAAGAAGCCGGAGGAGCCGGGAAGGGTTTCGGCCTCGCCGGTGTTGATGTTGATCGTGTGGACGGCGGTCTTGCCGACGAAGAAGGGGAAGTCACTGAACATGAGAGCGGTTCCATCGGGTGACCAGCTGGGTTCCATTTCGCCGCCCGCGGGTGAAACGGGTCTGGGGGTTCCGCCATTGGATGGAATGAGGCAGAAGCGCTGGCGATCTCCGCCGACGGCGTCGAAGACAATCTGTTTTCCATCGGGCGACCACTTGGGAACCATGGCTTCCAGGGGCGGGAATGTGAGCTGCAGCTTTTCGGTTCCGTCGATGCGGCTGCGCCAGAGGGTTCCGTCGGGGTAGGCAACCCAGGCGATCCATTGCCCGTCGCGGGAAAAGTCAGTGAAGTTGGCGGAGATGCCGTTGAGGTAAGGCACGAACTGCCCGGTGCGGGAGTCGAGGCGCTGGAGTTCGCCGCGCTGCTGCTGACCGATGACGAAGAGCTTGCGGCCGTCGGGTGAGAAGGCGGGCGAGAGCGAACTGAGCTGGCCTGCCGTCATGCGGACTGGCTCGAGCCTATGGCCGAGGAGGCGGGAGAGCCACGGCTCGCGTGCGGGTAGCCGCCATATTTCAGAGCGGCCCTGACGGGTGACCTGGAAGACGAAGTCTTCGCCGTCGGGACTCCAGACGCCGCAGCAGGTTTGAACGGGGTCGGGTTGGGGCTGGGTGGATTGAGCTGGGAGTCCCCATTGGGGAAGAAGCGGGTGCAGGTCGGCGCCGTCGCCATTGACTTGCCACAGCGAGGTCGTGCCGGATTTTATGTCGAAGACGGTGAGGCGGAGTTGTTTCGAGTCGGGTGACCAACGCGGACGCCAGCCGTTGCCTGCGAGTGTGGCGATGTGCCTGACGCCGCCGCCGTCGCGGCTGGCGATGAAGAGCTCGGGCCCACGCGTGAATGCGAGAGAGTGGCCGTCGGGGGACCATGAGGCGTCTGAGGCTGTGATGTTGTCGAGGCGGTGCGCAGTTCCGCCGGGGATGGCGACTGCCCAGAGGAAAGGCGGTGCAGCGGGATCGACGGAGTCGGCGACGAGCAGCTCGTCGTGGGTGGGCGAGATGTCGAGCAAAGAGGGGAGCTCGATGCCCGGCGTAGGGATGACGGTGGTTTCACCGCCGGAGGCGGAAACCTGCGCAATGACGGGCGCGTCGGAAGCTCCTTCAGTGAAGTAGACGCGGCTTCCATCGCTGAAAAGCGAGGCTTCGGGGCCGCCGAGCTGGGCAGCTATAAGGCGCTTGATTGAGCCGTCGTGGGTGATCTGCGTGAAGGCTGAGACCTGAGGTACGGCGGCGGATTGCCGCCAGAGAAGGAGAGCGCCGGCGGCAATGACGAGGAAGAGGAGAAGCGCGGCGGTGATGGCGAGACGCGCTGGGCGGCGCGGGCGTTGGCTGGGGAGGGTTGCGGGCGGGGTGGGTGCGGATTGCTGGGTAAGAACGTGGCCGTCAACCGATGAAATCTGCTCGGCTGAGGTTTGCAGCGGGATGCCGAGGCGATAGCCGCGTCTGGGGAGGGTCTGGATGGTGTCGTCGCCGAGCTCGCGGCGGAGGAGAAAGATGTTCTGGGTGAGGTTGCCTTCTTCAACGAAGCTGTCGGGCCAGACGGTTTCCATGAGCAGCTGCTTCGAGACGACGTCGCCGTTGTGTTCCGCGAGAGTGAGAAGGGTCTTGAGCGCTTTGGGAGGCAGGGCGACGACACGACTGCCCTCGCGCAGGATCATCTGATCAGCGTCGAGCGTGTAAGGGCCGAACGAGTACAGGCTTCGTGCATTCAAAGGGATGGCTCCCTTGAGAAAAACCTGAGAAACATTTGAGCGCTGTTCTGAGGACGGGAAGCAGCTCCTGTCTCTACTGTAGCCCCGGATTTCGATTTTCGGTTCGGGGAGGGAAGCAGATGAATGCGACACGGCAGAGCTACGTGGGGCCGAACGCCGTGAGTGCGGATGGAGTGCGCAAGCGGAAGCTGAGCCGGGACGATGCGTTCTTTATTGGCATGTCGGTCCTGATTGTCATAACGGTATTTCTGGGATTTGCCCGGACGTATTACCTGGCTCCGATGTATCACACGCATGTGCGGAGCGCGTTGATCGCGGTGCATGGGGCGGCGTTCACGACGTGGATTGTGTTGTTTGTCACGCAGACGTCGCTGATCGCGAGCCGACATGTGGCGTGGCACAAGCGGCTAGGAATTTTTGGTGCGGGGCTTGCGGTGGCGATGCTGGTACTGGGGCTGACGGCCGCGACGGATTCGCTGTCGCGGGGATTTGCGCCGCCTGGAACGGGGTTCGATCCCAGGACATTCTATGCGGTGCCGGTGCTGGAAATCATGAGGTTCGGTGTACTTGTCGCAGCAGCGCTTGTTGTGCGTGCGGATGGAGCAGCTCACAAACGACTCATGCTGTTGGCCACAATCGGGCTCACGGATGCGGCTATCGGTCGCTGGCCGTTCGCGTTCGTGCATCATCCGCCGGTGATGGAGAGTCTGTTGATTGACGCGCTGGTGCTGGCGGTCGTTGGATTCGACTTTTGGTCGCGTGGGCGCATCCATCGCGTAACAGTAGCGGGCGGTCTCTTCACTATAGTGATTCAGCACGCAACAATTCCGATCGGTATGACACCGTTGTGGCTCAAGTTTGCGGGAATGATGCAGGCCGCGTGGATGCGTCTCTAGCTCGCGTTGCCGCTGCGGAATTGGCAAACTGGTTGCGGATGCAGGCCGGTTGGAGGAGGTTCAGGAGCGGGCTGGAACAGATTTGCGTGGCGAAGGGCGCTGTCTCTGGTAGATTGCCTTCACGCGGTCGAGCAGACCGTTCGAGGAGAGTGTATATGCGAATCCCCAGTGGTTTTGCGGTGCGGGTTCTGAGTGGTTGTCTTCTGATTGCGGCCCCGTTGCTTGCGGCGGCGCAGGCTGCCCCGGCGAAGCCGGCAGTAGGCACGGTGCAGACGCCGTCGATGGTGTATGGCAAGCTTCTTTCGCTGCTGGAAGGGGAGTTTGTGAGCGCGGCGGAAGCGATGCCGGAGGATAAGTTCGATTTTGCGCCGCCGGCGACCGCGGGGGAATTCAAGGGCGTGCGCAGCTTTGGCGAGCAGGTGAAGCATGTGGCGGATGCCAACTATTACTTCTTCAACCTGACGGGCGCCTCGGATGCGGAGCTGAAGGCCAAGGGCGAGGCGATTGGGAAGCTGAAGACCAAGGCTGAGATTGTGCAGGCGCTCAAGGACTCGTTCAAGCAGGCGCATGCGTATACGGATTCGATCACGGCGGCGAATGCCTTTGTGACGATGGGGAATGGCGGGACGCACGCGGGGATGGCGGCGTTTGGGATGGCGCACATGATGGACCACTATGGGCAGCTTGTGGTGTATCTGCGCATGAACGGGATTGTTCCGCCGGCGAGCCGGCAGCAATAAGCAGGATTGCAGAATGAAGCGCGGGGTGCCGCTCAGGCGCTCCGCGCGGCTATCCCCCGCTGCACGCGGATGAAGCCGTAGAGGATGGCCGCAAACCAGGCGACGGACATGGCGGTGACGAGGGACCTGGCGATGACTCCATCGCTGAAGAATCGCCCCTTGACCGTGATTTCGCAGTAGATGCCTGCAGCCAAAGCGATGAGAGCGATGAGGTAGAGCGCTGTCCGGTTCCTTCCGGAGGGGTTGGAGATGTCGCGCGCGGGCACGGGTGGCAGGTCGCGGGAATGCATGCGCCACCAGAGCCAGAGGATGACGAGCCCGAGGATGGTGCTGCCGTGCTGCAGAAGTTTGTAGACGGGCCACCGGCCGAGTCCAGGCAGCACAAAGGAATATCCAAGGAAAGCGAAGTAGCGATAGGGCCAGTAGCCGTTGTGGGTGAAAGCGTCCCAGAGCAGATGGGTTGCTATACCGATGAGGATGGAGATCACAACCAGCGCAAACCGGGCGGGGGAGTCGATGGACAGAGTCGCGGGGCCGAGGGGGACGCGCTGGCGGAAGCTTTGCGGCATCCAGCTCCAGAGAGGCTCTTTGGCGTAACGGTGAAAGAGCCAGAGGAAGAGGAAAGCAATGGGCAGATCGAAGGCAAAGATGCCGGGGAAGGTGTGGCCGAAGGCGCCGTGCGGGTCGGCGGGCAGGCAGTACTCGAAATCGGGAACGAGGCAGCCGGCGACGACGGCCGAGGAGATGAGCCTGGTGCGGCGAAACGGGATGGCCGCTGCTGCATGGGAGATTGTAAAGGGCACTGACTCTTATTTTATGACGGGCTGTTGGTGGGTGGTTTCGTGCGAATTGAGGCTCAGGATGACGCGGCGGGAGCGGTGTTGCGCTGCAGCTGGCGAAACTGGGCGGGCGGAGCGTTGAAGGCCCGCTTGAACGCGCGGTTGAAGGCAGCCT
Source organism: uncultured Acidobacteriaceae bacterium (assembly GCA_963839215.1). GTDB lineage: Bacteria > Acidobacteriota > Terriglobia > Terriglobales > Acidobacteriaceae > Telmatobacter. Next base: position 151,437 of record CAWITZ010000005.1, on the reverse strand, counting down.
CAGAGTTGTAGCCGACGTCGAGAGCGACCTCTGCGACGCTGTGCTTCGTGCTTTTGAGTTTTTCAGCGCCGAGCTTGAGGCGCCAGTCAGCCAGATAGGCGATGGGCGACATGCCGAGATAGTGGCGAAAGCGTTCGGCGAGGCGGGTGCGGGAAAGGCCGACGCGATGGGCGAGGTCGTCGACGGTCCAGGGATAGGACGGGTTCTGATGCAGCAGTGCGAGCGCCTTGCCGATGCTGGGATCCTGCGATCCGGCGAGCCAGCCGGTCTGGCCGGGCGGCAACGATGTGATGTAGCGGCGCAGGGTTTCAACGAAGAGAAGCTCAGAGAGGCGTTCGAGGACGAGGGAACTGCCGGCGTCGCGCCCGGTGCCTTCGCCGACGGAGAAGCGGATGGAGTTTTCAATCCAGCGGCCGGAAGGCTCGTCGGCAACCTGCACGCGCATGAGTTTAGGGAGGCTGGCGAGGAGGGTGCGGGAGAGATGGGGATCGCAGGACATGAAGCCGCAGACGAAGCGGGTGATCTGGCCGCCGCCGCCGAATCGGACGGGCTTAAGTCCTTCTGCGACGTTGGCGGCGAAGGCGCTGAATGAGTCGATGGGCGTGGCTTTGCCGTTACCGATGAAGTGGGCGTCGCCGTGCGGCAGGATGACGATGTCCCCGGCCTGGAGCTGCTGGCAGCGGCCTCCGGGGAGCCAGGCTTCGGCGCGGCCTTCCGTTAGGAAATGAAACATGACGAGGTGGCGCACGGGCGGCTTGAGGAAAGGCTCGATGCCTTTGCGGCCCGACGAGCTGAGGCACCAGGGGGCGGAGAATTCCCCGTTAAAGAAGAGGGATCCTTCGAGCCTGATGGCGCTTAAAACGTCTGAAAGTACATCCATTTGTGGCAACTCGTGCGATTGGGCGTTTGCGACAAGAAAACGGGCTTCCCGATCAAGTATGGGATGCCGGCCCCCGGCATAGTGGATTCATGATCGTGGAGCATTTCGTCCGCACCCGGGACTTTCCATGGAGTGTAGATGAGAAAGACGGAGATGCCCAGATCAAATCCACCGAAGGAAGAGTGAAAACATGAGTGCTCCTGCTGCAATTGCTGCTGCCACGAATCCCCAGCACCAGAACGAACTGGATCAACTGAAAGCCCGCCTGAAGGTGACGTGGATGACGGGCGACTATGACCTTTTCTCGCGCTATATGGAGACGGACGCGCACCTGTTCTTTCGACGGATCGGGATTGGCGCCGGAGACCGCGTGCTGGATGTTGCGTGCGGCGCGGGCCAACTGGCGCTGATTGCAGCGCGGGCCGGCGCAGAGGTGACCGGGTGCGACATTGCCACGAACTGGGTGGAGCGCGCGCAAGCCCGGGCGAAGGCCGAGGGGCTGAAGGTGACCTTCGAAGAAGGAGATGCGGAGGCGCTGCCCTATGCGGATGCGAGCTTCGACGTGGTGGCGAGTCTGCTGGGAGCCATGTTTGCGCCGCGACCGGAAGTGGTGGCGGCCGAGCTGACCCGCGTGTGCCGCCCGGGCGGAAAAATCGCAATGGCGAACTGGACCGCGGAAGGCTTTGTGGGACGGATGTTCAAGACGATCTCGAAGCATATTGCGCCGAGCGGGATGCCTGCGCCGGCGCTGTGGGGAGACGAGGCGACGGTGCGCGAACGGCTGAAGGACGGAATTGTGGACGTGAAATGCACGCCGCGGTTCTATCAATTTGAGTATCCGTTTTCGCCGGAAAAGGTAATGGAGTTTTTCCGCGAGACCTATGGGCCGATGGCGCGCGCGTTTGCGACGCTTAACGCAGAGGGCCAGGAGGCTCTGAGCCAGGAGCTGGTGGAGCTGTGGAAGAGCTACAACCGAGCCGAAGGCGGCAGAACGCTGGTAGACGCCGCTTATCTGGAAGTGATTGCGACTCGCGGACCGGGAACGGAGGAGAGCCGGGAGCAGGTCGTGTCGATTGACCGGAAGCCGCAGAGACGCCGCGCCGCGCTGCTGGCGGACCGCATTGAGGAAGGCGCGGAACGTCTCGCAGCCTTTGCCGCGCAGCTGACGGACGAAGAGTGGAAGCGGCCGGTGATCGAAGGCGGAAAGCCAGGGCGCACTGTGGGGGTGATCGTGCATCACGTGGCAACGATGTATCCGATCGAGGCGGATGTGGCGCGAGCGGTTGCAACGGGTGCGAACGTGATCCAGGTGAGTTGGGACGTGGTGAATGAGATCAACGCGAAACACGCAACTGAACACGCGCATGTAACGAAGGAGGAGGCGCTGACGCTGCTGCGCACCAACGGCGCGAAGGCTGCGGAGGTGATTCGATTGTTCGAGGACGAGGATCTGGATCGGGCCGCACCGTTTCGACTGAGCTACGGCGCCCCGATGACGGCGCAGTTTGTGATCGAGGATCATGCGCTGCGGCATAGCTGGCATCATCTTGCGCGGCTGCGCAGGACGGTGGAAGGCTGAGGGCCGAAATCCGTTGGTTCAGCTAAAGCAGTGATTCAGTAAAGCAGCAGTTCGCAGACCTTCGTTCACTAGACGGGTCTGGGAGGAGGAAGGGTCTTGGAAAGGAAAGGCTCGGGAGGGGATCCCGGGCCTTTCTGCGTCTGCAACGGTAAGTTTAGAGTGGGTTTGCATGGCGGCGGGCGAGGATGGGATGGTGTTCGATTCTGAACAGCGGCTGGCCGTTTTGGACGCGCTGCAGGAAGCGATGCGGGCCCGGAGCAGTCACAAGTCATTGATTTCACGAGATGCCCGTGCCGATGCAGATGGACCCGAACGTGCTTGATTCCCGGCAAGTTGAAGTGTGTGCGGAGGTTGAGCAATGCGCGTTCTGATGCAGGACCTGGGATTTGCCCTACGGCAATTGCGGAAGACTCCGGCCTTTACGGTGACGGTGTTGCTGACACTGGCGCTGGGGATCGGGGCGAACGCGGCGATTTTTACGCTGGTGAATTCGGTGCTGCTGCGCAAGCTGCCGGTGGCGGACCCGAAGACGCTGGTGCGCATCGGGGATACGAACGATTGCTGTGTGGGCGAAGGCACGCGCGACAGCGGCGACTACAGCTTTTTTGCGACGGAGACGTATTACCTCTTCAAGAAAAACCTGCCGGAGTTTGAAGAACTGGCGGCCACGGAAAGCGGCTACGCATACCGTCCGTTGACGGTGCGGCGTGAAGGACCGCAGACGGTGGCGCAGTCGGTGATGGGGACGTTTGTTTCGGGGAACTATTTCAAGGTCTTCGGGCTGCGGCCGGCGGCAGGGCGCTTCTTTGCGGACGCGGACGATCAGAAGGGCGCGCCGTACACAGCGGTGATGAGCTACACGGCGTGGAAGGAAGACCACAACGGCGATGCTTCGGTGGTGGGCAGCACGTTCTGGATCAACACGAAGGCAGTGACGGTGATCGGGGTGGCTCCGGAGGGATTTTATGGCGACCGGCTGTCGAGTTCGCCGCCGAAGTATTATCTGCCGCTGGAGTCGATGGACGCGGTGATGGGCGCGCCTTACCTGCATGATCCGGAGGTCTCGTGGGCGTACGTTATAGGACGGGTGAAGCCGGGTGTTTCACTGCCGGCTTTGCAGGCGAAGGCGAGCGCACTGCTGCGTCAGCAGTTTGCAACCTTGAAGATGTTCAAGGATGCGCGTATGCAGAAGGACCTGCAACGGGCACACCTGGTTCTGACGCCGGCGGGCGGCGGTATCCAGCAGATGCAGGGCGCTTACCGAGATCGCCTGCACCTGCTGACGTGGATTGCGGGTCTGGTGCTGCTGGTGGCGTGCGCAAACATTGCCAACCTGATGCTGGTGCGCGGCATGGGCCGGCGGGCGGAGATATCGATTCGCGCGGCGCTGGGAGCGCAGCGAGGACGAATTATCCGGCAACTGCTGACGGAAAGTGTGTTGCTGGCGGGTCTGGGTGGATTGCTGGGACTGGCCGTGTCGTACTTGGGAGCGCAGGCGCTGGTGGCGCTGACTTTCCCTGGGCAGGAGGGTATGCCGATTGATGCCGCGCCGTCGCCGCTGGTGATCGGGTTTGCGTTCGGGTTGTCGCTGTTGACGGGGATTCTGTTTGGCATTGCGCCGGCGTGGATGGCTGCGCGGACACAGCCGGCGGAGGCGCTTCGCTCAAACGCGCGAACGACGGCACAGGGCGCGAGCCTGCTGCAGCGGGGGCTGGTGGTGGTGCAGGCGGCGCTGTCTCTGGTGCTGCTGGTGGTGGCGGGATTGTTTGCGCAGAGCCTGAGCAAGGTGGAAGGCACGGACATGAAGCTGGATGCGACGAACCGCTACATCATCCACATCAACCCGCAGGCAGCGGGGTATATGCCGTCGCAGGTCGGGCCTCTGTATCGCACAATTGAAGACCGGTTCCATGCGCTGCCGGGCGTGGTGAACGTGGGGCTGGCGACCTATACGCCGATGGAGGACAACAACTGGAGCAACGGCGTGAAGGTGCAGGGCGAGCCTGACCAGGACAAGAGTGCGTCGTTCGTGAAGGCGAACGCGGGGTACTTCGATTCAGTGGGCACGCGCGTGGTGATGGGACGGGGAATCACGCTGCAGGATACGCCGAATGCGCCCGCAGTAGCAGTGGTGAACAAGGAGTTCGCGAGGCAGCTCTTCGGCAGCAGGAACCCGCTCGGGCACAGGTTTGGCTCTCCTGATGCGGGGAAGGATGGAGCGTTTGAGATTGTTGGCGTGGTGGAAGATACGACTTATCAGAGCGTGTACTGGAAGAACCACGCGATGTATTTTCTGCCGCTGACGCAGCGGTCGGCGACGGATGATGACCCCATCGACAAGGACCTGGCGCTGTACGCGGGCGCGCTTGTGGTGCAGACGGCGCAGCCGATGGGCAACATGGAGCAGCTGTCAGCGAAGACGCTTTCGAGCATCAATCCGAATATGACGATCGTGAAGTTCCAGACGTTTCAGCAGCAGATTGACGACAACTTCATCAATGAGCGGCTGATTGCGCGGCTGACTTCGCTCTTTGGCGGGCTGGCGCTTTTGCTGGCGGCGCTGGGATTATATGGTGTGACGGCGTATACGGTGGCGCGGCGGACGCCGGAGATCGGCATCAGGATGGCGCTGGGCGCCGAGCGCGGGCGTGTGGTGGCAATGGTGATGCGCGGGGCGATGGTGCAGGCGCTGATCGGTCTGGCAATCGGAGCTCCGCTGGCGATGCTGTGCGTGCGCTATGTGAAGTCGCAGCTCTTTGAGATCACAAGCGTAAATCCAGCGCTGATGGCGGGTGCGATTGGCGCGCTGGCGCTTGCAGCCCTGATCGCGGGCGCGATTCCGGCAAAGCGCGCGGCGTCAATTGATCCGATGAAAGCGCTTCGCGTGGAATAAGCCCAACTTTTACCAATTCGTATAACGGTCTGCACACATCAAAGACCCAGGAGCCTGCGATGCTGCGCGGCTCCGTGCCTGTTCCTGTTGCCTGCTTCGCCTTCCGCAAGGCTGTTGCGAAGGCGATTTGCGGATGTGGGCCTCCTTATATAGTGCAGGGAACGCGGTCGGGGGATGCAAGCAGACCCGCGCGGGAGGATTGCATGAAAAAGCACTGGTTGAAGATAGCGGCAATCGTGGTGGCGCTGCTGGTGGTGATTTTGATTGCGGTGCCCTTCATGATCGATGTGGACAGCTTCCGTCCGCGCATCCAGAAAGAAGCGAGCGCCGCGCTGGGGCGGCAGGTGACGCTGGGCAAGCTGAGCCTGTCGATTCTTTCAAGCACGGTGGAAGCGGATGATATTTCGATTGCCGACGATGCGGGGTTCAGCAATCAGCCGTTTGTGAAGGCGGAGTCGCTGAAGGTGGGTGTGGAGCTGAGGCCGCTGATCTTTTCAAAGAAGATCAATGTGACGGAGATTGTGCTTGAGAAGCCGCAGATCACGCTGATCCGTGGACCGAACGGGACGTGGAATTTCTCGAATATCGGCGCTGCGTCAAAGGCGGGGTCAACGACGGAGAGGTCGGAGGTACCGGATCTTTCTGTGGCGAAGCTGGATGTGAACGACGGCAAGCTGATGATCGGGAAGGCGGGCTCGGCGCTGCCTCCGCAGGTGTATGACGATGTGAATGTGGATGTAACGGACTTCAGCGCGAAGAGCCAGTTCCCTTTCGAGCTGACGGCGAAGCTGCCGGGCGGCGGCGATGCGCATATCGAGGGCAAGGCCGGGCCGATCAATGCGCTGAATGCCGCGAAGACTCCATTCGAAAGCGCAGTTAGGGTGAACGGCATGAGCATTGAGAACTCAGGGTTCATCGATCGCGCGAGCGGCATTGCAGGGCTTGCGAATTTTGACGGGACACTGACCTCGAACGGAACCACGGCGCGGGCTGTGGGCACGTTTACGGGCGACAAGCTGAAGCTTTCTGTGCGCGGGTCGCCGGCGCCGACACAGGTGGCGATCAAGCATGTTGTGGATGTGGATCTCGACAAGGAGGCGGAGACGATTTCGCAGGGCGATATTTCGATTGGGCAGGCGCAGGCGCACCTGACAGGCACGGTGGTGCCGCAGGGCGATACGCAGATATTGAACCTGCGGCTGAATGCGCAGGGCATGCCGGTGGATCAACTGGAGGCGATGCTGCCCTCGCTGGGAATTGTGCTGCCCTCGGGTTCGCAACTGAGTGGCGGAACGCTTTCGGCCAACCTGACGATTACGGGACCGATGGCCAATCCTGTGGTGGCAGGGCCGATTCAACTGTCGAACACGAATCTCAAAAACTTCAACCTGGGACAAAAGCTTGGTGCACTCTCAACCTTCGCGGGGAAGGCGGCATCGCAGCCCGATACATCGATTCGCAATTTCAGCCTGAATGCGCAGGCGACGCAGCAGCTGGTGCAGGCGAACAACATCAATCTGGATGTGCCTGCGCTGGGCGTGATTACGGGGGCGGGCACGGTGACGCAGCCAGCGGGTGCACTGAATTTCACAATGAAGGCCAACCTGAGCGGCGGCATGATGGGCGGCAGTACGCAGGTGGCGGGATTGGGCAAGGGCGTTACGGGGGGGATTCCGTTTTCGATTGCGGGGACAACCGCGAATCCGAAATTTGTGCCGAACGTCGGCGGGATTGCTACGGGCGTTGCCGAGGGCGCAGTGCAGGGTGTGTTGTCGGGCAAGGGCGTGCCGGGCGTCCCGAGCCAGGCGGGCGACATGATCAACGGTCTGCTGGGCGGCAAGAAGAAGCATCCGCAGTAGAGAGAGGCAGTTCGTATTCACTGTTGTAACGAAGAGGGCGGCGGCTGACGAGGCTGCCGCCTTTTGTTTTGGCTGGCAGAGCAGCCGGGATGGTAGGCTGGCGCGGAGCCGTCAAAATCAAATTGCAGGGAACGATACTTTGGCCGTTGCTGAGCTGCTGGACAACGCGCGAGTGGGCCGCGGGCATTGGCGGATCACAGTCATCATCGGGCTGGGGCTGTTTTTTGATCTCTTCGATGTGTTTCTCGCGGGCGTACTTGCGACGGTGTTGACCCGGTCGTTCGGGCTGAGCCAGACGGTGCTGCCGGTGGTGCTGGGGTCGAGCTTTCTGGGCATGTTTGTGGGCGCCACGGCAATGGGCGTGGTGGCGGATCGCATGGGAAGGCGCCCGGCATTTCTGCTGAACCTTGGCATCTATTCGCTGTTTACACTGGCGGGCGCGTTGAGCCCGAATGCGATGGTGCTGATAGTGACGCGCTTTCTTGCGGGGATCGGCATTGGCGCGCAGACGCCGCTTTCTGACGCTTATCTGAGTGAAGTGCTGCCGGCGCGGGTGCGGGGACGGATGATGTCTGTCGCGTACACGATCGGATTTTGCGGAATCCCGGCGATCGGCCTGAGCGCGCGGCTGATGGTTCCGCTGGCGCCGCTGGGCATGGCCGGGTGGCGATGGCTGTTTGTCGCGGGAGGGCTTGGCGGCGTGCTGGTGTGGCTGCTGCAGCGGGGCGTGATTGAGTCGCCGCGTTGGCTGGAGTCAAAAGGGCGGCACGAGGAAGCGCGCAGGGCCGCGGCGGAACTGCTCGACGTGCCGGTGAAAAAAGCGCAGTGGACGACGGAAGTTGCGAGGGCCACACCTGAAGTTGCGAATGCCGCGGCTGAAGCTGCGAAGGCCATAGCGGCGAAGGCGATTTCGAATAGCGAGTGGAAGTCGCATATCGTGATGCTGTGCGTCTTCCAGATTTTTCAGACGGTAGGGTATTACGGATTCGGCACGATGGTTCCGCTGGTGCTGGCGCACAAGGGCTTTTCAGTGCTGGCGTCGCTTGAGTACACGACGATTGCGTTCCTGGGGTATCCGATCGGCTCAGCCCTGTCACTGCTGGTGGTGGAGAGGATCGACCGGCGATGGCTGATTATGCTTTCAGCCGCGGCGATGGCGGGGTTCGGGCTGGCGCTGGGCTATGCGACATCCGCGGCAATGATTGGTGCGCTGGGAATTCTGTACACGCTGGTGAGCAACATTTTCTCGAACGCGTTTCATGTGCTGCAGGGGGAAATTTTTCCCACGGCGATTCGGGCGCGGGCGGCAGGATCGGCGTATGGGCTCAGCCGGCTGTCGAGCGCGGCGATGCCATTCGTTCTGCTGCCGGTGCTCAATCGCCATGGCGCGGGCGTGATGTTTGGCGTGGTGGCGGGAGCGATGGGGATCGTGATTCTGAATATCGGATTGTTTGCGCCGCGAACGACGGGAAGGCGGCTGGAAGAGATCGGGAGCTAATTGCGGATTGCAGGGTCCGAAATAGTTCCCCGGATTTTGGGGTCCGGGGAACCTGTTCAACGGTTAACGCTTCAAAGGCGAAGGGGCGGCTCAGGCCTCTAGCTTCTGGCCGAGGAATTCCTTTGCCTTGGAGATTTCGGCGTTCCATTTGTTGAGTTGGTCGGGCGAGAGGAAGGTGGCGATGCGCTGACGGATTTCGTCGCGATGTTCCTTCACCTTGGCCACGATGTCGGATCTGGAGGTAGTCGGATTCTTCTTAAGATAGTCAGCGAGCTTTTCGCGCGCCTCGACCATAGCATGCTGCAGTTTCTCCTTCTGCTGGTCGTTGAGGTTGAGGTCTTGGGCGAAGCGCTTGAGTTCAGTCACGATCTGCTCGCGTTCTTCAGAAGTAATGGGCATGGAAACATCTCCTTGGGTGCTGACTCGGAGGGACGGCGGGTGACGCCGAGGTGATCCGAGTTGTCGGTGGAGTTGTGGGACCTGATTGAAGCTTGCAGGGTGAGGGCTGGCGCCCGCGCCTTTTGCAACCGAGTCTCGCAAGTGGTTATCGCTCAAAAAGTGAAAGCTGCGAACACTTACTTGTCTACTTGTCCCGGAGATGCGAGCCGGAAGGGCCACCGCACTCCGAAGGAGAGACTATGCCCGCGTGGGCGAGGATTGCAAACGGCCGACCGCGATAGATTTTTGTGAGGTCGAAACGAGTTTTGAGCGTTTTTTAGGGCGGGCTGAAAGGTGTTGGCAGGGCAGGAATTAGGCGCGGCGGAATGCGGACGGCGCGGACCGAAGAAGAGCGCGATTCTTAGGTTGCAGTGGTTTCAGCGGTCTCTCTTGGTCTTGGCTCTTGGCTGCGACCTCAGCTCCAGCGATCGGGCCGCGGGTCTTCTGCCAGGTACATGGAGGTGATGGCAGCGATCTCGGCCTCGACGATAAGTTCTTCCTCGGTCTTCGAGAATAACCAGGCCAGCATTTCAACAAGTGGTTCTTTCATAGGCGCCCCTTTTCAGTTGCGTCAATTCTGTGCACTTTCCGAATAACTGTCAGGAAATGCAGCCGACGCAGCCAAATCTATCTAGATGAATTTTGAGTTCCTAGCTCCTGATTATAGCTGTAAATGAATGTGGATGGGGCGAGGAACAGGGATCAGAAAAAGGGGCCGGGTGAATGCAGATTCTTCGACTCACCACCCCCGAAACTGAAGAAGCGTTTGGGGCCCTGTTCGCTCAGAAAGGCAGACGCGGTTGCGGTGGGTTGAGGGTTGTGCTGCCCCACCCGTGCTGCGCACGAGTGGGGATGGTACTAGTTGGAGCGGAGGGCGGTCATGGGGTTGATGCGCGAGGCGCGAAGGGCGGGGATATAGCCGGAGAAGGCAGCGACGGCGAGCAGGGCGAGGGCCATGGCGATGTAGGTGGCGGCGTCCCAGGGCGAGGTGCCGAAGAGCAGCGATGCGATGAACTTAGCTGTGAGGAGCGAGGCGCCGCCGCCGATGGCGATGCCGATGAGGGCCAGGCGGATGGTGCTGACGAGAATGCGGCGGCGGACGTGGGCGGCGGAGGCGCCGAGGGCCATGCGGATGCCGATTTCCTGCGTCTGGCGGGTGACGGAGTAGGAGATGACGCCGTAGATGCCGAGGGCAGCGAGGAGCATGCCGAGCGTAGCGAACGACGCAACAAGGAGCATGAAGAACTGGCGGCCGGAGACGGCGTGGCTGACGAGCAGCGCGATGGGCTTGAATTCCGCGGCAGGCTGCTGGGGGTTCATCTCGCGCAGAGTACGGAGCACGGTGGCGCCGAGAGCAGCGGCTGGGACCTTGCTGCGGATGACGAGCTGGGCTCCGGCGGGCGAGGCCTGCGTGATCGAGTAGTAGATCTGGTAGCCGGTGTCGCCATCGACATTTTCTTCGTGGACATCGCTGACGACGCCGATGACGAGAAGGCCCTTCTTGCTGCCGTCGTCGAGGATATGGCCGATGGCAGTGGGCCAATGGGCGAGGGCACTCATATAGCGATCGTATGCGGCACTGATGAGCACAACAACCGGGCTCTTGGCGCCGTCGTCCCAGGTGAAGTCGCGGCCACGGATGTTTGTGCCCATGGCGCGAAAGTAGCCTGGGGAAACGACGTAGACGAGCGGGCTGGGCGCGTTGTCAGCGAGTTTGATGCCTTGTGGTCCGGGGGTTCCCCAGGAGCGGTTTTGCCCGAGAGGGAGGTAGTCGGCGATACCCACGGCTTCAACGCCGGGGATTGTCTCCACGCGGGCGACGGTCTGCTGGAAGATCGCTCTGCGGTGGGCGACTACGTCTTCGAACTTTGCGTTTGGGATGTTGCCGCCGTCGTCGTAGGCGAACCGGATAGCGGCGGCGCGATCGGGCTGGAAGCCGAGGTCAACATTGAGGACATTGATGAAACTGCGCAGGAGAAGACCGGCACTCACGAGGAGCATGCAGGCGAGGGCGACCTCAGACACGACAAGAATGGAGCGAATGCGCTCGTGTTTACGGCTGAGACCGGAGCCTGCCCCAGAGTCTTTGAGGGTTTCCTGCAGGTTGCCAGAGGCCATGCGCAGGCCGGGAAGGAGTCCGAAGAGGAGGGCGGCGAAGGCAGCGATGAGGACGGTCCAGAGGAGCGCGGCGCGATCGATCTGGATGGTGGAGAGGAGCGGGAGAGCGATGGCTCCCTGATGGGCGAGCCACGAGACAAGGACGAAGGCAAGGAGGAGTCCGCCGATGGCGCCGGCGGCGGAGAGTATGAAGCTTTCGGTAAGGAGCTGGCGGACGATGCGGGCGCGGCTCGCGCCGAGAGCGCTGCGCATGGCGAACTCCTTGGAGCGGGCGGCGGCGCGAGCGAGGAGGAGGTTGGAGAGGTTGACGCAGGCGATGAGCAGAATCATGCCGACGGCGGACCAGAGGACGATGAGGGCGCGGTGAAGGCGGCCGGAGACGTAGCTCTTGAGCGAGACGGGGACAACCGCGTTTGTATATTGACCGCAGGATTGAGGCTGTTTGAAATTCTGGCAGAGTTGCGGAGCGACTTTGGCCGCTTCGCTGACCGCTTGGGGCAGCGTAACTCCAGCCTTGAGGCGGCCGATCAGGGTGATGATGTTTCCCCAGTCGCGCGGGGGCCCGTAGAGGTTGAGGGGCGTGATGGCATCGACCTTTGTGCCAGGGGCGAAGACGGTGCCGAAATCAAACGACGCGGGCAGGACGCCGATGATGGTGGTCTGAGTGCCGTTGATGTCATAGGCCTTGCCGATGATGCCGGGGTCGGCGTTGAACTGCCGGCGCCACCAGGCGTTGGAGACAAGGATGACGGGGGCGGCTCCGTTGCGGGCGTCATCGGCATTGAAAGCGCGGCCCATGGCGGGCTGCACGCCGAGGACCTGGAAAAAGTTCTGGATGACGTCGATGCTGGTGGCGGTGACGGGCGCGCCGTTAGCGATTTTGAGGCTGAGGTTGTCGGCGCCGGAGAAAGCGAAGTAGCCCGTGACGTCCTGATAAGAGCGGGTGAGGGTGCGGAACTGATCGTAGGCGTCAGTGGAGTAAGTGGCGCAGGAGAGGCCGCATTTGGTGGGCGGCGGCGCAATCCAGACTAGCTGGTCCGAATTGTAGAACGGCAGCGGGCGGAGGAGCAGCGTGTTGACGACGCTGAAGACGGCGATGTTGGCTCCGATGCCAAGGGCGAGGATGAGGACGGCGACGATGGTGAAGCCGGGATCGCGGAAGAGGGTGCGGAAGGTGTAGCGGAGATCCTGGAGAAAGATGTCGAGTGTCATAAGTCCTCTTGCCTCGCGGTGATGTTCTCTGGCCTGGGTGATGCCACCGAAGCGGGCGAGCGCCTGGCGGCGGGCTTCGTCGGGCGAAAGGCCGCGGGCGATGTTCTCGTCAATGGCGAGCTCGAGGTGAGTTGCCATTTCGGTGTCGAGGTCGGCGTCGAGCTCACGTTTGTTGAAGAAGGCGCGGAGGCGCTGAAGGGCGCGACGGAGGCGGCTCATGCGGGTCCCGTCTCCGGGCTGAGAGCACCGGCGGCGAGAAGGTCGTCGTCCGGCAGAGGCTCGGGGCCCATGGCGAAGAGGCGGTCCATGACGCCGGTGAGGCGCTGCCAGTCGCGGGCTTCAAGCGCAAGCTGACGGGCACCGGCGGTGGTGACGGAGTAGAACTTCGCCTTGCGATTGTTGCCGGAGATGCCCCAGACGGAGTCGATCCAGCCGCGCTGCTCGAGGCGGACTAGCGAGGCGTAGATGGTGCCCTGGTTGAGGAGGACCTGGTTGCCGGAAACCTGCTCAATGCGGCGGGCGATGCCGTAGCCGTGGAGGGTGCCCATCGCGGTGAGCGTCTGGAGGACCATGAGGTCGAGTGTGCCCTGAAGGAGGTCAAGTCTGGATTGCATCTCGCGTCTCCTGTGGTGTTACCACATATAGCACAGTTTCCTGTGGGAATACCACAGGTTTCGGGCAAGAAACCAAGTGGCATCAACGCCAGCCGTCAGCATCGAGCCGCCTCCCCTGTCGCTTCTCGCTGTGCAACCTGCACGTCCTGGAATAGGATGCCCCCCGGTTTCTAGTGGAAGCTTTCAACTTCTGGACCAGCGCCAGGAACCCGCTGTGGTTGCCTTCCGTCAGAAAACTGCGCCGTCAAAGGCATTTTCTTGAGATGCAAACAACTTTCCGACGGAATTTGGACTCCGAACCATTGCGGACCGTTGTTTGTGCGCCCCCCCCGCTTCCGCCACGGCATCCGGCGGATGTGTAGGCGAGTGCGTGTGTTTCTCCCCGAACACCTTTTGAAGGAGGACTTTATGTTGAAGCTTCGGATGAATTCCCAGCCCACGCAGTCGAAGTTGCTGACGAGCCTGCTGATTGCCGCATTTTGTTCTGCGCCTCTGCTGGCGCGCGCCGATGATCCAGATGAGAGGATTACCGAGGCCGCTCAGGTATTTAAGGATCTCGCGAATGCGGGCGACAAAGGCCTGCCGATCAACTTGTTGAATAAAGCTGACTGCGTCGTCATTCTGCCCTCGGTAAAGAAGGCCGGATTTATCGTCGGCGGCCAGTACGGCAAGGGCGTCATGACCTGCCGCAGCGGAGCGAACTTCGACGGCAAGTGGGGCGCGCCGATCATGATGCAATCGAGCGGCGGCAGCTTTGGCTTGCAGGCCGGCGGTCAGTCGACGGACTTCGTGATTCTGGTGATGAATGACGAGGGCGCGCGCTCCGTGATGAAGGGCAAGGCAAAGCTGGGCGCGGAAGCCAGCATCGCGGCGGGCCCGGTGGGACGCAACGCTGAGGCTGCGACAACCGGAAACATGCAGGCGCAGATGCTGTCATACAGCCGCGCGCAGGGCGTCTTTGGCGGCGTTTCGCTGTCCGGCACGTCGCTGGGGCCGGATGACGGCGACAACGAGAAGGTTTACGGGAAGAAAGTGACTGGGCCGGAGATCTTTGAGGGAAGCGTGCAGGCGCCTGCGGCCGCCCAGACGCTGCTTGCGGAGCTGACGGCAAAGTCGCCGAAAAACCTGTCAACCGGCAAGTAGATTTGTTTCTATCTGTGTGTGAGCGCCGGAGAAGTCCGGTGCTCGCCCACGTTTTTTTTGTTTGAAAGGAGATCGTAATGTCGAAAGAGGCAAGTTTTCGTGGGTTTCGGTTTTTTCGGGGAGGTCTGACATTGGCTGCTGCCGCTGCTTTGACCGCGACCGCAGTCTGGGCCCAATCTCAGGACGTGAATCAACGGCTTACCAGCGCCGCGCAGGTGTTCAAAGCGCTTTCGAGCGCTGAGAGCGGTCTGCCAACCAACCTGCTGAACAAGGCGCCGTGCATCGTGATTCTGCCCAGCGTGAAGAAGGCGGCCTTTCTGGTTGGAGCGCAATACGGCAAGGGAGTGATGGTGTGCCGGAATGGCGAGAATTTCAACGGCAGGTGGGGCGCGCCGATTCTGATGCAGTCGAGCGGCGGAAGTTTTGGCTTTCAGGCGGGCGGCCAGGCGACAGATTTTGTGATCCTGGTGATGAACGAGGACGGAGCGCGCTCAGTGATGAAGGGGCGGGCAAAACTAGGCGCCGAGGCAAGCATTGCCGCGGGCCCGGTGGGCCGCAACGCAGAAGCCTCGACGACGGCGACGATGCAGGCGCAGATGCTTTCGTACAGCCGCTCGCAGGGCGTCTTTGGCGGAGTATCGCTTTCGGGGACATCGCTGGGGCCGGATGACGGCGATAACGAGAAGCTGTATGGGAAAAAGATCAGCGGGCCGGAGATTCATGCCGGCGCGGTGAAGGCGCCAGCGGCGGCGCAGGAACTGCTTGCGCAATTGCAGCACACATCGCCGAGGAACCTGGCGACGGTGGCGAAGAAGTAGGCGGGAGCAAAAGCTCACAACAAGAATTGGCAACAAGAGTCCACACAAGAGAGAGGCGCAGGCTCAAGAAAGCCTGAGCCTCTCTCTTTTTTTGTGGCTGCGGAGTGGAGGGTTTCTTACGGCGCCGGCGGCTTGTGGTGGGCGAGGGTCCAGTTGCCGCCGAAGACAATGGTGTTTCCGAGCGTGCGGGGATGCCGATGTCGAAAGCGCACCTGACAGTTCTGACAGTTACTTCGCAATAGCGAAACGTGTTATTCCGTGAGGAGTTGGAATAAGGGACATCTGCGTTTGAATGCGGGCGCGGCGCTGGTTGCGTGCGCTTCTGTTTAGAACGGTTGGGCGTGCTGCATGTGCGTGATCAGGGGGCGATGGATGAGTCGAACCAGCCGGATGGCAGGGATCTGGATTGTTGCGGTGATGGCGATTGCGTGCGGCGCGGCGAGCGGGCAGAGTCCGGACGCGCCTGCGGCGGGCGGAGAGGACGCATCGGCGCTGGCGAAGACGACGCAGAATCCGGTAGGCGATGTGGTGTCAGTGCCGTTCCAGTTCAACTGGAACACGGGCGGGTTTTATCAGGATCAGAATTTTTTCAATCTGAATATTCAGCCGGTGATTCCGATTCATGTGTCGAAGCAGGTGACGCTGATCAGCCGCACGATCATGCCGGTGGACAGTGTGCCAGTCGGAAACGGCGTGAGCTACAGCGGCTTCGGCGATATTCAGCAGCAGATCTACTTCACACCGGCGCACGCGCCGAAGATTATCTGGGGCGTGGGGCCGGCATTTTCGCTGCCGACGGCGACGGCATATCCGGTGAAAACGGGAACATGGGCGGGCGGAGGGGATGCGGTTCTGCTTGCGATGCCGGGACCGTGGGTGCTGGGCTCGTTGTTCATGCAGGTGTGGCCGATGCATGATAACGGCGGGCCTCCGAAGACGAACCTGTTCCTGTGGCAGTATTTTGTGAACTACAACTTCGGCAAGGGATGGGCACTGGCGACGGCGCCGAGCATCACGGCGAACTGGGATGCACAGAGCGGACAGCAGTGGACGGTGCCGGTGGGCGGGGGTATCAGCCGAACACTGGTGTTCAACAAGCAGCCAATGACGCTGGGGTTCCAGTACTACTACAACGTGAAGCGGCCTGATAATGCGGGTTCGACGACAGTGCGGTTTGTGTGGTCGTTCATTTTTCCGCAGAAGCATGGGTGATTGCGCGATCTCAATTCGGGCGGCCGATCCAGGAGTATTGCCAGGCGACCTGAAGATTCTGGAAGTCGCCCCCGAAGGTGATGTAGGTGCCGCCGCTGTAACTCACTTTGAAGGACTGATGCGAGGTGAAGGGAATGGAGGCGGTGGCCCCGAGACGTGAGTTGGCCTGCAGGGTTGTGGGTGTGGGTATGCCGTTGACGCTTGTCTCTCCACCGCGCCAGTAGTTGCCATCAATTGAAACCCAGAACCGGGGCCGGATGTCGTAGCTCAGGTGCAGCTCTGTTGCGCCCATGCGCTGCTGCGTCTGACGATTGGGCGGGGTTGTGCCGGGCGCATTGCGGAAAAAGTCATCGTTGGCGGTAAAGAACCAGGCAGAGGCGTATGCGTCGAGAAGCCACTTTTTGAAGAAGCGCTGGGACAGGCCGATTTCGGGTTTGAATGCCCAGCGGTTGTTGCCGATGTTGATGAAGCGGGCGGGATCGTACTGGCCTGTGGGCGTCGAGACGGAGAGGCTGGCGCCGAGGATCGTCTTCTGCCTCCACTTCACAAATTCGGGGGGCGTCATTGCGGGCGCGCCGTAGAGATTGACGGAGAGACGTCCAACGACCGCTCCCAGGCCGGACCGGTAGAGATGTTCCTCGACGCCGTCAACTTCGCCATTGAAGTGACCGACGGCGTAGGGAAGGGTAACAGCAACGTTCGAGGATCGCCCGAAGAAGTTCATGGTGTGAAAGGCGGTGAAGAGTTCGTTGCCAATGCGGCCGTGGGCGTTCTGGATGGGGATAGAAGAATCGAAGACGACGTCGCCATCCTGAAGCGAGTAGGTGAGGGTGATGGCGTTGGTGCGGACGGGCGTGGTGACGTACGCGCGCGGACTCAGACCCTGTGCGCGGGAGAGTTGAGCGGTGCAAAGCAGAATGCAGAAGACTGAAAGCTTGAGGGCGATTTCACAACGCATTTGGTTCGTGCTTTCCCATGCACACGTTAGATGGGGCGCGAACAGTGATGAGTTGCGTATCGCTGCGGGTTTTGAAGAGTCAGCGCGGCCCTCGGTCTTTCGACCGGTATTACAAGGTGGCGGAGACGATGCAGATTAGTCTCCCACCACCCTCGAACTGACGCCGCGATGGCAGAAAACTAGCTGAGGTTGCGCTTGTAGAGCGGGATGAGGAGGGCCCATGCGCGCTCGGCGCCGGCTTCGTTGTAAGTCTGGCTGCCGCGGACGGTCCAGCCATGGTTGCAGCCTTCGAAGACTTCGACGGTGGCCTTGAGCTTCGCAGCGGCGAAGGCCTGCTTGAGCGTGTCTTTGGCGGCGGGATCACGCTTGTCGTCGTTGTCGGCGATGCAGCACAGAGCCTCAGCCTTCATCTGCGGAATCATGAGGTGTGGGCTGTCGGGCTTGTCGGTGACGAGTCCGCCACCATGGAAGGTTGCGAGTGCGCCGATGCGGTCGGCGCGGATGGCCGCGGTGCGAAAGGTGAGCGGGCCGCCCATGCAATAGCCTTGCACGCCCATTTTCCTGCTCTTGTCGGTTTGCGGCTGCTGGTCGAGGAAGGTGGTGTAGGCTTTGGCGTCGCTGATATTGGCGTCTGCAGTCAGGGCGGCCGCCATCGGCATGACTTTGGCGCGGTCTTCCGGCTTGCTGAAGTCGAAAGTGCCATCGACGACCGGAGCTTTGGCGTTGCGATAGAAGGGATTGGGCACGAGGACGGTGTAGCCCTCGGCGGCAAGGCGGCGGCCCATCTCGCGGAAGACGGGTCGTAGGCCAAGGATGTCGGTCCAGATGAGGACTGCTGGCCAGGGGCCTTTGCCCTCGGGATAGAAGAGAGCGGAGTCGGAGACGCCGGTGGCCATAGGCACGTTTACGTCTTTTTCCACGACCTTGGCCTGGGCGGAGGCGATGGCCGGCGACGCCAGGACGGCGGCTGTGGCCGCGGTGGTGGCGACGAAGGCGCGGCGGGAAACGGTGGGATCGTGGGTGAGTCCCTGGTGAATGAAGTCATCGCACATAGGCGGGAATTTCCTCCTGATTGCGTTCGCTCACACTCTACACCATGATGCGCAGGGGGAGCGCAAGGGGAGCGAGCGGCGCTCAGTTCTTTTTTCCACTCGCTTTTTCAGCGTGAAGGGCCAGCTGGCTGGATGCGTCGATCTCGTGTTCCTGCATTTCGGCGAGCAGGCCTTCGTCGGTGAGGTCGAGGGGGTGCGAGTTTTCCCAGTCGTGGTTGGCGATGTCGCGCAGGCGGCTGACGACCTCGGCGGCGTGGACCTCGATGGCGAGTTCGCGGCGGCTGTCGAAGCTGCCGGGCGCAAGGTTGATGGAGCCGACGATGGCGCGGGAGTGATCGGCGAGAAGCATTTTGCCGTGAAGGGTGAGGTGTTTGAGTTTGTGCACCTTGATGCCGACGTCGTTCATGATGCGCAGGCCGCTGACGGCTTCGACGAGTTTTTCGCGCTTGAGCTTGTGAGGAGGACGGGCCATGATGTGCACCTTGACGCCGCGGGTTCTGGCGCGGACGAGGTGTTCGATGATGACGGGATCCTGGTAACGCTCGTTCTGGATGAAGAGGGTGTGCTGGGCCGCGTCGATAAAGCCGGCGATGCGGTCGCGGCCGTTGGCGGTGCACCAGATGAGCAGAGCGCCGGGACCGACCTCGAAGGGCTTGCGGGCCCAGTCGGCATCGAAGCAGCGAATGATTTCGGCCACCTCAGAGGGCTGGCTGGTGACGACGGCGTAGTCGCGGGTGCGGGTGAGGTTCCTGAGCTCCCAGTTGAAGGATTTGACGTAGGCAACCTCGTCGTCGATGACCATGGACTTTTCATGGGTGACTTCGAAGTCGGGGCAGGCGTCGATGACGTCGATGCCGGCCGCCTTGAGGGCTTTGTGGGTTTCGGCGTTTTCTGATTCGCCGCTGCGACGGGTGGGATTGAGCATGACGCGGACATCAACGCCGCGGCGGCGCGCCTCAATGAGCGCGTCGATGAGCTGGCGGTGGGAAAAAAGAAACATCTTGACGCGAATTGATTTTTTGGCGCCGTGAATGGCAGCGAGGACCGGTTCAACGGTGTCATCGGGCATTACGAGAAGACTGTGGGGCATAGATGATTCCTTGATGTGCGTGGGGTGTGATCTCAGGAGATGACCGGTTCTGCCTGCGCGATGGCGGGCGGGTTGCCTTCGAACTGGATGCGGTAGAGGGCGGCGTAGACGCCACCGCGAGCGAGAAGTTCGGCGTGGGTTCCCTCCTCCGCGAGGACGCCTTCTTTGAGGACGAAGATGCGATCGGCCTCTCGAATGGTGCTGAGGCGATGGGCGATGGTGATGACGGTGCGGCCCTGCATAAGTCGCTTGAGGGCCTCGATGACAATCTGCTCCGACTCTGTATCAAGGGCGGCGGTGGGCTCATCGAGGATGAGGATGGGGTTATTGCGGATGATAGCGCGAGCAATGCCGATGCGCTGGCGCTGTCCGCCGGAGAGGGTGTCGCCTCGGTCGCCGACCATGGTGTCGTAGCCCTGCGGCATACCGGAGATGAATTCGTCGGCGTTGGCGAGCTTTGCGGCGGCGACGATGTCGTCGCGAGTGGCGCTGCCGCGTCCGTAGGCGATGTTCTGGGCGATGGTGCCGCGGAAGAGGATGGTTTCCTGCAGCACGTAAGCGATCTGATCGCGCAAAGGCTTGAGGCTGTAGTCGCGCACGTCAGCGCCATCGATAAGGACGCGGCCTGAATCGGCGTCGTAGAAGCGGGGGATGAGGCTCATGACGGTGGATTTGCCGGCGCCGGTGGGGCCGACGATGCCGACCATTTCACCGGCCCTGATGGAGAAGCTGACGCCCTTGAGGATCGGGTACTCCTTCTGATAGCCGAAGATAACGTTGCTGAATTCGATGTTGCCCTGGAGGACGCCGGGATCACGGGCGCCGGCTTTCTCAGGAATGACGTCGTTGGCTTCAAGGATGGCGCGGACCCGTTCGACGCCGACGGCGGTCTGCGCGATGGAGTTGGTCATGGTGGCGAGATCTTTAACGGGCTTGAAGAACTGGGCGAGGTAGGCAAGGAAAACGGTGAGCTCGCCCGCAGTCATGGTTCCGCGCAGGATGAGAACCGAGCTGCGCCAGAGCACGAAAGCGGTGCAGAGGGAGACGATGACGGAGACGAGGGGCGAGAGGAGGGATTTGACACGCCGCGCCTTGAGGGCCGCTGCAACGGTGGCCTTGCCGGCTTCACTGAGCTCTTCTTCTTCGAGGTCCTGGCGGCCGAAGGCCTGAACAACCTTGATGGAGCCGAGGCCCTGCTGAAGAACCGTGACAATGTTGCTCTGCTGCTTGCGGACTTCTTTTGTCGCTTTTTTGATGGCCTTTTTGAAGCGCCAGATGATGAGCAGCATGAAGGGCGTGATGGCGACGGCGATGAGGGTAAAGTCCCAGTTCATCCAGCACATGATGGCGAGCATGCCCAGGATGGTAAGCATGTCGACGAGGATGCCGAGGGTGGAGGAAGAGGCGAAGGCCTGGATGGTCTGGACGTCGGCGGTGATGGTGCTGAGCAGGGTGCCCATGTCGTGGGTGTTGTAGTAGTTGAGCGAGAGCTGCTGCAGGCGGTTGTAGGTGCTGAGGCGGAGGTCGTTGGCGACCCACTGGCCGATGCTGGTGGTGTAGTAGTTGGCGGCGTAGGAGGCGACGGCGCCGAGGATGGCGATAACGATCATGGCGACGGCCGCGCCCACTGCGATTTCCATTTTGCTGCCAGCCCCGATGATGGGGTGGAGAAGATGGTCGAGCCAGGGGGCGAGCTTGTGTTCGCCGAGGACGTTATCGAGAACGATTTTGAGTGGCCAGGGCGCCGCCACGGTGGCAACGGTTTGGAGGATCATGGCCGCGAGCAGAAGCGCGAGATTGAAGCGATAAGGCTTGAGCAGCTTCTCAATGAGTGAAAACACCGGCGGCTTCCCTTCCTGTGGCGGATGAGTCAATCAGGCACGACGAACTGGATCAAAGATAGACCGGATCAGAAGCGACCGGCCCAAAGAGGAAAGATACAGGCCGGATAACGATACAGGAAGTAAGATGCGGCGATTGCGGAATGAGAGATGGACGACGTGGAGCCGGCTCCCCGCAGAGAGCCGGATGCAGCAGATTGAGAATTTGCGATAAGCCGGTGCGAAACGCTGCGGCGCCGTTGGAGAATGGACCGAAGACAGGCAAAAACTCACGAAGGTTGCAAAGGAGTGCTTATGCTGCGCAGGGTGCAGGGGTTGGTGTGGCTGATGATCGCGGTGGTGGCTGTTCCCACGGCGGCTGTTGCCGCGACGGGTGTGAACGATACGGAGCTGTTGAAGGTGCGCGAGCAGGTATGGCGGGCGTGGTTTGCCGGCGATACGGCGCAATTGAAGCGACTGGTGCCGGCCGGAGAGACGATCGTGATCAGCGCGGGCGATAAGGAGTGGAAGAACCAGGCGGACGTGCTGAAGGAGTCAGGGGATTTTCATGCCTCGGGGGCGAGGCTGACGCGGCTCGAGTTTCAGAAGACGCAGGTGCAGCACTTCGGCGATGTGGCGATTGTGTGGAGCGATTATGCGCTGGAGATTGAGTCTGGAGGAAAGCCGCATGAGAGCGCGGGTCGGGCAACGGAGATATTTGTGCGCCGCAATGGGCACTGGCTCAACCCGGGATGGCACACGGACGCGGAGAAATAGTGCGGCGGCGAGATGGAGAGAAGGAGCTTAGAACATGACGGCCTGAGATTCTCATGGCTCGATGGGGGCGGCGAGGGCGCGGTCTTGATCGCGTTGCACGCGCATTGGATGGGAGCGACGACGTTCCGCGGGTTGATGGCCGCACTTGCACCCGCGTATCGGGTGGTGGCGCTCGATCAGCGCGGGCATGGAGACTCCGACCATGCGGCGACATACACGCGCGAGGATTACGCCGGAGATCTGAAGGCATTTGTGGCAGAGCTCCGCTTGAGCGCGCCTGTTGTGCTGCTGGGCAATTCGCTCGGCGGCATCAATGCGTTGCAATTTGCGGCACGGCACCCGGAGCTAACACGCGGCCTGATTCTTGAAGACATTGCGGTGGAGGTTAGCACCGATATCAACTTTGTGCGAGCGTGGTCGGGAAGCTTTCCAACGAGGGAGGCGCTGGCGGAACGTGTGGGGCCGCGCATGCTGCCGTATCTTGAAGCGTCTTTCAGGGAAACGAAGGAGGGATGGCAGCTTGCATTCGACCCTGAAGAGATGGTGCGGTCGCAGGAGTGGCTGAAAGGCCGGTACTGGGAGGAGTGGCTTTCATCGAGCTGTCCGGCATTGGTGATTCGCGGCAAAGACAGCCGCGTGACGGCGCGGGAAGAGATCGAAGAGATGGTGCGGCGGCGGCCCAACACGAGGCTTGTCGAGCTGCCTGGCGGGCACGTGGTGCACCACGACAGCCCCGAGGCGTTTGCCGCGGAAGTGCGGTCTTTTCTGGACGAGCTGGGTGAACCCGGAGAAGCGAAGTCTGCGATTGAATGAAGGTAAGATGGGTAGCAGAGCGTCTTCATCTCCAGAACGGGTAAAGCGCATCCTCAACTGATGAGCGAGGAGAAATTGCCCTCCAGCAAACGTGTGTCCGGCGCGCGCAAGCTTCGTCTGTTTCCGCTGCTCGCGGCTACCTATTTCATGGTGTCGGGCGGGCCGTATGACATTGAGGACATCATTGGCTATGGAGGCTACGGTGGCGCGCTGCTGCTGTTGTTGCTGCTTCCTTTCCTGTGGAGTGTTCCCACCGCGCTGATGCTCGGCGAGCTGGCCTCGGCGGTGCCCGAAGAAGGCGGCTTTTATGCGTGGGTGCGCCGGGCGATGGGGCCCTTCTGGGGATTCCAGGAGGCGTGGCTCTCGCTGGCGTCGTCTGTCTTCGACATGGCGATTTATCCCACGACATTTGTGCTCTACCTTGAACGGTTGTCGCCGGGGGCGACGTCGGGGCATCGCGCGATTGTGCTGGAGCTTTCGGTGGTGGTTGCGGCGGTGTTGTGGAATCTGCGCGGAGCGGCGGCGGTTGGCGAAGGATCGATCAAGCTATGGGTCGTTTCAATTGCGCCCTACGTGGTGCTGGTAGCCCTTGCGGTGTATGTGGGATTTCTTGGAATGCATGGTCCGTTTGGCGGACATGCGTCGATGGCGCGGCCGCCGGGGGTGGCGTTTTCAACCGCGGTGCTGGTGGCGATGTGGAATTACATGGGTTGGGATAATGCGACGACGATTGCGAACGAGGTGGAGAATCCGCAGCGCAATTATCCGCGTGTGGTGCTGATGGCCGTGGGGATGATCATGATCACATACGCGATTCCGATTGGCGCGGTGGCGTGGGCGGGGATTCCGGCGAACCGGTTTTCAACGGGAGCGTGGGTGGATGCGGCGCGCATGCTGGGAGGGCCGGCGCTGGCAACAGCGGTGGTGCTGGCAGGCGTGGTGGATGATTTTGGCACGTTCAGCAATTTAACGCTCTCGTATACGCGGCTGCCGCACGCGATGGCGAAAGATGGACTGTTGCCGGCTGTGTTTACGAAAAAGCTGAGCAATGGATCGCCGTGGGTGGCGGTGCTGGCTTGCGGCTTTTGCTGGGCGCTGGCGCTGGGTTTTACGTTTGAGCGGCTGATCACGATCGACCTGGTGCTGTGGGGGCTGTCGCTGATTCTGGAATTTATGGCGCTGGTGATTCTGCGGCGGAAAGAGCCGCTGCTGCCGCGGCCGTTTCGCATTCCCGGGCCGGACTGGGTGCCGATTGTGCTGGGAATTTGCCCGGCAGCGCTGACGGTGTACGCGTTGTGGGTTTCGCGAACCGACCAGGTGGCGGGGATGTCGGCGTTTGTGTTCTCGATGGCGATTGCAGTGCTGGGCCTGCCGCTGTATCTGCTGGCGTGGTTTGGACAGCGCAGGCGGAGGGCGGCGTGAGGATGGAGAAATTGCAAAAGAGAATATGGCTTGGCATTTGCGCAGCGCTTGTTGCGGGGGCAGTGCCGGCGCGTGCGCAGGTTGAGCAAGTCGATCCGACGATTGGCAATGTGGGGATCCTGCTGGTGCCGACGCGGCCCGCGGTGTATCTGCCGAACAGCATGGTGCGCGTGTACCCGATGCGCGAAGACGCGATGGATGACCGGATCCAATCGTTTCCGCTGACGATCAGCTCGCATCGCATCAGCGAATTGTTCAGCATCATGCCGGGCGACGGGCGGGCGGCGGCGTACGACCAGGAAACGACGACGCCGTACTACTACGCCATGCGGTTTGCGGATTCGGGAATTGGGACAGAGTTTACGGCGGCGGAGCGCTGCGGGTTTTTTCGATTCACGTTTCCGGATGAGAAGGCTGCGCTGGTGCTGGCGAATCGCATTGCGGGAACGCTGGAGGCGCATGGCGACGTGGTGCAGGGCGAAGAACACTTCGACGGCATGAAGGCGTTTGTGTACGGCGTGTTCAGCGTGCCGGTGGAGGCGAAGACGGCGCGCGATGGCGAGAAAGATCGCGTCGCGATTACAGCGCACGCGGGGACGCTGGAGTTTCGCTATGGCATTTCGTTCATCAGCGTGGGGCAGGCGAAGAAGAATCTCGAAGGGGAGATTGCGCAGGCCGACTTTGATGCGATCGAAGGCAAAGGCGAAGGCGCGATGGAACGAGACGCTGGGACGGATCGAGGTTGAGGGTGGGACGGCTGCGCAGCGAAGGATTTTCTACACGGCGCTCTATCGCACGTCAGAGCGGATGATCAACATCACGGAAGACGGGCAATATTACAGCGGCTTTGATCACAGGGTGCATACGGACAAGCGGCCCTTCTATGTGGACAACTGGCTGTGGGATACGTTTCGGGCGCTCGAGCCGCTGCAGACGATTCTGAATCCCGATATGGAGGCGGACAAGCTCGAGTCGTATGTGCGGATGTATGAGCAGAGCGGCACGATGCCGACGTTTGCGATTGTGACGGGGCCCTACGCGTGCATGAACGGCAACCATGCGGCGCCGTGGTTTGCGGATGCGTGGTTCAAAGGTGTGCGAAATTTCGATCTGCCGGTGGCGTATGCGGGCGTGCGCAAGCGATCACTCGACAGCACACTGTTGCCGTGGCGGCTGGGGCCGAAGACCGTGCTCGACGATTTCTATGCGGCGCACGGGTATATGCCGGCCCTGCGGCCAGGCGAAAAGGAGACGGTTGCAGAGGTGCATCCATTTGAGAAGCGGCAGCCGGTTCCGGTGACGCTGGGCAACAGCTACGACGACTGGGCGATTGCGCAACTGGCGCGCGAGTTGCAAAAGCCTGACGACGAAGCGCTGTTTATGAAGCGTGCGGCGAACTACAGAAACCTGTTTCGCGCAGACAAGGCGCTGATGTGGCCGAAGGATGAGAAGGGCGATTGGATCGAGCCGATGGATCCGAAATTCGACGGCGGCATGGGCGGGCGCGACTACTACGACGAGAACAACGGCTACACCTATACGTGGGATGTGGCGCATGACTATGCGGGATTGATTGGGCTGATGGGCGGCACGGCGAAGGCGGAAGCGAATCTGGATCAGCTTTTCCGCGAGCCGCTGGGGCGCTCGAAGTACGAGTTCCAGGCGAAGTTTCCGGATTCGACGTCGATGGTGGGGCAGTTCTCGATGGGCAATGAGCCGAGCTTTGCGATTCCCTATATCTATGACCGGTTGGGCGCGCCGTGGAAGACGCAGGAGCGGGTGAGGATGCTGCTGGATGCGTTTTTCACGGATACGTTGACGGGGATCCCTGGCGATGAGGATGGCGGCGGCATGAGCGCCTTTGCAGTGTTTTCGATGATGGGCTTCTATCCGGTGACCCCGGGGATTCCGGTATACGACATTGTGAGCCCGGTCTTCGAGAAGGTGACAATTCACCTGCGGAACGGGAAGGATTTTGTGATCGTCGCGCATGGCGCGTCGAAGCGTAACAAGTACGTTGAAAAAATTGTGCTGAACGGCAAGCCGCTCGATCATGTGTGGTTCCGCCACGCGGATCTTGCAGAAGGCGGCACGCTGGAGCTGACGATGGGCGATGCGCCGAATACGCAGCTTGGCGCGCGTCCGGAGACATTTCCGCCGGATGCGATGGATGTGTGGCCGGAGAAGTACCGGTAAGAAGGGCCTGTGGCTCCCTCAGGTGATTTCGACGGCGGTGGGGAGCCCTACGCGGGCACAGGCACGGCGGTGGCGACAAGGGTGACGGCGGTGATGTCATCTTCCTGTCCGAAGGACTGCGCGGCGTGGGCGATGGCTTCTGCTGACTGGACGCTGAGGCCCGCAGTACGCTCAAAGCCGAAGAGAGCGCCGGTTTTGTTGCGGGCCTCGACGACGCCATCGGTGATGAGGGTGATCTGCCGGCCCGGTACGAGGTGAAAGCGGGATTCGACGTAGGTTGTTGTGGCGGAGAGTCCAAGAGGCAATCCGTTTTCGAGCGGCAGCTCTTTTCCATCGAGATAGGGCGCGATGTGACCGGCGTTGGCGATGGTGAGTGTTCTATCCGGATCGACGCGAAGGACGAGGCAGGTGGTGAATCCGCCGGCGCTCCGCGCCAACATCCGTGTATTCATTGCGCAAAGAATCTCGCTGGGGTTTTGCGTGTAGTGCGCGAGGGTGCGAAAGGTGCCGACGAGGAGCGAGACGGTCATGGCGGCGGGCATGCCTTTGCCGCTCACGTCGCCGATGACGACCAGCGCGCCGCCGTCTTTTATTGGAAGAATCTGAAAGAAGTCGCCGCCCACTTCGCTGGCGGGCTCGTAGACGCTGTTGAATGTGAAGCCGGGAACGACGGGGATCTGCTCGGGGATGAGGACATGCTGAACCGTGCGGGCGGCCTCCAGTTCGGCTGCGGTGCGTGCACGTTCATGTGCGATGCCGACGGTGCGGAGGACGAGAAAGAGCAGGATGGTGACGCAGTAGATGGCGGACCAAATGCTCCAGAAGTCCATCTGGTAGCTTCCGATCTGAAGGTGGGGTAAATCAGGGATGCGCATCGGCAGCACCCCGTTCACACCGGCCATGAAGAAAAAGTACCAGTAATTGGCGATGCTGATGATCGCGATAGCGGGCAGAATGACGCGAGCGTCGCGATTGCCGCGGCGAAGTCCCTGAAGGAGCAGCACACACAAGACCGCTTTCACGGCCAGAGCGGGGAGGAAGTACGTGGCTGTGGTGGGCAACCCAGACAGATAGCCCATGTTGTTCAGGTCACCAGCGAAGTAGCCAAGAAAATTTGCGATTTGAAGAGTCAACAGCCAGCGGGAGCGGGGCAGATGAAGAATGAGCCGCACGAACTCGATGAGAGCGACATTGGTGATCCCGAGCCACAGCGTTTCGAGCAAGGCCATGGGCGGGGTGCCGGCGTGGAGGTGAATCCATGCGATAACGGCATTCTGCAGTCCGCCGGCAAAGAGAGAGATGGCGATGGCGAGGTACTCCCACTGGCTGCGCATCGCGAAGAAGAGGGAGAACGCGACCATACCGACCACGAGGTTGAGTCCGCAGAGGATTAGGGCGATTGCTGCCTGATGGGCTGCCTCATAGCTGGCATCGCGCTGCGCCGCATCGCGAGTGGCGAGCATAATGCCACTGGCGTTGAAGGGTGTGCTGGTGCCCAGGTTCCCGTCGGATCCGGCCCTGTTCAGGGCAAACCGAATGGCAATCAAGAGGTCGCCGCGCGGGGCGATCATGCTGTCTGGAATGTCGTAGGAAGCCAGGTAGTTCTGATCGGACTCAATCAATCCGTTCATCTGGCCGTTTGCGCCGATGCGGACACCATTGACGTAAAGCTCGTAACCTCCCTCGATGTACTGAGTCTCGACCGCGAGGTAGCGTGCATAAGGGTGGACGTGAACATGGACGCGATACCACGCGTAGGGAATATTGCGTATGCCGTAGGAGGGCAGCGGCCTGTCGGCGGAGACCGTTTTCCAGCCGCTGTCGTCGTATGCAGGCGAAGCAAAGGCGGGGTTGTCGTCCGCGGAAAAGAGCCACTCGGGGCCGAGAGGCATGCGGGCTCCCAGGTAGAAGGGGTTGAAGTTGCGCGGATTGCTCCAGCCGGGAGGCTGTGCCGACGCGGCAACGGCAATGAAGACGGCGCAGACGAGAAGGACAGCAAATCGGAGTGAGCGACTGAGCGATCGCGCCATGAGTGAGACCTCTGATGGGCCGGGGATGCCTCTCTGGAACTATACAGTCATGGCGCTGGCAAGGATGTTGGCATCGCATTGGCTCCAGATGCTATGTTGAGCGCAATGCCGCTGGTAATAATGGCCGAGGCACCGCTCGATTACGGCTGGTGACCTCTGAGAAGCGCTTTCGTCATTGAAAGGGGAAAGCTGCACATGATAGGCGTCGACGAGGCTGTGCGGAAATCGATAAAGGGTCTTCCGACGGATGTCTCTATTTTTGGCTTCCCATCCGGATTGTCCTGGATGATGCTAGGGGCCACTTGCCTTTTCGGAGCGGCAGCCGTGGCCGGTCCGACCATGGCTGTCCTCCATCCATCTGATCGGGGTTCCGTCGCGATCGCGATTTGCTCTTTGGTCGCGTTCGGCGGCTTTTCGGCTCTAACTCTGCGAGCTTTTTTTCGTTTCCGTGACAGCGTCGCGGTGAACCGGGAAGGCGTTTGGTACTTGCCGAAAAGCGGTGAGCCGAAGTTCATCTCCTGGAGCGACGCGGACGTTAGAGCGGACGACACGGGGCAGCGGCTAGTAATAACGGATCAAGCGAAGACGGAGAAGATTCGATTGGAGTACCAGCTGGAGAATTTCAGCAAGCTTCGCGAGATTGTTCTTGAGCATACGGCTTCGCAGATTCATCGAAATGCGATTGGAATACGGGTCTTCCATCGCACTTGGATCAACAAGATCATATTGGCGACTTTTAGTCTTGTTTTTCTTCTTCTATCCGTCGCTTTTGTAGGGCAAGCCGCTGGAGGGCCATCATTCTTTCTCCTGGCCCTGGGAGCGGCTCCCGTGCTGCTCATAGTGCGTGATCCCCTGCGTGTGGTGATTACAGAGAGTGCAGTCGTGATCGAATATCCAGGTTGGAATCGAAAGATCCCTTTCGATTCAATCAGCGGAATTGAGATCAAGGATGTATCCGATCGCGGAAATACCTGGGCGGCAGTATCGATCGCACGGAAAAATCAGAGACCGACCATGCTGTACAGGTTCAGAGAGGGTTCTCTTGCGTTGAGTGAGGCGCTTCAATCGGCTTGGCGAGAACATGCAGACCAAAAGTGAGAGGCGGTTGGCATCGCATTGGCTCCAGATGCTATGTTGAGCGCAATGCCGCTGGTGACGACAACAGAAGCCGGGGTTCCGATGCAGGGGCCGAGCGCGACGCTGATTTACGACGACTGGTATCCAGCGCTGCGCACGGATGGCTCGCGGCGGGGCAAGCTGGCGACGGCGATGCTGCTGGGCATACCGCTGGTGATTGGAAGGAAAAAGAGCGGCGAGCTTTTTGCGATGCGCGATTCGTGCCCGCACCGTGGGATTCCGCTGAGCGAGGGACGGTTTGACGGCGAGCGGGTGACTTGCCGGTATCACGGCTGGGAGTTTGAGCCGTGCAGCGGGCGGTGCGAGCTGATTCCTTCGCTGACGAGCGCGGATCATCTGGATGCGACGAAGATTTATGCAACGGCGTTTCCCTGCGAAGAGCGCGACGGCCATGCGTGGGTGTATGTGCCGGGACCGGGGAAGAAAGGCATGGCGGTTGCAAAGCCTGTGCCGGAGCTTGCGAAGTTTGGCGCGAAATTCAGAACCGCATTCTTGACGGCGGATCTGCCATGCAACGTGGACCACGGAATTATCGGGCTGATGGATCCGGCGCACGGGCCGTTTGTGCACCAGGCGTGGTGGTGGCGGTCGCGGGCGAGCATTCGCGAAAAGACAAAGAAGTTTGAGCCGATTGCCGAAGGCTTCAGAATGAGTGCGCATGCGCCGAGCGGGAATTCGGCGCCGTACAAGCTGCTGGGCGTGTATGGCGAGCCAATTGAAACGACGATCGACTTTACGCTGCCGAACCGACGCACGGAAATTATCCGCTGCGGCTCGAAGTGGTTTTCAAGTTTGACGACAGTGACGCCGGTGACGGCCTCAACGTGCCGCATCGATGTGATCGCAGCGTGGAATGTTTTTTATCACGTGCCGCTGGTGACGCCGATTGCGAAGTTTTTTGGCGCGCGGTTTGTGCGGCAGGATCAGGAAACGATGATTCAGCAGGCGGAAGGGCTCAAGCATAACCCGAGCCTCATGCTGATTGACGATGCGGACAAGCCGGCGAAGTGGTATTTCGCGCTGAAGCAGGCGCGGCTGGATGGGAACCAGAAGCATCCGATGGACGGGCCGGTGGAGCTGCACTGGAGAAGCTGAAGGATGCTGCTCTGGGATGCGGTTGCAGGATGCGGCCCTAGGATCTGGCCTTACGATGCAGCCTTACGATGCCGGTTGACGGGCGAGGCCTTCGAGCCCGGCGAATACGAACTCAAAGCCGCCGCCGTCCGAACCCCAGTTGATGACGCGCGAGAAGACGGTGATGCTTTCGGTGTCGTCGCCTTCGCAGGTGTGGGTGGACTGGAGCGTGACGCGAATGATGGTGCCGGGCATCCAGCGCTGATCGGTGACCATGTAGAAACCCATTACGCTGATATTGCGAATTTCATGGGGCACCGGCCGGCCGCCGGCAAAGTAATAGCCAACGAGGCCGGGGGCGTTGATGCGCGGCGCGCGGCGCTTTCTGCGCCCTGCTCTTTCGCCGGGCGATAAGAGCCAGGAGAAGGCGCGTCGCGGCACTTTCGAGGATTCCGCGGCGAAGTTGACGGTGGCGGGGGGCTGCGGGTGTGACCGGGCCGGAGTGCGAGTCTGCTGCGCAGGCTGTGGTTGCCCAAGTGTGGCGGTGGGAAATGAATGCGTGGTGAGGGGTTGGGGCTGAGCTTCGAGCGCGGCGGGGATGCGCGGAGCCGGTGCGATGAATCGGCTCGGCCCGGGCAGGTTCTCCGGCGCTGCCGAAGGCTCCTCGGAACGCGCGGAAATGAAGTCGCGCGGAATCGGCGCGATTGTGCGCGCGGCCCCGAAGGACGGAGCGGGTGCCGGGTCAGAGATCGGGACTATTTTCGAGTCGGGGTTAGAATCTGGCTTCGAATCGGGCTTGCGCTTGCGCTCGGGCTTGCGGCGGCTGGGTTCGGTGGCCGGCGGTGGGGCGGCATTTTGCGCTGGGACGGGGCGGGGTTCAACGGTTTGACCATCCGCTCCGCTGAGCGTGATGCGGTCGCCGGTGAAGGTTCTCGATCGCGCGACGGTTCCGGGTGGAAGAATCAGCGCGCCGGCCGAAGACGCGTGAAAGTGATCCAAGGTCTGGCCCGGCAAGATCTCAACGGCCTGCACAACGCGATGCTCGCTGTCGAGACGAATGAGGTCGAAGCCGGATGCGGCGAGACCGGCGGGCACTTCTTTAAAATTCACGAGCCAGACGCCGTTGCGCTCGTGGGGGCCAAGGCCCTCCATCAGAACTCTGAGCGCCCTGACCGGCTCATTTGCCGCGTCGACCGGCTGTAGCCTTGGACTCAGGACCCGGTCGCTTCCTACATTGTGTGCCCTGAGCGTCGTCACTTCCACTGTCCCTTCTTTTACGGCGAGTGAGCGAGGTTTTTGCCACAAGGGCCCTTGAATTCCCCGCCCTGCGCCGCCTGTTTTCTGCGGCGCCCAGTTACGAAAGGACGCGGGATTGCAGCGCGGCCAGCGATGCTGTGCAGGACCCGGTCAGTGCAGTTTTGCATTGCCACAGGACAAGGTCAATGCTGGAATCGACCCGGCGATGGTACGAAAGGATGCCGTCTTCGGTAAGGGGCGGGCATTTTGCAGGCGAAGAGAGGCTATGCGTGACTATCCTGTCAGGCGGCTTTGCTCTCCCAACGGCGGTGGTAGAGCGTTAGAGAGAGAATGACGACCGGCATGATGATTTCGGTGACCAGGAAGATGCCCGAGTTGTCGGAAGCGTGATTGTCGTTCAGTGTCATCTGCCGAATGTGCCCAACCGCGTCGCCCAGCAACCAGACTGCGTTTGCAATTGCTGTCGCCAGCCAGAAGTCGGACCGAAACTTCAGACACAAAATGCCTAAAACGCCAACGGTAAGGTCCGCCATCCCGACTTCGTATTCGTAGGGGCAACGCTCCGCGGGTTGTAGCGCGACGGACTCGTAACTCGCGAGGTCTTTGCCGAGGTTCCACCACGGGTTGAATACACCATCACAGCCCTCGGATCTGAGATGCTCGACCACGTCGCACCGCTGTGGCTCTGGGTGGCAAAGAGCGTCCAGTCATTTCAAGACTGCCGCATCGCATTCGATCGCCGCGAACTCCGGCCAGATAAGGCAGGCCCCCGCCCGAGATGAAGAAGGCTGCTAGCGCATTCCTGCGTGAGAAGAGGTCCGCTTTATGAATCAGAAGTTCGCTGCAATTATCCTCTGCAGTCACGCGACAGTCACGGCAGGGTAGTTTTCTTCGTACTCCTCGCCATTGCAACCCTGATAGGCCACTGTTCGTGCTTCCAGATCCACGTCATAGCGCACGACGCCCGCTCGCCACGAAGCGTTCAGGAATTCCGGAAATGTGCTTTCACCGGCTTGATCCACGCGAAGCGCTTTGATAAGAGCGGCCTCATTGAAGGCTGGTACATCGACGGCCCCGTTGACCAGAGGCGTACCCTGCATGATGACTGGACCCTCCTTCGTCAGGAAGAGGCTTTGGCAGGATGGCAGGGACCACAGATTGCGCGTCACGCCTGCTTTGCGCAGAACTTCAGCCAGGTATGGGAAACCTCCGACACGGGGACGACCCGCTTGTGCGACTTTCATCGCTTCGGTCAGGTTATCAATTGCTTTGCTCACAAAATTTCTCCTTATTCGGTTGGGATATCGTGGATGCGGTTATGATCTGCAACTTTGGCAAGAAGCGCCCGAAGAGTGATCTTCTCTTTTGCGCTCAGACAGTCGAAGTAGCGTGCATCGTTCTCGTCGGCAATCTCAGCAAGGATGGGGAGGCTGCGCCGCCCCGTCCGCGTGAGGGAAAGCAGGCGGAAGCGGCTGTCTCCCTCTTTGGCGTCCGTTTGAATCCAGCCCTTCGCATCTAGTTTGTCGACAATTTTGGAAACCGCACCACGAGTCAGCCCAAAGCGATCGGCCAGCTCGCCCGGAGTAGTTCGTCCGCGCTCGTGAAGCTCGCGCAGAAGTACCCATTCCGCAATCGAAGTCTGCTTTTCCTGGAGCGCGCGGGCAAACGTGCCTGAAACAGCATTGGAGACGCGCCTGAGCCAATACCCGAGGTGGCTCTCTAATCGAGGTAACGGCCGGGTGTTCGCTGCATTAGTTTCCATGGAAACTATATTAGTGTCTATGGAAACTAAATGTCAATAAGCTCGATAAAGTGTCTGGCCGGGTGTCGAGAAAATGCACTTCTCTACGCTAGGCCCGTGGGGTCGAAATAGCGAGGAGCGGGAAGCAGGAAAAGCCATCGCTTGCCGGAGCAACGATTGCATGCTTGATCATCCTGGCCGCAAGGGGAGGGGTGAGCGAGGTTAAATCTCAGCTCACCTATTCGCTCTATTCGCTCTGAGGACTGTCGAGTTCTTCGTCCTCGCCTTCGACGGAGATGCGCAGGGAGCGCAGGAAGTTGACGTCGTTGTTGGTGAAGGGGCCGCCGTCTGCGGTGGCATCCGCGGTGCCGTCAACGTCGTCGGATTCCTTGGAGACTTCATTGAGCCCGATGGTGGCTTCGAGCATGAGCAGAACGTCGAAGCCGTGACGGCGGATGTCCTGGACGACGCCGGCGATCTGTTCGCTCTCGATGACCGATTCGTGGATCGCTTCTCCGAGTTGTTGGATCAGTTCGCGCAGGCGAGATGTCACGGATACCTCCAAAGCGTCGGACGGCGCATGAGGAAATCGCGACGGGCGGCGGCTGGGTTTGTTCTACCTTACCGCCTTGGGGGCGATGGGGCAAATGCGAGTGCACACCGGTGTGGGCAGAGCAATGCGCCTCACTGTTACCATCATATCGAAATGAGACCGGAGCGGATTGGGCGAGTACTGGGTACGGGATTGCGCGTCGCGGGACGCATGGCCGGCGAGCGCCTTGCTGAAGCGGGTTCGACGCCAAGTTCTGCAGCATCAAGCCCTCAAGCACCAGGCCCTCCAACACAAAGTACCGAGAGAAATGGAACGACGCAGCCGCCCGCTGCGAAGACGAGCGCGGAGAAGACCAGCGCGTCGCGGAGTAGTGGAAGCGTGACGCGCGGGATGGCAGGATTTCTGAAGCCGTTTCGCGAAGTGGGCGGAAAGCTATGGCTCGAAGTGACGGGCGTTTTTTTCTGCTGCCCGTGCTGGTGTTCGTGCCGACGGTGTGGCGGACGCGGGCGAGCCTGATCGCGGGTCCGGACCACCGGACGTTTCTGTCGTCGACGATTGTGGTGGTGGTATTTCTCTACCTGGGCGTGAGCTCGTTCTGGCGGGCGCGGCGGAAGTAAGACAGAAGCTCTGGAAGGAGTGACGACCTGCTTCCTGGGTGCCGCGGCTCACCTGTTCTTGCCGACCAGCTCGGCGCGTGCGGCGAGGGCGATGGCCATGGCCATGACGCGATCGTCGTGCGTGCCGGAACGTGCGCCAGTGCTGCCGTCGCGCAAGCGCACGAAGGTGCGGCACTCGGCGAGGAGCGCGCGGCTCTGGAAGAGTTCAGGCTTTTCAACGAGCGCGGCATCAAAGCGGCTGATGATGGCGGGGCGGCTGACGGAGGTGGTGAGCCAGCCGGGCTGGTTGTTCTGCCGATAGATGCGGTCGTATTGGTTCTCGAGAAGCGCGAGAATGCCGTGGCCATGATTGTTGCGTTCGACGACGAGCCAGGCGTGGTTGAATTCCGAGGCGAGCTGCGCGACAAGCTTTGCGAGTTCGGCGCCGGCGATGTGCGCGGCAAACTCAGCGCATTGCAGACCGGTCTCAAGCTCGATGACTTGCGCGGCTGAGTAGTCGCCTTCACTGCCGCCACCGGCGGGATCGACGGCAACGAGGTAGCGTTTGCCCGGCACGGGCGGCAGCCAGAGTGCGAGCTGGCCATTATGTCGCAGCTCAAAGGGTGGCGGAGCGGTTGCGAGACGCGCCTCGACTGCGGAGAGTTCAAAGACGGAGTCGCCGCTCGCGCGGAAACAGCTTTCGGGGTCTTCGGCGTACTCCTGCACGGCGAGCGAGCGAAAGTTTTTGCGCAGGCGGCGACGGAAGCCGATCTGCTCGAGGTCGAGGCCGGCGCGCGCGATGAGATCAAGTTCTTCAGTGCTGAGGGTGGCCTGCTCGATGGACTTGGCGCGATAGCGTGGTTCCATCCACCAGGGAAAAAAGTGGCGCACGGTTCCGGTTTCGGCGGCGCTGGTCCATTCATCGTAAAAGCAACCGCCTGCGCCGTCGGGTGTGGACTCGAGAATGAGTTCGCCGTGGGGAGAGAGCGCGGCGCGAAGGCCGGCGAGAGTTTCAGCGGCGTCGCCGGGCCAACGCGCGAGTTCGGAGCAGTGAAGATTCTGCACGGTGAGGCCGCGGCCCGCGTTGCGTTCGCCGGCAGAGACGACGAGATATTGCGAATCGAGCTCGGGAAAGGCGAGGCGGCGCACGCTGGCGCGCGAGGTCTTGAGCGGTCCATCGCGGAGAGCGGCCGGCATGCAGTCGACAAAGCGATGGACGATGCGAAAGATTTCTTCGGCGGCTTCCTGGGTGTGCGCGACTTCGAGAGTGAGCGTGCCGGGCTGGGTGATGGTTTTCAAGAAAAAGCGCGCGGCGGCCCAGGTGGTGAGACCCATCTGGCGAGCCTTGAGCACGATGTTGCGCTGCGCGCGGTTGAGCTCAAAGGCTTGCTGCACGGGGTTCACGCGCAGCGGCTGTATGTTTCCATCGCGTGTGCGCACGCGCAGCATCATTTGCGCGAGAGCCATGGAGACGGTGCGGCCGCCGAGACCTGCGGGGCGGCGGTCGAGGATGTTGCCGAGCCGCTGAAGCTCGGCTCTATCGATTGCGCGGGGATGCGGGAACCACGCCTTTGCCGCAGGGGGTGCTTCCACAGTGCCGGTTTCCATTCGCGGGATATCCTCCATAGAAAAGCCCGCCGGAATGCAAAGATTCCAGCGGGCTAGCAGAGCGTGTTGGCGCGCTGCCTAGTTACCGTTGCACTGGTAGTGGTTCTGCTCAGTTCAAAATGCTGTAGGTATAGACGCTTGTGTCGGTCGCACCGCAGAGCACCGTAAAGCCGGTAGCCGTAGTGACCGTTTTCATTGCTGGCGGCGTTGTTATCGTCCCTCCGGCGGTCTTCAAAGTGATCACCACATCGGAGCCCGCCGTCATGTTCGTATTCGCCACCGTGATCGTTCCTGCAGCCGTGCAGGTAAAGGTTCCCTTCCGCGCCGTCTGCACATTGAGAGAAGACTCCGTCAGTGCGCCATTGATCCAAAGCTCAGATGTACCACTGATAGAAGGTGACCCTGAGAGTGTCGGCACATGAACCTTTGAGTTTGTAATCAGGCCCCGGATGGTGTACTGCGTAATCTCATTGAGTGTCGAGTTATACAGGTAGTAAATGTTTGGGTAGTTGCTAGACCACGCATTTCCTTCGATATTCGAGGCTTCAATATCGCCCCCGCCGGGACTGGTCTCATAGAAGTCAGGGTTTGTACCCATGCTGTGACTCACGTAATTACCGACCAATGTCAGGGCGCTCAGCCGCACCGGGTCGACCTGAATGGCTATGAAATTTGAGCCCGTGGCCTCGAAGAAATTCCCCCGAATTTCATAGGGGCCGAGATTGTAAGTGCCATTCGCGCCGGTGAATCGGATGCAGTTGTGGGCGCACGCGAAGTAGGAGTGAATCACGCTGGTATTAGGACTGCCTGCTCCGCCCCCTCCGCCGAAAGTGATTGCCTCCGCTCCTGCGCCGCCTTCAGAGTAAAAGAATGAGTTAATGATCTTCGTCGCCGTGTTCGTAGAAGCAAGGATCGTGCCGCGATAGGGCGTCACACTCAGGTCGTTTGTTGCCGAGCTGTAAAGCAGCGGCACCGCCGACGTGCTTATAATTTCCGAGCGATTCCACGTGTTGTTCTCAGACGAAATCGAATAGACGGCTGCGGTTGTGAATGTGCCGCTGATCAGAACGTCATTAAAGACGTGACCCGAGCCCGGCCCGTTTGTGCCTGGCGTAGCATAGCGGCAAAGCTGCAAGCCGATTGCCGCTCCGTTTCCGTTGATCTGTATGTGCTGCAGGGTAACTTTGTCCGTGCCGCCCAGGTCGAGAATCACGCTTCCAGAACCCGTGATGATCGTGTTGCCGCTGCCTTCGCCCTCGATGAGATACGCGTTAAAAGCAGAGTTCACCAAACCCACACCATTTGCGCCCACCAGATAGGTGCCTGCCGGAAAATACAAATGCCCCTTGCCCGCGGCTTTCAGCGCGTCAAGCGCCGCCTGGATCGCTGCAGTATCGTCATGCACGCCATCGCCCTTTGCGCCGTACCACTGCGGGTAAATGACGCCCATCCCGTTGATCTTCACCGGCCCCGTGAAGGTCTGCTGGCTGGAGGAGGAGAGTGAGGCAACAGAGCCAAGGGAGATGCCGCTGTCCTGAATCTGGCCGTTGCCGCTCGCGAACGTGGTGATGTTGCCTGAGGTGCTGGTGGTGGGGCCGGTTGGAATGGCCGCGCCGCTGCCGGCCAGGGATTTTGTTGCGGTCCAGCCGTACTGACTGTTGCCGGCGTTCGCGGAGAGGGGCACCTGGTTGGAGCTGGTGGCTTGCGGGTTGCCGGGGTTCTGCGCGATCTGCACCGCGGCGATCTTGTAGGTCTGCCCGCTGGGGCCATTGGGAGATGCCAGGCGAATGTTGGTGCCAGTGCCGCTGCAGTTTTGCGCCGCGAAGGGCGAGCTGACATAGGACCAATTTGCGCCGAAGACGACGTTGGTGACGGCGTAGTTGGTGGCGTTACAGATCGCGTAGAAGACGCCGGTGCCCACGGTGCTCACCGCGGCGCCGCTTGCGTGCGATTGCGCGAGGGTTCCATATTGCCCGCGCGAGATGTTGACGGTTGTGGCGCCTGCGGTAAGTGCGCCGGAGTAGCAGACGATTTCCTGATCGATCTGAAAGCATCCTCCGGAGGCGTAGGAGCTGGTGATCGGAACATTGAGGGTGAGCGAGGTATCGGTGATGGCGAGCGCGCCGGCGAGAGAATTGGTGAGCACGGCGGGCGCCTGCACGAGATAGCTGATGGTGCTGGGCACGGCCGGGTAGAGAGCGCCGCCGTTGAGGTTGGCGCTTCCGTTCCACGCCGAAAGGTTCCATGCATTGCTGATGGCCGTGGAGTAGCCGACGGGCGATGAGCTGTCGAGCGCGCCAGCGGTGTTGCCGTTCCACTGCCAGTTTGCGGCGGTGATGTTTACCGGCACGCCGGCGGCTCCGGCCTGAATAATGCTGGCCAGCTGTGAGCTTGAGGCTACTTCGCGAACGATGTCGGAATGCTGAGGCTGAAAGCCGACAAAGCTGATATCGACCGCGGTGAGGCCGCTTGCGGTCCACGCGTTTGTATCCCAGCCGATGGCGTCGCCGGAGGGAACGCCGCTGAAGTTGATGAGGCATGGGCTTGAAGACGCGCCACCCTGAATTGTCCACGCGGACGAGAAAGTGTAGGTACAGCTTCCGATGGTGCTGCCGGTGACGCGGTCACGCACGGAGAAGGTGCTGGAGCAGAAGGTAGCTCCCTGGCAGCGGCCCTGGGCGACGACGTAGACCTGCGTGAGTGGAATGCGCGAGCCCGCTGTCATGAGCGCGTTCCAACTGGCGACCGAACCGGTGCTGATGCTGGAGACGGTGCCGGCGTTTGCGAGCGCATGGATGTAGCTGCGCGAGAGTTCAGTCCCATTGGGATCGTTCACGCAGAGCGGAGTAAGTGTGCGGTAGTCGCGGCAGGTTGTGAGCAGGTCGCTGCCGCTCGCAAAGGGCGCGGCGCTATTGCCATTGAGAAGGAAATCGCCGTTGAGCTTGCCCACGGGATCCTGAGGCATGTTGAGATTGGCATAGAAGGCGCGCTTGAGGTTGGCGTCACTGTTGTTGATGCCGGTCTGCACGCGGTTCTCGAAGCCATTGTCGGTGACGGCGCCAAGAGTGAGATCGGTATGCGTAAAGGTATTGTGATCGCCGCTGATTTGAAGAAAGTCGCCTACCTGCGCGTCGAGCGAGCCATCGCTCACGTTCCAGTTCAGGTATCCGGGCGTCATCCACGACCCCAGGCTGCCGCCGTTGCCGCATTGCGTGGTCGAGCCGCCGGTGAGCGTGACCGACTGACCGCTGAAACGCTCGACCTCACCGGAGATCGATGCGGCGCACTCGAAGTAAAAGCGGGAGATGCTGGCATTGCCCATGTATGCCGAAAGGCCGGAGGCGCTGCCGGTTGGAGCGGAAAACATCCAGGCGCCCATGCTTTGAGGGCTGTCCCATGCGCCGCCATAGATGCTGAGCCCTTCGACAATTCTGTGGATTCCGTTGTAGGTAACGAAAGGCAGAATGTGGTGGCTCAGGTTGATGTCGAGATATTTTGTGGTGTCGGGCGTCCAGGTGACGTATCCGGCGTTTTGATAGGGCAGTGCTTCAACGATTCCCGCGTAGAGCATCGAGGTATCGATGTGCTCGTAGTTGAGTCCGTAGTTATTGGCCTGCATGAAGATTGCGCAGGTGTGACTGGGCTGCCGCAGGGCAGTAGAGACCTGTCCGATGGAGATATTTTCAAAGACCCACCCGCTGATCATGCCGTGGCTGCCGCCGTTCTGGCTTCCGTCGGCCATGGGAAAAGCGAAGCCGCAGTTGCCGATGTACCAGGGGGCGGCGAGGGTGTTCATATAAGCGCCACTAAGGTTGCTCTGCGCTGCGGGGAGCGATGCGGCGAGCTTGAGATGGGTGGCGTCGATGAGAGCGGTGATTGTTGTGGAGAGGACGAGCGCGCCGCTGCTGTTGTAGATCGAGATGGGCTGGCCGATGAGATGCGCACCGTTGACTTCGGCGTTGAGGTTGGAAAAGTTCGCGCAGGAAAGATAGAAGTCGTCAAAGACGCCGCCGCTGTCGGCGATGATCTGGCCGGCGCAGTTGCCGCTTACTCCCGAGCCAAAGACGAGTGGGCCGGGTGCAGGGGGCTGGGCGAGCGGAGTGAGGCCGCCGCCGGTACCGGTGACACGGGATGAAAAGGTATTGTTGCCGCCGGCCGCAGTGGCCGAGGCATCGACCGTGGCGTCGACCTGGATGCTGAGGTCGTGGATGTGCGTGCTTTGCCGGATGACGGAATTTGTGGAGGGATCGGGCGTGGCGAAGACGTCCTGGCCGGGCTTGCCGATGATGGTGGTGACGTACTTGCCATGTCCGAAGAAGGACTGCCCCTTGATGGTAATGGTGCTGGTGAGGCATGTGCCAGCCGGGAACTCGACGGAGTAGCCGTTGCTGTAGGCGTCGTTGAATGCGGCTTGAATTGATGCCTGGTCATCGGTAGCGCCATCGCATTTTGCGTTGTAAGGCGGCGCGGTGACGAGAAGAACCTTGTTGACGCTTGCGGTGACAGACGGGCCTGTGAGAGCGCCGAGCATGGTTGCACCGGAAAGCGGCACCGCAGCGCTGAAGGCAGAATCGACATAGTGCTTGTCCGCAGCCTGCAGGGTCTGGGTGGGATCGCCGTTGAGATAGAGGGGTCCGCTGAGTGAGCCGCCTACGGGTGTGAGCGAGCCCTGCGCGAGCGACTGGATGGCGTTATCGACATAGGCCTTGCTGGCGGCTTGCACTGCCTGGGCCGCGGGCATGACCTGAGAGCGCACGGAGGCCAGATTGGCCTGCGCAGCTTCGGGCACGACCCAGTACTCGGTGCTCGTGGTGCCGTCGGTCATGTGATAGACGGCGGTGTAGTAAAGGCCGGCAGGTGCAGCGCCGAGGTTTGGAGCGAGGTTGACACTGAGGAATCCGTCGGCGCCGATGGCGACAGTTGTGCGCCCGGCTGCGACGGCGAGATTGTCAGAGGTGGTAAAGGCGGGCCAGCTCAACTGCAGTGTGCCCGAGCCGGGCGCGCCGTTCGCCAGATAGACAGTTCCCTGCACCGTGGTGGTGCTCACAGCGGCCTGCGCCTCGAGGCCGAAGGCCATCACGGCCAGGCAGATCCCGATCCATGTTCTC
Organism: uncultured Acidobacteriaceae bacterium; assembly: GCA_963839215.1. Classification (GTDB taxonomy): domain Bacteria; phylum Acidobacteriota; class Terriglobia; order Terriglobales; family Acidobacteriaceae; genus Telmatobacter. Next base: position 109,941 of record CAWITZ010000005.1, on the reverse strand, counting down.
GCGTGACACAACAAATTCCAATTGAGCTTCATCCGCATCTCTTTCTCTTCTTCCTGCCAAACGTCATGGCTTTCCATCGCGCAAATGCCCTGGGTGCGCTGAGGGAAAGCCATGCACCGATGCTGCGACGTTTTGCTGCAATTTTACGAAGTGGGCACTTTTGCGCAATGGATGCAGCATCCATCGTTCCACTCGGGCTCAGCGCCCCATTCTTCAGCAATGCTGCGCCTGAGGGGCAGCAGGGCTGTGTCGTTATCCCTGACGAGCTGTTCGAGCATCTCGAGAACGAGTCTGACGTGGTGAATATGACCCTTGAGGGCAAGATCCACCAGTGTCACGGCAAACTGCGCCACCTTGCCGAGCAGCTCAAGGCCCACAGCGCGCCGTACCTGCCTGAGGAGATCGCCTAAGCCAGGCAGCCCAGTCTGAACGCCGCCAGTTGACGATGGCTCCTCGTCTTCATCCTTTTCAACATCCGCTTCCATTCATTTGCCGATCCCGAACTGCCTTCTGCAGGCTTTGCAACGGGCCTTTGCAGAAAGAGGGAGCGGGCAACGCCACCTGTCGCGGCGCCGCCCTGCAGCTTCCCATCCCTTCAGCCTCTTTCATAAACGGTCCGCCAACCGTAGAAGGAGTCCGAAAAGAAATAAGGAGGGCTCGCGCGCCCTCCATGTTTTCTGTGCTGTGTATGAACCCAGCATAGCCAATCGTCTGAAAATACTTCGCAACGCGGGCGACGATTTTGTGGAAGCGAATCATGAGCGCGAACGCAACTGCGCGAGGTGCCATATGCCGAGGGCGAGGGCGGCGAGGCCGAGCACGGGGAGAAGCCAGGAGAGATGGCCGGTATGCAGGGTGCGCGCACGATAGAGGGCCACGAGGCCGAAGAGGATGAGAACGATGCCGCGGACAAATCCCATGGTGACCGCCTGCATGCTAGCTTACCGCGATGCGGGAGCGAAACGAGCGGGTTTGACCCGCCCGGAGCGCCGCCCTATCGTTAAGAAGTCAGATAACGGCATTTGAGAGGAATTCAATGGCGACACCGGCAGCACCTACAACTCCAGCTCTCAAGAAGACGGCACTGAATGCAACGCATCGCGCCCTGAAGGCGAAGATGGTGGACTTTGGCGGCTGGGATATGCCGGTGGAGTATCCTTACCCCCCACCCCAGCGACAAGGACCCGTCGCTGCGGGCCCCGGAGCCGGCGGCCTGATTGCCGAGCACATGGCGGTGCGCACCGGCGTAGGGCTTTTTGATGTGAGCCACATGGGCGAGATTCAGTTTCGCGGGCCGGGGGCGCTCGACGCGGTGCAGTACATCACGATGAACGATGTGTCGAAACTGAAGGACGGGCAGGCGCACTACTCGGCGCTGCTGACGCCTGAAGGCACCTTTGTCGATGACATTCTTGTGCACAGGCTGGGCGAGAACGATTTTCTGCTCGTGGTGAACGCGGGCACGAAGGACAAGGACTATGCGTGGATCCGGCGGCAGGTGGGCGCGCGGCACGGCATTCACGTGAGCGATTATTCCGCGTACTACTCGCAGCTTGCGGTGCAGGGGCCGCGTGCGCTTGAGACGCTGCAGAAGCTGACAAAGGTGGACCTGGCCGGCATCAGGAACTACTGGTTCACGTGGGGCACGGTGGCCGGCGTGCCGAATGTGATGATTGCGCGCACCGGCTACAGCGGCGAAGACGGCTTTGAGGTGTACCTGCCTTCAGACGAGGCGACGACCGTGAAGATGTGGGAGGCGCTCATGGAGGCTGGTGCGGAGTTCGGCATACGTCCGTGCGGTCTGGGTGCGCGCAACACGCTGCGCATGGAAGCAGGCATGAGCCTTTACGAACACGAGATCTCAGAGGAAATCAATGCGCTCGAGCCAGGGCTTGACCGCTTTCTGAAGCTGGACAAGGGCGAGTTTCTGGGGCGCGATGCGTTGCTGGCGGTGAAGGCAGCAGGCGGCCCGAAGCGGAAGATTGTGGGCCTGGAGATGGTGGAGCGCGGCATCGGACGCGACGGGTACCCGGTACTGTCTTTGGCGGGGGAACGCATCGGCGTAGTTACGTCGGGTTCGCCGGCGCCGTTTTTGAAGACGAATATCGCGATGGCGCTGTTGCCGGCAGAGGTAGCGGCGAGCGGAACCGATGTGCTGGTGGAGGTGCGCGGCAACCCGGTGCGCGCAAAGCAGGTGCCGCTGCCGTTTTACAAGCGGTCCAGGACCGTTCACGGCTCCTAGTTCACAGTGAAAAAGCTGAGAGGTCGAGCTCTTTTGTGGAATCGAAGGGAGAGCTATGCAATCGAAGGCGGCGAAGCTGCTGTACTTTGTCGACCTCGCGGGGACGCTGCTGTTCGCGATCGAGGGCGCATCGGCGGGCGTGAAGGATGAGCTGGATGTGCTGGGCCTGACAGTGCTGGCCTTCTGCACGGCGATGGGCGGGGGCATCATTCGCGATTTGCTGATCGGGTCAATACCGCCGAATGCGCTGCGGGATTGGCGCTACTCGGCGATGGCGATCAGCGGCGCGGGGGTCGTCTTCTTTCTGCATCCCTTTGTGAGGCAGACGCCGACAAATCTGCTGATGGTGCTGGATGCGGCAGGGCTGTCGTTGTTTGCGGTTTCAGGCGCGGGCAAGGCGATGTTGTCAGAGCTGCCTGCGATCAACGCGATTCTGCTGGGCGCAATCACAGGCGTGGGCGGGGGAGTCGTACGTGACGTGTTGCTGGCCAGGGTGCCGGCGGTTCTGTGGTCGGATGTGTACGCGACGGCTGCGCTGGCGGGCGCGGCAGCGATGGTGGTGTGCCGGAAGCTCGGAGTGTCTCCGGTGTTGTCTGCCGTGATTGGTGGTGTGCTGTGCTTCACCTTACGGGTGGTGAGCGTGTGGCAGCACTGGAACCTGCCGTGGGTGCATTGAGGCAGCTCTGCGTTCGCGGCGAGATGATTAGTTGATAAACAAAGGACGATGAGGAGTTGCCGGGGACGGCTCTCCAGTGCAATAGTGTGAGCGGATTTTCGACGCATCCATTGCTGGAGCGGAACTGCTGGAGCGGAACGGGGCCTGCCTGCATGCGAATGACTTTAATGCTGCTTGGGGTGTTTGTGCTGGCCGCAATTCCCGGGTGGGGATCCAAGCCAGTCACCGTTGCGGAGTTGGAGCGGAACGTTGGTGCTCTGCACGGAAAGTCGGATGCGGATGCTGCCTGGGCGTTGGGAAATCTTGAGCCGGCCGAGAGAATCAGCGCCGCGAAGCTTGCGGAGATGCAACGGGAGTTGCCGGGAGAGAAGAGCCGCGCAGCGTTGCGTACGCTCGTTGATGCTTCTGCCTTTCTCGATCCGCCTGCCAGTGAGATGCCGAACCGTCCTGCGCCCGATCCGGCGGAACAGCGGCGCATCATGGGGCTGGTGGTGGCGTACGTCGGAAAAACAACTCCGCAACTGCCGAATTTTCTGGCGACGCGCGATGTGCAGCGCTTTGAAGACACGCCGCAGTTGCAAAGGTCGGATCGTCCCTTCATTCCCTACCAGCCGATGCATTTTGTGGGCAGTTCGCAGAGCACAGTGCTTTACCAGGATGGGCGCGAAGTCCTGGAAGGAAACGGAGCGCAGAAAGCCTCCGCAACCCTGACCGAGGGGCTGACGACGTGGGGCGTCTTCGGGCCGATGCTGGGCACCGTGCTGGTGGACGCGGCAACGAGCAGCCTTGCATGGAGCCACTGGGAAGCAAGCGAGCAGCAGCCCGGCCAGGTGCGTGCGGTTTTCAAATTCGAGGTGCCTAAGGAGCATTCGCACTACCAGATTGATTATTGCTGCGTTGCGCACGAGTCAGCGACGGCTGTGGCGCGGCTTGAGCCGTACCGCCCCGTAGTTGGCTATCACGGCACGATGACGATCGAGCCGGCCAGCGGTACCATTCTGCGTTTGATTGTTGAAGCCGACCTCAAAGCCACGGATCCGGTAACGAAGGCAGCGATTCTGGTGGACTACGGCACAGTCGAGATTGGCGGTAGGCAATATGTCTGCCCATTGAGCAGCATTTCGACAACTGTGGCCGAGTCGGTGCAGATCGATCCGGTGTATCACTACGCACTCGCGAACCAGATTCAGCCGCTGAAGACGGCCATGAACGAAACGGCGTTCGTCGATTATCACGTATTCCGCGCCGACACGCGCATTGTCACGAACCAAGCGGCGAATGCGCAAAAGCCAACTGGAGAGCCGACCGGAGAGATTGGGAAGCCGCAGCAGCCATTAAGTGGAGCCGCGACTGCGGAAAAGCAGACAGAAGCGGAGAGCCAGCAGGTTCAGAGTCCTGTGGTCTCGCAGGCCAGTGAGGCAAGTGCTGCGCCGCCGGTTGCGGCCCCTGCGCCAGCGGTAGCGCCCGGGCCTGAAGCTGGGAGTTCAGAAGCCAGCAGCCCTGAGATCAGCGTAACGAGTTTTGCACCCGGAGATGCGTCGAGCCCTCTGGCGCGGCCGGATACCGCGTTTACGCTGCGCACGACGACGCGGCGTGTGGATGTGGGCATTGTGGCGCTCGATAAGAAGGGAAACCCAGTCACGAATCTGAAGCGCGAAGATTTTGCGATTGAAGATAACGGAGCGCCGCAGGAAATTCGCTCATTCACACTGGCGGGATCCGGCAGTACGCGGCAAACCGCAATGCAGCAACCACAGCACGACGGAAGCGAGACCGCAGATCGAGTTCTCGAATCATGCCCCTATTCGGAGCACCACAGATGCGGGCAACACAACAATCCTGATGATTGACGCCGCGAATCTCGCGTTTGGTGATTTGAATTACGCGCGGGAGGAGATGCTGCGTTTTTTGAAGACGCTGGCGCCGCAGGAGCCGGTGGGGCTGTATGTGATGAAGAGGCACGGCTTCGAAGTTCTGCTGGAGCCGACGACGGACGCCGCGTTGGTGGCGGCGACGTTGCGTAAATGGATGCCCGATGCGCAGGACCTTGCCAACGCGCAGGACCAGGAACAGCGAAACCGGCGGGATATCGAATACGTTGACGATCTTGCCGACCTGTTAGCCGTAAATGGCAATTCGCCCGTGGGGCAGCCGGCCGAGCTGCAGCCGAAGGACCCGCAATTGCGCACAATGGGGAGCGATCCGGCGCGCGATGCTTTCCTGATGATGCCGGGGATCGCGCGAAAGCTCGCGGCGATTGCGGGTCACAAATCGCTGGTGTGGGTTTCGAGTGACAACGCGCTGGCGGACTGGAGTGACAAGGCGGGGACGGTGGAGCGCGGCAACACATTGATGGATCCGCTGGCGCTGAAGGCAGAGGAGGCGATGAACAACGCGCATGTGAGCATCTATCCGCTCGACGCCTCACAGCTTGAGGCGGGGGGCGTGGCTGCCAGTGTGATGCATGGCAACGTTCAGCTCAACCCGGCCGTATCGTCGGCCAAGATAGCGGCTGAGCTGGCCTCTCTGCCTCCCGGAGAGCGGGAAGAGGCGCAGGAAATACTGGACAAGTCGGCGAGGGATATCAACCCTGGACGCATCACCGACACGATGAAGCAGGATATGCATCCGATCCAGGGGCCGGTGCGCGAGCTGGCAGATGCGACGGGTGGCCACGCTCTGCGCAGAGCGGGAGACATTGCGGCAGAGCTGAACGGCGTGGTGGCGGATGGCGATTCCGTCTATCTGCTGAGCTTTTCGCCCAGCGGAGCGCCGGACGACGCCTATCACCACCTGACGGTGAAGCTGGTGAATCATCCTGAGCTGAAGCTGCGCTATCGCACCGGCTATCTCTACGCCAAAGAACCGGAGACGATGAAGGATCGCTTTCGCGAGTCGGTATGGAAGCCGGCGGATATGAGCGAGATTGCGATAACGGCACATGCGGAGCCCGATGCCAAAGGCGGCTTAATCCGGCTGAACATTGCGGCGAAGGACCTCGATCTGCGGCAGGCCGGCGAACGCTGGAGCGACAGGCTCGATATCTTTATCGCAGAGCGGGACGACGAGGATCTGCATGCGCGGCTAACGGGCAAGACGCTGGCGCTTGAACTGAAGCCTGAGAGCTATCAGCATGTGCTGCAGGATGGGATCGACTTCGAGGAGCGGGTGGCGCCGAAAGCCGGCGACGGATCGTTCCGGATTGTTGTTGTGGATGAGAACTCCGGACGCATGGGATCGGTGACGGTGCCGGTGGGCGCGCTTTTGCAAAAGAAATGACTGCCCTCGGCTGCCGCCACCATCGGTGGCCGGAACTGGTTATGGATTGCAACGCTCGAACCATTGCGGGTCGGCGAGAACGACGGAAGTTTCGACCTGGCGATCAGGAATCTTCCAATAGGTTCGTAGCAGGCGATTCTTCTCCTCGTCGGTGACGAGTTGGAATCCGTGCCGCTGATAAAAGCCGATTGCCCAGGTAGACGCAGCCCAGGTGCCGATCATGATGGGCCGCGCGGCAAGCCCGCGGAGATGCTCGAGCAGGCGGCTGCCGATGCCTTCGCCCTGATGCTCGGTGAGCACGTATGCGTGCCGGATGAGAACGACATCGCGCACGGATTGAATGCCCATAACACCGATGAGATGGCCGCCGCTTTCGAAGCCGAAGAAGCTAACCCCGCTCGCGATTTCGCTGCGAAGCTCGTCCTGCGACATGTAGGGGTCGTGGAGGCGGTCGGAGGGCACGTGGCCGCGATAGGCGCGAGCGCCGTCGTTCACGATCTTCCAGATCGTTTCGAAGTCCGATTGGGTACAGGGACGAATGTGGTCCTGGGTCATGTCAATCCGGGTCGACTGATGTGCCGTCGTTGGAATGCCTGTTAGACCTGCGAACGAAGAATTGGTGAGGGGTATAGGGACCAGGGCAAAGGGCACAGGGATTAGGGATTAGAGAAGACGCTCAGAATGACAGGGGCCGGCGCATAGTTTTTTGCTGTTTTGTGAGGCCAATGGCGCGCCTTCTTCATCTAAGAGTCCGTGGGGAGGGTTTGAGTCGTTCCCTGCCCGCGTCAGCCCTCGTGATTTGACGATCAATTCGGCCCATCTGAGACTCCTTGCCGGATTTTGTGCGGCGGGCCCCCGCTAGAGGGTCGGTGCAAGCTCAAAACACACTCGATCTTCGCACGACTCGCTCCAAATGATGGAGACGACACCGGACAGGTGAATGGATGCGGCTTTCTGCAGGATGCATATATCTCATTGTTCTCATGGGTACTGCATTGCCCGTGCAGACGCACCTCATGCACGCGCAGGAACCGCAAAGCGAGCGGGTCGCAGAGGCGCCTGAAACGTTTCCGGACGCACCTGTGCCGCAGACGACGCGGGCCCGGGAATCCGCTCAGGGATTCGGGAGTGGGTCGAATGCTGCCGTAGGGGACCAGAGCGCGATTGACGATGCACAACAGAATGACGCACAACAGAATGATCAGGCGGGGACGGCATCAAGTGGTGATCGTACCCCGTGCAACATCAGCGGCACGGTTCTGGATGTGAAAGGGAACGTCGTTCCGGTGGCGACGATCATGCTGGACGGTCCTGCTCCTCAGGATCACCGCACCACGGTTGCCAGCAGCAGCGGCGCCTTTCATTTTGACGACCTCAAGCCGGGTGTCGCGTATTTCATCAGTATTGATGGGGAGGGATACCTTAAATGGAAATCGCCCGCCCTGACGCTCACCCCGGGCCAATACCTGCTGGTGAACGACATCAAGCTGAAGTTTCGCGGCTCGGATACCTCGATCACGGTGTATAGCGATCCTGTGCAGATTGCGACGCAGCAGGTGATTGCCCAGGAGCATCAGCGTGTCTTCGGCGTATTTCCAAACTTCTATGTGACCTATGACGAACATCCGGTGCCGCTGACAACCGGGTTGAAGTTCAGACTGGCATTCAGGGCAAATACCGATGTGATGACATTTGTGGGCGTTGCCTTTCTGGCGGCGGTTTACCAGGCGGGCGACATACCCAACTATGGCCAGGGCTGGGACGCCTACGCCAAAAGGGTTGCGGCCGGCTATGGCGATACCACGACCGACATTTTTTTTGGCGGTGCGATTCTGCCATCGCTCCTGCACCAGGACCCGCGCTATTTCTACCAGGGCACGGGAACCACGAAGTCCCGGATTCGCCATGCGGTGTTCAGTCCATTTGTGTGCAAGGGAGACAATGGGAAGACGCAGCCGAATTACTCGAGCATGGGCGGCGATCTGATTTCGGGCTCAATCTCGAACCTGTATTATCCGGAATCGAATCGCGGCGCAGGCCTGTTGTTCCAGGGATTTCTTGTGACGACGGGCGTTCGCATGGTGAACGGGCTGGTGCAGGAGTTTGTGCTTCGCCAACTGACGCCGACCGCACGGCAAAAAACTAAAGGATCAAACCCGTGATTCCGCTGCCATTTCACAAGAGGACGAAGAGATAGACGCGCTGCTTACGGGCAGTCGTACCAGGTTGCGTTGACGCGAAAGTGGATGACAGGTGCATTCCGAACAAAACGCTGCTTCCATCTTTCTGCGGGATCAGGAGTGGAGTGGTACTCGCCGAGAATAGTGCATCGAGTTCTGAGTGCGAGGTCCAACTCTCTGCCTGATTTCATAGCATCTTCGTCATCCGTCCCTTGCACGAGCACGACTTTTCCGCGCAACCGAGAAACCCATGAGTGTGGGTCGTCGAGCGTGTCAACGGCATACCCATGAGAAGCGTAGACGGCATCGCCGAGATAGCCAGAGTCCGCGTTTCCGCTTTCCGCCTCCAATCCCAACTGGTAATTGAGATACAGAAGGAAGGTTGAATTTTCGCCAATCACGGTTGCCCCGTTGCGCACATCCACCGCAACCATTTCAGCAACATGCTGCCACGGCTCATAGAGGTTAGTTGTGGCATAGTGCGCGCCAGAGAGAATGCCTGCCCAGCCGCAAATCACAATAATCGTGATCGTGCCGGTCGCCAAGCCGGGCAGACGCGATGTGTCGCGAGAGATTGCCAGGGCCATCGCGATAAAAAGCCACGGCAGCATCGAGAGCACTCGCTTGATGTTCATCTCTCCGCTGAACTGCAGTAGAAGCATGACGATGAGGAAATAGACAAGCCAGCGTTTGCCGGAGCTGAGAAAGATTGCACAAAAAAGACCGATCGACGCCAGTGCAATCGGCAGGCTGAGCGGTAGATACCACGGCGCTACTGCGGCCGACGCAAAGATGGCGAAGGCCGGATAAGCGAAACGCGCAACCTCGTTGCCCAGGTCGAAGCGGGAAGAGACTGGCACGACATACGTTGATAGATTGCGGACGGCAATCGAGACGATCGGTAAAAAGGCTGCTGCGATAGCGGCCGCGACAACGAGGATCCGACCCGCCCGGGCGCGGGCGAGGCTGCGGTGGAAGACAAGCAGGTCTGCCAGCAAGAGAAAGAGGAAAACAAACCCGAAGTAGTTTGTCCAAACCAGGAAGATGGAACAAAGCGAAAGGGCAACCCAGGGGCGAAGGCTGCGGGAGCTCAATATTTCAAGATACGCCCATGTCAGAGCCGACACGAGGAACGTGGACATCGCGTACCAGCCGGCAATCCGCCCATATTGGAAGGCGAAAGGCCAGACGCAACCAAGAATGAGAGCAGCCCAAAAGGCTCGCTGCCCGCCGATCTTGTCCGCTGCCTTGGCAGTGCAGAAGACGCTGGCGATGTAGAGCAGATTGGCTAAGATTCGAACCGCGAACAACGAGTAATTTGTTGCGACCAGCCACAGATGCAGCAAGATGTTCGAGGCTGGAGGATGTTCTTCTGCCAGCTCTCCGCTTAAAAAAAATTGGTGAAAGGTGTTGGCAACCGAATGACCCGCGCGGCTGATGCCCCCTGCTTCGTCATCGAGTATGGTGAAGCGCGCGTTCGTATACACCAGGACCGCTGCGTAGATTACGAGTAGCGCGCATACTGCGACCCTGGGCCACCGCCGGCGGTCAGGCGCCTGCGGATGGATTTGCGGCGTGGCGGGCGTTGAGGTCATTTAATAGAGCACCGGATTTCACTACCTATCATGGGGCAGATTACCGGAGTGACAAAGACTATATCTTCGTGGGCGAACGGAATGACTCAGAACAGCGCGCGGGATCGGGCGGTGCCGGCGAGTGCGCTCACTGCGAAGAGATGAGTGCGGCCAATGCTGCTGCGCAGGCGTATGAGGATCAGTAGCGTTCGAGGAATTCCGGCGCCACAGGATTTTCGAAGAGTGAGGCGTCGCGGGTGACGATGGTGAGTCCGGAAGGCGTAACGAAGTAGCGGCGCTTGTCTTCGACAGGGTCGTAGCCGATGACGGTTCCTTCGGGAATGTGCACGTCGCGGTCGATGATGGCGCGACGGATGCGGCAGTGGCGGCCGATGTTGACGTGGGAAAAGATGATGCTGGCGTCGACGTCGGAGTAGGAGTTGACGCGGACGTCCTGCGAGAGGACGGAGTTCGACACCGATGCGCCGGAGATGATGACGCCTGCGGTGATGACGGAGTTGACGGCCATGCCGGTTCGACCGGGTTCGCCGAAGACGAATTTCGCAGGGGGATACTGGCGCACGCGGGTGCGTATGGGCCAGCTCTTGTCGTAGAGGTTGAAGGTCGGCGAGACGGAGCAGAGGTCCATGTTGGCGTCGTAGTAGGCGTCGAGGGTGCCCACGTCGCGCCAGTAAAGCGCCTGCTGCTTGTTTTCATCCACGAAGCTGTAGGCCATCACGCGCTTCTGGCCGAGCATGTTGGGCAGAATGTTGTGGCCGAAATCGTGTTTAGATGTGGGGTCTTCTGAGTCGGCGATAAGCGCCTTGAGCAGCACTTCGGTTTCAAAGATGTAGATGCCCATGGAGGCATCGACGGCGTTGGGGTTGAAGGGGGAGCGGACCGTAGTGGTGGAAGGCTTTTCCTGAAAACCGGTGACGTCGCCCTTCTTACCCACCTCGACAATGCCAAACTGTTTGACCTCATCGGGCGAGATGGGAAGGGTCGCGATGGTGGCGTCGGCCTTCGTCTCGACGTGATAAGCGAGCATGCGGCTGTAGTCCATCTTGTAGATGTGATCGCCGCTGAGGACGATGACGTGGCGGGGCTGCTCACTGCCGATGGAGTAGATGTTCTGATAGACGGCGTCGGCGGTGCCCATGTACCAGTTGGCGCCGGTGCGCTGCATGGGCGGCAGCAGCTCGAAGAACTCGCCGAGCTCCTGGGCAACGATTCCGCTCCAGCCTTCGCGGATGTGGCGGTTGAGCGAGAGGGCCTTGTACTGGGTGAGGACGTAGACGCGGCGGAGGCCGGAGTTGATGCAGTTGGAGAGAGTGATGTCGATGATGCGGTAGTGGCCGCCGAAGGGGACGGCGGGCTTGGCGCGATCGCGTGTAAGTGGAAAAAGGCGCTCTCCGGCGCCGCCTGCAAGCAATACCCCGAGCGTGTCCCTCATCTCCGTGGCGATCCTGCTTTCTTTGTTCCCTGGCGGTTCAACAGCGCTGGAAATCTGAAGCAGTCCCAAACGGGTGCGGCGTTGTTTGGGCAGTTACTCTCTGAACGGTGGAGAATACCACACGGAAAAGAGAACGCGCAGTACCGCACGCAATCGAAGAGAGGTTCCGGAGGTAATTTTCCGGGGTTGAAGTGTTATGCCCCGATTGCGCGGCGGCAAGGGACAAGGACTCGCTGAAGTTGATCAGCGCTTGGATTAGCGCTTCTTCTTGAACTTGTATTGGACGCCGACGGAGATGGCGAAGTTGACGTCGGTCTGCGTGTACTTTGCGCCGTAGTTGATGCCGTAGCGCGTGAAAATGGCGTCGGGGGTGATGCGGAAGACCCAACGCGGCGAGCGGTTGAGGTCGATGTGGCCGCCGATGATCGCAGCAGGCGCGAGCTGGTTGTTGTAGAAGCCGCAGCATGAGGGGCCGAGTCCACGGAGGTTCTGCTCGAAGTTGCCGTAGACACCGCCGAACATGGCATGGGCACTGAGGGCGCCGTGCTTGTTGTGGGGTCCGAGCCATTCGGGACCGGCGACGAAGAAAGTCTCGCTGACGAAGGGTCCCTTGATGAGCTGTTCCTGAGTGTTGTTTCCGTAGCCGGCGCCGCTGGTGCCGAGATAGTAGCGGACGCTGCCTTCAGCAGCCCAGCGCCTGGCAAACCAGTAGGAACCATTGACGTCGAGCCCACCGAGGTTGGAGCCCTGAAGCAGGGTCGGTCCAGCCTTCATGTGGCGATACGCTGCGCCCACCGACAGGTCGTAGCGGTTGTCGTAATGGACGTTGGCGAGCGGGTCGAGGACGACGTAGGTGGGCGTGCTCGGAACCTGGGCCGCGGTGGAGCTGCTCTGGGCTTGATTCTGACCCTGGGCGGCATGGGGCGCGAGAGCCAGCGCCAGCACACCGAGGGTAGCGAAAACAACAGAAAATCTAACTGAAAGACGCATCATTAACAGCTTACAGGACCGCGCCGAAGGGGGACAAACAGGCCCGGCGCGGGCACTTTCTGAAGAGAGATGACGGCGCGGGAAGCGCGGCGCCGGCCGAGCAGGTTGGATCCGGACAAGTGGATCGGGAAGCCTGAGTGGTAGACGCACAGAGAGGCGCGACGGGAGCAGGGCGGGGAAGCGCGTCATCGTCCGCCACGCCTCAGAGCGCGCACTGCTCGGTGTGGCGTGCGTAGACGAGGTAGCGGGCAGTTTTAAGAAGCTCAAGGAAGCTATCAACGCCGGAGCCCGCGTAGGGAGCGGCGTGGGTGCGCCACTCAAAAGGCATGTGGCTAAGAATGATGCCGGCGCGGGGAACGTGGTAGGCGCTCGTGATGACTTCAGCCGAGCTGAAGCCGCGGTTCCTGAGCATTCGAGTGGAATAGCAGAGGTTCTGGATGGTGTCGTGCGTGCTGGACTCGGTGAGGATGGCGGAGGCCGGGATGCCCTCGGCCTGGGCGGCGTGGGCCATGACCTGAGCTTCAACGAATCCGTTACGGGTTGCGGCACCGGTAAAGAGGATGCGGGGGGCGATGCCGCGCTCGTATTCATGGACCCCTTCAGAGACGCGGCTGAGCATTTCCGGGGTAGGGTTGCCGTCACTGTCTGCGGGGGCGCCGAGGACGATGATGGCGTCGAAACGGGAGAGGCCGGTGTTGGAAGCCGGAGCAGTGCCGCGGGCAATGACCGCCCAGAGAGCAATCGCGACGAGGCAGAGGATCGAGGCGGCGAAAATTCGCATGCGCCAGAGGCTTTTTCTACCTTTTGGCTGGGTATATCGATGCGGCGGCCGGCGCCGGGCCTTTTGGCGACGGAGAGGCCGAGGGGGTCCGATGGCAGGCAAGGGGGAGGGTCTCCAGACTCCACTCTATCGCGCCGGCCGGAGCCCGGCGGCGGCTCTTGTAGTTACTCAGTTTGGACTGCCCGTCAGCTCGTTTACTCGTTTAAAGGGTGACAGCGGCACTTCGTACTCGTCCAAGGTCACCTCTGGTACATTGCGCTCTTTAAACTCGGTTGACTGAGACCTCGGACCCCGGCCTTTCTAGTGACTATTCCCTAAATGGAAAATGCCGGGTATCGAGGGTTATGGAGGACCTGCGCTTTACCGCATGGCTTGGCCATCTACTACTTAGTTAAGTATTTATTTTTCATAAACTTAAATGTTATTTCGGGCGGCAATCTCTGATACAAACATTGCCCAAGAGCGGTCAGATGTCAGTTAGGGACACAGAGCGTGCCAATCTTGATGATGCTGGCTAGGGGATTTTCTCTCCTGGTCGCTTCGGTGATCGTAAAACTCACCTGGCACAGTTCTGCCGATTTAGCGATCGCCATGAGGCAGTCGCATCGAGGGTATCCGGTCACCTCGGTTGTGTTTTGGGTTCTGTTGATCGTGGGACTCGGGCTTATAGGAATCTCTTTGGTTAAACACACTCCGGCCGTGTAGCGAATTCGCTGCGGCGGGCATCGATTTTCATCGGACTGCCGTCAGCCGAGGGCGAGGGGTATGTTCCAGGCGGAAAAGACGATCTCGCTAAGCGATTTCCGGGTGCGCGGAGCGGTTTCAGAGGCGAGGTGCTTTTCGTCGGCCAGTGCGCCCGGTTCGCCCTGGTAGCCAATCGCCATCACTGAGCCCAGTGCGTAATCCTCTGGAATGGAAAGAGATGCGCGCGCCGCATGGTGGTCGAATCCGGCCATCTGGTGGGTCGAGAGACCCAGGGCTGTGGCTTGGAGGGTGATGAGCACGGTTGCTGCCCCTAAGTCATAGAGCGCATAAGCATTGGGGGCATCGTTGCGAGCGAAGTGGGTGCGGGTGACGCCGAGAAGCAGGACCGGCGCGTGAGGGGCCCATACCTGATTGCCCGGGGCAAGAACGGCGGCGATCTTTTGATGAGCGGAGGAGTTGCGCAGCCCGACGATGTAGCGCCATGGCTGTTCGTTGGAGGAAGACGGCGCCCAGCGCGCGGCCTCAAAGAGACGGCGAAGGTCGGTGAGGCTGACGTCGCGGCTCGGATCGTAGGAGCGAGGACTCCAGCGTTCGAGGAGAACCGGGAGAACTCCATCGGCGGGTGGAGCGTGCTTGATGTGATGAGCCTCGGCGGCGGGGACGGTCATCGAATGGAACCTCCAGTGGAAGAAGCGCTCTAAGTCTTCGATTGTGAGACGGAGCCGCAGGATTCCGGCGGCAACGAAAAAAAACTGGTTATCAGGAAAAGCATGTCAGAAGTCCACCGGCCCTTCAGGTTCGCACTGTGGGAAGCGGCAGCTGTTCTTAACGTCAGATTTACGTCAGCTTTACAAGCTCATGCAAATCTCTAAGCGGAATCATTCCTGAATGAGTAAAAAAACGGGCGCTGCCGAAGCGATTTAAGGCTGCGCTGCCAGGGGCAGGACCCCGACTGCGGTACGTGCCGATTCGGCACGCGCTGAAGAAGTGATCGCCAAAATTTGAGGAGGTGCCAGATGCAAAAGCTTTGGACTATGGACAAGCGCATGTTTGTGAGCGCTGTTCTGTTTCTTGTCTCTCTGATTGCCGTTGGACACGCGCAAACCGCGGTGGACGGCGCGATTGGCGGAACGGTTCTGGATAACTCGGGCGCGGTGGTGGCCGGAGCGCAGATTCTGGTTCAGAACACAGGGACGAACGCGCAGCAAAGCGTGGTGACGGATAGCTCGGGGTATTACCGCGTGCTGCACCTGCAGCCGGGGTCGTACAACGTGACGATCAGCGATGCGGGGTTTGCAACCTACCGCTCGACGCAGCTTACGGTGCAGGTGGGTGTGCTGACTGATGTTTCGGCGCACCTTGGCGTGGGCGCCTCCGCACAAACGGTGGAAGTGACCGGCGACGCGCCGCTGGTGAATACGACATCGCCTGATTTTGCGGGCGTGGTCGATCAGCTTCCGCTGCATAACCTGCCGCAGAACAACTACCGCTGGTCGTCGTTCGCGCTGATGATGCCGGGCGTGGTGAACGACTCGAACGGCTATGGCCTGCTGAGCTTCCGCGGGCAGAGCACGCTGCTGAACAACGTGACGATCGACGGCACGGACGATAACCAGGCTTACTTTTCTGAAGAGCGTGGACGCACGCGCGCGGGCTACTCGACGATCAAGGCCGCGGTGCAGGAGTTCCAGGTCAACACGTCGAACTACTCGGTGGAGTACGGACGCTCTGCGGGCGGCATTGTGAACTCGGTGACCAAGAGCGGCACCAACAGGCTGCACGGCGAAGGCTACTACTATGACCGTGACAGCGCATGGGCGGCTCAAAACGCGTACGTCACGCACCCGGTCGAGACGGCCCCGAACGTCTTTGCTGTACAGTCGTTCAAGCCGACGGACCTGCGGCGCCAGTTCGGGTTTTCGGTAGGGGGCCCGATCATTCCGAACAAGCTGTTTTTCTTCGTCGCGGCGGACAAGTTCTATCACGACTTTCCCGCGGCGGCGACGATTACCGGAACCAGCGCCAACACAAACTTCTACAAGGCAGCGGATGCAGTGCTGCCCGGCGGCAAGACCTGCGGCGTGAGCTCCGGTGCAGCGGCGCCGAGCTACCAGGACGCGAACGTCTGCCAGATTTCGACGGCGACCGGCCTGAGCTACGCAAGCGCTTATAACTTCTACACGTCGGGCATCACCGGGATGACCTCGATGCTGGGCACGGTACCCCGTGTCGGCGACCAGACAATCTACTTTCCCAAGATTGACTGGCAGGTAAACCAGAAGAACCACGCGTCGGTTGAAGCAAACAGCATGCGCTGGACTTCTCCGGCAGGCATCCAGACGTCACCGGCGGTGGCGTACGGCACGTCGAGCTTCGGCAACGACTATGTGCGCGACAACTGGATCGTGGGCAAGCTGGACAGCTTTATCACGAACTCGCTGAGCAACGAGGCACGCTTTATGTATGGGCGCGACTTCGAATACGAGTTCAACCAGACGCCGACACCCTATGAAACGTCGAACCTGGTCAACACATCGACCGGTTACGTGAACCCGCAGGGCCTGCCGCCGAATGTGTACCTGAGCGGCTTCTTCCAGTTCGGCACGCCGCAGTTCCTGAATCGCGCGGCACTGCCCGATGAGCGGCGCTGGCAGTTCTCTGACACTGTGGTCTGGGTGAAGGGACGGCACACGTTCAAGTTCGGCGGCGATTACCTGCACACCGACGACAAGATCTCAAACCTTTACAACCAGTACGGCGGTTACACCTACAGCGGCAACCAGGCGCTGGGCAATTACCTCGCCGACCTGTATCTCTCGCAGAACCCGGTCGCGAGCAAGGTTGCGGAGAACTACACCTACTTTAACCAGGGTGCGGGCAACGCAGGCCTCGACTTCACAACCGGCGATCACTCGCTCTTCGCGCAGGATGAGTGGAAGATTTCACCCCGCCTGAGCGCGACGCTGGGCGTGCGGTGGGAGTACGAGAGCTTCCCAGCGCCGCAGCTGCCCAATTCGCAGCTGTCGCAGACCGGCTCGCTGCCGGACAACAAGAACAACTTCGGCCCGCGCCTGGGCTTCGCGTATGACCTCTCCGGGCGTGGAACAACGATTCTGCGCGGCGGCTACGGCATGTTCTTTGCGCGCGCCATCAACTCAACGCTCTACCAGGCGCTAATTGGAACGGGCGCTGCGGGCAGCCAGACAAACCCGAACATCAATCCGAATACGGCTTGCGCGCCGCTGTTTCCGCAGATTGTTGCGGCGGATAACTACGCGACGTGCCTTGCCGGCGCGAGCGGCAACGCGACCGCGTACTATCTCGACCCCAACTTCAAGCTGCCGCAGATTCACCAGGCAGACCTGACGCTCGAGCAGCAACTCTGCAAGAACGATGTGTTCAGCCTCTCGTGGCTGGGCTCATGGGGCCGCAGGCTGCCCGACTTTGTGGACACCAACCTGCCGGCGCCGACGGTGGTCAGTTTCACGATCAACGATCCCTCACAAACCGGACCGCTGGCCAGCGGCTCGGCATTCAACGCGAACGTCTTTTTCCAGACAACGAACGCGAACCACAGGCCGAATGCGGCGTTCAGCTCGATCACGGATATCTTCAGCGGCATCACCTCGAACTACGAGGCGATGGTGGCACAGTACAAGCACCGGCTGTCGCACCACGTCTCGCTGGATAGCAATTTCACCTGGTCACATGCGATGGACTACGGCGAAAACAACACGACTGGCGCGAGCGCGACGGCGTTGCTGGACCCAACGGATATTCGCGGGGACTATGGCAACTCCAACCAGAACGTGCCCTACAGGCTCACTGCGTTTGTGCTTGCGCAGTCGCCGTGGCATGCGCATGGCCCGCTGGGCTGGCTGTTGAACGACTACGAGTTGGCGCCGACATTCCAGACGCAGAGCGGTCTGCCGTACTCGGTGAACATCAGCGGTTCGTCGTCGAAGCTGTATCCGACGGCGGGTGTCGCGACACAGCAGTCCATCATCTCAACGAGTTCGTTCAACGGCTCGGGTGGCGCAAACCGGGTCCCTGTGATCAATCGCAACGCATACCAGATGCCGAAGACCTGGAGCGTGGATATGCGCGCGTCCAAGAGCATCGTGGTGCGCGAGAGCTACAAGCTGGAGTTTCTGGCGGAGGCTTTCAACTTGACGAACCACCAGAACGTGACGGGCATTGGTACGACAGCCTACGCGGTGAGCGAGGACGCAACGAACCACGTGAACACGCTGGTTCCGTACACGAGCACAGCATTCCAGTCGATCACGAGCACCAACAACAGCAACTTCGCGGCGAACGTGCGGCAGATCCAGATGGCTCTGCGCTTCACGTTCTAAGCGAAACAATCAGGGCATAAGAAAAGCGCGGTGGCCGATGGGCTGCCGCGCTTTTTTGTTTGTGCGTGTTCAACATGCAAGTTCATTGAATGTTGAATGAAACAGACGGTGTGAATCTGCAGCTGTGCTGCTTCTCCTACGGATAAATGCGATGCAGCGTGCGCGCAAATGGAATGGTTTCGCGCACGTGGTCGAGGGCGCAGACCCAGGCGACGACGCGCTCGATGCCCATGCCGAAGCCCGAGTGTGGCACCGAGCCGTAGCGGCGCAGGTCGAGATACCACTGGAAAGCTTCGAAAGGAAGCTGGTGGGCCTCGATGCGGCTCTTGAGCAGCTCGTAGCTTGAGACGCGCTGCGAGCCGCCAATGATTTCGCCGTAGCCCTCCGGCGCAAGCACATCGACGCAGAGAGCGAAGCGCGAGTCTTTAGGGTCGGGCTCCATGTAAAAGGCTTTGACGTCCGCAGGATAGCGGTGGACCATGACCGGGCGGTCGAACTGGCTGCTGAGCCAGGTTTCATCGGGCGAGCCGAAGTCGTTGCCATATTCAAAGGGCTGCTCAAGCTCGCCTTTCCTGTGCGCCTCGTTGAGCATTGCGGCGGCTTCGTCGTAGCGGAGGCGCGGAAAGGGCGGCAGGATGCTTTTAAGCTTCTCAACATCGCGGCCGATGACGGCGAGCTCTGCGGCGCGATTCTTGAGCACGCTCTGCACGATGTGCGAGAGAAAGTTTTCCGCGAGCTCGAGGAGGCAGTCGAGGTCGCAGTAGGCGACTTCGGGCTCGATCATCCAGAACTCGGTGAGGTGGCGGCGGGTTTTGGATTTTTCCGCGCGGAAAGTGGGGCCGAAGCTGTAGACCTTGCCGAGGGCGAGCGCGGTTGCCTCGATGTAGAGCTGGCCGGACTGCGTGAGGAATGCCGGGTCGCCGAAGTAGTCCACCGGGAAAAGCGTCGAGGTGCCTTCGCAGGCCGCGGGGGTGAGGATCGGCGGATCGGTGCGGATGAAGCCGTTCGAGTCGAAGTACTCCTGCGCGGCGCGCATGATCTCGGCGCGGATGCGGAGGATGGCGGACTGGCGCGGGGAGCGGACCCAGAGATGCCGGTGCTCCATGAGGAAGTCGACGCCGTGCTCCTTGGGAGTGATCGGGTAAGGGTCGCTCTCGGGAACGCGCTGAACAACATGAACGTCTTCGACGTCAAGCTCGAAGCCGCCTGGTGCGCGCTGATCGGCCCGTACTTTGCCGGTAACGATGACCGAGGACTCCTGCGTGAGGCCCTTGAGAGCATCAAAAACGGCGGCGGCCACGCTGCGCACGTGGGCCACGCCCTGCACGGTGCCGGTGCCATCGCGAAAGATGGGAAAGAGGAGCTTGCCGCTCTCGCGCGAGTTATAGAGCCAGCCGTGAAGGGTGACCGACTGGCCTTCGTGCTTGCCGAGTTCGGCGATCGTGACCACAGGGGCTGCGGGCTTTGACGTCTCAGCGGTTGTGGAGGCGGAAGTGGTTTCTTCAGACATGTGTGCGGCTCACTTGGGCGCATGATCAGGCGGTGCGCCGGAAGATTAGGATAACGCTTTCGGTGGGCCAGAGGGCTAACAGGTGCGGCATTCGATTTATGTGACAATGGCCCGCTTAGGGGGCGCCTGACTCTATCTCGAGAAGAGCGAGGCATCTGCCACAATGAGTGCAATAACAATGAAGAGGAGAGCGGTCATGATGATCAATTTTGCCTTACCCAGTAAGAAATCCTTCTCGCCTCAGCAGGATCGATAGATTTGTAGACCACGCGCTTACCGTGGCGCTCGGTCGGCCTGTAGTAGGTGGGCATCGCGTTATAGTGTCAGCAATTGACGGAAACCAACGGAAGGCTTGCGACTCGCGCATCCTGCGCAAAAAGATGGTAAAGACGCTCGCATGATGTGGCCCGCAGGGATCAAATTATGGGGGGAGACCGATGCTCCTCCGGAGCCGCCTGCAGGTGGCTGAGAACCATAGGTGGCCGAGACAATTCCCGGTTCATGAAATCAAAGCTCACTGCGCAGTGCCCGTTAAGACAGCATACGTCGTTCCCATTCGGACAATGGGGGTCTGTGGTCGTATGAGCCAAAAGCCAGTCGTGAACGGCAGGAACATCGCGCCACGGTGAACGCAGGAGGCGAGCCGGCCTGAATGCGCTCATATCGTCCGAATACCGGGTGCCTGTTAGGTAGAAGTCTATGACCTGGTGACTTAGAGAGGTCCAGGTTGAGTACAGATAGATCGCCTTGTAGTTCACGCTTTGGCCCTGGTAGCTGAGACTGACCGTATAGGCGACGTACTGGACGAAGTCCTGACCGGTTTTAGCACTCAATTCTCCCACAAGGTCTTCTATGGTCATGGAAGACAAGCCGGCAGGAGGCTGAGTTTCCATGGGCCCCCATGTGGCCTTAATAGTAGTGTGCTTGTCGTCTGTATCTGGGACTGGTTTGTGGGTTATCGCAAGATGAACCACATTCGAACCAGGGGCAGGAATGGTCGCGAAATCGACCAAGGGCTGACTTCGAATGTCCGCTATCTTTCCGGTTGTAATGTCGCTCACCGACGCCTGAAAGCTCTGCGCGTCCGCCATCGGCTGTTTGGTGGCATCCAGATTATCGATCTTGCCTTTTCCTGATCTCACAGCATCGACAAGCACCGATAGCTGCAGGCCGTAAGGGATCGCGTAGTAGTCCCGCTGGACCTGATAGACCTCTTGTGCGGTCAGGTCATAAACACTAGGCATTCCTGTGTCTTGAGAGACGGCGACGGCCGGAGGGAACACTGCCGCCGCGAGGACGAGGGTTCTTACGATCTTTTCTTTCAGCATTCGAGCCTTCTCCTTACAAGGTTCCGACTGCGTGGGACTGGGACGCGCGACTGACCGCTGACAAGAACTCACACGCGGCAAATGGCCCGCGAAGAATCGTGCAGGAGACACCCTACATGAATAGGGGAGTCTGGGAAATGGAAACGGGACAGAGACGGGCGTGAAGGTCTGTCCTCGCCCATCGAGTAGTAAAACATTCTGCGATCCGCATCGTGGGTCCGGTTGTTAGCTCAAAAGGGCATTCGCCGCATCTCGTGCTTCATTTATCGTCCTAAGCATATGGCCAACGCTACGGTTTCCATTCCTCAGCCACGCCCTACGCCGGAAGCGGAAGAGGTGTATCGCCGCTGGCTGCAGTTCCTGGATGATGAATTTGTCCGGCACTGCCAGCCGGAGCGCCGCGCGGAGATTGTGCGCGATCAGCTGTATCAGCTTTACCTGGGGCGTCCCCATGGCGGCAAGCTGAACCTGACGCTGACGAGCGAACTGCCGGGGAACGTGCTGAGCATGTCGATGGATCCGGCGAATGTGACCCTCGAGGCGGAGCATTTTCCCGAGGTGGACAGGGAGCGGTATGCGCGGCGCAAGCCGCTCTTGTGGTTCTGGCAGATGTTTGACCGCTCGCCGATTGGACTGAACCAGTGGCTTGGCATGCGCTTCCGCTGCATGCTGGGGCGGCACATCTTTGACCACATGGGCACGGGAGTGAAGATTCACCACGGCGTCGAAATCACCTTTGGCTACAACACGTCGATTGGCGACGGCGCGGTGATCCGCAAGTATGTGGCGTTGAATGACCGCGGCGGGCTCAGGATCGGCAACGGAGCAGTCATCGGTTCCTACTCGCGCGATCTTCTCGCACACTGCGCCGCGCGAAGACCTGGACCATGTGCGGCTGCTGCCGACGACTATCGGCGACAATGCGCGCGTGGGCATCCACGAGATTGTGCTGGCGGGGGCAAATATTCCAGCGGGCGCGGTAGTGGGCTCCTTCCCGTCAGACAAGGGGTAGAAGAGCTCATGGCGATCGTGCAACTCAACGCGCCGTTGGGGCGGAGGCGCAGGTGCAATTTGAACGAGAGAGTGCCGACAGCCCCATCAAACGTTCCAGCAAAAGTCGTTTCAGGCTGAGCCGAAGCGGTGGGTACGACGAAAACGGCGGAAGCGGCGAAGAAAAGAGCGCACAAACATTTGGCGGAGCTCGCTTTCCAAGCGCACATAAGGTCGAGAGAGGTTCAGAGAGGTTCAGCATAAACCTGCCGGCTGCCGGGCCAATATTTTGGCGCTTTCGCATGCTAACCTGAGGTTTTGTTCACCCCCGGGAGCTTCTGTGCAATCTGCCGCATTCACCTTTGCCCTGTTCCAGTTCGTGCTGCTGATTTTTTCGCTGAGCTTTCACGAGTGCGCGCATGCGTGGATGGCTTCGCGGCTGGGCGACCAGACGGCGCGGTTGCAGGGGCGGGTGACGCTGAACCCCATGTATCACGTGGACCCGATCGGGACGCTGCTGTTTCCGGGAATTGCGATCTTCGGGCCGTTTCTGGGATTGCAGATGTTTGCCGGGATGCTGATTGGCTGGGCCAAGCCGACGCCGGTGATCTCGCGGAATTTCAAGAAGATTCGCCGGGATGAGAACCTGGTGACGCTGGCGGGGCCGGTCTCAAACCTGGTGCTGGCTGCGGCTGCGCTGGTGGTGCTGCTGGTGCTGGTGCATACGGTTCCCGGCGGGCGCGAGATCGTGGTCTATACGTTTCGCGGCATGATGCTGCCGGGGGTCAACCCCACGGTGCAGGCGGTGGCGCTGCTGGGCGCTGCGGCGATCGAGATCAACCTCTCACTCCTGATCTTTAACCTGCTGCCGATTCCGCCGCTCGATGGCAGCCACCTGGTGCGCAACGCCCTGCCCTACAACGCGGTGCAGTCTTACGACCGCATCGGCAATAGCTGGATCAGCTGGATACTGATGATCTTTGTGGGCGGCTACATCCTGCGGGCCCTGCTGATGCCCGCTTTGAACATTGTGCTCTTCCTGCTGGTGAAGCTGTAGGGCCCGGGGAGGCCGGGGCGGCAGACTAGCGGGAGGGTGGGCCAGCCCCCTTCGCAGATCTTTTCGATGGTATGGGATTCGGTGCTATTGAAAAGGGGTTTTCCCTTTGGCTCTTGCCTCTCGGTAAGTCCTGGCATAGTCCATAGGCATGAATTCATCTACGGCCTTTTGCGCCGCAGCATCATCGAAATAGACTAACGATTCCGCTATCGAACTCGCGGCGTCGGCCGGCGCTTTCTTACAAGCCTCGATAATCAACGGTATGGAGTCCTCGTCCTTGGCCTGCGCCAATCCCAACGCAGCAAAATGCTCGATAATAGTGTTGGGATTGAGTAGTCCCCTTCGCAACAGGGGAATCCCCCGCGGATCGCCGGTCACGGCTAAATCTAAAACCGGCGCTAAGCCTGGGTACCCTACATCTTTGACGACCTTTTCGATGGGGACGTTATGGTCTCTTGCCCATTCAACCAGCGCTGGCGAGGGGCCGCCTGTTGCCTTTCCTCGAGCGTCATAGCTAAAGAAGTCTGGAGCATCGCTCTCGATTGCCTGACTCGCGAGTTGCGCCAGTGAGTCCCAGTAGACGTCGTCCTTGACCCCCAGCCGGATCAGGCCACTAGCAAGCTTGGCCTTCAGGTTGGCGTCTTGGGCGCGGACGAATCGTTCCTTAAGGGCGGGGACCGCCTCTACCGCGCCCGCCCGAGCTGCGATCTCAACAGATCCCATGACCTTTATATATGTTTCCGTGGGGTCCACGTTCGGGGAGTCACTGGCGTTCAACAACTCAAGCGCACGAGGGACGTCTCCAACGTGGGACCCGCTTATCTGCTCGCCGGACTGA
Source organism: uncultured Acidobacteriaceae bacterium (assembly GCA_963839215.1). Classification (GTDB taxonomy): domain Bacteria; phylum Acidobacteriota; class Terriglobia; order Terriglobales; family Acidobacteriaceae; genus Telmatobacter. The sequence goes on along the minus strand of CAWITZ010000005.1, from coordinate 85,980 downwards.
GGCAGCGTCGACTGACTGTACGCAATGCCAGCGATGGGCGCGCCGCATGCCCAAAGAGCAATTATCCTGGCGATCGCCATATTCCAAAAGGAACCCCTTCGGATTAACATTTCTTCTCCTTCTCTCCAGATCAAGGGATTTGCTTGGGCTGCAGTTGATACGTACTGTCTTTGGTGAAGAAACTGGCGACCCATCAGGAACGCGGCTTTTCACAAGCGTCATCATGTCCAGATTGTAGGTCTGGCGTGGGCCGAGGTGCAGGGAGATGCGGTACTGGCCGCCGTGGTAGTAGAGCGTGAGCGTGGCATAGTTCTCCTCATTGAGTACTGAGTAAATATGGGGTCAGCAGCCAAGCAACATTGGCTCGGGTAGTCGATGGCTCTCGCCAGCCCGCTGCGCCCGCTACAATGGAGAGCAACCATCCCAAGGCTGAAGCGGCTGTATTTCTGCGGGTGGTTTTTTTAATTCCGGAATCGATAACGCACATGTCTGAACAGGTTTCCACATCCTCCCGCCCGCGTGTGCTGAGCGGCATGCGTCCCACGGGCAAGCTGCATCTGGGCAACTACATGGGTGCGCTGGCGAATTGGGTAAAGCTGCAGGATAAGTATGAGTGCTACTTCTTTATCGCGGACCTGCATGCGCTCACGACCGATTACGCCGACCCATCCTCGATTGCGCCCAACACGCTTGAAGTGGCTCTCGACTACCTTTCCGCCGGGCTTGACCCGGACCGCTGCACGGTTTTTGTGCAGAGCCAGGTGAAGCAGCACTATGAGCTGCCGCTGCTGCTCGGGATGAACACGCCCCTGGGGTGGCTGGAACGGGTGCCGAGCTACAAGGAGATGCAGGAGAACCTGGCGACGAAAGACCTGACGACGTATGGGTTTCTGGGCTATCCGGTGCTGATGGCGTCGGACATTCTGCTCTACCAGGCCAACTACGTGCCCGTGGGGCAGGACCAGCAGGCGCATGTGGAGCTGACGCGGGAGCTCGCGCGCCGCTTCAATAACTTCTATAAGATCAATGGCCGCGACGTGCTGACGGAGCCTGATGTGCTGCTGACGCCGTCGCCCAAACTGCCCGGCACCGATGGCCGCAAGATGTCGAAGAGCTACGGCAACACGATCCTGATCAGCGATCCAGAGCCGGTGGTGCGGCAGAAGCTGAAGACGATGGTGACGGACCCGGCGCGGGTGCGGCGGTCCGATCCCGGTGACCCGGACAAGTGCCCGGTGGGCGATCTGCACAAGGTGTTTTCCACGCCGGAGACGATGGCGAAGGTCTATGATGGCTGCCGCTCGGCGGGTATCGGCTGCATAGAATGCAAGGGCTGGGCAGCGGATGCGCTGGTGCAGATTCTGAACCCGATTCAGGAGCGCCGGGCAGGCTTTACGGAGCCGCAGGTTCTTGAGATTCTCAAAGACGGCTCGACGCACGCGGGAGCCCGGGCGGAAAAGACAATGCGCGAGGTTTATGCCGCGATGCAGATGACGTTGACGAGCGGCCCGGCCCTCTAACTAAGTACGAAAAGCCTTTGAAGGCGGAAGTCGATTGACTGAAGAATCCCCCAACCCGGAAGAGAAGCCGGCCGAGCCGCCAAAGCAGGCACCCGGCGCCGACGCGCCGCCGCTGGTGCTCACGGCAAAGCCCGTTCCCGAAGAGAAGGCCGCGAAGAGTGCGGCGAAGGCCAAGAATCGGGAAGAGCAGCCGGTGGAGGAGTCGCCTTTCCAGGTGACGGTCGGCGAGGTCTACGACGGGCCGCTCGATCTGCTGCTGGACCTGATCCGCAAGCAGGATATCGATATCTACGACATTCCTATTTCGAAGATCACGGCGGAGTTTCTGACCTATGTGAACCAGTTGAAGGCAAGCGATGTGGATGTGGCGGGCGAGTTTATCTACACGGCGTCGCTGCTGATTCATATCAAGAGCAAGATGCTGCTGCCGCGCGAGAAAACCGGCCCTGAGGGCACGGGCGAGGATCCGCGGCGCGAGCTGGTGGAGCGGCTGCTGGAGCATGAGCGCTTTAAGAACGCAGCCCAGATGCTGCACCAGAAGCAGATGCTCGAAGAAGCGACGTGGACCAATCCCGGGGTCCGCGAGTTCAAGGACGACGCGGCCGCGGAGCCGGAGCTGGCCGCGGACACGGTAGACCTGGTGCGCATCTTCCGGGACATTCTTGAGCGTGCGCGGCACCGGCCGACGTTCAACGTGCAGGAAGACTCGGTGACGGTGGGGCAGATGATCCAGTTTCTGGGGCGAAGGATGGCGTTGGAAGACAGGCCGATTTCGCTGCGGAAGCTGCTGAACCAGTCGAAGTCCGAGCGGGCGCTGGTGGCGATGTTCCTTGCCCTGCTGGAGCTGGTAAGGCTGCAGGCGATTCTGCTGCGCCAGGACAAGGCGTTCTCAGAGATCTTCATCAAGAAGCACACCGAATTCGATGCGGTGATGAACGAGGGGCTGGCGGCTCGGGACGATTGGAAGTAAAGGGCCCGGAGCGCCCCGCCCGAAGTATAGGGAAGTTAGCGAGTTTACAAATTAGACATAACTTGCGTAAATCTCCTTTGATCAGGCGCCGGCGAGGGACCAAAGCCGAGCTTGCGGCATGGCTAGCTGATAACATTGCGCTGGCTGAAGTTTGCCGATTTTCCGGGCTCCCCCCGGTGTGACCGGCTGTGATTCAGACATGAGTGATTCAGACTTGATCTGACTTACATCTGCTGTACCGGCTGGTGGTTTATCCATTTAAGTGCGGTGGGTGAGTGCTGTATCGACCCGGCATTCGGGTTTCCGCGACGGGTTTGATTGTTCTTTGTGTTTTTCCGGAGTTTCTCCAATGGCCGATGTCGCGACCGCCACCAGTCCACTGCCCAAGGGGGCATCGCTTCTTGATCGCAAATTAAAAAGAGGCGTTCCATCGTGGATCAGCGCAGGCATCGTTCTCGCCGCTCTTATTGGCGGCGTGGCCTACATCGGTTTTCACCTTTCAAAAGATCTGGGCGGCGTGCAACTGGGCAGCGTGTGGCCCTATGTGCTGTTGGGCGTGGCGCTGCTGATCGCGCTCGGCTTCGAGTTCGTGAATGGCTTTCACGATACGGCGAATGCTGTGGCCACGGTGATCTACACTCACTCGCTGGACCCCACGATCGCGGTGGTGTGGTCGGGGCTGTGCAACCTGGCGGGCGTACTCGCGTCGTCGGGCGCGGTCGCTTTCGCCGTGGTTACCCTGCTGCCGGTGGAACTGATTTTGAAAGTGAGCACGGGCGCGGGCTCTGCCATGGTCTTTGCGCTGCTGATTGCGGCGATCGTGTGGAACCTCGGCACCTGGTGGTTCGGCCTGCCGGCATCGAGCTCGCACACCTTGGTGGGTTCGATTATCGGCGTGGGCGTGGCGAACCAGTTGATGAATCCCCATGGCGGAACATCGGGTGTGGACTGGGAGCAGGCGTGGAAGGTTTTCCGCGTGTTGCTGATTTCGCCGGTGCTGGGTTTTGGCTGCGCGGCCCTGCTGCTGCTGATCTGGAAGAGGATGATCAAATACCCGGCGCTGTACGAGGCGCCGAAAGACGACGCGCCTCCTCCGTGGCCGATCCGCTTGCTGCTGGTGCTGACATGCTCCGGCGTGAGCTTTTCGCACGGGTCCAACGACGGGCAGAAGGGCATGGGCCTGATCATGCTGATCCTGATCGGAACGGTGCCGACGGCCTACGCGCTGAACCACGCGGTTTCTGCCAGCGACGTGCAGGATTTTATCGCTGCATCAGAGCAGGCGGGGCGGATTCTGGAGCGGCACATTGCCCCGGGCGCGGCTCCGAGTGCTGGTCCGATTTCCGATCCGCGCGCCGAAGTAACGGAGTTCATTCGCACCAAGCAGTTCAAGCCGGGAACAGTGCTGGCTTTGCGCGAACTTGTGAATGACCTCGACCGCGAAGTGGCGCAGTACAAGCAGTTCAAGTCGCTGCCGGCCGGGCAGCAGACCAACGTGCGCAACGGCATGTACCTGGCCAGCGAAGCCATCGCGATCATGCAGAAGCAGGGCAACCCGGCCTTCACAGCTGAAGAGAATGCCGCCCTTGCCAACTACAAAAAGCGCGTGGACCAGGCGACGAAGTTCATTCCCGAATGGGTCAAGGTGGCGGTGGCGCTGGCGCTTGGCCTGGGGACGATGGTGGGGTGGAAGCGCGTCGTGGTCACCGTGGGTGAACGCATCGGCAAAGAGAACCTGACCTATGCGCAGGGCGCCGCTGCGGGGCTGGTTGCGATGGCGACAATCGCCGCGGCAGACAACTTTGGCCTGCCGGTAAGCACGACCCACGTGCTGAGTTCGGGCGTGGCCGGCACAATGGTGGCGAACGGCACCGGCCTGCAGCGGGAGACCGTGCGCAACATTGCTCTGGTATGGATTCTGACGCTTGGCGCCGCCGCGGTGCTTTCGGGCAGCCTCTTCTTCCTCTTCCGGCAATTCGCTTCCTGACCGGTATTCTTCGCAAGCTGCTACTCCTCTTCTGACCACTCCTTCCACGGTTCAAGATTTTCACCTCCCGTTCATCCGGCCTTCACGTCGTCCGTTTATCCATTGCTGAGTCCATAAAGACAGCTTCCCCGGCGTGTGTGGACGAATTCGATCGACAATCTGGAGTTTCACCATGGCCGACACGGCAACGACCGTCGAAGCGGTAACTCAAGCGGCATCTCTTCTTGATCGCAAAATGAAGAAGAAGAATGTCCCATCGTGGATCAGTGGCGCAATTGTTCTGGTAGCGCTGATAGGCGGGCTGGGGTATATCGGCCTGAATGTATCGAAAGATCTGGGCAAGATACAGATGGCAAGTTCCGGGCCCTTCGTTCTTCTGGGCATAGCCTTGCTCATTGCGCTGGGGTTCGAGTTTGTGAATGGATTCCACGACACCGCGAACGCGGTCGCCACGGTGATCTACACACACTCGCTCGATCCAAACATCGCTGTGATCTGGTCGGGACTGTGCAACCTTGCCGGGGTGTTGCTCTCATCGGGCGCCGTGGCCTTCGCCGTCATCACGCTGCTGCCCGTTGAACTCATCCTGCAGGTGAGTTCCGGCGCGGGCTTCGCCATGGTCTTTGCGCTGCTGATCGCGGCGATCCTCTGGAATCTTGGCACATGGTGGCTCGGGCTGCCGGCGTCGAGTTCGCACACCATGATCGGCTCCATCATCGGCGTGGGCCTCGCGAACCAATTGATGAACCCGCATGGCGGCACTTCGGGCGTCGACTGGGCGCAGGCCACCAAGGTTTTCCGGGTCCTGCTCATCTCACCCATTGTTGGATTCGGCGCCGCTGCGTTGTTGTTCCTTCTGGCGAAGCTCTTTATCAAGTACCCGGCGCTATACGAAGCGCCCAAAGACAACACGCCTCCGCCGTGGCCTATTCGTTTGCTGCTGGTACTCACCTGCTCCGGCGTCAGCTTCTCGCACGGCTCCAATGACGGGCAAAAGGGCATGGGTCTGATCATGCTGATCCTGATTGGGACAGTGCCGACGGCCTATGCACTCAATCACGCCGTGCCGTACAAAGACGTGCAGGATTTTATTGCGACATCCGAACAGGTGGGACGCATCCTCGACAAGCACGTGGATAAGGGCGGCATTCTCGGCGGCGATCCTCGCGCTGAAGTCACCGACTTCATTCGCACGAAGCAACTCCAGCCGGACACGATTCTCGCACTGCGCGAGCTGGTGAAGGACACCGGCAGTGAAGTCGCCCTCTACAGGGAATTCAAGTCGGTTCCAGCCGGGCAGCAGACCAACGTGCGCAATGACATGTACGTAACCAGCGAGGCAATCCGGCTGATGCAGAAGAGCAATACGCCGGCATTCACCGCCGAGGAAAACGCCGCCCTGGCCAACTACAAGAAAAGAGTCGATCAGGCCACCAAGTTCATTCCTGATTGGGTAAAAGTCGCCGTTGCTCTTGCGCTTGGTCTGGGCACGATGGTCGGGTGGAAAAGAATCGTTGTGACGGTGGGCGAGAAAATCGGCAAGGAGCATTTGACCTACGCGCAGGGCGCCTGCGCCGAGTTGGTGGCCATGGCGACAATTTCCGCGGCGGACAACTTCGGACTGCCGGTGAGCACGACCCATGTGCTCAGCTCGGGTGTGGCCGGAACCATGGCGGCGAACAAGAGCGGGCTGCAGGTTTCCACACTTCGCAACATCGCGGCCGCCTGGGTCTTCACGCTGCCGGTCGCGGCGCTGCTTTCCGGCTCGCTGTACTTCCTTTTCCGCCACATGAGCCACTAGCTGGGATTCTTTTGAACGGCCTTCTCGCGGGGCCACTTTTGGGGCGTCCGATGACGATCGGGCGCCTCTTTTTGCGTGCGTCCGGATTTCCTCATGACAAGCAGGCGTTAGGTTTAGGCTGCATCCGGTACCATACTGCAGGGAAAGATTTTGCCGAATGAGTCTTAAAGCCAAGCTGGAAGCCGTTATTTATGCTGCGGAAGAGCCTGTGACGCTCTCGCAGCTCGCCGCGTTGTTCGCCGCAGAAGCGCTGGAGTGGAAAGCGGAACAGGAGGCTGCCGCCGCGGCGGCGCAGGAAGCCGATGGCGCCTCGGCCGAGGAGACGCAGGCGACGCCGAGCGAAGGCCAAACGCAACCGGAACCGGAGCAGTTGAAGCCGGAGCAACTGGAACTGGAGCCGACGACAGCGGCAGAGACAGCCGAAGAGGGCACGTCTGCGACGGAAGACGCCGGGCAGACGGCGGCCGAGAGCGCGCTCGACGCGGAGACCGAAGCGAAACGGCAGGCGCGGCTGCGCGACCGCGAGGTAAAGGCGATTTTGCGGACGCTGCTGGATGAATTGATTCAGAGCTATGCGCCCGATGAACGCGGCATTGAGATTCGCGAAATTGCGGGTGGCTACCGGATGGCGACCAAGCCCGAGTGCCATGACGCGGTGCGCCTCTTCATCAAGAGCTTGAAGCCCGCGCTGAAGCTGTCGCTGCCGGCGCTTGAAACGCTGGCGGTTATTGCGTACAAGCAGCCGGTGACGGCGCCGGAAGTGAACGAGATACGCGGCGTCGAGTCGAGCGGCGTGCTGGGCTCGCTGCTGAGCCGGAAGCTGATTACGACGGCGGGGCGCAAGCAGGTGATCGGGCGTCCGATTTTGTACAAGACGACGAAGGAATTTCTGCTGCGTTTCGGCTTGAAGGATGTCTCAGAGCTGCCTTCGATGGAAGAGTTCGAGAAGATCGCGGCAATCGAATTGAGTGAGTCGGGCGAAGAGGAAGAAGTGGGCTTCGAAGGTGCTGAAGCCGGCGTTCCGGATAGCGCATTCGAAGTGGACGAGAGCGCGGCGGAGCCGGAAGTCCGCGAGGCGGTTGCATCCGCGGAAGAAGACCGCAAAGAAGAGATCGCAGAGCCGGATGTGGCGACGGCAGTCCCGGAAGTGCCATCCAACCAAGAAGGCGTGCCTGCCGAGCCTGAAGGCAACAGCTGAACCAGCAGGCAGAAACCGAGAAATATCCATGACCGAGGATCACGAGCACGAAGCGGAAGCTTCGGAGCAGGAGACGTCGTCCGCAGAGGGTGGCGTTACGCGAGGCGACTACAGCGCGGAAGCGCCGGAAGGCGGATCCTCAGACGACGAAGAAACTGCGGAGCATGAGGGCGAGGGGGAGGAAGAGGAATCCGAATTCCCTGCCCCGGCGCGGCCCGAGGCGAAACTCGAAAGGCTGCAGAAGATCCTTGCACAGTCGGGTGTGGCGAGCCGGCGGCATGCCGAGGAGCTGATCACCGGGGGCCGCGTGCAGGTAAATGGCCAGACGGTCACGGTGCTGGGCACGAAGGCCGATCCGCAGCACGATCACATCCGCGTGGACGGCAAGCTGCTGCATGGCGCGGAGCGCTTGCGCTACTTCATGCTCAACAAGCCGCGGGGATATGTCACGACTGTGACCGATCCTGAGGGACGCCCCACGGTGATGGAGTTTTTCAGTAAAACAAACGAGCGTTTGTACCCGGTGGGGCGCCTCGATTTCCAAAGCGAAGGCCTGCTGGTGGTGACCAACGACGGCGAGCTCGCCAATGGCCTCACAAAGGCCGCGCACGGCGTGGAGAAGACCTACCTGGTGAAAGTTGCCGGTGTGCCCTCGGAAGAGGATATCGATCGGCTGCGCGAAGGCGGCGTAGCGATCGAGCGGGGCCGGCCGGGCGAGGGAAAAGTGAGGACGGCTCCGGCGCAGATTCGGCAGGTGCGGCAGGGAGATAACCCTTGGTACGAAGTGGTGCTGATTGAAGGGCGCAACCGCGAGCTGCGCAAGATGTTTGAAGAGATCGGCCACCATGTGGAGAAGATCAGGCGCGTGGGCTATGGGCCGCTGGTGCTGGACCTTGAGCCGGGCAAGCTACGCGAACTGGATGCAGAGGAAGTGGCGGCGCTGCGGCTGGCCGCCGCAGGAAAATGGAAGCCGCGGCGGATGCGGACAAGCGGAATGCTACCCAGGGAAGCGGGGCGTCCGGCGCAAGATAGGAAATTGGAGCGGAAGTTTAAGTCGGGACCTCGCGCGGGCAAGCCGTTTAATAAGCCATTCAACGAGTCTTCCAACAAGCAATTGGACAAGTCGTCCGGTGGGCCGTCCAGTAGACCGTTTAATGCAGACCGGCGGCCAGAGCGGGAGGGATTCGGAGGCGGAGCCCGCGCGGCGAGGCCTTTCCGGGACCAGGAGGGTCGAGGTGGCCAGGCGGGTCAGGGCGAACGGCCGCAGGAAAGAGGCCCGCGGCGGGAGTTTGACCGTGGCGGCACCGGGCATCGCGCACCCGCAGGGGATTATGGTCGCAGGCAGGAAGGGTTTGCGGGACGTGGAGGGGAACGCCGGCAGGGACCGGGCTCGCGCCCGGGTTCACGCCCGGGTTCGGGATCAGGACCACGACCAGCGCGACCGGGACCACGTCCGGGGCTGGCATCGGGACCAGCCACGACCAGAATCCGGCGGTCCGCCTCGCCGGCGGGAAGAAGGATTCAGCGGCGGCGCGGATCGGGGAGCAAAGCCGTTCAGGCCGCGAACCGAGAGACCTGCATTTGGCGGGAGCGGAGAGGGCGGCCAGCGCGGACAGTGGGCCGGCAAGCGCGGCGACGGTCCGGGACGCGACTTCAAGCGTGGGCCGGGCGGCGCGGCGGGAAGCGGAACACGGCCGCGGACCGGACCGGGTGCTGGCCCCAGAACGGGATTCGGCACCAGGCAAGGGTTTGACGCCCCGGGATTTAGCGCCGGCGCCAGACCGGGACCGGCGGCGGGCGCAAGGCCCGGACCAAGACCCGGACCACGGCCCGGATCACGGCCAAGCCTGGACATACAACCAGTGCCGGACTCCGACCGCGCGACGGGCCCTGGTCCGCGAAGAGATCGCTGGCCGTGGAGCAGGATCGGGTCGGGCCACGGGATCGGCCCCGCGGCGAGAATTTGATCGCGGCCGTGAAAGCGGCGCGTCCGCGCCGAGAAGGCGGGCGGCCGCCGAGGCGTGAAGGGCCGGGCGGCGGATTTAAACGAGCGCCTGGAAGCGGACAGGAACGCGGCGGCCAGCAAGAAGGCCCGCGTTCGGCAGGACGCGAGCGCGCACCGTCCGAACGGGCACCGTCATGGGGCGCCGGCGAGCGGCGAGGCCCGGAGGATCGACCACGCCAGGGGAGTCGTCCTTCAGGCGGAGGCCGGTCGAAGCCGGCCGGCAAGTCGAGCGGCGGACCTTCACGCGGGGGCCGGCCATCAGGTGGCGGCGCAAAGCGGAGCGGTACGGGGAGCAAGCCGAGAAGCGGGGGGGCACGCACCGGAGGCCCGCGCCCGGGAGGGAAGCCGGGCGGGAAAAAGTCCGGCAGCAAGTCCGGAGGCAAACGACCAGGGCAGGGCGGCAAATCAGGCGGTAAGCGGCGAGATTAGGCTCAGCACCGGCAGAGGCGGCCAGCCCGTTCTGCGTCTTAATATATCGTGATACGATATTAATATGATTTCTAAAGAATCTGCGACGCAGAGCGCTGCGCAGAGTGAATTGCTTGAAACCTTGGCAGCGTTTCGCTATGAGCTGCGGCGTTTTCAGCATTTCAGCGAGTGCGCGGCTCTGGATGCGGGACTGCAACCGCAGCAGCACCAACTCCTGCTGCAGGTGGCGGGCGCTCCAGAAAAAACTCCGGTGACGATTGCGTATGCAGCGGCCCGGCTCGGGCTGAAACACAACAGCGCGGTAGAGCTGGTGGACAGGTCGGAGCGCGAGGGGTTGGTGGCGCGAGGAGTGGATCCCGTGGACCGGCGGCGCGCGATTCTTCGGGTGACGCAAAAGGGGCGTCGCGTCCTCGAGGAGCTTTCGGGAGATCATGCGCGGGAACTGAACGAACTGGCGCCCCGGCTGATCGAGGCACTGGAAGAAGTGCGACGGCATGCAGGGACCACGGGCGGCAGGAGGGCGGAATGAGATCGCAACCTTCTGCTCTGCGCGACTTCACGGTAGATCGGCGCACCTGGCTGCTTGCGGGGGTCGCGGTCGGCATCGGCGCCGGTGGCGCGGCTCTCGCGGTGCTGTTGCTGCGTCTGATCGCTCTCGCGACCAACATCTTCTACTATCACCGGTTGAGTATCGCGATGGTGGGGCCGGCAGGGTCGCCGGAGGCGAAATGGTTGATGGCGCTGGCGCCGGTGGCAGGCGGCCTGATCGTCGGTCTCATGGCGCATTACGGTTCCGACAAGATTCGCGGCCACGGCATTCCCGAGGCAATCGAGGCGATTCTGCTGCGGGGCGCGCGGGTTGAACCCAAGGTCGCTGTGCTGAAGCCAATCTCGGCAGCCGTGGCCATCGGCTCCGGCGGACCGTTTGGCGCAGAGGGCCCAATCATTATGACGGGCGGGGCTTTCGGCTCGCTGGTGGCGCAGTGGCTGAAACTTTCAGACGCGGAGCGGACGACACTGCTGGTTGCAGGCGCGGCGGCAGGCATGTCCGCAACTTTCGCCGCCCCGGTAGCGGCAATTCTTCTTGCGGTTGAGCTGCTGTTATTTGAGTGGCGGCCGCGTTCGCTTGTGCCGGTGGCGGTGGCAAGTGTTGTGGCCGGCGCTCTGCGCATCTGGTGGCTAGGCGCGGGGCCGCTGTTTCCGGTGGACTTTGGTGCGGGCATCGATCTCAAACAGGCGATTCTAGTCGCCGGCCCGCTGGGCATCGTGGTGGGCATTGCCTCGGCGGGGCTGAGCCGGTTGATGTACGGCCTTGAAGATGGCTTTGAGCACGTCTGCGGTCGCCTGAGAGTGCATTGGATGTGGTGGCCAGCGATTGGCGGCGTCGGCGTGGGGATCGGAGGCTTCTTCTTTCCGCGCGGACTGGGCGTGGGCTACGACAACATCGCCGAGCTGCTGCGCGGTAGCGCCCCGGTTGGCCTGCTGGTGGGGCTGATCGTGGTGAAGTCGCTGATGTGGGCATTTTCGCTGAGTTCCGGAACATCAGGAGGCGTGCTGGCTCCGCTGCTGATGATTGGCGCGGCGGTAGGTCAGGGAGCGGCGCAGCTCGCGCATCTGTCAGGCGAAACGCAGGCTTTGTGGGCGCTTCTGGCAATGGGGGCAATGCTCTCGGGCGCGCTCGGCGTTCCGTTGACCGCTGTTCTGTTTTCGCTGGAGCTGACGCACGCGCTTCCCGCATTGCTTCCGCTGGTGCTGGCCTGCACGGCCTCGTACCTGGTGACGGCGCTGATGATGCCGCGCTCCATCCTGACTGAAAAGCTGGCCAGGCGCGGTTATCATCTGTCCCGTGAATACGGTGTCGATCCGCTAGAGACGGTCACAGTTGCCGAGGTGATGACGGAGTACCCAGAGGACGAAGCGGCGCCGCGTGCGTTGCCGCCGGTGTTTGCCTACTCCGATGAGACCTGCCGCGCGGTTGCCGAGGAGATGGCGACTACGGGATCGCTAAGCATGCCTGTGGTGAACCGGGAAAACGGCAGAATATGCGGAAGCATCGGTGCGGCGGAACTGCTGGCGGGTCGCAAGCGGGCAGTGCGGCGGGAGTCCGAGCGGACGGTGGCCTTCCAGTTCAAACCCGGCAGAGAAGCGTGATTCCGGTCTGGCTGCCTAGCCTGATTCCGGATTGACAAGTCCGGTAATCATTTTTTGCTGAGATGTCGGTTCAGAAATTCCTTAAGAACCTCGGCGTTGTTGTGCTCCTCGTCTTTTGAGCTATAGAGAAGTGTGACAACGCCGTCGCGGGCGGCCTCAAGCAATGGCTGCCAGGCTGCGGGGTTGGCGGTGAGCTCGGCGAAGTAGCGGCTGCGGAACTCATTCCACTGCGCTGGATTGTGATGGTACCAGCGGCGCAGCTCGTTGCCAGGGGCGGCGTCCTTGAGCCATGCTTTCATTGAGAGGTCGTCTTTTCTGATGCCGCGGGGCCAGAGCCGATCGACGAGAAAGCGGGCGCCGTCGCCACGGGCAGGCGGGTCGTAGGTGCGCTTGATTTGGATCATCCGGGCTTCTCCTGCGTGAATAGCATAGTCGGTTTGTATCGACCCTGGGGCTCAAGGGAGGCTGGATAATGGCGATTCAGATTGGAGCAAGGCCCGATGCGGGGTTCGATGATCCTATCGGCATGCTGAAGGATTGCCACAGGCGGATTGAGAGTTTCTTGCGTATCCTGTGCATCGTGGCCGAGCGGGCTGAAAAGCGCGCGCCGACGGACGAGGAGATGGCGGCTGTGCAGGCAGCGCTGCACTACTTCCGCGTGGGCGGCGTGCGTCACAATGAGGATGAGGAGGAGTCGCTTTTTCCGCGGATGCGCGCCGAGGCGACCCCGGCGAGTGAGCTCAAAGAAATTACAGAGCTTGAAAGTGAACATCGCGAAGCCGGTGAGCTGCACGCTGAGGTGGAAAGGCTCTACGAAATATGGATGGAGAACGATAAGCTTGCCGCGGGTGAGGCGGAGCGGTTGCTGACGGCAACGCGGCGGCTGGAAGGGCTGTACGCGCGGCACATCGAGATGGAAGAGACAGTTGTCTTTCCGCGCGCGACGGCGCTGGACCGGGAAGTGATTGCGGCAATGGGCGAGGAGTTCAAAGCGCGCCGGCAATGACGGCGGAAATTGCTTCGAAGCGAGCAGAGGAGCATCTAAGTGAGTATGAATACGGAAAAAGCGACATTTGGTGCGGGTTGTTTCTGGGGTGTGGAGGCGGCTTTTGCCGCCTTGCCTGGTGTAACGGAAACGGCCGTAGGGTACGAGGGCGGCTCGCTGGAGCGCCCGACGTACAAGGACGTGTGCACGGACCGGACCGGGCACGCGGAAGTGGTGGAAGTGGAGTTCGACCCGGAGAAGATCGGCTACGACAAGCTGCTGGATGCTTTTTTTGAGCTGCACGATCCGACGACGCTCAACCGCCAGGGGCCCGACTGGGGCGCGCAGTACCGCTCGGCGATTTTCTACCACTCGCCCGCGCAGGAAGAGGCGGCGAAGGCAAAGATCGAGGCTCTGACCGCGCAGGGCCGCTTTGCGCCGAAGAGGATTGTGACGAAGGTGGAACCGGCGCAGACCTTCTGGCGGGCAGAGGAATATCACCAGAAATATCTCGAAAAGCGCGGACAGACGAGCTGCCATATTTGAGCTGGCGGCCGCCCGCGAAGGCATGAAGCCTCGTGGACCCTGAAAGTTAATCCCCCGTCACCGGGGGATTTTCTTTTGCGTGCTGCGCGTTCATTCCACGCGAAGAATGCTGAAAACGTCCAGCCGCAGTGCGCGTCGGATTGGCCCCAGCGCGGCAATGCCCAGAACTGCAACCAGCAGGATCACCGCGCCCATGTAGCTGATGGGATCGATGCCACTGATGCCGTAGAGTCCGCGGCGGATAATCTGCGAGAGTGCGGCAGTCATTCCCAGCCCCACTGCCAGACCGGCCATGACGGGCCACGCGAACCGGGCCAGCACGGCAGAAACAATCTGCGCGGGCTTTGCGCCAAGCGCAAGGCGAATCGCGATTTCTCGTGTCCTCTGCGAAATGGAATAGCTCATCAGCCCAAGCAGTCCAACCAGGGCGAGAAATGTTGCTGCGCTGCCGAGCAGGCCAATGATTGCCGTAATCCCTTCTGCCTGGGCCACACTTTTACGAAAGCCGCTTTTCAACGGTGTGATCGTTGGCAGAAGTCTTGGATCGACGCCGCCCGTGATTGATTTGATGGCGGGAATGAGGCCTTCCGGCGCGCCGGCTGTTTTGACCAGCACCGACATACCGGAGAGTTGATCATCGGTCGGCGACGCATAAAGTTCAGTGGCATCGGTGTTGTTCAGCTCCATGGCGCGGGTATTGCCTACGACGCCGACAACGATATCCTTGCCATTTTTCCATGGCTTTCCGATCGGGTCTTCCGTCGGCCATCGCTTGCGCGCAAGAGATTCGCTCAGTACCACGGCGTGGCGTTCCGCGGGGTGAAGGGAACGCCCTCGCAGCAGAGGAATACCCATCGTCTGGAAGAACTCCGGACTCACCCAGTTCGGATAGATCCACACGCGACGACCATCGACGTCGATCGAGGTGATCATCACCTCTTCGTTCACCAGAGGCGGACGAAAGGCGGTTGACACCGAGGTTACGCCCGGCACCGCACGCAGGCGGCTTTCAAGCTCATTAAGATAGCTCTGCGCGGCGGCTGCGGTGTATCCATGATCGCTCAATCCGGGGTCGATCGCCAGCACCTGCTCGTACCCGAAGCCCGGATCGGCGTGCAGCGTGTGCAGCACCGCATGTGTCATCAGTCCAGCCAGAATCAGCAGCAGGCAACTGCCCGCCACTTGCGCGCCGACAACTAAGTGTTGTCCAACGGACTTTCCCTTTCTGCGGCGAATCATTTGGAGCGCGGGTATCAAACCGAAGGACAATGCGGCGAGAAATCCCATCGCGGCCGTAAATGCGAGCACGCGCCAGTCAGGCAATGCACGCATCCATTCCGGGGCGTCCGCATAGGCAAGCGCGGCATGCAAAACGCAGTAGCTGAGCGGCAGCGCGGCCAATGAGCCAAGCAGTCCCAACAGCAGACTCTCCGTGATCAATTGCCTGAAGACTCGGGATCTGCGAGCGCCGAGGTCGATGCGCAGCTGGATCTCCCGGCGCCTGTTCACTCCGCGCGCCATCAGCAGGCCGCCAAGGTTGGCACATGCAACCGTCAGGATGAGCAGCACAAATAGTGCTGAGGCAGCCAGCAATGGCGCTACCTCTTCGGACGAGAGAAAATGAGCGCCCGGTGTAACCAGAATGCGCTCCTGATCCCAGATGAGATGGGGATAGAGTTTGCGCAACTGGTTGGTCAGCCCGAGCAGCTCTTCTTCGACTGCTCTGGCGTTAACGCCCGGCGCAAGCCTTCCCCACATCAGCATCATGGCGTCAAATTTCGGATCGCTGATCGGCTCGCTGCCCGCGAAGAAATACGAGTGTTGCGGCAGGGGAAGCCATAGATCCGGATCGTCCGTACCGAGGTTTGCAAATCCCTTCCCGGTTACGCCAATCACTGTCGCGGGCCTTCCAGAGAGATAGATTGTTTTGCCAACGATGGCGGCGTCGCTGTTGAATCTTCTCTGCCAGAGGCGAAAGCTTAGAACAACGGCAGGAGCAGAACCTTCCGACTCCTCGCGAGCCGGCTCAAACAGACGGCCCAGCGCCGCTGAAGCGCCAAGCTCGGTAAAGTAGTTGGCGGAAACGAAATCGGGATTTACTTTTTGCTCGTCCTGATTGAGAGCCATGGCGGGGGAGTGCAGGCTCTCCATGATCGCCGAGAGCGATCGGGCGTATTCGCGATAGTAGACGATGGAGAGATAAGGAACTCCAGGTGCGATATTCTCCGGAGACCGGCGTTGAATGTTGACCAGCGTTGCGGGGTCGCGCACCGGGAGAGATTTGAGGGAGATAACGTCGTAGAGGCTGAAGGCAATCGTACTGACGCCGATGCCGAGAGCAAGCACAACAATCGCCGTCAGAGAAAAGCCCGGGGATCGCATCAGGATGCGCGCACCAAAGCGAAGATCCTGCAGGATCGAGACCAGCCACAGCGTGCCACGGCTTTCCCGGCAATCCTCCTTAACCTGCTCAAGGCCGCCAAACTCGAGCCGCGTCGTGCGACGGGCTTCCGCTTCACTCATGCCGGCGCTCATCTTGTGGGCTATTTGCGATTCAAGGTGAAAGCGGAGCTCGCTGTCGAGCTCTTCCTCCATCCGGCGGCTTTGCAAGAGGCGTTTGAGCCAGTTCAAGAGGGTTCTCCTTCCGGGTCGGGCAGGAACATCCCCACCACCTGGGCGAGCCGGGTCCAGCTATCGGTCTCGGTCTTTAACTGCATTTGACCGGCTGGACTAAGCCGATAGAATTTCGCCTGACGGCCGGTTTCGGTAGGTCCCCATTCGGCGACGAGAAAGTTCTTGTTTTCGAGCCGATGCAGCGCCGGGTACAGCGAGCCCTGTTGGACCTGCAATGCCTCTTTTGAAATCTGCTGAATGCGCTGGGAAATGGCATAGCCGTGGACTGGCCCGAGCGCGACCACGCGAAGAATAAGCAGGTCGAGCGTGCCTTGCGGGAGGTCGAATTTGGATGGAGTCGTCATGCCTATGGCTTCTACATATACACGACGACATGTAGAAGCGCAAGGTGTAGCGGGATATTTTTCCGCTCTTGGCCTGGTCAATTCGGTTCAGATGTCTCGGAACCCGGGCAAACAACTCATGAAGCGATGCTTAGTCGTCGAAGAGAGGCCCTGTTTACGCCCGGCTCTTTGCCAGCCACCACGCCTTGATGAATTTCCAGTGGATGTAGATCGAGTGGTTGATGTGGAGCAGCAGGCCTTCGCGCCCATCGAGAAAGCCGAGTCGGAAAAAGTAGTTGTAAATGAAGGTGGCGATGGGGTTAAGGACGCCGTTCCAGAGAAAAGCGGGCAGGGAGCGGCTGGTGCGGCCGTCGCGGTAGAGAAGCTCAGCTATTTCGGTCGAATAGCGGCTCATGTGCTCGAGGTAGATGGCGAGCGTGGGGTAGGCGTAGTGGAGCATGTCGTGCTTCAGGGTTCCGCGGGGGCCGGAGAATTGTGGGGTGGAGTGGGGCCCGACGCCTTCGCTGAGCCGTGCTGCTCCGCGGCGGAAGAGGCGCAGCTTGTGGTCTGGGTAGAAACCGCCGTGGCGGATCCAGCGGCCAAAGTAGAGGTTAAGGCGGGGGATCCAGTAGGCGCCGAGGGCAGGCTCGTCGCTAAGTAGCTGCTGAATCTCGGCTTGTAGGCCGGGGGTCAGGACCTCGTCGGCGTCGAGAAGCAGGCACCAGTCGCCGGCGCAGAGGTCGAGGGCGACATTCTTCTGCTCGCCGTGGCCGCCGAAGACGTGGTAGTGGGTTTTGGCGCCGAAAGAGTGGGCAATTTCAAGGGTGCGGTCTTTGGAGCCGGAGTCGACAATGACGATCTCGTCGGCCCAGCGGACGCTTTCGAGCGTGCGGGGCAGATTCGCCTCCTCGTTCATGGCGATCATGGCGACGGAAAGGGTCTTGCGCATCGAGGGAAGGATAAATCAGGGGGGAGCGGCCGCGAGGGAGTCAGGATCTGCCCTGTCATCAGGCGGCAGGTCCAGTGTTGTCGAATATCGGCCAGATTGAGCAGCCGCGGGCGTATGATTAGCGGGGCATCAACATCTATTTTTAAGGGCTCGGTTTTATAGCCGACAGAGTCAGGTTCGTGCCTGACATTTAGAAAAATGCGCTGCGGCGCACGCGCAACGAAAGGCGCCTGGATGAAGGTTCATCTCATGAATCCGAGTGATTATTCATTCGGAACGGCTGTTATCACCCCGCGGTGGCTCTTTGTTCTGGCGGCTGCCACGCCCGCTGTCTACGGTGATCCCGTCCTGGTGGACGAGAGCCTGGAGCAGCTGGATCCCTCGACGATTGAGCGCGGCGACATTGTGGGCATTAGTGTGCACACCGGCAATGCGTTGCGCGGGTACGAACTGGGCCGCATTGCACGCGAACGCGGCGCCTGGGTCATTTTTGGCGGCATTCACGCGACGCTCTTTCCCGAGGAGCCATTTGACCGGGGGTCGGCGCATTCCGTGGTAACGGGCGACGGCGATCTGGTGTGGGCCTCGGCGCTGGCAGACTGCGCGGCGGGCACGCCGCAGCGGATGTATGCCGGCGGAAAAGTGAGTGGCGAGAATTTTCTTTCGGCGCGCTGGGATTTGATCTCCGCCGAGAAATACATGTGGGCCTCAGTGCAGACGGTGCGCGGGTGCCCCAAGCATTGCTCATTCTGCTCGGTCTGGCGCACGGACGGGCAAAAGCCCAGGCAGCGCAGCTACAAGCGGGTGATTGAAGAGATCGTCGATCTCCGCCGCAAGGGGTTCCGCTTCATCGCCCTCGCAGATGACAATTTCTATCCGGTTTCATTCACCGACCTTCGCCTGGCCCGCGCGCAAAACAATCAACCCAGGGTGGAAGAGCTGGAAAGGACCCGCGCCGAGCGTTTCATGCTGATGGAAGAGCTGGCGAAACTGCCCTCGAACATGGTGTTCTTCACGCAGATCACCATGGAGGCAGCCGAGGACCCGGAATTCCTGGATGCAATGAACCGGGCGCACATCAAGGGCGCTCTCGTGGGCGTGGAAGCGGTTACCCCGGAAGGCCTGAAGAATGTGCACAAGGATTTCAACCTGTCGGGCGACCTGCTCGTGGAGCGGCTGCGCACCTTCAAAGAACACGGCGTGCACGTGCTGGGCTCGTTCATCTTCGGGCTGCCGAGCGATAAGCCCGCCACTTTCGGCGCGACTGCCGAGCTGGCGCTGAAGGCTGTGACATTTGCCCAGTTCGTGATGATGACGCCGTTTCCCGGCACTGTCGATTTCAACCGCTGGGAAAAGGAGCAGGAAAAGGCGCCGATGCTGGTGGAGGGAACGCCAATTACGCGCTATTGGCTGATCCCGGCCAGCATTCGGCCCAAGATGTTTACTCCTCATCCGCTGATGAGCACCGACGAGATTCGGACGAGGACGCAGGAAGTGTGGGATCGCTTCTACACCTGGGGCGCGATCTGGAAGCGCTCGGCCTGCACACCGACGATCCGCGGACGCCTTGGCTTCATCTTTCTTTCAAAGCTCTACCGGCAGATGTATGCGGGCAGCGGCATCTCCACTGACAGCGCACGCAAGCGGAAGGCAAACAAGTCGGCGCGCCTGATCGCAAAGCATTGCCGCAGGATCTTCCAGTCAAAGCCGATGCCGGATTTGCAAATGCCGGTGTGGGAACCGGAATCAGGAACCGTGGCACCGCGCGCGTTAACATTCGCCGAGGCGGCAACGCCCTTTCAGGTAATGAAATAGCTGAAAAGGCATTGCTTCCGGCCTGGCGAATCTGAACGGCCTCTGGGGGAGAGCCTTACTCTGACGGCGGCGGAGAGAACCGCGCCTACTTTAACGGCTGTGGAAAGATGAGCGGGTTGCGGTCATAGAGCCATACCGGCCTGCGAATGCGATGACCGGAAGCGCAGGTGAGTTGGTCCCAGTCCCAGGCTTGGCCCTGTTCTTTGATGGCGTCGCCGGTAAGCCGGTCTTCAGAGGTGACAAAGAGCGGGAGCGGGTGATCGCAGGATTCTTCCCCGCAATGGAGCATATCGACGAGAACGGTGTTGCCCACGCGGGGAACAGCGGCGAGTTTGTGGCGCGTGTCGAAGCCGGGGATTCCGCGAAAGAGCGAGAAGACCGCGACATGGTGGCACGAGCCGCAGACGGCGCCGATGGCCCGAAGGCTGGTGCGGCGCAGAACCGGCGCGGCGAAAGCGAGGCCGAGCTGGTCATGGGGAAGGAAAAGTACGGCGTCGCAGTAGCGACAATAAAAGCTGCAGTGTTGCGTTGGACGTGCGGTGCTGGTGGAAGCGACAGCAGCCGGAGCAGTGATGTCCGCGCCGGGTTGAGGGTCGGTTGATGGTTTGACAGTCTGGGTGTTAGTGGCGAGTCCGAGAAATACCTGGCCGGTTTCGTCACGCAGTATCTTCATGACATGATCCCCCGATCTTTGTCGTGCCTGGCGTGCGCAGAGCGCGATCCACTGAAACTGAAGCAGGTGTGGCAGGTGATGAGCCGGCGACAGGCTTCAGGTCC
This sequence comes from uncultured Acidobacteriaceae bacterium, assembly GCA_963839215.1. Classification (GTDB taxonomy): domain Bacteria; phylum Acidobacteriota; class Terriglobia; order Terriglobales; family Acidobacteriaceae; genus Telmatobacter. The sequence goes on along the minus strand of CAWITZ010000005.1, from coordinate 65,890 downwards.
CCATTCAGTGGCGTGTATTGGCACACGCGGCGCGACCGAATCTACTGCATTCGTTATCAACATCTGTTCACACGCAGTACGGGTCGATAAATCCAACTTAGGAGTTAATTACTCCAAGTTACTCGTGAGAGTTACTGGCCCGTATTGTCCTGGGATTAAATGGACGTCGGCGAAGACTGATAAGTTGACGGGGTTCGATTCGATTTGGTCATCCAACTGGTAGTTCTGTGGGGCGTGCCTCGAGGGTGGAGATGAAGGTTCTTCTGTTCGGCGCGACGGGAATGGTGGGGCGGGGCGTTCTGCTTGAGTGCCTGCGCGATGCGGCGGTGGAGCAAGTCACTTCGATCGGCCGAAGCACGACGGGCATACGCGATGCGAAGCTGCGGGAGATTGTGCATAAGGACCTGGCAGACTTTTCCGGCATGGAAGCCACACTGGGCGGACATGACGCGTGCTTCTACTGTCTGGGCGTTTCATCGAACGGAGTGAAGGAAGCGGAGTACACGCGGATCACCTATGGCTTTACCTTGGCAGCGGCGGAGATGCTGACCAAGGTGCGGCCGGGAATGAACTTCATCTATATCTCGGGATCGGGGACGGACAGCACTGAGAAGGGACGGATGATGTGGGCGCGGGTGAAGGGACGAACGGAAAATGCGCTGCTGCGGCTGCAGCTCGACGCGTACATGTTTCGCCCGGGATTTATACGCCCGATGGATGGGATTGTGTCGAAGACGCCGTCGTACCAGCTTTTCTACAAAGTGCTGGGCCCGGTGTTGCCGCTGCTGGGGAGGATGCTGCCGAACCAGATTCTGACGACGCGAGAGATTGGGCAGGCGATGCTGGCGGTGGCGCGAGCAGGTTATCCGAAGCGGGTGCTCGAGGTGCGCGATATCCGGCAGGTGGTGGCTTTGCAGAGAGCGAATGGGCTGAGGTGAGGGCATGGTAGAGTGGGATTCCACGGGGGACAGGATGGCAGCGGGGATTCAGCTTCCAGGCGGCGGCGAGACAATCGAGCTGCAGCAGCAGGTGTTTCGGCTGCAGGCATTGCTTGAGGCGTCGCGGCAGGTGCACTCTACGATCCGCGAGGATGAGGTGCTCGACCAGGTGCTCCGCATCGTGGTGCGTGAGCTTGAGATGGCGGGAGCGGCGTTTCCTGACGTGGGCATGGCCTACGGGAACGTGAAGACCATCAACGCGGTTGAAGGCACAAGTCCGGCCAACCCGATTTATCTGTTGCAGGACCGCGAAGGCAATCGGATGGCCGAGCTGGTGGTGGTTCCTCCCGAAGGGCGGGAGCTGACGCTCTATGAAGCGGATTTTCTGGAGGGGCTGACGCTGCAGGCGGCGGTCGCTCTTGAGAATGCCCGCCACCACGAGCGCAACGTGCAGTGGGCGCGCGTGCAGCAGGATCTGGACGCGGCGAGGAACATTCAGCAATCGCTGCTGCCGCAGACATTGCCGGAGATCCATGGCTACTCGGTCGGGTTTCGCTCGGTGACCTGCTATGAGGTGGGCGGCGACTATCTCGACATTGTGGAGCAGCCGGATGGCAGCCTGCTGATGGTGGTGGCCGATGTGGCCGGCAAAGGCCTCGCCTCGGCGATGATGTCGGTGAGTTTCAGGGCGGCTTTCCGGGCCATTGCCAGCGTGGGTCTCCCGCTGGAAGAGCTGGCGACGCGGATGAACCAGCATCACTGGGCCGAGGGCGAAGAGGCGCGCCGGCGGTATGTGACGGCAATCTTTATGCGCCTGCACCCTGAAAAAGGGGAGCTTGAGGTAGTGAATGCCGGGCACAACCCGGGATTCCTGGTCCGGCCTGGATCGGAAGTGGTGCAGTTTGAGTCGAGCGGAACACCGCTGGGGCTGCTGCCGGGCATGCGCTACTCCGCCGATAAATGCGGGTTTGAACCGGGTACGAGGCTCCTGTTCTACACCGATGGCTTGACTGAAGTCTTCTGCGGGGACGAGGAATTTGGCCCGGAAAGACTGCTGGATGTGTTTTCTACGTGCCGATCGACGCAAGCGGATGATATGCTCGCTGCATTGTGGACAGCCATAGGTGATTTTTCTCAAGGCGGCCCGCAGGGTGACGATATGACGGCCCTGGCGCTGTGTAGGGAACCGGAATCTCCATCGACTGAACCTGGTCGAAGCGGTGAGAAACCGGGGTGTGCAATGGAGACGGACGCATGACATTCGCGAAACCCGCCAGCGTGGAAGTGAGACTCCCGTCGCGGCTCGGCTACGAAAAGGTAGCCATGAGCACGGCGGCGGCGGTGGCAAAGCTGATGGGATTTCGTGAGGATCGCGTCGAGGACCTCAAGACAGCGGTGGCGGAGGCCTGCATCAACGCCATTGAGCACGGCAATCTGCTGAACGAAGGTCTTTCAGTGGGCGTGGTGCTTTCCACTGTGGACGACGCGCTTGAAGTGAAAGTAATTGACGATGGCAAGGGTCTGAAGAAGCTTCCCCCGAAGCCCGATATCGATCGAAAGATTCACGGCGAAGAAGATCCCCGCGGCATGGGCATGTTCCTGATCCAGGCGTTGGTCGATGAGGCCGAGTGGGTCAAAGGGGCCAACGGAAACAGCAGTTATGTCCGGCTGGTAATCCGGCTGGATAAAGAATTGATTTGAAAGCGGCGTTTTCAGAGATTGTGGGCCGGCAGGCACGATAAGTCGAAGTGCGGGCGGCAGGCAGGCTGAAATCTCTTTAGAATGTCGTAAGAGCGTTGCGAACGGGAGACACCAGAATCGTGCAGACTGAAACCAAGGCGCGTGTTGACCAGCTAACTTCCCCGGCCGGGCACCCGGTCACCGTTCTCCGCTATGAGGGAGACATCGCCAGCACGTCGAAGGACGCGGTACTGGGCACCTATCAGTCGTTGCCGAAGCAGACGGCGAAGCTTGTGCTGCTGGACTTCTCGAAGGTGGACTACATCAATTCGAGCGGCATCGCGCTGGTGATCCAGATGCTCATTGAGGCGGCGAACTCAGGGCAGAAGGTCTATGCCTTCGGCCTCTCCCCGCACTTTACCAAGGTCTTCACCATGGTAGGCATCACGAAGTACGCGGGCCTCTTTCCGAGCCAGGTCGAGGCGCTGGCCGCGCTCTAAGAGAAGCTACGCCGGAACGCACCTTCCGTATCAGGACCTCGAATCTTCGGTAGCTCCACTTGGGCTGCGCTCGGGCGCGGCCCTTGCCGTCCTCGGACGGCTTATGAATTTTGTGCAGACAGTGTCCGGCGAATCAATGTCCAGCGAATTAAGGTCGAGCGAATCATGACACAGATGCCGCAGATGCGGATCGAGCGGCTGGCCGCAGTGAATGAGGAAGCCCTCGCGATTCTCGAAGAGTACTACGAAGCGGTGCAGGTGGTGGTGCGCGATACCCCGCAGGCAATCCAGAAGATGCTCGACGAGCCTGCTTCCGGCATGTGGCTGGCCTACGTGGGGGATGCCCGCCCGGGCGAAGTGCTGGCCAGCGAAGTTCCGGTGGGCGCAGTGCCGGTGGCTGAGATACTGGCCGGATGCGTTGCGCTGCGCAAGTTGAACGGCATCGCGGATGCAGGCGAATGCAAGCGGCTCTATGTGCGGCCGGAGGCGCGTGGACATCACATTGCAGACCGGCTGATGGACGCTCTGGAGCAGTTCGCCCAGAGCGCCGGCATCGCAGTGGATCTATCTCGACACACACGACGGGCTGAAGGCGGCGATCGCGCTCTACGAGAGACGCGGCTACCAGTGCTGCGAGCGCTATAACGATAATCCGCAGGCGACGCTGTTCTATGCGCAAGCGCATTGCGTAGAGCGCCGACGCGTGTCCATTGATTCAGCCCAAGTATGATGGGCCTTATGAATCTTGAGGCAAATTCAGTCTGCTGTGCGCGAGGCCGGGCTGGACGGCTGGCTCTTCTACGACCATCACCATCGCGACCCGATCGGCGAACGTGTGCTGGGCCTTGACCCGAAGGCGCACGTGACGCGGCGCTGGTACTACTTCGTGCCGGCAGAAGGGGAGCCGCGCAAGCTGGTGCACCGCATCGAGCAGTCGCGCCTCGATGCCGTGCCGGGGACGAAGGGCCAGTACTCAAGCTGGCAGGAACTCGCAGCCGGGCTTGAGGCGATGCTCGGCGGTGCGCACCGCATCGCGATGCAATACTCGCCGAACAACGCAATCATGTATGTCTCGATGGTGGACGCCGGCACGGTGGAGTTTCTGCGCAGCCTGGGCAAGCAGATTGTGAGCTCGGCAGATATGGTGAGCCAGTTCGAGGCAGTAATGAGCGCCGAGCAGATCGCCTCGCACGCGGTGGCGCAACAGGCAATCGACGGCATTCTTGCGGAAGGCTGGAAAGAGATTGGGCGGCGGCTGCGGCCGGCGAAAGCCGCCAAGGGCAGCGGCATCTACACAGAATTTGACCACATGCAGTGGCTCGCGAAAGCGATGCGCCGCGAGAAGCTGGTGTGGGAGAACGGTCCGAATGTGAGCGTGAACGCGAACAGTTCCGACTCGCACTATGAGCCGACGGCGGAGAAGTGCGAGCCGATCCGGGAAGGCGATTTTGTGCTGATCGATCTCTGGGCCCGCATTGACCAGCCGGAAAGCCTGCACTACGACATCACCTGGACAGGCGTGGTGGGCCGCGAGCCGACCGAGCGCGAGCAGACGGTGTTTACTACGGTGCGCGATGCGCGCGATGCGGCGATTGCTTCGGTGCAGAAGGCCTTTGCCGAAGGGCGCGCGATCAGAGGATTTGAAGCCGACGATGCAGCGCGCGCCGTGATTTGCGCGGCGGGCTTTGGCGACTACTTCACCCACCGCACCGGGCACAACATTGCGCGCGAGCTGCATGGGCCGGGCGCGCACCTCGACAACCTCGAAACCCACGACGAGCGCAGAATTCTGCCGCACACGTGCTTCTCCGTTGAGCCAGGCATTTATCTGCCGGAGTTTGGCGTGCGCAGCGAGGTGAACATGCTGACGTCGGAAACGAAGGCGTGGGTGACGGGGAAGATTCAGACGGAGCTGGTACGGATCTGAACCACAGTGGTCAGGGATCAGGCGGTCTAACGGCAAGGCTGTGCGAGAAGGTTGAGCGCGGCTGAGATGGAACGCAAGTGAGATGCTGGCGCGTATCTCTCGGTGCGAGGCAGCCGAGAATGGAGCGCGAAACGATTCCCTGGTGGGCGACGGTGGTGAGCGTGCTGGGCGCGTTGCTGCTGGTGGCTGGCGCCGTGATTGCGGCAGTGCATCCTTCGATGCTTGCGGGTCCCAACGAGCCGGTTACCTGGGGCCTGCGGGTAATGGCAGGTTACGTTGTGGCACGCAATGGCGCACTCGGCCTGCTGTTGCTGGCCGCACTGTGGATGCGGCAGCGAGCCGCTCTGCAAACGTTGCTGCTGCTTTATGGCGCGGTGCAACTGCTCGACGCGGGCATGGACGCCGTGGAAGGGCGATGGGCAATCGTGCCAGTCGCACTGGTGCTGGCTGCGGTGCTGCTTCTTGTTGGCCGCCGGCTCGGCGTGCGGGCAGCATAGCATTTGCTGTGCGCTACATCGGCGCGTCGAATTCACAGGTCCGAAAACACGGATATGGGGCACCGGGCTCTCTCGGGAGGCTGGCTTGCCTGTTTCACTTCTAGGTAGAGTGGGCTGATTCGGCGGTGACCATCCCAGTGCTTCGTCGTGATAGGGCATGGAATTCTCTCTCGCTCGCCCTGACTCTCGTTATTGTCGGCCAGCAGTCGTTGAGAGTGTGGATACGTTAGGTTGAAGAATGGCATCATATGTTCTTCAGTCCGATTCCCCGATGGATTCGAATTGTCGCGCGAATTCCCGTGCCAACTGATTCATGAAACCGTCGATCGCCTGAGTTCCCCCTGCTGGACATTCACCCCTGCCTCCGCCGGTGAATGTGCTCCATCGTCGGTTCCACCTCGCTCGTGGCCCTGATCTCAAGAGACAAATTATCAGGCTTGAGGGTAGCTCGGCCCCTCGCATTTGGGGATTTGGAATGTTGAAGGGCCGGTCCCGCGATTGCGCATCCAGCCAGGAAGTTGCCCAGGCTACACTGGCGGCGGATTGCGCTCGGCGAACTGGCGCTGGTGCCAGTAGGGGTATGCGGGAGTGCGGTCGCTGGCCTTGTCGAGCCGCGCGATCTGGTCCTTGTTGAGGGACCAGCCCATCGCACCCAGGTTTTGCTTCAGCTGTTCCTCGTTGCGCGCGCCCACAATAATCGACGAAACAGTAGGCCGGTGCAGAAGCCAGTTCAGCGCGATCTGCGGAATGGATTTCTTGGTCTGCGCGGAGACGGCGTCCAGCGCATCGACGACGCTGTAGAGGTAGTCGTCCGGCACCGGCGGTCCGAACTCGGCGGTCTTGTGCAGGCGGCTCTCTTTCGGGATAGGGTGGCCGCGGCGGATTTTGCCGGTGAGACGGCCCCAGCCGAGGGGACTCCAAATGAGCGCGCCGACTTTCTGATCGAGCCCGAGCGGCATCAGCTCCCACTCGTATTCGCGGCCCACGAGGGAGTAGTAGACCTGGTGCGCAACGTAGCGCGTCCAGCCATAGCGGTCGGCAACGGCGAGGGACTTCATGAGATGCCAGCCGGAAAAGTTGGAGCAAGCAATGTACCGCACCTTTCCCTCGCGGACAAAGGTGTTCAGCGTCTCCTGCACTTCTTCGATGGGTGTAAGGGCGTCGAAACCATGAAGGTGGTAGATGTCCACGTAGTCGGTGCCAAGGCGGCGCAGGCTGCCTTCAATCGACCGGCGAAGGTGGTAACGGGAGGAGCCGATGTCGTTGGGGCCCTCGCCGAGGCGAAAGCTGGCCTTGGTTGAGATAAGCGCGCTGTCACGGCGGCCGTCGAGGGCTTTGCCCAGCACCTCTTCACTGCGGCCGTCGGAGTAGATATCCGCGGTGTCAAAAAGGTTGACGCCGGCCTCGAGGCAGATATCGACCATGCGCTTCGCCGCGTTGATGTCGTCGGTGGCTCCCCAGGCATTAAAGAAGTCGCTGCCGCCGCCGAATGTGCCGGCGCCGAAACTCAGAACGGGGACTTTGAGGCCGCTGCCTCCCAGAAGACGGTATTCCATACTCGTTTGGATGCAGCCATTTAGCCAGAGATGCAAGCCTTCACGAGCTTCCATCAAAGGGCAAACCCTTTCGTTCTTCAACCTGCACTAAGCGCCGTGCTAGACTCTGTCGACTTCTCTGCCGCAAAGAGCGGCGTCCCGGGCGGCCCCCGGAAAAGCAAGATTGAGGTACTGCAATGGTCTCTTCCTCACAAAGCACCGCGTCGCTGGCGCGACCACGCAGCTTCACCGGCCGCAACGGGCTGGTGGACAGGTATTTCTATTTCTCAATGTCGCTGCTCGCCGCCGCTGTCGCGGTCTGGGGCTTCAGCCACACCATTAACCAGAATCTGTTCCACCCCGCCATCCCGCGCCCGTTCCTTCTCTGGATCCATGGGGCGGCGTTCTCCGCCTGGGTTGTCTTCTATATTTTTCAGTCATTGCTGGTCCGCACTCACAACGTAAAGCTGCATCGCTTCTTCGGCTGGTTCGGTGTGGCACTTGCTGCCACCATGGTGACTCTGGGCTTTGCGATTGCGGTCATCATGGGACGGTTCGACAAGCACGTCCTCCAACTACGCCGACACGGATACGTTCCTGAGCGTTCCGTTCGGCGACATGCTCGTCTTCGGCACCCTCGTTTCTCTGGCCATCCTGTGGCGCAAGAAGCCCGAGTGGCACCGCCGTCTCCTCTTCATTGCCACCTTTGCGTTGCTCGACGCACCCTTTGGCCGCATCGATTACATCTTCGACCACAGCATCTTCTTCATCTGCGTCGATTCGCTCATCCTGCTCGGCGTTGCACGCGATCTGCTGGTCGACCGCCGCATCCACAAGGTGTATCTCATCACTCTGCCGTTGATGATCGTCCTTCAGGCCGTCATTGTTTATCTCTGGCGAGGCGCACCCGCCTGGTGGCTTCACTTCGGGCAGTCGATCCTCGGATAGCCATTTAAACTAAAAAGGTTATGACTACGCTGAAAGCCGTGCGCGGGACGCGCGATTTGCTGCCGCCGGAGACGGCGCTCTGGAACCGCATTGAGGCCACCGCCCGCGCTGTCTTTGCCCGCTACAACTTTGGCGAGATCCGCACCCCTGTCTTTGAAGACACGGCGCTCTTTGCCCGCGGGGTGGGCGAAGAGACCGACATTGTGTCGAAAGAGATGTACACCTGGGAGGACCGTGCGCGCGCGCAGTCGGAGAAGACGCAGCTGCTGACGCTGCGGCCTGAGAACACGGCGGGCGTAGTGCGGGCGTATATCGAGCACAAGCTTGGCGAGACCGGGCAGTTGCAGAAGCTCTACTACATTGGGCCGCAGTTTCGGCGCGAGCGGCCGCAGAAGGGGCGCTACCGGCAGTTTTCGCAGATCGGAGCCGAGGTGATCGGGCCCGTGTCGGCCGGCAGCGAAAGCCCGCTGCGCGATGCGGAAGTGCTCGAGATGCTGGCGACGCTGCTGGACGACCTGGGCATCGCGGGCTGGAAGCTCGAGATCAATTCGGTTGGGTCGTTGGCAGACCGGGCGCGCTACAACGAAACACTTCGTGTAGTTCTCGACTCGATTGCTCCTCGTATGTGCATAGATTGCCAACGCCGCGCGGTCACCAATCCGCTGCGCGTGCTGGACTGCAAGGTGCCGGAGGATCAGCCGCTGATCGAGACGCTGCCCAGGATGGCGGACTCGCTGGACGAGGCATCGAAGGCCCATTTTGACGAGGTATTGAAGGCGCTCGATGCGGCGGGAGTCCCATATACGCGGAACCACAGGCTAGTGCGCGGCTTGGACTACTACACGCGGACAACGTTTGAGTTTACGCACGGCGGCCTGGGCGCGCAGAATGCGCTGCTGGGCGGCGGGCGCTATGACGGTCTGAGCGAGGCGATCGGCGGACCGAAGGCGCCGGGCATCGGCTTTGCGATGGGTGAGGACCGGCTCGTATTAACTCTGCAGGCGCAGGAAGCGGCGCGAACAGAGAGAGTGGATGCGTATGTGGCTCCGCTGGGCGAGAGCCTGAATGCAGCGGCGCTCAAGCTGGCGCGCGAGCTGCGACGCGGCGGATTGCGAATTGAACTGGGCGATGGAAGCTTCCGGCTCAAGAAGTCTTTTGAAGTTGCCGATAAGGTTGCTCGCTGCATCGTCATCCTCGGCGAAGACGAGCTTCAATCCGGTATTCTTACGGTGAAGGATTTCTCAACCGGCGTACAGACGAAGGTCGCGCGCGCCGAACTCGCGCGATTCCTGGCTGGATGAGCGCATCGGACACTCTGCAAAACCGCCAGAACCTTGGGAACGAGAACGGCACGAAGTGCCTGGCTCGGCCTTCGGGCGAGTAAAAAGACAGAAGGATTCTTGTGGCACTGGACTTCTTAGGCACTCTTGAACGGACGCATCTTTGCGGCGATTTGCGCGCCGCCCACGCCGGCCAGAAGGTGGTACTGATGGGCTGGGTCAACCGCAGGCGCGATCATGGCAACCTGATCTTTCTCGATCTGCGCGACCGCTCGGGCATAGCGCAGGTGGTGCTGGACAAGGAGCTTGTTCCGGAAGGACATCGCAAGGGCGAGTTGGTGCGCCCGGAATACGTGGTTGCCGCGGTTGGCACGGTGATGATGCGCGATGCGGATGCGATCAACCCGAAGATGCCCACCGGCGAGATTGAGATCGAGGCGACGGAGCTGCGCGTGCTCAACGACGCGAAGCTGGCGCCGTTTTCGCCCGCGGAAGATGCGATTCAGAACGAGGAAGTGCGGCTCAAGTATCAGATACGTGGACCTTCGCCGCGCGGAGATGCAGCACAACTTCCGGCTGCGGCATGAGATTACGCGCGCCGTGCGGGAGAGCCTGAGCGGGCAGGGATTCCTCGAGATCGAAACGCCGATTCTCACCAAGTCGACGCCGGAGGGAGCGCGGGATTTCCTGGTGCCGAGCCGTGTGCATCCGGGCGAGTTTTACGCGCTGCCGCAGTCGCCGCAGATTTTCAAGCAGTTGCTGATGGTCTCGGGCTTCGATCGGTACTTCCAGATCGCGCGGTGCTTCCGCGATGAGGATCAGCGCGCGGACCGGCAGCTTGAGTTCACGCAGGTTGATCTGGAGATGAGCTTTCCACGGCGCGAGCATGTCTTTGGCGTGGTGGAGAAGTTTTGCGCGGCAGCGTTTGCCGCGGCGGGTATCACGCTCCCCACGCCCTTTCCGCGGATTACGTATGACGAGTCGATGCGGACCTACGGAACCGACAAGCCGGACCTGCGGTTGCCAAAGCTGACGGACGTGCGTCCGGCGTTTACAGACGAGGCGCTGGGCACGCTGCAGATCGATCCGGCGCTGCCGGTGGTGGCGCTGCGGATTCCCAATGTCGGTGAGCTGAGCCGCAAGGAACGCGAGGACAACCATCCGCTCTTCGATGCGAAGAAGGGCGCGAAGTTTATTGACGACTTCAAGCGGCTGGCGAAGAGCTTCCCTGAGGCGGCGACGAAGGTGCGCGAGTTGACGGGCGCGGCCGACGGCGATTTCGTGATCGTGGTGGCGGGCGATCCCGCGCATCACATCAAGGCGAGCGATACAAAGTTCGAGGGACGCCTGAGCGAGCGCGAGATCAACGTCTACGCGGCCGCGGGGAACTTCAGGACCGAACTGGCGAAGAAGTATGCCGACCGGCACAAGGCATTCGAGATAACGGACCAGGCAGTCCGGAATGCGGATCTGAAGAGCGGGACGAAGCTGGATGGGTCGGCGGCCTTTCACCCTATCTGGATTATCGACTTTCCGATGTTTGAGTATCACCTGGAGTCGGGCCACTGGGTGCCGGCGCATCATCCCTTTACGGCGCCGTACGAGGCCGACATGGCGAACCTCAAGAGCGACCCGGCGTCGGTGCGCGCGGATTGCTACGACCTGGCGATGAATGGGCTGGAGCTGGGTTCGGGGTCCATTCGTATTCACCGCAAGGATGTGCAGCAGCAGATTTTCTCATCGTTGGGCATCAGCGATGAGGAAGCGCGACAGCGGTTCGGCTTCTTTCTCGATGCGCTGGAGTATGGCACGCCACCGCATGGAGGCATTGCGCTGGGGCTCGACCGCATCGTGATGCTGCTGGCCGGTGCGCCGAGCCTGCGCGAAGTGATCACCTTCCCCAAGACGGCGAAGGCGATCGACCTGATGGCAGAGGCGCCGACGACGGTGAGCGACCAGCAGCTGAAGGAATTGCACATCCGGACCGTGCTGAAGGGGTAGGTCCCTCGCAATCCGGTCTGGCTGTGGAATTGATCAGCTAATCCCCGGTGCTTTCGGCGAGCTGTTCGGGAGCGCTGATCGCCTCTGTATCGATGGAGAGGCAATCGCCCAGCTCGGAGTACTGCTTATCCCATTTAGCGCGGTCCTCATCGGCAAGGGCGGTGAGGGCATAGCCGGAGCTGAGAAAGATTTCATACCAGATATTTTGCGCCTGCCAGAGGTTCAGGTCGAAAGGCATCTCTCTGAGGGCATGGGCGAGCGTCAGCGCGCGATCCAGAACTTCAAGAGACCCGGCGGAGAGCTGAAGCTCAACCATGGCTCGCTTCATGCGCTGGTCGGCAATGTAGCTGAGGTTCGCAGTTTCGAGCGCCACCTGATCGGAATCGGCGAGCCGCAGAAACGAGCGCAGCATCGCGATGTCGGGAGGGTCGGTTTCGAGGGCATCGCGAACGCCGGCGTTGACAGCGAAACCCGCGGCGAGGGCAAGGGCCGGCGGCTTGGGCAGACCTGCCTGCGAGAGGTAGTGGAGCAGGCTGGCATGGTCGTCGTAGATGCTGGTGAGCGATTTCTCGATGTCCGAGAGCGTGGAATCGAGGATGATGCGCACAATGCGGCGCTGCTCATCGCTGAAGAGCGAGGTAAGCGAGTAGCCAACGCGGCCGTAGTAGCGGTCAATCTGCCGGATGACCTCGGGGAAATTCGCCTTCTGCACCTGGCCGGAGGCTTCGGCGGCGAAGGCTTCAAATTCCGTTGCATCGCTCTCGAGGTAGGGTTTGACCGCGGCGGTGATGTTCTGGTCGCCGAAGTGAAGAACCGCGAAGCTGAAGGCCTGGTTCTTGCCGGTAATTGCGCTGGCAACGTGAGCACGGCCAAGCGCAAGGCGGCCACTGCCCGACGTGCGGACCTCGTAGGAGATGCGGCGGACGCGAAAGCAGAAAAGGTCGGTCTCGTCCGCAAAAGATGAGAAAACACTGCTGATGGCATAGTGGGCGGCAACCTGCTCAAGGTTCACTTCCATCTTGCGGACGCGATCGTTGTAGATGCGGGCGCCGTCGCCTTCGCTCGGCACATTCGACTTTGCTTGAGCGAGGCGGGTAACGAAGGCTTGCTCCACGCCGGCTACACTGTCGCCGAAGAGCTCAATGGCAAGTTGGAGCACGCGTCCGGCGTAAGCGATGACCTGCACCGTCTCGATACCGGAGATGTCGTCGAAGAACCATCCGCAGCTCGTGTACATGAGCTGGGCGTGGCGCTGAAGCTCCATGAGCTGCAGGGCGCGGATGCGTTCTTCCGGAGTGAGCGCGTGAGTCTGATGACGCTGGAAAAAACGGTCCACGCTTTCGGGGCGGCGGTCGAGGATGACGTCGATGTAGGAGTCGCGAGCTTCCCACACGTCGCGGAACAGTTCAGCCCCTGCTGCTTCCGTAATTGGCGCCACAGCATCGCGTAGGCTGTCGAGGGCCTCGCGGAGGGGCGTGCGCCATTGCTGGTTCCATCCGGCGTGGCCGCCGTTGCAGCCGCAGTTGGAGCGCCAGCGTTCGACGCCATGGATACAACTCCACGAAGTGTCGTCGACGATTTCGCATTCGTACTCGGGCGGAAACTGGGCGAGGAAGCTGCCGTAGTTAGTGGGCCGGACGGTCTTATCCTGCTCGAGAAGTTTAAAGGCATAGGCGAGGGCCATTTCGCCGTGCTTGTGATGATGGCCGTACGATTCGCCATCGGTGGCAACGTGGACGAGCTGAGCCTCGGCGCTGTCTTTGAAGCCGGCCTTGAGGCGGCCGGCGAAGGATTCCCCTGAGTCGAGGAGCCCCTCGAATGCAATGGCGCGCGAGGCCGGGCCGTTGTAGAAGAAGACGGCGAGCGGCGGAGCCCCGGAGGCAAAGCGAACCAGGTAGGGGCGGGTGGTGTCGACCGAGGCGTTGGGCGTATCGCTCCAGGGAATTTCAGCGCCGGAAGCGTCGGTTTTGAGCGCGCGTATGCGTTTGCACTGGTGCGGCGCGAGGACGGTGAACCTGATTCGATTCTGAGCTAGCAGTTCGAGGGTCTCGGCGTCGGCCGCGGTCTCCGCCAGCCACATGCCTTCGGGTGCCAGGCCGTAGTTGTACCGGTAATCGGCGATGCCCCAGCGGATTTGTGTGACGCGGTCGCGGCGATTGGCGAGGGGCATGATGATGTGGTTGTAGACCTGCGCCATGGCGGAGCTGTGCCCCATGTAGGAGCGGCGGCTGCGGCGCTCGCCATCGAGAATCATGCGGTGCGTGCGAGGAGCGTTCTCTTTGAGCCAGCTAAGCAGGGTGGGGCCGAAGTTGAAGCTCATGCGCCCGTAGTTATTGATGATGCGCATGATCTGGTTTCTGCTGTTCTGGATGCGCGCAGCGCCGTTGGGCGCGTAGCACTCCGCGCAGACTCGCTCGTTCCAGTCGTGGTAGGGCGCGGCTGAGTCCTGAGTCTCGACGGTCTCGAGCCACGGGTTCTCCCGCGGGGGCTGGTAGAAGTGGCCGTGGATGCAGATAAAACCCTTACTGGGTGGCATGGAAGTTTCTTGTGCTCACATGAAATTTGATGAATGCCGGTGCGGAACTGTTACTCGTCTATTCGTCGAGCGGGCGGCCGCCGGACTGGCCTTTGGCGAGATCGCAAGCTCGCCACAGATACCAGCTCGCCACCGATCGGAACGGCGCCCACTTTCGGCCGCGCCGAAACAGGACATCGGGTTTGGGCAGGTCTGCTGCTTCAATCGGGCGCGATCGGGGCAGCTTCATGAAGGTCAAAGCGTAGCCCTTGCGCACGCCGTAGTCAGTTACAGGAAGAACATCGGGCCGGCCGAGCCGAAAGATGAGGAGCATTTCAACGGTCCACGGGCCGATGCCACGGACCTCAGTGAGTCGTTCGACGATGTCGGCATCGGGCATTTTCATAATTGCTTTGTGCGAGGGCACGGTGCCATCGATGGTTTTTGCGGCCAGATCGCGCACAGCCTTGATTTTGTTTCCTGAGACCCCGGCGGCGCGCAGCGGATCGTCAGGCACGGCGAGCAACTGTTGCGGGGTCGGGTCTCCTCCGAAGTATTCCCGGACGCGCCGGTGAATGGTGGCGGCAGCTTTGCCGTGTAACTGCTGGTAAAGGATCGCTTCAAACAGGGACTCAAAGGGAGACGGCGACTGGTCGAGCCTGAGCGTGAATGCGCCGACGCGGTCGATCAGGGCGCCCAGCTTCGGGTCGCTATACCTTAGATGCGCAAGCGCTTCGGCGGGGTCAAAAGGAAGTTTGCGCCTCCTGCCGTCGTGGATCATAGGGAATCAGTGTACCCTGCGGCTTACGATTTCCCGGGGAAGGCGCCTTTAAATCCTGGTTGTTTCTGGACAAGGGCATGGCGGCGTTGCTTGTGGGCGTCTGGGCAGGCCAGGATAACTACCGGCATCTTATTTATTTGTTACCTACCTCTCCGCTCGTATCTATCCGGCGTCTTTCCATTGCGATTACACTTACCTCAGCTTCCTTCGAAAGGGCAATTTATGGCAAGGCCGTTGCTTTGTAGGTTGATCTACGGAGCCGTTGTAGCAGCCTGGGCGTTTGCGGCGCTGTGCATTAGCGCCGAACCTGCCTATGCCTATGTGGATCCGGGCTCCGGTCTATTTTTGCTGCAGATTATCGGTTCCACCGTGCTTGGGTTTACATTCCTGATCCGAAAACGCGTTCTTCAGTTCCTTCAAATCTTTACGAAGAAGCGGAAAGCGAAAGACGCAGACAGTGCTTCCGTCTGATCAGGTGACGCCGCGCGCGGGTGACCCAGGCACCTTTCGCGATCCGCAAGGAACGCTGTATCGGGATGGAGACCGCGTACTGCGCGCGATCTACCCTCAGCACACGGAACAAGTGCTTACCTGGATTCGATCTGCCCCGGCTCAACGCTGGATGGAGCAACGCCGCCTCGTGCCGACGGAGATTCTTGAGACAGCGCCAGGCAGTTCTTTGCTGCTTGAACACGAGCGCGTTTTTTTCCCGTCATATCCGTGGGAGTGGGCACCTGGGCAATGGATTGCCGCTGCCCAGTTGACGCTGGATCTTTGCGAAGAGGCTTTTGAAAGCGGGTACATCCTTAAGGATGCGACTCCAATGAATGTGCTCTTCTCCGCGGCGAAGCCGATCTTTGTGGACGTGCTCTCTTTCGAGCTGAAGGAGCAGGGAAATCCAATATGGATCGCACAGGCACAGTTTGTTCGGACGTTTCTGTTGCCGCTTGCTGCATACAAGTATCTCGGATGGCCGCTCTCTGCTTCGCAGCAGCGGCGTGACGGGTACGAACCTGGAGATCTCGCACAGTGGCTCTCGTTCAGCAGGCGTTGGCGTGGACCGCTGCGTTCGCTGGTGGCGTTGCCCGCGCTGTTTGAGAAGCGACTTGCTACAAGCAGCGCCAATTCGAAGGTGTACAAGAGGGAAGTCTCGGACGACATTGCAACGATGATCCTGCGGCGCACGCTTGCCGGCCAGCGCAAGCATCTTGGGGAGCTCACACCCCCGGTACAAACGTCGCGATGGAGCGGATACACCGAAACAGCCGCGCATTATGCGGCAGACGATCACAGCGCGAAGCGGGAGTTTGTCCGTTCCAGCCTCACCGGCAGACAGCCCAAAAGTGTTCTGGATGTTGGTGGGAACACCGGCGTCTATTCAAGGATTGCTGCCGAGTGCGGCGCCACCGTTGTCGCCTGGGATCCCGACGTCAGCGCGACGGAGCTTCACTGGCGAGCGGCGCATCGAGATGGATTACAGGTTCTGCCGCTGGTTGCAGACTTCGCGCGACCAACTCCGGCGGTGGGGTGGCGCAACTGCGAATGCGCCGGCCTTATCGAGCGCGCAAAGGGAGAGTTCGACTGTGTGCTGATGCTGGGGGTGCTGCATCATCTGCTCGTCGCAGAACAGATTCCGCTGACGCAGATTCTTGCTCAGGTGGCAGAGATCACGACGCGCTGGGCGATCATCGAGTGGGTTCCTAGGGAAGACGCGCAGTTTGCCGGGCTATCGCGCGGGCGTGAAGACCTCTACTCTCACCTGACGGAAAGCTACTTCGCGCAGGTGGTCGGCGAGAGCTTTGCGGCGCGCGCGCAGCAATCCTTGCCCAATGGGCGCACGCTCTGGCTGTTGGAGAAGATGAAGTGAAACCACGGTGGTTACTGGAAGCGCTGGGGGCGGCACTGCTGCTCTCTCTTCCGTATTTTGCAACGCTTTTGTTTCCGGGCGATATTGTTCTCTACCATCATCAAGGATCGATCGCGAATCTTATATGGGGCTTGCTCCTGGCGATGCTGGAGATTGCTCTTGGCATCCTTGGCGTCATCGCATATTTTCACTATCGTTTCAAGCCTGCGCCGAGGGCGATCGTAAGTGCCGCGATCACCCTGTTGGTCGTGCTACGAGCCATCGACAGTCTTATTTCTCTGACATTGGCATGGCGAACGGGGCTGGCCCCCGATATTTCGGAAGGCGTTGGTGCGCCGTGGATGCTTTTAGCGGTATCGCACGTCTGGTTTCAATGGCCATTCCGGCTGGCGCTAACGGCTGGTGTTGCCGCACTGGCATGGTGGAAGCCGCTTCTCACACAAGCTTTCGTTAAGGGGACGCGTCTGCTGCTGGCGGCTTTCGCCTTTTGCCTGTTATGGGTCGTGCCGCAGCTGCTGTTCTCTGCCTACGGCTTCAAGCCGGCACCACGTATTTCACGGCCGGTGCAAGCAGCGAAGTCCGAACGGATCATTTGGGTGCTCTTCGACGAACTCTCCTACAGGCTTATTTTCGAGCAACCGCCTGCGGGCTTGCAGTTCCCGAACTTCAGCAGACTTCGTTCGAAGAGCGTTGTATTCGGGGATATTCAGCCCTCGGGATTCTTTACGGATCGCATTCTTCCCTCTTTGATCACAGGCAAGCAAATCGATGAGATTCGCAGTAATGCTTTCCGCGATTTGTTTTATCTAAACCACTCGCAGCATCGCTGGCTTGCTTTTGACCAGAACGACTCTTTGTTCGGTATCGGCCGGACCGCGGGGTGGAATACCGGAGTAGTGGGCTGGTACAACCCCTATTGCCGGATCCTCTCATCGTCGCTTGATTCCTGTTATTGGGTACCTTCGCGCGCTTTTGCTCTTCCGATGGAGGCAGTTGGCGCGTCGAGCGACAAGTCGGTATTGGCAAACTCGGGGATCATGTTTCAAAGCTTTCTCACGAGTCGTAACCCGAGCAGGGAGGATCTCGCGGCGCCTCGAGTCGAGGTGTATGAGAACCTGATGCAGCACGCGCGCAACCTAATCCGCGACAACAAGATCGGTTTTGCTTTTATCCATTTATTGGTGCCGCATCCGCCTGGTATCTACGACCGCAAGACCGGCAAGCTATGCGCGTGCGGAAACTATATCGATAATCTTGCGCTGGCCGATACAGCGCTGGACCAGCTTGAAGAGCAGATCGGCAACACAGCCCAGGCGGATCAGACGACGCTGATTATCTCTTCGGATCACTCGTGGCGCGTGAACCTCTGGAAAGGGAATGACAATTGGACGCCTGAAGAAGAGCGCATCTCACAAGGGAAGTTCGATCCTCGCCCCGTGTTCATGGTTCACTTTCCCGGACAGGAAACGGCTGCCGAGATTGATAGCCAGATGCCCGAGTTGATCGAGCACGATGTCATTGCAGCGATTCTGCAGCACAAAATCAAAAATTCCGACGATCTGGTGTCGTTTGTACGTGCTTCGCAAAAGAACTCGGTCGCGGCAGGAAAGACGCCGTAGGATAACATCGAGACGGCCGCCCTCCATCCTGCCTGCGCATCGACCGGTGCCAGCTTCTGATGCCGGCTTCACAGTCCTCCGCCTTGCCCCTGTAACATCGTGGTCAGGGTTTTGCGAGGGAGTGGTGACGGCATGAAGATGCGCCCGGGGGCACAGACTGGATTTCTGCTGTGCGGCAAGGAATGGAGCGACGGCGAGACGATGGAAGTGCGCTCGCCGTGGGACCAGGGGCTGGTAGGCCGTGTGACGGTGGCATCGCGCACAGATGCGCGCCAGGCGGTGCACCACGCGGTTGCCAGTTTGCGACGCACTCGCGCGCTGCCGCGGTGGAAGCGCAAAGAGATTCTTGAAGACATTGCCGCTGCTCTCATTGAGCAAAAAGAGCGCTTCGCGAAGCTGATTGTGGCCGAAGCCGGCAAGCCGCTGCGGCTGGCGAGAGCTGAGGTGGACCGCGCCGTGCTGACCTTCAAGACCGCGGCTGAAGAAGCGGCGCGGCTGGGCGGGGAGACGATTCCGCTGGACCTGACGGAGGGCAACGAGAATCGCTGGGGAATGGTGCAGCGGTTTCCGGTGGGGCCGGTGCTCGCGATTACGCCTTTCAATTTCCCGTTGAACCTGGTAGCGCACAAGGTGGCTCCGGCGCTGGCTGCGGGGTGCCCGGTGATTGTGAAGCCGGCGCCGCAGACACCTTTTACCGCGCTGGCGCTAGGTGAGGTGATTCTGAAAGCGGGGTGGCCCGAGGAAGCTTTGGCGGTGCTGCCACTGGCGGATGCGGATACGGCGTGGCTCGCGGAGAAGGAAGATCGCATCAAGCTGGTGAGCTTTACGGGATCCGCAAAGGTCGGCTGGCAGCTGAAGGCGCGCTCGGGACGCAAGCGCGTCCTGCTCGAACTGGGCGGCAATGCTGCGCTGATTGTGCACAACGATTGGCCTGAGCTGGACGATGCAGCCAAGCGGACGGCGCAGGCGGCTTTTGGATACGCGGGGCAGTCGTGCATCAGCGTGCAGCGGGTGTTTGCGGAGCGGCGCGTCTTTCAGTCGTTCGTGTGGAAGGTGGTTGAGCACGCGGAGAAGATGGTCGCGGGCGGTCCAGACGACGAGGCCACCGAGTTGTGTCCGCTGATACGGCTGAAAGACGCCGAGCGCGTTGAAGCGTGGGTGAAAGAGGCGGTTGGCGCGGGGGCAAAGGTGGTTATCGGGGGCGACCGCGAGGGCGCGCTGGTGACGCCCACAATTCTTACAGCAACCAAGCCGGGCATGAAGGTTCGCGATGAAGAGGTCTTTGGCCCCGTGCTGCTGATCGAGCCATACGACGATTATGAGGACGCACTGGAAGCGGTGAATCACTCGAAGTATGGGCTGCAGGCAGGGCTGCTGACGCGCGACGCGGGAAGGATTCTCACGGCGTTTCGCGAACTTGAAGTGGGCGCACTGATTGTGGGCGATACGCCGAGCTGGCGGCTGGATCCGATGCCTTATGGCGGAGTGAAGGATTCCGGACTGGGACGCGAGGGAGTGCGCAGCGCGATCGAAGAGATGACTGAACCACGCATGCTGGTGATGGCGGGAATCGAATAGACGAGGGAAGCCGCATGGATCTGGGACTAAAAGACAAACTTGTCGTGGTGACAGGCGGAGCAGCGGGGATCGGCGCGGGCATTACGCGGGCCTGCCTTGAGGAAGGCGCGCAGGTAGTGATCCTGAGCCGCCGCTCAGAGAATGTGCAGACCTTTATGTACGAGATGGAGGATGTTGGCGCCAACTGCGTGTTGATTGAAGCGAACCTCGAGGATACTGAGCGGTGCAAGGCCGCGATGGATGAAGTCCACGAGCGATTTGGCGATCTATACGGGTTGGTGAACAATGCCGGCGTGAACGACAGCGTGGGCCTTGAAAAGGGCACCGTTCAAGGCTTCATTGAGAGCCTGAACAAGAATCTTCTTCACTACTATGCGCTGGCGCATTATGCGCTTGAGGGGCTCAAGCGCACCAACGGCGCTATTGTGAACATCAGCTCAAAGGTGGCGTTGACGGGGCAGGGGAATACATCAGGCTATGCGGCGAGCAAAGGGGCGCAGCTTGCGCTTACGCGCGAGTGGGCCGCGGAGCTGCTGCCATTTAATATTCGCGTGAACGCGGTGCTGCCCGCCGAGGTAATGACGCCGCTTTATCGGCGCTGGCTCGATACGCTGGGCGATCCGGAAGCGGAGCTGAAGCGGATCACGGACAAGATTCCGCTGGGGAAGCGAATGACGCTGGCCGCGGAGATTGCGGCAGCAACGGTGTTTCTGCTGTCACCCACGCACTCTGGCCATACAACGGGGCAGCACGTCGTGGTAGATGGCGGCTATGTGCACCTGGACCGCGCCCTGACATAGGGCGCTGAGCCGCATTCCTGCTCCTGCGAATCTCTATTGACAACGGCTCTCCGAATCGGGGAAGCTGCGATATCGCTTTCCAACAGAAGGATTCAAGGCGGAGCTGCCGTTTTTCAGATTGCAGGTTGCGCACGTGACTACATTGGTTTGCCCCGAGGCGGGGGGAGCCGTGCGATTCCGCTACCCAAATTGAAAGGACTCTCCATTGAAGAACTTTTCCGCACTGCTGGCTCTGCTGATGACGATAACGCCGCTCGCTCTACGTGCGCAGGACGCGCCGGAGGACTACGAAGGCTGCAAGGATTCCCAGTTGATCACGCGCATGCCGGGCAGCACGATTCACAGCTGTGAAAACAAGGAATTTGAGCAGGCTGATCTGCCCATCGCCAAGGGTGATGACCAAGAACAGACCAAGCACATCGAGGGCGAGTATCACTACTGGGATTACGGCACGCGTGAAGGCGTAAGCGATATCCAGGTCTTTCGCAACCTTGAGACGGCGCTGAAGACCGGCGGCTTTCACATTGTGTATGAAAATCCGACGACCACAATTACGGCGAACAAGGGCAAGACCTGGATCTATTTCCAGAACAGCGGATCGTTCTACTACCAGACGATCATTACCGAGCAGCAGATGGAACAGGAAGTGACTGCAGACGCATCATCGATCAAGGATGAACTGGACAAGAGCGGGCACATCGCGGTGTACGGAATTCTGTTCGATACGGGGAAGGCGACACTGCAGGACTCTTCAACGGCGACGCTGCAGCAGATTGCGAAGCTGCTGAATGACAATCCGGATCTGAAGCTGCGCATCGAGGGACACACGGACAATGTTGGGGCAGCGGCGGCTAACAAGGTGCTGAGTCAAAAGCGCGCGGAGACGGTGCGGGCGTGGCTGGTCGGGCAGGGCATCGCGGCGGACCGGTTGACAGCGCAAGGCTTTGGCGATACGAAGCCTGTTGCGGATAACTCAACTGAAGATGGCCGCGCAAAAAACCGGCGCGTTGAACTTGCGAAGCAATAAGGAGCGATGATGAACGTACGTCCTGTCTGCTTTTGGAAGCTTGTGGCGCTCGGATCGGTGACGCTGGCAGCAGCGTGGGGTGTTGAAGCTATGGCGCAGTCGGAGCGGGCCCCCACGGCAGAAGAGCGGGGAATGCTGGTGCATTATCGCGACGCGCTGCACAGTGTTCTCGATCAGATTCCCAATGAAGATTGGGTAGAAATGGAGAATGTGCGCTTCGATGTGGACGATGATGCGGAGGTGAGTAATGATCCGGATGTGCCGCTGGATATCAATGAGTCGATGACACGGGAGTATCGCCTGCGTCCGGACTCAAAGCAGGCGCAGGAACAGATGGCGCGCCTGCAGCCGCTGATGGAGAAGTTCAAAGCCTCGCCGATGGATCCGGCGATTGCGGCAGAGATTCAGCGCGCCGCCAAACCGAACAAGCTGGTTGTGAATGTGCATTTCAACCGATTGAGCCAGGAACTGGACGGTCCACCGACGTCGCTGACGGATCTGAAGCTGCCGGGAACGGCGATGGCGTTTAAGTCGGCGCCGGACAAACACGGCAATGTGTCGGTGTGGTTGTTATTTGGCAACTGGAAGGCGGCGACGTGGAACGCGAGCGACCGGTGGCTGCGCTTTCATTTCAGGCGTCCGGGGCGGTATCCGGCAATCGAGAATATTGCGATCGATATGAATGGATCGCCTGAGCGGATAGATGAGCTGCTGAAAAGCGCTGACTGGAAAGTTGTCGATCAAGCGTTGACGGTACACTGATCATCGCTTTGCAGCGCTTTTCATAGCTGGGCGAACCATCAGCGCAGCGTTTGCAGATACGCCATCAGGTCGTGAATGTCGTCGTCTGTGTATTTGGGAAAGAGCTTTACATGAGCTTCCACGGGCGCGTTGATGGTGTAGCGCACGCGGCTCACGGGCCAGGAGCGCCAGTTGCCGCTTTCATCCCGCATCGCAACGGTAAATTCGTCGTGATAGGTGAGCGTGCCTGAGATCTTTTTGCCACTGGGCAGAAAGACCGTGACGGTGCTCTTTGCGCCCTCAGGATAGAGCATGCGCTGTTCGAGTTTGAGGCCTTCATAGCGCGAAGCGACGCGGGCCAGGTCGCCTGTGGCTGAGTGGCATTGTGTACATCCGCCAGCGCCCTCGAAGAATTTGCGGCCAGCTTCAGCGTTGCCGGTTTGCAGGTCTTCAACGGCGACGCCGCGGCGTCCGCCGGGATGTGCAGCCGCGGCAGCCTCGCGAAAGTGAATGAAGGCGACGAGGCCCTGAATTTCATCTTTGGAGAAGTTGAACGCGGGCATCTTGTTTGCGGGGCGGCCTTCGCGAACGACTGCGGCGATCTGGTCGCCATTCTTGTCGCCGCGGACGAGCTTGGATGACGTGAGATCGGGGCCGGTTTCGCCGCCCATGGCGTCGCGGCCGTGGCAGAAGGCGCAGTTCTGGTGGAAGATGCTTTCGCCGGTTTTAGCCAGGTCGGAGGATTCAGGTTCTGCGGCGGGCCCGGAGCCTCCAGCGGGAGGCTGCTCGAGATACTTCACCAGTGCTGCGAGCTCGTCGCCCTCAAGCGAGGTAAACGCCGGCATGCGGCCTTTGCCGGTATGGACCAAGGCGATGATTTGGGCATCGCTCATCTGGTGACTGATGCCGGTGAGTGGCGGAAAGCCCGGCAGAATACCTTCGCGCTGGTCGCCGTGGCAGATGGCGCAA
Organism: uncultured Acidobacteriaceae bacterium; assembly: GCA_963839215.1. Taxonomy (GTDB): domain Bacteria; phylum Acidobacteriota; class Terriglobia; order Terriglobales; family Acidobacteriaceae; genus Telmatobacter. The sequence goes on along the minus strand of CAWITZ010000005.1, from coordinate 42,687 downwards.
TGTTCGGCGTAAGCCTTTGCGCCGGCGTCTTCGGCGCTGGGTTGCGCTGCCGCGTCAACGGGCGTCAGCAGATAGCGGGTGCCGAGTGAGCCTGCGATGATGATTGCCGCAACGGCGGCGATGCGAACGCCTTTCATCCTCTTCAAAGTCGAATCCCCTGCGATCATTTCTGCGCGTGTCCCATTGGTGTCAGGCGTACTTGATGAGCTGCATGAAGCCGAAGTCCATGTGGAGCTGCTGATGGCAGTGCCAGAGCGTGTCCCCGGGATTATCGGCGATGAAGTCCACTTCCACAGTTTCGAGCGGCATGACGTTGATGACGTCTTTCATAAGGCCGCGCAGAGGCGTGTTGCCGATCTTTGTGACTTCAAAAGTATGACGGTGAAGATGCAGTGGATGCTGGTCGCCGCTGCCGTTGCGGAAGACGAGGCGGTAGCGTTTGCCGGCGTGGACCATGAGCGGATCAATGTCGGGCCAGGACTTGTTGTTGATCGTCCAGGTATCGAATTGCGAGCCCTTTTGGGCACCGATGTCGCGGAAAGTGAGAATAAAGGTACCGTCGGCCACGGGCACGGAGCCGGTGTCGGCGAATTGTGTGTAATCCCAGGGCTGCGGCGCGGGATCGGTCCAGACGGGGTCGCCGGTCTGGCCTGCGTATTCGACCACGATGCCGAGGCCCATCTCGCGAGCTTTTTTGAGCGTGGAGCCGAGGATCCATTTGCCGGGCTTGTTCATTTCGACGATGGCGTCGACGCGTTCAGCAACGGCGAGCGAGAGGACCTCAACGCTTTGCGGTTTGGGAACGGGGTTGCCGTCCATGGCGATGACGGTGAATTTGTGCCCAGGCAGCGCGAGAACAACGTTCTCGGTGGCGCTGGCATTCAGCAGCCGCATCAGCACGCGCTGGCCCTGCTTCACGCGGAGGGGTTCGCCGGCGCCGAGCATGTGAGCGTTCACGGTGGCGTATTTGTAGCCGACGTCGGAGCCGGCGGTGAGGGGCATGTTGGCGGATGCGGCCCGCATGGTTTCGACCATGGGAATGAACGAGGGCTCCCAGTGGTGAATCGCCAGGTTGATTTCCTGGTCGTAGTGGCCGGGCTGGGAGCCGCCGTCAATGAGAAGAAAACCGAACTGGCCGGTGTAGGTGGAGACGTCGAGTTTGCCGTCCGCCGAGGCATGCGTGTGATACCAGCGCGTGCCCGCGGGCCTGGGCGTGAAGTGATAGCGATGCGTTGTGCCGGGCCCGATCATGGGCGAGCCTTCTTCCATCGCTCCGTCGTTGAAAGAGTCGATGGCAAGGCCGTGCCAGTGAACGATATCGGCTACGGTGGAGGCGTTGGTCACGTCGATTGTGACCGGCACGCCTTCGCGCAAGTGCAGCAGCGGGCCCGGAACCTGGCTGTTGTAGGCGATTGTCTTGATCGAAACGCCTGGACCGATGTCGAGCGTGCAGGGCTCGATGCGAAGAGTGTGGTCGGCCTTGCCCGCGGGCTTTTGCTGCGCGGGCAAGAGGCGGCTGACCGAGTGCGATGCGAGCATGATGCCGGCGGAGGAGAGGAAAGTTCTTCGGTTCATCACGAGAGTCGGGTCCAGGGTTGAGTCCAGAGGTGAGCGGGTCCAGTTGCCGGGCTTAGTGAGATTGCGCTGCCACGGCGGGGTGTGGATGTGACGCGGTGCTGCCCTCCGTCATCCAGAGCGCCCACTTGATGGCCTCGAAGTACATCTTGCGAATATCTGGGTCCTGCCATGATTCCTCAGTATGACCGAGGGTGGAGTAGAAGACGCGTCCCTTGCCGTACATTTTGCTCCAGGCAACGGCGAAGTCGTGATCGGTGCGGTGAACGCGCGGGTTGTTGTTGTAGTCGAGCCGGGTGGGATCGAGGCTGAGCAGGACATTGACCTTGTCGCGCGACCAGCTTTTGGGCTGGTAGATCTCGTCGAACTTGGTGAAAGCTTTGGGGAAATGACGGACAGCGGGGAAATCGGGATCCTCGTTGATGATCGGCGCGCTGAAGGTCATCCAGGGATGCTGATCGAACCAGCCTCCGATCATCTCGCCGTACTCAGGCCAGGTGTAGTTGGTATCGAGAGCCGCGTGGATACCGACGAAGCCTTTGCCGTCCTCGTGAATGAACGACATCATATCCTTCTTCTGGCTGTCGTCCATATCGAGCTCGCCGGTGGTGCTGGCAAAAACGATGAGATCGAAATAGTCGAGATTCTTCGCGTTGCGTCCAAGGTCCTTCTTGGTCAGCAACTCGGTGTCGGTGCGCATCTCGGTGTCCCACAGGCCGGTCTGCTGACCCATGTCATAGATGGCGGCCATCGCGGCAGAAACGGAGTCATGCTCAAAGCCCTTGGTCTGGCCGATAACGAGCACATGCTTGAGATGGGTCGGCTTGGCGTGAGGCGGTGGAGAAAGCTGGGCCGAGGCGAGAGTGGCTGCAAAGGCGGTCGCGAGCAGGCCGCAGGAAAAAATGAACGATCTCCGTCCAAGGCGCAAGGGTGTGTCTCCTTTTATTGACAGCGATGAATTGTGCGCAGGCCGCACTGGCGGTTGAAGGCGAATTGCTGCGCCTCTCAGCCCTTGTGACAGCCACTCATCCCGATCTTCAGGGGAGAAACTTTTTCATTTTTTGCACGCACGCAGTCTATCGGGGCAGCGCGCTGCGAGGCAAATGGGCGAGGGGTGGTTATTCGCCTGCCGAAACGGCAGCTCCGGAAAGGACAATGGGCATGGTGGGCGCGTCGGAGCCGCCTGCCTTTTCAACCGTAACCCCGAAGGCCTTGGCCATCACGCCTTTCGGCAGCGGCGGCATCATCACGCTGGCATTGCCCATCGCATCGGGCTTGAACATTCCCGCGGGCATCGGCGGGTGGCCGTTGGCAGGGATGAGCCAGAGTTCGTAGGTCTTGTTTGCGGGCAGACGGGTGAGATTGCTGCCCTGGAAGACGAGAGCTCCACTTTCGGCGAGATAGACGGCTCGACCCATTGGGACAGGCCTGCCAGGTGCGGCGGTGAGCACCGCGTGCTGCGCGTGCGGGGCGGTCATGAGCTGGAGAAGATGATGGGCGCCGGTATTTTTTTGGATGAGGTCGGCGTTGGCCGCGGCCAGTTGCGCGGCGTGGTCCGACTCGCCGCGCAGTCTGTCGTTGAGGCGCATGATCTGGAAGCCAAGCCCCGCTGAGACCAGAAGAAGCGCGGCAACGGCGAGCCACGGCAGTGCTGAGGACCGGCGTGCCGGGGCTGAATCGATGGGCATGACGGATACAGGGCGCCCGGGTGTGCCGGTGGTAGCCAGCCTCTCGAGGAAGCGCTGCCTTGCGCCTTCCGGGACAGGTTTGCGCGCGACGCTGAGAGAGATGAGCGCGAGATCGCCGTTGACGGTGGCAAGGCGGCCACGGCACTCTGCACAGCTGGCCAGGTGGAAACGCAGGGGCTCGGCCTCAAGGTTCGAGAGCGACTGCATTGCGTGAAGGGCCAGGTCGTCCGGCGAAATGTGCAGGTCGTCGGTCATGCGCCAATCCCCTTTCGCAAAGTGGCCAACGCCGTTCTGATTCTCGTCTTCACGGTTCCCAGCGGCTCACCGGTACGAGCCGCGATTTCAGAGTGAGTCATGCCCTCGAAGAATGCCAGCTCGATGAGTCTCTGCTGGGCCGTGGGCAAATCTTTCATCGCATTGCGAACTTTCTCGACCATGGAGTTGCGCTCGATCTCGGAAGCCAGATTTTCAGGGGAGGCGACAACGAGATCGCCCATAGGTTCGATGGGCCTCCGTTTTCTAAGCAGGTCGATGGAGCGGTTGCGCGCGACGACGGCGAGCCAGGCAGGCAGCGATCCGCGCCCGTTGGCAAATCTTGCTGGATTGCGCCACACCTGCAGAAGGATTTCCTGCAGGACGTCTTCGGCCTGCCCGGAATCTTTGAGAATGCGCAGGGCTATGGAGTAGACGAGGCTTCCGTAACGATCAAAAATCTCGGCCATGGCCGCCTGATCGCTTCCAAGAACACGATTAATCAAGGACGCGTCGACGGCGACGGCTGTTCCCATGCCCGCTTCGATCTCCAATGTTGCATCTGGAGAACGTTCGGCGGCGTTTCTCGGATTGGGAAGGTCCAAAGGCATCAATTCCACGGGCGAAAAGCGAGCAAAGACAAGGCCAGCGATCGAGCCCGACAGGCGCGCGAATCAGAAATCTCCGGCTACGTATGTGATGCTTGCCCGTGTATTCTTCGAGCAGCCTTTCAGCATTAAAAGTTCCAATGCCCGAAACCGCCCGGGTATTTGAGAGCGGCTTCGCGGCGCGCGGCTGAACTATCTGATTGAATTCATGGAGGCTTGACGATGCGTGTTCTCTTCCGGCGGGTGCTGGCAATGGCGGTGCTGGTTCTGGTTACCAGCCTGGTTGGTGTGGCTCAAAGCAGCTCAACCGCTACGCCGCTGCTGCTTCGCAATCCCTCCCTTTCGCAGGACAAGATCGCGTTTCTTTATGCCGACGACGTCTGGACGACGAGCCGCCAGGGAGGTGAAGCGCAGCGCCTTACCTCGAACGGAAGCGTGATGGCAGGGCCATTCTTCTCCCCGGATGGATCGAAGATCGCCTACTCCGCGCATCTTGACGGCAACACCGATGTCTACATCATTCCCTCGAACGGCGGAGTGCCGCAGCGGATCACATGGCATCCCCAGGGCACCGCGGTCGTGGGCTGGACTCCCGATGGGAAGAACGTGCTGGTGGCCTCGGGTGCGCTGAGCTACCGCCACTTCACAAAACTTTTCACCGTGCCGATCGACGGCGCGGGCATGCCGGAACCCCTGCCGTTGCCCAGCGGGAGAGAAGGTTCGTTTTCGCCGGACGGCAGCGAGATTGCCTATCAGCCATTCACCAAGTGGCAGCCGGCGTGGAAGCGCTATGTGGGCGGCCAGACGTCGCCGATCTGGATTGTCAACCTCAAGACGCTCGACCTGGTGAAGGTGCCAAGGGAGAACTCCAACGACTCGAACCCGGTGTGGGTAGGCGATGCGGTGTATTTTCTCTCTGACCGCAATGGGCCCGTGTCGCTCTTCCGGTACGACGTGGGCTCAAAGGCTGTTACGCAGGTGGTGCCGAACAAGAGCTATGACCTGAAGACAGCGCAGGCCGGTCCGGGCGCGCTTGTCTATGAGCAGTTCGGCTCGATCCATCTGCTGGATACGGCGAGTCCGGGAACGGCGAGCAATACCGACCGGGTGGTGCCAATCCAGATTCACGGTGAGCTGGTAAACCTGCAGCCGCACCTGGCACAGGTGCGAGCCGACGAAATTCAGAACGTGGGAATTTCACCAACCGGTGCGCGCGCAGCGTTTGAAGCGCACGGCGAAATCTTCACCATTCCGGCGGAAAAAGGCGACACGCGCAACTTGACGAACACGCCGGGCGCAGCCGAGCGGAATCCCTCGTGGAGCCCGGACGGCAAGACCATCGCGTATTTCTCAGACGCGTCGGGCGAGTACAAGCTCTACCTGCAGGATCAGACCGGCTTCAAGGCGCCGACCGTGGTGGACCTGGGGCCGGATCCGAGCTACTTCTACGATCCGACGTGGTCGCCGGACTCGAAGCACATTGCGTATACCGACAAGCACCTGCGGCTGTGGATGCTCGATGTGCCGTCGGGTAAACCAGTGCTTGTGGATGAGGGGCTCTATAGCGGCTTTAGCCACTCGTTCAGCGTGACGTGGTCGCCGGATTCGAAGTGGCTGGCGTATCAGCGCGATTTGAACAACCAGCTCAACGCGATCTTTCTCTACTCGCTCGATACGAAGAAGGCCACGCAGGTGACCGACGGGATGAGCGACGCGACGAACCCTGCCTTCGATCAAGGCGGCAAATATCTCTACTTCGTGGCGTCAACCGATGATGGCCCCTCGAATGCGGGCATCGATCTTTCATCGCTCGATCGCGAAGAGACGAGCGCTCCCTATGTGGTGGTGCTGGCGAAGGATGGAGCATCGCCGATTCCGCCGGAGAGCGACGACGAAAAGATAAAGAGCGAAAAGAAGGACGAGCCGAAGGCCGAGGATGAGAAAAAGGCCGACAGCGACAAGAGCGATAAGAAGGATGCCAAGACGGCGAATGCCGACGATAAGGCGAAGGCTGACGACAAGTCCGCCGATAAGGACAAAGCCAAGGAGAAAGAGCCGGTCAAGGTCACAGTCGACCTTGAAGGCATTGGAAATCGCATTCTCTCGCTGCCGATACCGCCAAAGAATTATGTCGGCATTGCAACCGGTAAAGAGGGCGTGCTGTTTCTGCTCGAGGGCTCGCCGTTCGGACGCTCGTCCAATGAAGACGGAGGGCCGGCAATCGACGGTGTGTGGCGTTTCACTTTGGAGAAGCGCATGCCCGAGCAGGTGCTGGGCAACCTCGACCGTTTCTCTGTCTCGGCGGATGGGTCAAAGGTGCTCTACGGTCGCGGCCCGAGCTATGGCATTGCCTCCGTCGATGAGCTGAAGCCAGGGAACGAAAGTCCGGGCAAGCCGCTGAACATGGGCGGCATGCAGATGAACGTGAATCTGCGCGCCGAGTGGCAGCAGATCTATCACGAGACCTGGCGCATTCAGCGGGATTTCTTCTACGACCCGAATCATCACGGGCTGAGCATTCCGAAGATCGAGGCGAAGTACCAACCTTATCTTGCGGGACTGGCGTCACGGTCGGAGCTTACCTATCTCTCGGTCGAGATGCTGGGCGAGATCACCGTGGGGCACATGTTTGTCGGCGGACCTCGTCCGCATGACACGGAGCCGAAGACGGGCCTGCTTGGCGCAGACTACAAAATCGAGAACGGACGTTACCGCATCGTGAAGATTCTTGGCGGCCAGAACTGGACTCCGGGACTGGCATCGCCCCTGACACTTCCTGGTGTTTATGTGAAGGTGGGCGAGTATCTGCTCGCCGTGAACGGACGCGAACTGCACGGCACGGACAATCTCTACGAATTGTTCAATGGGACAGCGTATAAGCAGACGGTGATTCGCGTTGGACCCAATGCGGATGGCAAGGACGCGCGCGATGTGACGGTCATTCCAATTGCGGACGAAGACGGGCTGCGCAACATCGACTGGGTAGAGTCGAACCGCAGAAAGGTCGATGAGCTTTCAGGCGGCAAGGTTGCGTATGTCTACATGCCCAACACCGGCGGCGCGGGATATGACAGCTTCAATCGGTACTTCTACGCGCAACTGGATAAGCAGGGACTGGTGCTCGACGAGCGCTACAACGAAGGCGGTTTCATTGCCGACTACGTGGTGGATGTTCTAAAGCGCTTTCCACTGTCAGGCGCGAAGGAGCGCGACGGCAGACCGATTCATGATCCCGTGGGCGCAATCTTCGGACCGAAGGTGATGCTCATCAATCAGAATTCGGGCTCAGGCGGTGACGCGATGCCGTGGTACTTCCGCAAGGCAGAAATTGGCAAGCTGGTTGGAACGCGGACGTGGGGAGGCCTGGTAGGCATCGGAGGTTATCCGTCGCTGATTGATGGCGGTTATGTTACATCGCCGCGATACGCGATCTATGGCCTGCATGGCGATTGGGAGGTCGAGAATCACGGCATCGCTCCGGACGTGATGGTGGAAGACCTGCCGAAAGACGCTCTGGCTGGACGCGACGTGCAGCTCGAGACCGGCGTGAAGATTGTGCTGGATGAGCTTAAAGCGAATCCCCTGCCTGAGATACGCATTCCGCCGTATCCGAATTACCACAAGAATGACGGTCTGGGCAGAAACTAGCATCTAACCCGGAAAGCAGTGCTCTCCCCGCGTGGCTATGCCAGGCGGGGGTTGCATTTTTGTACGCGCTCAAGTTCCCCAACGTCAGCGCGGAGGGAAGGCCAAGTCCTGGTCTTGCTCCTCGCTCTCCAGGAGAGCATGAAGGTTCAAACGACCTACTCTGGGAAGGGCCCATATTCCGGCGCTGGGGTCAGCGCAACTCCCACCGTCCTCGTGTGGCTGGGATGCTGCATCGCATTGCTGACGGCCCTCGAAAGTGGATACGAAGGCGCGTGGTACCAGCTCAACACGATCATCCACCACCCTGAGGCAGCGCAGCCGCCATTCGGTTATCGGCCGCTCTTTCCACTGCTGGCCAGCGCGCTGCAATGGTTCTTTCACGCGATGAGCGATCACAATGCATTCATTGCTACGCAGGTGATCTGCATAGCGGCGACTGTCTACCTGATGGGCAAGTGGACAAACCTGTTTTTGCCAGGGATTGGCAAACTGTTCGGCTTCATGCTGGCAGCGCTGATGTTGTGTCCCACCCTGGGCTACTGGACGTTCTACGACATAGCGCTGACTGGCTTTTGGACAGCGTGCCTGATGCTGCTCTACTACGAGAGGCCGATCGGATACGTGCTCGTGTTCACGCTTGGCACGTTCAACCACGAGAACACCCTGCTCCTGGTGCCGTGCGCGGTGTTGTATTGGTGGGGCCACATGAGGCACCGCAAGCTGGTGCTGCTGACCGTGGCGCAACTTGCAGCCTGGGTGGGTGTGCGCTACCTGGTGGTGACCTCTGTGCATGCGGCGCCGGGATTGTTTCAGAACCATCTGCAGATGAACCTCCACTTCTGGCACACCTATACGAAGCAGGCCCTCTTCTTTGCCGGCGCAAGCCTGCTGCCGTGGTGGGGCCTGGCGGCTATGGGCTGGCGTCACGCGCCGCGCCTGCTGCGGGTTGCCACCATTACGCTGCCAGGGCTGTTGCTTGTGACCCTGTTGTTTGGACGATTCGCCGAGGCGAGGCAGTTTGACGGGATTATTCCCGTATGCGCAGGACTGATTGTGTGCTGGGTCGCGACCGTAATCTACCCGGCCTCCACTGAAGTCAAGAGAGACGCTTTCACCCGGGAAAGTTTCGAGGTGGAGGAAGCCGAAGAGCGGGAGCCCGCGGGTTCAGTTATTTGATCCCAGTCACTGCGCTCTAATCGGGTTTGGGCGGCGCCGGCGCGTGCGCGGTGTGCGCGTCGGTCGGGTGATTCACTTTCGAAGGCCGGCCCTCCGCGATTAAGCGGCGATGAGCTTCAGTCCAGGTGGGCAGGTTGCTATCTGGCTGCGTCCAGTGGGCGAGCGCGGCCTCGTCGCACCAGTTGAGCAGTTTGCGCATCGCCGGACCGTGCGGCCCGGCGAGCATGAAAGCACGCATCGCGGCTTCCGATTCCCACGCGGTGGCAGTCCAGAATGCCCTGTGGCTGTCGGCAAAAACGCTCACGGCTAGATTGCCCTGCGATTCACGCGCCTGCTTGTTGATGCGCATCGCGCTTAGAAGAAATGCGGGCAGAAAACGCCAACTGCGCACGCGAAGTCGAGTGATGGAGATAACGGGCATCGAGGTCTCTCCCCCTGAGCAGATAGCTTGAGCAGATAGCCGAAAGCGCGTCTTCTTACTGATGTCGATTCGCGCGAGCGTTCCGCCGAAAGCAGTCTGGCGCGTGATCGTTCACCATGCCCGAGGCCTGCATCCACGCATAGACAATCGTGGGGCCTACAAACTTGAATCCCAGCCGCTTGAGTTCTTTCGAGAGATTGGTGGAGAGCGCCGTCTGAGCGGGAACGGCCCCGGTGTTCTGAATGGGCTTGCCCCCCACAAAATCCCACGCCCATTGCGCAAAGTCGGTGCCCGCCTTCTGCATCTCAAGGTAAACGCGTGCGCCGCCAATGGTGGCTTCGATTTTTGCGCGAGCACGAATAATGCCGTCATTCGCCATGAGCCGTGCGATATCCGCCTCTTTGAACCGCGCGACCTTTGTGGGATCGAAGTTGCGGAAAGCGGCGCGGAAGGCCTCGCGCTTGCGCAGGACGATGAGCCAGGAGAGGCCTGCCTGAAAGCCCTCGAGCATCAGCAGCTCCCACAGCGTGCGACTGTCGTGCTGCGGCACGCCCCACTCCTCATCGTGATAGGTGCGGAGGAGCGGGTCGCTCTCGGCCCAGTGGCAGCGGGTTACAGGTTTGGTTGCCGGCATTCTGAGTTCTACTCCGGTGGTTGGAATGATTGCAGGGGCCCGCCACTACTTTCCTGAACTGCCAAAGCCTTTTCCCAACCGCGCTGAATCCACCAGCTCACCCACCTCAACAACTTCGCCGGTCAGCACAGGCACGGGAATCATCTGCGCAATTTTTTCTCCGGCTTTGAGCTCCATCTCGTTGTCGCCAAGGTTTGTCATCAGCACAAGAATCTCGCCGCGATAGCCGGCATCAATCACGCCGCCCGTGGTGGCAAGGCCGCGAGCCGCCATGGAAGAGCGGTCGCGCACAAGCAGACCGAGGGGGGCACCTGTTTCGGGATGGCGTGCTTCAACAGCAATGCCGGTGCGTACGCGCGCGGTGGCTCGCGGCGCAAGCGCGATGCCCTCAAGTGCAAAGAGATCGTAGCCGAGATCTTCGCCGGGATGAGCGACGACGGGAAGACGGGCGCCCGGTTCAAGCAGCTTTACGCGCAACATGGCTCGATGGTAGCAAGAACAGCTCGCAGTTCGCAGTGCTTGTGGGGAGCCGGTAGATCAGGAGCTCGAGATTGCATTAGAGTGAGAAGAGTTTCCAATCAATGCCAGCAACAGCCCGGGGGATCTGCCGCTTGCGTCGAATGCGCTTTCTCGTGATCTCGGCGCTGGCGATTTCCTCCATCGCGCATGCTGCCAGCCGCGTGCGCCCGGTGCCAGTGCCGCCGGAGATGCGATCAACAGCATTCACTGTGACTGTGAATGGTGAGCCCGTCGATGTTGCGCACGTGGCGGCGAGCTACGACTTTGCCAGCTTCGACATTACCGGAGCGGTGGACGTAGCAATCACCGCGGATGAAGCAGGTTTCTGGGACAAGGGCGTCGACATTCAGCCATGGCGGCTGGGGTTGCGCGCGACACGCGATGGAAAGACGATCCGGTTCCGCCTGGAGGGACCGGCGAAGCTGGCGATCTCGCGGCCGCGGGATTTTCTGAATCGCGCCAGCATGCTGTTTTTGTTTGCCGGGACTCCACCCGAGCCGCCAAAGCCGGACCCGAAGCTGCACTACTATCAGTCGGGCGTCTATCACCAGAGCCTGAATCCAAAGAGCGGCGAAACGTATTACCTGGCGCCGGGCGCGTATTTTTTCGGCAGTCTGAACCTGTGGCATGTGCAGGGTGTGAAGGTGCTGGGACGCGGCACATTCGTCTACGACGGGCCGCAGGCCCCCAATGACGATCAGGGATGGATGCAGAAGCCGGACTGGCACTGCATTGGCACCAATGATGCGCACGACATCCAGGTCAGCGGCCTCACCTGCGTCATTCGGTCGCGCACCTGGTCCATCCAGATGAAAGACTCAAGCAATTTTCTCTACGACGACCTTCGCGTAATGGGCGGCAATCCCGGCAACGCAAATCAGGATGGAATGGACTGGATCGGTTCGAGCGATGGCCTCGTGCGCAATTCATTTTTTCGCGCGTCAGACGATGTGATTGCGTTGATGGGCAACTGGGACGGCTACACGGATGCGGATATGCTGCGGCCGGGCCGCGACGTGCACGACATCACGATCGAGACCAGCGAGCTTTCGACAAGCATTTCGAATATTGTGCGCGCCGGTTGGCCGCGGAAAACCTTCAACTCATGGAACTTCACCTTGCGCGATTCCGATGTGCTGCATGCTGGAATTGGCGCCTGCGGGCAGCCTTTCGGCGTGCTGGGATTCTGGGGCGCGGACGGAGCGCGAGGCAATCACAGAAATTACATATTCGAAAATCTCTTTCTTGACGATTGGTACTCGCTGCTGCAGATGCAGCAGGAGGCGCCATCGCTGCGTGACTTTACCTTTCGCAATATCTGGGCTCTCGATCAGCCTCCGCTCACTGACTCCTCGCTGCGCGGCGATATTGCGGGCGTAACACTTGAAAATGTGAAGTATGGGCAAACGCACGCGACGGAGAATGCGGATGTGCCCTTGCTGGTTCTCGAGGGTTCAGCGCAGCCGAAGTATCTGCCTTCGCAGGGCCCAACAGCGTCGTTCACGATGGCCCCACCGTTTTTCTCGCCAGGAGATAAGGTGACGTTCACGGCAGCGGAGTCCCCGCATGCCCATTACACATGGCTCTTTGGCGATGGGACGGAGGCACATGGCAGGCGTGTGCAACATCGCTTCGCCGACGCCGAGGGCACGCAGCTTGATGGAGCGAACGGAGCAGGGCGCTTCCGCGTGTTGCTGCACGTGGAAGGCAGCAACGGCGCGCAGGACTGGGCTTCGCAAGGTGTGGTGGCGGTGGCGCGCTGGCATGATGCGGTCAACCCCGGGCAGGCCGACGGCGCGGGTCTCGCGTGGAGGCTTTACCCCGGCGCATGGACAGAGCTGCCTGACCTGACACAGCAGACGGCGGTATTTGCCGGGGAGTCAACCGGGATCCAGGTGGACGATCACGGGTTCACCCGTTACGCGACTGCCTGGGATGGTTATCTCGATGTTCCAGTGGATGGGGGATACACATTTCATTTGCTGGCGCGGGATGGGGCGCGGCTGGTGATTGACGGCGCGCAGGTGGCAAAGACCGGCCCCCCGTTTGCGCAGGTGTGCGGCACCAACGGAAACGCGGTGCGTTACGATCGGGGGTCGATCGGGCTGCGAGCCGGGCTGCATGCGATCCACCTGGAGGGCTTGCACTATGCAAGCCAGGGAACCCCGAGATTGTTGTGGGAAGGGCCGGGACTGCAATTGACGGATGTGCCAGGCGAAGCGTTTCGTCACCCAAAGCAGGATGGTGTCGTAACGAACGCCAGGTGATGGACTATATTGAATGAACCGATGAGCTCTGTTAGTCCCTGGCGGGGAGCGCCGCGCAAGACGATCGCCAAATTCCTGCTCGCGGTTTTCTTTGTCTTCACCGTCATCGGTTTTGCCAATGACATTCTCGATATGGGGCGCGCGCCATCGGCTCGACTTGCGCTGGTCGTTTTCTTTTCCGGGGCGTTTGCGGTTGGATATGCGCTTGCCGGAGTCCGGCTGCGGCGAAAGGCCTGGATCGCTTTCATCCCGATTTTCGCTCTGCAATTTCTCTTCAACACATGGCTGTCGAAGCGATTTCCCGACGTGCCCGGCCAGATTCAGACCGCGGAACTGCCGCGACTACAGAGCCGATTGTCGTTCGATGCCGTTTCCACGATCATCGCCGTGTCGCTTGGGTATGCGTGCTTTGTGTCCGTCTCAATCGGCGAAGGCAAACGCTATGGCAAAACCCGCGAGGAAATGGCGCTTCTGCAGAGCGAGCTGGCTGCTGCGCGTGAAGTGCAGGAAGTCCTATTGCCCAGCCCCAAAAACACCTACCCTAACTTCATTGTTGAATCCATCTACAGACCCGCTCAGCAGGTAGGCGGGGACTTCTTTCAGATTCTCCCCATCGCCGGCGGTGGTTTGCTTCTTGTTTTCGGCGACGTTGCGGGCAAGGGACTGCCGGCCGCGATGCAGGTTTCGATGCTTGTCGGCTTGATCCGCGCCACAGCAGAGTACACAAGCGAGCCTGTCGCGCTGCTCTGCAAGCTGCACGAGCGGCTGGCGGATCGCTCTGCTGCGGGCATTTCCACGGCTTTGGCAGCTCGCATCAGCGGCGAGGGAAATGTCACAATTGCCAACGCAGGCCAGCTTTCTCCTTATCTGGACGGCCGGGAAGTCGAACTTGCCGGCGCCTTGCCGCTGGGAGTCAGCACTGGCGGGCAATATGAAACTGTAGAGCTGACGCTCGTGCCCGGCAGCCGGCTGGCCTTCTTTTCCGACGGCGTGGTTGAAGCCACAAATCAGCGGGGAGAGCTCTTCGGCTTTGAGCGTGCCGAAAAGATATCAACTGAGAACGCAGCCGCTATCGCCGACGCAGCCATGCAATTCGGGCAAAGCGATGACATCACCGTTGTGACCATCCAGCGCAAACTCGCCTGATATTCCCCAGACGCATCCCGGGTCGCCGATTCCGGTGGCTGATCCGAATCCAGTTGACACACCTAGTTCACTATGCCTAGTATTCTCTATACTAAGTTGGCTAGGGGTTAGGAATGGCGAAGAACGATCTGCAGGGCACGCTGGATCTGCTGGTGCTTAAGACGCTGGCGCAGAATGGGGCATTGCATGGGTATGGAATTGTGCTGCATATCCAGAGCGCGTCAGGAGAGCTGCTGCGCGTGGAAGAGGGATCGCTCTATCCCGCGTTGCACCGGATGGAGCAGAGTAGCTGGGTGATGTCGGAGTGGGCGCTGACGGAGACCAACCGGCGAGCGAAGTACTACCGGCTTACTGCGCAGGGGCGGCGGCAACTGCAGCAGGCAGAGGAAAGCTTTGACCAGTTGGTGAAGGGCGTGCGCGCCGTGTTGCGGTACGCATAGGGGGATTGATGGCTTTGCTGAAGAGAATCGGCAACCTGTTCCGGCGGAATCGCCTGACGAATGAGATTGATGACGAGTTGCAGGCGCATCTTGCGATGCGCACTGAGGACAACGTGGCGCGGGGCATGTCGCCGGACGAGGCGCGGCGGGATGCTCTGGTACGTTTCGGGAGTCATACTGCGACGCGCGAACGGGTGACGGCGGCGGATGTGGCGCTGGGTTTCGATGCAGTGGCGCGGGATATTCGCTATGGGCTACGGCAATTATGGAAGTCGCCAGGGTTCACGATCACCGCGGCGTTGAGCATTGCTCTTGGCATCGGAGCCAACACGGCGCTCTTCAGCAGTATGGATGCCGTGGTGCTGCGGCCGCTGGCGGTGCCGGCGCTGAATCGTGTCGTGGTGCTTGCGGAGCAGGATCGCACCGGCCCCCGGCAGGTGGCGCTGGCAAATTACGAAGACTGGAAGCGTGATAGCCATTCATTTGCGGAGATGGCGGTGCGCAGCGAAGTTGGCATGAGCCTGACAGGCGCCGGTGATGCGGCGAATGTGCAGGCAGCGCTGACCTCGCCGAGCTTCTTCTCTGTTCTGCGCACAAACGCGATTCTGGGACGGGTATATAACGAGAGCGAAAGCCGGCCGGGACGCGACGCCGTAGCTGTGCTCAGTTACGGTTTCTGGCAACGCAGTTTCGCGGCGGATCCCGGAGCGATTGGCCGCACGTTTCAGCTGGATCAGCGCACCTATACGATAATCGGCGTGCTGCCGAAGACCGTGCAGTATCCCTCCTATGCCGATGTGTTTCTGCCCCTTGCGCCAACGCCACAGCAACTGGCAGACAGGAAAGGGCGCAATTATCTTGTGACGGCAAGATTGCGCAGTGGCGTCACGGTACAGCAGGCCGAAGCCGAAATGGTTACGATCGCAGGCCGGCTCGCGGCGGCGTATCCGGCAGAAAATCTCGGCATGTCGGCCCGGGTTGTGCCGCTGCTCGACGACATCAACGGCGACCTTACGCCGCTCTACTACAAGCTGATGATGTGCGCGACGCTCTTTGTTCTGCTGGTAGTCTGCGCCAACGTAGCCAATCTGCAGTTTGCGCGTGGCGTCGGGCGACGGCCGGAAATTGCCATGCGCACCGCGCTTGGCGCGAGCCGCTTGCGCCTGATGCGGCAGTTGCTGACGGAGAACCTGCTGCTGGGGTTGATCGGCGCTGCCGGAGGAGTGGCGCTCGCGGCGGTGTATCTGCATCTGACGCTCATCACCATGCCGCCACGCGTGGCGCGCTACGTGGCCGGATGGTCCAATATCTCGCTCAATTGGCGCGCGCTGGCTTTCTCGCTGTCATTAGCAATGGCTGCCGGGCTCGTCTCGGGCTTTCTGCCTGGGCTTGAGGCCCTGCGCATGAACATGGCAGATCAGCTCAAGGCAGGGTCGCGCTCAACAACCGGCTCGGGGCGCAGCCGGCGGCTGAGGAGCGTCTTTGCGGTGGCGCAGATCGCCTTTGCCGTGGCGCTGGTGATCGGCGCCGCGCTGATGGCCAAAGGCATGGAAGCGATGCTGCATATTGCCGACGCGTATCAGCCGGAAAAGGTGTTGACGCTCTCTGTCGGACTTCCGGATGCGCGCTATGACACGCCGCAGAAGCAGGCTGCGTGGTATGCAGCCAGCTTAGTCCGGCTGCGCGCGCTGCCAGGCGTCACGCACGCCGCGGTCACCACTTCCCTGCCTTACAGCGACGACACCTGGATGACGGATTTCGAGATCGAGAATCGTCCGTTTGTGCCGGGGAAAATGCAGAGCGCGCAGCGCATTGCAGTCAGCGACGATTATTTTTCCACTCTGAAAATTCCCATTCTCAATGGCCGCGCTTTTGCCGGGAGCGACACGGTCGATTCGGTTCCAGTTGCGGTACGTAAGCCGAGGTTTCGTCGACCGATATTTCGGCGCGCAAGATCCGCTGGGTCATCGCATCCGGCTGCGCCGGCCTGAGGTGCGCACGCCGTGGCTGACAATCGTCGGCGTCGCCAGCGAGACGAGCTATACGCTGTGGGACGAGTCCAGGCCCGCTGTCGTCTATATGAGCGCCACGCAACTGCCGTTGAGCGCAGCCACCTATGCAGTGCGCACTGATGGCAACCCTCTGGCCTTGGCCGCTCCAGCGCGCAAGGCCCTGGCCGCCATTGATCCATCTCTACCGGTGGATACGGAGATGACGATGGAACGGCGGCTCCATGAAAACTTTGGTGGGGCTCGAGTACGTCGCCGTGATGCTCGGAGTTGACGCGGCGATTGCGCTGCTGCTGGCGGCGATCGGAATCTTTGGCGTGATGGCAACCCTGGTGGGCGAGCGGACACGAGAGATAGGGGTGCGGCTGGCGCTCGGTGCGCGACGCGCCGACATTCTGGCAATGATTCTGCGGCGGGCATCGTGGTTGACCGGCACCGGACTGGCAATGGGTCTGGTGCTGGCGTTTGCGCTGGCAAAGCTCGCCTCGAATCTGCTGCGCGGCGTGCGTCCGGATGACCCGGTGGTGTTTGTAACCATCACCGCGGCAATTGCGGCGATTGCGCTCGGCTCGAGCTGGATTCCAGCCCGGCGAGCCGCCAAGATCGATCCCATGAAGGCATTGCGGAGCGAGTAAGGAGTAATCGTCATGAGCTTGCTGCGGCGAATCGGGAACCTATTCCGGCAGGATCGTTTGAAGAACGAGGCCGACGACGAGTTGCAGGCGCACATTGCGATGCGCATCGACGACAACGTTGCCGACGGCATGTCGCCGCAGGAGGCGCGGCGGGACGCTCTGGTGCGCTTCGGCAATCGCACGTCAACGCGCGAGCGAGTAACGGCTGCGGATGCGACGCTGAGTCTTGAGGGCCTGTCGCGGGATGTGCGTTACGCGCTGCGGCAGCTATGGCGATCGCCGGGATTTGCGTGCACCGCGATTCTGACACTCGCACTGGGGATCGGCGCGAATGTGGTGGTGTTCGGCGTGCTCAACGCCGTGCTGCTGCAGCCTATCCATGTGGCAGGTGCGACGCGGCTGTTTGAGATCGTACATCGCAATCCCGGCGACGACAGCCAGTCTTATCCCGACTATGTCGACTTCAAAGCGCGCAACAAGACATTCGCGGATATGGCGGTCTACAAGTTCACCATTGCTGGCATCAGCCATGGTGGTTCGGCGCAACGCGTTTGGGGCTACGAAACCTCGGGCAATTACTTTGACATGCTTGGAGTGCAACCGCAGCTGGGGCGGTTTTTTCACGGGAGCGATGAGCACGGGCCAAACTCCGCACCCTACATCGTATTGAGCGACGCGCTGTGGCGCACGCGGTTTGACGCGGACCCGCGGGTGATCGGCACGACGGTGAATCTCAACAAGCATCCCTTTACTGTGATCGGAGTTGCGCCGCAGAGGTTTAACGGCACGGAAATCTTTATCTGGCCT
The DNA here is from genome assembly GCA_963839215.1 of uncultured Acidobacteriaceae bacterium. Taxonomy (GTDB): domain Bacteria; phylum Acidobacteriota; class Terriglobia; order Terriglobales; family Acidobacteriaceae; genus Telmatobacter. The sequence continues at coordinate 24,862 of CAWITZ010000005.1, read as the reverse complement.
GGCTTCTGGACGCCGATTGTGAACCAGGAGATGATCGAGGGCTACAGCCAGTTGGACAAGCGCAGCAATCGCAGCTCGTGGGTCATCGGCATGCTGAGGCCGGGCGTGACGGTTGCGCAGGCGACGGAGAATCTTAACGCCGTTGCGCGGCAGATGACGCGGGAGAATCCGAAGTGGGATGACGGGCTGAGCGCGCGGCTGGTGAAGCCAGGCCTCTTGGGCGATGAGCTGGGCGGTCCCGCACGGCCCTTCCTCTCGGCAGTGATGGCGCTGGCCCTGCTTGTACTGATTGCAGCGTGTGTGAACCTGGCGGGGATTTTTGCAGCGCGGTCGGCAGACCGGGCGCGAGAACTGGCGATTCGTCTCTCGATCGGATCAACGCGCTGGCGGATTCTGCGGCAGGTGCTCACGGAGGCGGTGCTGATTTCGATTGCCGGCGGCATGGCTGGAACCGCAGTTGCGGTTGCCCTGCTTGGTGTGCTGAGCCGCTGGCAGCCCATCGCCGAGTATCCCATCCACGTCACCGTAGTGGCCGATTGGCGGGTGTATGTGATGGCCTTCGCGCTTTCATTCCTAAGTGGCTTGTTGCCGGGATTGTTGCCTGCACGCCAGATCTGGCGGACAGATGCGATGCAGGCGATGAAGAGCGGCGCGCTGGCAACCGGCGTGACGCGTCGGTTTAGTGTGCGTGATGTGCTGCTGGGTGTGCAGATCACGCTCTGCGCGCTGCTGGTCACGGCATCGCTCGTGGCGCTGCGCGGCATGGCGCGGTCTCTGCATGCTCCGGTTGGGTTCAGGCCGGAAGGCGCGCTGGTGGTGAATACTGATTTGCACATGGCGGGCTATTCCGATAAGGACGCGTTGTCAGTGCAACGGCAGATTCTGGAGGCAGCAGCACGAATCCCAGGTGTGACAGCCGCAGGAGTGACTGACTCCTTACCGCTGAGCGGGGGTGGCAGCAACGAGTCGATTTATCGCGAGAGCACAACGGATGTCCGTCCCGCAAACAGCATTGCGCTGGGCCACTATTACAACGTCTCTCCCGGCTACCTGCGGGCGGCGGGCACGAGGTTGCTTGCAGGGCGCGACTTTACATCGGACGATGGCCCGGATGCGCCGAAGGTGGCGATCATCAATGAAACGCTGGCGCACAAACTTTTCGGAGAGGAACCTGCAATCGGTCGTAAGTTTCAGGAGGCCGACCGGACGCTCCACCTGATTGTTGGGGTAGTTGAAGACGGCAAGTACAATTCACTGGCCGAAGAGCCAACGGCTGCTATCTTCTACCCGCTGCCACAGGCAACCAACACTTCGACTCTCCTGATCGTGCGGACGCAGGCAGCCGCAGCGGATACGGCCGCGGCGCTGGACCGGCTGATGAGAAGCGTGGATGCGAGCCTGCCATTCACGGTCAGCACCTGGCCCGATGCGCTCTCGCTGGTGCTGTTCCCTGCCCGTGCGGCGACGGCGGCGCTGGGCGTGATGGGCTTTCTGGCAGCGATGCTGGCGATTACCGGCGTCTTCGGGATGGCAGCCTACACCGTCTCAAAGCGCATGCGGGAACTGGGTATTCGCGTGGCGCTGGGCGCGCATCGGGGACAATTGATGCGGGCAGCGCTGGGAAGGCCGCTGGTGGTGCTGCTGTCGGGCTCTGTGGCGGGGCTGGTGCTGGGAGTGCTGGCGAGCCGACTGTTGGCCTATCTGGTTTACCAGGCGACGCCGCGCGATCCGCTGGTGCTGGGCGGAGCGGTGCTGGCAATGGTCGCAATCGGGCTGATTGCAACGTGGATTCCGGCGCGCCGGGCGCTGGCGGTCGACCCGGCACAACTCCTGCGCGACGTGTGATTAAGACGTAATTGATCTGTTTGGCCGCTTCAAACGTCCAAAGGATACCCTGATCTGCGCTCCGGCAGGGCGTCGGGTGGTTCGCCCGCCTGTAGCCCTGCCGGATACAATAAATGCAAGCCGCCATTTTCAGGCGCATTACGATTTTTCTGAACGTTTGGAGCAGGTGCACGTGAGAGGTATGACCGGCCGCGTTTTGCGGCTTGAGTTGGTTGCCGCAGGACTGGGTATTATCGCACTGGCGTTGCCCGCGCTGGCTTTACCCGCCGCGCAAACGGGTTTGGCTACCGAGACGACGCTGGCCACCGCAATTCGCGATCAGAACGGGTTTACGCAGGCGACTTTGTCGATTTCGGTCGCCGGGCGGGATGGTTCGCCTGCTACGGGCGTGGTGACAATTGAGGATGCAGGCAAGCCGCTGGCCGGCGCGGCGCTAAACTCCAATGGCCGTGCGACTTCGGAATTGTCGCTGGCGCCGGGTGAACACCACTTGACTGCGGTTTACGCGGGAGACGAGACGCATGAGGCGTCTGTTTCACAGGGCGCAGCGGTGGCCGCGGTGACGGGCAGCACGCCTGATTTTGCAATTTCGGTCGCGCCAACAACGGTGTCGCTGAAGCAGGGCCAGTCCAGCACGGTGACAGTTTCCGTCACTCCGGTGAACGCTGCCTCGCTCACGTCGCCGATGTTTGTGGCGCTCTCGTGCGCAGGCTTGCCTGACCAGTCGACATGCACTTTTACGCCGACCAACGTGCAGTTGCTGCCCAACGCAACGGCTGCGGTGACCAGCTCAATGGTGATTGCAACGGTTTCAGGGTCGACGACGGTCTCGAAGCTGAATCCGATTGAGGCCGGTCCGTCGAAGACCGTGACATTGTGCATTCTTCTGCCCGGGGTGCTGGGCCTGGCTGGAATAGCTTTTGGCGCACGGCGCAAGGCGTGGCTGAGCCGTCTATCGTTGCTGGGGCTGCTGGCGCTGATCACGGTGCTCGGAACCGCTGGATGCTCGCCGCTCTACAACTATCGCAACCATGGGCCCTCGGCTAATCTGCCGACGCCGGCGGGCAGCTACACGCTGAACGTGACGGCGCAATCGAGCAACGGAGTGACGGCAGTGGCGCACTCGACGACGCTGGCGCTGACCGTTACGCAGTAAGAGCCGGCTTTCGGAAGAACAAAAAGGCGTCCCTGCCGGGGGCGCCTTTTTGCTGCAGCTTGCCGGTTCTTGCTGGCGAAGTACGGGAAGAAGATGTAGGGCTGCTCAGCAGCAACGCCGGGCCGGCTCCGCCGCTGCTCACAAAGCGCCGCTGAACCTGGCGGCTCTCGCGACCGGCCGTGGCTCCCTGTTAAGGTGGGATGGCCGCGCGCGTGAGGACAGAGATGCTGCTGAAGACGATCGCCTTTTTCCTTGGTTCCGGATTCGCATTAGGAAGCCAGATGATTGCAGCGCAGACCGCCGATCAGGCATGGCTGCGGCCGATTTCCGGCACTGAGCCGGCGCTGCCATCGAACGTACGCGCTCTCGGCGCGGGAACGCTTGAAAAAACCGCGGTCGATGAGCTGAAACGAGGCTTGCAGTCCGCGCGGGCTCCAGGTGCGCTTTCAGGCGTGCCCCCAGGCATGAAAGTGAACACGAGAACCGCCGGAGAGATCGTCGTAGGAACCGTGCGCGAAATCCGTCATGCCGGCCTCGACGTGCCCGTGCCCAACGATCTCAAGCCGGGCGGCTACTGGATCTTTGCGAACCGCGCCACCGCCGGCGGGCGTCGGCTGCTGGTCGCCGGCGCGGACGAGGCTGGCGTGTTGTATGGAGCCTTCGCCTTATTGCGCATGCAGGCGGATGGAGAGGAACAGAAAGAGAATCACAAAGACGACCGCAATTTGCACGATCATCCCGTGCGGTCGAGCCCGGCGTACAAAATCCGCTGGGCAGAGGAGTGGGATAACCCGGACGGCACGGTCGAGCGCGGATACGCAGGCAAGTCGATCTTCTTTGAGGGCGGAAAGGTGCGCGAGGACCAGGCGGCCGCGAGCGAGTACGCGCGGCTGCTGGCGTCTGTGGGAATGAACGGCTGCAACGTCAACAACGTGAACAATGCAGCGGTGTTTCTGAAGCCCGAGATGTTGCAGGGGCTGGCTCGCATTGCGGATGCGATGCGGCCCTGGGGCGTGCATCTGGCCATGAGCGTGGATATCGCGAGCCCCAAGACGATTGGCGGACTGAAGACCTTTGACCCGGCCGATCCGGCAGTGAAGGCGTGGTGGAAGCAGAAGGTCAATGAGATTTACACGTTGATTCCCGACATGGCGGGGTTCACGGTCAAGGCGGATTCAGAAGGGCAGCCCGGACCGGCAAGCTATGGAAGAACCCCCGCGGACGCAGCGAACACACTTGCCGCGGCGCTCGCTCCACACGGCGGCGTGGTGCTCTATCGCGCTTTTGTCTACAACCACCATCTGGACTGGACGGTCCAGAAAGCGGATCGTGCGCGTGCAGCGTATGACATCTTCCATCCGCTGGACGGAAAGTTTGCGCCGAATGTGATCGTGCAGATCAAGGAAGGGCCGATTGATTTTCAGGCCCGGGAGCCCGTGTCGCCTCTCTTTGCTGGGCTGCGCCAGACGCGCCAGGCGATGGAATTGCAAATCACGCAGGAGTACCTGGGCCAGCAGAGGCATCTGGTGTATATCGCGCCCATGTGGAAAGAGGTGCTGGATTTTGATCTGCGCGCGAGCGGTCGAGCGACGCCGGTCAAGGCGATTCTGGCAGGCGACGCCTTCGGGCAGCCATCGGGCGGAATGGTTGGAGTTGCGAGCGTGGGGCGAGACGCATGGCTTGGGTCTCCGCTGGCGATGGTCAATTTGTACGCTTTTGGCAGGCTGGCATGGAATCCGAATCTCGACCCTGCCAGGATCGCGGAGGAGTGGACTCGCCAGACAATCGGCACTGATCCACAGGTGGTTGGCACGGTGGTCAAGATGCTGATGCAGAGCTGGCCTGCGTATGAAAGCTACACCGGGCCGCTGGGGCTGCAGACGCTGACAGATATTACCGGCAGCCATTACGGGCCGAATGTGGAGTCGAGCGAAAAGAACGGGTGGGGCCAATGGCACCGCGCGGATCACACGGGAGTGGGCATGGACCGGAGCGTAGCGACAGGGACGGGCTATGCAGGGCAGTACCCGCTGGAATTGGCAAGAAAGTACGAGTCTGCAGCCACAACGCCGGACGATCTGCTGCTGTTTTTTCATCACGTGCCGTACACCTACAAGCTGCACGATGGAAAAACGGTGATCCAGTACATTTACGACAGCCACTATGACGGCGCGGCGCGCGCAGCGGAGTTTGTGCAGGAGTGGGAGTCGCTGAAGGGCAAGGTTGATCCCGACTTGTACGCGGACGTGCTGGCGAGGCTTGAATATCAGGCCGGCCACGCCATCGTGTGGCGCGATGCCATTACGCAATACTTCCTGCGGTTGAGCGGGATTCCCGATACGAAGGGACGCGCAGGAGTTTATCCGCAAAGGCTAGAGGCTGAGGACGCGCGCCTGTCGAAATACAAGGTGATCGATGTAACTCCGTGGGAGGATGCGTCGCGCGGAAAGGCCGTGACATGCGAGGGGCAACTGAGCTGCACTGCCGAATGGACATACAAGGGCAGCACAGGCCGCTACGATCTCGTCGTGCAGTACTTCGACGTGCAGGGCGGCGTGGCAACGTGGCTGTTGACGGTGAACGGCAATCCGGTGACGGCGTGGTCCGCGGATGCGGCTTTGCCCTCGTGGCGGCCGAACGGTGATAACTCAACGCGATTCACGGCGCATGCGGTGGAGCTGAAGTCGGGCGATGTGATCCGGGTGGAAGGAACGCCGGACAGGAATGATCCGGCCGCACTGGACTATGTCGAAGTGGATGCGCCGGCACAGCACGCAGCGTCAATCAATCATTGACAAAGACCCTGTCCGCCTGTACATCCAAGGCATGGTCAGCCTCAGCGTGTTGTACCCCGCAAGCAGCGGGTCGACGTTCGACTGGGATTATTATCTGGGTCCCCATGCAACGCTGGCGAAGAGACTGCTGGAACCACGTGGCATGATGCGGATTGAAATCAGCCGGGGTGTGGGCGGATTCCCCGCGGGCGCTGTGGCGCCCTACTACGCAATCGCCCATTTGTACTTTCCCACATCGCAGAAGCTGCAGAACGCCCTTGCCGAGACTTCGGCCGAGCTGATCGCCGATGAGAAGAAATACTACAGCGGCGCAAGCATTGTGCAGATCAACGAAGTAATCGGCGAACTGCCACGCTGAAGATGGCGTCGTGCGGTCAGTCCGCGGACTTCACCATCCTCACAACGGGTAGATGCTCGCCATTGGCGAGAGGGACGGCGATGCGTTCCACCTCGATGTATCCCTTGAGCGTATAGAGTGGTACGCCGGTGAGGGTCGAGCCCATCTCGAAGCGATGGAAGCCAGCTGCAATGGCTACGGCTTCAACGTGTGCCAGCAGCAGCGAGCCGAGACCCTGGCGCGCATAATCGGGATGCACGAAGATTGCACGGACCTTGGCTGCGTCCGTTGTGGGATCGAGGAGATCTGGCTCGCGGTCCGGTCCGCGGTCTGCTCCAAAGAGAGTTCGACGCTTCGACCAGCCGCCACAGGCGGAGATACGGCTGCCGTCATCGCCGCTTTCAGCCACGAAGTAGGTCTTGTCGCGAATGAGTTGCGTGTCGAGTCCGAGGACGGTGCCGAGTGCGCCGTTGATTTGTGCGGGTGTGTAGTCGTCCGCCTGCAGGCCACGCACTGAGGCCTCGATCAGCGCGTGCAGTGCCGGGATGTCGTCCTCTGTGGCGAGCCGAAGCGAGAACCGCTGTGCCATCGAACGCTAAAGATTTCTGCCGCTCACGATTTTGAAGGCGCGCTCGTAGGAACCCAGGTTGAAGACATTCGAATAGCCCAGGCCGGCAAGAAGCGTCGTGGCCTTCTTGCTGCGCAGGCCGGTCTTGCAGTGGAGCAGGATGACGCGGCTCTTGTCGCGAACCTGCGAGGGCATCGCTGTCCCGATCTCGTCGATCGGCATATTGAAAGCCTGAGAGAGATGACCTGCATTGAATTCCTCGGGAGTGCGCACGTCCACGATCATCGCGCCGCGTTTGACGAACTCCGCGCCTTCCTTGGTTGAGACCTGGCCGCTGCGCCGCATGAACATAAATGCGATGAGGCCGGCCATGATCAGGAAATACAAAACCCAGGACAAAATACTCATTGAATCGCTGCCTCCAGAAATGCTTGTTTTGTTCGCTGCCCGCCAGAACCGCCGATTTGTCCGTGAGGCTGTAGAAGCGCGGACCGGGGCAACGCTGGATAGGAATATTTTAGTCCTGATCGAAGCTGTCGCGAAGTGTTCAGGTTACCCCTTTGAGACTTCCACAAGGGTTGAATAGAAGGTGGCTCCTCTGCCGATATCGGTAAGCCGTTCACTGGTAAGCGCATTGACGTTCGCGCCATCGCGATGCATTTTGGCCCAGTCGAGGCTTGCGGCCACTACCCCTGTCGGAAGGGCGTCGTTGATAAGCGCCGTGAGGTGGAGAGAACCGCGGTCATTGAAGACGCGCACGGCATCGCCGTTCGCAATGCCCCGCGCGGTTGCGTCAGTGGAGTGAACTTCGAGCCTGCCTGCCAGCCGGGCTTCCATGGCGCGGTGGCCGTCAAGGTTGGCAAAGGTCGAGTTCATGTAGTTGTCGGCCTTGCGCGGCAGAAACTCAAGTGGGTAGCGCTGCGCATCCTCGCCCCATCGCGATTCGGTGGGAGGAACGAAGGAAGGAAGCGGATCGAGACCCTGTGCGGCGAGGGACTCGGAACAGAACTCGATTTTGCCGGTTGGAGTAGCAAGCACGCCGCTGGTGTAGGCCAGGAAGGGTTCGGTCGCCGGATCGCGGTGGTGAGCGAGCGGAATGTGACCGTCGCGCTTTAGCTCTTCGAGCGCGATGTGTTCCATGCCGGGGTTTTGCGAGCGGCCGTCGTCTCCGATGGAAAGGGCCTGGCGGATGAGGTCGTCGACAGTGTCGCGGAAACAGTCCTCGGTGAAGCCCATGCGCTGCGCAAGCTGGCTGAAGAGCCAGACGTTGGGGCGCGCTTCGCCCGGGGGTTCGATGGCCTGGTTTGAGAGCTGGACAAAATAATGCCCGTAAGCGCCCTGAATATCGGTGTGTTCAAGGAAGGTTGTTGCGGGCAGAACGTAGTCGGCGTAGTCCGTGGTGTCATTGAAGAACTGCTCGTGCACCACGGTGAAGAGGTCGCTGCGCATGAGGCCGCGCCGAACAGCGTTGCGATTCGGCGCGACCGCGCCGGGGTTGGAGTTGTAGACGATCAGAGCGTGCACGGGAATGCCGCCGGGGCCCTCAGGCGAGAGCGCTTCGCCCAGCGCCGACATATTCACGATGCGGGCTTCGCGCCCAAGCGGCGAAGCCAGCGCGAGGTCGGCACGTTCGAGGGCTTTCCTGTTCCACGCAAATGCGCCCGAGGTGGAGAGGCTGGCTCCGCCACCGCGATGCTTCCACGCGCCGGTGAGCGCCGGCAGCATGGCGATGGCGCGCACTGCTGTGCCGCCATTCTCGCTGCGCTGCACGCCGTAGTTGAGGCGGAGCACCGACGGGTGTGTTGTGGCGTACATGCGAGCCAGGTGCTCGATTGCGTCGGTCTCCATGCCGGTAAAGCGACTGACGCGCTCGGGCGTGTAATCACGCACGTGCTCTGCGAGCTGGTCAAAGCCATGCGTTCTTTCGGCAATAAAGCTTCGATCTTCGAGGCCTTCGCGCAGAATCACGTGCATCAGGCCGAGGGCAAGTGCGCCGTCGGTGCCGGGACGAATGGCGATGTGCCAGTTGGCAAGGCCTGCGGTTCGCGTGCGATAAGGATCGATGACGATGAGTCGCGCGCCATTGCGGCGGGCCTTCTCGATTATCGGCCAGAGGTGAATGTTGTTGCCGTGGATGTTCGCGCCCCAGGCGATGATGAGCTTTGCATGCTCAAAGTCTTCCGCGGGTGTTCCGAGCTTCTTGCCGTAGACGAGGTTCCAGGCCACTCCGCCGGCTTCGGAACAGATGGTGCGGTCGAGCTGGCTGCCGCCGAGACGATGAAAGAAGCGGCGGTCCATGGAGCCATAGCCAAGAACGCCGATGGTCCCGGCGTAGCTGTAAGGCAGAACGGATTCCGGCCCGTGCTGGTCGGCGATTATTTGCAGGCGCGCGGCAACCGCGTCCAGGGCCTCATCCCACGAGATGCGCTCGAAGGCTTCGTGTTCGCGTCCGCGCTCGAGCGGCCCTTTGGCGATGCCTGCCTTGCGGCGCATGGGATAGAGAACGCGATCGGGCGAGTAGACGCGATCGAGATATTTGGCGACCTTGCCACAGAGAAAACCCTGCGTTACTGGCTGCGACTGGTCCCCCTGGACCTTTACGGCCCGGCCGTTCGCGTCGACTGTAACCAGGACGGCACACGAGTCCGGGCAGTCGTGAGAGCAGACTGTGTGAACCACGCGAAACGGAGAAGCCTGAGCCGCTGGCATATCGCTATTGTAGGGTGCCGGCAGCCGCAAAAACACGCCATGTCAGAGCGAGCCCCGAAACAGGGCTCGCCCGCGGGTGGTTCGCGTTCCCTACTTGGCCTGCTTGGCAATCACGAGGGAAGCGATCTTGCTATAGGTAGCCTGAGGAAGAATCTTCTTCTGCACCAGGTCGGTCTTCTTCGCGTAGGGCCTTCCGCTTACGATTTTCTGCGCGTAAACGTCACCCACTCCGGGAAGCGCCTTCAACTGGGCAAGGCTGGCAGTATTCAGGTCGACCAGCGACGCGGATGCGGCACTGGCTGTCTTCGCGGGTGCTGTTTTGGCGGCTGCAAGCGCGAGACGAGGCGCCAGCGTTCCGAAAGCGAGCGCCACTGCGAACGCCACGGACAGGAACAACGGCAGTCTTCTTTTCATTCGAGCAATCTCCTTGCCCTCTATCGCGTGTGAAATCGCAATGGTTGCGAGGGTGGAGACAGCATAGCGTAAAGGGCGGCCTGCCCGCCCTTTACATTGCGTCTATTCACTTCGAGCCTCGGTTAGTTCGAGGCTCGTTTGTATCCTGCCTTCTTGGCGTCTTCCTCGCTCATAAAGCGGCCGTGCTTGGTCTTGCCGTAATACTTCGACCCTTCGGTGTGATAGGTCTTGGTGTCCGTGTTCACCCAGACTGTGGGGACGGAGCCGTTGGCCGAGCGAGAGTTGGCGGAGGACCGGGTGGCGGTAGACGACCTCGAGTCCGCACCTCCCACAGTGGTCTGCGTAATGGTGGGAGCCGCAGCGGTGGGATCAGTGGCTTTCGCCTTCTTGGTTGTCGTTGACTTCTTCTTGGTCGTGGTCGTAGTCGTGTTGTCAGTGCTCGGGGGCGTACTCGGGCTCTGGCTGGACGACTGCGCGCGCGCAGCTATAGGCACCATCGCTCCGGCGAGCAGCAGACCGAGAAAAATGGAGAAAATCCGACGTCCTGACAGGAACTTCATACTTAAGTCCTCCTCATGCTTGTCTAAGGGAAAATCTGTTGTGGCGAACTAAGGGAGATTGAGGCGCCCAAACGACTGGACAATCCAAGGGAAACGAGGGGTCTTTTGGGAGCCGCATGTCATGCGGAATGCGCGAGGTTTGGCAGGGCATCCGCAGAGGGCAGGTTGCGTAAACCGATTTTGGGACCCTGTTCATTGCGAAAACCGTTTAAGCTGGTCGCTCAGGTTCCAGCATGGAGACGGTTATGAAGAGAAGATGGGTACTTCCCTTGTTTGCTTTGATGCTGACTCTGTCATCGGCGAATGCGCAATCGCCAAAGGATGACGAGGCCGCGATTCGCTCGGCAATCACCGCGCAGGTGGGGGCATGGAACAAGGCAGATATTGACGGGTTCATGACGCCCTACGAGAATTCCGACGAGACGACCTTCATCGGCACAAACCTGCGCAAGGGCTATAAACCTATTCGCCAGCGCTACATGGACGCCTATCCCTCATCTACGGAAATGGGCCGGCTCAGCTTCAGCGATCTCGAGGTGAAGCTGATTCCTAACAGCTGCGGCCCAGCAGATGTGGCTCTGGTAACCGGCCGCTATCACCTGGTATTGGCCAGCAGCGCGGAAAAGAGCGGCATCTTTTCGCTGGTGTGGCACAAGGGCCCCAAGGGGTGGAAGATCATTCTCGATCACACCAGTTGAGCGCGTCCTCATGGGGGAATTCCTGCGCTTGCCGTAGCTTGCGAACCGTTGCGCGCGAGAGCCGGAAACCCCAGGTGCTCGGCTGCTGCTGGCCCATCACCGGGCGCAATGACCTCAGTGAATAGAAACTAGCCGGAGAGCGAGCCGGGCGAGCTTCGCCGCTGCTATGATGCGGGCAAGCGAGCCAATTCATCTTTGGGGTTTTTGTCCATGAGGAACTTTTTCCGTTTCCTGTCGGCCTTCGTGTTTGTTGCGTCAACCATGCATGCAGCGGATCTGCCCAGCCCTCCGTCAGGGTTCGCCTGGCAGCAGATTCCAGAAGTAAGATCGGCGCTGCTGCGGCCGCAGGGATGGTATTTCAAAGAGGAAGAGAAGGGTGGCATCCTCGGCTACTTCGTAACCCAGCAGGACATTGACAAAGCAGGACACTTCGAGACGGGACTGACGGTAAATGTCTTTCCGCGGCTGGGCGAGGGCCTGGCGGTCGAACGGGGCAAAGGCGTGATCGACCGCGTCGCCGGCGCACACGGAGAGAAGGCCTGGAGTCAGCAGGTTGGCCAGTTGCAGGAGTTCGGATGCGAGGTTCGCGATACCGACGCTTCCGGCACTGTGGTGATGCACGCGCTGGCCGTGGCCAACACCAAGACGGATACGTTGTACCTGCTGATCTTCGAGAGCCCGGCGGCGGAGTGGGACGCGTCGTGGCGCATCGGCAAAGAGATGATCGACGCGGTGAAGTTTGACGATGGCGTCTGACCTCTAAGGCGCGACGCCGCCTCGCTCCCCTGCTTCGCTGCCATCAGCCTACTGTAAACTGGGGCCGTCATGAGCTGCCTTTTCTGCAGGATCGTTGAAGGAAGCATTCCTTCGGCCGCGGTTTACCAGGACGAGCAGTGCTACGCCTTCGCCGACATCACACCGCAGGCGCCAACGCATCTGCTCATCGTCCCCCGCGAACACATCGCATCGCTGGCCGACGCTGGAGCGCATCATCCGGCGCTGCTCGGGCACCTGCTCTGGGTCGCGTCTGAGATTGCCCGCAGCAAAGGGCTGGGCAAAGGCTATCGCGTCGTCATCAACACTGGCCCGGATGGTGGACAGACCGTCGACCATCTCCACGTGCACGTGCTCGGCGGCCGCCCCATGACCTGGCCCCCCGGTTAAGGCAACACGGCAACGCATCCGTTCGCAACACATCTGGCCCGGCCCGCCTCACCGTGCCTGCCGGCAGACCAGCGGCTCACTCGTATCGCAGCGCCACAGACGGATCCACGCTCATCGCCTTGCGCGCCGGCAGATAGCACGCCGTCAAGGCAATTGCCGCCAGACCCACGGCCACTGCCGTCATCGTCGCCGGATCGTTCGCGTCAATCCCATACAGCAGAGGCGACAGCAGGCGAGCTGCGCCGAAAGCCGCGCACAACCCGATTCCAAGGCCGATCGCCGTCAGCCGAACTCCCAGGCCCATCATCATTTTCAGCACGTCGCTGCGCCGCGCGCCCAGCGCCATGCGCACGCCGATCTCATGCGTCCGCTGCGACACCATGTAGGCAATCATCCCAAACAGCCCAATCGCCGTCATCACAACTGCGAGGATGCCGGATACTCCCAGCAGCCATCCCACAGTCCGCGCGGGAAAGAGGGGCAGTGCCATGAATTGTTCGATCGTCTGCACGTCCGTCGCCACCATCAGCGGGTCCACGATTGGAACCTCGCGCTGCATTTCGTCGAGCACTGTCCGGGAGTCGCCTGCGGTGCGTACTACCAGCGTGCGCGTGGCGGGCAGCGACCCGCAGAACACAACCGGCAGCGGCCCTTCGCTCAGGCTGTGGTACTTCCCGTTCTTCACCACGCCGATCACTTCGCTCATGGTTTTCCCGCCGCCCAGCGCCAGGCGCATGCCCACGGGGTTCTGGCCCGGCCACAGCCTCCGCGCCAGCGTTTCGTTGATCAGCACTACCGCCGGCTTGTCGCTGTCGGCTTCCTCCCGGGTCAAATCCCGACCCTGCAGCAGCGGAATCCCCATCGTGCGGAGCAATCCCGGCTCCACTCGATAAACGTCCACCCTGATTGCGTCCGGATCCTTGCCCAGTTGCCTCCCGGCCGATGTTTCTGATCGCGCTGTTCCCAGGGGCAGAAACTCGGCGTAGCTCGCCGAGGTCACTCCGGGCAGTCGCTCCACCCGCTCCAGCAGCCGCGTGTAAAAGTCGTTGATCTTCTCCGGCGAGTAGCCGAGGCTGCCGGGGTCGAGCCTCGCCAGCGCGATATGATGCGTGTCAAACCCAGGATCGATGGTGTTCGCGTTCCTCAGGCTGCGGACGCACAACGCCGCCCCTGCCAGCAGCACCATGCACATTGCCATCTGTGCCACCACAAGCGCATTCCGCAGGCGCGCTTTCTTCCGTCCTCCCGCTTGAGACTCCTCCTTGAGCACGCGAGCTGCATCCACCGCCGTGGCGTGCAGAGCAGGCACAAGTCCAAAGACCACTCCTGTGGCTACCGACACTGCCGCCGTGAACAGCACCACGCGCCAATCCAATGGAATCGCCAGCGTAATCGGAACGTCCGCCGGCTTCAGATTCATCAACAGCCGCGACGTCACCCACGCAATCGCCACACCTGCGGCGCCCGCAAATGCCGCCAGCATCAGGCTCTCTACAAGCATCTGGCGCACCAGCCGCGCTCGCCCCGCCCCCAGCGCCGCGCGTGTGGCCATCTCCCGCGTCCGCCCCGTAGCCCGCGCCAGCAGCAGACCCGCCGCATTTGTGCACGCAATCAATAGCACCAGCGCAAACACCGCCAGTAACCCGCCCGTAAACGCGCCTACATATCCGCGGAACGGCCCCGGCATCAGCGTGAGCGGATAGACCATCGCGTCGAGGAAATCTTCCTTGCTCGCGTGTGTCTGGTATACCTGCCGCGCCAGCACGTGCATCTCCGCCTGCACCGCTTTGCGGTCTCCGGGGTTGCGCATCTTTCCCGCCACAATCAGCGAGTACGAATCCCACGACGTCAGCATCGTCTTGTCGTGGGTGAAGCGTTCCTGCGTCGCGATCGGCGCCCAGAAATCCGGTGCCGTCCCCACCATCAGTCCGGTGAACCCCGCCGGCGCCACGCCCACCACTGTGAATGCCGTGCCATTCAGCATCAGCGTCGTGCCAATCACGCCCTTGTCGCCGGCCAGCTTCTCCTTCCAGAAGGGATAACTCAACATCACCGCCTGCCGCGGATTTTCGAGCCTGTCGTCGTCCACTGAGAGCGTCCGTCCCTGAGCGGCGCTCATTCCGAGCAGCGGGAAGAGATTTCCTGAGACAAGTTGCCCCTGCAGAATTTCTCCCGCGCCCGCATGATTCCAGATCGCCCGCGTGCCGTCACCGTCGAAGGCCATCAGGCCCTCCAGCGATTGCGTGTGATCGCGGTAGTAGGCATAGCCGGGATAGCTGAACGGCCAGTGGCTCTGGATGCCGCTCATTTTGGGATTGTGCTGCCAGACCTCTATCAGGTTCGTCGCGCTCACCCCCTCGGGCGGCCGCAGCAGCAGGGCATTCACAAACGTGAAGACTGCTGCATTCATCCCGATCCCCAGCGCCAAGGCAAGCACCACCGCAGCGTTTGAGAGCGGCCGCTTCCTCAGCATGCGCATGCCGAAGCGTATGTCCTGCCACCACTCCGACGGCGCAAGCATACCCCGCAGCGCTCTCTGCCGCTCCTTCAATCCCGTCACGTTGCCAAACTGCAGCCGGGCCGCCCTCGCGGCCTCCCGGGCGCTCATCCCGCGGGCGGCATAACGTTCCTCAAGCATTGCGATATGCTCTTGGATCTCCTCGTCAAACGCCGCATCCTCGCGCTTCTGCACCGCCTGTCCTGTCACTCTCGCCCACAGCACCCGCAGTTTCCTCATCGCGATCACCCCTGCCTCTCGAGTCCCAGCACGCGCTTCATCACGCCCGCCACCCGTTCCCAGTCCTCTCGCTCGCGTTCCAGTTGTTGGCCGCCCTCACTGGTGATCGTGTAAAACCGGGCTCGCCGGTTGTTCTCGCTCGTTCCCCACGTCGAAGAAATCCAACCCCGCTGTTGCAGCCTCAGAAGCGCCGTGTAGACGGTTCCCTCGTTGAGGTCGAGAACGCCGTCGCTGATCTGTTCGATTCGCCGCGCAATTCCAAAGCCGTGCAGCGGCCCCATCGCATAGAGCGTCTTCAGAACCATCAGATCCAGGGTGCCTTGCAGAACTTCTGACTTTTTCTCGCCCATTTTCGTCCGCTCCTTTGGACATTGCAAAGAAGCTATCACGGACTCCTTTGGAATGTCCAAAGGAAAGGCCGTAAGAAAAACGGACACGACGGACCAAAGTCAGAAGCTCAGAGCTTTTCTTCGCAAAAAAAGAAAGGCGCACCCGGCAGGGATGCGCTCTTCTGTTTTTCAGGGATTCAGGTATGCCTATCACGACACCCATGCCGCGGGGCATTCGTCACGTTCGCCACAACTCCGCGCGAAACGGGTATTCCTTACTGCACACCTTTTACACCGGCTGAGGCATGTACTCGTCTTCCTCTTCCATGCCGTAGCGACGGAGGAGGTTGGGCAGCGCCTGCGAGAATGCGGAACGCGGCATGACCGTGTCGCATCCGGCTTCGACAGCCTTGAGCTTGAGATCGCCTTGAAGGTGATTCAGGAAGCCGACGATGGACGTGGCCTTCTTGAACTTCGCCTTGAACTTGGGAATCAGGGTCAGCGGCTTGGCGTTAAGGTTATTGAGATCAACGACAAGCAGCGTGGGACGTTCCGCATCCGGCGCGTCGATGAGGCGCGCAACGGCTTCCTTGTCCCCCTTGAGGAACTCGACTTTGATCCCGAGCTTGCGCGAGGTTTCGTTGATCTTGGCCTGGAAGAAAAGATCTTCGATGAAGCAGAAGATGCGGGTCGGCGCATCCTGCCGCATGGGAAGGGCGGGAGCGGACTGAATCTGCTCGGGATAGTACCCGACGTGACCGTTGCCGTTGACCTGGATCGTCGAAGGCGGCCCTTCCTGAACGTTGCCATTGGCGACGCGGTAGCTGTGGTCCATGGGTCCAACAAACGTCCGCGGCCCTCTCTGGCGGTCTTTGCGCCGTCCACCACCACCGTTGCCATTGCCTGGCTGCGCGATGCTGTTGCCTGGTTGGGGGCCCTGCCCGCCACCCGGAGTGAAGAATTTCTTCTTCTTTTTGCGGCCTGAACGCATCTGCTGATGCTGCTGCGGCGGCCTGGGCTGTTGCGTAGCCTGCGGCTGGGGAGGAGGCGGCGGCGCCGGCGCCTGAGGCTGCTGGCCCTGCGGCTGCGCTCCCTGTTGCATTGACTTGTTCTTGCGGCGGCGCCGGCGGCGGCGATGCCCCTGCGATGCTCCCTGGCCGTTGGCCTGGGGTGGCCCCATTTCGGACTGGGGCTGGGTTGGTTCTATCGTCATGCGTGCACTTCCTGGTGCATTGTTTTTTTGAGCATTCAGTTGCCGGACTCAGCTCTCCGCGGGATGCGGGCACTGATTCCATTGCCGTTGCCGCGCGCCCCGTTTCGGGAACGGGCACATGGTAGCGGACAGTCTTCTTGCCATCAAAGGGAACCGGGGGAGATTGTTGCGCAGCGACGCTCGCCCGCAATCTATCACGATTTCCTAGAACTCACAGTCTCTTCACAGAAGATGTATCCCCATTTTGGCCCAAGTCTTTCGGCGTTCTCTCCAAACCGACTACTCACAAACAAACCGGCTGCCGGGGTCCGACACTCAGTGAAAAGTGCTACCTGCCGCTCGTGAGCCAAAATCCTGCAACACAACATTCAGGTTGTCGGGATGGCTACGCTGCGATCGGCGCTTTCCTCGGGTATGCCCTTTCCTTGGGAGTACTCGCCGCACTTGGCCAATCGTTTGGTCTGCACAGGCTGGCGATGAACCCCTCTTCAGCGACGAGCCGTCATCCAGAGACAGGATGGTTCGCTCAGCCGCTTATTAGGCAAGTTCGATAGTACAGCGCAAGGGACGAGTGTGCAAGTCGGAGGCTAATCGTGAGTAACCCAAAGTAGTAATCGGCGCTTGACGGGAATTGAGTAGATGCACAAAACGCCGCCTCCCGAGGGAGCGGCGTTCTGCGTTTCCGTGCTGGTCACTGGCCTCCCAGCAAATGATGGCCGATGGTGCTCCATCGTGCCGATTGCACGGCGTCCCCGGTCGGAATTCCCTTGTATCAGGGCCGCTCATTGGCGGTGGCTCTTACCGGGTGCCTGCTTCTTTGTGGGCTGGCCGGAGTGAATTTCCAGCAGCCGGTACATCACTGGCACTTTCTATATAGCAATTGATGTACCGTTTGCCGCTAGTTTATTTTTCAATCACTTAGCGGTCAAACGTGGATCGCTGGGTTCGTAATCCTATAGCAAAAGCAACGAAATATTTTGAAAACCATAGAACTGCTGGATCACCTTTCCTGAGCAATCACCATCTAAGCCCGGCCTCACGCTACCGCTAGAGCTGGCAACCCGGGCAGTAGTGGGTGCTGCGGCCGGCGATGACGACGCGGCGAATCGGCGTGGAGCAAACGAGGCAGGGCTCGCCGGTGCGCTGATAGACCCGGTGCTCGAGCTGAAAAAAACCGCGAACTCCATCGGCATCGACGTAGTCGGAGACTGAGGACCCACCACTCCGGATGGCTTGCATGAGCACTTCCTGCAGGGCCACGCGAAGGCGGCTGAGCTCATCTTTTTTGAGGCGCCCCGCCATGCGCCTGGGCCGAATGCCCGCGCGGAAGAGCCCTTCATCGGCGTAGATGTTGCCGACGCCGGAGAGCAGGGACTGGTTGAGGAGGGCTGCCTTGATTGCGAGTCTGCGATTGCGAAAAAGCGCGTCGAAGTCGGGCTGCGCGATGGTAAGAGGCTCGGCTCCCGGCGCGGCGAATCCGGATTTCCGGGCAATGTCGCGCAGTTCGAGGCGGCCGAAACGCCGCGGATCGACGAAGCGGAGCTCGCGACCACTCCTGAGCGTAAGGCGCGCGTGAGTATGCGGAGCGACAGGTCCATCGGGGGTTGTGACGAGCAGACGACCGGTCATTCCCAGGTGAACAATCCACTGGGCGTCGGGTTTGCTGCCCCGGCCCAGCTCGCAGACGATGTGCTTGCCCACGCGATGCACGGAAAGGATCGTGCGGCCTTCGAGCTCCTTCGCCATGCTAGAGCGCGATGTTTTGAAGGGCTCGCGATGGGAACCTAGCCAGACATCTTCGACTCGATCGCCACGTACGCGCTTGTCCACGCCGCGGGCAACGGTTTCTACTTCGGGGAGTTCAGGCATCGGCTCAATTTTAATCGGGCGCGCCAGCCGCGAACGAGGGAAGGGCGCTCGCTACTTGTGGTCGTCGCCATTGCGGATACGGCTGGCTTCAAAACTCACAATGCGCCAGTTGCCTTGGTTGTCGCGGGCGTAAACGCGGGTATAGCGGTAGCTGCCGGAGAGCTCGCCTTCGGGACTGATTCCGGCAACTTCAGCGCGGGAGGTGACCAGTGCTGTGGTCCCGTAGAAGCGAACCTTGCGGTCAGAGTAAGTGATGGATCTGAAGCGAGTGGCGCCGCTGCGGAGGCTGGCCAGAGTTTCATCCTTGGACTGAAGCATGCCCTGCGCGCTGATCGCCATGTAGTCGTCTGAGAGCAGGGCATCGAGAGCAGCAAGGTTGCGATTGAGGATGGCAGTGCGCCAGCTATCTTCGAGCTGGTCGATCTCATGGCGTGTTTCGTGACGCTCGGCGCGGGGCAGCGCAGGTACCGTCGCGGCGGAGAGAAGCAGAAGAATCACCACGACGGAAACAGACGTGATCGAGCCGGCAGACGAGGTGAGCCTCGGCGTCCTCATAAAGGTGTAACGGATAGTAGACCGGGAGGAATGGCTGGGTCAAACGTGCAGGTCGAGCGTGCGGGTGGAGCACGCGGATCAAGCATGCTGGGCATGCGGGTGGGCTCAATGACTGTGAAAGGAAATCTGCGGGAATCGCAGACGGTCGATTCAAGACTCAGGCGAGGGCCTTCAGGTCTTCGCGGCTGCGCTCAAGCATTTTCTGGTAGAGGCCGCCGACGGCGTACTTCTGGAAATGCGGTGACTGCCGATGGGCCTCAGCGGCTGCTGAGTCACGATATTGCTCATAGATCATGACGATATCCGGGTCGCCCTCGACACTATGGGGAATGTAACTCACGCAACCGGGCTCCTGACGGGATGCTTCAGTGAGCCGTTCAAGAATCTCGGCAATATCATCCCGGTCTTCCGGGGCAAACCTCATCCGTACGATAAACGTGATCATGGGGAAAGTTTCCTTCCTGCCTGAGCACCGGCTTACATCGATCTCTACTTGTTTTGCCGAAAGGCCCCGAAGGGCAAGGCCACCGGAAGTTTCAGAATAGCGCGGCCGTGCCGGGAAGCCGGCGGCTCGTCCAGTCTACTTATGAATTTCGTCGAGAATTGCGGAAAATTCCGGCAGCACCATGGTCTGATCGCGATCAGGTCCGGTAGAAACCATGGCAATCGCTGCTCCGCTCTCCCGAGCCTGAAAGTTGAGGTATTCCTGCGCTGCTTTGGGCAGCTTGTCGAACTCGGTGATGCCTTCGGTCGAAGTACGCCAACCCTTGAGCGTGGTATAGACGGGCTTGATCTGCTCGAGCCCGTGCACGTCGGCGGGAATTTCGTCGGTGCGCTTGCCGTCGATTTCGTAGGCGGTGCAGATGGAAATCTCATCGAGCTCATCGAGCACGTCAAGTTTAGTGACGACAAGCCAGTCGGCTCCGTTTACCTGGTTGGAGTAACGGAGGAGAGGAAGATCGAGCCAGCCGCAGCGGCGGGGGCGTCCCGTAACTGCGCCATACTCGTTGCCGCGCGCGCGCAGCGACTCGCCGGCAGCCCCATGAATCTCCGTGGGGAATGGGCCTTCGCCCACGCGGGTGACGTAGGCCTTGGTGACATTGATGACATTGGCAATCGAGGTGGGGCCAACGCCGGTTCCGGTGGCAGCGCCGCCGGCAGTGGCGCTCGACGAGGTCACGAAGGGATAGGTGCCGTGGTCGATATCGAGCATAGTGCCCTGGGCGCCTTCAAACATAATGGAGCCGCCCGAGGAGAGGATATTGTTGAGGAGCCGGCCGGTATCGGCGACAAAAGGTCGCACCTGTTCAGCAGCGGCAGCGTATTCGTCGTACATTTTCTCAGGGTCAAGAGGGTCGGTGCCGAATAGCGCGTGGGCGATGGCATTCTTCTCGCCGCAGGCAGCCTCGATGTGGGTTTTGAGCAGATCCGGGCGAAGAAGATCAACGACACGCAGACCGCTGCGCGCCATTTTGTCCTCGTAAGCGGGACCGATGCCACGGCTGGTGGTGCCGATCTTCTGGCGGCCGGGGGCGCTTTCAGCGGCGAGTTCGATCATGCGGTGATAGGGCAGGATGACCTGCGCACGATTGGAGACGAAGAGAGATCCATCGACATCGACCCCCATCAGGCGAAGCTTGGCCACCTCTTTGAGGAAGGCGATGGGGTCGAGGACGACTCCGTTGCCGATGACGCCTTTGCATCCCGGGCGAAGAACGCCGCAGGGAATCAGTTGCAGCACGAACCTGGTATTGCCGTGGATGACCGTATGGCCGGCGTTGTGGCCGCCGGCGTATCGTGCAACGGCGCTGAAGCGCTCGCTGAGCACGTCCACGATTTTGCCCTTGCCCTCGTCGCCCCACTGGGCGCCCAGCACTACTGCCGTCTTCGCTCGCATTGCTTCTCGTCTCTGGTGATGAATGTCTGGTGATGTTCCGGTTCAGATGGCTGGAACTGCATTTTCCAGGCCGAGCGCAGCGCAGTCCGCGGTTCTCCAAAAAAAACGCAGCTTCAGGGGAACCAGAGCTGCCTGGATCCCTACCGATGATAAATCCTGCAGGCGATTGAGCCGGCGGAAACGGCTGTTCTCTTTTTCTTGTCGGCGGCTGCATTGGTTTGCCGCGGCACGGCATAATGGCAGAATGCTCCGCGACACGCCCGTTGGAATGAATCGAGCCTCGGTGCGAGCTGGAGTGCACTCTGACGTGCGATGGGGTGCGGTGGTTTTTCTCGCTGCCCTCGTGTTGCGCATTGCGTATGTCGCGCATCTGATTGCCGGCGAGGGTGCTCTTCCGGAAATTCGCGGCGAGATGCTCAACATTGCGCAGAACATCTCAGAGGGCAGGGGGTTCAGCTCTCCCTTCGGGCCCGGCAGCACGCCTACAGCGTGGGAGTGCCCGCTGGTTCCCTACATTTTTGCGGGGGCCCTCCGCATCGCTCCCAGTATTTCCGCGGCGATTCACCTGATCGTCTATCTGCAGGCGGTTGTTGGAGCCCTGGCGGCCCTGGTGTACTGGCTGATTGCGCGGAAGCTGGCGCGAGAGTTCAATTTCTTTCGCCCGTGGCTGCTGCCGGTCGCCGGCGTTGCCGTGGTTCTTTGGCCTGAGTCGTTTATTTATCTCTCTGCCCCTTGGTACTACGTGTGGCAGGAGACGGCCCTTGCCGTTTTCATCCTGCTGGCGATGCGATGGTGGGATGCGCCGATTCTTTCGCGCACGTTGATCCTTGGTGCGGCTGGCGGGGTTCTCGCGCTCATCAATGTCACACCTCTCCTGGTGATCCTGTTTGCAATTCTGTATCCGGCAGTGAGGCTTCGTGGGCCAAAGGGCATGCTGGGGCAGACAGCGCTTTGCCTTGGAGTTCTTGTTCTAGTTGTCTCACCGCAACTGATACGGAGCGCGGTTGCTTTTCGAAGTTTTGTTCCCCTGCGCTCCAACACGGGTTTCGAGCTCTACAAGGGCAACAGAGAGATCGAATGCATTCGGGAGCCCGATGACACGCCTCACCCTGCCACCAATGCAGAGGAATTTCGGCGATATACCGAGCTTGGGGAGGTGCGCTACTGCCGCGAGGCTTTCTGGAAGGCGATTGCTTACGTGCGTGAGCATCCGGGGCAGACGGTGGAACGCATGGGCAAGCGGGTCTACGTTGTCTGGGCGACGGACCTCACAGACCGATGGAATCCGGAGCCGGAGCACAAATGGTGGGCGATGGGCTCGAGATCAATCGTCCGCTACCTGATTATTGTGACGCCGATTCTGTTCTCGATCGGAGTTGTGCTGTGGGGAGTGTTCACCCGCAGATTCGGGTCATTGCCGTATGCGCCTCTGTTTGCGGCGATTCTGCTGCTTCTGCCCTCTTCGCATTACCTGACGCTTGCCGACCCCGAATATCTGACGGCGTTCCGGCAGTGGATTGGAATGATTGCCATCTTTCTGCTCGCGCAGAACCGGGCCCGGCTGGCCACGTGAAGTGAGGCTACGGCAATGGGGCGGCGGACGGACGGCGTGATGCGGCCGGTTCCGATCGGGATCACAGAGCGCTAATGCGCAAGCTTGATTCCGCGGCCAAGCAGAACGAAATAGGCAGCGGCAAAGAGCACTGCGAAGATCCACCATGCGTATGAGCGCCGAACGACCAGTTCATGCTCGACCGGAGTGCGGGGCATGAGGCTGTCGAGCCAAAGCAGGCCGGAGGTTCCACCAAACGCAGCCGGGATGGTGGAGACAAAGAGGAGTTTGAGCCCGAGGGGGTCGAAGAGGCCTGCAACGGTGCTGAAGATGCACCCGGCGAGATAGGGCAGGCGGCCGACGACGTTGTAGGTCCCGGGGTACGAGCAGAAGGGGCGAATCTCAACAGCGAGCAGGCGCGCAATCATCACGTAGAGCGCCGCGCCGAAGATCGCCATGCCGATGCGCCAGGCCGCCTGATGAGGCCATCCGACAAGGACCTGGTACCAGTCGCCGAAGCCGAAGATAGCGGAAAACATGAAGTAGCCCGCGCCGGAGAAGAGGTTGTGGGCTGCGAAAATCCACATGAAATAGCGGAAGTTGGGCCGCGGACCGCCGATTTGCGCGAGCGTGAGAGCGATCGCGCCCACGGCGAGGTTGACGAGGGTTCCCGCTGCGTCGACCCATTTGTCCGGGCGCACGGTCGAGAGGTGATTGCTGGTTAGCTCAGTGGGGATGTCACCACGGAGCCACGCGGTTGCGCCATGGCCAAGCCCCTCGTGCAGACAGACGGCGACGCCGGTGGCGACCACGGCCATGCTGACGATCGTTGCTTTGCTGTGCTGCCCGGGCATTGGGGAGATTCTAGTGCAGGGCTCGTCTAAATTGGCGCAACAAAATTCCGCACCGTTGCGGCGCACGAACTCTGACACGCGAACCGGACCCGGCGCGGGAACCTGGCGCTGAAACCTGATGGCGCGAGGTTAATGCTTGATCAGCGGGAAGTAATCGTTGGCGACTTCGATAACAGCATGCTTGTTGTCGCCGACAAAGACGTGCAGGCCGGGAGCGCCGTATTGTCCGCAGATTGAAGCGGCATCGGAGGCGGCGATGCTGAGATCGACGATTTTGGAGTCGCCCACACCGATGAGCGCGGGATGGAAGTGATAACGCCCGAGAAAATCGTCCTCGGTAAGCTCTTCGGCCTTGATGGACTGAATGGGAATGTCTTTGCCGCAGACACGCAGACGGTCCTTGTCGTACTCGAGGCGAAGGTTTTCGATGTAGCTTTCCTGGCTGTTGTCGAGC
This sequence comes from uncultured Acidobacteriaceae bacterium, assembly GCA_963839215.1. GTDB lineage: Bacteria > Acidobacteriota > Terriglobia > Terriglobales > Acidobacteriaceae > Telmatobacter. Next base: position 1,156 of record CAWITZ010000005.1, on the reverse strand, counting down.
CCGGCAGGCTGATAGGTGTCATAGGGCGCGCCGACCTTCCAGTGGCCAAGCAGCTCAGGCGCGGTTTGCTTGAGTGAGGTGGACGACGCCATCAACACGAGCGCAAAGAGTTTTCCAGTCCCCAGGACGTTCAAGAGACCCCCTTCAGATTGAGCGAATGCGTTGATTCATCTTCTCGATAAACACGGTTATTTGATATAGGTTGCAGTAACACGATGCTTACCTACGTCATATTGCTGCGCGCGGTCAACGTGGGGTCAACAGGCAAGCTGCCTATGGCCGACTTCCGTAAGTTGCTGTCAGGGCTGGGGTACGCCGCTATCGAGACCTATATCCAGAGCGGCAACGCAGTGGTGGATGCCAAAGGGCCGGCTTCTGCGGTCGCCAGGGCCGTAGGCGCCGCCCTGGAGACGCTGACGGGCAAACGTGTCCCGGTAATCGTGCGGACACATGCGGAGCTCGATCGAATGGTTGCGGCGAATCCTTTTGTGAAGGAGGCGTCCGCAGATGGCTCCAGGGTGTTCGCGGTGTTTTTTTCTGCAGCACCCGGAGATGAAAGGAGTGCGGAGCTGGAGCCGATCGTGACGAACCATCCCGAACGGCGCGACCGCTATCACCTCGCAGGAGACACTCTGTACCTGCACCTGCCGGATGGCGCCGCGGACAGCAAGTTCACAGCGCAGACGGTGGACCGGGTTCTGGGAGTAACCGGAACGGCACGCAACTGGAACACGGTGCAGAAGCTGCATGCAATGTCGAAGAGATGAGGTGGTGGGCAATTCGCGGAGTTGACGGCAGGCCCTGATCTAAGCGGGAGATCGGCGATAATTGCAGCCGTGCAATCATCATCTACTGTCTCTATGTACTTCTGGCGCGGAGTGCGCCGATCGGTGTGATTTTTCGTCGTGGACCCACCGGTCAAGTGATGTTGATCAAATGGAACCTTGAGACCGATCAATTTGAAATGGGCCAGTGGTTTAATGGGCGGATTTATGAGAAGCCGTGTGATCTGTCTCCTGATGGAGAGCTGCTGATTTATTTTGCGGCAAGCCAGAAGAAGCCATTCGTGTCTTGGACGGCTGTGAGCCGGCCTCCCTATCTGACTGCGCTGGCGTTGTGGCCGAAAGGCGACTGCTAGTCCTAGATCATCTTGGTG
>CAWITZ010000004.1:0-600117 GCA_963839215.1 uncultured Acidobacteriaceae bacterium | reverse complement strand
ACCAGCAGTACGAGATAGCTCGCCGCGATGAGGTTGTGGGGATCCTGCTGGCGCTGTTTCTGGGAACCTTCGGCATTCATCACTTCTATCTGCGGCGCACGGGTCTGGGCATCCTCTATTGCTGCTTCTTCTGGACGGATATTTCGGGCGATTCTCGGATTTCTGGAGTGCTTCTTCATGCCGGGGCGGGTGCGGGAGTTCAACGCGATCCAGGCGGCGGGCATTGCGGCAGCGCTGGGTATCGCGGTGCCGATCATGGGCGTTCCGATGAGTGTGGCGATGCCGCGGATGGGGGTGGCGCCGGCGTATCAATCGCCTGCGTACCAAGCGCCGGTCTATCAGGCAGGCGCGCCTGCAGTCTGCGGCCAGTGCCAGCAGACCAATCCCCAGGGGTCGCGGTTCTGCTCCGCGTGTGGAGTGGCGTTGTAAGCGGGCGAATTATTTTCATGGCGCTGGCGGTCTAAGCCTGACCGGCAGTTATAGATTTCAAGGTGCGGAAACGCCTGCTGCCGGTCGCTTCATCAAGCTTCATCAAGGCGTTGGCGCATTGCCTCCGTGAAACTGGCCGAAGTGCCGTGCCATCGGAAGGCTGATTAGTAGTGCGCCCACCCCAAGGGCAACGGCGTTACTGATCGATCGCAGATGGAAGTCGCCTACTTGAAGTACAAGCAGGTATCCGACGACAACATTGAAGAAGCTCCACAGTACATTGACCGTCGATGAGGAAAGGCCTTTCCCCGGCGGCTTCGCAAAGGGGGTTTGAAAAGCGCGCCCCGTGATGCCGCTGACGAAATGCGGCACCGCGTTCGCGAGAAACATTCCGCCAAAGAAGTACGACACGAGATAAGGCCAGTTCATGTTCAGGCACTCCTTATATCTGGAAACATGGCATCTGGAAATGCGGGTTCGAGCAGGGTAGTAATTTCGACCCCCCGAAAGCGGAGAAACTCACAGGGAGGGCTGCGAGGAATTTCACCCGCGGACCCCGACCGATCTGGTCCTCTCTTCCGTACAAGTCTTCCGTACAAGCAAATACTCCACGGAATCTTCCACGCGGAGCACTTGAACTAATCACCGACGACTGTTCTACATGTTTGCGTGGCCGGAGCGCATTTCCTCGTTGAACTGCGGCTTGGTGAAGTTGAGTGCGGCGTCGAGGTCAGCCTGGTAGTCGGCGGCGCGCGCCAGCAGCGCAGGCGTTGCAGCAGCAAATTCGCCGTCGAGCGCGATCAGGCCGGACGCGGTTGATTCGGCGGCTACGCGCAGCAGGTCGACCTCGGTGGTGTTGAGGTACTGCGCATCGCGGGGGTCGGCGATCCAGACGGGCTGGCTTTGGCCGAGCACGCCGGAGAGCCAGTAGATTTTGCGCAGCAAGTATGCGAGCCGCGTGGCGTCGTCGGTATCGGTAAAGACGAAGTTCTTTTTCCAGCGGCTGTAGAAGCGTGTGGTGACGGGAACGGGCTGGCGGTTGCCGGATTTGAGGAACTCAAGCTGGCCCAGGTCGACCGTCTTGCGGATCGCGTTGTAGATGAAGCTTTCGGCGTACGGCTGCTCCATCGCGGGAATGATTTCGGCAAAGGTGACGGTGACGGCGGCCGCGAGCTTCGCGTGCAGCGGGCTCTCTTTGCCATCGGCAAGATACATTTCGCCATGCACGATATAGGTGTCGGCGCCGGAGGTGGAGCGATGAAAGGGCCACTGGAATTTGCCGAAAGCGATGGGCAGGCCTTCGAGGGTGACGTAGCACTCGGGGCGCGGATTGCTCAGGCGCTTCGCCTCTGCGGCGAGGTGGGCTTCCATTTCCGACAGGAGGCCGGGCTTCTCAAAGTCGAAGGCCTGGCTGAGTTCAAGCCGGAGGGTGCGGCCGGGGGCGCCGGCGAGGGCAAGCTCGAAGACCGAGGTTGGCTGGCCGGTGAAGTCAGTGCCGGAAGTGGTAACGACGAGGGCCAGGCCGGCTTTGGCTGCAGCGGCTTCGATGGCGGAGGCGAGATTTCTGGTGGTCACAGTCATACGTGCTACATCCTGCGCTGAGATCGGGTGCACTACCATTTTACGAGAGTGAAAGCGGTGGGTGAGCGGTAGGCGCCCATTTACAATCAAAGGTGTGCCGCAGCAAGAATCATCGCCCATCATCCTCGCCGACAACCTGACCAAGGTCTATTCCACCGGAAAAATCGAGGTGACCGCGGTGCGCGGCGTTTCCTTCGCCGTGGAGCCGGGCGAGTTCGTGGCGATTATCGGGCCGTCGGGCTCGGGCAAGTCGACGCTCTTCTACCTGCTGGGCGGGCTGACGCGGGCTACTTCGGGCCGGGTGGTGATTGACGGCGTGGACTTTGCGAGCCTGAGCGATGCGGAACGGACCCGGCTGCGCAAGCGTCGGATCGGCTTCGTCTTCCAGAAATTCAACCTGCTGCCGACGCTGTCTGCAATGGACAATATCGAGATTGCCTACAACATCAGCGGGCGCACGGAGCCGCTGGATCGCGCTTATCTCGACCACCTGAGCGATTTGCTGTCGATCCGCGGGAGGCTCAAGCATCGGCCCTCGGAACTGAGCGGCGGCGAACAGCAGCGGGTAGCGATTGCGCGGGCACTGGTGACCAGGCCGGCGATTGTGCTGGCCGACGAGCCGACGGGCAACCTGGACACGAAGAACTCCGATGCGGTGCTGAATATGCTGCAGAGGTCGAACCGGGAACTGGGCCAGACGACGCTGATGATCACGCATAATCCCGAGGCGGCGGCGATTGCAGGGCGCATTTTGCACATGCGCGATGGCGAGATTGTGAAGATCGAGGCGGGCAACGGCGCAGCGGTGGCGAAAAGCAGCTAAAGGCCGCTAAATTAGGGCGCCTGCGGCAGTTTGACCTGATTTGGGCCGCCCTATATACTCAGACTTGCGTCAGCGGGAGTAGCTCAGTGGTAGAGCATCGCCTTGCCAAGGCGAGGGTCGCGAGTTCAAATCTCGTCTCCCGCTCCAGATCCCGGACCGGCGCCAGCCGGCAGTATGCGGCGGTTTGGAGCGACCCGGAAAAGACGTCCCTTCCAAGGCGCGGTACCCAAGTGGTAAGGGAGAGGTCTGCAAAACCTTTATGCGCCGGTTCGATCCCGGCCCGCGCCTCCAACCCCCTCTGTAACTTAGCTGGCTCGCCAACAGGCTCGTAGAGCTGTACCTGTCGGGACTCTTGTGGCGGATCTTTTCCATTTGCCTGTCACTTCGATGCCTACTCACGCAGAGGTCTACCAATTGACGGCGGGACTTCTAAGCTGCTTCAGCGAGTTTGATGCCGACGGAGTCACCAGTCTTAGTAGGGTGATCTATACGTGACAACTGCGACGGGACATGCGAGAAGAATGACGGCAGAAGTGTGGCACGATTCTTACTGACGGTGTCAGTTGCGAGCAGGCGTTCCGGTAGCTGGCATTAGTGCGCTCGGAGTCGAATCTCCTCTTTGGCGAAGCCTATTGATGGCAGTCAGGCTTGGCGTTTGGATGCGAGGGAAAATGGCCTTAGTGACTTGCTACACAGTGTTGGCGGGAGTCCTAGCGAAATAACAACATCTCCCGCAACTTTATTCAGCTCGCAAAAGTGGCTGGAATTTGAACGCCGTTGGAACAAGGTATTGAATGACTTTGAGGTTCAGTCAGACTCGATATGAAGAAGTTGGCACACTTTAAAGGCGAATATGCGCCGTTGCGATTTGACGAAGCCCAAACGTCGCCGCTTTCTAAATGTCCTCATGGAGCTTACGAAGACTGTCTAGAATTCCGGCCGCAATGTCATCTAACCTCGTGCGGAACTCGGACCAGATGGACTTGCGCGGCTCGCAATGCGTATCGTGGCGTCTCAGGCGTCTTCTGTCCAGAATCGACATGCGCTCGATCGTAATGCATGACACCACTGGACAATACCGGTGGGTAGATACTGATCTCCCTGAGTTGATCGGATGCTACCTTACTACTACGGTGGCAAAAACAATGGCGAGATGCAGAATTTTCTGCATGCCTGGTCTCACCGTTGGAAAAATCAAGTTCGCCCCTCGGATGCCATAAAGCCGGCCAGGAGTCAGCCTTGGCGCGAGGAATGTCAGATCGCGACCTCGCAGTCCCTTCGGCAACGACCTGAACAACCCGCTGGCCTATTCGGCACCGGACGCCACCGAGCAGCACTTCACGCAGAAGGAGCGCGACGCAGAAACGGGTCTGCAGAGCCTTGCGCGCGCGGGTAAGGTTTTCGAACCCTCGTCCAACCTCTCTCTTCGGAGTTTCGCTCGGGGCTTCTGATTGGCTTTCTATCTCAAATTCAGGCGTCGTAGTCTTATGAGTGGGTTTTCCCATTGACGATGGGGAGATGAGAGGTCGGTTATGCCAAGAGTGCACATTCTGGCGACGGGTGGCACCATCGCCGGCGCGGGCGAGTCGGAAGTGGAAGCCGGATACCGGTCGGGCGAGGTCGGCGTTGAGAAGCTGATTGCCGCCGTACCGGAATTGCGCCAGCTTGCCACTCTCAGGGGCGAGCAATTTGCGCAGGTGGGCAGCCAGGATATGAACGACGCGCTCTGGCTGAAGCTGGCGGCGCGCGTCAACGCGCTGTTTGCTGCCGATGAAGCGGATGGCATTGTGATCACGCATGGCACCGACACGGCGGAAGAGACGGGCTACTTTCTGCACCTGGTGGTGAAGAGCGACCGCCCGGTGGTGCTGACGGGCTCGATGCGCCCGGCAACTGCGCTCAGCGCGGATGGTCCGCTGAACCTGTTTAATGCGGTGAGTGTTGCCGCGGATCCGGAGGCGAGGGGGCGAGGAGCGATTGTCGCCATCAACGACGATCTGCACAGCGCACGCGATGTGACGAAATCGAACACGACGGATGTGCAGACATTTCTTTCGCCCGGCCCAGGATTGCTGGGCACTGCATCGTATGGGCGTATCCGCTATTTCCGCTATCCCACACATGCACACACGCTGGAGTCGAAGTTCACAACGGCGGGAATGAAGAGCCTGCCGAGGGTTGATATTCTCTACGGCTACGCGAATATGCAGGCGGATCTGGTGGATGCCAGTGTAGCCCTGGGCGCGAAAGGGATTGTGATGGCCGGCATGGGAAACGGCACGGTTTCTACCGGGGTGGCAGAGGCGCTTGCCAAGGCGGTGAAGAAGGGACTGGTTGTGGTGCGCAGCACGCGGGTGATGAGCGGGGATGTGGGCCGGAACGTCGAAATGGACGATGACGCGTTAGACCTGGTGGCCGCCGACCAGCTGAATCCGCAGAAGAGCCGCGTTCTGCTGCAGCTCTGCCTTGCCAATGGCATGAGCCGCAAAGAAGTGCAGGAAGCGTTTTACCGCTACTAGCGGCGGTTTGCGCCTTCCGAGCGCCGAGGGGATTGAATTCCAGACTGATAAATCCAAATATCCAGGAACCAGATGTCTGGATCAGGAGTGCTAGATCCAGACCTTGGATGATGTTTTGTCAGGCCTGGGTTCGTCCTGCGGGTAGGCAGGCGGCGCCCCCACGCGGTTCATGCGGGCGTAGTTGGGGATGGCCACGAGATCGGAGCCGTCAGTCCATTTGCCGGTGAGTACCATTGTGCCGCCGAGCAGGTCAGGGCGCCACTCGGCGCGCAGTGGAGTGGCCGTATCGATTTTCGCGTCGATGCCGTGATTGTCCGCGGTTTCGACGTTGTAGACGAGCGGGCCGTATTTGAGGGCGACGGTATTCAGGTTGGCTTTGATGCGAGGATCGGCGACGACCCGCTGCGGCTCCATGGGCAATTCGAGCTCGATACGGTCACCGGCTTTCCACTCGCGGGTGACGACGGCGTAGCCTTTCTCGATTTTCGGCGTGACCTGCTCGCCATTGACGGCGAAGGTCTTGAGGCCACGGATTGCAGGGGAGTCGGTGTAGAGCCCGCTGGTGGTGCGATCGGGGACACGAACGTAGACAGAGAAAGTCTTTGACTGTTCGGGATTGATGGTGATCGAGACCACGCCGCTCCATGGGTATTCGGTTTTTTGAACGACCTCGACATTTGTGCCTGCGACTTCTCCGAGGTTGATGCGGCTACCGGCGAACATGTTGACGTAGAGGCCTGTCTTGTCCTTGACGTAGGACCATGTGGGCATCATGAGCAAGGTTCGCGAGAGATTGCCGACACAGCACGGGCAGATATGCCACAAAGCGCGCTCAGTATTGACCAGCGGATTGGTGTAGCTGTAGCTCTTGCCGTCGAGGGCAACGCCGCCGAGCAGCGCGTTGTACATTGTCTGCTCATACAAGTCAGCGTATTTTGCGTCGTGGTAAGCGAGATTCAACTTGTACTGGAAGAAGATGAGCCCACAGCTTGAGCATGTCTCACAGTAGGCGTCGTTTGGCAGCGAATAGTTAGGCCCGAAGCCTTCAGACGTTTCGCCGCTGCCGATGCCGCCGGTGAGGTAGTACTTCTTATTGACCATGTTGTCCCAGAGGGAGATGACGGCGCTCTGGTAGTCAGGATCATGGGTTTCGGCGGCGATGTCCGCCATTCCCGAGTAGAAGTAGGTGGCACGGACGGCGTGGCCCACAGCTTCGTACTGCTGGCCGGGAGGCAAGTGGCTCTGGTCGTACTCCGAGCCGCCGCGGCGCGAATCGAGGAGGAATTTCGCGAGCACGATATAGGCGTCTCCGCGGTTGTTGCCCTCCTGGTCGTTGACGAAGCGACCGAAGCGGACGAGCGCCTGTTCCATTTCCTGGTGGCCATCGAACCACGGCTTCTTTCCGGGGCCAATATTTGCAACCCAGCAGTCGGCAAGCTTTTTGGCTCCGTTGTAGAGGCGGAGGTCTTTGCCGTCGGTGAGCGTGTAGTGGTTGATGGCGGACTCGATAAAGTAGCCGGAAACGTACCCCTCGTGATTGCCGCGGTGGTCGGGCGACCAGCGCTCGGGCCAACTGTTGCGGTCGGCGAGGATATAGGCGGTCTGCAGGTAGCCGTCGGACATCTGCGCGGCGAGGATGATGGGGATCCAGCGATCGAGGGTCGACCGCATCATGGCCTGCGCCTGCTCGATTTCCTGGTCACCTTGCGGGTCGACCATCAGAGCAATGCACATCGACTCGACGGTCTGGTGGACCCAGGCGTTGGAGAAGACGAAGCCCTTGTGAGGCCCGTGCGGCTCGCCACGGTTTGCTTTGCCGGCTTCAATGAAATTGTCGATGCCGCCGTCGCCGCGGCCTGCGGGGATGTCAGTGCGCTCGCACATCTGGATGCAATGGGGAATCCATTCGACGATGAGGACTTTGGCGCGCTGCTTCCAGAACGCTCCATCAATGGAGTATTTGCGCGTGTAAACGACCTCGAGACGCTCTTTCGGCGGAGGTTGCACAACATGCACTTTGAAGGACTGGGAGCGGTCGCTGGAGCCGGAAGCGGCGAGCGTGAGGACGTAGTCGCCCGGTGCGGAGAAGGTTGCGGTGGTGACGGGCGACGAGACACTGTCGAAGGAGACGGCGCCGGGGCCGGAGGTCTTGAGCCAGCGAGCGACATTGCGCGGTGAGTCCTGAAGCCAGATGACTTTGCCGGCGAGGTAGGTGTGGCCGCCGAGGACGAGAGAGCGATCGATGCCTGCGTCGATGACGGGGGGCAGTGCAGGAGCGGGGCCGTGGTTGTAAACGCGCCACTCAAGAATGCCTGCGGGCTTGCGGGGCTCAATGCTGACCTCAAGCCGGAGACGAGTGGTTTTGACGGGTTCGAATTTTGTGAGGTTGAAAGTGTCAACGGCGAGGCCGAGGCCGCTGGGGTTGATGACGGGGACGAAATCGCTGCCGTTCCAGTAGAGGATGCGATAGGACTGGGGGACGACCATGGCCGGCCAGGCGCTGCCGGGGAGGGCCTTGGGGCGGGGACGATCGATGGCCCAGTAAACCTCAACGTGGTCGATGCTGACGGGCTCGCTCCACTCGTACTGAACCCACGGGCCGGCATTCTCTGCGGATTGAGACCAGAGCATATAGCGACCCGCGCCCGCCTGGTCGAATGAGTTTACGGGTAGGGCGCCGTCATTGAGAGACGCGATCTTGTTCTGGCTGTTCATCTCGGAGCTGGAAGGAATGGCAACTCGCGCGACGTTGAGCGGATTGAGGGGGTCCTGTGGAGCTTCGGCGGCGATCGCATTGCGACCCGAGAGAGCCGCGAGAAGACCGACACCGGTCAGTCCGGTGAGGAACTCGCGTCGATTGGGCTCCTGCTGAGAATCGGGCTGGCCTGCATTATGGGCTGCGGTGGTTGGTGCGGGCTTCTGTTCCCTGGTCATGAGAATGCTCCAGCGTGGCTGCGCGAGCTTGCGGGAATTGCGCAGCTTTTTTCGGTACTCGCGGTAGAAAGACGTAGACGCTTTTTTTAACACGAGTAAGCGTTTTCCATGCTACACGACGCGGGGGAGCGGGCGCTGTCTGATTGCGAACACTTGAGGGGCAGCGGGCTGCGCAATGCCCCTTCTCAGGAGATGAGCGGCTTCAGATCTTCAAGGACCGTGGGAATGAGTTCGGCGACTGTGGGGTGAATGTGGACGGAGTGGGTGAGCAGGGAGGCGGGCTGACGAGCGTACATGGCGGTGAGAATGCAATGGATGGCTTCGTCGCCGCCCGTTCCGATGATGGTGGCTCCGAGGATGTGCTGCGAATCTGCATCGACGAGAACCTTGATGAAGCCAAAGGTCTCGCCCTTTTCAATCGCGCGAGAGACGCGGGTCATGGGGCGTTTGCCGATGAGGGCAGCCTTTCCGGAGCGGCGCACTTCTGATTCGTTCATCCCGATCTGCGCCAGAGGAGGGTCAGTGTAGAGGGCGTGCACGGGAATGCGATCGCTGACCTTGCGCGATGCACCATCGAGCAGGTTGGCGGCGGCGATTTCGTAGTCGTTGTAAGAGGTGTGGGTGAAGGCGCCGCGGCCGTTGCAGTCTCCGAGCGCGAAGATGTGCGGCACGCTGGTGCGCAACTGATCGTCAACGGGGATGAATCCGCGCGCGTCGGGGGTAATGCCGGCGGCGGCGAGGTTGAGGTCATCTGTGTTTGGCACGCGGCCGACGGCGAGCAGGACGTGGGAACCATCGACATAATGCGCGTCTTCATCGCAGTCCAGGCCTACGGAGATTTGGCCGCCTTTTTGTTCGAGGTGAATGCAGGTAGCCTTTGTGCGGATGCCAATGCCCTCGTTGGCGAAGATTTCGTGGATGACTGCGGAAGCATCTTCATCTTCATGGCTGGCGAGACGGGAGTTCTTATCGACGACGGTGACTTCGCAGCCGAAGCGGCGAAACATTTGTGCGAACTCGAGGCCAACGTAACCGCCGCCAACGACGATGAGGTGCCGCGGTAATTCTTCGAGAGCGAGGATGGTGCTGCTGGTGAGAAACGGCACGGAACTCACACCGGGCATATCGGGGATGAGCGGGCGGGCGCCGACGTTGAGGAAGATTTGTGCGGCTTCGAGGATGTCGTCGCCGACGCGCATTGTGGTGGGCGATTCGAACGACGCGGTTCCGGCAAAGACGGTGCAGTTTTCTGCCTTGCGCAATGAACTTTCAACCCCACTGCGGGATCTGCCGACAACTGCATCGGCGCGCGCTTTGACGGCACGCAGATCAACTGTGACGGGAGCGGCCTGAAAGCCGAAATCGCCGCCCCGGCGCGCGAGGTGCGCTGCGTGCGCGCTGGCGACCATTGTTTTGGTCGGGGTGCATCCAGTGTTGACGCAGGTTCCACCGAAGAGCTTGCGCTCAACGATGGCGACTTTGCGGCCAGCGGCCGCGAGGCGCGTTGCGATAGAAGGGCCTGCCTGCCCGGTGCCGATAACGAGTGCATCGAATGTGCGCTTCATCAGGCCACCAGGAGAGACACAACGCCGATTGCGATGCCGGCGAGATCTTCAACAAGCGCCGCGGGCAGATCGCGACCGAAAGTGGATGCGAGTTTTGCCCGGGCAGCCGAGCCGCCAAAGGTTCCGGCGATGGCTCCGATGACGCCGAGAATCAGGCCCAGAACGAGAGAGTGGCCGGCTGCGCCGATGGTAGCACCGCAAATGGCGCCGGCGACGATGCGCGTGATGAGCCCTGAAGGCGCCTTGCGGCTGGGGGTGTTTGGCAGCTTATCGACAATGAGTTCGCCGATGGCAAAGAGGGTAAGGATGTACGGGGTGAAGTGGTAACCCATGAAGGCAAGCGGGCTGTTGGCCACGTGAAGATGGCCGCTCCAGGCAAACCAACTTACGATCGCGGGCGCGAGCATGGAGCGCAGGCCGGCAACGATGCCGAGAAGAAAAGCAGCGGGTAGCACGGTCCTCCTATTTGCCGGAAGTCTCTTCAGCTCTGAAAGGTGAGGGTACGATCCTCAGTATGTGCGATGATAGCGGACGCAATACAGTTGCCAACGACATTCATCAGAGTGCGGCCCATGTCCATGATGGTATCGACGCCAAGGATTAGCAGGATGGGCGCGGTGGGCAGATGCACGGCGCCGGCTGTGGCGAGCAGAACGACGAGCGATGCGCGTGGAACTCCGGCGACGCCTTTGCTGGCCAGCATAAGGATGGCGAGCATTGCGATGAGCTGGCCGAGGCTGAGATGAATGCCAGCTGCCTGCGCGCAAAAAACGGCAGCGATGGAGAGATAGACGCTGGAGCCGGTGAGATTGAAGCTGTAGCCGGTGGGGATGACGAAGGAGACGATCCAGCGCGGAACGCCGAATTCTTCCATGCGCTCCATCGCAAGGGGAAGAGCAGCTTCTGAGGTGGTGGTTGCAAAGCCGATGGATGCAGGCTCGGCGACTGCCGCGATGAATCCTCGAAGGGGAATCCTGAAGAGCAGAAGACTCGGCAGTTGCACGAACACGGTGAAGACAATGAGCGCGGCATAAAAGGTGGCGACGAGTCCTGCGAGAGGCAGCATTGCGTTAAGGCCCATTCCACCGACGGTGTAGGCAAGCGCGGCGCCGGCTGCAGCGGGCGCGAGATACATGACGATGCGCGTGAGCTGAAACATTGTGTCGGCAAGCGCTTGCAGTACGGGAAGCAGCGGAGCGCGCCTGCCTTCAGGCAGCATGGCAAGCGCGGCGGCGAAGAGCACGGAGAAGACGGCTACCTCGAGGATTTGATTCTGCGCGACCGCTTGGGCGATGTTTTCAGGGAAGATGTTGAGCACGATCTGTTGCCAGCTTTGCGCAGATGGCGTGGTGGGCGTCTGGGAAGCAGCGGCCGAGAGGGCGACTCCCCAGCCTGCGCCGGAGAGAGAAATGGCTGTGGCGCCGATGACGAGGCCGAGAGTAGTGACAATCTCGAAATAGACTAGGGCCTTGACGGCGACGCGGCCGATGCTGCGCAACTGCCCGTGGCCTGCGATGCCGGTGGTGATAGTGGCGAAGAGCAGCGGGGCGACGATCATGCGGATCAGGCGCAGGAAGAGATCGCCGAGGAAGCGCGTCTGTGCGGCGGCGTGCGGTGCATCGAGGCCGAGCTCGATGCCGGCAAGCATGGCGAAGAGCGTCCACGAGAGAAGAGAGGAGCGTCGTATTGTCGCAGCAAGCGCGAGCGCGACGCCGGTGAGTCGCAGAATGAGGCCCGGTGTATTTGCGCCTGCGAGACCGGTGACGACGCCCGCGACCCAGAGTGCGAGCGAGCAGAGTCCAAGCAGAATCGCGGCTCGAGAGAGTGTGGCGGGCGGATTGGAGTGGACGGTCGCTTCCATCTTGATATGCAGTCAGGTCAGTTGCTGTATCGATCAGTTGCTGCGCAGCGCGGCGTCGGGGCGCTCGAGGTGCAGGGCCTGCGCTGTCACATCGGTGTACTTGAGCCCTGCGCCGGTGTTGAAGAGAACAACCTGATCCTCTGGCTTTAATGTGCCCTGGGCGAGGAGCTGGTGGTACGCGGCGGTGACGGAAGCGCCTTCAGGCGAGAGGAAGATGCCCTCGTTGCGTGCCCAGTCGAGGATGGAGGCGAGTATCTCTTCGTCGGTGACAGCCATGGCGATTCCGCCGGATGCTTTGAGGATGTCGAGCATGATGGCATCGCCGTAAGGCTTTGGCACGCGCAGTCCTGCTGCGAAGGTGGAAGCGTTCTGCCACATCTGGCTGGAGCGCTCATCGGCCGCAAACGCCCGGGCAACGGGTGCGCAGCCTGCCGCCTGCACGGCAATCATGCGAGGCCTTTTGCCGGGAGCGACCCAGCCGAGCTCTTCCATTTCCTCGAAGGCCTTCCACATGCCGATGAGGCCGACGCCACCGCCGGTGGGGTAGAAGACGGCTTCCGGATATTTCCAGCCGAGCTGTTCGACGAGTTCGTAGCCCATGGTCTTCTTGCCTTCGACGCGAAAGGGCTCTTTGAGGCTGGAGATATCGAACCAGCCCTCCTGCTGTTTTCGCTCGCTCACGATGCGCGCGCAATCCGAGATAAGACCGTCAACGAGGGTGACGTTGGCGCCGTAGGCCACGGCCTCAACATAGTTGGCGAAGGGGACGTCGCGCGGCATGAAGATGTGCGCTTCGATTCCGGCGGCAGCAGCGTAGGCAGCAAGCGCCCCTGCGGCATTGCCTGCTGAAGGGACTGCAAGCTTGCGCAATCCGTAATGGCGGGCCATGGAGACGGCCAGCGCGAGGCCGCGGGCCTTAAACGTGCCGGTGGGGTTGGCGCCTTCTTCTTTGAGAAAAGCGCCGCCATTGCGACGGCTTCGGAGCATCGGCGTCCACCCCTCGCCCAGCGTGACCGGATCAACGTCGGGCAGAACGGCGCGATAGCGCCACATTCCTCGCCAGCCGGCAGTGTTCTGATCGACGACCTGACGGGGATCGCTGCCGCGAAGGTGAGAAAGATCGTAACGGACGAAGAGCGAACCCGCGGGCTGGGTTGGGCACTGTGTGCAGACGGTCTGCGGCGAGTCGGCCCCGAGGCGAGCATGACAGCGATAGCATTCAAGGTACGAAATCGAGGGCATGGATCTCCGCGCAGAGACAAGTACGGTCCTATCTTACTGCCTGCGGCGACGCGTGCCCGGAGAAGCGAGTGAGGTCATTGCTGCAGCATTTTAGTCACATGCACCACAAATCCGGTTTTAGGCAGTAGAGATGTGAGCTCGAAGACGCGGTAGCCATCGCCGGTGATGTCTGCCCGGCGAAAGATGCCGGCCTCAGTCTCTACGACTTCGCGACCGCCCTTGAGCGTACCGATGAACTGCTCTGCGTCACGCTGGCCAGGCGCTGCTCCGTCAGCGGGCGAAGTGAGGGCTTCGGCGATATAGCTGCTGACCAGCTTTGGCCAGTACCTGGCGAGCAGGTCGGTGCCGGCGAAGATGTCTGCCCACTCCACGTGGCCGTTGACCGCGACGACTACGCCCACCGCGCCCTGCTTGCGCAGTTCGCGCAGGATGGCCTGATCGCTTTCTGCGCCGCCGTATTGCGCTACGGCTTTGGCTACAGGAGCGCTCGAGAAAACCTGTGCGTAGGAGGTTGTGCCGTCGATAGAGGCGGCATCAGCGGGTTGCAACATTGCCGCGACTTTGGCGTGGGATGAGCGGACATTTGCCCAGACTTCGGCCTGATTGCGCTCGGCCATTGCGGAGGTGCGAATGCTGGGCTGGGCCATCTGTTTGCCCATGGAGCCGAAGCCGGAGCTGGAGCCTACCCAGCGACCGGGCTCGACGCAGAAGACGCCCAGATCGATTGGGCCCCCGTTAGCCGGAACGATGCGATCGGAGCCGATGACGCGATCCTGCTTGCCGCCGGTGACGATTTCGCCGGCGAGCAGCAGCAGAGGATGCGGCGAATTGTTGTAGAGCACGAGGCGGTTGATCTCGGCGCCGTTGCGCGGCGGGATGGGTTGGCCCGGCCGCAGGATGGCGCGGTCCTGGCCGGCCTCGGTCACGGTTACCTGGCCTGTGCGCACGCCCTCATCCAGAGTGATGAACTGGGACGCATCCGGTGATTGCGCCGCCAGCACTGGAAAGATGGCGAGGTTGCCCCGCACGATTGGCGGCAGAACTTTGTAGGGGAGGTTGCCGCTGTCGGGCCCGCCTGCGCAGGCGGGACGCGAGAAAAACAGAACAAGAAAAACGGCAAAGGCGCACAGCAGGCACTCTCTATACGGTGTGGAGCGGGGATCGTGCGCGCGCTGGTCCGGGGCTGTTGACGGCAACGTGGGGTAGGAGTCGGTTTTCATGAAAGTCCTCCAGCGAAGCGATCGCTTCAGGAGAGGAACGTGGCACACCGGGCGTCTTGCACAATGAATTTGCTACCATCGGTACCAATGTCGCCGGGAGAGTCACGTGCGGTGGGTCGATTTGTGCTCGAAGGTGGCCTGCGCGATGCGGCGATGCAGCGGTTTGGAGAGTCGGGCGCCGAACGCTATGGTATTTCGCACGATCAGTTTCTGGAGCATGTAGCGGGGGTGTTTGCCCGATTCGCGGCGGAGTTGAGTGAGAGTGATCGGCTGAAGCTACTTGAGTCGCTGCACTTTGAAGAGCTGATGCTGGCGCGTGCCTGCTCGGCAGGCAACGAGCTCGCGTGGAGCGACTTTATCGCTCGCTTTCGCAGTGAGATGGCGACGATGGCGCGCGGAATCACGCGCGACGATACAGCCGGACGCGAACTGGCGGATGGCTTGTACGCGGAACTCTACGGCCTGCCGAACCGGGAAGGACGACGCGTTTCGAAGCTCGACTACTACATGGGCCGTGGTTCGCTGAAAGGCTGGCTGCGCACTGTGCTTGCGCAGCAGCATGTGAACCGGTGCCGCGTGCAGGCGAAAGACGTGAGCCTGGAGGAACAGGTTGAAGCGGGCGTGAGCTTCGCGGCGAAACCAGAGCCGGTGGCAGCGGAGGGCGGTGCGTCTCTCTCGCGGATGCTGGCTGAGTTGCTTAGGGAACTCGACGGCGAGGAGCGTTTTCTCCTGGTCGCCTATTACCTGGATCAGCGCACGCTGGCGGAGATCGGGCGGCAGTTGCGAGTGCACGAGTCGACGGTGAGCCGCAAGCTGGAGAGGGTGGCGGGTGAGTTGCGCAAAGGAATTCGCAAGCGCTTGCAGGCAGCGGGGGAAAGTGCGCGTCGCTGCGACGAGTTGATGCAGGAGCTGGATGTGCGGGATTTGAATGTGAATGTGGCGGAAAGTCTTCGGCAAGAACGGCCGGCTGAAACGTTCCAGGAATAGACGGGTATTGCGTGACGGAGTCTGACAACAATTCGTTGCGGCGAGCGCTGGCGGCGATGGGACCTGCAGGTGAGCATCCCGATGCCGATGTGTTAAGCGCCTTTGCCGAAGGCGCGCTGCTTGAAAGCGAGCGGGGCGCGGTGCTGGCGCATCTGGCTGGCTGCGCGGAGTGTCGCGCGGTATTGAGCCTTATCGCGGAGGAGCCGCGCGGAATTGCGGAAGTCAGGCCATTTCCGGTGCGCAGGCGGCCTCGCGTATGGATACCGTGGGGTGCGGTGGCGGCTGGTATTGCGGTTGCTTGCGGTATTGCACTGTACAGGGTCGAGAGGAAGCCGGTATATGCGCCAACGACGGCGCAGAATCAGGAGAAGCCCGCTGCACCGCCGCCGCAGGAAATTGCGCAGTTGCAGGCGCCTGCGAACGAACCGCGAACTGAGAAGAAGAAGACTGCGAGCAGCGCGCCGGAGAAATCCAGCAAAAGTGCGACGCCCGATCGCGTGGACGCAATGGCCGGGCTGCAGGAAGATAAAAACGCCACGGATCTGCTGAAGCTGGCACCAGGCGTGGCGAGCGGCGGCGCGCCGGCCGCGGAGAAACCAAAGGCGGAAGCGCAGTTGCGATCGCGCGATCTGGCTGTTGATACGCGGACTACGGCGGCTTTTTCGAGCATGGCCGCAGCTAAGTCTGTTGCGGCGGGCGAAGTTGCGCGAAGCGTGGTTGCGCAGAACGAGGCTGCGCCGGTTGCGCGGCCTCATTGGCGCCTGAATGAAGAGGGCCAGCCGCAGCGCGCCTTCGGCAATGGCGCGTGGCAGCCCGCGCTGGCTGGTGGGCCGGCGAAGATGCGAGTGGTGTCGATTATCGGCGATGAGGTGTGGGCGGGCGGAGCGGATTCGCAGGTCTATCGATCGGCTGATGAGGGATCGACCTGGCGAGCGGTCCCGCTGCCTGTGAAGAATGGAGCAGCGCACACGATTGTTCACATTCGATTTGAGACGGCGCAAATGGGGACGATTGAAGCGGCAGATGGGACAAGCTGGCAGACCGCCGATGGTGGACGAACGTGGCAGTGAAGCTAGCGCTCGTCGGATGAGATTTCGTACTCGATGCG
Organism: uncultured Acidobacteriaceae bacterium; assembly: GCA_963839215.1. Classification (GTDB taxonomy): domain Bacteria; phylum Acidobacteriota; class Terriglobia; order Terriglobales; family Acidobacteriaceae; genus Telmatobacter. Next base: position 583,848 of record CAWITZ010000004.1, on the reverse strand, counting down.
AAAAGGCCTGAGAGGTTTGTCGAGGGGCAGATGATCCTGGGCGATGACAGCCTGCGCCTGCGCGAGGCGCTCGGAGGGGAGCGGATGCGTGCGGAAGTATCCGCTGAGGCCCTGAACGGCAAGTTCGCTTAACTCGTCGGTGGGTGTTTCGGCGTGAATGACGTATTCGCTGTGGAGCTTGACCCAACGCTCAAGGAGGTTGAGCGCACCCTGAGCCGAGTAACCGGTGGCGGCTGAGATCCGCAGGCCTTCGCGATCTGCTTCGAGCTCTTCATCCTTGCTGTAACCGGTCTGCCACAAGGAAACGGGCAGCTGCGCGATGGAACCGATTACGCCAAGGTTGAAGTGTCCAAGCTGCGCTTCTACCTGGATGCGTTCGGCGGCATGGTAATGGTCGATGTGTTCGATTTCATGGCCGAGGACGAAGGCGAGCTCGTCTTCACTTGTCATGCGGTCGAGCAATCCCTGGCCGACGAAGACATGGCCGCCGGGGATTGCAAATGCATTAATGAGGTCACGGTTGGCGATGAGATGGAAACGATAAGGCAGCCTGCGCGTGGCGTGCGCCGCGACTCTCTCACCGATCTGGCTGATGTATTGCTCAGTGGCGCGAGCTTCCGGATCCCGCAGAGGTCTTTCGGTGGCGTATTGCGCGGCGAGCGTGTTGCCGATCTGAACCTCTTCTGCATCGGGGATACGGGTGAAGCGCATGGGGGCACGCGTCAGGTCGCGCTGCCAGTCGGCGGCGATGTCAACGACGGCATTGGAGCTCACAATGTCTGCGTGCTTTCTGCGCTGTGCGAAATAAAGGCCAACGCCGCAGATGAGCAGCAATGCAACAAGCGAAATGAGGCGCTTCATAGAAGGCGTCTCACGGTATCGCGATATTTGCCATAGAGGGTGGAAACGAGCGTGAGCGCGCCGCCAAGCACGATAAAGGTGATGTAGCGATCGCGTTCGCCGAGATGCCAGGCATCGCGAAGAACAATTTTGGCGACACAGAGAAGCAGTAGTGCGAGACCGGCAATGCGATAACTGCGCTGGCCTGCAAGCAGGCCCAGCAGAATCATCATGAGCCCTTCAACCGCCCAGGCGAGCGTGACCATGCCGGGATCCATTTTGACCGCAATGGCGAAAGCAACGAGGATGGCCGGAGCGAAGAAGAGGATCTGCTCAGGGCGATGAAGAGCGAGCCTGCGCGCAAGCGGCGACGGTGCGAGATTGTCTCCCAGGTGCGTTTTGAGCTTGAATGCGATGGGCAGGCAGAGCAGCAGGACCGCCGATGTGGCTGAGAGCGCAGTGAGGTTGCCGCGCCAGCCGCCGGTGGTGAAGTAGCTGCCGCCGTAGATATTGTGCGCGAGCCCGCGGATGACGATGCCCGCGGCGAGCCATTCCGCCTGGTAGAGGAGGATGGTTTTCCTGAAGAAGAAAGCAGAAGCAAGAAGCAGCGCGGTGGCGAGCGCCCATGCAAAGACGATCCACTCGGGACGAATCTCGAAATAAAGCAGCGCGACGATGGAGCCGGTGCCGAAGCAGGCGAGAAGATTTGCGATCAGTCGCTGCAGGCGGCTTTCAGATGCGGTCTTCGATTGCAGGCGCGTCCAGATATAGAAGTAGATAAGCGCGATGGGAACGATGGTGTAGATGCGCGGGCTCAGAAACTCACCGGCCAGTGTTGCCGCAGTGAGATTAACGAAGAAGATGCGGACGAAAGCGGCTGCGAGCGCAACCCAGGCCTGCAGGCGGATCTGACGAAGGTGTTTCCACTCAGCGAGTTCGAAGAGCAGCAGACCGAAGACCGCGATGCCAACTGCGACGGCGATGGGCTGCAGCTCTGCCCAGAGCAGCCATGCAGCAAGAAATGAGGCAACCCATGTGTAGGCGTGAGGGGCCTCGGTGTTGCTGAGTGGCGCGGGCATCCGCACCCAGCGAGCGAGCGCATACAACGCGGCAATGACGATCCCGACGGTAAGCAGACGTACGCTGACGCCATGCCATTGCTGCACTGTGAAGAGGTTAAGAGCGACAACGCGCGCGACCGTGCCAAGCGCGAGTACGTGCGCCTGGAGAGGCAGTTCTTCAATGCTGAAGCGACGATCGGCGAGTGCGAGAGCCAATGCGAAAACAGCCCAGATGGCAGCGACCCAGGGCTCACTGCACTCGTGCCAGGCAAGGGCGGCGAGCAGGATGGTGGCGGCCCAGGTGTGCATCCACGCGATAGGCCTGCGATACGGAGCGTCCTTCAAGGCGCAGAAGCGAGAGATGGCATAGAGCGCGGCTGCGCAGGCAATCACGGGAAGATAGCGGTGGAGTGCAGTCGGCGCGTCCATGTTCCAGGCAAAAAGGCCAACCACCGCCAGAAGAGCCAGCAGATGTTCCTGATAGCAGAGCGACGCGCGGCCGAAGCGGCGGCCCGCGATAGCTACAGCGATCGCAAGGCCGAGCCATGCGATCGAGACCCATTTGGGGTTGATCTCAAGCCACGCAAGCAGGGCCAGAAAAGTCGTTGCGGTCCATAGATTGAAGATCGAGGGGAAGTGCAAAGCGCCTTCGAGCTTTGGAAGCATCCACGCTGTTGCGTAAAAGGCGAGCGCGAGCAAGGGCAGAGTGATGAGCCGGGCTGCGACGTGATGCGGGTACGCATCGCCGAAGTGGCAGTTGTGACCGAGCGCCTGCAGCACAACGGCAAGTCCGATACCGGCGCTCTGCAGCAGCAGGTGATTGTTATTGAGGTAGCGTCTGCCGGCTGCACAGGTAAGCATCAGCGCGGCCCAGACAACGGCGGTTGCGTCGCCGGGGAAGACGGCCCAGATGCCGAGGAGAGCCGTGATGGCGCCGAGATAACTCTGAGCGGTTGCGAGCGGTTGGTCGAAGTGGTCGAAGACTGCAGACCACTTTGCGCGTAGGAAGAGCGCGTTGAGGTAGAAGAGGAGTGCACAGGCAAGAAGCAGGACGCCGTTGTGTACGAGCGGCGCCTCGGAATGCTGGCGGAATTCGACGATCTGCCGCGCTCCATAAAGAATCATGGTGCCGGTGAGCAGGCCGCCGCACCAGCCAAGGCGACGGAAGATGACCTCGGACTGGAGCAGGCCCGCGATCAGCAGCATCTCGGCAGCAATCATCCAGAGAAGAGCAATGTTGTTTCCGCTGAACTTGAAGGGTACTGAAGCAAAGATAAGAATCGTGCCGAGAATTGAGAGCAGGGCGAAGGCAGTGCGGCGTCGGCGGGTAACTGGCAATAAACCGAAGAGGAACTCAGCGGCACCCAGCGCCATCAGTGCATAAAAAGCGAGTTCTGGGCGGGTGGATTGGAACTTCATCACCGCGAGAAGCAGGATTGTGTTGGCCAGAGCGGCGATGGTGGAGACGGATTCATCGCGTGCATTGCGAATTGTGCGGACGACGTAAGAGACCCGGAAGACGATCCAATAGAGGATGAGAATGAGCGCGCTTGGCCAGAATTGCGGGAAGGCGTGGCCTGCGACTCCGTCGGGGTAGAGCTTGTAGAGCCAGTAGAAATGGTTGGCGTAGCTCGCGAGGATGCCGAAGACTTCAAGCTCAAACCAGCTCATGCGGAGAGCGATCGCGACGATGCCGAGGGTCAGGATGACGCCCGCCGCAAGCGAGTAGACACTGTCCTGGCTGAGGGCGACGGTTGAGAACGCGAGCAGGAAGGCCAGGCCGGTGACAAGCTGCGAGCGATAGCGCAGGGTGTGGGCCACCATGGCTGCGGCAACCAGGAACATGAGCAGGCAATCGAGCAGATCGGATGCAATCACGGTCATGGCGGCAACATGGTGCAGGGCGTAGGTGGTGAAGAAGAGAAGAGCCCATCCACCGCCGATACCGGTGCGACCGACGAGGCGGTAGCGCTCTTTCTGTTCGAGCCAGATGCCGCCGCCGAGCATGGCAGCCGATACGGCGAAGATGAGGGCGGCGCGCGCCGCAGGCCCCATTGAGATGAGCGCAACGCGGCCGAGCAGCGCAAAGCCCAGAACAAGCAGTACGATTCCGAGCTTCGCGAAGAGATTCATGCCCAGGACTTCTTCAAGGGGCAACGCCGAGCGAAGTCGCTCACCAAGCGTGGGCCCGGTGCGGACGGGCGGGGCGGGTGGTGGCGCGATTTCGCTGAAGAGTGGATTGCGGGGCGCGGAAGGAGGTGGAGGTGCAGTTGCAGGCGCTGCAGGAGATGAGGGCGCGGGGCGGGTGAACGGAGCCTGCATGGGTGCCGCAGCCACGCGAGCGGCGACTGGTTGCGATGCAGGTGCGGATGGTGGCGGTGCGATGACAGGCTTCGTTGCTAGGTGCTCGGGCTGAGCCCAGACACGCGCGGGGTCAGGCTCTGGCCGCGGCGTGATTGACGGGGCCGGTGCAGACGGTGCAACGACCGGTGCCGGTGCAGACGCGACAACGGCCGGTTCGGAGTGGGGAGAGGAGGGGGGCGGGGTTGCCTCGCTGGCGGGCGGTGCAGAAACCTTTAGCAGATCCTGGCGCAGCGTGGCCACCTGCGACTCCAGGGCACGAATCTTGTCCAGTTGATAGAGGAAGCGCTCGTCCATGCCAGAGCGGAGCCTGCTTGTTCGTACGAGCGCGACGACGGCGATGATCGGGATGGAAAGGACCACCAACCCGACAACGGCAATCATGAATTCCATACGTGCTCACCATGGGCGTCTATCGATGCCTGCCAACAGAACGGGTCCCTTGCGCACTCTTGCAGATTTTCTGCAAGGAATTGCGAAGGCGGCGTTCCAGGAGAGGGCGGAGGCGAAGTTGTCTCTCGATGAAACGGAAGTATAACGCGAAAGAACTCGGTTCAGGCTATAATCTGCAAGCCTGAAAGTGCCTATGAATCAAACCGCCGACAGGGATAGCCTTGAGAATTCCGCTAGTGTGGTCGCGGGTCCGCGCAGTGAGCGAGGCTTCTGGGCACTGATCGCCACCCAATTTCAGGGCGCATACAGCGACAATATTCTGCGCAATCTTCTGCTGGCCATGATCGTGGGCATGGGCCTGGGCGAGAGCGAGCGTGACAGTTTTGTCTCGATGGTCACGTTTCTCTTTTCCATGCCGTTTGTGTTCTTCAGCATGACTGGCGGGTGGCTGGCGGATCGCTTCAGCAAACGGCGCGTGACGCTGTGGACCAAGGGGATGGAGATTGGCGCCATGATCCTGGCGACGATCGGCCTTGCCGAGCATTCACGGGTGGGTGCGCTGGCGGCTCTTGGATTGGTGGCGACGCAGGCAGCGCTGTTTGGCCCGTCAAAGTATGGTCTGCTGCCTGAGCTGCTGCCGGAAAAGCGGCTCTCGTGGGGTAATGGCGTCATCGAACTTGGCACGTTTCTTGCGATCATTGCAGGAACGATTACTGGCGCGGCAATGGCGGAGCATTTCGCCGGCCGTGAAGTTTATGCGGGCTACCTGCTGGTGGCGCTTGCCGTCGTGGGATTCCTGACAAGCCTGGGGATTGACCGCGTTCCGCCTGCGGCGCCTGAGAAGCGCTTCCGCATCAACTTTGTCGGCGATCTGTGGAGCCAGATTGGACTGATGCGCCGCGACCGGCCTCTCTTCTTGGCGGTGCTGGGCAACACATACTTCTGGTTCCTGGGATCGCTGCTGTTCTCAACGGTTGTGGTCTATGGGCCCGCGATTCTGCATGTGGGCCAGACGAAGACAGGCTATCTGAATGCCGCGCTCGCGGTGGGCATCGGCGTAGGCAGCATGGTGGCCGGACTGGCGAGCGGCAACAAGATTGAGTATGGGCTGATTCCCCTGGGCGCGATTGGCATGACAGGCACGGGCCTTGTGCTGGGCCTGATGCATGTGGGGCTGTGGGGCTCAGCCGCGCTGTTGTGCGTGCTTGGATTCTGGGCAGGATTCTTTGCGGTTCCGGTGAATGCGCTGATCCAGCATCGACCGCAGGAAAAAGACAAGGGCGGAATTATCGCGGCGGCGAACCTACTAAGTTTTGTGGGCATCGCGTTATCGTCGCTGGCCTACTATGCGTTCACCGAGATTGTTCATCTGAATCCCCGCGGAGTGATCATTGCGTCCTCGGTGATCACGGCGGCGGGCACAGTGTATGTGCTGATGCTGCTGCCGGAGTGGTTCGGGCGTCTGATCCTCTTCTTTCTGACGCATACCATTTACCGCGTAAAGGTTCTGGGACGCGACAACTTTCCGGACAAGTCGGGCGCACTGCTTGTCTGCAACCACATGTCGTTTGTGGATGCGTTGTTGTTGATTGCATCGACCGATCGGCCGATCCGGTTTCTGATGTACCAGGCGATCTACGATCATCCGCTGCTCAAGCCGTTTGCACGCGGGATGAAGGCGATTCCGATTTCGAGCGAGCAGAGGCCGCGGGATATGATCCGTTCGCTGCGCACGGCGTCAGAAGCGCTACGGCAGGATGAGATCGTCTGCATCTTTGCAGAAGGGCAGATCACGCGTACGGGGCAGCTGCTTCCATTCCGGCGCGGCCTTGAGCGCATCATGAAGGGCGTTGAAGCGCCGATTATTCCGGTGAATCTCGATGGTGTGTGGGGCAGCATCTTCAGCTTCGAGCGTGGACGCTTTTTGTGGAAGGCGCCGAGGAAGATTCCTTACCCGGTAACAGTGAGCTTTGGAACGCCGATGCCGCCCACGTCGACCGCGGTTGCGGTGCGGCGAGCCGTGCAGGAGTTGCAGGCCGATGCATTTGTGCAGCGGAAGCGGCGCATGAAGACGCTGGACCGGGCCTTTGTGCACACGGCACGGCGCTTCCCTCTCCGCTTCATGATGGCCGATGCGAGGACGCCGGGAACAAGCTTTGGATCGGCGCTCACGAAGACCATCTATATCGCGCGCAGGCTGCGCCCGGCAATCGGGCAGAAGCAGATGGTGGGACTCCTGCTGCCGCCCTCAGTGGGCGGCGCGCTCACCAACTACGCATTGATGCTTTTGGGCCGCATCGGCGTGAATTTGAATTACACGGCCTCAAGCGAAGTGATCGCTTCATGCGCGCAGCAATGCGATGTGAATGTTGTGATTACATCGAAGGCGTTTGTGGAGCGCTTTCCCAAACTTGAAATTCCGGGCAAGACGCTCTTCCTCGAAGACGTACTGGCGCGTCCGCAGGTGACGGAGAAGCTGGTCTCGATGGCCCTGGCATGGCTAACTCCGCAATGGTTGCTGCGGCGCGCGATTGGCGCACGGCGCGGGGAAGGAAAGCGCACTGTCGATGATCTGGCAACGGTGATTTTTTCCAGTGGAAGCACGGGCGATCCCAAGGGCGTGATGCTGACGCACTTTAACCTGACCGCGAATATCCAGCAGGTGTCGCAGGTTTTCATGCTTGGCGGCAAGGACAAGATCCTTGGCATTCTTCCTTTCTTTCATTCTTTTGGTTTCATGGCCGCGCTGTGGATGCCGGCGGTAAACGGTGTCGGCGTGGTCTACCATCCGAATCCGCTGGACACGCGCGTGATCGGCGATCTGGTCGAGCGGTATCACGTGACTTTTCTGATTGCGACGCCAACGTTTCTCCAGGCGTACATGCGGCGGTGCACGCCGGAGAGTTTTGGCAGCCTGCAGTACGTACTGGTGGGTGCTGAGAAGCTGCCCGAGCGCGTTGCGCTGGCATTTGAGGACATCTTCGGGATACGGCCGCTGGAGGGATACGGATGTACCGAATGCTCGCCGGTAGTCAGCGTAAACGGGCGCGACTTCCGGGCTCCGGGCTTTCGGCAGGTGGCAGCGCGCCGCGGCAAAATTGGGCATCCTCTGCCTGGCGTGTCGGTGCGCATTGTTGATATCGATACGGGCGAACCCGTGGCGCCGGGTACGACAGGCATGCTACTGGTGAAAGGCCCGAACGTGATGAAGGGGTACCTCGGCCGCCCTGAGAAAACAGCCGAGGTGCTGCGTGACGGCTGGTACACCACGGGCGATGTGGCGTTGATGGAAGACGACGGATTTTTAACCATCACCGATCGCCTCTCGCGCTTCAGCAAAATCGGCGGCGAGATGGTGCCGCATGTGAAGATCGAGGACAAGCTGCACGAGCTCGCGGATGTGACCGAGCAGTTATTTGCCGTGACGTCGCTGCCGGATGAGAAGAAGGGCGAGCGAATCGTGGTCGTTCACACGCTCACTGATGGGAAGCTGGCGCCGGTGCTTGAAAAGCTGGCGAGATGCGATCTGCCCGCGCTGTGGAAGCCGCGGCCCAACCAGTTCTTCCGTGCCGACGCGCTGCCTGTTCTGGGCACAGGCAAGATCGATTTGCGTGGAGTGAAGACGCTGGCGGCATCTCTCGATCAGATTGCGGCTTCCTGACTGCCATGGATCCGCGCGTGATCAGCTTGACGGCGACCCCGGCTGAGAATTCCGCAATCCGACGCGTACGCAGACGGCTTGTGCCCTATTTGATGCTGATGTACGTGGTGTCTTTTCTGGATCGGGCCAATCTTAGCTTTGCCAAGCAGGCGCTGCATGACTCTGTGGGTATTTCAGAGCAGGCGTACGCGCTGGCGGCAGGGCTCTTCTTTATCAGCTATTCGTTATGCGGTTTTCCGAGCAATCTTCTTTTGCACAGAATTGGCGCGAAGCGGTGGCTCACGCTCCTGATGGTTGTTTGGGGCCTGGTGTCGATGGCGACGATGCTGGTGAGTGGCAGCACTTCGCTTTATCTTCTGAGGCTGGTTTTGGGAGTTGCAGAGGCGGGCTTCTTTCCTGGCGCGATTCTTTACCTGACTTATTGGTTTCCGAGCCGGGTGCGTGGCCAGATCATCGGAGTTTTTTATCTCGGCGTTCCAATTGCGCTGATCCTCGGTGGCCCACTCTCGGGATTTCTGTTGGAGAGAGGCCCGCGCATTGGGCTCGCGGGATGGCAGTGGATGTTTCTGGTGGAAGGGTTCATGGCGGTGGCGCTGGGCGCCACGTCCTATTGGTATCTGGACGACAGGCCGGCGGATGCAAGCTGGCTAAGCCCAGATGAGAAGAGAGCCCTTTCTGAAGTGCTTGCCCGCGAAGAGGCGGCGCGGCGCACAATCGGGCCCGCGAAGCTGTTGCCCATGCTGCGCGATCTGCGCGTGATGCGCTTTCTGTTGATCTACACGTTGATTCAGATGAGCACCTACGGCGCTATCTTTTATTTGCCAACCGAGGTATCAGCGCTGCTGCGTCGGCCGGCTGGATTCGCCGTGGGACTGGTATCAGCGATTCCATGGTTGTGTGCGCTGATGGCTGTTTATCTTGTGCCGCGCGCCGGGGATCAGTTGCGGCGGCACAGGGAGCTTGCAGCACTGACGCTTCTGTGTGCGGGGTGCGCGAGCCTCGTATTTCCGACTGCTGGGCCAATTGCCGGATTGATTGCGCTGTCAGTGGCTGTCTCCGGCTTTATCGCAGTGCAGCCTCTCTTCTGGACCTTTCCTACGGGGTACCTGAGTGATCGGGCGGCGGCAGGCGGCATTGCGCTGATCGGGATGGGCAATCTGGGTGGCTTTCTGGCGCCAAATGTGAAGGTGTGGGCTGATGAATTCTTTCGGTCGCCGCATGCCGGCCTGTATCTGCTGGCGGCGGTCACGGTGGTGAATGCCGGGCTGATTGCGACAATGAGGATTCAGCGCGCTGCAGATTGAACGATAGCGGGCTCGGTCTTTGCCTGCACTTCATCAAACGATACTTCCGGGGCGAGCTCGACAAGGCGCAAGCCGCTGCTGGTGATATCGAGAACACCGAGATCGGTGATGATGCGGCTGACGACGCGCGTGCCTGTGAGGGGAAGCGAGCAGGCCTTGAGAATCTTTGGCTGGCCTGTCTTGGTGGCGTGCTCCATGAGCACGATCACGCGCTGAACCCCTGCGACGAGATCCATGGCGCCGCCCATGCCCTTGATCATCTGGCCGGGGATCATCCAGTTGGCGAGATCGCCGAATTCCGATACCTGCATAGCGCCCAGGATGGCGAGATCGATGTGGCCGCCGCGGATCATGGCAAATGAGTCCGCGCTCGAGAAAAAGCTGGCTCCGGGAATCGCGGTGACTGTCTGTTTGCCGGCATTGATCAAGTCGGCATCAACTTCGCTCTCAAGGGGAAAATCACCGATGCCGAGAAGGCCGTTTTCAGATTGCAGCGTGACGGTGATACCTGGCGGAATGCAGCCGGCAACCATCGTCGGCATGCCGATACCGAGGTTCACATAGTAGCCGTCACGCAATTCCTGGGCGGCGCGCTGGGCCATCTGTTTGCGATTCCAGGGCATCAGGATCCACTCCGCGTGATGCGCTGCTCGATGCGCTTCTGCTGGTGAGGGCAGTGCACGATGCGATCAACATAAATGCCTGGAGTGTGAACGTTGTCGGGATCGATGGCGCCGACAGGAACGAGCTCTTCGACTTCAGCGATGGTGAGTTTGCCGCAGGTAGCAGCATTGGGGTTAAAGTTGCGCGCGGTCTTGCGGTACACGAGGTTTCCGCTTGTGTCTGCCTTCCACGCTTTCACGAGGGCGACGTCAGCCCTTATGCCGCGCTCGAGGATGTAGATGTGCCCGTCGAATTCGCGATGCTCTTTGCCCTCAGCGATTTTTGTGCCCACTCCAGTGCGCGTATAGAAACCGGGAATGCCTGCGCCGCCGGCACGCATTCGCTCGGCAAGCGTACCCTGGGGGCAGAACTCGACTTCAAGCTCGCCGGAAAGAAACTGGCGTTCGAACTCGGCATTTTCGCCGACGTAGCTTGAAACCATCTTGCGGACCTGGCGTGAGCGAAGGAGAAGGCCGAGTCCCCAGTCATCGACGCCAGCGTTGTTGCTGACGACGACGAGGTTCTTTTTGCCGGAGTCGCGAAGCGCGAGAATGAGATTTTCAGGAATGCCGCAGAGGCCGAAGCCGCCGACGGCGAGCGTCATACCATCTTCAAGGCCATCGAGGGCGGCCTGCGGGTTGGGGTAGACCTTCTCCATGCTTGTTATGTCTGACAGGATTCGCCGGGACCTGACGGGGTTCCCGCGACCTGACTTGGTTCTAGGGTCTGGGCTCTCGGACAAGGATACGACACGCTCGCGGGGCAGCGACAGGCAGACGCGAACAGCCTTTCGCGTGCGACGCAGAGCTCAGCGCAATGCGACTATCTCAACATTGCCCGTGCGGCGCAGGATATTGACCCCAACGGTTTCTGAGTAGCGTTCAAAGGCAAGGTCGACCGATGCGTCGCCCACGCGGAGGTTGCGAATGTGAACCTGCTTCAACTCCTCAGGCAGAGCGGAATGGTGCAGGTAGATGCGGGACTCGCGCGCACAGACTTCGAAACCGAGACAAGCCTGCAGCACGAGAAATACGGCGCCGGCGGCCCATGCCTGCGGCGAGCAGGCGACGGGGTAAAGCGTGGGCCCTTTGCCGGGTCGGCGCGCGAAACCGCAGATCAGCTCAGGCAGACGCCGTTGCTGCACTTCAGTGGATAGCTCGAGAAGACCGGACAGCACGCGAAGAGCGACGTCCTTTTCCTGTCGGCGCATCGATCCGAAGGCGATAACAGCATTGTCATGCGGCCAGACAGAGCCGTTGTGATACGACATGGGGTTGTAGCGCTTCTCGCCGGTGACAAGAGTGCGAATTCCCCACCCGGAGAAGAACGCGGGCGAGAGAAGAGCTTCACTGATCAGGTTGCTCTGGATATCTGTGGCGATTCCCGAGAAGAGACAATGCCCGGCGTTTGAGCTACGCACGCGGCACTGGCGCTTGTCGCCATCAAGGGCCAGGGCGAACATCGAAAGCTCGTCGGACCAGAACAGCCGGGTGAATTCCTCTTTAAGTTTTTCGGCGCGTTGATTGAGGCGCGCCGCGAGGTCGTCGCGACCCAGATCCTTCGCGACGGCGGCGATGCCGCGCTTCGCTGCGTAGACGTAGGACTGCACTTCGCAGAGAGCGATGGGACCAACCGCGAGGCGGCCGTCACTGTAAAAGACCGAGTCGCCGGAATCTTTCCAGCCCTGCTGGACAAGGCCATTGTCGTTCTGGCGCTGATACTCGACGAATCCGTCTCCATCTCGATCGCCGTATTTGTCGATCCACTCGAGCGCAGCCATGATGTTGGGCCAGATGCCGCGTATGAACTCCATGTCGCCGGTGCGCTCGTAATAGGCGGCTGCAAGCATGAGGAAGAGCGGTGTTGCGTCTACGGTGCCGTAGTAGCGCCCAAATGGCACTTCGCGCAACTCGGCCATCTCGCCCTTGCGCATCTCGTGCAGGATTTTTCCCGGCTCGGCATCGCGTTCCGGGTCTTCGCTGGTGGCCTGCGTGGCGGCGAGGTAGCAGAGCACGCCCTTCGCAATTGCGGGTTCAAGCCACAGCAGCTCAAGTGCAGTGATGATGCCGTCGCGCCCAAAAACGGTGCTGAACCACGGAACACCGGCGTAGGGATACGGGCCGTAGGGAGTCTCGGTGACCATCATTGCCAGATCGGACTGCGATCGATGCACCCAGCTATTGAATGGCTCACAGGAGGTTTGAATGTCAATGTGAGTGAGTGGACCGTTGTGATTTTTCTGGGTCATCTGTTGCAGCGCTTCGAAGTAATGCAGCGCGTGGACTTCCTCCTGTCCCCGTCTGCATTCGATGAGGACGGTAAAGCTGGATTCGCTGCGGGCATCAAGATGTATCGGCACCGTGATTTCGCCTTCTTCTACGGTGCAGGTTTCAGCTGAGCACTCAATACGCGTGGTTCGCCGAATGTGGTCGAGGCCTTCATAGGCGATGACTTCGCCGCTTCGATCGAACGTATCCGGAAGACGGAGGCCGCGCCGAGGGCGTTTCTCTCCACGGACTTCGAAGATGTCGGCGAAGTCTGCCTCAAATTCAAAGGAGAGATTGATGTCGCAGGGATTCTCGCCGTAGTTGTGCACGGTGATGCGGTCGTAACAGATCGAGTCAGTGAGGAACTTGGAACGGAAGATATGCAGCGTGCCGCGGGGAAGGGACCCGCCCGACTCGGTCAGCAGGTCGGGGTTCGTGAGGTCGACGGAGAAGAGCACATTATCTTCTCGAATGGCGGAGCTGAGAAGGAGAGGGCGCACGCCGTTGACACGAAGCTCGAGCCGCGAGAGGTGGCGCGTCTCCATGTGAAATAAGCCCTGCTGGCCGATGCCCAGAGGGTGAATATCTCCAGCCCGGTCGAAGACGGCGAAGGTATCTCCATTGAGGAGAACTCGGGTGCGGTCATCGGCGAGGGTGGAAGAGGCACGAATATAAAACGCCTCTTCGACCTCAATCACGTCTCCCCTGGGCCGGTTCGTTGATACCGACATCGTTTGCAACTCCTTGAGTGGATCAGGCGGTGAGCGAGAGCCCGAGGTCGCCTTTGGATTCGGCTTGTTCCGGGCATTCCATCACGCGAGTGTAGGCGCGGACGTAATCCCAGCACATGCGCTGCGCGCTGAAGCGGCGTTCGAAAGTGCGCCGGCAGAGCCGACGGTCGATCACCTGGATGTTGCGCGTGGCTTCAACTGCCTCGTCGAGCGTGTCAACGATAAATCCGTTTACGCCATCCTCGACGATTTCGGCGACCGATCCGCCGCGAAACGCGACGATCGGTGTGCCGCACGCCATTGCTTCGATCATTACCAGCCCGAACGGTTCGGGCCAGTCGATGGGAAAGAGGAGAGCTGCTGCATTGCGCAGGAACTCGCCTTTCTCGCTCTCGCCGATTTCGCCGACGAACTCGATGAGCGGATGATCGAGTAATCCCTTGATTTCGGTTTCAAAATATTCGCGGTCAGCGACATCGATTTTGGCGGCGATTCGCAGCGGCACGCCGACGCGCTTGGCGATTTCGATCGCGCGGTCCACTCGCTTTTCAGGGGAGATGCGGCCGAGGAACGCCAGGTACTTGCCGGGGTGCGTGCTGGGCCGGTAGAGATCGAGAGGCAGGCCGTGGTGAACGGTCTCAAGCCAGCTCGCCCGCGGGATAGGGCATCGCTGTGCATCGGAAATGGAGATCAGGTTCATATCGTCGAATTCGTGGAACAGCGGCAGCAGATCGGGTATGTCGAGCCGGCCGTGCAGGGTGGTTACCGCGGGCAGATCGTAGCTGCGAATCAGCGAAAAGGGCAGATAGTCGAGATGAAAATGAATGATGTCGAAATTGTCGGCTGCCTGAAGCACTTTTTCGAGCAGGTAGAGATGATGCGCGAGGCCGCCGACGGTAGCAGAACCTGTGAGCCTGAGCGACTTGTCGCAGACGGGGCGAAGACGCGCTGACGTCAGCGAATCTCCGCTGGCGAAGAGCGTTACATCGTGGCCTTGCCGCACCAGCTCTTCCGTAAGGTAGGAAACGACTCGTTCGGTTCCGCCATACAGCCGGGGAGGCACACTCTCGTAGAGAGGCGAGACTTGTGCAATCCTCATACTTCTCCATGTACGCCAGTTGGCGCCTTTAACGAAGTTGGATGCTCGAAGAGGGGTCAAATGCTGTACCCGCGGGCTCCATCCGGAGTGCGCTTGTTTTATGTGCCGGGAATTGAAACGGTTAGCGATGAGGTGAAGAGGAAGCAATGGCGACGAAAGATGAAACTCCAAGGTCACCTATCCATAGCAGAAGCCGGCGCATACACTTATTGAAGACTTGCAAAAAACCACTGACTGCTCGCGCCATGCCGGCATGGGTGTGTGGGCAGGTGCCTGACCGGTCGACGGAATGCGATTAAGCGGAGTATTCCCCGGCTGACAGGCAGATTTTTTGATTTGAGGATTTACCGTTTTGTCCGCAGCCCGCTCACTCGTCGCCCTATTTATTCTTTGTCTCTCTTCGTCTGCACTGGCTCAAGGCGACTACCTCAATCACCTTATCTTCAGCAACAGCACAACTTCCGACAGTGATTTCTACACGGGCGCGCGAGCTGTGGAGCCGAGCACCCTCGAAGCGCGCGACGGCAGGCTTCCGGTTGAAAGCGTGAAGTTCATCACGCCGCCGAATGCTCTGCGCCTGCATTGGCACTCTGTAGCTGGCGGAAGCTGGGACGCCGAAGTGCGTACTGTCAGCGTGGACAACCGGACCGCCGATTTTTATGGCGACACGCTTTCGTTCTGGGTCTACGCGGAAGATTCCATTGACGGAGCCGATCTGCCCCAGTTGGAACTGCTTGATGCAGTACACAACTTTACCGATCCGATTGCGCTGGGCCAGTTTGTTTCGGGACTGCCGGCGGGACGATGGACGCAGGTGAGGATCCCACTGAGCAGGCTGACCTCGGCCTCGATTCGCGCCTTCGATCCACGACTGCTTCACTCGGTCTTCTTTGCGCAGGGAGCGGCAGATGACAAGCCGCACACGCTGATTGTCGACGAAATAAGAATCGACAAGGATGTTGAAGCCGCACGTCGCGGGGCAAAGAGCCCTTTGGCGGCACCGCTAGACCTGACGGTCAAGGGCTATGAACGCCACTTCGACCTCAAGTGGGATGCGAAGGATGCGGAGCAGCTTGAGTACTACGTCGTTTATCGCTCGATCGATGGCACAACGTTCAAGCCGGTGGGAATTCAGCAGCCGGGGATTCACCGCTACACGGATTGGGTGGGCGCGCCCGGCGTGCAGGCCACATATAAGGTTGCGGCCGTTGACAAGCTGCTAAGGCAGTCTGCGTTCACCGCGACCGCCAGCGGGCAGACGCACGCGATGAGCGACGATGAATTGCTGACGATGGTGCAGGAAGCGGGCTTCCGTTACTACTGGGAGCAGGGGTCGCATCCACAGTCGGGCATGGCGCTTGAAAGCGTGCCGGGTGACCCGCGCATTGTGGCCACGGGAGCCAGCGGCTTTGGCGTGATGGCAATTCTGGTGGGTATGGACCGCGGGTTTATTACGCGCGCACAAGGATTGGAGCGCCTGAACCGCATTGTTGGATTTCTTGAAAAGGCGCAGCGATACCACGGGGCGTGGCCGCATTTCATGGACGGCTCGACAGGACGGACAATGCCGGTCTTTGGCATGTTCGATAACGGCGGCGACCTGGTGGAGACGGCTTTTCTGATGGAAGGCCTGCTGGCGGCCCGGCAATATGTGAGCCAGCCTGGAATGGCCGATGGCGATCTCGCCGGGCGCATTACGCAACTATGGCAGACGGTGGAGTGGGACTGGTATGCCCATCAGACAGGCGAGAATGCGCTGATCTGGCACTGGTCGCCGCAATGGTCGTGGCGTGCGGATCACAGACTTACCGGCTTTAACGAAACGATGATTGCGTACCTGCTCGCGATGGCTTCGCCAACACATGGCATTCGTGCGGATGCCTACTACGCAGGCTGGGCGGCGCAGTCACAGGCAGCGGCGCTGTATCGTGTGGGATGGTCAGGCACTTCAGACGGTGAGCACTATGACAACGGACATACCTACGAGGGCGTGAAGCTCGACGTAGGCGTCGGCAATGGCGGGCCGCTCTTCTTCACGCAGTATTCCTTCATGGGCGCCGATCCGCGGAAGATCAAGGACAGCTATACAAATTATTTCGACAACAACCGCAACATCGCGTTGATCGACTATAGGTACTGCGTGCAGAATCCCGGGCACTACAAGGGATACGGCGAGGGCTCCTGGGGATTGACGGCGAGTCTGGACCCGTTCGGTTATCTGGCACACGCGCCCAATGCGGCGAGCGACAACGGGACGATCGCGCCCACAGGAGCGCTGGCCTCTTTTCCCTACACGCCGGAAGAGTCGATGGCGGCGCTCAAGTACTTCTATCGCACGCTGGGCGACCGGCTGTGGGGCGTCTACGGCCCGAGGGACGCTTTCAACCTGAGCCAGAACTGGTTTTCTCCGAGCTACCTCGGTCTTGATCAGGCGCCGATTGTGGTGATGATCGAGAACCAGCGGAGCGGATTGATCTGGAAGATGTTCATGGCCAATCCAGAAATGGAGCCGATGCTCGCGAGGATTGAAAAGCGACCGGTTGCGCCAACCACCGCCCTGCGCGTGGGCAATTAGCGTGTGCTGCTCAGTTTCTTCCGGTGAACCTGCGGTATGATAGTGCGGCTGAGCGCTGGACGCGCATCTTCGGCGTCTAGCGGGCCAGAAAGAGCGAGAAACGGGAGAGCTTCCGATGCCTGCGCTTTCAAACGCCGAAGTTACCTCGCGCCTGAGCAGTGTCCCCTTCTGGAAAGTGGAAGGCGGAGAGCTGACGCGCACCTTTGCTTTCAAGGATTTTCGCGCCGCGCTGGCGTTCGTAAATAAGGTGGGTGAGGCTGCGGAGAAGGCCGGTCATCACCCTGACATCGACATCCGGTATAACCGGGTGCGTCTTGCGCTGGTAACGCACGATGCCGGCGGGCTGACAGCCAAGGACTTCGACCTGGCGGCGGAGACCGACAGGCTGGCGTGAAACAGGCGAAACGGCCCGAGCCACGGCTCCGAGCCAGCAATGGGTCGGCCCGCCAGTAATTTGACCTGCCCAGCAGAGAAGGCTATAGTTAACCCGATGACATTCTGTCCCATTCCGGTCGCCTGTTGCGCATGTTGTTGCGTAGTCGGCCGGACTATGGGATGAGCCGTATCGTTTAGTTTTTAGAGCGATTTCCCTAGGCCCGCGCCGCAGATATCTGCCGCGCGGGCTTTCTCTTTTTAGCGCACAACCTACAACTGGAGCAGTCCATGTCAACCATTGCAAGCGAGCCGGGAACGTCGCAGGATGCAGGCCGAAGAGCGCCTATCGGCGCGACTGAGGCAGCAGGTTCCGTTGCGGACCGCGCTCTTGCCGACCAACTGCCGGCAGCCGAACGGCTGAATCACATACGGCTTCTTGAGGCCGAGAGCATTCACATCCTCCGCGAGGTCGCGTCTGAGTTCCAGCGTCCTGTCATGCTTTATTCCATTGGCAAGGACTCGTCTGTGATGCTGCGGTTGGCGCAGAAGGCATTTTATCCGGCGCCGATTCCGTTTCCGCTGCTGCATGTGGACACGGGCTACAAGTTTCGCGAGATGCTCGAATTTCGCGATCAGTACACGAGCGAACTGGGGCTGGAGCTGATCGTCTGGCGCAATGAAGAGGCACTGGCGCAGGGTGCGAATCCGATCCGGCTAGGGACGCAACGCTGCTGCGGGCTACTGAAGACGCAGGCATTGCTCGATGGGCTGCGCACGCACGGTTTTGACGCGGCCTTTGGCGGAGCGCGCCGCGACGAAGAGAAATCGAGAGCCAAGGAGCGCATCTTCTCTTTCCGCGATGGCGCAGGCCAGTGGGATCCGAAGAATCAGCGGCCCGAGTTATGGAACCTGTTT
Organism: uncultured Acidobacteriaceae bacterium; assembly: GCA_963839215.1. GTDB lineage: Bacteria > Acidobacteriota > Terriglobia > Terriglobales > Acidobacteriaceae > Telmatobacter. Next base: position 565,603 of record CAWITZ010000004.1, on the reverse strand, counting down.
AACAGCCGTATCGGGCCCGGCGAAAGCATCCGCGTCTTTCCGCTTTCGAACTGGACGGAGCTCGATGTCTGGCATTACATCCACCTCGAGAAGATTCCGATAGTGCCGCTGTATTTCGCCAAAGAGCGGCTCATGCTGGTGCGCGGCGACAGTCTTATTCCGGTCGAGCAGCCTTTTGTGCAGGGATTGCCGGGCGAGGAGCAGTTGGTGAAGTGCCGGCTTCGCTCGCTGGGCTGCAGCCCGTGCACGGGCGCGATTCGCTCGGATGCTGACACGGTGCCCAAGATCATTGCCGAGTTGATGGCGGTGCGGAATTCAGAGCGGGCCAATCGAATTATCGATCACGACCAGGATGGATCGATGGAAATCAAGAAGCGCGAGGGATACTTCTAATGCTTTCTGCCGAACCGACGGAACTGGAAGTCGAGTTGAGCGTGCCGGCAAGTGGCGTGGATGCGCGCATCGAAGAGCAGCTTTTGGTGGAGCGCAACAAGGGGCTGCTGCGCTTCAGCACGGCGGGCAGTGTGGACGACGGCAAGTCGACGCTGATCGGCCGCCTGCTCTATGACTCGCGCAATGTTTATGACGATCATGTGCGTGCGGTGACGCATAATGCCGCAATTGACTTTGCACAGCTCACAGACGGACTGCGCGCTGAACGCGAGCAGGGAATCACGATCGACGTGGCGTATCGCTATTTCTCAACGGCGAAACGGAAGTTCATCATCGCCGATACGCCGGGGCATGAACAGTACACACGCAATATGGCAACCGGGGCGTCGACGGCTGATGTGGCGATTGTGCTGGTGGACGCGCGCAAGGGAATTCTCGATCAGACACGGCGGCATGCGTGCATTGCGTCGTTGCTGGGGATTCCGCTGGTGATTGCGGCGATCAACAAGATGGACCTGATGGGATTCTCGCAGGAGGTCTTCGAGAGCCACAGCCGCGATTTGAAAGCGCTCGCAGAGAAGCTCGGCATTCCGGAACTGATCGCCGTGCCGGTGAGTGCCCTTGAGGGCGACAACGTTGTGAATCGCAGCGAACGCATGCCCTGGTATGACGGCCTGAGCCTGCTGGGGCTGCTTGAGACGGTGCCGCTTGCGATCGAGCGATCGCAGGCTGAGTTGCGCTTTCCGGTCCAGCGCGTGATTCGCCCACACCAGGATTTTCGTGGCTTTGCCGGTCAGATTGCCGCGGGTGTTGTACGGCCCGGCGATGAAGTTGTGGCGTTGCCTTCTGGGCGGCGCACGAGGGTTCGCTCAATCACGACATGGGATGGAGAGCTTGAAGCGGCACATGCTCCCCAGTCTGTGGTGCTGACGCTTGAGGATGAAACTGACCTGAGCCGCGGCGACATGATTTCGGCTGTCGTCGAGCAGCCGCAGAAGGCAACGCGCTTCAACGCGACCGTGGTTTGGATGCATGGCACGCCGCTTCGCATAGGCGGAACGTACCTGCTGAAGCACACGACGCAAACGGTGCGCGCCAAAGTTACGGAAATTCGCTCGCGGATCGATGTGGAGAATCTGGAAGAGCGTGCGACTGATGAGCTTGGTCTGAATGACATCGGCGAAGTGGTGATCGAAACAAGCCGGGCCGTACTTGCCGATCTTTATCGCGAAAACCGGACAACGGGAAGCTTCATCCTGATCGATCCTGCAGACAACGCGACGGCAGGCGCTGGAATGATTCGCGCATTCGCCGAGGACGCGGGAACGGAAGAAAGTGTGCCGCAGTCGCATGGGGCGCTGCTTGAACTGGGCGCGCGCGCCGAGCTTGCCGCGGAACTTGAGCAGCACGCTGCTGCGCCGGCATCAACTGGTGCTGCGCACGAAGGTGCGCGCCTACAAGACGCTCTTTGCGGTTGCCCGGTCGGGAGCGATCGTTCTTATCGAGGGCGAAGGATTGGCGCCGATCAAGCTAACGCCCGCCGATGCGCTCGAGTCGGCAGCAGTGCTGCTCACAACGGAAGAACCCGCCGCGATTTTTGATGAGCTGCGGCGCCTCAACATTGATTTGACTGGAGACGCAGACGATGCCCGCACAACTGACCGCTGAAGTTGAAGAACGCCACCAGACCGCGGGGGAGTTTCTGCGGGACCGCCTCGCGGGCGCAAGCAAGACATGCGTTACCAGCAGCTTTCAGGCCGAGGACGTCGTGGTGCTGCACATGGTGCATGTAATTCTTCCAGGGGTTCCGGTGCTTTTTCTGGAGACGGGGTATCACTTTCCAGAGACGTTGGCCTATCGCGACCGCATCAGTGCGGAGTGGGGATTGAACCTTGTGAACGTGCTGCCTGAGCGCACGGTTGCAGAGCAGGAAGCGGAGTTCGGCATTCTCTATCAGAGTGCTCCGGATCGTTGCTGCGGCCTGCGCAAGGTTGAGCCGCTGTTTCGCTCGCTGGCTCCTTATGAAGTCTGGGTGACGGGACTGCGGCGGCAGCAGTCGAAGTCGCGCGCGAACCTGCAGGTGGAGGAAAGCTTCACGCTGCCTGGCGGCCAGGTACTCGCAAAGCTGAGCCCTTTGGCGGAGTGGACGTCGCGCGACGTCTGGCAGTATGCCGAGGCGCATTCGATTCCGCTGTTGCCGCTCTACGAGAAGGGCTACACAAGCATTGGCTGTGCACCATGCACCACGCTGCCTTTCGATCCGAGCGATCCGCGGTCCGGACGCTGGTCGGGGCAGAAACTTGAGTGCGGCATCCATATTCAGGGCTCGTAATGAGCCTGGCAGCAGAGAGAGCGTAATGGAAGTTGTATTGGGATTCACGATAGCGGCATTGATTGCGCTGACCGGCGTGGGCGCGGGGACGATTACGGCACCGATGCTGATCCTCTTTCTGCATGTGCCCGTGCCGGAAGCTGTGGGCACCGCGCTCGTCTATTCAGCGGCGGTGAAGCTGGTGGTGGTTCCGGTGCAGATCTGGCGGCGGCAGGTGGACTGGCGGACGCTTGGCGTCATGCTACTTCCGGGTGTTCCCGGCGTGGTGATCGGCGTTTTCTTTTTTCAGAGGCTGGTACGTGGCCAGGGCAACACGTTGTGGCTGTATCTGGCGCTGGGTTCGATGATCGTGCTCTCGTCGGCGTGGCATATCTACCGGCATTTTCGCCCTGCTGCAAGCCAGACGGGCAGCGCAGATCACCCACGCTGGCTTGCGGCGGCAATGTTGCCAATCGGGGCCGAAGTCGGCTTTTCATCGTCTGGCGCGGGTGCGCTGGGCACGCTGGCGCTGCTGGGGCTCACCCGGTTGGAAATTCCGAAAGTGGTGGGAACGGACCTTTGTTTCGGTTTGTGCCTTGCGCTGATCGGCGGGGGGCTGCACCTCAGCCAGGGCGGAGTGGACTCGATTTTGCTGACGCACCTGATCATGGGCGGCGTAGTGGGTGCGCTTGTGGGAACGGGTCTTGCGCCGCGCATTCCTGCCCGCGCGATGCGCCTTGCTCTCTCCTTGTGGCTGTTTGCCCTGGGAGTGCAGCTCTGCTGGCACGGGGCTCATTGAGAGCGAAGCGACCCGACCCTGCCTTGCACTTGTACGGTGGCAATGGCGATACTCGCATAGGCCCACGCAGGCGGCCAATCCAACGAAGACGAGATGCGAAATTGGACCGCGAGATCTACAGGGCACGTCTCGAGCAGAAGAAGTGCATCTCCGAGTCGGCCGAGACCTATCACTTTGAGTTCGTTCTTGACGATCTGAAGAGATTTGATTTTCTTCCCGGGCAGTTCGTCTCAGCCGTTGCGACAGACCCAGGCGGGAAAGAGCAGACACGGGCTTACTCAATTGCCTCCGCGGTCAAAAGCAATCGGTTCGATCTTTGCCTCAATCGCGTGGACGATGGGTTCTTCTCAAATCTGCTGATCGATCTGCCTCTCGGCGGCACGATTGAGGTGTACGGGCCGAATGGTTTTTTTACGCTCAAAGAACCGATCACGGATTCCATCTTCATCGCGACGGGCACTGGCGTGGCGCCGATGCGCGGATTTCTGCAGTGGCTGTTTCCGATGGATGGCACGGATCGCAGCGCGGGCAAGGAGATCTGGCTGGTGTACGGAACGCGCTATGAAAGCGAGATCTACTACCGCGAGGAGTTCGAAAGCTACGCAGCCCGGCACGCGAATTTCCATTACCTGCCGACACTGAGCCGCGCGCCGGAAAGCTGGGCGGGGTTGCGCGGGTACGTGCAGGACCATGCAGCGCGGGTGATCGAGGAACGCGCCTCCCGGCTGGGCGAGCCGCTGCCGGCGCCTCCGCCCGATCCCGGTGTGCCACCTGCAGAGCTGCGCTTTGAGATCAATGCCTACGTCTGCGGACTGAACGAGATGATTACGGCTGTGCGCGAGCGGCTGAAGGGCTACGGGTGGCACCGGAAACAGATTGTGGCTGAAAGATACGACTAGGCCGGCACGATCGGGACGCCTTATAGATTGAAGAGTTCGCGTAGCCTGCGCGTCTGCGCGCGACTTACGGGAATCTCGGTCTGTTTCTTGTCGTTCAGCCGGAGCTGGTAGCTCGATTTGAACCACGGCACCACCTCGCGAATGTGGTTGATGTTGACGACGTAGCCGCGATGCGCACGCCAGAAGATCGAAGGATCAAGAAGATCGAGAAGCTCTTCGAGAGTGCGGCACCTGGATTGGCCCTCGAAGCTCTGCGTAACGACGCGAATCACACCTTCATCGATGGCCGCGAAGCAGATATCTGCCTGGTCAACCAGCAGCAGGCGGCTTTGCGCCTGCACAATGAGCTTTGCGGGCTGCCCATTTCGAGCGCCGGCATGGGGGCGATTGAGAAGGCGCAGCAGGGCATCAATCTGCGAGTCAGGCAGCCCGCCGGAGGCGCTTTCACTCATGCGCAAGCGCACGCGATCCAGTGCCTGCCGGACACGCGCCGGATCGAAGGGCTTGAGCAGGTAGTCCACCGCGTTTACGTCGAAGGCGCGTACAGCGTACTGATCGTACGCTGTGGCGAAGACGATCTGCGGTAGCGGTTCAGCCTCTCTGGATGCGGTGGCGCGGTGTTTTTCAACGAGCTTCTGAATGACGGCGAAGCCATCGAGGCCGGGCATCTGCACATCCAGAAAAACGAGATCGGGACGGTGCTCTTCAATGAGCGAGACTGCGTCAATGCCGTTGGCTCCCAGCGCCACCACGTCCACGTCGCCGACCTGGTCGAGCAGGTACTTCAACTCATCGCGGGCAAGCTGTTCGTCATCGATGATGAGCGCGGAAATGGGCATTGATGTTTGATTGTAGGGAGCCTGAGACGGGCGGGTCAATGCGCGCCCAGGCACATCGCTGACGCGGAAGGCTGAAAGCTTGAGGGGAGCGGGCCGGACCAGTCGCGCCGAATCAGTCACCCATCATGTGCAGGCGGGCTGGCATCTGGTCGTGGGCGAGCTCGTGACCGCAGCGGGTGCAGAAGATATCAGTGGGTCGCACGGTTCTGAAGCAGTTTCCGCAACTTGCGGTGAGCTGGTAATCGCATTGAGGGCAGAAGTGGAAATCGTTTTGCACATGAGTGCCGCAGGCCGGGCAACTGCTGACGAGAGGAGTTCGCAGCAGAAAATAGAGAACTGCGCCGATGCCGCCGGGCATCACGAAGCAGATCAGCATCCAGAAGCGCGCGCTCATGGCGCGGCGCGGCGCGTCCTTGCTGACATAGCCGACCATGAGGAAATAGACAGCCGCCAGCAATCCCCATGAAAGGTTCATGTAGATGCGCAGGCCGAGCGGCGGAATGTGGCGCTGCTGCGTAGGGAAGACGAGCCAGAAGTAGTACTCGACGAGTACGAAAGCGCCCGCAGCGGTCAGGATCGACCAGACCGGGATCAGCCGTGTGTCCTCATTCGCATGAATGGATTGTGGTTCACGCATAATCACTCGTGTGGCCCTTGGCTGGATTCTCTGGTGGACTGAGCCAAGATTACCCACTATTGAGTGGGACGGAAAGGGAATTCAGGAAGTTGCGCACACTTTTGAGTGGCGGTCGCGGGCTGAAAAGTCAGGACTTGCGGCGCATCCAGCCGGCCAGAAGGACCGATGCCAGCAAGGCGGTGCTTAAAAAGAAGCCCCAGACGGCAATTTCACTGAGCGTGCTGCCGAGGCGCTCCTCTTCGACCAGGGTGTCGGCGATCCACCAGAGCGGCGGACCAACGACGAAAAGAACCAGCAACATGGCTGCAAGAGCCACCGCGCGATTGCGCTTGAGGCCAGCCTTATGCTCCTGCATCACACCAAGAGAAGCCATGACCACGCGGCGGGTACGTTGTGCAGCGCTGCGCGCCAGGTCGGCGTCGTTGCCGGCGAGCGCTGAGAGCATTTCGCGATGAGATCTCGTCTCGACGCTGACCTCAGCGGCCGCGCCCGGGATCGCGCCTGCAGTCATTTACAACGCCTCCTGATGGTGCCCGCGAGCCTGCTCAAGGCGAGGCTTGATTGCCGCAAGACCACGGTAGAGTCTCGATTTTACAGTAGAGAGTGGCGCCTGGGTAACTTTGGCGATCTCCTCGAGGGTTAATTCCTCATGGAAGCGCAGCACCAGGACCTCGCGGTAGAGGGTGTCGAGCTGAAGAAGCGCGCCAGCGATCTGCTCGCGATCTTCAAAGCTGGATAAATGCTCGAAGGGAGACGGCTGGCCGTCTGCGATCTCGTAGGTCACGGGGCGGTCGTCGTCGTTGCCGGCGTCAAAGAGCTCGTCGAGGCTGGCCATGGTCCGCTTGCGCTTGTTGTCGATGACGAGGTTGCGCGCGATGGTAAAGAGCCAGGTCTCGAAGCGGGCTTTTCCATTGAACTGGGTGCCGCGGGTAAGCACGCGCATCCAGACCTCCTGGAAGAGGTCTTCAGCCATTTCCCGGTTGCCGGTGAGGAAGAGAAGGTAGCGCAGCAATCTGTGCTGATTGCGGACGATCAATTCGTCCAGGAGCCCGGCCTCCTGCCGCTTCAAGCCTTCAGATATGGCAAGATTTTCCTGCTTCGCCTGCTCTTCAGCAAGAGTGGCTGTATTTTGCGCAAACAACGAACGGATTGCGGTCGTCGAACTCATCTTGCCCAATTAGACGCCTAATTTTGGCGCAAAGCCTCGCAAAATTGGCATTTGGAGCCGGAAAGAGTCTTAAGTTTTGTTAAGCAATGAAGGGGGTTCAGGTCTGGTTGGGTCTGTTGCTCCTGCGCCGGGCGATGCGAAGGCAGTCCTCGATGGCGCGGGCAGCGCGGTTGGCGCGTCCCTCAACGGTTTGAGCGTAGAAGATGCCGAGTAGATGATTGCGGCGCTGGATAGCGGTCATGCTATTCCAGCCCTGCTCGGCGAGGGGCTGGCGCAGGAAAGCAGCTCGAAGGATCGGTGGCGTGCTTTCTTCGCCTTCCATGGCCAGCATGAGGCTCTCGGCCATAGCTTCCGCCCGTTTCCGGCGGGTTTCCGCGCCTTTGGCCCGATCGACCATTGAGGAGATGCCCTTCTGCATGGAGGGGCTGAGCCGCTGGAACCAGCGCAGAAGCTTGCGGCTGCTTTTGAGCACAGTAGTGAGTTCGTCGGGTGTGGAAATCACCAACGGGCCCATTTCCGGCTCCAGCCGGATGTGGACGACGGACCCGGGCCCGGCTTTCGCGGCTGCCTGCATCCTCTTGTTGACCACTAGGGCGAGGCCTTTGCCCTTTGATCCCGGAAAGAGGGAGGTGTGAAAGGCGAAGCCGCTGATCTCGCCTCGCACCCGGCGGCCGCCCCAGTCAGGCCACGCTGCCTTCAGGTCGCCAGGGATTCGGGCAAGCACCCAGTTGGGAGAGGTGCCGGCGGCTTCCAGCGTGACGCGAAATTCCTGGACTCGAGATTTCCGGACGCGAGCCTTCGGGACGCGATTTTTTTGGGGCTTGAGAGGAGCCATCGTTTGCGTTCGTCCTGCGGCGGCTAACGCCAAATTACACTATTTCCTATGGAAGTTTTGTACGGGGTGCACCCGGTGGAGGAGGCGCTCAAGGCCGGGAGGCGCCGTTTCGATCATGTGCTGGTGGCGCGCGAGCGCCAGGATGAGCGCCTTGTCCGGCTGGTTGCTGCGTGCCGTGCGGCGGGGGTGCGCGTGCGGCAGGAGACCCGGGAGCAGCTTACCGAGGTTGCCGGAACGGCGGCGCATCAAGGCGTTGTGGCGCTGGTGCGTGCCCAGGAATCTCTGGCGATTGAAGATCTCTTCGAAGGGCCTGCGGGCTCCACTGCGGCGCGGCTGGTTCTTGCGCTCGATGGCGTGGAAGACCCGCAGAATCTTGGGGCGCTGTTGCGGGTCGCAGATGGCGCGGGCGTGGATGGCGTGGTGCTCACCGAGCGGCGGGCGGCGCCTCTGAGCCCGGTTGCGATCAAAGCAAGCGCGGGCGCGGCGGAGCACCTGCGGATTGCCCGCGTGGTGAACCTTGTACGCGCGCTTGAGGATTTGAAGAGCCGGAATCTCTGGGTGATCGGGCTCGATGAGCGTGGCAGCGCGGAATACGACGCGTTCGACTTCACGGGCAATTGCGTGCTCGTACTGGGCCGTGAAGGGGCAGGCCTGCACGATCTGGTGAAGCGGAACTGCGATCACCTTCTGCGCATCCCCATGGCGGGCGGCGTGAGTTCGCTGAATGTTGCGGCTGCAGGAGCCGTGGTGCTGTACGAGGCAGCGCGGCAGCGACGGGCCGCAGCGCGCGGCAACGTAGGCGCGGCCGGCGCGTCCAAAGGAAAGAAGCAGAAAGGTCTCGGTTCATGAAGTTTTGTTTTACCTGGGCGATGGCGCCTGCAGTAGTGGCCCTTGCCCTGACGGCAGCGCCAGGAAGCGCGCAGAATGCGCCGGCCGCAACCCCCAGAAGACTGCGCAGCAACCACCGGCGACAACGGCTCCGCAGCCATCGGGCAAGGTCATCTTTTCGCGCTCGACAGATGAAAGCGGCCAGACGACCACGCAGACAGGCCCAGCCACAGTGCAGGGTTCGCAGATGGCCAGTGAGCCTTCAGTACAGGATGCCGAGCGCCTGGCGGCGGCAGTCACGGCGCTTGATCTTGACGTCAGGCTCGATCCGCTGGTCCACCAGCTTGCCGTGCGCGCGCAGGTCACGGTGCGCAATGACGGCAAGGTAGCTCTGGCAAAGATTCCGCTGCAGATTTCGTCGTCGCTGAACTGGGAGCAGATTCGCGTGGCGGGACGCGATGTGCCCTTCAATGTCGCGGTGCTCAACTCTGACTCTGACCACACGGGCCAGTTGCATGAAGCTGCGGTCGCGCTGCCGCAGCCTCTGCCGCCGGGCGCAACTGTGCAGCTCGACGTGGTGTATTCCGGCAGCATCGTTGCCTCTGCACAGCGTCTGGTGACGATTGGGACGCCGGAGGCGGTGGCGCTGCACAACGACTGGGACGAGATTGCCCCGTCGTTCACGGGATTGCGCGGCTTCGGCAATGTGGTCTGGTATCCGGTTATCTCGGTACCGGTGATTCTTGGCGACGGAGCGCGACTCTTCGACGAGATTGGCCGGCACAAGTTGCGCAACGCGGGCAGTCTGTTCGCGATGCGTCTCACAGTAGAGTTTCCGCATGGCGATCCGCCGACTGTGGCGCTGATCAACGGGCGCCCGGTGGAGCTTGCTGTTGAAGACGCACATGGTCTCGATTCAAGCGTTGCAGGCGTAGCTACCGCCAGGGTGGACGACGTGACCCTGGGATTTGAAGAGCCGAGCCTGTTTGTTGCGGTGCGCAAGGCGCACAAAGGGCCCGATGTGACGGCGTGGGTGACGCCCGATAACGAGGTGGCGGTGCAGTTCTGGCTCGACGCGGCCGCTGCGGTGACTCCGTTTCTGGAGCGGTGGATGGGACCGCACCCCGGTGCGCACCTGACGTTGCTCGACCTGCCGGATCCCGAGGATGCGCCATATGAGACAGGCGCGATGCTCGCCGCGAGCCTTCACGAGGTGGAGGCAACTCGCCTGAGCGGTGTGCTGGTGCATGCGCTCACGCATGCGTGGCTGACGCCCGGACCGAAGCCGGCACCGGCGTGGCTCAACGAGGGTCTGGCGACATTTACTGGAGTCGTTGTGGGTGGAGAAGAAGCATGGGCGCGACCAGGCGCTGGGCATGCTGGAGGCGGACCGCTCGGCCCTGGCGCTGGTGGAGCCACTGAGCCCCGGCACCAGCGCGGGTGAGCCGCTCGCAGTTGCGACAGAGCCGATCTATTACCGGACGAAGGCGGCCTATGTGCTGTGGATGTTGCGCGACCTTGCCGGGGATGATGCGCTGGCGTCTGCTCTGCAGGGATGCACGAGCGCAGTTGACTCGTGTTCGCTGCCGGCGCTGCTGAAGCAGGCAGGGTTGAAGCGCGACCTGGCCTGGTTTTTCTCAGACTGGGTAGAGATGGACAAAGGCCTGCCCGATCTCACGATCGACAGCGTCTTTCCAAACGCCGCGCAAAGCGGCACCTATCTGGTTGCGGTGAACGTGGTCAACGCCGGGTATGCAGCTGCGGAGGTCCCGGTGACGGTGAGAACGGCGAAGAGCACGGTGACAGAGCGGTTGATGGTGCCGGCGCGTGGCAGGGCCGTGCAGCGTCTTCTGGTGGTAGGCCCCCCGACGCAGGTGCAGGTGAATGACGGAACGGTGCCGGAAACCACGGCCAGCGTGCATGTGACCGACATCACCCCGTCTGCGCCGCGGACGACCGGGTCATCCTCGAGCAGCAGCAGTCAGGCGCCACCGCCGCAGTAGAGGGGCTGCCTCGACCGAAAGTTGGATGCGCGGCTCATTCAGGTACGTACACTGCTTAGAATTGCCGGCAAGGTGCAGCAGGATGACAAGCTGGTGACTGCTGCCGATGCGGAGGCGGCGCGGCAAGAGGGCGCAACAGATGTGGAGATTCACGACACAATTCTGATCGCCGCCGCGTTTTGTATGTACAATCGCTACGTTGACGGGCTCGCTACGGTGCAACCCGAGGATGAGGCGCTTTACCGCAAACGCGGACGCCGGGTTGCACGTGACGGCTATGTGACGGTGAGCGAAGAATACCTGGCCACACACCCCAAAGAGACTGTTCCCGCCTCGTAGTGTCGAGTTGTCTTGCTCGCAGCGCAAACGTGATCGCGCATTACGGACACTTTTCCCCAAGGAGACTTTCATGGCCCACATCAACTTGCCTGATGGCCTGCCCGGCATCACCGCGGGATTCAACTTCCGCCCTGAGACGGCCAAACCGATGCGCGAGCTGGCGCATATTCTGCTGCACGAGCCAAACTCGCTGACGCCGGGTGAACGAGAACTGATTGCGACCTATGTTTCTTCTCGCAACTGTACGACGTTCTGCGCACTGAGCCATGGCGCCGCCGCGGCGAGTCATCTCGGTGACCCGGCGATTGTCGAACAGGTGAAGGCGGACTTTCGTGAAGCGCCAATCAGCCCGAAGCTGAAAGCGCTGCTGGCCATTGCGGGCAAGGTGCAGCAGGATGGGAAGCTGGTGACCGCGGAAGATGTGGATCGAGCGCGAAGGCAGGGCGCGACCGACCTGGAGATTCACGATGTGGTGCTGATTGCCGCGGCGTTCAGTATGTACAACCGCTATGTAGATGGGCTTGGCACGTGGCAGCCCGAGAACCCGGGCATGTATGCGCAGATGGGCAAGCACCTGGCGGAGGAGGGTTACAGAACGCCTTCAACAGTCCGGGAGCCTGCCGCGGCGAGCGTATAGCAGCGGTCAGCTGTTCTTCTTCTCATTGCGCGGTCTTACCTTGAACCAGATCGGCGTTCCTTTAAAGCCAAAGGAGTCGCGGATCTGGTTTTCAAGAAAGCGCTCGAAGGCGAAGTGCAACTTCACATCGCGATCAGTGAATAGAACGAAGGTAGGTGGCGCGACGGCGGCCTGCGTCATGTAGAAGATGCGCACCCGCTTCGAGATGGGAACAGGCGCGCGCTGGAAATCGATGTGGTCGAGGAAGCGGTTCATCTGCCCGGTGGTGACGCGCTTGCGCCGTTCAGCCGCGACTGCCTTTACTTCGCGCAGGACGCGCGCCATTCCTGTCCCTTCCTTTGCGGAAAGAAAGATGACAGGGGCGTAGCTCAGATACTTGAGTACGGAGCGCAACTGGCGTTCGAAGATTTCTCTGTCGGCGGGGGGCTTGCCGTCGGTGCGACCAGTCGTGACGGCATCCCACTTGTTTACGAGAATGATGACGCTGCGCCCGCTCTCATGCGCGTAGCCGCCGATGGTGGCATCGCTTGCGGTCACACCCTCTGTTGCGTCGATCACCAGCAGGGCAACGTCGGCAGCTTCAAGGTGGCGCCGCGCCATAACCACGCTGAGCTTTTCGGCCATCAGGTGGGTCTTGCCTTTGCGACGGATGCCGGCGGTGTCAACAAGGCGGTATTGGCTGTTTTCAAACTCAACAACCTCGTCCACGGCATCGCGAGTTGTGCCGGCGATCGGCGAAACGATCGCGCGGGTAGTGCCGGTGAGGGCATTGAGCAGGGTGGATTTTCCAACGTTGGGCCGCCCGATGATGGCAACCGATGTTTCATACTGCTCAAATTCTCCATGCGTGCGGTGCAGCTTCGCATCCTGCGATAGCTCGGGGTCTTGATGCTCACCCGGCTCCAGCGGGCCGCCTTCGGAAATCTCATCTTCTTCGGCGCGTTCGTCGTCAGTTTCCGGCGCCACGTCGCCGGGTTGCGCAGGGATGGCCTCGGAGACGGCATCGAGCAGGTCGCCGATGCCCAGGCCGTGCTCGGAGCTGATGGGGTAGACCTCGCGCAGACCAAGTTGGCGGAAGTTTTCGGCCACGAGAGGCATGGCATCGCCTTCGACCTTGTTGACCGCGAGAAAGACGGGCTTGTTGCCGCGTTGCAGCAGGCGCACCAGGTTGTAGTCGGGGCTGGCGAGCTCAGTGCGCACGTCCACAACCATGATGAGAGCCGCGGCTTCTTCAAGAGCGACGCGGGCCTGGTTGTAAATCTCGGTCGGAATAAGTTCCGGGTCGTCGGGCACGATGCCGCCGGTGTCAACAAGGCGGAAGCGGCGACCTTCCCAGTCGTATTCGCCATAGATACGGTCGCGGGTTATGCCCGGCTCGTCGCCGACGATGGAGCGTCGGCTATGGGTTAGCCGGTTGAAGAGAGTGGACTTGCCCACGTTGGGGCGTCCAACGATGGCCACCAGCGGCAATGCTGCCGACCCCGGGCTGGCGGGAACTACTGATCTGCGATATGTCGGCACTATTGCGCTCCAGGGATGAGACTCAAGTCGGGGATCTTGCTGCAGGGGCGGAACCGCCGAAAGCGGTCTGTGCTTCTATCTTATTTTGTCCGCGGAGATTTTTCTCGCCAATCCGCGCGAGTTCGCATTTACACTACGCGAGTCTCAGACCTGCAAGGAGGGCTAAATGCCCAAGTACGTTATCGAAAGGGAAATTCCCGGAGCGGGTTCGTTTTCTAAAGACCAGCTTCATGCCATCTCGCAGACCTCATGCGGTGTTCTCCGCAAACTTGGATCGGAGATTCAGTGGCTCCACAGCTACGTGACCGACGACAAGATCTACTGCGTCTACATCGCGGCGAACGAGGAGCTTGTTCGGGAGCATGCCAAGCAGGGCGGATTCCCCGCGAATAAAGTCTCTGCAGTGAAAGAGATCATCGATCCGACGACTGCCGAAGGCTGACCTGCCGCGGAGTCAGCACATCGGTGCCGGACAGAATGCGAGCCGGGTAGATCACTATGATGGAGTGAGAACCCGGCCCCGATGGCGTCCACCGATACCACACCCCGCACCTTGCCGAGCCTGCACGAGTTCTTTTCGCCGGGCGGGATTCTTGCGCGTTCGCCTTTGCCTTATGAGTACCGGCCAGGGCAACTGGAGATGGCGAAGGCGGTGGAGCGCGCCCTGAGCGAGCGCCGCCACCTGATCGTTGAGGCAGGCACTGGCACGGGCAAGACGCTTGCCTACCTGCTGCCGGCGCTGCGCACGGGGCAGCGGGTGATCGTCTCCACGGGCACCAAGGCACTGCAGGATCAGCTCTATTTTCGCGATGTGCCGTTCCTGGAGTCGTTGCTGGGCGAGCTGCGTGTCTGCTACATGAAGGGCCGCGCCAACTACCTTTGCCGGCACAAGCTGGTGGCGCTGCGCACGCAGCCGGTTCTGAGCGGACTCGAAGAGATCAATCAATACCAGAGGATTGCGGAGTGGGAAAGCACCACGGAGACCGGCGATCGGGCCGAACTCTCGGGACTCCCGGAGTCAAGCGCGCTGTGGAACAAGCTGGATGCGCGCTCGGATGCCTGCCTGGGAACGACCTGTCCGGATTACAAGCGCTGCTTTATTACTGAGATGCGGCGGCGGGCGCTCGAGTCCGACATCATCATTGTGAATCATCACCTTTTCTTTGCTGACCTGGCGGTTAAGCAGGAGGCCGCCGGCGCGCCCGATGCGGGCATTCTGCCAGAGGCCGCGGCGGTGATTTTTGATGAGGCACACGAACTCGAGGAAGTGGCTTCGAGCTACTTTGGCCTCTCGGTGAGCAACATTCGGTTTGAAGAGCTGGCGCGCGATACGGATGTGCTGCTGCGCGGCAAGGAAGGCACGGGGCAGATGCCGGCCGTGACCCAGCAACTGCGTGAGCGGGCACGCATGTTTTTTGCCGGGTTGCCGCTGACCGCCGACGGACGCCAGCCATTTACGGAGCGCGAGGAGTTTCTGGAATCTTCCGGCGACCTGTATATGAGCGTGCGCGCGACGCTGAAAAGGATGGAAGGCGACCTCGAGCGGCTTACGGGGGTCGATGAGGCGCCGGGGTTGCGCAAGCGGGTTGCGCGGCTGCGCTCGGAGCTCGAGTTTCTGCTGGAATCGAATGCCAGCAACATGGTTTATTGGCTCGAACGACGGGCAGTGGGGCGCGAGGGTGCGGATCGTGCGGCGAGAGATTCGATGCGTGCGGCTGGTCGGACGACCTTTCTGCAGGCGACGCCGATCGACGTTTCGGAGCTGCTGCGGGAGTTTGTCTTTGAGACGATTCCCACGGTGGTGCTGACCTCGGCAACGCTGACGGTGCAGGGAGGATTCGAACATATCCGCAAGCGGTTCGGAATGAGTGAGGCGCGCGAGCTGGTGGTGCCGTCGCACTTCCGCTATGGGGAGCAGGCGCTGCTCTATCTGCCGCCCGATATGCCCGACCCGCGTGACGCGGAGTTTCCTGAAGCGGCGGCGGAGTGCATCCGGCGAGTGCTCGAAATCAGCCAGGGACGGGCTTTTTGCCTTTTCACCAGCTACAGCCAGATGCGCGATCTGTATGAGCGTCTGCTGCCGGTGCTGGATTATCCGATCCTGCTGCACGGGACCGCTCCGCGCAAGGCGTTGCTGGATGAGTTTCGGACCACACCGAACGCGGTGCTCTTTGGAACGTCGAGCTTCTGGCAGGGGGTGGATGTGCAGGGCGAGGCGCTGAGCTGCGTGATTATCGACCGGCTGCCCTTCGCCGTGCCCAGCGACCCGGTGGTGCAGGCGCGCATGAAGGCAATTGAGGAAGCGGGCGGCAAGCCCTTCTTCGATTACCAGGTGCCGTCGGCGGTGCTCACGCTCAAGCAGGGTTTTGGCAGGCTGATCCGCTCGCTTGAGGATCGCGGCGTGCTGGTGCTTCTTGACCCGCGCATCCGCAGGCAGAGATATGGACAGACATTTCTGCAGAGCCTACCGCCGTACCGAATGACAACAGCTCTGACGGATGTGGAGAGATTTTTTGAGTGCAAGGAGACGAAGGGAAGCGAGTGATGGAGATTACAGCCCAGGATGCGCTCATTGTGATCGACGTGCAGAACGACTTTTGCCCGGGCGGAACGCTCGCCGTGCCAGGGGGCGACGAGGTGATCGACGTGATTCACCGCGTGGCGCCGAACTTTGCGCACGTGATTCTCACGCAGGACTGGCACCCGCCTGGGCACTCGTCGTTTGCGTCAAGCCATGCGGGCAAGCAGCCTTTTGAGCATCTTCAGCTTAGCTATGGAATCCAGACTCTGTGGCCTGATCACTGTGTGCAGCAGAGCGAGGGAGCAGAGTTTCATTCTGCGCTGGACCTGCCGCAGGCGGAGCTGATTCTGCGCAAAGGGTTCCGGCTGGGCATCGATTCCTATTCGGCTTTTTTTGAGAATGACCGCACCACATCTACTGGGCTTGCCGGATATCTGCAAGATCGCGGACTGACACGCGTCTTTCTTGCGGGTCTGGCCTACGACTATTGCGTCGGGTATTCAGCGGTGGATGCGCGGAGACTGGGACTGCCGGCCTTTGTGCTGCGAGACGCGTGCCGCGCGATCGACTTGAATGGCTCGGTGGCGGCGATGGAACGGGAGTTTGCTCAGGCCGGGGTCTCGCTTATCTATACGCCGTAACGTTCTGACGGAGCCTCGAGTCTAAAATTGCAGCAGACCGGAATTGCCGCGCTTGGCGAATTTCTTCGAGCGAATGAACACGATGTCACGCAACTTCTACATTCTGGCGGGGACCCTCGGGTTTTTCGCGGTTCTCTCGATGGCGATGGCGCTGGTGCCTTCGACGTTTCAGCCTGGGCTGCCGGCAAATGGCTCCTTGTGGCGCACGGTAGCGCTGGTGATGCTACTGGCAGGGCTGGCTTCGGCGCTGGCCGGCGTGATGACGAATCTCTTCGAACAGGTTGACCGGCGCAGCGAAGAAAAACGGCTGGAGGGGCGGCGCAGACGGCGTGGCGGTTTGAGCCAGTAAGCGCGTGCTTTGGCACGTTACCTGGCCGCCCTTGGCGCGCGTTTCTGGCCGTGCTTCGGCACGCGTTTCTTTCAAGGGCCTAGAATGAGAGGCGGGACTCTTCCCGCAAAGGCCTGGGCGAACGCCGATGTACGAAGTCACTGTCGAGGCAGACTTTTCTTCCGGTCACTACCTCCGTAACTATCGCGGCAAGTGTGAGAATCCGCATGGCCATAACTACAAGGTGCGGGTGACGCTGGCCGGTGCGGAGCTGGATGATTCCGGCCTGCTGCTCGACTTTAAGCTGCTCAAGCAGGTGCTCAGGCCCGTAATTGACCGCATCGATCACCGGATGCTCAACGACCTTGAGCCGTTTTCGGTGCTGAATCCATCGGCTGAAAACATCGCGAAATATTTTTTCGACCAGACCAACGAGCACCTGGGAGAGGTGACCAAGGGCCGCGTGCGCGTGAAGGACTGCACGATCTGGGAGACGGACTCCACGACGGCGACGTACTACGAGTAGCCGGCCTATTTCATCGCGTCCGATTTGGACTGAAGATACTTGTCGAAGGGTATCTCGAAATAGAAGAGTTCGTGGCCGTCGGCGTCGCGCAACGCATGCAGATGCAGCTTTGAGCCGTGCAGCGGATTGTTGAGCTGCGAGACGTCATAGAAGAGGAACCCCGCGCGCGTGGTATGCGGCTCGACGACGAGGGCCTGGTACTCGAACTGGTCGAAATCCGCTTCGATGTTCTTGTTGCTGGCTTTGGCCGGTGTGTGGATGGCCACCGGGCCCGGCAGGGGAATCTTTCTGCCCTGGCGCTCCTTCATGGTCATGAGGCGCTCAACGTCTTCCGGCTCTGCAGCCTGGATGCGGTCGCCGGCCGGAGTCTGAAAGAGAATGCGCGCGTCCCGCAGAGAGATAGGCCTGTCGCCGTTATTGGTGATGATGAGCCGGATGGGCAGGACGCCGTGGCTTAAGTAGTCAACGCGGAAGATAGATTCCTTCTCACGTGTGTCATAGGGTTCAGCGGCGATTGCCACCTTTTCCTTCTCATGCATCTCAATGGCGGCAAAAGAGGTAGCGGGCTGCACGGGCGGCACCGTGTGATCGCTGGCGGATGCGGCGAGAGATAGACCCACTGCCAACAACGAAATGACCTTGATCGCCCTGATCGCGCTCGACTGTATCATCTTAGGGTTAGTCCACTTAGAAGGTTAGACCACGAAGGGCGCATTCCGTCACGATGGTTTTGTTTTTCTACAACCTGACGTTGCTGACGGCACTGGTAGCTGGCGCGCCCTGGTGGTTGTGGAAGATGGCGACCACGCGAAAGTATCGCGAGGGGATCCTTGACCGGATGGGAGGAGTGCCTCCCTGGCTGAGCAGCCTCTGCAGGCAGAAGCCGGTGATCTGGCTTCATGCCGTCTCAGTGGGCGAGGTGCTGGCGGTGAGCCGCCTGGTGAGCGAGCTCGACAAGGTTGCCGATGATCAGCCTTTTAGGGGGCGGGTACGCGGTTTCCAGGTCCTGGTATCGACGACGACGCGAACGGGGCAGAGGCTGGCACAGGAGCGATTTGGGATGAACCGCGTATTCTACTGTCCGCTGGATCTTCCCTGGGCGGTGAATGCGTATCTGCGAGCCGTTCGTCCGCGCATGCTGATCCTGGCGGAGACGGAGTTCTGGCCTAATCTGCTGAATGGGTGCTTTCGCCGGGGGATTCCGGTGGCGGTGGTGAATGCCCGCATCTCGGACCGCTCGTGGCCGCGTTATCGGATGCTGCAAAGACTGTGGAGACCGCTGCTGGCCCAGCTGAGTGCGGTGCTGGCGCAGAGCGAGGTGGATGCAGAGCGGTTGAAGGCGATTGGCTGCCAGCCGCAGCGGGTGTCGGTTTCGGGCAATCTCAAATTCGATGTGCGCGCGGGAGTGGAGGCGGAAGCAACCCGGCAGCTGAAGGCGGTTGGGGCGGGCATGCGCTTTGTGGTGGCCGGCAGCACGCTGGAAGGCGAAGAGAGAGCTCTGCTTGAAACTTGGCCGCAGCTGCTTGCTGCTGAGCCGGGCCTGCTGCTGGTGCTGGCACCGCGGCATCCGGAGCGATTTGAAGCGGTAGCGGGGCTGCTGGAGCGGTCGGGTTTGCGCTGGAGCAGGCGCTCGGCGTGGAAAGGCCGCGCCGAGGCTGAGTTGGATGCGCTGGCGCCGGGGCAGATTGTTCTGCTGGATACGATCGGCGAGCTGGCATCGATCTATTCTCTGGCGGCAGTGGCCTTTGTGGGCGGTAGCCTGGTGCCGGCGGGCGGACACAATCCGCTGGAGCCAGCACAGTTTGGCGTGCCGATTGTGATGGGACCACATTACGTAAATTTCCGCGCGATTACAGACGACCTGCGCGCGCATGACGCGATTCGGATTGCGGACGAAGGCGAACTGGAGCGCACCGTTGCCGCGTTGCTGAGTCATCCTGCTGAGGCCGCGGCGATCGGTGAGAACGCGCGACGGGTCTTCGACCAGCAGGCGGGGGCGACGGAGCGGACGGTGCGCGCGCTGAAAGTGCTTCTGGCCTCGGAAGTGCGGCCCGCATGAAGCGTCCGTGGCTCGCTCCGCTTGTACCTCTCTATGCTGCTGGCGCGGCGCTGCGGGACGCGCGCTTCCGGCGTGGAGGGGAGAGTGTGCGGCGGCTCGGGTGGTCTGTGGTGAGTATCGGCAACCTATCCACGGGCGGGACAGGGAAAACGCCATTCGCAATTGCTCTTGCCGAGTTGCTGAAGCAGAAGGGAATCCATGTCGATGTGCTTTCGCGCGGATATGGCAGAGCAAGTGGCGCGCCGGCGCGGGTTGATCTGGCTCGGGTTGATTTGGCCGGAACGGCGGCAGAGTTTGGCGATGAACCGCTGCTGATCGCCCGCGAAACAGGCGTGCCCGTGTATGTTGCGGCGCAGCGCTACGATGCCGGGCTGCTGGCTGAAGCTGAGTTTGCGGCGCAGCATGCTGCAGAGCTAAGGTCAGGTCCGCCTGCCCATATTCTGGACGACGGCTTTCAGCATCGCCAGCTTGCACGGGACGTGGACATTCTGCTGCTCAACGAAGCGGATTTGAAGGACTCGCTGCTGCCCGCAGGCAATTTGCGCGAGCCGTTGCGCGCGATGCAACGCGCGACTGTGGTGGCTGTGCCGACGGGGGAGAATGGCGTCGAAGAGAGGCTGAGAGATCTCGGCTGGAAGGGCCCGGTCTGGCATTTACACCGGAGGATGCTGCTTCCGGCTGTGGCGGGTCCAGTGGTGGCGTTCTGCGGCATTGCGCGGCCGGAGCAGTTTTTCGCCGGCCTTGAAGCGGGTGGAATGGAGATCGCGGCAAGGCGGGCGTTCCGCGATCACCATCCGTATGCGGCGGGCGATCTGAAGGCGCTGGCCGAGACAGCACGTGCAAGCGGCGCAAAGACGCTTGTTACCACGGAGAAAGATCGGGTTCGACTCGGCGGCATGGTCGAAATTCTTGCGTCGGAGATTCGGCTGATCACCGCACCGCTGCGCATTGAAATTGAGGACGGGAACGCGGCGGTCGGGTGGCTTGTGGATCGGCTGCGGAACGCCTCTGCGCGTCGCGCGCTGTGAGAAAATCGAAGTTTGCAAACGCAGTCCAAGTTTCGTTTGCTCGTGGTTCGTCTGGGCGCCATGGGCGATATTCTGCATGCCCTGCCGGCGGTGACGGCGCTGCGGCAGGCGCATCCCGGCTGGGTGATTGACTGGGTTGTCGAGCCGAAATGGAGCGCGCTGCTTAGCGCGGAAGGGCGAAGCCGCCGCGACACCGGCGACCCACGCGCTCAGCGGCCGTTGATCGACAGGCTGTATCCGGCCCCGATGAAAGCCTGGGGAGCTAAACCCCTTTCTGCGCAGACGCGGCGTGAGTTTGGAGCGCTGCGGCGTGCGCTGCGGGAATCGCAGTACGACGCTGTCATTGATTTCCAGGGCGCGGTGCGTTCCGCTCTTGTCGCGCGGTTCGCGGGCAGCCGCCGCGTAATTGGCGAGGCGATTCCGCGCGAGCGCGCCGCTCGCTGGCTCTTTACGGAGCGTGTGGTCACACAGGGCGCCCATGTGATTGAGCAGGATATTGAAGTTGCGTCCGCCGTCGCCGGGGACGCGCTTGAGTTCACGTTGCCGACTCTGCCATTCGATCCGGCAGCTGAGGTATGGGCGGAGCGGCTGATTGGCGATGAGGGCCAGCCTGTAATCCTCGTGAATCCCGGCGCGGGCTGGGGCGCGAAACGCTGGCCGGTGGAGCGGTACGCTGCGATTGCAGCGGAGTTTCTGCGGCGTGGCTGCAGGGTGGTTGTGAATGCGGGACCGGGCGAAGAGGAACTTTCCGAAGTGATCGTGAAGGCGTCGAACGGCGCGGCAATCGCTCTCAACTCCTCGCTCGAGCACCTGATTGCGGTTACGCGCCGCATCTCGCTGCTGGTTGCGGGAGATACAGGGCCGCTGCATCTGGCGTGCGCGCTGGGCAAGCCGGTGGTCGGCATCTACGGCCCGACGGATCCGCGCCGCAACGGGCCTTTCGGCACGGCATTCCGGGTGCTGCGCCATCCCGAGAGCCGGCGTGATCACACCCGGCATGATGCACCCGAGGCCGGGTTGCTGACGATTGGGACCGAGGAGGTAATGCAGGCTGCCGAGGAGCTGCTTTATTCTGGGGCGGCACAATGAGCGAAGGAGCCAACTCGCCTCCCCTGGATTGGATTTCACGCTGGCAGCGGATCGCCCGGCGAATTCGGGTTCCGCTTGGTTTTCTTGCCGCGGCGATCTATCTGTATGAGCTTTGGCGTCGCGCGCCGATGCCGGCCGCGATTCTGTGGAGCCTGCTGCTGGTGCTGCCCGGTCTGTGGTTGCGGGGATACGCGGCGGGGTATGTGAAAAAGAACCGCGAGCTAACGCAGACGGGGCCTTACGCACATGTGCGCAATCCGCTGTATCTCGGCTCCATGATGATCGCGTTCGGCTTTGCTCTGGCGCTGCTGAGCTGGCTTGTCGCCCTCGTGCTTGCGATTGGCTTCCTGGTGATCTACGTGCCCGTGATCGCTTCAGAGGAGCGCTTTTTGCGAGCCACCTTTCCTGACTTCGAGGCCTATTGCAGCCGGGTGCCGCGATTGATTCCGCGCATCACCCCGGGAACGCCCCAGACAGCCACTCTGGACGCGGGGTCTGGCAACGTCACCGAAGTGCCCTCCGGCAGCTTCTCTCTTGCGCTCTATCTAAAGCACCGCGAGTACAATGCCCTTATAGGGACTGCATTCCTTTATCTGAGCCTGATCTGCCTGCGGCCTGCGCTTGGCGCGCTGGCGCGCTGGGTTCGGTAACGGGTGTTTGGGAGAACGCCGACTGATCGTTTTGCCTCAGGCGATTCTGCGTAGCAACAAGTCAACTGTTGAAGGAGTCGAGCCTGAAGGTGAAGATCTGCACGCCGGTGAAGACGATTGTTTGTTTCCTCGCCCTTGCCGCCGTTGCCTACGGTCAGCAGATTCCCCTGCTTCCACCCCCGCGGCCCGGTTTCACTTTTCCGCAGAAGCAAACGCTCACCTATGCCGTCGACTGGCGTGTCTTCCCCGCCGGCACCGCGGTGATTCATTTTGAGGCGGACGGGGACCGGCAGAAGGTTACCGCGAATGCGGACACAGTGGGCGCGATCAATCTTGTTTTCCATGTGAGCGACCGCTTCCAGTCGGTCTTTGATCGAACGCGCGGCTGCACCTACCAGTTCGACAAGCAGACGGTGGAAGGGCACCGGCAGGTGAACTCGACTCTGCGCCTGGACTATGGCCAGATGAAGTCGATTCTCGACGAAAAAAATATGGTTACCGGGCAGACCAAGCGCGTCGAATCGCCGATTCCGGGCTGCATGACCGACCTGCTCAACGGCGTTTTCTATACCTCTTCACAAAACCTGGTGGTTGGGCAGAGCTTTGTGATTCCAGTGGTGGATGCCATGCACAATGTGCCGGTCACCATGAAGGTTGAGGGGCGCGAGGAGATCAAAACCCCGCTCGGCACCTTCAAGACGATTCGTGTTCAGCCCACCGCCGCGGCCGGAGTGGTGAAGAACCGCGGAAACATATGGATCTGGTACACCGACGACGAACGTCACCTGCCGGTGCAGATGCGGGCCCGCCTCTTCTGGGGCACCATCACCTTCCGCCTCAATGCCAACGAAAGCAAATAGCCGGCTACTGCATCCGGAAGCGCTCGCGCATCAGGCGCTGCAGCCGTGGCCAGTAAATCAGGTTAAAGGCCAGTTCCTTGTCGGGAAACATGCCCAGGGCAACGCGGCGCGTGTCGGCTACCATCTCCGAGGCCTCTTCCACGCTCAGCGTTGAATCCTGCGCGATAACCTGCGTGACCATGTTCACCACCATCTGCAGGCGGCGAATCTTGCGGTTCTCTTCTTTCAGCTCTTCGGGCGACTGCTGCTGCCCGGCCGTGTTGGCGGAAGGGGAAACGGGGACGGCTTCGTGCTGCCGCTCCCAGGGGATCTCCGATGAATGCATGCGGCAATTCCTCCTGGAGGGGATGAACGAGTTGTCGAGCTTTGTGAGCATCCTAGCACCGAAAGAGCCAGCGCTTCACGGGCCCCAGGCAATCAGAACGCGGAGATTTTCATAAATCCGTAGAATGGGACTAGATGGCTTTTACTGAGCAATATGATGTGGCCGTGGTGGGCGCGGGACACGCCGGGTGCGAGGCGGCGATGGCGGCGGCGCGCATGGGGCTGAAGACCGCCCTTATCACCATGAATCTGGACCTGATAGCCCAGATGAGCTGCAATCCGGCGATCGGGGGCGTGGCCAAGGGGCACCTGGTGCGCGAGGTAGACGCCCTGGGCGGCATCATGGGCGAGGTGGCCGACGCGGTTGGAATCCAGTTCCGGCTGCTGAATACTTCGCGGGGCCCGGCGGTCTGGAGTCCGCGGGCACAATGCGACAAGCAGCTCTACCGCGTAAAGATGCGCGAAGTGCTGGAAGGCCAGCCCGGGTTGCATATCCGCCAGGCTGAGGTGGCTGACCTGGTGCTGGAGGAGCCAAGCGAGGGGCATCCGCGGCGGCGCGTGCTGGGCCTCAAACTGCGCGATGGGCGGCGGCTGATGGCCGGGGCCACGATCATCACGACCGGGACGTTTCTGAATGGGCTGATCCACTGCGGCGAAGAACGCTATCCGGCGGGCCGCAGCGGAGAGCCTGCGAGCGTGCTGCTGGGCGAGTCTCTGCGGGCGCTGGGCCTGCGGACGTGCCGGCTGAAGACAGGAACGCCACCGCGGCTCGATGGCCGCACGATTCACTGGGAGGCTTTTGAAGAGCAGCCTGGGGACGTTGACCCAACGCCTTTCAGCTTTCGGACAAAAAAAATTGTGCAGCCGCAGGTGAGCTGCCACATTGCCTACACCACGCCGGAGACGCTGCGGCTGATTCGCGAGAATGTGCACCGCTCGGCCATGTATTCCGGTCAGATTGAGGGCATTGGGCCGCGGTATTGTCCTTCGATCGAGGACAAGGTCGTCAAATTTCCTGAGAAGACGCAGCACCAGTTTTTCCTTGAGCCCGAGGGGCTGAACACGCACGAGGTTTACGTGAACGGCATGTCGACCTCGCTGCCAATGGAGGTGCAGTGGCAGATCGTGCACTCCATCGCCGGCCTTGAGGATGCGGAGATGCTGCGCCCCGGTTACGCGATCGAGTACGACAGCGTAGACGCGACGGAGCTTGACCGCACGCTGCGGGTGAAGAGCATGGATGGGCTCTACCTTGCGGGGCAAATCAACGGAACCAGCGGTTACGAAGAGGCCGCATGCCAGGGCATCATGGCCGGCATCAACGCGGCGCTGGGGCTCAAGGGCGAGCCGCCCTACACGATGGATCGCACCGAGGGATACACCGGTATCCTGATCGACGATCTGATCTCGAAGGGCACAAACGAGCCCTATCGCATGTTCACGTCACGGGCGGAGTTCCGCCTGCACCTGCGCATCGACAACGCTGACCGCCGACTTACGCCGCATGGACGCAGGCTGGGTCTGATCGACGACGAAGCCTGGGCGGCATACGAAGAGAAGCAGGCGCGCATGGCGGCGCTGGAGCGCTTACTGACGGCGGGCAGAGTGAAGGGGGAGAAACTGTCGGCTGCAGGCTTAGGCGAATTGACGGCGACTGCGGGGCTCACCTGGGCGCAACTTCTCAAGCGGCCAGAGGTGACGATTGATGCGCTGCTGCCCGTTCTGGGGGAAGAAATTGCCGGGGTGCCGGCACTGGCTGCGATGGCGAGTGCAATCGAAAGTGGCGGCTCGCTGCCCTCTGTAGTGCGCAATGAAGCGCGCGCGGTTGAGACCGAGATCAAATTCGCTGGTTATCTCGAACAACAGAAGAAGTCGATTGAGAAGTTGAAGGCCGCTGAGGCGGTGGCGATCCCGGAGTGGCTGGAGTACGGCATCATTAGCGGCCTTTCGCGGGAGATGCGCGAAAAGCTCGAGCGGGTTCGGCCGGGGACAATCGGGCAGGCGAGCCGCATTCCCGGGGTGACGCCGGCGGCGCTGAGCCTGGTGCATGTCTCCATCCGCCTGCAGGGAGTGAAGCGCTCTCAGCCTGCGGCAGATTAATCGCATTCAGTTCATCCTGCGGTAGAGTTGGGTATGTTCCGCTCCGCGATCGTTTTCACAATAGCCATCTCTCTGTGCGCGCTCACTCCGGGCGTTGCTCAAACTCCGAGCCAGACAGTTGTTCGTGCCCGCGACCTGGGTGTGCCCTTCGACGGAACCCCGGGACCTCTGAACGCCATTACCGATGTGGCCGGCATCGAAGTTGGCTTTACGACCTTGATCAAGGGCGACGGGCCGTTAAAAGTGGGCGAAGGCCCCGTGCGCACCGGGGTTACTGAGATTCTGCCGCGAGGTTCGAAGAGTTTCGACCCTGTCTACGCGGGGTGGTTCAGCCTGAACGGCAATGGCGAAATGACCGGCACGACGTGGGTTGAAGAGTCGGGCCTGCTCTACGGCCCAGTGGGCATCACCAACACACACAGCGTGGGCACGGTGCGCGACGCGATGATTGCCTGGGGAGTGAAACGGGGTTCGGTGCATGAGGACGACTGGTCATTGCCGGTGGTGGCCGAGACGTGGGATGGCTTTCTGAACGACATCAATGGCTTCCACGTGAAACCGGAAGATGTTTTTGCTGCGCTGGATTCGGCAAAGGGCGGCCCTGTTGCGGAGGGAAATGTCGGCGGCGGAACCGGGATGGTCTGCTATGGGTTCAAGGGTGGCACAGGAACAGCATCGCGCGTACTGAGCAAGGAGGACGGCGCCTACACGGTTGGCGTGCTGGTGCAGTGCAATTGCGGGCGGCGCTCGCAGCTCACCATTGCGGGAGTGCCCGTGGGCAAGGAAATTCCCCAGGGTGTGCCGTATGCAGGTCTCGCGCCATCGGCTTTGCCACCGGGCAACGAAACGCGCGGTGATGTAGGCTCCATCATCATCGTGATCGCGACGGATGCACCTTTGCTGCCGCACCAGTTGAAGCGCCTTGCGCGCCGAACCTCTCTCGGGCTGGCGCGGACTGGGTCTGTCTCCGGGAATAGCTCGGGTGATATTTTCTTCGCGTTTTCAACGGCGAATCCGCACGCGGACGCCGATCCTGGCCCGAACAGCGTGCTGACGGTTGCGAATGAGCGCATTACGCCACTGTTTACGGCAACAGTGGAAGCGACCGAGGAAGCCATCGTGAATGCAATGGTGGGGGCAAAGACGATGACTGGCGCCGACGGGCACACGGTGATTGCGCTGCCGCACGACGAGTTGCAGCAGGCGCTGAAGAAATACAACCGCTAGGTTCGAGATGAGCGTTATTTCTTACTTTGAAAAGAGCGGAATGTGAAATGGCTCATCCGCGGCCGATTGTTTTCTGCCTTTCGACTTTGAGTCGGACTTCACCATCGTCTGCTGCGAGTTGACGCACAACCAGCCGCCGCGCGCCTTCTGGAAGACGTGGGTGAAGATGCCCTTCTCGTCCACCTGGCCGGAACTCGCCTTGTGATGCAATACGTAGGTGCCGTTGGCCACGGCTACATCCCCCAGCATGCGGACCGAGACCACGTGCAGATCGAGATGCATCGTCTTGTCGTCGCCGGAAATCACGCTGGCCACCTGCTGGTTGCGGGTGCTCACCTGGCCGTCCGCGGCGACATCGATAAACAAGGGAGATAAGACAAGCTCGAGGCCGTACTGGTCACGTGCATTGACGGCAGCCGCCCAGGTGTCTTCCACCTTCTGAAACTGCTCCACTTCCGGGGCGAAAGTGGAAGTGACTCCGGGGTTCGTGGACGTGGACGCCAGCTGTGATCTCTGGGAAAGAACTGGAATCGCAGCAAGGAACGCAATGAAACAGGGCAAAAATCGGATCATACCTGACTCAAACTCTCCACTTTGATGATATCTCTTTGACCGTTCCCACTGGGCGGATGGAAGCAACCAGATGAGTGCGGGACGCGGATTTTGAAGAATGGCGGCCCGGAAAACCGGCTCGCCTGCATTGTTTGGCATTGCGCCTCATTCCTGCGGCGCGTGATAGGCTGGCTCTTCGTGTTCAAGGAGCCAGACCGGCATGTCCAATGGTCATCAGGTACGCTTCGATCTCGTGGCCGCAGCCCACGCCACGATGATCGAACATGGATTTCAGCCCGACTTTCCCGCAGGAACCGATGCTCAACTGGCAGCAATCGAAGCCCATCCCGAATTGCCGGCAGTGCCGGGAGCTGAGGATCTACGCAATCTGCTTTGGTCGTCGATCGATAATGACACCTCAAAGGATCTCGACCAGATCGAGTGGGCCGAGCAGCTACCCGATGGTCGTATTCGCGTGCTCGTTGGAATTGCCGATGTGGATCTCCGCGTACCCAAGGGCACGGTGATCGACAGCCATGCGCGCAGCGAGACAACGTCGGTCTACACCGGCGTCAAGGTCTTCCCGATGCTGCCGACTCAGCTTTCTGAAGGCATCACTTCACTGAATGAGAATGAAGATCGCGCCGCGGTCGTCGTTGAGTTCTTCGTAGATGCATCTTCGTGCGTATTGAGCGGAAGGGTTTTCCGCGCGCTGGTGCGCAATCGCGCGCAGCTCGCCTATAACAGCGTGGGCGCGTGGCTCGACGGTAGTGGACCTGCGCCCGCCAAGGTGGCCGCGAGCAACGAACTGGCTGCGCAGCTTAAATTGCAGGATGCGGCGGCAAAGCGATTGCTGAATTGCCGCTTCCAGAGTGGCGCCCTGGATATTGAAACCATCGAGACGCGTCCGGTGATGCAGGGCGATGAAGCGGTAGAGATTAAAAGCTTGGAAAAGAACGGCGCAACATCGCTCATTGAAGAATTTATGGTGGCTGCCAACGGCGTGGTTGCGAGGGGTTTTGAAAGCGACGGCGTCGCATCGATTCGCCGCATTGTGCGCACGCCCAAGCGTTGGGACCGCATCGTTGAACTGGCCGCAGGCCTGGGCACGACGCTGCCTTCCGAGCCGGATTCAAAAGCGCTCAATGATTTTCTGCTGGCGCAGAAACAGAAGGATGAGGTGCACTTTCCCGATCTTTCTCTCGCGGTTGTGAAGCTCCTGGGGCCGGGCGAGTATGTTCTTGTCAAGCCGAATGAGCCTTCACCAGGGCACTTCGGACTCGCCGTGCGGGATTACGCGCATTCCACCGCGCCGAACCGGCGCTTTCCTGACGTGGTGTCGCAGCGCATTTTGAAGGCATGGCTGGCAAAGACGCAGCAGCCATATTCCGAGGATGAACTCAACGCCATCGCGCAGCGATGCACGCTGATGGAAGACGCAGCGCGCAAAGTGGAGCGCGAAATGGAAAAGCGCATTGCCGCAGTTGTGCTCCGCCCAAGCATTGGCAAGACCTTCAGCGCGATCGTCACCGGTGTGAACAGCCACGGGTCATTTGTCCGCACCCTCAATCCGCATGTCGACGGCATGCTGGTGAATGTGGGTAAACCGGGCGCGAAAGGCCTGGACGTCGGAGATCGCGTGACTGTGAAGCTCGTGGCAACAGACCCCGCGCGAGGTTTCATCGACTTCGCAATCTAGGTCGCCGCTTTAATCCTGCGGATCGCGAAGAGGTTCGGCGGAAACGGAAGTTCCGTCCTGCGGCGGACCGGAATGCGCAGGCACGGAAAAGTCGGCAGTTGCCGTTCTGGCTGGCTCGTCGATGGGGTGCTCGTCGATCCAGAGGCAGACGATCCACCAGACCGTCACGAGAAGGTAAATCACACTGTTGCCGTTGAAGAGCTTCTCGCGCAGGCCGAGGATTCGTTGGTATTCGTCCATTGAATGAGGAGCGGCCGTTTTGGCGATGATCTGCCAGATGATCTGCACGGCAAGCTGAGCCAATGACGCGGTGGAAAGGCCGATGGCGATGCGTTGCGCGTGTCCGCGCCAACCGTTGCCATAGCGGCGTCCGAAGAACGCCACCAGCAACCCGAGGCCCACGGTTGTAACGTCGACGAGTGTGCCGGCCTTCTGCGCAAAAAGCTGCATCATGCCCAGAACAGACATGAGCGTGAAAGGCGTCAGAGTCTTCAGCGGGGGCCAAGGTCCCCATTTCGCCAGGACGACGGCGCCGATGGCGAGCAGAGCCGCGCCCCAGCTGAGCAGAACTTTGCGGGGAGCGTTCGGAAATGATTTGCGAGCGAGCTCAATGACTACCAGGAGGCCTACGAGCGAGGACGCATCGGCCAACACAATAAATATCTGGCTCATCGCAATTTGCGGCAGGCGGCCGAAGAGCAGCCTGCTCGTGAGCAGCCGCAGGGCCACCAGCGCAATGGCCGTGGTGAACCAGGGGAAACGCCGGGCGCGATCGCGGCCCAGCAGGACGATGAGCAGGACGAGATGTGCCGCAAAGGTCAGCGTCCAGAGAGTTTGAACGGTTGTGAAATGAAAATCGAGGTGCATGGACTTCCCGTCAGGCCCGGCTGATCCTACAAGGGCCAAAAGCTAGTCTAGGACATCTGCCCTCAATCGAGGCCCACGCGCCGCATGGGGATCGGTGGTAGGAACGGCGCGAGCCTCACGCCGAAGAATTGGAAGTCGCGGGAGGATTGGGGAGAATGGTGCGCCCGGAGAGATTCGAACTCCCGACCTAATGCTCCGGAGGCATTCGCTCTATCCAGCTGAGCTACGGGCGCGCCTAATCAGGATACCGTATTTCGGGGATTCTGCGGGATTTGGAGGGAATCAGGCGCCTCCCGAATCGTGCGCACGCTCGGCATCGCGCTGAGCGCGCAACTCCTCCATCACCGACTGAATCAGAGTCTTTGCGCCTTCCATACCCGCCAGGACAGCCTGCAGATCAAGCGCGGGCTTGCCTGGGTTGCGGGTGGAGGCGCAATAGACACCGTGCTGACCCACCATGATCAGCGAGTCGGTCAACAAGTCCAGCGCCACGGCGAGACGCCCGCGCTCTTTGCCCATCATGAACTCGTGCCGCTCCAGCTCGCCGCGTTTCTCGTCGAAGATATCCATACGCCCAGCGTAAACGACGCCCGGCGTAAACGAGAAGAAGCTTCAGATGCTGAGGTTGCGCATGTAAGCCGCGTTTTCGCGCAGCTCGGTCATTGGATCGCCCGTGAACTCTTCCTGCTCAATGAAGTAATACTTCAGTCCGGTTGCCGCCCGCAGAATCGGGCGGTAATCGATCAAGCCGTGCCCAAGCACCACCGAATGGAACTCTCCGGCGGCGTTGCGTGCCATATCCTTCACATGCATCAGCGGAAAGCGCTGCGGTGTTTTCTTCAGATAGTCCAAAGGATTGTGTCCGGCGGCGGTCACCCAGCCGCAATCCATTTCGAAGACAACGAGTCGAGGATCGGTGAGGCCCAGCAACTCGTCGTAAACGAGCACACCGTCCTTTATTGCAAACTCGGGCGTGTGGTTGTGCATCCCGAAGGTCATGCCGGCTGCTTTTATCTTTTCGCCGATGCGATTGAATTCTTCGGCGACATAGCGCCAGTCGTCAAGGGTGAGCTCGCCCTTCGCTGTGGGGTCGCGATGCACACCGCCCGATGAGGAGCAGATCATGTACTCGAGTCCCAGTGTGTGGCTGTAGTCGATAAGCTGCTCAAGCTGAGACCGCAGCAGCATCAGCGTATAGTGGGCGCTTACGCAGCGCAGACCGGCGGCGGTCATGGCGCTGCGAAACTCCGGGGCCGTCTTGTTGAAGAAGCCGGCTGCCTCGACCACTCTGTAGCCTGCGGTGTTCAGCTGCGAGAGTGTCCCGCCGAAGTCTTTGGGCAACAGATCGCGCACAGAATAGAGCTGCAGACCAATCGGCAAGCTTAGCGGAGCGGCGACGACGCTACGAGCGCCTGCGAGCGCGGCGGCGGTGATCGCGCCTGTTGTCTTCAGGAATGTCCTGCGAGTTGAATGGGGCATATTGCGTTTCTCCTGCGAATCGGCTCAGCTCTTGATGCTTTGTGTTGTGGTGTCCCAGGTGGCTGTCGCGCGGTGGAAATAAGAGTGATTTGCCATGTGGCACGCTATTGCCGCATTGTTGCCAAAGATTTCATCTTCGACAACGTGCTCGCGCGTCTCAACCGCGTGAAAGAAATTGGCAATGTGATCGGCTGTGTCGTTGTAGCCTTGCGGCGCTGTGTAACTTTCAGCTTGGGCCAGCGCTGCGGGTTGCGCAGGATGTTCGGCGTGCCACTGCTGCAGATACTGCTTCTTTGCCTCACTGGTCCAGCCGTCGAGTGAGTAGCCTTCTGGCTGTGGCCGCGTATCCTCAGGCGATACGGTGACTGTGTTGCCGATGATCGTCATTGTGCCTTTGCGTCCATAGAACACAATGGACTCGCCGGCGGCATTGTTCTGATTGCAGTGGATGCTCACGGTGGCGCCTGGATACTCATAGAGCGTGGCGAGCAGATCGGGAAAGTCCCGGCCATCCTTGAAATGGGTCAGGCTGCCGCTCGACATGGCACGGCTCGGCGCAGTGTTGATGCCGCTGACACACTGGATACCAGAGATGAGGTGAACAAAGAGATCGCCGGCGAGGCCTTCGCCGTAGTCGGCAAAGCAGCGCCAGCGAAAAAAGCGCACCGGGTCAAACGGATGCGCCGGCGCATCGCGCTGAAATGCCTCCCAGTCGATTGTTTGAGCGCTTGCGTCGGGTGGAATGGGATAAACCCACGCGCCCGAAGGCGAATTACGGTCAGTGTGTGCTTCGATGTACGTGACTTCGCCAAGGCGGCCCGAAGCGTAAATCTCCGCGGCTTTCCTGTATGCGATATTGCTGACACGCTGGCTCCCGGCCTGAAAGATGCGTTGACCATTCTGGATGGCTTTCACCATTGCAAGGCCGTCGGCGACATTGTGCGACATGGGCTTCTCGCAATAGACGTCCTTGCCCGCCGCAACGCAATCGAGCACGACACGCCGGTGCTGGTGATCGGGCACGGCGACGATCACGGCGTCGACATCCTTGCGGTCAAGAAGAGGTCGATAGTCGCGCATGGTGGGCACGTCGGCTCCATAGGCCTCGAGCCCCGCTTTCTGATGCATGTCGTAGATGTCCGCAGTGCCGACAAGAACGCCGCTGGGCACTTCGCGCGCGGCACGCAGCAGGTCGCACCCGCGGATGCCGGTGCCGATGGAGACGAATCGAATCTGGCGGCCGGTTTCAGCGGGGGTTTGCGCTGCCAGGACAGCTGCCTCGGAAATTGATGACGTGAGTGCGGCCCCTGTCGCAGCCGCGGCGGCGCCAAAGCGCACAAACTCCCGGCGCGTAATGGAAGAGAGTTTCATTCCGGTCTCCTGAATGCAGCGCCCATTCTCGCTCCGCGACGCGCGAAATGTAAAGTGGTGCCGGTGTGATGGGCTACCATTCGTATCGTAGTGATGGAGGGGCGCGATTGATGAGTGCGCGATCGGTCAGGAGTCAATTGCGTCCAATCGTATTGGGCTTGTTGTTTTGCTGTCGTATGTCCGCGGGGCAAGCAGAAGCGCGTTCGACGCCGGCATTCGGACCGAATGTGCTTGTTTTCGATCCGTCGACGCCATCTGCTGTGATGCAGCAGCAGATTGACAGAGTCTATGCAACGCAACAGCACAGCGAATTTGGCGTGCAACGCTACGCGCTGCTTTTTCTTCCCGGCGAATATCACGTCGATGTCCCGATCGGCTTCTACACGCAGGTGCTTGGTCTTGGCGCCACGCCAGATGCCGTGCATATCACAGGCAACGTGCACTCGGACGCGACCCTGCCGCACAACAACGCGACTTGCACCTTCTGGCGCGCCGTTGAAGGGTTTTCTGTGAATCCCACTGGAGGCACGATGCAGTGGGCGGTTTCGCAGGCTGCACCTTTTCGCCGCATGCATGTCAAGGGCGACATTGTTCTGCATCAGCATGCCGGATGGGCGAGCGGCGGATGGATGTCTGACTCTGTGATCGACGGCAACGTTGGCGCAGGACCACAGCAGCAGTGGATCTCGCGCAATAGCGAATGGGGAAGCTGGACCGGCGCCAACTGGAATATGGTTTTTGTTGGAGTGCCGCATCCGCCGGCAGGCGAGTGGCCTTCTCCGCCTTACACCAAGATCGCCCGCACTCCGATCGTGAGGGAGAAGCCATTTCTCGAAGTAGATGAGAAAGGGAAATGGAGTGTGCGCATCCCGGCATTGCGGAGTGACAGTGAGGGCGTGACCTGGCATGGTGGAGCGACGCCGGGTAAATCCATCCCGATTAGCCGCTTTTATATTGCACATGCCGGTAGCGACAGCGCGGCTACGCTCAATGCTCAACTGGCAAAAGGCAGGAATCTGCTTTTTACGCCGGGCATCTACGAGCTGAGCGAGCCGATCCGGGTGACGCGTCCGGATACGGTCGTGATCGGCCTTGGATTCGCAACGCTCAGACCCACGGGCGGCACGGCGGCGATGACAGCGGCCGATGCGGACGGCATAGAAATTGCGGGATTGCTTTTCGATGCCGGTGAAAGCATCTCTCCAGTCCTTCTTCAAATTGGTCCGGAAGGCAGCAAAGCCAGCCACGCGACAAACCCGATCTGCCTGCATGACGTTTTCTTCCGGGTCGGCGGAGCGGGCGCGGGCAAAACCCGGCAGAACCTTGTGATCAACAGCAATGACACAATCGTTGATCACACCTGGATCTGGCGCGCCGATCATGGCGCAGGCGTCGGCTGGACGAGCAATACCAGCGACAACGGCCTCGTGGTCAACGGTGGCAATGTCACGATCTACGGGCTCTTTGTCGAGCACCATCAGCAATTTCAGGTGCTATGGAAAGGCAATCGCGGTCGCACGTACTTCTATCAATCCGAGATTCCTTACGATCCACCAGATCAGGCAAGTTATGCGAGCGCGCCTGGTACGAATGGATGGGCTTCCTACAAAGTGACCGACAACGTTACCGATCACGAAGCCTGGGGGCTTGGTATCTACAGCGTCTTCCGGCATCCGGGCGTAGTGCTGAGCCGCGCGATCGAGGTGCCGCGCGCGCCGGGCATTCGGTTTCACCATATGATGACGATTGCCCTCGACGATAAGGGTGAGATATCCAATGTGATCAACGACCAAGGCGGTGCCACGACAATCAAGCCGCGCAATACGCCAAGGGTGACCGAGTTTCCATAATTCTTTCGGCAAACGCGCGTCGATGCGTCATGGGAGAATGGAAGAGTAGACGCCATGACCAACGAAGCCATTCCCGACCCTGAAGAGAACGTCGAGCCCACCGAAGAACAAACCGAGAGCTTTGCCGATCTGCTTTCTGCTTTTGAGCAGAGCCATAAGCGCAAGCCCGAGAGCGGCGCACAGCAACTGCAGGGCACCGTCATTTCTCTGAACGCAGAGCAGGTGTTTCTCGACGTTGGCTACAAGATGGAAGGGGTGCTGCCGCGCTCAGCTTTTGACGACAACGCGGCGGCGGTCAGGCCCGGCGATCTCTTTCCTGTTTCCATCAAGGGACGCAATGAAGAAGGCTACTATAACCTTTCGCGGTTCAAGGTCGCGCAACCGCGGGACTGGTCTGCGCTCGAGGCGGCATTCGCGGAGAAGCTTGCTGTCGTTGGCACGGTGACTGCCCTTGTGAAAGGTGGCGCCACTGTCGACGTGGGAGTGCGCGCGTTTATGCCTGCGAGCCGTAGTGGCACGCGCGATGCCGCGGAACTGGAAAAGCTGGTAGGCACTGAGATCACCTGCCGCATCACCAAGCTCGACGTGACGGATGAAGATGTCGTGGTTGACCGCCGCGTCGTAGTGGAAGAGCAGGCGCGCGCCGCGGCGCAGGGCCGCTTGTCGGCGATGAAGGACGGCGACACGACTGCCGGCACGGTGCGCAGCCTGACGAGTTATGGCGCCTTCGTCGATCTTGGTGGCGTGGATGGTTTGCTGCACGTGAGCGACATTGCCTGGGGGCGGATCGGGAAGCCGGAAGATGTTCTGAGCGTTGGCCAGGAGATCCAGGTAAGAATTCTCAAGATCGATGCCGACACCAAGAAGATTTCGCTTGGACTGAAACAACTGGAGCCGGAGCCCTGGGAAATAGTTCCGCAGAAGTATCAACTGAACCAGCGCGTGACCGGCACCGTAACGCGGCTGATGGACTTTGGAGCCTTCGTCGAGATTGAGCCCGGCATCGAAGGGTTGATTCATATTTCCGAGATGGCCTGGGGCAAGAAAGTGCGGCACCCAGAGGACATTGTGAAGCCCGGCGATCAGGTTGAAGCTGTGATTCTGGGCATCAAGCCGGAGGAGCGCCGCATCGCGCTGGGATTGAAGCAGACACTCAGCGATCCGTGGAGTGCGGTACCGCAGAAGTTTGCGATCGGGTCGCAGATTGAAGGGCCTGTAACGCGGCTGACGAAGTTTGGTGCATTCGTTCAACTTTCCGATGGTGTGGAAGGCCTGGTGCACGTGAGCGAAATCAGCGCGGAGAAGCGGATCAACCATCCCCAGGACGTGCTGCGTGCGGGGCAGGTGGTGAAAGCGCAGGTGCTCGCCATCGATACAGAGAAGCGCCAGATCAAGCTCAGCATGAAACAACTTGTCCCTACCAGCATCGATGAGTACATTGCCGAACATAAAGCAGGCGATATGGTTTCTGGCCGCGTGGTTGAAGAGAGGGCGGGCGGAGCGACCGTTGAGCTAGGCGAGGGCATTCTGGCGCGCTGCGGGATGGTGATTTCCTCCCGAACTGCGCAGAGTGAACCCACAGCCGCGAAGGGCGCCGACCTGTCGTCGCTTACCTCGATGCTGCAGGCGCGCTGGAAGGGAAATGCGCCTGCGCCATCATCTTCGCCCGAACCGCTGCGCGCTGGGCAGGTGCGCAGCTTCAGAATTGCGAAGCTTGACGCGGAGACCAAACAGATTGAAGTGGAAATGGCGTAGCGTCAGATGTACGTCTCGTCGACAAAACACCAGCGCCAATCTTCTCCGCGTTCGGCAGACTGGATGAGCGGGTGATGCGTGGTGTGAAAGTGTGCACGTGCGTGCCGGTTCGGCGATGAGTCGCAGCAGCCCACGTGGCCGCACTCCAGGCACATGCGCAAGTGTAGCCATGTGTCGCCGGTCTTCAGGCATTCCTCGCAGCCCTTGGTGTGTGGTCTCACGTTCTTCAGATGATCAGCAATGTGTTTGCACTGGGATGCCATTTGTGTCTCCTACTTTCCATTATCCGGCCAGGATGTCCAGCCTTTTGACCGTTCGACAGCCTTCTGCCAGTGTGCTTTCCGCATTGCTCTTTCGTCTGCGTGCATCTTTGGCTCAAACCGAACGTCCCCCATGCGCTTCGTACGGAGATCCTGCGGCCCCGACCAGAAGCCGGTAGCGAGGCCGGCGAGATAGGCTGCGCCGAGCGCCGTCGTCTCGGTTACGCGCGGTCGCAACACCGGCACGCCGAGCAGATCGGCCTGGAACTGCATCATCAAGTCATTCACCGCGGCGCCGCCGTCTACGCGCAGCGCATCCAGCGGGGCATCGGCCTCGCTGCGCACGGCGTCCAGCACGTCCGCCACCTGGAATGCGATGCTCTCAAGCGCAGCGCGTGCAATGTGTCCAGGTTTCGTGTCGCGGCGAAGACCAATGATCATGCCGCCTGCGTTCGAGTCCCAGTGAGGCGCGCCGAGGCCAACGAATGCAGGCACGAATACAAGTCCACCGCTGTCGGGCACGCTTGCCGCCAGAGCCTCAACATCTGCCGAGGAGCCAATGATTCGCAGATTGTCGCGCAGCCATTGCACCACGGCGCCACCAATAAAAACGCTGCCCTCAAGCGCGTACTCCAGCCGGCGAGTGGCGCTGGCGGCCAGGGTGGTGATGAGGCGATGTCTTGATCGGACAAAGTGTGAGCCGATGTTCTGCAGCAGAAAACATCCGGTGCCGTAGGTGTTCTTGGCTTCGCCCGCGCTCCAGCAGAGCTGGCCGAAAAGTGCAGCCTGCTGGTCGCCGGCGATTCCAGCGATGGCGATGCCGCCCAGGCCGAGCGATGTTGTTATCTCTGCTACCCGCTGACTTGACCAGGCAACTTCAGGCAGAAGGCTTTCAGGGATGCCGAAGAGGCGCAACAATTCCTGGTCCCACTCGCCTTTCACAATGTTGTAGAGCAGGGTGCGCGAGGCATTGGTCACGTCGGTTACGTGATGCGTTCCGCTGGTCAGGTGCCAGATAAGCCAGCTATCCACCGTGCCGAAGGCAAGTTCGCCACGCTCTGCGCGGCTCTGCGCGCCTGGTACGTTGTCGAGGATCCACTTGATCTTCGTCGCGGAAAAGTATGCGTCGATCACGAGGCCCGTGCGGTTACTGATCGTCTCCCCAGCGCCGCTCTTTTCAAGTGCGCTGCACTGCGCGGCGGTGCGGCGATCCTGCCAGACAATCGCCGGGTAGATCGGCTTTCCCGTTGCGCGGTCCCAGACGATCACTGTCTCACGCTGGTTGGTGATGCCTAGCGCTGCGACGTCGCGTGGGCGTGCACCCACTCTGCCGAGGGCCTCAATGGCGCAACTGATCTGGCTGGTGAGGATTTCGATGGGATCGTGCTCGACCCAGCCGGCCTGCGGATAGAACTGCTGGAACTCATGCTGCGCCACTGCAGCGATCGCCCCTGCTTCATCAAACAAAATCGCGCGCGAGCTTGTTGTGCCCTGATCCAGTGCGAGGATATATGCCATGCGAGCCGTTTTCCTTCGGCCACCAGTCAAGCATGCGCGACGGGGATTCGACAAGCACCCGCTAAATCACATACAAGTCCACATAGTCGTTGACTGCCATCTGCTCGAGCCTGACACGGTCAAGAGAAACGTCGAGAATGGTCTGCTGCGCATCCGCCGGGAAGTGCCGTTTCAGGTTGGCTTTGAATTTCTCAACCAGCAAGG
The DNA here is from genome assembly GCA_963839215.1 of uncultured Acidobacteriaceae bacterium. Taxonomy (GTDB): domain Bacteria; phylum Acidobacteriota; class Terriglobia; order Terriglobales; family Acidobacteriaceae; genus Telmatobacter. The sequence goes on along the minus strand of CAWITZ010000004.1, from coordinate 527,486 downwards.
GCAGGCCCTCTTTGCGCCGCCGACGATGCCCAATGGGGTATTCGACCGCTTCTTCAAGCACTGTTCCATCCTGCAACTCGACGCGCAGAGCATTGGCGATCGATCGTTTTTCGGGGTCGTGGTAGTCCGCCGTATAACGCGGCTCTTCGACGCATTCAACTTTCGCTCGCAACTCGTCAATACGCGGATCGGCGGCAACGTCATCCTCGTAGTCAGCCGCGGTGAGTCTGCCAAAAAGCAACGGAATCGCGATCATGTATTGGATGCAATGGTCGCGATCAGCCGGGTTAGCCAACGGTCCTTTCTTGTCAATGATTCGCAGGCAGGCTTCATGAGTTCGGACCGTGATCCGTCGAATGTCCGCAGCGGTCTTCCCCAGACCAACAAGATGGAATCTGATCGCCAGGGCCGCTTCAACGGCGGTCTGCGCGTGAAATTCCGCCGGGTAGCTGATTTTGAAAAGCACATTTTCCATTACATAGGAGCCGTAGGGCCGCTGAAAACGAAAGGCATTTCCGCGAAATGAAACGTCGTAAAATCCCCATGTTTTAGCGGTCAATGCCGAGGGGTAGCCCATTTCGCCTGCCTGTGCCATCAATGCCAGGCGAACAGCGCGGCTTGTCGCATCGCCCGCGGCCCAGCTCTTGCGCGAGCCCGTGTTGGGCGCGTGACGATAGGTGCGCAGGCTCTGGCCATCGACCCACGCGAGCGAGAGAGCAGCGATGGTCTGATCGCGGGATAGCCCGAGCAGCCGGCTGACCACCGCCGTGGACGCCACTTTTACCAGGACAACGTGATCGAGGCCGACCTTGTTGAATGAGTTTTCGAGGGCGATGCATCCCTGAATCTCATGAGCCTTGATCATCGCCTCCAGCACCTGCTTCATCGTCAAGGGCGCATTTCCTTGCGTGACGGCCGTGCGCGAAAGCCAATCTGCAACTGCGAGAATGCCGCCGAGGTTGTCAGAGGGATGTCCCCACTCCGCTGCGAGCCAAGTGTCGTTGTAGTCGAGCCAGCGAATCATGGCGCCGATGTTGAAAGCAGCCTGCACCGGATCAAGTTGATAGCCTGTGCCAGGCACGCGTGCGCCGTTGGGAACCACGGTGCCCTGAACGATCGGGCCGAGCAACCTGGTACACGCGGGATACTCGAGAGCTTCAAGGCCGCAGCCCAGCGTATCGATCAGGCAATAGCTCGCAGTTGTCCATGCGAGCTCGCTGGTGACTTCGTAGTTGAGCGCGTAGTCAGCGATGTCGGTCAGTACCTGATCGGGCTCAGGGCGCTCATTGCTGAAATTCGATGACAAGCAGGCTCCTTCTCAGCTTCGCTCGGCAATTGGAACAAACGGAAGGTTCTCGGGGCCGGTGTAGTTCGCCGAGGGCCGGATGATTTTGCCGTCCTGCCGCTGTTCAATTACGTGAGCGGACCAGCCTGCGGTGCGTGCCATTACGAAGAGCGGCGTAAACAAATCAACTGGAATGCCCATCAGATGGTAGGCAACGGCGCTGTACCAGTCGAGATTCGGAAACATCTTCTTTGCCTCGTGCATTACTTCTTCAATCCGCTCGGCGATCGAGAATAGCCCACTGCCTTCCGCATTTGTGGCCAGGGTCCGTGCTATCTCGCGAATGATTTCATTGCGCGGGTCACTGACGGTATAGACCGGATGTCCAAAGCCGATGATGACCTCGCGCCCGGCGATGCGCTGCCGGATGTCGACTTCGGCCTCGTCAGGAGTTGTGTAGCGCTGCTGAATTTCGAGTGCGACTTCATTGGCGCCCCCATGCTTTGGGCCTTTAAGCGCGCCAATCGCGCCTGTGATGCATGAATAAAGGTCGGAACCAGTGCCGGCGATGACGCGCGCGGTGAACGTCGAAGCGTTGAACTCATGCTCCGCATAAAGGATCAGCGATGTCTGCATCGCCGCCACCCAGCGGGCCTCGGGTTTACTGCCATGTAGAAGATGCAGGAAGTGAGCCGCGATTGAGTCATCCTCCGTCTTGACTTCGATCCGCGCGCCTTTCTTTGTGAACTGATACCAATAGAGCAGCATAGAGGGCACACAAGCCAGCAGCCGGTCGGCTACGGAACGCGCGCCTGCGTCGTCGTGGCTGCTCTTTTCCGGTTCGAGGCAGCCCAGCGCGGAAACTCCCGTGCGCAATACATCCATTGGATGCGTTGTGGCCGGCAGCAATTCGAGAGCTTGTTTCAATGCAGGCGGAAGGCCACGCAACTTGATCAACCGAGCCTTGTATGCGGCGAGTTCGGTCGCGGTCGGCAGCTTGCCATGCACCAGTAGATACGCAACTTCTTCAAACTCACAGCGTGCGGCAAGGTCGTGGATGTCGTATCCGCGATAGTGCAGATCATTGCCGGTGTGCCCTACGGTGCAGAGCGCTGTATTGCCAGCGGGCGTGCCGGAAAGAGCGACAGACTTCTTGGGTTTGAAAGCCGTCGGCGCGGTCTTTGCCTCATCTGTGCTCATGAACTCCCTCCGAAGAGCCCCTCACGCTAATTGATGATGCCTTGCAGACTACTCAGCCGCTTTGTTCCTGGCGAAGAGCGCATCCAGCTTCTCTTCATACGCGTAATAGTCAAGGTACCGGTAGAGGTCGGCACGGGTCTGCATCAGCGGAATCATACTGCGCTGCGTGCCCTCTTTGCGGATTGTTTCATAGACCTGCAACGCTGCGGCGTTCATGGCGCGATACGCCGCGCAGCAATAGAGGACGATGTCGACACCGGCTTTGCCGAGCTCTTCGCGAGTGAAAAGCGGGGTCTTCCCAAACTCGGTGATGTTCGCCAGAATGGGCACGCCCACTGCATTGCGAAAGGCTGAGTACGCGCTCAGTTCCGTCACCGCCTCGGCGAAAATCATGTCAGCGCCGGCGGCGACATAGGCTTGCGCCCGCGCAATGCCGGCTTCAAGACCCTCGTTGGCGAGCGCGTCGGTGCGGGCCATGATCACGAACTGATCGTCAGGACGGGCATCTACCGCAGCTTTGATACGGTCAACCATCTCCTCTGCCGGCACAAGCTCCTTGCCGGGGCGGTGACCGCAGCGTTTGGCACTGACCTGATCCTCAATGTGCACGGCGGCTGCACCACTCTTGACCATTGTGCGAATCGTGCGCGCTATATTCAAGGCGCCGCCCCAGCCGGTGTCGATATCGACCAGCAGGGGTAACGCCGTCGCGTCTGTGATCCGCTGTACATCGGTGGCTACATCTTCCATCGTGGTGATGCCAAGGTCCGGCACCCCGAGCGAGTTGGCAGCGACACCACCGCCGGATAGATAAAGCGCGCGAAAGCCTACTGCCTCCGCAAGCCGCGCGGTGTAAGCATTGATGGCCCCTGCCACCTGCAGTGGTTTCTCCTCCGCAAGCGCGGCGCGAAATCGAGCACCTGGCGATAGCTGGATTGTTTTGTCGGACATCTCGCTTCCTTGCGCCGAATCATAGCAGGGTCGTTGCCATCGCTATCCGGACCTTTGAAAGTGAGGCTGGCGGTGCGACAATCATCCCGGCGAATGAATGCATCTGCACCGTGGGCTCTGCCCAAAGGAGAATGATGATGAAGAGTCTCTTGATGTGTGCCGGCGCGCTGCTGGCAGCGACGTTCACTCTTTCGGCTCAGCCCGGACCGCCGGCAAGTCCGCCTGAAACCGCTTCGGCAACCATCGCGGGCAAGATGATCTCAATCAGCTACAACTCGCCTCGCGTAAAAGGCCGTGAAGGGAAGATCTTCACCAAGGATGGACTGATCAGCCACAATCCGCACTATCCCATCTGGCGCGGGGGAGCGAATGCTGCCACCACTCTGAAGACCGAGGCGGACCTGAAGATCGGCGATATCTCGGTTCCCAAGGGGACGTATACGCTCTTCGTCGATATCTCTGACCCTGACAACTGGGCGCTGATCGTGAACAAGAAAACAGGCGAATGGGGACTTGCCTATGACGCTTCTGCAGACCTGGGCAAGACAAAGATGGCCATGAGCAAGCCTCCTGCGATGGTCGAGGAGCTGAAATACACCATCACCGAGACGGGCGCAAATGCGGGCACCATCACACTCGCGTGGGAGAACCACGTCGCATCGGTCCCTTTCACCGTGCAGTAAGCTGAGGCATCGCAGGCGGGCGGCATTTTCGGCGATTGCCGCCCTGCCGGTACAATAGGAACATGCCTCAATCTTTACCGGAGGGATACCAGCCCCTTGCCGCTCTATGAATATCGCTGCACCAAGTGCGGCCACCGATTTGAAAAGATACAAAGTTTCAGCTCCACCGCCGAAACTGAGTGCCCCAAGTGCCACGGAGCGCTGGAGCGGCCACTGACTGCACCTGCGCTGCAATTCAAAGGAGCGGGCTGGTATGTGAATGACTACGCCAGCAAGTCTTCCGGCGCGGCCTCGGGCAGCGAAAGCTCCAAACCAGCCACCGAGGCAGCCAAAGAGACCAAGGCTGCTTCGTCTGACGCCACTGCCACACCAGCCCCGGCATCTGATTCAGCTTCAAAGAGCAGCAGCAGCACTCCCACTGCTTCTTCTACGTAGGCGCCCTCGGAGACCGTGCGGCAGGGCTGAGATAATTTCTGGAATGCCGCTGCTTGATCCGATCCCGTCACCGGTGCAAAATGCCGACCTTGTCGCGCTTGAGTGGGAGCCACTGCTGCACCTCGTAGCAGGCTTCGCCGCGTCGGCAATTGGCAAAGCGGCGATTCTTGCCCTGCAGCCATCCACCGATAGTGAGTGGATCACCCGCCAGCATCAGCTCACCGCGGAAGTGGGCCTGCTGCTCGGTGGGCAAGTGTCGATTCCGCTGGGGGGACTTTTCGATCCGACGCAACTCGCCGCCAAGTCTCGCATTCCCGATGTCGCGCTCGAGGCCGCCGAGTTGCAGTCAATTGCGCGTCTCGCCAATGATATTGCTGCCTGGCAGGCATTGATGGAATCACCCCCCGCGCGCGTTGTGGGCAAGTTGCCGGGCCTTTCTGTCCTCTCGGCTGGGCTCACAATGAATCTGCGTCCTCTTGCCGAGTCGATCGAGCGCAAGATTCAACCGAACGGTACGCTTGCCGACGATGCGTCACCTGAACTTGGACGAATCCGGCGAGAACAGGAGCGTCAGCAGCGGGTCATTGAGGAAAGCCTGCGCGCTGCTTTGCGCAAGCTATCGAGCGATGGCGCGACCCAGGAAGACCTGATCACGATTCGCGGCGACCGGTTCGTCATTCCGGTGCGGAGCGAGCTCAAGCGGCGCGTCTCCGGGGTGGTGCATGGCCTTAGCTCCTCGGGCCAGACGGCTTACGTTGAGCCGCTTGAAACCATCGAGCAGAACAACGAACTGGTGAGGCTTCTTGAAGAAGAGCAGGCGGAGATTCATCGCATCTTTGTTGCGCTCACCCGGCAGGTGGGTGGCTATGCCGGCGCCCTGGCCGTAGGAGCGCGAGTGCTTGCATTGGTTGACAGCCTGCTCGCGCGCGCGCGTTTTGCATCCGACTACGAATGCGTTTCGCCGTTGATCACGCCGGAATTGCTGCGTCTTGAGGCGGCCCACCATCCACTACTCGAAAAACACATGAGGAGCACCGGGGGACAAGTTGTTCCGCTCACGCTGCAGCTCACTTCCGAGACGCGGCAGCTCATCATCAGCGGGCCAAACACCGGCGGCAAGACCGTTACCCTCAAGACCACGGCGTTGCTTGCGATGATGGCGCAGGCAGGCATTCCCGTGCCGGCCGCGGGCGCCAGCTTTCCGGTGTTCACGGCATTTCTTGCGGATATAGGCGATGCGCAATCGATCGAGGCCGAGCTTTCGACATTCTCAGCGCACATTGTGAATCTTGATCGGCTCTCCCGCCTGGCGGATTCACGTTCTCTGGTCCTGCTGGATGAGCTTGGCTCCGCGACAGATCCGGAAGAAGGCTCCGCGCTTGCTGTTGCCGTGGCGGGCTACTTCTTACAGTCGGGCTCCTGGTCTCTTATTTCCACGCATCACACGTCACTTAAGGTCTATGGGGCGAATACTGCCGGAGTGCTCAACGCCGCGGCGGGCGTGGATGAAACGACGCTCATTCCCAATTACCAATTGCGGCTTGGGGTTCCCGGCGCGTCCGCTGGCATCCAGACGGCGGAACGTCTGGGTCTGAACGCTGCCATTGTTTCCGCCGCGCGGGAGCGCCTCGGCTCGCAGCAAGTGGATATTGCTCGCTTCCTCGACCGGCTTCACAATGAGCTTGCCCAGCTTGAGGTTGAGAGGAAGAAAGCACGCGAGGAGCAGTACGCGCTTAACCAGCAGCGAGCGCGGCTGGCGCGCGAAGGGGACGTGGAGCTGCGCAATCGAACGCGTGAGCTTGAAGCCAAGCTGGCTTCGCTCATCAAAGACTTCGAGTTCCAGATGCGTGAAAATGTGCGTGCGGTTGAAGACCGGACCGCGCAGCAAAAGCTCTCAAAAGAGGCTGAGCGCCGCATCAACCGTTTGCGCCGGGAATTCCAGGAGAGCTTTAACCAGACCGTTGTTGCACACCGCAGCGGCGCTGACCAGGGCGACGCCAATGCGCAGCCGCACGTGGTGCGCCATGTTGCGGAGGGAGACCAGGTGAGGCTCAAATCCATAGGCAAAATTGCGACCGTGCAGCGCGAGGTAGAGAAGGACGTTTTCGAAGTGATGGTCGGGCCGATCAAGATGCGCGTCAAGCGTGACGATATCGCCGAGGTGGTGCGACCGGCCAATTCTTCGGCTGAAAAAGCCGACCCGCTTGCCGCGGCGCGTCGCCAGAAGGGCGTGCACGTTTCGGTGCTGAGCGCGAATACCGAAGAGATGCGCATGGAGATCAACCTGATTGGCCGCACCGTCGATGAGGCTACCGAGGAACTGGAGAAGTATCTTGACCGCGCCTTTCTTGCCGGCTTGCCGCGCGTTCGCGTGATCCATGGCCATGGAGCGGGGATTCTGCGGCGCGGCGTGCGCGATTTTCTCAAGAATCACCCGCACGTTGCCGGCGTGGCTGAGGCGCCTCAAAATGAGGGCGGCCAGGGTGCGACGCTTGTTGAACTGCGGCAGTAGGACCCGGGCGGCGCTACAAATCTTCAGTGATTTGAAGAGCTCTTCCCGTATGATCATCAGCACGACAATTCTGAGGGGGAAACCAGTGCGCAAACTGAGCCTGATGTTGATGCTGTTCTTCGCGGTTGGCCTCACGGCCGCGCATGTCACGAGTATTTATGACTTCACCCTGAAGTCGATCGAAGGCCATCCCGTCAAGCTCAAGAGCTATAAGGGCAAGGTCGTGATGGTGGTCAACGTTGCCAGCAAGTGCGGTTTCACGCCGCAATATGCCGGCCTTGAAGCGCTCTATGAGAAGTACAAAGACCGCGGATTCGTGATCGTCGGCGTGCCAGCCAACAACTTTGCTTCGCAGGAGCCGGGCACCAACGAGGAGATCAGGAAATTCTGCAGCACTAAATACAACGTCACCTTCCCGATGATGGCGAAGGTGTCTGTGCTCGGCGAAGACAAGACGCTGCTCTATCAATTCCTCACTGACAAGTCGCAGAATCCCGCGATCGGGGGCGATATCAAGTGGAACTTTACCAAGTTTGTTTTCGATCGCAATGGCAAGCCAGTCGCTCGTTTTGAGCCGGCGGTAACGCCTGAGTCGCCACAGGTGCAGGCGGCCATTGAGTCGGCCCTCGGCAAATAGCTTCTGGCTCTCAAGCAACTCAAACAAAAGCGCGATCAACTCGGTCTGAGTCGATCGCGCTTTGTCTTGCAGGGACGAAGGCGATTTACGCCATGGCTTCGCGCCCCATCGGTTCGAAGTGCAACTGGTTCGAGTTCCGATCGACGTCGATGCGCACGTGCGAACCGTGCAGGATCTCGCCGTCCAGAATCTTGATTGCCAGCGGATCCTGCACCATGCGCTGCAAAGCTCTCTTGAGCGGTCGGGCACCGTAGGCCATATCCGACCCTGCCGCCAGAATCAATTGCCGTGCAGGCTCCGTCAGCTCCAGCGAAATCTGCCTGTCTGCGAGCAGCGCGCGGATGTCGTTCAGCCTGAGCTCCAGGATCTGGCCCAGTTGAGCGTTGCCGAGCTGCCTGAAGATCACGATGTCGTCCACGCGATTCAGGAACTCAGGCCGAAAATGCTCGCGCAACACGCGCATGGCAGATTCCTGCGCGACTTCGAAGTCATGCTCAGTTTTGAGCTTGTCCCCGGCCAGCATCGCAGCGCCAAGATTCGACGTCATAATCAGTACCGTGTTTTTGAAGTCCACCGTACGTCCCTTAGAGTCGGTCAGGCGCCCGTCGTCCATCACCTGCAGCAGCACGTTAAACACGTCCGGGTGCGCCTTCTCGATTTCGTCGAAAAGGATGACTGCATACGGCCGGCGGCGCACAGCTTCAGTCAATTGACCACCCTCGTCGTAGCCAACGTATCCCGGGGGTGCGCCGATCAAGCGCGCGACGGCGTGCTTCTCCATGTACTCGCTCATGTCGATGCGCACCATTGCCTGTTCGTCATCAAAGAGAAATTCAGCGAGTGCACGTGCTGTCTCCGTTTTGCCCACGCCCGTCGGCCCCAAAAAGATAAAAGAGCCAATCGGACGTTTAGGATCGCTGAGGCCGGCTCGAGAGCGACGAATGGCATTAGCGACGACGCTCAATGCCGCATCCTGGCCAATCACGCGCTCCCGCAGACGGTCTTCCATGCTCACCAGCTTTTTCACTTCGCCTTCGAGCATTCGCGTGACGGGGATGCCCGTCCACTTGCTTACGATCTTCGCAATGTCCTCTTCGTCTACTTCCTCCTTCAACATGCGTGCGACGCTTTTACTGGCTTTTCCGGCGCCATCCTGTTCGGCGCTGAGCGTACGCAACTCCGCCTCCAGTTTTGGCAGGTCGCCGTACTGGATCTGGGCGGCACGTTCGAGCTGTCCGTTGCGGGTCTGCTGTTCCGCTTCGAAGCGCAGCGCTTCGATCTGTTTCTTCAGGTCGCTGATCCGTGTGATTGCCTCACGTTCCTTGGTCCACCGAGCCCGCAGCGCCGTGATCTTTTCCTTCAGTGCTGCAAGCTGGCGCTCCACCTCCTCGCGGCGCTCGCGGCTGTTGGCGTCGGTTTCCCGTTTCAATGCAGCGCGCTCAATTTCGAGAGAGGTAGCCTCGCGCTCCAGTTGATCGATCTCAGTGGGCACCGAGCCGATCTGGATCGCGAGCGAAGCCGCGGCTTCATCGACAAGATCGATTGCCTTGTCCGGCAAAAAGCGGTCGCTGATATAGCGATGTGACAAGGTGGCAGCGGCCACAATCGCCGAGTCCTTGATGCGCACGTTGTGGTGAGCCTCGTAACGATCTTTTAAGCCGCGCAGGATCGCGATCGTATCCTCAACGTTGGGTTCGCCCACGTAGACAATCTGGAAACGCCGCTCGAGCGCCGCATCCTTCTCGATGTACTTGCGGTATTCATTCAGCGTGGTAGCGCCAATTGCCCGCAGCTCGCCGCGCGCGAGGGCAGGCTTGAGCATATTGCTCGCGTCGATTGCGCCTTCAGCCGCTCCCGCGCCCACCAGGGTGTGCAATTCGTCAATGAACAAAACGATCTGACCGTTGGACTCTTCGATCTCCTTCAGCACAGCCTTCAGCCGGTCTTCAAATTCGCCTCGGAATTTTGCGCCCGCGAGCATGGATCCAAGGTCGAGCGAGATGACCCGCTTGTCCTTGAGAAGTTCCGGTACGTCGCCTGAAACGATGCGGCGCGCGAGACCTTCAACGATGGCTGTCTTGCCGACGCCGGGTTCGCCAATCAGCACCGGGTTGTTCTTGGTGCGGCGGCTCAGGACCTGGATTACACGACGAATCTCCTCGTCGCGTCCGATGACGGGATCGAGTTTGCCGCGTCGTGCCAACTCCGTAAGGTCCTTGGCGTATTTCTGAAGCGCTTGAAATTTGCCTTCAGGGTTCTGGTCGGTTACGCGCTGCGAGCCACGAACTGCGGTCAGCGCCTGCAGAATCGCTTCGTGCGAGGCGCCGAGAGAAACCAATGCTTCCCGAGCCGGATCGCCTTTCAGGTGCGCGGCGCCAAGCAACAAGTGCTCCGTCGAGACATACTCGTCCTTAAAGTTGGCGGCTTCGCGAGATGCTTGATCCAGTACTTTGTTGAGAGCCTGGCTCAGGTTGGGCTGCGCAGATGAACCGGCGACGCGAGGCAGTTTCTCCTCGATCCTGTGCAGCTCGTTCTCCAGCTTTTCAGTGGGCACGCCAATCTTTTCGAGCACGGCGGGAATCACGCCCTCGCGATCCTCCACCAGCGCCAGCAGCAGATGCACCGGCATCAGCTCAGGATTGCCAAGCTCGGTTGCAAGCTCTTGCGCGCGCTGCACCGCCTGCTGTGATTTAACAGTGAGTTTCTCCCAACGAATTGCCATAGATCAGCTCCCAGCCTCAGACATTTTTCCTCTCGGCCTGTCCCCGAGTCAGTGCAACACAACTACAGACAAATTAGATGTACAAAAATGGAACGCCGGGAGGCTTTTGCGTACCTGCTCCCGGCCGTGTCGATGATCGAGTGATCGAGCGAGCCAGCCCATCCCCAGACAGGCCGGCTGCTCGAAGCCGGCGGTCGAACAGCCGGCGTTCTTACGCTGCGACGTTCACCTTGATCTGCTTCGGCTGCGCTTCGGCTTTCTTCTTCAGCTCAAGCTTCAGCACGCCAGCATTGTAGTTCGCCTGCACATGCTCGGTATCCACGGTCGAGGGCAGGGTAAAGGCGCGGTAGAAGCTACCATAGCGACGCTCAATGCGATGGAAGTTCTCCTCCTTCTCCTCCTGCTCAAACCTGCGCTCGCCTTTCACGGTCAGCGTGTTGTTTTCCACGCGGACGTCGAGGTCCTTCTCTTCGATACCCGGAACCTCGAGCTTCAGAACGAGTTTCTGGGCGTCTTCGTAGACATCGACAGGCGGCACGAAATTGGCAGTTGTCAGGGCGCCGTCACCCTCGTTGAAATCGCGAAAAAGCGAGTTCACGCGGTTCTGTAGTGTTGCAACTTCGCGGAAAGGGTCCCAGCGAGTGATAACCATTGTCTTGTGTCCTCCAGATGGTTTTAAGAATGTGGCGCGCGGGATTATTCCCAGCACCGCCTTTCTATCTGACGAAACTATAGCAAAAATGATTCATAAAATATGAGCATAAAACGCTAATATTTCAGAGAAAGAGAGTATCCATATTATTTTCAATCGGTTAAATTGAATCTAATGTCGGAAAGGTACTTCACGCACCCAGAAACTGCGGTGCTGAGTACACGCTTGTGGCCTTTTCGCGGGTAGCCAGACGGGTGAGTGTCAGAACTGTGATGTCATCTTCCTGGCCAAAATTCACGGCTGCTTCGGTGGCTTTTGCGGCGTCTGGATTGCCGGAAAAGAGCTCGTCCAGCCGGTCGAAGCTGAAGATTTCACCGTTGGCGCCGCGTGCCTCAAGCAGGCCGTCGGTATACAGGGCGAAGTGATCTCCTTCGCGCAGCTCGATCGTCTTTTCCTCATAGGTCGAGGTTGCGAGCACCCCGAGAGGCAGCGAACCCGGCAGTCCCAGCTCGCGCTTGTTGAGATACGGCGCCGGGTGTCCGGCGGTGGCGATTGTGCACTGTCCGTCCGGCGAAAGACGCAGGGCGAGGCAGGTGACAAAGCCATCGTTGAGACGGCCGGTGAGGCGCTGATTGAGCTCGGTAAGAAGCTCAGCAGGCCGGGGGGTGAATTTTGCGAGGGTCCGCGCCGCGCCGACAATCAGGGAGACGGTCATGGCGGCTCTCAGGCCTTTGCCACTCACATCGCCGAGCAGGATGAGGGTTGAGCCGGCCTGGTCGCCTTCGAGCGGGATGATCTGGAAGAAGTCGCCTCCCACCTCCTGTGCCGGACGGTAGGCGGTGGTGAAAGCAAAGCCTGGCAGTTCGGGTAGATTCTCCGGGATCAGCACCTGCTGCAGTTCGCGTGCGCTTCGGAATTCCTGCTCCATAGTGCTGTGCTGGCGAGCCGCATCCTCAACGGAGCGGTACACAGCGTAGACGATTGCAAGCAGCAACAGGGTGTCGGCAAGGATCTGCGCGGAAAAAACGTTTCCGTAGATCGTGAAGAGCGGCGCTCCGATTTTTTCGCCGAGCGTCCAGTGGGTATAGCGTGCGCCCTGCTGCACTGCGATGCGGATTACCGAGAGCAGGCCGACCAGCGCAGCGGTGATGGCTACCAGCCATCGCGCAAGATCGAGCCGTTTACGCACGGCGAATGCGACCAGGACCACCGGATAGAGCTCGGCAACGGTGAAGACCGCTGTGAGCACCGCGTCGGCACCCTGCGCCCATACGGTAATCAGCGGGTTCGACCAATCGAGCACAGTCAATATTCCATCGAGGGAAGTCGAAGTAAAGGAAATAGCGGCCAGCCAATGCGTAAGGCGAGTCAGCCTGTGATTCTCGTCGAGTTTGAGCAAATAGAGGAGCAGATACCACAGACCAATGTCAGAGAGACTTAAAACGGGCTGCAACCAGCCCAGGGCAAATGAGAAAGAGAGCGGAACGCGCAGACCAACCAAAAAGAGCGACACAACCGGAGCTCCGGAAAACACAGCCATGGCGAGCAGCACGCGTTGGGAGCGGTCACGCAACCAGAGGATGAGGCTGAGAATCATGACGATGGCGTTGAGAGCCTGCAGTCCGAAGGAATACTGCCGGCTGCGCAGCCAGCTATAGTCCATGCTTGCTTTTGTTGCCGCTATGGCGGCTGGACTGCCAACCAGGGGAGGTGCAAAAAAGCCTCCGATCTCGTTGGGATCGAAAGACAGCAGCGGTGCTCTCCACACCCGGATGGCCAGCACGCCGCTACGGATTGGTCCGAGGCCGAAGGTTTGCGCGGGAGGGCTGTACAGATATTTGGGGCCTGGAGGCAACTTGCCGTCACGGCCCACCAGAGCGCCATTCCAGTAGATCTCGTAGACGCTCTCGACATTGCTGTTGAGCATTGCGATATCCGCCGGAGCGCCCGGGGCCACTGTGATGTCGAGATGTTTTCTGTACCAGGCGAAGCCGGTGTAACGCGGGTGGCCTTGTGCGCCCCAGGGCTGGTCGGTAGTGATCTGTTCCCAGCCCGCAGCGCGGTCGTTGTCCGCCATAGTCGGCGATGCCCATGCCGGGTTGTCGCCCAGGTGAAACTGCCAGGGACCGTCAAGCGGCGCTACGCCTTTGCCCAGGCCTTCAATTGCGAGCACTGGCGCGCTGGGTATTTCGGCAGTGTCAGCAGCGACGGCTGATTGAATGGCGCAAAGGGCAAGAGCGAACACCAGGGAGCGTCGTGCGGCGCGGAACATGCAAAGAGGATACGCCGAGCCTGCAAGATTCCACAGCTTTATCTACGCTGCGATCAAGTGGTAAACCCGTCGGCAACCGATTGAGGGATGTGCCTCCCGACATGCCTGACCTGCCTCTACAATGAGCACACATGCTCTCGCTGATCGGCGCTTCCCAGGCAATTCAGTGGCATCTTGTGTGGCTGATCGTCGCGGCCTTTCTTGGTGGCCTGCTCAACGCAGTTGCAGGTGGCGGCTCGTTTCTGGTTTTTCCCGCGATGCTCGGTACCGGGATGCTGCCGATCCAGGCCAACGCCACCAACACCGTGGCCCTGTGGCCGGGGCAACTCACATCGATTGCAGCCTACCGGCGCCACGTCCGCAAGAACTGGCACATAGCCGTTCCCATGGCGATTGCGGGCTTCCTCGGCGGCGGGGCGGGGGCGATCACGCTCCTGAGCACGCCCCAGAAGACTTTTCTGCACCTGGTGCCGTGGTTGCTGCTGGCTGCCGCAATGATCTTCGCGGCGAGCGGACCCGTTTCGCGCTGGCTAGACCGACGCAGGAAGACAACAGCGGCGCCGAGCGCACCACGTCGTCTGCCGGTCTTCGTATTGACGATGCTGGTGTGTTTTTATGTCGGCTATTTCGGTGCGGGTGGCGGATTTTTGATCATCACGCTGCTTTCGCTCTTCGGGTACCAGGACCTCAACGAGATCAACGCGCTGAAAGTGGTCTCCACCACAATGGCCAACGGTATGGCCTTTGTCATCTTCGTTTTCGATCGCCAGGTTGTCTGGCGCTATTGCCTTATTGCCATGGTTACGTGCGCCATTGGCGGCTATACCTCGGCGAGCCTGGCGCGACATGTGCCGCAACCTGTGTTGCGCGGGATTGTCGTGTTTATCGGCCTGTCGATGGCTGCCTGGTTCTTCTGGAGAATCCGCGGATGATTCTCATATTGACGCAGTATCGAAGGCTCGGCTCTAGAATAGAAGCATGAGCCACGAGGGCATACGCTTCGTTAGCAAAGAAGAGGCAGACCAGGAGTCCGCAGGCGAGCGGTCACTGTCCCGTGCAGCGGTTACTCCCACAAAAGTGAGAGTGCTGATCACGGAAGGCAAAGGGCTCGAGATTGATTGGGAAGACGGTCACCGCAGCGCGTGGAGCTTTGCATGGCTGCGCGATGCGTGCCCCTGCGCCACATGCGTGGACGAGCGCAAGAATGAAGGCCGCAAGATCGGGCAGGGAAAGAAGAAGCCTGCTGAATTGCTGCCGATGTACAAGGCGCCGTCGAAGCCGGGAAGTGCGCACGCCGTGGGACGGTATGCGATTCAGTTCAACTGGCTCGATGGCCACTCCAGCGGAATCTATTCATGGGATTATCTGCGGCGAAACTGCCAGTGCGCCGAGTGCCGATTTGCCGAGACCCCGATGACAGCGTCCCCCAACTAGGATGCGGCGTCTGCATCCGCTTCCGGCGTGCTTTCCTGCTTTGCGTGGCCGCGACGCACGTTGTACTCCGCGATTTCAGCAATCAGGTGTGTCAGCGCGGCACGCTTGCGTACGTTTAAATCGAGAAAGCGGATCCCGATCCACTCCCTGTCGCGTGTCCACTGTGTGACGCCCGCAATGCGGAACGACTCGCCAACAACCTGAAAGACCACCTCGACGCGGACCATCGGTCCGGCCAGAAAAGGCTTCTCAGAGCGAATCTGGCATCCGCCGAGGCTCAGGTCCACCAGGCGGCAGGAGACCTCCGACCCATGGTGCACAAGCAGCAACGATGCCGATCCATCCACCGGGTGGCGGGGATCTTTTCGGCGAGTGCTGGCTCGATGCGCTTCCCGTTCCATAAATCCCTCCCCCCGGTAGAGAAAGCTCAGTGTCCTTCAGCCAGTTCCCAGGGTTGGGTTGGCGAAGGCTCGGCGGCTTCCCGGCCTTGCAGGCGGTCGTACTGGTAGAGGTCACTGGTAGTGCCGAGCGATTCGTTGTAGAGGCTCACATCGCCAACCAGCAGCTTCAGCTCCTCTGAGAATGCATGAATCGCATGCAATTGAGCGGCCGTCGCGGGCAACTCAAATTGGGAAGTCTTAATGAACTTCTGATAGCCGCGATCAAGCAACCGCGCGATCTCGCCACGCACAATGATGCCCGGGCTGATTGCGAAGGCCACCGGCGTATCGCCACCGGGACCGGGAACTATCACGGCGCCAACGCCATGCTTGCTGACCGTCATGCTCCCCGCGACTCCTGGGTAGGGCGCAACATCAAAGGAGTGAGAGCGAAGGGTGGCGAGAGTTTGATCGAAGTTGGGTTTGCGGGTCTTTCCAGCCATGGTGCCGTCCAGGTCTGCGAAGATGGATGCAGGGCCCTTGCCGGCACCCCCTGTCCAATCATACGGCGCGAGGCGCAAGGATGACGATGCCTGGCCAGAACGCACTCGGTCTATCCGTGTTGGACCGTATTGGCTCAACGCCGCTGATCCGAGTCAACGAACTGGTACAGGGCTTGGACGGCATCACGCTTCTCGCCAAGGCGGAGTGGATGAATCCCGGTGGCAGCGTGAAGGACCGTGCAGCCGCCTCCATGGTGCGCGCTGCTCAGGCGCGAGGTGAATTGGTGCCTGGCAAGACGCTGCTTGACGCAACTAGCGGAAACACCGGTATCGCTCTGGCAATGCTGGGTGCTGCGCTTGGATTTCCGGTTCAACTGGCCATGCCTTCCAATGTCTCGCCGGAGCGTAAGCGCGTGCTGCAGGCCTATGGTGCGGCTATCGACTATACCGATCCCGATCAGGGTTCAGACGGAGCGATCCGTCGGGCCCGGGAGTTGGCCGGCAACGATCCTGACCGGTTCTGCTACGTGGACCAGTACTCGAATGACGCCAACTGGCTCGCCCACTACCACACCACTGGCCCGGAGATCCTGGCGCAAACTGAAGGCGAGGTCACGCACTTTGTCGCCGGGCTGGGCACTACGGGCACCTTCGTGGGAACAGTGCGGAGACTCAAGGAGCACAACCCGGCTATCCAGGCGGTGAGCGTTCAACCGGATTCGCCTTTTCACGGTCTCGAAGGGCTGAAGCATTTAGGCAGCGCGATTGTGCCCGCAATTTACGATCCGCATCTCGCCGATCGAGAGCTTGAGGTGGAAACAGAAGCCGCCTACGAAATGGTGAGACGACTGGCGCGCGATCAGGGGCTTCTTGTGGGAATATCAGCGGGCGCGGTACTGGTCGCCTGCCTGAAGATAGCTCGCGAAGAGGCAAACGCCGGGCGGCGCGCCGTGATCGTGACTGTATTGCCGGACTCCGCCGACAAATACCTCAGCGAGCGCTTTTGGGAGGAAGGGTAGATGAGCACGCTTTACGTGCCGCGCGCGGTATATCTCGACCTTCGCGCTCATGGAGAGGAAACCTATCCGCACGAGTGCTGCGGCGCGTTGCTGGGCCGCGCCACAAGCGATGGATGGCATGTGGAATCATCCGTACGCGCAGGCAACATGCGCACGGACGCAGCCCACAATCGGTACCAGATCGCACCGATTGAGTTAGTCAGGATAGAACGCGAAGCGCGAAGCCGGGGGCTCGAGATCGCGGGCTTTTATCATTCGCATCCCGATCATCCGGCCCAGTGGTCTTCCACAGACTTTGCCGAAGCGCACTGGCTGGGATCGTCGTATGTCATAACGGAGGTTGCACACGGCAAGGCCGCCGTGACTAATGCATTTCTGCTGAGTGGAACCACCGAGGAAGATAAGCACTTCGTTCCGCAAAAAATCGAAGTGGGTGCCTGAAAGGAAAAAAATGAAGCGGCTTCGGAGGTCACGTTCCAGCCGCTTCAAGCTTTAGAACTTCACGCCCAGCGTTTCCAGAAACGACTTCAGTTCCGGCCACACGGCTCTCAGGTCGGTAACCGTTTGCAAATCGAGAGCAATATTGAGTGGGTTGGCAGCGGCGCCCGCAAGCTCCGCCATCGGCTTTTCAAGAGCGCCCACCAATGTCGCCAGAGCTGCCACGACCTCAGGTGCAGCTTTCAAAGCCTTGTTCGCGCCGGTCAGCCACTTCAGGGCGTCCTCGGCTCCGATTTCAATTCCTTTTTCAATGTTCACGAGAATATTGGCCATTCGCCATGGGTCCTTTTCTGTCCGCCTGGCCGGCTTTCATGCGCCGGCCGCGGACTCAAGTTCTGGCGGTTCTCTGGTCAGGATCAGTGGCGTGATTGCGTCAAAGATTTCCGGCCGATAACCGCCGCCAGGACACACGATGATCTCCAGGACACTGTGAGGGGAGAAAGCAGGTCCGGCCGCCCAATTGGCAGATTTCTGTCGTGTGTGAGGGCTCTTTCAAGGTTAGGGGATTGGGAGATTTAGTCTGCAAAACGGAGACTTCCTGCAAGTCTCATAAGGTCACGCGGTTAGCCCTCGTCAACACCCCGCGACCCTTGACGCGAGAATGAAACCGCCGCTCGGGTTGACACCCCTACGTGACATATTTAGGTCGGATGACTACCCAAAGGAATTCAGAGGAGCGAATCGCGTTGTTACAAGGAACGCTTGACCTGCTCATCTTGAAGACCCTGGTGTTGGGGCCCTGTCACGGTCAAGGTATAGCGCGCATCATTCAGCGCCGGTCGGAGGAAGTTTTCTTCGTCGATCATGGTTCGCTCTATCTGGCACTGCAGCGCATCGAAGACAAAAAATGGATCACGGCGAAGTGGGGGGTGAGTGAAAACAATCGCAGGGCCCGGTTCTACAGCCTGACGCAGAAAGGGCGCGAGCAATTGCTCGAAAAGGCGGATGAGTGGCAGCGCCTCACTCGAGCAATGGGATTGATTCTCGGTGATCGAGCGGCGAGCGGCGAGGAGGTATAGAGGATGTTCAGACGCAAGCGCACCGTTGACGATTTTGCCGAAGAGATCAGAGCGCATATCGAACTAGAGGCGGACGACCTGAGAGGCGAGGGTTTGAGCGAGGACCAGGCCCGCAGGCAGGCAAGAGTTGAATTCGGCAGCATGTCCAGTGCTCAGGAACGCTTCTACTTGAGAAACCGAGTGGTATGGCTCGACAATCTGCTTCGCGACTTGAAGTTTGCGATTCGACAGCTCGTGAGGAACCCGGGCTTTGCCGTAACCGCAATCCTTGTACTCGCACTTGGCATGGGCGCCAGCGTGGCGATTTTTGGCTTTGTAGATGCGGCTTTGCTGGAGCCTTTGCCTTACGCAGATCCGAACCGCGTGATGTTGGTGAACGAGAGCAGTGCTGAGTCGCCGCTTGGCCGCTTTCGTATCCCGATTTCCTTGACTGGCAACGGCTGAACAAGTCTCTAAGCTCACTGGATGTGTTCACTCCCAGCGGCTATCTTCTGCGCACTGCTGCCGGCACGGAGCCTGTTCAGGGGTCGCGCGTGAGCGGGACCTTTTTCCAGACGCTTGGTGTCCGCCCGATGTTGGGGCGCGATTTTCTGCCGGGAGAGAACCGCATCGGCGGGCCAGACGTGGTGGTCATCAGTTTTGGGGCCTGGGTTCATCGCTTCGGCGCCCGCGACATTGTGGGCAAAGGCGTCGAGCTCGATAACCAGAACTTTACAGTTATAGGCGTTCTGCCCAGGACATTCTCCTTTGCGCCGAGCGGCGACGCGGAGTTCTGGGTCCCGATCAACACGCTCGGCACCCATGAGAAGATGCGAACCTTTTATAACTTTCTTGGGATTGGAAGGTTGCGCAATGGTGTCTCCGTTCCTTCGGCTCTTGCTGAAATGAAAGCAATTGCCGCGGAGCTCCAGAAGCAATACGCCAACCCTGGGCGTGATTTGAGTGCCGGCGTCACACCGCTTTCGGAATTTGTCATAGGCAAGGTGCGTCCTATTCTGCTCGCGCTCCTGGGCGCTGCGGGTCTCTTGCTGTTGATCGCGTGTGTCAATGTGGCTAGCCTCGTGTTGGTGCACTCGGAGAGCCGCAGACGCGAAATTGCCGTGCGCGGAGCGCTGGGCGCAACCCCCATACGGCTCGTGCGCCAGTTTGTAACCGAAGGGCTCCTGCTGTCTTCATTCGGGTGCGCTGGAGGCGTAATCGTCGCTGCAGGGCTCATGAGGCTTCTTGCGCGACTTGTCCCGAAAGATCTAGCAGCACACATGCCGTTCCTTGAAGGTGCCGGCTTGAACGCATACACGGGGACCTTTGCCGCCGCCGTTGGTCTTGTAACAGCTCTTCTGCTTGCCGCCACGCCCGCACTGCGCCTTTCATTTCAGAAGGTGCGTAATGGGTTAGCTGAGGGTGATCGTGGCGTGGCGAGCGGACTATGGCGCAGGCTTGGAGCGAACCTCGTCGTTGTGGAACTTGCTGTCGCCGTTGTACTGCTCGCGGGAGCTGGCCTGTTCGGCCAGAGCCTCTATCGGCTTTTGCACGTGAGTCTGGGGTTTGACCCGGACCATCTTGCAACCGCTCGTGTAACGGCTCCCGGCGCTATTTATAAAAATGACGAGCAGACTATTGCTTTGTTCAGGGAAATCGAGCGGCGCGTCTCCGCACTGCCGG
The DNA here is from genome assembly GCA_963839215.1 of uncultured Acidobacteriaceae bacterium. Classification (GTDB taxonomy): domain Bacteria; phylum Acidobacteriota; class Terriglobia; order Terriglobales; family Acidobacteriaceae; genus Telmatobacter. The sequence continues at coordinate 507,622 of CAWITZ010000004.1, read as the reverse complement.
GGGTACAGTCGGTCGGCTTCGCCAGTATGCTGCCGGTTCAATGTGACTGCAATACCGATCGGATTCAAATCAAGGGGCGGCCCTATCGCGGCGAGCACAGCGAGGTGGACGAGCGTCATGTGGGCCCGGCGTATTTTTCCACGCTCAAGGCGGGGCTGCAGCGCGGGCGCTCTTTCACCGAAGCAGACGATGTCTCAATGCCGGGAGTAGCAGTCGTCAACCAGGCGCTCGCTCGGAAGTACTTCTCTGGGCAGGATCCAATCGGGCAGACGCTCGTGGATGATGAGGGCGGGCGCCCGTCGGAGTGGGAAATTGTCGGCGTCGTAAGTGACATGCGGGAGGGACCTCTCGATGCCGACATCGCGCCCACGGAGTATTTTCCGATTTACCAAACACACGATCACGCCTTCAGCCTCGTAGTGCGGACCTCCCAGCCTGCGGAGACGCTGCTGTCCCCGCTGGTGAGCACTCTGAATCAGATCGACCCAAACCTAGGAGTATCGGACGAAATCGCGATGACGCAGCAAATCGGCGCCACTCAGGCGGCCTTGCTGCACCGGAGTTCTGCGTGGCTGGTGGGCGGATTCGCAGGGATGGCCCTCATCTTGGGTGTAATTGGGCTATACGGAGTGATCGCTTACTCGGTGAGCAGCAGAACGCGCGAGATTGGCCTGCGCATGGCGCTTGGTGCACAGCGAAGTTCGGTCTACGGGCTCGTTATGCGCCAGGCGGGAACATTAATAGCCGCAGGTCTGGCGATCGGACTGATCTGCTCGGTTGGCGCGTCGATGCTGGTCCGCAACCTGTTGTTTGGCGTGAACGCATGGGATCCGGTCACGCTGAGTGCCGTGGCAGTGTTGCTGGGGCTGGCGTCGATGGCCGCGGCGTTCATCCCCGCGCGTCGCGCCGCTTCCGTGAATCCGGTAGATGCGTTGCGCACGGAGTAGCAGCCGTCAAAGCGTTCGTTTGACATACCGACGGCCGCGAATTTCGTATTCGCCGCTCGCCACGCGTGCGATTGCCTCGCTATAGGCGATGTGTTCTTCGGCAAGGATGCGTTGAGAGAGCAGGCTCACGTCGTCTGTTTCAGACACGGGGATTGTCCGCTGCAAAATGATCGTACCGTGATCCAAGTGCTCGTCCACAAAGTGCACTGTGCATCCGGCAACTTTCACACCGTAGTCGAAGGCCTGTTTTTGCGCGTCGAGTCCCGGAAAGGCTGGCAGCAGCGAAGGGTGAATGTTGAGGATTCGGTTGGGAAATGCGGCGATGAACTCCGGCGAGAGCAGCCTCATGTATCCGGCAAGACACACGAGGTCAATGTCGTGTTTGCGCAGACAGGCCGCGACGTCGGCGTCATGCTCCGCGCGCAGTCGGCCCTTCGAGACGAGCACCGCATGCGGCAGCCCGAGATCGTGCGCAGCAGCCACTCCCAGTGCTTCGGCTACGTTCGAAATCACCACGCCAATCTGCACACCTGGCAGGCGGCCTTCACGAATCGACGCCGCAATCGCGACGAAGTTCGATCCCCGGCCCGAGAGAAGAATGCCGAGCCGCAGGGGCTTGGTGGCGCTCATGTGTAATGAACCCGGCGTTCGCCCTTCACCACGCGGCCGATTACGTAGAATTTCTCCTCCGCGCGATCAAGCAGGCTCTTCGCGCGAGTGAATTTAGCAGCCGGAATCACTGCGATCAAGCCGACACCCATGTTGAAGGTGCGCATCATCTCTTCCTGCGAAACCTGGCCAAGTTCGCGCAGGTGCTCAAAGATCGGCAGCACGGGCCATGAGCCTAGCTCCACCTGTGCCTCAATGCCTTTGGGCAGAATGCGCGGCAGATTTTCGGTGATGCCTCCTCCGGTGATATGCGCCATGCCTGTTGTGAATCCCGCCGCTACCAGCTTCTGAATCACGTGCAAATAGCTGCGATGCGTCTTCATCAACGCTGTGCCGGCCTTTTCCTTAATGGCCGTCACATATTGCGTGGGCTTGTAACCGGCAGTCTCGAAGAGCAGCTTGCGGGCGAGCGAGTAGCCGTTGGTGTGCAGACCCGTTGATGGAAGCCCGATCAACACATCGCCTGCCTTGATCCCTGCTCCCGTCACCATCTTGTCGCGATCCACTGCGCCTACGATAAAGCCCGCCAGATCGTATTCGCCATCGGCATAGAAGCCCGGCATCTGCGCAGTCTCTCCGCCGATCAGCGCGCAGCCGTTCGCCTTGCACGCGTCCGCCAGGCCACTGACCACACTCTCGGTCACTTCAGGATCGAGCTTGCCGCTGGCGAAGTAGTCGAGAAAGAAGAGCGGTGTAGCGCCCTGCACGGCAATGTCATTTACGCAATGGTTCACCAGGTCGGCGCCGACCGTGTGATGCATGCCCAATTCGAAAGCTACCTTGAGCTTGGTGCCCACGCCATCTGCTGAACTGACGAGGATCGGATTTTTCCAGCGTTGCAGATCGAGCCTAAACAGCGCGCCAAACCCGCCAATGCCGCCAAGCACATTGCGATTGAATGTCTTCTGCGCCAGGTACTTGATGCGCTCCTTGGCCCGGTCGCCACGGGAGATATCGACGCCGGCGTCAGCGTACGTCACGGGTTTGGATTTGGCTTGGTCGGGCACAATGGGCTTTCTGGGGACGAGAATTACGCCGGAACCACTGGGCGGAAAGCTCGATTTTAGCAGGATTGGATGGGAGTAGAAGAAGGGGCCTGGCGGCGCCGCCTGCTCAGGAATTGTCGCTGTCGGGATTCACATCTTTCCGCCTCTATACTGGACGGGAGATGAGCTCGAAGATTCCTGCCGCTGTCCACACTCGTTCCCACGCCCTCGTTGAGCGGGCAGAGCGTTTTTTCCCCGGCGGAGTCAACTCGCCGGTACGCGCTTTTCGCGCTGTAGGCGGCGCTCCCCCGTTTGTCGAGCGGGCAGAGGGCGCCTGGCTCTTTGACGCAGATGGAAACCGCTACATCGACTACTTCGGCTCGTGGGGGCCGATGATTCTCGGCCACGCTTTTGCGCCGGTTGTGGAAGCAATTGAACGCGCTGCCCGCAAGTCGGCCAGCTTTGGCGCATCCACTGCGGCCGAAGCCGATCTGGCCGAGCGTGTTGTCGCCTGTTATCCGGCAATTGAAAAGCTGCGCTTTGTCAGCTCCGGCACCGAAGCGACCATGTCGGCGATACGCGTGGCGCGTGCCGCCACAGGCCGCAAGCTCATCATCAAGTTCGAGGGCTGTTATCACGGCCACGCCGATGGGCTGCTGGTGAAGGCGGGTTCCGGCGTTGCAACCTTCGGCATTCCGGGGTCCGCGGGCGTGCCTGAGGAGGTTGCGGCACTGACGCATGCGCTACCCTACAACGATCTTGCAGAGGTCGAGGCTGCCTTCGACGCGCATCCGGGCAAGATCGCCGCCATCATTCTCGAGCCGGTCGTCGGCAACGCCGGCTGCATTCCGCCCATGCCCGGCTATCTTTCGGGCTTGCGAGCACTCACTCACCGCGAGGGAGCGCTTCTTATTGTCGATGAAGTGATGACCGGCTTTCGCGTGGCTCTCGGGGGGGCGCTCGAACTTCACAACCTCGACGCAGACCTCGTGACGCTGGGAAAAATCGTCGGCGGTGGCCTGCCTGTCGGCGTCTTCGGCGGGAAGAGGAAATACATGGACATGCTTGCGCCGCTCGGTCCTGTCTACCAGGCGGGGACGCTCAGCGGCAATCCTCTGGCGATGGCTGCAGGCCTCGCGACGGTGAGCTATCTGCAGGAGCACGCTGCCACGATCTACCCGCAGCTTGAGGCGATGACCAGGGCCATCGCCGAAGGCGTTGCGCAGGAGGCAGGGGGGGCGGGCGTGCCGCTCACGCTCAATCGAGTGGGCTCGATGTGGACGTGGTTCTTCAATCCGGGACCGGTGACGAACTACGCAGAGGCGGCAAAGTCGGACACGGCAGCCTTCGGCCGTTTTCACCGGGCAATGCTGGAACAGGGCATCTGGCTGCCTCCCTCGCAGTTCGAGGCAGCTTTCGTCAGTGCCGCGCATGGTCAGGCTGAAGTCGACGCGACAATTGCCGCAGCGCGCGCAGCATTTAAGATCGTCACGCTGAAGGATTAGCTGAAAGGAACCCACGTTGAACAATGAGAGCAATCGATCTGTCTCACGGCGCAGTGCGGTTGTGGGCCTGCTTGCTTTGCCCGCGCTCTTCGATGCCTTTTCCCAGGCAGAGGAAGCAAAGCCCGTGCTTGGCCCCGCGGTTTTCGAATGGGATGAGATGAAGCCGGTGAAAACGGCGACTGGAGAGGTTCGTTCCCTCTATAAGGGTCCCACTGCGACACTCGACCAGCTTGAGATGCACGTGTCAACTCTCAATCCGGGCCTTGAGTCGCATCCGCCGCATCGGCACCTGAACGAGGAGTTGATCATTCTGCGCGAGGGGGAGTGCGAGACTCTTTCGAATGGCAAATGGGTGAAGGTGACACCGGGCTCGGTGGTCTTCAACGCATCAAATAGTCTTCACGGGTTCAGAAATATCGGCACAATTCCTGCGGTGTATCACGTAATCAACTGGAGTCCCTGCAAGGAAGCGATGACAAAGATAAGCGGATGAGTGTCCAACGCCGAAGTCTGGCATTGCGCATCAGACCACAGACTTGCTTGTCTCCTCTGAGCGGCTCTCTTCGCGGACCATGTTCACCAATGCGGTGACCACTGAGAGCACGACAGGTCCGGCGATGATGCCAACTGCGCCGAACGTCTTCAATCCTCCCAGCAATGAAAGCAGAACCAGCAGGGTGTTTGCGTTGCTGCCTCCGCCGGCGAATCTTGGTCGGATGATATAGTCCGCCGACGACACCACGAGCACGCCCCAGGCGAGCAGAACGGCAGCCTGAATCCATCGGCCCTGAATTGCCAGGATGAAGACCCCTGGCCACCACACGAGCGAAGGTCCAACGAGGGGGATGAATGAAAACAGCGTCGCGATCGCGCCCCACAGCAGCGGTGAGCGCAGTCCAGTGAGCCACCATCCGGCGGCGACCAGGCATCCCTGGATCAATCCCACGGCCACCATCCCATAAACGTTCGAAACGACAGTGCTGCGCAACGTTTGCGCCAGTTGGTGCACTCGCCCTTCCGGCAGCGGCAAAATCTGAGCCATGCCCTTCGTAAACCTTTCCATATCGCGCAGGAAAAAGAACATGATGAGCAGGGTAAGAATCGCAGTACCGAGCTGCTGCCCAAAGCCTCGCGCTGTCCAGCCAACGATCCCCACCAGCCAGGCACCCAAACCCTGCACCCGCGCTGTGATCATAGGCTTGATCTGCGCCGACGGCACCCCGGTCCGCTCCGAAATTTGCTCTACCCAATCAGTCAACCAGGCAAAATGGCCCGACCAGTTGCCGGTCGTCTGCTGCATCACCAGTCCGTAAACATTTGCCGCCTCTGAAACGATATTGAGGCTGACAAATAACAACGGCAGCATGACCACGAATACGACGGAGATGGTTGTGATGAGCGCGCTCGCAGTTCTGCTGCGTATTCGCTGGGAGATCCACTTCTCAACCGGCCAGAATGCGATGGTTAGAACCAGCGCCAGGAAAAGGACTTTGAGGAAGGGACGGTAGATGATGTAAGCGAGATACAGCGCTCCTGCCGTGAGCACCAGAAGCGCCCAGTAGGAGAAGCTTCGCCCCTGCAGTCGCCAATCTCTTTTGAGTTCCAAACCCGGGGCGGTTACGCTGAGGCTTGCCGTCGCCGGGGACCGCAGCAACTCCTCAGGACAGGGCTCCTCAACGAGTTTTGGCGTGACTGGATCCATCTCGCATCATCAAGGTCGAGGAAAAAGCCCAGCGGACTCCGGCGAAAGCGTTCCGTTGAGGAATCTTTCCGACTCATCTAGTATCGGTAGATCGCTGCCGCGCCAGTCTCCGTTGGCATGCGCTCGGTTGGAACGACCACAACCTGTCCGCCCCTCTTCAGCACCAGTTCACCCAGGTCATCGAGAAGGTCATCCACTTCAGGATGACTGAGATCGCCGAACTCGACCTGGCCGGTCACCTCGTCCAGGTGCCCAGGCAACTCTCGATTTGCTTCGATCAAAAGCGTTGTGACCCGACCTACTGCCGCTGCCGGAGCAATCTGCTTCACTTCATCTCCGGCAAGTCCCTTCGGCTTCGCCTGCCCGAATTCACTAACGAGCTGGTCCAGACGGGAAAGATAATGCGGCTCGACGATTCGCCACGCGCGTCCCCGCAGTTCGTCAATCGAAACGGCGTCGGGATGGACGTCAAGCCCTTCTTTCATCAGAAACGGGTTTTGGCTGATCTTGCGGAAAAGGCTGTGATGCTCCGGCAACGCCGCGAGCATCAGCGGCAGCCCCGAGGGACGGGAGTGGTTATCCAGAATAGAGCGGTCGATCGCGCGAAAAAACCGTTCCGTATCGACGTCGATCTGATCGTTTTTTCCGCCCTGGCCAAAGCGCGTTGTTCCCCCTCCCCCGTGCGAGACAACCGACTGATGCGACTCGGTCGATTTGTCCCCCTGCGTGTCCTGCAGTGTACGCGGAACGTCCGGCTCGAGATCAATCTCATCGAGTGCATCTCGATTGCCCTCGAAGAGCTTCACCGCTCCACGGCTCAGGCCAAGCACCTGGTAGCGATCGGCCGACTGAATAATCCGCAGCAGGGGTTTTGTGTGAAAACTGTCGGCCGCGACGGCCAGTTCATGTACGGGCCTCTGAAGCTTGTAAATCCGGAAGATCCCCGGTGCACTCAGCACTGCCAGTCCGTCCTGAGTGTGATTCCAGAAACCGCGCTCATCCGCCAGGTCCTCCAGAGGCTTCAAGAGCGGCTTGACCTCGCGCGTAGGATATTTCTGCTGGAGAGACTGCTTCAGTTCCTTCAGCAGGTTTCGATAGCGGATCGGATCCTGCACATTGTCCGGGTGGTGCCTGTGCGTTGGCTGATAAAGCGAAAGGCATGGAGCCTGATCGGAAGTTGGCAGTTCGGTGGGCAATTCATTTGTGAGCGTGGTCATGGTGTCCCTGTTGGATGAGGTCGGATTGTTCCGGCGAGTTTCAAACGAGGTTGTTCGGTTAGGCGACGTCGCGCTAAGGCTACGGAGCGTGCTCTTCCTTATGCAGCTTCACGAATGTGTATCTGCCGGTGAATTGAATGCGGGTGGCATCGGAATGAAACCCGCCCTTGTCTCCCACCCATCCATACAGAACCTCGACGCCGAGGTCCAGGCTCCCGAGGGGATTCCAGATCAGATTCGCCGACGAATAGGTCGCCTTGTGGTAGGTGCTGATCGGTTGAAAATCTGTATTTGATACCTGCACAAAGCTGAATGTTCCATTCGATCGAACCGACGGCGTCCAGTAATGCTGATAGCTGCCGTAGGTGGCAAGCAAAGGCAGCGCCTCCAGCGACAGATTCGTGTCGCTCTTCAGTGCGGCGTCAAGGTTCAAACCCGCGGTGTCACCCACATAACGCGAAATTCCGTGCCCGTATGCGGCTTGAAAAACAATGTTGTCGAGCCCATAGACGTTCAGGCCGCCTGTAACATTTACACCCCAGCCCAAAGTGGACTCATTCCCGAGATCATCCGGAAGCTTGACCGCCAGGTCGCGGAAGTCGGCGGCAACCTGCAGATGCCCACGTTCCCACTCCTGAAGAAAGCGAATCGTGCCATCGGGAGCCGGGTTGTAGGATGAAGCGGGTTCACCCTCCACATCGAAGGCAATATTGGAGGAGGGCGTTTCGAGCGAGAGATACAGGCTTGAGCCTTTTCCAAAGCCAAAGCTGTATCGCATCTGCGGAATGCGCACGCTGATTCCGGCATTTGGTCCCTGCGTGTCGAGCGTATCCGGAAAGGCATCCGGATCCATGAAGTTGGTGAACGTCTGACCCACCAGAAGGTTGGCGATCTGCGCATAGAAGTGGCGTAACCGAGGCGCGGTCGTCCCATTAGGACCGAAGAAATCGATCTGCAGAAATGTCCGTGCCTGACTTTTTCCAACCGGAATCCGAAAGTCCGTCATAAAACGGCTTCCGCGAATGCTCGTGTTGAAATTGCTGGCATCGGGTCCACGTGGAATCGGTATCGACGAAGTTATAAACGAGTCACCAAGGCCTGAAACCCTCGGGTCATAGAGAAAGTCTGTCCTTATCGACCCGTCCAGCCTCATCATCGTCTTAGTGCCGGGCAGGTGGAAGAATCCCGGCAGGTCGATTTCAAGCGGTGCGTTATAGATGCGCGGCGCATCCTCTTCATCCTGCCCAAAGGTTTGGTGTTGCCTTGTCGCCTCGCCCGCAGCGCGATCCTCTTGTACTTCGGTCACGGGCGGCAGTGTGGGCGGTGGCTGCGGCGCTGCAGTCTCGATCGCGCCTGTCTGGGGAAGGTTCTTTCCGTGCAGCGCGTCCAATTCAGATTGAATTTCCGTCATCTGACGCTTCAGTTGATCCATCTGCTCTTGCAGCTTCTGCACCTTCTCCTGCTGAGAACTCTCATTCTCCTGCTCCTGCGCTATTGCGTAGCTGCCGTTGCAAAGAAGGACCACAACGAAAAACAACCATAGCGTCTTCCACGGTTTTTGCATGACCATTAATCCCCTTCAGGTCGTTGAAGACATTGAGTTCAATTTCCAGGGAAATCGTGCGGTGGAACGAGATTGACAGTGTTCCGCGCACTGCGGATAAGCCTGCAATGGCTGAAGGCTGCCAGAAACCTGAACTCTCAATAAGAACCGGGGGTCGCTAATGGGCATTTCCGGGAGACGACAACTCAGCTCATTAGCATGGTGAGCTTGCTGCAGGTGCTCTGCACTTGGGGAGGTTCGATGCTTGATTCAGCCGCTATGCTGCCCAAGAAAGATCCTCAAGTGCAGCAAACGCATAAATGATCTTTTGCGACACTGCAAGCCTCGCAAGCGTGCGCGTTGCTATTGCTGAGCCACTCTGCCGTAGTCTTCTTGCTCGCAGTATTTAGACCGGGAAATAGATACTTGACTTCAGCAACAACCGGCATTTCATTGCATCCACACGCGCAAACGAAAAGCCGCGCGTGTCTTCACGATAGCCTCGCAAAATGCATTGTCAGATCGCAGCTCCAAGGACAACCATTAAGGCTCAAAATCGATCCAACCGGCAGCTAGATTTGTACCCCACAGTTGAAGTGGTCCCTCTCCTTTAGAGATGTTTCCCCTGCCGACTTACGGCGTTCGACCTGAGGCCTCAGTTTCAACCTGTCGTGTCAGAGCGTTCGTCAGGAACCAAAAATCCATTCACACGCGAGAGGAGCAAGCCCATGGGCACGCTTGTTGCCGTTGTATTTGATGATGAGTCGACTGCGTTCGAGATGCGCGGTGCGTTGGCGAAAATGCAGAAGCAGTATCTTCTCGACATGGAAGACGCTGTGGTTGTCACCCGGGATTTACAGGGCAAGATCAAGTTGCATCAGGCCGTGAGCCTGACGACCGCTGGCGCAGTGGGCGGGGGCTTTTGGGGCATGCTGATCGGTCTCCTCTTCCTCAACCCGCTTCTGGGCGCACTTGTAGGAGCCGGCGCGGGGGCGATCTCTGCGAAATTTCATGACATCGGCGTGGACGATCAGATGATGCGCGACGTTGGGACTTCAATCAAGCCAGGTTCCTCCGCGTTGTTTGTTCTGCTTAAGAGAGTGAGCGGCGAAAAGGTGCTTGATGGACTGAAGCAGTTCGCCGGCAAAGGCAAGGTCTTCCAGACCTCGCTGAGTAAAGACGATGAGAAAGCCCTGCGCGAAGTGCTCGAGACGGCTGCCTGAGCGACAAGCTCGTGACAGCCAAGCGGTTTCACGGGCCTCCATCCATATGCGTGATTAGGAGCGAAGAACCATGGCCGACCATGCTAAAGCACATCCAATGGTTTCGCCGAAGCCCGTGAAGCCGGCGAAGTCGGGAATGGAAAAGGTGCTGGACACTATTGAGAGGGTGGGAAACAAAGTCCCTCATCCAGCTGTGATTTTCATTTTGCTGATCGCCGTGATCATCGTCCTTTCTCACATCTTCTACCTGATGGGAGCGGGTGTCACCTACGAGTCAATCAACCCAGATACACACCAAGCAGAAGAAGTCACCACGAAGGTGCAGAGCCTTCTATCTGGCCCTGGCATCGCCTTCATGTACGAAGACCTGATCAAGAACTTCATGAACTTCACGGCGCTCGGAGTGATTATTGTGGCCATGCTGGGCGTGGGAGTGGCCGAATATTCGGGCTTGGTCAAAGCCATGATTCGCAAGCTCGTGGAAGTGGCCCCCGCAAAGGCGTTGACATATATCCTGGTGTTCATCGGAATCCTATCCAGCATAGCTGCGGATGCCGGTTATCTGGTTCTGATTCCGCTAGGTGCTGCGGCATTCCTCAGTGTCGGCCGTAACCCGCTAACCGGGTTAGCCTGTTCCTTTGCTGCGGTTGCCGCCGTGTTCGGCGCGAATATTCTGGTCAAGCCGTTGGATGGCATCCTCCAGGGGATCACCAACGACGCCATTCACCTCATGAATCCCAACCAATCAATCACTCTGACAGCAAATTTCTGGTTTTCGTCCGCGTCGGTAATCCTACTCACTCTTGTTTGTGGATTCATGACCGACAAATGGGTTGAGCCACGCCTCGGGCCCTACACACCGAGCAAAGAGATTGAAGAAGAAGAAGGTGCGTCGGCCGAGGACGCTCAGATTTCCAATGCCGACGTATCGAGAGGATTGAAGTACGCGACGTGGGGATTGATTGCGACGTTGGTCCTGTTCGGTCTGTTAGTGCTGCCGCCGGGAGCACCCCTTCGCGACCCGGAAACGGGCGGAATCATGGGCAATTCTCCCTTCATGAACGGCTTGATCGTCTTCATTTCGATTGTATTTCTCGTTGCGGGCGCTGCCTATGGGTTTGGAGCAAGAACCATGAAGGGCAACGCAGACGTCATCAGGGCGATGGAAAAGTCCACAATCGGACTGGGTGGTCTGATTTTCCTATTTTTCTTCATCGCCCAGTTCATTGCGCTCTTCACTTACACAAACATGGCGACCGTCGCTGCCGTGAAAGTGGGCGATATGCTTTCGTCTGCCGGACTCGGTCCTATTCCGTTGCTCATCGGGTTCGTTCTGGTTGTTGTGCTCCTGAATCTGTTGATCACCGGGGTCATTCCTAAGTGGGCTATCTTCGCGCCCGTTTTCGTGCCGCTGTTGATGAGGCTTGGCATGCACCCTGAAGCGGTGCTGGCCGCATATCGAGTAGGCGATGGGCCAACCAATGCCATTACGCCAATGATGGCTTACTTCCCATTGATCGTTGGATACGCCCAGAAATATCAGAGAAGCGCGGGCGTGGGAACAGTTGTGGCGATGATGTTGCCCTACGTTATCGTGGTGCAGGTTATATGGCTGATGTTCCTTATCGTGTGGGAGATCCTCAAGCTTCCGTGGGGCTTCTGAGGACGTACATTAGGGCGCGAGAAAATTCAACAATGCAGTGCCAAATTTGGAGCGTTCAATGGGATCAACAACAGGCAGCAGCATTCCAGTTGAAATTAGCCTAGACAGTTCGGCACCGGAAAAGGCTAGAACCGGTGTATTGGTGGTCGGGGCATTTGCGGATGGCACGCTCCCGCGTTCTGCCCAGAAACTCGATAGCGCGGCAAGCGGAAGATTGTCGACGATCATTAAGGGCGGCGACCTCGAAGAGAAGGCCGGCTCTTCGGTTATGTTGTATGACGTACCAGGGCTTCAGGCGGAGCGGGTCTTGCTTGTCAGCCTGGGCAAGCAAAGTGATTTCAACGATAAGGCATTTCGCGACGCAGTAAGCGGCGCTGCTAAAGTCCTCTACCGTGGGGCAGCAAACGACGCTGCGGTGACCCTCGCTGATGTGGGGCCTCCCGGGCGCTCGTCAGCGTGGCGCGTGCAAACGGCAAGCCGAGTTCTGGCTGATGCGGCGTATCGCTTTGATGCTCCCGGAGCGAAGACAGACAAGAAGGTCAAGGAACTAAAGCGCGGCGCCCGTAAGGTAATGCTGCTCACCTCGGAGATGGTCAACGACGAACTGGTCAATGCAATGCGTCGAGGTGTCGCAGTTGCGGAGGGCATGGCGCTCGCCAAGGATCTGGGCAATCTGCCAGGCAATGTCTGCAACCCGCCGTATCTAGCCGATACTGCGCGCGCACTTGGCAAGGAGCTCAAGATCGACGTCGAAGTACTTGATCGGGACGATATGAGAAAGCTGGGAATGGGCGCCGCACTTTCCGTTGGTCAAGCGTCGGCACAACCCTGCAAGTTCATCATCATGCACTACAAGGGCTCGGGATCGCGGAGCAAACCAATCGTGCTCGTTGGCAAGGGAGTCACTTTCGATACCGGGGGAATCTCTCTGAAGCCGGGCGCGAACATGGACGAGATGAAGTTCGACATGTGCGGAGCAGCGAGCGTCTTTGGCGCGATGAAGTCAGTGGCGCGCCTCAAGCTGCCCATCAATCTCGTAGCTATCATCCCGGCAGTTGAGAATATGCCGGGCGGGAATGCTACCCGGCCTGGCGACGTTGTTACCTCAATGTCCGGCCAGACGATCGAGATTCTCAATACCGATGCCGAAGGCCGATTGGCACTGGCCGACGCCATGACATACTCCGAGCGCTTCGACCCCGAATGCGTGATCGACGTGGCTACCTTGACCGGCGCTTGCGTGATTGCACTCGGAAATCTCACCAGCGGTCTGTTTGCAAACGACGATGAACTCGCTGAACAGTTGCTTGAGGCCAGCAGCGAAACGGGCGACTACGCGTGGCGCCTGCCGATGTTTGACGAATATCAGGATCTGCTGAAGAGCAACTTTGCCGACATGAGCAACATTGGCGGTCGTCCGGCTGGCGCTGTCACGGCGGCCTGTTTCCTCAAGCGCTTCGCCAACAAATTCAAGTGGGCACACTTCGATATTGCCGGCACCAACGCAGTAGCGGGCGACGCAAAGGGGGCAACCGGCAGACCGGTACCGCTGCTTGCCGATTTTCTCATCGCTCGCGCCGAGAACAAGGCACGGGGCACTCGCAGCCAGGCGGCGTAGAGAGGGCCTGCCGTCCCAACCAGAAGATACACACGAGCAGAAGGAGCAATACGTCATGGCCCAGTCGAGTGAGAAAGCGCGCAAGTATTCCCGTGACCACGCAGAAAGATTCCGCCACGAACTACACGAGTTTCTTCGCTTTCCGAGCCTGAGCGGCGACTCGGCCTATGCTGCAGATGTGAAGCGCACGGCAGAATGGCTGGCAGCGCATCTGCACTCGATCGGCCTCAGCAGCGCCAAGGTAATGCCGACAGGCGGCCACCCGGTTGTGTATGCGGAGTGGATGGGCGCAGGCCGTGACAAGCCGACCGTTCTGGTTTATGGCCACTACGACGTGGTCCCAGCCAAGATGGAGGATGGTTGGAACACTCCGCCGTTTGAGCCGGTAGAGAAGGACGGCAAAATCTATGCGCGTGGCGCGACAGACGACAAGGGGCAACTGTTCATCCATGTCAAGGCGCTCGAGTCGTATCTGGAAACGAACGGCAGTGTTCCCGTCAACATGAAGTTCCTCATCGAGGGGGAAGAAGAGATCTCCTCTCCGCACCTAGCGCCGTTTATCAAGAAGAATCTGGATATGCTCAAGGCAGATGTGTGTGTCATCAGCGATTCGTCGATGAGCAAGATCGAAGAACCTGCGGTAACCCATAGTCTGCGTGGAATGACGTACATTCAGATCGATATCGATGGCCCGAAGGACGATCTGCATAGCGGCTTTTGGGGTGGCGCCGCGCATAATCCAGCGCTCGCCCTCGTCGAGATTCTTGGCAAGCTGTATAACCCCGATAACACGGTCGCCGTTCCGGGCTTCTACGACGATGTGGTTGAACTCACATCACAGGAGCGCGAAATGATCGCCAAGAACTCGCTGACCGAGGCGCAGTTCAAGGAAGCTACCGGCGTGCCGGCAAGTTGGGGAGATGCCCGATACACACTGCGCGAGCGCGTTTCAGCTCGCCCAACCCTCGATATCAATGGAATGTGGAGCGGATACTCCGGGCCCGGTCCGAAGACCATCATTCCAGCCAAAGCAGGCGCAAAGCTCAGTTCGCGCCTGGTTGCGAATCAGGATCCTGAAAAGATCTTCAAGCTGCTTAAGAAGCACATCGAATCAGTCGCGCCCCCGACGGTCAGGGTCAAGGTAACCTTGCTGACCACGGGAAAGCCCGCTCTTATCCCGTTCGATCTGCCGGAAATGCAGGCGGCATCGCGCGCTTACGAGCGAGGGTGGGGGCACAAGCCGCTCTTCACGCGGGGCGGCGGCAGCATTCCCATCGTGGCAGACATCTACGACATGATGAAAATTCCAGTCGTCATGATGGGCTACGGGCTCGACAGCGACGGGCTGCACGCCGCCAATGAGCACTACAGCGTCGAGATGTTTCATCGGGGCATCGAAACTGCAATCGTCTATCTTGACGAATTGGCAGAGATGGCCTCGAAGAGCAAGGGCAAGGCCAAAGCCGCATGAGCTCTCGCGCCTCAAACTTGTTCCGCACCGAGCGTGACCTGCTTGGCGAACGCGAGGTTCCGGCATCGGCCTATTATGGCGTGCATACGCTGCGCGCAGTAGAGAATTTCGCGATCAGCGGCACACCGATCTCGATCTACCCAGACCTCATCAATGCTTTGGCCTGCGTGAAAGAGGCAGCCGCGCTCGCAAATCACGACCTTGGCCTGCTCGGCTCCGACGAGACGAAATGCATCGTTGCTGCCTGTGAAGAGATTCGCGGCGGCAAACTGCACGATCAGTTTGTTGTGGATGTGATCCAGGGCGGGGCAGGCACTTCCACCAATATGAACGCCAACGAAGTGATCGCAAATCGCGCGCTTGAGCTTATGGGCAAGACGCGAGGCGATTACGGCGTGCTCCATCCCAATGAACATTTGAACATGGGCCAAAGCACCAACGATGTCGTTCCAACAGCGCTTAAGGTGGCGAGCTGGTTCGCAATTCATCGACTCATTGACGCGATGGATGAGCTGCGCGAGGCGTTTGACAAGAAAGCGGTCGAATTCAAAGATCTGCTGAAGGTGGGACGTACGCAGCTACAGGACGCGGTTCCCATGACACTGGGGCAGGAGTTCTCTGCCTACGCTGTCATGCTCTCTGAAGACATGGAGAGGCTGCGTGAAGCATCGAAGCTGATTTGCGAAATTAATATGGGTGCTACCGCCGTAGGCACCGGCATCACCGCGCATCCAGGGTACGCAGAGCAGGTCCGCAAACATCTGTCCAAAATCACCGGCATACCCTTTGTGACCGCGGCCAATCTTGTGGAGGCTACGCAGGATGCCGGCGTCTTTGTGCAGCTTTCGGGTGTGTTGAAGCGCGTTGCAGTGAAGCTTTCGAAGATCTGCAATGACCTGCGGCTCCTCTCTTCTGGCCCGCGCGCCGGGTTTGGTGAAATCAATCTGCCTCCCGTGCAGGCCGGGTCGAGCATCATGCCGGGCAAGGTAAACCCCGTGATCCCGGAGGTGGTGAATCAGATCGCCTTCGAGGTAATTGGCAACGATGTAACGGTTAGCTTTGCGGCCGAAGCGGGACAGCTGCAGCTCAACGCATTCCTACCCATTGCTGCCGATAGCATCTTCAGGAGCCTGACGCACCTTCGCAATGGGTGCCTCACCCTCGCGAAGCGCTGTGTGAGCGGCATTACGGCGAACCGCGAACGGCTCCAGGAGCTTATGGACCGCTCCATCGTTCTGGTCACCGCTCTCAATCCCTACATCGGCTACTCCAACGCGACTGAGATCGCACAGGAGGCGTTGCGCACAGGGCGTAGCGTTGCCGACCTCGTTTTGGAAAGAAAACTCATCTCTAAAGAAAAGCTTGCCGAGATTCTGAAACCCGAAAATCTGACGCGGCCGGTGAAGCCGGTCACTCTTCCTTCAGCGCAGAAGCGCTCGGCGTGACCCAAGTTTTTGTGGGACCACAAGAATGGGACTACAAGAAGGAGATCATCGATGACAGCGCGGCAACAGGCTGGCACGAAGCAGAATTCGTATATTTCAACGGGCCATCTTCCGTCTCCCGAGCAAGTCAAAGAGCTCCTGGCTGAGTCGCACGAGCGTTTCAAGGCGAATCAGGAAGGCGCGAATTCAGACGTCTATCCAGCGCTTGCGAGAGTTCCAAGCACATTGTTTGGGCAATGCCTGGTCGCCACGAATGGCAACGTCTACCCGGTCGGCGACTCTGACCATGAGTTCGCGATCATGAGCGTTTCCAAGCCCTTTGTCTTTGCGCTGGTGTGCCAGGCGCTGGGCGCTGAGACGGCGCGGCAGAAACTTGGAGTCAACAGCACCGGGCTCCCGTTCAACTCGCTTGCTGCGATCGAGCGCAGCCCCGATGGCCGCACGAATCCCATGGTGAACTCCGGTGCGATGGCGACAACGAGCATGGTGCCGGGCAAAACCCGTGATGAAAGAATCAGGTTTATTCACGAAGGGCTTTCTCGCTTTGCGGGCCGCACGTCTGCCTCTCAATACAGAGGTGTACAAGTCGGCGATGCAGACCAATAACCGGAACCAGGCAATCGCGCAATTTCTGCAGAGTCTGGGCCGCATCGATCTCGATCCCGCTGAAACCACCGACTTATATACCTGGCAGTGCTCATTGAATGTTTCAGCAAAAGACCTCGCGGTGATGGGAGCAACTCTTGCCGATGGCGGATTGAATCCGCTGACCCGCGAGCAGGTAGTTGATGCAGCTAATTGCCAGTATGCGTTATCCGTTATGGCTACGGCGGGCCTCTACGAAACGTCAGGCGACTGGCTCTTTGACGTTGGACTGCCGGGCAAGAGCGGCATTGGGGGCGGCATTGTCGCCGTTGCTCCGGGGAAGGGAGCGCTGGGGACCTTTGCTCCGCCCCTGGACGAGGCAGGAAACAGCGTGAAGGGGCAACTGGCTGCCAGGTTCCTGGCTGGACAGTTGGGAATGAATCTCTTCGTATCGCGACCGGAACTTGATGCATTCAAGATAGAAAGCGCTGCGTGATTCTGATTTGCGAAGAGGTCAAGACATTGGTGCTGTTATCCAGGTGCCGCGGGGGTTAGCAGCCAATGATGTTCCTTCGTGACGTCGTTACAGTCATCAAGTCCGCTCTTCTGAATCTCGAACGGAAGCATCTGCACCTTGCTGCGGCGGGCCTTGCTTACTATCTTCTGCTGTCCTTCTTTCCGGGACTGGTGTTGCTGATTTCAGTCATCGCCTATCTGCCTCTGCAGAACGGCACCGAGGTGGCTACCTCCTTTCTCAGTAACATCATTCCGGAGATCGGCGAGCAGCAATCAATCGCACACGAAATACTGTCTACTGTCGGCACCCATCGCGGCGGCATGCTTTCCTTCGGCATCATCTCGACCCTTTGGCTGACTTCCAAGGGAGTGAAGGGAGTGATCGCCGGCCTGGATATGACCTACGAGGTGCGCCGCCCGCGGCGCGTCTGGACGAACAGGATCCTGGCCTTCGGTCTGGCCTTCGGTGTTGGAGTGCTGCTGATTCTGGGAGTGACGCTTACACTCGCGGGACCGATTCTCGCCGCGTTGCTCTCCAGGGTCATGCCGATGCAATCGGTGTGGATTCGAATCTGGCCATTGATGCAATGGACTGTGACGGCGGTCTGCACTTTCGCCGCAGTTGAGCTGCTGTACATTCTGGCGCCCAACGTTCCGATGAGTGAAAGGGTGACGGTTCCTGGAGCGCTTGTCGCCGCTTCAATCTGGATGGCGCTCTCATGGGGCATCAGTTTCTACCTCCACAATTTTGGAGCCGGCAAGCTGGACATGTTTTACGGAACCATGGCGACTCCCATCGCACTGGCGATCTGGCTCAACTGGGGAGCTCTCGGGATGCTCACTGGCGCGGAGATTAACCTGAACATTCAATCGCTGCGATCACAGAAGAAGGCAGCAATGGGGGCACTCAAGCCGGGCGACGCCGACCAGGAAGAAGCGGGCCACCCCGTCACCTGAATTCCCGCAAACAATTGGAGCCACCCGAAGGCGGCTCGTTCCTGAACATGCTGGATTATTGATGGTGCCGAAGAAGGGACTCGAACCCCCACACCCTTGCGAGTACGTGGACCTGAACCACGCGCGTCTGCCAATTCCGCCACTTCGGCACGAGACACAAGTCCAGGGAAACTCACCAGACCGGCAGCAGGTTTGAGTCTAACAAATGGATGGTCGGGTGTCGAATTCCAGCGGGGATAGGAGGATAGGGGCCGGCAAAAGTGCACCCCCCCTCCTTCGCGACAAAATTCTGTGCGGAGCGACAGCTGCCATCCGCGGCCGGAAATGGGCTCAACTGTTGATCAAATGATTAATACGCAGTGGCCGTTGCCGGAGCGATTGGTGACAGGGCCGGGAAAAGTGCCCCCCTTCAAACAGGCTCAAGCGGGTGAAAATTCTCCAAACTTCCGTATAGGCGACCATTCGGTCAAGTGACTCAGGTTCTCTTCTCGGCGTCAACGAGTGCATTGGCGATGATGCACTCAGCGAGATTCCCGGCACTCTTCAGAACGTGCAGACGAACTGCCAACGGCGCGCTTGAGGTGCGCGCCGTTGCTGGGGGCATCACTCTGGCGTATGTGCACTCTCTCTCAGCGGCGTCTCCAGATGGGTGCAGCTCCGAAAATCAGGCCGATACTGGCATCAACCTCGATCGGCTTGTCGGTTTTCCCGGTCCGCAGATCCAACCTGACCACCTCACTGTGGTCCACGGGAAAGTTGAACGTGTGATCGAAACCTTCGAACACCCCTTCAAAGGCATAGGCTTTCCCGTCCACATCCACTAGTGAGGTGAGTTGCAAATCCGTTTCCGCAACATAGGATGCATTTCCAGTGGAGGGATCTATCTGGTAAAGCGCCGGAGAGACAAACACATACGCAATAGTCGGCGGCGTCTGATTCGGGTCGAGCGCGAAAGAATCAAATGTGGCATAGAGTTCTCCGCCTATGCTGTAGAAGCCCTCATCGCAAAGATTGAAGGTGCCGTCGTTGTTGAATGTGAATGGGACGTTCGGGTCGGGCGGGATGCCGGTCGCTGCGATGGGGGTTGCCAAACCGCTTTCGCGGTTAACCCGGTAGATGTTGTTGCTGAAATCGGTAAGGTACAGCTTTCCCCGCACACCTGCGAGAGAGAAGGCGTTGAAGCCAAGCCCCGTTGACCCGATATCTGTGACCTCGCCTGTTCGGGTGTTGATTTTGGCCAGGCTCCCGACATCGCTGCCGCTGGTTGTCAAGCTGTAGAGGACGCCATCCGGCCCCCACACCAAGTTGGACATGGCGTCGGGCGTCGGGTTGCCGATCGCGTGAAAGCGTCCGGTAGCAAGGTCCACGGTTCCGAATTGCTGGCTGCTTGTGACCACGTAAACAAAGGGTGCGGCGCTTGCGGAAGCGGCGAGCAAAACGAGCGCGAGCCAAACGATGGACGATAGTCGTATGACCATCGCCAGCCGGTGGAATCGACCTGTCTGGGTATGTGCGTAATTCATTCGGTTCATTGTCCTTCTCCTTCTTTGGGGAGCCTTCGCTCGGGAATGTGGGGTTGCTGAACTTCGCTGGATTGGGAAATCTGTAAAACGGACGGAATGCAGATCCGGGTCGTCGTCTGCCGGCCGCAAGATGTGCAGCGAGCTGGCGCGTATTCCGCCCAGCAGCTTGGCGAGGGAAGTGTCGTCGCAGAGCATTGCTTCTACTTCGGCCTTACACTCTGGGCACCACGTCACTGCGGTTCGACCCTGGCGAACGATCAACATGCTCTCGGTTTCGATCGTGATTTTTGTCGTCCTTGTGATCATGGCTGCGCTCGGAATATGTCGCTCGGTCGAACGGCGTTGAATGAACGCATCCTGCCCCAACTTCGAACCCGCGGTCCTCAAATCGGGCATCAATATTTCTCAAAGACTCTCAAGAAGCTGTTTGATTTCGGAGAATCAACAGCTTAGGCTTGTCGGCAGTCACGCACGAGTCTGCGGATTCAAACTGTGGCGGCTCCAGGTAGATTGCCGATGCGTTCTTCGCTCCAGCGGGCGACTCTGCCCGCAACTATTGACCATGAATGACGATCCCAAGGTCGTGTACGAATTCGGACCCTTTCGGATGGACCCGGACAAACAGGTCCTACTCCGCGAGGGTCAGCCCGTCGCGGTCACGCCGAAGGCATTCGAGACCCTACTTGTGCTGGTGCGCCGCAGTCGCGAAGTGGTCACCAAGGAAGAGCTCCTGAGTACGGTCTGGCCAGACTCGTTTGTCGAGGAAGCCAATCTCAGCCAGAACATCTTCATGCTGCGCAAAGCGCTGGGCGACACCCTGGAGGAGCGCGCCTATATCGTCACACTTCCCGGCCGGGGATATCGATTTGCTGCTCCGGTCCGTACTGTGACCGAGGGAAGCGAGTCGCTGATCGCCCGGATGCAGTCGCGCACCGAAATCACCATTGAGGACACCGCGCCCGAGCCCGGCGCATCCACTCCCGGCCTTCCGGCTTCTGTTCCGTCCCGATGGACGCGAAAAGTGATGTGGGCCTCGACGACCGCGCTCGCCGCCGCCCTCGCTGCGGGTCTCCTGCTTCGCCATCCTCAGCGTGTTCCCCTCGGTGAGAAGGACTCGGTACTTGTCGCTGATTTCACCAACAAGACGGGTGATCCGGTCTTCGACCAAGCGTTGCGCCAAGGCCTGGAGGTCCAGCTCGAACAATCTCCCTACCTAAGTCTCGTGTCGGAAGATCACATCCAGCGGGCTTTGCATCAGATGGATCAACCGCCAGAAACGCACATCACTGGATCCGTCGCTCGCGAGGTTTGCGTACGAACCGCAAGCGCAGTCCTGATTGAGGCCTCCATCCAGAGCGTCGGAACCCAGTACGTGCTGAATCTCGTGTCCGCAGACTGCAAGACCGGGGAAGTCATCGACCGGCAGCAAGTGCAGGCAGCCAGAAAGGACGACGTTCTAGGAGCCATCAGCGATATGACCAGCCGGTTTCGGAAACGCGTCGGTGAATCGCGGGAGACGCTCCGGAAACACGATGTGCCGCTTGCTGAAGCCACCACAGCCTCGCTCGATGCTCTTAAGGCCTACAGCCTGGGGTTAAATGTTGTCGCCGTCGAGGGAGAGGAGGCCGGCATTCCGTACTTCAGGCGGGCGGTGGAAATCGACCCAAACTTCTCAATGGCCTACGCTTACCTCGCATTGATGTACGGCAGCACAGGCTCCTCCCGGCTGGCGACGGAAAACGCCCTCAAAGCCTATCAACTCCGCGATCATGCCAGCGATAACGAGCGCTTTTTTATCTCGGCCTACTATTTCGGGCGGGCGATCGGAAACCAGGAAAAGGCGCGCCAGGTATGCGAGCAGTGGGCGCAGACGTACCCACGGGACCCGGTGCCCCACGCATTTTTGTCAGGCTTCATCTACCCCGTGCTGGCCAACTACAACCAAGCCATCGAGGAAGGGCGTAAGACAATGCAACTCGCCCCGGACCGCGCGTTTGCGTATGTCAACCAGGGCGAGAATGCGTTGTATATCGGCCGTTTCGATTTGAGCCGGGACGCCCTTCGCCGCGCGCAGGAACATCATTTGTCAGATCCACTGCTGCTAGTTCTCCGGTACGATTTGGCGTTCCTCGAGCGCGATCGCGATGGAATGCAGCAGGCGGTTGATGCGGCCGAGGGAGAACCGGATGCGATGGACTTGATGGCGGATCGCCAGGCGTTCGCTCTGTCTTACTCCGGAGAACTCAGGCGCGCAAGCGTTCTGTCGCGCCAGGCGATCGACTTGGCGCAGCAGCAAGGTGATCGCGAAAGAGCGGCGCAGTTCGCCGCCCGCGCAGCCGTCCGCGAAGCTTTTTTCGGCAATGCTCGGGGGACGAAGCAAGCTGTGACAAACGCTCTCAGTTTGGCGACAAATCGTGAAACAGAATATGGAGCGGCAGTCGCTTCCGCGCTCGCAGGCGACGTGCAACTGGCACAGTCGCTTGCCGGAGAACTGGAGAGCGAATTTCCGGAGGACACGTCCATTCGCTTCAGCTATCTGCCGGTGCTCCGGGCCACCCTGGCGCTCCGGCGCGGCGAACCCCTCAAAGCCGTCGAAGCCCTTGAAGCAGCGGCACCATACGAATCAGGGGTGCCTCGCTGCGCTCTCACAGGCTTCTTCGGCTCCCTTTATCCCATCCTGCTTCGCGGTGAAGCCTACCTGGCCGCCCGAAAGGGCCCCGAAGCCGCGCGCGAATTTCAAAAGCTCCTCGATCACCGGGGGGCCATGATCGGCGATCCGGTTTCAGTGCTTGCCCACTATGGACTGGCGCGAGCCTATTCACTTTCGGGCGATGCGAACAAAGCGCGCGAACAATACCGGGAATTCCTCGCCGACTGGAAGGACGCCGACCCCGATATCCCAATTTTGAAACAGGCCAAGATCGAATATCGGAAGTTACAGTAACGGCTTCCACAAATCTGCGCGGTCCGAAGTCGCTTCCCGATTATGCCTTCGGCAATTGGACGTAAAACCGCCTATACGGAAATAACCCGGAACTGGGTCAGGCTCGCGTCACCCTAGCGAGTTCGGCCAGGGTCTTCCAATGTCTCGGATGTGGGATCCTACTCCCCTTGCGAATGTCATTCCCGTAGGCGCGCGACACCTTTAGCGCTCTCGCAATCGCGGAACCACGGACAGAAAGAAGTGCCGGCTGTCCATCGGGGGGCCGCACTTTTACCGGCCCCTACGCCCCCGTCGAATTCCAGCGGGTTGGGGCACGGTAGCCGCTCAACGGCGCTTCAGAGCTTCCAGTTCGTCCAGTGTGCGCGGCCAGTCGGAGCCCAGGAGGCGCGACAGGCTGCGGTCTGCGAGTACGCGGCCGCCGGTCTGGCAACGCGCGCAATAATCAGTTTCGTTGTCTGCATAGCGGATGCGCTGCACCTTTTCGCCACAGCGTGGGCAGGCCAGGCCGTAGCGCCCATGCACGGCCATCTCAGGACGAAACGCAGTCACTTTTTCGGGAAAGCTCTTCTCCGCCTCGGCACGCAGGCGATTGATCCACAGGGTGAGCGTCGAGCGGGTCGCGGCGAAGAGGCGTTCCCATTCTTCGTCGCTGAGCTTGTGAGTCAGCGTAATGGGCGATAACTGCGCGGCGTGGAGAATCTCGTCCGAGTATGAATTCCCAATACCGCTGATGATCCGAGGATCGGTAAGAGCGCGCTTCAGCGTGCGGTTTTCGAGCGTGAGCGCCTTGCGAAAGCCGGCAAGATCGGTGTCGAAGATTTCAATACCGCCCGGATCCACCGAGTGCAGACCTTCTTCGCCGCGCAGCAAATGCAGCGAGGCCCGGCGCTTCGAGCCGGCCTCAGTGAGCACGAGCGAGCCGGATACAAAATCAAAGGCGGCTAGAGCATTGCGGCCGGCGAGTTTTGCCTGGGGCGGCTTCCAGTGCAGGCGGCCGGCAATCATCAGGTGAATCACCAGCCAAAGATCACCTTCCAAGCCGATTCCAATCCGTTTGCCGATACGGCGCAACTCGCGAACAAGCTTGCCCTCGAGCGATGCCAGCGGAGGATCCACGGTGCGCAGCAGAAAAACCGAGGCAAGCCGCACGCGTTCGAGTTTCTCGCCGGCAATGCGCGCTTCGAGCGCAGTGATGTAGGCAGAAATGTCCGGCAGCTCGGGCATTGCATTCAGCTTGCAGCATGAGGCAGCGCTGGCGCAAGGTGCCTAGCCGATGATTGTGTTGTCGATAAGGCGCGTTGAGCCTACCAAGGCGGCAACGGCAAAGAGAGTACCCGGCAGTGCGGTTTCGACGGGCAGCAGAGTTGCGCTGTCAACCAACTCAATGTAGTCCACTCGCACGGAAGGCTCCGTTGCAAAAACCTCGCGGGCCTCTCGCACGAGGAGGCTGGCGCGCCGCTCCCCGGTTGCAACCAGCGCCTCCACGCGCCGAATGGCGTGGCTCAGGGCCAGGGCCGATTTTCGTTCCTCTCCTGCGAGATAGACATTGCGCGAACTGAGCGCCAGGCCATCTGGTTCGCGGACAATGGGGCAAACAATCAGTTCGGTTCCAAGCCGAAGATCGGCGACCATGCGACGCAGAACCGCAACCTGCGCAGCATCCTTCTGCCCGAAGAAAGCCTGATCCGGCTCCGCGGCAATCAGCAGCTTGGCAACAACAGTGGCCACGCCCCGAAAGTGGCCAGGGCGGGAGAGGCCATCGAGACGACCGCTGATTCCCTCCACATCCACGAAAGTCGCGGCGTCTTCCGGATACATTTCTTTGACTGCGGGAGCAAAGACGACCTCAGCTCCTTCTGCTTGCGCGAGCGCACAGTCGGCGTCAAAGGTGCGCGGATAGCGGGCAAAGTCTTCATGCGGGCCAAACTGCGCGGGGTTCACAAAAATGGTTACTGCGACATGCCAGCACCGGCCAGCGGCGGAACGGATCAGCGAGGCGTGCCCGGCATGCAACGCACCCATGGTGGGCACGAGACCCACAACTCTGCCGTCGTCCGGCTGGGCCGCGCGCCGCGCCGAGCGTGACCACCGGCGCAATTCATCCACTGTCCGCAGAATTTCCATCAGGCCTTGTTGAGCGTACGCATTGCTACGCCTTCCGCACTCTGCGGATCCAGCAAACTGCGCTCGTTCTTAGGCAGATGGTAGCTCTCCTCATCAGAAGGGAAGGCATGATGTTCCACGTCCTCGCGATAGTGTTCGATGGCCTCGCGAAAGAGCGTGGCAGCGTCCCCGTAGCGGCGAACAAACTTTGCCGGTGCCGCAAAAGTGAGGTTCACGAGGTCATGAAAGACGAGAATCTGCCCATCGCAATCCGGCCCCGCGCCAATTCCAATGGTAGGAATCGAAAGCTCGCGGGTGATGACTGCAGCTACCTCGCGCGGTATTCCTTCCAGCACGAGCGCGCCGACTCCGGCCTGTTCCAGCGCGTGCGCTTCGGCGGTCAATTGCGCAATTGTCTCTGCAGTTCGCGCCTGAATGCGGTAGCCACCCATGCGATGCACGCTTTGGGGAGTAAGCCCGAGATGTCCGACCACCGGAATTTCAGCTTCTGTGAGGGCACGTACGAGTTCAACGCGCGGCCCCTCGATCTTGACGGCCTCGGCCCCGGCCTCTTTCAGAAAGCGCACTGCATTTGCTACGCCCTCGGCGATAGAGCCGTGGTAGCTTCCGAACGGCATGTCGGCCACGACAAGGGCGCGATGCACGGCGCGACGGACCGCTCGCGTGTGATGCACCATTTCATCCACTGTGACGGCCAGGGTGTTCTCATGACCCAGCACAACCATGGCAAGCGAATCGCCCACAAGAACGAGGTCAATGCCCGCTTCGTCCACAAGGCGCGACGTCGCATAGTCATACGCAGTGAGCGCGCAGATCGGCTTGCCCTGCCGTTTCATTCCAGCAAGAGCGGGCATCGTGACTTTTGTGAGGGGGAACCCGGTGGACGAAGACCCACCGGCGGAAAAATTGGTAACGCTCATCGTTATCTCCAGTGCCGCTCCGCAAACACAGGATGCAGCCCGTTGGCATGTCTTCGCCCTGCTGGCGCAGCGCACGCCTCAACATATCTGTGAGTATACGCCGGACCCGCGGCCTCCCGGTGCGCGAAGAGCTTGCGGCAATGCGGCCTTGAGCAGCACACTAGAGGCAGAGATGCTTACCCCTTCGGCAACAGGCATTTATACAGCTCTGGGAGCGCTTGGCGCCGCGGGCCTTGCCGCGGCCGGCTTTCAATACGCTGCGCTCTGGCCGACCTCGCAGATCTTTGGGCGCACGCTGATAGCTGCGCGGCAACCCGGCGAACTCGCCCTCACTTTTGACGATGGGCCAAACCCCGCCTGGACTCCTCGGCTTCTCGACATCCTCGCTGCAAACAACGTGCGCGCTACCTTCTTCATGGTGGGTAGCTTCGCTGATGCAGAGCGACAGCTCGCTCGCCGTGTGATCGCGGAAGGGCACCTGATCGGCAATCACTCATGGAGCCATCCGAACCTTGCCCGCACGGCGGCGGCGCAGGTTCGCGAAGAATTAAAGCGCACAAGCGACACCCTTACGCAAATCATTGGTTCACCTATTCGCTATTTCCGTCCGCCGTATGGAGCGCGCCGTCCTGTTGTGCTTCGCACCGCACGTGAAATGGGCATGATTCCAGTGCTGTGGAACGCGATGACCACCGATTGGAAGGAGCCCTCAGCCGCTCGAATCGCGCAACGCCTCAAGGCAAAGATCGACAGAAACCAACGCGCCGGATGGGCAACAACCATTGTCCTGCATGATGGCAGCCACGCCAGACTTGGCGCCGATCGGGGGCCATCTGTAAACGCCACTGAACAATTGATCAGCCATTACGGTGCGACCCACAGCTTCGTCACCGTCGACAGTTGGAGCGAGCCCGCGTCCTCTCTCTGACCGCTCCAAATGCTGTAACTCCTCAGAAATTAATTTTCCTTCTGATTCCCGGATTCGTTTACGCTAGCGATGCGGGATGAAGAGGAACGCCAATGGCTCGCAGGCCGGCTAAGTCGCGCAGAATGGGCAGGAAGATTCTCCTTCTTTGCCTGGCTCTGATTTTTCTGGCCGCTGCGGCCATCATCCTCTTCCGCAAGCCGGCTGAACGCAAGGTTGGCGATGCCATGCCAGCTCGGTTGGTCCACGCTGCACCGGCTAGGCGCCTTTTGTCCTCACTGCCGTCCTCTTCCGCGACTTCACTGAAAGTTATGCGCGCCTAATCCCTCACGCCAAAGGGAATAGTGCCACGCGGCTGCTGCCCGCGCTGGTCGCGCCGCCAAGCTACATCTGCCTGGCCCTCGCTCCTCACGCAACCAAAGATAATTGCCGGGCATCTTCTCGAAGCAGGCGCGGAGATCTGCCACACCGGTCTTTTTCCGGCTTCATCTTCTGAACGGCTGACGGGCCCCTTCGAGTTCGCAGGATCCCTTCTTTCCCATGTGAGAGGCTCGACAAAATTACTGAAACGGATCTGCTCCAGGCGTCGATGTCTAAACGTAGTCCCCATCCCGCCATCACCCAAGCCTGTGACGCAGCCAGCAGACGTCGATTCCTCCACTTATCCAGATATACATCTCGCGGACCAGAAGTCTGAGCAATCCCGCGATAACCGCGATAAGGAGACCGGAAATGGCGATAAACCTATTGGACTCCGCGAGGAGCCTGCTGACCCCTGACGTCGTAACCAAGATTTCATCTCTGATTGGAGAAACCCCAGGAAAAACGCAGCAGGCGCTAGGCGTAGCTATTCCCAGTGTTTCCGGCGCTTTGTGTAATGTGGCCTCCACCCCCGCAGGGGCAGGGAAGATACACGATCTCATTTCTAAAGCGTCGCTGCCGAATGATCTGCTCTCCAACGCGGGTGGTCTGCTTGCGGGTGGCAACGCCACCCAGAGCCTGATGCAGACCGGGGCCCGTTTTATCTCCACTCTGTTGGGTGATCGCGCAGGGGCGGTTGCAAACGTCATCGGCAATGCTACGGGCATTCAGTTCTCGTCGGCCTCTTCGCTGCTGAATATCGTTGCGCCATTCCTCTTTGGGTTGATCGGCAAAAACCTTGCTTCCACGGGCTCGGGAGCAGCAGGAATTTCCTCACTTTTTTCAGGTCATCGAGACGCCATTCTGGCGGCCATCCCCGCCGGGCTGGGCGACGCACTTGGTCTGGGCAATAACGCCAATATTTGCGGCGCCGCTCCGGCACCTAGCATTCGTCCAACTGCGATTCCAGAACCCGAGAAGAAGGGGTTTCCTATCTGGGGATGGCTGTTGCCATTGCTCCTTCTGCTCGCGGCTCTCTTTGCCTGGCGCTCGTGCAGTGGCCCCCATGTTGAAGGCCCAAAGATGGCGAGCATCTCGCTCCCGTGCGGAGTCGTCTTGTCCGTCCAGGAGGGAATGTTCACCTACAACGTCGCCAATTTCATGGTGAAGGGGTCCGATGCCGAATTGCCAAAGCGGTTCGTATTCGACCATCTCAACTTCGATTCCGCAACCACCGCGCTCACTCCCGATTCGAATCAGACGGTCAGCGATCTGATTGCGATCATGAAGTGCTTCCCCAATATGACCGTGCAGCTTGAGGGACACACCGATAACACAGGCGATACCGAGGCCAACAGAAAGTTGTCCGTTGACAGAGCCGAGGCTGTTAAAGCTCTGCTGGTTGCCGGCGGAGTCGATGGCAACCGCATTACGACGGCCGGTTGGGGACAGGATCATCCCATTGCGCCGAATGACACCGAAGAAGGCAAGGCGAAGAACCGCCGGACCGAGCTCGTTGTCACCAAAAAATAAGTGCGTCGGGGGGCGAGAGGCGCCGTGCTTATCGTGGCGGATCTTCGCACTGGCGTAATCGCGGCGGGTTGAGCCGGCGGGTTGAGTTTGATGAGCCCATTCGGCAAAGATCGAAAACCCGCACAAGTCTGCATGACAGCTGAGAGAGTTATGCCGGGAGAGAGGCATCATCATGGCGCTCGAGAACATTAAGAACAACCCCGGCGATGAAATTGTCATTCCTCTCTATGCCGAAGACGTGTCGATCGGCAAGAAGAAGACTGCCACGGGTCGTGTGAGGGTATCGACCGTTACACATGCGCGAGAGCAGCTTGTCAATGAACTGCTGCAAAGTGAACGAGTCGAAATCGAGCACGTTCCCGTGGGTCATGTTGTCGCCAAAGTCCCGGAGATTAGAACCGAAGGTGACGTAACCATCATTCCCGTGGTGGAGGAAAAGATGGTTGTGCAGCGGCAGCTCGTGTTGAAGGAAGAGGTTCGCATTCGAAAGATACGCGAAACGCAAAACTACCAGGGGCGAGTGGTGCTTCGGCAGCAGCAGGCCGAGGTCACCCGCTCGCCTGAAGACGGCAACCCAGCTGTCGCAATTGCGGCGCCAGCAGCAGAGCAGTAGACCAAAAGGAGTTGTAGACCATGGTTTGGGAAAAAGTAGTTACCGCTTACGACAGCGCAGACAAGGCGAAAAGTGCAATGAAGGTGCTTAAGGATGCAGGGTACGATACCTCGAATCTGAGCATCATTGATAGCAGCGCATTAAATTCTCACGAGACCGACCACGTTGGGTTGTGGCGTCGTCTCTTTGGCGAAAATGTTTGGGACCATGAAGCGGCAGTCTATGGTGACACGATTGAAAAGGGGGGTGCCGTACTCGTGGCTCGCGTTCCTGACGATCAGGTCGCACGTACGATGTCGCTCCTCGACGTGCATAAGCCGCTTGACATTCATACCGCTGCGGCACAAATCGGCGAGAAAGTTCCCGTCCAGGCAAAAGCTCTGGTTACACCGCCAATTACCAAAACTGAGGCAAGAGATCCGGAGACTTTGCGGCTCGCCGAAGAGCAGCTAAACGTGGGCAAGCGTCTCTTTGAGACTGGAACCACGCGCATTCGCCGCTTCGTAACCGAACGTCCCATCGAACAGAAGGTGACCCTGCACGAAGAGCATGTGGAAGTTGTTCGGAAAGCAATCAGCGATCCCTCGTCCGTTGCCGACATCGACTGGTCCGACAAGGCCTATGAGGTGACAGAGACTGCCGAGCAGGCAGTAGTCAATAAGACCGCTCGCATTGTTGAGGAAGTTACGCTGCGCAGGACCGGCTCGGACAGGGTCGAAACCGTAAAGGATACTGTCCGGCGTCAGCAGGTCGAGGTCGAGAAATCTCCCATCAAGGCACGGATTGAAGCGGAGCAGTCTCCAGGCAGAGCAGCACGCTAACTCTCCAAATCGAAGACGAAAGGCGCCGGCTACCTCGGCGCCTTTTTGTTTGCGCTGGTCGTGTTCTCTTTCCAGCGCTTGCTGGTTTTTTGTTGACCTGAGCGCGAAGATGCAGACAATAGCAACTGGGTATAGACGACTGATGAAAAAATGGATCGTTGCTTTTGTTCTCATTGCCTTGGGAGTTTCAACCAATTACATACTAGTAGCGCAAACTACGCCTGCCGCCCAGGATGCCGCCGCAGCGGAGCGTGACGCCGCCGGAGATCAACCGGACGATCCCGGGCCGTTCACGAAGGATCTCTCTCCCAAACTGAAACGTGCAGCCATTCTCAAAGCGATGAAGAAGGTCGCCGACTGGCAGTTGGCGCATGCCGAATCTCATTACAATATCGACTGGACTTTCGCGGCTCTTTACGACGGGCTGCTTGCCGCCTCGAGGACTACCGGGAACAAGGCATACCAGGATCGTGTTCTCAAGGTTGCCGAAGCCAATCGATGGCAGTTGGGTCCACGTTTCGAACACGCCGACGACCAGGCAATCGGTCGCACCTACCTGACCCTCTATGCGGAAGACCCAAAGCCCGAGCGCATTGGCCCCACCCGCGAGCGAATGGATCAGCTAATTCTTCGTTCCGACGATCCGAAGAAGAATCTCTGGTGGTGGTGCGACGCTCTGTACATGGCACCGCCTGTGCTCGCTCGGCTCTCCGTCGCCACAAAAGATCCGCGATACCTCGACTTCATGGATCGTGAGTGGTGGCTCACCTCTGGCGATCTTTACGACAACACCGAGCATCTTTTTTATCGCGACGATCGCTTCCTCACCATGCGCGAGGCAAATGGCCAGAAGGTCTTCTGGTCGCGTGGCAACGGATGGGTGCTTGCGGGCCTGGCGCTTGTCTTGCAGCGCATGCCCGCGGATTATCATAGCCGCGCAAAGTATGTTGAGCAGTATCGGCAGATGGCAGAGCGCATCGCGGGACTACAGCAGACCGACGGCCTGTGGCGCGCGAGCCTTCTCGATCCTGGCTCCTATCCAAATCCAGAAATATCTGGATCGGCTTTCTTTACCTACGCCATGACGTGGGGAATCAACGCAGGCTTTCTCGATAGAAAGAAGTATCAGCCGGTTGTTGAGAAGGCATGGCGCGCGATGCTCGCGCATATCTATGCCGATGGCAGGCTCGGTTCGATCCAGCCGATCGGGGGAGAGCCTGGCAAGTTCAGGCCATCTTCCAGCTACGTGTACGGTGTGGGAGCTTTCCTGCTCGCAGGCTCGGAACTGGCCCAACTCTCCGAGAAGAAATAGGTGGCTTCATCGGGCCGATATGATCGTCTGCGTCAGAGCAGGCTTTCGATCGGCGCGGGGTCCATGTCCGCGTAGTCCTGATTCTCGCCACCCATGCCCCAGCAGAATTTGTAGGCCTGCGTTCCTGCTCCTGCATGGATCGACCACCCTGGCGAAACCACCGCCTCGCGGTTGGCCACGATCAGGTGTCGCGTCTCCTGCGGAGGTCCCATCAGGTGGAGAATGCGAGCAGATTGCGGCACGTCGAAATAGAGATAGATCTCAGACCGGCGCATATGGGAATGCGCTGGCATGGTATTCCATGCACTGCCTGCGTGCAGATGCGTCACACCCATGACGAGCTGGCAGCTCTTCGCGCCGCCCGCGTGGATGTATTTGTAAATGATGCGCAGGTTGCAGGTTTCCGCCTGCCCGGCATCCGTTGGCTGCGCCTCTTCTTTTCGTACCAGCGTCACCGGATAGGTGGCATGCGCCGGATAACTGAGCAGATAAAAAATCGCGGGCTTTTCGCCTGACGCCGACTCAAATATGACATCGGCGCTGCCGCGGCCAACGTAAAGCAGGTCAAGATTGCTTAGTTGATAGGACGAGCCGGCCACGCACACCGTACCCGCTCCACCAAGATTGAGTACGCCCAGTTCGCGGCGCTCGGTAAAGAACTCCGCTCGCAATTCGGCAGGATTTGGTAGCGCAAGCGCCTTCTCTGTCGGCGCAGCCATCCCCACAACTGCGCGGTCAAGATCAACCCACGTCAGGTTGATTGTGCCTGGCTGATAGATATCTCCAAGCAGGAATGATTCGCGCAATTCTGCCGTTGTCATTCGTTGATATCGCACTGGATCCGGTAGCAGCACCGTCTTCACTGATGCACCTCTTCCTCCGCCGTTGGCGCGGTAACACCATGAATGCGCTAGTGCGGCCGCCCGGGCAGCACAAAATGATCGGCGCACCGTGGCTCATAAAAGTCGCCTGCCATAATGATGGGGCTGTCATACGGAGCCGGCTTGCCATCGATCAGGCGTTGTGGATAGAGCGCCTTTGCGCCACAACTGCAATAAGCAACCAGTTCGGTAATATTTCCTGCGTACGTGCGTACAAGCCACGAAAGGTCGAGCATTTCGCCAAAGGGCAAGCCGCGAAAATCGAGCTCAAGGCCCGAGACCATCACATCGTGACCCGACTCAAGCAGGCGCTTGGTGAACAGAAAGAGGTCCTCGACAAATTGGCCTTCATCGATTGCCACGCATTCGACGCGCTTGCCAATCTGCTCCTCTCGCGCGATCAAAATCGGCAGCACCGCCCACGGGTCGGCCGACGGAAACTCAACGGCTTCCATTTTGCCGCAGCCGTTGCGGTTCCGGCTCTCAATCAGCCCCGCCGCGGCCTTGGTATCGGCGCTCGGCTTCAACAGCAGAACGTCCTGCTTTGCGTACTGGCGCCGTATTTCGATTCTGCGCAGCAGTTCGGCTGTTTTGTTACTCCGCATCGGCCCTACAATCAATTCCAGTTTGCCCAGCACTGTTCCCCGGCCCTCTCGTCTCCATTGTTGCATTGAGGCTCACACTCACGGCTGGCACCTGCACGGTGGAAAAGCCGACTCTTATCTTACGGCGGTCCAGTCCAGCACAACTTTGCCAGTCTGGCCTGACATCATCGCTTCGAATCCCTTCTCAAACTCGCTATAGGGAAAACGGTGCGTGATCACCGGCGAGATATCCAGCCCCGATTCAAGCAACACCGACATCTTGTACCACGTCTCGTACATCTCGCGGCCATAGATGCCTTTTATCGTTAGCATGTTGAAGATTACCGGCCGCCAGTCCATCTCGGTGCTCTTCGCGGAGATCCCAAGCAAAGCAATTTTTCCGCCGTGGCTCATATTCGCGATCATCGTGCCTAGCGCCTGCGGGCTGCCCGACATCTCGAGGCCGACATCAAAGCCCTCTGACATATTGAGCTGCTTCTGCACTTCCGTCAGAGGCGTTTCAGTGGGGTTGACGGCCAGCGTCGCGCCCATCTTGCGAGCCAGGTCAAGTCGAAATGGATTTAGATCGGTAATCACGACATGGCGCGCACCCGCATGCTGCACAACCGGAATCGCCATGATGCCGATCGGTCCCGCACCCGTGATGAGCACATCTTCGCCCAGTACCGGGAAAGAAAGGGCCGTATGCACCGCGTTGCCAAAAGGGTCGAAAATCGCAGCGACTTCCTGGTTGATGCCTGGATTATGCCGCCAGATATTCGTCATTGGCAGCGAGATAAACTCGGCAAACGCGCCAGGGCGATTGACGCCGATGCCCTGCGTGTCCTTGCAAAGGTGGCGGCGGCCGGCGAGGCAGTTTCTGCAGCGACCGCAGACCACGTGCCCCTCGCCGCTCACAATATCGCCGGGGAAAAAGTCGTTTACGTTCGATCCCACTTCGACGATCTCGCCGACGAACTCATGCCCGATCGCCATTGGAACATGAATAGTCTTCTGCGCCCACTCATCCCATTGATAGATGTGTACGTCAGTTCCGCAGATGCCGGTGTAGCGCACGCGAATCAGCACGTCGTTGATGCCGATCGTCGGTTCGGGAATATCCTCGAGCCAAAGGCCTCGCTCAGCCCGGCTCTTTACCAGTGCCTTCATCAAGCTTCCCCGTTTCTGCAAACAAGGAGAAGTTTACCGGCCGCGGTGAGCTGCAACCAAATGCCTCATTGCCCAGTTTGGAATCTCACCTCGGCAAGTGCCGTCTGGTAGGAGTAGCGTGCATTGGCATAAGCAATCTCTGCCTCGGTTTGTGCAAGCTCTGCCTGGCTAAGCTCGACAATGCCGCTCAGTCCGAGCTTGTATCGTGCCTGGGCCAGATCCAGTGCGAGGTTTGATTGTTTCAGCATCTCCTGGGTCACGCCAATCCGCTGAAAAGCCGCCTGTGCGCCCAACACCGCTGTACGTACGTCGCGAGCGATCTCCTCGCGCAGGTTGCGCACTCTTTCGTCGGCCGCGCCGGCGCGCAGCTTTGCCTCCTGCGAGCGGGCGTTGAACAGGAACCCGTTGAACACAGGAAAATTGATATTGGCTCCCGCCGCGCCATACCATGACGACTGAATTTGATCGGCTCGCACTGGAGTGCCGCCCACCGCCGCGAGAGCAGATACCGTCGGCATCCACAGGTCTCTCTCGGCCTTGCCGTACTGCGTGGCAGCGAGTGAAGTGTCCTCAAGCGCGGCAAGGTCCGGCCGCTGACTGAAAGCCAGTTGCACCATCGTTCCCGTGTCCAGGGGGGCAGGCAGGGGAGCAGGGCCGATTTCGTCCACCAACGTATATTGTTGATCTGTCTCGAAGCCCAGCACAGCATTCAGACTAGCCATGGCTTCTGCAGCCGCGTTCTGCGCGTCAACCAGCAGAAGCTTTGCCTGCGACAGTTGCACGTCAGCCAGGCTTCGATCGAGATCAGAGCGCAATTTCTGGTTTGCCAATGCGGTTATCTGGTCGACGGAATCCTGACGTTGGGCGATGGTCTCTTGCGCTACCTTCAGCACTGCCTGCGCACTCAGCGCCTGATAGAAGGCCTGGTCGACGGCGAGCGTGATATCCAACACGGTGGCTCGTTGGCTTTCCAGCTGCGCCTTTGCGGTGGACCGCGCGCTGAGAACCAGATTATGCGTCCGTCCGAAATCTGTGATCAGCTGGCTCACCGTCAAGCCGCCCGCTGCGCGGTTGTAGACAATCGGATTGTTCAACGCACCGGCCGTGATGCGCGATCCATCGTGTGCCCCCACCGCTGTCAGGTTGGCCGTAGCGGTTGGCATCTCGGCCGACCGCACTTCGCGAGTCACCTGCGCCTGGGCCAGGGCCAGCAGGCGCGCCACGCTTATCTGGGGATTATTGCGGATGGCAAGTTCTTCAGCCTGCCTTACCGTGAGGCGCGGCGGGGCCGTGCCGGGCTCTGCGATTTGTTGAGCCAAACCGGCGCACGGCATCGCAAGAGCGATCAGCAAAGAGCAGGAGGAGGCGAGTCGTCTTTGTCTGGTCATCGTCTACCCCTCCACCACCGAGCCTGCGGTACTTCGCGGCCCGTGAATCACCAGGTACACCGCAGGGACCAGGAAGACCGTGACAATTACCGACAGTCCCAGCCCGCCGATTACAGCACGCGCAAGCGGTGCGTACTGCTCACTGCCCGCCTCGGCGCCAAGGGCCATAGGAATCATGCCTAGCAGCGTCGCCAGCGACGTCATCAGGATTGGCCGCAGTCGCACCTTGCACGCTTCTACCGTTGCCTCCAGCAAGGGCAGTCCGCGTTCATGCAGAATGCCGGCGAACTCGACGATCAGAATGCTGTTTGAGACAACGATGCCCGTCATCATGATCACGCCCATCAGCGACATGATGTTCAGCGTGCTGCCTGTGATGAGCAGAATGATCACCACGCCCGCCAGCCCTGGCGGAATCGCCATCAGAATGATTAGCGGATCAATGAATGATCTAAACTGCGCCATCAGGATCAGATACACCAGAAGCACTGCGAGAATGAGCCCCAAACCGAATTCGCTAAATGCCGTGTTCATGCTCACTACGGCACCGCGTACTTTTATCACCGTGTTGCGGTCATGCTGGGTCTCACTCAGCAGACGGTTGATCCTCGCTCCCAGTGTCTGTAGCGCCTCGCCTTTTGCCGCTACATAGATATCGATCACCCGCCGTATCTGGTTGTGATCTACTTCCGTCGGTGTGTTGATCCTGCGGATCGTAGCGACCTCGCCCAATGGCACATAGCCCTCGGTGTGAGCGCCCTGAAAAAGTTGCAGCGATGCCGGTGTCGCTCTGCCTCCGTCCTGTAGAGGACTGTAGCCCTCAGGCCGGACGCCGCGTAGCGGAATACTCAGAAGACCTTCCATCGACATGTTGTCGATAGAGTGATTGTCGTACTGCACCGTCACAAGGTAGTTGTTGCCGCTCTTTGGATCAATCCAGTAGCTCGGTGCGACCATGCCGTCGGAAGTCATTGCAGTAATCACGTCGTCCACCACCTGCTTGGTGGAGATGCCGATCAGGCTCGCGCGTTCGCGATCGATGTTGAGTGCCAGGCCCGGATAGTCGACGTCCTGCGGAATGTAAACGCCGCTCACATTGGGCATCGCCCTGATCTTGTCAGCGAGCTGGCTGGCAAGATCGTAGGACCTGTCCATGTCATGACCCTGTATCTGAATATCGATTGGCGCAGGCAGTCCCTGGTTGATCACTGAGTCCACCAGCCCACCCGCATGGTAGTACGCCGAAAGCTCAGGCAACTCACGTGATATCTCCCTCTGCACACGGCGCATGGAATCGTAGCTGCTCGCGTCCTCCTTCAGGCTCGTCTGCACAAACGCCGTATCCATAGAGGAATTGGTGGTGTAAATCGCCGAAAGATCCGGATAGACGCCGATATTCGAGACGATCATCCCGAGGTCTTTCTTGGGAATAACCTTACGAATTATGTCTTCGACTTTCGCGATGTATTCGTTGCTCACTTCGAGCCGTGTGCCGCTGGGCATGCGCACGTTGATCACAAACTGGCCTGGATCAGTGCGTGGAAAGTATGCTCGCCCCACGAAAGGAGCCAGAGCCGCAATAATCAGCGTGACGCCCCCCAGAATCACCGCGGCCGTCAGCCCGGGACGCTGCAGCGCGCGCTTCGCCTGCTTTTCGTACCAGTTCAACATCGCCTGAAATTTTG
This sequence comes from uncultured Acidobacteriaceae bacterium, assembly GCA_963839215.1. Classification (GTDB taxonomy): domain Bacteria; phylum Acidobacteriota; class Terriglobia; order Terriglobales; family Acidobacteriaceae; genus Telmatobacter. Next base: position 470,792 of record CAWITZ010000004.1, on the reverse strand, counting down.
CATTGAACCACTTTTCGAAACGCGCCAACAACCCCTGGTGGCGCGAGTGTCCTTCCTCGCCGTCGTCGACCACACTGATAAATTTCGAGCAGTAGAGCGGCACCACAGTCATCGCAAAAAAATACGATGCGAATATGGAAAGGACAACTCCCAGTGCCAGCGGTGTAAACAGATACTTGCTCACTCCGCTGAAGAACGTAACGGGAAAAAAGACGATCGCCGTCGTAAAGGTTGCTGCCAATACAGCCAGCGATACCTCCGTGCCGCCCTTCTCTGCCGCAACGGCAGGTGGTTCCCCCTCCTCAATGTGCCGGAAAATGTTTTCAAGTACGATTACGCCGTTGTCGATCAAACGCGAGAAGACCAACGCCAGACCGCCAAGGAGCATCGTGTTGATCGAGCCGCCCATATAGTTGGTGATCAGCAGGCAGACCAGCATCGACAGTGGAACCGCGAGCAGCACGGCTACCGTAGCGCGGGGGCTCCCGAGGAAGATCAGAATCATCAGCCCGGTGAGAACCAGTCCGATCAGCGCCTCTTTCGTAACGTTGCTGATCGCCAGCTTGACAAAGATCGACTGATCGAAAACCACCGCGGTCTTTAGCGACTCGGGAATATCGACGAGCTTCTTGATCGCTTCCTTGATGCCGTTCACGATCGCGATTGTGTTGGAGTCGCCGCCCTGCTTGAAGATCGGAACATAGACCGACCGCTGACCATCGATGCGTACGATGTTGTACTGCAGCGCGCCAGAATCGACAGCCTTGCCGATATCGCCCACCAATACCGATGAGTTGCCCACTGACTTGAGCGGCATCTGATTCATGGCATCTGCGTCGGGGAACTGGCTGTTGGCGTATATATTGAAGTCCTTGCTGCCGATACGCACATCGCCCGCCGGAAGGATCAGGTTAGACGAGTTGACTGCGCTGACCACGTCATTCAGGCTCAGGTTCCGCGCCTCCAGCTTCAGAGGGTCAACGTAGATCTGAATCTGTCTGTAGGTTCCTCCGTATGGCTGCGGCACAGATGCGCCTTGCACATTCGAAATCTGGTTACGGACCTGGAACTGTGCCAGATCCTTGAGATGCGTCTCGTTCAGCCCTTCGCCCTTAAGCGTCACCAGGCACACGGGCTGCGTTGAAGCATCCATTCCCAGCACCACAGGCGGCAGGGTTCCCGGCGGCAGCCGGCGCAAATCCGCCATCGCAAGGTTGGCGATATTGCTGAGCGCGGCATTCGGATCGGTGCCCGGCTTGAAATAAATCTTGATAAGGCTCACACCGCTCATCGAGCGCGACTCGCTGTGATCCACATTGGCGGCCAGAGTGAAAAACCGCTCGAAGGTATTCGTGATGTCTGCTTCGATTTGTTCCGGCGGCATTCCGTTGTAGAACGTTGCTACCACCACTACCGGCATATCAATCTTTGGAAACAGATCTACCGGCATGCGGGTAAGGTTGAAGGTGCCAACCAGCGCAACGACCAGGCAGATCATGATAATGAAGTAGGGAAATTTGAGCGCAAACTTAGGCATTAGTGGGCACCGCCTTCTTGAGGAGTTGCGCCACCATTTTCTGAATTCATGTCGATCATGCCGCCGGCTTGCTGCATTGTTTCTGAGGCCTGCGTCTCGGCGATCAAAGGATGAACCACCTCATCGGCGGCATACTTTTCCTGGCCGCCCATCAAGACAAGATCGCCGGGCTGCAGGCCATCAACGATCTGGGCAAGCTTTGAACCTTCCAGGCCCACCTGCACGTTGCGAATGTGAACGCGGTTGGAGCTGTCGAGCACATACACCTGCGGCTGCGCGCCGTTCAATACAATCGCTTCCACAGGAATCGTGACCGCATTCTCAACATGTGCGAGGCGCATCATCGTATTTGCGTACATGCCGGGCGCAATCGAGAGGTCCTTGTTCTCCACGTCCACTTCGGTTTCCATCGTGCGCGTTTCAAAGTTCACATTGCGCGTAAAGCGCACAATCTTGCCTGTGAATGAACGGCCGATCGCATCCACGCGCACCTGCAACTGATCGCCTTCGCGCACATACTTCACATCGTCTTCTGGAACAGGAACCCGCAGGCGCAGGCGGTCGCTCTGTGACAGGCGCACGATTGGCAGCGACTGGTCGTTCGACGTTGTGCCGCCCTGGATCAACGCTCCCGTATCCGCATAGCGCCAGATCACGACGCCATCCAGCGGGGCAGTCACGTTGGTGTACGCTTCAAGCGCTTCGACGCGCTGCCTCTCCGCGTTGGCAGCACCCATGTGCTGCTGCGCGGCGGCCATTGCCGCTTTGGCTGAGTCCACCTGCGCCTCGGCAGAAAGATCCTGCGCCTGTGCGTTGTCCAGTTCCTGCTGCGCAATTAAGCCGGGACGAACCGCAGCCGCTTGCTTAAGGCGCTCATAAGCCCCGTGCAAAGCCCCGTGGGTCGCCTGTGCGCGATTGATCTCATGTTGCGAGCGCGCGATTTCTTCCTTGCTCTGCTCCATTTCAAAGGTCGCACCCTCTAGCTGCGCTCTCAGTTCCGGTACCTGCAGCACAGCGAGGATCTGGCCCTCATGCACAGTGTCACCAATATCGACATTGATGTGTTTCATGTAGCCGCTTACCTTGGGGTGCACGTCGACAACCTGGTAAGGCTGAAACTGCCCCGCAAGCGTTAAGACCTTGGCGATATCGCCCCGTTGTGCCTTCGCAACGCGCGCCGTTGGCAGCGTAGCGGCCTCCGTAGGCGCGTCCTTGCTGTTGCGGCATCCAAAGAGGCTGAGGGCGCCGCAGCTTGCAACCAAGCCAGCCGCGGCCAGAAAGAGATGTTTCTGCATGTGGATCCAACTCCCGTAGTAGAAGCGCTTCGCTCAACCCGTGCTCGAATAACGCTCGTCAGAGCGAGGCCTTGCGCTCTCGCGCAAACTCCCGCTAACACGTGGTTGATTAGTAGTGATGAATTAAATCGGCTGAAGCGGGGGACTTAACGGGGGGAGGCCGGAAGAAAAGCTCGGGAGATAGAAAAACTGCAGCAGAATGGCGCCGCGATCTGTAATTGACGACGATTGCGGAGAAGGGCCTCGTCTTTACGAGGCCCACGGCGCAAGAAGCAACGAGCAGCGCCAGGCCAAATTGTTGCGGAGAAGATCGGAGAACCGCTACTACATGCGCGATCGGTTCAGAGGCATCCGCAAGCCGCGCCTTTGCACTCCGGATGGCGCTCAACTCGACATTCGAGGAGCTATACCGGGCAAGTTTTGCCTCTGTCGCAAAAAGAAATGCCAGCAGACACAATCCCAAAGCCAGGGCCAAACGCCGCATTGCGCTGGCAGAAAAGGAATGCGTCATAAGCGCATTTTACCACGCCCTCGATGCACTCTGGGCGCCCTCACTGGAACGCGCCGTACCCCATCCTGAGCTCTTGACCATCTGCCAAAAGCCGGATGTCACAAAGGAGGAAGTTACGAATCGTCGAGAGAGCCTCTCCCGGTTGCTTCGGTTTTGGCCACCGTTGGCTGGCAGCGAGCGTCGCGTATCAACCCGTTGACCAGCACAATTGCCTGATGAGGTACTGCGTCTGCCCGATTCCCATCAGCCGTCCGAACTCCGATTCTCCAGTCTCCGCAATTCGGCCTAACGTGGACAAGCACGAACCTTTCCCTCCAAATCCGTATACGACCCTCCGGGTAGCTGCTTGAAATACTTGTCCGAAATATCCGACCAGAGTTTCCTTCCGTCCTCGACACAGGTTTGAACCAGAGCGGACTGGTTTGCCTTAGTGTCCGACGCCATCAGAATCACGGAGTGAAGCTGGTCCATGTAAGCGAGGGCTTGACGCCAAGCGGACCAATTGTCAAAACTCGCGGGCACACTCTTGTCCAGCAAGATTGCATCTTGAATCGTTGTACAGGGCCATCACCTTCATCCCGTCCGTCCACGAGTCGCCGAGCCTGTTCGAACGTTTTCCCCTGAATGCGATACCTACTCGTTTTTCGCGAAACATCTCGGTTTTAATCGTGAGCCTCGCGGCGCGGCTGTGAATCCAAAGATTGCTAAGCCAGCAGCGTCGTCGCGTGGGTCGCCGAAGATGACCACGGGCAAAACTGCAATACTGGCTTCTCAGCCTATTCGAACGCATTCAACGACTGTCCGGTTTCATACAGAGACGCGGTCCAAGAAGTCGGCCGTTGCATATCAAAAGCAGTCCGCCGATCCCGAAAGATGCCGCAGGACAGAGCTGAGTTAATGGTGTGAGCTGGCTGCATTAGCGGTCGAGCTGATTTATCGTTCTCCCGATGACTTGAACGACTGACGCTTGCGTAAGATTAGATTGTGCCCCGCGTATCATCCAAGGAAATGGCCGCCCTCCGCATGTGAAGTGTCGCGGCATCAAATGCGAGTTGTTCTGCGTGAGGAGCAGCCGCATCTGTGCGTCAGACAAAAGCATGTGACAGTGGTCAATCTGACGGACCTGCGAGAATTTCCACGCGGATGCCGACTGATGCCGCCGTTTCGCCACCTGCCAACTCTCCAAGCGACCCGCTCAATCCGACGAGGCTACGCCGCTGAATCTCGAAGGACGGCGTTCTTTGTGAGCTAGAGATCTCCGGCGCTCAATAGCCGCGGAGCCATTCCCGCTTAGTCAAGTGTCGCCATGAAGATTTACTGCTTCAATGCACCGAATCCACGGCGATACCCGTTTCAAGGTCATCCGGCCTTAGGCTGAGGAATTTTGTGACGCTTTGGTGCAGGATTCAACTGGGCCTGCAGGCAACTTGGGAGATGATGAGCAGGAAAGACAGGGAATGCGATTGAACGAACAGACCGAGAGGCTCATCTTCGGGAGAATTCTCCTCTGATTATTTTGATTACCGCATTTTAGCGGACAGGCAGGGTGAGCCCGCGTCTCGGGATTTGCACTCACGACCATCTCTCCGGAACGATCTGGGTCCGCTTGAGACCCGGGAAAGCGGTCATTCGATCTGACAGTGCTCTTGCGTCAAATAGGCCTTCCGGAACTGTGAGCGCTGAGGCTCTGCGGAAATATAGTCGTAAGGCAGCCCGCATAGGCATCGGGGCTCATCCAACCGCCCGACATGGGATCTTTGGTTTTGAATTGTAATAGGTTGATTTCATTGGTCGGGGAGAGAGGATTTGAACCTCCGACCCCCTGGTCCCGAACCAGGTGCTCTACCAGGCTGAGCCACTCCCCGACGTATGTTGGCCGCCGACGAGTGCCGTGCAGGATCCAACAGTTCTCCATTTTACCGTGCGCACGGGGATGCTGCAAACCAGCCCAAAGCAGTGTGTTAAATCCGCTTGGCATTCGCAAATCGGGGCCCCTGACCTTCGGGTACCCCACGCTCAGATGAAAACGGCGCCCCGACTAAGTGCCTGGGCGCCGCTGGTTCTGATGCTCGCGTTGAGAGGGAAAGCTACTTCTTCTCCGGTTCAGGCTGGGGCACTGCGCCGGGGAAGATATCCAGTGGAGCGCGCTTCTTTTCTTCCTCCACCGGATCAGGCAGTGGCTTACGCGGCAACATCTGGTCGCGTTGCGCCGCGTTGTAGACAAAGATTGCCTCGACAGTTGCAATCTGTTTCAGGTCTGCTGCCTGCAGCCGCTCGTAGACATCCTGGTTCGAGTGGTGCGTGCGGCTCTCATAATCCAGATCATCCTGGATGAACTGAAATCCCGGAATCCCAACCGCATCGAAGCTCAGGTGATCGGTGCCGCCCGTATTGCGCATGGTCAGCGTTGTCGACATCCAGGTCTTTCAGCGGCGCAATCCATTGGGCAAAAATCGGCGCGATTGCCGCATTGCCTTGCAAATAGACGCCGCGAATCTTGCCCGACCCGTTATCCACGTTGAAATACCCCGAGATCAGCGACTGCTCCGGCTTCAAAGTAAGCGGTCCTGCTGCGCGACGCATGAACTCCGGCAGCGCGAGCTGATCGGGCGCCGTCGACAACGGTGCCGAGCCGAAGTGCTGGGTCACATATCCCTTCGATCCAAAAAGCCCCTGTTCTTCGCCGGTCCAAAGCGCAATGCGGATCGTGCGGCGGGGTTTGACGCCAAGCGCTTTCAGAATGCGCACAGCCTCCATGGCCACTACTGTTCCCGCGCCGTTGTCGGTTGCACCCGTGCCCGCGATCCAGCTATCCAGGTGCCCGCCGAGCATCACTACCTGGTCCTTCAGCTTCGGGTCGGTCCCTGGAATTTCCGCCACCGTGTCATATCCGTGCTCGTGCTCACCGGTGAACTTTGTCTCGATATTGATTTCAACCGTAGTGGGCACATGCGCTTCGGTCAGGCGATAAAGTCGTCCGTAGCTCTCAATCGCAGCTACGGCCACCGGCACCTTTACCCGGCTTGCCGCCACATAAGGGGTTCGTCCCAGCGTCGCGCCGTTGTCGTCGAAGAATGTTCCGCCTGAGCCGCCCCCGTTCTTACCATCGCGGCTCGGTTCAATCACCGCCGCCACCTTCTCATCGGCCAGGAACTGCGCGATCTTATCCACCAGGCGCAGCCGTTCCATACGCGCGCGAATCCGCGCCATCAGCTCTGGCGAAATCCCGTTCCTCTCGCTAACCGGGAACGCGGCAATCTCCTCAAGTTCCTTGTCCGTATAGCGTCCAAAGAGAGGCTTGTCGACCGGGGGCACGTCGCGCATTGCGCCCAGCAGCACAATCTTCCCGGTTAGCTTGCCCTTGTATTGATCAAAGTCCTTTTCACTTTGAATGTTGGCAAAGACTACGTCGCCGGTCACGGGACCCGGCGTCGAAGGCGACCACGGCGTCGCCTGCAGAATCAAAATCGCCGTGTCGGGAGTCACCATACGGGCCCATGTATTCAGTTGCTGCCATCCCAGCCCGAACTCGCCCCAGTCCTCCAAATGCGCATTCTCAAGCCCGATTTTAGTCAGAGTGTCGCGCGTCCACTCGTTGGCCTTCTTCGCATTGGGTGAACCCGTCAGCCTCGGCCCGATTCCGTCCGCCAGCGCGCTCGCAAATTCCATTACGTGTGAGTGATTCAGTCCCTCATCGCGTATCCGCTGATACATCGCGAGGTCGAGGTTTTCCGTGGCGGGCTGCACTTCGGCATACGGATCAACCTGTACCGGGGCAGCCGGCTTCGGCTTGGGCTTTTCGGCGGCATACAAGGTCACCGCTGCTGACAGCATGGCTGCAGCAGACAGACGGGCGACATAGCTCTGCATTGTCACGGGCTCCAATTGGGATGTTTTTACTTAGGCGATTCTAAGCCATCGGTTGCCAGGTGCCCGCCGATCGTGCTGATGCCTTGCCCGGAGTGAATGTCCGGAGCGAATGCCCGGCACTAATTCGGAGCTAATCGCTCTTGTCGTCCTTGGAATCGATGCCAGCAGGCAGGTCCAGCGCAACCAGGGCGAAACGCGTCTGGCCGTCTTTGGACTCGTCAAAGCCCACAATATGCTGGTGTCGCTTCGAGCCGGCTTTCAATTGCAGCCCGTTGGGATCCGGAATGCCATTCTTATTTCCATTAAACTGAAAATTCGAGTGGCGGCTGCTATCTGCGCAGTTCAACCCCTCGGCGGTCGTGGCCGGCATACCCACCGGCGCATCGCCCTGGCAAGTGAGCACATCGCCGAACCGGCCCATTGCCTTCTTATAAAACGCCACAACTTTCTCCTGGGCATCCGGCGTGCCGTATGAGACCGCCCGCACCCTCAGCTGCCACTCGCCAAATCCCATGTGCACATCGGCGGATTTGTGCTTGTCATCGCCCGTGATCGGTGTTGCGCCCGGATACACCGGCAGACCGAGGTCTGCTGCCGTCATCTGATCCGTGTTCACATGCACCCCGCCAAACGGCGTATCGACCTGGACGTTCTTCTCCGTGCCGTTCGCGTCCTTCTCCGTCCGCACACGGCAACCAGTAACCGAGGCCACCAACGCCAATCCCGCAGCCAGCACAATTCCTTTGCGCATCATCACAGTTCGCCCTCTTTCCGTTGGATACGCCCAGCGCGCCTGAATAGTTCCGGAAATCCCGACCCCGCGGCCAGTAAGCCATGTTTTACCACGCCGGCGTGGTAAATCCGCTGTCGTGGCAGCGCTTCCGGGGACTCCTTACTGTGGCCGCCAGCCACAGCAACGCCTGGCATATCTGGCTCAGCTTGAGAAAACGGGCGCGCTGGAGCGGACGATGCCTTCGCACACGACTACTACCCTCAGCTCCGGCAAAGCCCCGCTCACCCTGACGCTTCCGCGCCAGGGTGTCACGCTCGTGCACCTTCAGCAGACTTGATGAATTGGAATCAGTGCGAGGAGTGGTGACCGTCTTCTTTGCTGCTCGTTGCGAACAGGATCGAGGCAGCAAACACGGCCACGATAAGCGGCACAACAAAGAACGGGGACGTAATGTTCATGCGTTATAGCTCCCTGTTTCTAGAGTACCAAATGCAGGGCCATGAGCATATTGCGCCCATCCCCCGCATTTCCGGATTCCCGTTTACTCCTCTTTCGGTCCGCCATTCGGATAGTCCACACGGATCGTCACGATTTCAAATGGGTGAATCGGCACCTTGACCACGTCGCCGGAAACAGTCAGCGGCTGGCCCTCCGGGGTCTCCATCATGTTTGTCACAGTGGCGCCGCTCGCTCCCGCTGGAACGTGAAACTCCGCCGTCGTCTCCTTGCCGGCCCACTCATACGCGCGGAAGATCAGACCCTTCGAGTCCTCGGCCTTCTTCATCGCTGTCATCACCACGTTCTCTGATGTGACGGACGCAAACGAGTGTTGCGCGGGCAGCGTACCTGGGTGAGATGTCGTCACCACGGCTGTTAGCGGGTAGTTGTACTCAAACCCGTGCCGCACCGTCATCGCATCCTTCCACGTGCCCGCATGCGGATACACCGCAAACCGGAAATGATGATGCCCGCGGTCCGCCTCAGGGTCGGGCCACGTCGGCGAGCGCAGCAGCGTCAAACGCAGCACGTTCCCCGCCGCGTCATAGCCGAACTTCGATTCGTTGATAATGCTTACGCCGTGCTTTCCATCTCCAAGGTCGGCCCAGTACTGCGCCGGAACCTCGAACTGCGCCTTCTCCCAGGAATTGTTGCGCGTGGTCGGCCGGTCAATCGTGCCGAAGGGAATGTCATACGTCGCGAACGGACCGCTCGCCGCCAGCGGAAACGCCGCCTTCAGCAGAACGTGCGTCTCATGCCAGTCGATCTCGTTGTCGATATCCACCAGATCGCCCTTGAGGCTGATCGTCTGCACAAACTTCGAGTTCTGCCAGTGCCGTGCAACGCGAATAGCAGTCTCACCTTCGGCAACATGGATCAATTCAACAGAATCCGCTTTCGCGATAGTCATTGGTGGCACGTCAAGCGTGCCCGGATCGATGTTCCACGCGTCATATTCCTTCGGCGTGTCCTTGAAAAACTGCAACTGGTTGCCACATCCGCCAGAAGCGAGCGACTCAAACTTCGACGCATTCTCTCGCCAGGCTCGTGATGCATCCAGACGACTTGTCGATCGCAACGTGCAAATGTTCGTTACTCAGAGTGATAGAGTTTCCTCAGTCTCCGGTCAGGATTCGCTGGCAGTTTCGTTGCCGTCCGGTCCCTTCATGATCAAAGCGGTGGCACTCCGCACAACCTTGTATCCCAGCGCCGGCACATCTGAAATCGTCGCATGCAGCGTGTCACCATCGGGCCTGCAGCGCCCTTGCACGCGCACGCTCACATCGCCAGAGCGTTCCCATCCCAGCGGGTTATAAACCACCACCGGAACTCCGCTCGCCTGCTGTGTTGATCTTCTCGTCGACCGCGCCCAGCGCCTTCGCGCCAATCTCGTTGGTCGACCAGCGCACCACGTCGTAATCCTTCTGTGCGTCCTTATAGATGACGCCGATGCCCGAGCCCGCAGCCAGATCATGGAACTGGTTGAAGAGCACCTTCTTCCAGTCTTCGGTGATCTCGCTTCCGGGGTAGCCGTCCGGCCAGGACCCACGCCAACGACGCCCACTTCTCAGCATTCAGCGTCTCAATTGAGCTCTCGCGCATGTTCCGCTTGTGATTCGCCTGCGTCGTCATCACGCCGCGGTGATATTCGAAGTTAGAGCTCGCTCTTCCAGGTCGGAATCGCGATCTTGCCCGCCACTGTCTCCGGCGCTTTGTAGCCTTTTGCAATCGACTGGTAGTCCCACACCGGACTCTCCGGCGCAATTTCCTTCTCAACCGCCGAGAAGTACGGCTGCGTAATACCGAACTGGCACTTCGGCATCACGTGTCGCCGGCCGCCGCCTCGGCCCAGTGCATGCCCTCATCCAGAATCGCCCGCGTCGGCCCGCCGCCGTGATCGCCGATCCCATAGAGGTCCATCATCTCCGTCATGCCCGGCGCGCGCTCCCGCGCCGTCACCATGTCGTTCGACAACCGCACCGGGTTCAGGTTGCCGTTCGCATAGTCATGCGGAAAGTACGCCAGCACCTTCGACCCATCCGGCGACTGCCACCAGAACAGCTTGAACGGCAGTTGATTCGTGTCGTTCCACGTCATCTTCTGCGTCACAAAGTAGTCAACGCCGCTCTTCTTGTAGATCTGAGGGAACTGCCACGTATATCCAAACGAGTCCGGATTCCAGCCGATCCGCACATCCACGCCATACGCCTTCTGGTACCACCGCTTGCCCACCAGAAGCTGCCGCACCAGGGACTCGCCATCCGGCATATTCAGGTCCGGCTCAACCCACATACCGCCCACGATCTCCCAGCGCCGTTCCTTAATGCGCTGCGCGATTTCCGCATTCATGTCAGGATACTTCTGCGCCATCCACTCGTTGTAGGCTGCGGCCGACTGCGTGTAGGTGTATTGCGGATATTCGTACATCAGTTGCAGTGCCGTGCCGAAGGTCCGCTTCACCACATCCACGGTCTCCGTCCACGGCCACAGCCATGCCGCGTCGATATGCGAGTTACCCGAAAGGTGGAACGTGGCCTGATCCACAGCAGCGGCTTCAGTGCTGCCAGTTTCTGCTGAGCGGCCTTCAGGCTCGCGTCAAACTTCGCCTGGTCGTGTGCATCCAGCGCGGAAAGATCTACTGTGCGGATCGCCTCGTTCAGCGTTGCCATCTGGCTCGTATCGTTCTGCGCAAGCGAGGGTACCAGCAGCGCTGCCGACAGAAATTGCAGGCGCAGATCCTCAGGATTTGGCCTGCTTTCGGGGAAGTCGATCTTCAACGTCGCGCCGCGAAAGCGCTTCTCGTCCACCGTGTGCAGCAGCTTGACGGCAACGGTCACCTTGTCGCCGGGCTTCGCATCATCAAAGAGCACCACCGGCTCCAGATCGTCCCCCAGCGCCACCCGCCGCCCGTTGAAATAGAGAATCTCCGGCATCGGTCCGTTGGCGTCCGCGTGGAACTGAAACCAGATGCGCGATCCCGTCAAATCGTAGCCATCCAGCGTCTGGGGCACTACGTAGGTCTGCCGGAACCAAATTGAATCCTTAGGAGCGTTGCCCTTCGGCGCAATCGTCTCCCATCCGCTGTCATCCAGATTGATCGCTTCGCCGTGCGCCAGGTCGCCGGCATGCATCTTCCACGTGCCATCCGGCAGGCCAGGCAGGCCTGAGAGCCTGGCGATCACCGCTTGCGACTCCGGCTGTAGCTTCGCCGCGATCTGTGCTGCATCTGCAGCAGTCTGCGCACCCGCGCCAGCGGCAGCCGTCAACACTCCGCAAGCAGTTACAACCATTGCAACAAGAACGCGCAGAACCGCACTGCCGCGGCTCACCTTAAGCTCTGGAATCATCTGGAATTTCTCCCTGAAGAATCTTACGGCATGGCCAACGATCCGCTGCCAATCAAACTCTTGATGCAGCGCCGCTCCCGAACCCTGCCACTGACACCTGCCGGCTACACCCAGCCGCCATCGACCGCGTAACCCTGGCCTGTGATGGCGCTCGAGTCGTCAGAAGCCAGAAACATCACCAGCCGCGCCACGTCATCCGGCAAGATCTCCCTCTTCAGCGACTGGCTCGCAAGAATATGCGCCTGGTACTCCGGCGTGTACCAGAGCTGCCTCTGCCTCTCTGTGGCGATTGCGCCGGGTAGCACGGCATTCACACGGATATTGGCGGTGCCCAGTTCACGCGCCATGGTGCGCGTCAGCCCCACAATCGCCGCCTTCGCCGCGACATAAACCGGCATACCTGTCGAGGGAATCACCCAGGCAATCGAGCTCATATTGATAATTGATCCCCTTCCGGCCGCCCGCATCGCCGGAGCCACCGCCTGCATCGCAAAAAAATGTGGGCGCAGATTCAGATCGATCGAGTTGTTCCAATACTCCTGCGTCACATCCTCCCAGGAGTGCCGCTGGTCGTTTGCCCCATTGTTCACCAGCACGTCCACGGTTCCCAGCGCGCCAAGTACGTCGCGCACTGCCGCCTGCAGAGCCTCAACCTTGGTCAGGTCGCAGTGCAGATAGAAGGGGGCAGGGCAGCCTTCCGTCTCAAGTTCGGTTGCCAGCCTGCGTCCCGCCTCATCCTGAATATCCAGAAGGCGACCCGCGCCCCCTGCCGCGCAAAGTCGCTCACCATCGACTCGCCAATACCCGATGCTCCGCCTGTCACCAGTACGGCGCGCCCCCGCAAGCTGGGGTAGCTCGCAAATTGGAGCCCCTGTTGGGTTTGTCTCTCTTCCATAACGCCCTTCGAACACCCAGTTTTCGAAACGGACCAAGTATATGCCCCTCGCATATGGCCCCCGGCGTGCCTCACAAAGGCCCGGCGCTTTTCGATCCCCGACCTATTACCGTAATGTGATACGTCGTCTCCAATTTGCCGTCGATAGGAGCATACTGGAAGAGTCGCGCATTCCGGGACACTCGCTCAGTTCGGCATTTCACGTTGTCTGCTTGCGCGATTAGACTTGCTTGGCAATCAATGTGGGCTGAGAATCGCAGGCAAATCGATTCAGCTCAGCTAATTTGATTGCTGTCCGCGTCAGAGAAGCCCAGGAGCGTATGGTCCCAGGCATTCAGATTTGCGCGGAAGCGGTACAAGCCTTCGCCGGCCGAACGGCGCAGGTGCAGTTTTGTTCAACCCATTGAAAACGCAGTAGCTTGAGCGAACACACAGAACGAGAACGCACAGGGGGAATCATGGCGGATAGCAGCTCGCTATCCCGGCATTCGGGTCACTGCCAACGGCAACCAGCTCGTCTCGTATCACACCGAGACCCGCATCGCCGATGCCGGCGTTTTTTATCCCATTACGCCTTCCACCGAAGGCGGCGAGCTCTTCCAGCAGGCCTATGCTGAGGGCCACCTGAACGTCTTTGGCAACAACACCATCGCCATCGAGACTGAAGGCGAGCACGCGGCCCAGGGCGGCGCCATCGCCCACTCCGTGTGCGGCAAGCGCGTAGTCAACTTCACCTCCGGCCAGGGCGTTGTCTACGGCGTTGAGCAGTACTACCACGCGCCCGGCAAGGGCTCCACCATGGTGCTCGAGGTCGGCGCCCGCGCGCTCACCAAGCACGCCCTCAACGTCCACTGCGGCCACGACGATATCTATGGCGCGCTCGACACCGGCTGGATCATGCTCTTCGGCAAGGACGCGCAGCAGGCCGCCGACCAGGCCCTGATCCTCCGCCGCGTCACCGAGCTCTCCCTCACTCCGGGCATGAACATCATGGATGGCTTCCTCACCAGCCACCTTGAGCGCACCTTCTATAAGCACGAATCCGAGCTGATCCGCGAATACCTCGGCGCCCCCGAAGACATCATCGACTGCCCCACCGAAGCGCAGCGCGTGCTCTTTGGACCCACGCGCCGCCGCGTTCCCAAGATGATGGACCTCACCAACCCGATCCTGCTTGGCCCGGTGCAGAACCAGGAACACTACATGCAGGGCATCGTGGCGCGCCGCAACAACTTCGCCGAGCCGATCCTCCAGTTCCTTGAAGACGCTTACAAGGATTTCGGCGAGCTCACCGGCCGCCACTACGGGCTCGTCACCGAATACAAGACCGACGACGCCGACACCGTCTTCGTCTCCCTCGGCTCTGCCGCGGAAAACATCGAGGCTGCGGTCGACTACCTGCGCGCAGACGCGCGGCGTCAAGCGTCGGCTCCATCCACGTCAACGTCATCCGGCCCTTCCCTGAGGCGGCCATCGTTGCCGCGCTCAAGGGCAAGAAGAACGTCATCATCCTCGAGCGCACCGACGAAGCTCTCGCCGGCGACAACCCGCTCGGCCGCGACATTCGCACCGCGCTCTCCAAGGCCATTCAGTACGAGGGCCACCCCGCCACGGAAGGCCTGCCCGCCATGACGCTCGACGAAGTGCCCGCACATCTATCGGCGGCAGCTACGGCCTCGGCTCGCGCGACTTCCGCCCCGAGCACATCATCGGCGCCTACGAGTTCGCCACCGCCGGCCGCGCCCGCAAAGACGGCAAGACCGCAGCCGACGGCGCTCAGCTTCTTCGTGCTCGGCATCGACCATCCCTACGCGGTCATCGGCGACGAAACGCCTTCGCTGCTGCCCGAGGGCGCGGTCGCCGTCCGCTTCCACTCCATCGGCGGATGGGGCGCCATCACCACCGGCAAAAACCTCGGCGCCATCCTCGGCGACCTCAACGATCTGCTCTACGAGCGCGACGGCCTGACGGACGACCTGGGCAATCCCAAGGAAGTCATCCACGTCAGCGCCAACCCCAAGTACGGTTCGGAGAAGAAGGGCGCGCCCACCAGCTACTTCATGGTCGCCGCCAAGGACCGCATTCGCGTCAACTGCGATCTGCGCCACGTCACGGTCGTTCTCTGCTGCGATCCCAAGGCCTTCACCCACACCAACCCGCTCGATGGCATTCAGCAGGGCGGCTGCCTCGTCTGGGAGTCGGACGAGGAAGGCGAGCGCGCGTGGGAGAACCTTCCCATCTGGGCGCGCAAGCAGATCATCGACAAGAAGATTCGCGTCTTCACGCTGCCCGGCTTCGACATCGCCCGCAAGGCCACCGACCGCGGCGACCTTCAACTCCGCATGCAGGGCAACGCCTTCCTCGGCGGCTTCTTCGCGGTCAGCCGCCTGCTGCAGGAGTTCGGCATCACCCAGGAGCAGTATCGCGACGTCGTCCACAAGCAGTACGTCAAGAAGTTCGGCAAGCTCGGCGAAGCCGTCGTCAATTCCAACATGGAAGTCATGACCCAGGGCTTCGAGCGGGTCAAGGAAATCAAGATCGGCGAGCTCGCCGCCGCCGACCACTCCTCGCCTCGCGGCCAAGCGCTGCTGCCCATCCTTGAGACCGTTCACGGTCGGCAGTAGGCGGCTGCGCCACCGGCGTTGCCGCTCCACACCGCCGCCCGCCGGCCAGGCGACCGCGCCCGCCCATCGCGACTATCGACGCCTTCGACGCCGAGTTCCGCTCCAGCTTCGGCTACGACCAGCCCGCCACGCCGCTCTCGGCCATGGGCGTCATCGCCGCAGCCACCGGCGACACCGCCTCCAAGTACGTCGCCCGCCGCGAGACCCCGCTCTACATTCCCGAGAACTGCACGCAGTGCATGGAGTGCATCTCGGTCTGCCCCGACACCGCGCTGCCCAACACTTCGCAGGATCTGGGCACGCTGCTCACGACGGCGGTCTCCCGCTACGTGGCGACGCCGGCGAGCGCCGCAAGATGCTCGACAAGCTGCCCGAAATCGAAAAGCTGACCCGCCAGCGCATGCTCGCCGAGATCAAGGCCGGCACGCCGCTGCCGAAGATCATCGCGCGAAGTCACCGAGTCCGTCGACGGCTTCTCGCCGAAGCCAAGGCGCAGTTCTACACCATCATCGATAAGGTGCCGATGGCCTATCAGAAGGTCAACGCCATCTTCTCCTCGCCGGAGCGCAAGACCCCCGGCTCCGGCGGCATCTTCTCCATCTTTGTCAGCGATCTCTGCAAGGGCTGCGCGGCCTGCGTCACCGCCTGCGGCGACCACGAGGCGCTCAAGATGGTGCAGGAGACCGAAGAAGTCAACGCCGAGCACGAAACCGGCACCGCCTTCCTCAACCTGCTGCCCGACACTTCGCAGAAGTACCTCGGCCTCTATCAACGCCGCCAACCCGGCCGACTCGAAGACCGCAACGCTGCGCAACATGCTGATGGTCCGCAGCAACTACGACGCGCTGGTATCCGGCGACGGCGCCTGCGCCGGCTGCGGCGAAAAGAGCGTGCTTCGCTCCATCGCCGCGGTTACCGAGGCGTACATGCGCCCCGTCTTCCACGCCAAGGCCGACCGCTTTGTGGCCAAGGCCGGCGAGCTGGAAAAGACCGGCGTCGCCAAGCTCGGAGCGCTCAAGGCGCGCAACCCGGCTGAATACGAGCTGCTCCGCCAGGCCATCGCGCACCTGATCCTCGGCCTGGGCGGCGAAGACGACGAAGACACCAAGGCGCGCATCGCCGCCTACGAAGCAGAGCACGGCCCCATCACCGACGCGCAGCTCGTCGAGGCCATCGCCGCCGTCCTGCTCACCGAGGCCTTCAACCACAAGAGCCTGCAGCCCGTCGACGGCCGCCTGGCCAACGGCATGAGCGTGATGGCCATGGCCGCGCACACCGGCTGCAACACCGTCTACGGCTCGACCGCGCCCAACAACCCGCATCCCTATCCGTGGATGAACTCGCTCTTCCAGGACGGCGTCACCGTGGGCTGGCTCATGGGCGAAAGCTTCATCGTCGACCACGCGCGCCGCTCCGTCATTCCCGAGCGCCTCGCCGACATCCTGCTCACGCCGCGACGGCGAACGTGCATCACGCGAGCGCGAGTACTACGACTTCACGCACTTCACCGACGCGCTGATGACCGACCAGGAAATCGTCGAGCTGCCCAAGGTCTGGGTAGTCGGCGGCGACGGCGGCATGGGCGACATCGGCTACCAGAACATGTCCAAGGTGATCCTGCAGAACCGGCCCAACGTCAAGGCGCTCATGCTCGACACGCAGGTCTACTCCAACACCGGCGGACAGAACTCCGACTCGACCCCGATGCTCGGCGGCAACGACATGAACGTCTTCGGCGCCGCCACGCAGGGCAAGAACACCGAGAAGAAGACCGTCGCCGAAACCTTCCTCGCCGGCCACGGCTCGCCGTTCGTCGCGCAGGTTTCCATGGCCAACGCGCCCAAGCTCTACCGGGCCATTCTCGACGGCCTCGAGTATCGCGGCACCATGTTCCTGCAGGCTTCACCACCTGCCAGCCGGAGCACGGCGTGGCCGACGACATGGCGCTCTTCCAGGCGCAGCGCGTGCGCGACTCGCGCGGCGTGCCGGAGTTTGTCTTCGACCCGCGCAAGGGCGAAAGCTACCAGGAAGCGCTCGACGTCAAAGGCAATCCCGTCGCCCGATCTCGACTGGTACGAGACCAAGAACAAGGCCACCGGCGAAACCATGCGCTACACCGTGGCCCACTGGTGCACCACTGAAGCTCGCTTCCGCAACCACCTGCAAGAAGGTCAAGCCCGAGCGGTCGGCCAAGCTCATTTCGCTCGACAACATGCTGGTGCGCATCACGCAGCAGGATGTCGTCTACCGCCGCTATCTCGATCCCGCGCACCGGGCCTTCATTCCGGACTTCGGCGTCTACATTCAGTACGAGGAGAACGGCAAAGATCGAGTACCGCGCCCTCTCCCGCCAGCTGGTCATGTTCTGCGTCGAGCGCCGCAAGGCGTGGCGCATGCTGCAGTCCAAGGCCGGCATCGTCAACAAGGAATACCTCGCGCAGAAGGCCATCCTCGCCGACGTCGACGCAGGCAAGATCTCGGTCGAAGACCTGCACTCCAAGGGCCACGAACTGCTCAAGGAGCGCCTCGCCGCCGCAGTTCCAGCCAAGGCATAGCGCAATCTCAACCCGAACGCCAAAGGCGGACCGCAAGGTCCGCCTTTTGGTTTGTGTTCGGAAATTCTCTCGACCTGCGTGTCGGCGATTGCTAGAATTCGGCGAATGCCGTCCGACTTGACGCAAGTTTTTCAGCAGTACACCGATGCCTGGAATAGCCACGATGCGGCCGCAATCATAGCAACCTTCGAGGCTGGCGGCACCTACAATGATCCAGTTACTCCGGGTCCGCTTACCGGAGAGGCCATCGGTGTCTACGCGAAAGGTCTCTGGGATGCCTTCCCGGATCTCTCATTCGAGACGTTGAGTTCGATCGAGAACGGCAACGGTCTGCTGGCCGCCCAATGGCTGATGAAAGGTACAAACACCGGCTCGATGAATGGGCTGCCGCCAACCGGCAAGTCGATCTCGCTTCGCGGGGCCGACTTCGTTAGCGTCGAAGGAGGCAGATCCATTCCATCGAAGGCTACTTCGATGGTGGCGCGGTTCCACGCTCGCTGGGGCTCGATGTCATCGTGCAGCCCTCGGCGATTGGTCCGTTTGAGTTCGGCGTAAGCATGCGCGTGAGTAGCGGAAACAACGCGCTTCCCGGTGCGTTCAGCCTTACAAACATTGAAGCGCGCGACGAAAAGGAGAAGGCAACAATCCTCGAACATGGCCGCAAGATCTCTCAGGATATGCTCTCCATGCCCGGATTCATCAGCCTGGTAACGGCGGCTGTAGGAAATCGCCTGATGACCGTGGCGGCTTGGAAGAATCAGGAATCCATGGTGCCGCTGATGAAAGGCGGTGCTCATCGCGTTGCCGTCGATCGATATTTTCGCTCAGAGCTGGGTCGCGCAGGTATGACAGGAATCTGGATTCCGGGCCGTCTCAACCCGCGCCGCGTCCGGTGCGAAGCATGTTCGAAGATGGCGCCGGTCGTTGATTCGCAAGAGGTCTGTTCCTGTGGCGCTACTCTGCCCGATCCGATTGTCTATTGGTAATCCTCAACCTGGAAGATCGAAGGCGGACCGCAAGGTCCGCTTCGATGTTGATGGGTGTCTTAGGCCGCTCTACCGCTTGAACACCACGTACCGCCGTCCCGCATACAGCCTGAACCCGCCCTTGGGATCCACCTGCACCTGCAGCGGTGTCGGCCGCTTGATCTCGCTGTCCGTAGTCGAACTCACCGTCAACACATCGTGCGCGCCCACATCCGTCACCACGAACTTGTCGTCGCCAATAAATCCCACGCCATACACGCCCGCGGGCAGCTTTTTGCCGCCGATCTCGATCGGCACCTCAGTGATGAAATACGCCTGATATTTTGCCGCCACATCGCTTGAGTAGCCGCTCGTGTCCACCAGCGTCGCCAGCACGTAGTAGCCATCGGCAAACTTCACGCCACCCGAGTTGCGCAGTTGTGTCGGCGCAGACTGCCCCCTGTAGTACACCGCGTCCGGAAGCAGCTTCTGCGCATCCACGGCCTTCAAAACCGTGTCGCCGCTCTGCGCCACCATGCGCACCGGAGCAGTAAACGCCATCAACGCCAGCGCCACACCGCAGGCCAATCTTCCCATTCTCTGCGTTTTCATTGAAAATCCCCCCGGATGAAGGCTTGACCGCGTCCAGAGTATACCGGAGCTAAACTTCAATATCCTTAAGCCTTCCGGAGGAAGGCGGGCATCAATTTGCGGCGTATAATCGCCCCATGGTCGCGACCGCGCAACCCGCCGCAACACCGGAGATGACGCTGGCCGAAGCTCGATTGCGCGCCCTTGAAGACCAGCTCTGCGCCCTTGGCAGTCTCATGGTTGCTTACTCCGGCGGGGTTGACTCCGCCTTTCTCGCTGCCACCGCGCACCGTCTTCTCGGCGACCGCATGCTCGCCGTGCTTGCTGACTCTGCCAGCCTCGCGCGCCGCGACATGCAGCAGGCCGAGGCCTTTGCCCGTGAGCAGGGTATCCCTCTTCGCATCCTGCGCACCACGGAACTCGACAAGCCCGAGTACCAGCGCAACGATGCCGACCGCTGCTTCCATTGCAAGGCCGAACTTTTCGAGGCCATGGAAACGCTGGCCACTTCGCTTGGCATGACGCACATCGCCTACGGCATGAATGCCGACGACACCCGCGACTTCCGCCCCGGGCAGCGCGCCGCCCGGCAGCACCAGGTCATCGCGCCGCTCGCCGACGCCGGCCTCACCAAGCTTGAGATCCGTGCGCTTGCCAAAGCCGCCGGCTACACGCTCTGGGATCGCCCCGCCGCGCCCTGCCTCTCCTCGCGCGTCGAATACGGTCGCCCGGTCACCCGCGAAGTCCTCGAGCAGGTAGAGCGCTCTGAAGAAAGCCTCCGCGGCCTCGGCTTCCGGGAGTTCCGCGTCCGCCACCACGGGGAGCTCGCCCGCGTTGAAATCGCGCGCACTGAGCTGCCCCGCGCCCTCGGCATGGAGATGCTCGATGCCATCACGACCCAGCTGCGGCAGGCCGGCTTCAAATATGTCACGCTCGACACCTCCGGCTTCCGCTCCGGCTCCATGAACGCCATTCTTCCCGCTGAGATCCTTTCCCGGCGCGGCGCCTGACCCGCCATTTAGAATTCAGATCGATGCGAATTGCTTACCTGGAGTGCTTCTCCGGCATCAGCGGAGACATGTTTCTCGGCGCCCTTGTTGATGCGGGCGTGCCCTTCAGCGCCCTTGCCGAAGTCGCGGCGGCGCTCGACGTAGGCGCCCGCCTTGAGATGCGCAAGGTCACGCGTGGCGGCATTGCTGCAACCAAGGTGGACGTTATCACCGGGGAGACCCCTGCGCCGGCACATATTCACGCCGGTCACGATCATTCGGGCCACACGCACAGCCACGACGATCATTCGCACCACGATCACGAGGCCGGGCACACCCACGAGCATAGCCATCCGCACTCAGATCATGCGCATATCCATGATCACACCCTCGAAGATCAGCACGAACATGGCCACCGCTCGCTCTCGACTATTCTTTCCATCATTGCAGCAGCTCCTCTTTCGGATGCGGTAAAATCTCGCGCCAGCCGCGCTTTTCAACTGCTGGGCGAAGCCGAAGCCGCTATACACGCCATTCCGGTTGAGCGCGTGCACTTCCACGAGGTTGGAGCGGTCGACACGATTGTCGACATCGTCTGTTCCGCGGCCGGCTGCGAATCGCTTGGCATTCATCGCTGGCTGGCTTCACCGCTCAACGTCGGAAGCGGCACCGTCGAGTGTGCGCACGGCACGCTGCCCGTGCCCGCGCCCGCTACGCTCAGGCTTCTAGGGGATGCGCCGGTTTACTCCGCCGGCCAGCCCATGGAGCGCGTTACTCCCACAGGCGCCGCCATCCTGCGCATGCTCGACGTGCATTATGCGCCTCTGCCGGCGATGCGCGTTTCTTCCACAGGCTACGGCGCCGGAGGCCGTGAAGCTCCCGGCCAGCCAAACGCTCTTCGCCTCCTCATCGGCGAGGAATCGGCGGCACACGATATTCCCACCGAGCCAATCGCCGTTATCGAAACCGTCATCGATGACTCCACGCCGCAACTGCTCGGCTACGTCAGCGAACTGCTGCTAGAAGCCGGCGCGTGGGATGTCTACCGCACTTCCGTGCAGATGAAAAAAGGACGTCCCGGCGTACAGCTCAGCGTCCTCTGCGCCCCAGATCTCGTGCCCGCGCTGCGCGACATCATCCTTCGGGAAACCACCACCATCGGCCTGCACTGGCGCATCGAAAACAAGACTGCTTTGCCGCGTGAATTCGCCGAAGCGCAGACTGCGTGGGGACCTGTCCGCATCAAGGTCGCGCGCTGGCCTTCCGGCGAAGCCGCCAACGCCGCGCCGGAATACGAAGACTGCCGCGCCATCGCCCGAAAGCATTCCATTCCGCTCAAGCAGGTCATGCAGGCAGCGATGCGCGCGTACATCTCTGGCCACGTATCGGGTCATCCCAAGAAAGAGGGGCACGCGTGAACCGCCTGCAGATTGAAGCTCTGCTTAAAGAAGTCAGCAATGGCAGCCTTTCTGCCGAAGATGCGTTGACTCGTCTGCGCGATCTGCCCTTCGAAGACCTGGGCTTTGCCAAGCTCGATCACCACCGCGCGCTCCGTACCGGCATGCCTGAGGTGATTTTTGCCGCGGGCAAAACCGCCGCGCAGGTCGCAACCATCTTTGCTCACATGGCCCAGGCCGGCGGCAACGTGCTCGCAACCCGCGCCAGCCGCGAAGCCTACAATGCTGTCGCTGCTACTGAGCCGCGCGCGGAGTATCATGAAGCTGCCCGCGCCATCACCCTCATGCAGGCGCCCGTTGTACCTGGCAAGGGAACCATCGCTGTGGTTTGCGCCGGCACCAGCGATCTGCCCGTGGCTGAAGAAGCAGCCATCACAGCGCGCCTCATGGGCAACGCCATTGAACTCATCGCCGACGTCGGCGTCGCCGGCATCCATCGTCTGCTTGCGCAAAAGCAATCGCTGCAAACCGCGCGCGTGCTCATCGTCTGTGCGGGTATGGAAGGCGCTCTTCCTACCGTCGTCGCAGGCCTCGTCAACGCTCCCGTCATCGCCGTGCCCACCAGTGTGGGATACGGTGCGTCCTTCGGCGGAGTGGCTGCGCTGCTCGGCATGCTCAACACCTGCGCGCCCAACGTCTCAGTCGTCAACATCGACAACGGTTTCGGCGCCGCATGCATTGCATCACTCATCAATCACATGGAATGACGGGCACAACAACCTGAAAGTTGATTAGGGCTGAAAGCCCACCGCTCAGGTGGGCTGTTCGAACCTCGCTCACTACGCCAGCGCTGCCAACTCCGCCAACGCCGCCCCTCAGGGCCGGTCGTAGAACCGGAAAAACAATGAGGGTTTCGCGCAGGCCTCCGCGCGAGCAACCAGCTCGGTCTGCTGCGTGTCGTTCAGCGGCGTAAAGTCGCGTGCGAGCTGCACATTTTCTTCAAGCTGCGCAATCGAGTCGCAGCCGATAATCACCGTGCTCACCGGCTTCGACAGCGTGTAGTACATCGCTTCGCGCATTTTCAGTGTGCCGGGCGACGACGTCTGGATTGTCATACCTTCCCACGAATGCTTCTGCTGCTCGATCGACGGCGGCGTCCACGTGGAAAGCAAACGTCCGCGGCCAGGAATCTTCATGCCGATGATGCCCATCTGCTTCTCCACGGCCAGCGGCAGCAGCGCTTCGTTGAAGCTGTAGTGATGCGGATCGGCCGCGTTCATCGCCATCAGGATCGCGTCGAAGTCATGCCGGTGAATACACTCCATCAGAGAATCGGGCCGGTAGTGCCCGGTGATGCCCAGATAGCGCACCACCTTCTGCTGCTGCATTTCAAGCAGCGCTTCCATCGCGCCGCCCTTGGCGAAAATCTGGTCCACGTCGTACATCGTCCCCACGTCGTGCAGTTGCCACAGGTCCACGTGGTCCGTCTGCAACAGTTGAAGCGACTTCTCGATCATCTGCATCGAGGCGTCTCGCGTACGTTCTTTCGTCTTTGTTGCAAGAAACGCTTCATTGCGCCGGTGCGCCATCACCTTGCCCACGTACTGCTCGCTCCAGCGCTCAGGGCCGCCGTAAATCGACGAGGTGTCGATGTAGTTCACGCCCATGTCGAGTGCATGTTCGACAATCGGCACTGCAGTATCGAAGTTGTTGGCCTTTTCGAGCGCGGCCTGCCCACCCAGCGAGAAGATGCCCACCTTGTAGCCGGTCCTGCCGAGGTTTCGCGTCGGCATCGCCCCTGGTGTTTTTGGGTTCGAGGGCAGACCCGGCAGACTCTTGTTCGGAGTGACGGCAAAGGCTGAAGGCGAAAGCAGGGCCGCGGTTAATGCACCGCCCGCCTTCAAAAAGTCGCGACGGCCCTGTTTGCGGGTTGAGAAAGTCTGCGGGTCACTCATATTCCGTGCTCCTGGGCTCCGATGGGTATGGCGCGACACAATCATATACCCGTGCTGCGAAGCGACTTCTGCGCCGGCGTGCGGAAAACGAGACGACGTCTCGCCCATTTCTTGCATCTGATTTGAATAGAGTTACAGTCGGCCATCTGTTTTACTAATGCTGCGTGGAACCGGGGTGGCAACGGATGTCTACCTTCGCGTCGTCTCCGAAATATGTGGGGATTGCCAGAACCTATGCTGAAGTGGCGCTTTGGCTGCTGCCGCCGCTTCTGCTCGCCAATTTGCTCATTTCAATCGATATCGCGGCCAATCGCTCGGCGCCGGTCAGCCCGCGTGAGCCGGATACCGTCATCACGGAGTCCAGCAAGCTCTACTCCATCATGAAGAGCTACGGGGACGAGCTGCAGCTGGTGGCGAGCATCACCGCCTACCCAGACGATACGGAGAAGCAGAAGGGGCAAGTCGCCGTGCGGCGCTTTGCCGTCGACACCGACCTGGCGAGGCTGGCGCTGGCGCGCCTTGACGAGCGCCGTGACCGGGATTCACTGCTCGAGTTCCTTGCCGTCGCATGCGGCTCAACGCCGGGTACGGGCAACTGCGCGACGCTCGAGCCGCCGCCGTTCTCGCACACGGAGCCGGGACAGATGCAGGGAACCCAATATGTTCCAGGCAAGGTCACGCATTATGCGAATACTTCGCGGCTTGAATCACTGCACGACGACTTTGTCGTGCTGCTCGCGGCGATGCTCAAAGATGCAAGGTAAGGGGCCAACGTGGCAGCCAGTTTGATTTGGCTCTTTAAATGCCGTAGAGTCATCGAAGTACGACACACGCGGGCCTGTAGCTCAACGGTTAGAGCAGGGGACTCATAATCCCTTGGTTGGGGGTTCGAATCCCTCCGGGCCCACCAGGTTCTTAGAAATCGCCACCGCAAGCGTGACACCTTTGTCACGACCATGAGCACTTTCCATGATCATCATCACCAGCATCAACACCTCCGCCTCCGCCACCGCAGCTGCCGCTGCTGTCCCTGCCTCCTCCTCCATCACCTTCTGGCGCGCAACCCTGTAATAACGGAAGGAATGCGTGGTTTATTTCAGGAGTTCATCAAAGTACGCAACCAAGACGGCGCGCACGCGCGGGAGCCTTTCGGGTTGGAACTGCCAGCGAGAAGTGCGGATGCGTTCAGCAAGAGTATCGATGAAATTGGCGGTGGCCCCGAGCCTGCGTAATTTGGTGATGGTATCTGCGCTCGACAGCATCCGGCTGTCTTCTCCCGCCAACGCAGCACCAGCTAGCTTTAGGTCGTAGTTGAACCTGTCCATGTATTGGCTGTCACCATCATAGAGCCGGTCTTCGTTGCCGGCGTCCGCATACGTCGAGAGCACCCGATAGAGATCAAGCGCATCCTTGTCGGTTGTCTTCCGGTCTTCCCACGCAAAGATCTTGAGAATCGCCAGGGCTGCCAGCGACACCACCGGCACCGTGAGAGCTGGACTGACCTGAAGCTGAATGGAGGCGGCCATCGCATCCTCGAATCCGGCAACTGTCATTACTGTATCCTTTGCGGGTGGCCAAGCGATCGTGTCGCCGTCAGCCACTCCCCCGAAGGGAATAAGGTCGATGGGGATGCCGGTCTCTTTAAGGTAGAGGCGTTGCTCCACTTCGCTCGGGACAAACACCTCTGTCGCGAGTAGGGCATTACGCATTCCGTGAAACTTCTCCCAACTCTCGACAGCGATGGCGAAATCGACATCTCGAGTGGCGCGGCTCGCGTGAATCCCGAAGACATGAAAGAGTAGGAGATCGCGGGCTGTCGCTCCCACTACGATATAAGGACACTCCTGTTCCTTGGCAGCTTGGTCCACCGCCGCGAGGATGCGGAGGATTGATTCAAGGACAGGGCGATCTTCAGGTACGATGTAGGGGCTCGAGAAACTGCTCATAGAGAATGTGTGCTGTCTCGAGATTACGTCCGTCCTGTGTGGCCATCAAGTCTGCATACGCTAGCAACGGGGGGACCAGATCTGGGTGCGCCGGGTTTGCGGGGAGATTCCAGAATGCCTGCAAAAGTTCGGTATTGCCGTTCAGATCCAGCCGCAGCCTTGCCTGGGTAAGAAGAGGTTTGGCGTCGCCATGCATGTAGATGGTGAAGTGCTCTGGCTTTAGATACTCGGTGAACCGCTGTGCGGCGACCTCTGCTCCCCAGAATGCCTTCAATCCGCGCAGGTCTAAAGCCTGCAGAAGATCTACATCGGCCTGATAGCGGTTTCGGAAGAGTTTCGGTCGGAGAGCGTCGGGATAACGGGTTACCCATGCTTCCATCAACTCACGTGTGTTAGCGAGAGTTTTTCGTCTCACTCGCTGCACGAGGTGACCGCGGTTTTCCAGGTCTTTGATCACAGGTCCTACTGTTCCAAAGCTAACTTGAGCCGCTCTCGCGATCTCGCGGTACGTTGCATCCGCCAGTCCCTGGTCACACAGCAGGACGAAAATCACTTTCATCCCCACTTCGGTATATGCCCGATAGTGAGGGGGTCGCTCTTTTCAGTTAGTGGCCTTGGTTCTCCCGTGACGTAAATGGTCAAGCCGGGGACATTGATGTACGCGTTTCCTGCGGTATCGATGAAAGGCAGTTGCAACTCGCGACAGCGATCAGCCAATGCCCGAGTGATGTACGGTGCAACGAGCAAAGGATAGAGGCCAGGTGCTAGATGGGCTAGTCGCTCTTTGACCATCCCGATGGTCGCGAAATTCCGTGCGGTCTTTACCTCAGCCACGAATTGAGCACGAGCGGTTGGCGCATCAGCTTCCAAGAGTGCGTCCCCGAAGGGCGGCGCGTGAGGATCGATGCGCAACTCCACTCCAGCCGTCCGCCTTAGCGCTTCAAGTGCCTCATTAAGAATTACTTGCTCATGTAATTTGTCGTAGTGATCCATAGGAACTCGAGTTCTGTTCGCACTTTACCATTGTTCGTACTGTACGAACAACCTAGAATCTCGAACATTTGTGCGTAAATATAGTCTGTTCGTACTGCACGAACAAATGTAAAACCCGAACAACAATGACTCTGCAAATAGCCCCTTGGCCTCAAACGACTGTTTTAAAGAGAACCTTGAATGGCCGCCAATGGTCGTGAAATCCCTTGGTCGTGAAAGAACGAAAACGAGTGAAATACTGTAAAGCAAGTTGTGCCGTACAGGCTCAACTGCCTCCCGCTAACCCCAACAAATTCAACGGTCCTGCCTTTTCCTTCCGTGAGGACGGTTTGTTGTGCTTCATAATGGTTTCAGTGGGTTAGCTGATTTCTAAGCCAAAATCCCGAAAAAACTCATAATCCCTTGGTTGGGGGTTCGAATCCCTCCGGGCCCACCATGATCTTAGAAATCGTAACCGCGGTGTGCCGCGCGCGCGTTGGCGATAAAGGCGCGCACCTTTGCGGGATCCTTTCGACCCGGAGCAGCCTCCACTCCACTTGCCACATCCACGCCCCAGGGCCGCAGCGTCTCAATCGCCTCCGCGACGTTTTCGGGCCTCAGGCCGCCGGCAGCGATCAGGCGTGCCCGTCGCGCTTGGTGAAAAATGGTTCGCGCCGCTTCCGTCCAGTCAAATGGAATGCCTGTGCCACCCACGGCAGTCGCCGTGCGCGAATCGACCAGCAGGCCATCAACATGGATATCCGGCGCAAACGCTGCGGCGGTTTCTGGTGCGCTGCTGCCAAAGTGCACCACGCGTAGGATCCGCAACGCGTTGCCAAAAAGAGCGCGCAGCCGTGCCGGCGTTTCCGTCCCCGTCTCCGCGTGCAGTTGAACCCCGGTCAGCCGGCAAGCCTTGACGGTGGCGGCAATCTCTTCCGCGTCCGCGTCGACAAAGACGCCGATCTTCTCAATCCCTTGCGAGAGCTGCGGCACGATCGTTGCAACCTGTTCCAACGTCACGCGCCGCGGACTCGGCGCGAAGACGAAGCCCACCGCGTCGGCCCCCGCCTCCGCTGCCCACTGGGCATCTTCGGCTGAAGTGTTAGCGCAGATCTTGACCCAGAGACTCATCGGGTTGCGACCGTCCGGGCGAGCAGAGCGGCCAGCGCTGCGCCGGGATCGGGCTGCCGCATCAGGCTCTCGCCAATGAGAAACGCATCAAAGCCAGCGCTCTGCAGCCGGATCAAATCGGCAGAAGTGGAAATGCCGCTCTCAGCAATGCGCACCACGCCGTGCGGAATCCGCTCGACAAGGTCAAGCGAAGTTTCGAGCCGCACCTCAAAGGTCTTCAGGTCGCGATTATTTACGCCAATCGCGTCGGCGCCAGTGGCGCCCAGCGTATCGAGCACGCGATCGAGTTCCGCCGCTGTGTGGACTTCGACGAGGACGTCGAGTCCCGCGTCATGCGCGGCAGCACCGAGCCGCTTGATCTCGGCGTCGCTCAACGCTGCCGCAATCAGCAGAATGGCGTCGCCGCGGTGGGCGCGCGCTTCGAGGATCTGGTACTCATCCACGATGAAGTCTTTGCGCAGGCAGGGCAACGGCACCGCGTGCGAGGCCAGCGCAAGATTGCGCAGATTCCCTTGAAAGTAGGGTTCATTCGTTAGAACTGAGAGGGCAGCCGCGCCGCCTGCACGGTATCGTTCCGCCAGCCACGGCACGTCAAACTCTGCGCGAATTAGGCCTTTTGAGGGCGATGCCTTCTTGAGCTCAGCAATCACCGCCAGCCCGCTGGCGGCATGCCGCCGCAGTGCGGCCGCCCAGCCACGCGGAGAATGCGCCTGGGCCTGCTGCTGCAGCTCGCGCAGGGACACCTGTTCTTTTGCCGCCGCAACCGTGGCGCGCGTGGAGGCAAGGATTGTGTCGAGGTGTGTGGACATGCGCTGGGTCGAGTATACGAGAGCGCATGGCGGACCATGAGAGGCGCGGCGGCCGCCCATTCGCGCAGGGTGCAAGAAAAGGGAGATGCCTGCGGCGGGACTGAAATCGTACCCCGTTACAGAACTGCGCAGGAAGCCCGCCTAGTACACTAAAGCTTCCACTTTTTGCGCGTCAGGAGGGCTCTCGATGGCATCGGTGATTCTTCCCTCGGCTCCGTCGGAGTCACGGCCGGGGCGGTTCGGCATCTACGGGGGACGGTATGTGCCCGAGACGCTGATGGCTGCGCTGCTCGAACTGGAGCATGAGTACGACAACGCGAAGGCGGATGCAGCCTTCCAGGCAGAACTTGCGGATCTGCTGAAGGACTTTGCCGGGCGGCCGACGCCGCTCTATTTCTGCAAGCGGCTCACCGAAGAGCTGGGCGGCGCGAAGATCTACCTCAAGCGTGAAGACCTGCTGCACACCGGTGCGCACAAGATCAACAACGCACTGGGACAGGCACTGCTGGCAAAACGCATGGGCAAGAAGCGCGTGATCGCCGAGACGGGCGCAGGACAGCACGGTGTGGCGACAGCGACGGTGTGCGCGCTGTTGGGCATGGAGTGCGTGATCTACATGGGCGATGTAGATATGGCGCGACAGGAGCTGAACGTCCAGCGCATGCGGCTGCTAGGCGCGGAGGTGCGCGGGGTTTCGTCGGGATCGAAGACGTTGAAAGACGCCATCAACGAGGCGATGCGCGACTGGGTCACGAATGTACGCACTACCTACTATCTGCTGGGCAGCGCGCTGGGTGCGCATCCGTATCCCACCATGGTGCGAGATTTTCATCGCGTCATCAGCCAGGAAATGAAGGGACAGATTCTGGAGAAGGAAGGCCGGCTGCCGACGGCGGTCGTTGCATGCGTGGGCGGGGGGTCGAATGCGATCGGAGCGTTCTACGAATTCATCCCCGACAAGCAGGTGAGGCTGATCGGCGTGGAGGCGGGTGGACGCGGCACGAAACTGGGCGAGCATGCGGCGCGTTTTAGCGGCGGCGAGCCGGGAGTGTTGCAGGGCACCTTTTCATACGTGCTGCAAGATGAGAACGGGCAGATCGCGCCCACCCATTCGGTGTCGGCGGGTCTGGATTATGCGTCGATTGGGCCGGAGCATGCGATGCTGCACGACTCGGGCCGCGCTGAGTATGTTTCTCAAGACGATGCCGCGGCGCTGGATGCGGTGGTGAAGCTGGCGCGGACGGAGGGAATTCTTCCTGCGCTTGAAAGCGCGCACGCGGTGGCGGAGGCTCTGCGAATAGCGCCCGCAATGGCTTCGCATGACATACTTGTGGTGAATCTCTCAGGACGCGGCGATAAGGACATGGGTATCCTTGCTCATGAGCTGAAGCTCCAGGGAGTGTGAGCGATTTCGATGGCGATTGAGTTCAATCAGAAGCCTGGCCTGGTGGTGTATCTCACGGTCGGCGATCCGAGCCTGGAGGCCACGCGCGCGATTGCGCTCGAGGCGATTGATGCGGGCGCGGATGTGATTGAGCTGGGGGTGCCGTTTAGCGATCCGCTGGGCGATGGGCCGGTGATTCAGCGGGCGAGCGAGCGGGCCGTTGCGCGCGGCACGCGGCTGAGCGATGTGCTCGAAGTGGTGGCGGCGATTCGCACGGTGCGGCCTGCGGCGGGACTGATCATCTTCAGCTACTACAATCCGATTCTTCGCTATGGGTTGCGCAAATTTGCCGCGGATGCGGCCCGTGCCGGAGCCGATGGTGTGCTGGTGATCGACATGATTGTCGAAGAGGCCGGCGAGTATCTCAAGGAGATGGAGGCTGCGGGGCTTGCGCCGGTATTTCTGGCGGCGCCCACCAGTCCCGATGAGCGGCTGGAAGCGATCGCTACGCACTCGAAGGGATTTGTCTACGCGATATCGCGGACTGGGATCACGGGCAAGCAGCAGAACATGACTGCCGATGCGGCTGCACTGGTTGCGCGCATCCGGCGATGGACCCGGCTGCCGGTGGCCGTGGGGTTCGGCATTTCAAACGCGGAACACGTCGCACAGGTGGCGGAGTTCGCGGATGCCGCGGTTATCGGCAGCGCGATTGTGGAGCTGATCGAGAGATCGACTCCCGAGACGGCGCCTGGTGCGGTATCCCGATTTATTCAGGGTCTGCGCCGGCCAGTTGTGGCGCCGACCCGTTAAGCCCCCGAAGGCGTACCCGGCGACGGGTGCGGCCGAAATGGATTCAACTCAAGTTCCCTGCGATTTGCGCCGGTGTGCCAGGCCGGAGGTGAAGCGCAACACGAGGATGGAATGACGCTGGAAGAACTGCGAAACCAGATCGATGTGCTGGACCGCCAGCTTGTGGAATTGCTGAGCCAGCGGGCCCAGGCGGCGCTGATGATTGGTCACCTGAAAGCTGCAACCTCGCTGCCGGTGTATGAACCGGCGCGCGAGAAGGTGATCTACGCCAACGTGCGCGCGGCCAACAAGGGACCGCTGCCGGACATCGAACTGACGCATATCTACGAGCGCATTATCGACGTGATGCGGGCATTGCAGCGGAACGAGTTGGCGTCGGAAAGAGATGCCCAGGCGACATCGCCGGGCCAAGGCACGGGCGCGCAGAGCTCCATGGGGGGCAATGCAAGCGAGGCGCCGGAGACAGGGAAGAAGCAATGATTGTTGCAATGCAGGAGAATGCCACCGAAGAGCAGATCGATGCAGTGATCGACGCCATGGTGGATGCAGGTGTGGGGGTCCATCGCACGACGGGCGCGACGCAGACGATTCTGGCCGGCGTAGGTCCGACGGCCGGGCTGGATCTGAGCAAGTTCGAGAACCTGGTGGGCGTGCTTCATGTGCACCGCATCAGCTCGCCTTACAAGCTGGCGGGGCGCGGCTTCCGGCCCGAGGGTACGGTGGTTGAGTTTCGCACTGGGGCGAAGGTGGGTGGCAGCCAGGTTGCCGTGATGGCGGGTCCGTGTTCGATTGAAAACCGCGAGCAGATTTTTACTACGGCCGAGCGTGTGAAGGCAGCGGGCGGAAGTTTTTTACGCGGGGGAGCGTTCAAGCCGCGCAGTTCGCCTTACGCGTTTCAGGGGATGGGCATTCCGGGGCTGGCGCTTATGCGCGAGGCTGCGGAGAAGCACGGGCTGCTAGTTGTCAGCGAGGTGATGGAGATCTCGCAGATTGAGCCGATGCTGCCGTACGTGGATCTTTTTCAGGTGGGCGCGCGCAATATGCAGAACTTCAACTTGCTCCGCGAGCTGGGGCAGGTGCGCACGCCGGTGTTGTTGAAACGCGGCATCGCGGCAACGATTGAGGAGATGCTGCTTTCGGCGGAGTACATCCTTTCCGGTGGCAACTACAAGGTGATCCTGTGCGAGCGCGGCATTCGGACGTATGAAACGGCGACGCGCAACACGATGGATATTTCGGCGATTCCGGTGGTGAAGAAGCTGTCGCATCTGCCGATCGTTGCCGATCCGTCGCATGGCACGGGGCATCGCGACATGGTGGCGCCGATGGCGAAGGCTGCGGTGGCGGCGGGCGCGGATGCGATTCTTGTGGAAGTGCATCCCAACGCCGATAAGGCCGCCAGCGACGCTGCGCAGACCCTGTATCTCGAACAGTTTGAAAAGCTGATGGGCGAGTTGCGCGTGATTGCAACGGCAGTGGGAAGAACGATGTGAGCGGAACGGGAGATCAGTAACGTCTGGCGGGCTTTTAACCATATTTCCGCGAGGAATCGGATGTTCTTTCGGTCGTCGAAATCGCTGCTTGTCGCAGGTATCTGCATGGTTGTCGGGTGCGGAATGCTTTTCGTGGGCTGGATGTATGCAGACGCGGCCAGCAGGGAGGCCACGACCGTTGGGACAATCTCGCGCAAGGACTGCGGAAAAACGTGTACCTACGTTTATGTGTTCAAAGTCAACGACGTCAAAATCCAGGACGACACCAACACGTGCCGTACCGCGCTCACATCTGCAGGTTGCACGGTCGGCGCACCTGTTCTTGTCTACTACGATCGCGAACGCCTCTCGGTAACTGCGCTGCAGGAATTCGGCTTTGCCAGCCGGGGAAGGCTCTTCATGGGAGTCTGGATGGTTTCCTGTGGACTGCTTTTGATCGGTTTGTATTCCTTCCTGAATCGAAAGGGAGCAAAGCCCGAAGAATCTGAAGAACTTGACGAAAGCGATGTCGACAACAGATCGGATGTGCTTCATATTGCACCCGGCGAGTGAACTGAGATCTAAGAACTGAGAACTGTTTCTAAATGATCGAGCGCATTGCCATCATCGGAACGGGCCTGCTGGGCACATCGGCGGGCCTGGCGCTGCGTGCGGCGGGTTATCGCGGCACAATCACCGGATGGAATCGCAGTCCGGAGCAGGCGCAACTGGCGCTCGCGATGGGCGCGCTCGATTCGGTTGCGGATGATCCGTTGGAGATGGCGCGGGCGAGTCAGCTGATTCTGCTGGCGACGCCGGTATACGCGATTCTTGAATGGATGGAGCAACTGGCCGGCGTAACGGGGCCGGAGCACCTGATCACCGACGTAGGCAGCACCAAAGCGCAGATTACCGCGGCCGCGGACAGATTGTTCAATCGCGCGGGGCGCGCGGCGTTTCTCCCTGGGCACCCGATGGCAGGCAAGGAGCGCGGCGGTGCGGCGCTGGCGGATGCGGCGCTCTTTCGCGGCGCGGTGTGGATGTTCACGGACAATCCAGAGTGGAAGCGCGAAGCCGAGTCCGTGGAGCTGATTTGCGCGTGGCGGGAACTGGTTGCAGGCATCGGCGCAAAGGTAATTGATTTGAATGCTGACCGGCATGACGAGCTGGTGGCGTGGGTGAGCCATCTACCGCAGTTTGTGGCCACGGGATTGAGCGCGCTGCTTGAAGACGCAGTCGGCGAGGCGCCGGAGCTGAAGGACATCGGCGGTCGCGGGCTGCGCGAGATGACGCGGCTGGGCGCAAGTCCCTACTCGATGTGGCGCGACATTGCGCACACCAACAGCGCAGCGATTGAAGCGGCGCTGCTGGCGCTCGAGCAGCGTCTGGCGCACATCCGCGAGAACATGCGCACGCCTGAGCTGCGCGACGAGTTCGAAAAGGCGAATCGCTTTCGCCAGGGCTAGAGCAACTGGCTACTGAGGCAGTCCGCCGGATTTTCCAACGAAAACATGCACTGTGACGTCGCCGATGGGCTGCGTGCCGGAGGCCGCTGTCCACGTGACCTGCTGCCAGCCCGTTTGTGCGCCGGGCGTAACCGAGAGCCGCGCCTGGATGGGATAGCACTCGCCGGGCGCAACGGGATAGCGCGTGAACGCGGTCTGGTCCGCCCAGCCTGCAGGCAGGTTTGAGGTGATTGCAATCTCCGCAGACTGCGCATTGTGGTTGCAGGCGAGCAAATCGATGAGAAGGCTTTCGCCGCGCGAAGCTGCGATTTCAGGAGCAGGCATAAGACGCGCAACAGTATCGAGGTTGTGCGCCTTGTTGAAGCGCGCGTAAAAGAGCCAGGGGTCGCCTATGGCGAAGGTAAGGCCGGAGGGCTGGTCAGGCTGGTAACCCGCGGCAGGCGTGAACGGAAGAGTTGACGAAGAGATGTTTTGAAAAACATCGCCGGTGATGGAGCCGCCGACAAGGGATTTGCCGAAGATCAGGTGCACAGGAAATTCGAAGGGAGCGAAGTTGCCGGAGCGGAGCGCGGTGTCGCCGAGGGCGCCCTCCTGGGTTTGATAGAAAGCCTGTTGCTCGGCGGCGAGTTGCGCGTACGACTTGTGGCGCGCGGGGCTCATGGCTTTGGGATCAAAGACGGGGCCGGTCCCATCGACGATACTTTTGCGGAAGGGCGGCAGCGCGGCGGCATCGGACCAGTAGGCGTTGAACTCTTCAAAGGCATCGGTGAAGAAGTAGAGCTTCTGCGGTTGCCAGGGCAGCAGGCCCTCGGTGAGGTTAGCCATGCCGGTGCGATCGCGCGGGGGAGAGACCTGCGCGGGAAACTGCAACGGGTCTGCGGCGGTATCAAAGGCTTCGACGGCCAGAACTCCTGCGGCCTGATGGTCTTCATGGTTTTCACCGGCGACGGGGTGCGGAAGCCAGGTAAGGATGACGTCAGGGCGAGTGATGCGCACGAGGCGGACAATCTGCTCCAAAGCTCGACCATGGTTCCAGTTGTCCAGAGAGCGCAGCACATTCTGGCCCGGCGTGTCATGGCCGTCGAGGAACCACACATTCTCGATTCCGAAAGAAGCGAGCGCGCGCCGTGCTTCGATTTCGCGGATCTGGCCAAGAGCGAGCCCGGATTCGTTGCTGACATTGTTGCCGCCGCCGTCGCCGCGGGTGCAGTAAAGGACGGCGATCCGCTTGTGTGCGTCGAGTGAGAGATGAGCAAGGTACGCGCCGATCAGGACATCGTCATCCGGATGGGCTACTACAACAAGAACGTCAGCTTTGTAGCGCGGGTCGGGCGGCAGGAGCGCCGGTGCCCGAGATTGGGCGATGAGGGAAGGCGCGAAAAGGGCGAGGCAGATAGTAAGTGCGATTGACCGCATAGTCGTGATTCTTACATGCGCCAATTCGGCCTGGTATATACTTGACGCCGCGTTCGACCCAATATTGCAACGCGACAATTCCCGGAAAATATTCTGAGAATAGGTTCTCAAAGTCACGGCAAATTTGTCATCTGAAAAGGACACTATGCGGACTGAATATGTCCAGTTTGGGTGTGGGCTCTGTGCCCCGCCAACTTGGCGTAACTTCGATGCGTCACCCATGCTTTGGATACAGAAGAATTTTCCGTTTGTGAAACCCGCGCTAAAACACAGGGGCTATCCCGACTTTCCTGTTCAGGCGATTGAGTTTGGCGATATCGTCGCCGGCCTTCCGATACAGCCTGGTTCGGCGGACGCAGTTTACTGTTCGCATGTTCTCGAGCATCTTTCCTTGTCAGAGTTCCGTACCTCGCTCCGGAACGTCTTCTCCTACCTCCGCCCCGGTGGTCGATTCCGCCTGGTGGTGCCCGATATGCAATTCCTGATCGAGCGGTATCTCTCCGATCCTCGCCCGGGCGCCATCTCAGATTTCATGATGGCCACCCGCATGGGCGAAACCCACG
The DNA here is from genome assembly GCA_963839215.1 of uncultured Acidobacteriaceae bacterium. Lineage (GTDB taxonomy): Bacteria > Acidobacteriota > Terriglobia > Terriglobales > Acidobacteriaceae > Telmatobacter. The sequence continues at coordinate 435,058 of CAWITZ010000004.1, read as the reverse complement.
CCGAGAAAGGCGTTCGCGCCGCCCTTCATCGGACGTTCGGGCACAGCAGACATAAATGGATGTGGGATTACAAGGCGCTCGAGCAGCAGCTTTCCGAGGCAGGCTTCGAGTGTATTCGACGAGCCCACTTCAATGATTCAGAGGACATTCGATTCAGAGAGGTCGAGGCGCAGGAACGCTGGCAAGACTGTCTCGGCGTAGACTGTGTCCGTCCGGTTCATCCGCCGATCGAAAGCACAATTCTGGCTGCCAGCGTCGCAACCGCAGCCGTGGACTTGAACTGAAACAGCGGTAAATGCCTTCCACGGCACTCAAGCTGCACGAGTCTCTCGCGCCAATCACGAATTGCTTCATAAGCTGTCCGCGCCATACCTCCGACGCGGCCATCAGCGCGAGGAGCAGCACACTGTCATAGAAGCTTCGCAAGAACCGGCCTCAGGATCGCAGTGGCGCTAGTTCGCTTCCGACGCAGCCACGGCGGCGTCTTTCACCGGATCGAGGACGTGGAAGCCCTCGGACATTGCGGCTTCGAGCAGGTGGGGAGATGCGGAAACGAAGATGATTTCGGTGCCCTGGAACATTTCGCGCGCAACCATGGCCGCGCCGAGTTGCAGGGCGTCGGGCCAGCGGAGGGGAGTGCGATCGACGAGCTGACGTGCGGCTTCAAGAACGGCGGGGTTCAGGGGTTCCTGCACCATGCGGGCGGACTCGAGGCGCAGGATTTCGAGGGCTGCGGTTGCATCCGCTGGGCTGATGCCGCCGGCGCGTTCCCGGCGGCGTATCGCGGCGTAGACCTCGAGCGGCGCTGAGGCCGCGATCAGCTTTCGGTTGTCCTCAACAGTCTCCATTAGCCGGATCAGGGCGTCCGTGCCGGGTTCCCGCACGAAGAGCTTGGCAAAGGCTGTTGATTCGAGGAAGTAGCAGCTCACAGGCTCCCGCGCTCCTCTTCAATGGCTTCAGTGAGAGAGCCGTTGTGCACCGCCACCGGATGAAAGCGTTGAGCCTCCTCGGGGATGCCCGCTTCGGCACGGTTGAGCCGGATGGTGGTGGTGGGATACGCCGGAGTCTTAGGATTGGCGATCTTGCTGGTAAGCACGGCGCCGCGCTGGATGGCTTCAGCGAGAACGGCCTGGCGCGACTCGGGATGCTGATTCCAGCGGAAGGCCTTGCGCGGCAGGAAGGAATCGCGGAACCATTTGAGCGCGATGAATGCGTGGCCGCCGCGTTCGGCTTCGGCGAGGGCCGCGCACAGTTCCTTAACCCGGGCGTCGATGTCGGCGGGAATCATGCCCTGCTGGCTGTCGTCCTCGTCGTCATGATCAGCGGCGATGCGGGCCGCGCGGAACGGCCGCTGCGGCTGTTCAGAGGATTCGTCGACGCGTTCGAAGTAGATGCGGACTTCATCTTCCTCAGGAGACCATGTCTCTGCGGAGGCGTTGCGGCGCTTGCTCCGGCCGCTCTCACTGCAGAGCTCGACGATCGCCTGGTACCCCGGGGGGGAGAGGAAGCGTAATGCGCGTACCAGACCCGGATCCTGTGAAAATGCAAGCTCGCCAAGAGCTTCTTCAATAATTTCTTCGGCGTCGGGGATACTTAAATTACTGACGTCTATGCTGTTCTGCACAGCCTTCGTCCCTTTCATTTGTTTCTCCCTATAACGTCCAACGTCTCTTCTAGTTGTCCCGGCGGACGGACACCCCGGCCGAGGCGAATAAGAATCGATCGAGAGTAGTTTGTCCCGAATGCCGCCGCCGAATCCGCCAAGAGAAGCGACAGGCATTCAACAGAAATCCCGGATAGATGTGAGGCGAAAGAACAGCGTGCTGCAGTCTTTAAGAATTAAGCACAACTAACGTTCCAGAAAGTCACTCCGGGCCCAATGTAGGGGGGTCTATAGAGTCCAATAGTGATCTGGCAACTAACCAAGGCCTAGTTTAAACGATAAAAAGGAGTTTCTCCACCTATCGCTGGGGGATAAGAGACTGACGCAATCGCCGCGGGAAAGTTTCAGGTTTGACCCTTCAATCTTTCGCAAACCATCTTCGCACAAGAAATGCGACTGATAAAGGCCTTGTGGCCGCCGGTAGCGCAGAAATGCGACCGGCGTCCCGGTTCGGGCTGGCTGTAGGGAGAGTTTCGCCTTATCTTTGCCTCCTGTCGGCTTCGGAACCCAAAAGGCGGAGCTCAGCTCGAAAGTCGCGCGTGCAGTCTGACGGCCAGCGACTGCCGGGCTTCTGCCCCCCAGGGCCGGACCTACAATAAACACCATGCACCGTTCAATTTCTTCTCTTGCGATAAACAGCTTTGCGATTGCCATCGCCACATCGCCGCTGCTTGTTCCGGCGTATGGGCAGAGCCACTGGGGCGCGACCTCTGACAAGACTGTGCAGTCCATCGTGGACCTGGAGCGCAAGTGGGCGGAGGGTGTCTGCGTCAATAACGGGGTTGTCGCCGGGCTGCTGGCAGACGACTTTCAGGGCACATCGACGAGTGGGGCTCGCTTTACGAAGGCGGATGAACTGAGAGAAGGCGCCGCCCACACAGCCCATGACTGTGGGCTCGATGAAGCAAGAGTGCATTTCTTTGGGGGCAACCTCGCGGTGGTTTACGGCAGCGAGCATGCGGTAGGCAAAGATAAGTCGCAACCGGCGGCCAAGGTGTGCCAGATCTGGACAGATACGTGGCTGAAGCGTAGTGGCAAATGGCAGATCATCGCGTCGCAGGATAACCGGGTACCGTGCCGGTAAGCGGCGCAAAGCCCGCTTTCCCGTTCTAAAGACGGCAGTTCGGACAAGTTTACCTTCAAGTTAGCCGCTGGCCGTTTCGGCGCGAAGCAGGGCTGCAGCGAACTGGAAAAATCGTACAATAGACCAATGCGCTGCTGTTTTTTTCTGTTTTTGGCACTCTTGTTCTCCTGCTTCGGGCTGCGCGCAAGTGCCCAGGCCTTCGATCTGACCGGTCCCAAGGTGGATGTACATGTAAAACGGGGAGATGTGACCCTCCCAATTGGGCAGGTGCCAAATCTGCAGGCGGGTGATCGACTGTGGATCCATCCGGATTTCCCCCAGAGCCAGTCAGCTCGCTACATTCTCATTGTCGCGTTTCTGCGCGGAGCGACCAATCCGCCTCCGAATGAGTGGTTTACCAAGGTGGAGACGTGGACCAGGCAGGCCCGGGAAGAGGGCGTATTTGTGACGGTCCCGGAAGAGGCGCAGCAGGCGATCCTGTTTCTTGCGCCGGAGACGGGCGGCGATTTCAGCACGCTGCGAAACGCGGTGCGCGGCAGGCCCGGAACCTTTGTGCGCGCGACCCAGGACCTGCAGGCGGCAAGCTGGGACCGGATGCGATTAAATGCATATCTCGAAGAGGTGAAGACTACTTCGCAGACCGATCCGCGATCGCTGAAGGAGCGCGCCGAGGTGACTGCGCGCAGCCTGGGAATCAAAGTGAACCAGGATTGCTTTGACAAGCCGACAGACCAGCAGGCGCTCTGCCTTTCGCAGCATACAGAGGGCCTTGTGATGGACGATGCCAATGCGCAGGCGCGCATGGTGCAGTTGATGGGCGGCGATGCGGGCAACCTGATGGCCGAGCTGGGCACCACGACAATGGCGGGTGGCGGCGCGTACAGCCCGTACATCGGTGCAATTGTGGATACGGCGCGGCTGCTTGCCTCGCTGCATACGGCGCACTACCAGTACATTCCTGCGCTGGCCCTTTCGGCTGAAGATACCCTGAACCTGCGGTTGAATGTGGCGCCGTCGTTCCGCGATCCCAAATCGGTTGTGGTGGTGGCGCTGCCCCCGGTGGGGCCCGCGGTCATGCCGCCTTTGCGCCCCGTGAATCCGAGCGACAGCTTCTGTGCGCAGGCGCCTGAGCTGGTGCTGCCTGCTGAGGGCGCTCCGCTGGTGCTGGCGACGCAACTCGCCAACAACCTGGTGCTGAGAGTGCAGACGAAAAAGGGCCCGGTGGAGATTCCGCTGGCAGTCGATCCGGCGGCCGGCGGACTGCGGCTGCGCGGACCAGTGCCGCACTTTGACGAGGCCGAGACCACCGGGGTGGTGCACGGAAAGTGGGGCTTCGACAACTGGACCGGGCCGAGCTACACACTGCACTCTGCGCAGCCGGGACAGTGGAAACTGGCAGCAAGCGACCAGTCCGCCCTTGTGGTGGGACGCGACGACACAGTGCACATTGAAGGCGGCAGCAGCCAGTGCGTCGATAAGGTGAGCTTCGTCTCTTCGGCGGGAACCCACTGCCGCTGGCCTGGAGGTCTCCGAAGCCGGATAGGCTGGTGGCTTCGCTGCCGCTGGCGAATGCAACGCCGGGTCCGGTGAAGGTGGAGATCCACCAGTATGGGCTGGAGAAACCGGAGACGCTCACCTTGAATGCGTACGCTGAAGCTGCGTCGCTGGACAGGCTCACCCTGAGCGCGGGAGACGCCGAAGCCGTGTTGACGGGAACCCGTCTCGATGAAGTGGCGAAGGCCTCGCTTGAAGGCGTGCAGTGGTCGCCGGGAGCCTTGAGCCGTGTGCAGGATGTCGACCACCTGGCGATGAATGCGGACGTCTCGACGGCGAAGCTGGAGCCAGGCAAGCGCTACTTTGCCCAGGTTGTACTGCGCGATGGCAGAGAGCTGAAGGCGCATGTCTCGGTAGATCTCCCTCGCCCCCAGGTCACGCTGCTGAGCAAAGGCGCGCAGCAGGATGCCGCGGCAGCAGTGTCGCCGGTGCGGCTTGGAAGCGAAGACGATCTTCCGGTCGATCAGCGGCTGGTTTTCTTTCTCAAGTCGAAGCAGCCGGCGAACTTTTCGCGCAGCGAGAAAATCGAAATCGCCTCAGTGGATGGAGCCTTCCAGACTCAGCTCTCGTTTGCAGATGGAAGCCTGATGCTTGAGGACGCGAGCACCGCAATGGGCGTGCTTGAGCCGCTGGCGCGCTTCGGGCCGTCGGCGTTCGGGCCGGTCCAGGTGCGTGCAATTTCTGCCGAGGGAGTGCCGGGAGACTGGATTCCGCTGGGAACGCTGGTGCGGATTCCCGGCTTTAAAGATCTGCGTTGCCCGCGCGCGACGGCAAAGCCCTGCACGCTGACTGGCAGCAATCTTTTTCTCACTTCCGCGGTTGCGCCGACAGCGGCCTTCGACAATCCCACGGAGGTGCCGACGGATTTTACGGGCATGCAATTGACAGTGCCGCATCCGACGGATGGCGCTCTCTACATGAAACTGCGCGACGATCCGGAGACGGTGCAGACGGTGACTCTGCCCGTTATACCGGTGAACGTCGTGGCAAGAACGCCCGCTCCAGTGCCTGCCCCGGCAAGTGCGGCCCCTCCGGAATCGACTGACCAGCCAGCTCCGCCGGCGGCGCAGCCTTCGCCAACCGAGCCTGCAACACCGCAGCCTTCTACAGTGTCGCCGCAGACGCAGACACAGCCCGCAGCCTCGCCGGTGGTTTCGCACACGCAGCGCTCGGGCAGCTAACGCAGGCGAAACAAACGCACGCGAGACAGACGCGCGTGAGACCAGATCAGACGGTGGCTTTGGCAGCCCCGGTCGAAATGCCTCCATCAACAAGCAGCGTTTGACCCGTGATGTAGCGGCTTGATTCGGACGCGAGAAAGACGATTGCTCCGTCGAGGTCGTCGGGGCGGCCCGGCCGCTTCACCGGAATGCGCTCGGTGATGTAGTCCACCCACGCGGCATTCTGGTAGAGCACTTCATTCTGCTGTGTCTTGAACCAGCCGGGCGCGAGGCAGTTGACGGTGACGCCTTTGCTGCCCCAGTCATCAGCGAGGCTCATGGTGAGTTGGCGAATGCCGCCGCGGCTCGCGCCGTAAGGGGCAAGGCCCGCGTAGCCCGAAACGCTGGTAACCGAGCCGATGTTGATGATGCGTCCGTAGCCGCGCTGGATCATGCCGCGGGCAACGGCCTGGGCAACAAAAAAACTCCCGCGCAGGTTAGTGTCGAGGATGGTGTTCCAGTCGTCCCACGTGACATCGAGCGCGGGCTTGCGGATATTGCAGCCGGCGTTATTGACGAGGATATCGATCTTGCCAAAGTGGTCTTCGACCTCGGCAACGGCGCTTTGAATGCTGGAGTGTTCGCGCACGTCGAGCGAAACGCAGAAGACCTGGCGGCCGAGACCGCGAATTTCCTTTGCAAAATCAGAGAGCGTGGCGCTGTCGCGGCTGGTGATGGCGAGGTCGGCGCCGGCGCGTGCAAGAGCGCGAGAGAAGTATTGACCGAGGCCGCGGCTGCCGCCAGTGACGAGCGCAACTCGACCTGATAAATCGAAGAGCGGATTTTCCATAGGTCACTCTTTCTCGGAACTTCTGGTCTCAGAAATGCAGGACTCGGCAACGCGGGCCCTCAGGGTTGCAAGACAACTTTAAGCAGGCCGGGCTCACGATTGTAGAGGCGCTGGAACCATGACACGCCTTCTTCAAGCGGGGCGACGGCGGTGATAAGCGGCTCGACGGAGATGGCGCCGCGGGCCATGAGATCGATGCAGGCGGGGTATTCACCGCAGGAGGCACAGGAGCCTTGCAGGCGAATCTGCCGAGTGACGACGGATTGAAGACCGATTTCAACTTTGGGCGCGACATTGCCCACCAGGGTAACGGCGCCGCCTTTGCGCACGCTGTCGATGGCGAGTGTCACGGCAGGCGTAGTGCCGACGCATTCCATTGCGACGTCGGCGCCGCGGCCCGAGGTTTCCTCGAGTATCTGCGCGATGACGTCGCCATTGCGCGAATTGAAGGTGTGCGTTGCGCCAAGTTTACGCGCGAGGGCGAGGCGCGTTTCATCGATATCGAGCACAAAGACGCGGCCCGCGCCCGCAAGACGCACCGCCTGCAGGGTGAGCAGCCCGATCATCCCCGAGCCCACGACGATGACCGTGTCATTGAGCGCAATGGGCGTGAGCGAAGTTGCGTGGACAGCGACGGAGACAGCCTCGATGAGCGCTGCGTGCGCAAAGGGCATGCTGTCCGGCAAGAGGTAGCAAATGCGGGCGGGGACAGCGGTGAATTCAGCGAAGGCGCCCATGCGGCGAAAGAGCGGCGTCGAGACGCCAACGACTTCGCGGTTGTCGCAGAGGTTGACGAGTCCGCGCTGGCAGTAGAAGCAATGGCCGCAGTAGACAGTGGAGTCGAAGGTGACGCGGTCGCCGGGGACGAAAGCCGGTGACGGCGCTGCCGATGGCTTCAACGATGCCTGCCGCCTCATGGCCCATCACGAGCGGCGGAATCCGGCGGCCAGTGCTCCCGTCGTAACCGTGGACATCACTGCCGCAGATGCCGCATGCCCTGATGCGGATGAGCACTTCGTCGTCGCCGGGATCGGCACGGGCACATCGTGCACGGCGAGCTCTTTATAGGCAGAGAGAAGGAGGGCTTTCATGGGTTCTCCAGGCGAAATTCATTGTACGCATTGAACACTCTATGAGGCTGCGCCGGCGGCGATCCGGCAAGGCACTTCGGGCTCAATGCGGCCGAGCAGGAAGATGTAGGCGGCGATGCCCACAAGGAGATAGCCGGCGGCGACGCCGAATGCCCACGCGAAAGAGTGCGTGATGGCAAAGATGTAGCCAGTTACGATGGGCGCGGCGATGCCGGAAAGTTGGTTGGAGAAGTTAAGAATGCCGCCGACCCGTCCGACGTTGTTCCTCGCAGAGATGAGTGAAGGGATGGACCAGCCGACAGGCGCTGCGGCAGAAAGACCGCCAATGGAGATGCTTATCCAGATGAGAGCCTGCTGCGCGGTGCCGGCGTGTGCGGCGCCGAGGATTCCAAGACCGAAGGCCGTGCCCGTGATGAGTATGGTTTGGCGAACGCGGCTCGCGTTGTAGCCGCGGCGAATAAGCGTGTCGACAAGCCAGCCACCGATGGCGAGATCAGCGAAAGTGGCAACCAGCCACGGCATGCTTGTGTACAGAAATGAGTGATAGAGATCGATGTGCAGGGCAAGCGAGAGATAGCTGGGCAGCCAGGTGAGCAAAAGGTAGAAGACGTAGTTATAGGAGCCGAAGCCGATGGAGAGCCCGATGACTTTCTTGCGTTCGAGCAGGAAGCCGAGGGATTCCGGTTCGGCGGACGAGGCGGCTGTCTGGGTGCGGTCTTCCGCCGCCGCGGAAATGAGTTGCTTCTCCGCATCGGTCAGCGAAGAATCGTCCGCCGGGTCGCTGTAAAGCTTCCAGAAGATCCCAAAGTAAAGCAGACTGATTAGTCCGGTAAGCGCGAAGCTCAGGCGCCAACCGATATGCAGCAAAACCACGCCAAGCAGGGGAACGCCGATCGCCGAGGCGAACTTGGCGGCGGCGTCGAAGATGGCGGTAGCAAAGCCGCGTTCGCGCGAAGGGAACCACAGGCCCACCGCTTTCGCGTTCGCCGGAAATGTGGGCGCCTCGCCAATTCCCAGCAGAAAGCGCGCCGCAAAGAGACTCGGAATGCCGGGCGCGATAGCGGCGCTGAAGGATGCGAGGCTCCAGATAAAGGTGCTGACGCGGCCAACGCGGCGAACGCCGAACTTATCGAGTAGGACGCCGATGGGGAGCTGGGAGAATGCGTACGTCCAGTTATAGGCGCCAGAGAGGAATCCGAAAACGATGTTCGAGATGCCGAAGGCCGCGATCAGCGACTCATGGGAGACGGAGAGGTTGACGCGATCGAAATAGTTCACGAGGACGCCGAGGCCAAGAAGCCACGCAATCTGCCAACTGCGCCGGGGAAGACGGGTGTGCTGGCTCATGCGTTCATCGCTGATTTGGGCCTCGCTCATTCAGGCCGGCTCATTCAGACCCGTTCCTTCAGATCGGACTCGCCCGGCAGGTTGTGGAGATCGATGCCGAGCTGCTGGCATTTCTTGTAGAGGTGGCTGCGTTCAAGGCCGAGAGCCTTTGCGGTGTCAGTGATGTTGCGGCCGTGGCGTTCAATTTCCGCCAACACCGTGGCGCGCTCGAAAGCGAGCACCCGCTGCGAAAGCGGCCCACTGGCGCCAGAAGCGGCGGTGCCCGCGTAAGTGTTCTTCAGTTGAGTTGAGGGTAGCGCGAGACGGACCGCGGCTGCATCTACCTGCGTCTCCGCAAGAAGCAGAAGGCGCTCAACGACGTTGCGCAGTTCACGGATATTGCCAGGCCAGGTGTAGGTCTTGAGCGCCTCGATGGCGTCAGGAGTGAAGGGCACTGGCTTCCAGCCATTCTGCGCGCATACCTGGCGGGCGAAGTGCTCAACGAGCGCGGGCAGATCTTCGCTGCGCGCGCGCAGGGGCGGCAACTCAACGGGGAAGACAACGACGCGATGGTAGAGATCGCGGCGAAAGGCTCCGGATTCGACGAGTTGCTCTAGGTTGCGATGAGTGGCGACGATAACGCGCACGTCCACGGTGGTGGGCTTGTCTGCGCCGATGCGCTCGACTTCGCCTTCTTCAAGCACGCGGAGCAGCTTGGCCTGCATGGCCGTGGGCATGTCGCCGATTTCGTCGAGGAAGAGTGTGCCGCGATGCGCCTGCTCAAACTTGCCGGTGTGGCGCTGGACTGCTCCAGTGAAGGAGCCTTTCTCGTGGCCGAAGAGCTCGCTTTCGATCAACTCGGCGGGAACGGCGGCGCAATTGAGAGTGACGAAGGGTCCGTTGGCGCGCGAGCTTTTTTGATGCAGAGTGCGGGCGACGAGTTCCTTGCCGGTGCCGGTTTCGCCATAGATGCAGACGCGAGATTCACTGGCTGCGACGCGTTCAATGCGCGCCATGACGCGCTGCATGATGTCGCCGGAGAAGACAAGCGTATGTTTGCCAATGCGTGAGCGCAGATCGCGATTCTCGGTTTCGAGGCGCGTAAGTTTAAGCGCGTTTTCTACGGTGACGAGGAGTTTTTCCGTGGCGAGGGGTTTCTCCAGGAAGTCGAGTGCGCCGAGCCTCGTGGCACGAACGGCCATCTCGATATGCGCCTGGCCGCTCATCATCACGACTGGTGCGGTGACGCCGGCAGTTTTGAGGTCTTCGAGGAGCAGGAGGCCATCGCGGCGAGGCATGACCACGTCGCTGAGGATGAGATCGAAAGGTTGCGATCGGGCGAGCTCAAGCGCGCGAGCCGCGTTGTCGCAGACGACGGCTTCGTGACCTGCGAGGCGAAAAGCGCGCGCCAGCGAGGCGAGCGTATTGGCCTCGTCATCGACGATGAGGATGTTGGCTTTGGTGTTCATGCACCGGCTCTGGGCAGCGTAATGATAAATGTTGCGCCGCCACCCGTGGCGCTTTCGACAGTGATGGTGCCGGCGTGGTCGGCAACAACCGACTGCACGATGGCGAGGCCGAGTCCGGTGCCGAGCTGCTTGGTGGTGTAGTAGGGCGTGAAGAGACGCTCGCACTCTTCCGGGGTGAGGCCACCGCCGGTATCGGCGACGCGAAGTTCAATTTTGCCGGCCCTGGGCGTCGCGGAAAGACTGAGGGTGCCACCGTCGGGCATGGCGTCCATTGCGTTGAGAACGAGGTTTGAGAGGGCGCGATGCAGCAGCTCGGGGTCAGCCATCAGCGGCATGGGCTCGTCGGCGACATCGAGAACGAAGCGGATTCGGGATTGCTGCGCAGCGCCGGTGTCATAGAGCGAGCGCACCCGCGTGAGCGCGTTTCTTGCGTCGATGACCTCAAGCTGTGGGCGGGGCATGCGGCTGAAGTCGCTGAAGCGGCCGATGATGGTTTTGAGATTGGCGATCTCCATGCCGAGGGTTTGCGTGCCCTCGCGAAAAACCTCATCAAATTCCGCCGGAGAAAGCTCGCGGGCGCGCACCATGTTTTCAACAGTGAGTTGAAGAGGAAAGAGAGGATTTTTGAGCTCGTGGGCGAGACGGCGCGCGAGCTCGCGCCACGCCGCGACACGTTCGGTCTGCACGAGCTGTTCGCGCTGCGCGGTCAGCTCTGCGGTCATGTGATTGAAGCTGTGCGCAAGGATGCTGACTTCGTCGTGGCCCTCTTCGGGCACCTGCGTATCCCAGTCGCCACCTGCCACCTGCTCGGCGGCGCGGGCAAGCTGCTCGATGGGACGCGAGACCCGCGCGGCGATCCATAGACTGAAGCCAATGGAGAGAAGAATGCCAAGGGAGGCGACGCCATAGGCGATGGCGCGAATGTGCTGCTGCGCCTGCACCAGGCCGCTGCGCGAGAGGGCCACGGTGAGCACGGCCAGCACGTTGCCGGCGGGATCTTTCAGCGGAATGGCGGTGACATTGACGCTGTCTTCACGACGGTCACTTAGATAGAGGATTCCGCTGGTCTGCTGCCCGTAGCGGCGCGCTGCGTCAACCAGTGATCGATAATGGGCTGCCCCGGGCACGTTGCCGTTCGCGCCGATGAGATGCTGAGGGTCGAATGGAACCGCAGGGCCATCGATGTCGAGGCCAATCTGCATGCCGGGTGCAGCGGGCAGATCAGAAAGGAAGCCCTGGTCAAGCCGCTTGCCGCCGATGAGTACAACGGGAGGTTGCGCACCGCGAATGGCATGCACAGCGAAGAGGCCGAGCGCGCTGGAGTCGTCGGGCAGACCTTCGCGCTTGAGAAATGCGCCCTGCGCACTTTGCGCAGCGGCGGGCTCGGGGTAGCCGAAGCGCGCAGGCCACTGCGCCGAGCTGATGACGTTGCCATCGGCCCCAATGATTTCGAGGAAGTCGAGCTGCGCGGACTGGGCCATGGTTTGCGCTTCATTCAGGTAGGGCGCGGAGTCGCCCGATTGCGCGATCTCAAATGCCATGGCGCGGGCTGAGTCGCTGGAGGCAAGGCGTTCGACAGCAGCTGCGACCTCAGACGAGCGATGCTGAAATTCGCGCTGGAACTGGCTGACAAAGAGTGCGGTCTCTTCCTGATCGCGCTGCTCAAAAACATGGCGCATGCGGACGAGGACTGTCCACGCAACTGCGGCGACGGCGGCCGCCACCGTGAGCGAAAAGAGGAGCAGGAGCTTCTGGCGAAGACTCATGGCGCGTCCTCGAGGGAAACGGAAGCGAGATCCGGTGTGCCGTCGGCTTCGAGATGGAGATCGCGGGCGCGCGCGCCGATAGCCCAGGCGCGGGGCAGGTCGAGAAGGGGTATGACGGTATGGCGATCAAGAAACTCGCGCTCGGCTTTGCAAAGCGCGGCGGGAGTCTGCGCGATGACGGGGTCATTATCCCCGAAAGCGCGCAGCAGTTGTTCGAGCGTAGCTGCCGGATCTGCGCCTTCCAGTGTGATCTTGCGCAGGGCGATTTGCGCGGGCACATTGGGCGCGGAGGAGACCTGCACGGAGAAACCGGCCTCATGCAGGTTGAGGGCGATGCGCTGCGCCGCAAGCTGAATTGCGGAGCCGCCGCTGACGCTGAGCGTAAGAGGCAGCGCGGCAAGACCACCGCGCAGCTCACGTGCTTTGTTAAGATCGCGCTCTGCCGGGAAGAGGAAAGCATAGCCGGTGAGAGATTGAGGCAAAAGAGCCGCAGTGATCTCGCCTTGTTTTTGAAAGATGACGTTGTGGAGCGCGCTGCGATCGACGGCCTGTGCAATGGCCGCGCGCAGCATGGGATTTGCCAAAGTGCCGGTATCGGTGAGCTGAAGTGCCAGCAGCACCGCGGGAGGTGAGACGGCGAGAGTGAGGCGCTGCTGTTGTGCCTGGCGAATCTCCTCGGCGGGAACCTCGACGATGTCGGCTTTGCCCATGCCGAGGTCAAGCCACTGATCATGCACGGTGCGATGCACACGAATCTCGATTGAGTCCACGAAGGGGCGACCCTGCCAGCAGGTGTCGTTGGCGGTGAGGGTCAGCACGCCATCGTTGAATCCGGAGACGGCGAAGGGGCCGGTTCCGGTGTTGCCTCTCGGGGTTTTGCCATCGGCGGTGATAGTGAGCGCGATAAGAAAATTGTCCCCCGCAAGCAGGGCCGGCAAGTTGGGCATGGGCGCATCGCTGGTGAAGACGACGGAGGACCCGACTGCGTGGATCGCACTCCATGGGCAGTTGGAAGGGCATGCGACGTTGAGGGCGGCGACGACCGCAATGGAGGTAAGCGACGAGCCGTCGTGAAAATGCACGTCAGGCCGGAGGCGAAATTGCCAGCGGTGGTCGCTGCCATCGGAGTCCCATTGCGTGGAAAGTGCGGGGCGCACTGTGCCATCGGCGTCAAGCGCGGTGAGGCCGTCGAGGACAAGGCGGCGGGCGAGGCCATCGGGGCGTTGCCATGGCTCGCCTTCGATTTCAACGTGCAGCGTGCCGCCGTAATGAGGCCGCGTGCGCGCGAGCACAGGCAGAGCCAGCGCGGCGACGAGCAGACTAATTGCAAGTTGCCGTAACACGGTACTCCTCGTATTGGTTTGTCGCGGTTTGCACGATGGCTAGAAGGCTTTTCGAGTCGGGAGAGGCCGAGAGCGCGGTGATGGCGCCGTTCACGGCGAGGGGTGCGCTTACGGCAACGGCCTCCAGCGACGGAATCTCATAAGCGCGTAGGCTGTCGCCGAGCGCCTCGCCGGAGCCTGAGGCGATGATCTGCGTGCCCGAGCCACAACCAGAGCTAAGCGCGGCGAAGTCGCTGCCCCAGTCGCGGGTTCCGACAACAGTTTTTAGCGCGCCGTTGTCGAGAAGCTGCACCTTGCTGTCGATGCCGTTGATAAGCATGGCAGCGCCACCCGCAGCGCGCGGGATGATGGCTGCCGAGTAGAAGGCCGGAAGATCGACGGGCAGATTCGGTGTCACGACACCGGTGAAGTAGTTGCGGCCCGCGTTGTAGAAAGCCTTGAGCGTCGGTGCGCCGATGGCGGCGGAGTTCTCAAGAATCGGCCAGGGGTCATCGCTTTCATGGCAGTTGATGGTCCAGCCGGTTGAGGAAGGCGTGATGGCGTGCGTGCCTGCGCACCAGGCGCCAGGGAGCCACGCCTCGAAGCCTGCGCCGCTGGTTGCGACAAGCATGCCGCGCGGGTCGCGGGGCAGCGCGCGCCGAAGACCGATGCGAAGCCGGCTCTGCTCGCGCCAGCCGTCATCGGATCGGGCGTAGATGACAATTGCTTCAGGAGTGAGAGTGATGAGTCCGCCGGGTATTTCAAGTGCGTCGAGAACGGGCCCGGGCAGGATGGCGAGGAGTTGCCTGCGCAGCGTGAGGCCCGCGGCAGGAGCGGTGGGTTGAGCCGGATCGCGATCGGCGCGGACCATGGCAAGCTGTGTTTCTTTGCCTTCAATCACTTCGGCGATCCAGAGCCGCTCGCGTGCGTTCTCGCTGAGGGTGATGCGGAGCGCATTGGCACTTTCATCGCCCGAAGCCGTGATGCCGTGGGTCTTCAGGTCCTGCTCGATGAGGCGCTGGATGATGGGAAGCTGATCGGCAGGAATGGTTGAGAGATTGCGCAGGCTGAGGTGCACCTGGCCGGGGCCGAGCAGGGCGGCGATCTGATCGGCGAGCCCCGCGGCGGGCTGTGCCCATCGTGAGGACGGCTGGGCCACGGCTGACAATGCTGCGAGGAGCACGGTAATAGTGAGCAGCCTGATCAGCCTCATGGCCTGGGTCTTTCTACGCATTGCTGTGTGCGCGGATTATATCGTTTTACGACTCCGGAACTGCAGTATGCCTCCGGGGAGCGCGTTGTTGCGCGTTCCCCGGGACAGGTTGCAGCTCTCAGTGGCCTGCTTTGGGTTGAGGGTCGTCCTGGCTGTCCATCTCCTGCTTCACCGCCGGCGTGTTTGCCATGTTCTTGAAGACGTCATTGGCGAAGAAGAACTTTCCGTCGGATGGGACCATGAGGACCTGGATCTTGTCCGACAGGCGTTCGGCAATAATCTTGTTGATAAGCAGGGGCGACTTGTTGAGCAGCTCGGCCTCGCTCTTCATGCGATCGGCATTGGCTTCGGCTATGAGCTTGATGCGGCTGGCCTCGGCGTCCGCGAGCAGGTTGCGGCGCTGCAACTCCGCCTTGCTGTCGATGACCTTGGCTTCGGCGTCGGCCTCGGCGTTCTGGATGGTGGCTTCCTTGCGCGCCTCGGCTTCGAGCTTGCTCTGTTCAATCTGCTTCTGCTTGAGAGGCAGCGTGTACTGCATGGCGTCGGCTTCTCCCTTGGCTTCAACAACGCGGGATTGCGCGTCGGCCTCTGCCAGCTTGACCTTCTGCGCCTTTTCAGCTTCGGCCTGCAACTCGGCGATTCTTACCTGTTTCTGCTGGATGTCGGTGACGACGCTGAGCTGATCGTCCTCCTGTTCCTTGAGCAGAAGGCCTTCGAGACCCTTGGCGTATTCATCGGGCAACTGAATCTGAGAGAGCATCACTTCTTCAACAAGAATGCCATCAGAGGCGAGCTTGCGGGTGATGACGGCTGCGGCTTTGGCGCGGACTTCTTCGCGTTTCGACGAGAAGATTTCGCGGACGGTGTACTGCGGGGCCAGTTCACGCCACGCGCTGGCAACGACGGGCGGCACAAGCTCCTTGTCCGCCGGCTGGGGCAGGCGGCTCTGCACGCTTGCCAGCTTGCCGGGGTCGAGCCGGTAGCGCACGGTGACGCCGAGTCCGATGTTGAGGCCTTCGCGCGATTGCACGTCGAAGGCGGCTCTCTGCGTGACCGGTCTTCGCGGTTTCCTGCGTGAATCCGGCGGTGAAGAGGTGGTCGCGCAGGTCGAAGATCTGCACGGTGTCGATAAGCGGGGTGATGAAGTGGACGCCGGGATAGAGCGTGCCGGGTAGCGTACCGCCGACCTGGCTGATTGTCACTCCGCCCATGCCGCTGGCCACAACAACGATGCTTTGCGCGATCAGCAGCGGCAGAGATGCAACGAGGGCGAGCCCGATGGGCTTGCGCCAGGCGATCGGCTCGGGTTCTTCATCCCATGGACGAAAACCTGTCTCCGGGGCCCCAGATTCCAGTGCGGATTCGAGTTCCCCCGCGGATTTGCGGCGCTCGTGCTGCAGGCGCAGCCAGAGGGCGTAGAGTGGAACACCGATCGCGGCAGCCAGTAACAGCACTCCAGCGACGGTGAGCAACAGTTTCAATGCGAGCATTTCCCGTCTCCCTTGAGTTGGTTGGGCTCTCTTCGTTTGCCGGCTCCCGGCCGTGGAGCGAGCAGCAGCCGGACCAGTCCTCCTAACGTCAGTTCTTCAAGCAGCAGGGCGGCGGCTACGGGCAGGAGCACAGCGCCCAGACCTCCCATGGCTTCACTAAGCAAATTCATCGGCGTCTCTCCTCTTAGTGCGTGCCCCGCGATTTAGCGCGTTCCAGAGACCGGCAGCGTAGCCAGGGGTATTTCCTGCGCGGTCAGCAGCGGTTGCGGCGTGGTCGTGGCAGTCAGCAGTTGCGGTCCGTTGCCAAAGAGGTGCGCGGTTTCTTCATTGCGCTGGCCGATAAGCTCGACGGTGTCGCCAACGGAGACGCGGGAATAGAGATCCTCGAGGTCTGTTTTCGCCAGCCGGATGCAGCCATGTGAAGTGGCCTTGCCAATCGACTTCGGCTCGTTGGTGCCGTGGATCCCATAGCCGCGAATGCTGAGGCCCATCCAGCGAGAGCCCACCGGGTTGTGCGGCCCCGGAGGAATCGTGATGCCGTCGTGGGAGTATGTGGGGTTCTTAACGCGACGCTCAATGGTGAAGGTGCCGACGGGGCTGGGCGTGGTGACCTTGCCGACGGCCACAGTGTAGGTTTTCAGAACCTGGCCGTCCTCAAGCAGCGCCAGCTTGCGGTCTTCGAGGCTCACGACGATCGTCCGTTTTACCGGCACCTGCTGCGCCAAAGCCTGCACAGCGAGAAGCACCACCACTGCCGCCACCATTGCCAACCTGCCCAGGATCACCGCTTTCATATGCGCCTCCCGTTGTTGCTCAACTGCGTGCGCCCAAAGAAGTGCATGCGTCACACCAAAGGAAGCCAGATTGAAAAGAAAGGGCTTTTGAGCTCGAAGGGCGTTAGCCGGCGTGTCACGGCAGACACGCGTGGGTATGGGCTGACACGCGTAGGCGAGTGGGAAGTGGTTTGAAAAGAAGCTAGCGGGTAGGTTTGCGGCGGCTGGCGAGGCGCGGCCAGTATTGGAATTCGTCGGCGAAGAGTTCGCCGTTAAGGTCAGCAACCTGGCGCTGCATACGCGCCTGCGCGTCGGCGATGGCCTGGTTGTAGATAGAGGGGCCCACCTCTTCCAGGAAGTAATTGAGCAGCAGACCGGCGGGAAGCTCGCCGAGGGGCTCGCCAAGATTCTGGTCAAAGTAGCGCCGGAGGGATGCAATGGCGTCGGCGCGTGCCTGTTTTGTGAGCTCGATGGTCATGGTTCGTGTCTCCGTTCAAGCTTACCTGCGCCCACCGGGGCAGAATCGGCACGAAGAAAAAATTCGCAAAATCTGGCGGCGACAGTTCTGCACGGTTGGATATACACTGCAGTCCCTAGTGCGCAACCCAGTGCGCGGGCGACGATGGCGGGGCTAAAGGGACGGTGTGAAGGAGCGACGTGCGCGGGCGCGCGGAGGAGAGGCTTATGCGGATTGATGACAGGATTGCATTGGTGCTGAAGGCTAAGGTGCAGAAAAAGATCCTATCGATCGCACCGGATCAGTCAGTGTTTGAAGCGCTGGAGCTGATGGCGCGCTACGACGTCGGCGCGCTGATGGTCCTCTCTGACGATCGGCTGCTGGGCATCCTCTCCGAGAGGGACTATGCGCGCCGCGGTGTGCTGATGGGCCATGCGTCGAAAGAAACGCAAGTGTCGGCGATCATGACGAGCCCGGTTATGTTTGTAAGCCCGCAGCACACGGTCGACGAGTGCATGACCATGATGACTCAGCACCACTTCCGCCATTTGCCGGTGCTCGATGGCGATGCGGTGGTGGGGCTGGTGTCCATTGGCGACCTGGTGAAGTGGGTGATCTCGGGCCAGGAGCACGCGATCCAGGCGCTCGAGGGGTATATCTCAGGCGCATATCCGGCTTAAGCCCGGGCGGCTACTCGTGGAAGCCGGGAAGCTCGATGCGCTTCGCGATGTGATCGCGGATCCAGTGGGAATCCCACCATTCTTTGGGATCGATCTGCACGCCATCCAACTGCATGGCAAAGTGGATATGGTCGCCACCGGCCATGCCGGTCATGCCGCTGAGGCCCATGACCTGTCCGCGCTTCACCATGTCGCCTTCGTGCACGTTGATCTGGCTGAGATGGCCATAGATAGTCTGCAACCCGTAACCGTGATCGATGACGATGCAGTTGCCATAGATGCCGAGCGGCGCAGCGTAAACGATGCGGCCGTCGTTGGAAGCTTCGACGCCAACATGCTGCGTGACGGCGAGATCGTAGCCCAAATGCACCTGCTGATCAATCTTCTTGCCTTGATAAAAATAGCTTCGCAGATCAGCAAAGGATGCCTCAGCCTGCGCGTGGGACTGGCGCGCGAAGGGCTGTGACCAGAGAAAGTGGTCGGCTGTCTTGAAGCGCAGATCAGAGAGAGTCTTGTTGTTGGCCTTGCGCATTTCGTTGTTGATTTTCACGAAGCGCGCGACGGGATCGCCGGAGCCATTCGGATCCAGCTCGTTGACAACCTTGTTCAGGAAGGCGTCGCTGATCTGGAGGTCGTGCTTTGTGTATTTAGGCTGCTCTTTTTTAGGGAACTGAAAGACGAGCGGGCTGGTGGCATCGCTTCCGGTGCCATTCGAGGCAAAGGCGACGGGCGCGGTGTCGGGCGGCATATTCCACGCGAAGGCGAAGAGGGAGAAGTAGCCGGGTCTGCCGGCGGGCATTGGCCACGCACGGAAACGCTGGTCGCCGACGCGGATGCCTGCCTCCGTGAAATGGCCAGAGATACTGAACGTTGCTAGATCGGCCATGCCGAGGTAGAGGTAGTGCTGGTCTGCGTCGGCCGTGATTACGGGTGGCCGCGTGACAACGGTGACCTCGCGCTCGACGCGAGCAGTCTTGCGCAGCAGGTCGTTCGAAGTGGCCTCGACGATGAGCTTCGCGCCGCCGTCTTTGAGTTGCGGCGTGGTCTTCGCCCCGGCGGTGAATGTCCAGGTGTTGTCGGCGGTTCTGTCGCCGTGGGTCGGCTGGCCAAGTTGCCACACCGTGTAGCGGGCGCCATTCTGTTCGACCCAGGCCGCAGCTTTGCGGATCCCGCGCGGATCATGCACCTGAACCTGGATCGGCGTAGCCAGCCCGAGGTAGGCCACCGGCGGGTTGAGCGTGAGTGTCGGGGTCGCCGACCGGGCTAGAACAACGACAACGGGGACAATGACGATGAGAGCAAGGACAGCCAGAAAGACTTTACGCACAGCTCGATTTTATCGTGCAGTGAGCTGTGCGTAGCGTCGTACGAGGTGACTGGAGAGGTGCGCCTAGCCGGCGGAGTGTGGTGCCAGTTCTCCGCTGTCTCAGGCCCACTCGCCGCGGCGCATCAGTGGTTCCTTTGTGCCGGTCGCGGTGACGCCGTCAATGTTGAGCTCGCCCGAGCCAATCATCCAGTCAACGTGAATGAGGCTGTCATTAGCGCCCTTGGCGGCCAGTTGCTCAGGGGTCAGCTTGTCGCCGTCTTTGATGCACGAGGTATAAGCCTGTCCGAGCGCGATGTGCGATGCGGCGTTTTCGTCGAAGAGAGTGTTGAGGAACGTAAGGCCGCTTTGCGCGATGGGCGAGGAATGGGGCACAAGCGCAACCTCACCGAGGCGGCGCGCGCCATCATCGGTGTCAATCAGCTTCTCAAGCACTGCCTGGCCGCGGGTCGCGTGCGCCTCAACGATGCGGCCTTTTTCAAAGCGCACCTCGATGCCCTCAATCATGGTGCCCTGGTGCGAGAGCGGCTTGCTGGCGCGCACGGTTCCGTCGGCGCGGTCTTTGTGCGGCGTGGAGAAGACTTCCTCCGTGGGAATGTTGGGGATGCAGTAGAGGCCATTGCCTGCAGTCGTGCCGCCGCCCATCCAGAGGTGATCGTCAGCGAGGCCCAGGCGGAAATCGGTGCCGGGGCCACGATAATGCAGTGCGGAGTAGCGCTTGGCGTTCATAAAGGCCGCTCGCTTCTGCAGCGTTGCGTCGTGTGCCTTCCAGGCGCTCACCGGGTCGTCGTTGTCCACGCGCGAGGTCTTGAAGATCGCCTCCCAGAGTTTGGCAAGGGCTACATCGGGCTTGTCCTCGGGAAAGATGGCCGCAGCCCAGGCAGGCGTGGCGGTGGCGACGATCGTCCAGTTGATTTCGTGGCGCGTGATCAGCTCGAGCGCAGGGCGATAGGCGATGGAGACAGCGCGATTGGCGCGGCCGACCTTGTCGGGGTCTTCGTTCGAGAGCAGCATCGGGTTTCCGCCGGCGATGGCGAGCCGTGCGGCGCCGCTCTTGAAGGCTGCGCCCATGCCGTCGTAAAGCCATTTGGCCGCGTGGTCGAAGCTCTCGCTCGGCGCAAGGCGATAGCGCATCAGCGCAGCTTCGTCGTCGGCGTAGAGCGTGGTCACTAGCGAAGCGCCGGCGCGGTAGGCCTGCTCGGTGATGCGGCGGGCCAGCGGCAGGGCATCGAGTGACGCGGTCATCACGAGTTCCTGGCCCTCTTTGAGGCCGAGGCCCACGCGCACCGCAACTGCGGCAAGATTGTCGAGCTTCTGTTCGAGAGTCAATTCGGGAGCGAGCGCGGTGTCGGCCATGGTGGAATCCCTCCGTCCTTCGATTTTAGTGCTGCGGCGCAGGGCTTCGCCCAGGGGCGGGCTCGTGCGCCCGATTGGCGGAGCAGAATTCTCAGCTATCGAGGATCTCGATGGTCAACCGATCATGGCTCCCGAATCATGGGCGCTCCGGTGACGTTGAGACGCACGCGATAGATGCTGCTGCTTGCCGTGATGTACAAGGTTTTGCGGTCAGCGCCGCCCCAGGCAACGTTTGAGACGATCTCAGGAACGAGGATGGTGCCGAGCATCTTGCCCGCGGGCGAAAGAATCGAAACTCCGCCGGGCCCTGCGCCGTAGATATTTCCCTGCGTATCGACCTTCATGCCGTCGGGGCCGCCGCGTCGCTTGTCTGACGATGCGTCGTAGAAGACCTTGCCGTCGGTGAGAGAGCCGTCGGGCGCCACGGTGTAGCGCATCCAGAGCCGTTTTGGCCCGGAGTTACTGATATAAAGGTACTTTTCGTCAGGCGAAAACGCGATGCCGTTGGGTCGGGGCATCTCGCTCACCAGCAGTTGAAGCGCGGCACGATCAGGCGCGGCGCCAGCTTTGTGCTCAAGCGCGTGGGGAATGCGGTAGACGCCGTTGACCTTGAGTTCCTTTTCCGGGTCTGTGTCGCCTTGTGTGCGCAGGCCGTAGGGCGGGTCGGTGAAGTAGAGCGAGCCGTCGGATTTGTAGACCAGGTCGTTGGGGCTGTTGAGCTTTTTCCCCTGGTAGGAGTCAGCGAGGATGGTGGTCGGTTCTTTCGGATTGAGCGACTCCAGGCGGAAGACATCGCGCTGTGCGTGACCGGCGGCAGTAAGGCGCCCGCGCGCGTCGAGAGTCATGCCGTTCGAACCGGACTCAGGTCCGCCGTAGGGCAGAGGACCCAGGTAGCCGCTTGGCTGCAGAAAAATGCTGACGCCTGAGCCGGGTGTCCACTTGCGGATGCTGTCGCTGGGAATTTCAGCGAAATAAAGGCTGCCATTGAGCCACACTGGCCCCTCGACCCACTTGAAGCCGGTGGCGAGGTGCTCGAGTTTTGCACCCGCTGGAATGATCCCGTCGATCGTTGGGTCCTGGCGGTCAACCTGGAGCGGTGTCGATTGAAGGTCAGCGCCGGCGCCATTGGAACCTTCAGCGGCTTTGACACCCCGCAGGGTGAGCGAGATCGCAAGAACGGCGAGGATCAACACGAGGAGATGGAGCGGCTTCATCCACATCTGGGGAACGTCCTTTCGCGGTTACTGACTTCGAGCGGTTCCCATGCTACATCGCAACTCGTTGCAATGACTATCCCCTCGGGGTTTCGCGTAGTGAGCCGGGGCAGTGCGCGGTCGTGCATAATCAAGAGACCATGGCCCTCTTGTGGAACCCCGAAAGCTGGTCGCAGCGGCTGGCAGAGCTTGAAGCGCGCTCCGGCGACCTGAAAGAAGCACCGCTGCGGCGCGACGTACGCTCGCTGGGCGTGCTGCTGGGCGAGGTGCTGCGCGAACAGGCAGGCGATGAGTTTTTTATGCTGGTGGAGGCGCTGCGCCAGGGCACGATCCGGCGGCGCGATGCAGAGGGACATCGCGATGCCGAAGAAGCGGCCAGGCAGGCGGCCAGGGCGCTCGAACTTGTGCACTCCCTCCCGGTGGAACAGGCAATCCTGCTGACGCGGGCCTTCGCGTTTTACTTCGAGTTGATCAATCTTGCTGAGACCAACCATCGCAAGCGTCGGCGCATTGCCCTGCAGTTGAGCGGCGAGGCCAACCGGCAGCGCGGCTCCCTGGCCGGCACGCTGGCCGAGATGCGCCGCGTGGGCATCAACGCGGAAGAAGCGATGGAGTGGCTGAAGCGCGTACTGATTGTGCCGGTGTTTACCGCGCATCCTACTGAGGCAGCGCGGCGCTCGGTAATGGTCAAGCGGCGGCGCATCGGTGAGTTCCTCGCGACACTCGATCGCATTCCGATTCCCGAGCAGGAACTGGCGCGCTTGCAAGCGTTGATCTGCGCGGAGATAACCAGCCTGTGGCAAACCGACGAAGTGCGGTCGCGACGGCCGACGGTGCTCGACGAAATCAAGATGGGACTGGATTACTACGATGTCTCCATCTTTGCGACTCTGCCCACGCTCTACCTCGAAATTGCGCAGGCTTTGCGCACGGCGTACGGACTCAAGATTGATCCGCATGCACTGCCGCAGGTACTGTGCTTCGGCTCCTGGATCGGCGGCGATCGCGACGGGAACCCATACGTAACGCCGGAGGTCACACGCGACGCGATCCGGCTGGCGAGGGGACATCTACTTCTCTACTATCAGCAGCAACTTGATGGCCTGATGGATCTGCTGACGTCGAGCGCGCAGCAAAGGCCGGTCAGTCCCGAATTGCTGACGCGCCTTGAAAAATATGTTTCGCAGGTACACGCTCCGGAGTCGCAGGTTTTCAGCGCGCAGTATGAGTTCGAATGCTATCGGCGGTTTGTAATCTGCATCAAGGCTCGTATCCAGAGGCTGATTGAGGAAACCGCGGAACGATCCGGGCTGGCGGGGCCTTCCCTGCCGGTGATGGCGTTCACACTGGCGCAGGGACAGGAAAAGCTGGTGAAGTCGCTGGCGGCGTACGGCTCAGCGGAGGAATTGCTCGACGATCTCGAAGTGATGCGGGATTCGCTCACGGAGCACAAGGGTCTGCGCATTGCGCGGACTCTGGTCGATCCGCTGATCCTGCAAGTGCGTACCTTCGGATTGCATCTGCATACCCTCGATATCCGCCAGCATGCGCGTGTGCTTGCAACCGCGCTGAAAGAGGCGATCGCCGACACACTGGGTCCCGAGCTGCCGGCAGCCATGTCGCCGGAGACTGCAAATGTGCTTGAGACATTCCGCGTAGTTGCTGAGGCGAAGGAAGGCTGCGCGCCTGAGGCGATTCACCAGTACGTGATCAGCGGAGCCGCAACAGTTGACGATGTGCTGACGGTGGTGCGCCTGGCGCGGCTGGGCGGTGTCACGATCGAAGGATCCGGGCGCGATCCAGGCCTGATGCCGGTGCCGCTTTTCGAATCGATCGAGGACCTGCGGAATGCCCCGGCCGTATGCCGCGAGTTGTGGAGCCGCGCCGACTATCGCAAGTTGCTGGAAAGCTGGGGCAACTGGCAGGAGGTAATGCTCGGCTACTCGGACTCGAACAAAGACGGCGGCATGCTGACCAGCACCTGGGAGATTTTCAAGGCGCATCGCGACCTGCACACGGTGGCCCGCGAGGCTGGGGTGAAGCTGAGGCTCTTTCATGGGCGCGGCGGCACGGTGGGCCGTGGCGGCGGCCCAACGCATCGCGCGATTTTTGCGCAGCCGATGGATTCCTTTGACGGACAGTTGCGCATTACTGAGCAGGGCGAGGTTCTGAACTTCAAGTACGCCGATGAGGTGCTTGCGGAACGCAATCTTGAGCTGATGATTGCGGCGTCGCTCGATGCTCTGGCGCGGCCAAACGCGCGTGATCCCCAGGGACACTTTACAGGCGTCCTGAAGCCGGAGTGGGAGGCTGCGTTTGAGGAGCTGTCGCTGATTTCTTTCAGCTTCTATCGCGAGAAAATTTTAGACAACCCGGATTTGATCAACTACTTTGAGCAGTCAACGCCGGTGGGCGAGCTCGAGCACGCGATGATCGGCTCGCGTCCCTCGCGCCGCAAGGCATCGACGCAGATTGCCGATCTGCGCGCGATTCCCTGGGTCTTTGGATGGACGCAGTCGCGGCTTCTGGTGCCCGCTTGGTTTGGCGTCGGCTTCGCCCTTAGTGAGTACCTTGAGCAGCCGGGAGCGACTCGAACTGCTGCAGACGATGGCCCGTGAGTTTCCGTTGTTCATTGATTTGATTCGCAACGTCGAGATGGCGCTGGGCAAGGCTGACCTGGGCACTGCAAAGCAGTACGCGACGCTGGTGAAGGACCCAATGCTGCGCGAGCGGGTCTACGACATGATCGTTGCCGAGTTTCATCGCACAGTGCGCACGGTGCTGGCGGTGACGCGGCAGAGCGAGCTGCTTGAGAAAAACCAGGTGCTGGCGCGGTCGATCCGGCTGCGGAATCCCTACGTCGATCCGATGCACCTGATCCAGGTGGATATGCTGCGGCGCAAACGCGCCGGAGAAGATACGCCGGAAGTGAATCGCGCCATCGCGGCGACAATCAGTGGAATCTCAGCAGGGCTGCGTAACACGGGCTGAACCCGCGCAAGCGAGTGCGTGCACCGCAATCGTTCAGCCGAGAAAAAAGGCAGAAGCCGCCGAGATGACGCCGGTCACGCCAAAGAAGATGCCGAAGTACCAGTACAGGCGCTTGTTGGTCAGCAGCGTCACTGACGTGATGACAAGAGAGATTTCTAGCAGTGCGTCGGCGAAATCCAGCCGCAGCGCGCGCGCCTCGGTGTGCCGGACTTTCTTTTCGAGGTTTTCTGCCTCCGTCATGCTGGTGTTCAGGTCGTCGGTCCACTTGGCCTGGTGGCCGGCATAGGTTTGGATGATCTGCTGGGCGCGGTCTTTATCGGCGATTGTGACCACGCTGAGCAGGTCCGAGATGAGCGCCGTCGTGTTGGAGCGGATCTTCTTCGCCTGGTACTGATTCCATTGATCCGTCGCCTGGTTCTGAAAGAGAATTGCCTCCGTATGCGAGCGATGGCTGAAGACCGTCGTGATGGCGACAAGCACTGCCATCACGCTCATGAAGAAGGCGATTGGACGGTATGACGCCTCTTTTGCGCCACGCTCGGCGCGCTCCTGCAATTCCTTTAAATCATCGGCTTCCAAGTTGCTCCCCATTGCGAATCCTGCAACGCGCTACTTGCGTTTCCAGGTTACGCCGTCTTTTGAGTCTTCTAGATTACGACGCCCTTTTCGGCCAGCTCGTTACGGATCTGGTCGGCGCGGGCAAAGTTGCGATGCTTCTTGGCCAGGGTTCGCTCGGCAACAAGAGCTTCGATGGCTTCGTCGCTCAGGCCCTGGCGCGCAAGCAGCTCCGGCGCAACGTCGGCGATGCGGCCTGCCTGCTCGGCCCAGGCAAGCGCGTGGCGGGTCGGCTCTGCATCGTGGTCTTCAATCACATCGAAGACCGCGTCGAAAGCCGCGAGAACCTTCAGGATCGCGTCTCGGTCGCCGGCGTAGAGCTTTCCCTGGTCGATGACGGTGTTGCCGGCGCGAACGAGGTCGAAGATGGGCGCGCGCGCTTCGGCGGTGTTGAGGTCGTTGGCCAGCGCCGCCATGTAAGTTCCATGCGCTCTTTTCGCAGCCGCCTGCAGTTCAGGATTCGTCACCCTCGGCAAAGGTTCCCCTGGTGAGCCGCTGGTGAAATGTTCTGAGGCGCTCGATGGCGTTGGTGGCTTCCGTGAGCCCGTCGAAGGTGAAGTTGTGCTGATGGCGGTAGGGAACCGAGATGAGCGCGAGGCGGATCGCCGAGGCCTTAAAGCCTTTGAGCAGCAGATCGCGCAGGGTAAAGAAATTGCCATCGCTCTTCGACATCTTGCGGCCATCGACAAGCAGAAACCGGACATGCATCCAGTGGCGGGCGAAGGTCTTGTGCGTGGCGGTTTCGCTTTGCGCGATCTCGTTCTCATGGTGCGGGAACATCAGGTCTTCGCCGCCGGCATGCAGTTCGAAGCTGTCGCCGAGATATTCCATGGCCATGGCGGAGCACTCGATGTGCCAGCCAGGCCGTCCGCGCCCGATGGCTGTCTCCCAGAAAGTTTCGCCGGGCTTCGCTGCTTTCCAAAGGGCGAAGTCGCGGGCCGAGTCCTTCTCGTATTCGTCCACGTCGACGCGGGCGCCGTCTTCGATGCCGGTCAGGTCCTTCTTGCTGAGCTTGCCGTACTCGGGAAAGGCGGAGAGCCGGAAATACCAGCTTCCATCTTCAGTCTGGTAAGCCGCATTCTGGGCTGCGAGGCGCTGAATCAGTGCGACCATGCGCGGGATGTGTTCGGTGGCGCGGGCGATGATCTCGGGAGGCTCGACGCGAAGAGAATTGAGATCTTCAAAGAAAGCGTCGACGTACCGCGGGGTGTATTCGCTGATGGGCACGCCGGCAGCGGCGGCATTGCGAATGATCTTGTCGTCGACGTCGGTGATGTTCATGACATGACGAATGCGGACGCCGGTGAGCTTGAGATAGCGGCGCAGAACATCGATCTGGAGGAAGGTGCGGAAGTTGCCGATGTGGCCGTAGTCGTAGACCGTCGGTCCGCAGGCGTACATGCGCAACGCTTCGCCATCGGCGGGGGCGAGATCGTCCACTTTTCCCGTTAAGGTATTGAAAAGGCGGAGGGTCATTCGTCGAACTGCTTGCTCAATTTCACCGATGATGCGGTGGGTCGCGGCCTCCTCGATTGTAGCAAGCGCGCCTTGAGTGCCTTAAAGGTTGCGCGCGGGCCATTTTGCCTGCCGGCGAGCGTTGGCCGGGTGTATAGATGAGGCAGGCTTGCGCACAATCAGACTGGCCAGGTAGTGATGGAAAATGAAGTTTTGTCCCTGCTCTGCGACCCGGACACACGCTATTCGTTCGAGTTGGAAGCAAACAGTCTTCGGAATACTGCAACCGGTCGCGTCTATCCGATTCGCGACGGGATACCCCTCTTTGTCAGTACGGTGACGGGGTCGAATCTTAAATATAAGAACTTCTACGACAGAATCGCTCCGGGCTATGACCTTGCCGAGCGTCTGTATCGTCTCTTTATGCGCACGCCAGACTGGCGTCGCGAGATTCTCAATGAGCTTGAGGTTTCCGTGCGGGCGCGGGTACTGGAAGTCTCCGTCGGCACGGGCACCAACCTGCGCTATCTGCCCGCGGACGTGGAGCGCTTTGGCGTGGACCTGTCGTGGGGCATGCTGCGCAAGTGCCGCCGCAACCTGGGGCGCTGGGGGCTGAAGGCAAATCTGTTTCAGTGCGAAGCAGAGCGGCTGCCTTTTCGTGCGGAAGTGTTTGATTGCGTTTTTCACGTCGGCGGCATCAACTTTTTCAACGACAAGGCGCGAGCAATCAAGGAGATGATCTGGGTGGCGCGGCCAGGCGCGAAGATTGTGATCGCGGATGAAAGCGAAGAAGCGGTGCGGGAGCTTTACCAGCGCAATCCGCTGAGCAAGCCATACTTTGAGTCTGGCGGAGAGATGGCGCAGCCACCGATCGATGCGGTTCCTGAGGAGATGCAGGAAGTGAAGGTGCGCAAGGCAGCGGGCGGAAAACTTTACTGCCTGACCTTTCGAAAGCCCTTCGAGCTGATCGCAGCTCAGCGCCCGAGAATGAGCGATGGTTCGGCCGTAAGATCGGCGGGCGCGAATTCGCCGGCACGATAACGCGGCCACGCAGCCGCGGCAATCATCGCGGCATTGTCTGTCGAGAGTGCGAGCGTGGGAAAGGCCACCTGCAGGCCGCGGCGTGCAGATTCTACCGTGAAGCGCTCGCGGAGCTCCCGGTTCGCGGCCACTCCGCCGGTGACAAGAATGCGCCCGGCGCCCAGCGACTCTGCGGCCGCAAAAGTCTTTCTGAGCAGGTCGCCAACCACAGCGTGCTGAAAGCTCGCGATCAGATCGAGGACCGGCTGCGGACAAAGCGCCAGCGCGGCTTCTTGAGTCTGCGGCGGACCTGAAGCAGCAAGTACCCTGGCGACGCGCGCCTGTGTTCCCTCGCGCAGGTTGTTGAGTTCCACGTAGCGCAGCACGGCTGTTTTAATTCCTGAAAACGAAAAAAGAAAACGCGGATCGAGCTCGGCGATCGGCGCGGTTCTTGCCGCCTTGGTGCGGGGAACTTTTCCGCCAAGATGGACTTTGTGCTTAATCTGCGCGAAGGCGAAGGGCACGGCGCGGGAATTGCCGAAGCGCGCGAGAGCGTCAATCCAGGGGCCGCCGGGATAGCCGAGGCCGAGAAGCTTGGCGACTTTGTCGTAGGCTTCGCCGGCCGCGTCGTCCAGCGTGCGGCCGATGAGACCGTAGCTCCACGCGCCGCCGGCCGGGTGGGCAAGGTAGAGATGGGTGTGGCCACCGGAGACGACAAGAGCGAGTGACGGCGCCTCCGGCGCGTTGCCGTCGGATTCTTCCTCGCCGGATTCTCTCTCATTTAGCAGCACGGCGTGGATGTGGCCTTCAAGATGATTGACGGCGATCAGTGGCAGGCCCTGCGCGAAAGCGAGCGCCTTGGCATAGGTGATGCCGACAAGAAGTGCGCCGGCGAGGCCCGGGCCCGCGGTGACGGCGATGGCGTCAAGGTCGTTGAGGGTGCAGTTAGCCTGGGCGAGGGCAGCGCGGACGACGGGAACAATGGCGCGGAGATGTTCGCGGCTGGCGAGCTCGGGTACAACACCGCCGTAGCGCGCATGTGTGGCGATCTGCGAGGCCACAGCGGAAGAGAGCGTGCGGGCGCCGCGCTCGACGACGGCCGCTGCCGTTTCATCGCACGAGGTTTCGATGCCGAGAATGAGGCCGCTGCCGCTCATGATTCAAGTTTAGCGGGGCCATTTGCGCAGGCAGGCCGGCGCCGGGTGAGAATAGGGCAGGCAGGGATGACAGCACGGATGGATAGATCGCCCAAATTCGAAGCTGCCTGCCGCATCGTGGCCGCGCTTCGCCAAGCGGGATATGAGGCGTACTTTGCCGGCGGATGTGTGCGCGATCTGCTGCTGGGGCGCGAGCCCGAGGACTATGACGTGGCGACGTCGGCAACGCCGGACGTAGTGCTGCGCATGTTTCCAAAAACCTTTGCCGTGGGAGCGCATTTCGGGGTTGTTTTAGTGGCCGGCACTCCAGAGCCCGGTTCACTTTCAGCGGGGCAAGCGGAGTCGGCCCCTCCGCAGGCGGTGGTGACGGAGGTGGCGACGTTTCGTTCCGACGGGGCGTATTCCGATGGACGGCATCCCGATGCGGTGCAGTACACCCTGAGCGCGGCCGAAGACGTACAGCGGCGCGACTTCACGATGAACGGCCTCTTGCTCGACCCGCTGCGTGCAGACGGGGATTTGGACGAGCGTGCCGGCAGCTCGAATGAGCTACGCGCTGCGGTGATCGACCACGTAGGGGGCCTTGCGGATCTGGATGCCGGTGTGATCCGTGCGATCGGGCATCCGGCGCGTCGGTTTGAGGAAGACCAGTTGCGGCTGCTGCGTGCGGTGCGTTTTGCGGCGCGCTTTGGCTTTGCCATTGAGAAGGAAACCTTTGCCGCGATGCGGGAGCTGGCAGCACGCGTTCACGCGGTGAGCCGCGAGCGCATTCGCGATGAGCTGACAAAGATGCTGACCGAAGGTCATGCGCAGCAGGCTTTTGTGCTGCTGGAGGAGAGCGGCATTCTCAATGAAGTGCTGCCCGAGGTGGCACGCATGAAAGGCGTGCAGCAGCCGCCGCAGTTTCATCCCGAGGGCGACGTGTGGGCGCACACACTGTTACTGCTCAAGCAGCTGGAGCCGGGATGCTCGCCCACCCTCGCCTGGGGCGCGCTGCTGCATGATGTTGGCAAGCCGCCGACCTTTCGCGTGGCTGAGCGCATTCGCTTCGATGGGCATGTGGAAGTGGGCGTGGCCATTGGCGCGGAAATCTGCAGGCGCTTTCGTTTCTCCAACGACGATACCCGCCAGATTCTATCGCTGATTGAGAACCACATGCGCTTTGCTGATGCACCAAAGATGAAGGCTTCGACGCTGAAGCGCTTTTTTCGGCTTGAGAGCTTCGACGAGCATCTCGCGCTGCACCGCATGGATTGCCTTGCCGCGCACGGCAATCTTGATCTCTGGCACTTTGTGCGCGAACAGCGAGCGGCAATGCCGGAAGAGATGGTGCGGCCGAAGCCGCTTCTGACGGGACGCGAGCTGATTGCGGCTGGCTATCTGCCCGGCGCGCAGTTCAAAGAGATGCTGACCGCGGTGGAAGACGCACAGTTGGAAGGGAGCATTGCGACGGAGCAAGACGCGCTGACGCTGGTGAAGGGGCGGTTTCCGCAGACGTGAGGCATCCGGCTGTCGCCAGCGGCCATCCAAGCCGTTGGGGTTCGGTCCGTCTAGAGGTCCGGTGCGTCCAGAGCACGTCCAAGAGAGTGCGTCCGTCAAAATCCTTCCCAGGTCGAGGTTTCCCATGCAGCGCAGCCTCGTTTCTCCAGTGATTTTTCTCTTTGCCGTTGTCGCGACAGGCGTTGTCTGCGCCGGCAGGGCAAACGGTCAAAGCACCAAATCCAGATGCGACGCTCTGCTGTCCCCCGAGGAAATTGGCAAGGCGACAGGCATGGCAGTGGGGGAGGGCGAAAAAGGGCCAAAGTTTGCGGGCGCACGGCGAAGCTGCGTGTGGCAGGGCAGCGACGGCTCAAAGATCATCGTGCTGCTGACCGACGCGGAGCCGATGCAGATGACGATGGAGTCAATGGCACAGACGGGCGGCGCGCTGTATGACGGGCTCGGTACCATCGCCGTAGGCACAAAGGGCATTCCTGAGACCGGCGGCGGCTACAACCTGAGCTTTCTCGATGCAAAGGGTGGCGTTGCGATCACGATTCCAGGCAGCGCGGGAACCAGCGATCGAACCGTGGCGCTGGGAAAGCTCATTGCAGATCGCCGCGCGAGCGCTGACGCCCCCAGGAATCAGAAGCCCGGAACCCCGGCGCATGGGCACGTCGCTTCAGGCCAGGGGCAGACAGCGCAAACACAGCCCTGACTCAACCCGGCTATGCTTGAAAGCGAGCGATGCCGCCGGAGACGCGCCAGTTCGACGTAATTGTGCTGGGCGCGGGTGCTGCCGGGCTGATGTGCGCCTCGGTTGCCGCGCAGCGCGGACGCCGCGTGGCCCTTCTTGAACACAATGCACAGCCGGGACGCAAGATTCTGATCTCCGGCGGCGGGCGCTGCAACTTCACCAATCTTCATTGCGCGCCCGATCGATTCCTTTCTGAAAATCCTCACTTTGCCAAGTCGGCGCTGGCGCTCTATCAACCGCGGCATTTTCTTGAGCTTGTGGCGGAATACCGCATCGCGTGGCATGAAAAGACTCTGGGCCAGCTTTTCTGCGATCACTCAGCCCACGCAATTCTCAATATGCTGCTCGCCGAGTGCGCAAAGGGCAAGGTGGAGCTTGTACATAATGCCCGAAATATTGCAGTGAAGCGGAGCGGCGCAGGCTTCCGCGTGCAGTGCGCGCAGGGCGAGTTTTGGGCTGGTGCGCTGGTCGTGGCGACCGGCGGCCTGTCGATTCCGAAGATGGGCGCAACAGGCCTTGCGTACGAGCTGGCGAGGCAGTTCGGATTAAGCGTGATTGCGCCGCGGCCGGCGCTGGTGCCTCTGCTGCTGGGCGGCGAAGAAGCGCGGTGGACCGAGTTGACGGGTGTTTCGACGGATGTGATTGCGTGGGCAGACGCGGTGCGCTTCCCTGAGAAGCTGCTTGTGACGCATCGCGGCTTAAGTGGGCCGGCGGTGCTGCAGGCTTCAAGTTATTGGAGCCCGGGCGGCGAGCTCCTTGTTGATCTGGTGCCGGCGATGAAGGCGTTGCAACCACTTTTCGCGCAGGGAGCGCGGCGTGACGCGGCAGGGCTCAAGCAGGCTCTGCGCGCGGTGCTGCCACAGCGCCTGGCGGCGTTTATTGCGGAGCACGAAGCGCCGCAGAGCTGGTCGAATGTGGCTCTCGAAGATTTTGAACAGCGGCTGCACCGTTGGGCTTTTCACCCGACAGGCACAGAGGGTTTTGCGAAAGCTGAAGTGACGGCCGGCGGCGTGGACACGGATGAGATTAACTCACGCACGATGGAGGCGCGCCACGTGCCGGGGCTCTACTTCATCGGCGAGGCAGTCGATGTAACCGGGCACCTCGGTGGATTTAATTTTCAGTGGGCGTGGGCCTCGGCAGTTGCCGCGGGGCGTGCAGTATGAAGGTATGATCCCGGTGCTGCTCACTCAGTCGGCGGCGCCATCGGCTTTGCCGGCGGCTTGAGCACGAAGCCGTTGAGGACGAGCGCGAAGCCTTCCTGCGGCAGCTCCGCCTGCAGAAGCTGATTTTCCGGGCCCGAGAAGAGATGTGTGGTCGTGCCGGCGATGGTGGCCACAAGGTGATGCACCGCGAGCGGTTTTCCGTCGAGCGTTCCTTCTTCGTCAGGATACGTAGCAAGCGTAATGGCATTGGCCGTGCCGGCCTGTTTGGGAATAATGGCCCAGAGGTCGCGGTTGTCATTGGCTGCTGCGAGGTCGAGCAGCGTTTGCAGGACGCCGGGGTCGAAGTCAGGCATAAAGACAGCGCCGGTATGCGCGTCGAGATGCGTCGTTTGGCGGCGCCCGTTGGCTGAGATCTCGAGGGTAAAGCGCGCGCCCTCGACCTTGCCGTTCGCGGTCACGGCCGAGTCGTTGACGATGGCGCTGACCTGCACACGGGTCAGCCGGTGTTCGGCGGTGAGCTGCTCCGTGTTCGAGAGGGCATAATTAAGCCCCTCCATAGAGACATGGACCAGTGAAGTGGATTCAATGCCGCCGCCATCCGGTTTGAAGCGGTAGCTCGCTGTGCCGACGACCTGACCGTGCTGATTGACAGTGAACGCTGCCTTCTGCGCGAAGGCGAAGGCGCTTCCCGCAAGAAGAATGAGAGCAATGAGCCGCGTGAACCCAGTCCGCCTTAACCGAATCGAGGCGCAGAGCCGCGCTGAGAGCGTGATCATCCGTTGTTATAGACGCGAAAGCGCGACAAGAGTTGCTGGAAACCGCAGCGTGGGAAAAAGGCGCTCGTGGCGCGCTATGCTTTCTTTTTGAGGTGAACCGCTATGGCCGAGCCCGCTACGCGTCCGCAACTAGCCTATCTCACCGCGGCGATGGACGATTTGCGCGCCAAGGGCACGCATTTCAAGCTGCGCATCCTGGACGATCAGCAGGCGCCGGTGTGCCACTACGACGGCCGTGAGGTCATCAACCTGGCAAGCAATAACTACCTCGGCCTCGCAAATCATCCTAAGTTGATTCAGGCAGCGCTTGAGGCAACGCGCACCTATGGCGTAGGGTCGGGCGCGGTTCGCACCATTGCGGGAACAATGCGCATCCACATGGAGCTGGAGGAACGCATTGCGCGCTTCAAGAATGTGGAAGCGTGCGTCGTCTTCCAGAGCGGATTTGCGGCCAACGCGGGCACCGTGAGCGCCATTCTCGGCAAAGAGGACTTCATCCTCTCCGACGAGCTGAATCACGCCAGCATCATTGACGGCGCACGGCTCTCGCGGGCAAAAATCAAGGTCTTTCGCCACAAGGACGCAGCACACTGCGAAGAACTGCTGAAGGAAATTGCGAATGAGCCGGGCCACAAGCTAGTCATCACAGACGGCGTCTTCTCCATGGACGGCGATATCGGCCCGGTCGACAAGCTGGCAGCGCTGGCTGAGAAGTACGGCGCCATCATGATGGTTGACGATGCGCATGCTTCGGGCGTGCTGGGGCGCAACGGGCGCGGCTCGGTGGATCACTTCAAGATGCATGGGCGTGTGGATGTGCAGGTGGGCACGCTGTCAAAGGCGATTGGCGTTCTGGGCGGGTATGTGTGCGGCTCGCGTGCTCTGATCGACTATCTCTACCATCGGGCCCGGCCGTTCCTCTTCTCCACATCGCATCCGCCGGCGGTTGCAGCAGCGTGCATCGCGGCCTTCGACATCCTGGAGAATGAGCCGGAGCGCATTGAACGCCTGTGGGCCAACACACGGTATTTCCAGGACGAACTGCGCCGGGCAGGCTTCAACATTGGCGGCATGACGACTCCGGCCACAGAGACGCCGATCACCCCGGTGATTCTTGGAGAAGGACGCACGACAATGGAGATGAGCCGCGCGCTCTTTGACGAGGGCGTGATGGGAACAGGCATCGCTTTCCCCACGGTGCCGGAAGGCAAGGCGCGCATCCGGCTGATTGTGACCAGTGAGCATACCCGGGCGCAGCTCGATCGCGCCCTTGAAACGCTGGAGCGCGTGGCGAAACGAATGGGGCTGCTGGGCGCGGCATAACCGGCGCGCCCCGCTTCCCTCCGGCGAACATCGCGGTTCCCGGTGTGTAGCATGTGGAAGGGAATTAAACACAGCGGGTGACCCTGCGGTGGAAAGACGGTTGCAATGATCGCTCATTTGCGGGGCAGGCTGATTCACAAACAACCGGGACAGGCGATTGTCGAGGCAGGCGGCGTTGGGTACGACGTTGTCATTTCCGTGCCTACGTTTACCGCGCTGCCTTCGACGGGCGCGGATGTTTCACTGCATATCCACACGCAGGTGCGCGAAGACCAGATTGCGCTTTTCGGCTTCCTGGAGCGCGAAGAGAAGCGGCTCTTTGAGCGGCTGATTTCTGTAAGCGGCGTGGGGCCCAAGCTGGCGATCACCTTGCTGAGCGGTCTCTCGGCCGACAGGGTGGTGCAGGCGATCCGCGCGCAGGACCATGCACAACTGACGCGCATCCCCGGCGTCGGCAAAAAGCTGGCCGAGCGCTTGGTAGTGGAGCTGAAGGACAAGTTGAACGACTTTGCTGTGGCTCCGACGCACGTTTCGGTGCAGGGCGCGGCGGTGGACGACGTGCTCTCCGCGCTCGTGAATCTCGGCTATCAACGGCCCGCCGCAGAGAAGGCGATCGAGCAGGCAGTCGCGAAGGAAAAGGCGCTCGCGGGGGACTTCGACGGGCTCTTCCGCGGCGCGCTGAAAGTTATTAGGTAAAGAATGCGACAGAACATGAGAACACTTGGAAAGAAGAAACTAGGCGGAATCGTCCTCTTACTTGCCTCCGCTTCACTACGCGCAGAAACGCCCTGTACAGGTGTTGACAGGACTCTGACGAAACAAGGTGGCGCAACACTAGCAGCGATTGCAAAACAGCTGGATGTGAAGCGTGTATTAGTCCATCAATCATTTCGATTCGGAGGCTGGAGCATTCTTTACGTTTCGACCTTTGAGACAGATGACGCCTACGTTTTTTACCGTTCTGACCCCGCACGGAGCCACTATGTGACGTTATGGGGAGGGGTTGCAATCGAGGACGAAGAGCAAGAGATTCGCGACTGGTCTGTCAAAAATGCTCCTGGAGTTCCTCCGATCCTTGCCCGATGCTTCGCTTGGCATGTGGCCAAAGAGCACTGATTCAGCCTTGGTTTGGATAACTGGGATACACAGCGATAATGTTGTTGCTAAGTGCTGTACGAGCGGAGGATCGTTATGCCAATCGTTCGAAAGTGCGCGTCTTGCGGGCAGGGGAATAGGATTCCTGCGAAGCACCTGGCCGACACAGGCCGATGTGGCGCATGCAAAGAGCCGCTGCCCGCGATGGCCGAGCCAATCGAGGTGAGCACCGCGGAGTTCGACGAGATCATCCGCGAAAGCAAGGTGCCGGTGCTCGTCGATTTCTGGGCGGAGTGGTGCGGCCCGTGCCGTGCGGCCGCTCCGCATGTAAAGCAGGTCGCGCACGATCTTGCCGGCAAGGCCGTGGTTCTTAAAGTCGACACCGAACGCAACCAGGACCTGGCCATGCGCTACCGCGTACAGAGTATCCCCTACTTTGCGGTCTTCGTGAATGGCGCGCTGCACTTTCAGCAGGCCGGGCTTGTGGATGCCAACACGATGAAGGGCTGGCTGGCAAAGGTAAGCTAAGGCCGATAGCCAGGCGCTGGCCCGCGATACACTCTTGTTGAAATGGCAACGAAGAAGAAATCCGCGCCTCCCTCCTCTCTTCCTTACTTCCGTCCCGAGGCTCTAGCCTTCCTGCGCAGCCTGGCAAAGCACAATGACCGCGAGTGGTTTCAGCCGCGCAAGACGCAGTTTGAGGCGGAGTTGCGCGAGCCCATGCTGGCCGTTGTGCGCACAGTAACCGACGCAATGCTCGATTTCGCGCCGAGCCATGTGCGCCCGGCAGAAAAGAGCCTCTTCAGGATTTACCGCGACACGCGCTTTTCAAGCGACAAGCGACCCTACAAGACGCACGTGGCGGCATGGTGGTCGCATCAGGGACTTGAGAAAACTTCAGGCGCGGGCTACTACTTCCACGTGAGCGCAAAGGAAGTGGTCATTGCCGCCGGCGCGTACATGCCGGAGAAGGAACAACTCGCCGCCATTCGCCACTGGCTGCTCGATAATCATGTCGCGTTCCGAAAACTGCTCAAGAAGCCCGCCGTGCGCAAGGCATTTACCGAGTTTGAAGGCAATGCGCTCACGCGGCCGCCGAAGGGTTTCCCCGCCGATGATCCGGCGCTTGACCTCGTGCGGTGCCGGCAGTGGGGACTATCGGCAACCTTGCCATCGAAGACCGCGCTCGATGCGGCCTTTGCCGCTACAATCATCCGATATTTTCGGCTGGCCGCGCCGGTGGTGGATGCCCTGAATACCCCAATCGCCGCGACGTTGAAGCCGAAGAAACCGGTGCTTTTCGGGCTTCGCTAAGTCCTGTCCGTCTGCAACTTTCGTACCGTCTTTACCGATAAAACCCGCGTAAATCCGCTAATTTCAGCAGAAAATGGGCAAAATCGGTACAAAAACCCAAGAAAACTGTGGAAATCCAGCGTTTTTCCATTGACTTTGTCCGCTCCAAAGCCGCATTGTTACGAACGACAGGGTTCTCGAGAACCCGCATGAATACAGGGGTTTCGTGCACAGGTTGCACCGGTCGCACTCCCTCCATGCGGTACGCTTGATGGCTTCCTGGTTCTGGATTCTTAAGGCCGCCGCGGCGGTGAAACCCCAGGCAACAATGGCAGGCCCTGAGGGGCATGCCCACAAGGAGAAGATGAAATGGCAACAGGAATGACCAAGACAGCTCTCACGCGACACATGGCGGAGAAACTGGAACTGACCAACAAGCAAGCCGGCGCCTTCCTGGATCTGCTGGCCGAGACTGCCGTCAAGGAAACCAAGAAGCATGGCGTCTTCATCATCCCGGGCGTTGGCCGCCTGGTGAAGGCAGAGCGCAAGGCGCGCATGGGCCGCAACCCCCAGACGGGCGAAGCCATCAAGATCAAGGCGAAGACGGTTGTGAAGTTCCGCGTCGCCAAGGCCGCCAAAGACACCATTGCTCCTCCGAAGAAGTAGCCTCAGGGAAGCAAGCCGGGAAGGGGGAGGGCGAAAGCTCTCTCCCTTTTCTATTGCGCGCACTTCTTTGCAGCGCATAAATATTTGCAATCGGCGCGGCTAGGCCATCATCCAATAGCGCATGGCGACCTCAACATCACTCGGCGATTTTTCCGAGGCCAGCGCAGGGGCGCGGAGCTCGGTTGTTCTCTATCTGCGGCTTGAAGGGCTGGTGGTAGCGCTCGCCACCGTTGTGCTCTACGCGCGGACAGGCGCAAGCTGGTGGCTTTTTCTGCTGTGGCCTCTGCCGGATCTCTCGATGCTTGGCTATCTTTCACGGCCCTGCCGCGGGGCGCGCATCTACAACGCCTTCCATTCCTATGTGCTGCCCGCGGTGCTAGCGATCTCCGGGCTTCTACTGCGTTCTCCGGTCGCGGTTCCTCTGGCGCTGATATGGATCAACCACATCGGCATCGACCGGATGCTGGGCTTCGGGCTCAAGTATTCCGATGGCTTTGGGTATACGCACCTCGGCAGGGTCGGGAAGCAAAAGACGCAGTAAGCCCGCAAGGCTTAAGCGAAGACGGCCTTCAGGAATTGGGCGCAGGTGCGGATTCCGCAGAGATGCCTGGCATGAGGGCACGTGCGACGAGCGATATGCCAAAGCTGATCAGGACAGCCCGCATCATCAAGGTGTTGTCGTAGCTCCACGACAAAAACGCAATCGTGACAAAGACGCCGATGGGCATCAGTTCATTCAAAACCGCGCGCAGCCAGTGAGGCTTTGCGCCGGTGGGCGGCAGGGACGCGCGCAGCCGCGGCATGAAACGCGGTACGGCGCGGAGGTAGTCGCGATACGGCTGGCCGAGCCGGGTTGAGAGAAAGGCTTCCTCGCCAAGCGTCAGTCGCAGAAGAAACAGCGTCACGAGCGCCATTGCGGCCAGAGCGCCGGTCGGTGGCATGATGAGCGCCATGGCGGCAGTCATGAACCATAGACCGAGATAGAGCGGATTGCGGACGAAGCGATAAGGGCCCGACGCGGTGACAGCAGCGGCCTGCATCCGGGGATGGATAACCGTGGCCGGTCCGAGATAAGCCGTACCGGTGACCCGCAGCAGCACGGCGATCGCCGCAACAAGCGAGCCGGCGAGGATGACTGCAGGCGTTGCGACAGTAAAGGGCAGCAGGCCCACGCGCGCAACGTGCAGGGCAAGCCATTCAAGCAGCGAACTGCGCTGCCCGATGCCCAGACGCTCGATCCACGGGGCCCAGAAGCCGAGCGCCAGGATGACGCCGATAATGAGCATTCTCAGACGAAATTCGATTGCGCTTGCCTGCATCGTTTCTCCGTGTGCCTCACACAGTATCGCCCGGGCCATGGAGGGATACGCAAACGCGCGATCCGCAATTTCAGCTACTCTGCGCGCAGAGCCACCATGGGGTCGACCGCGGCGGCGCGGCGAGCAGGGATCCACGCAGCGGCCACGCCCACAAGCAGCATGAGCAGAGGCACGGCGCAGAAGGTGAGCGGATCAAGCGCGCTGACCTCGAAGAGGAAGCTGCGCAGCAGCCGGCTGAGCGCAAGCGTGCCCGCAAGGCCGAGGACGCAGCCGGCGAGCGCCAGCAGCACGCTCTGGCGAACGACTGAGGCAACGATTTGCCAGCGCTGCGCGCCGAGAGCGAGGCGGAGCCCGATTTCGCGCGTGCGCCAACTGACAATGTAGGCGATGAGGCTGTACACGCCGACGGCGCCGATGATCACTGCCAGCGCACCAAAGCCGAGCAGCAGCACGGCAAGCGAGCGCGATGCGGTGACCGAACCGGCGACGAGTTCGTTCATCGAGCGCACGTGGGTCACTGGCACCTGCGCGTCGATGGAGGCCACGGCACGGCGAAGCGCGGAAGCAGTTTGCTGCATAGGCAGCTGGGTTCGGATCATGGCAAACATCACCGGCTGCTCGCGCCCGGGTGTCATCGGCAGGTACACTTCGCTTTCAACATCACCTTGCAGGCTGTTCTGGCGCACGTCGCGTACGACGCCCACGATCACTGACGCCTTCTCGGCATTCCATGCCGTGGGCGTGGGCTCATCGGAAACCTTGAGCAGGTGTTTGCCCAGCGAGCTCTGCCCAGGCCATAAAAGCGAGGCCATGTGCTCGTTGATGACGATGGCACCGCTTGTCCCGGAGTTGTCCTCAGCTGTCAGCAGGCGGCCGTGCAGCAAATGCAGGCCAAGCACGCCGAAATAGCCTGGAGTCACGATGCGCGCGGTGGCAAGCATTGCGCCCTGGCGGGCGGCGCGCGGGTGATTCTCGGCGTCGTAGACATAGTTGCCATCGAGACCACTGAAGGGGAGTGAATTGGTAAGGGCCACGCTGTTCGCACCAGGCATACCCTGTATGGCTGAGAGCAGGGAATCATAGAAAGCATGGCAGCGCCCCGTCTGCGCGCAGGCCGATGAGTCGAGAGCAATCTCGGCGGTGACCGTGTGATCGGTGCGAAAGCCGGGGTCGACGCGGGAGAGGCGGTAAAGGCTGTGCAGCACGAGTCCTGCGGCCGTAACCACGAGGACAGAGAGGCCGATCTGGGCCACCACGAGCGCCATGGAGACGCCGAAGCGCGAGCCTTTGCCCATGAGGCTGCGGCCACCGGAGCGCAGAGCCGACTGCAGGTCAGTGGTCGCCATGCGCAACGAGGGAATGAGGCCGAAGAGCAATCCTGCAAAAAGCGAGGCAGCGAGCGTGAAGAGGACGTCGCCGAAGTGGAGGCGCACATCGGCGAGGCGAGGCGTATCTGCCGGCAGCAGGCTGACGAAGATGCGCAGGCTGGCGGCGGCTGCAAGCAGACCGACGCAGCCGGCTGCGAGACCAAGTACGGCGCTCTCAGAGAGCAGTTGCTGAATGAGTCTGCGGCCCGAGGCGCCGAGCGTGCCGCGAATGGCGATCTCGCGTTCGCGCGCGGTAGAGCGGGCCAGCATGAGATTGGCTACGTTGGCGCAGGTGATCAGAAGAATGAGGCCGACGGCGCCAAAGAGAAGCAGCAGGCGCGGGCGCATGGCGCCGGTTTCAGACTCAAGCAGTGGAATCACGGTCATATCCGACGCCCAGATGTCTGGCATCAGCCACGGAAAGAGCGGTAGCAGGATGTTGTGCAGGCGACGCAACTCTGCCTGTGCCTGGCCGGTTGTGAAGCCATCGTTCAGGCGTCCAAAGGCGCGCAACGAGAAGCTATTCCAGGGGTCGATGGGGTTAGCCGGATTGAAGGTGACTGGCGTGACGAACTGCGTGTCCCCATAGGGAAAATGAACGCCCGCGGGCATGACGCCGATGATGCGGCGCCACTGTCCATCGATGCGAATGGTCTGGCCGATGGCCTGCGGACTTCCGCCAAAGCGCTGCTGCCAGTAGCCATTGCCGATCACGACGACAGGCTCGCTGCCGGCAAGCGAATCTTCGCTGCTGAAGAAGCGGCCTGCGGCGGGCTGAATGTCCGAGAGTATCGAAGGCGTTGGTCATGACCTCTGCGCCGAAAATGCGCGCGGGCGTACGACCCTGCTCGACATTCGATTCAGTGTCGGCGCCAAAGCCGCTGATCGAGCGAAATGCGGATGCGAGTGCTCCGCAAGCGCGCGCAGCCAGCCCTTGGGATAGAAGCTGTCGTCGCCGTAGGGAATGCGCATCAGGCGGTCCTGCTGCGGATAGGGCAGCGGACGCAGCATGATCGAATCGATCAGCGTGTAGATCACGGTGTTGGCGCCGATGCCGAGGGCTAGCGTGAGCACGCGGTAAAGGTGAAGCCGGGAGCCCGACGCATCTGGCGCAATGCGTAGCGGAAATCCTGCAGCATGCTCTCAAGCCGCGGGAGGGTGCTGCGATCGCGGTACGCCTGACGGGTCTGCTCAGCTCCGCCCAGACGGATGAGGGCCTGGCGGCGTGCTTCTTCGGGACTGAGGCCAGCGCGGATGCCATCGTCAATGTGCAGGCCGATGTGCGCTTCGAGCTCGGCCTGAAAGTCGTCGTGGTGCTGCTGATTGCGCAGCGTGCCGGCGAAGCGCTTCCACAAAGCGCGAAATGCGGCTCGCATCTGATCCATAGAACACCTCCTTCTCAGGCCTCGCCGGCGGGGGCTAGAAAGCGGGCGAGGATCTCGGTGGTCTGCTCCCACTCCGCCGCGGCCTTGCGCACCTGGCGCTGCGCCGGCCTTTGTGAGCTCGTAGAACTTTGCGCTTGCGGTTGTTGTCAGACACGCCCCAGCGCGAGCGGATGTAGCCTTCCTGCTCGAGCTTGAGCAGCGCGGGATAGAGCGTGCCGTAGTTCAACTGCAGCAGGTCGCCGCTGGTCTGCTCAATGCGCCGGGCCAGCCCGTAGCCGTGCTGCGGGCCCATGGTCTCAAGCGTCTTCAGCACCATCAGCGCCAGCGTGCCCTGCCATACATCGGTTTTTTCGCCCATCTGTGTTCTCCTATGGCAAACCCATAGGAGCACTATACACCGACTCCTATGGGAACGCAATAGGAAGATTCCGGACCGCTCTGCTCATCAACGTGCTCTGCGAC
The DNA here is from genome assembly GCA_963839215.1 of uncultured Acidobacteriaceae bacterium. GTDB lineage: Bacteria > Acidobacteriota > Terriglobia > Terriglobales > Acidobacteriaceae > Telmatobacter. Next base: position 392,940 of record CAWITZ010000004.1, on the reverse strand, counting down.
GGTTAGGCTGGGCGGCTTGCATTCTGTGATAGGCTGGCTCCATACCACGCTTCACTCGGAGGAGACTTTGCTCATTTCTTGCGTACTTTTCGTGGCCGTGCATGTGCTGCCCTCGTGGCCGGTTCCTCGCGTGCGCAAAGCAGCCGGCCAGATCTGGCTTCATCCGTGGAGACGCAGCTGCCCGCGCTGACGGAGACCTACAAGCATCTGCACCGCAACCCCGAGCTCTCGCACCATGAAGAGAAGACCTCGGCTTTTCTTGCGGCGGAGCTGCGCAAGCTGGGCTACACGGTCACGGAGCATGTGGGCAAATACCAGGACGGCTCGCAGGCTTTTGGCGTCGTCGGCGATTCTCGAAAATGGCGCCGGGCCGCGCCTGCTGATTCGCACCGACATGGATGCGCTGCCGGTCGAGGAGAAGACCGGGCTCGATTATGCAGCACTGTGAGAGCGACCAATGCGCAGGGGCAGGATGTGGGCGTGATGCACGCATGCGGTCACGACCTGCACATGACGGTGCTGCTGGGCACGGCGCGGGAGATGGCGGCACGCAAGAGCCAGTGGCATGGCACGCTGATGCTGATCGGTCAGCCTTCAGAGGAGACGATCGACGGAGCGGCGCGCGATGCTGCGCGACGGACTTGTATGAGCGATTCGGCAGGCCGGATTTTGTTTTGTCGGAGCACGATTCGAACGAAGTTCCGGCGGGCTCGATCGCGATGAAAGGCGGGCCGCTGCTCGCCAGCTCCACCGGCATCTATGTGACGATGCGCGGAATCGGCGGGCATGGATCGGCGCCGCAGGCGGGCAAGGATCCGATTGTGCTGGCGGCGGAGTTTGTGCTGGTGGCGCAGACGATCGTGAGCCGGCAGATCGATCCGCAGCAGCCGGCAGTGCTGACGGTGGGCACAATTCACGGCGGGACGAAGAACAACATCATTCCCGATGAAGTGACGATGGGCCTCACGCTGCGGACGTATTCCGACGAGGTGCGCGACCAGATTATTGCGGCCGTTCGGCGCGAGGCGAAGGGACTGGCCGAGGCTATGGCATTCCCGCCGACCGCATGCCCATTGTGACCCTGAGCGAGAGCACGCCGGCCACGATCAACGATCGCGGCGCTGGCCGAGCGGATGCGCGAAGTTGGCTGTTGCAGCGCTCGGCAACGATCGCGTACTGGACGCGCACGCGGTCATGGGCAGCGAAGATGTGGGACGTGTTCACGCTCGGACGGCAAAATTCCGGGCGTGATGTACTGGCTGGGCGCGGCCGTCCGGAGAAGCTTGTCGAGAGCCACAAATCAGGCGTGCCGCTGCCGAGCCCGCACTCGGCGCTGTTCGCGCCGGACTATGCGCCGGCAATCACTACGGCGTGACCGCGATGAGCGCGATTGCGCTGGACCTGCTGAAGTAGCGCAGCAGCTCCTCGCGCATAGATACCCAGCCGTGGCAGTCTATTTCGACGGATCGACCAGCGCCTGGTAGACCAGCCGCGTGGCTCCTGTATTCGCAGGTTGGGTTGTCCGGGCTCGAGCATCCGCTGAATCATGCCGACGAAAACGATGTCGTTGGTGGGATCGACCCAGAACCACGTGCCCGCGGCGCCATCCCAGAAAAATGTGCCCTTGCCGTCGGACAGGTTCGCCTCGGGTGGATCGAAGACGACCGCGCAGTTGATAGCCGTAACCGAAGCCGGGCCTCATCATCTGGTAGCCGATGCCGAATTGGCCGGTAAGCAAGCTCGGCAGGCACGTGGTTCGAAGTCATCAGCTTCACCGTCGAGGGCGCCAGAATGCGCTTGCCGTTCAGCTCGCCGCCGTTGCCAGCATCTGCGCAAAGCGGTAGTAGTCCTCTGCAGTTGAAACCATGCCGCCGCCGCCCGAAGGCATGGTCGGCTGTGCGCGACGTAATTGCCGGCGCGCCGCTCGCCTGCATCGGCCGTCTAATTCACCATTCGGGCCGGTGTGGTAGACGCGTGACAAAGCGGTTGCGCTTGTCCGCCGGGACATAGAATCCCGCATCCCTCATGCCGAGCGGCGTGTAGATGTGGTCGCGAATAAAGTCAGGCAGAGTCTGGCCGGAGAGCTTTTCGACAATATAGCCCTCAATGTCCATGGAGACGCTGTAGGTCCAGCCCTTGCCCGGCTGATAGAGAAGTGGAAGCCGCGCAAGCTTGTCGATGAATTCCTGCAGGTTCCCTGACTGAAGAGGTTCGCCTCGTGGTACATCTTGTCGACCGGGCGTGTCGCCGAAAAATCCATACGTGAAACCGGCCGTGTGCGACATCAACTCGCGCATGGTTGGCGCGATGATCCGGATCGACAAGGATCATCTTTCCTTCGGCATCAACGCCTTTGAAGACCTTTAGGTGCGCGAACTCCGGAATAAACTTCGAGATCGGGATCGGAGGGTAGCCACTTGCCTTGCTCATAAAGAATCATCATGGCAACGCCGGTGACCGGCTTGGTCATCGAGAAGTCGCGGAAGATCGCGTCCTTTGTCATGGGCGCGCCGCTGCCATGTCACGCTTGCCGTAGCTGCGGTAATCGATCACTTTTCCATGACGCGCGAGGATGGTGACGATCGCCCGCGAGCTGCTTCTGGTCAACAGTCTGCTGCATCAGCGCGTGCAGGCGCTCAAGACGCTCGGAAGAAAAGCCGACAGTCTCAGGTTTCACCACTGTCATGTCTACTTTGGCGGCCTGCTGCGCCTGGTGCAAAGAGAGCGCCAGCCGTCAGAGCAAGCGCGACTGAAGCGGCGCGCGACCACGAGCGTGAAGCGAACGAAGAACCATGAATATCTCCTGCAGTCAGCGTTCCACTCAGCACTCTCGGGGATGCAGAGAAGTTTGGGTGCGCTGCGATGTGACCAGCGAATGCCGCACCCTTTATAACAGAGCACGCAAAGCAAAAGCCCGCACACGCCTGAGCGCATGCGGGCCACCGCGGAGTCGTTCTAATAGACAGCTTCAGTGAGAACTGAATCTGGCGCGAGTTGCCGGCGGTCTTGCTGATCTCGCCGAAGCCGGAGCCGTTGAAGAATATTCGACGGCAGACCCATGGTCACGATGTTGAAGAGGTTGAAAAACTCCGCGCGGAACTGCAGGTCCATGCGCTCGGCTCCGCTGTCTCGCGACGGCCCGAAGGGCGTGTCCTTGATGAATGCGAAATCGTAGTTGTAGAAGGCCGGACCGCGGAAGGTGTTTCGGCCCAGCGTGCCGAAGCAGTCCTTGATTTGGTCCCGTGCCGTCTGCAACGTGAATGGGAATACTGAAGAATTCTGGACGCGTTGTTAGCGCCTTCGCCGAAATAGTCTTCGCGCATCTTTGCGCGCCGTGGAGAGATGCGGCTTCGCGATCTGGTCGGGCCGGTCCACGCCGTTCGAGCCAGCTCCGGTCTGCTGAATGCCGGAGTAGACCGTAAAAGGCGAGCCTGAGCTGATGCTCGAAATGCTCAGCATTTCCCAGCCGCCGGTGATTTTCTTGCTCACTCCGCTCAGAAATTCGACGCTGGTCTAAAGGGAGGTCCTGCGCCAGCGCTAAGACCGAACGCATGCGTGACGTCGAAAGGAGGAACGGGCCTTTTTCGGGGTGAGTGTCGAACGGATTCTGCGAGAAACCGGAAGTGACAGCGCCGGTTGATCCCGTGCCGCCGATCACTTCGCTGGTGTCGTCGATGCGACTTGCCCCAGGTATAGCTGGCCTGCATGCCCGGCCGCCGTGCGGCCACCACGCCCGAGAGCGAAGTCTGCAGCGCGTGATAGCTCGAGTGGGAGTCCGCGAAGATAACGTTCTCAACGCCGAATCCGCCGATCACGTTGCCCGCGCTATCGAACTGCGTGTGCGGTGGCAAAGCCGGGCTCGCACCGGGATAGGCATTGGGAAAGCTGTAGCGCGGCAGCTGCTGCGCGGCGGTGCCCACGTAACTCGCATCGGCGGTCAGGTTGCCGATTTCCGCTCCAGGCCAGCGTCCAGGTAAAGAGCGTGGCGTTGCCGAAATGCGCGGTCGATGCCGCTGAGATTGAGAGGGCTGACTACATGGCCTCGGCAGTGAGCGCCGCCATGTCTTTCTCATAGCGATCCACGTCCATCATGGTGTTTGGCGCCACCGTCTTTGGGTTATCCGGCTGCGAAGATGTTGTCGCCGGCAGGCGTGTAGAGCTGGGGCAGCTGCGACGGCGTGATCTGGAACCCATATTGAATGGGCGCGCCGCGTGCCGACGACCAGCGCGCGGATACACGACAAAGGGCGTTGAGCCGGTGAGGAAGTTATCCTGCCAGATGTTTGGCGGAATCACGGTAACTGCGCCGCCTGCGTGCGCCTGCAGTTTGCTGGTCACCTGCCACGCCGCCTGCACGCGCGGACCGAAGCCGTTCCAGTTGGTGCTGTAGCCGGGCTGGGGATTCACCACGTATTGCTGCTGCCCATTCACGTCGAGAAAGCCGCCAGTGCGTTTCGCGCGCTCGGTAATGGGCGTGTAGACCTCATAGCGCAGGCCGTAATCCAGCGTAAAGCGCGGCGTCATCTTCCACGTGTCCTGAATCCAGAGGCTGTAGTTGCTGCGATTGATGGCGGCAGGACCGATGTGCTCGCCGTTGGAGAAATACGGCGGCGCGATGGCGACGGTGTAGACGAAAGGACTTCCGGAAAGGAAACCGGAGAGCGTGTCGGGCAGCGGATCGCCGGGATGGATATCGTGCAGTCCGCTCTGCGACGGGATGGCCTCGTGGCATAGCCGTGCCGCCGCCGAAGTCGTATTCGCCGTTGGGGCTGATGCCGAAATAAGTGGTGTCGCGATTGAGCCGCGCCTCGACGCCGGCGTGAATGGCGTGCCTGCCGGCTGGTGAAAGTGACGCTCTGCAGCCATGAAAAAGATTGCCGTAGGCCTGCATCACCGAACCGGCCGCAGAGTTGAATGCTTCAAACAGCCCGTCGTTGAATTTCACAGCGGGATCGGTGTAGTCGCTCGTGGGAAAGCCCGGTGTGGAGCGCATAATGCCGATGAGGCTTTCAAAGATGAGGCGTGGCGACCGGTTGCGCGTGTAGACGCCAAGAACGTTGCGCTGATTATCGATGTAGCGGACACCGAAGGCGGGGTCGATGGCGGTCTGGTCCGGGTTGGTTGTCGGGCCCGAGAGGTTATTCATCGTTGAAGCGCGCGAGAAAATGATCCTTTGGCGAAAAGCTTTGATCGATGCGAATCGAAAACTGATCCGCATCGGTAGCAACTTTCGAGGCGGTCGCGTAGGTGTGCTCCGGAATGTGCCCGAAGGAAGGTTGGGCATCGGATAGCGCGCAAGAATCGCCGCGATGCTCGGATCGATGGGAACGTGAGCGTGTCGGTCGAGTTGTCAGGATAGGTGACAACGTAGACAATGCCTGCGCGCTCGTCGGCGGTAGGAACAGGCAGCACCTGTGTGGTGCCCAGCACCTGACGAAAGCCCTGGTACTCGACGAAGTAGTAGGTGCGCCCACGCCCGTCATACACGTGCGGAATGTAGACCGGGCCGCCGTTGGTGAAGCCGAATTCGTTGCGGCGGAAAGGCGGAATGCGCCCCGGATACGCGGGTGTTGGATGATCGAAGTAGTTGCGCGCATCAAAGGCCGAATTGCGCACGAATTCGAAGATGGAGCCGTGAAAACCGCTGGCCCCCGACCGCGTGATGATGTTGGTAAAGCCTGAGGCGCCGCGTCCGATCTCGGCGGGCATCCAACCGGAACTGGAGCGAATCTCCTCAACCGCATCGACGTTGAAGTTTGAAAATGTTGAGCCGCCCATCTCGGGGTCGCTGAGGTCGCCATCGTCCATCGCGAAGGTGGCCTCAACGCCGCGCTGGCCGTTGATGGCAAACTGCGCGGTGAAGTTGGTAGCGCCGTTGGAATCGGTCATGGTGCCGGCAGCCAGCAGCAGCAGAGAGCTGAAGTCGCGCTTGTTGAGTGGCAGCTCGCTGACGGCCTGGCTCGAAAGCTGCTCACCTCCGGTGGCGGCCTTGCTGCTCTCACTCTGCGTGGCAACCAGAATTTCGCCGTGGATAGAAAGCGTAAGCGCCACGGGCGGCGCCGTGGGCTGCAGGTCGAGGGGCTGCGCGTACTCTGCCTTGTTGCCTTGCGCGTCAACGGCGAGGTGATACTCTCCGGCGGGCAGGCCGGGCAGGTGGAACTCACCCTCTGCGTTGGTGGTTGCTTCAGCTTTGTTGCCGTGGCTTGAAAGCCGGACCTTTGCACCCGCGATCGGCACGCCCGCAGTGTTTTTCACGGTGCCGGTCCAGATGGCCTGAGAGACGGCTTGCGGGGCAGACTGCGCCGATGCTGAGGCTGCGACAAGAGCGACAATGAGCAGCCAAAAGCCTGCGCCCCTGAGGAGCCAGATTCGACTCCGGGAGCAGTGCGTGCCAAGTTTGTTGATCACTTAAGAAGAACCCTTTTAGAGAGCAATGCCCGATGAGAAAAGCGACCGGAAACTTGCACCAATAGCACCCATTGAGCTCCCACGAATTATACCCGCGATGAGGTGCTAAAAGCTTTTTGTAGGGCTGATTTGGAGGTTCGGGCTCGAACGAAATTGCGTAGCGCCGGAGAACGGCGTCGGCGTAGTGTAGAGCCAATGCCTGTTAAAACAAGAGCAGATTGCGCGCGCACTCTTGCGTCGCATTCGAGGCTGGATCGCGATTTTCATTGTCGGCCTCGTGCTCAGCGGGGTGACTGCGTTTCCGCTGGAGCGCGAGACGGGCTGGCTCATTCGCATCTTCGGCGTAACCGCGGAGCCTGCGGGCGGCGAGTCGGCGCTGCATACCTGGCTGCGGCGCGTGTACGAGGGCATCAGTGCGACTAACCGGGCGTATCCATTTATGGCGTATGGCACGGACTGGCTCGCCTTTGCACACCTTGTGATCGCCATTAGCGTTCCTCGGGCCTCTGGTGGACCCGGTTCGCAACAAATGGGTGCTGGTCTTCGGCGTAATTGCCTGCGCCGGTGTTGTGCCTCTGGCGATGATCGCTGGGCCTATCCGCGGCATCCCTTTCTACTGGCGGCTTATCGATTCGAGCTTCGGCATCATCGGCATGATTCCGCTGCTGATCTGTCTACGCGATGTGGGCCGGCTGGAACGGATGACTCGATGAGGGATCGGCCGATCCCTTTCCAGCACTGATCTCTTTCCATGCTGACCGCTTTCAGCCTGACCGCTTCCCTACAATGGATGCAGCCGCATGAGTCCTGAAGAAGACAGCAGCGCAGCGCCGGTCGCCGATTCCAGCGAGACCATTGTCGCGATCTCTACTCCGCCTGGTCGCGGAGGGATTGGCATTGTACGGCTGAGCGGATCCGATGCCGCCGAGATTGCCAGGCAGCTTGTTACGCTGCGTCAGCCGCTCGAGCACGCGCATGCGCGCTTGGCCGATGTGCTGGATTGTGAGCTGGATCGTGTGCTGGACCGTGTGCAGGCCCGTCCCGAGAACAGCGGCGAGCGCATCGATGAGGCGCTCGTCACCTATTTTGCCGCGTCCGCATTCCTACACCGGCGAAGACCTCGTGGAGATCGCAGCCCACGGCTCGCCCGTCGTGCTGCAGATGCTGGTGCGTCGCGCCCTTGAGCTTGGCGCACGGCTGGCCGAGCCGGGCGAATTTACGCAGCGGGCATTTCTTGCCGGCAAGCTTGATCTCACTCAGGCAGAGGCCGTCCGCGACCTCATTGAAGCACAGACGCTCACGCAGGTTCGCCAGGCGGCGAGCCAGATGGGCGGCGCGCTCAGCCGCCGGGTGCAACCCATCAAGCAGGCGCTTGTTGAACTGATTGCTCTGCTTGAGGCCGGCATTGATTTTGCCGAGGATGACGTTGAGGTGACGCCTCGGGCTGAGATTGCTCGGCGCATCGAGCAACTGATGCCTCCGCTCGCGGCGCTGGAGGCCTCGTTCGCGCGCGGCCGCATTGTGCATGACGGGCTGACGCTGGCCATTGTGGGGCGTCCAAACGCAGGCAAGAGTTCCCTTTTCAACCGGCTGGTGGAGCGCGACCGCGCCATTGTGACGGCCGTCTCCGGGAACGACCCGCGATCTGGTGACGGAACGCATTTCGCTCGCCGGAATTCCTTTGGAGCTGGTGGATACAGCCGGGCTGCGCGAAGCCCATGAAGAGGTCGAGCAGTCTGGGCATTGCGCGCAGCCGCGAAGCACTTGCCGATGCGGCACTGGTGTTGGTGGTGTTGGATGCGACCCAGTCCCTGAATGAAGAAGAGCGCGCACTGCTGGCTGCGGCCGAGGGACGCGCAATGGTCGTGGCCGTGAACAAGTGCGACCTGGCTGCGAACGATCCGCCGATCTAAGCGCGGTGCTGGCGACGCCGGCGTTGCCAACATCGGCGCTGACGGGCGAAGGCATCGCTGCGCTGCGCGAACGCATCGTCTCGCTGGCGACGGGCGGCGCGCAGTGCCGAGACGGGTATGCTCACCAGCCTGCGCCATCAGCAGGCAATTGCGAACGCACGCGCGGCACTGGCAGATGCGGCAGAGGCGAACGGGCATGCGATTCCCCACGAAATGATTCTGATCGACCTCTACCGGGGACTCTGGGCGCTGGACTCGCTTACCGGCCAGACGACGCCAGATGACATTTTGAATTTGATCTTTTCGACCTTCTGCATCGGAAAATAGACTAGGCTCTCATGCGTTCTCACAAAGTATCGAATCCCCTTACATATTCTCTTTATTTTCAGCGATATATAGATGCATACAATGTCTCTCAGAGTCCCAAGACAGCGCAAGCAAGATCGGGACTCTGGCGGGACTCCGCAGGGGCAGTAAATTGCAGAAAATGGCTCTGGAGTCCCAGCAAGGGGGAGTAGAATGGCGCTCACAGATGCCCTTGTAAAGGGCCTGAAGGCTAAAGCGGGCGATCAGGTATAGCAAAGCCGATGGAAACGGCCTATTGCTCGATATAACGCCAGCAGGGGTCAAATCCTGGGTGTTCCGCTATCGGCTCAACGGCAAGCGGGAGAAGCTTGTGCATTGGGCGGTATCCCGAAATCAGTCTCTCAAAGAAGCTCGCGCCGAGCGGGACAAGTATGCCACGCAATGGTCAGGCAAGGGCAAATCGCCGTTCACTGGAAAAAAAGCTTCAGCGGGAAGGATTGTCCAGCGAATCCGACGGTCAAGGAATTTGCGGAGACGGTATTACACCGAGCAAGTCGTGAAGAACTGGAAAGATCCGATGCACATTCGGCGGTATCTCGACAAAGAAATTCATCCCGGCAATGGGGAGCAAGAAGCTCAACAGTCCTGACCGCCCTGGACGTGCAAAGGCTCTGGTCTATCGCAAACGGGACAACGGGCAGCATTGCAGCCGCCATCCAGACTTCGCGATGTGCTCAAACAGTTGTTCGATGTACGCGATTAGAGAAGCGCCTAGCTCACCGATTAATCCCGCCGCTAATGGTAGCGACCCGATTCATCGGGAAAGTCCCGCAAGCGCTCCCGCGTGCTCACGCCGACCGAAATTCGTTTCGTATCTCCAAACGATTTATCAAGTCGAATATCCGTCGCCAATTCAAGCTCACGCCTTGCACATCCATCCTTGCTCACGTTCTCCCGCAAGTCTGAATTATTGCTCGCGCGCTGGAATGCACGTTAACTTCGACAAAGGTGAATGGATCGATCCCAGTAGAGGAACGCAAAAACGGGCAAGCCTCACATCGTCTACTTGTCAACGCAAGTCGCCGAGATGTTCCGCTGAACTGCAGACGCTTGCGGGGGATTCCGCGCTGGTGACTGCCGGGCCGAGGTAGTCTCTAGCAAGCCCGTTCGCCAAGAACGCCCTTAACAAGGCCCTTGAAGGAGCTCACGTTCGAGGACATGGACCCTCTGACCATTCACGACCTTCGGAGAACCGGCGCAACGCTTCTTGACAGAGAACGGTTTCAACAAGGATGTCATTGAGAAATCTCTCAGTCACGAGCATGAGGGCATACGTGCGGTGTACATCATCGCGGAGTACGCGGAGCAGCGAAAACAGATGCTTCAATGGTGGGCCGATTATGTCAACGGCCTAACGAGTGAGAGCAAGGTGATCATTGGCAATTTCGGAAGCAGGGCAGTGTGAGGGGTCGTTCATTACGATTCCAAGAAGGCCTTGACGGTACACAGAAATTCGCTAATATCAATGTCAGGTAGTTGGCACGAGGCTCAATCGGACGTCAGTCCGTTTCGGGCGGAAACAAAGCGCATCCGCCGGCGATGAAAGGCGGGGGACAAAGGTGCCGGTCCCACTTCCGAGGTTCGTTGGGCTGACTCCATGCCCACAGTCGCATCCTCGGTGCGACGGAATCACCCAATAAACATCTGTCCACTCGGGCCGGTTCCACCTCTATGCGTGTCTCTTTCATTTGACCCCGGGCCAATGGACCAAGCTTCCTGTGCTCTCGCAGAGGGGGAGGGTTTTCGGCATGCGCTTTCTGAGACTGGCAGACGTTCGTTCTCGTATATGTCTAAGTCGTTCGCAAATCTATCGAAAAATTTCAACTGGAGAGTTTCCCAAAGCCTATAGCCTAGGTGCGCGTGCTGTTGCGTGGCTCGAATCGGACATAGACGGATGGATCGAGAGCCGCGTAAAAGCAGGACAGGCGGTGCAAAAGTGACCGCGTTGATTCCGATTTGCAGCGCTTGTCAATCTCACCTTCGCAAGGTGCGCGGCACTTGGGTGTGCGGCCAAACAGACTGCCCGAGGTGGGGGCAGTCGCAGCCTGTTGACTGGACGGACACTGACACAGAAGGTGCCTCTTGAGTTCCGCAGGCATCGCTAAATTGGTGCCGGGTGAGGGGGGTCTGAGCGGGAAAGGGGGCCCCACGCAAGAAGCGTAGTGATCCATTGCCCTGGCAGGCGAGACACCCCGCTTTCAAGGTTGTTATGCCCAAAAGATTGGCCCGGACGATTCAGAGCAATCGAGCACAACGAAGGAGAGGAAACGTAGCACCAATCATGCGAAGCTGAAGGTTAGCTCAGAAGTCTCCCTCGTTTGGGAAGGTCCTGAATATCCCCGAGTAAAGCCCGGCAATTATCGAGCAGTGTGTGTGAGTTGGCGGAGGCCAGAGTACGTGATGGCCTTCCGTCGCTGGAGTTTCATTCTCGTGTTTAGTCTGTTGGACGACGGAACACTTGTATGCAATTTCCTTAACTTTGGGAATCAGAAGACTCCTCAACTTCCCGGACAACGGTCCCGTTTCTACAAAGAGTGGAGTCTCGCAAACGGCGGACAACCCCGGAAAGGCGAAGCAATGTCCTTTGACGTTTTCACAGACCCGGAGTTGATCTACACGGTTCGCGTAGCGGACTGCGTGAAAGACAGCAATGGCGCTTTGAAAGAGGACGCACTGGTCTACAGTCGAGTGGAAGAAATTCTGAAGGTTGAGAGAGGAATCTCTTAATCTTCTAATCTTTCAATCTATTAATCGAGCAATCAACTAATCAACCAATCAAGGGGGGCATCTATCAAAGTTCGCCTTTGCCGGGCGAACGGAAACAGAGCAAACTGAATCCGAAAGGGGCGGGAGAATACAGCAGTTCCCGCCTCAGGCATGGTGAAAAACATTCAATGAGCAGCAAAACCAAACTCGCCGTAAACGGAATATCCGGACTGGTGCATTATTGACTCATGGCTAATCAACTCCACGGCGACGAACGGAACAATTCGGACGACTGAAAAACGCGGAGAATTCCTCAAAGCCCTGTCACAGACCTGCAATATCACGCGAGCTTGCGAAATGAGCGGGCTGGCCGCGCATCCGTCTACGAATGGCGCGGAGAAGAGGAAAGCTTCGCAGAGGATTGGCAGAAGGCTCTAGAGATGGGTGCGGACTTACTTGAGGATGAAGCTGTCAGACGTGCCAAAGACGGCGTAGAGGAACCCGTCTATCAGGGCGGGAAGCTGGTCGGGCATGTTCAGAAGTACAGCGACACGCTCCTGATCTTTCTGCTCAAAGGTGCCAAGCCGGAGAAGTTCAGGGAACGCAGCCAGCATGAATTTAGCGGAGAAGACGGCATCTCGACGGGTTAGCGGAACAGCTTGAGGCTGCCAGGAAGCGGGTGGTGGACAGTCAGAGGGGTTTACCAAATGACGTTTCCGAGTAGGGTGAAGGGGGAGCAAATACATAATGCAGGTGTCATGATATCTCAGGCGTAATAGAGTACCTCGTATCATGTACCTCGTATCATTCTGCTCCCACGATCGCATATTTCGATTCCCGCTTTCCGATCTTCACATAGAAACCGGATTCATCGGTTCGCACAAGCACATGGCTACCGGGCAAAAGGTTCGCCAAAACGCTGTTTTTGGAAAACGTTGGACTCGCCCACCAAGCCAAAGTCGGTTTAATCACGTATGTGTGGTCTTCTACCTTGATCGTGTAATGCCGGATGGTTCTATCAACACAGTTTGTGTCTGCCTCTGTCCTTCCCGTGACGTTTCCCGAATCATCCGCATCCCCCTTAACGGTGCCCGAGGAACTACACGAACTTCCGGTTCGGACAGTCTGGAAATTCACCAAGATGCCTTCGTGATAATCTCCGTGAGGTTTGTCCTTCGCAAATGCAGCCGGAGACAAGAGCGCGAAGCAAAGAGTTCGCCGGCAAGCATGAATTTCATAATGTTTTCTCTTCTGGGACAGTATAGGGCGATTTGTAGCAGCCGCAGCACAGCGTGTAAAGGACGGACGTAACGACTGTGGACTAAATACGAAGTCCCGCCGACTCCCCCCAATAACACCCTAAAACGCCAAAATGGGACTCCAGCGGGACTCTGACGATTCGATCACCTTTAAGTGGTGCGTGGTTATTGATTATTTGTGAGTTTTCGACCTTTTGCATCGGAAAATAAACGAAGTGCCTAGCGAGATGATTTGTCGCGGGGTCGGTCCAGTCGTCGAAACAAGGGCGCGCCCCAGGTTCCTATCGCCAGCAGAGCCCCAAAAAGAACTACCGCGTCAATGCTCTCTCTACCCTGACTTGACCAATAGGCTGCGGCATCCATGTTCAACCAGAGCGCAAATTCATCCAGCGTCAACGCCGCGCCAAACCCATAACTCAGCGCCAGCAATCGGCTCATAAAGATGGAGACTTTAGTCTCCCGATCCCCATCTCCGCCTGATCCGCATAGCCGGTGATAAGCAAAAGTAGAATGCCCCACACCAGGTGGTGGATGTGCTTCCCACCCATCTCAACATAGCCGAATGGTCCAATGTGGTGGGTGATTGAGGCCACCAACAGCCGCACCGCAAGGAAAGTAATAAAAAAGCTCACCGAAGAGAGAAATAGCCGGCGATGCGGCCGGTCGGGAATCTTCTGGTGGATTAGCAGACCGAGCTTGGTTAGGTGCAATAAAAGAAGGATTACCGCCGCGAGCGCGATGACAAGTATCAGAAGAACGTACGATCCTGGAATATGCATTGCTATTGTGACTCACTCCTTTTCGGTAGTCTGGAGAAACTGCTGTCCGGGAGAATGCCATGAGAATCGTTCCCGTGGTCAAGTCTGGTGATTTGGAAAGATCATTACACTTCTACACAGAAGTTCTCGATTTCGAGCGCAAATGGCCCGGATACGAAGAACACGAGATGACAAACGGAGTCGTGGACCTGATTCGAGACGGGCCGAACTTCAGCTTTCACGTCATGCCGGGGACGGTGTCTTTGGTTCTGTGAACCGTGTGTTTGTGGACGACGTTAATGAGCGCTACGCGACCTTTCGCGCACGAGGTTTGAACACCGCACAGCGACCTGAGTCTCCAATCCACACCGCGCCGGTTGATCAGACGTGGGGGCTGCGTGAATTTGCAGTGACTGACCCGGACGGCAACCATCTATGCTTCTGCATGCCAATAAAATAAGCGTTATTGCCGGGTAGGTGATCATCCTCTCGGAACCCAACGCACCCCGCGGTGCCAAGGGGCCAGCACAAAATCAGACGCAAAAAAGAGAGTGCATTCTGAGCTGGAGCTTTGCTACACTTCGTGCGCTCAGGCACCACGGGGTCGTTGCCTGGAATGCCCGTTCCTCCGGATGCCCCGCCCCCATCCTTCTTCGGAACCCCTTCAAGCTTAGGAGGAATTCGCCATGGCTGAAGAATCCATCGATCAGTTGAAGAGCTTATTCCGAGGTCAGTTGATTCAACCCTCGGATGCCGCCTATGACGCCGCTCGCAGAGTTTACAACGGCATGATCGACAAACGCCCTCGTCTCATCGCGCAATGCGTGGATGTCGCTGATGTGATTGCCGCAGTCGCGTTTGGTGTGAGTAACAAGATGCTGACCGCAATTCGTTGCGGCGGTCACAACGGCGCAGGCCTGGGTACATGCGACGACGGCCTTGTGATTGACCTTTCCCGCATGAAGGGCATTCGCGTGAACCCCGCGGAAAAAAGTGTTCGGGTCGAAGCGGGTTGTGTGTGGGGCGATGTGGATCACGCCACGCATGCCTTCGGAATGGCGACTCCTTCGGGGTTCATCTCCACTACTGGTGTGGCCGGCCTTACGCTGGGCGGCGGCATCGGATATCTCACGCGCAGATACGGTCTGACGATCGACAATCTCCTCTCAGTGGATATGGTGCTGGCCGATGGAAGTTTCGTGACAGCAAGCAGTCAGGAAAATTCCGACTTGTTCTGGGCAGTCCGCGGCGGTGGTGGGAACTTCGGCGTCGTCACCTCTTTCGAGTTTCGGCTCCAACCGGTCAGCACAGTCCAGTTCGGCCCAACCTTCTGGCCACTCGACGAGGCGGCTGAAGTCCTCAAGGCCTATCGGAACTTCATCAAAGATGCACCCGAGCACGTGAATGGCTTCTTTGCTTTCCTCATCATCCCGCCTGCCCCGATGTTTCCGGAACATCTTCACCTCAAGAAGGCTTGCGCTATCGTGTGGTGCTGCACCGGCTCTGCCGAAGAGACTGAGAAAGCTACCAGGCCAATGCGATCGCTCGGCAACCCGCTCCTCGACCACGTCGGTCCCGTGCCTTTTCCGGTCGCGCAAAGCATCTTCGATGGGCTTTTTGTTTCCGGCCTGCAATGGTACTGGCGGGCCGACAATTTTACAGAGCTGAGCGACTCCGCGATCGCCCGGCATGTTGAACACGGCCCTAAGATGCCCACAATGCTTTCGACCATGCACCTCTACCCCGTAAACGGTGCGGCACAGCGGGTCGGGAAGAACGACACAGCATACAGTTTCCGCGAGGCGCTGTTCGCTGAGGTCATCGTTGGCGTCGACCCCGACCCCGCGAACGCGGAAAAAATCACAGAATGGTGCAAGGATTATTGGGAGGCCCTCCATCCCTACTCGGCTGGTGGCGCATATGTGAACTTCATGATGGATGAGGGCCAGGATCGCGTTCAGACGACCTATCGCGACAATTATCAGGGTCTCGCCAGCATCAAGAAGAAATATGATCCCACAAACTTCTTTAGGGTGAATCAGAACATAGCACCAGCGTCCTAGCGCTCAGCGTCTATGGCGCGCATTCTCGACCTTTTGCATCGGGAAGTGAGCAAACGGGGTTTAAGGGCAGTGAAATCGGCCTGCAGCAACCCCCTGCGGAGGCCTCGCCGCCGGCATATTTTCCGTGCTAAGATCATCGGCAAGAGCGCGGCCCGGCACGGGCCGAAGAGCACCTCTCCGGCACCGCTCCCTGCGTTCGCGCCAGCCTCAAAGGAGGCCGCTATGTCCTCTCTCTCAACTCACTTCCCCGCCGCCATCTTGTCCACTCTTCTGCTGGCGACCGCGCTGCCCACCCATGCTGCTGATGACTCGGCGGCCACTGCCGGCGTGTCGAAAATTCGTGTGGTTCGCCTTAGCGAAGTAAAAGGAGTCGTGCAGATGGATCGCGCTATTGGCCGCGGATTCGAGCCCGCCATGGCGAATATGCCGATTGTGGAGAAGAGCCGGCTGCGCACCGGCCAGGGCGTCGCCGAGGTTGAGTTTGAAGACAACAGTTCGCTGCGGCTCGCACCGGATTCGGAGGTGGAGTTTTCGCAGCTTGAGCGCACCGCAACCGGCGCGACATTGTCCTCAGTTCATGTGGTCAAGGGCACCGTCTACGCCAGCACCGTAAAGACCAAAGGCAACAGCTTTGACCTCCTCTTCGGCGAACAGAAGCTGGAGGTGCCGCCCGCGACGCGCATCCGCCTCGCGATGCAGGACAATGCAGCCAAAGTGGCTGTGCTCGACGGCGCCCTGCGCATCCAGAGTGCGGCGGGAACCGAGGATGTGACGAAGAAGAAGACGATCACCTTCGCGCTGCTCGCGCAGAACCCGCCGGAGGTTGCGAGAGATGTTGTCGAGTCCCCGTTTGACGCGTGGGACAAGCAATCTTCTGAGTATCATGCGCGCGCCGCCAATTCGAGCTCGCTGCTAAGCAGTTCGTCTTATGCGTATGGGTCGAACGACATGATGTACTACGGCGACTTTGCAAATGCCGCGGGCTGCGGGTCCATGTGGCGACCTTACTTTGCAAGCGCGGCCTGGAGTCCATATACCAACGGAGCTTGGGCCTATTACGGCAGCGCGGGATATTCATGGGTTTCGCCCTATCCTTGGGGCTGGACACCCTATCACACCGGAAGCTGGGCATTTTGCCCCGGCACGGGCTGGGGCTGGATGCCTGGTGGCTCGTGGAGCGGCCTGAACAACTCAGCGATGCTCTTCAATAATCCAACCAACACCCCGGGCGGCGGCGCGCCGCATCCCGCTCCGGTGCATCCCCCGCACACGGGCGACGCATCTGTGATCGCGGTCAACACCCGGCCGCTGGTGAGCTCGGGCATGGCGAGAAGTGACACATTCCTTTTTCAGCGGGATTCTGCTGGTTTCGGCATTCCGCGTGAAACCCTTGGGCGACTCGGCCGGATTTCGCGCGAGACGGACCAGAAAGGCTTTGCGCTCGCACCCATCTACATCACCCGGTCTGGTGCTTCCGGGGGCGGTGCTGGCCGGCCCGCCAGCACCATGGCTCCGCCAGTGATGCATCTCGGGTACGCTCCCGGTGATGACTTGAATATGTCGGCGGAAGGCGGCATGCCGGGCAGGCCATCTTCATACCCCGGCGCATCGCGCCCGTCGTCGACGATGTCCGCGCCCGCCAGTAGCCACTCCGGACCTTCAGTAAGCGGGGGCCCGGCTCCTTCGGCCGGCGGTGGAAAGCCGCGGTAAAGCTAAAGATTCAGGCTTTTCTCCAGCCACCGCCGCCCGGCGATTCAATGCGCAGTTGTGTGCCCGCGGTCACTTCGCGGGTACATTTGCCGGGAAGCAATTCTTCTGCCTCCTTGTGAATGAGAGTAGAGCGTCCTGCTGTGCCTGGCGTGCCGCCCGCTAATCCCCATGGCTGCATTGTGCGGCGATCGGCCAGCAAGGTTACCTGGGCATCGGCCAGCAGCTCGATCTCGCGCACAATGCCGTCGCCTCCCTCATGAATGCCTCTTCCGCCGGAACCGCGACGCAGGCTGTAGCGAGTCATGCGGAAGGGATAGGCGTATTCAAGTGCTTCAACTGGCGTGTTGAGCGAGTTGGTCATATGCGCATGGTGGCCGCTTGCTCCCGGGCACAGGGGAGATGCACCGAGGCCGCCGGCGATTGTTTCGTAGTAGGTGTAGGGCGCGCCAGTGCGCGGATCGATGCCGCCGATGGTGAGGTTGTTCATGGTGCCCGAGCTCGCAGCGGGAATGCGCTCAGGCAGCGCCTGCGCCAGCGTAAGCAGCAGCGTGTCCACAATGCGCTGCGAGGTTTCCACGTTGCCGCCGGCCACAGCCGCGGGCGGCACGGCGTTGACCACCGTTCCCAGCGGCGCAATCACTTGGATCGGCCGCATCAGCCCCGCGGTCACGATGGCCTCGGCGGGCAGCAGGCAGCGGAAGACGTAGAAGACGGCCGACCAGGTGATGGCATAGACCGCGTTGATGTTGCCGGCGACCTGCGCATCGGTGCCTGTGAAATCGACCACAGCGCGACGCTGGCGGCGGTTGTTGCGAAGCGTTACGCGGATGCGAACCGGATCGGGCCGAACGCCATCGTCATCGAGAAAATCCTCGGCGTTCCACTCCCCCGTGGGAAGATTTGCGAGCACGAGTTGCATCATGCGTTCGGAGCCCGCGCTCATGGCGTGCACTCCACGCAGCAGGCGCGCATGGCCGAAGCGGAGCACCAGCTCATGCATGCGTGCAATGCCGATGCGGCAGGCCCCAAGCTGCGCGGTCAAATCGCCTTCGCGCTCGCGGGGCGTCCGTACGTTGGCAAGCAGAATGTCGAATACCTGCGTGTCCATTTGGCCTGCGCGCATCAGCATCACCGGCGGAATGCGGATGCCTTCCTGCGCAATTTCGCGGCAGGGGCCCATGGAACCCGGGTGCATGCCGCCAACGTCGGCATGATGCGCGCGATTGGCGACGTAAAACGCCGGTCTCCGCTGGCCGCGTACAAAGACGGGCGCCACCATGGTGATGTCGGGCAGATGGGTTCCGCCGCAATACGGGTCGTTCAGCAGCGCCACGTCGCCCGGGCCAAAGTGCAGCGCCTGCAAGGCAGCACTCACCGACATCGGCATCGAGCCCAGATGCACCGGCATATCGTCGCCCATCGCTATCAGTTCGCCTTCTGCAGAAAAAACGGCGGAGGAGTAATCGCGGCGTTCCCGGATGTTGGGCGAAAAGGCGGTTCTGCGCAGCGCCAAGCCCATCTCAACTGCGACAGAGTGAAGGGCATGGCTGATGACGGCGATTTCGGCGGGATCGGTCACGGCGCGCTTCATGGTCGGCCTCCTTTGACGCGCGTGAGCCGCAAGTTGCAATGGCGATCCGCAGCGGCGGTCCAGCGCGAAGGGAGATACGTGGTTGCGCTCAATTCCACAATCAACGCAGGCCCGGCAATTCTGCTGCCGGGGTGCAGACGGCTCCGATCGTAGAGCCTGCCCCGCCTCCAGCGGCCCTGCTCGAAAATGCGGTGCGGACCAAGCAGTGCTTCGCGACCGTCGCCTCGCTTCATCGCTTTCCCGGCGGAGCGTTTCTTGCCCGCCGGGATAACAGCCTGCACGCGCAGCGTGATGGCTTCGACAGCTCGCGTGGGGTCCGCGTATCCATACGATTGCCGGTGCAACCGATGAAAGCGCGCAATGGCGTCGCGGCCCCAGTTGACCTGTAACTCAAAGCCCTGGCCCTGGTAACGAAGATCGGCCGAGCGTGTGAGCACGGGGCGCACGCCTTCTGTCGCGAAGGCCTGCCGTGCCTCAGATTCCAGCTCGCGGTAGACGCGCTCGATTGCGGCGCTCTGCGGCGCAACCATCACGGTGCGGGAAAACTCGCGACGCAGATCGGCGTCCAGAATTCCCAACGCTGAAAGAGCGCCAGGCGCTGTGGGAATAAGCACCTCGCGGATGCCGAGAGAGTCGGCAAGCTCGCAGGCGTGCAGCGGTCCGGCGCCGCCGAAGGCCAGCAGCGTGAAATCACGCGGATCGTAACCGCGCTCGACCGAGACACGGCGTAGTGCTGACTCCATCCGAATGTTGGCGACACGTACGATGCCTTCGGCGGCATCTTCCGTACTTGCAAAGCCGCCGGCACCGCAGAAAGGCGCAATGGCGCGCTCTGCGCGGGTGGAATCCAGTTGCATTGCTCCGTCGAGAAAGTGTGCGGCATGCAGCCGGCCGAGAATGAGATTGGCGTCTGTGACGGTGGCCTTGCCTCCGCGGCCATAGCAGGCCGGACCCGGCAAAGCGCCTGCCGATTGCGGCCCCACCTGCAGCGTGCCTGCCGCATCGATCCACGCGAGCGAGCCGCCGCCCGCGCCCGCGGTGTGAATGTCGAGCATGGGCACGCGGATCGGCAGTCCGGCAATTTCGCCTTCCGTGCTCGTCGCAAGCGGCTGTGAAGCATCGAGCAGAGCCACGTCGGTGGAGGTGCCGCCCATGTCGAAGCTGAGGAAGCGCTTGATTCCGGCCGCACGCGCCACGCCGAGGGCGCCGATAACCCCACCCGCCGGGCCGGAGAGCACCGTGCGCACGGGCTCCTGCGCGGCAGTTTCGGCGGGGAGAATGCCGCCCGAGGACTGCATGATCGTGAGCCCTGCCTTGCGTTTGCGCAACTGCCGTTCGAGCTCGCGGATGTAGCTCTGCAAGCGCGGCGCCAGATACGCATTCAGTGTCACCGTCGACGCGCGCTCGTACTCGCGAAACTCCGGCAGAATGCGATGCGAAAGAGAGACGGGTAAACGCAGTGGAGCGAGTGCTTCGGCAATAACGCGCTCGTGTGCAGGGTTGGCGAAGGAAAAAAGCAGCGACACCGCAATCGACTCGGCGCCGGACGCCTTTACCGCGCGGCGCAGCTCGCGGAGCGACACCGCATCGGGCGCGCGCAGCACGCTGCCATCGCTGGCGATGCGTTCGGAAACACCAAAGCAGTGAGCCGCATCGGCGAGAGGTGCTGGCCGGTGCGCGTTCCAGTCATAGAGGCTGGGCCGCGCCTGCCGCGCAATCGCCAGAGTGTCCTCAAAACCCTCTGTCGTCACAAACGCGACGCACGCGCCCTTTCGCTCCAGCAATGCATTGGTGGCAACGGTTGTTCCGTGCCGGACGTCCACCGCGGCGGGCGTGAGGCGGGCCTCGAGATGATCGAGGATCTGCTCGATCGCTGAGAGAATGGCGCGGCCAGGGTCCGCGGGGGTCGAGGGTAGTTTGAGCACTTCAACGCGGCCGCCCGCGCGATAGACGCAGTCAGTGAATGTGCCGCCGGTGTCGATTGCGATGGTGAGCGTCTGCGAGCGTCGCTGGGCCATTCCACTGCAACAATAGCAGCGAGGCTTCACGGGCATCGAGGAATTGTGAGGCGGGGAAATTCAAGGAGGCCGGGACGTTCATCCGGCGGTCCGCGCAGGCTCCAGGGGAGCCGCGCGGTGTGCGCCCGGCATCAGTGTTTGGGTGGAACGTATTCCTGAGGCAGCGCCGAGCCCTCGCCAAAGAAAAACATCTCCATCTGTTCAACGAGGAACTGCTGCGCCTGGGGGGTCCAGGGCTGCAGGCGGTATTCATTCAGCAGCATTTTCTGCCGGTCAACCCACTCGCCCCATGCGGCCTGAGAAACGTTCTTGTAGATCTTCTGGCCAAACTCCGAGTCAAAGGGCGGCTCATCCAGCCCTTCCATTTCCTTCTTGTATCGAACGCAAAAAACCGTGTGCGCCATTCGTCATGCTCCCATTGCTATTGTATGGGACGGGCGGGAAGCGAGGCCTAAGATGAAAAACCTGAAGTGCGTATCCTGACCGACCAGGCTTCGATGCGGCCGGCAGTCTATGCTCTCAATATGTGCGGAAGGTTTGCGCGGAAATCGACGCGGAAGGTGCTTGCCGATTGGTTCGGGGCGGACCTCGAGGAGATGCCGTGGTTCGAGCCCACGTTCAATGCGGGTCCGCAGAGCATCCAGCCGGTCGTGCGTTTGAGCCGCGAAGGCGGAGCGCGGGAGTTTGCGCTGCTGCGTTGGGGGCTGGTGCCTTCATGGTCGAAGGACGGTAACGCCGGGTACGCAATGATCAATGCGCGCGCTGAGGAAGTGGCGTCAAAGCCCGCCTATCGTGAAGCGTTGAAGCGGCGGCGTTGCCTGGTGCCTGCCGATGCCTTCTATGAGTGGCAGCGGCGCGATGCAAAGACAAAACAGCCCTTCGCCCTGGGCATGCGGGGTGGTGAGCCCTTCGCCCTCGCAGCCTTGTGGGAGCGCTGGAAGCCGCAGGAAGGGCAGCCGCTTGAGACCTTCACAATTTTGACCACGGACCCGAACGAAGTCATGGAGCCCATTCATGATCGGATGCCGGTGATCGTGGAACGACAGGACTACCAGCGTTGGATCGAGCCGGGAGATCCCGAGCGGCCTCCGATTGATCTGCTCCGTCCTTACGCTGCTGAAAAGATGGATGCGTGGCCGGTGAGCGAACGCGTGGGCAATGTGCGCATTGATGCTCCCGATTTGCTGCAGAAGGTGGATCCGCCGCCTGTGAGTGGGCTGCTCTTTGATTGAAAATCCCTCGTAAAGAGACGTGCACCCCCCGAATTTGCTTGACAACTACCCGTTTTCGAATTTTCCTGATGGCGAATAAGTCTCCACGGTATCCGTACGTCTCGCGCCGCGGGGGAGAACTTCAGATAACTGAAGTCTGCCCGGTCGGACCGCCTTTACCCAGGCGAGAAGCGAGGGTTCGGGATGGAGATGCAAGGAGAACGCATGCCAGAACAGATTCCATCTTCAGCCAACCAGGCTGGTCTCTCTGAAAATGCCGCCGGCGGGCTCGCCTATATCACGT
The DNA here is from genome assembly GCA_963839215.1 of uncultured Acidobacteriaceae bacterium. Taxonomy (GTDB): domain Bacteria; phylum Acidobacteriota; class Terriglobia; order Terriglobales; family Acidobacteriaceae; genus Telmatobacter. The sequence continues at coordinate 370,633 of CAWITZ010000004.1, read as the reverse complement.
TCATTCCGGCCATCATCTTTTTGCTCGTAGAGCCGTACAACAAGAGTTTGTATGTCCGCTTTCACGCCTGGCAATGCATCTTTATGGTGGTCGCATGGTGGGCGATCGATATTGCCATCTGGATATTTGGCAGAACACTAGCGTTCTTCAGCCTGCTGACCTTCGGCCTTTATCCCCTGGTCGCGCTGGCCATGCTGATTCTGTGGCTCATGGTGCTGATCAAGGCTTTCAACGGCGAGAAGTTCAAGCTGCCCATTATCGGCGACCTTGCCGAGAAGCAGGCGAACAGATAGCGGCAGGCTGCGGCCACGCTGCAAGAGAAAGTACCACGGTTCATGTCTGCGGTTCTGCATCAACTAACTGCATCAACCAACTAAGGGATGAGTTCAAGTCGCATCAGAAAGTTCAACCTTAAGGAGCTACCCCGTGTCCGATTCCCAGTATCAACCTACTCCCCAGCCCGCGCAGAGCGGCCTTTCAGACACCGCTGCAGGAGCGCTTGCCTACGTCACCATCATTCCAGCGATCATTTTTCTGCTGGTCGAACCCTATAACCGAAATTCGTTTGTCCGGTTCCACGCCTGGCAGAGCATTTTCTTTGGCATCGTGTTCTTTGTCGTGCACACGATTCTTTCGATTATTCCGATAATCGGCTGGGCCATCATTCCCTTTGCGACCGTAGCGTTTCTGATCATCTGGGTCATTGTGCTGCTCAAAGCGCTGAAGGGCGAGAGATATCATCTGCCGATCATTGGCAACTACGCCGAGAGGCAGGCCGGCGCGTAGAGTTTCAAGGCGCTGCTGGTCCTCGCTTCAGCGCCGCTTGTGCCTTCCGCGAACGTTCTTTCTTCTTCTTTGCGCCTGGCTGTGCGGCAGCATGGCTGCGGTTCTTTTTCGGCTTCGCCGGAGTCTTCGCCGCTTTGCGGCCGGTGAGCGAAATGCCTTCTTCCACGAGTGAGAACTGCAACCTGCGTTCCTGCGCGAGAATGCGGTCGAGGATGACATGCACTCGGTCACCCGCGCGGAAGCGGCGTCCCCAGCGATCGCCCACAATCTCATGCGTGTTTTCGCGCCACGTGTAGCGGTCGTCGCGCAGGCTATCGATGGGCACAAGGCCTTCGACAAAGAGATCGGTGAGCTCGACGAAGAGGCCGTACTTGGCGGGGTTGAGCACCAGGGCAGAGAACTCCTCGCCCACCTTGTCCTGCATGAAGCGGACTTTTTTCCACTCGACAAGTTCGCGTTCGGCCTCGGCGGCGCGGCGCTCCGTCTGGCTGGTTTCTTCGGCTATCTGGGCAAGCTCGGCTTCTGGAATCGGCGGTTCAAGCGCGTCGAGTGAGTCTTTCATTCTGCCGGCTTTTGATTTTCCGGCCCTGTGAATCACGATTCCAGCGAGGCCTTCGCTGGGGTGCGTCCACGGGGAGCTGTTGCGATCTTCAGCAAGGTCGCCATGGCCGGTGACGCCACGGCGAAGCAGCGCCTTGGTGATGCGATGCACGATGAGGTCAGGATAACGGCGAATGGGCGAAGTAAAGTGCGTATAGCTCGGCGCGGCGAGAGCAAAGTGCCCCTCGTTGATCTCGGAGTAGCGGGCCTGGCGCAGCGAACGCAGCATGAGGTAGCTGAGAATGCGCTCCTCAGGCTTGCCTTCGATGCGGGCAGCAAGCTTCTGATACATCCTCGGCGTCACAGCGATATCTTCCGGCACTTCGTGGGCGCGCGGGTTCTGGCCTCGGCCGTGGGAATCGCGGCGCTCCTGCCGCGTGTGGACTCGCTTGACCGGCAGCGGTCCAAGGCCGAGAGAGTAGCCAAAGGCTGCGGCGAGCTCTTCGAATTGCACCACCCGGCGTGGCTCCGGCTTCTCGTGGATACGGTAGAGCGAGGGCACGCCGAGATCTTCAAGCCAGGTGGCGACGCTCTCATTGGCGGCAAGCATGAACTCTTCAATAAGGCGGTTGGCCCAGGAGCGCTCGGCGCGTGTAACGCCGCGCATCTGGCCCTGCTCGTCGAACTCGATGACAGGCTCAGGCAGATCAAAGTCGATGCTGCCGCGCTGATGGCGGCGCTTGTTCATCTTCTCCGCAAGCTGCTTCATGCGCTCGAAGTGCGGTACGTGCTCGGCGTAGCGTGCGCGGGTTTCGGCATCGTCTTCGAGGATGGCATGCACCGCGGTGTAAGTCATGCGCGCGGCGGAGCGGATGACGCCCTCGACAATTTCGTAGCTGAGGATGCGCGCGTCGGCGTCGAGCTGCAGAATGCAGCTCAGAACCAGACGGTCTTCGCCGGGGCGCAGGCTGCAAATGTCAGTTGAGAGCTCCTGCGGCAGCATGGGGATTGCGCGGTCAGGGAAGTAGACACTGGTGCCGCGCAGCCGCGCTTCGAGATCGAGATCGGTCCCTTCGCAGACGTACTCGGCGACGTCGGCGATATGAACCTGCAGTTCGTACGATCCGTCGGCGCGCTCGGTGACGAGGACGGCGTCGTCGAAATCCTTCGCGGTTTCGCCGTCGATGGTGACGATGGGCAGATTGCGGAAGTCGCGGCGGTGGGCGACTTCATCGAGGTCGAGATGCGCAACGGAGCGGGCTTCGGCGAGCACGTTGTCTGGAAAGACGCGCGGCAGCTGGTGCTTGCGGATCATGATCTCGACATCGACACCGAAATCGTCCGGCGAGCCCAGCACTTCAATCACGCGTCCGACCGGCGGTTTGAAAGGCGTGGGCCAGCTTGTGATTTCGACGTCAACCACCAGTCCTTCAAGATCGTCGTAGTCCTCGTGCGCGGCGGCTTCGGCGCCGAGCACGCGATGCGGCGCAGGGTTGGCGCTTTCCGGCGGAACCTCATTGCCCGGCGGAATGACGATGAGCTGTGACATGCGTTCGTCGAAAGGAACGACAACGTTGGTCTGGCTGCGACCGGGCCGCGCGTAGTGAAAGGTGCCAACGACGGTGGCGTTGCGGCGCTCGAGGATGCGTGCGATGCGGCCGAGGCGGCGGCCATCGGCGCGGGGCGGTTCCAATTCAACTAGAACCTGATCGCCCTGCATGGCGCCGTTGATCTCGTTGGGCGGAATAAAGATATCTTCCGACAGTCCACGAGCGAGGCTGGAGGGCTGCCGCGAATTGGGACGGACGAAGCCGTAGCCGTCGCGATGCAGATCGAGCTTGCCGGCAATGAGGTTGTCACGGCCTCCGGGTGCGCGGGGGATGCTCCAGTGCTCGCGGTCGAGCTTGGTGAGCTGCCCGCGTACGGTGAGGCGGGCGAGCTGCTCGAGCAGCAGGCGACGGTCGCGGCCGCCGCCGAGGCCGAGCTCGCGGACAAGCTGCTTGAATGCTGCCTTGCCGCCGGCGGAGCGGGCGATGCGCGCAACCAGTTCGCGATCGGTCATAGAACAAGACTAGGACATTGTGGGCGATATTGCGGGAGGCATAACGGGAGACGTCCTGCAATTCCGCGATTAAGGCGTACCACTGCCCGGCGTAGATTCGAGCCCGAGGACTGAATCGGTCGGATTTACGCGTCGTAATTCTTCGCAAACTTTTTCGCAAAAGATAGTAAAAGGGCCTTGGGGGCGAGCCACGGACTTATCGCAGAAAATTGTTCCACGTGGAGCACGAGCCGCTGACTGAGCGCATGAAAATGTTCCACGTGGAGCAATGTGACGGCGAACCCGGAACGCGTTTTCAGGAAACGGGCTTGTATTTTGCTCCTGACGCTTTCTTCATTGCTGCCAGGCCTTCCTCAACGCTCAAAAGCGCGGTTGTCTTCACCGATTTGCAGGAACCGCCTGCGCTGATGGCCATTGCAAACGCGGCCGCGGTTGTGTTGTCGGGCAAATCGACGACCACCATCGTGTCGTAGTCGCCAAAGGTGAGCCACGCGCCCTTGATGCTGCCGCCCAGCTTCTCTGCTGTTTTTGACACAACTATTGTGCGATCCTGAGGCTTCTTCAATAACGCCGCCACTGCCTCAGGGGTGTACGAGACTTGGACCAGATAACTTGGCATGGATTCCAGCTTTCTTTGGATTGAAATGAGGCCCGGAGGAGAGCCGAAGTATACAGCAGGCGGAAGACACTGCACAGGGAATGCTCCACGTGGAGCAAAAAGGCGGTAGTCAGTTTTCAGTCTTCAGTGGTCGGGGACGCTGTGAAGAATGCTCCACGTGGAGCATTGGAGGGCGATGACTTCAGGAGCTCGAAAGGCGCGTGTGGAGACTCCGTTTCGATTTTGCGCCCGGGAAGGGAATTTATGCGCAAAATTCGAGGGGCAAAGTGAGCGGACTCGCTTTCCCGTGTGCCGGGGCTCCCGCAGTACTGGAGCCGGAGAAGTTCTGCGCCGAGCGTCGAATCCAAACGACTATCTCGATACCGGACTCGATGCCAACTCACGCATCCTCATTCCACCAGACGACGGAATATGGGTAGAGGTCCAGGCGGATGGGTATGAGACGTGGAAGTTGGAATCCACTGCAGCGAAGCCGCTAAAGCTTCGTTCAGAAGAGATAGAAAAAACTACAATCCGTTTGAAGCATCGGTAGAGCCTTCTTCAAAAACAAAAGCGGCGGGAGGCTGTAGAAGGCAGATAATTCGATCTGGTCGGATCATCTGCCAGCTAACCGCAGAGGAGAATATGCAATTCATCAAGGCGATCGCTTTCGGCTTGCTCTTTGCGTCGCAAGTTGTTGGGGCCGATACCAACACCCTGTCTCTGCAGCTGACCGTTCTCACCTCCGACTTGATGTCCGGAGACAGAGTCGGGGTGAGGGTCACCACGAGCAATATATCGGACCACCCAATGACCTACCACAACTTGACTCGTTTCGAGTTCTGACGAGTAACGGCATACCTGCCGAGAAGACTGAATTTGGGAAACAACAGAAGTGCACGTTGGGCAAAGGTCAACTGGAAATCACCAACAGGAACATCCCAGTGACGCTGAATGCCGGTGAATCTTCATCTGAGGATATTGTCATCACCGAACTATATGACATGTCATACCCCGGAACGTACACAGTAAAGGTTGATCGTGAATATCCCGGCATAGGTCATTTCAACTCCGACGTTATTACCGTGCCGGTTCTACCCCGGCAGGCGGGTAAACCTCACACGAAATGCAGATCCTTCGACTCACCATCCCCAGGCTGGAGAAAGCGCCTGGGAGTTCCGTTCGCTCAGGATGACACGGGCCGGTTTGGGTTAGTTCTTCAGCGGGACGGAGTGCAGTTTTTTCATTGCGGTGCCGTAGTTTCCGAGGTGGTAAACGGATGCTCCGACCGGCGAGAAGGTGAAGGTGTTGAACGGTGCGGAGACCATGGTGTTGAGGAAGTCGATTGTGCCAACGCCAATGGTGACGTGGGGGACGTAGTGAGCTCCGCTGTGCTCGGAAACGAAGTTTGCGACGTAGGGAATGAGTGGCGCGACTATGTCGGGATCCTGGGGAGTGGTGACAAATGCGGCGGCAGTGCCTGTCGGCGAGATGAAGGGCGTGACCGCATCGATCAATTCCTGCTGCAGCTTTAGCATCTCGGGTGTGGTCTTGACCAGGATGTTGCCGAGGCCGATGGGTTTGTCGGGGATGAAGTCGTACTTGTAGGCAGTGAGCTTCCAACTCGTTGGATTGTGCCTGGCAAAGGCTTTGTCGACTGCTGCGAAGACTTTGGGGAGGTCCGCCGTTTTGACATACCGCTGCAGCAGGGAGACGTGTGGCGCGTGTGCTCCGCCCAATGTGTAACCCTTGGGGTAATTCTGGCGGAGCCGTGCATTGGCGGCCTGCGCGTCTGGACAGACGCAGGTTCTACGGCGCATACCCGGGGCCGCGGAGGACGTGGCCGGGGAGGGCTCCGGTCATTTTGCCCTGGGCGATGACGGGGACGCCGTTGACGAGAACGTAGTCCATGCCCACGGAGAGCTGGTTGGGGTTTTCGTAGGTGGCCTTGTCGGTGATGGTGGCGGGGTCGAAGACGACGACGTCGGCGACCATGCCTGCCTTGAGTACACCGCGATCGGTGAGGCGCATGCGCTGCGCGGGCAGAGCGGTGAATTTGCGGATGGCGTCGGGAAGGGTGAGGGCGTGCTCTTCGCGAACGTATTTGCGCAGGATGCGGGGGAAGGTGCCGTAGGCGCGGGGGTGGGGATGCTCCTGCCCGAGGAGGCCTTCGGGAGAGGTGCCCTGCGAGTCGTTGTCGATGGAGACCCAGGGCTGCTTGAGGGCGAGAACGACGTCGGGCTCGTCCATGCCGAAGACGGCGACGTTGGTGAATGCTTTGTCTTTGATGAGGATGTCGCAGAGGGCGTCGATGGGGTCTTCGTGCCAGAGCGCGGCGACCTCAGAGAGGCGCTTGCCCTGCAGGGGCAATAACTCGGGATTCTGCACGACGGCGATGAGGATGGCTTCGGGGCCGGGGATCTCCTGCCACTCGTTGTCCCAGTCTTCGCCTGCGGAGTCCTGGGCGGAGGATGTCATGTCTTTGCGGATGCGGGCACGCGTGGCGGGATCTTTGAGACGCTCAATGAGTTTGGCGTCGCCGCCGTCGTGGGCCCAGGGCGGAATGAAAGCAGAGAAGGTGTTGAACCAGGCGGTGTAGGCGTAGGTATTGGCGCTGATGTCGATGCCGGCGGCGCGAGCCTGGTCAATGCGGTCGACGATCTGCGGCATCTTGCCCCAGTTGGTTTTGCCGGCTGCCTTGAGATGCCAGATTTCGACGGGGATGTGGGCTTCGCGGCCGATGCGCGCGGCTTCGTCGATGGAATCGAGAACGGCGTCGCCTTCGCTGCGCATGTGAGTAGCGTAGATGCCGCCGTAGGGACTGGCTGCGCTCGCGAGGGCGATGAGCTCAGGGGTCTTTGCGTAGGGCGCGGGCGCATATTGCAGCGCGGTGGAGACACCCATGGCGCCGTCGCGCATGGCGTCGCGGACGAGGGCCTGCATCTGGGCAAGTTGAGCAGGCGTGGGCTGCGCGTCGGCATCGCCGAGGACCATGCGGCGAACGGAGGTAGCGCCGACGTAGGTGCCGAGGTTAATGCCCATGCCCTGCTTTTCGACGCGGGTGAAGTACTGGGCGAGGGTGCGCCAGTCGGGCGTGATGTGGAGATGGTCGTAGCCGGCGCGGTCGGCGGCGATGGTGGCGTCGCTGATAGGCGCAACGGAGTCGCCCTCACCGGTGATTTCGGTGGTGATGCCCTGGAAGATTTTGGAAGGCAGGCGGGGATCGACGAGGATGGTGAGCTCGGATTGGCCGAGCATGTCGATGAATCCAGGCGCGACGACTTTGCCGGCGGCGTCGATGGTCTGCTTTGCGGGCGCGCCGGAGAGGTTGCCGATGGCGGCGATGCGGCCATTGCGGATGCCGATGTCGCCGGAGTACCAGGGGGAGCCGGTGCCGTCGATGATGTGGCCGTGAGTGATGACGATGTCGAAGGGAGGAGCGGGTCGGGAGGCGGTCTGGGCGAAAAGCGGCAGGGCGGCGGCGAGCGCGCAGGCGGCCAGCGCGGGTAGAGAACTGATTCTGGAGAGCATGAGGATCCTCACAGGAATTGTATGGATTGTAAGGGCAATTTCATTACCTTTCACACCTTCACTCGGGGTAGTGGGGTTGGTACAATCAAGGAACAAGCAAGTACCAAAGTGCGTGAGGCTCGCAACAATGGAGCAGATTGCGGCTTAGAATAAGCGCAGAAAAGATGCTTGGGTGAGCCGAGCAGACGAGTTTGGTGCTGCGGATGGATTGGAAAGACGGCGCGCGAGAGGCAGAGCCGCTTGCGAGCACAAATTAAGAAAAGCAGAAACTTTTTAGGAAAAGCAGAAACTTGGGCCACGGATGCGGCCCTGCCTTGGCAACCCAAGTCCCATTTGGACAGAAAAGGAATACTACCTTGAGCGCAATGTGGAAACCCCAAAACGGCCCCAACTCTCCTTCCCTGACCCCGGAGCCGATTCGGCCAACGACGCCGACGTCACCGGCCGTTGAGCCCCCGGCGCCCCGCCCCACCGCCCCCTCCTCTGTGTCGTCCGTTGGCGAGCAGGCGACGATTGGAAAGGGGTTGTTCATCAAGGGCGAAATTACAGGATCTGAATCGCTTTATATCGATGGCAAGATCGAAGGCACGATCAACCTGCCGGGCAACCGCCTGACGGTGGGCCGCAACGGGCAGGTGAATGCGGCGATCAATGCGCGCGAGATTGTTGTGCTGGGCAAGGTGAAGGGCAACGTGACGGCGACGGACCGCGTGGACATTCGCGCGGAAGGCTCGCTGACCGGCGACGTGGCCGCGGCACGCATCAGCATCGAAGATGGCGCCTTCTTCAAGGGCGGCATCGACATTAAGAAAACCGACAACAAGCCCCAGGCTGTTCCCGAGAAGACTGCCGTTACGGCTTAGTTTTCAACGGACAGCAATCGGTAGGTCGCGGAAGCCTCCTGCATGGATGCAGGGGGCTTTTGTGCGTGTGGAGAGGATTGCGGCATGCCTGGAAAGTCGTGCGCAGTTGCGAGTGGCCGTCGCGGAAAATTCCGGGACTTTGGTCAGGCTGCAGTCGTCAGGCTGTAGGCGCGGCTACAGCGCGCAGGGCTGCGAGGGTCGAGCCAGCCTCGGCTGCGACATTGCAATGGGCGGCCAGGTAGCGATGAATGTCGTAGATGACCACCGACCCTTCACCGACGGCGGAGGCAACGCGCTTGACTGAGTCAGAGCGCACATCACCGATCGCATAGATACCGGGAACGGTGGTGGCATATCGCGTGTTCTCGAAGGCCTCAGGGGTGCCGGTGATTACGAATCCCTTCTTGTCGAGGGCGAGCGTGCCATAAAGCCAGCCCGTGTTCGGTTCGGCACCGATCATGACGAAGATCGTTCCGATTCTGCGCCGATCGCGGGCTTGAGTTTTGCGGTTTACCCAGGTCACGTATTGCAAAGTGGAGTCGCCTTCGAGCTGTTCGATCTCAGTGTTGTTCAGAAGCGTGATGCGCGAAGCGTTCTCGATGCGCGTGACGAGATAACTCGACATGGTGCTGGCTAGCGACTCGCCACGAATGATGAGGAAGACATGCTTCGCTATGGCTGAGAGAAATATTGCTGCCTGACCGGCGGAGTTGCCGCCGCCGATCACTGCAACCTCGTCGTCCCTGCACAGGGTCGCCTCCATGGCAGTTGCGGCATACTCGATGCCCTGGCCTTCGAAACGGTGGTAGTTCTCCACTGCGAGCTTGCGGTACTGCGCGCCTGTTGCAATGACCACGGCGCGAGAAAGCACATTGGCTCCGCCGGCGACTGTTAGCCGATGCAGACCGTCAATTTGGTCGATGGCGATTACGTCTCTGGAGACGGCGAGCTGTGCGCCGAACTTCTGCGCCTGTGCCTGCGCGCGATTGGCCAGCTCCTGACCGGAGACCCCGGTTGGAAACCCGAGATAGTTTTCAATTTTGGAGCTCGTGCCGGCCTGGCCTCCCGGTGCAAAGCCCTCAATGACCAGCGTGGAAAGGCCTTCGGAAGCGCCATATACAGCGGCCGCAAGACCGGACGGTCCTGCGCCCACAACAGTGAGGTCGTACGTTTTCTCCGAGTCGAGCTGCTCGTCAAGTCCCAGTTCGCTGGCCAGGTCGGCGATATTTGGCCGATGCAGCACGCGGCCGTCCGCAAAGATGATTGCCGGGAGACTATCGTCGGCGGCGGACGCACCTCCGCGGTCACCCCGAGCGAACTGTTCGGCCGTGGGCTCGAGTAACCGATAGGGATAGCCGTTGCGGGTGAGAAAGCGTTGCAGCTGAATGGTCTCGCCCGACGTACTGTGTCCCAGCACAACGATGGCCGCCATGGACCGCTCGATGATTCCAAGCCTTCGCCAGATGGTGGCCTGCATGATCAGGTTGGCGATGTCTTCTTCGGATCGCATCAGGCGTCGGAATTCGGAACGGGGAACGCGGAGGAGAACGCTGTCACTCGTTGTGTACGCGTTCACCAGCGTTGGGCGGGAACTAAGCAGATCCAGTTCGCCGGAGAACTGCCGCACGCCCAACGTTGTTACCAACCTGGGCTCCTCGTTCTCGCTCTGAGCGAAAACCTCAATCCCGCCCTCCATGATGACGAACATGTCAACTTCGCGTTGGCCTTTGGAGTAGAGAATGGCGCCCCGCGCAAAGGACTCTCTGCGGCCATATTGTTGAAGGCGAACGACCATCTCTTCTGTGAGATACGGGAAGGCCATCTCCGGCCGGAAGGTAGGCACAGCAGGCTGGATGCTTTGGGTTTTAGGATCATCGCTCATAGCTCACCTGGGCAAGCGGAGAGCCTGATTGCGCAGACGTAGGAATACGTCTCAGGTCGCTTTCCGCGCACGTCTCTATCCTATGGCAACGGCTTTATGCTGGTCTGTCGCTGTGCGCTGCGTCCTGCCTCGCTCAACAGGAGTCGGAAGTGCTCGCGCAGCTGCTTTATTGTGCGATCGAATGGCTCCACAGAGCCGTACGACCGCGAGAGCATCACGCCACCTTCCATGACAGCGAGCACATATGTCGCTAGCGCTTCGGAGTCCGTCTCCTCGGGCATCCGGCTATCGAGTGCGTCCACACACTCGCGTACAGCTCCAATCCATCCCTGAAAATTTTCGCGGATCAGGTTGTGGGCTGGACGGTTTTCCGGATCGATCTCCAGCGCAAGTCTTCCCAGCGGACAACCGTACTTGCTGTCGGTCATCAGAATGCGCTCGCGGTAGCCAGCCAGGATGGCGAATATTCTTTCCACCGGCTCATCGGTGGTCTCGAAGGCCGGATCTACAACCATTGGCCGCAACGCGTGCAGGTAGGTCTCAAGAACCTCGCGGAGCAGTGCTTCCTTGCTCTCAAAGAAGTGATAAAAGCTTCCGGAATTCACCTTGGCGTGGATCAGCAGGTCGGCCATGCTGGTTCCGGCAAAGCCGCGCTCCCAAAAGAGATATCTAGCCGAATCTACCAGCCGCGCGCGCGTCGCAGGTCCTCTCCCCTTTATCAACGCGGGCGTGTTAGCCGTCCCCGCTGTTTGAATCTTCGCCATAGAAATGTTCGCAAGCCTCTTGACAGCGCCAGAGTACCATTTTATTACTTGAACGATCAACTAAGTTGATGGAGACTTCCGATGATACGTTCCACCTTAGTTTTTGCTTTGCTCGGCGTCCTTGTTTTGCCGCTGCATGGCGTCGCAGCCCCGGTCGCCGCTTACAAGGAGCTGGTGATCGAAGTGACTGTTCCGGCTTCGCCGGACGCGGTCTGGCAGTCGTTCTCAACCAGCGAAGGCCTGAGCACCTGGCTTACGCCGGGTGCTACGGTCGATCTCCGTGTGGGCGGCGAGTGGACGGCGCGCTTTCCGGGTGGGAGTACTGGAGGGGGCACCATCGTCAGCTTCGTGCCGGGTAAGAAACTCGTTCTTTCCGCGCTCGCGCCGGACCGCTTTCCTGCTGTCCGGGCACAGCGCACGCGCGTCGAGTTTCAGTTCAAGCCGAGCGGCAGTGGCACGCTCGTGAGGATGACCCAGACTGGCTGGAAAAGCGGTCCTGAATGGGACCGCGCCTACGAGTACCTCGTGGCCGGCAACGGTCAGTTGCTCAGTACCCTTCATCGTCGCTTCGTCAATGGGCCCATCGACTGGCAAAAAGAATGGGGACTTCCTGCCAAGACCGTACCGCCAACGATTAAATGAAGGGAGTCGTCCCGGGATGAATGTCGTTCGCTGGCCCACAAACGAAAAGAGGCATTGGGAGTCAGCCATCTCCGGGCGCCAATTGGTCCCGGGAAACGCGCTTCTGCGCATCTTGAACACTTCCCGCGATAACTATTCGTAGATTCGTTGCATTTCTGCGGTCCGAGCGTCGATCGAAGCCCTGCCGCGCCAAATGGCAGTTTCCAGAGTGGCCGACCAGGAAAGGCTTCCGGGTTCTGCGGGGAAATCTTTAGCGGAGGTGCAGGCGGCGGCGCGCCACCTTTGGAAGCGCTGAGCCGGTGCGGAGAAGGATGCGGTCGGTGATGGCGAGCCAGAGGATCGAGCCGAGGATGAGGATGGCGAGGTCGGCGATGCGCACGGGTATTGTCCAGTGACGAATGGCGATGCCGGTTAGCCAGGAGAAGACGATCCAAACAACAGCACCGCTGGCGATGGCGGCAAAGAGGCAGCGGCCAAGCTCGGGGTAGTCGAGGCTGGCGAGCGAGACCATGCGCCGTTTGTGGAGAAGGACGGCGATGGTGATGGTCTGCAGGGCGATGCCAATGTTGGATGCGATGGCCAGGCCCACGGCTCCGTGCCAGTGGTAGAAGGCTGCGTAAACGGGGAGTGAGAGGACGGTGATGACGGTTCCAGCGGCCATGGGGATGAAGGTGTTGCCGGCGGCGTAGAAGGCGCGCGAGTAGATGGCCTGGGCGGACCAGAAGGACATGGAGAGGGAGAAGATGGCGAAGTAGGCGGCGCAGAGGCTGGAGTCGGCCGAGGTGAAGCGTCCGCCGGTGAAGAAGAAGTCGATGAGCGGCTGGCCGAGAGCGACCATGGCAGAGGCGGCGAGGAGGCCGAGGCAGGAGACGCGCGAGACGGAGTCGGCGACGGCGTTGGCGAATTCATTGTGACTCTTTTTGGCCCAGAGGCTGGCGAAGAAGGGCATGGAGGCAGCGCCGGCGGCCTGGGCAAGCACGGCCATGGGCGCGTTGAAAAGCTGCTTGGCGTAGCTCATGAGAGAGACGGCGCCGCTGGTGCCGGAGGCGAAGCGGGCGATGATCCAGTTGTCCGCGGTGACGAGGGAAACGCCGATGATGAGGGGCAGGGAGAGGCGCACCCACTCGCGCAGGCCTTCATCGTGCCAGTCGAGGAGCGGGGTGTAGCGGGTGCCGGCGCGGTGGGCAAAGACAGCGTTGAGCAGGAACGGGCCGAAGAAGGCTCCAGCGACGGTGCCGATGGCGAGCGAGGAAACGCCGATGTAATGCACCAGCAGGATGCCACCGATGATGGCGCCGAGGTTATAGATGAGCGGCGTGACGGCCTGCACGTTGAACTGCTTGCGGACAAGGAGCACGGCCCCGAAAACTCCCCCGGCGAAGAAGAAAAGCTGAGCGGGCAGAAGGATGCGCGTGAGATGCACGCAGAGCGCGGCCTTTTCCGCGTCGAAGCCGGGGAACCACCAGTGGATGTACCAGGGGGCGATGATTTCGGCGATGAGGATTGCGGTGCCGAGAACGAGGTACATGGTGGTGAGGATGACGGAGAGGGAGCGCTGACCCTGGGCCTCGCGGCCTGAGTCTCGGTAGCGGGTGAGGATGGTGACAAAGGTGATGGAGGCAGCGCCGCCGACGAGGAAGTAGGAGATCATGTCGGGCAGCACGAAGGCGGCATTGAGGGCGTCTGCCGCCATGCCGCGGCCGAAGAGCCAGACGGTGTATTTGACGCGGACCAGACCCATAATGCGCGAGAGGAAGGTGGAGACCATGAGGAGCACGGTGGCCGAGAAGGCCGAGTGCGCGTGCGCCGGATGCAGCATTCCAAGAAGGCGCGCCAGCGTGGAGCGAGGAAGCGCCTGGGGCTGAGCGGCCGGTTGCGTTGGTGGTAGGCCTGTCACTTGTTCTTTGATTTTAATGGGGGCGAGGGTACGCGAGGCAGTGACGAGTGAGGCGCGGAAGGAGTGGCCAGGGGGCAGGGGGTTGAAGCCTACGCGAAAATGCAGATTCTTCGACTCACCACCCCCAGGCTGGAGAAAGCGCCTGGGGCCCCGTTCGCTCAGAATGACACAGCGGGAGTGAAGGGTCAGGGAGCAGGGATCAGTGGTCTGGGGCAGACGAGGGCCGGGTATGCTGAAAGCGGAGGGGATAGATGGGGCGAGTTGGGGGATGGGGTTTGTGCTGGGCTTTGGCAGGGACGTTCGCGGTGGGGCAGGCGATTCATACGGGGGATGGAAGGACGATGCCGGCGCCGCCACCGGTGGAGACGCAGCCGGTTGTCGATAACTATTCCGGCACGAAGCTTACGGACGACTATCGGTGGCTGGAGGATGCGAAGAGCCCGGAGACGCGCGCGTTTATCGATGAGCAGAATGCTTACACGACGCGGTATCTGAAGCAGGCACGCATTCGGCCGCAGATTGTGGACGACCTTGAGGCGCTGGAAGATGTATCGGTGACGGGGACGCCGGAGGAACGGGCGGGGAGTTATTTTTTCGCGCGCAGGGTTACAGGGGAGCAGCAGTTTTCAATCTACATGCGCCGTGGCTGGACGGGGAAAGATGAGCGGCTGCTTGACCCGGCGGCACTGAGCCGCGACCAGAATACGTCGATTGCGCTGCGCGATGTATCGCACGACGGAACGCTGATTGCCTATGGGGTAAAGGCGGGCGGGGCGGATGAGATGGCGATCCGAGTCTTCAATGTGAAGACGAAGAAGACGCTCGAAGATGAGTTGCCGATCGGGCTGTACTGGTCAGTCGATTTTTCACCGGACGGGAAGAGCATCTATTACTCGCGCGGAAACAAGGATGGGTCGCTCCTGTATCTGCATGTGCTGGGCACGCGCCCCTCGCAGGACAAGCTGCTTTTTGGACACGAGTTTTATGACGAGCCGCTGGGGCCGATCGATCTGTTTGTGTCGTCGATTACCGACGATGGGCGCTACCTGGTGGTGGATATCCAGCGCGGCGTGCCGGCGAAGCGCGAAGACATTGTCTTCAAGGATTTGACGAAACCGAACTCGACGTTCCAGGTGTTGGTGTGGGGGCAGGAATCACGCTTCGAGACGATCTATGCGGACCACACCTGGTTTGTGAAGACGGACTACAAGGCGCCGAAGGGGAGAATTTACGCGGCCGATCCGGGGGTGATGCCGGAGGCGTGGAAGACGATTGTGCCGGAGGCCCAGGACGTGATCCAGTCGTGGAATATTGTGGGCGGCAGGATTTATGTGAATTCGCTGAAGGATGTGAAGACGCAGACGGCGGTTTATCTGCTGGACGGCAAGCGCGTGGGCAGCATCGAGTATGACGGAATTGGATCGTCGGCGGGCGTGGCGGGGCGTACGACGGATCGCTTCGGCTTCTATACGTTCCAGTCATTCATTCGGCCAGGTACGACGTACCGGCTGGATACGGTGACGGGGAAGAGCGAGGTATTCTTTCAGCCGAAGGTGCCGTTCGACACGAGCCAGTACGAACTGAAGCAGGTTTTCTACAAGTCGAAGGATGGGACAGAGATTCCGATGTTCATCGCGGGCAAGAAGGGCCTGAAGAATGGATGGGACCGAACGGCTGCTGATGACGGGGTATGGCGGTTTCGACCTGAGTGAGACGCCGGTATGGAATCCGATATGGGCCTGGTGGATGCAGCAGGGCGGCTGGTTTGCGCTGCCGAATATGCGCGGCGGCGGCGAGTACGGCGAGAAGTGGCACGAGCAGGGAATGTTCGGCAAAAAGCAGAATGTCTTCGATGATTTTTTTGGGGCTGCCGAATATCTGATCGAGAACAAGTACACGTCTCCGGCGCATTTTGCGATTACGGGGCGCTCGAATGGCGGGTTGCTGATGGGTGCGGCGATAACGCAGCGGCCGGAGCTGTTTGGGGCGGTGTGGTGCGGGTATCCGCTGCTGGATATGCTGCGCTACCAGCATTTCGAGCAGGGGCCGCACTGGGCGACGGAGTACGGCGCGTCGGAGGATCCGGATCAGTTTCTCTATCTGCTGAAGTACTCGCCATATCAGAACGTGAAGCAGCGCACGGCGTATCCGGCGGTGATGTTTTTCACCGGCGACAGCGATACACGGGTCGATCCGCTGCACGCGCGGAAGATGACGGCGAAGCTGCAGGCGGCATCGACGAGCGGGCGGCCGATTGTGCTGCACTACAGCACGAGCGGAGGGCACTCGGCGGGTGTGAGCGTGGAGCAGAAGGTGCAGGACGATGCGGATCAGTTGACATTTTTGTGGACGGAGACCGCCGGAGCAAAAAAGAAGTGATGCGGTAGTGCAATTCCGGGAAACGATAAGCCGCGACTTCCTGATGTGGGAAGCTCGCGGCTTTTCTTTGCGCCCGGCTCTCAGGCGATGGCGATGGCGGCGATATGCTGCGGGAGATGAGAGACGAAGATCAGGCAGCAGCATCGGCGAGTTTTGCGGCGTTTCTGGCAGGTCTTGCGGAGCCGGACGGCGAAGAAGAGATTCGAGCCGCGGGGGCCGAGGATCACTGGGACTGCGATGGACTGGCGGAGGACGAAGCGACGATCAGCGGCGTGAAGCCACCGGCCCGTGACAGCGGCGCAGTACCGGCGATCGAAACCGTGCGGGACGTAAAGGAAACGGTGGGCGACGGCCAGGTAAAGCGCCGGAAGGCGAGCGTGACGATTCGCATGACGCATGCCGAGAGCGAACAACTGCATGAGCGGGCGTCTGCGGCAGGGCTCACGACTTCTGCCTATCTGCGATCGTGTGTTTTTGAAGCGGAGGCGCTGCGAACGCAGGTGAAGGAAGCGCTGGCGGAGTTTAGCGCGGCCACTGCCGCGGCAGAGCGCACGAGGGCGACACGGGCGGCGAGGGCAGAGGATGCGCCCGAAGCAACGCGGGGACACGGGGTAGCTGGTCCGCCAGCAGGATTACGAGCAGGATTAAAAGCGCGAATTTTCTCGCGCCTGGCCGGGCATCGGGACGCGATTCCAATTTGAGCGATAGCCAACTAATCGACCTCAAGAACGAGGCACTTGAGGTATTCCGTCTCAGGCAGGTTGAGGATGACGGGGTGGTCGGGTGCGGCGCCGCGCCGTTCAAGCAGGCGAACGCGGCGGTGTGCGTCTGAGGCTGCGGAGGCGACGGCGCTTTCAAGATCGGCCCAGGTGATGTGGTGGCTGCAGGAGCAGGTGATGAGGAGTCCGCCCGGCTCGATCATGTGCAGCGCGCGGAGATTGAGCTCCTTATAGCCACGAAGCGCGCCTTCGACGGCGCGTTTTGTTTTTGCGAAGGCTGGGGGATCGAGCACGATTGAGTCAAAGCGCTCTTTGGCGTCGGACCAGTCGCGCAGAATTTCGAAAGCATCAGCCTCAACCCAATCGACCTGCGCGCTGATGCGGTCGCGGTTGGCTTCGAGATTTTTTTCGGCGATTTCCAGCGAGGCGTGCGAGGTGTCGATGCCGGTGACGCTTTCGCAGACCTGCGCGAGATGCATGGCGAATCCACCCTGGTAGGTGCAGACGTCTAGGGCGCGTCGGGTGACGTTGAGGCGACGGGCCCAATCGCGTGCAGCGAGATAGTTGGCGCGCTGGTCGAGGAAGGCGCCGGTTTTCTGACCGCTGTTGGCGTCGTAGTAGAAGGTGAGCCCGTTGAGCCGGAAATGAGTGCTGGTGGGCGGCTCCGTGGGATTGTGAGACCAGAGCGGAGCGAGGACGGGTGCGGCGAGGCCTTCGAGCTCGCGAATGCGCGGGTCAGGGCGCTCGAGAATGGCGGCGGGCTTGAGCGTGTCGTGCAGAACGCGGGTGCAGACGGCGCGGACTTCAGGCGAGTCGAGTCCGCGTGTGAGCAGTTGCAGTATGACGAGGTCGTTGTACTGGTCGACAACGAGGCCGGGAAGCTCATCGGCTTCGCTGAAGCAGAGGCGGCAGGCGTTTGTCTCCAGACAGAGAAGCTGCTGGCGGCGCGCGATGGCGGCGCGGAGACGGGTTTCGAGAAGCCGAAGCCAGGCGTCGTGGTCCAGGGCTTCGCGGGAAACGAGGCGGAGAACAATCTGCGACGAAGGGCTGTAGAGCGCCGTGCCGAGGAGGATGCCGCGGCTGTCTGCAACGGGGAGCAGCGCGGGCGGAGTGTCACCGGATTTAAGGGACTGGGCTTCAAGGGACTCAATGTCGGATGCATAGACCCAGAGGTGTCCGGCGCGAATGCGGTCTGCGGCGCGGCGGTTGATGCGGGCGCCGGGAAGCTGCGCGGGGGTTGAAGGCGCGGGTGCCTGGTGGGCTGCCGGCGTCTTCTTTTTTGCGGGTTTGGGCTGCTTTGTCATGAGTCTCCCTCAGGAATCATAGAACTACGCAGGGAGGTGCAGGGCGCTGTGAAGTGGAACACACCCGGGATGGAAGATGGGGGATGGAAGAAAAAGAGCACGAAAGATTGTTCCGCCGGACCCGGCAGTCGCGGGCTAAATAGGTCCGGCCTATAATGAACCATGGCGACAGTCCGGCAGAGCATACCGGCCGATTCTTCAAAGGCAGTCTCTCCGTCGCCAGAGGCGAGTGATGCGAGCCACCCCCGCCTGCTGGATTCCCACGAAATTGATGAGCGGTTTGAAGCGCTGCTAAGGCAGGTGCAGGCCAACCGGCCGACCGAAGATGTAAGCCTGATTCGCAAGGCGTGGGATTTCTGCGTTCAGCACCACAAGGGGCAGATGCGGGCGTCAGGCGAGCCGTACATTATTCATCCTCTTGAAGTGGCCGAAGTGCTGGCGGAGATGAAGATGGACGCGACGGCGATTGCGGCCGGCCTGCTGCACGACGCGGTTGAAGATACGCCGGCAACGAATTCGGAGATTGACGCGGCGTTTGGCGACCAGGTGGCGCACATTGTCGATGGCGTGACGAAGATCGACAAGATTCAGTTTGCGAACCGCGAAGACCGCCAGGCCGAGAACGTGCGCAAGATGCTGCTGGCGATGGTGAGCGATGTGCGCGTGGTGCTGATCAAGCTGGCCGACCGGCTGCACAATATGCGCACGCTCGAACATTTGAAGCCGGAGCGGCAGGAAGCGATTGCACGCGAGACGCTGGACATTTATGCGCCTCTGGCGCACCGGCTGGGCATGGGCAAGGTGCGCGGCGAACTGGAGGACCTGGCGTTTCGCTACACCGACCCGGTGAGCTACGAGCAGGTGTCGGCAGCGGTGGAGACGCGGCGCGTGGAGGGCGAGCAGTTTTTGCGCGGCGTGGAAGACACGCTGGCGGAGCAGCTGCGCGAGAACAACGTGGAAGCGCGCGTGGAGTGGCGCATCAAGCGGCTCTACTCGATCTACCAGAAGCTGCAGCGCACCAAGACGAGCTTTGAGCAGGTGCACGACCTGCTGGCAATTCGCGTGATTACGCAGGATGTGGCGTCGTGCTATGCGGTCTTCGGGCTGATCCACACGCTGTGGCGGCCGGTGCCGGGACGCATCAAGGATTTCATCGCGATACCGCGGGCGAACCGCTACCAGTCGCTGCATACAACGGTGATGGGCGAAGGTGGGCACCAGTTTGAAGTGCAGATTCGCACCGAAGATATGCACCGCATTGCCGAGGAGGGCATTGCAGCCCACTGGAAGTACAAAGCGGGCGAGGGTACGGTGAATGCGCGAGATGAGGAGCGGTTGAACTGGATTCGCCAGCTTGTGGAGTGGCAGAAGGAGATGACCGATCCGAACGAATTTCTCTCCAGCCTGAAGATGGACCTCTACCCGGAAGAGGTGTATACCTTCACGCCGAAGGGGAAGGTGGTGGTGGTTCCCGCAGACGGCACTCCGGTGGATTTTGCGTATACGATTCACACCGAAGTGGGCCACACGTGCGTTGGCGCCAAGGTGAATGGCCGCATGGTGCCGCTGCGCACCAAGCTGCGGACGGGCGACATTGTCGAGATCGTTACGCAGAAGGATCACAAGCCAAGCCGCGACTGGCTGACGTTTGTGAAGAGTCCGCGGGCGCGGAACAAGATCAAGCACTGGCTCAATGAAGATCAGCGGCGCAGGGCGGTGGAGATTGGCCGCAAGTTGCTGGAGCGCGAGGCGCGCAAGTTCAAGGTGCCGATGAGCCAGATCGACGACCGGGACCTGGGCCGCATCGCGAATGAATACGGCGTGGCAACGGCCGCGGACCTGCTGGCGACGCTGGGGCAGGGCAAGCACTCCGCGCACCAGGTGCTGAACAAGCTGGCGCCTGGGTTTGTGACAAGCGTCGAGGCGGAGCCGGGCGTGGAGCCGAAACCGGGCGGCCCGGGCGAAGCGGCGATGTCGGATGCGGTGCGGAAGCTGCACCTTTCCGGCTCGGATTCGCTGCAGGTGGAAGGGCAGAACGATCTGCTGGTGTATCGCGCGCGCTGTTGTAATCCCATACGCGGCGAGGAGATTGTGGGCTACGTGACCCGCGGCAAGGGCGTGGCGGTGCATGCGCGGAGCTGCCCGAATGTGCAGAACCTGCTCTACGAGAGCGACCGGCGCATTGCGGTGGAGTGGGCTCCGGCGGCAACAGACGATGGGAATGGCAAAGTGCAGCGCTACCCGGTAAAGATCACGGTCTACTGCGATGACCGCACGGGCATGCTGAAGGAACTGACGGCGGTGATCTCCGATGACAACACGGACATTCGCGGCGTCGACATCCGGCGCGATGCGAATGGTGAAGCGATCCTCGAGTTCACGGTAGAGGCTGAAGATGTGCGGCATCTCAACCGCATGGTGCTGGGGCTGCGGCGCGTGAGCGGCGTGCGCGACGTGAAGCGAACGCAGAAGATGTAATCGGGGCTATCCGAACTCTCATTTTTGTGAACGATTTTTATCGGGCCAGATTGCAGTCATTCGTGCGATTTCTACCGTCCCCTTGTCTCAAATTCTGGAGGTTGCCGTGCGGCATTGCCTTGCGAGATTTCTTGTCAGCGCTGTAATTCTTGGAGCCATCATGGCTCATGCGCAGGTAACCCCGGCTCCGGCCGCGGTTTCTGCTTCATTCGAGAGCCTGATCCAGGCCCTCTCTGGCCATTGGCATCTAAATGTGCGCTTTGAGCCCTCAACGTCGAATGCCCAGCCAATCTCCGGCGAGGGCGAGGAGACGTGGCGTGGCGGCCCAGGGAATTACACGCTCATCGAAGAAGAGAAGGTTCCGATGCCAAAGGATCCCGCCTACCTGCTGGGCGTTTTGTGGATGGATACGCAGACCCACTCTCTGCATGGATTTGAGTGCAATAGCTTGCTGCCCTATACCTGTGATCTGAAGGGCGCGTTGAATGACATAACGATCACATGGGATGGCAGGAAACTCCAGATCGACGAGATAGAAACCCATGACGGAAAGCGGACGGTGTGGCATGAGGCATGGACGGACATTACGCACGAATCCTTCCTGCAGACAGGCGATGTCACCCGGTCGGATGGTTCCACTGCGCGCCTGATGACTGTGAAAGGAACGCGCATCGGGAACCTGTGAGCGGGTGAATGCTGACGTGAGCATCTTCAGCAAGTGCGGGAGTCAACGAGTCAGCACCTGTTTGGCGATGGTGGCGAGTTGCATGTTCGAGGTGCCCTCGTAGATTTTGCCGATCTTGGCGTCGCGGTAATACTTCTCTGCGGGGTAGTCGCGCACGAAGCCGTTGCCGCCGAAGACTTCAACGCACTGGCTGGCGACGCTCTCTGCAACCTCAGAGGCGAAGAGCTTGGCCATGGCGGCCTCGCGCAGGTAGGACTTGCGGGCGTCTTTGAGGCGGGCGGCGTTGTAGACCATGAGGCGCGCGGCCTCAATGCGCATGGCCATGTCAGCGATCTGAAACTGAACTGCCTGAAACTCGGCGATGGGTTTGCCGAACTGGCGGCGCTGCTGCGCGTATTGGACGGCGTGTTCAAATGCGCCTTCAGCGAGACCGAGCATCTGCGCGGCAATGCCGATGCGGCCTTCGTTGAGTGTTTCGATGGCGATCTTGTAGCCCTTGCCGGCTTCGCCGAGCAGGTTCTCCCGCGGCACCATGCAATTGTCGAAGAGGAGCTCGCAGGTGCTTGAAGCGCGGATGCCCATCTTGTCTTCTTTGCGGCCAATGGTGAAGCCGGGGGCATCTCTCTCGACGAGAAAGGCGGTGATGCCGCGGTAGCCGGCAGCGGGGTCGAGGGTGGCGAAGACGATGAAGAGGCCGGCTTCGCGAGCGTTGCTGATCCAGAGCTTGCGTCCGTCGAGGCGGTAGCCATCGAGAACCTCTTGCGCGCGCGTCTGCAGCGCGAAGGCGTCGGAGCCGGAGCCGGCTTCGCTAAGTGCGTAGGCGCCGGGGCAATTTTTGGCAAGGCGTGGAAGCCAGCGGCTCATCTGGACGGGCGTGGCCCAACGGCGCAGGGCATTGACGACGAGGGTGTTGTGCACGTCAACGAGGACGGCGATTGCCGGGTCAACTGTGGAGATGGCTTCAATGGCAAGTACTGCATCGAAGAAGCTGCCGGCGGAGCCACCGTGTTCTTCGGGAATTTCGATGCCCATGAGGCCGAGTTCGAAGAGGCTCTTCACCAGCGAGGGATCGATCTGCTGGTTTTCGTCCATGGTGCTGACGAGGGGCGCGATGGTGTCTTTCGCGAAGTGCCGAACGGTGGAATAGAAGAGGGATTCTTCCTCAGAAAGCTGGGTGAGAGGTGTCAAGGGAAAAGCTGCCTCCAGCCCTCGGAGTGTACCAGACGGCGTGAAGGCAGAAAAAAGGGGCAGACCGTTGAATGGTCTGCCCCTTTCAGTTCTGATGGTGCTGTTCGTGCGGTGCTAGTCGACCTTGAGGGCAAAGCTGGTGGATGCGGTGATGGTTGAGGTCGCCGAATCCTGCCCGGTGAGCGTGATGGTGTAGGTTCCCTTGGGCGTATCGCTGCTGTTGTCTGAACCGCCACCACCGCAGCCGGAAAGCGCGAGGCCGAGGAAGCCCAGGGCAAAGAGGCAGGCGACGATGCGCGAGCGGCGGAACCGCCATCCGATGAGTCCGGCGAGGAAGAGCCCTGCGATGCCGAAGACTCCGCGGGCAGTAGTGGCCGGTTGGCGCGTGTGCTGCGGCTTTGCGTTCGAAGCACGATAGAGATGCAGACCATGCGTGTGAACCGCAGCCCCGCCGCAATCGTTGAGGTTGGTGTCAATGGTCATGGTGGCCGTGGCGGCCGCGGTGCCGCTGACGACCGCTGCGGTTGTGGAATAGCAGAAGGAGGCGTTGTTGGAACTGGGGGTGATATTGACGGTGCCTTTGTATCCGCCGGCGGGCGTGACGGTAATGGTGCTTGAACCAGTGGCGCCCTGGCTGATGGTGACCGAGGTCGCGGTCATTGCGAAGGTGCCGGTGTTGCTGCTGGAGCCCTGGACGTTGATTGAAACAACGCCGGTGGATTTGGCGTGCGTGGAGTCACCTGGATACTGCGCGACGACCTGGTGATTGCCGGCAGTGGAGAATGACGTGGTGTAAGTGGCCGTTCCATTGCTGGTGAGGGTTGCGGTAGTGGTGTTGCCGCTGGAACTGTAGGGGGTGCCGCCGCCGTCGATGGAAAGGTTCAGCGTGCCGGTGGGCACGGATGCTCCGCTGGTGGGAGCGACCGTGATGGTGAAGGTGACGTTGTCGCCGGGGTTGGGCGAGCTAGTGGAGGCGGAGACTGTGGTTGTGGTTCCCACGATGCCGGTCGGGGCCGCGGGCCATCCGCTGGCGCCGGCAAGATTCGCAAGGTCGACGGAGCCAATGCCCGTGGTGAGGTCGTAGCCAACGCCGGCGGAGTACTTGCTGGTAGCGCCGCTGGAACTGCTGCAGAAAGAGGAACCGGCGCCCGAGGGGCAGAAGTTGTTGCCGGTGGTGATGTCGTGGAAGGCCGAGGCGTAGGTGGTGCTATTGGACGCCAGCGAATAGAGAGTGGGGTTGAGCAGGCCGGCGCCGTTTACGTAGCCCTTCTGCTGGTTGAGAATAGCAACCATGCCGGCAAAGATAGGCGTGGCAAAGCTGGTGCCGCCGGCGAGGGTGAGGTCGGCAGAGGCGCTGTCGCGGAATCCGCTGTTGCAGCTCGCCTGCTGAATTGGAAGCGAAGTGGTATTCCAGGCACTCTGGTCGCTGCTGCAGTAGATGTAGGCGACAAACTCGGGCGAAGAGTAGAGCGCAACGTCGGGAATGTCCCGCTTGCCGTCGGATGGGATGCCGGGAACGCCGGTCTGCCAGCTAGGCTTGCTGAACAGAGCACTGGGACCGCCACCTGTTGCGCTGAGACCGCCGCCGGCCTGCACGCTGGACAACGAATCGTTCCAGACAACTTCAGGCAGGTATTTGAGCGCTGAAGTGATGACGTCGGTGGAGGATTGGGCTGCCCAATATCCACCGCCCTGCGTGAAGTATGCGCTGTTGCTTTGCGAGATTTCGGTGCCGCCCACCGCGGTGACGTATTGGCTGCTGGCCGGGTAGCTTACGGCGAGAGCCTGCTGGACCGCGAGGGTGGGGCTGGTGGTGGTGGGGCTGATAAAGCAGGCAGTGGAGCCTGAGTCACCGGATGCGGCGACGATGGTCTGGCCCTGTGCAGCGCCCTGCGACATGATGGCTTCGAGTTGGGAGGCACTGGTTGCATTAATCAGCGTTTCGCAGGCGCCATAGCTGACGCTGATGATGTTGCCGAGCTTCTGGTCGACCGCATATTCAATCGAGTTGAAGATGCTCTTAGTGGTGTCGCTGCCGGTGTAGACGAAGATGATGTCGGCGCCGGGGGCCATTGCGCCGGACCACTGAAGATCAAGGTCAGACTCGCTCTCGTCTCCTGAAAAGATCTGGGAAGCGCCAGTGCCTGGCACGAGAACCAGGGTTGGATCTTTTACCGAGAGGCCGGCGGCGTTCTGGAAGTTTTCTACGTCGGTGGGGTCGATTGCGGATTGCCCGACAATGACGATCGACTGGCCGGCGCCATTGATCGAGGCGCTGAGCAGCGGGTTCATGTCGTAGGCGACCTTGATATCGCCGGGGGCAAAAAAGACGCTTCCGGAAACGCTGGAAGTGAAGCTGGGGCGCGGGGCGCCGGCGTTGCTGCGGATGTGCATCGCCCTGGGGCGGAAGTTATTGAGGCTGCCGACAGCGAGCACGGTGGGGGCGATTGCCGTGGGGAGCGAGAGCGCGGTGGACGGAGCAAAGTGCCGTTCGCCGCCGACGTTGAAGTAATGCATCTGGGTCTGGAAGGCCTGCTCGACCTGACCAGCTGTGCCCGAGAAGCTGATCATGTTGTGGCTGCGCGAGACGGAGCCCACGGAGAAGCCCTGCTGCTCAAGCCAGCTTGCTACTTTGCCGATATCCGTCTCTGCCATGCCGAAGCGCGCACCGAACTGCTCGGGCGTAAGCCACTGGTGGAAGAGAGGCGATGCGGGATTCTGCTGCGCGGCGAGCAGCGACTCGAGATCAGCCTGCTGGGCCTCGGAGCGGCTGAAGAAGATAGTCATGCCGTTGAGTTGCATGCCAGTGGGCACGCGGCCGGCATCGAACTGTGCCTGGGCCAGAGGATGGAGTGAGCCCTTGATCACGGACATCTGCGAGCTGGTGACCTCAGCGCGGATGCGGGGGGAAGGGGTCTGGCCAACCAGTGCGGCTGCTGCCATTACGCAGACGCCGAGCAATCCGCAGGCCCTGAGGGGCTTCTGCCACGAGAGTGCGAGCATCATCTTCATAATCATCCTTCGTTCGTGCAAATCGAGAGTTGTACCGTGGGCTGAGCGGAGCAGGCGGCCCGGGCGTCTTGTCAGAGAGGAAGAGGCACAGATGCATCGTGCGGAAGCAGGGCAGGGTGAAGAAATTCAGAAGAGGAGCCCGTCCAATCACTATCCTGGGGGTCCCCTTCGGTGAGTCGCGGCCAAAATATCGCTGAGGAGTTAGACTCCACCCTCGGCTCAAAGTTTACGGCGGATTTCCGAGCCGGCGAGTGCGACTCCATAGCATAGCTGTCCAGGATGACCCTAGTCGAACAACAAGAATCTGCCACAACCAAAAATCTGCCACGATTGAGGGATTGAGGGAAAAGCTAATTTATGACTTCGAGGGCCGCAGTGCTCTTCTGAGGCGTGATAAAGCCGCTGGATCTCCATGCGATGGAGAGCTTATCCCGTTCGAGGAGCCTGTGGATCTGAGTGCGGGCATGGTCGGCCCAGGGACCGGTTCGATCGAGGCGTGCATACGCCTGCCAGTGGCGCAGGGCCTGCCGCAGTTCCCCCTTGCGCTCGTAGGCCAGGGCAAGGTTGTAGTGGGCGTCGGCGTAGCGGGGAGCGAGAGTGACAGCCTGTTTGTAGGCGGCGATAGAGTCGTCGGGGCGGTCGAGCTCGTCTAACACATTGCCCAGATCGAAGAACGCGAGGACGTAGGACGGGTCCATTTCGGTGGCGCGGCGGTAGAGTTCTTCCGCGCGGCCGTAGCGGCGGAGGTGGAAGTAAATGGTGCCCAGATTGATGTATGCAGGAGCGTAGGCGGGCTCCTGGGCGATGATTTGATCGTAGAGCCCGATGGCGCGGTTCTTCTCGCCGGTTTCCTCAGCCTGTACGGCGGCGAGAAAGAGCTCCTGAAGGCTGCCGGGAGCGGCGGAGCCGGGCTTGCGCATCGGTTCGGGCTGGCCGCCGGCCACGGCGCGGTCAACGCGCTCGAAGTCAAAGAGGAGCTGCCGCCGGATGGGATCGACCATTGCGCCCTGGCAGCGAAACGCCAGACGAGCGCCGGAGCGAACGATGCCGGCCTCGAGAAGTGGATTTGCCATCCCGGCGACGGCTTTCATGGCAACAATGGAATGGCGGATGGAGGCGGCCGAGACGTCTTCTTCGCGCAGGGCACGAACAGTTCTCAGCTGACCGAGGTCCTGAAAAGTGTAGGATTGCTGAACCGGGATGAGGCCGGCTCTTTCCCAACCCATTAGCTGGCGGGAAGTGATTTGCAGGATCCGCAATACATCCTGGCGGTTATAGCTGGTCACTCTTCCATGCTCCCCTGGTTTGTCCATTGTTCTGATCCGGGCTCGAACGACGAAAGCGAATTCGAATTCCCGAGCCTGATCCTGGACGTGGCTCTTGGAACAGCTACGGAGGAACCGCTCATGCTGCGATTATGCCAAGGATAAGCGTGAATAAGAGGGTACGAATTACAAAAGCGAAAAAAGTGCGTGGATAACCGGTGCATGATTTGGTTCATTCCAAAAGAGGTACGCGATTGCGGGCGGCGCAGGATGGAGCATCAATTCTCGCTGCTCCCACTTCGCGCGGACGATACCTGCTACACTACTGACCCAAACAGGGCCTCGTCGGGCTGCGAAAACGCCGTCAGCCGACTCGGATCGCGCAGAGCCATGCGGTGCCCTGATTTTCCTGTCCCTGGTGTATCGCCGACTTCCCACTGACATTGCTGAACAAAAGAGGATTGGCCCGTGCTGGAAGCTGTATTTCGCCTCGAATTGCTGGAGGACCACCAGGACGTTCTGTCTGTGAGCGAAGGCGTTGAAAGCTTTCTTGGCTACAACGCTGACGACCTGATTTCTGAGCGGATCAGTTTTAAAGATCTGGTGCACTCAAACGACGCGGACGTGGCCAGCCAACTGTTTTCACCCGGCTCAAAAGAACATAGCGGTACGGCGAACCTGCGCATGCGGCATGCGAATGGGCGCATTCGCTGCCTGCGCGCGGACTTCACCAGGGAAGCCGATTCAAAAGCGAATCCAATTCTGGACCTGATGTTGCGCGATGTGAAGCTGCTGGCGGAAGCCGAAAGGGACCTTCGCCCGGAAGTAAATCTCAATGCGTACATGGAAAGTGTCGATGAGTGCGTTTACTTCAAGAATCGAGACCACGTAATTACGGCGGCGAACCAGCGTTTCCTGCGGCTGTTTTGCCCAGGGCGCAGGCCGTCGCTGCGCTCGGACGAAGGATTAACGGATTATGATTTCTTTCCCGAGCACATCGCCGATCAGTTCTACGAACTGGAGAAGAACGTTCTTAAGGGCATGCCACTGGCGCATGTGGTGCAACACGTTCCGGCGCAGAGCCGAGGGGAGAAGCCGGAGTGGATGGACGTGCGGAAGTTTCCGGTGAGAGACGGCCGGGGCGGGATTTTTGGTGTGCTTACCGTGATTTCGTTTATTACCGATGCTGTGTATGCGGACCAGGTGTTGGAGAACGAAGGGGCGACGCAAGCCAGTTCGGGAGTCGGCAATTACGTTCTTAACCTGAGATCGGGCGCGTGGAGGAGCACGGAGGGACTCGACCGGCTGCTCGGAATCGATAAGAGCTTCGAGCACACGCGTGCCGGGATGCTGACCCTTGTGCATCCCGACGATCGCGAACTGCAGCAGTCCTACTTTGACGAAAAGGACGAAACCCTGCATTTCGCGAATGAATACAGGATTATTCGCCCGTCAGACAGCGCGGTTCGCTGGATTCGCGAGATTGGCAAGCTCGAAACCGACACGGAGGGACGGCCCACGATTGTGCACGCCACGATGCGCGATATTACCCCGCAGAAGCAGGCGGAGTCGGCGACGAATCAGAGGCGGAAATTGCTGCAGCGCTTCATTACGTTTGCTCCCGCGGCGCTGGCGATGTTTGACCACGAGATGCGTTACCTCGCAGT
This sequence comes from uncultured Acidobacteriaceae bacterium, assembly GCA_963839215.1. Lineage (GTDB taxonomy): Bacteria > Acidobacteriota > Terriglobia > Terriglobales > Acidobacteriaceae > Telmatobacter. The sequence continues at coordinate 342,371 of CAWITZ010000004.1, read as the reverse complement.
GAGCCGGCGATGGCTTGAAGAGAATGGGCTGGTTGGCCAGGAGATTATCGGGCGCAGCCATTACGAAGTGATCCCGGATATTCCGGAGCGTTGGAAGGAAGACCACCGGCGGGCATTGGCAGGCGAGAAGCTGCGCAAGGAAGAAGATCGCTTTGAACGCGCAGACGGCAGCGTGAAGTGGGTGCGCTGGGAGATGACTCCCTGGCGCATGGAAGACAATTCGATCGGCGGCATCGTGTTGTTTGCCCAGGATATTACTGCGTTGAAGGTGGGGGAGGAGAAGCTGCGGCTGAGCGCGAGTGTCTACACGCACGCTTCCGAGGGCATTCTGATCACGAATGTGGATGGGGCGATCCTTGACGTGAATGACTCTTTTACGCGCATTACCGGCTATACCCGCGAAGAAGTTCTGGGGCGCAATCCGCGGCTGCTGAACTCGGGGCGGCAGAGCGAAGAGTTCTACACGGACATGTGGAACCAGCTGGTGGAGAAAGGGAACTGGTCGGGTGAGATCTGGAATCGCGCCAAGAACGGGCGTCTCTTCGCGGGGATGTTGACGATCAGTGCGGTACCGGACGAAACCGGCAAGACGCAACACTACGTGGCGCTGTTCTCAGACATTTCGTACGTGAAAGAGCAGGAACGGCAACTGGAACGCATGATCCATTACGACGGATTGACGGGACTGCCGAACCGCGCACTGCTTGTGGACCGCATTCGCCAGGCTATGGCCCAGACACACCGGCGCAATCGCATGGTGGCGATTGCGTGCCTTGACCTCGACGGGTTCAAGACGATCAACGATGGGCACGGACACAACGTTGGCGACCAGTTTCTGACGGAAGTGACGAAACGTATGAGCGACACACTGCGCGAGGACGAAACGCTTGGCCGCCTGGGGGGCGATGAGTTTGTCGCAGTGCTGCTGGACCTGGAAAACGAGGAAGACGGCCTGGCTGGGATCCGTCGGCTTCTTGCTGCGGCAGCCGAGCCGGTCGCGATCGGCGACCGGACTCTGCAGGTTTCAGCAAGCATTGGCGCTACGTTTTATCCGCAGTCAGACGAGGTGATAGCGTCTGAGCAGTTGCTGCGCCAGGCAGACCAGGCGATGTATCACGCCAAGGTCGAGGGGAAAAACCGGTTCCACATTTTTGACCCGAAGCACGATCGCAGTGTTCGAGGACATCATGAGGACCTTGAGCGCGTGCGCACAGCGTTGCAGAACGACGAGTTGGTGCTCTATTTCCAGCCGCGAGTGAATATGTGCACAGGCGTGATTGTGAGCGCGGAAGCGCTGGTGCGATGGCGGCATCCAGAGCGGGGATTACTGGCGCCGGCACAGTTCATGCCGATTATCGAGGGAGATCCACTGGCAATCGATCTGGGCGAGTGGGTGATTTCTCATGCGTTGAAGCAGATTAAGGATTGGGGCGACGAGGGGCTGGAACTGCCGGTAAGCGTGAATATCGATGCACAGCAGTTGCAGCATCCGGAGTTCGTGAAACGGCTTGAGGCGCTGCTTGCCGAGTATCCCGAGGTGCCTCCGTCGCGGCTGGAACTGGAGGTTCTGGAGAGCGGGGCGCTGCGCGACGTGACCGCGGTTTCGCAGGTGATTCGCACCTGCAACAAGCTGGGCGTCACGTTTTCTCTGGACGACTTTGGAACGGGATACTCATCGCTTTCTTACCTGAAGCGGCTTCCGGTGCACTTTCTCAAAATTGATCAGACGTTTGTGCATGACATGCTGGACGACTCGGAGGACCTGACGATCCTGGAAGGCGTGCTGGGTCTTGCGAATGCATTTCAGAGAGAGGCTGTGGCGGAAGGTGTGGAGACGGTGGATCACGGTCTGATGCTTCTACGGCTGGGATGCCAACTGGCGCAGGGCTATGGAATTGCGCGGCCGATGCCGGGCGGGCAATTGCCGGACTGGGCCGCAAACTGGCGTCCGGATCCGCGATGGGCCAATGTATCGCCGATTCCGGCGACTGATTTTCCGCTGCTGTATGCGGGCGTAGAGCATCGAGCGTGGGTGTCTGAGATTGAAGACCATCTAAATGGGAGGCGGAGCGCGGCGCCGTTGCTCGACAGCCACGGGTGCCGCTTTGGCGCGTGGCTCGATGGGGAAGCTTCGGCGGGGCGGGGCGTCCGCTCGGGCTTCCAGGCAATCGATGCCCTGCATCAGCGGCTCCACTCACTGGCGAACGCGCTGCTGGAGATGAAAGCGGAAGGAAAAGATGCCGAAGCGCTGGCAGGGCTGCCGGAGCTTCGTTCGGTGCGCGACAGCCTGCTTGAGCGACTGCAGTATTTTGTGCAGACGCTCTGAGTGCGTTTGCGCCGAGGCTGCATTGCTGATCTGGAATGGGCGGAGTGGAGCGGGATGGAGCCGACGGTCAGACTTGAACTGACGACCTGCTGATTACGAATCAGCTGCTCTACCAGCTGAGCTACGTCGGCGTGCTCCTCACCGATTGTACCGTTGGGGGCGCGTTCGGTAAAGTTGCGGCGACTCCATCGGCCGGGGCGCCTGACGCGGTCTTTGCGCGCGGAAAGGAAGCTCCTGCTCCTGATCTTCGAGCATGAACGGTCTACTCTGGTCTGCGTGGACGTCTGGTCTGCCAGGACGCGTCCAACATAGAGCGAGCTCGCAGGGAGAGTGAGATTGCGAGAGCGGATTTAATTCGAATCATCCACGGGCACAGAGGAAAGGAACATGGACCAGACAATCCAGCTGGCATTCAAGATTGCGATCGTGTGGGCGGGGGGATTTCTGCTGGCGGTGGCGGTGCGCGCTGTTTTGCCGGATCAGGCCGGGTTCACGCTGAGAGGACCTGCAGGCGCGCTCTTTATTTCGTTCAGCCGCGTTGGATTCTGGACCTGTCTGCTGGCGGCGCTGACGGTGACGGCACTGGTGGTGGGCAGGGCTGCGCTTGCCGATATCGGGTGGACCAATCCGCATTGAACGTCCCGCTATACTGATGCGCATGCGACAAGATCCGGCGATGGAGTGGCAGAGGCTGAGCGAGCATTACCGGTCGTTGCAAGACGAAGAGTTACGCGAGCTCGCAGCGGAAATGCCGCAGCTGACCGAGACGGCGCAGCAGGTTTTGCGGGAAGAGATGAAGCGGCGTGGCGTTGCTCCCATCGAAGCGCAGCCGGTTGAAGCCCGGCCCGTTCAGGCGCAGCGGGCGGCCGTGATCACAGAGGACATGCCCGCATGGGGACTCGACTACCAGATACCGCCGACGCGCGGCGATTCGGAAGAAGAACTGGACGAGCAGGCGCAGGAATTGAAGAAGGAGCTGCGCCGGGCAGGCATCGACAGCTGGGTGAAGCGGCAGCGAGGCCGTTATGCGCAGGTGGTAGTGGCGGCCGACCAGCTGGAAGAGGCGCGAGGCGTGGCTTCGCAACCGATTGCAACCGACATTGTCGAGGAAGTGAAGCGCGATGCCGAGCAGGGTCCGGCGGAGTTTGAAATGCCGGTGTGCTCGAAGTGCGGGGCCAGTGATCCGTTGTTGATGGGAGTGGAACCGGCAAATCGATGGCGTTGCGGGGCTTGCGGCAACGAGTGGATCGAGGGAGATGCCGAATCGGTCGAGCCGGCAGCAGGCGGCAGATAATAGGCCGCAAAAGCGGAAAGAGCCGCCCGGCAACAGGGCAGCTCTCTCCTAGGGAGAATAGTTCCAACGGAGGCAAAGCCATCAGAACTTTCTGGCTGCATAGTAGGTGCGGGGGAACGGGGTGTCAAGAATAAATCCTAGTCTAAATAAGACTTTTAATTTCAATAATTTAAAGACACTCTCCTGATCGGGTTCGTTATTGCACTTTCGTAATATATTCGCCTTTTAACTCGTTCATATTTCAGAGATTTAAGGGTGTTTTCACCGGTTTTTGTGCTGTTTTCCACAGGGTCAATTCCCTGGATTTCCGGGCGTTGACGCTTTGGATGCGGGTGAAGGGGCCGGAGGGGAAGGTGGAAAGATTATTTCTCTAGATTCAGGCGGATGAACTCAATTTCGTAAACCGACGAGGCAGGTTTGCCGCGCAGGATGCGGTACAGGGCGCGGCCTCCGCCGAGGAAAAATCCCAGAAGGATGGCCGCGGAGGAGCCGACGATGACGATTCCGGCGATCCCGATGAGGAGGCGGCTGGTCTTCGAAATTTCAGACTCTCTTGGAAATGGGATTGAGGCAACATCTCCACCGAAGTGAACTGTGCCGAGAAGCTTGTTGGCCTCGTCGGGGGTGGCATTGCCGCTGACAAGAGCGACAAGCGGCCCGCTGCGGCGAACTGCGAGCGATGTGATGTTCGAATCGGCGAGGGGTGCGGGCCAAGGAGGTTGAGCCTGCTTGCCCACCTTGATGTAGTCGCGAATTCGGGCTTCCTGCGCGGCAGCCATTTGCGGCGTGGGATAGTCGATGACCGTGAGCGTGGCGTGGCCGGAAGGCAAGCCGTAGTTTGCGGTGACGGCTTCAGCACCGCGATCGAAACCAACGAGATCGGGAGGCAGGACGCCGCCTGCGCCTGCGTAGCCTGCTGGTCCGAGTGCGTAGTGCGTGGTCTGCTTTTCTAAAGATGCTGTGGGCAGATCAGCGAGGATGGGCGGCGCGATGGAACGATTGCCGTGCGCAGCCGGAAGCTGCTCTGCAAGTGCGCGCAGATCGGCGGTGGAAGTGGAAGGCAGTCGGGAAAATTCCGCATCGATAACGGTGGTTCCGGTCCAGAAGAGAACGCGGTTGCGATCGGCTGCGGCTCCGGAGCCGATCTCCTGGCGCGGCCATCGATTCTCGCGGTAGAAGGAATAGGCGCCATAGGCGCCGGTGGCGTCATTGAAGGAAAGCGCGCGGACTGAGAGCGTTTCGCCGGCGCGATGGTAGGTGGCGACGGCGGCGTGGCTGAAGTCGTATTCCTTGAGGGCGGCTGTGTTGCCCTTGTCGATCTCTGCGGGGTCGGTGATGGCTTTAACAGGTGCGGAGACCTTCCAACCGGCAAAGGCGGCGGGCAGCAGAGGCTTTGGCACGGGAGGGAGGTCGATGATGACAGCGGCGGAGTTTTTTGCAGTCGGAGCGGGCGCGGATTGAGAAGGAGCGGAAGGCGCCTGCGTGAGCAACGCCGTCGAACAGGCCAGGATTGTGATCCAACGGGGCGTCAAAGAATTTCTGCTCCACCTTCAGGGTACTACGCGGGCAGGTTACTACGCGGCGTTGGCGAAGAACCGCACTCGTCTGCTTGCTCTATCTTTGACACCGATGGCGGAGCAAGGGTTCCCGAGGTGGTCCTTCAGAACGCCGCCTGGCGTGGTTTCAAAGCGAGGGACTGGCGGGAGCCGAGGCGCTGCGGGTTTCGGCCTTGATGCTTTTTTCGAGCGAGTCGATGCGCTTGACGGCGTCAGAGAGGCCAAGGTGCTGTGACGACTGGAGCAGCTTGATGGCGTCGACCTTGTGGTTCTCTTCAAGCAGGGAACGCAGTGAGGGCTCGAGGTCGGTGGGGATGCCGTGAGCTGTCACACCATCGGGCTCTTCCGATCCCGGCTTGATGAAGGCGAGTAGCTGCTGGCGGAGCTGGGAGTAGCCATCCTTCTGCCTGGAGTATGCGTAGGCCATGGGGATGGTTTGCCCAGGTGTGATGAGGGTAAGCCGGTGGCTGGATGCACTGGGAGTTGCGGCAGGGGTCTCAATGCCGATGTCAGTGATTTCGCCGAAGGGAATGGACCCGGTGCCGGCCTTGAGGCGCTTGATGTTTTTCCACCGCACGACGCGCTCGGTGGCGTCGAAGGTGAAGGTGGAGCGCTGTTCGGCGATGAGAGCGCAGAGCACAAGGAGCGCCGCGCCGAAGAGCCAGTATGGCTGGTGCATCGCGGCCGAGAAGAACATGACTATGGCAGCGAGTGTTCCGAAGATCCAGGAGAGCCATACGGCGCTGTCTTCAACAGTGATTTCGGTCGGCGACTGGCTGGCGATGTACATAGATGCTTGTTGAATTTCACTATCGCATGGAAGTGCGCGATTCAGGCTGCGATTGTGCCGCCTCGGCATAACCAGAGTTTTGCCACCATGCGTCGAAAGCGGCGAGGGAGCGTTCGCACTGGATGCGGTGGCGTTCTTTTTTGTCGCGAATCTTCCGGCGTGTCTCCTCTTCGAGGGGCTCGAGCAGATCGAAGGTGATGTTGGCAGGCTGGAAGCTCTTGGGATCGGCGTGAGTGATGTAGTGGACGAGCGAGCCGAGGGCTGTGATGCGCGGAACTGGAACGGGCGTGCGGCCAGCAAAGAGCGACGCGGCATAGAGGCCGGCGAGCAGACCGGTGGCGATGGACTCGGTGTAGCCTTCGACGCCGGAGATCTGGCCGGCGAAGAGGAGCCGCGTGGGGGAATCTCTCAGAGAGAGTGTTTCGTCGATGAGGGCGGGCGCGCAGATGTAGGTGTTGCGATGAATCTGCCCGTAGCGGAGGAAGCGCGCGTTTTCAAGGCCGGGGATGAGGCGCAGCACGCGGGCCTGATCGCCCCACTTGAGGTGGTTTTGAAAGCCGACGAGATTGTAGCTGTCGGCGCGCAGGTTTTCTTTGCGCAACTGCACGACGGCCCAGGGAGTTTTGCCGGTGCGTGGGTCGCGCAGGCCGACGGGCTTCATGGGGCCGAAGCGAAGGGTGTCGCGGCCGCGGCGCGCGAGCACTTCAATGGGCAGGCAGCCCTCGAAGTATTCGAGCTTCTCCCACTCTTTGCTCTCGGCGGGCTCGGCGGCGATGAGCGCGTCGAGAAAGGCATCATACTCTTCACGGTTCATGGGGCAGTTGATGTAGTCGGCGGTGCCTTTATCCCAGCGCGCGGCGAAGTAGACGCGGTCCATGTTGATGGTTTCGGCATCGACGATGGGGGAGATGGAGTCGTAAAAGGCGAGATGCTCTGAGCCGGTAATGCGCTGGATTTCGCTGCTGAGCGCCGCAGAGGTCAGCGGGCCGCTGGCAATGATGGTGCAGGCGGTGTCGTCGTCCTGCTCGAGATGCGTGACCTCTTCGCGGATGACGCGGATCGCGGACTCGGCGACGATGGCTTCAGAGATACGGCGGGAGAAATCGATGCGATCGACGGCGAGAGCGTGGCCGGCGGGTACTGCGGACTCGTCGGCGATGCGCAGGAGAGCGGAGCCCGCGCGGCGCATTTCCTGCTTGAGGAGCCAGGACGCGGTGTTGGGTGACTCGCTTTTGAGGGAGTTGGAGCAGACGAGTTCGCCGAAGTCGGTGGTCTGGTGGGCTGGGGTGAGGCGGGGTTGGCCGTCAACGATGGCGCGCATCTCGTAGAGATCGACCTGGCAGCCGAGGCGCGCGGCGGTGAGGGCGGCTTCAGGGCCGGCGAGTCCGCCACCAATGACGCGGATTTTCATCGGGAGCCGTCCAGTTGCGGTGTAGCGCTGGGTGCTTCGTGTTTGACTGGTGCTCCCGCGAGGCGCAGGAGGGCTTTGCCGGTGACACGGACGTTGCGCCACTCATCGAGGAATTCGGCGCCCATGGCTTTGTAGAAGTCGATGGCCGGAGTGTTCCAGTCAAGGACCTCCCATTGCAGGCGCGGGCAGTTTTTTTCGACGGCGATGGCGGCAACCTGCTGCAGTAGGGCTTTGCCGACGCCGAGGCCGCGATATTCAGGGAGGACGAAAAGATCTTCAAGATAGAGGCCGGGGCGCCCGAGCCACGTGGAGTAATTGAAGAAATAGAGGGCAAAGCCGGCGGGGGCTCCGTCGGTTTCGGCTATCAGGCAGAAATAGAATGGATTAGGACCGAAGCCGTCGCGGAGAAAGTCGGCCTCGGTGGCGAGGACCGCGTCGGGCTCGCGTTCATAGAGGGCCAGGGCGCGGACAAAGGCGAGAATCTGGGGTACATCGTGCGGTGCAGCCGCGCGGATCGTGATTGCCATCCGTTCATTTTAGGGCGAGCCGGAGTTGAATGGGAGATAGCCCCCCATCGCGAAGGGGGTCCCAGACAGCAGAGTGGTGGAGGATAATTCAGGGTTGAAGGGGATGAGAAGCGCCGGACAGGCAACGGGGCCTTGTCTCCGATGGCAGCTTGGATTTAACTTGAGTCTGCTGAAGGAAAATGTCTTTCAATTGTCCGGGGTCTGGAGCAATCGCCTGGGGCGATGGCCTGGAGGCCGCGAAGGCGTTTCGCCGCGAAGATGCAGCGCGTGGCCGGGTTGGGTAGGCACGCGGAGCATGCGGAACCGAGCATTGAGCTGTGAAGCGTTGGATTTTTTGCGATTGAACAAAGTGAACAAGCGGACGGTGACGACCTCGACCGCACTCCCAAGGAGAAGAAGAGCGATGAGACGAACGATTTCAATTTTGATGGGTGTGGTGGCGCTTGCCCTCATGCCTGTGCTTGCGCAGGACGCCGCGACGACACCGGTTAAGGTGCATGGTCATGTGACGAACCCGACCGGAGCTCCCCAGCAGGCCGGCGTGGTCACGTTTGTGCTGACGACCCGTGCGGCATCGGGTCCTGGACTGTCGGCCCAGACCGCGGAAGAGGGTTCGTTTCCCCTGAACGCCAATGGCGATTACTCCGGCCAGGTTGTTCCCGGCAGCTATACGGTGATCTACCGCAGCGAGGGCATGGCGAAGGATAAACAGGCTGATAGCTATGAGAATGTAAAGATCGTCGCCGGTCAGGACAACGTGCAGGATATCGATATGTCGCGTCCGGCGTATATCGAGAAGCTGCCCGAAGACCAGAAGAAGCAGCTCGAGGAGCTGCGCGCAAAGAACGCGTCGGCGATGAAGAGCAACGAGGTGATCAAGAATCTCAACGCCGATCTGAATACAGTCGGTGAGGACCTGAAAAGCGTCGACGCGGCCCACGCTGAGGCGACCCAGCAGCTTGGAGCGAGCGCTGCAAAGGGTGAAGTGGATGCAAAGACCAACGAGATCAAGACCGCCAAATACACCGACATTGAAACGCTGATGACGAAGGACATCCAGCTGCGGCCGACCGAGCCGGTGCTCTGGGGATATCTGGGTCAGGCGCAGTCGGGGTTGAAGAAGTACGACGATGCAGAGACAAGCTTCAAGAAAGCGCTGGAACTGGATGCGGCCTCGAAGAAGCCGAACCCGGTGATCCAGGGTATGGCGAATTCGGGCCTGGGCGAAATTTACGCGCGCACGGGCAAGGTCCCGGAAGCCAATGCAGCGTACGATGCCGCAGCGAAGGCAAATCCCGCATCGGCCAACCTGTACCTGAAGAACCAGGCGGTCATCTTCTTCCAGGCGGGTAACGGCGATGCGCAGGTTGCTGCGGCGGATAAGGCGATCCAGACCGATCCGAGCAACGCGCTGCTCTATTACCTGAAGGGACAGGGCCTGATTCAGAAGGCTACCTTCGACAGCAAGACGTCAAAGATCGTGCTGCCGCCGGGATGCGCCGAAGCCTATCAGAAGTACCTGGACCTGGCGCCTACGGGTCCGTATGCGACCGAAGTGCAGGGCATTCTGCAGCAGGCTGGGCAGAAGGTGAACTCATCGTACAAGGCCGGCAAGAAGTAAGCAGCGAGCGGTTCCCACTATGAGGCGCACTGGAAGACAGTGCGCCCTTCTGTTTGTGGCGGGTGAACGCTCGTGTTTGGCGAAAGGAAGGTCGCGAGCCCGCGGCCATCTACAATCCTTGGCATGAGCGCGGGAAGGCCAAACCCTGAGCTGCCCAGCTATGACGAGGCCGCGTTGATGGTGGCTGAGTATTTGCGCGGGCTCATGTCGCGTCCGCGCCGGGTGGAACGCGTGGAAGGGTCGAAAGCCGCAGGGCGCGTGCTTGCGCAGCCGGTGCGGGCCGACGAAGATCAGCCGCCCTTCACGCGCTCGACGCGCGATGGGTATGCCTGTCGCGCCGCAGAGCTAGCTGCGATGGCGCCTTTGCGGGTTGAGGGAATGACACGCGCGGGCGAGGCTCCAGCAGGAGACCTGCCCGAGGGCGCAGCGTGGGAGATCATGACCGGCGCGCCGGTTCCGGTGGGCGCCGATGCTGTGGTGATGCTGGAGCATGTGGAGCGGAGCGCCGAAGGGATCCGCTTGCTGAGCGGGCGCAGTCTCAGCGCGGAGGACAACGTCGTTCGGCGAGGAGCGCAGGCGCAGCGTGGCGCGGAACTGCTGGCGGCGGGAGCGAGACTCGGAGCGTCTCAGATCGCAGTGGCGTCGACTTGCGGGTATTCGACACTCGAGGTGTATGCGCGGCCCAGGGTGGCGATTCTGACCACAGGGGATGAGCTTGTGGCGACTGAAGCAACGCCAGGGCCGGGACAGATTCGCAATTCGAACGCGCCCATGCTGGCGGCGCTGGTGGAAGGGGCGGGCGGCGAGGCCTGGGTGCTTCCGACAGCGGCAGATACGGCGGAGGCCCTGGACGAAACCCTGGACGAGGCTCTGGGGCGTGTTGGAGCGGGCGGGGTTGATCTGCTGCTGATTTCGGGTGGGGTCTCGGCTGGGAAGTTTGACCTGGTTGAGCCGGCGCTTACGCGGATCGGTGCGCGGTTTCACTTTACCGGTGTGCGGATTCAGCCGGGCAAGCCGCTGGTCTTTGGTGAAGTTGAGGCAGCAGGCGGAGCACTGCCGTTCTTCGGGCTGCCGGGGAATCCGATTTCGTCGGCGGCGACGTTTCTGCTTTTTGCGGCGCCGGTGATTGCGGCGCTTGGTGGAAGCCTTGAGCAGGGTCCGCAATTTCTTGCGGCGCGGCTAAAGGTGGGGACCGATCGGAATACCCGGCTGACGCGATTTCTGCCGGGATGGTGCGCGCGCAGTGAGGATGGAGATGTGCCGCAGGTGGCGCTGGTGCCATGGCATGGCAGCGGCGATCTGCCCGCCTTTGGCAGGTCGAATTGTTTTGTGATGGTGCCGGAAGAACCGGGCCTGCTTGAGGCGGGGTCGCTGGCCCGCATTCTGATGGTGTGAGGAAAGGGACGATGGGAGATCGCATGCGGCAGAAGCTTTCGCATTTCGATGACGCGGGTACGGCAAGCATGGTGGACGTGAGCGCGAAGCAGGATTCGCGGCGCACGGCTATAGCGTCGGCGTTTGTGGAGCTGTCGGCGAAAGTGTTGAAAGCCTTGCCGGCGAATCCGAAGGGCAATCCGCTGGAGGTGGCGCGGTTTGCGGGAATCCAGGCGGCGAAACGCACCTCAGAGCTGATTCCGATGTGTCATCCACTGGCGCTGACGCACGTGGATGTAAAGGCGAAGGTTGTGCGGGGGGGGGTGCGTATTACAGCGACAGCGGCAACGGTGGGGCCGACTGGCGTGGAGATGGAGGCGCTGACAGCGGCTGCGGTGGCGGCGTTGACGGTCTACGACATGACGAAGGCTCTCGACAAGAGCATCGCGATCCGCGATGTGCGCCTTGAGGCGAAGACGGGCGGGAAGAGCGGGGAGTATAAGCGCGGCGAGTGAATGCGGTGGCAGCTTCAGAACGAGAACTTATCAAAAAGAAATGGCCACTGCGAACCGGATGCAGTGGCCATTTCTTCGATTACTGCGCGGGCGGTTTTGCGCCTGCCGTCGGCGGCCCGGGGTGGTCGTGGTCGTGATCGGGCGGCGGAGTGTAGGGGGGAGGGTCGAGATGGCCGCGATGGCAGGTGCCGCAGGTGACCTTGGCATCAGCGTCCTTGAGCTTGCTGATGTACTGGCCGTTGATGTTGTGGAGCATGGTGTACATCAGGCGGGCCGATGCCTTTTCAGGCTTGGAGTCGTCGGCGAAGTTGAGCGCTGGGCGGCCGTCGGGGCGTTTTTTCGTGGGATCGGCAGCGTGGCATGTACTGCACTCGGTTCCAAGCTGGGCTTCCCATTTGTGCATGATTTCGTGGACCTGCTCGCCGGTAAGGTTTTTAGGAAGGACCTGGAGATTGGTGGGGGCAGGGGCAGGGCCATGTTCGTGGGGATGATCGCCTGGAGGCGGCGCCTGGGCGAAGCAAGAGAGGGAGAGGGCCGCGCAGACCACGGCAGGAAAGAGCAGAGATGCGGGTTTCAAGCGGGAAGTTCCTCGCGGTTGGAATGTACTTCTACTTCGTAAGACGAAATACTACCGCTCTGGACGCATTTTTCGGTTAAGAGATTGAGCGGTTGAGAGATTTGGGACCTGAGACGCAACCGTGGTCCGGGACGATGAAGCGGAGGGGCCGGTCGATGGCGTGGTTGATGCCGATGCGGACGGTGACAAGCGCATCGGGAGGCAGGGACCCGTCGTCGCGGAGCTGCAGAATCGAAGCGGAACTGGTGAGGTCGAGGCCGTTGTGCTGCGGACGGGTGAGGCCGAGCGCCTGGCAGAGGCGGCCCGGGCCAGAGGTGAGAAGCCGATGGGGCGCGCTTGCGGAAAGGCCGCGATTGCGGGCCATCAGGTCCAAACCGATGACGGGCTCAAGCGCGCGCAGCAGCACTCCGCCGGCGAGGCCCTCGGTTTCGCAACTGAAGTTCATGCAGAAGTATTGGCCGTAGATGGAGTAGACGTAGGCGTGCCCTGCAGGACCGAAGAGGACCGAGTTGCGCGGGGTGGGTCCGCGATGCGTGTGGGCGGCCGGGTCGGGCGGATTATTGTGGGGGCCGAGATAGGCCTCGACCTCGACAATGCGCCCAGCGATCACGCCGGCCGCGGTCTTGTGCACGAGGAGTTTGCCGAGAAGCAGCGGCGCAACGCGCTCGGGAGCATGCTCGAAGAAGCTGCGGGGCACGAGGTGGCCGGGAGGCCTAACCGCGCGCCGGGCTATTTGTGCTTTTCGTTCCATTCCTTGATGAGAGCAAGTACTTCTTCAGCGTGGCCTTCGGGCGTGACTTTGGGAAAGACGTGGATGAGGGTCTGGTCAGGGCCGATGATGAAGGTGGTGCGCTCGATGCCCCAGACCTTTTTGCCGTACATGTTCTTTTGCTTCATCACCCCAAACTGATTGCAAACTTTCTCGTCTACATCAGCAAGGAGTGTGTAGGGCAGACTGTACTTCTCGCGGAATTTTGCCTGGGCTTTGGGCGTATCGCGCGAGATGCCAAGGACGACGGCTCCGGCTGCCTGGAGCTTCTTGAAGGTGTCACGAAAGCCGCAGGCTTCAATGGTGCAGCCAGGAGTGTCTGCTCTGGGATAAAAGAAGAGTATGACTGGTTTGCCTTTGTAGTCGGAGAGGCTTACAGTTTTGCCCTCGTCGGTTTCAAGGGTGAAGTCGGCAACTTTTGCATTCAGTTCCATTGGGGATCCCTCGTATGCCTCGTGTGTTGGACCAGATCACTCACAGTTTGCATTATTCCCGAGACGGCCGGGGCGTGTCACCGCTCTGGGCGGGTGCGAAAGTATCGGCGCCGATGGTGTTCGCGCTTCTGGCAGTTTCAGCGGTATGGGCGCAGTATCCGGGACAGGTGGAGAAGACGGACAAGGGCGTGCCTGAGCTGCGCGCCGTGGGCGTGCTGGAGTGGACGGGCGAGCTGGGCAAACCGAAGACCAGCAGGCTGGTGCCGATTACGGTTTTCGACGGAGACCAGTTGCAGGACGGCAGCATCTATCTTGCGCGCCCTGCGCCACTGGCGGTCGAGAGCGGCGTCGAGTACATCCTGCAGAAAGATGGAGAACGCGTGGGGCTCTTCGATGTTCGAACCGCGGGGCAGGTTCAGGGCTCGTGGGTGGGTTTCGGCACATGGAAGGCAATGCCGAGCACCAGAGAAAAGCCTCTGGCAATGGCGGCTCCGGCGAGAGTGGACGCGGAGGAGGATTCGGATCGGCCAACCCTGCATCGCAAGGCTCAGGCGGGGGATTCGGGTGGAAATACGCCGGGGGCGAGCAGTCCGGGAACGAGCACGCAGGAAGGAAACACGCCTGGCGCTGAGCCGGTCGACCCCGACAGGCCGACACTCCACAAGAAAACTGGGAGCGGGGGCGGAGACAGTTCGGATTCCGGTTCAGGTTCCAATGCGGGTTCCGGCTCAGGCTCCGGGTCAGGTTCGAGTTCCAGTTCCGGTCCGGCTCCGGCAGCGCAGACGGGGACGGGGGCATCCGGCGATCCAGGCCAGACCGATCCAGACCGTCCGACGCTTACCCGGGGCCGGCCAAAGGCGGCGGCAGAGGCCCAGACCGCGCAGGTAGAGAATCAGTCGTCCGGGGTCGATCCGGATCGTCCGAGGCTGGAGCGAGGGAAGTCGGATGGCGGCGTGGGGCCTGTGACGACGCCGACCCTAATGGGCCTGCCTAAGGACATGAATCAGATAGTTGGCGTTTCCGACGCGACGAACAAGCCGGTTCACGAGTGGAACTACTCCTGGGCCGACCCGGCGGATGAGCCGAAGATGAAGGCGCAGCTCGAGCAGATTGCGCGGGAGGCGCTGGGTCTGGATAAGGCGGCGGCCTCGGCGAGAAGGAAAACCACGTCGACAGGCGAAGAGCAGGCATGCGCCGGTACTGCACCGCACCTGTGCCGCTGGCGGACGAGCAGTTTCGCGTTTTCGAGCTGGCGTATGGATCGGGCGCGACGCTGGTGCTGACGGCACGCACCGACGGCCCGCCGGAGACGCAGAAGTTTGTGACGCTGATTGCGCAGCCGGATCTCTATGGCAACCTGCTGGTGCTCTTCAAGAGCGTGACCGATCGCGAGCACCTGGATGTGACGCCGAGGATGAGGCTTGTGGATGCGGTGGATGCAATGGCCGATAATCGCGGCGAGCTGCTGTTTGAGCTGCGCGGCGAAACCCGGCGGCAGTTTGCGCTTTATCGGGTGCTGCGCGGGACTGCAGAAGAGCTTTTCGTGACCGGAGGAGAGATTTTCGGCAGCCAGGCGATGAATTAGGGGACAGCTACTATATGCACCAGTGCCGAGGCAGGCAATGTACTTTTAGTTACAAATCTCGTGAAAGTTTCAGTGAATGAGTGGTTTATCTCTTATACAATTCAGGCAGGCGAGCGTGTTCACACCTCGTTTTTGAAGGATTTATAGCAGAATGGCCTCCGTCCTGACAGCACCCTCCCCTGAAGGCACCGTCGAAGCTCCAGCGCAATCGGCAACCACAACACAAGAGACCGGGAAGCATAGCGTGGCCGCGCGGGATCTGATCCGCATGGGGCGCGCAGCAGCCTCTGGACAAGGCATTAACTGGATCACCGCGACGACGATTCTTCTGTTTCACATCGGCGCTTTGGTGGCGTTTTTCTTTTTCACGTGGCAGAGGCTGGCGGTTATGGCAGTGCTGTATATTCTGGCGATCAATGTGGGCATCGGAATGTGCTATCACCGGCTGCTGACGCATCGCGGATACACGACGCCAAAGTGGCTCGAATATCTGATGACCATTTGCGCGACGCTGTCGCTTGAGGGCGGGCCGATTTTCTGGGTGTCGACGCATCGCGTTCATCACCAGATGAGCGACCATGAAGGCGATCCGCACACGCCGCGAGAGGGCAAATGGTGGGCGCACACGGGCTGGATTTTCTTTGGGAAAGCATTGCACGCGCAGACTGAAGTGCTGGCGCGCTACGCACCGGACCTGAGCCGCGATCGCTTTCACGTTTGGCTGAGCAAGTATCACTGGCTCCCCCTCACGGTAAGCGGCCTGGCGCTGATGGCCGGCGGCTGGGCGTTTGGCGGCTGGAAGGAAGGCGTCGGGATGGTGTTGTGGGGCGTGCTGCTGCGCGTGACCCTGGGCCTGCACGCGACGTGGCTGGTGAACTCGGCGACGCACCTGTGGGGCAGCCGGCGCTTTGAGACGCGCGACGACTCCCGCAACAGCTGGTGGGTAGCACTGCTGACGGGCGGCGAGGGCTGGCACAACAATCACCACGCGCATCCGGTGTCTGCACGGCACGGCCTCAAGTGGTATGAGGTGGACCCCAACTTCTATGGCATCTGGCTGCTCTCGAAGATCGGCCTGGCAAAGAAGATTCGCGTGGCGCAATACGATCCTGAAGATCCCAAGCCCGCGGGTTTGTAAGCAGCCGCTGAAGCGAATTCAAGAGAAAGCCCCGGAGCGATCCGGGGCTTTTGCTGTTTGAGTTTCGATTTGCGCTAGGCGAGCGCGGCGCCTGCCATTTTTTCGAGGATGGCGATGGGAGCCGATTGTGGGGTGACCATGGCGGCGGGATCGACGAGGAAGGTTTGTTCGAGGGCGAACTGGCCGGCCAGGACGGCGTGCGGTACGGTTTCGGTGTAGACCATCCAGCTTGAGCCGGGCGGGAAATTGAAGGTCTCGCGGACGCAGGTCTTCTGAAAGGCGGCGTCTTCCTTCATCGCATTGTGGAGCTGCATCATGAACTCGTCGTAAGGGGTGCGCTTCACCTGGGGCAGAAGCTTGCCGAGTCCTGCTGCGCGGGCGAGGGATTTGCCGGCACCGGTGAGGGCGTTGTCAGGTTGCGGAATGGCGAGCTTAGAGGGCGCGAATGAGTTGACGACGCGTCCGAAGGGCTCGCCGAGCACCCAGTCGCGGGTACGCGATGGGTGAATGTTGTGAAAGAAGCGGAGAATGCGCCAGCCATGGGTGGGGCGGGTGGGAAAGGCGTCGGTGTGGAGCAGATCGTTGCGATGCCGCACGGACATGTCGCGCCCCTGCTCTTCGAGAGGACGGAAGCTGGCGTAGTCGAGGCGCCAGTGCTTCTGGTAAGGCGCGAGAAAGCCGGCGAGGTATTGATTCACCATCGCCGAGTAGCGGCGCATGATGTCCTGGAAATGGTCGAATTCCTCGGGGCCGGTGGTCTTGCGATCGATGCCGCTGAGCAGGTCGCGATCGGGCTTGTAGGCGATGTTCTTGTGTACGCGGCTAGCGGTCTGCTGTTTGCCGAGGAGGAATTGAACGTCGGCGTCGGCGAGCGGGAGAGGCGTCTGGGGGAAGTAGAGGACGTCGCCTGCTTCAAGAGCAGCGCACCAGCGGCGCGCTTGGTCGTCGTTGCGGGGCAGGCCGCGCTCTAATTCGTTCAATTGAATGGCGTGCACGGGCATGCGCGATTCCCTCCGAACAATTACTTTCGAACAATTACCTGCGAACCTTGGCCCGCACCCACAACACCCCGAAGACAGGAAGGGCGATAAGCAGCACGAGGACGCCAGCCGGAAAGCCAACGTAGAGATAGCTGTCGGCGTAATTGATGGAGTGATGGCCGGCGATGTTCCAGGCGAGCAGCGAAATGATGGCGAGGAATGTTGTCGCAAAAAAGGTGAAGAAAGCGGATGCGAGGGAGAGCAGAAGGCTCTGGAAAAGGCTGAATCCCTCCAGTGGAAAACCCAGAAAGGATCCGTCGCCGGAGTGCCGGAGTTGGGAAGATTCAGGCATCATTGTTCGCGGTCGCCCCCGTGTAGTTAGAATACAGTTCGATGGCCAGTAATGTGCAACTCGAGCTTTGGCATGCGGAGAAGGTAGCGACCCAGTCGACTATGGGGCAGGCAGCGAATGGTGTCCGTTTTGCCGCGTGGGGCGAGACGCGCGTTCCTGAGGCGGAACTGGAGCGCATGATCGGCGCAGTGCCGGCGACGATGTCGGCAGCGCTGGCGACGCGCGCGTACTACTTTGTTCCCCTGGCGATTGCCGATACGGGCGAGACGATGATTGCGCCTGGCTACTCGGTTGAACTGGGTGATCGCGCGATCTGTCATCGTAATGCTGTCTTCGGTTCCACTGAGGCGGTTTTTTTGTCGACGCGTCTGGTGGAAGACCGATTCGGTCTGGCCTTTGAATTGTTCATCAATGTGGCGCACAACTTTGTTTCGGCTGCCGGTGTGCCGGAGAGTTTTTCCTCGCTGGTATGGAGGCAGGCCGAGGCACAGGTGCGCGGCGAATCGAGCCAGGACGCCTGGGAGACGCGGAGGCGGGCGCAGGATGTGCGCGAAGGCACCCACATCGATGAGCGGGCGCGCGGCGGGTTCTACGAAGCGGCGTTCTCAGACGCGCTGGCGATATACATGCTGTCGCTCGCGGTGGATTTCGATTACCACGATCTGCGCGAGCGCGAGTATCCGCTGCTGGCCGCGCCGGCGCTGGCTGAACGGCTGCGTCACGTGGCGACACTCTTTCCGGCGAATCCCGGATATGAGTTTCAGATACTTTATCGACGCAAGGGCTGAACCCCGATTCAGCTATAGAGATTCCTGGTCAGGAACTCGTTGCGAAATTTCCCCTGTGGATCATAGTGGGCTGCGGCGGCTTTGAAATCGCCGAGGCGCTTGTATTGCGCCTGAAGCTGCGCGGGCGGCACGGTAAAGAGCTTGCCCCAGTGCGGGCGCGGGCCGAAGGGTACAAGCTGCGCTTCTATCTGGGGAAGGATCTTGCTGACCTCGGGCCACTCGGGCTTCCACGTGAAGTGAATGGCGAGCGAGGGGCGCTCGTGAGCGGTGCTCATCCATAGGTTGTCGGCTGCGATGGTGCGCAGCTCCGTCACAAAAAGATGCGGTGTGATCTGGTCGCGCAGCTTTTCAACGGCGAGGATGGCCGGGTAACCATGTTCGAGGGGCACGAGATATTCAGTCTGCAATTCGCGGCCGCTCGATGGAGTGAAGTTCATCTTGAAGTGCGGCAGGCGCTCGTACCACGGGCCTGGGATGCCCTGCTGATCAGTGCAGCTTTCTGCGGGGTGGCCGGTGATGGGGTGCAATTTTTCCTTCGCGAGTGCGGCGCCGAAGAACTCCGGCTGCCAATGATTCGCGTCTCCGGGGGCGAGGCGGCGCTTGATCCAGACCTGGGTGGCGCGGTGATTCTGCCAGTCCGTGAAGAGGCTCACGCTGTAGCCTGCGCCGAAGATTTCTTCAAAGTGGTGCTCGAGCGGATCGAAGGAGAGGTTCTGATAGACCGATTGCGCGACCTGGTAGGTGGGCTGCAGGTCAAGCGTGACCCTGGTGAGGACGCCGAGCGCACCGAGATGCACAACGGCGCCGAGGAAGCGATCGCCGTCATTGGCGCGGGAGAGATGCAGGGTCTGGCCGTCGGCGGTGATGATTTCAAGGGCCGAGACCGGTGTAGCGAGATTGCCGTTATGCA
Organism: uncultured Acidobacteriaceae bacterium; assembly: GCA_963839215.1. GTDB lineage: Bacteria > Acidobacteriota > Terriglobia > Terriglobales > Acidobacteriaceae > Telmatobacter. Next base: position 323,424 of record CAWITZ010000004.1, on the reverse strand, counting down.
GACCGGAGCCGTGGGTGGCCGTGGCGATGGCTCCGGCGACAGAGATGTGCGGCAGCGAGGCGAGATTGTGCAGGGCAAAGCCACGGGCCTCGATGACGGGCGCGAGATGTCCGTAGGCGATGCCGGCTCCCACGGTGACGGTGCGGGCCTTCTCGTCGATCTCGATGGAGTCGAGCCGCTTGAGGGAGATCTGGTTCGCCTTGCTGTCGGCGATGGCGTTAAAGGAATGGCGCGAGCCGAGGGCGCGCAGAGCTGCTGCAGCGCCTGACCACTTCGCGGGCCTCGTCGACGGAGGCGGGCGTGAAGAGATTCTCGGTGCTGTAAGTGAGGTTGCCGGCCCAGTTTTCGCGAGGCCCGGGGACTGGTTGCCGGCCGGCTTTTGTTCAGCTGAGGAGAAGCGAGACAACATGCTGCCTGCCACAAGTGCTCCGGAGGATTTGAGGAACTCTCTCTTGTTCATCGTATCGGCTGCCTCTCGCGTGGTGGAAGATCGGCTCACGACGCAGAATGCGAGACGCGCCGGACGCAAGGATTGTGAGGGGTATCGCCCTGAAGACGCAAGTGTTAACGGGATGTGGGGAGCCTTTGGGATGACTTTTTGGATACCGGGAGGGACCGGCGCACGCCCTGAGATCTTCAAAAGTTCTTGACAGTCCTGTACCCTACAGAGGATGGCCTGTACGTTACGGCGAGGCCGGGGGCGAAGGTTCCCGGCGTCGCGTTAGGGCAGATTGGGAACATCGAATCCGCACTTAAATCGTTCAGGCCGGTGGAGACCACATCCGACGATCGTGAGTCGGGAGTGCGTGGGCCTCGCCGGTATTCATAAAGGCCAGATCGTCCGGCTGTACCGTTCCCCTGATCTGCCGCAAACCCTGCCTGAGGAGGAGAATCCTGATGACAGAGTCGGCAAAGAAAGCCACGACCCCAAAGAAAACCCGCACAACCGCGTCGAAAACGGTTGCGCCCAGCGGCATCGCGGCGAAGACCGCAGCCCCAAAGCCGAAGGCCGTAAAGGCCAAGGTGACGCCGATCTCGGTTTCGCATGCCGAGATTGCGATGCTCGCGCACAAGTTCTGGAACGAGCGCGGGCGGCAGCACGGCTTCGATCGGCTGGACTGGCTGCGCGCCGAGCGGGAACTTCTGGGGAAAGCGTCGTAAAAGAAAATTATTCGCTGCTGTAGGCGATGCGGCCCTCGCTGATCGTCCAGCGCACCTTGCCCTGCATGGTCCAGCCGTCGAATGGGGTGTTGTGGGATTTTGAGCGTCCTTCGCGGGCGCGATAGGTCCACTCGGCTTTGGGGTCGAAGACCACCACATCGGCAAAGCTCCCTACAGTGAGGGTGCCGCGGCCTTTGAGGCCGAGCAGAGCGGCGGGCTGCGCGCTCATCAGGTTGAGGACGCGGCCCAGGGGGAGCTTGTGCTCCTTGTGCAGCCAGCGGAGGCAAAGGCCGAGCGCGGTTTCGAGGCCAGTGATGCCGTTTGGCGCGTGTTCGAACTCGACCTCTTTTTCGTGCGTGGCGTGAGGCGCATGGTCGGTGGCGATGGCGTCGACGACGCCGTCGAGGATGCCCTCGATCATGGCGTCACGGTCGGCGGCGGAGCGCAGCGGCGGATTCATCTTGGCATTGGTGTTGTAGTGGCCCACGTGCTCTTCGGTGAGCAGGAAGTGGTGCGGAGCAACTTCGCAGGTGACGCGAAGTCCGTTGCGGCGCGCCTGGCGCACGGCGGCGACGGCGGCAGCGGTGGAAGTGTGCGCGACGTGGAGATGGGCGCGCGCGTCCCGTAACTCAGTAACGAGGCGAATATCGCGCTCTACAAGGCCGTATTCAGCCTCAGGCGGCATGCCCCGAAGACCGAGCCTGAATGCGGTGGGCCCGGCGTTCATCGAGGCGCCCTGGGTGAGGCGCGTGTCTTCTGCGTGCTGGATGACGCTGAGGCCAACGCGCGCGGCGGCGGCGAGAGTTTCGCGCATCACGCTGTCTTTGAGGATGGGGTGGCCATCGTCGGTGACGGCTACGGCCCCTGCGGCTTTGAGAGCTGCGAAGTCATTGAGCGCTTCGCCTTTTGAGCCGCGGGTAGCGGCGGCGATGGGGTAGACGCGTACCTGCGCGCCGCGTTCGGGAGCCTGCATCCAGCGGGTGATCTCAGGCGTGTCATTCACCGGTATGGTGTTGGGCATGGCGGCGACAGCGGTGAAGCCGCCCGCGGCGGCGGCAGTAGTGCCGGTGGCGATGGTTTCCTTGTACCCCTGGCCGGGCTCGCGAAGGTGAACGTGAATGTCGATGAGGCCGGGCGCGATGGTGAGGCCGGATGCGTCGAGGGTCTGGAGACCGGAGGATTCGCCATTGCCAAGTTTGATCTTGCCGGGAGCAGCGATTTCGGCGACGCGGCCGTCGCGCAGCAGAATATCTTTCGCGGCGTCGACGCCGGCGGCGGGGTCGATGAGGTGGCCGTTGGTGATGAGGACGGTGGTCATGCGCGGTCTCCGCTGTTGCCGAGGGTGAGGGCGCGTTCGACGACGGCCATGCGGATGGAGACTCCGTGATGAACCTGTTCGAGAATCGCCGACTGCGGACCGTCTGCGACGCCGCCGGTGAGCTCGAGGCCGCGGATGATGGGGCCGGGGTGCATGACGACGGCCTGGGGCGCGTGTGCAGCGAGACGCTGGCCGGTGAGCTGATACGCGGCGCGATATTGATCGAGATCGAGTTGCACTCCCGCGAGGCGCTCGGCCTGAATTCTCAACATCATCACAACCTGCGACTGGCGCAGGGCTGCTTCAAAGTCGCGCTCGATGGCGACGCCGGGAACGACACTTGCTGCCTGATCGGGGAGAAGCTGGGGCGGTCCGCAGAGCAGGACGCGCGCGCCGAGGCGCGGCAGCAGGAACATGTTGGAGCGAGCCACGCGGCTGTGCAGTATGTCCCCGGTGATAGCGACGGTGATGCCGGCGAGGGTATCGGCAGCGACGGTCTCAACCCCTGGACGCAGATGCGCGAGGATGGTGCGGAGATCGAGCAGCGCCTGGGTGGGATGTTCATGCATGCCATCGCCCGCGTTGAGGACGGGCAGCCGCGGTCGATTCTTCGAGGAGCCAGGGTCCGCCGGAGGAGTTGTGACGGAGAATGATGGCTTCGACGCCAAGCGCGCGCAGGTTGAGGCCGGTGTCTTTGAGGGTCTCTCCTTTTTCGATGCTTGAAGAAAGGTTTGAGACCAGGGTGGTGTCGGCGCCGAGCGATTTGGCGGCGAGCTCGAAACTGGTGCGGGTGCGGGTGGAGGCTTCGTAGAAGAGGAGCGAGATGCGGCGCTTGGCGAAGAGACGGTCGCGCAGGAGCGGGTCCATCTTTTCAAGCGCGGTGGCACGGGCCAGCAGATGACTGACGGTATCGAGAGTGAGGTCGTTGACGGAAAGCAGCGAGCCCGGATTGTACGGGAACGGGGTAGCTACGATCTGTGGAGAGTGGAAGGCGCGGCGCGCGGGGGTTGCGGTTGCAGTCATGGGTCAGCTACCAGCCTATGGCCTCTCGCTAAAAGCCTGTTAGTCCACGCGCTCGACCAGCAGGACCTGCTCGTCGTCGTCGACCTCGTGAAATTTGACTTCGATGATTTCGCGGCCGCTGGTGGGCACGCTCTTGCCCACGTAAGTGGCTTCAATGGGCAGCTCGCGGTGGCCACGATCAATGAGGACAGCAAGCTGTACGCGGCGCGGACGTCCGTGGTCAAAGAGGGCATCGAGTGCGGCGCGGATGGTGCGGCCGGTGTAGAGCACGTCGTCGCAGAGCACAACGTCGCGGCCTTCGACGTCGAAGCCGATATCGCCTTTTTTCACAACCGGACGCACGTCGGCGGTGGAAAGATCGTCGCGATAGAACTGGATGTCGAGAACGCCAGTGTCGACGGGCCGCTTCTCAATGGCGGCGATAAGTTTGCCGAGCCGTTCGGCGAGCGGAATGCCCCGGCGCTTGATGCCGATGAGGGCAAGGTCCTCGCTGCCGTTGCTTTTTTCGACGATCTGGTGGGCGAGACGAACGAGGGTGCGCTCAATCTCCGAGGCGGACATCAGCCTGCCCTTGACTCGCAGGCCGGGTTGCTTTGGCTCTTCGCTCATGATTCTCTCTTGCCGGATGATACGGGTGCCGGCTGATTGGGGGCAAGTTGTGAAGAATTCGGTGCTGGTAGAGTTTGCTGCCAGCTGACTGGCTAAGCAGAAACACCCTTGGGATAAGGGAAGAACAATTCGTTGCCGTCGGGGTCTCTGATAATCAGCGTGTCATAACCCCACCAGCCATCCACGAGCGGTGCGCCTCGGTTCTCAAATTCTGCTCTGAGTGTTCGCAGCACCCCTATTTCCAGCGAAATAAAGATGCGGCCACGTCCGGTCTTTTCGGGCTGCTGGCAGTTGAGTAGGATTTCGCAATCCTCGCGGTTGACCTGCCCGACCAGGATTTTCCCTTCCTCCTCATAGTGGGAACCCACGGCAAATCCGAGCTTTTCGGTGTAGAAATCGATGGATCGCTCTACGCTCTCGACAAAGAAAACAGGGCGTGAATACCAGACGTCCATAGAACGGCCCCCTCGCTGCCAGTGCCGACAATTCCGCGAAACAGACGGTTAGAGTTGAGGGCGGCGCATACGGGCTGAGATCCGGGCACCCAGGGCGCCCCCACCGGCGGCAAAGAAAAGCAGAAAGATGGAGTTCACGGCGAAATAGAGGCTCCACATGCCGGCGTGGCCCCACGAAGAACGCAGCCACGTTTCAAAGTGGGCCAGCATGAGCTGAGCGCGTTGGGCATCTTCGGGCTGCATCTGCGCGATGGACTGCTGCATGGAGTGCTGCGCGGGTTCAACGAAGTAGGTCGTGAAGAAACCGTCGGTCTGGCTTCCATCGTGGAGGAAGTAGCGCTGGACAAAGAGGGTGGTGCCGGCGACGGCGAAGGCAAGCCACGCGGTGAAGAGGCCGGTGACGAGGCCGATGCGCGCTCCGGCGCCCGTGGTGATCCAGCCGGGCCGCTGGCCACGAACATAAAGCATGACGGCCCAGGCCGCCGCTGCCGTGGTCCACACGATGCCGAAGACGCTGACGGGAGAAAGGCCGCTCGAAAGCACGCCTGCGGGAACCGCGAGCAGCAACACGACGCGGAGCGCGGGGCGCCAGTCGACCATGCTGGCGTCGCGCGCGGCCTCAGTCCAGCGATCGGCCTGCTGCTGGCCGCTGGCCGTTTCAGCCGAGTAGACGAGCTGCGGCAATCCGCAGGATGGGCAGAAGCAATCTTCGGCTTTCACGGACTGGTGGCAGCGGGTGCAGGTGATTTCCATACGTCGTATGCACAATTCTATGCTGCGGGGGGTCGAGGAGGGGCGAGGGGAGTTTTTTAGAGAGGGGAAGACGCGGAAGAGAGGCTACTGACCGGTTTCGGCAAAGGCGCCGTGGCGCGCGAGGCGGTCGGCGACGATTTCTTCGGCAGCCTGGACGGCCTGATCGAGGGTCATGTTGGTTGAATCGAGCAGCACGGCATCAGCAGCGGGCTTGAGGGGCGAGTCGACACGGTTGCGGTCGCGCTCGTCGCGGATATGGAGCTCACGGATCACGTCGGCGGGCTGTACGGTGGGTTTGGAACCGAGTTGATCGAAGCGGCGCATGCCGCGGACCTCTGGAGCCGCGTCGAGGAAGATCTTTGCGTCGGCATTGGGAAAGACGACCGTGCCGATGTCCCTGCCTTCCATCACGACGCCTCCGGCAGCGCCCATCTCCTGCTGCAGCCGGACCATCCAGGCCCGAATGGCGGGCACCGCGCTTACGCGCGAGGCCGCGTCGGTCACTGTCTGGTTGCGCAACTGGCCAGTTACATCTTCGCCGTCGAGCAGTACGCGATTCTCTTCCGCGCCGGGCTCCAGACGGATCTGGGTTTCCGCGGCGAGGCGTTCAAGGCCCGCGTTTTCGTTGAGCGGCAGATCGGCTCGAAGAACCTTCAGGGCGAATGCGCGGTACATGGCGCCGGTTTCCAGATTGAGAAGTCCGAAATGGCGAGCCAGATGCCTGGCAATAGTGCTCTTGCCCGCACCGGCAGGACCATCAATGGCGACGATGATCCTGCGGGTGGGAGGGTTCTCGGGTGAGGGGCGATCGGCCTCGGTCATCCGCGCTTCTTTGTAACCTGCTTAGGGCGGGATGAGAAGCCGAAGCGCTTGCCGCCGCTCTTGGCCGACGAGTGGGCTGCGGGCTTGCGGGCAGGGCGAGCACTGCGGGCTTCTACGCGCGATTCCGGGCGGCCCTTGTGAGCTCCCGTGGAGGTTTTTGCGCCGGGCTTGGCGGCCGTCTTGCCGTGACCGTTGGGCTTGCTCCAGGAAGACGAGGTCGCCTTGCCGTTGCGCGGGCTGCTGGCATGACCATTGCCATTGCTGTGGCTCTTGACCTGCCCGTTGCCATGGCCATTGCTCTTGACCGGACCGATTGCCGTGGCCATTACCGTGACCGTTGCTCGATGCGGTGTGAGTCCCGTTGTGCTTGCCGTTCTTTGCTGCGGGCTTGCTCCAGCGGGAGGCAGTGCCGCTGCGCGAAGCCGAAGACCGCGAGTCGGCACTGCGGCGAACGCCACGGTTGCCTTCTGCGGACGACTGACCAGGCCGCTTTGTGGCGGCCGGCTTGCGATCGCGGTGAGCCGGGCGGCCGAAGTGAGGACGTGCCGCGGCGGGTTTGCTGTGTGCGGGTTTGCCGTGCCCGTTCCCGTTGCTGTTTGCGGCAACAGGCGGCGTATGCGGCTCGGATATTTCGGCCGGGCTCGACGCGGGCGGGTGTGGCGCGGGTGGCCGGGGCGCAGGAGGCGTGGTGTAGGCAGGCCTGTACGAGACCGCGGGCTTCACGTGGTTTTCTTCGCGCTCGCGCAGGTAATAGGACGACGCCGAGAGCGTGGAGTTGGCGAAGATTCCCGGCGCAACCGAGAACTCTGGCAGTGTGCCGGCGACGTAGAAGTGCGGCGCCTGTCCCATGGAAATGGTGTGGACCTGGCGGGTTGCCGCAAGGCCGCGCAGAACTTCCCGCACCTTGCTACGCGCCGTCAGAGGCGAGAGGAAAACCTCAACCTCTTCCATGCTGGCGGCGATGACTGCCTGCAAGTAGATCGAGGCAAGCACCGAGATGGCCGTGACTTGCGAGGTCGATGCGCCTTCGGCAATAGCCTTCTGATAGCGGGTGCGGAGCAGTTGCCATTTGGCCGGCTGGCCTGGCGCTGCAATCACCGGAATAATGCGAAGCTGCTGCCAGAGCTCAGTGATGGCACGGACAACGGCGGACTCAGTGACTTCGCGACCGAGGGCTTGCTTGAGCTGAGAGACGGTAGCATCGCCCTGCTCAAGAACCTTGTAGGTCTGCACCGCGAGCTGCGAAACGGCGCGCGAGCCGGTGAGCTGAGGATTTCTCCGCCAGTCGCGGTCACCGCGAAGCGCGTACACGTAGGGCAGCACCCAGCTCGCCACGACAAAGTCGGGCTGCTCTCCGGGCTGACCCTGCAGATTGAGGCGCACGGCGACGCCGTCGTTTTCCAGGCGGACGAGCAACTCTTCGGCTAGGGCAATCTGGCGCTGGGGAGGCGTGGCATCAGGCTGGCCCGCGATCGCTTCAACAAAAGAAGGGGCAACAGAGGCGGAGAATTGCTTCCGCGGCAAGAAGAGACAGAGTCCGGTCTCCTCGATCCAAGTCCGGGAATCCTCCAAAGTCAGGGTCCCAAGTCCGTTCTGGCGCATCCTTTCGGCGCGCGCTTCTTCCAATTGTTCCGATGTCAAAGAAAAACCCTCGCTTCCAGACTGGTGCTGGTCCCGGTGGGCTGCCCCTCCCCTAAGGGAAATCGGCGGCCACCCGTTTCCATTTTAAATCCGAACTAGATGCGATGGAAGGCCCGTTGAATATCCTTCCAAGAAAAGAGCAGCGCAATGGGACGACCGTGGGGGCAACTTGTTGGATGTTCTGTCTTTGCGAGCTCCGCCAGCAGCCACTCCATCCGCGCGGGGTCAAGCGGAGTGTTGACCTTGATTGCGGAATGGCAGGCAATCGAGGCGGCAATCCGGCCTCGAAGCGTCGCTAAATCCTGATCCCGGGCGGCATGGTCAGCTTCCGGACCGGACTGCTCGATGACCTGGCCGAGCATGCGCTCGAGCGCAGCGCCTTCGAGGCCGACGGGTGCCGCTTTGACGGCAAGTGTCTGAGGACCAAAGGGTTCTACCTCGAATCCGTTGCGTTCAAGTTCTTCGGCTATTTGCGCGAAGACGACCATCTGCCACGGTTTGAGCTCAACAAGCATGGGCATCAGCAACCGCTGGCGCTGAACGCGCTCGACCTGGCGGTCGCGGAGAATCTTCTCAAAAAGAACACGCTCATGGGCGACGTGCTGGTCGATGATCCACAGACCGTCCGCCCCTGTAGCAAGGATGAAGGACTCGCGAAGCTGGCCGAGAGGGCGCAGAGATGCGAGATGGTTGAGGGTGGCAGCGGCTTGTTCGGCCTCAACCCGCGCGGTGCCGGTGGCTGCGTCGGCGTGGTGGTATCCGTTTGACCCGGAAAGAGTTACTGACTGACTCGCAAGGCCATTGGCAGGAAGAAGCGACTCGGCTGCTTGACCCAGAGCTTCGACAAGAATCGCATCTGGCTGTTGACCCGCAAAGGGTAGGAGGCTGGGAACCGGTGGCGGGGCGGGCGGGGTGAGCTCGAAAGGATCGGCGTCCGGGCCAGCTTCGGCAGCCGCAGGTTCGTCCGAATCGGGCAGAGCCGAAACTGCCGGCGGCATCAGCGTCGGGCTGGCGAGGGGGGCAGAATCGAGAGCGGCGAGGAAGCCGGCCGCGGGTCGGGCCTGAATCAGAGCGTTGCGCAGGCTGTCGCGGACAAAGTCGTGGATAAAGGACTGCTGGCGAAAACGGACCTCGGTCTTGGCGGGGTGCACGTTAACGTCCACCTCTTCGGGCGGCATTTCAAGAAAAAGCAGAACGACTGGGAAGCTGGTTGGCGGAATGATGTTGCGGTAGGCCTCGGTGATGGCATGGAGCAGGAGGCGGTCGCGAATAAGCCGCTTGTTGATGAAGATGTAGATGGAATTGCGGTTGAGCTTCTGCAACTCGGGTTTCGAAAAAAATCCGCTGAGGCGCAGGGTTCCCGGCTCGCGGGCGGGCTCGTCGGGGTCTTTTTTCCAGGGTGGAGGCTCGGGCAGGCCGACACGCTCAAGGCGTCTTTCGGCAGCAACCGGCAGCAGCTGCGCCAGGGTGTCTTTGCCGAAGATCTGGTAAATGCGCTCGGCGGTGCGGGCGACGGGCGGCGCGGAAACGAGGGTGTGCGACGCGGAGACGAGCTCGAAGTGCTTTCCAGGATGGACAAGAGCGTAATGGGTGACGAGCGCGGTGACGTGGGAGAGCTCAGTGGACTCAGCGCGGAGAAATTTGCGGCGCGCCGGCGTGTTGAAGAAGAGATCGGCAACGGCGATTGTCGTTCCGCGAGGCAGAGCCGCGTCATCAACGTGGAGAATCCTGCCGCCGGCGATCTCGAGGCGGGTTCCCGCATTTTCCTCTCCAGCGGCGGTGTCGAGGGTGACACGGGAGACTGAGGCAATCGAAGGCAGGGCTTCGCCGCGGAAGCCGAGGGTGGCAATTGAGAGCAGGTCGTCGGCGGTGCGCAACTTCGATGTGGCATGGCGCTCGAAGGCGAGCAGAGCGTCATCACGGTTCATTCCCTGGCCGTCGTCAGAGATTCGGATGAGCTTGCGGCCGCCGGCTTCGACTTCGACACGGATGCGCGCCGCCCCGGCGTCAAGTGCGTTTTCCAGGAGTTCCTTAACCACAGAGGCAGGGCGGTCAACCACTTCGCCAGCGGCGATCTGGTTGGCCACCTGGTCAGAAAGAACTCGAATGCGCCCCATAAGGGTTTAGGGTAACGCAGGGCGAGGCGAGGAAAACCGGGCTGGAATTAGCGGGGGGCGCCTCCCGACGCCATGCCGGCGCCGCCGCAACCTGGGTGGTGGCACTGGCACATCAGCTCGATCTTGCTGGCCATGCCCTCGCAGTGCGGGCTGCAGTACTTCGATCCCGGCGCTGCCGCGCAGGTACAGCCTTCATGAGCACATTTCTTGGCGTTTGCCATAACAACTCCTTGTTTGCGGACCGCAACCTACCGGGCAATCATGGGCGGAAACGGAACCGTTCTGTGCTCGGATGCGGCCATTTGGGGTGGAGTTGGCGAGCTGGCGAGAGATATCAGGCTTGCTCGATCCAGAGTGTGACCGCGCGCCACCATCCGGCATGGGCGAGGGGCCCCATGGCGTATTGCGTGGCCACGAGGGCGAGTGAACCTGTGAGAGTGGCGAGATGGATTCTGCGGCGCGCCCAGAGGTCGTAAAGAATGAGGCAGATCGAGAATGAATCAAGCATCAGGAAGAAAACCAGATTGCTGTCGAGGAAGGCATAGGGCCAGCGGCTCAATGCCGGCCCCATCAGTGCCGCAGTCGCCAGCAGAATGAGCCGCTTATGTGCGGCGCTCCTGTGGCGGAGGCGGAAGGCGAAAAAGACGAGGACAGCGAAGGTACTGAGCTGAAGGCTGTCCGCCGCGAGGAGAGCTTCAGTGCTCATGCCGGGCGCAGAGTGCCGGCGCACAGCTGAGACGAGCGTCATGAATCCAATGACGACCATGAGCGCGGCGAGAGACATACCAGCGATCCCGAGCCGCGTATGCCAGCGGATTTGCCCGGAAGCGGCGAGGATCACCTGGGTAATGAGCAGCAGGATCCAGCATGAGAAGAGAACCGCATGGATGTGGACCAGGGGACTTGGAAGTGGGGCACGTAGAAGACCTGCGCGGTAATAGGTCGGAGCGAAGCCGATGAAGACCATGATGCAGACAAGCAGCACCATGGCCGTGAAGAACCAATGGTCGGCGCGTCTTGCAATCGGTCGCGCGAGCGTCGTAGTCATTGCGCTGTTGCTCCACATATGGTTTCGGCCAGTGGCCGGGCAGAATCGGGACAACGCTCCGGATCGGCACAAGACAGGTATAACAAGCTGCGAGGAGATAAGTGGGCTGGTGCAAAAAGCGAAATGCCGCACGAGGCGGCATTTGGGTGTTGAGGGCTGCTAACGCGGGAATCTAGATGCCGACGCCGAATTCGGCGGAGCGGGGCTCGGCTGACTTGGTGTAGAAGTCATACGGCGTGCGGTGATTGAACTTGTAGCGGCTCCGCAGTTCGCGTGCGCCATAGATGCCAAGCGCGGCGACGGCCATGCCTACCGAAAACCAGCCGAGCGCCCGTAGCTTCGCGTGATCAGGGGACTCTTCATCGGGCGTAATGGTTGCGGACTCATGACACATGGGCGGCCGGGCCTCCATTTTTTTCCTAAAGCTACTTAGATAATAGTTCAATACTTCTTTGACTTGTCCCACATAGAAAGAGCACTCGCCATGCAACTTTAGTGTCATGTTCACAGGCGATTAACAGGTGATGGCGATCCGATCGAGCAGCGAGTGTCTCTCACACTCCGGCAGAAAGCTCGCCTCAACTGAGTTGGATGCGAGAAGGCGCAGCTCGTCGCGGGTGAATCCCAGTTGAGTGTGGGCGAGCAGATATTCGTTGGCGAGATCGGAACCGAAGAAGGCCGGGTCGTCGGAGTTGATGGTGACGAGCAGGCCCGCGTTGAAATACCGGCGGAGGGGATGCGCGGCGAAGGAGGGGCAGACGCCGGTGCGCACGTTCGAGGTGGGATTCAGCTCCAGCGGAACCCTCCGGTCTTTTAACTCCTGAAGCAGCGAGAAATCCTCAATGGCCGAAAGCGCGTGGCCGATGCGCTCGGAGCCGATAGCAAGGGCTTCGCGGATAGCGTCAGGCGGGGTGGTTTCGCCGGCGTGGTTGGTGAGGCGCAGGCCTGCTGCGCGTGCTTCGGCATAGAGGGCGCGGAAGGGCTCGGAGCCGCAGCGGCGCTCGTCACCGCCCAGGCCGATGCCGACGATGGACGGGAAGGCTGACCGCATCTCGGCCGCCTTGCGGAAGACGCGCTCGGCCTCAGGCACGGTGAAGTGGCGGACGGCGTCGAAGATCCAGTAGAGAGAGAGGCCGAGTTCGCGCCGGGCGCGCTCGCGGGCGCGTTCCAACGCTGCAAAGATGGGCTCGAAGCAGGCGGGATCGTGATTGCGCCACATGTAGATCACGCCCACGGAGATATAGACCTCGGCGTGCACAACGCCCTGCGCGGCGAGCTGCTGCATCATGCGCCAGGCGATGAGCTCGTAGTCCTCCGGGTCAACAAGCTGATGCGTGACGGCTTTGAAGGCCTCGATGAAGCCGGTGAAGTCAGTGAACTGGTAGATGCCTTCGGCTTCAGCCTGGGTGAGTGGCTGAGCATCATGGCGCGCGCTCAGCTCGACGAGCGTGGAGGGCAGCACGGTGCCCTCAAGGTGCAGATGGAGCTCGGCCTTGGGGAGGCGGCGAATGAACGCCGAAATATCGTCCATCTATTGAGTGTAGTGGGTGCGTGTAGCTGGTGTGTAGCCGGCCGGAGGTAGTAGAAGCTCAGTGGGGGCCGTGCGTTTGGAGCCATGCGCTGGTTGCGGCGAGGTCCTCTGCCGAGAGAGCGGGTGCGCCGCGCTTGAGCATCTCGATGTACCAGTCGATTTCCTGGGGCAGGACGGGATAGCCGATGTTGTCGTCGGGCTTGCCGTTGCGATATGAGGTTGCGAGGGGCGAGCCCTGCGCGTCTGTGATGACGATGAAGGGGAAGCCGGGTTCCTGCACGGCGCCGAGCGCTCCGCGGAGCCGCACGCCGCCGGGGGTGTCGCTGTGCTTCGGGTCGTTGGGGCGTTCGCCAACGTCAATGCGTTCGATGACGAAGGCTTTTTCGGCGAGAGGCTTCATCTGCGGGTCTTCGAGGAAGCGCTCATAGAACTTGCATGGGCCGCACCACGAAGCGGAGAAGACCAGCAGGACATTTTTGTGCTGCTGCGCGGCTTCGGTTTTGGCCTGCGCGAAGAGGGCGTCGGCGGTTGAGGCGGCGAAGGCCGGAGCGCCGAGCGCGGCTGAGAAGAGTGCGGTGACGACGAGGTTCCTGAGTCGGGTCACGCGTTCCTCTCCGGCTGCGGTGGAACAGGAGGCACGAAGCCATCGAGGAAGGTGAGACTGCCGGCGGATGTAGCGTCCGTACGCAGGTGGTGGACGGCGCTGTATTCAGGGGATGCATACCAGGTTTCGGCCGCCTCGCGGGAGGGGAACTCGATGATGGTTACGAGGCTGGCTGGAAGCGCTCCCTCGCGAAGGTCGGTTTTGTTGGCGGCGACAAGCACCTTGCCGCCGTTGGCAACGATCGTGGGGGCTGCGCCCTGGCGGTAGCGTCCAAATGTTTCCGGGTCGTCGATGTTGAACTGGAGCAGTACGTACGCCTTGGGCATGGTTTGCCTTCTTTCGAGAACCCAATCCAAGACCCCAATTGTAAAGGTGCGAGTCGCTAAGAGGGAATCCAGACTTTCCGATCCTTTATCTATCATTCGTTTACAGATTGTTGTGGATTGCAAATGGGGGGGTAGACAGTCTCCAGCCATGAAGGTAGAATGTCTACATCCATCATGGCCGAGGCAGCAAAGTACCAGAACCGTATCGAACTGTTGCAGGGGACGCTGGACATGCTTGTGCTGCAGGCGCTGCAGCCTGAGCCCATGCACGGGTACGCTATCGCACAATTGATCCGTAGCCGGTCCGGCGAGGTGCTCACCGCCGAGACAGGTTCTCTCTATCCGGCCCTGCATCGTCTGGAACGGCAGAAGTGGGTCAAATCGGAATGGAAGCTGACCGAGAGCAAACAGCGCGCAAAATATTACCAGCTCACCGCCCTTGGGAAGAAGCAACTGACGGCCGACCATCAGCGCTGGCTCCAACTGGTTCGCGCAATTGGCGCGGTCATGGAACCGGAGGTGCAGCCGTGATCCGGTGGCCGTGGGAACGAGCGAAGGACAGCCTATCGGAAGAGCTTGAAGCTCATCTGCAAATGGCGATCGCTGAGCGTGTCGCTGAGGGAGAAGTACCCGGCGCAGGCCCGCGCCGCTGCGCTCGTGAATTTGGCAACCTTCCGCTCATCGAGGATGTCACACGCGCGCGCTGGGGATGGATTGTGGCTGGAAAATCTTCTTCAAGGGATATTCGTCATGCGCTGCGCCAGCTCCGCCGCGCTCCTGCATTCACTGCGACAGCTCTGCTTACGCTGGCCTTTGGCATCGGCGCGAATCTTGGCGTATTCCAGCTACTGTATGCAGTTCTTCTGGCAGACTTGCCAGTTCGCTCACCCGGAAGAAGTCGTCAGAATCCACGCCGCGCGCAGCCCCTTCGAACAGGACTGGATGGTTTCTTATCCCGCATATCAGCGTCTGCGCGCCGCCACTCCCGACATTCCCCTGATGGCGAACAGCTTATCTGCACAGGATGCTGACGCTTGAGTTTCCTAACCGGGCATCGATAGCGGCCTCCTTAGCGCGCTCGTCTCCGACAACTATTTCAGCGGGCTTGGCGTTGCTCGGGCAGCGGGGCGGCTATTTGTGCGGGCGGATGAACGCATGGGGCAGGAGCGAGTGGCCCGCAGTGCTTCGCTTCGATTTTTGCACGCAATACGTTCGGCTCTGCACAGCAGGCTGTGGGCCAGCACATTCACCTCAATGGCCGCGCATTTGTTGTGATCGGCGTGGCGCACCGGAGATTCCTCGGCGATATAACGGGCCGCGCTCCCGACATCTGGGTACCTCTTGCGCTACAGAGCACCGGCGCATTTGCCCGTTTCATGGGACTCGCTTGGGCCAGGGCACGATGTGTTGCTCGACAAGCCCTGGTATAACCAGCCCACGATCTTCTGGCTGGACACTCACGGCGCGCATTCCGGCAGAACGCCGCGCCGCGGTGCTTGCACATTGGGATCAGGTCTTTCGCAATGATCGTGAGGGTGATGACGGAAGCGACTGCCGATCCGGCTGTGTAAAGACACGCTTCTGCACGTGAAGTACCGGAGTAGCTGCCGCCTCAGCGAGAACGGCATGAGGAAAAGATTCGCGGTTCCTCTGACGCTCCTGATGGCGCTCTCAGCTTCCATCTTCCTGGTGGGCTGTCTGAATCTCGCAAACCTTCAGCTTGCGCGTCTTCATGCGCGCGCACATGATTTCAGTGTCCGCATGGCGCTTGGAGCCAGTAGGGGCAGGCTTATTCGCCAGATTGTTTTTGAGGATGCGCTGCTGGTCGCCGCGGATCTGTGTGTGCGTTTTCTGCTGGGCCGCGCGGCCAGCGGGACTCTTGTTCGCTGGGTTTCCAATCGCAATGCTCTTTTCACGTTCGACCTGCATCCGAACTTGCCCCTTGCGGGCCTCGGCGTAGGACTTATGCTGCTTTCGCTCGTGTGCTTCAGCATTTTTCCGGCGGTCATTTTCATCCGTACCGGCGTTGCGCAGACGGCAGGATCGGGCGCTAAAGTCGCTGGTATTTCGCAAACCGCACGCCAGCGCTTGCGTTCAATGTGCTGCTTGGCACGCAGGTCAGTCTTTTCACTTCTGCTTTCCACCCTGTCGGGATGTTTCGCAGCGACGCTGGTGCACTGGGAAACCGTCGGACGTGGGCATGGATCGTGAGCATGTGCTGATCGTGCGCCCGGATTTCGCAGCAGCCGCGATACACCGATCATCAGCGAGAGGCTTCCTGCTCTCTATACGCCGGATTCAGGAGCGTCTACAGGCGCTCCCCGGCGTTCGCAGTGCAGCTGTGGAGATGTGCGGCGGTATTCACATGCGGCTGGATTACCGCGCTCTACGTGCATGGCCGCAGCAATCTTACCGACGCGCAGGTACATGGGCAGGAGGATCACGTCGGCCCCGGCTTCTTTTCCACGCTGGGCATCCCAATTCTTGCGCGGCCGCGATTTCTCTTCGAGCGATACCGGCAAGACCCAACGCAGTGGCGATCATCAACCAAGCGTATGCGCGCCAGTTGTTTGGAGATGAGGGTCCCTTGTCGGCAATGGGGTCGGCTACGTGCCAGCGCCTGATGATCACAGATTCCTGATCGTGGGTGAAGTAGCCGATGCGCGCGTAAACGGCGCCCAGCGCGAGGCTCCGCCCATGGTCTACATGGACATCAATCAGAACCCTGCCCCCGTAAACAGCATCCGGCTACGCGCCGTCGGCGATCCCCGCCAGTTATCGGATAGTGTGCGTCACGCGTTGTATGAGGTCGATCCCGCTCTGCCTGTCGGGGAAATCGTGCCCCTGGCAAGCGAGCTGAATGGCGACCTTGGCACAGAAAAGCTGCTCGCCCGGCTTGCCGGAATCTATGCCGGGCCTGACGCTGCTGCTAGTTGCGATCGGCTTTTACGGGGTGATGTCATCGCGCACAGCGCGGCGCAGGAGTGAGTTCGGCATTCGCCTTGCGCTTGGCGCCACGCGCGGTCACATCCAGATGCTCATCGTTGGTCAGACGGCGCGCGTTCTTCTCGCCGGTGTTCTACCCGGCGCTGTTCTGTCGCTTCTCGCGGTGCGCGCAGCAGGACATTTGCTGTACGGGTCTGTCAGCGCAAATTCCCTTGCCATCCTCGCAGCGAGCTTTCTGCTCGCATTGCGCCGGCTCCATCGCCACGCTCATTCCCGCTCGTCGCGCAGCATTGGTCGACCCGCTGGAATCGCTCCGCAGTGAATGACCCCGTCTCCTACCCCATGCCTGCGAACTCTGAGCGGTGGCGGCTGTAGAAGAAGTAGATGAGCAGACCGGCGAAGAGCCAGATGACGAAGGCTTTTTCGGTGACGTGCTTCATCTGCGGGTCTTCGAGAAAGCGCTCGTAGAACTTGCAGGGGCCGCACCAGGATGCGGAGAAGACGAGCAGGACATTCTTGTGCTGCTGCGCGGCCTCGTTTTGGCCTGGGCGAAGAGGGCGTCGGCGGTTGGGGCGAACCCGGAGCGGTCGCGGCGCTTCTCTGCGTAAGACCTGAGATGGGGAATGCTGTGGGGTCAGTTTCCGCGGTTAACCAGCGAAATCGTCCGGCGCTAGCGTGCCGGTTCGGCGCCCATTCATCGTGGGTTCTTTCTGAGGCAGAATATCGACCAAAGCCCAAGCCCCGAGTGAAGGAAGACAACGGGCCAGAGGGCTATTCCTGATAGGTGTTCGGCTAACCGCGCCATGAGTAAGAGGACTACAACCGAAACGTCGTAAACGAGCAGCGCGGCAATCAGCCTGGTGGTCATGCGGCTCTCGCTGCGATTACGCTCTCGCCAGCAGGCGATTCCGACCGCTAACAAGGTAGCTCCTACGAAACGGGCGAGGGCGATTCCGCCGGACCGTTCAAGCCGCACTCCGAGCGCAAGCGAAGTCACCGTCGAGGGGACGAGCAGCAACGCCAGGCCGGCGAATACTTCCACGAAAGACTTGGTAATCAGCAAAGTTTTCATCGATCAGGACTGCTCCCACGATGTTGGTGGCCGGTATTCCGCCCAGGGTGGGCACGAGGCGTTTCGCGGCGAGTTGCTGGTGCGTTGTCGTGCCCAAGAGCCGCTTCGAAAGAGAGACTTCACCGAATGCAAAGTGGGCGCCCTCGAGGTTTATTGTCGATCTTTCGGCGGACTGACTATCCCGAGCTAAAGCCGCTGCTGGGAACAGGAATAGAGACAGAGTTGAATACACCAGTCAAGCCTCTTCTGCTGCGCGGAGCAGGCGTCTCGTTGGACCGCTGCCCTCGCCGAAACGAGAAAAGACTGTAACACATCACTCCGGAGCCGCGACAGGCTAGCGAGCCCCAGCGAACTCTGACCGGTGCCGGCTGTAGAAGAAGTAGATCAGCAGACCGGCGAAGAGCCAGATAAAGAATGCCATCCAGGTCATGACTTCGAGACCCATCATGAGCACGATGCAGAAGATGATGCTGAGCACGGGGAAGATGGGGCCGAGAGGCGCGCGGAAGGCGCGGTGTCGGTTGGGCTCGCGGTAGCGCAGGATGAGCACGGCGATCGAGACGAGGACAAAGGCGAAGAGCGTGCCGATGTTGGAGAGGTTGGAGACGGTGCCGATGTCGAGCAGGCCTGCGGGGATGCCAACGACGAATCCGGCGACCCATGTGGCGACGGCAGGCGTGCGGAACTGGGTGTGAATTCTGCCGAAGACCTTGGGCAGCAGGCCGTCGCGGGACATGGCGAACCAGACGCGGGCCTGGCCAAGCTGAAAGACAAGGATCGAGGAGATCATGCCGAGCATGGCGCCGATGAGGACGATGAGTTCGATCCAGCGAAGCGATCCGCCGCCGGGCATGAGGGAGAGACGTCTGAGCGCGTTCACTACGGGAGCGCCGTCGCCCATGATGGATTTCCATGGCACGATGCCGCTGAGGACGATGGCAACGCCACCGTAGAGTACGGTGCAGGCGACAAGGGTGGAGAGAATGCCGAAGGGGAGGTCGCGCTGCGGGCGCTTGCACTCCTCGGCCGCGGTGGAGACGGAATCGAAGCCGATGTAGGTGAAGAAGATGATGGAGCCGCCGGAGAGCATGCCTGTCCAGCCATTGGGCATGAAGGGGTGCCAGTAGACAGGCTTGATGAAGCTGGCGGCGGCGAAGATGAACGTGAGGATGGCGACGATCTTCACCAGCACGAGGATGTTGTTGGTGCGTGCCGACTCGCGGATGCCGCGGACGAGGATGACCGTGAGGATCATCACGATGAGGAAGGCGGGAATGTTGAAGCCGAAGTGCCAGCCGGGCGCGTAGAGGTCCTTGCCGGCAAGGTCCTGCAGGCCGGTGGGCAGGTAGGCGGGCGAGATCCATTGTAAGGGTGGGCGGATGCCGAACCACTCAAGAAGAGCCTCGATGTGCGCGGCGAAGCCAACGCTGACGCTCATGTTGCTGAAGGCGTACTCGAGGATGAGGTCCCACCCGATGATCCAGGCGACGAGTTCGCCGAGAGTGGCGTATGTGTAGGTGTACGCAGAGCCGGCGATAGGGATCATGGAGGCGAGCTCGGCGTAGCAAAGGCCGGTGAAGACGCAGACGATGGCGACGAGCACCAGCGAGAGGGCGAGCGCCGGTCCTGCGCCGGGGCGCCCAGCCATGGCGGTATGCGTGAGCAGGTAGTGGATGAGCGGGGTGTTGCTGATGGAAGGAGCGTCGAATTCCTGCCCGGCCATCGCCGTGCCGATGACGGTGAAGATGCCGGAACCGATGACTGCGCCGATGCCAAGCGCGGTAAGCGACCAGGGCCCGAGCGATTTTTTGAGCGCGTGATCGGGGTCTTCCGACTCGCGGATCAGCTTGTCAATGGATTTGCGGGCGAGCAGTTGACTGGGCAGCGCAGTTCTCCTCGATTGTGACCGAAGCTTAACGGGAGTTTACATGATGAGGATTCGGAATCCGAGACGGAGAGAGGAGGCGTTGCGGCGGGAGGTATTCGAACGGCCAGACGGGCGGGATGGCAACCGGATCTGGCCGTTCCAATGTGATTGGTTAGCGCTTGGAGACTCCGCGGACGAGCTTCTTGACCTTCTTCTTGTTGGAGCCGCGCGGTGCGGTGCGCTTGGCCTTGGGAGCGGCCTTTTTCCGTGCGGTGCGCTTGACCTTCTTGCGTTCCAGCTTGTCTTCAATCTTCTTTGTATCTGCCACTCAAAACCTCTTTCAGTCGCTTGATTCAATGTGTCCCGATTGCCGGGCGCTTTCGAATCTTATGGTAACAGGGATGCGGCTGCCAACGAAGGTTGCATGCCCCCGACGGGAGCAGACGTGATTCGAGTGCCGATGAGCGGCGTTGGGCAACGTGTGCAAGATAAAACCGAGCGTGCGCAAAACAAAAAAACAAGCGTGCGCAAAATTAAATGGCAAGCAAACAAAACGGGGACGACCGGATGGTCGCCCCCGTTTTAATTTCCGTGCGGTTTAGTTAGACCGCCTGGACGTTCTCCGCCTGCCAGCCCTTGGGCCCCTTGGTCACGTTGAACTGGACCTTCTGGCCTTCCTGCAGTGAACGGAAGCCGTTCGACTGGATTGCTGTGTGATGGACGAAGACATCCTCGCCGTTCTCACGGCTCAAAAATCCAAATCCCTTTGCGTCGTTAAACCACTTGACTGTACCTGTTTCCATTGTGTTGCTCCTTAAAATCTGATGTAACGCCGAATGCAATGTGAAGTGTATTTGCGAGTAAGGCGGGAACACAGCAGAACAGGCAATGACTTCTAATCGAATCCTACGATTATATGGAGTATAGCACGGAAGCGAGCCGATGCGTGGAATATGGAAAAAAGCGGGCTTACCCGTTTAAAACAGCCGGAACTGCCCGCTCCAAGAACCCGTGGCCAACCCGTTCAGGGGAGCAGGGAACCGTCTTGAAATGCATCGCATCCTGCTGGGCACGAAGAGATGGACCCCCGCGCAGGCCGACGGTAGGGTGGAGGAATGAACGAGCGGGTGGGGCAGCCTTCGTCGAGAAGGCAACGAGTTGTGAATCTCCTGATGCTGTGCGGCGCGATGGTTCTCTTTGCCCTGGGGCTGCTGCTTTTGATAAGACCTGCACACCCGCAGGATTCGGCCACGCCCCGGGCAGGCGATAATGAGAGGCGTTGCGCGGGGGCGGCGATACGGAACGAAGGCGCGCGGCTCTAAAATGCGTGGGCGATTGAGAGAGCGTTGTGGTTGCATCGAGTGCACAAACCGGGGATTGGATCGGCGCGGCACCGGCGACGCGGCGGAAGTCGTGGCTGACACGCCTGACAAAGTCATGGCTCGTGCGGGCGCTGGTGGTCGCGGGAGCGCTCACGGTGCTGGGCGTGCTCTTTGCGCTGCCGACCCTGGGCACCCCGGCGTGGCATAACGAGATACGAATTTATCTGGCCCAGTTCTGGGTGTGGGGACTGCTGACCCCGGCAATTGTCGTGTTTGATCGCAAGCTGCCGTTTGCCGGCAAGGACCTGGAGAAGCGCGTCCTCGTGCACCTGGGCATGAGCCTGATTTTCACCGAGGTCTACTTTTACATTTTTACGGCGCTGCGTGTGTGGATGGGCGTCGCGACATGGAGCTCTCTTGAGCCCTCGGCGCTCTTCACGCCGGCGGTGCTGGGCTGGCAGTTATGGTGTTGGTTGATCTACTGGGTCATCGCGGGCGGGGTGCAAGCCTACCAGTACTACGAGCGTTATATGAGCAGCGAATTACGGCTGGAACGTGTCGAGCACAACTTCGCGGCGGCGCGGTTGAATTCGCTACGGTTGCAACTGGATCCGCACTTCCTCTTTAACGCGCTGAATACAATTTCTTCGCATGTGGAGCGTGACCCAAAGCTGACGCGGCGCATGATTGAGCATCTTGGCGATCTGCTGCGGTTGTCGCTGGAGTCGAAGGACAAGCAGGAGGTTCCGCTGGCCGAGGAGATGGCATTTCTTGAGCACTATCTTGCCATCCAGAAGATTCGTTTCGGCGATCAACTGAAGTTTGAGACGCAGGTCGACCAGGAAGTGCGTTTTGCACTGGTGCCTGCGTTCTTAATTCAGCCGCTGGTGGAGAATGCGATTCGCCATGGCATCTCGCGGAGGGCCGCGGGCGGCACGGTGACGGTGAAGGCGGCGCCGGTCGATGGCAGGCTGCGTGTTTCAGTGCTGGATAACGGCGTGGGGCTGCCGCTCGATTGGTCGCTCGAGAATTCGGCGGGACTGGGTCTTTCAATCACGCGCGAGCGCATTGCCGGGCTGCATCCGAATGGAGCGAGCCGGTTTTTGATTTACAACCGCGAGACAGGCGGGACAGCAGTGGAGATTTCGCTGCCGTTGCGTGTGAATGGGGATAACCATGATGGAAGCGCGCACGTTTGATCCGATACGAGTGCTGGTTGCCGACGATGAAGCTCCCGCGAGGCAGCGCCTGATCGACCTGTTGCGCAGAGATGCGCAGGTGGGTTTGATTGAAGAGGCCGCGGATGGAGAAGCCGCGGTTGAGTCGATTGAGAAGCAGAGACCCGAGCTGGTGTTTCTGGACGTGCAGATGCCGGAACTGGACGGTCTGGGCGTGATTGACGCGATCGGCGCGCCGGAGATGCCACTGACCGTGTTTGTGACTGCCTACGACGAGCACGCGATACGGGCCTTTGAAGCCAATGCGCTGGATTACCTGCTGAAGCCCTTCAGCGATGAGCGCTTCGAGGCCACAATGATGCGCGTGAAGGCGCGGCTGGATGAGCGCAGTAATGGAGAGTTTGGCCATCGTGTCATGAAAATGGTGGCCGGCGCGCCTCCGGCCGCCGAGCGCAGGCTGGACCGGCTGGTGGTGAAGTCGGGCGGAACGACGCGCTTTGTGCGCGTGGTGGATATCGATTGGATTGAAGCCGCGGGCGTTTACGTGACGCTGCATGTGGGCGGCAAAGAACTGCTCTATCGAGCGGCGCTCAACGACCTGGCCGAGAAGCTGGACCCCCGTCGCTTCGTGCGCGTGCATCGCTCGGCGCTGGTGAACCTTGAGAGCATCATTCAACTGGAGCCGATGTCGCACGGCGAGTTTGAAGCGGTGATCAAGAATGGCTCGCGCACCCGCGTGAGCCGCACCTATCGCGCGCTGCTGGAGAAGCGGCTGGGACAGCCGCTGTAGGCGCGAGTCCGCAACTCCTGATCAGGAGAATCTGCGCAGGCTGAAGGCGATGGGCAGGCCAATGATGATCATGTGAAAGAGAAGGCCCTGGATCATGCCGCGCAACTGATATGGCCCGGTAAAGTGGAAGGCGCAGAGCGGCATCACGATCAGATACATGACGAGATAGAGTCCGATGCCGAAGAAGATCCCGCTCACGATCCAGTGATCGCGCATGAAGCCGAGCCTGCGGCTTGCCAGGCAATAGACGGCTGCGGCGGAAAAAGCAATGAAGTAGTGCAGCAAGATGCCGAGGACCCAGGGAAAGAAGCCGCCGTGAAGGGCGGCTTGCCTGCCGATGAGGCCAGCGGCGATGCCGCGCGGCATATCGTGGCCAAAGGAAATAAATGCGGCCGTGAGGTCGAGGGTGCCCGCGATCGCTCCGCCGACGACGATGGGAAGGATCAGAGACCTTTGTCGTGACCGTATCGAACTAGTTGCCGTGCTCATTGGCGCCTCCTGTTTCCAGAACCGGATTTTAGACTGGCTGCGCTGCCGTGGAGCGAGTTTGTCTCGATACGGGACGATGGTTGCGTAGAACGGACCGAAATGCCTGCGGGATGGCGGCGGGACGAGCCATTTTGGGCTTAGTTGTTTGGTCCTATGGTACTTAGGGCATCAAATACGGCCAAATAGGTACAGCTCGGCGTTCGAGAGCAGGGCTAAGATGTGCGCATGATGAACCTAATCTGGATTATGGTGCCGACGGTGGGCATGATCGTGCTGGTCTGGGTGCTTGCCCGCCTCGTCGTGAGCCCCGCGGACGCCGGCCGGCCTGCTCGCCAGGTGGACGGTGAGCTTGAGTTTGCCCCGAATAAGCGCAGCCTTGTGGCGGCGCCAATTTTTGTGGGTTTTCTTGTCTATCTTGGCGTCACGATGTTTCTGTCGAACCTTCCTTCGTTTGTCGGCGTGTTTGGCGCCGGCTTCTGGGTGTTGCTGGGCATGCTCATCCTCGTGACCTTTCCTGCCAGAGTGCTTGCCGGTAACGAGGGACTGAAGCAGACGTACTGGCTTGGAAAAACGAGGCGGATTGGGTGGAGTGACGTGAGCCAGGTTGTCTATGACGAGAACAAGAACCGGCTGACGATCAAGGGACAGCGCGGTGCAAAGATTGTTCACACGCGGCAGTTACCGGATCGCAGCCGTTTGATCGCCGAGCTCGAGAAGCATTGCGAAGACAAGGTGCCGCCCGAGCTGCGGAAGACGACGGCAACGACGGCGTAGACGATGTGCAGCGGTTACTGTTGCGGCGCATCGGCTGCATCGCTGAGTAT
Source organism: uncultured Acidobacteriaceae bacterium (assembly GCA_963839215.1). Taxonomy (GTDB): domain Bacteria; phylum Acidobacteriota; class Terriglobia; order Terriglobales; family Acidobacteriaceae; genus Telmatobacter. The sequence goes on along the minus strand of CAWITZ010000004.1, from coordinate 299,528 downwards.
CCGGACCTCTGAACCGAAGCGGCGGTATCCGCCAAATGAAACATCATTGAGAAATGTCTTCGCGGGGCCACTGTAGGTGGCCCTCGAGAACATGCCCTGCGGCCGCTGGATATGCGCCAGAAGGAGCGAAATGCTTCCGGACGGGCAGATATATTCCCTGCCGCCAATAGCCACTGGCCTGTATTCCACCAGAATTCCGGCTTTCGGGACGAGCCCGGTTGGAGGCATCTCTGCCTCGACGGTTATCCGAAGGATGGATCCATCGAGTGGGTTGAATGCGATCTCTCCGTGGTAAGCCGACTGTTCGTCGAAGATCTGCATATCGGGTTGACCGTCTGCTGTGTAGCCGTTGACGAGGCAACAGAAGCGCACGCGGTAGTGTGAGCCGCCTTCAGGCACCGCGTAGTGGAAGACCGCTTCGGCACCTGCTGGGCCGTTTTCCCATCGCGCCCACGTGATTTTTCCTTTGAGCGCATCGGCCACGACCGTTGTGAGGATGGGGCCGAACTCACCGGCGGTGACGAGGCCACCGATTTGTCCCTTGGTAGAAGCTTTCTTTGGGCTGTCGCCGACCACTTCTTTGTGATCGCTGTAGGTGACAGTTGCGGTGGACTTGCCGACGAAGTGAAGGGGTTGATAGCTGTAGCTTACGGTTGCGTTTGCTTCGAGCACATCCTCTTTTGGGCGGTCTTCAAAGGCAGCGGTGTCCCGGGTAGCAATAAAGTTGGGTAACTGGCGCAGGGTGGTGTTTACGTAGTTAACGATCTGGACCAGCATCCGGCGCGTCTCCTCTGGAGACGGCGCGGGCTTGTTGGGAATCTCTGCATCGGGTGGGTCGAGAAACGCAGACTGGTCGGCGAGCAGAAGCAGCCCCTGGCGCGACTTTTCACCTGGAACCTCGCTGCTCAGCTGCGCGAGCTGGGTTGTGCCCAGGCGCTCAGTTAGTTCGAGCATTGCGAGCTGCTGTGCCAGCGCCGCGTCGGTGGCGCCATGAGAGTCGGCTACGGTCCGCTGCAGCTGCGCCACGGTTACCTGTTTATGTACCGGAGGCTTGTCCTCTGCTGCAGCGAGAATGGTGAATGCGGCGAGGAGGGCGATGCATACAGTTTGACGCATGAAACTGCTCCATTGGAAACCACGGCCAAGGTTATGCCTCCGAAGGCTGCGACGCAATCTAGACTTTCTGCAGGTTGGCGAACTTTTCCATCATCTTTTTCATGCCGTGGTGGTTGAACATGACGGTGAGCTTGGCCTCGTCGCCCTCGCCTTCGCGGATGAGCACGGTGCCTTCGCCGTATTTGGCATGGCGAACGCGCTGTCCTTTCTTCAGGCCGGCGGCGCCGGATGGTTCCGGCAGGTCTATCGCCGGCCGGGCGAAGGAACCGGCTTTCCCCGGGCCGGCTTTCCCACCGAAAAACTTGGCGATATTGTCGATGGAGTGGCCTTCCCGGCTCGCACTTTCCTGACCGCCTTTGTGGCCGGATGAAAGCCGCGGCGTCTCCTGGCTCTCGTCCTCGTAGTTGTAGTGGCGGCCTTCGAAGTCGCCCGAGCCGGAGTTACGGTTGCCTTTGCGCGCGGCGTAGCCATAGGCAGGCGTAGACCAGGCGGGCGAGCGGCTGCCATTGAGATTTTCAACCAGCTGGCTCGGCACCTCTTCAAGAAAGCGCGAGGGGATGGAGAGCTCGGGCGCATCGTTGCCATAGCGGCGGCGGTATTGGGCGCGGGTGAGAACGAGCGTGCTCATGGCACGGGTCATGCCGACGTAGCAGAGGCGGCGTTCTTCCTCGAGCTCTTCGGGATTCATGAGGGTGCGCGAGTGCGGGAAGAGGCCCTCCTCAAGTCCGGCGAGAAAGACGAGCGGGAATTCGAGGCCTTTGGCGGCGTGAAGCGTCATCAGCGTGACGCGCGCTTCGGGGTCATATTGATCGGTGTCGCTGGCGAGTGCGGCGTGGTCAAGGAATTCGGCGAGAGTTTCGCCGCGGACCTCGGCATCGTGCGCTGCGTTGGCAAGCTCCTTGAGATTTTCAATGCGACTCAAGGACTCGGGCGAGGCCTCAGCTTCGAGAGCCTTGATGTAGCCGGTGCGATCGATGAGGAAGCGGATCAGCTCGGGAAGTGTTGCTGCATCGCCGGGCGCGCGGAAAGGTTGAGGCCGCAATTCCTCGTCGTCCGCCGCATTCTCCTCCGATTCAAACGCAGGCCCAGATCCAATCGCAGGGACCGGGGGCACCCTGGTTTCGTCCGATTGCAGCGCGGGCTTCGGCATCTTGAGGAACGGGCGTTTAGGCGCGCTCGCGAAAGGCGAGAAGTGGCTCGCGTCCAGAAGTGGCATCTGGTCTTCGTTACCGCCGAAGTCAAAGGAGGTGGCGGCTTCAAGTTCGGCGGTGGCCTGACGCTTTTCTTCCGGGGTGGGTTCGGCGTCTCCAAAAGAGAAGTCGGTGTCTCCGCTCGTTTCTTCGTTGGACGCGACGTCGGCGGTGAGTTTGCCCGCAAAGTCGGGGTCCATCATGGCCTGTGCATCGATGATGAGCTGGCGGAAGGATTGAAGGGCAGCGAGGGCGCGCGGCTGCAGCAGATTGTTGGCGGTGGCCGCGCCGATGGCCTCCCAGGTGGACACGCCGGTTTCAAGCGCGATGCGCTCAAGGGTAGCGAGCGTGGTGGCGCCGATGCCGCGTGCCGGCACATTGATGACGCGCTGTAGCGCCATGGAGTCGTGCGGATTGCGGACGAGGCGCAGGTAGCCGAGCAGGTCCTTGATCTCGGCGCGCTCGTAGAAGCTGAAGCCGCCGACCATCGAGTAGCTGATGCCGTAGCGGCGCAGCGCTTCTTCAATAAGGCGCGATTGCGAGTTGGTGCGGTAGAGCACGGCGCAGTGGCCGCGGTTCTCGGTGCTTTCAGAAGAGTTGGCTTGCTCGCGCTGAAAGGTGCGGATGCGGTCGGCGATGAAGAGCGCTTCGTTTTCGCCGTCGGGCGCCTCATAGTAGCCGATCATCGAGCCGCCCTGGCGATCGGTCCATAGCTTCTTGCCTTTGCGGCGCAGGTTGTTGGCGACGACGGCGCCGGCGGCTTCGAGAATGATCTGCGTGGAGCGGTAGTTCTGCTCGAGGCGGATTATGCGCGCGTTGGGGAAATCCTTCTCGAACTCGAGGATGTTGCGGATGTCGGCGCCGCGCCAGGAGTAGATGCTCTGGTCTTCGTCGCCGACGGCGCAGACGTTTTTGGCTTCGCCGGCGAGGAGCTTCATGAGCTCGTATTGCGGGCGGTTGGTGTCCTGGTATTCGTCGACAAGCAGGTAGCGGTATTTGCGCTGGTAGCGCTCGCGGGTTTCCGCGGAAACCTTGAGCAGGCGGGCGGCCTCAAGCAGAAGATCATCGAAGTCGAGGGCGTTGTTTTTCCTGAGCTCGCCTTTGTACTCCTTGAAGATGTGGGCGATGCGCTCGCTGTTGGGCTCCTTTGAGCTGAGGTAGTACTCCTGCGGGTCGATCATGTGGTTTTTGGCCCAGGAGATGCGGCCAAGGACGGTGCGCGGCGTGAGCTGTTTGGTATCGAGGCCCATACGGCGCATGATCTGCTTCACAATCGCCTGCTGGTCGTTTTCATCGTAGATGGCGAAGGTGCGGGTGAGGCCGTCGTTGCCGATTTTGAGAGCTTCAATATCGCGGCGCAGAATGCGTACGCAGAGCGAGTGGAAGGTGGCGATGAGCGGCTTGGCGAGCGATGAATGGCCGAGGAGCTTTTCGACGCGTTCGCCCATTTCCTTGGAAGCTTTATTGGTGAAGGTGACGGCGAGGATGGAATCGGGCGCGATGCCTTTTTCGCGAATAAGCCAGGCGATGCGGCTGGTGATGACACGCGTTTTGCCCGAGCCTGCGCCGGCAAGGATGAGCAGCGGCCCCTCGGTGGCTTCGACGGCGGCACGCTGTTCTGGATTGAGATTGGCGATGAGCGGCTGCACGGCGGCGGGTCCAGGAGGGAAGGGTCCTTGGAGTAGTTTACCCGGCGCCGGTCTTTTGCGCAGGAGGGCCGGTGCGCGGAGAGACCGGCGGGCAGAGAGACCGCGCTGTCGCGAACGCGCGCGGCACGTTGAGAGTGCGCTGGTTAGATCGGCTTGGGCGTGGTGTTGTGGGCGCTGGTTACGTTATCCGGCTTGTCAGTAAAGGACTGGCCGGAGGTGTAGGCGTACTTCTGAAACTGCGAGCCGACCTTGCGAATAGCGTCCTTGGCGCCGTCATCCCAGCTGATGCGGGCCTCGCCGTTTACGTATTGCCATGTGCCTTGGATGGAGTGCAGGGAGCGCAGGGCGTTGCCGTCTTCCTTGAGCGTGATCATGAAGGTGTCGTCGTTCCCGCTGCCGACGCCCACAACCCATTTGCCGACGAACTGGCCGCGGGCGGCAGAGTCGGCGGGCGGCAGCGTGATGGATGCGCGGGCTCCGCCAAACTCGACGCGGGCGATGTCGGCGAGGCTGTAGGTCTGGCGGTGGCCGTCTTTAAAAACGATGACGATTGTGGAAGCCGCGTCTTTGGGCGCTGGGGGTGCAGCAAAGGCTGCCGGGAGCGAAGCGAGTGCCAGAACAGACAATGCAACGACAGGAATCTTGCGCATGCAGTTTCTCCTGCAGAGCTTTACGCAGCGCCCGGAGCAGTTGTTCCCGTGGGCGGCGGTTATGCTGAAAGGCAATGGCTAGAACGAAAAGAATCAGGCGGGTAGCGGTCTATTGCGCCTCGGCGCGGGGGAACGATCCGGTTTTTCTGGCGGAGGCAAAGGCGCTGGGCGCGGCGATTGCGGCAGCGGGCCTGGGCATGGTCTACGGCGGCGCGAGCGTGGGGCTGATGGGCGCTGTGGCGGATGCGGCAATGACGGGCGGCGCAGAGGTGATCGGCGTCATTCCCGAACTGCTTGCGGGCAGCGAGATTGCCCACCCGGGGCTGACACGGCTTGAGGTGGCGGCCACGATGCACAAGCGCAAGGCGCGGATGGTGCGGTTGGCAGACGCGTTCCTGGTGCTGCCGGGCGGATACGGAACGCTCGACGAGCTGATGGAGATTGTGACGTGGAAGCAGCTCAGGATGCACAGCAAGCCCTGCATCCTGATCAACACGGCGGGTTATTGGAGCGGGCTGCTGGCATTTCTGGATACGGCGGTCGAGGCGGGTTTTCTGAAGCCGGAGAATCGGAGGACTGTTGGAGCTGGCCAGCGGACGCGGAAGAGGCGGTGCGGATGGCGGTGGGGGGCTGAAGGCTATTTGCGGCGTGCGCGCTCGCGCTGGAGTTCGCGGTAGACCTCGCTCTTGGATTGGCCGAGTTCGCGGGCGAGGCGCTTGAGCGCTTCTTTCTCGTCGATGCCGGCTTCGGATTGCAGGCGGGCGATGCGGTCGGCAATTTTCTCCTGGCTTTGGAGCGGTTCGGCGGCGCCGCGGGGAGCGGCTTCAAGCAGCAGAACAAATTCGCCGCGGATGCGGTCGCGGGCGGTGAGGGCGGCGCGCACTTCGGCGACGGTGCCGCGCAGAAATTCCTCGTGGAGCTTGGTGAGCTCGCGAGCGGCGACGATGCGAGTCGTGGATCCCCAGGTGGCCTCAATATCCGCAAGCGTTTCAGCGATGCGATGTGGAGCTTCGTAAAAAATCAGGGTCAGCGCGGAGCTCGCGTGGCTCTGCGGCGAGAGCTTCGAGTCGTGTGCGGCGGGCTCCGGCTTTCTCCGGCAGGAAGCCGAGAAAGTGAAACTCCGCAGTGGGCAGGCCCGAGGCGATGAGCGCGCTGAGCGCGGCGTTGGCGCCGGGGATGGGGATGACTGGGACGCCGGCAGCGATGGCTGCAGACGCGAGGACGACGCCGGGATCACTGATGCCGGGCATGCCCGCATCGGAAACAACGGCGATCGCCTTGCCCGCCTTGTATCTCTGCGATGAATTCTGCCGCGCGCGGCGAGCTCATTGTGTTCGTGGCAGCTTACGGTGGGTGTGGTGATGCCGTATGGTTGAGCAGCTTCTGGGTCTGGCGCGTGTCTTCGCAGGCGATGCGGTTGGCGCGGCGCAGGACGTCGAGCGCGCGCAGGGTGATATCGCCGAGGTTGCCGATGGGGGTTGCGACGAGGTAAAGGGCGGGCGCAAGGGGCGCAGGAGATTTGAGCTGCTCGAGGTCGTCGCCGGGCATGGCGGCGTTATTCCTCGCCTTCTTCGCGCTCGATGCGGCGCTTTTCGGCGAGGAGCGTCATGGAGCTCATCAGGTTCTGCACGCTGACGATGCCGACGACGCGGCCGCTCTCAGTGACGGGAATGAGCGAGAGGCCGCGGCCAGCGGTGAGGCGGCGGATGGTGGCTCCGAGTGTGTCCTCGGGGCGCGCCACCTGGAAGGCGCGAGACATGATGGATTGCACGTAGCCGTTGCCGTCGCTGCGCAGGGCGTCGACGATGCGCTGGCGGGAGACGATGCCGACAAGTTCAGGCCCGCGCACGACAGGGAAGTCTTCCTGCAGAGAGTGAACGCAGCGGCCGAGAGCGTCGGCGAGAGTGTCAGAGGGCGAGAGCGTAGCGAAGTCGGTAAGCATGACTTCGCGCATGTGCACGGTATCGACGACGGACTGGAAGAAGACGCCCTGATCTTCAATCTGCGCGCCGATCATGATGAAGAAGCCGGCGATGATGATCCACGGGCTGTGCAGCAGCATGCCCGCGAGCATGGCGGCGAGAGCGAGGAGCTGTCCGAGGCCTGTAGCCGCACGGCCCGCGGGTGCGATGCCGTGCTCTCGGGCGAAGTTGCCGCGAAGCAGCCGGCCGGCGTCGAGCGGGTAAGCGGGCAGCAGATGGAGCACGCCGAGACCGGCCTGCATCCAGACCATGCTGCGCAGCAGATAGGCCGAGGAGATCCACGGCTGATCGAAGAGACGAACGCTGCCTCCGGCGCCGAGAAAAGTGAGCGCGAGGGCGAAGGCAGTAGCGCAGTTGGCAATGGGGCCGGCGAAGGCGAGTGCAAACTGCCCGACACCCTCGTTGGCCGCCTCCTGGCTTTCGGGGTTGGCGTAGGCGAAGAGTCCGCCGATGGGGAGCACCAGGAGGGCGCGAAGGCGCAGACCGAGCCACGCAGCGACAATAAGCCGCGCGATTTCTCGAACGATGACCGCCGCGACGAGGACAAGGAAAAGACCCATGCCGCGCACCCAGCCGTCTGAGGCGCTTAGGCCCAGGCAGACAACGGCCAGAAGAAGGAAGAAGGTGTGAACGCGCAATTCCACGCCCATCCACCGGCCCAGGGGAATCGACCAGCCTCGCATAGAGGAATTGTAGAGGGTGGGGGTGGCAGCCCGTCTCAATTATTCTGGAGTCTCTTTTCGCAGGATTAACTGGCGGATACCATGCGCGTTATTGGCGGAACCTTTCGATCGCGGGTGTTGCAGGCCCCTGCGGGGCAGGCGACTCGGCCCACGAGCGACCGGCTGCGGGAAACCCTCTTCAATGTACTGTCGCCACGGATTGAAGGAGCGGCGTTTCTGGATTTGTATGCAGGCTCGGGTGCGGTAGGAATCGAAGCGATCAGCCGCGGTGCCCAGCAGGTGGTGTTTGTGGAGCGGGCAGAGCCCGCGCTGAAGGCGCTGCGTGGGAACCTGGCGAAGCTGGGGGTGGCGACGGGCTATCGCATCGAGGCGCAGAGCTCGGTGAGTTTTCTGCGGCGTGCGAAGGTTGCGCAGTTCGATGTGGTGTTTCTCGATCCGCCCTACGAGGCGGAGACAGAGTATGCCGGAACGCTGGGGCTGCTGGGCGGTGCTGCACGGGCTCTGCTGGCGGAGGATGCCGTTGTGATTGCGGAACATCGCCGAAAAGATCGGTTGGAGGAGCGGTACGGCGCGTTGATGCGGACGAGATTGCTCGAGCAGGGTGATGCGGCGCTGGGATTTTATGTGATCAGGAGCGCCGAGGCGGGTCAGCACGGCGCTTGAAGAACTACTGGGGCGCGGATTCCGGCGTGGTCTCTTTGGATGCGGCGACGGCAGGCAATGCGCTCGGCCTGCAGAGCGCTGCGGCGCAGAGAGCCCCGGCGAGAAGGCAGAGGGCGATGGCGGCGAGCCCGGCGAAGTAGCCGTGAGTCGACTGGCGCAGCGATCCGATTAAAACGGGGCCGAAGAAGCCGCCGAGATTGCCGATGGAGTTGATGACGGCGATATGCGCGGCAACCATGGGGCCGGCGATTTCAACTGTTGCCGCTCCCCAGAAGATTGGCAGCGCGCTGAGGATGCCGATGGCCGCGATGGTAAAGCCGACCGTTGCGACTGCGGTGTTCGTTGCGAGGCCCGCGATCAGGAAGCCCGCGGCTGCCGTCGCGTAGCCGGCGGTGAGATGCATGCGCCGTTCGCGGCGATGGTCGGAGCGGCGGCTCCAGAGGATCATGGCGATGACGCCGGCGAGATAAGGCAGCGCGGTGAGCCATCCGAGAGTTTTGAGGCCGACGCCGTGCGAGGCGAGCACGCTGGGAATCCAGAAATTAAGGACGTAGTTGCCGAGCATCAGCAGGAAGTAGGCGAGGCTCCATCCATAGACGCGTGGCTGCGCGGTGAAGGCGTCAAAAAGCGAATGCCGCTTGCCGCTGTGCACGGTGGTGGTGACGCTGAGGTCGCGTTCAAGCTCGGCTCGTTGGCCGTCAGTGAGCCAGTGCGCGTGGTGAGGGCCGTCGGGCAGCAGAAAGAGCACAACGCAACCCAGAAGAATGGCGGGCAGGCCCTCGATCAGGAAAAGCCATTGCCACCCTTTGAGCCCGAGGAACCTGTCGAGCAGGAGGATGCGTGCGGAGATAGGCGCGCCGATGATGCTTGAAAGCGGATTGGCAGCAATGAACATGGCCATCACACCGGAGCGCACCGACGGAGGCAGCCAGAAGGTCAGATACAGAATGATGCCGGGGTAGAAGCCGGCTTCCGCGGCGCCGAGCAGGAAGCGAAGCACGATGTAGCTCACCGGGCCGGTAGCGAAGGCCGTAGCAATGGAGACCAGTCCCCAGGCGACCATGATGATCATGATCCAACGGCGAGCGCCGGTGCGCAGCAGCATGAGGTTGCTGGGGACCTCAAAGAAGAAGTAGCCGAGGAAGAACATGCCCGCGGCGAGTCCATAGAGGCGCGGATCGATGTGCAGATCGCGGTTCATGGTGAGCGCGGCAAACCCGATGTTGACGCGGTCAAGGTACGCGACCAGGTAGAGCAGCATGAGGAAGGGAACGAGACGGCGTGCGATGGTGCGGTAGAGAGGTTCCATGGGTTCAGGTCGGGCAGCGGCCGTCTTGTTCAGGACCTACGGAGTATTGCACGCACGCGGCAAAAGGGGCAAAGGGCGTTGCGGAGAATGCTGATAAAGGCTCGGAGAGGGCACGTGAGACCACATGGTCGCAACCAATTGTTGATCGCTAGCGCTGGGAACAATTAGACAATCTGGTGACAAAGAGATGACGAATATCAAGCCTCTAGCAAAGTATGCTAAGCGGCATCGAAAATGTCGTTCCCTGGAGGGTACGATGAAATCATTTCGCACGATCTTCCCCAGAGATCTGGACTCCGTATCTCTCCAGAATGAGATGGAGACCTACGGATACGTCTTCATCCGCGACCTGATGCCGAAAGGGGACATGAAGCAGCTCCTCAGCGATATGGTAGGCATTGCATCGGACGAGGGCTGGCTGATCGAGGGGACCGCACCTTCGGACCGCCTCGCGAATCCGGTCGTGGCGTGCTTCGAACCCGATCCGAGGTATAAACGGGCCTCGAATCGCGCGTTCTGCCTGGAGCGGCTCCACGCGTTGGCGCATCATCCGGTATTGGCCGATGTGATGAAGCGACTTGTGGGTCCGCACCTCTTGGTTCATCCCAAGCCAATTGCACGGATCATTTTTCCCAACCTCGGGGACGCCGTTTTGCATGCGCATCAGGACCACTCGGGAATTGCAGGAAGCTCCGATAGCTATACAGCGTGGATGCCGCTGCATGATTGCCTGCAGGGACAGGGAACCCTCGAAATCAAGGAAATGTCGCACCTTTTTGGACTTCAACACACCGAGGGATACATCAGGCCGGAAGCAGTCGAGGGAGGCGATTGGGCAGGCGGGCGAATCAATGGAGGAGATGTGGTAATTTTTCACAGCTTGACGGTGCATACTTCCACGCTGAGTACCTCCAACCAGTTGCGTTGTTCGATGGATTGCCGGTTTCAAAGCTATGACGAGGCGGTTTCACCGCTTGAGATCGTGTTTCCCAACCAAGCTAAAGGCGGACGAACCTGGGAAACCACCTATGCAGACTGGGAGCATGACGATTTGAAGTACTATTGGCGCGATTTGCCTTTGCGTCTAAAGCCTTCGGTGGCCGAGCTAGCCGCGCAGGCCGAGAAAGCTGACAGTCCCGAAAAGCGACTTCGCTACACGACGATCATGGAACTGATTGAGCGAGAGATTCCGATGCTGGTGCACTGAGCGGACCTGGAGAGTGGAAGAAGGCGGCGACTTCTCCGGAAGCTGGTGCAACCGCTCTGCCGAGAGCGCGACGAGAGATGGGTGTTGCGCCAGCCAGGGCGGAAAGCTCGCCTCTATACTTACGTTGATCATGGAATCGAAAGCAGACATGGGGATTTCGTTTGCGTCCGTAGTGGAATCGCGGGGGCCGGAACTTCGCGGCCTTACGACGCATGCGGCGGGACCGGCGGGCGCGCTGCCGATTTCTGCGGAGATGCTGCTGACGCAGCCTTCAGGAGATCTTTTTGGGCTGACGCAGAATGCGGGCATGGGCTGGGAGACGCAGCGGCTTCTCGATCCCGAGTTTCTGATTCTGAGCACCCATGGCGGCCTGCGCGCGGAAGATGGAACGCCGGTCGCGCTGGGCTTTCACACCGGGCACTGGGAAGTGGGCTTGCTGGTGGCCGAGGCCGCACGCGAGTTGAAGGCGCTGCGCGCGATTCCCTTTGCCGGAGCATGCACTGACCCCTGCGACGGGCGCACGCAGGGCACGACGGGCATGATGGATTCGCTGCCCTTTCGCAATGATGCGGCAATGGTGCTGCGACGGCTGATGCGCTCTCTGCCTACGCGCAAGGGCGTGCTGGGCATTGCGACCTGCGACAAGGGACTGCCCGCGATGATGATGGCGCTGGCCTCGGCAGGCCCGTTGCCCGCGGTGCTGGTGCCGGGCGGCGTGACGCTACTGCCCGATGCGGGCGAAGATGCCGGCAAAGTGCAGACGATTGGCGCGCGCTTTGCGCAGCAGCAGATCACGCTTGAATACGCGGCGGAAATGGGATGCCGCGCGTGCGCTTCACCGGGAGGCGGCTGCCAGTTTCTGGGCACTGCGGCGACATCGCAGGTGGTAGGCGAGGCGCTGGGGTTGTCTCTGCCGCACACTGCTCTTGCGCCGTCGGGTCAGCCTGTGTGGCTCGATGCGGCGAAGCGTTCGGCACGCGCGCTGCTGCGCATGCACGAGCTGCGGATGGGCGTGCGCGATGTGCTGACCCCGGGTGCGCTGCGGAACGCAATGGTGGTGCATGCAGCGTTTGGCGGATCGACAAACCTGCTGCTGCATGTGCCGGCGATTGCCTTTTCTGCGAGCTTGAAGCGGCCGACCGTGGCCGAGTGGGCCGAAGTGAATCGCGAGACGCCGCGCCTTGTGGACGCTCTGCCGAATGGGCCGCGCGGATTCGCAACGGTGCAGGTGTTTCTGGCAGGTGGCGTGCCCGAGGTCATGCTCGCGCTGCGTGCGGCAGGACTGCTCGATACGACGGTAAAGACTGTGAGCGGGGAGACGCTGGACGCTTGTCTCGACTGGTGGCAGCAGAGCGAACGGCGGCAGACGTTACAGCGCAGGCTGAAGGAACTGGATGGCATCGACTCGGATGAAGTGATCATGTCGCGGGATAAGGCAAAGGCCAGCGGGCTGTCTTCAACGGTTTGTTTTCCGCTGGGGAATCTTGCGCCAGAGGGGTCGGTGATCAAGTGCACGGCGATCGATGCGTCGTTGATCGGGGAGGACAACGTGTATCGCCATCGCGGGCCGGCGCGGGTCTTCATCACCGAGGAGGCAGCAATCCGCGCAATCAAGAACGGCTCGGTGGGAAAAGGCGATGTAGTGGTGCTGATCTGCAGTGGGCCCAAGGGCGCGGGCATGCAGGAGATTTACCAGATCACCTCCGCGCTGAAGGCATTGCCGCACTGCAGGCATGTGGCGGTGCTGACAGATGCACGCTTCAGCGGAGTGTCGACAGGCGCGTGCGTAGGGCACATTTCGCCGGAGGCGCTGGCGGGCGGGCCCATTGGGAAGGTGCAGGAGGGCGACCTGATCGAGATTGTGGTTGACCGCGCAAAGCTGGTGGGATCGGTTGACCTTGTTGGTGATGCTGCTGGTGAATTTGACGCAGACGAAGGTGCGCGACGCCTTGCGAAGCGCAGCGCGCGTGCGGATCTGAAGCCGCATCCGGCGCTGCCCGAAGATACGCGGCTGTGGGCGGCGCTGGTGCAGGCAAGCGGCGGCGTGTGGGGTGGGTGCGTGTATGACGCGGACGCGATTGTAGCGAAGCTCGAAGGGGAGAGGCACGGATAGGATGACGAGGATGAACCGAGGGGTGAGTCTGCTGACGTTAGGGGTAGTGCTGGTGCTGGGCATGTCTGCGGGAGTGCGGCAGGCAGGTGCACAGGAGGCAGCGGCGAAACCGCAGCTCGTTATCCTTGATACCGATATTGGCGATGACATTGATGACGCCTTCGCGCTGGGGCTCGCGTTGCGCAGTCCAGAGTTGAAGATTCTGGGCATCACGACCACATACGGGGACACGGAATTGCGTGCGCGTTTGGTGGATCGCTATCTGGCGGCGGCGGGAAGAAGCGACATCCCCGTGGCCGCGGGCGTTGCCACGCCACAGACTAACGTCTTTACGCAGGCCGCCTATGCCAGGCGAGAGCCGGATCACCAGCATCCGAACGGGGTGGAGTTTCTGCTCGAGCAGATCCGGCAGCATCCCGGCGAGATAACGCTGATCGGGATCGGGCCGCTGTCAAACGTTGGTGCGGCGATCAAGCGCGAGCCTGAGACCTTTCGCAAGCTGAAGCGAGTTGTCATCATGGGTGGCAGCGTGCACCGCGGCTACGATACCAAGGATGGTGTGAGCAACAAGCCGGATCCGGAGTGGAACATCCTTTGCGACCCGGCTGGCGCGAAGGCGCTGCTCGCCTCCGGCGTACCGGTTTTCATGATGCCGCTTGATTCGACGCAGATTCACCTGGAGTCGCCTGCCCGGGAGGCGATCTTTGCGCATGGGTCGGCGGTAACAGATCAAGTGACGCTCCTCTATCACCAGTGGGTGGCGGGCACGGACGGCCATTGGACGACGCCAACCCTCTTCGACCCGGTCGCGGTGACATATAGCTTCAGGCCGGATCTCTGCCCGGCGACTCCCATGCGTATCGAGGTGGACGACCACGGCTTCACGAAGCCGGTCGAGGGCGCTCCGAATGCCTCTGTGTGCCTGCAATCGGATGAGAAGGGCTTTCTCGAATTGCTGCACGCGCGGCTGGCGGGTGGGGATTAACTTAAACAAAAAAAGCAGGATGGGTCCGATTTTTCGACGTTGTTGTGGATGCGAATCAGGCGCTGTTGGCAGTGCGGCTGGAACTGCCTAGCGTCGGCGGTCATCGTTAAGCCTTTTGAATCCATCACAAAGCTCACGACACTCCATTTGACAGCGCGGCGCTTGAGGAGAAGAATGACGGGTCAACCAAAACCAGGCCATTTCAGGCGACATAGGGGGGAACTGTGAGAATAGTGCAAATGAAGGCTTTAGTTGCAATGGGCGTGCTCAGCATCGGTTTCGCGCTAGCGGGGTGCAAGTCGGCTCCGGAGTTGACGGAGGCTCAGGCCAACGCGCTCATCCAGGCGAAGTATGATCAGACGGCTCCTGTAGGTGCGACGGTCGTGGTTGACGATCTGGGTATGCGGCAGGGCGCGACCGCAAAGCTTTGGGACAGGACGAAGATTTATCCCAATAAGTACTGGGCAGACTTCAAATTAAGCGACTCCGGAAAGAAGGCGGTCAAGCTGGCCAATGGTGGCGATGTGATTGAGTGGCGGCCGTCGAGCCTTGAAGATACGAGCTACTCGATCACCGTGACGACCGCCGCGGCCAACCATCTTAAAGCCCGGAACGTAAGCAACATTCAGGATGAAATGGCCGCGGGGGCCTCATCGGCGAAGGGTGCGGACTTTGACGAGGTCGTGGACCTGACGGGCGTGCCGGATGCTCTGGAGCAGATCGCCCACAATCCGGGCAACCAGCTCAGCGTGAAGCGCCATGCCATTTTCACACTCGAAGACGGCAAATGGGTGCTGCACGGGATTCAGTAGGCTCGGGTGAGGCTAGAGGCTCGGATAGGAAGATCGTCTGGCGATCAAAGGCTGAAAAGATAAGAGCGGGGCGGTATCGAATTCGTTGACCCCGCCCCTATTTCTTGCTATTGTAAAAAGGTTCCGCAAGAACGGCTTTCTGCGTGTGTTGTACGCGAAGAAAGTGTAAGGGTGGCCCGCCGGAGCAGTGGAAGGGCAACCAGGGCCAGGAGTTGTTCATCTGGCCGTGACACCCCGAAGTAGCTCTTATCTTGCGAAGGGCAGGGGTACATCGCATCGGTGCTCGCGCGTTTCTCCACCTGGGAGGGCTATGCGAGCCGGAACCGGCGAAACGGAGTCGACTTTTCCGCAAATGGCGTGAAAACGACCGGCCACCGTCCTGGTTCTCGTCTGGAAGTGGAACGAAGGCAGACGCGAAGCAGCAACGATAGGGCTTCCATGCGTGTGCGCGCTTGAGTCTGAGCGAGCCATGACGCAGGGGAGGCCCCAAAGGTCTGCGCGCGGCTTGTGGTTGGGTAACACGGTTTTGCGGTAAGGAGTTTCAGTTTGCCTACTTTTAATCAGCTCGTTCGCAAGGGGCGTACGGCCCCGCGGTACAAGACGGCATCGCCCGCACTGCAGGCCTCGCCGCAGCGGCGCGGTGTGTGCACCCGCGTGTACACCCAGACACCCAAGAAGCCGAACTCGGCGCTCCGCAAGGTTGCGCGCGTGCGGCTCACCAACGGAATTGAAGTGACGACCTACATTCCCGGCATCGGCCACAACCTGCAGGAGCACTCGATCGTGCTGATCCGCGGCGGCCGTGTGAAGGATCTTCCCGGCGTTCGTTATCACGTTGTACGCGGCACGCTCGATTCGGTGGGTGTAGCCAATCGCAAGCAGGGGCGCTCGAAGTATGGCGCCAAGCGCGCCAAGGGTGGCGCGGCGCAGGGCAAGAAATAGTTTTCGGGCGCGCAAGCGCCGCCAAGAAGGATTTTGAGGATTATGCCGAGAAAAGGGCACATTGCGAAGCGGGAAGTGGCGGCGGATCCGGTTTACGGGTCCACGCTGGTGACCAAGTTTGTGAACTCGATGATGTGGGGCGGCAAGAAGTCGACGGCCCAGGGCATCTTCTACAAGGCGATGCAGAATCTCGAGTCCAGGGGCGGCGGCGAAGAGGCGATCAAGCTCTTCAAGAAGGCCGTTGAGAACTGCAAGCCGCTGCTTGAGGTAAAGACCCGTCGTGTGGGCGGCGCCAACTACCAGGTCCCGATCGAAGTGAACCCGGAGCGGCGCACCTCGCTGGCAATTCGCTGGCTGATCACCTACGGGCGCAGTCGCGGCGAAAAGGGCATGATTGACAAGCTGAGCAATGAGCTGCTGGACGCGGCCAATGGCCGCGGCGCGGCGATGAAGAAGAAGGAAGACGTGCACCGCATGGCTGAGGCCAACAAGGCCTTCGCGCACTATCGCTGGTAGGCCGTCCGAATATCGTTCCCCGGGCAAGTGGATCGGGAGATTTGAAGTTGTACGAAACAACCGCGGGTTGATCCCGCAAGGAAGAGTTTGCTGTGGCTCGCACTATACCTCTGAACCGTTGCCGGAATATCGGAATCATGGCGCACATCGACGCCGGGAAGACGACAGCGACAGAGCGCATCCTGTTTTATACGGGCATCACGCACCGCATCGGCGAAGTGCATGAAGGCACCGCGACCATGGATTACATGGAGCAGGAGCAGGAGCGCGGCATTACGATTACGTCGGCCGCGACGACCTGCATGTGGCGCGATTTCCGCATCAACATTATTGATACGCCGGGCCACGTAGACTTTACCGCCGAAGTGGAGCGCTCACTGCGCGTGCTGGATGGCGCGGTTGCGGTCTTCGACTCGGTTTCAGGCGTACAGCCACAGACCGAGACGGTGTGGCGCCAGGGCGACAAATACAAGGTTCCCCGTATCTGCTTCGTCAACAAGATGGACAAGAACGGTGCGGACTTCGAGTTCGTGCTGGAGACGATTCGCAAGCGGCTGGGCGCGCGTCCGGTTGCGCTGCAGATTCCTATTGGCGCTGAGGCCAACTTCAAGGGTGTCGTCGATCTGATCGAGATGAAGGCGATTCTGTGGCACGACGAGACGATGGGCGCCGAGTACGACGTGGAAGAGATTCCCGCCGATCTCGTGAAGAAGGCCGAAGCCTTCCGCATGCAGCTGATCGAAGTGATCGCCGAGACGGATGACGTGCTGCTCGAGAAGTTTCTCGAAGGCGAGACGCCGACAATTGCCGAGCTGAAGGCGGGCATTCGCCAGGCTACCAACGACCTGAAGGTCTTCCCGGTGATCTGTGGAAGCGCGTTCAAGAACAAGGGCGTGCAGACCTTGCTCGACGCAGTGATCGATTATCTGCCGAGCCCGCTAGACAAGCCACCGGTCGAGGGCATCAATCCTTCGAACCAGACGGAAATCCTCGTGCGCAAGCCCGAGGACGGCGAGCCGCTTTCGGCGCTGGTCTTCAAGTTGATCAACGATCCGTTTGGCAAGCTCTCGTTTATCCGCGTCTACTCGGGTTCGCTCAAGACCGGAGACACGATTCTGAATCCGCGCACGGGCAAGACTGAGCGCGTGGGCCGCCTGGTGAAGATGCACGCCAACAAGCGTGAGGACATCACCGAGATTCTGGCGGGCGATATCTGCGCCGGCGTGGGCCTCAAGGATCTGAAGACGGGCGACACGCTCAGTTCGCCAAACCATCCGATCGCGCTTGGCGCCATTACCTTCCCCGAGCCGGTAATTTCGGTTGCGATTGAGCCGAAGACGAAGGTTGACCAGGAGAAGATGGGCATTGCGCTCTCGAAGTTGGCGGATGAGGATCCCACCTTCAAGGTTCGTACCGACGAGGATTCTGGTCAGACAATCATCAGCGGCATGGGCGAGCTGCACCTCGAAATTCTTGTGGACCGCATGAAGCGCGAGCACAAGGTTGAGGCCAACGTGGGCGAGCCCAAGGTGGCCTTCCGCGAAACGATTCGCAAGACGGCCGAGGCTGAAGGCAAGTACATCCGCCAGACCGGTGGTTCGGGCAACTATGGGCATTGCAAGCTGCGGGTCGAGCCCAACGAGCCTGGCAAGGGCTACGAGTTTGTGAACGACATCAAGGGCGGCTCGGTGCCGAAGGAATACATCAAGCCGATCGACCAGGGCGTGCAGGGTGCGCTGGAGCTGGGCATTCTGGCCGGCTATCCCATCGTTGATGTCAAGGTGACGTTGTACGACGGCAGCTATCACGATGTGGACTCGAACGAAATGGCGTTCAAGTTTGCCGGTTCGATCGCGTTCAAGGAAGCGGCGAGGAAAGCGTCTCCAGTTCTGCTGGAGCCGGTGATGGCGGTGGAGGTGACGGTTCCCGAGGAGTTCATGGGAACGATCATCGGCGACATCAACTCGCGCCGCGGACGTATCGAGGGCATGGAGCACGCAGCCGGCTCGCAGGTGATCAAGGCTATCGTGCCCCTGAAGGAAATGTTCGGTTACGTGAACGATATTCGTTCATCGACACAGGGCCGTGCGTCGTACTCAATGCAGTTTGCGCGCTACGAAGAGGCGCCGCGCATGATCGCCGACGAGATTATCGGCCGTGCGCAGGGCAAGTAAGCAGTAAGCGGGTTTTGTGGGGCTGGAGCCGGATGGCCGGCGCCCCTGGTTGAAATTGGCAACACGAGCCACGAAAGGGATTTGGGCTTTTTATGGCGAAGGAAAAGTTTGACCGTTCGAAGCCGCACGTGAACGTGGGAACGATAGGACACATCGACCACGGTAAGACGACGTTGACGGCGGCAATCACGAAGGTATTGTCGAAGCACAACCCGAAGATCGCGTTCCGTTCGTTCGACTCGATTGACAACGCGCCGGAAGAGCGGGAGCGCGGCATCACGATCGCGACGGCGCACGTGGAGTACGAGACGGCCAACCGTCACTACGCGCACGTGGACTGCCCCGGTCACGCCGACTACATCAAGAACATGATCACGGGCGCAGCGCAGATGGACGGCGCAATTCTCGTCGTTGCGGCGACCGATGGACCGATGCCGCAGACCAAGGAGCACGTTCTGCTGGCCCGCCAGGTAGGCGTGCCGTACATCGTGGTCTTTCTGAACAAGTGCGATGCGGTTGAAGACGCGGAGCTGATCGACCTGGTGGAGATGGAAGTGCGCGAGCTTCTGACCAAGTACCAGTTCCCGGGCGACGATGTTCCGGTGGTCCGTGGCTCGGCTCTTGGGCGCGCTGAATGGCGAAGCCCAGTGGGAAGCGAAGATCGACGAGCTGATGGATGCGGTGGACAAGAACGTTCCGCAGCCTGACCGCGCGATCGACCTTCCGTTCCTGATGCCGATCGAAGATATTTTCTCGATCTCGGGCCGTGGCACAGTGGTGACGGGCCGTATCGAGCGGGGCAAGGTGAAGGTGGGCGAGGAAGCCGAGATTGTTGGCTTCCGCGAGACGCGCAAGACGGTCGTGACGGGCGTTGAGATGTTCAAGAAGCAGCTGGACGAAGGTCTGGCGGGCGACAACGCTGGACTTCTTCTGCGCGGCATTGCCAAGGAAGACGTGGAGCGCGGGATGGTGTTGGCCAAGCCTGGCTCGATCACGCCACACACCAAGTTCAAGGGCGAGATTTACGTTCTGTCGAAGGAAGAAGGTGGCCGTCATACGCCGTTCTTCAAGGGATATCGTCCGCAGTTCTACTTCCGCACGACGGATGTGACGGGAGTGGCGGAGCTTCCCGAGGGCACGGAGATGGTGATGCCGGGCGACAACGTTCAGCTTGTGGTTGAGCTGATCACTCCGGTGGCCATGGAGAAGGGCCTGCGCTTTGCAATCCGCGAAGGCGGACGCACCGTCGGCGCCGGCACTATCTCGGAAATTATCAAGTAGAGGCTTGCTGCGCCAGGGCCTGAGCTCTGGCACAGCAAGCGAAAACAGGCAGCAGAGATCGGGATCGTAGTCGATCTTGAATCTGATCAGTGGAAAGAAGAGCCATGGTAGGACAGAGAATTCGCATCCGGTTGAAGGCATACGATTATCGCGTGCTCGACACTTCGACCGGCGAGATTGTGGAAACGGCCAAGCGCACCGGGGCAACGGTCGCGGGTCCGATTCCCTTGCCGACGATCAAGAACAAGTACTGTGTGCTGCGTTCGCCGCACGTGGACAAGAAGTCGCGCGAGGCTTTTGAGATCCGCACGCACAAACGGCTGATCGACATTCTCGAACCGACGCAGCAGACGGTGGATGCGCTGATGAAGCTCGATCTGCCGGCGGGTGTCGATGTCGAGATCAAGGCCTTCGAGAAGTGAGCACCTGCGGGGACTGGCCGTCCAGGCGTTGGTGCCTGACGGCGCTTGAGCCACGCAGAAAACGCAAAAGCGGTAAAAGGTCCGGAAGGACCCCGGCAGTGCGATGCGATGAACGTCGCATGATGAGGTGAAAAGGTTATGGCAGTTACAGGGATTCTGGGTAAGAAAATCGGTATGACGCAGGTCTTCGACGAGAAGGGCGACGTGCACCCGATTACGGTGTTGCAGGCTGGCCCCTGCGTGATTACGCAGTTGAAGACGGCTGCGAAAGACGGCTACGACGCTGCGCAGATCGGGCTGGTTGAGTTTGTGAAGGCCTCGCGGATCACCAAGCCGCAGGCGGGTCATCTCGCGAAGACCGAAGCGCCGCCGGTGAAGATTGTGAAGGAAGTGAACGTAGAAGCGGCTGCCGAAGGCTCCGCTGAAACGAAGGCAGGAGACCGCGTGCTTGTCGATATCTTCGCCGATGCGAAGTTTGTCGACGTGATTGGCACTTCAAAGGGCCGCGGTTTTGCGGGCGTTGTGCGCCGGCATAACTTTGCTGGCGGTCCCAAGTCGCACGGTCACATGTTTCAGGTGCAGGGCTCGATCGGTGCATCCAGCTTTCCCTCGCGTGTCTTTCCTGGGCAGCGGATGCCGGGTCACTATGGCACCGACCAGGTGACAGTGCGCAATCTGCGGGTGCGCGGGATAGATCTCGACGAGAACCTGCTGATGGTTGAGGGTGCGGTTCCAGGACCGCGCGATGGCTATGTACTGATCTCGAAGGCGAAGGCTCCGCCGCGCGAGCGCCGTGGCTTTGCCGGCTCGAGCACGGTTGACCCGCTGAAGGCTTCGAAGAAGGCTACCGCGAAGAAGTCCAAGTGAGCTAGCCGTTCAGGCAATGGCCGCCTTACGGCGGCGAAAGAGAATTGATGACCGGAGGGAACGCTTCCGGCGGAAGAAGAAGAAGATGGCAAACGTTGATGTTGTGAATCTGAACGGTGAAAAGGTGGGCTCGCTCGAGCTGGCCGACGCGCTCTTTGCGGCCGACCAGGTGAATGAGGCTCTGCTATGGGAAGCGGTGAAGCATTATCGCGCCTCGCTGCGCCAGGGCACGCACGCCACCAAGAACCGCAAGCTGGTTGCAGGCTCGGGCAAGAAGCTTTGGAAGCAGAAGGGAACCGGCCGCGCACGTGTTGGCTCGGTACGTTCGCCACTTTGGCGCCATGGCGGCACGGTGCATGGACCCCAGCCGCGCAGCTACGATTATCCTTTTCCGCGCAAGAAGCTCATGGGCGCTCTGCGTTCGGCGCTGGCAGCGAAGCTGGCCGATGGCAAGCTCACGGTGGTGGACTCCTTTGAGCTGAAGGAGCCCAAGACCAAGCTCTACTACAACGCGCTGAACAAGCTCGGCGTAACGCGTACGGCGCTGCTGGTTGAGAACGGCAAGACCCTGTCGCAGGCGCTGGTGCTGGGCGCGCGGAACCTCGAGGGTGTTGAGCTGTTGCTGAACAACGAAGTGCATCCCTACGATCTGCTGCGTTATGACCGGGCGATCTTCTCCAAGGCTGCGATTGAGCAGCTTGCCGAGGCTCTTGAGAAATCCGCGTCGAAGCGCAAGCTGACCCAGAAGGAGGCTGCGTAATGCCGACTCTTTATTCAGTGATTCGCCGCCCCCTGATTACCGAAAAGGGACTGGGCATCAAGGAGACCGAGGGGACGCTGGTGTTTGACGTGGCGCCCGAGGCTTCGAAGACAGAAGTGAAGCAGGCAGTCGAGGCTCTCTTCAAAGTGAAGGTAGCCGCTGTGCGCACGGCCAATGTGGCGGGCAAGGAACGCCGCCGCGGCAAGTTCGCAGGTTTCCGCCCCGACTGGAAGAAGGCATATGTCCGGCTGAAGGCCGGCGAAAAGATGCCGGAGTACGTGAGCAACCTGTAAGCCGGTTGCCGGGGCCGTGCAACTGGCGGCCAAGAGGAAGCACTATCGGAGCCTGAAGGGCACCAGAGGGTTCCGGAGAAACGGGGAGAACGGCGCTGAAGCATGGCGCGGATTCTTCAGGACATAAGACGATGGCGATCAAGACATACAGACCGATTACACCGACGCTGCGTTTTCAGACGACGCTGGTGAACGACGACCTGACGACGGACAAGCCGCATAAGCCGCTGCTGACGACGCGCAAGCGCACCGGTGGACGCCGCAATTCCGGCGATATGACTATCCGTCACCATGGCGGCGGTCACAAGCAGAAGCTGCGCCTCATCGATTTCAAGCGTGAGAAGTTCGGCGTTCCAGGCAAGGTTGCGACGATCGAGTACGATCCGAATCGCTCGGCCCGCATTGCGCTGGTGCACTACGCGGACGGGGAGAAGCGCTACATCCTGCAGCCTGTCGGCCTGAAGGTGGGTGCAACGGTTTCCTCGGGTCCCGAGGCCGACATCCTCGTGGGCAACGCTCTGCCGCTCAAGAATATTCCTGCCGGCACCACGGTGCATGCAATCGAGCTCAGGCCGGGCAAGGGCGCGCAGATGGCGCGTTCGGCCGGGACGCAGGCACAGCTGGTCGCCAAGGAAGGCGATTACGCGCTGCTGAAGCTGCCTTCCGGCGAAAC
This sequence comes from uncultured Acidobacteriaceae bacterium, assembly GCA_963839215.1. Lineage (GTDB taxonomy): Bacteria > Acidobacteriota > Terriglobia > Terriglobales > Acidobacteriaceae > Telmatobacter. Next base: position 277,241 of record CAWITZ010000004.1, on the reverse strand, counting down.
CCGCAAGGTTCTGGCGGAGTGCATGGCGACGGTGGGCCAGGTAGGCAACACCGATCACGAGAACGTGGCGATCGGCAAGGCAGGCCGTAACCGTTGGAAGGGCATTCGCCCGACCAACCGCGGCGTGGCGCATGAACCCAGTCGATCACCCGCACGGCGGTGGTGAAGGCAAGACGTCGGGCGGCCGTCATCCGGTCACCCCGTGGGGCCAGCCGACACGCGGCTACAAGACACGCAACAACAAGCGGACTGATGCATTCATCGTCAGCCGCCGGGCGAAGTAGAGGGAGCGGAAGAGGGGGGGGGACAGGAGTTTATGGCATGTTCGACAAAGAAAGGCCCGTTCGTGGATGCGCATCTCAGCGTGAAGATCGAGGTGCTGAACCAGGCCAACGACAAGAAGGTAGTGAAGACCTGGTCGCGCCGTTCGACCATCTTTCCCGAGTTTGTGGGTCACACCATCGCAGTGCACAACGGCAAGAAGTTCGTTCCGGTTTATGTGACGGAGAACATGGTGGGGCACAAGCTGGGTGAGTTCGCACCGACACGCACCTTCAAGGGGCACACCGGTGGCAAGGCAGCGAATCCGCTGCGAAGCCGCGCGTGGACGCTAGGTTTGAAATTGAGCGCTGGCGTCTGGAGGTGAAGCACTCCGCCGCTGCCGCTCAGCCAAGCAGAGATTGAGGAAGGCAGACTAATGGCAGTCGAGACAAAGGAATACCGAGCCGAGGCCAGGTTTCAGCGCGTATCGCCGCAGAAGGCGCGGCTGGTGCTCGATTTGATCAAGGGCCGGGGAGTGCAGGAGGCGCTGGAGACGGCGGCCTTCACCAAGAAGCGAATCGCTCCGGTGATTCACAAGCTGCTGACGTCAGCGGTGGACAACGCGAAGTATGTTTCCGGCGAACAGGGCATCGATCTTGATGTCGATAGCCTGTATGTGAAGCAGGCGCTGGCCAACGACGGTCCGCGCATGAAGCGCATTCGCCCGGCGCCGATGGGCCGCGCTTATCGCTATCAGCGGAGACTGGCGCACATTGTGGTGTCGGTGGCGGAACGCAAACAGCGGCGCGGAACTGGTGACCAGGGCTGAACCCCCGCGTCTTCACGAGGCGCCGAAGAAGAAGGCTCCCCCGCCAAGAAGGCGGCAGCGAAGAAGACAGCAGCGAAAAAGACGGCGGCGAAGAAGCCGGTTGCGGCAACCAAGAAGAAGGCCGGCAAGTAAGGCCTGAAGAGGATTTGAGGGAAGAGTTATGGGACAGAAAGTCCATCCTTACGGATTCCGGCTGGGAGTGAACAAGCCGTGGCGTTCGCGCTGGTTCTCTGAGCGCGATTATGACAAGCTTCTGATCGAAGACGTGAAGCTGAAGAAGGAGCTGCGCGAGAAGCTGAAGGCCGCGGGCGTGAGTTCGGTCGAGATCGAGCGTCCGGGCAACAAGCTCCGCTTCCTCATCCGCACAGCGCGTCCGGGCATCGTCATCGGCCGCAAGGGCGCGGAGATCGAGAAGCTCAAGACCGAGCTCGGCAAGCGCACCAATCGCGACGTGTTCATCGACATCATCGAGGTGAACAAGCCGGAGCTCGATGCGCAGCTGGTGGCCGAGAATATCGCGCTGCAGCTTGAAAAGCGTGTCAGCTTTCGCCGCGCGATGCGCAAGAGCGTGGATTCGGCGCTGCGTTTCGGCTGCAAGGGAATCAAGGTGCGTGTTTCGGGCCGTTTGAACGGGAACGAAATCGCGCGCTCGGAGTGGTATCTGCAGGGACGTCTGCCGCTGCACACGCTGCGCGCCGATATCGATTACGGCTTTGCCGAGGCGCAGACGACGTACGGCGTGATCGGCGTGAAGACGTGGATCTATCGCGGCGATATCTATGAGCAGTAGCGTCGCCAGACTCCCGCGGTTCCCGACCGGCACGGAGTGTTTTAAGGGCAGTGATCAGTGGCCGGTTGCCAGTGGTCCGTTGTAGTTGTGAGATTTTGAGAAGGTCGGTTGCAGAATCAGTAAGAGCGGCTTCAGGGCTGCTGACCACTGAATCTGATGACTGACAGCTCGTTTTGAGGGTTTTGTTATGTTGATGCCAAAGAAGGTGAAGTACCGCAAGCAGCAGAAGGGCAAGCGTCGCGGCAAAGCGTGGCGCGGTTCGACGCTGTCGTTCGGCGAGTACGGTTTGAAGGTTCTGGAGTGCGGATACATTACCGACCGGCAGATTGAAGCCAGCCGTATCGCCATGACCCGCTTCATTAAGCGCGGCGGCAAGATCTGGCTGCGTCTCTTCCCGGACAAGCCGATTACCAAGAAGCCGGCCGAAGTTCGTATGGGCTCGGGCAAGGGTGCGCTGGATCACTGGGTTGCCGTGGTCGGCCGGGCAAGATCCTTTTCGAGATGGAAGGGGTAGCGCCGGAGATCGCCCAGGAGGCGATGCGCCTGGCGTCGAACAAGCTGCCGCTGAAGACGAAGTTTGTGCAAGCGGCCGGGTATTGGAGAAGATCGCGGCGGCGGCCAAGTATAGCTGCAGGGATCTTTAGAAAGGATGCTGCCCCGCTGGTTCCCGCAGGGAAGGGTTGAGCGCCGGAGGGAGAAAGAGATGGAACTCGAGAAGATTCGTAATTTGAGCGATACCGAACTGGATCACCAGGAGAAGACGGCGGCCGAGCAGTTGTTCCGGCTGCGCTTTCAGGTGTCGCTGGGGCAAAACGACGGCGTGAAGAAGCTGCGCCAGTTGCGCAAGGAGATCGCCCAGATCAAGACCGTGGCTCGCGAGCGGGCGCTGGGGATTCGTGGCGAGCAGCAGAAGGGAGGAAGCAGCGCGGTCAAGCCCGTTAAGGCGGCGAAGGCAGCTGGAAGGGAGAGGAGCCGCCTAAATGACGGCGTCTGAAGAAAAGGCGCAGGCGCCGCGCATCGCGCGGCGCAATGAGAAAGTCGGCAACGTGGTCTCGACCAAGATGCAGAAGACCATCGTGGTCGAGGTCGAGATGCGGAAGGCGCACCCGAAGTACAAGCGGATCGTGAAGCTCGAAGAAATTCTATGCACATGACGAGCAGAACTCGGCGCGGGTGGGCGACGTGGTCCGCATTCGCGAGACGCGGCCGCTGAGCAAGCTCAAACGGTGGTCGCTTGAAGAGATTGTGCGGCGCTCGACACTGAGCCAGCTTGAAGACAGGCAACCGGGGACGCCAGTAGCGCGACGTAAGCGAGCAGAGGAGAAGAATCCATGGCAGTGCAAATGAGAACCGATGCTCGCAGTGGCCGATAACTCCGGCGCGCGCAAGCTGCAGGTGATTCTTCCGCTGGGCGGTGGCCTGGGCAAGAAAGCGGGCCTCGGCGACGTTGTTACCGCTGCGGTGAAGGAAGCTTCGCCCGACGGCACGGTGAAGAAGGGCAAGGTTGTGAAGGCGGTCATCGTCCGCACCCGCAAGGAGTATCGCCGCCGTGACGGCACCTATATCCGCTTCGATGAGAATGCGGCGGTGGTGATTGATGATGCGCACGAGCCGGTGGGCACGCGCGTCTTCGGTCCCGTGGCGCGCGAGTTGCGCGAAAAGAAGTTTCTGAAGATTGTTTCGCTGGCGCCTGAAGTTGTTTAGCGGGCAGCCGGACAGTGCAGTAGCGGTGTTTCTGGAGAAGAGATGCCGAGTCTAAACATACATCGTAACGACGTGGTCAAGGTGCTCACAGGCGCCGATAACGGCAAAACCGGCCGCGTGCTGCGCGCCTTTCCGACAAGGGCACGGTGCTTGTGGAGCATGTGCGCGTGGTGAAGAAGACGATTTCGAGTAAACAGGGCAGCGCACCAAGGGCGGCATTGCAGAGCAGGAGTCGCCGATCAACATCTCGAATGTTGCGCTGGTCTGCCCGAGCTGCGGCGTAGCGCGTGGGCTTCAAGAAGGACGGCTCGACGAAGCAGCGAGTCTGCAAGAAGTGTGGGCGGAGCTGCCCACGAAGAAGTAGATGAGTTTCGACCGGCCACGAAGGAGCGAAGGCTCCGCGTACGTGGCAAGCACCCTTCCGAAACGGTAAACGGGTCGAGGTTAGGGCCCACTCCGAGAGCGGAAGAAAGAGAGCAAAGGATTATGGCGGCAAGGCTGAAAGAGAAGTACAACAAAGAGATCAAGCAGGCACTGCAGAAGGAGCTAGGCGTCGAGAATTCGATGGCGGTTCCGAGGCTCGAGAAGATCGTGATCAACATGGGACTGGGCGAGGCGACGCAGAACAACAAGCTGCTCGACCCCCTGGTGAATGACCTGGCGCTGATCAGCGGACAGAAGCCGGTGACGACCAAGGCGAAGAAGTCGATCGCGGCTTTCAAGGTACGCGAGGGCATGTCGATTGGGGCGATGGTCACGCTGCGCAATGAGAAGGCGTATGAGTTTCTCGATCGCCTGATCTCGACAGCGCTGCCGCGCGTGCGCGATTTTCGCGGCGTGTCGACCAAGAGTTTTGACGGGCGCGGCAACTACACGCTCGGCCTGCGCGATCAGCTGATCTTCCCGGAAATTGATTACTCCAAGGTGGAGAAGCTGAAGGGCATGAACATCACTATCGTGACGACGGCCAAGGACGACAACGAAGCGCGCGCGCTGCTGCGGCTCTTCGGCATGCCGTTCCGCCAGGGCGCATAAGGGGATTTCAGTACAGAAATAGAACCAACGCTAAGGATTAAACTGGACTGAGGATTTATGGCAACGACTGCAAAGAGAGTGAAAGACGCGCGGAAGCCGAAGTTCAGCTGCCGCAAGCACAACCGGTGCAAGCTCTGCGGACGTCCGCGGGGATATCTGCGCAAGTTCGGCCTATGCCGTCTGTGCTTCCGTCAACTGGCGCTGAAGGGCGAGATCCCCGGCGTCGTGAAGTCAAGCTGGTAAAGACAGGGATAGGGGAGCAGAGGTAAGGCTATAAGTCGACTGACCACTGATCGCTGAAAACTGATCACTGTTGTAGACATTCCCGCAGGTTCCCGCGAAAAGTGTCGGGCGAACGGGGGATGAAGGAGAAGGAATGAGTCTGACCGACCCAGTAGCAGATTTTCTGGCACGCATCCGGAATGCGATCCGGGCACGCCATCAGAAGCTGGATGTTCCGGCTTCGAAGCTGAAGACCGAGATTGCCCGCATCCTCAAGGAAGAGGGCTATATCTCGAACTACAAGACCCAGGAAGAGGACGGCAAGCCGATCCTTCGCGTGTACCTGAAGTACGGCGGCTCTGAAGCCGCTATTCGCGACCTGTCGCGCATCTCGCGTCCCGGCTGCCGTGTCTACATTGGCCGCGACGAGATCAAGCGCGTGCAGGGTGGATTAGGCATCTCGATCATGACCACGCCCAAGGGCGTGATGACGGGCCGTCAGGCGCGCCGCGAAGGTGTGGGCGGCGAAGTGCTCTGCGAAGTCTGGTAGGCGCTCTTGCTTCGCCTTTGAATGGGATTTGTGGCCCGCAAGGCCAGGGGCTGCAGTGGAACGCAGGTTTGATCTATGTCCGCCTCTCGCGGGACTCGCAAGCCAATGAAGGATTGATTCGATGTCGCGTATTGGAAAGAAGCTGATCCCGCTACCGGCGGGCGTGAAGTACACGATTCAGGGCAACACGGTTCTCGTGGAAGGCCCGAAGGGCAAGGTTTCCGCGCTGGTGGCTGAAGGCGTGAAGCTCGAGACCAAGGACGGCGTGCTGCATGTGAACCGCGAAGCTGACAAGTACGCCGCGGTGCACGGGCTGACGCGCGCGCTGGTCTTCAACGCCGTCGAGGGCGTGACCAAGGGCTGGACGAAGGAACTGGATATCGTCGGCATCGGCTACCGCGCTGAGCTGAAGGGCAAGGCCATGGTGGTGTTTACGCTGGGCTACTCGCATCCAATCGAGTTTCCGCTGCCCACTGGTATCGAAGTCACGGTGGATCCCAAGCAGACGCACCTGACGGTGACGGGTATCGACCGCCAGAAAGTGGGCCAGGTGGCCGCTGACATGCGCTCGCTGCGCAAGCCGGATCCCTACAAGAACAAGGGCGTGCGCTACACCGGCGAGAAGCTGAAGAAGAAGGCCGGCAAGACGGGCGCCAAGTTCCGCAAGAATTAACCGAACGGGGCCGCAGGGCGGCTCCGCTGATAGGACAAAAGACGATGATTACGCAGACCAAGAGAAACGCAATCCGCCAGCGCATCCACGCGCGCATCCGAAGAAGCTTTCCGGCACCGCCGAGCGGCCGCGCCTGAATGTTTACCGCTCGCTGAACCATATCTACGCCCAGGTGATCGACGACCAGACCGGAACAACACTGGTTTCGGCATCGTCGCTGAAGCTGAAGACCGGGGGCAACGTGGCGGCGGCGAAAGAGCTTGGCAAGACAATCGCCGAGCGCGCGACCGAGAAAGGAATCAAGAAGGTAGTCTTCGACCGCGGCGGATTCCTGTATCACGGTCGTATCAAGGCGCTGGCCGATGCGGCTCGCGAGGCCGGGCTGGAATTCTAACCACCTCCGGTGGGTTTTACCTTTCGGCCGAATGTTTCGGCTGAGATCAGGGTAGCTTTTCCAGGGCGTTGCGCAGGCCGCCCGGAAGGACTGACGAGAGAGCAATGACGATTCTGAAGAAGAAACTCGATGCCAACCAGTACAACCTGAAAGATCAGGTGGTGGCCATCAATCGCGTGACCAAGGTGGTAAAGGGCGGCAAGAACATGTCGTTTGCCGCACTGGTGGTTGTGGGCGACGCCGCTTCGGGCGTGGTGGGCTACGGTTCGGGCAAGGCCAAGGAAGTTCCCCAGGCTATCCGCAAGGGAATCGAGTCGGCCAAGAAGAACCTGGTTCGCGTGAACCTGACCGACACCACGATTCCGCACCAGGTGCTGGGCCGTTTCGGCTCAGGACAGGTGCTTCTGAAGCCTGCTCCGGAAGGCACGGGCGTGATCGCCGGCGGCGCTGTGCGCGCGGTGATGACGTCGGTTGGAGTGCAGAATGTGCTGACCAAGAGCCTGGGAACGGCTAACCCGCACAACGTGATCAAGGCCACATTTGATGCGCTGGTGCAGTTGCGCGACAGAGCCGAAGTGGCTGCGATGCGTGGCAAGCAGGTAGGGGAGCTGTAGAGATGGCTGAGAAGAAGAGCAAGACAATCCGCATTCAGTATTACCGCTCGGCCATTGCGACGCCTGTGAAGCATAAGCTGGTCATCAAAGGCCTGGGCTTTACCCGCCTCAATCAGATTGTCGAGCGGGTGGATAACGAATCGGTGCGCGGCATGGTGAAGACCGTTCCGCACCTGGTTCGCATTCTCGAGAACTAGTTCAATAACAAGCGCGAGTCGAGGGGCTGGCAACCCGGTCCCCGGCGCTATTAGCGAGGAAATCATGGCAAAGAATCTTTCAAATCTGCGTGCGCCCCGGAAAGCCAACACAGGGCGCAAGCGCGTGGGCCGGGGCATGGGATCCGGCATGGGCAAAACCTCGACCCGCGGCCACAAGGGCCAGGGTTCGCGTTCGGGCTCAAGCCTGATGCGCGGTTTTGAAGGCGGCCAGATGCCGCTGCACCGTCGCCTGCCCAAGCGCGGCTTCACCAACATCTTCCGCACCGAGTACACGATCGTGAACCTGGATCGTATTGCAGCCCTTGGAGTTAAAGAGATCGGCCTGGATGACTACAAGAAGCTGGGGCTGGCCTCGACCAAGAACGCGCTGATCAAGGTGCTGGGCTCGGGCGAGCTGACGTTGGCCACGACAATCCATGCGCACAAGTTTTCCAAGTCAGCGGTGGAAAAGATCGAAAAGGCTGGCGGCAAGGCAGTGGTTGCGGGGGCCCCGGCGGCAGCGTAAGTTGCTGTATCCGGCGACCTGAACCCGAAGATTGCCCAGGGCGAGAATCAGTGCCTGAGAGTTGTGCTCACGGCGGCCGATTCACGCCTACAATGGGAACCAAGACCTACTTTCGATCGGCGGCAACGCCTGAAGCGGACTAGCAGATATGCTTGAGAAATTTCTTAATATTTTCCGTATTCCCGACCTGCGGAAGCGTGTGCTCTTCACCCTTGGCATTCTGGCTGTGTATCGTCTGGGCGCGTGGATTCCCACGCCCGGCGTGAACTTTCACCAGCTTGAGATGATGTTCAACGGACAGAGCGGCTCTGCTCTCGGGCTGATGGACCTGTTCACCGGCGGCACGCTGCGGCGCATGACGATCTTCGCGCTTGGCATTATGCCGTACATCACGGCGTCCATTATCTTCCAGTTGCTGACGGTGGTGTATGAGCCGCTCGCGCGCATCCAGAAGGAAGGCGAGATCGGCCGGCGCAAAATTACGCAGTGGACGCGCTACCTGACCGTGATTCTTGGCGCACTGCAGTCGATCGGCATCGCGGCAATTCTTACGCGGACGCCCGGCCTGGTGCTGAACCCCGGCATCGCATTCGATCTGATGACTGTTCTCACGCTGACGGCGGGCACGTCTTTCATCATGTGGCTGGGTGAGCAGATCACCGATCGCGGTATTGGCAACGGAATGAGCCTGCTGATCTTTGCCGGCATCGTTGCGGGCCTGCCCCGCGGCGTGGCGGAACTCTTCCAGAAGGTCCAGACCAACGCCTGGGGCTCGTTCACGCTCATCGCCGTGGCGCTGCTGCTGGTTGCCATGATTGCCGTCGTGGCCTTCATCGTCTACGTGGAGCGGTCGGAGCGTCGTATCCCGATCCAGAGTGCTCGGCGCATCGTGGGCCGGCGCATGATGGGCGGTCAGTCAAGCCATCTGCCCCTGAAAGTAAACTCGGGCGGCGTGATGCCCGTCATCTTCGCTAGCTCGATTCTTTCGGTGCCGCTGATGCTGGGCCAGATGGAGTCGGTGCAGAACAGCCACTTCTTCCAGCCCATTCTGCAGGCGATTCAGCCCGGCTACCCTTGGTATGAATTCCTCTACGTCGTAGGCATCGTTTTCTTTGCATATTTCTACGTGTCGATCGTGATGAAGCCCGACGATATCGCCGATAACTTCCGCAAGTCCGGCTCATTTATCCCCGGCATTCGCCCCGGCAAGCGGACCTCGGATTTTATCAACGACATTCTGACCCGCATCACACTGGTGGGCGCGCTTTATCTGATCATCATTTCCCTCGTACCCACCTTTTTGATTTCGGGTATTCGTTTTGACAAGATATGGCTCATCGGCAGGTTTTTTGAGAGCATGCCAGCCTGGGCGACGCACGGTTTGGGGGTCAATTTCTACTTTGGCGGCACCTCGCTGCTGATCGTAGTGGGTGTTGCCATGGACACAGCCAACCAGATCGAATCGCAGCTGATTATGCGGCACTATGACGGCTTTTCTCCGCGGTCCGGTCGCATTCGCGGAAGGAAAACCTGGTAATGCCGTCTGCAACTACTTCAGTGGAACCAGACCGAGATACGGCGTCAAAAACAGTTCCCGGTCCGATTCTTCTTTTGGGCGCCCCCGGAGTGGGCAAAGGGACTCAGGCCAAAGAGCTGGTCAAGTTGTGGGCGATTCCCCAGATTTCGACTGGAGACCTGCTGCGCTCGAACGTGGATGCAGGGACCGCAGTTGGCAAGGTGGCCCGGGAGTCAATGCAGCGTGGGCAGCTTGTTCCCGACTCCCTGGTTAACGACATGGTGGCCCGGCGGCTGCAGGATCCGGATACCGCACGGGGCTACATTCTCGACGGGTATCCGCGGACACTGCCCCAGGCCGACTGGCTCGACAGGCATCTGGCAGCCAAAAGGGGAGGCCTGCCCGTGGTTGCTGTCAGCCTGCATGTGGACTATAATCAGTTATTGCGCCGGATTACGGGCCGCAGAATCTGCCCTGTCTGCCAGACCATATATAACATCTACTCAAACCCACCCCAGCGGGCCGGTTTTTGTGATGTAGAAGGCGCCACGCTGGTTCAGCGAGCTGATGACACGGAGAAGGTCTTCGAGGAGCGCATGCGCGCTTACGAGGCACAGACTGCGCCCGTCATCGAGCACTATCGCGCTAACGGCCGGTTCGTCGAGGTAGACGGAGACGGGCCAATTGCCGCAATTGCGGCCGGGATTGTTGCCGCCGTCGAGCGACTGCGCAGCTAGGGCAGGGGATGGGCCTCCTGTCGGACGCAGCCGATGCGGGGCGGATTTTGTGCGTAAAGGCCATGAGCGCAGGGATGCATGATTGGCGAGTTTGCTGGTTTTGATTGAAAGGCAGGATTGTCCGAGGTGCCTGTGGTACTGAAGTCTCAGGAAGAGATCGAGAAGATGCGCCGCGCGGGCCGGGTGGTTCGCGAGGTGCTGGAGCTGGTGCGCAGCCATGTGAAGCCGGGCGCGACCACTCTCGATCTTGAGAAAGTGGCTGAGGCAAGGATCACCGCGCTCGGCGCAAAGCCGGCTTTCAAGGGCTATCACGGGTATCCGTGCGTGCTATGCACTTCGGTGAACAGTGAAGTGGTGCACGGCATTCCATCGAAGAAGCGTGTGCTGAAAGAAGGCGACATCGTCTCGGTGGATTGCGGCGCCGTTGTGGATGGATACTTTGGCGACGCGGCGATTACGGTTCCGGTTGGCGAGAAGATTTCGCCGGAAGCCGAGCGGCTGCTCAAGGTGACTGAGGCCTCACTGCATGCGGGAATAGCCGCGGTGAAGCCGGGCGCGACACTGGGCGACATTGGCGCCGCGGTGCAGGGCGTGGTCGAGGCGGAAGGCTTCTCGGTGGTGCGTGATTTTGTGGGCCACGGCATCGGCGTGCAGATGCACGAAGAGCCGCAGGTTCCTAATTTTGGTGAGGCCGGCCATGGCATGAAGCTGCGGACCGGCATGGTGATCGCTATCGAGCCGATGGTGAATGTCGGCAAGCCGGCAGTGCGGGTCCTGAAGGACGGCTGGACAGCCGTGACGGATGACGGAAGTATGAGTGCTCATTTTGAGCACACGGTGGCGGTGACCGACACCGGCGCGAGGATTCTGACCGAGTAGATTGCTCGGCTCAGGCAGCGGTGCCAGAGGCACCAGAAGCGGGAAAAAGTTTGTCGAAAGAAGACGCAATTGAGGTGATGGCAACGGTCGTCGAGACGTTGCCGAATGCCATGTTCAAGGTGAAGCTCGAGACCAATCACGAGGTGCTGGCTCACGTTTCGGGCAGAATGCGCAAGAACTTCATCCGCATACTTCCCGGCGACCGCGTGGCTGTCGAGTTGAGTCCATACGACCTGAATCGTGGACGGATTGTCTACCGTTACAAATAGACTTTTTGTTTTTTGATAACCGCGCAGGGAATATCTTCGCGGAGAAGGGCAGTAACCAATGAAGGTTCGTGCATCAGTCAAGAAGATTTGCAGCAAATGCAAGGTCATCAACCGCCGCGGGGTGGTGCGGGTGATCTGTGAGAACGCGAAGCATAAGCAGCGCCAGGGATAGTCGGACAGTTGATCCTGGCAGAGGCGGAATCTCCCGCACAACAGGGGCTAGTTAGCTTGAGTCAAGGCTAGCGTTGAACCCCGGAGAAACCGCAATAACCTGTGCGAGCCGGCTGAGGCCGGAGGCACACTGAACAGCAGCAGCAAAGGAATCCAAATGGCACGTATTGCTGGCGTCGATCTGCCCCGCAACAAGCAGGCACGCATCGCGCTGACCTACATTTACGGAATCGGCGATCCGCGCGCACTGAAGATTCTGGAGAAGGCGAATGTTGATGCCTTCAAGAAAGTCCAGGACCTCGGTGAGGAAGAGGTCAACCGCATCCGTCAGGTGATTGAGGACCAGGGAGGCGTCGAGGGCGATCTTCGCAAAGATGTCTCGATGCACATCAAGCGCCTCATCGATATCCAGAGCTATCGCGGCAACCGTCACAGGCGGTCACTGCCGGTGCGCGGACAGCGTACCCACACCAATGCCCGCACGCGCAAGGGGCCCCGTAAGGGCACAGTTGCAGGCAAGAAGAAAGCGACGGGGAAGACCTAATGGCGAAGCCAGAGCAGAAGCCCGCAGCCGGCAAGGCCGGCAAGAACAAGAAGTTCAAGAAGCGCGAGCGCAAGAATGTGCCCTACGGCGTTGCGCACATTCAGGCCTCGTTCAACAACACGATCGTGACGATCACCGACCAGGTCGGCAATACCCTCAGCTGGAAGAGCTCGGGTTCACTTGGCTTCCGCGGCTCGCGCAAGGGCACGCCCTTCGCGGCGCAGCAGGCCGCTTCGAACGCTGCCAGCATGGCTCGCGATCACGGCCTTCGCGCTGTGGATGTGCGCGTGGCCGGTCCGGGGTCGGGTCGTGAATCGGCGATTCGCGCGCTGGCGGCTGCGGGCATTGAAGTCCGCTCGATCCGCGACGTCACGCCGGTGCCGCACAACGGCTGCCGTCCGCCGAAGCGGCGCAGAGTATAAGAGGCAGTTCATAGTTCTCAGTTCACAGCGTGAACGACCGCTGAGCAGAAACTGGGAACTGTGAACTAAGAGCTACGAACTAAATTCGGGCCGGGAGGAAGCGCACAGCGCGTAAACCGGCCGTCATCCGAAGCAGGAGAAGAAATGGCACGTTATACCGGAGCAGTCTGCCGCCTTTGCCGTCGCGAAGGCACCAAGCTCTTTCTCAAGGGCACTAAGTGTTTATCAGAGCGTTGCCCGATCGAAAAGCGCAACTTTCCTCCCGGGCAGCACGGCAAGGACCGCAAGGCCAAGATCGTGGGCTACGGTCTGCAGCTGCATGAAAAGCAGAAGGCCAAGCGTATTTACTTCACGCTTGAGGGCCAGTTCCGCGCCTACTACGAGAAGGCCAGCCGCACGCAGGGCGTCACCGGCGACCTGCTGATTCAGCAACTCGAGCGCCGCCTCGACAACGTGGTGTACCGCCTTGGCTTCGCCATCTCGCGTCGCCAGTCTCGCCAGATTGTTCGTCACGGGCACATTCAGGTGAATGGCCGCAAGGTCAACATTCCTTCGTACCAGGTGAATGTTGGGGACGAGATCGCGTTGCGCGATGCCGCGAAGAAAATGATCGTCGTGGAGCAGTCGACGCAGTTCGCCGCATCCAACCCGCTGCCGCCATGGCTTGAGGTGAGCTACGAAAATCTTTCGGGCCGCGTGCTTTCGCTGCCCAAGCGCAAGGACGTTGCGCTGCCCATCAATGAGCAGCTCATCGTCGAACTGTACTCGAAGTAAGAACGACAGGGCGGGGTGCGGGGTTCACATGAATTCCCGCCGCCTCCCTGAAACTCAATCCTGAAGGAGAACGTGCGCGGCCGCCGCAAAATGCATCGCGACGTATTCGCCGCGCGGAGATGATACCTATGCTTTGGAGAGGATTTCAAAAACCGAAGCGCCTGGCAGTCGATGCCGAGACGCTTACCGAGAACTTCGGAAAGTTCAGCGCCCAACCCTTTGAGCGGGGCTTTGGCACCACCATCGGCAATGCACTGCGTCGCACGCTGCTCAGTTCGATTGAAGGCGCCGCCGTTACCGCGATCCGCATTGAAGGCGTGCTCCACGAGTTCCAGTCAATCGCTGGAGTTGTCGAGGACGCGACCGACATCATTTTGAACCTCAAGCAGGTTCCTTTCAAGCTTTCCGGCGATGGCCCCAAGGCGCTTTATCTGCGCGCGGACCAGCCGGGCGTAGTCACCAGCGGCATGATTGAAGCCGACGGCGACGTCGAAATCCTGGACAAGAATGTCTATATCGCCACGGTTTCAGAAGGCGGACGTCTCGACATGGAGATGCGCCTGAAGCGCGGCCGCGGTTACGTTTCGGCCGACAAGAACTTCGACGCCGATCTTGGCCTGGGCTTTATTCCTGTGGATTCGGTTCACTCCCCGGTGCGTCGCGTGAACTACGTGGTTGAAGCGGCTCGTCTGGGTCAGATCACCGACTACGATAAGCTGACCCTTGAAGTGTGGACCAACGGCGCGGTTTTGCCGGCGGATTCAATCGGCCTAGCCGCGAAGCTGCTGAAGGACCACATGAACATCTTCATCAACTTCGAGGAAGAGATTGAAGCGGAGTCACGGAGCGATGAAGGCCGCATCCTGCTGCGTAATGACAATCTCAACCGTTCTGTTGAAGAGCTTGAGCTTTCGGTTCGCAGCTACAACTGCCTGAAGAATGCCAATATTCAGTCAATCGGCGAACTGGTGCAGAAGACCGAAGCCGAGATGCTGAAGACCAAGAACTTCGGCCGCAAGAGCCTCAACGAGATCAAGGAAATTCTTGCGCAGATGGGTCTCTCGCTAGGCATGAAGATCGACGAGAGCGGCAATGCGGTTCCAGGGCCCACGAGCATTCCGCCCGCGGCGACGCTGGCCTCGAGCTACAGCAACTTCGACGAAGAGGATGAGCCGCTGGATTCGGTGGATCTGCAGCTGCCCACCGAGACGGAGAATTTTTAAGATAAGCCTCTAGCTACTAGCCGCTAGCTTCTGGAGAGAAAATCTGGAAGCTAGAGGCTAAAAGCCAGCAGCTAAAAGACTGAAAGAGAGTTTCAACAAAATGCGCCATCGTAATGCAGGATTCAAACTCGGACGCAACACCAGCCATCGCCGCGCGCTGCTGCGCAACCTGGTCACGTCGGTTCTCGTTGAAGACCGCGTGCAGACGACCGTGGCCAAGGCCAAGGCAGTTCGTCCGCACGTCGAAAAGATGATCACCCTGGGCAAGAAGGGCGATCTGCACTCGCGCCGTCAGGCGCTCAGCTTCCTCCAGACCGACAAGGCTGTAACGCGCCTGTTTGACACCGTGGCGCCTCGTTACGGCGATCGCCAGGGCGGCTATCTGCGCATCGTGCGCACTGGCTTCCAGAAGGGCGACGGAGCCGAAACGGCTTTCATCGAACTGTTGGGCGCCGAAAAGCAGCTTGACGAGAAGCGCCAGAAGCGCGCCGAGGTCAAGGCCAAGAAGCGTAAGGAGCTTGAGGCCGCTCTCGAAGAGCAGAAAAAGAACGAAGGCAAGGAAGAGGGCGGCGAAGAGGCTGCATAAGCGGCACCTTCTCTGAGCAACTCTTTCCTGCGATCGAAAATCAAGCGCGGGTGTCTGCGGAAGCGGATGCCCGCGTCTTTTTGTTGCGATCTATGCGCCTATACGCGCGCCAGCATCTTGGGGCGTAAGAGCCGCAGGATCAGGTAGGCCAGCAACAGTTGAGTGGCGGCGCCTGCGCAGTCGAGCAGGACGTCGGAAGCTGCTCCCGTGCGGTTGGGCAGAAAGGTCTGGTGAATCTCATCGGACGAAGCAATGATTGCGGTGACCAGCAGAGCCAGAAGGGCAGCCGGAAGAAACGTGAATTTTGGCAGAGTGAGCCACCAGGCGCGCAGCAGCGAAAGTCCAACGAGTCCATAGCCAACAAAGTGTCCGGTCTTGCGGACGTAGAAGTGAATCTCGGCCCACGCAGCATCGGAGACACTGCCGAACAGGAACTCGTAGGCAGCCCGGATTGGTCCCGAAGTCTCATCAGCGCCCAAATATCTGGTTGACTCGATCGCGATGACGGCGATGGCAAGCGCGACCGGAAACCACGCGCGCACCCAGAAACCGAATGTGCGGTGGGCACTGGGTGCCGCTCTCGATCGTTGACCGCCTATCGCGCGCGGGGGATGTGGTCAGGTTATTCAACGTGGTAATTCGGGGCCTCGCGGGTGATGATCACATCGTGCACGTGGCTTTCGCGCAGGCCTGCTCCGGAGATGCGGACAAACTGAGCCTTCTGCTGCAGTTCAGCAATTGTTCCGCAGCCAAGGTAGCCCATGCCTGAGCGCAATCCGCCAACGAGCTGATAGATCATGGATTCCAGCGGACCGCGGTAGGGAACTCGGCCTTCAATGCCTTCGGGCACGAACTTGGCAAGGCGGTTCTGCCCGTTGCGCTCGCGCTGCACCACGCCTTCAGTGGAAGGGTCGATGCCTCCCTGGTCGGAGCCGCTCTGGAAATAGCGCTCACCCGATCCCAGGCTCATGGCGGTGAGCGAACCCATTCCCCGATAGGTCTTGAAGCTGCGACCTTGGTAGAGCACGATTTCGCCCGGGCTCTCATCCACGCCAGCGAACAGAGAACCAATCATAACTGTGCTGGCGCCCGCGGCAATCGCCTTGGTGACTTCGCCGGAATACTTGACGCCGCCGTCGGCGATGACGGGGATTCCGTGTTCTGCGGCTGCCCGGTACGCTTCGGCGATGGCGGTGATCTGCGGCATGCCGGCGCCGGTGACCACGCGGGTCGTGCAAATAGAACCTGGACCGAAGCCGACCTTGACGGCGTCCGCGCCCGCGTCGATCAGCGCTTTCGCTCCATCATAGGTGGCAACGTTGCCTGCTAGCAGTGCTACGCCTGGAAAGCGCTTCTTCACCTCGCGCACTGCATCGAGCACACGAGACGAGTGCCCATGTGCGGAATCGATGGCCAGCGCGTCGGCGCGGGCCTTCACCATCTCGGCAGCGCGCTCCATGAAATCGCCCGTCGCTCCGATAGCTCCGCCGACCCGAAGCCGGCCTTTCTCGTCCTTGCTGGCGTTGGGATATTTGAGTTTTTTCTGGATATCCTTGACGGTGATCAGGCCCTTGAGCTCGTACTGATCGTTGACCACCAGAAGCTTTTCAACACGATGCTTGTGCAGGATCAGTTCGGCTTCTTCAAGCGTTGTGCCGACGGGGACGGTGATCAGGTCATCCTTGGTCATCACGTCGCCTACGGGAATGTCCGTGCGCGTTTCAAAGCGCAGGTCGCGATTGGTCAGGATACCAACAAGTCGCGTGCCGCGCGTGACGGGCACGCCGGAGATCTTGTAGCGGCGCATCACTTCGAGCGCGTCGGCAATTAACTGATTTGGCCCGATGGTGACCGGATCCACGATCATGCCGCTCTCTGAGCGTTTCACCTTGTCGATCTCGCTAGCCTGTTGTTCGATGGTAAGGTTGCGGTGCACGATGCCGATGCCGCCCTGTTGCGCCATCGCGATGGCCATGCGGGACTCGGTGACCGTATCCATGGCAGAAGAGATCAGCGGCGTGTTCAGAGTGATGTCGCGTGTAAGGCGGGTCTGCGTGCTCACTTCCATTGGCACGACCTCGCTGTGGGCGGGCACCAGGAGTACGTCGTCAAAGGTCAAAGCTTCAGGCAGATTTTTTGCAAGCATATGCGTTGATGCGCCTGGCGATCCGGGGATTCAACTCCCCGATACGGCAGGCGCTTGTTCCTATTGTAGCGGAGCAGAACAGAAGGCCAGGCGGAGTGGAAAACTACACGCCCACTGGAAAAGGCTTGGGGCTGGACTCTTCCTGGTTTGCGCCACCACTGCGCCAGCGCTCAAAACGGCCCTGCAGCAGGCTCATGAGGCCGGTATACCAGTAGCCCACAACAAACAGCACCAGAAACGGCGCGGTGAAGTAGTTGTGGTTCGAGAAGGTGTAGACGATGGCGGCAAAGAAGTAGGCGCCGAAGAGCAACTCAATCCACGGAGCGAGCACCAGGCGCTTGCGATATTTGGCCGCTTGGGATTTTTCACCCTTCTTGGCGACGCGATATTTGGGCGTGCGCACAAAGGCGCTCTTGATGCCTAAGAGGGCTTCCATCACGGCCTTGGTGTTGGTGACGGTGAGGCCGATGCCGAGAGCCATGAGAAATGGCAGATAGAGGATGGTCTTCAGCCAGCTTTTGGGGAAGAGCACGCGCTGGCTCGCCGTGTAGAAGACGGCGATTGAAAACGACGATGCCATGAAGAGCGGCACGTCGATCAGCAGCATCTGGAACCAGCCCTGGTAAAAGCGCACAATCATCGCCGGAATCAGCAGCGCCGACATGATGACCATAAGGGGATAACTGAGGTTGGCGGTGAGATGGTAGACGGACTCGACTTTGATGCGGCGCGGCACGTTGGAGCGGAAGATCATGGGCAGCACTTTGATGCTGGTCTGGATGAGTCCCTTGGCCCAGCGCGCCTGCTGCGTTTTGAAGGCGGTCATTTCGATGGGCAGCTCTGAGGGGCACTCGACCTCGGGGAGATATTTGAACTTCCAGCCGGCCATCTGCGAGCGATAGCTGAGGTCCGTGTCTTCTGTTAGTGTGTCGTGCTGCCAGCCGCCGCCGTCTGTGATGGCCGGGCGGCGCCACATGCCGGCGGTGCCGTTGAAGTTGAAGAAGTCACCGGTACGGGCGCGGGCTCCGTGCTCCAGCACAAAGTGGCCATCGAGCAGAATCGCCTCAATGCGCGTAAGCATGCTGTAGTCGCGGTTCAGGTGGGTCCAGCGGGTCTGCACCATGCCGATGCCGGGCTCAGCGAAGTGGTGAATCACCTTCATGAGCCAGTCGGGCGGCGGCACAAAGTCGGCGTCAAAGATGGCGACAAACTCGCCTTTTGCCACCTTCAGGCCCGCGTCCAAGGCGCCTGCCTTGTATCCGTGGCGGTTGGTGCGGTGGATATACACGATGGGATGGCCGAGGGCGGCGTAGCGCTCCACGATCGCCGAGGCGACTTCGACGGTTTCGTCGGTGGAGTCGTCGAGTACCTGGATTTCGAGCTTTTCCCTGGGGTATTCCATGGCACAGACGGCTTCAATGAGGCGATCGATGACGAACTGCTCATTAAAGATGGGCAGTTGCACGGTGACATTCGGCAACTCATCGAAGTAGCTGGTTGGATTGGGGTTATAGTTCTTGCGGTTCTTGTAATACACGTAGCAGAGCGTATAGCGGTGGATGCCGTAGAGCGACAGCACAATCATGACCGCAAAGTAGGGCAGCAGCAGGGCCAGATCGAACCAGTTCCAGTGGTAGAGACCGCGGAAGGTCTGATCGGCGTACTGCATCTTGAGGTAGTGCTTCAGGCTGTTCTGCTGGAGAAATGCCAGAGACGTGACCACATGCCGGGACAGCACAGAAAGCGGGCCGGCGGTGAAATTCAGGCTGGCAGCGAACGCGGCGAGCAGGTGAAGCCTCCACAAACGGGATACTTCTATTGTACGGGAAAGGGTGATTGGGCGGAATTGGGTGGGTGCGGGGCGACTGCGTGGCTAGAATGTTGACAGGTTTTCAGGTCAATGAGCCACTCGCACCTTGGAGCTCCTCGAGAAGAACAAGAGTCAGATAAGCGCATCTGGCCCGGGCATATTATTGTTGGCATTTTCGTTCTGGCGCTGGTTGCGGGAGCGGTTGCGGTCCGTATGTCGCCGCTTAACTTCAGCGCTCTCCATGAGACAACCTACGGTACCCTGCTGGAGACTAGGATCGACGTCGTGAACTCGGGTGCATCAATATATGGTGGCTACATCAGGTATCAGATCATGGCGCGGGTTTCGTACTCCTACGGGAATGCGACAGAAGTGCGTTGGATGCCAGCCTCTGAGAGTTCGCGGTCCCGCGAGTGGCTGCAGGCCCGGCTCAATCAGCATCCTGCGCTTTGCCTGGTGTACTGGCCCGCTGGCCATCTTGACAATCCCAGATGTCGCATTCAATGGCCGTCAGGTCAGTAGAGTTCTGACAAGCGTGAGAGTTGCCGCCTCGTTGCGCGCTGTCGTAAGGTGTTCCCAGCCAGGAGGGGCCCACCCTGCATGTCCACAGTTGAAGGTTTGCCGATTGTTGCCGCTGCGGGCGGCAGCTTTCTTCTCGAAGACCGTACACCCGCCAGCATCTTTACCCCTGAAGACCTGAACGAGGAGCAGCGCCAGTTTGCCGCGACGGCGGCGCAGTTCGGGCGCGACGAGGTTCTGGCCGCGGCAGACGACATTGAGGCGAAGAAGCCGGGCGCGATGGCGGCCGCGATTCGCAAAGCCGGCGAGCTTGGCTTGACCGGGATCGAGATTCCCGAGGAGTACGGCGGAATGGGCCTCGACAAGGTCAGCACCACCGTGGTCACCGATCATCTTTCAGTTCTGGCGAGTTTTTCAACCGCCTTCGGCGCACAGGTGGGCATCGGGACGCTGCCGCTGGTGTGGTACGGAACTGAGACGCAGAAGAAGAAGTATCTGCCAAAGCTGGCGACGGCCGAGTGGATCAGCGCCTACGCGCTTTCAGAATCGACCTCGGGTTCGGATGCCATGAACATTCGCACCCGTGCGACGCTCTCCGCGGACGCCACGACCTATGAGCTGAATGGCGAAAAGATGTGGATCACCAACGCAGGCATCGCCGACCTGTTCACCGTCTTTGCAAAGATCGATGGCGAAAAGTTCTCGGCATTCCTGGTGGAGCGCACATTTCCCGGCCTGAAGATTGGCGCCGAAGAACACAAGCTTGGGATTCGCGGTTCATCGACCTGTCCGCTGGTGCTGGACGCGTGCAAAGTGCCCGCCGAGAATCTGCTGGGCGAGCCGGGCAAAGGGCATCACATCGCGTTCAATGTGTTGAACGTCGGGCGTTTCAAGCTGGGCGTGGCCTGTGTGGGCGGAGCCCGTCACGCGCTGGCGCATATGATCCGCTACGCGAAAGAGCGCAAAGCCTTCAACAAGTCCATCGCAGAGTTCGGCCTGATCCAGCGCAAGATTTCGTCGTGTGCCGCGCGTCTCTTCGCAGCCGAGAGCATGGCCTATCGCACGGCAGGAATGATTGATGCAAGCCTTGAATCGCTCGCGGCAGAGCAGCGGCACGATGCACGCGCAATTCAGAAGCGCATTGAGGAGTACGCCGTCGAGTGCTCGATCCTGAAGGTCTACGGATCGGAGATGCTGACTCTTGTCGCAGATGAGCTGGTGGCCACGATGGGCGGCTACGGCTACGTGGAGGAGTATCCTGCCGAGCGGTTCTATCGTGACGCACGCATTAATCGCATCTTCGAAGGCACCAACGAAATCAACCGCCTGATCATTACCGGCTGGCTGATGAAGCGCGCAATGAATGGTCAGTTTCCGTTGCTGGGCGCGATCAAAGCGGTGATGGATGAGGTGATGCAGCCGCCGTCCTTTGAGAGCAGCGGCGATACCGGCCAGCCACTGCTTCGCGAGTCGGGCATGCTGGCTGCAGTGAAGAAGATCACGCTGTTTGCGGCAGGCGTGGCGAGCCAGCGCTTCATGACGGCGCTGCAGGATCAGCAGGAAGTAATGGCTGATCTCGCGGACATCATCGCGCAGGTTTACGCGTTGGAGTCGGCGCTGCTACGCGCGCAAAAACTTGCATCGGGCAGAGGTGCTGAAACCGCAGGGGCAATGACGGCGCTGCTGGCCGATGAGGCCCTGGCAACGGCGGAGCAGGCAGCGCGACGTATTCTTGCCGCCTGCGGCGAAGGGGATGCGCTGCGTACGCAGCTTGCAATTCTGAAGCGGCTGGCGCGGTCCACGCCCGCGGATGGAATCGGAATGAGCCGCGCCGTCGCCCGTGCCTGCATCGTGGCAGAGAAGTATCCGTTTTAGCCAACGATTGCGGGGCCGGTCACTGCAGCGGCGCGGCGGTTACTACGACCTGGATGCTGTTTCTGTTGTCGAGCGCATCTGAAGTGAAGACCGGGGTTGCTTTGCCGACTGGGATTAGCACGGATGCATGCCACTGATTTTGGCGAATCACCGGCTGCCGCACATTGGGGTTTTGGTTCTCACCCAGACTGCTGATTTCAGCCGACAGATCAAGCGCAAGCTGATGGCGGACCTCAGCCACATGGCGAATGTCGAAGTTCACCCCCACATCGATGTATTGAAACTGACCAGCCGCCGTTTCAATCGGAATACGCGAGCCGGTTCGAATCGATCCGGAACTGTTGGTACTGACGATTGTCGTATAAGCGCGACTGTTTACCGGCTTGTTGTCCGCTCCCAGTTCCTGTACCAGGAACAACAGATGGTAGAAGACTGCAGGCCCGCCTTCAGCGGCCTTCGCCGTCTCGTTCGACTGGGGAGCGTACTGCGCACAGGCAGGTTGCAGCAGGAGTGCGACGGTGAACAGCAGAAGAGAGCCAACGAATACGATCTTGCGCATAACTTTATTGCTCCTTACCCTCTTCGGGCGGGTTGATGGATGGGATTGAGATGGCCGCGATATGGATCGGTTTGGCGGGCTGCAGCCACACCGCGAGATGCTGACGCTGAGGAGCCGGAGTTTCCGCTAGGAGGCCGACAAGCGCCTCTTCTTGCTTGCTGAGCGGAGCCGGACTCGGAAAAACGTCCAGTTTCGGTATAGTCGACTGTTTAGGAAGAGCGCGGCGGGCGACTCGTCGCGGATGCATGCCGGAGCGGACGACCACGCGAGGAGAGATGTTGAATTTGCCGGAGGCCGAAGGTGGAGGGGGCGCGATGAATGAGCCGGTCTCAGGGCCTTGGTGTGGCCCTATATGTCGCAAGCCATTCGAAACGAACAGAAGCAGTATGCTCACGAATGCAACGGCGGACATAGCCCAAATCAGTTGACGGCGACGTCGCGGGAACCTTGCACTGATCCGAGCCAGAACGCGCCGCTCCAGTCCGGAATTCGGTCCCGGATCGGCGTAGGAGGTTAACGCCACATCAAGCAGACGATCCAGATCGTCCCGCTCAGGCATGAGGAGCCTCCAGGTTGGCGTTTGCCAATTTCTCGCGGAGCAACTGCCGAGCTCGCTGGAGCCGTGTCCGAACTGTCCCTTCGGGGATGTCGAGTATCGCCCCGATCTCGCGCGAGTTGAGTTCCTGAAACGAGGCGAGCACAAGCGGCACACGGAGCTCCTCCGGCAGAGCGTTCAGCATGGCGTGAATCCGCGCCTGCTGGCCGGCAGAGACAAGCGCATCTTCCGGCCCTGGCTCGCGCGATGGCAAATCTGTTGCGGATTCGAGCAGAGGAGTCTGTGCCGGTAGTCTTGCCGTTCGCCTGCG
Organism: uncultured Acidobacteriaceae bacterium; assembly: GCA_963839215.1. Lineage (GTDB taxonomy): Bacteria > Acidobacteriota > Terriglobia > Terriglobales > Acidobacteriaceae > Telmatobacter. The sequence continues at coordinate 254,550 of CAWITZ010000004.1, read as the reverse complement.
GAGATCTACGGCGACGCGCCACGTCGTGCGGGCCACGTATGCGCGTTCGTTCTCGGCGTGTTGCCATCCGCGATTGCGATACAGTTTCAAGAATGTCTCCTGCACTGCGTCTTCGGCGTCATGAGCGTTGAGCACTACTGCATAGGCGACCCGGAAAGCAAAGCGCGACTGACTGTGAACGAGCGCCGTGAATCCTTCGTCTGGGTCGGTGGTCAAACCTGCGAGCTCCCTTTTCGTACGGCAGCCGGATTCTGCGTCTGGAGATAACGCCGCATCCTACACACCCTAAGACGGAACGCACAGGACAGGTGTTCGGATATTTTGTATTTTGCGCAAACGGCGCCGCGATTGGAGCTGGAATGAACACAAAGAAAATGCACCCTCACTCCCGCGTGGGGAATGAGGGTGCATTGGTTGAGCTGCTGCTGACCTTACGCTTTTGCTGAAGTGAGCGCGCCGAGATCGGCTGCCATCTTCTCGGTCGAGAAGGCTTCAATCAGGTCGCCTTCTTTCAGGTCGCCAAAGTTGGCGAGGCCAATGCCGCACTCCATGCCGCTCGTCACTTCGCGCACGTCGTCCTTGAATCGTTTGAGTGATCCAAGTTTGCCCTTGAAGATCTGCTCCCCATTGCGGAGGACCTTGATTTCAAGGTCGCGGCGGATGACGCCATCCAGCACACGGCAGCCGGCGATCGTGCCCACCTTCGGAATCCTGAAGATGTTGAGCACTTCGGCGCGTCCCTGGTAGTTCTCCTTGAAGGTCGGCTCGAGCAGACCCATCATGGCGAGACGCATCTCATCCTGCAACTCATAGATGATCGAGTGCAGCCGGATATCGACATCTTCCTGCTGCGCCAGTTCAGCGGCCTTGCGCTCGGGGCGTACATTGAAGCCGATGACGATGGCGTTGGAGGCGGTAGCCAGCAGCACATCGCTTTCGGTGATAGAGCCGACACCGGAGTGAAGCACCTTGACGCGCACCTTTTCCGTAGACATCTTGACGAGTGAATCGGCCAGCACTTCGACCGAGCCCGTGACGTCGCCCTTGAGAATGATGGCGAGATCCTTGACTCCGGACTGACGAATCTGCTCGGAAAGACCTTCGAGGGTGAGGCGCGAGCTCTTGGCAAGCTGCGCTTCGCGTTCCTTCATCTTGCGGTATTGCGCGATGCCCTTGGCCTTGTCGCGATCGGCAACAACCAGGAAGGTATCACCCGCGTCCGGCATCGATTCGAGACCCAGAACTTCGACCGGGGTGGATGGCCCGGCTTCATCGATTGCGCGCCCGCGATCGTCGAACATGGCGCGAACCTTGCCGAAGGTGTTGCCGACGATGTAGCTGTCGTTGAGGCGCAGCGTGCCATCCTGCACGAGGACGGTAGCAACAGCGCCGCGTCCGCGATCCAGTTTGGCTTCGAGAACAGAGCCAACGGCCTTGCGGCCCGGTGTCGCCTTGGGCGCCTTGATGTCGGAAACGAGACAGATCATCTCGAGCAGAAGGTCAAGGTTCAAGTGCTTCTTGGCCGAGACTTCGACGAAGACTGTGCCTTCGCCACCTGCCGCCCACTCCTCAGGAATGAGGCCACGATCGGCGAGCTGTTTCTTCACGCGGTCGGGGTTCGCCTCGGGCTTGTCGATCTTGTTGACGGCCACAATGATCGGTACGTCGGCAGCCTTGGCGTGATCGATGGCTTCGAGGGTCTGGGGCATCACGCCGTCGTCGGCGGCAACCACAATCACTACGATGTCGGTGACTTTGGCGCCGCGTGCACGCATGCGGGTGAAGGCCTCATGGCCTGGTGTATCGAGGAAGACGATCTCGCGACCGGAAGCCGGGGAGCCTTCCTTGGAGAAGCGCACCTTGTAGGCGCCGATGTGCTGCGTGATGCCACCGGCCTCGCCCGCGGCGACCTCCGTCTCGCGAATCGCGTCGAGCAGCGAGGTCTTGCCGTGATCGACGTGGCCCATGACGGTGACGACAGGGGCGCGCGGAACCTCGAGCTCGTTTGGATTTGGCGCCTCAAGCACTTCTTCGATCGCCTGGTTGGCAATTTCTTCTTCGTAGCTGATGACCGTGGCAGCAGCGCCGAATTTGGCGGCGACGTCTTTCACCATCTCGGCGTCAAGTGACTGGTTCACGGTGACGAAGACGCCACGCATGAGCAGAATGGCGATCAGGTCCTTGGCGCGAATTTCCAGCTTTTCGGCCAGGTCCTTCACGCTGATGCCCTCGGTCACGGTGATTTCACGTGAGATCGGCACAGGCTCGTTGCTGAACTGCGTGGCTCCGCCAAACCGCGGCGGCGGCACGAAGCCCTTCATCGGGCCTTCCTTCGTCTTGGGATACTGCTGTCGGCCGCGACCCTTCGCGGCGTTGGTGCGTTGCGCACGCGGCGCCTCGCCCGGAGGCGGGGTTGTGCCACCGGCGCCAAATCCTCCGGGGCGTGGTCCGAAGCCGGGGCGCTGGCCAAAGGCAGGCCGCTGGCCAGGAAATCCGGGTCGGCCGCCAGGGCCGCCGGGAGCCGAGCCAGGGAATCCGCCCGGCCCTGAGCGCGTGGGGTGCTTGGGACGCGGGCCGGCACCCGGGAATTGTCCGGGAGGGCCACCGGGACCGCCGCCCGGACGTGGGCCGCTGAATCCGCCGGGACCGCCGCCGACAGGGCGGCGATCGAAGATAGGCTTGCCGCGCTGAATGCCTGGGCCCTGTGGTGTCGCGGGGCCGGCAGCCGCAGGCGCTGGGGCGACGATGGGGGCCTTGTAGACCGGGCGCGGACCCGTCTGCGGCATGACAACGCGCCGGATGGGGGGCGCAGCCGACGGAGCTGCTGCGGCGGGCAGTTCCGCTGCCGGAGTTGCAGCATCAGCCGGAGCCGCCTCGAGAGGGGGAGTCGGCTTGTCGGCGGCGGGCGCTGGAGCTGCAGGGCTTTCAGCAACCGGAGCGGGAGCCGCAGCGGCCGCAACGGGAGCAGGGGGCTCAGCAGAAGCGGGCGACGGAGCAACCGACGCGGAAGCCTGGGGCTTCACGGCCACAACGGGCGCCGCCTCAGCAGCGGGAGTTTCTTTGGGCGTGGCAGGAGCCACCGGCGGTTTGACCACAACTGCGCCAGTGGGTGGAATCACTGCGACAGCGGGACGTGCCGACGCCGCAGGCGGCTTGGCAACAACCGGCCCTGCAGGAGGCTTGGTGGCAACGGCGCGGGGCGGCTGCGGAGGACTGATAATGGGAGGCGCCTGCCTGGCAGCGGGAACAATTTTGCGGGGTTCCGGACGCGGAGGAGCTGCTGCCGCCGGCGGCGCTGCGATCACGGCGGGCTTTGTCGGCACTACCTGAGCCGGTGCAGCGGGCGCTGTGCGCGTGGGGGCTGGTCCTTTGCGGGCTTCGGCCTCAGCTTCCTGCTTGCGGGCAAGAATGGCCTTCATCACGTCTCCCGGCTTGGAGACATTCGAGAGATCTATTTTGGGTGCAACGCCCTGGGAGCCACGAGCGCCGGCACCGCCCTGGCGACCGTGAGCGAATTGCGCGCGTACCTTCTCGGCTTCGTGTTCCTCCAAGGAACTGGAGTGGGTCTTGCCCGCGGCCAAGCCAAGCTCTGCCAACACATCAAGAACCTGTCGGCTCTTGACTTCCAACTCTCGTGCCAAATCGTTGATTCGAACCTTACTCATCCGCCTCTTTTCAGATATTGCTACCCAAAGCCATCAGTCGCTCATAGCTACCTCATGGCAATAGCTGCTTTGAAAGTTCATTATCGCCTGAATCGCCTTCAAAGGTGCGTCGATATTGCATCGCACCTTATTCGGCCGCTTCATCGTCTTCCGCAGCCGCAGCGTCTTCCGTCGCCCGCTCGGCTTCCGTAATTGTTTCGTTCTCGGCTTCCAGTTCGGCGCTAGCCTCGCTTGCTGCGTCAGCCGATTCAAGTTGTTCTTCTGCTTCGCCGGCGCGCAGGCTTTCGGCTTCTTCCAGAACTTCCTGCGCATTTTCCTCTTCGGCCTCGGTCGTGGCCAGAGCGGCATCCGGTGTTTCCACCTCGGCGCGGGGCGCGCCCTCTTCGCCTTCAAACTGGCCGAAGTAGTGGCGAACGGCGACGCTGATGCGTTCGAGAGTCTTCTCGCCGATGCCCGGGATTTCTTCAAGCTGTTCGGGCGTCATGTCGGCCAGGGACTCGACAGTGGTGATGCCGGCGGCAACCAACTTCTGGATGATACCCTCGCCCAGCTCTGTGACCTGCTCGATCGGCGTCGTGGGGCCGCCGGTGAGCGCCTGCATCTGCTGCTCAACTTCCTGGCGCTTCTCCTCTTCGCTCTTGATATCGATCTTCCAGCCCAGCAGCTTGGCAGCAAGGCGGACGTTCTGGCCCTTCTTGCCGATTGCCAGCGACAACTGGGTATCGTCGACGATCACTTCGAGCTGCTTTTCAGTGAGATCGGAGATCGAAACGCGGCTCACTTTTGCGGGCTGCAGCGCTTTTTCGGCGAACGTCGTGATCTCTTCGCTGAACTCGATAATGTCGATCTTTTCGCCACGCAGTTCCCGAATGATGGACTGCACGCGCATTCCCTTCATGCCGACGCAGGCGCCGACCGGGTCAACATCCTTGTCGCGGCTCTGCACGGCAATCTTGGTGCGCTCTCCGGCTTCGCGCGCGATGGCGCGGATGCTAACAGTGTTGTCGTAAATTTCCGGTACTTCCGACTGGAAAAGGTTCTGCACCAGTTCCGGCGCGGCGCGGCTGACGATCACCTGGGGCCCCTTGGCGGCGCGGTCCACCTTCAGCAGCACCACGCGCATGCGCTCGCCCACGCTGGGCTGTTCCAGGCGCGACTGCTCGCGCTTGGGGCAGCGGGCTTCGGCTTTGCCAAGGTCGAAGATGACGTCCTGTCCCTCAACGCGCTTGACCGTCGCATTCAACACTTCCTTCTCACGGTGCGCGTACTCCTGGAAGACGGTGTCGCGCTCGGCTTCACGCACCTTCTGGAAGATGACCTGCTTGGCCAGTTGCGCGGCAATGCGGCCGAGCGGCGTGGTGTCGCGATACATGCGGATCTCGCTGCCTACCTCGACGCCGGGAGCAAGCTCGCTCGCCCCGGCCAGCGTGATCTGGTTGACCGGATCCTCGATCTGCTCTTCATCGGCCACCACGGTCTTGTAGATATAGGCGGTGATCTCGCCGGTATCCTTATTCAGCTCTCCGCGCATGTTTTCCTGGGTCTTGTAATACTTGCGGGTCGCCAGGGCAATTGCCTCTTCCACGGCGCCGACTACGATGCTGGGCTCGATGCCCTTCTCGCGACTCAGGAGTTCGATACTTTGGTATAAAGCGCTGGCCATCTGTGCTTGCTCTCTGGGGTTAGCGCGCGAAGAAACGTTCCGGGCGCAAATTGTTCTGGTTGAGCGGCCAGGGCATCAATGCCCATTCCGCCAGGTTCCTCTTGCGAAAGGAGTGGTCAGATCTCCGGGATCAGTTGCGCCTTCTCGATATTTGAGATCGCGATCTCCACCGTGTCTACCCCAGCCTTCCGGCTCTTGCTGTTCTGCCTCACGGCAGAAAGATCGAGCACGATCGTTCCGTCGGCTCCGGCCGCCATTCTGCCCTGCCAATGCCGGTTATTGCGAACCGGCTCAAAAGTCTGCACTTTCACCAGGCTGCCGGCGAAGCGGTGAAACTCTTCCGGCCGGGTCAATTTACGATCCAACCCCGGTGAACTGGCCTCAAGGGTGTACTCATCCCCCGGCACCAGATTCTCCACATCCAGCAGGACCCCAAAATCCCGGCTGAAGCCGGCGCAGTCCTCATGTGTGATGCCTGAAAGCTGCTCAAAGCTCAGGCCGTCAGCCCCGAAGCGTTCGGGAAGCCCCTCGGCTCCGGCTTCAGCGGCTGCCTTCAGCATGGCCCGCCCTTCAGCATTCTTTTCAAGGCTGACGCGGAGAACACGTTCCTTCGCCCTGCCGCTCAATTCCACTTCCACAACGTCGAGCCCGTGGCTTGCCGCTACTTTCTGCGCTGCGGCCCGGATTTCTTCCAGTTTTTGCGACATCTTTTGCACCCCGGCGGCTGATTTCGACGCCGGAAAACCTGCTGGCCGTCGCTGCGGACGGTCAAAACCCCGGAAACAAATGCCGCCGAAGCGGCCTGTTGTATCTGGAATTCGGCCCAAATAAAAAGTGGGCTGTTAGCCCACTCATCCCTCCGCCAGCCGGTCAACGCACGGCGAATGATGCGGACAAATTCGTTTGCATCCCTAGAATACGGCGAATGGCCGGGAATTTCAACGGCCCCGTTGCCACTCCGAGCCGTAGGACGTCCCCCCGAGGGGCCAAAAGACGCCGAGTTGTGCCAAATTCCTCTAAATAGGTATTGAAGTTCTCGAGCAAACCTAGAAGGATGAGAATCTGCCGCTATGCGCTTTCCACCTCAGCGAATATGGCTCGCCCTTGTGGTGACAGCGGCCGGGACGCTTTGCGGCGCCATCGGCGGCTACCAGTTGGGTCGCGTCACGCTGCTGAATCAGACCAAGGCCAGGCTCGCGCAGGATGTGAACCGCATCATGGACGTGGGCAATACCGCCACCGCGGAGTCGCGCAAGATTCTAAAGGCGATGAACGCATCATCCTTCCCATTCTGTTCAGAGGAGGAGGTCACGTACTTCCGCCAGCTGGTTTTCCAGTCGCGATTCCTGAAGGAAGGCGGCCGCATGCGGAACGGCCGGATTCTCTGCTCGACCACGCTCGGCCACGCCCCTGACCCAACGAAACGCTATAAGCCTGATTTTGCACAGGATGACGGCACTTTTCTGTATCAGGATCTCCCCGCTTTCCGCATCGGCAACGAGCAGATACTCGCCGTGCAACTGGATGATTCCTTTATCGTTTACAGCCCCTACACTTCGACTCCGCAGGTTGCCGCACCCATGCACTATACGGTCACCGATGTGGACGCGAAGACACATTCGATTGGCCGGCTCACGGGCGAGACTCCGCCTGTGCCAAGGTGGGTGCTGACCACCCCCGGGCTGACACGTCTCAATGCAACCCTCTACCAGACACGGTGCGACGGAAACCCCACAGTGTGCCTGACGACCTACGTCTCGGTTCATGACGCCCTGCAGGGTTATCGCGGGACGCTGGCGATTGCCGGCCTGTTGGGCGCTCTTGCCGGTGGGCTACTCGCTTTCCTCTGCTGGCTGGTCTACCGACGCAACCGCGGGATGGAGCACCGCCTGCTGAGAGCGATTCGCCACAACGAGCTGAAAGTGGTTTATCAACCCATCGTGGATCTCGATGCGGGCGAGATCGTCGAGGCCGAAGCACTGGTCCGCTGGACCGATGAGAACAGTATGCCGATCAGTCCGGACGTCTTCATCAAGGTGGCGGAGAGGGCAGGCTACGTCAGCGAAATTACCAGGCTCGTCGTCCATAGGGTGCTCAGCGATTTCGGCGACACGCTGCGCGAACGGCCGGCATTCAGGGTCAACATCAACATTGCCGCGCCGGACCTGTCCGATCCCGGATTCATGCCGATGCTCGAAAGCGCTCTGGCCCGGGCCGGAGTCGAACCGAGCAGCCTCGGCATCGAGATCACCGAGAGCTACACGGCGCGTCAGGATGTGGCCAAAGAGACGATTCTCCGCCTGCGTCAGAAGGGCCACTTTGTGCACATCGATGATTTCGGCACCGGCTATTCGAGCCTCGCGTACCTGCACGATCTTTCGGTTGACTCGATCAAGATCGATAAGGCATTTACCAGGGCAATTGGAACCGACGCTGTGACGGTTTCCATTCTGCCCCAGATTCTCACCATGGCGGATACGCTCGATCTGCGCGTGGTTGTCGAAGGAATCGAAACGCAGCAGCAGGCTTCCTACTTTGCCGCCGCAGACAAAGCGGTCTACGCCCAGGGATGGCTCTTCGGGCATCCCGTTCCGGCGCAAATGTTCCGGCGGCTGCTCAGCGAGGCCGGCAATGGAAACGGCAACCACTCGCATCCCGTCTCCCTGGCCAACTAGAAGCAGACCCCCACTGCAAGGTGCTTAATCCCCGCTGGCGCAGGTTTCGCATCCTATGCGATTTGCGTGCCTTTCATTTTGCGCAGGCCGCCGCGACCGACGACAATAGCTGGATGAAATCATTGTTGCGCCTTGTCTTCGGACTGTTGGCGTTGGTTGCGCTGCCTGCGCTCGCTCAGGCACTTCAAAAGCAGCCCGCGAGCGTGTATCGCGCACGCAGGCTGGCTCTGGCTGATCGCTTGCAGGGTGGCGTTGCGGTGCTCTTTGCTGCTCCGGAGCCGCTGCTTGATTTCATGCCCTACCGGCAGGACAGCGACTTCTTCTACCTCACAGGATGGAATGAGCCTGGCGCGGCACTGATGGTGATTGGGCCTGACGGCCGATCACAAGAGTTCAGGGAGATTCTTTTTCTGCCCAGTCGTAATTTGCGCATGGAAAAGTACACCGGCGTGAAGATGGATGCGGAAACACCAGGGGTAACCGATGCCACCGGCGCCGATGCAGTGGAGGCGATGACGGCGCTCCCCGCCGAACTCAATAAGGTGGTTGCCGCGAATCGCGGTCTTGCATTCAGCTTGTGGACGCAGCCCGACTCCGGACCAGCGAAGGCGCTGATCGTCTTTAATGCGACGACACTCGGCCTTGACAAGGCACCCGCAGCGCACGATGTAACGAGCCTCGTGATGCAGTTGCGCGTGGTGAAGGACGCGGGCGAAATCGAATTGCTGAAGAAAGCCAGCGACGCATCCGTCGCCGCGCAGCGCGCCATGATGCGCGATGTGAAGCCTGGCGTGACCGAGCGCACCATTGCCGGCAAAATGACCGCGGTGTGGTTTGAACAGGGATGCGAGCGGCCATCCTACGCGCCGATCGTGGGTTCGGGCATCAACTCGACGACGCTGCATTACTCAGAAAATTCGCGCACCATGCAGGATGGCGATATTGCAGTGGTGGATGCGGCCTGCGAATTTTCAATGTATGCGGCAGATATTACCCGGACGGTTCCGGTAAACGAGCACTTCACGGCACGGCAGCGCGAAATTTACGACGTGGTGCTGGGCGCGCAGAAGGCTGCGATAGACGCCTTCGTCATGAACAAGTCAACGATCAACGACCGCGACCGCAAGGATTCGAATTCGCTTGATTCGGTCGCGTACAACTACATCAACACGCACGGCAAAGGCCCGCATGGCGAGCCTCTCGGCAAATACTGGGTGCATGGTCTGGGCCACATGATCGGCATCGATGTGCACGATCCGGCAGACTACCCTGCCGTGCTGAAGCCGGGCATGGTCTTCACCATCGAGCCCGGCGTTTATATTCCCGAGGAAAAGATCGGCGTGCGCATCGAGTGCAACTTCGTAGTGACACCGGAGGGCAAGCTGATCGATCTCGATGCCGACCTGCCGCACACCGCCGACGAGGTGGAAGCGGCGATGCAGGAGAAGTAGTAGCGGGAAGCCCCGCGGAAGCGATATGGATCAGGAAGATTCGATGGACCGCCAACAACTCGAGAGCCTCGGCCGCGTCTTCGCCGATCAGCTTGTGGCCTGCCTCGGGGAGTGTGCGCGGGGCAGGCGCGGGCTCTTCTCTGATGTTGCGCTGACCAGCGAGGACGATGCCGATCGTACCTGGCCCGAGGCGGCGAGCCTGCGCGAACTAGCTTTTGCCCTGCAGGCGATTCTCAACCAGGATGGCGAGCGCAACGCGTTGTGCGATGAGTTCCTCGACCTGTGCACGATGCACGGAGAAAGCAATCCGGGCGAGGCGCGCCTGGCCCGTGCCTTTCTTGCGCGCATCGAACGCGGAGAAGCTGGCATGCCGACCGAGACGGAGAAAAAGCCTTGGTAGCGCTGCATGCATTTCTGGCGTTGACATCGGGTCTTGCCGTGGTGATGCTGATTGCACTGGGAGTGCGTGCCGTGCTCCAGGCGCTGGCGCCGAGCCTCGCGGCAGTTGAACCACGGCCAGGCCTGAGCTACACAATCGTGAATCTTGGTGTTTCGTTTCTTGCCGGGTCGGCCGGCGGATATGTGACGGCGTGGATTGCAGCGGCCAACACGCTCATCCATGTCCTCGCACTCGCGCTCATCGTGCTCGCGCTCGCGGCTCTCAGCGCGTTGCAGTCGCCCCGGCAGCAGCCCGTCTGGTATTACCTGGCGCAGGTTGCGTTATCGCCGGTGGGCGTCTTCGCAGGCGGTCTGGTCCGGCTCAGAGTTCTGGGGATTCTATAGCGGTTGCCGATCCGCGATCTTCGGCGGTTTTTTGCGGCAACACACTTCAGGCGAATGCTACAATCGCCCCGTTTCCTCCTTACAAACTTTCAAGGCAAGAGGTCGAAAGATTGATGAAAACTTCTTTTGGAGTCAAGGTTGCGGTAAAAACGATCGCGCTCTTTGCAATTGCCACCTGTTGTGTCCCCTTTGCCGCTGCGCAGCGGGGCGACAACGATCCCGACATGATTGAAGTTCGGCACTACCGCCTGACAATGGACAAGCTCGAAAAGGCAGCGAATGCCACGCAGCAGGTTAACGCCGCGCTTGCCGCCAATCCGGCACTGAAAAAGCGTGTGGATGCAGCCGACGACACCGACCTGACGATCGACCAAAAGGTCAAGCGATTTGACGCCACCTTTCCTGAGGCCGCGGCCATTGTTCATCGCAACGGCCTTGGCACGCGGGAGTATATTATGGTGTCGCTTGCCCTGATGAACGACTACATGCTTGTCGGCATGAAGAAGCAGGGAACCATCAAGGAGTATCCACCGAACTCCGTTACTCCCGAAAATGCCGCCTTCGTCGATGCGAACTTCGACAAGCTCAAGGTGATCGTTGACAAGATGACGCCGCCTGACAGCGCGAACTGAACGGAAAAGGCGCAAATAACTCAGCCTCGCGGGCCGTAGAAGCTCGCGAGGCTGCAGTGTTTTTTGAGGAGACCTGCTACCAGCGCACGCCCAGTGTGACGGGGACCAGTTTGGTATTTGCGCCGACAGCGGCGATTCCAAGGCCGTTCGGTGCAACTATCGTTGCGGGAGTCAGCACGTCAAGATAGCGAGCCTCGGCAAAGAGCTTCATGCGGCTGTCTCCGTACATGCCGCCCATGCGGTACTGGTACCCGGCACCAATATTCCATCCGCCCTGGTTTGAGGAGAAGTGGCCGACCACGACGTCGGTAACCCCGACGCCGCAGTAAAAGTAGTAGCAGAACTGCGTTAGCTGAGGATCGGTAAAGCTGGTGACCTTCCGATAGAAGCCGCCCCCGCCAGTGATGTAAACATCGTTGCTGCTTTTGGGGAAAAGATCGACAACCGGGGCAAGAGTGAAGGACCAGATATGCGCGTAACCGCCGGTCGCGCCAACGTTGTTGATGAGCCTGCCGGGAAGCTTGTCATGAATGAACTGGTATTCGATCAGGCCGCTGAAATGTTGATTGAACCGCAGGCCGCCGCCAACGTTGAAGTTGCCACCCCAGGTAATGTCGTTGGATGAGTCAGGTGTGGGAGCATTGAAGCCGCCGCCGAACTCCCATGCCATGCGGCTGAAGAAGCCACCATTGTGCTGCGAATCATACGAACCCTGGCCGGCTGCCGCGCCCGCTCCAGTGCCGGAAGGCGAAGGAGCCGCGGGCAATGCTATGGCGCCATCAGCGCCATCGAAGGTCAAAGGGCCGGACGTTGAACTGGACTCAGTTGATGCGGAGGCTGCGTCCGTAGCTGAGCCGGATGAATGAACGGTCTGCGCAAGGGCCGTCCCGGCCGCGAAAGCGACAATAGCTGCAAGAAATGATGCACGCTGCAACAAAAATGCCGAACGAAAGGAATACATGTACTCACCTCACTCGGGGATAGGTAGCTGGCTCGAGGAGTCGTGACGCGCTCCCCGATAAGAGTTTAGACACGGACTCCGGACTGAAGTTGCATGGATTCTGTTAGAAACAGCGGGGCCGGAGCAATTCGCCCCGGCCCTGGAAAGTGCCCCCTATTGCTGTTAACCCTGGATGTCAAACTGCTCTGGGTGCAGCGCCGCGTCGCTCTTGACGAGGATATTCTTGCCGGTCAATTCCTCGAGATCCGTCAGCCAGTGCGCATTGTTTGCCTTGAGAACCTTCACGGTCTCAGGGTTCACACGCAACAACACGTCGCCGCTTTCAAAGTGCTTCCGCATCTTGCGCATCTCGATGTAGATCTCGTTACAAACCGTCGCCGGACTCTTGACCATGCCCGTTGCCTGGCAGATGGGGCAGGGAACACTGAGAGTACGCTCGAGGGATTGCTTGACGCGCTTGCGTGTAATGGCGACCAGTCCAAAATCATTGAACTGCAGAACCTTTGTCGGCGCGCGGTCATGCTTCAGGGCTTCTTCAAGAGCGGCCATCACCTTGAAGCGATTCTTCCGCTCATCCATATCGATGAAGTCGATGATGATGATGCCGCCGAGGTCGCGCAGGCGAATCTGGCGCACGATCTCGGGAATTGCGTCAAGGTTCGTCTTGACGATCGTGTCTTCAAGCCGCGCCGTCTTGCCAACGTATTTTCCGGTGTTGATGTCGATGGCTACCAGCGCTTCGGTCTGATTAATCACGATCGAGCCGCCGCTCTTGAGCCAGACCTTCGACCGCAGCGCCTTGGAGATTTCATCCTGAATGCCGAAGTGGTCGAAGAGGGGAGTTTCCTTGGTGTAGAGCTTGACGCGCCGCACCAGCGAAGGAGAAAAGCGGTTGAGGAAGCGCACAATCCGCTCGTAGTCAGCCTCGGAGTCTACCCAGATGCTGGAGAAGTTGGCGCTCACCTGGTCGCGCAGAATGCGCTCGATCAGGGAGAGATCGTGATAGATCAATGCCGGCGACTTGGAGTTTTCGGAGCGCTGCTTGATCTCGTCCCACAGGTGGATCAGAAAACGCAGGTCAGCGCGGAGCTCGTCTTCTGAAGCGCCTTCGGCCGCGGTGCGCACGATGAATCCGCCTGACGACTCGCCGCGCTCGTGGGTCAGAATGCGCTTGAGGCGCTGGCGCTCTTCATCGGACGAGATTTTGCGGCTGACGCCAACGTGGGTGACCGTCGGCATAAAGACAAGGAAACGACCCGGCAGCGCGATGTGGCTCGTGATGCGCGCGCCCTTTTTTGCGATAGGCTCCTTGGCAATCTGTACCAGGATTTCCTGGCCGGGCTTGAGAAGATCGCTGATGATCGGAAGGTCTGAAGTCTGGGCGGTGCGGCGCGAGGGCCCACGACGCTCGCCACCCTGACGATTGCCACCACGGCCACGACGTCCGCGGCCTCCGCGATCCCGATGCTGCTGCTGACCCTCCGCCGCGGGCTGGCCTTCAGCGGCAACTGGTTCGCCCTCTTCCTCCTCGGCCTCTGCAGTGTCTTCCTCATCCTCTTCGATGCCCTTGTCGTCAAAGTCCATCTGGATGCGGTGGTCGAGGTGCGCTTCCTGCAGCAACTCGCCAAGATCGCCGGAGCGAATCTGCGTCTGCAGGGTTTCTTCCTCGTACTCGTCGAGGTCGTGCTCTTCAAGCGCGTGATGGCGGTGCAGCGGCGTTTCGAACTCCTCGCCGTCGATCACTTCCTCTTCAATCAGACCATTGCCCGGTTTGAAGCCGGGTTCTGAGGCAAGGGACTCGGCCCCCGATTCCTCGGGATGCGAGAGAGCTTCGTGCGCATCTTCGAAGGAATGGGCCTCGGGCCCCTGGGGTTCGTCCTCGTCGGACCGCTTCTTCTTGTTGCCGCCGATGCCAAAGAGACGGAATGTGCTTGGCGGAATAGGATCGACGTGATGCGATGCGGTCGCATCTTCATCGGGCTCGTCGCCGGCGCGATCTTCGAATCGGCTCGGCTTCCGCCGCAAGGGCTTCCACCTGCTCGGGCGCTTCGGCAATCAGTCCTTCGTGGACAAGAGTTTCTTCGACAAGTTCCTCGTCAACGGGCGTCGCCGTGTCGGTATCCGCAAAGATTTCGTGCCTCGCGGGCAGACCGGCATCGGTGAAGATGCCTTCGGGCTCGGCGTGAACTTCTGCTGCGGACTCCGGCCCGGGATCGCGATGCCGCGAGAGAGTTTCACCGGGCAGCAGACCACTGCCATCCCATACGATGGGCGATTGAATCAGCGTTGAAGGCCGGACGGTAATGGCCGGTCGGCCGGGGACACCTGCTTTGGGCTTCTGCTCCAGCTGGGCAGGAGTTCCGCCATACTTCGAAAGTGATTCGCCGGGGAGCAGCGTAGAAGGCTGCACACGCTCGGAGCGCGAGGGAGCCGGCTCTTCCTGAGCGCGGCTGATTTCGCGTTGAACCGGGACTTCCGCCTCGGTCTCCGGCTGGCCGCCGGTTTCTGCAGGGGCCTGGGATTCGCCGCGGCCTCCACGACGGCGACGGCGTCCGCGCCAGCGCCGTGCGCCCGCTTCGCCGCTCTCCTCGCCATCTTCCTTTTCGCTCTCGCGGGCCGGAGCCGTCACGACTTCGGTCGCTTCGCTTTCAGCCGCAGGCTGGCGTTCGCGTGGAGTACGGTCCTGGCGCCGGCCGTTGCGGTCGCCGCCCTGGTGAACCTCGCGTGGGCGCTGCGGAGTGGTAGCTGCTTTCTCGAGCTCGTCGGTCTCTTCCTGATCCTCGAGTTCGAGGAAATCCGTGACGTAGAGGAAAGCGTCGCGTTCCAGACCGATGTCGACAAAGGCCGACTGCATGCCCGGCAGTACGCGCGTTACGCGGCCGTTATAAATTGAGCCGGCGAGGGTGTATTCATTTTCGCGTTCGTAATAAACTTCCGCGAGCTGATCGTCTTCGAGAATTGCAAGCCGAGTTTCATGCGGCGTGCTTGAAATGCAAATTTCCTTTGCCATCGTGCCTTTCCGCCCGGCAGCCATTGGCGGCCGGGTCTTGCGGCAAGGTTGGATGGACACGCGCGAAACCGGAGAGGATGGAGTTGGGCGAAAGGGAAGACCTGTATGCCGTTGATCGGTGGAGAGGTTGTCCGTGGCGAACAAACCTTACTGAACGGTTTTCCTTTTGCAGAGAGTTTGTGGCCACCTTGGCCCATTGCGTTACCAAACGCTTTGGGGAGGCCGTTCCACCGCTAACAGATGCATGGATGACTCGCGCGAACGGTGCGGGGCTGGGAAGCACCCGCATTGTGGCCGGCGACAGACTCCCGTCGCGATTGGCCTCGCGTTCTTCCGCGCGATTCGTGCAACTCATGCACTGCAAACGGTACGCCCGTCTCTGCGTGCTCATGAACTCAATCCTGCCGGGCCTGCGGTCCGTCGGGACCCCTGCCGGCGTAGATGCTTGAACCTTTCTCTTGCCAGCTTGATTGCTTTTGGCTGAGAGCAAGAGGTGACCTTGTCGATTTCGCCCCCGGAGCTTTCCCTGCCGGGAACCTCAGTTTACAAACCGGCGCATACGCACGTTCATCGCAACGCCCAGCGCGAGGAAGGTAAACAACACCGAGGATCCACCGTAACTCATTAGTGGTAAAGGGATTCCGGTGACGGGCATAAACCCTATGACCATGCCTACATTGACCGCAATCTGAAAGGTCAACACAGCCACGACGCCCATGATAATCAGGGAGCCGGGCAGGTCGGCGGCTGTTTGAGCGTTCTGAATCAAACGCATCAATATGAAGAAGTATAGCAGTAGGACGAAAAGCGCGCCCACAAAGCCGTGCTCCTCGCTGAAAGCCGCAAAGATGAAGTCGGTGTAAGGAATGGGCAGGAAATACCCCTGGGTTTGGGTGCCCTTGGCCGTGCCTTTGCCCCAGATGCCGCCGGAGCCTACCGCGATCTTCGATTGCAGCACCTGATACCCGCTGCCCTTGGGGTCATTTTCAGGGTTCACGAAGCTGGTGAGGCGGGCTTTCTGATACGGCTTCAGCAGCTTGCCGCTCGACCATGCGCCCCCGACCACAACAAGCGCGACGGTGGTGATGATCGCTGCCTGTCGCAGGTTGATTCCACCCAGAAAGAGGCCGGCAACGAGTACCGGAAAGTAGGTGAGGGCAGTGCCGAGGTCGGGCTCCTTGAGGACCAGCAGCATGGGAACACCGACCATGGCGAAGGCTTTCAGGATGTCCGGCCAGGTGAGCCGTCGCGCGCCCAGGTTCGCGAAGTAGCGCGCCACCATCAGGATGAGAATCAGCTTCATCCACTCCGACGGCTGAAAGAGCATCGGCCCGAGCTTGATCCAGCGCCGGCCACCGAGGGCTTTATGGCCAATGCCGGGAATGAGGACGGCAGTGACGGCGACGAGAAAGATGCCGTACGCCCACGGAACCCAGTCCAGCAGCCGATGGTAGTCGACTCGCGAAAGGATGAACATGACCACGAGACCGCCCGCGATCCAAAGCATCTGCCTGGTATGGAACCCCAAAAATTTGGTGTGCAGCGTCGCCGAATAGATCTCGACGACGGAGACGGCGCATAGCAGCAGCACGATCCCGAGCAGCTGCCAGTCAAAGTCCCGAAAGCTCATCAGGCTGCGCGCTCTCATGGGTTCTCAATTCGCCGCGCTGGAAGCATAATGCCCAGCTGCGATGGCCGGAGCAGCGCGCCGTGCGCGGTATCGTGCGCGCCCGTATCCGGATTGATGAAGAAGCGGCCTGCGTGAAGCTTCGCGGTCTGGCGGTCCGCGGGGCTCTTTGCATTCTGGTCCGGAGCTGTCCAGACCGCACCCACCTCAACCGGCTTCGGTGCCGCGGGAGCCTTGGTAGGCTGCAGGTTATTAGCGAGGCGGCGCTGCTTTTCCACGTAAGCCGAGACCACCCGCGCGCCGATGCGTGCGGCAAACCAGCTCTTGTCACCGTTCTGAAATAGTACGGCCACCACCAGCTCGGGATTGCGGCGCGGCACCACGCCCACAAACCACACGTTGGGAAGCGTCAAGTGGGACTTGGCCACCTTGGTGTCATGCCCGACAACCTGCGCCGTGCCGGTCTTGCCTGCAAAGTCGATGCCAGCCAAACCCTCGGCTCCAGCGGTATGGTACAGGCCCGGCTGGGTGGTCTGCGCCATCCCATCGGTAATCGTCTCCCAAGTCGCCGGGTTGATGGGAACGTACTCGTCACCCGAGCCGGGATAAGTATCGAGTAGCGCCTTGTTAAAATCCGCCGGAAGCTCGTCCGGGAAGACGGTGTGCGGCCGCACCAGGTGTCCATCCGACGCGATGCCGCCAATAATGCGCGCGAGTTGGATTGGCGTCGCCTCGACCGCGCCTTGCCCGATCCCAACAGAGATGGTTTCCCCCGCGTACCATTTGCGGTGGAAGTTTTTCATCATCCACTCGGTGGACGGCATCAGGCCCGCCTGCTCGCCCGGCAGGTCAATCCCTGTTTTCTGCCCGTAGCCGAACTCGGTCGCGTACTTCGCGATACGGTCGATGCCGAGCCGATCGGCGAGGGTGTAGTAGAACGTGTCGCACGACATCGGAATGGCATTGTGGATATCTACCATGCCGTGCCGTTCGTCGCAGTGGTAGAAGTGCCCGTAGAAGTTTGCGCCGCCATTGCACATCACGTGCATGTCCTGCGCCACCCCTTCCTGCAGACCAGCCACCGACATCAGAATTTTGAAGGTCGAGCCTGGAGCAAGCTGCGCCTGGATCGCCTTGTTCAGCAGTGGATGGTCGGGATCGGTAATCAGCTTGTTCCACTCGGATCGGTCGATGCGGACAGCAAAGGCGTTGGGATCGAAACTCGGCCGCGAGACCATGGCGAGAATCTCGCCGTTGCGGGGATCCATCGCCACGATCGCGCCATTGCGGTCGCCTAAGGCCAGTTCAGCCGCTCGCTGCAGGTCGTTGTCGATGGTGAGTTTGAGGTCCTGGCCGGGAATCGAATGCTGCGTCCGCAGGTAGCCAACTTCACGCCCGTGGCTGTCGACAATCACATCGCGCGAGCCATCCTGCCCACGCAGTAACTGGTCATAGGTCTGCTCCACGCCTGCCTTGCCCACCACGTCGCCCGGCTCATAGGCCGCGTAACGCATGTCGTTCTCGAGCATCTCTTCGCTTACTTCGCCCACGTAGCCGATCAGATGAGCGGCAAAGCCATCGCGCGGGTAGAGACGGCGCTCAACATCGATGGTTTCAAGCTCAGGCAGTTCATTGCGATGAGCTTCAATGAAGGCGAGCTCATCCGGCGTCACTTCCTGCTTGATGGGGATCGGCTGGTAGCCGGGAGAAGCACGATAGTGACGCAAAGTGTTCTCGAGGTCGCCCAGGTCGAGATGCAGGCCATGCGCGATCATCGGCAGATCCGCATCGACGTTGTGATTCTGCTCGCGAACCAGGAAGCAGGAAACCGAAGGATAGTTATCGACGATCAGGCGGCTTTCGCGGTCAAAAAGCTTGCCCCTCGGAGCGAGCATCGGCACCTTGCGGATGCGGTTCTGATCGGCAAGCACCTTGAAGTTGTTTGCGCCGAGCACCTGCAGGCGCCACAGGCCCGCCACCAGCGCAAGCATCATCAGCAGGATGCCGTATTGCACCGACGTCAGCTTGATGCTGGGTAGCTTCTCGCCGCGTGTGGCCTTCTCAGAAAACATCTGCCTGCACTCTCAAAAATAACGCGTTGACGGTGAACAATTGCTGCCGGACGGCTGCCAGAAGACGCGACATGCCTACTCGCGGATCTGGAAACGATCAAAGAACGGAAACACGACTAGCGCAATCAACGAATTGCCGATGGCCTTGAAAAGCTCGTCAACCAATGCCCACTCCAGCACGAGACCCAGAACCACGCGGTAGACCAGGAAGTAAAGCCCGCTCGAAAGTAGCGAGAGCGAGAAAATAAGTCCCAGGCGAATAATGCGATTCTCAACATCGATACGCACGCCGACCGAGGCTGCCAGAAAGCCGGCCACAGTCTTGGCCACACCATTGATCCCGATCGGATGGTGTGTCAGGGCATCCTCAAAGATGCCGAGGGCCGACCCCATCAGCGTTCCCTGGATAGGGCTGCGCCGCCCGAGCGCAAAATATACGGTGACGACGAGAGGCAGATCGAAATAGGCATACCGGCCCATCAGGCGCGGGAGCCATGCCTGCAGCACGAGCGCTATCACCGGGATCAGCCCATAGAGCAGGACCGGGTAGCGATGGATCTCAAGATCGCGGCGGGTATCAACCATCAGCACCGGCATCTCTACGGCTCCTTCTGCTGCGGTGCATCGGGCTTTGCAGGTGTAGCCGTTGTTGCCGGCGCGCCCTGCTGGCCGGTCTGATAGGTGCTCCCCGGCGTAAATCGGTCCGGGTGAATCGCCATCGGGGGCCGTCCCACTGGGTTGGGATTCGAGGCGTCGTTCAGCGGCTGCTGATCGGCGGGCAGATTGGGCTCCATGAGCCCTGGGAGCCGCTCGGCTAGAACCTCCGATGCCTTTTTCTGCGCGTTTTGCTGGGCAGCCTCAGCCCCCTTGAGCGTCTGGCTGGTGGCCATGTCCTGTTGCTGGTCGTCGGGGAAGCGCGGCTGCGTCGCGGTAATCACAAGCACTTCATCCAGACGATCAAGGTGGGCCGCGGGTTTGACCATGATCTGGATAAAGCCGTCCTGGTCTGAATCGTGCACCACTTTATCTACGACTCCCACGGGCAGTCCGCGGGGAAAAATTTCGTCGCCGCCCGCGGTGAGGATCTTCTCTCCTGGCTTGATGCGGCTGTCGGCCATGATGCCGACGATCTGTGTGTCGCCCGCGGCATTGCCGCGCAGGATGCCACGAATGCGCGTGGTTTCAAGTATCACCCCGGCACCGCTGGTCTGGTCGTTGATGAGCAGGACCTGCGCCGAGTGTGGAAAGACATCGCGCACCTTGCCGACGATGCCATCCGGCGTGATGACGGCCATATCGTGTTCGAGCCCCGCGTCCCGACCCTTGTCGATGTCGACCAGGCGAGATTGATCGGTGCCGCTCGTGCCCAGCACCTGCGCGGTGAGCGTCGTGTACAGGTACTTTTCCTGGAAGTGCATCAGGCCCTGCAGCCGCTGACCCTGGCGTGCATCCTCAAGCAGCGCGGCCTGCTCAAGACGGAGACGATCGACGGTGGACTGCAGGTCCTTGTTCTGCTGGCGCACGTGGCGCAGGTCGATGTAGTTCTGCCACAGATTCACCGATCCAAGCCCCGTGGAATGGATAACGCGCTCGGGCGGGGTGACAAGGGCGTTGGCCCACAACCGGATCAGCCGCACGCTGCCGCTGTCGCGTGCATCCACGCTCATGTGACCGGATTCGCCGCGGTGGACCTGCGAAGCAAGAATCAGGATCTGCACGAGCAGCGTCGCGAAGAGCACCAGGAGATTCCGATAGCGGACGAAGAAGGATTCCATCGCGGCCAATGCTCAGTAAAAAGCCAGTGATCGGTTGAGGGCGGCTCGGCCGTTGCGCGGGCCCGAACCGCCCTTCCCCCTGACAGTTTTTTCTAGTCGATCTTGATCTTGCGCAGCAGGCGGAAGTCGGAAAGCATCTTGCCGGTTCCGAGCACTACCGATGCCAGAGGGTCATCGGCTACTGAAACAGGCAGCCCGGTTTCCTCGCGAATGCGCTTGTCGAGATTCTTGATGAGTGCGCCGCCGCCGGTCAGAACAATACCGCGATCGCTGATGTCTGCCGAAAGCTCCGGCGGGGTGCGTTCGAGCGCCACGCGAATCGCATTCATAATGACGGCAATGCACTCGCCCAGCGACTCGCGGATTTCGCTGTCGTCGATGGAGATTGTCTTCGGCACGCCCTCGATGAGGTTGCGGCCCTTGATCTCCATGGTCAGCGGCTTGTCCAGCGGATAAGCGGAGCCGATCTCGATCTTGATCTGCTCGGCAGTGCGTTCGCCTATCAGCAGGTTGTACTTGCGCTTGAGGTAGTTGGTAATGGCCTCGTCCATCTGGTTGCCGGCCATGCGGACCGACCGTGAATAGACGATGCCGGAAAGCGAGATGACTGCGATGTCGCTGGTGCCGCCGCCGATATCGACCACCATGTTGCCCGAGGGCTCGGTGATGGGCAGGCCGGCGCCGATCGCGGCTACCATGGCTTGCTCTACCAGGTAGACTTCGCTGGCCTTGGCGCGATAGGCCGAGTCTTCGACGGCGCGCTTTTCAACCTGCGTAATTTCAGAGGGCACGCCGATCACGATCCGTGGATGCACCAGCATCTTGCGGTTGTGCGCCTTCTGGATGAAGTAGTTCAGCATCTTCTCGGTGACTTTAAAGTCCGCAATGACGCCGTCTTTCATCGGCTTGATGGCGACAATATTTCCGGGCGTGCGGCCAAGCATGTCCTTGGCTTCTTTGCCTACGGCTTCCACTTCGCCGGTGTTCTTGTTGATGGCCACGATGGAAGGCTCGTTGACAACGATGCCTTTACCGGCCGCGAAGACCAGTGTGTTGGCCGTGCCAAGATCGATGGCCAGATCACTCGAGAACATGCTGAAGAGTGAGCGCAATCCATGCGACCGCGAAGAGCGGGAGGGGTAACCGTTCGAAGACATTGAAAGTGGATCTACCTCACCCATATTGTACGGCGAATGTCGCCTGACAGCGCGAAATGCGCCACGAAGGTAACGGGGGGGCTGCGATACACTCAGGTGTTTGCAGGGCTTAATCGGCACTTGCCGAAATGCGGGACGGCCCGGCACAACCCATTCACGGGAGCGGCGTCTTTTGATGCCCTGCCCATTGCACTTGCGCGAGGCTTTCCATGACTTATCCCACATATCACAACCTCATCGGCGGCGAATGGGTTCCAGCCGCGAGCGGCAAAACAACTCTTTAACTTGAATCCGGCTGATCACTCTGACGTGGTGGGTTCTTTTCCCACTTCGCAGGCCGAGGATGTGGCTCAGGCAGTCGCGGCCGCCAAAAAAGCATTTGCCACCTGGCGCCTGGTTCCCGCACCCAAGCGAGCGGAGATCCTGCTGCGCACCGGGATCCTTTTGCAGGAGCGGAAGGAAAAGTACGCCCGCGACATGACTCGCGAGATGGGCAAAGTGCTGGCTGAGACGCGGGGCGACGTGCAGGAAGCCATCGACGAGGCGTTCTATGTCTCGGGTGAAGGCCGCCGGCTCTTTGGCCAGACGGCTCCGAGCGAGCTCAAGAATAAATTTGCCATGAGCATCCGCATGCCGCTTGGCGTGGTCGGCATGATTACGCCGTGGAACTTTCCTATGGCCATCCCGAGCTGGAAGCTCTTTCCGGCGCTCGTCTGCGGCAATACCTGCGTGATCAAGCCCGCCGAGGATACGCCGCTTTCGACCTACAACCTGGTGCAGACGCTGATTGACGCCGGTCTGCCTCCGGGCGTGGTCAACATCGTCTGCGGCTTCGGCCCTGTCGCCGGCGCGCCGCTGGTCGAGCACCCCGACGTGCGCGCAATCAGCTTCACCGGTTCAAGCGAAGTTGGCTCTCCTGGTGGGTCAGCGCGCCGCGGCAAACTTCAAACCCGTTTCTCTCGAAATGGGCGGCAAGAATGCGCAGATCGTGTTGAATGACGCCAACCTTGAACTCGCGCTTGATGGAGCCCTGTGGGGAGCCTTCGGAACAACGGGACAGCGATGCACGGCGACCAGCCGCATCCTGCTGCAGAAGGGAATTGCCGCCGAGTTTACGGCGAAACTGGTTGCGCGTGCGAAAGCGCTGAAGGTCGGAAACGGACTCGAAGAGGCCATCGACGTGGGCCCGCAGGTGAACGCGCAGCAGATCGAAACTTCAAAGAAGTATGTCGAGATCGCCGTGGCAGAGGGTGCGAAGCTGCTTGCCGGTGGCAATCCGCTTACCAGCGGCGCCTACGGAGGCGGCACTTTCTTTGAGCCCACGGTTTTCAGCCAGGTTGCGCCCACGATGCGCATCGCGCGCGAAGAAGTTTTCGGGCCGGTGGTCAGCCTGATCGAGTTCGATACCTTCGAGCAGGCAATTGAGATCGCCAACTCGATTGACTACGGCCTTTCGACAGCGCTCTACACGAAGGACGTGAACCGGGCATTTACCGCAATCCGCGATCTTGAGGCAGGCATCACTTACATCAATGCGCCGACCATCGGCGCGGAGGTGCACATGCCTTTTGGGGGCGTGAAGCGCACCGGCAACGGCCACCGCGAAGGCCTGGGCGCCATCGACTTCTATACGACGTGGAAGGCTGTGTACGTGGATTACTCCGACAAGCTGCAGCGCGCGCAGATCGATAACGCGGAGTGAGCGTTAATCGGGCCGCAACCGTGAGGCCGCAACGTGATCGGTGGCTTACTCGTTCATCCTTGCGAGAATGGTGGCCGGGCTGCCGGCATGCCTGAGCCCGCATACGGCGTGCTGATCGCACTTGTATTGAATCAGCGCCAAATCGGCGGCCCATTGTGCGACGATCGCCTGATCGCTCTTGCGGTCGATGAAGAAGCTGCGGCCTGGGCCGGCGCTAAGCAGAGCGCGAGCCGGCTCGTAAGATGTGATGCGGTCAGTGCCCTCAATATAAAACGCTGAGGTCGCCTTCTTCGCCGCCAGCGCCTTGCGCTTCTGCTCGTAGGCGCGAATCTCGGCAAGATTCAGTTGATCCGCATTTCCCTTTTTCTGGTGCAGAAGATCCTCTTGCTCGGCAAGCGTGGGAAAGTTGGAACCCATGTCCCAGTAATCGAATTTCTTGTACTGATCGGGCGAACAGGGAAGCGTGCCCTGCGCCCACAACGCCTCGATCTTGCCATTGGAGTCGGCAATGGTTTGAAAGACGTCCCGGCCGCTCTCGCGCTGCAGCTCTGCGGCCCGCATGCGCTGCGTGTCGGCCACTCTCTGCGCAAGAATCGCATCTGCCTCGGCCTTGTTCTTGGGCAACTTCGGATTCGGCTGCGTCTTCGCGGGATCGAAGGGTAGAAGAATTTCCTTACCGCAAAGCGCGAAGCCTGAAGCATCGAGAACGCGCACGCTGATCGAGATCGGTTGCGTGGGGCTGCCAGTCACGAGCGCGAACCCATCGGCGCTGCGTGGATCGATCGGTTCAATCTTGAGTTGATACTGGGCCTTCTTGTCCTGCCAGCGCGTCACAAGATGACCGCGCAGCCCGGAGGTGTTCAGAATTCCCTGGCCGAGATCATCGGAATCCGTTTTTGCCTTGGAGTTCATTCCGAACTGGGTAAACAGCAGAAATCCCCCAAACCCAAGCAACGCGGCCAGCGCCACCAGCAGGATCGTCGAGGAGTTGTTCTTCTGCGGTTTCTTCAGAATGTCAGGATGTGTATCGGCGAGCTGCGCGCGAAGCCAATCCTCTTCGCTAAGGTTTCCGCCTGCAGGATTCTTCTGATTCGCCATCTCCGCCTCTCGTCGCCCGCAGTTGGGGGTTCGTTGGTCGCCTTCGGAGGAGTTACTGCCACCGGGACAACATCAAACAATGTACCGCTGTGCAGGCCTGATGCCGCTAGAGCTATCTACGCCTAAATAGTTTCAAGTTAAGTTCAGGCCGTGACTTTAATTGCCCCGGGCTTTCACCCGAAGCGTAGCTCTTTGCAGCACAGCGGTGATTGTCTATGAGCAACCTACCTGCTAATTACAAGATTCTGCAAGTTATTGAGGTAACCAACGCCGCTGTTCAAGTGACCATAGGCACTGGAGCACGAAGACGGCCCAGCATCTTCGTGCTCCCATCCGGTGAATTACTGAGGCATGTCTTCGTCGTCATCATCGGCGGGTTTTGCCTTTTTCTTTGGAGCAGCCGACGCAGTCTCGTCCTTTGCAGGTGCGGGTACGGCTTCTGCGGGCAATGCGGGGTGGTCAAAAACATAGAGCTCGTTGAAGAGATATTTGTAAGTCGCGTGCGATTGACCGCGGAACTGTGGCTTGAAGCCGAAGAGCAGAATGCGTCCGCGCCCGTATGCCAGCTCCATCGCTGCCGCCTTGCCCTGGATCGCTTCCGGGTGCAGCAGCAATCCGCTTTCGAGGGGATTTGTCTCCTTGGGGTAGCTCGCGAGCACCGCGCCGTGGAAGCCGGGCTGCGGCTCGAAGGCTGGGCCGTTCTGGAACATAACCACCGGCGAATCGGCCACGCCGAAGTTCACGGGCAGATCCGCGTGGTTGGTGTTGATGCGCAGCAGCGCGCCGGAGCAGAAGAACTTGTCGCTCTTGAGACCTTCAAGCGAGTTCTTCACCGGCAGCGACATCAGCGGAATCAGGACACTCGCTGTCTTGTTCAATGCGATCAGCGTTCCGCCATCGCGTGTGAATGCGCGCAGATTCTCAATGCCATCTTCGCCCACTCCGCCTGCGTACTCGCCCGGAACGACGCCGACGCCAAAGCCCTGCACGAGCTGCCGCTCAGACATATCGGGCAGCACAATGACGTCATAGCGGCTGCGCAGATCCGCTGAGCGCATATCGGCGTTGTAGATGCTCTTTGGCTCATAGCCGTAGTTCTCGAGAATCCAGCGCGTCCAGCCCTCATCGATCGAGGCCGCCCACGGGCGGTAGAGTCCGATGCGCGCCTTCTTGAGGGCGATGGTGTGCGCGGGTGCCGCGACGGCCACTGCGGAGACGGCGTACTTCTTGCCGAGGTCCGCGATCACTGTGCGCCCGATGCCGCCCAGGATGAACGCGCCGGTCTCTGTCCCGTCCGAGGTCTTCACCGGGTCCTGGGCCAGCGAAACAGTCGCGCCTGCCTTGAGTACATCATTGACAAGCTCAAAGGAAGCATTGACCTTGTGGCTCAGCGCGAAAACCGTGCCCGTACCATCGACGGAAGCCTCGGGCAACTGCACCGCGGTGATCTTCGTCAGCAGCGTGCGCTGGCTCTGTTCAAGCGGATCGGTGACCGTGTCCACATTCACGCCCATCTGCAGGGGCAGCGTCCACCCGGTCACGTCGTAGGGCAGGTCGATGGACTTCGCGGTTCCGTTCTCGAGCGCGTCCGGGTACTTCTGCCGCTCGAAGAGTTCTTTGGCCAGTGCAGAAAAAGGTTGATCCATCGGGATAACCCACGAGCCGGCGGGATAAGCCACGTCGTTGGCCTTAAAACCAGCCTGAGTGGTGTAGACATCAAGGCCGTTATCGATCATTTTCTGCGCCAGCAATCCGGCCTCCGGCGTGTCGGTCTGTTTGCTGCTGATTACGTATGCGAAAGGCGGTTCCTTCTTGAAGTGCTCAATGTTGTCCCGCGCCGCAAGGTAGCGGTTATAGAGCAGCGTCTCGCGATTCTTGGCGGCAAGGTCAAGCACAGACATGGAGCCACCCGTCATGTAATCGACAGCATCCTTCAGACGCCACCACCCGCCCTGCCACGGCGTGGAGTACATGCTCAGCGCGCGCAGATCCTGGTAATTCTTGGGGAAGTCGCGCACGGTGTAGAAATGCGGTGTGGCGTACTCATAAAGCGCGGTTTCAGTGAAGAACGAAATCTCGTTGCGGAAAACGTGAGCCCAGTCGGTGAATCCCGCATACCAGTTGTCGAAGCGCGATTCGGAGATGGCGCCCGGCATGTCGTGCGCGTTGAGGTAGGCCGTCATGTTTGCGCCAACCAGGTTGAGCCAGCTGCGCACCAGCGGGCTGATGTTGCTTGAAATGGGATCGGAGAACGGCGGAATCCAGATGCGTGCCGGAAATGGCGCGGTCTGATGCTGGCAGTAGAAAATCGCGGGGCTGAAGTCAAGCTGCGTCTTCACCACGACCTTCTCTTCTTTCATATTCATCATGTAGCCGTCACGATTGTTATCGTGGCCAACGTAGTCCTGATAGAGATACGGCATGGGGCTCACTTCGTACTTGGTGCCGACATTCTGCCGGTACCAGTGCACCACCATGTCCTGCCCGTCGGGGTTGAGCGTAGGCCATAGCACCAGAATCACCTGGTCGAGAATGGCGTCGACCTGTGGGTCGTTCTGAGCGGAGAGCAGCTTGTAGGCCAGCACCATGGTGTGCTGCGGGCCCGCAACTTCGTCGGCGTGCAGCCCGCCATCGATATGCACAATCACCTTTGAGGTCCGCGCCAGTTCGTGTGCCTGATCGTCCGTCAGGTTGTCGGCATGGGCCAGCCGTCCAGATATCTGCTTGTACTCGTCAAGCTTTGCCAGGTTCTGCGGTGACGAAATAACGGCAATCTCAATGTCTTTGCCACGCGTCGTCTTGCCCACGGTGAACATCTTGATGCGATCGGAGGCCGCAGTCAGCGCGTGGAAGTAGCGCACCGTGTCTTCGTAGTCGGCGAGATAAAAATCGTCGCCGGGATTGTGGCCCAGCACGGAGATGGGTGTAGGCACCTCGGCCCGCACGAACAATGGCCCGAGAACAAGACAGAGAATCGAGAGACAGGCAACGCGGAAGACACGGCTCAGCTGAAAAGAAGGCATCAACGCTCCTTTGATCGGCGCATGGCGAGGTGAAAAATATGTGCAGGAAACCCGCATGGCTCAATCGTCACGGAGGTGCTGCCTGCAAACTTGTCGTGCGTGTGATTCAAGGGTAAAGCACGCGGTTGGAAGTTCAAAGCTGAAGTTGGCGTGCCTGCGTTTTGCCCGCTCCCAGCACGTCGCGCAGCGCGAAGCTGGTTTCAATACGCGTCACACCGGGAAGGCGTGACAGATCGCCCTGGTGCAGGCGGCCGTAGTCGGCAATGTCGGCCACGCGGGCTACAAGCATGTAGTCATATTGGCCTGCCATCAGGTGGCAGCTCACAATTTCGCGGCATCGCCGAACCGCCGTCTCAAAAGCGCCCAGCACCGCGGCAGACTGCCGCTCCAGCGTTACGCGAATGTAGACGGTCATTCGCTTGCCCAGCAGGCCGTCATCCACCACTGCGCGATAACCGCGAATCGCGCCCCGGGCTTCGAGCGCCAGAATGCGCCGCGAGGCTGCCGATGCGGAGAGCCCCACCGCTTCGCCCACCTCGTAATTGGTGGCGCGGCCATTGCGCTCAAGGTAGCGCAGAATGGCGCCGTCAAGGTCATCCAGCCCGAAATCGGCTACCGCTGCGGTCATTTCTTGCGCTGATCGATCCTGTTGCTCACGTTTCGTTCGCATAGGCGTGTTCTATCACGAACTTTGCAAACATTGACAGGAAAATCCGGCGTAGGATTCTTGGCAGTTGGAAGCGTGAAGGTGCCGCGCCCGAAAAGCCCTCCCCAAACCCAAAGCGGCGCGCGGCACTGAGGCTTCCGCATCGCCCCTCCCCTATATAGCGTCCAATGCAACAGAGGAGCCGTCATGGTTATCGGCGTTCCCAGAGAAGTAAAGGACAATGAAGCGCGCGTCGGCGTGACGCCTGCCGGCGTAAAGGCGCTCTCCGAAGCCGGCCACAAGGTTCTGGTTGAAGCCCATGCCGGCGCCGAGTCCGGCTTCGACGATGCCGAGTATCAGAACGCGGGTGCCGAGATCGTAGGCGATGCCGGCCATGTCTGGGGCAAGGCCGATATGGTGGTCAAGGTCAAGGAGCCTATCGAAAGCGAGTACGTCTACTTTCGAGAGGGGCTGGTGCTGTTTACCTATCTGCACCTTGCGCCGTTGCCTGTGCTCACCGACAAGCTGCTTGAGAAGAAAGTAATCGGCATTGCGTATGAGACCGTACGCGACCGCCAAGGCACTCTGCCGCTGCTGACACCGATGAGCGAAGTTGCCGGCCGCATGAGCGTGCAGGTAGGCGCGAATTACCTTGAGCGCGAGCGCGGTGGCCGCGGCATCCTGCTCGGCGGCGTACCCGGTGTGCCACCCGCGCATGTCACCATCATCGGCGGTGGCATTGTGGGCACCAACGCAGCCAAGATCGCGCTCGGCTCGGGAGCCAAGGTCACCCTCGTCGATATCAACCTCAATCGCTTGCGCGAGCTGGACGACATCTTCAACGGCCGTCTCTACACGCTTGCGTCGAACAGCTACAACCTGGCACAGGCTACGCACGAAGCCGATCTTGTCATCGGCGGAGTCCTCATTCCGGGAGCGACGGCGCCTAAGCTGGTGACCCGCGCCATGGTCTCGAATATGAAGAAGGGTGCGGTGATTGTGGATGTGGCTATCGACCAGGGCGGTTGTGTTGAGACAGCTCGGCCGACATCTCACTCGAACCCCAGCTACGTGGTGGATGGAGTGGTGCACTACTGCGTAACGAACATGCCCGGCGCAGTGCCGAATACGTCGACGCTGGCGCTGACCAACTCGACCTTCCCGTATCTTCTGCGCATCGCCAATCTCGGAGCGCGCGAAGCTCTCAAGCGAGATGCGGGACTGGCCGAAGGGCTGAACACCTGGCTGGGTGCGCTTACCTATCGCGGAGTGGCCGAAAGCCAGCAGAAGCCATGGACGGCTACGGCCGACGTGCTGGCATAACGAAGAGCGATTTGTATCTGGAACCCGCTTTCCGGTTGCGCCTATAATCGGCGCATGCAATTCCTGCTCGACCGGCGAAAGAGAGCAATCCTCCTGCTTGGCGCGGGCGTCTTCCTCATTTTTGCGGTGCTCGGCTGGATGCAGGCCTTCAACACTTCGAATATCCCCTTCCTCAATCCCGAGACGGCAGGCGAGACGCTGGCTTTTACGGGCCTCACCGTGCTGGTCTTTCTGCTGCTGCTCGCGCTGCTGCTGCTGCTGTTGAGGAACATTCTCAAGCTGTATGCCGGGCAAACGAGCAGCGCGCTTGGATCGCGTCTGCGCACGCGCATGGTGCTGGGCGCGGTGCTGATTGCGCTCACTCCCGCGGTTTTCATGTTCCTCTTCAGCTTCCAGTTGATGAACCGCTCGCTCGATCGCTGGTTTTCGCCGAATACCTCTGAGCTGCGCGAAGACTCGACGCGTGTGGTGCTGGAGCTGGCCCAGTATGTTGCCAGCAACGCACGGGGCGAGGCAGAGTCACTTGCCGCAACTGGTGCGCCTGATCGCAGTCTTGCCGAGTTGAAGAATGTGCTTGGGTCGCACAGGATCACGTTGCAGGGTGGCTTCGCGCTCGTCTATGACAAGGACCGGCAGGTGATTGCAAGCTATGAGGCACCGCCCGAAAACAGCGCGGCGAGCCTGATTCCCTGGCTGCCCGCCAGCACAACTGAGGGTGTGAACTCGACCGAAGTGCCGCTCAGAGGACGGCTTTCAGAGACTCTGCTTACCTCTGCGCAGCGCACCAGCGAGCCGGTTGTACGTATCGCGGGGCAGGAGTACGCCCTGGGCATGTCAGTGACCGCCAGCGGAAAAGCCGTGGTTGCGGCGTTGCCGATGCCTGAGGGACTGAGCCAGACGACTACGCGCATCCGCGAGGGCGCCGAACAGTACTGGCGGCTTTTTCGCTCACGCCGTCAGATCCGCGACACCTTCATCCTGATGCTGTTGCTCATCACCGTGGTCGTCTTCTTTTCGAGCGTATGGCTTGCGCTCTTCCTGTCGAAGCAGATCACGCGCCCTGTTGAAGCGCTGGCCGATGCGATGGACCAGATCGCAGCGGGCAAATATGAGTATCGCGTCGCGCTGATAACCACCGGTGAAATGGCCGACCTGGTGCAATCGTTCAACCATATGGCTGCGGATCTTGAAGCGAGCCGCAGGCTGGCCGAGAGCTCGTCGGCGAAATTGACTGAGGCCAACCTGGCCATCGAGGAGCGCCGCCGCGAACTGGAGACGATTGTCGAGACCATTCCCAGCGGCGTTGTCACCCTGGACGGGTCCGGGTGCGTGCTGCAGGCGAACCGCGCATTTGCCGCACTGATTGGCAAGAAAGATGGCGCCGGCCTGCGGGGCAAGAAGCTCGACGAATTGCTGCCCCCCGAACACGTCGAGGATCTTGCCGCGCTGATTCGCCGTGGGCAGCGTATGGGCGCGGCATCCACTGAGATGGATATGCACGCGCGGGGCCGCATCATGAATCTTGCCATCACCAGCGCGCGCCTCGAACTCGCAAGCGACCATACCGGCACGGTCCTGGTGGTAGAAGACACAACTGAACTGCTGCGCGCGCAGCGGCAGGTGGCGTGGAAGGAAGTGGCCCAGCGCGTGGCGCATGAGATCAAGAACCCTCTTACTCCGATCGCGCTCTCCGCAGATAGGATCGTGAGGCATCTCGATCGCAGCCAACCCGAATCGCCCGGCATTATTCGCAAATGCGCAGACGTGATTATGACGTGCGTAGGAACACTGCGTTCCCTCGTGGATCAGTTCTCGGCGCTCGCGCAGTTCCCCGCACCACAGCCCCGCCCCTGCGATCTGAACCAGGTAGCAGAAGAGGCGCTGGCATTATTTGCCGGCCGTCTCGACGACATCAGAGTGCATCGCAACCTTGAGCCCGGTCTGCCGCAGGTCCTCGCCGACCCTGAGGTGATCCGGCGCGCACTGGCCAACCTGATTGACAACGCCGCGGAGGCGATGCAGGGCAGCCTTCTGCGCGTGCTCGACATTAGCAGCAGTCTCAGCGAAGACGGGGCCGCGGTCGAGCTGGTGATTGCGGATACGGGGCATGGCATCACCGACGAGATTCGCGAGCGGCTGTTCCTGCCGTTTCACTCCACCAAGAGCCGCGGAACAGGACTTGGCCTTGCCATTGCGGCGAAGATCGTGCAGGAACATGGCGGCTCGATTCGTGCCGAGAGCAATACGCCCAAGGGTGCGCGCTTCCTGGTGCGCCTGCCACTGGTAGAGCATGCGGCGCATCCTGCAGGAGAGAGCAGCACGCAGGCTCCGCTCACGGGAACGCATTCATGAACCACATTCTGGTGGTGGACGACGAGGCGGAGATCCGCACAGCGCTTGAAGAAATTCTGCGCGAAGAAGGATACGGCGTTGCCACCGCGGCGTCTGGGTCTGAGGCGCTGGTGCTGGTGCAGGACGTGCCGTACGATGTTGTGCTGCTCGATATCTGGCTCCCCGATCGTGACGGCCTCGACGTACTCCGTGAGATTCACGGCATGGAGGCGGGAATGCGGCCTGAGGTGGTCATCATCTCGGGTCACGGCACCATTGAAACCGCCGTGAAGGCAACCAAGATCGGCGCCTTCGACTTTCTTGAGAAGCCACTCTCGCTCGATCGCACGCTGATCGTGCTGAAAAACGCCGTCGAGGCGCGCCGGTTGCGCAATGAGAATATCGAGTTCCGGCGGCAGTTCAACGTGGGCTCCGTTCTTACCGGTGAGAGTGTCCCGGCCAAGGCACTTCGCCAGCAGATCCGGCTCATGGCTCCCACGACGGGCCGCGTCCTCATCTACGGAGAGTCCGGAACCGGCAAGGAATTGATTGCCCGCGCCATCCACGCGGAAAGCCTGCGCCGCGATCGTGTTTTTGTCGAGTTGAACTGCGCGGCGATTCCCGAGGCGCACATTGAGGCCGAGCTTTTTGGCTACAGGCATGGTACCCAGCCCGGTGGCCCACCCGAGCAGCGCGGCACGCTTGAACGCGCAGACGGAGGGTCACTTTTTCTGGATGAAGTGGGCGACATGAGTCTCAAGACGCAGGCCAAGGTTCTGAGCGCTTTGGACGATCAGCTCTTCACGCCCGTGGGTGGCTCTCAGGCGCTGCACGTAGATGTGCGGCTGATTGCCTCGACGAACAAGAATCTCGAAGAGGAGATTGCGAAGGGCAACTTCCGCGAAGATCTTTTCTACCGGCTCAACGTTGTCCCTTTTTTCGTGCCCCCGCTGCGCGAGCGCAAGCAGGATATTCCCCTGCTGGCGCGTGAGTTTCTGGCTGATTTCGGACGTCAGTATGGCCGGCCTCACATGGAAATCAATGAAGAGGCGCTCGAAACCCTGGCAAAGTATCACTGGCCCGGCAATGTGCGCGAACTCAAGAACGTGATTGAGCGCGTGCTTATCCTCAACCCGCGCGCGCTGCGCATCGAGCGAAAACATTTGCCCCCGCTGACGCATAAGGTGTCGTCGCGAACCACTCAGGATTTTTCCACCCTGCAGCAGGCCCGCGATGCTTACGAGCGCGATTACATCCTCAAGAAAGTTGAAGAGGCGCGTAACAATATGAGCCGCGCCGCAGAACTGCTGGGCCTTGAGCGCAGCCATCTTTACCGGAAGATGAAGACCCTCGGCATCAGTGTGCGGGAATAGCGCGAGAGCTGCCGGCTCGCTGTGCGGAAACGAACATAGGTTCGCGAATCCGGTCACTCAAGGGCAGGAGTTGCCATCGGCCGATGCCGCCGGCTGCTCAATTCGAGCCAGTTAGCGCTTGAACCTGCCGCTCGGGATTGGTCCGCAAATTGCTTTTACCATCACGCTGTGATGCAGTGACTTTGTGCCCGGAGGCATGGCCATGGCGTACTTTGAGCGGATTCGCGACGTAATTTCGGAGCCTTTCAGTCCGGAAGTGATCCGGCAGCGGACTTCGACTGGATGGCAGATGGTGTCGATCGAGTGGCGCCGCGAGCTGCCCGACCAGGAGGCTCCTTCCGAAGGAGCGTTCAGCGAGCAGATTCCCTACGGCTTGAAAATCTCTGACGACTGCATGCGCCTCGAGATCGATTCTCGGGAGAACCAGGTGCTGCTTCTGATGATGGACCTGTTGGCGCAGGACTTCTCCTATTCGAGCATCGTCAGCGATCTGAATGAAAAGGGCTTCAGAACACGCGAGGGCAAACCGTGGAGCCGCGTGGCGGTCTTCAACATGATGCCGCGGCTGATCGAGGTCGGTCCACGAATCTTCTCGAGTGCCGAGTGGGAAAAGCGTCGCTCCCGGATCGAGCGGCGACCGGCTCCGTAGCACTGCGTTCGGTTCGCGTAACGCTAATTCTGCGCGTCACTGCTCAGAATCGGTCCCAGGGCAGTGGGGTTGTCGCCCAGCGTCGGATTGACATTGAAATCCCAGACCGTCTGGTTGATGTCGGACGGCGACAGAATCTCCACCAGTGCGTATTCGCCGATCTTCAATGGCTCCGCCGGCGTGAGCTTGAGCCAGTGCTTGCCGGGCACTACTTCTGCTTTTGCCGGAATCACATCTTCATTTTGCGTTACGGCGCCTGTCGGGCTCACGTTGATTCCGCCCACGATACGCACCCGCTGGCGCTCGTCCACCCGCACAATGGCAAAACCCGACGAGGGCGAGTGAGCGCCATGTTTGCGATTAGTCTTACCGGGCACCTGCACGGTTTGCACGGTGAGGGCGTGCGTGGTGAGCGGCACATTCTCTCCGTCGAGAGAGAGGTAGATCTCGGGCTGGTTCACGTGAAGATGAATTTTCGCGTGCGCTCCTTCGAGCTCAATGCTCGCTTTTTCACCGGCCAGTGGGTTCAGCGTGCTCAAGCCGTGGCGGTTCTTCTGGTTCAGGCTCAGATCGATCGGTAGCAGCTCAACAAGCTCGGGCGTTCCCTGGAAAGTGTCGAGCACGAAAACGCCATCCTGGTCAGGCAGCTCCAGGCCCTTCGCCACCTCGGGCATGCGTGCCTTCTGGTCTTCGCGCGTAGCTGCTTCTTCCTTATCGAGATCCTCGGCTTCTTTCATTGCGGGCGAACTATCTCCCTGGCCCGGCGTGTGATCCCGTTCCCATCGGCGGGTCGCGTCCCAGTCCACCAGATCAGCGGGCATCTCTTCCCACTCGCCTCGCTCCTGCGAGAGATAGCGCACGCGGTCGCCGGCAATCTGATACTGGCGAACCATCTGGTAGCTGCCGTCTTTCAGAATGAGGCGATGGTTCGAGTTCATGCCGGGCACGCCGGGCTGCGCCGGCAGCGGCTTATGTTGCTGCGCCAGCGTGGCTGCAGGCCATGCCGGCAGGGCGGCCATGCTCAGCAGAAGGAGGTATCGGCAATAAAGATAACGTGCCATCGGGCCATAGT
This sequence comes from uncultured Acidobacteriaceae bacterium, assembly GCA_963839215.1. GTDB lineage: Bacteria > Acidobacteriota > Terriglobia > Terriglobales > Acidobacteriaceae > Telmatobacter. The sequence goes on along the minus strand of CAWITZ010000004.1, from coordinate 219,862 downwards.
TTAGACGAGTGCGGCCGCTTACCGTTTGCCTGACCGATCCGGGAAATTACAGCATGCCCCGATGACCTTCGTCTCTCAGGCGCATTCAATTCTGTGTATTCTTAGACTCAGGACAGTGTTTACCGGACTCCAAGAGCGCTTCCAGCAAACTCACCGCACAAGGCCACGTGCTTTTGCGGTGGCGGTGATATGCCTTGCGCTGCTTGCCCTGCTCACCTTCGCGCAGGTAGCACACACGCATCCGGTAAATACTGATACCGACCATTGCCCATTGTGCATCGTCATGCACTCGGCATCGCCCGTCGCCGTAACTGCTGCGCCGATCACTGTGGTGCAGGTTGCTGTGGTGGCGCCACTCTCTGAGGCCCGCGGGATCTCCCGCCTCGTTTGCGCACAGCTTTTCACACGCCCTCCGCCAGCCGGCTACTAGATCATTCCGTTCTGATCCACCTGTACATTTCCGCCGCCTCGCAGATTCTCAGGCGAAGGAGAGGCGTACCCGGATCAGCTAGAGCGGGGTGATCTACCCAACTGCAGCAATGAGCCCGCCCAGCCGGCGGGACGACCTCAGCCAGCAGCCATCTGATCGGAGACCCCACTATGCCGTCAAAATGCGGCTCGATTTTCCGCCTTTTTACTTCCATTACTTTCATCGCCTTGGTTTGCGCGTCGCTCGCATTGCACGCGCAGGGCAACGCCGGAACCGTGCGGGGCACCGTGACCGATCCATCGGGAGCCGTGATTCCCGGGGCCACTATCCGGATCTCGAACGCCATCAGCGGGCTTGAGCGTACCGCCACCGCAGACGCAACCGGCCAGTTCACGTTTCCAAATGTTCCGTTTAACCAATACCAGGCTTCTGCTTCCGCCAAGGGCTTCGCTTCTACAACCCAAAGCTTCGATCTCGATTCGTCCATTGGCGTAGCGCTCAAGCTGACTCTCCCGATCGGGGGAGCGACCTCGACGGTCACCGTTGAAGCAAGCGGCGATCTGGTTGAAAACGATCCCACCTTTCACAAGGACCTCGATCGAGACCTGTTCATCAAGGTTCCGCTTGAGAGCCAGTCTTCCACGCTCAGTTCCCTGGTAACGTTGTCGACTCCGGGGGTTTCCGCCGACTCGAACGGTCTTTTTCATGGCCTCGGCGACCATGCTCAGAACTCCTTCTCGGTCGACGGACAACCCATCACTGATCAGCAGAGCAAGGTCTTCTCCAACCAGCTTCCATCGAACGCCGTTCAGTCGATCCAGGTGATCTCGGGTGCGCCGCCTGCAGAGTACGGCGACAAGACGAGTCTTGTCATCGTGGCCACGACCCGCTCCGGGCAGGGCGTCACCAAACCCGCGGGAAGCATCAGCACCTCCTACGGCAGCTTCGGCTCAAGCACCGCGGCCGTCGATCTTTCTTACGGTGGCCAGAGCTGGGGCAATTTCATCGAGGCCGACGGCCTGAACACTGGGCGCTTTCTCGATCCGCCCGAGTTCAAGGTCTTCCACGCCAAGGGCAATGAGGCCAATGTCTTCGATCGCGTCGATTACTCCATTACCCCCGCCGACTCGATCCATCTGGATCTCAACTACAGCCGCTCCTGGTTCCAGAATCCGAATGCATACGACAATCTGGGTGTCGAGAACGTGGTGAGCGGAGGCGCAACCGCGAACCCCGTATTCGCAAACGTGGGCGACACCGATCAGCGGTCGCAGATTCAGACGATGAACATTGCTCCGGTCTACACGCGGGTCGTCAACCAGAACTCGGTGCTGAACCTCGGCGCGTACTTCCGCAAGGATTTCTACCACTACTATCCCAGCGAGAACCCGCTGGCTGATCTGGGTCCGTCCAACCTGCAGACCTCTTCGATCTACCAGGGCCGTACCCTCGCCAATGCCGGTGTTCACTCGGACCTGACTTACGTCAGGGGGAGGAACAACATCAAGGTCGGCGCCGAATACGAACAGACCTTCCTGCGCGAAAATGACAGCCTCGGCATTGTGGATTCCACCTACAATGCTCCCTGCATTGATGCGGATGGTAATCCTGCGGCGGGCTTCGGCGATCCTAGCGATTGCGTCGCCGAAGGGTTCTTCGAGAATCCCCAATACCTGCCCGTTTTGCGCCCCTACGACCTCACCCGCGAAGGAGAGTTTTACAACTTTGTGGGCCATGCCGATATCAAAGAGCTCTCGATGTATGTCGAGGACCAGATCAAGGCAGGCAACTGGAACTTCAACCTCGGCGTTCGCGGCGACATCTACAACGGCCTCGCCCGCGCGCAGGAGGCTCAGCCGCGCCTCGGAGCCGCCTACAACGTGAAACGCACCAGCACGGTGCTGCGCGCCTCGTATGCCCGCACGCTTGAAACGCCCTTCAATGAGAACCTCGTTCTTGCAAGCCAGGGCTGCAGTGATGACGTGCTCGCTCCCCTGCTTGCCTGCACGCCGGGAGTTTCCGGGGTGATGGAGCCGGGGTTCCGCAATGAATTTCATGCTGGGCTGCAGCAGGCCTTCGGAAAGTACGTGGTCGTGAACGGCGAGTACATCTGGAAGTACACCCACAACGCCTTCGACTTCTCCATCCTTGGCAATACCCCGATCACTTTCCCTATCGCCTGGCACAACTCGAAAATTCCGGGATATGCAATCAACGTCGAGGTGCCGCAGATTCACAACTTCAGCGCCTACGTGGTGATGTCGTCGGTCGCGGCGCGCTTCTTCCCGCCGCAGGTGGCCGGCGCCGGCGCGACGGTGGGCCAGGGCGGCAGGCCGTTCCGCATCGACCACGACGAGAAGTTCAACCAGACAACCCACCTCCAGTACCAGTTCGGCAAGCGCGGCCCCTGGGCCGGGTGGAACTGGCGCTATGACTCTGGCCTCGTCGCGGGCGCCATTCCCTTCGCAGTAGACGGTACGACGCCCGTGGATTTGAGCGGGCTCACCAACGATCAGCAGGCCCAGGCTGGCATCACGTGCAACGGCGTGAAGGCTACCCTGGCTGCCGGCTTCACTTCCTGCGCGCCCCGGCAGTACGGCTCCGATCTCGTCAGTATTCCGGCGCCCGGCACAGAGGATGACGATAAGAACCCGCCCCGCATCGCCCCGCGGAATCTCTTTGATATTTCCGTGGGCCAGCAGAACATCTTTCACCGCGAACGCTTCAAGACCGATCTGGACGTGACGGGCGTGAATATCGCCAATGAGTACGCGCTCTACAACTTCCTCTCAACCTTCAGCGGTACGCACTACGTCACGCCGCGGGCGTTATCGGCGAAGATCACGCTGAATTTCTAAGCGCCCAGTGGGCAGACTCCTCGGCAAAGGTGCCTGCCCACCCGGTTCGCTGGGCTGGGAATCTACTGCGGCGGCGATGCTCAGAGATCCGTGATATTGCTCCGGTTATGGCCCTATTTTCCACAGTACGCGGCAGGCGTGCACCGTTCCGCACCCCCTGACTGCTCAAGTAAGTACAGGCTGAACAGGGATTTGTTTGTTTCTCAATTTTCTCCTTCTTCTCGCATCTCAAAACCTGTCATACTTGATTGTGCCCACCAGGTACGCCAACCAAAACATTCCAATCAAGAGGGTGCATCAATGTCGGCAAAGTATGTCTTTGTGACAGGCGGAGTTGTGTCCAGTTTAGGCAAGGGTCTCGCGGCTGCTTCTATCGGCTGCCTGCTTGAGAGCCGCGGCCTGCGCGTGAACATGATGAAGTTCGATCCCTATCTGAACGTCGACCCCGGAACCATGTCGCCGTTTCAACATGGCGAGGTGTTTGTCACCGACGATGGCGCGGAAACCGACCTCGACCTGGGCCACTACGAGCGCTTTACCCATGCGCCTCTTTCGCGCGACAACAACCTCACCACCGGCCGCATCTACGAGCAGATCATCCAGAAGGAACGTCGCGGCGACTATCTCGGCAAAACTGTCCAGGTGATTCCGCACGTCACCAACGAGATCAAGAACGCTATGCGCAAGGTCTCGGCCAACGGCGCGGACGTGACGATCGTTGAAATTGGCGGCACCGTCGGCGATATTGAGTCGCTCCCATTTCTTGAGGCCATTCGCCAGATGCGGCAGGAAGTGGGCCGCGAAAATACGGTCTTTGTGCATCTAACGCTGGTGCCGTGGATCGCCGCCGCGCAAGAACTGAAGACCAAGCCGACGCAGCACTCGGTCAAGGAACTGCTCTCGATCGGCATCCAGGCAGACATTTTGCTCTGCCGCAGCGACCGCAACCTCAGCCGCGAGATGAAGCAGAAGATCGCAGCCTTCTGCAACGTGGAAGAGCGCGCCGTCATTGGCGCCCGCACGGTTTCGACAATCTATGAGGTGCCGCTGGGCTTCGCGCAGGAAGGCGTTGATTCTCTGATCCTGAAGTATCTGCACAAGGAGGCGCCCGAAGCCGATCTGAGCCGATGGAAGGATCTCGTCGACCGCTGCTATCACCCCAAGGACGAAGTCTCGATCGCGATTGTGGGCAAGTATGTCGAATATGAGGACAGCTACAAGTCTCTCAAGGAAGCGCTGACCCACGGCGCGATGGCGAAGAGCCTGAAGCTGAATATCACCTGGATAGAGGCAGAGGGACTTGAGTCAAAGACTCCCGACGATCGCAGCTACGAGGCGCAGCTTGAGGGCTTTGACGGAATCCTGGTGCCGGGCGGCTTCGGTAAGCGCGGCATTGAGGGCATGTTGAACGCCATCCGCTATGCGCGTGAAAAGCATGTGCCCTACTTTGGCATCTGCCTTGGCATGCAGACGGCGTGCATCGAGTTTGCGCGCAATGTTTGCGGCCTTAAGGATGCGAACTCGAGCGAGTTCGATCCCGCGACGCCGCATCGCATCATCTACAAGCTGCGCGAACTGCTCGGCGTCGAAGAGATGGGCGGCACAATGCGCCTTGGCGCGTGGACCTGCATCCTACAGGAAGAGTCGCTGGCGTACAAGGCGTACGGCTCGACCGAGATCAGCGAGCGCCATCGGCACCGCTACGAATTCAATCGCGAATACGAAGCGCTGCTCACGGGCGGGGGTATGCAGATTACCGGCACTACGCCCGACGCCACCTACGTGGAGATTGTAGAGATTCCCGGCCATCCCTTCTTCCTTGGGTGCCAGTTCCATCCCGAATTCAAGTCGAAGCCGCTTGAGCCGCATCCACTCTTCCGCGACTTTGTTGCGGCAAGCTACAAAAACCGCGTCGAGAAAAAATTTCCCGAAACAAAATCGTCAGTTCTGCAGGCGTAAATCGCCTCACCTCGCGCGACGGCCCGAAGATACTTCGGGCCGTTTTCCTTGTCCACCCAACTTCATCTGAACCGGGTCCTGAAACGTGCATCGAAAGTTGCACGAGGAGAGCTATTGACAAAGGAATTTTCCTCGGCCTATTGTGACAAGGTTTTTCAGGGATGGAGGAATCCCCCATGGCTCAGTTTGAATTGCAACCCGCAGAGCAGGAGTTACAGAACCTGGCGGACCAGTGCTGGGAAAAAGCCGGCGAGCGGGAGCAGATGCTTGAGAGCGCTGCATTTGAAGCCGGTGCGTCCATCCGCAACGGCGAATATACGCTGGCCAATCTTGAAGCCGTCGTCCGCTGGAAGTCAGAGCGGGTGGTGCACTACCTGATTGGAAACAGCGAAGCCAAGATCCGGAAAGTGCTGGCGATCGCCGCATCTCCTGACTCTTCCACCCGGAAAGCTGTCGAAGCGCTACTCGAGCTGCGAGGCGTGGATCTGCCGATTGCTTCGGCGATTCTGTCGGCGATTGCTCCCGATCGCTACAACGTGCTGGACTATCGATCCCTGGAAGCGTTGGGACACGCGCGGCACGATGTGGAGTTCTACGCTGAATACGTCGCCTTTTGCCGCAAACTGGCAGAGCGCGGTCTGGTGCGCCCGCAGAGCAATCTGCCTGGTCCAACGCCGCTGCATGCGATTGAGCGCGCTCTGTGGGAGTGGTCGCGAAGCAGAGCCGAGCATCGCGTGCTCGCCTGAGTACGGCGCACCCAGGCACGCCGCGATAGAATCGCACCCGTGAGCCAATCTTTTGAAATCGGCCCGGTGCACGTCGGCACGGGAGAGCTGTTTCTCATCGCGGGGCCCTGCGTGATCGAGTCTGAGTCGCACGTGCGCAGTATGGCTGAAGCCATTCAGCGCATTGCCGGCGACCTCGGCATCCCGTACATCTTCAAGGCCAGCTTCGACAAGGCCAACCGCACCAGCGTCAAGAGCTTTCGCGGCCCCGGGCTCATCGAGGGCACGCGGATTCTCGGCAGGCTGGCGAAGGATACCGGTTTGCCCGTGCTGACCGATGTGCACGAGCCGGCGCATTGCGAAGTGGTGGCGGAAGCGGTGGACGTGCTGCAGATTCCGGCCTTTCTCTGCCGGCAGACCGACCTGCTGGTTGCGGCGGGCAAAACGGGACGCGCCGTCAACATCAAGAAGGGCCAGTTTGTGGCGCCCTGGGATATGAACCATCCCGTCGAAAAGGTGCGCTCGACGGGAAACACACGCGTTTTTCTCACTGAGCGCGGCGCGAGCTTCGGCTACAACACGCTGGTCGTCGATTTCCGCTCGCTGCCGGTGATGCGGCAGATGGCGCCGGTCGTCTTCGACGGAACGCACTCGGTGCAGCAGCCTTCAGCTGCCAACGGTGTAAGCGGCGGCCAGCCGGAATACATTCCGCTGCTGGCGCGGGCAGCGGTTGCCGCGGGCGTCGATGGGCTTTTCCTTGAAGTGCACGACGATCCTGTGCACGCCAAATCTGACGGCGCAAATGCGCTGGACCTCAAACTCCTGAAGCCGCTGCTTGAAAAGCTGCTGGCAATTCACGCTGCTGCGAAGTAGCCGGACGCGCAGAGTCTGCGCGAAGCCCTACTCGGCCGCAGCAGGCGGAAGGCCGATCCGTTCGTCTGGACTTCTCAGGCCGACCGGCGTGGATTAACGCTGGCACTTCCCGGCTGTCGATGAGGTCTTTCATCCACGAATAGCAATCACGGTCAAAGTTGTAGACGCCTCGATCTGGCAACCCTGCATATATCTGCTTCCGGTCTGCCATGCTTCACAGCCGCAGGGGGATCATTCTCGGCCCAATGGAAAGCGCATCGCGCAAGCCAGTAGTCGCCATTGAGTTTTTCACCTTTGCTCGCTTGCATCCTGTCCCACCATTGGCGTGCGGCTGGGCCATCCTGACGCAACAAAGCGGCATTAGTGACGAAGGCTGTATGCAGGTTTGCTGAGATGTTCGAGGCCGATTCGAGATAAATGCGCTCGGCGTCGGCGAAGGCCGCGCGAGCGTTCGCGAAGTCTCCCGTGTCCTGGTAGTACGACATGGCCCACAAGCGCAGCAGCAAGCCTTGCTGTCCCTGGGTGAACTGCGCAGAGGCGCGTTCTATGGTTGCAATGTCGTAATCTTTGGGGCGGCGAGGAGAGACGAGCAGTCTGGACGGTGTGGAAAGCAACCGAAGTATAGAGAATCGCGGCAAACCCGAAACAGGCACGTATGAACTTTCTGAGCCCGGGCACGGTAATTTGTTCCTCCTGAGAGCGAGCTGCGAATGCAATTGCGATTCGGTGTCAGCCCACTATAGCTCGGAAATCATTTCAGCCGACATTCTGTTTGAAGGGACGAGACTCTCCGCCGATGGATTCGCGCGTAACTGAAAGCATGGTCCTGATACTATTTCCGCATGTTTCCGTTCCCCTCTCGCAGAGGCTATCTGTCGGTAATCGCCACCTTCACTCTCGCCTTTTTCTTCAGCTCATCCACTGCGTTTACGCAGGAAGCTACGCAGGGGCAATCGGGTCACCGTGCCCGCATTGAACAGGTATTTGAAGGGCTCAACCGCGGCCGCTCCATCGCCGGGGTTGCTGTCTCTCCCGATGGCAGGCGCATCGCCTGGATTGAGGGCGGGCGCGGCGGCGGTCTCCTCTATGTTGCTCCGGTAGACGAAATGGCTAAAGGCGTGCGCGTGCCGTCAACTGCAACAGCCGCGCAGAATTGCAGCCAGAGCGAAGCCATCTGGGCGCCGGATTCGACGGCACTTGCGTTTTTCTCAAATTGCGCATCGTCGACCGGTCAGGAGGAACTCTATCTGAGCAGGCTCGATGGCACCCCGGCCAGGCGCCTTACTGAGCTGAACGGCTACGAGCATTCCCCTGCCTTCTCGCCGGATGGAACAAAGATCGCATTTCTGTATGTGGATGGCGCGACGCGGCCGGCTGGCGCGCTGGCGGCGATGAAGGCGCCTTCGGGCGTGATTGGCGAAGAGGGCATCGAGATTCAGCGCGTCGCGATCGCGCAGGTGGATGCGGCGGCCCCCACTGCGCCCGCACAGGTCTCGCCGGCAAATCTGCATGTTTACGAGTTTGACTGGTCGCCCGATTCGAAGCGTCTGGCATATGTTGCAGCTGACCCGCCCGGAGAGAACAACTGGTGGGTAGCCAAGCTCTATACGCAGGCAATCGGCGGCTCGCCAAAGGCCATTCTCGCGCCCGCCGAGGTCACCGGTCCTCTGCATAAACTGCAGATTGCCGTGCCCCGCTGGTCGCCGGACGGCAGGCAGATCGCCTTCATCGGCGGCTTGATGAGCGACCAGGGCTCGACCGGCGGCGACGTCTGGATCGTTTCTGCCGAGGGCGGCGCGCCTCGCAATCTCACCCCGGGCACACGCACCTCTCCTTCATGGATAGAGTGGGATGGCGCCGGGCATCTCTTTGTAAGCGAGCTTTCCGGGGGCAATTCCGACCTCGCCCGCTTTCGGGTGAAAGAAGATCAGCTCACTGAGGAGGCCCGCATCTTCAGCATTCCCGGTTCGGTGGGCGATGGCCGGTTTGAGGGGAGCCTCTCAACGACCGCAGACCGATCCCTCTGGGTTTTCGGCGCCAGTTCATTCGATCGTCCGCCCGAGATCTATGCGGCGCACGTCGGCAATGGCATGCCTGCTGGCGGAGGCTTCGCCGGGGTCACGCAGTTGTCGCGCCTCAACGACGGTGTTGCGGCCGCGTGGGGCAGCGCCGTTTCTCTCGACTGGAAAAATGAGGGATACGACGCGCAAGGCTGGCTGCTGCTGCCACAGGGATATGATCCGGCTAAGAAATATCCCCTCATCGTGGAAGTGCATGGGGGGCCTGCCGCGGCGGTTGTGCCGCGCTGGGGCAGCGGAGGCGGCATCAGCGCCGTGGCCCTCTCCGCACTTGGATATTTCGTGCTTGAGCCCAACCCGCGCGGCAGCTATGGCCAGGGCGAGGCCTTTACCCAGGCCAACCGCAAGGATTTTGGCTATGGGGACCTACGCGACATTTTGAAGGGCGTCGACACGGTTGAAGCGAAGTATCCCATCGACCCTGCCCGGGTCGGCCTCACCGGCTGGAGCTATGGCGGCTTCATGACGATGTTTGCGGTCACCCAGACCGACAGGTTCAAGGCCGCGGTGGCGGGCGCCGGCATCTCGGACTGGGAGAGCTACTACGGAGAAAATTCGATCGACCAGTGGATGACTCCGTACTTCGGCGCATCGGTCTACGACGATCCGGCCATATATGCGAAGGCTTCGGCCGTCACCTACATCAAGAAGGTGCGCACTCCGACCCTGGTGGTTGTGGGCGACCGCGACGGAGAATGTCCCGCGCCGCAGTCTTTCGAGTTCTGGCACGCACTGCGTAATCAGGGAGTGCCCACCAGGCTCGTGGTTTATCCCAACGAGGGGCATGGGTTCGTCAACCCGATCCACCGGCGCGACGTGATGGAGAGAACCGTGGAGTGGTTTGCGCACTACCTGCCCCCCGCGTAGGCTGGCGCCTTCTTCTCGCCGGCCTGCTCGCCAACCGCCGCTCCGGCAGTCTATGACTCTACCGGGAAAGCTGTGCCGTCCTCTGTCCATCGCGGGCGGCCACCTTACCCTGTTACACTTTTCTTTGGAGAAAAGCAGGGTGTTTGTTGTCGACCGGCCGAAAGGAAGCCGTATGCCTAAGGCCGATTGCCTGAGTGCAATGCGGAGATTCCAGGCTGCCTCCGGGCATGTTGACGGACCGTTTTCTAGCCATATTTCTGATGCATTCGGAGAGACCGTTCCACGGTTCGACGGGTGGAGCGGGGAGGATTCATGCGGCGGTATTTGACGCTTGTTTTTTTGTTGTGTCTCGGTATTCCGGCTGGAGTATCTATTTCGGGCTGTGTTCGCAACCCTGCCGGCAATTATTGCAACGGTCTGGGCTATGGGCCGAAGACTACCGACGTTTATTCGATCGATCTCGAGCCAAGAACCACTGGTATTTCGATTGCATTTGGACAGACCCGCCAGATCGCGGCGCCGACGGCCAAGACCTGCAAAGGCGCGTCCGCAAGCGTTTCCGGCTATAGCTACGGCACCACCAACAATCGCCTCGTCGATATCTCGCCCTCGGGCTACATTTGCGCCGGCACCTGGAATCGCAATACAGGCGGCGGCATTGCCGATTACACCATCTGCGGCGCTCCCAACCCAACGCCCAGCACAGGCGGTCTGCCCTTTGCCTCGGCGTATGTTTCAGCCGCTGCAAACTCGGTCACGTCGAACCCGGTGCAGGTCTATGTTCACGCTGCGGTCAGCTCCATCAATCTGGCCTTGAGTGGGCAGCAGCAGTGCTATTCGCAGGCTTCCGTCACGCAGCTTGACTCCGAGGCCTGTTTCGCCAACGGCGGAACGCAGTACGAGCTCTGCGCCCCTGCCAATGTGACCAATTATTCGTGCCCGGGCGGCCTGCCGCCGGGCGTGACCTCGGTTCCGGCTTGCTCATCGGCAATTGGCGTGGCTGCCTACACGGTCGGCACCACCTCGGTGGCAACCATTAATGCGGACACGAACCAGATCACTGCCCAGCTACCTGGCACAACGGCAATTACCGCAGCGGTCGCCGGATCTTCATCCTCGGCGGGCTATTTTTCCACCTGCGGTCCCAAGTCGATCTCTGTGACCCTGGCCAATGGCAGCACCAGCGGAACAATCACCCAGGGTGTGCAGCAGAACCTCACCACAACCGTCACCGACACCAATGGGAACACCATCACGGGCCTCACGCTCGACTATCAATCGACCAACCCGCTTGATCTCACGGTCAACGTCTCTGGGGGAATCACGGCGGCTTTCCCTGGCGCGGCCACGGTCTATGCAATCTGCCAGCCCGCCACGTGCAACCCTGCGCCGATTAACCAGATTGGGGCCGGCAATGGCTCCGGTCTCTCCCTTTCGAGCAACCCGGTCGAGATCACCACGCCGGGCACGGCAACCGCCTACATGTGGCTTTCGGCACCCGGCGCATCCCAGTACTTTGCGCCCATCTCGCTTCTGACGGGTTCGCTGGGATCGACTGTTCGTCTTCCCTATGTGCCCAATTCGATGGTGATGGATCAGACCGGAGCGAACCTCTACTTCGGCTCATCGCATGAATTGATGGTCTACAGCACATTGACCAATACGCTGTCGAAAGAGGACAACTCTGTTCCCGGTATCGTGCTGGCTGTCTCTCCCAATAACCAGACGGCTCTTATCAACGACCAGTCACGCCACACCTTCTCGCTCTATTCGGTGACTTCGGGACTTACTACCGCAACGTTTGGCGGAATCGGCTCGGCCGCATCATGGACCCCTGACTCGAAGACGCTTTACGTCACCGACAGCGCGGCTGCCGGAGCCGGTCACACTGACACTCTCTACGTCTACAACGCCAATACCGGCTGGACCACATACGATCTGACTTCGTCTGGTGGTGCCGAGAGGCTGGCCGTCATGGTTCCGGGCGTCGGCGCATACCTCGCCGGCAATCCGACCGTGGCGCACACCTGGTGCCCCTCAGGAACGGTCGGCAACTACAACAGCATGATCTTCTATCCGCAGGGCGACTCGGTCAACGCGCTGACCGATGTGCTCTCCGCGACCCCGGATGGCCAGCACATTCTCGGCGCAGCCTCTACGGGTGGCGGAATCACGCTCTCAGACATCGGCGTGACCCTGCCCACCACAACCTCGCCGAGCGGCATTCTTACGCCGGCTGCCTGCCCCATCTCCTCAGGCGGTGCGCTTTCGCCGCTCACAATTGCACACACACTCGCGCAGACTGCGGTTACTGCAAACGCGACCGCGGTGAATCAGATTGTGACTTCGCCGGCGGCCGTCACGCAGGGAACTTCGATGCCGCCCTACAGCCTGAGCTTCATCACCTACAACGGAGCTTCTACCGGCGCAACGCTGCCTTATTACAAGCAGGCAACCAGCAACACGAGCGCGATTGGCACCGTTGGCTATGTCACGCTTACGGGGAGCTCTGCCATTACCGCACCCATCGCCGGCGCGTTCAGCCCCGACGACACGCAGTTCTTTGTCTCCACCTCCGGCGACAACCTGGTCCACTACATCAACACCCTCACGCTGACAGATACGCAACAGATATCCCCGAGCCTTCCGCCCTGCACGCCGGGAACAGATCTGGGCTGTCAGCTTGCGGCGCCAGTCACGGGCTCTGTTCCGGCCACGGCAATTGCCGTCAAGCCGCGCTCCACCACCTAAGCGCAACGCGCGCTCGACGCGAGCGCCTTCCCCATACTCACCCGCGCTAAGAAAACCGGGTGGGTATGGAGCCGGCTGAGCTTCATCAACTCCTCTAACCCCTCACGATAGAATCGGACCATGATTAAAGGGATTTCCCTTCTGCGCCCCGCTGGCAACGCCGACGCTTACGAGCGTCTCTCCAGCTTTTTCTCGGCGCTGGGATTTCCCTCTGGCCCCGGCTGGACCGATGATGCCAGCCGCGGTGCGTCGTTTCTTGTACCGATGGGCAATCTGGAGTTTGTTGACGGCAAATTTCCCGCGCCTGCGGACGTGCTCGTGGAAGTCACCTCGCTGGACGCGGTGCATCAGGCGGTCGCCGCCTGGCTCGACGCGCAATTGGGGCAGGAGGGCAGTGCCCGGCTCTCTCAGATCTCCGATACCGGCTGGAAGTCGCGGATGTTTACCGCGCAGCCCGAGCCGGGGTTCACCTACGGCTTCTGGGCGTGGTCCGATCCGGTGAAGGGCAAGCCCGTCGCTCTTGAGGGCGATCTTTCCGCGGAGGGAATGACATTCGCCATCGTGGTCGCGCGCTGGAATGCCGTGATAACCGACAGGCTGCTTGAAGGCGCGCTCGATGCATTGCTGCGCAGCGGGGCACGGCGAGCCGAAATTCAGATCGTGCGGGTCCCCGGCGCATGGGAAGTGCCGGCAGCCGCAAGGATGCTGGCGGAGCAAGGAAAGGTGGACGCCATTATCGCCCTTGGCTGCCTTCTGCGCGGCGAAACTGCGCACTATGAGGCAATCTACAACGAAGTCTCACGCGGCATCGGACAGTCCCAGCAGGAGACCGGCATTCCCCACAGTTTCGGCGTGTTGACCTGCGAAACGCTGGAGCAGGCGCTCAACCGTGCCGGTATCAAAGCCGGGAACAAGGGATTTGAGGCGGCTTCGGCGGCGATTGAAATGGTGAGCCTGCGCCGAAAAATCCTCGCCGGGGTGCAGTCATGACCGCCGGCACGCGGCGCAAGTCGCGCGAACTTGCCATGCAGATGCTTTTCCAGGCAGATATCGGCAGGCAGGATCCCGATCAGGTGCGCGCCACCTTCTGGAAGGCCGGGGACGAGGTGGAACCCGAAGTGCGCGGCTTTGCCGAGGACATTTTTCGAGTCGCCACGGCCAACCTTGACCGGATCGACGAGCTCATCGCCGCCAACTCCAGGCATTGGCGCATCGAGCGGATGCCCGCCGTGGATCGCAATCTGCTGCGGATGGCGGTGGGTGAGATGCTGGGCTTCAAGACCACGCCTTTCCCCATTGTCATCAACGAGGCGCTTGAGATAGGCCGCCGCTACTCGGCTCCCGAGTCCATTAACTTTCTCAACGGCGTGCTCGATTCAATCGCGCACAGCCTGCTGCCTAAATAATCGGAAGCACAACTCTGGTCGCCCCTTAGCAACTGATTCCCAAATAGAGGCGTCAAACTCACCAGAGGCGGCTTCAAGGGCAGTCGCGGCGATATCTTATGTGCTCGAATCTGCCGCAGGCCGAGCGCCGGGCCTGAACCGGAGGCGTACCATAGTCTTGGTAAGTTCTGATAGGCTAAGACTCCGTTTTCAAGAACCCTCGGAGATGTTCTCGCAATCTCACACTCATGCCGGGCGCTGCAATCGTGGGATCTCAAAGCTTTTAGGGCAGCGCTCAATGTCAACGAATCTGGGAAACTGAAGCGAGTAGAAGGAGAAATTCTTCATGGCAGATGACAGAAATAATGGTCTGAGTGCAGTCTGGTTCCTCGCTGGAATCAGCATCGGCGCTCTGGTGGGCGTTCTGTACGCGCCCAAGAGCGGACGCGAAACAAGAGAAGATATCGCATGCGGCGCTCGCGGGGGCACAGAGTACCTGCGCAACAAGTCCAAGGACGCCGCCGACAAAATGGGCGACCTGGTCGACAAGGGCAAGGACCACATGAACACCTATGTGGACCGCGGTCGCGATGTGCTCGACAAGGGCCGTGCCCAGTGGGACGAGTTTGTAGAACGGGGCAAGGGCCTGGTGGGCGATCACCAAAACCGGGTAAGCGCAGCCGTTGATGCGGGGCGGGAAGCATATCGCTCGGCAACTTCCGACTCTAACGACTGAGGCCGCGCAAGCGAAACGGTGCGCCTGAAGTGCTTCGGGACCGCAGCGTTTTTTGACTTCCATCTGGGTCCCGGATGCCATGCATGGCGACCGGGCACCGGCCTTCAGCCATTGAGCGTTAGCTCTGTCGTGCGGATACGCTCGCATTTGCCGCGGTTCTCCATTTTGCAGGGAGCGGGAGGATGAGCTTTCGGCGCCTCTCGCAGGCTTCGTAAGGACTCCGCCTGTTTGGAGGATTGCGGTGACAGCCGCCCGCCGCTGCTTCGCGCGGGAAGAAATTGATGGCGAATATGCACAACGACACTCTTACGCTCGTCTTCGTAGCCGCCACAGCAATTGCAGTTCTGCTGCAGGCCGGCATTCTCCTGGCGCTGTTCATTGTCGTCCGTTCATCCACCAAAAAGCTTCAGTCTGAAGTTGAGGTATTTCGCACTGCGGTGCTGCCGCTCGTGGATCACTCAAAGGTGCTGATGAAGGACCTTTCGCCCAAGATTCAGTCGGTCTCGACCGATCTTGCCGAGATCACCCGCGGTCTTCGCGCGCAGACCATGGAGTTTCAATCCTCGGCAAGCGAGATTCTTGAGCGCGTACATCGCCAAACCGGTCGCGTGGATACGATGGTGACCGGCGCGTTGAATAAAGTCGACCACGCCGGCGCCGTGGTCAATGGCGCGGTGAGCGGGCCGCTCAAGCAGCTTTCAGGGCTGGCCGCCTTTGCCAAGGCTGCGGTGGATACCTTCCGCACCAATGGGCAAAAAAGCCGTCCTCAGCCTTCCCATTCCGCCGGCGACAAAGACCTTTTCGTGTAATCTCAGAGCCGTGAGAGAACGCAGAGGATTGAAGAAACAAGGCAAGCTGGCATTGATCCTCGCCATCGCGATCGCGGCAGTTGCGCGGGCGCAGACTCCCGACCCCTCCTTACTGATTCTTTCAAAAGAGGCGCAGACTCTCGCCATCGTTGATCCTACAACTCTGCGCGTCGTCGCCCGCGTGCCGGTGGGTGAAGATCCGCATGAGGTCGTCGTTTCGCGCGACGGTCGCACGGCCTACGTATCCAACTACGGCTTCGGCGCTTATCACACGCTGGCGGTCATCGACCTCATCCATCAAAAGCCTCTGCCTACGATTGACCTCGGAGCGCTGCGCGGCCCGCACGGGCTCGATTTTGCGCAGGGAAAGGTCTGGTTTACCGCGGAGGCGGCGAAGGCAATCGGCAGCTACGATCCCGCGTCGGGCAAGGTGGACTGGGTCATGGGAACCGGGCAAAACCGCACTCACATGATTCACGTTTTTCCCGATGCCAAACGCATCCTCACGACCAATGTGAATTCAGGCACGGTCACGATTCTCGACAAGGTCGATCATCCCGCCGGTATGCCCCCCGGTGTTACATCCGGTCCGCCGTCAGGAGCGATGGGCGGCAGCAGCAGGCCTCCTGGTCCTTTGCCGATGCCGCCCGGCGGCGACTGGAACGAAACTGTGGTTCCTGTCGGACGCGGTTCCGAGGGCTTTGATGTTGCGCCCAGCGGCAAAGAGGCATGGATCGCCAACGCGCAGGATGGCACCATCTCGATCATCGACCTCGGCACAAAGCAGGTGAGCGAGACCCTCGCGGCGAACGTGCCCGGCGCGAATCGTCTCAAGTTCACCCCCGATGGAAAACGCGCACTTGTGTCGGCCGGCCCTGATCTCGTTATTCTCGACGCCGCGACCCACAAAGAGGTGAAGCGTCTTGCCCTTGGTCACGGGTCGGGAGGGGTGCTGATTCAGCCGGATGGCGCCCGCGCCTACATTTCCTTCAGCCCCGATAACTTCGTTGCTGTCATCGACCTGAAAACACTATCCATGGTTGGCAGGATTGAAGCGGGAGACAATCCCGACGGCCTTGCCTGGGCCGTCCGGCAATAGTCGGTGTCTGCAGCCCAGGGAACCGGGGTTGCATGATGACGCGAATGCGCCGGCAGTACCCACTGCCGGGCCGCCGAACTTAATGACTTACTCGACCGTCAACTCAATCACCTGGATCGAGTAAGGCGGCACCTTGTACGGCAGCTTGCCGCTCACACCCTTCAGGGTCGAATCCACCGGAACGATTTGCCGGGGAGCGTTGATTGAGTTCGTCTCTCGCGGGTTGGTTCCGCTCAGGCTCAGCAACTTGCCGGTTGGCGCGAGCTTTACGCCGTCGATGTTGATCGCAACCGGCTGCGGATCCGAAGAGGCGTTGACGAGTTTCAGATAGAGCTTCTTCTTTGCTGCGCTGCTGGTGATCGAATAGAAGAATTTGTCGCCCGCCCCTTCCAACTTTGAGCCGAGCGTGTGATCGCCCAGGTAGGACGCAAAAAGCACCTGAGCATAGTACGCCGGCGAGCCATAGCTGTTCATCGCGTTGTAGCCAATGAGGTTTGTCTCCCACTGCATGCCACCTGGATTTACGTTGACCAGCAGCGGCGCGTAGCTCGCCATCACCACGATGTCGCTGTTCCGCTCCAGGCCCGTCATCCACGCCGCGTCGCCCAGCGCCGCGCCGAAGTCTGGTGTCGGAAACCCTTCGCGTGTCGCCCACTCGCCCACAAAAATCTTCGGGCCATTGCGGTCCGTCTTGTCGTAGTGAGTCGTACTCTTGAAGTTCTCAGTTGCCCGCACATAGAAGTGATCGTCGATCACATCGGGCCGCATCTTCGTCACTGGCATGGTCGCAATCAATTGCAGGTCCGGATATTTTGCCTTGATCGCTTTGTAGAACTGCGCGTAGCGCTCCTCGTAGCTTCCGGATTTGTCAAAGTTGTCCTCATTGCCGATTTCGACATAGGTCAGCTTGAAGGGAGTGGGATGGCCGTCTTTCACGCGCTCGGCGCCCCATTTTGTATCCGCGCCGCCGGTTACGTATTCAATCTCTTCAAGCGCGTCCTGGATAAATGGTTCAAGATCGGGCCCGGGTTTTATCAGATCGCCCTTCAGCGAGTAGCCGGCATAAACGGCCAGCACGGGATTCATCTTCAGGTCTTCGCACCAGCCAAGAAACTCAAGCAGCCCCATGCCGTCGGTTGACTGATAACCCCACGGGCTCGGATGTGTCGGCCGGTCCACCAGCGGGCCCAACGTTTTCTTCCACGGAAAGCGATCCGCGATGTGGTCGCCCTCAAGATAATTGCCGCCGGGGAACCGCAGAAACTGCGGATGCATTGCGGCCAGCTTCTCCATCAGGTCAATGCGGTTGCCGTTCACGCGGTTCTTATAGGTAGGCGGAAAGAGCGATACCAGGTTGAACCAGACGCTGCCCGTGTGCGCCACGGTAATCCGCAGATGGTTTTTCGAGCTGGGCTGGATTGTGCCGGTCTTCAGCGTGAACTCATGCTGCTTCCAGTCGGTTCCCAGGTCTGAAATGGTTGCCGTGGCAACGGCCTTGCCCGAGTCGTCGTTGATCAGGCTCACGGTGATCGGACCCATATCGGCCGAGCCCGCTTTTGCGTAGAAGGAACCCTTGTAGGTGGTATCGGGCCGCAGCCCGTAGCCCCACCAACCCACGTTGGTGATACCCGCGGCATTATTCGCGTCCGCGCGCTCGATATCAAGGCGCACACTCGTCTTCAGCGCGTCGCTGGGTCCGGTTTTCGGGTCAGGAACCATCTTGGCCGACGCATTGCCCAACTCCACGAGATACCAGTAGAGCACTCCGCTCCAGTCCGGCCGGAAGGTGCGATTGCGCACCATCTCCGCGTACAGGCCACCGTCATAGGAGTAGTTGATCTCCTCGGTCATGAGCCCATAGAGCGTGGGACTCACTGGTGAGACCGGCTGGTCGGCGTGAATGGTAAGAACTGCGGGTTGCTGTGCGAAGGCAAGAGAGGCTGCAAGCAGCATTGAGCAGAGCGCTGCCCCGGCAAACGTTTTCCCAATCATTAAGAAATTCTCCCAGTACGGTGCCGGATCAGTATATATGTGCGATTCTGCAGGACTCAAAGCCTGGCCAAAGAGGAGCCGGGCTACCGAATCCAGCCGCCGCCTACAACCTCATCACCGTCGTAGAAAACCGCCGACTGGCCAGGTGTCACTGCCCTCTGCGGCTCATCGAACCTTGCGAGCACTTCATCGCCGTTTCCGGCGGCGCTCGGCGCAGCTCCTGAAGCCGGCTCCAGCGTCGCCCATGCAGGCTCATGGCGGTGGCGAATCTTGATCTTCACCCGCATGGGATTCGTCAGCGCGGGAATGCTGATCCAGTTCAGCCGCCCGGCGCGCAATGTGCGCGTGGCCAGCTCGGCGTCAGCGCCTACCGTTACACGATGGCTTGCCGAATCGATCTGCAGCACGTACAGCGGCGAGGTCGAAGCTACGCCAAGCCCCTTGCGCTGGCCCACCGTGAAGTTCTGTATCCCCTCATGCCGTCCGATCACTTCGCCGCTCGAAGCCACCAGTTCACCTGCGCTCTCTGGCATCTGCTGGCCCTGCTCTTCGAGATAAGCGGTGATGAACTGCTTGTAGTCGCCGCCGGGAATAAAGCAAATCTCCTGCGAATCGGGCTTTTCAGCCAGCGCCAGTCCATGGCTTCGCGCAGCTTCGCGCGTCTCGGGCTTGGTCAGGCTGCCCAGCGGGAAGAGCGTGTGCGAAAGCTGCTCCTGCGTCAGCCCGAAGAGAAAGTAGGTCTGATCCTTTGCAAGATCGGCAGGCCGCTTCAAAATCCAGCGGCTCCGCGCCGGGTCGTACTCGTTGATCGCGTAGTGGCCGGTGGCGATGCGGTTCGCGCCAATGCTGCGCGCCGTCATCAGGAGCTGATCGAACTTGAGGTGGTTGTTGCACAGCGAGCAGGGAATCGGCGTGCGCCCGGCAAGATACTCCGGACAAACGGCTTCACCACATCCTGCTCAAAGCGCTCCTCCTGGTTCACCACATAGTAGGGAATGCCGAGATGCGTGGCCACGCGCCGCGCGTCATAAACATCGTCGAGCGAGCAGCACCGCCCCGCCTTCGGCGTATCAGGAATTCCGTGCTTGCCGGCAAGGCGCGTCTGATCCCAGAGCTGCAGTGTCAGACCCACAACCCGCTCGCCGCCATGGGCGAGGATCGCCGCAACCGTCGAGGAGTCGACCCCACCGGACATGGCAACGGCAATCGTGTTGTTTTCCGTCATCTCTCTTCAGAGCTCCGCTCTGATCCATCTGTTCCATTCTCCGCTTCTGCGAACCAAATGGACAGCGTGGCATTCATTCGGGATTTCAGGCTTTTGCTCAGCTCAGCGTCCGGCCGTCGCCGGTGAAAGGGCCCGCAACTGTTCCACTGCTTCAGGCACCACGCGCAGCACGTGCTCGATATCAGCGTCGGTCGCGGTCTTCAGCAGGCTGAAGCGCAGGCTCGCGCGAGCCCTTGCCTTATCCAGCCCCATTGCCATCAGCACGTGACTGGGTTCGGTCGCACCGGAGTGGCAGGCCGAACCGCCGGAAACGGCTACGCCTTTCAGGTCAAGCGAAATCACCAGGGCCTCGCCCTCAAGATTGTCAAACCAGATGTTGGTCGTGTTGGCGGCGCGGGCAATCGGTTTGCCGTCCGGTCCCGCTCCGTTCAGGCCGGTTCCAGGCATGCGAAGCAGTTCGCTTTCCAACCTGTCGCGTAGCGAGGCGAGCCGGACGATGGTGCCGTCGGCGAGGCTGTGCATCGCGAGTTCTGCGGCCCGGCCCAGCCCAACGATGCCGGCTACGTTCTCGGTCCCAGCGCGGTGACGGCGCTCATGGCTTCCGCCCACCAGCAGCGGCTCCACCGGGGTTCCGCGGCGCACAAACATCGCGCCAACGCCCTTGGGGCCGTGCATCTTGTGCGCGCTGATCGACAACAGATGGCATCCGAAACGACGCACGTCGAAGGGAATCTTGCCTCCCCCCTGCACCGCGTCGATATGGAAAAAGACGCCCGTGTCGGCGGCGATCTTCCCGATCTCTTCCACCGGCTGCAGGACCCCGGTCTCGTTATTGGCGAGCATTACGCTGATCAGCCGCGTCTGGGGCCGGATTGCGCGCAAAATATCCGTGGGCTCAATCAAGCCGCTGGGCTGCGGCGCAACATACGTGGTTTCAATGCCGTAGCGCGCCAGTCTCGCTGCCGCCTGCAGAATTGCAGAGTGCTCAATGGAGGTCGTGATCAGATGATCGCCGGGATGGAGCAATCCAAAGAGTGCGGTATTGTCGCCCTCCGTGCCGCCGGAGTTGAAAACCACCTCCGCGTCATGGCAGTTGAAGAACTCCGCCATCGTCTCCCGCGCCCGGTCGACAGCCATACGCGCCCGCTGCCCGTCCAGGTGAATCGAGGAGGCGTTGCCGAAATGCTCCGCCCAATACGGGCGCATCGCTTCTACCACCTCAGGAAGCAGAGGCGTAGTGGCGTTGGCGTCCATATAGACGCGCACAGGAGGAATGGAACCCGTTGACATCAGGAGCGCACCTATTTTCGAGGTTACCACAATGTTGGATCGTCTCTGGCCCCTGTCGCCAGGCGTTTCCGCCCCTCGAAAAGCAGCCCCCGTCTATCCCCGCTAGGGCCAATATGCTCACCCTCCGGCAACCCTCTACTCACGAAAAAGTCTGTATGCGCTTGCAGGCACTATCTTGATACCTGCGACTTTAGTCGCAGGCTTATTTGCTTGAAACTCTAATGCTTGTTGCTATATTGGCATCATTAGTCTCAGAAACAAGGCTGAGCTGCAGTCCAGGCTCGATCGTTCGAATGGAAGCGCTTGCTTTCATCACCGACCGGAGCTCTTTGTTGAGAGCCTCAACCCAAGTGAGGATGGCGAAGCCTTGTCTCAAACTGATCCTGAAGGGCTGAAGTTTAGCGGTCTCGACGACAGCAACAGCCCGCGCCAGAGTTTGGGTCAGAGCCCCGATCAGAGTTCAGGCCGGGGTTCAGGCCGGCTTCTGGAGTCTGCTGCCGACTCCAAATGGTTTGCTCTCTACACCACCTGCCGGCACGAGAAGCGCGTGGCCCTGCATCTTGTCCAGCGTGAAATCGAGCATTTTCTTCCCCTGTACGTGGATCATCGGAAATGGAGCGATGGCTCCAGGGTGGCTCTGCAGCTTCCGCTGTTTCCCTGCTATCTCTTTGTCCGCATCGACCGGCCAGCCCGCGCAAAGGTCCTCGGCGTGCCAGGGGCACTCGCCATTGTCGGCGGTACCGGGCGCGAGCCAGCCTGCCTGCTCGACTCGGCAATTGACGCGCTTCGTGCAGGCGTTGCGCAGCAGCGGGTTGTGCCCCATCCTCTTGTGACCGCCGGCTGCAGGGTGCGCGTTCGCTCAGGTGCTTTCGCCGGCATGACTGGCGTCGTCGTCAGAAAAAAAGGCGGTTTGCGCGTGGTGCTCACTCTCGAGCAGATCATGCAGAGCATTGCCGTCGAGGTTGACGAACAGGACCTTCAGCCCATCTCTGCGTCGATGACGCCCGAGCTTCAATTGCAGTTTGCCTGAGGACGTCTGTTGCCTTCGCAGTTTTCAAGCCGTGGCGCAGCAGTTCAGTCCACTTCGGCTCCATCAGCGTTATTGATCTGCAGCAGCGACCTCAAATCTGAGTGACAGAGCGATCCAATTCTCGCTCCCGGCTCGCAGGAGCCGGCAGGACCTGATCCCATGGCCACAACAGGCTCGGCACGCGGCGGAACTGAAGAGCGCATTCTCGGCACGGCAGCCGCTCTCTTTTCGCAGTTCGGCTACAACGGCGTAAGCACGCGAGAGATCGCGGCCTCGGCCGAGGTAAACGAGGTCACGATCTACCGGCATTTTCCGCGCAAGCGCGACCTCTACTTTGCCGTCCTCAACACTGAGTTGAAGCGCGTTCACCTGCGCGGCGATCTGCTCACCGGCCTTGCCGAGGCGCAGAGCGGGCGCGTGGCGCTGCAGTGCGCTTTTGAGATCATCTGCAAGGCTCTGCTGCACGAGCCGCAACTGCTTCGCCTGCTCGGCTTCAGTGTTCTCGAGCTTGGTGAAGATCTTGACCCGTTGCTGCGCCTGCACCTTGGCGCAATGGTTGAGGTGGTCGTCCGCTATCTCGATCCGTGGGTCGAGCGCGGCGAGATACGCGCTGTCAGCGCCAAGACTCTCGTGCTTACGCTCATTGCTATTGTTCTCAGCCGCGGATCTCTGCGCCGTGTCTTCCCGGGGGACGCAACCAATCTCGACGCGCTGTTTTCCACGTACTCGGAATTCTGCATGGCTGAGACGGCTGCCGACGACCTGCGGTCGGTTTCAAGCGACTGATTTTTTTTGAAAGTTCTTAAGGAGAGGGTTCACGGAATGGAATTGAGGGGCCGGAAATCTTGTTTCCGGGCCGTGCACCACCACCCCCCTCCCCCGCCACCTCCCCCCCCACCCACCCCCCCCCGCCCCCCCCCCCCCTCCCCCCCTCCCCTCCCCCCCCCCTCCCCCCCCCCTCCCTCCTGGCGCAATGGTTGAGTGTCGTCCGCTATCTCGATCCGTGGTCGAGCGCGGCGAGATACGCGCTGTCAGCGCCAAGACTCTCGTGCTTACGCTCATTGCTATTGTTCTCAGCCGCGGATCTCTGCGCCGTGTCTTCCCGGGGGACGCAACCAATCTCGACGCGCTGTTTTCCACGTACTCGGAATTCTGCATGGCTGAGACGGCTGCCGACGACCTGCGGTCGGTTTCAAGCGACTGATTTTTTTTGAAAGTTCTTAAGGAGAGGGTTCACGGAATGGAATTGAGGGGCCGGAAAATCGTGGTTTGCGGGGCGGGCGGCTTTATCGGTGGCCACCTCGTGAGGCAATTGCTCGCCGATGGTTTCGAGGTGGTGCGGGCTGTCGATATCAAGCCCGTCGAGGAGTGGTATCAGGTCGCAACCGGCACCGAAAACCTGGCGCTCGATCTCAAGGATAAGGACAATTGCTGCCGTGCGGCCGAGGGCGCCCAGGTGGTCTTTCAGCTGGCGTGCGACATGGGCGGCATGGGCTTTATTGAGAACAACAAGGCCCTCTGCATGCTGAGCGTTCTCACCACCACGCACATGCTGCTGGCCGCGCGGGACTGCGGTGTTGAGCGCCTCTTCTACTCGTCCTCTGCCTGCGTTTACAACGGCGAAAAACAGAAGGATGCTGCCGTCGTTCCGCTGCGCGAAGAGGATGCCTACCCGGCGTTGCCTGAAGACGGCTACGGATGGGAAAAGCTTTTCAGCGAGCGCATGTGCCGGCATTTCGAAGAGGACTTCGGCCTGCAATGCCGCGTCGCCCGCTACCACAATGTCTACGGACCACATGGAACCTGGACAGGGGGCCGGGAGAAGGCGCCTGCCGCGATCTGCCGCAAGGTTCTTGAGGCCGGCATCTCTGGTCGGCACGAAATCGAAATCTGGGGCGACGGCAACCAGACCCGCAGCTTCATGTACATCGACGACTGCCTGCAGGGCACAAGAGCCATTCTCGAGAGCGAGATACGGGAGCCCATTAACCTCGGCTCGAGCGAGCTCGTCACTATCAATCAGCTCGTAGATATTGTTGAAGATATCGCCCGAATCAAGCTTCGCAGAAACTACAACCTTAGTGCACCCAAAGGCGTAAACGGCCGTAATAGCGACAATACGAAGATTCGACGATATCTTGACTGGGAGCCTTCAATTCGCCTGCGCGAAGGGATGGAAAAGACCTACGCGTGGATAGAACAAGAAATGCACGCCCTCGCCCGGGTATAGAGCCGAGGCAGGTACGCCAAAGGGAGAGGGCGCGCGAAAGATGAGTCAGGCAGGGAACATGCGGCGCATTCTGGGGATCGATTTTTACGTGGGAGACGCAGCCGGCGCGATTGATCGCGTTGCCTGCGGCGGCCTTGTCGTCGTTCCCGCTGCGCCCGCTCTCAAGGATATTGGCCGCAACTCAGCCTACCGCGCGGCACTCATCAACGCAGACCTCGTCCTGGCGGACTCGGCTTTCATGGTGCTTGTCTGGAACCTGCTCGAAAGGGATTCCGTTACCAGGCTCTCGGGCCTGCGCTACCTGCGGGAGCTGCTTGAGCGCGAAGACGTGCAAAGCCCCGGCAATACCTTCTGGATCATGGCCGGGCCAGAAAGCGCGAGCAGAAATCTTGCGTGGTTGAACAAACGGGGGATCGACGTTCCCGCCGAAAACGTGTACCTTGCTCCGATGTACGGTCAGGAGATTGAAGACAGAAACCTGATCGACAGGCTGCAAAACCTCCGCGTCCGGCATATAGTCATTACATTGGGCGGAGGCACGCAGGAGCAGCTCGGGCTCTATCTCAAGCGTGAATTGAATTACCTGCCCTCCATACACTGTATAGGCGCGGCAATTGCATTTCTTAGCGGGGATCAGGTTCGCATTCCCGAATGGGCCGATCGGTTCTATCTCGGCTGGCTTCTAAGGTGTTTTTCTTCCCCCCGGCGATTTGTTCCACGGTATCTTTCTGCATCCAAACTCTTGCGGTTGCTAATGCTGTACAGAAGTGAACTGCCTGTTGAGCAGTAGGCGTACAGGCCCCAGGGCCCCTGCAGTCCTCGAGTGCCTCGATTAATGAATGATGTCTCAATTAAGGACCAACCCAATGGATAAGCAACAACCTATTTCGATTGCCGTTGTCGGTTCCGGTTATGTAGGTCTGGTTGCCTCGGCTTGCTTCGCAGAGATCGGCCATAAAGTCATCTGCGTCGATAACGATGAAGCCAAAGTGCGCACCCTTCAGGAAGGCGGCATTCCCATCCATGAGGAATACCTGCCTGAGCTCCTTAGCCGCTATTCCGGCAAAGGTCTCGAATTTACCACCGATCTGCGTGCCGCCGCGCAGGCTGCCGAGGCCATTTTTATCGCCGTGGGTACACCGCAAAGCAGCTCCGGCAGCGCCGACCTGTCCTATGTGGACGCGGTTGCCAGCGAGATTGCCCGTTCCATCGACTCCTACAAGGTGATCGTCGAGAAGAGCACCGTCCCGGTCTATACCAATGAGTGGATCCGACGCGTGATTGAGCGCCATGGAGTGCCGCGCGAGCTTTTCGATGTCACTTCGAACCCCGAGTTTCTGCGCGAAGGCACCGCGGTCGTCGACTTCCTGCATCCTGACCGCATCGTGGTTGGCGCCCCTTCAGAACGCGCTTCCGAACTGCTCACCAGGCTCTACGCGCCATTGACTTCCGGAGAGTACTACCGCAGCGAGAATGCTGTTCCCGGTCCCCGCTGCCCTGAGAATCTTCCTCCGATTCTGCTTACCTCTACCAAGGCTGCCGAGATCATCAAGCACGCTTCGAATGCCTTCCTGGCCACCAAAATTTCCTTCATCAACGTCGTCGCCAATATCTGCGAAGCAGCCGGCGCCGATGTCGAAGAGGTTGCGCGGGGCATGGGCCTCGATACGCGCATCGGCAAGAAGTTTCTGCGAGCCGGCGTCGGTTACGGCGGCTCCTGCTTCCCCAAGGACGTAGCCGCTTTCCGCAACGTTGCCGAAGTTGTCGGAGTGGATTTCGGGCTTTTGCGCGAAGTTGAGAAGATCAACGAAGAACAGAAACACCGCTTCTTCCAGAAAATTCGTTCCGCTCTGTGGACCTTCCGTGCCAAGAAAATCGGCGTACTCGGCCTCGCCTTCAAAGGCGGCACCGACGATATCCGCGAGTCTCCTGCCATCGATATCGTTCAACGGCTTATGAGCGAAGGCTGCAACATCACAGCATTCGATCCCGCAGCTGAAGACCGCGCGCGCGAGGTGATTCCGCCGGGCAAGCAGATGCGCTATGTGAGCGATCCCTACCTTGCTGCCCAAGACGCGGATGCCCTGCTGATTCTGAATGACTGGCAGGAGTTTGGCGAACTTGATCTGGAGCGACTGCACTACACGCTGCGTTACCCGATCGTCATCGACGGGCGCAATCTTTACAATCCTGCGCTCATGGCACAGCATGGCTTTACTTATCTGAGCGTGGGAAGACCTGGGCTGACGCAGCCGGTTGACCCTAGCACCATTTTTTATCTGCCGAAAACCGGCGAGCGAGCAAAAGCATAGAGCCTCAAAGCCCACCGGGCGGGTCGCAAGCCTGCAAAAAAGGAACTACCGCGTTAAAGGCGGTAGACATATTTAAACCGGGGGACGACTCGAAGGTGTTCCTGGGGGTCGTCGCTCCTGCCTGGAGAAGGGCGATTGATAGATGCGTGTTTTGATAGCCGGCGCTGCCGGATTTCTGGGTTCCCACTTAGCCGATGCGTTGCTTTCTGAAGGGCATTCGGTTCTGGGCGTTGATAACTTTTGCACTGGTTCTCTCGCAAACCTCAACCACCTGCGCCGCGAACCGCGATTCGCACTGCTCGAGCAGGATATCTGCCAGGCGTTCGAGCCTGGGCACGTCGATTACGTCTTCAACTTCGCCTCGCCCGCCAGCCCGGTTGACTACCATCGGCTTGGTATTGAAACCCTGATGGTAGGTTCGATGGGCACGCGCAACCTGCTTGAGATTGCGCAGAAGCATGGCGCAAAGTTTCTCCACGCTTCCACCTCAGAGTGCTATGGCGATCCGGCTGTGCATCCGCAACGGGAAGACTACTGGGGCAACGTCAATCCGGTAGGGCCCCGTTCGGTGTACGACGAGTCGAAGAGGTTCTCTGAAGCGCTTGTCGTCGCCTACAACCGCTACCGCGGCGTCGACACGCGACTGGTCCGCATCTTCAACACCTATGGACCGCGGCTACAGCCCAACGACGGCCGCGTCATTTCGAATTTCATGATCCAGGCTTTGAAGGGCGAAGATCTCACGGTCTACGGCGAGGGCCAGCAGACCCGCAGCTTCTGCTACGTCAGCGATGAGATTGAAGGGATTCTCGGGCTTTCCCGGTGCGATGAGCACATGCCCGTAAATGTCGGAAATCCCACCGAATGGACGATTCTCGAGTGTGCCGAGGCAGTTCTGCGCGTGACAGGCTCCCCAAGCGAAATCGTATACCGGCCGCTGCCGCAGGATGACCCTCTCCAGCGCAAGCCGGATATCAGCAAGGCGAAAAGACTCTTCGGCTGGGAACCCAGAATTGATCTTGAGACAGGTCTGAAGCTCAGCATGGATTACTTCAGGTCCTCGGTCGAGGCAACCACGAAAGCCGAATAGAGCACCCAAGCACTTATCGGAAACATCTGAGCTCAGTTGGCGACCCGGCCGACTCAGTACAATAATTTGACAGGAGCAGTTCATGAAGCGAGCGCTCATTACAGGCGTCACTGGGCAGGATGGCGCCTATCTTGCCGAGTTTCTTCTGTCAAAAGGCTACGAGGTCCATGGCATCAAACGGCGCGCTTCGCTTTTTAACACGAACCGAATTGACCACTTGTATGAGGATCCCCATCAGAACGGGCGGCACTTCATCCTTCACTATGGCGACCTTACCGATTCAAGCAGTCTCATCAGTATCGTGAAGCAGATCCGGCCCGACGAGATCTACAATCTCGGAGCGCAAAGCCACGTGAAGGTTTCGTTTGAAGAACCGGAGTACACAGCGAACTCTGACGCGCTGGGTCCGCTGCGCCTGCTCGAAGCTATCCGAATTGCAGGTCTCGAGAAAACCACGCGCTTCTATCAGGCTTCAACCTCTGAGCTCTACGGCCTTGTGCAGGAGATTCCGCAGAGGGAGACAACTCCGTTCTATCCGCGTTCTCCTTATTCGGTGGCAAAGCTCTACGCACACTGGATCACGGTGAACTATCGCGAGGCCTACGGCATCTTTGCCTGCAATGGCATCCTCTTCAATCACGAGTCGCCCCAGCGCGGCGAAACCTTCGTTACCCGCAAGATCACGCGGGCCCTCACGCGCATCAAGGCCGGGCTGCAGGACTGCCTCTATCTTGGCAACATGGATGCGCTCCGAGACTGGGGCCACGCGCGCGATTATGTCGAAGCAATGTGGTTGATTCTTCAGCAGGACGAGCCCAAAGATTACGTCGTCGCGATGGGAGAGCAGCACAGCGTCCGCGAGTTTGTTGAACTGGCCGCTAGCCATCTCGATATCCGCATTGCATGGAGCGGTGCGGGCGTTGAAGAGAAGGGCATCGATCAGAATGGCCGCATCGTTGTTGCGATCGACCCGCGCTACTATCGCCCCACCGAAGTCGACACACTGCTCGGCGATCCCACCAAAGCCAGAACCGAACTCGGCTGGAAGCCACGCACAACCTTCCTGGAACTGGTCAGAGAAATGGTGGATGAGGATCTCAAGACGGCGGAGCGGGATGCCCTGGTTCGCAAGCACGGCTATTCAGTCTTCAACTACCACGAGCGCTGACCCCGAGCGCCGAGCTAGTGCTGACCAAAGGTCCTGATTGATGGAAAAAAGCAGTCCTATCTTCGTTGCGGGACATCGCGGCCTCGCCGGTTCGGCAATCCGGCGCGGTCTCGAGCAAAGAGGCTACACAAATCTCATCCTGCGCACGCACGCTGATCTCGATCTCGCCGATCGCGCGGCCGTACGCGCTTTCTTTGATCTTGAACGGCCCGAATATGTTTTTCTCGCTGCTGCCAAAGTGGGTGGAATCCTCGCCAACGACAGCTATCCGGCGGATTTCATCCGCGAAAATCTTGAGATCCAGACCAACGTAATCGACGCAAGCTATAAGAGCGGCGCAAAGCGTCTCCTCTTTCTCGGTTCAAGCTGCATCTATCCCCGCCTCGCACCACAGCCGATTAAAGAGGAATCTTTGCTCGCCGGACCGCTTGAACCCACCAACCGTGCTTATGCACTGGCAAAAATTGCAGGCATCGAAATGTGCTGGTCCTACAACCGCCAGTACGGCACGCGCTTTCTCGCGGCCATGCCAACCAATCTTTACGGCCCCGGCGATAACTATGACCTTCACGGTTCTCATGTGCTGCCCGCATTAATGCACAAGGTCGCGGACGCAAAGCGCGCGGGAAGCCGCACGCTGCAAGTCTGGGGAAGCGGCAAGCCTCGGCGTGAATTTCTCTATAGCGATGATCTTGCCGATGCCTGCATTTATCTCATGAGCCTGCCCCAGGCTCAATTCGACCGGTTGTTGCACGCCGATGGGCCTCCGCTCATCAACATCGGCACCGGCGAGGATCTCACGATCCGAGAACTGGCTGAGCTGATCGCGCGCGTGCTCGAACTGGATTGCGAGCTCGTTTTCGATCCATCGCGCCAGGATGGCACGCCACGCAAAGTGCTCGACGTGAGTAGAATCAATGCCCTTGGATGGAAAGCGAAGACTAGTCTCGAAGAGGGAATTCGCCTCACCTATCAATCGGCGCGGGCACAACTCGAAGCTGCAGCGAGATAGATGCCGCGTCACGCAATCATCATCGAAACAGACCCCGATTAATCCTGGCTCTCGTTCACGCGAATCCGCCCGTTGCACGCGCGTCTGTGCGCTGTGCCGCGGGCGGGGCCGCCCACGAGAAGTACAGGAAGGAGCTTGACGCAGGATCATGCACATTCTTTCATTGCGAAACTTGTCCATTGCCTTGAGCGCATTCCTGTCTGTCGCTCTAACGCAGGGTTCTGCGCAGGAGCAGCGGCCTGCGCTTGTTCCCCTGGCGCAATCCGGCGGAAATCCTGCCGCGGCCAACGCCCTCTCCAATATTGGCGGCCTCACCGATGAGCCGATGTCGCCCGGCCAGGTGGTGCACATCTCCGTCTTTAATGCGCCGGATTTCTCCGTCGTAACACGCATCTCTGAGAGCGGAGAAGTTCCTGTTCCCATGCTCGGCGCGGTGCATCTGCAGGGGCTCAACAGCCAGCAGGCATCCGAGTTGATCACCAGTGAGCTCAAGCAGCGCAACCTTGTACTCGACCCGCATGTGATGGTCACCGTCGAGTCCAGTTCTACGGGAATCACGGTGCTTGGCGAGGTCAGGATTCCGGGCATCTATCCTCCGCCTGGCAAGCACATGCTCTCCGATCTGCTGGCAACGGCAGGCGGCATGACCGCGAACACCGGGCGCGTGATCGAAATCTCCAATGATCGCAATCCCGGCCAGAAGGACCTCGTCCTCTGGGATCCAACGATGCATAACACCTCCAACTACGATCGCCCGGTTCAACCGGGAGATCGCGTTATTGTGCGAGCCTGCGGTCTCGCCTACATTGGCGGCCACGTCGCCAAACCCGGCGCCTACTCGCTCTGCGGTTCCCCGCAGATAACCTTGTCGCAGGCCATCGCGCTCGCAGGGGGCACAGTCCCGCTCACCTCTGAGAGGCACTCCTACATCATTCGCACCCAAGCCGATGGAACCCGCGTTGCCGAAGAAATCGATATCAGCAAGATTCTGCGCGGCAGGGCGATGGACCCCGTGGTCCATGAAGACGACATCGTTTTTGTCACCCCCAGCGCCGTCAAGGATGCTCTGAATCGCGCCCTGGCGTTCGCTTTTGCCATCTCGGGTTCGTTGATCTACGCCTACCATCCGTAGCCTTTCGCAGATCACCGCAATCTTTCAACCATCAGCCCGAAACCAAGCCGCCATGGAAGCACGATGAAAATCAGCATAGTTACTCTCTCGTTCAATCAGGCCGCTTACTTGCGCGAGGCTCTCGATTCCGTGCTGCAGCAGGGCTATCCCGACCTTGAATACATCGTGGTCGATCCGGGCTCCAAAGATGAAAGCCGGGAGATCATCTGCAGTTATGGCGACCGCATCGCACATCGGCTCTTCGAGCCCGATCGCGGCGCCTCGGACGGCTTAAACAAAGGGTTCGCAAAAGCAACCGGCGAGATATTTGGATTTCTCAACGCAGATGACGTGCTTGTGCCCGGTGCTCTGCAAAGAGTCGCTGATTTCTTCAGCCGCAATCCGCAATGTGACATCGTTTTTGGAAACGGCGATGTCATCGACGAGCAGGGTAAGCGGTTGAAGCATTGCCGGGCGCGCGATTTCACTGCCAGGCGCTACTTCTACGGCGGCACGCAGTGGCTGCAGCAGTCGACCTTCTTTCGCGCAGAAGCCTTTAGGCGCACCGCAGGATTCAATATTGAAAATCGCACCTGCTGGGATGGCGAACTGTTTGTCAACCTGGTGAGTCGCGGCGCGCGACCTGGCTACATCGATGCCAATCTAGCAGTCTTTCGCATCCATCCATCTTCGATTTCCGGATCGGGAAGTCTGAATACCCAATACCGGGCAGATACACGAAGGATCTTCAGCCAGGTGCAAGGCCGCGCCTGGAACGCAGTCGACGAAGTTTGGCGGTGCCTTTACCGTGCCGAGGGCTTCGGCATCCGGATCGCGTCCCGTTTTCAGCAGCTGGTGGGCAGGAGCGCAGCATGACCAGAGTTGCGGTCCTGTGGTCCGGTCTCTCAGGGTACTTGAATGCATGTCTCAGGGAGCTTGCCTCCCGTGATAGTGTCGAGCTTTTTGTCAGTCATCAGGCGCCACGGAAAGAGGCTCCCTTCGATGAGAGCCAGTTCGCATGGATGCAGAACAGGTTGACCTGGCGTATGCCGAGCGACCTGGATGTGCTGCCTCAAAGGATTGAGGCATTCTCCCCGAACGTCATGATCATGGCTGGGTGGCATATTCCGCACTATCGCAGGCTGGCGAAGAGATATGCGAATAAGTGCTGGCGCGTGATGTTGATGGACAACCCATGGGAAGGCAGCATCAAGCAAAGGCTCGGATCCTTCATTGCGCCCTTCTATCTTCGCCCCGCGGCAGATGTAGCGTGGATACCGGGAGAGCGGCAGGCCACCTTTGCTCGCAAGATGGCCTTCGCGCAGAGCGCCATTCTGTGGGGATCGTTGTCCTGCGATCAACCCGCGTTTGCAACAGCGCATCACGGGCGCATCGGCGCATTGCAGCCTGTCCCCCGCGTCTTTCTCTTTCTCGGTCGTTTTGTTCGTGGCAAGGGGCTCGGCACGCTGGTCCGCGCCTATCAAATTTACCGGAACAAGACACGGGATCCGTGGCCTCTGATCTGCTGCGGAGCCGGCCCGTTGCGTGACCAACTCGAAGACAAGCCAGGAATCACCGTCGAGGACTTCGTGCAGCCAGATCAGATGCCTGCAAGGCTCGCCACCGCTGGGTGCCTGGTCCTTCCCAGTGACTTCGAGCACTGGTCTCTTGTCGTCCATGAGGCGGCCTCGTCCGGGCTGCTCATTCTGGCGTCGCAACCAGTCGGGGCCACCGTTCATTTGGTTCAGCCCGACTACAACGGATATATCTTCGGCAAGCGCGACGCTGACGGACTTGCCAGTCTCATGATGAGGGTCAGTCGCATGAGCGATGGCCGTCTCGACGCCATGTCACGCGCGAGCCATCTGCTTTCAGAGCAATATTCGCCCGCGCGATGGGCTGACACGCTACTCGACTCCTTCGCTGCTTCGGTGCAGCATCAGCCATCTGTTGTCTCAGCTCGGAATCCCGCGCCCAGCTTCAAGCCGGACTGAGAATCATCGCAACCCAACGACTTCTGCTGTAGCAGGCAAACGTCCAGCCTGCCTCGCAAACGAAAAACCTGATCATTGCCCGAGGAATACTCGTGAAATCAACTTCCCTGCAAACTGCTGAGCCTGTATTGTCCCCAACTGCAGAGATTGGTCTGCCCCCTGGTCCCATCGGGGATGGAGATTCCATGGGGAGATTTGTCCAGTTTCTCAAAAAGCGTGGCTGGATAATCCTGGTTGCAACGGTTCTCGGCGCCACCACGGCGATCTTTGTTAATTTCATCAGCACGAGGCTCTACACGGCGTCCGCCCAGGTCGAGATCGTTCCCGACCGATCGGGCGAGTTTCGTCTGACGCAGATTCAGGGTTTCGACGCGGGTGACGACGCAGAAAAGCTGAATACTGAAACGCAGATCCTCCAAAGCCGCACGCTGGCGCTCGCAACAATCAAGTCGCTCCACTTGGAGAGCAACCCCGATTTTCTTCCATTGCCGAATGGACGCCCCTGGGACCTTTCGCAGCCCGAAGTGCGCGACACCCTTGCCGATACATTCCGAAACAGACTCAACATTGCACGGCAGGGCCACACGACCATCCTGGCCATCAGTTCCACCTCCCACAACCCGCGCCTCGCCAGCCTCATTGTCAACAACCTTATCGATAACTACATCGAGCGCTCTTTTCGAGACAACTACTCCGCCACCGAAAAGGTTTCAGGATGGCTGAGCTCACAGCTCAACGAGCTGAAGGGCAATCTTGAGAAAAGCCAGCAGCAGATGCTCAAGTATCAAAAAGATCTGGGCATCGTCGGCACCGATCCAAAAGACAGCGTGGTGACCGCAAGCCTGCAGGAGATGAATAAACAACTCGCCGACGTGGAAGTCGACCGCATGGTGAAAGAAGCCCGTCTGCGTTCGATTCAAAACTCTCCGCCCGAGGTTATCGATGCGGCTGCTTTCGCTGATCCTGCGCTGCAGGCCTCAAAGCAGCAGCTTGCCCAGTTGCGTACGCAATACGCCGCGATGATTCAGACGTACGGCTCCGCCTATATGCCGCTCAAGGCGATCAAGGCACAGATCGATCTGCTTGAACACAATCTCAAGACAGCGGAAAATGCTGAGATCACGCGGGCGCAAAAAGAATTTGACGCTGCCCAGGCCAACGAGGCGATGTTGCGCGAGAGCCTGAGTCAAGAAGAGCAGAAGGCTTTCGATAACGGGCAGAAGGGCATCCAGTTTGAGTTTGCGCGCAGCCAGTATGAGGCCAATCGCCTGCTCTACGACGGATTGCAGCAGCGCCTGCAGGAGGCCGGCATCATTGCGGGCCTGCATACAACTTCGATTCACGTCATCGACAGTGCCGACATCCCCACGGATTCCAGCGCGCCGAGAACAAAAGTCAACCTGGCAATCGGAACGATATTGGGGCTCATGC
This sequence comes from uncultured Acidobacteriaceae bacterium, assembly GCA_963839215.1. Taxonomy (GTDB): domain Bacteria; phylum Acidobacteriota; class Terriglobia; order Terriglobales; family Acidobacteriaceae; genus Telmatobacter. Next base: position 185,407 of record CAWITZ010000004.1, on the reverse strand, counting down.
TTGGCTTTGGTGTCGCGCTCTTGCTTGAGTCGCTCGACACCAACCTTAAGACCATGACCGATATCGAGCAGGCTTTGCAGATGCCTCTGCTTGCGGCCATTCCGGCGGTTGAAGAAGACGAACTGATTCCCTCGACCTTCCGCGAGGCGGCCGTTTCCAAAGGCACGTCCTCGTGGTCGAGGATTGCAGAGTCTCTGCGCGGTCTGCGCACCTCGATCCTGCTTTCCAGCCCCGGCGCTCCTCCGAAGGTGCTCATGGTCACGAGCACGCGACCGGCGGAGGGAAAAAGCTCCATCGCAACATTGACGGCAATCACCATGGCCCTCAATGGTGCGCGAGTCCTGTTGATTGATGCCGATTTGCGCAGGCCAACCGTTCATCTGCGCTTTCGCATGGGCAAGGGCCTCGGCCTCTCCTCGGTGCTCTCCGGCAAAGCCACCGTTGAGGAGGCCATACTCGAGTGGCCTGAGCTGCCAAGCCTTCACATCATGACCTCCGGCACCGTGCCTCCGTTGCCATCGGAGTTGTTGGGATCGAAACAGATGGAAGAAGTCATAGCGGATCTGCGCAGCAGCTACGATTTCATCCTCATCGACACGCCACCGGTGCTGGCAGTAACGGATGCTTCTATCCTCGGCCGGCTCACGGATGCAGCCATCCTGGTGATTCGTTACGGCGCCGCGCAGCGACAAGTGGTGCAACGCTCCGTCGATTTGCTCGACCGTTCCGGCACGCATCTGCTTGGCGTCGCGGTAAACGTCGTCGATTTCAAGGCGCCTGAGTACTCCGAGTACTACGGCCGTAAATACTACGAGTACTACGGTGAGCGCAGTGCCGACTAACTGCAGCGTTATAGACCGCGACACTCATCCAACAGCACAGTCTGGCCTACCCCCTGAATCTGCACCGCACTACGTTTAAACCAAAGGCGCGTCTCGCTCATGTATCCAGTCCGTCCCTGGCACGCCGGCAAAATCTCGCTCGGCACCCGACAAAAGCCGCGCTTCATGCGGCGAACCGCCGACGTCCCGGTGCCTCGGGAAACCTTCCGGGTGCAGGGGGGAGCGGTATCAATTAGTGCGGATATTCTCGCCTTCATTGTGGGGCTCACGCTGTCTTTCAATATTGTGCTGATCGGCGAGCTCCCAATTGCAGAAATGATCATGCTGCTTACCCTGCCGCTCCTCCTGATCGTTCATGCGACGAGGCTCAACCGGCACGGCATTGCGGCAATCTACGCCCTGATGGCGCTTTGGCTGGTCAATCAGGTGGTTGCCGACCTCTACCGCAAGACTGCCTTCGTCGATTGGACTCGCGGCCAGGCGACGATTATTTTCTTCGCCATTGACCTTGCGTTCATGGCTATTCTTCTTGGTCGAAACCAAAGGCGGAAGCTCGGCTTCGTCGTCGGATTCGCAGTTGGTTCGCTGCTCGCCGCTAGATACGCTCCCACCGATCATGCCCTGGATGACCCATGGAAGTTTGGCTATGCCACCGGCGTCAATCTTCTGGCAGTTCTCGTGGCAAGCTGGTTGGCTGGCCTGCGCCGGTATCTTCCGTGTGCGCTTGTGCTCATCGGTATTATCGGCATCAACATTGCGCAAAATTTTCGTTCTCCTGTGCTGCTCCTGCTCATCGCGGCCGCGCTTACACTGCCATTCATTCCTGAGCGGATAGGGAGGCTCCGCCTTCTGCCGCGGACCGGCACGGTCTCTCGTGTTGCCGTTCTGGCCTTGCTGGCCGTTGCCGGTGCAGGCAGCGCAATCGTCCTGGTTCGGTTTGCGACAGCTTCCGGCATCGTCGGCGAAGACGCCCAGGCCAAGAATAACCTTCAGTTGCAGGGAGGCTTTTTGTTTGCGGGGCGTCCCGAAATTATCGTTTCGTCACGTGCGATGCTCGAGCACCCTATTATTGGCTGGGGATCGTGGGCAAAGGACTTCAAGTACGTCGAGATGTTGAGCGACTTTGAGACTCAATACGATTTGCAAACGGACTTGACCGACATTGAAGAAGACCTCGACGGCTTGATTCCGTCTCATTCTCATCTCATGGGAGCCTGGGTCTGGGCCGGAGCCTTTGGCGCCTTGTTCTGGTTTTATATTCTTCTTCTTGCTGTCCGGGCACTTCTCAAGGTTTCCGTGCTTAAGCCGCCACTCGCTCTTTTTTACGCGTACCTGCTTATCACCTTCTTGTGGGACATTTTCTTCTCGCCATTTCAGGCCTTCAGAAGAACTACCGAGGCGTTCCTGCTGGTGGTCATTATCGACACGCTCAACCGGCAAGATTTCCGAATCAGGCTCCTCTCCCTCCTCTCAGGGCCCGACTGGACGCGGCTCCCGGCCGCCGAGCGGCAGGCAATGATGAACCGCGATCGCAAGGCACATTTAGGCAACGCTTCGGACCTTTAAACCAGCTAACGGCCGGTCACACATCGGCTGCGCTTCTGCAAATCCCCTTCGCATGACGACCCTTCCTGAAGAACTTGCTGTCGCGCCACCTTCCTGGTTCCGCCGGTTGCTCGCGGGCGGCGCAAGCTCCGCCGCAGAGCACTCTCAGAGGCGCTACCGCCGTGCCGCGCTCACCGGAGCGACTGCTTCGATCGGCAAGATCGTCTCCCTCGGCACATCGATTGTCACCGTGCGATTGACATTCAACTACCTCGGTGCAGAGCGGTACGGCATGTGGATGACGATCAGTTCGTTCGTCATGATGCTGGCATTCGCTGATTTCGGGATGAGCAATGGCCTGGTCAACCTTGTCGCAGATGCGCTGGGCAGGGAAGACCGCGAAACCGCGCGACGGGCTGCATCGAGCGCATTCTGGATGCTCAGTGGAGTCGCGGCGATCTTCTCCCTCTTGGCCTTCACAGCATATCCATTCATCAATGCCAGCCGCCTCTTCAATGTGCACTCCGGCGTGGCGATGCATGAGGCAGGGCCGGCACTTCTTGCGTTCATGCTCTGTTTCATTCTCAACCTGCCGCTCGGCACGGTGCGCGGCACCCAGACCGGCATGCAGAATGCATACCGGACCAATCTCTGGGGCATCTTTGGCACGGTGCTTTCGCTGGTTAGCCTGCTGGTGGCGATTCACAGCCATGCCGGCCTTCCCGTTCTCGTTCTGTGCCTCTCCGGTCCTTCGGTGGCGGCAACATTCCTCAACGGTGTCGAGCTCTTCGGCAGATCGAACAGAGATCTGTTGCCTCTTCCGTCGACATTTTCACGTGCGACGGCCCGGCGGCTCCTTCGCATGGGCGCAATGTTCTTCCTTCTGCAGCTTTCCTTTTCCATTGGCCTGCAGACCGACAACATCGTCATCGCTCAGATTCTTGGCGCCAAGGCAGTCGCGGACTATGCCGTGCCCGCCCGCCTCTTCAACATGATTCTCGGATTTCTGGTGATGGTTTCAGGCGCGATGGCGCCCGCCTACACCGATGCGCTTGCGAGGCGCGATGGGCCCTGGATTCGCAAGGGATTTCTGCGCGTCACCATCGGTGGCACCGCGGTTACAATCCTTGCCGTAGTGGTTCTGATTTTCTTCGGCAACAGTATTCTGCATCTTTGGGTCGGTCCGCAGATGCACGCTTCGCTCCCGCTGCTAACGGCGTTCGCAGTCCAGTCGGTGCTCTACGCTTTTCTGCAGCCGATTTCTTTCTCCTCAATGGCATCGGCCGATTCAGGGAGCAGGTCATCACTGGAGTCGTCATGACCGCGGTGAACCTCGGGCTTTCCATCCTCCTGATACGCAGATTCGGCATCATTGGAGCGGTCGTCGGTACCATCCTGGCTCTGATCCTGGTCCAGGTAACTCCACTCTCGGTCGTAGTGCGTCGCGAACTCCGCAAGCTGCGCAATCTTCCCGTCGATGCTGACCCGGAGCCCGCGGGCACCTCGGGCGATGCGACGCATTCCTAAAGTCATGGCGAATCCTCGATGAAGCTACTTCACATAATCTGCACCACCGATCCCGAGTCCGGTGGTCCCATCGAAGCCTTGCAGCGCATTTCTGCGGTTTTGATGCGCGATGGCCACGAAATTCACGTCTTGAGTCTCGAAGCGCCGCACGTGACAGCGAGTCGTCGTTTTGATTTCCCACTGGTTGGCGTTGGGCCCAGCCTGGGCAAATACAGCTTCACTCCGTCCCTCGCTCTGTGGGTCAGGCGAAATGCGGCTGAGTACGATGCCATCATTGTGCACGGGCTCTGGAACTATTGCTCGGCCGGAGCCTGGCGCGCTCTCAGAAATCATCGCACGCCCTATTTCGTCTTCGTGCACGGCATGATGGACCCCTGGTTCAGCCAGAAGTATCCGCTCAAACACATTGCCAAGCAGATTTACTGGACCCTGATTGAAGGCCGTGCGCTGCACAAGGCAAGACGCGTTCTCTTTACCTGCGGTGAAGAGATGGAGCGAGCCCGCGGAGTCTTCCGCGGACCGGGGTATCGGGAGCAGGTGGTTCTGTATGGAACCGCAGATCCATCGGTCGATCCAGTAGAGGCTACCGCCGACTTCGCCTCGGCATTCCCGGCGCTCAAAAGTAGGAGATTTCTTCTCTTTCTCAGCCGCATCCATCAAAAGAAAGGTTGTGACCTGTTGATGCAGGCCTTCGCTGACTGTATCGCTGAGGCTCCGTCGGATCTCGATCTTGTGATGGCAGGTCCCGATCGCGTTGGATGGATCCCGGATCTCAAGGAAATGGCGAGTAGGCTCGGTATCGCCCATCGTGTGCACTGGACAGGCATGCTTAAAGGCAATCTCAAGTGGGGCGCATTCCGGTCCGCAGACGCCATGATCCTGCCGTCTCATCAAGAGAATTTCGGTTTCGTTGTTGCCGAAGCAATGGCCTGCTGTACGCCCGTTTTGATCAGCAACAAGGTCAACATTTGGCGTGAAGTGCAAGCGGCCCATGCCGGCTTTGTCGAACCGGATACTCTTGAAGGAACGAGGAATCTCATTCGCCGATTTGTTGCTTTGTCGGCAGAAGAGCGCGCAACCATGGGCCGCCATGCGCGTGAAGGATTTCTGCGGAATTTTGATATTGAAGAAACGGCGAGGGACTTCGCTCGGATCGTCGCTTCAGCAAAAGACCAGGCCGCCGGCGCAAACCGTTTTCAGCATCCTCGCGGAGCATGAATGATGACCAACAAGGCAAGCATCGCAGTCGTTATCCTCACCTATAACGAAGCGAGGCACCTGCCCCGGGCGCTGGATCACATCCTCGGGTTCGCACAGGAGATCTTCGTCATCGATTCCTATTCCAACGATGGCACCTTAGAGCTCGCGCAGGCGCGCGGGGTCCAGGTTCTCCAGCATCCTTTTCAGAATTATGCAAAGCAGTTTGAATGGGCACTCAATCACGCCCCGATCACGGCGGAATGGGTTATGCGGCTGGATGCAGACGAAATTGTGGAACCCGATCTGGCTCATGAAATCATGACCACGTTGCCGCGGCTCTCGCCCGACGTAACCGGCATCAATCTCAATCGCAAGACGATCTTTCAAGGGCGCTTTATTCGCCACGGCGGCCGGTATCCGCTCATCATGCTGCGCATCTGGCGTCGCGGCAAAGCCCACATTGAAGATCGCTGGATGGACGAACACATCTACCTCACAGAAGGTCGATCGGTAGACTTCCGGGGTGGTTTCGCTGACCACAGCTTGATTGACCTCACCGAATTTACCGAGAAGCACAATCGCTATGCCAGCCGTGAAGCCATTGACGTGCTGAGCCGAAAGCTGAATTTGTCGCCCACGTGTGCAAACGCTCGCCTTGAAACCCGCACACTGCAGGTCCGGGCCAAGCGGCTCATGAAAGATCTCCTCTACGATCGCCTTCCTTACGAGATATCTCCATTCGTTTACTTCTTCTATCGATACATTGTTAGGCTGGGATTTCTCGACGGCAGAGAGGGTTTGTCGTACCACGTGCTGCAGGGTTTCTGGTACAGGTTTCTCGTCGCGGCAAAGCTGCGCGAGCTCGAGGCAGCCCTGCGTGGCGCGTCAGGCGAAGATGAGATCCGCGCGGTGATCGCGCGTGTAACCCGCATGCCGCTTGCGGCCGACTAATTTATCGATTCAGCTTCTTATAGCCCTCCTGGGTCCGTACGTCTTCTCTCCTTCACCTTGCGTGCCGGAGATCCCGCATAGACGCCCCACGGATCGAGATTGCGGCTCGCGACCGAGCCAAGTCCCAGCACCGCCCCCTCCCCCACATTCACTCCAGGACAAACGGATGCGCGTGCGCATATCCACGCGTAGGCGCCGATCTGCATCGTGTAGGCCAGAAGAGGAAATGCCTGCTGATCGAAATCGTGTGTCGCACCGCAAACATACGCGCCCTGCGAAACAATCGCGTGCGAACCCAGATGAATCGGGGACGGATTGTAGAGTTCCGCCCCATCGCCAAGCGTCACTTGGTCGGCGCAGACGAGGTTCCATGGCGCCCAGACTCGCGAGCTCGGATAAAAATGACAATGCGATCCCATCGTCGCGCCGAAGATCCGCAACAGCATCGAACGCCATCCGTGCATCGGCCTCGGCGACGGGCGATACAGCACAAGCCAACTTGCGCACCACAGGGCTCGCCGCGCACGGACGCTCAATGAGAACGATGGCCTGAGATATGGGTCGGGCCCATCCGGAATTTCCGTCTGCTGCGCGGAGCTATAGCTGGCTTGTTTCAAAGCTCGAATCCCTGCTTCTTAGATAGGCGCTGCAAATGCTTCTTGTGTCCTAGCTATTCTCGCGTATCACGGCCAGTTCCCGCGGCCGCAAGGTTCCAATAGTCCCATCGGGATCTGAGTGCTTCGGTGCAAACGGGTGCCTGGTGCCTTTTCGCGGCTCCTCATAAAATAGATAAGTCATTCATGCTGAATGGGATGGCCTGATTATGGAAAGCGAATCATGCTGCTGGTTGCTCTAACCGACGTCTTAAAAGGAACTTTTCGCTGCCAGAGGGGTTGACGTATACTGGCGAGTTCCGTTCTGGGAGTATGTGCTTACTCCGAACTTCTCTGAACGTAAGTCCACATCTTTGCTGGCTTTGCGAACGCTGTAGAACTCTCGTCTTGGCGATGAGGCATCTAATCCCAAGTGTAAGCATCTAAACCCAATTGCAGCCTCAATTGGGAGGGCCAGGCAAGAAACGCTGCGGGAGTTTTCCCCTGCCAGTTGTGTTGGTGCTTTTCACAATTTCAGTTGATGTAACACGGACCGGAAAAAGACGGTCTGCTAAGTGAGCATGGCGAAGCCTTGCCTAAAATCGGCCACCGGCGTCAAACCTCACTCGCGCTTTCCCACGCCGCATCGAACGTCTGTATCTCTCCCGGAGCGATTGGTTCTCCATGAAATGCGACATGCATTACACGGATCGGCAGTTTCAGCACAATCTTGATTCGGCCACACAAGCCGCGGTCATGATGCCGCAGCCGCGGTGGTATGCGATCTTCACTCTTCCCCGGAACGAGAAATCCGTCATCAGGCATTTAGAGCTCAGAGAGGTACAGGCCTTTCTTCCCACCTATGAGCTCGACAAGGTCTGGAAGAATCGACAGCGCGTCAAGACTGTTCTCCCCTTGTTCCCTTCCTATCTCTTCGTACGCATCACCCAGTGGGAACGCGCCAGGGTCCTCCAGACGCCCGGTGTCGTGCACATTGTCGGTAACGGCAGAAACGATGTTCACCTGCCGGACGCCGATGTGGAATTTCTGCGCTCTGGCTTGAACGGCCGCAGGGTTGAGCCTTTCCACGAGTTCGCGACTGGATCGAGGGTTCGCATTAAGTCCGGCGTCCTGCAGGGTGTGCAAGGAGTTCTCGTTCGCAAAAGAGCAGGATTGCGGTTTGTGCTCTCTATCGATCTGATCAATCAGCAGGCCGCTGTTGAGATCGATGCGGATGACCTGGAACTGGTTCTTGCTCGCGCCTGATCTCGCCTTCATCTCCTGTCTTCGCCTCGGGCCCTACTTCGCGCGGCTGAGAAATCCCTGCACGTCCAGTCCGCTGTCTCTGGCCAATTGCACTGTCACAACTCGCGGGGGAATGCGTCCATGCCCCTCAGGACTTCTGAACGCACAGAGAGAATCGTTGCCGCGGCGAGCAGGCTGTTCGCGCGCCAGGGGTATCACGGCACCAGCACGCGCGAGATTGCCCGTTCGGCAGGCGTCAGCGAGAACACGCTTTTCCGTCACTTCGATAACAAAGAGGAGTTATTCTGGTCCGCCCTTCGATCGCAGTCCAGAGAACTCAAGCCTCGATGGGATGAAATTGCCGGTGTGATCAGCGGCGATGGCCCCGCTGAGGTTCTCCTCGGAATTCTCGGCTTTCTGGTCGACTTTCTCAAAGACAAGCCGGACGTCTTCAGACTCTTCGCGGTTGCATTCGTGGAGATGCAGACAGAAGCCGATGCCGTGTGCTTCTCGCTGTTGACGCCCTACTTCGCCGAGTTGAGCCGCCACCTTGAAGCAAGCTTTTGCAGAGGCGGCATTCTCGAAGTTGATGCCACATTGCTCACTGCCTCTTGTACTGCCTTGGTATTGATTTACCCTCAGCTCGCGAAATTGCGAGGGGATGGGGCTCCGCTTACGGAAGCGAAAGACGCAGTTGCTGTATGCAGCAAATTCTGGCTGGATTTGCTGAGTCCAAGGCTCTCGGTACAAACGGATGTACCGCTCTGCGCGGATGGAAAGTCATAGCCTAATCAGAGTTTCAGGAGGAAGGACTTGTCCCCCAATTCACTACCTTCGCTTGACACGTTAGGAAAGCGTGTAGGTTGGCGGTTGTTGGCTTCTTTCAAAGATGCGGTTGTTCTTGCGCTTGCGGCTTTCCTGGCGTTCAATTTACGGTTTGATGGTGCCGTCCCGGTGCACTCTAAGCACGTGCTGTGGGTTGCCGTGTGCGTGTGGTGTGTCTCTAAGACGCTCGTGCTGGCGCTCGGCGCTGTAACCAGGAGCCATTGGCAATACACATCGATCTACGATGCGCAGCGCCTGGTGCTTCTCAATACCATGGGTTCCATTCTGGGTGGCCTGCTTCTCTTGCTCGCTTTCGGCCCCTGGGGAATTCCGCGCTCGATCTACATTCTCGAATGGGTGCTCTCGGGATTTCTACTGCTTACTGGGAGTCTCGTTCTCCGCGCGATTGCAACCTCAATCGAGGCCCACTGGGCCAGGGGAACAGGCACTCGAACCTTCATCTATGGCGCCGGCGCTGCCGGCCTGCAGTTGTTGTGGGAGCTGAGTCAGAACCGCTCGCTGCAGTGCAATGTAGTCGGATTCATTGACGACGATCCAAGCAAGGCCGGCCTCAAATTGGCCGGTAAACGCGTTCTGGGTACCGGAGAAAAGCTCAGGGAATTGGCGGCCAAGCACACGGTCAAGAAAGTCCTGATCGCAATCCCCTCGGCAAACGGGCATCAGATCACCCGCATTTTCGATCTGCTGGTCGATGCCGGGCTTGAATACAAGACGGTGCCGAGCCTGGGCGATCTCATCAAAGGCAGAAAGCTCGACAAGCAGATTCGCAACATCGACGTCGAGGATCTGCTGGGCAGAAAGGCCGTGCGTCTTAACCAGGATCACATCAAAGAGCGTATCCATGGCAAGGTGGTAATGGTCACCGGCGCCGCGGGTTCGATTGGCTCGGAACTCTGCCGCCAGATCGCGCGCTTCAATCCTGCCGCTCTCATAGCCTTCGATATTGCAGAGACCCCGCTCTTCCAGATAGAGAGAGAATTGCGCAGGGACTTCCCCACCCTGGTCTTTCATCCTGAGGTTGGGAGCATCACCAGTGTGGAGCATCTGCGTCGCGTAATCGGCAACCACCGCCCCGCCATCATCTACCACTCTGCGGCGTATAAACACGTTCCCTTGATGGAGCGTCACGTCTTCGCCGCGGTCGAGAACAATGTCTTCGGCACCTGGAATACGGCCATCACTGCGCTCGATTTCGGCGTTGAAGATTTCGTCATGATCTCTTCAGACAAGGCCGTGCGGCCCACCAGCGTCATGGGCGCCACCAAGCGCGTCGCCGAGTTGCTGATTCGTGGCCTGCAGCAAGATATGAAAACAAAGTTTGTCTCTGTCCGCTTCGGCAACGTGCTCGGCAGCAACGGCAGCGTGGTCCCCATATTCAAAGAGCAGATCGCAGCCGGCGGACCGGTTACTGTCACGCATCCCGAGATGCGCCGCTACTTCATGACGATTCCTGAGGCGTCCCAGCTCGTGCTGCAGGCTTTCGCCATTGGAAAGGGCGGCGACGTGTTTCTCCTCGATATGGGCGAACCGGTGAAGATCGTCGATCTCGCAAAGAGCCTCATCCTTCTCTCCGGTCTCAAGCCCGATAAGGATATCGAAATCAAGTTCACCGGCCTCCGGCCCGGTGAAAAACTCTTCGAAGAACTGAATCTGCATGACGAGGCCCTCGCCCCTACGTCGCATGCCAAAATCCGGCGCTATCTAAGCGCAAGCGGCCCCGACATGGTGCGCCTGAAGGCCCATCTTCAAGGTTTCGCCCGCGTCATATCGGAGGGGGATGTACTGCAGCTTGTCTCGCATCTCACTGACCTGATTCCGGATTACGTGCCGGACATTCATGCCATGGGTCCGCCGCAGCCCGATCCGGAGCGCGCGATGGCTCTCCAGTTCGAGAAGCCAGGCAGCAGCAAAGGCAAGCGCGACCTGGTCCTGCCTCATCTCGGCTCGACGCCAGAGCTTGGTTGACTCCGACCATCCGTTGTTCTGTAGATTGAATTCCGGCTGCGGTCGAAGCCCCTGTTGCACGGTTCAGATCGGGCTCGGTCCGTGACTTCATCTTCGTCGAGGCTTCGAGGGTCAATTCAGACCGATCAATTGAGTTGCCCACCTTGCAAGATGTTCATCGTTCGCATCTCGGGTTATATTGAATGGCACCGGCCAATCAGCTGGCGGTAGCCTCATCTGATTGAGGCACTCCCCGACGCCGTTGGGCTAAGTGCGAGAGCGTTGAGTTACACAGACCTCAGCGCCGCTTTAGGTTATGCTTCCCCCGATGTTACGGTTCGGCTACCCGCAAATCGGCAAGTCGCGGAGAGTCGGGCTGAATCCGCCGGCGGGATGATTGGGCCCAACTCTATCGAAACATAACGTAAGGGAGGTTTTTCGATGGTCTTAAAGAAGTGTCTTCTTGGCGTCGTATTCCTCGTTGCGGTTCCCGTCTTCTGCCAAACCCTTCCGTCGGGAGAACGAGGTGGTATCCCGTTGACGATTGGGGCGGGATACTCCAACTTCAACAGCGACTGGAGCGGTCGCATTTCTGGTTACACGGTTTGGGCCGATTGGGCCTTTTATCGCGCCCCCGGCGCTCTGAAAGGAGTTGCCATCGAGGCGTTTGGCCGCGATCTCAACTTCGATCGCACCGGGCTCGATCCTCTCCTGCGCCAGGTCGTCGGAGGCGGCGGCGTCCTCTGGGCGTGGCGCCACTATCGCGTGGTCCAGCCCTATGGCAAGTTGCTTGCGGGTTACGGCGGCATCAACTTTACAACCACCAACCCCTTTTACACCCACGACACGCGAACCGTCCTGGCGCAGGGGCTCGGCGTGAACTTCAACCTTCATCACATGGTCGTCCGCGCCGACTACGAAACCCAGCAGTGGCCCAACCTGTTTCGCAACCACTCGCTGACGCCAGGCGGCGTTACCGTCGGTGTCGCGTACGACTTCGAACATCACTAGCGTCGTCCGCTACAGAGATGATTCTGCGTGCGCCGGAGATTTTTTCGAGGATCTCCGAGGCCTCTTGCTGTCTAGATGAACGGCTGTCGATTCTCGTCGCGGTGGTCGATTAAGGTGCCGATGACCGTGATCAGTTGTTCGGCCCTGAAAGACCCCCGGCCGGACCGGGAAGTGGATTTCTGTGTCACGAATGGCGAACAGGTAAAGGTACGTGCGCGCGTGGAGAGGACGAATTCATCTCGAAGGTCGCCGGGGTGCTCCGGCGAACTATCGCGAGTCGCCGGCCACGAAAGCAGCATTTGCCACGTATTGGTCTGGTCTTGAACAGCTGCTCCTGCGGCGCATTGCCGCCGATAATCCATCTTTCCGCCCCACTGCAGTTAGACTGCTAATACAGTGAATGACATCGCGCCACCCATCAAAGTTGAGTAAATAGATTTTGCAGCTGATCAATTTGGCGCACTAGTAAGGACAAGGTGTGAATAACTACGAAGCTCCAGGTGCTTTCAGTAATGAGCGAGACGGATCGCTTTGGGCAATGCACCGGCAACAATCAGTCCGCGCATCAGGACTTCATGGTTTCATGCAGCTGATATTTAGGCGCATGAATTGGATTGCCGCTTCAGTCGCGATCGGCATTCTGATGGCCGTCGTCATTACGATCATGACGAGGCCAGTCTACGAAGCAACGGCGATCATTGAGCTGAACAAGAGCGGCGGAGGCTCGCTGGATTTAGGGCTCGGAAACGTGCTTTCTCAGCAAGTCGACGGAGATGAAATGGGCCTTCTAACGGATCAGCAAACTGAAACCGCAATTCTCCAGGGTGACTCGCTGGCGCTCGCCGTGATTCAAAGGCTCGGACTTGCTTCTCAACCGCCCTTCCTTGCCAAGACTGGCGAAATTTCCGAGAAGGGGTTACCACTCGACGAAGCGCCCCAGACTCGAACACGGATGCTATCGATTTTCGAAAGTGGTTTAAGAGTGACTCCGATTCGAGGGACCCGCTTGATTCAGGTTACCTTCAGAAGCCGTGATCCGAAACAAGCAGCGCAAATTGCAAACGCACTGATTGATGCATATAAGAATCAGTACCTTGAAACCCGTTACCAGGCGACCAGTGAAGCCTCAGAATGGCTTACAAAGCAATTGTCGGATCTTAAGACCAACGTTGAGGATTCAGAGAAGAAGCTTACCGACTTCGAAAAGGAAAGCGGGATTCTCAGCCTCAATATGGTGCCGACCGACACACAGGGTAATTCCGTCGGCGAGGGTCAAATCCATAGTGTCGTCATCCAGAAGCTCGATGCTCTCAATACTGAACTAACAGCAGCTGAGGCGAATCGAATTGAGAAGGAGGCGATTTATCGCCTCGTACAATCCGCAAACGGTGATGTGATTCTTGGCCTGGAGAAGGACCCGTTGGCGATGCAAAGTAATTCAACGGTGCTCACTCAAGGCGGCGGTCTGTCGAACCTCCAGCAATTGCGCCAGCAGCAGAATGAATTGCAGATCACCCTTGCTACGGCGTCTGCAACCTATGGAGCAAATAACCGGCACCTGAGAGAACTCCAGACGCAAATGCACGCGCTGGATGAGCAAGTCCATCAAGAAGTGCAAGAGATCATCAAGCGCGCGCAGGTTGATTTTCAACTGGCAAAGCAAACTGAGGATGAACTTAGCAAGCGTTTCGATCAACAGCAGGCGGCAGCAAGCAAGCTCAATGAGAAAATGGTTCAATTCGCGGTGTTGAGCCAGGAAGCATTCTCGCGCAAGAAGCTGTATGAGGACCTTTACACCAAGCTGCAGGAGGCAAATGTCTCCGCCGGGCTTAAGGCAACGAATATAACCATCGTGGATCCGGCGCGCTCGCAGCCCGTTCCCGTGAAGCCGAGACGCCAATCAAATATTGCGCTGGGAATGCTGTTTGGATTATTCGTCGGGCTTTCGACTGCTTATGCCGTTGATAGTTTCGATCGGACCGTGAGCAATCCCATGGAAGTTGAAGAGATCACGAAAATACCGGTCATCGGCGTCATCCCGAGTTTCGAAGAGACCGCCAGCGTCCCTGGATTGCAGCTGCCCTTCGTGCCACGGCGGCGAACGGAAGTCCATGCCACGGCTGCGGAGGCGCTTCCCGGCAGCGAGCCAATTTGGATGCTTGATCACCCTGCTTCTGCGCCAGCAGAGGCTTTCAGGGCGCTGCGTACCTCGATTATGCTTTCCCGAGCAGGAGGCTTGGTCAAAGCTATCTTGATTACCGGCTGCACGCCCGGCGAAGGCAAGTCAACTGTGACGGCTAACCTTGCGATTGCATTCGCGCAGCATAACAAGAGAGTCATAATCATTGAAGCTGATATGCGCCGGCCAAAATTGAAACATGGGATGGATTTTCCCAGCAAGACTGGGTTGAGCAATGTGCTAGCCGGAACATGTTCAAGCGATGAAGCGATTCTTCGTGGAATGTTTGTGCCAACCCTGGATATTCTGCCGGCAGGTCCACGCCCGCCAATGCCATCGGAGATGCTGGGGTCGAACGCTTTCGACGAACTCCTGACACAACTCCGTACCCGTTACGACATTATCCTGATTGACAGCCCTCCGGCGCTTCTGGTGACGGATGCCGTCTCCATTTCCTCGAAAGCAGACGCCGTGATCTGGGTAGCTCACGCGGGAGTTGTTACGAGGCCGTATCTAGCCCACGCGGCGCATCTAATTGAGCGCAGTGGGATGCCGGTTATTGGTTTCGTAGTAAATCGAATCAGCCGCAAGATAGCCGGCTACGGCTACGGATATGAGTATGGGCCATATAGCTCCCAATACGGGGAGGAGAGTCAGAATGATGCGTGACTTTATGCATTTACCCCTGGTTACGGTGGCGCTGTTGTTTTTGCTTCCGGGGTCGGCCGCTGGCCAAATCAGCATGCAGCGCCAAATGCCGGGATACTCGAATGGCCCATCCCTTTCGGCTTCTGCAAATCGAAACCTGACTGACGCTCCCTCAAGGTTGGCCAACTCCGAGCTGAGGGTTGTGCCCGCGGATTTCGCCAAACTGATTCTCGCGCCCGGCTTTCTCGTGCAGTTGAATGTCCTCGACGACTCAGATTTTACGGGGGACTTTCGCATCGACGAGCTAGGGAACATTACCGTGCCTGTTGTGGGGACAATGCACATTGCAGGCCAAACCGCATCGGAAGCCAGAACTCAAATCGTAAAGCAACTTCTGGAAGGAAAATTCCTGAAAGATCCGCAGTTGACGCTGAAAGTGCTCGAATACACGGCTCCTCAGGTGACGATTATCGGAGAGGTGGGGGCACCCGGAAAGTATCCCCTGTTGGTCCCCAGCAACCTTGTGGACGTTCTGGCACTTGCTGGAGGGCCGACGCCGCTTGCTGGAGATCAAGTCCAGATCATCTCCGGCGATGCGGAAAGCAAATCTGTTCTCGTCCACTATTCGAAAGCCTCAGATCCCAAAGAGGTCAGAGATGTGATCGTGAATCCCGGCGACACAGTTCAGATGAAACGGGCGGGCATCGTTTATGTCCTCGGTGCCGTGAATCGACCGGGCGGATATGTGATGCAAGAGGAGGGCACGCTCAACGTGCTGCAGGCAGTCTCACTAGCAAACGGAACATCGATAGCAGCATCGTCTGGGACCATTTACGTGCTGCGCCGAAATGCGGATGGCACTGAAGTGGACATCGCCGTTCCATACCAAAAAATAAGCCGCGGAAAAAGTGCCGACATACAGTTGCACCCGACCGATGTGCTTTTCGTGCCGTCGAGCGCGATTAAATCTGTTCTGATTAATAGTCAGGGAATAATAGCCGCAGCAGCCTCAGCGTCAATCTATGTCGCAGCCGTTCACTAGGATCGTCTGCGTTTCGTGGTTCCTGTTTATTGCGCGCCGACCGCTTAGATAGACGGTGCTGGTTGCCAATCGCCTTAATTTGAATCATCACGACTATCCTTTGTAGAACGGCCAGAGACCGATATCCCATGCCAATCAGGACTCTCTTTATCTTCGGTACGCGCCCCGAAGCGATTAAATTATGCCCAATTGTTCGTCACATGAAGAGTCGTCCCGACGACTTTGACGTGCGTGTATGCGTTACCGGGCAGCACCGTGAGATGCTGGACCAGGTTCTGAAGGTGTTTGAGGTTGAGCCCGACCGCGATCTGGACATCATGCGCCCCGGGCAGAGTCTCTATCAGTCCACGTCGCGGATCATCGGTGCTCTTGAATCGGTCATCGTCGATGAGCGACCCGATATCGCCCTGGTCCAGGGTGACACTACTACTACTTTCTGTGGTGCCCTGGCAGCTTTCTATGCCAAGATTCCTGTCGGGCATGTTGAGGCAGGTCTTCGAACAAACGATATCTATCGGCCTTTTCCCGAAGAAATGAACCGCCGACTCACCGGAAACCTTGCAACTCTTCACTTCGCAGCTACTGAAGAAGCCGCCCAAAACCTCTACCGCGAAGGATTGGAACCTGCCTCAATCACCGTCACCGGCAACACTGGAATTGACGCTGTATTGCATGTCAAGCAACGGCTTGAGAGCGGCAAACTCGTTGGCCTCAGCGGATTTCACCCGAATTCTTCAAAGAAGCTGATCGTGGTCACCGCCCACCGCCGCGAAAGCTTCGGCGAGGGATTTGATCATATCTGCGCCGCACTCCTGCTTCTTGCGCATCGAGATGATGTCGAAATCGTCTACCCGGTGCATCCCAATCCCAGTGTCAGAGCCGCGGTAAACCGGCATCTGGCAGACCAGCCCAATATCACCCTCATGGATCCCCTGGAATATGTGCCGTTTGTTGACCTGATGCAAAGATCATATTTCTTATTGACAGATTCCGGAGGAATTCAAGAGGAAGCTCCTTCGCTGGGCAAGCCCGTTCTGGTATTGCGCGAAAATACCGAGCGACCTGAGGCAGTGCGGGCCGGAACTGCCAAGCTTGTTGGAACGGATGAGCGCCGAATTGTCGAAGAGGCTGAGCACTTGCTCGAAGACCCAATCGCCTATCAACGAATGGCTCGCGGACACAGTCCATATGGTGACGGCCGCTCAAGCCAGAAAATTGCCGATTTCCTGGTTCGTGGAAAAGCAAAGCTCGACAGCACACCAGAGCGAGGTCTTAAGCGTGCGCCAATTGAGAAGCAGGTTTCGAACGCTTGATACCTGCGGAGGCCAGTCTGCTGAACAGAACTAGGGAGGCGGTCACCCGAATGTGGGCCGCCGATTCTCTTCGTGCACGTTTCGCTCGAGGCGCCGTCTGGTCGTTCATCGGCACCGTCGTTTCACAAGCACTCGGACTTGCCACCTCGGTAGTCACGGCCCGCTTCCTGGGGAAGACAGGGTTTGGCGAACTTGGGATGATCAACAGCACCGTAGGCATGTTCGGGATCTTCGCGGGACTCGGTCTTGGCTTGACTACGACGAAGTATGTGGCCGAATTGCGTGCCACTGATTCGGATCGGGCAGGGCGAATCATTGGGCTCTCCTCAACCGTGGCGCTGATTTCGGGGGGGCTCATCGCCTTAGGATTGATTCTTTTCGCACCTTTCCTGGCCGTGAGCATTCTGCACGCCCCTCATCTTGTAACAGAGTTACGCATCGGATCGCTTCTCCTTTTTCTCAACGCTCTTAACGGAGTTCAAACCGGTACCCTCGCAGGATTCGAAGCATTCAAGTTAATTGCCAAGGCTAATCTTTGGCAGGGTCTCCTCACATTTCCACTGGAAATCGGAGGAGTTATTGAATGGGGTCTTCCCGGCGCAGTGTGGGGTATGGTTGCGGCCGCCGGCGTCGGCTGGATCGTGAACCGCATATACCTTCTAGAGAAATGCCGTGTAGCTCGCGTACGCGTTCATTTTTTCGGTGCTTGGGGCGAAAGTCGCATTCTCTGGGAATTTTGCCTCCCCGCAGTTCTGGCAAACACGGCGGCAGGGCCGGTGATGTGGTTCACCAACACCATGCTCGTCAACCAGCCGTCTGGCTATGCAGAGATGGGAGTCCTGAACGCCGCGAATCAATGGCGAACAGCCATTCTGTTCCTTCCCGGTTTGATCGGCCAGGTTGTCCTGCCTCTGCTGTCGTCATTACAGGGCACGCGGGATCGGGCTTCGGCCCGCAGAGTTCTTCTCGGCGCCATCTCGCTGAACGCGGTGTTCGTTTCTCCAGCTCTAATATCAATATTCTTCCTGAGAAATCGCATCATGGCGCTCTACGGTCCCGGTTTTGCTTCGCGTGGGCCGGTATTGATCATCATCGCTCTTGTGGCAGGGTTGGTAGCAATTCAAACGCCCGTTGGCAATATCATCGCCGCAATGAGCCGGATGTGGATTGGCGCCCTCATGAACCTGGGTTGGGCGATCGTATTGTTAGCTTCAGCCTGGTTTTTCTTGCAACGCGGATGGGGAGCAGATGGCGTTGCGGCCGCCTATCTCACCGCCTATCTTGTGCTCGCTATCTGGACATTCTGGTTCGCGGGAAGATTGCTTGACGGCGATGGAGAGGCGAATTTGTCCCATACTGTTGTGACAGAACTCACGGAGACCGCTGTTGAAAAACCACCCTTTTGGTCGATGCGGACTGGCATCACTCGACGATCTGCAAACAGCTGAATGGCAATCGTTGTTTAACGAGCCGAATCGCTCCAGAATGAGTTTCTCTCAGTGCATCCTCACAGTGAGGATTACATCTGGCCCCGGGACCGCGCTGCATACGTGGAGTCGGGTCTGGGAGTACCCATACGTGATTCACCATCTTAGGAATCTCTGCGAAGGCGCGACCTCCGAAGGTGGTATGCCAATCGCGGTCGACTTCGGCAGTGGAGTTATGTTCTTCCCATATGCGGTCTGTCGCAGCGGATTGACGTTGTCTGCTCGATCAATGGGAATTACAGCGGTTGCCAGTGTATGGACCGTACATGGCCGGAAGATTTTGTCATTGCGATCCTTCCGCTCTGAACGATGATCGCAGGTGTGAAACATCCTCCAGAGCACATGCTCGTTCCTACAATGAAGACCCATTGCACCATAGCCGTAAATTCTTATCACGAAGGCTATTTCCGGAAATTGGGAATTACGATTAAGGGTCTTTCAATCCGTTGGTGGTTCGCGCTTCAGTTTTAAGATTTGTATTATCAGGTATATATCAAGAACTTATTTCGTCCATTGTTGGGGTAAACCGTTATTGCGCCAAAAGTCGCAGATCATGTTTCTATTTTGTGAAAGGATCCAATTTAGGAAGTTTACCTCGGAATTCTCGTGCAAAACAATTGAAACCAAAAAGACAATGCGTCGTTCGATCTCTTGTATGACTTACACGCCACCAGCGTTGAAGATGCTTCACCAGGTTCGCCAGCGGTCGTGCCCCCAATCACGCCTTCGTCTGGCTGTTGTCTGGACTGAAGTACCGGCATATCTGCTTGCCTGTCTCAAGACTCTCGTAAGCTCTGAAAATGTTGATCTGATGGTGATTTCTGATCTGCCTCCGCGCCCGGCGGGGAAGACCAAGCATTTCGATGCAAGCTTGTTCTCGTGGATTCCACAGTACCATTGTGTCACCGACTCGAGTGCGCGACAGCGTGGGCGCCGGATCTGCAATCTATTGGCCCAGTTCAAGCCTGATGTAGTTCTGCTTGCATTCCAATGGAGGAGCTTCGAGTCATATCGAGTAGCTGCACAGGCAAAGCGACTCGGAGCACTCTTGATCGGAACGATGGATAACGCATGGAACGGTAGTCTGCGGCAGCGCGGTTTTTCGGCTGTGTATCGCGCAGTGCGGCCATTGCCGCTGGACGCCCTTTGGGTCCCAGGGGATGTCGCCGTCACGTACGGACGGCAGCTCTTTGGCAGTCACATTCCAATTTGGAAGGGACTGTACTGCGCCGATGACGGTTTGTTCTGCGCAGCTTATAAATCAAGACAGCAGCCAGGCGCGTCCGCCCCGGCAAGGAGCTTTCTTTATGTCGGGCGCTTTTCAGAAGAAAAGGGCCTGGGCGACTTGATCTCGGCATACCGGGCATACAGTGCGGCGGTATCGGTGCCCTGGAAACTTAGTTTGCGTCGGCGCAGGCCCGGAACGCGAACGGCTCCTCGGCGTGCCAGGAATTGAAGTAATGCCTTTTGCCCAGCCTCGGGAAGTTGCCCGCATAATGGCGGCTGCGAGCGCATTTGTGCTGCCCAGTCATTTCGAGCCCTGGGGTGTCGTTCTTCACGAAGCGAGCCTCGCCGGTCTGGCCGTGATCTGTACGAATGTGTGCGGAGCGGGCCGCCAGTTCGTGCGTGATGGTGTGAATGGGTTCACGTATCAAGCCGGGAATGTCCCGGAGTTGACCGGACTGCTCATGACGATGCACTCGAAGAGCGACGAAATTGATTCTTTTGCCGCTCACAGCGCAGCGCTTGGCAGCACTCTTACGACTCATATTTGGGCCGATCAGCTTATCGCTAATATCGGTGTGCTCAGAAGCCAGAGCCTCCGACATCGGGCTGAGTCTAATTAACGATGCGAATACTGCAACTTGCCTATACACCTCTTGAGAACGAGCCACCGATTTTCGCTCTTGGCTCAACTTTAGCCGAGGCAGGGCATCAGGTTCTATGCGTTGGGTACGGAACCAGGAATCACACAGGATTCTCACGGGTTCGTCGCGGGTATCATCTCCATAGGGTCTACAGACCCGACCTGAATAGAACCCCAAGGATTCTGCGTGGAGCACTCCGGGCCGCCAACTATTGGCGCGGGATATTGCATCTGGCAAAGCGTTGGATCCCTGATCTCATCGTTGCCCACAATTATGATGGACTGCCTCTGGCGCTCTATATCGGAGCAAGGACCCATGCTCCGGTTATCTATTACTGCACGGAGTATACCGAGAAGCCTGGCGTTCGGGAGTTTCTGACTGGCTGGGGCTTTCTGAAAGCTGTCGAGCCCTTCATTGTTCGTCGGTGTTCGGTTGCCGTATCTGTGGAGCCCAACCGCGCGATTCTGCAGGCAAAGGACTGGAAGCGCCCGATCGATTGCGTAATTCTCAATGCTCCGAAGTATGATGGCCTGTTTGCTGAGCGTGCATTCACGCGATTGGAGAATCGCTCAGGGCCATTGCGGTTTGTGTATGCAGGGCGAATTTCGGAAGAGCAGTGCATTGGCGAGCTCGTTTCTGCCGCAATCGCCGGCGGGTTTCATCTTGACCTGTACGGTCACGTTGATCCGGGGTTTACGCCCCGGTTTAATGCAGTGATGGAGAGCGTCAAAGAGACGGGAAAGCATCCGGTTTTTTATCGCGGCAAGGTGAGCTATGCAGAGCTAAAAGAGGTGTTACTCGGATACGACGTTGGCGTTTGTTTATACAATGACCGACGCATGAACACTCGACTTGCGGCGCCAGCGAAACTCCTGGAATATATGCGGTCAGGACTGGCGGTGCTAACGAGTAACCAGCCGACTCCAAGTCAAATGATTAACTCCGCATTGGCAGGCATCGTCGTCGAATCGTGTGACGCTGAACGTCTGCGGCATGCGATGGAATATTTGTCGGAGCTTGGCCGGCCGCGAGTGAAGCAATTCGGCACTGCCGGACTTGATGCGTTTCGGCTCTCGTTGAACTATGAGGCCCAGGCCATGAGGCTTTTGCAGTGGGTCATGCGCTACGATGATAAACGTACAATCACTCCATTGTAGGAACCAACTTGCCTAGCTACAACCTGACAGAAAGTGAATCGCTCTACACGGCTCTGCTGGCAGTTGGCTGTGCCATTGCAACAATATGGCAGCTTCGAGTTACAATTCGCGCCAGAGCATGGAGCGCCCTCTACTGGCTTTGCCTGGCATTGGTCTTCAGCCTGCCAGTGATCATGGACACGACCCTCGGTATTCCATATACGGTCGAGGGTGCCACGCTTCCTTTCATATATGTTGGAATGCTTCCGGCCGTCGGTTTTGCATTCGTCCACATCCTATTTACGGCACTTTCGTGGCACTGGATTCGTCCGCAGCTTCGGAGTCGCCATACCGTGGCGCTTTACCCCGTTGACAAATCGCATTTGTCCTTACTGCCTTTTGTCTTATGCTTCGTTATCTCTGGCGGCGCGATGATCTATCAACGTGCGGATCTGACCAGGGCTTTCAATGACTTCCTGGATCCCAATGCGGCGCCGGAGTATGCGACCTACTTTTTTTTGGCGAGCGCCCCGCTCATGACGATCTTGGTCCAACGGCGGTCAAGGGGCCTCGCGCTAGTCGTCGCAGGTGCATCGGTTATCGTAGCGTACTTTGATGGCATCCGATATTACATGTTTCCTTATGTAGGCTATTTGGTCTGGTCTCGCTTTATTGAGCGTCGCAAAAGGATCACACCAGAACGGATAGCACTTATCGTCGCTGCAATAGTTGTCAGCTGGCTTGGGCTGACTTATTGGGGCATACTCCGCGGTTCAGGTATGCGTGCGACACCGATAGAGGCCATTGGCCAACTTAATAGTCAAGACGTGACAGAGTCGCTCTTGCTGGGCAACGAGTTCTCGACACGCCTAGCTTATTACGACCTGAGTTATCGGATGTGGAACGAATTGGTTCCGACGCGAACTGTAGACGAAATCGTAGCGACTTTGGGGTCGACGGTGTATCCCATAGTGCTCCGTCCGTTCGGATGGACGCCGCCGACCAGCAATTCCAAGATCATTTATGAGATTCAGTCCGGGCAGATAGGCACCGGCATCAGCACCGGTGCATTGCCGTTTGGCAACGACTGGGTCACATGGGGAACGATTGGTTGCGCCGTTGGAGGAGTTATTATGGGATTTCTCCTGGCGGGTTTCGATGAACTTCATGCTCGTCAGGGGGTTATATGGATCCTCGTCGGAGCGCTGTCCGCATATCAACTTATCTTCTTCGCCCGGGGCGGCACGGATGTCTGGCTCGGTCTTTGGGGACGCGCAATGCCACTCTCGATCGCACTTTTCGTTATGGCGCGCCTTTTGGCCATCATGCGACACGAGCCCGCTGAAAGCTTAACGAGGCCTCATAATGCAGAATCTATTGCGCATCGCGTGTTTCACCCAGAATTACCCCCCTCTGGCTGATTCCGAAGCATACGTGACCGCAAAGTGGGTTGACGCGATGCGGGAGGCTGGACATGAGGTGGTGGTCTTCCGCGGTGGTTCGACATCGGCTGGACGCGCTAACGCGGCTCGCCTGATTTGGATG
Source organism: uncultured Acidobacteriaceae bacterium (assembly GCA_963839215.1). GTDB lineage: Bacteria > Acidobacteriota > Terriglobia > Terriglobales > Acidobacteriaceae > Telmatobacter. Next base: position 162,485 of record CAWITZ010000004.1, on the reverse strand, counting down.
GTTATAAGGCATTTCTGGCGAATCAACCGACTGCGCACCCTCGAATTGACAATGGTCGATAGGCTGCACCTCTTCGTCGAGGATTCTATTCGTGAATTCCTGGAAGAGCATCGAACGAAGCCATTCCATCTATTGACTTCGCGATATGAGCCCATCGGCAGCGCAATCGCTGCGTACTGGTGTAAGAACATATCGCAACTCCCCTGGATCGCCAGCTACAATGACCCGCTTCCAAGGGTTACCGCACCTAGGCGTCGATTGGCCGGTTATCTGGATAGACATCGCAATAACTTTCAAAGACGGTGGACCAAGGATCTCCTACGTACGCCGGATGCCCTGGTATTTCCATGCGAGCAACTTCGGCGCCATGTGCTGGATCTCACTTATCCCGACAAAAGCACTCGAGATGTGCTGCCCACTCAGGTCGTCATCCCACATATCGGGGGCGGTGGCTCGTCTTCACCGCGCTCTTGCACGCAACCTCGTCCCTCAGGGGCAACACCGATTCTGCGTCATATTGGGTATTTGAGTGCCGCAAGAAGCACCTCCACTTTGCTGGAAGCATTGCGTCTGTGGGACGCGTCAGCGGCCTGTGGACCACTCAAACTGGAATTCATTGGGCGTGCTGTTGGTCAAGAGAAACTGCTTGCGGCTTGCCGGCCCGGATCATTTGCGAAGGTTGAGATATCCGTTCGGCCTGAAGTCAGTCAATCTGAAGCGATCAAGATGATGAAAGAAGCCACGGGAACGATTCTAATCGAGAGCCCAAGCAAAGAAAGCATATTTCTGCCTTCGAAGTTCTGCGACTACGCGGCGAGCGGCTGTCCCATCCTCGCAATCACAGCTCAAGATAGTGAGGTGACGCGATATATTCGCGAATGTGGGGGTGGCATCGCGGTACCCCATACGGATCCGCAGGCGATCTTCTCCGGCTTGCACAAGATTGTTTCGGGGAATCTAAAGGCGTCGCCTATCCTTGCGGCGCGCTTCTCGCCATCCAAGATCACACAGCAGTGGGCTGCCATCACAGACGAGGTGTTGTCGCGCACCCAGCACCATTGTTTAAAGCAGACGACTTAGTGGCGTCACCGGTCCGCAACTTCTTGGCCGCCTGCAAGGCGCCAGAGCTTTTGTGCCACGGGAATGTTAATCTCCGGCAAGAAGGTGACGCAGCTGATCTGACTACTTTGGACGCATGCCGCAATACTTCGCTGGCCGGAAGAACATTATCGCCGTTCCAGATCGCAACGGAAGTGATAGGGTCTGCGTGCGGATAAGTGTTAGAGTCGGGATCCACATCGAGTTCCCATTCCTCCAAAAATAGGTAATTATGTCTAATCGATCACTTGCAAGCCGTGCCTTATCTCGGGTCTCGAGGCATTATTCGCGCTTGTCCCTCCGCGGCACTACGGTCGAATGCCAATGCTGCGGTTGGCTAGGCCGCAAATTCTGGCGCGGAACAACATGTCCGCGCTGTGGATCTTCGGAAAGGCACAGGTTCTTCGCGCTTATATTTGCCCGCTACCGCCCTGAATTTGCGGGCAAATCTCTGCTGGAATTTGCCCCGTCCGTGTGTCTGAAGAGTGTCCTGCATCGCAATGTCGCCAAGCGTACCACTGCCGACATTGCGCATGGGCGCGGCGATCTGACGCTCGACATCTGCAATATGAATGTGCCCAGCGAGTCCTATGATGTCGTCATGGCGTTCCATGTACTCGAGCATGTGTCCGATGACCAAATGGCAATCGCGGAAATGCATCGAGTTTTGAAGCCGCATGGATGTGCTTTCCTCTGTGTCCCAATCACGGTAAAGACGACTCAGGAAATCGGCCCCGGCTCTCCCGCCGCGTTGAAGTCGCTGGCTGGATATCCGGCGCATGTTCGTGCTTGCGGCACTGATTATTCCGAGCGCCTCTCGAGAGCCGGATTCAAAGTAACCACTCTGGATCCATGGACCCTCCCAGAGAGTGAACGGAATAAATTCGGCATCGCCCCACCCAGCGCAATCGATGGGGCGATTTACGTGTGCCACAAATGATCTAGTACACGGTGCAATTGGCACTTAAATAGAGAGTTCCGCCGCACACGCTGTAGCAACCGCTATGCTCTAGTTCGCCCAAGCCACGTTTCCAGGCTGGCCTATTGCAAATGTCTCTCGCGTCAGGTGGCCCCGCAACCTCGTGGGTGGCCATTAATCGAGAGGATCAGGGTCTTCTCAAATACCAGCTCGCGACGCGAAACGCGCTATGCGGCCAAGGTTCAATCTAAAGATGTTCAAGCTGCTTGTAATAGCCCCCTATTATCGCCCAGCCTATATTTACGGCGGCCCGGTCCGCAGCATTCCTGCGCTATGTGAAGGAATAGCGGCTTCAGGAGTGTCAGTGACCGTATTCACTACGGACGCGAATGGGCGCGGTCGCGTTGACGAGCCAACCTCAATTCCCGTCCAGGTTGACGGTGTTGAAGTCTGGTATTTTCCGCGTATTCGCTCACGTGTGGCACCGATGTTTTTCTATTCGCCTGAGTTGAGCCGAAAATGTGACGCTGCTGTGTCGGGATTCGATGGAGTCTATATCGCAGCGACGTGGACCTATCCGATGTTGGCGGGCGCACGAGCGGCTCATCGATCTGGCGGTGCCATACGTCGTGAGCCCAATGGGCAGCTTTATGCATTGGTCGATGAGTCAAAAAGCATGGAAGAAGCGTATCTACCTGAGATGCTTCGAACGTGGCGCGATGGAGCATGCGTGTGCGATTCATTGCACGAGCGATCTCGAGGCAGAGCAGACCCGAACATACGGTTTCTCGCCGCTGTTCGTTGTGCCCAATGCGGTGCAGGCACCGCCGAGTGGCGGCTGCAGTCCGCTTGCGCCTTTCGGCGTCAGCTCGGTATCCCCGAGGAGGGTTCTCTTACGATTTCATTGGTCGTAAACACCCTATGAAGCGCCTGGATTTGACGATTGAGAGCTTCGCACTGGTGGCGCAACGATTGCCGTCGGCGCACCTTGCCATCGTTGGCCCCGACGGCGGAGTCGAAGCAGAACTACGGAGGCTGATTGATCGGCTCGGGATCGCGGACCAGGTGCACTTGATCGGGCTTTTAGAAGGAGAAAGGCTTGGAACCGTGTACTCAGCTGCGAATCTATTGGTGATGTTGTCTCAGCGGGAGAATTTCGGCATGGCGGCTGCAGAAGCGCTGGCATTTGGAGTCCCGGTTTTGCTCTCGGAGGACGTAGGGTTGGCCATCGAAGTGGCGGCGGCTGGAGCGGGTAGAGTTGTCCGGGCCGAACATCGACGAGATTCAACATGCGTGGCTGAGCATGCTTACTGCAGGCAATCTTGTCGAAATGGGCAAAGCGGGTGCGACTTTGTCTTGGAAGGCTTTCGCCTGAATCTGTCGGGCGCGCAGATGCTCGAAATCTTTGAAGAGCGTTAGCTATCTTAGGCTAGACCGAAAAGCTTGTTGAAGTTAGAGCCCCTTTGTAGAGGTTAGCGAGTCCTGGGGGCGCGGCGGCGATTGCGGGGGCAGTACTGAGAGCCTTCAGAGCAGGTCGATAATATGAAAGTATATGCTAAGGTACATTTTCGCGAGCGCTATACACTGGATCGTGCATACTTCGATTCAGCAAGGTGATTGCGAAGCACAGGTGGTTCGGCTGAGAAAGGCAATGCGAATGCGAAAGACAGTCGAATCGGTTTCTCAAACCCAACTCGCAAATATGATGTTCATAGGGTGTTGGCGCCGAACTATGAGGAACAGCCGTTTTTGACAGAATCCAATCGCAGACGAGTGCGCTGCCTCTTGGAAAACTTGCCGAAGCCACACCTGCGGAGCGCCTGCTCGATCTTGGCTGCGGCACCGGGCGAGTACTGGACTTGGCACACGATCTCTTTAAAGAACTTGATGGCATTGACATTACCGACGAAATGTTAGCAAGAGTAAAGCCCGACCAAACGTCAGGACAAGAAACGCAAGCGCCGAGAACATACCCTTTGCCGATGGTACGTTTGACATGGTTACGGCTTACAGCGTACTGCATCACATTGAGGATCTTGGTCAGGTATTCCGCGAAGTGCGGCGAACGTTGAAGCCCGGCGGAGTGTTTTATGCAGACGAATCGATTTCGCAGCACTATCTGGACGCCCTTTTGGATATAGGTTCTGAGTCCGTGATGTCAGACGATGCACAGCTGGAGCGAAAAGAATCCTGGCTGATGTCCAATCGCGACGAGACGCGTTATGGCCTTCCTGCCGATGTCGTCAAGAGACGCGATGGTGCAAAACTATTCTCGGCACAATCTGAGATATGAGACGCTGACCCATTCTGCTGAAGACCTCAGGCTTCGATCTCGTGGAGATCATCTATCGCTGTTTCCTGGGAGGCGACAAGTGCCGCATGAAACTATGGCGAAGAACAGACGCGCGTGATTAACGACTACCTTTCTTCCATGCTGCCATTGACGCGTGGTCTGTTCAAATATTTCGTCCTGATCGCGAGATGAATAACTTGTTCGGCAGGTTCGTCGCGGGCCTCATCTGTCTTTTCGGGCTGCCCTTTCCACCTTTTTCTCTCCCTCCTGATCAAATTGTGTGATCCGGGCCCTGCACTCTACCGAAGTAGTCGCCTCGGGAAAGGTGGCGCCCCCTTCACACTATTGAAATACAGGACGATGAAAGTGGGTGCTCCCGGGATATACGAACGGATTTAAGACCGTCGTTGCGGCAAGAGATCCCCGGGTCACACAGTTAGGCCGCTGGCTTCGTTCCGGGATCGACGAACTACCACAACTCTGGAAGATCATCCGGGGAGACATGGCATGGGCGGGCCGAGGCCGGACGAGAGTATGGATGCTGCCTAACTATGGACCAGAGAGCAAGAGGCGTCGTCGGTGCTCCTGCTATCACTGGGCTTGCACAGGTGCTGATTCTCGCGATCTTCCTCGTCGCTGAAAGCTACGCCATCGACCTATGGTACTTACATCACCGAGAAATATTGCTCGACATATGGATCGTATTTGTCACGCCGCTCTCTATGGTCGGTTGGACGACAGTTGGGCAGTGGCCGACTGAACAGGCTTCGGAGCTCGCCAATCTTTGAGCAGCTTCGGCAATCCTGTGACAACGAGCTTTTAGCTGCACACAAATTCTCGTCATCTCGGCAAGACCATGCGGACATCAGCGCGTACATAGCGGAGAAATATCCGACGACGCTAAGGGTTCTGAGAGCCCTCAATGGTGCGCGGCACTTTCTGTACCGGTGAAAGTGAGACAGACTGCCATTGATCGAGAGGATCAGGGTCTTCTCAAATACCAGCTCGCGACGCGAAACGCGCTATGCGGCCAGGTTCAATTGAAAGATGTTCAAGCTGCTTGGGAATAGCCCCCATGATCGCCCAGCCTATATTTACGGCGGCCCGGTCCGCAGCATTCCTGCGCTATGTGAAGGAATAGCGGCTTCAGGAGTGTCAGTGACCGTATTCACTACGGACGCGAATGGGCGCGGTCGCGTTGACGAGCCAACCTCAATTCCCGTCCAGGTTGACGGTGTTGGCAAGTCTGGTATTTTCCGCGTATTTGCTCACGTGTGGCACCGATGTTTTTGCATTCGCCTTAGTCGAGCCGAAAATGTGACGCTGCTGTGTCGGGATTCGATGGAGTCTATATCGCAGCGACGTGGACCTATCCAATGTTGGCGGGCGCACGAGCGGCTCATCGATCTGGGGCGCCATACGTCGTGAGCCCCGGGGCAGCTTTATGCATTGGTCGATGAGTCAAAAGCATGGAAGAAGCGTATCGACCTGAGATGCTTCGAACGTGGCGCGATGGAGCATGCGCGTGCGATTCATTGCACGAGCGATCTCGAGGCAGAGCAGACCTGAACATACGGTTTCTCGCCGCTGTTCGTTGTGCCCAATGCGGTGCAGGCACCGCCGAGTGGCGGCTCGGAGTCCGCTTGCGCCTTTCGGCGTCAGCTCGGTATCCCCGAGGAGGGTTCTGGACGATTTCATTGGTCGTAAACACCCTATGAAGCGCCTGGATTTGACGATTGAGAGCTTCGCACTGGTGGCACAACGATTGCCGTCGGCGCACCTTGCCATCGTTGGCCCCGACGGCGGAGTCGAAGCAGAACTACGGAGGCCCTTGATCGATCGGCTCGGGATCGCGGACCAGGTGCACTTGATCGGGCTTTTAGAAGGAGAAAGGCTTGGAACCGTGTACTCAGCTGCGAATCTATTGGTGATGTTGTCTCAGCGGGAGAATTTCGGCATGGCGGCTGCAGAAGCGCTGGCATTTGGAGTCCCGGTTTTGCTCTCGGAGGACGTAGGGTTGGCCATCGAAGTGGCGGCGGCTGGAGCGGGTAGAGTTGTCCGGCCGAACATCGACGAGAATTCAACATGCGTGGCTGAGTATGCTTACTGCAGGCAATCTTGTTGAAATGGGCAAAGCGGGTCGCGACTTTGTCTTGAAAAGGCTTTCGCCTGAATCTGTCGGGCGCCAGATGCTCGAAATCTTTAAAGAGTGCTCAGTTATCTGAGGCTAGACCGAAAGCTTGTTGAAGTTAGAGCCCCTTTGTAGAGGTTAGTGAGAGTCAGGGAATACGAAAAGTGCGAGCGCGGTCGTCTCGCTTGCTCTGTGGTGCCATTTCGAGGCATTGCTTTTTGATGGAACAGAAGAGTCTGAAAGTAGTGATTGTATCGGCAGTGTTTCCACCAGAGCCGATGGTCTCAGCGCAGACGAGCGCGCAACTGGCGCATGAGTTGGTAAGTCAGGGCCATTCAGTTCACGTTCTTGCTCCTTATCCCAATCGCCCTAAGGGGAAGCTCTTCGACGGCTACAAACGGGGCTTGTACTCAACTTTCACGTCTGAGCAGTGCTATACCGTAACTCATTGCTGAGTTTCTTCTCGCCCTACTCAACCATGTTGAGCCGCTTTGCCGAAAACCTGTCCTTTGGAATTACCTCTGGACTGCGCATGTTATGTGGAAAGCGGCCGGACGTGATTTATTCCAACTCCTGGGCCTTGTTCGCGACGGGGATCGTGATCAGTGTTGCAAAGTTACGCTCCATCCCGGTCATCCTCAGTGTGCAAGACATCTATCCCGAGTCTTTGGAGTCACAGGGACGGGTCGCCAAGCGAGGATGGGCTTATCGCCTCTTGCGCAAATGCGATCAGGCGATATTGCGTTCGGCAAAAGAGATTGTGGTCATCTCAGAGGGGTTTCGCAGGCTTTTCGAGACGGACCGCGGAATCTGCCCTGACCGCTTACATGTGGTGCCCAACTGGGTAAGTGAAGACCTTCTTGAAGCCAATCCCACGGTCGCCTTGGAATTCCGGCAAAAACTGGGCATCCCCGTGGAAGCATTTGTGGCGGTCTATGCGGGAAATGTAGGAGTAGCATCCAACGCTGAGATGCTGTTAGATGCGTTTTCGGAACTGAAGGCCCAGTCGCGCGTTTATCTGGTGATTGCCGGCGACGGATCGCGTCTGGACACATGCAGGGAAAAGATCGCGGGCCAGAATTTGGAACGTGTGATTATTCACAGTCCCTGGAAGATGGAAGAGACGGGGCCGGTTCTCCAGATGGCGGATTTGTTGCTGTTGCCCACCAAGGCGGAGCAGTCCCTCGTTTCCATCCCCTCGAAGTTGATCAGCTATTTCCTTTCGGCGCGTCCCGTTGTAGCGGCGGCACTTTCTACATCGGATACCGCGATGGCGGTTCGCGACAATGGTGCTGGCTGGGTAGTGGAACCGGACTCTGCGGACGCGATGGCAGCAGCAATCCTCGCGGCTAGCGAAATTTCCCCTGAAAGGTTGAGCAAAATCGGGTTGGCAGGAAGAACCTATGCGCTACGAAATCTCACGCGGGTTGCAAATCTGCCGCGCGTCGTTGAGATTGTCGAGAATGCGGCTCGATAAAATCACGAGAGCACACACCCTACAGGCTGAATCGCGGGAGAAGAACTTCACTATTCTGGAGCATCTTCAATGAAGTTGCTGAACCAAGTATTTATTGCACGGACCGTTCCAATCGTTCTTCAGAGGCGGGGCGTAAACCGGAAAGCCAAGAACGATGTCCGCCAGCTGCCAAAGGAGGAGTTTGATGATTACGGGGAAAAGTGTCACCTTGCTGCCGTTCGATACGTGCCTGCTTCCGATCGTCCGCACCTGGATTAATGATGAAGCGGTGCGGCGTGGCACAGGAACCGAGGCCGGTTTCGGACTTCGAGCATGAGCGTTGGTATGAAGCCTCAATGGCGGATCGCTCCCAGCGGATCTTCGTGGTAGGACTGGGCGCCGGAGCCCAAGCCAAACCTGTCGGCTTGACTGGGTTGCGAGGCATCAATTCGCGGGTGCGCAGCGCGGAATTCTGGATATACCTTGGCGAAGACTCGGCGAGGGGAAAGGGAATAGCCCATGAGGCTTCCTGGTTGCTACTGCGGTTCGGATTCCAAATGATCGGGTTGAATCGCATTTTCCTGCACGTCGACGTGACCAACGAGCAGGCAATCCAACTGTATAAGAGATTGGGGCTCACCCAGGAGGGCGTTTGCCGCCAAGCTGCCTTCGCCGAGGGGAAATTTCTCGACCGCATTCTCTTTGCGATCCTCGCAGACGAATTCAAGGGTTTCGCAGCTGATTAAGGAAAAAGGGAAATGTCGCTAAGCATCATGATTCTTGGCGCTGGTCCTCTCCAGGTGCCTGCGATTCACGAGGCGAAGGCGCTCGGAATTCGCAGCGTGGCCCTGGATCACAATCCTCAGGCTGTTGGTCTGCGTCTGTGCGATTCACCCCATGTGGCAGACATCATGGACCCCGATGCGGTTGCGAAGATTGCGCGGCAGGAGCAGGTCGATGGCGTTCTGACGCTTTGTACGGATGCTCCTGTGCGCACCGTGGCTGCAGTGGGTTGCAGGCTTTCACTCTCCGCGTTGTCAGAGGACTCGGCTGCTTTGGCCACGGACAAGCGCCTGATGCGAGCGGCTTTCGAGAAACATGGCGCGCCTTCGCCGCGCTTCGCGGAGGTGGAATCATTGGCTGACGCGCAGTTGGCGGCCGACCGGTTGGGCTATCCCGTTGCTCTGAAGATTGGACGAGGATCGGGAAGCCGCGGAGTCTATAAAATTGCAGACGAGCAAGGGCTGCGCGATGGATATGCCGAGTGTCGCGACTTCCAAAAGGATGGCACGCTTCTGGTCGAAGAGTGGGTGGAAGGTGGGGAAGTCAGCGTCGAAGGCTATTGCACAGACCAGGATTGCCGCATTGTTGCAATTACCGATAAATTCGTCCTTGCAGGACGCTATCCGGTCGAAGCGGGACACTGCCAACCGAGCCATTACTCTGCGTCTGTGCAGCAGGCGATTCGAGATGCGGTGGTCAGCGGCGTTCGCTCCCTTGGATTGACTTGGTGCATGATTCACGCTGAGGTAAAGATCTCTCCTCAGGGCCCGCGTCTCATCGAGATAGGGGCGCGTTTGGGAGGGGATAGGATATCGACGCACCTCACGCCATTGTCGACGGGCGTGAACATGGTTCGCACTGCGATTCTGCTATCGCTTGGGGAGCGCGTTGACGCAGCCATACTTTGGGCACGGGGATCGTGTGTTCGGTATTTCGACCTGGGGCGCACCGGGAGCTTGCGGCGATTGGATGGCCTGCGTGCACTCTATGCCATTCCTGGCGCAGAGCTGATCTACCCTGCGTCGGAACGGGACGGAATAATAAAGGAGAATTTCTGGTTCGGCGAAATCAGTTCCAGTCTAGACCGGTATGGCCACGTTCTTTACTCGGGCAACAGCCGTGAAGAGGCTGTGGGGAGGTGCGATCAAGCACTTCAGAACTTGCGATTTGAGTTCACCGATGGAGAGATCCGCGACGGTGCCGGCCACCTGATCGAAAGGCCCGTTTCCTGCTAGATACGTTTCTCGATGCGGATTCTGCCCCGGCCACCCTTAAGAGAGCCTGCCCGCCACGCCGGAGTCTGCCCGCGAATAGCGCGACCCTGGCCGTTGAATCGAGCTTTCACTCCTTGCGAGCCAATCTAGAGCAGATGTGACCAACAAATAAGAGGAAGTGATTCAATGAGTGAGTTGAAAGAACAAATCATACCGTTTCATTCTGCTTTCGTTGGAGAGGAAGAGGCGCAAGCGGCCGCCGAAGTTGTCCGCTCCGGCTGGCTTACGATGGGCCCCAAAACGATCGAATTCGAGCAGAGATTTGCATCGTACGTCGGCGCAAAACATGCCGTAGGCGTCAACTCCTGCACGGCCGCGCTGCACCTGGCGCTTGACGCCATCGGTCTCAAGGAGGGAGACGAAGTATTGGTGCCAACGACTACCTTCACTTCCACTGCAGAAGTTGTCTGCTATTTCAATGCAAAGCCCGTACTGGTTGACGTGGATCCAGAGAACCTTTGCATGGACCCGACTGACGCGGAACGTCGCATTACCGAGAAAACCCGCGCCGTAATTCCCGTACACTTTGCCGGTCAACCCTGCGATATGGATGCGATTCAGGGAATGGCAGAACGGCACGGTCTACGCGTGATTGAGGATGCGGCCCATGCGCTGCCTGCATCCTATCGCGGTAACCGGATCGGAGCAATCAGTGAATTCACGGCCTTCAGCTTTTACGCTACGAAGACCTTGACGACGGGCGAAGGCGGAATGGTCACAACGGACAATGAAGATCTGGCCACTCGTATGCGTCTAATGAGGCTCCACGGTATTGGGCGGGACGCGTGGAAGCGCTATTCTGCTGAAGGTTCTTGGTATTACGAGGTGATGAACCCAGGCTTTAAATACAACCTCACCGACATCCAGTCAGCGATTGGGATCGTGCAATTGGCAAAGTGCGATCAAATGAATGCTGCGCGAAAACACATCGCATCCAGATACAACGAGGGCTTTGCCAACGAGCCAGCTCTTGAAGTTCCCAGAATATCTGCTGACCGGCAATCGTCCTGGCACCTTTACGTTTTGCGCCTGAATCTGGAATCACTGGCGATCACTCGCAATGAGTTGATCGATCAACTCCGGGTGCAGGGCATTGGCACAAGCGTACATTTTATTCCCCTGCATTTGCATCCTTATTATCGAAAGACATATGGTTACATTGCTGACGATTTTCCTGTTGCAAGCGCGCAGTATCAGAGATATTTGTCATTACCAATCTTCCCGGCAATGACGTCGTCGCAAATTGATTACGTGATAGATTGCGTTCTTAAGATAGTTGCAAATTCACAGCAATTGGCTCGATCGTCCAGGTGAACTGCATCTTTACTTGCTCGCACTTAGAGAAGTTGAGCAGCATTCCGAGCAGCGGTTAGGCCATGTGCAAAGCCAGCGCCTCATTGCCGGTTGCCAGGCGCGTGAGGGTGAGGACCGTAATGTCGTCATCCTGCCCGAAGTTCACTGCCGCCTGTGTAGCCTGGGCTGCACTGGGATGGGATGCAAAGAGCCGCCCCAGCCGCGTGAAGCTATATAGCTCGCCAGCCTGGTTGCGCGCTTCAAGCAGCCCATCGGTGTAGAGCGAAAAGTGATCGCCTTCCTTGAAGTCGATCCTGCGCTTCTCGTAGGTCACTAACGGCGAGATTCCAAGCGGCAGCGCTCCCGGCAATTCAATCTCGCGGTCATTCAAATACGGTGCGGGGTGTCCGGCGCTCGCCAGTGCGCTTCCCTCCACCGGGTCGATCTGCAGAATCACGCACGTCGCGAACCCTCCCTGCAGCCGACCGCACAGCCGGCGATTGAGTAGGGTCAGCAGCTCCGCCGGGTCCGGATGGTCTTCCGCCAGGGCGCGCACCGCGCCCACGATGAGCGAGACTGCCATCGCGGCCATCAATCCCTTCCCGCTCACATCCCCAAGCACAACCAGCGTCGATTTATTCTCCAGTGGAATGATCTGGAAGAAATCTCCTCCCACCTCCTGGGCGGGATGGTACGCACTTGTCAGCGTAAATCCTGGAATCACAGGCAACGACGATGGCACCAGCACGCGCTGTAGTTCACGTGCGCTCTGGTACTCCTGCTCCAGCACAGTTGTCCGTCGCCGATGCTCAATCGAGAATCGGTAAACTGCGTACACAATCGAGACGAACAGCAGAGTGCGCAGCAACAGCAGCAGGTTGATCGCGTTGTTGCCAACGCTGAACAAGGGTGCTCCTAATCTGCCCGACAACGTCCAATGCGTAAATCGCACGCCCTGTGACGTCGAATTCTGCAGAAAGTAGACCATTCCGTTCAGGAATGCAAGCGCAGCCACTGCCCAGCGGGCCGAGTCGAGCTCCTTGTCGTGAAAGAAGGCATACGCGACGATCATCAGTGGCAGCAACTCAAAGAAGATTGCGAACATCGTCAGGAATGCGTCTGCAGCCTGTATGGCGGGTTTGCTCAGCACTCCGGGATAGAGGAAGATCACGATCCCATCCAGGGTAGCGGCCGTAATGCTCAGCAACGCAGCCTTGCGGGTCAGCACAACCAGTCTGCGATTGCTCTGCAGCTTGAGGATCCACAACAGGAGGAACCAGAGCGACACATCCCGCAGCGCAATCTCGATCTGCGTGAAGCACGTCACAAGCGCATACGAAATGTGCAGCCGCAGGTTCCCAAGGAAGGGCTCCAGGACGAAACACGAAGAGAACATCGCCATCCAGAACAGCAGCCACTGTGTGCGATCGCGTAGCCAACCAATCAGGCTCAACAGGGCCACCAGCCCGTAGAGCGACGTCAGAGCAATCCGGAACTGCTGGCTGCGCACCCATTCGAAATCAAGGCTGCCTCTGGCATGTTCAATTGCCTGCGGACTCCCCACCAGCGGAGCACTTTCAAATCCCCCCGCCTTACCGTTGTCGTTTGAGAAAAGCGGCGCCTTCCACACCCTTACCGCCAGCACCCCGTCGCGCGCCGCGCCCAGGTGGATAATCTGTGCCTGCAGCCCTGAATACATCAACCAGTGAGGAGGCATGTTGCCAAGCTGCCCAACCTTTTCCCCGTTCCAGTAGACCTCGTACACGTCATCGATTGCCGGAATCAGCAGTTCGAACTCCGGCGATGCACCCACGGCGGGCGACAGCTTCAAATGCAGCCGGTACCACGCGTACCCCTCGCTGCCTTCGTAGCCCTGCATGCCCCACGGCTTGTCGACACTCAGCTTCTCCCAAAGCGAGTCATCGAAAGTCGGCGTCGACCACGCCGGGTTATCCCCTTGATGAAACTGCCAGGGCCCGTTCAACTCGACGGTGCCTTTCCCAAGCTGCTCCACCGCAGTCACAGGCACAAACCATGCGGTCTTCGCAGACGGCTCCGCCGCGCCGGCAAGGGATCCGGCGGCAAGACACACCAATATCATCAGAAGGCAAAACCGTGTCCTGCGGGGAATCATGCCGCAAGCATATCCTGTGCTCGCGTCCTTGCGATAGGCAAATTTGTGCGGCGAATGGGCGCCGAAGCGCTGGTTTACGCCTCGGTTAACGAGGGCGCGCTGTGCAGCGTCGTTGCGTCCTCCCCCGTGCCCAGGCGCGTCAGGGTCAGCACTGTGATGTCGTCGTTCTGGCCGAAGTTCACAGCGGCATCGCTCGCTGCCGCGGCATCCGGCCGCTGCGCAAACAGGCTTTGCAGGCGGCCAAAGCTGTAGATTTCCCCTGCACGGTTGCGCGCCTCGAGCAACCCGTCCGTGTAGAGCGAGAAATGATCGCCCACCTTCAGGCTGAACTCCACCTCATCGTAGGTCGCATTCTGCGCGATGCCCAGCGGCAACGCCCCCGGCAGGTCCAGCTCATTGTCGTTTACAAAAGGAGCGGGATGCCCGGCGCTTGCCAGCATGCATATCGAGTCGCGATTGATCTGCACGATCACGCACGTGGCGAAGCCCCCCTGCAGCCGGCCGCACAGCCTGCGGTTAAGCTGCGTCAGCAACTGCGCCGGTGAGGGATAGTCATCGGCGAGCGCACGCACCGCTCCCACAATCAGCGAGACGGCCATTGCCGCCTTCAGCCCTTTGCCGCTCACGTCGCCCAGCACCACCAGCGTTGATCCTCCCTCCATCGGAATGATCTGGAAGAAGTCCCCTCCGACCTGCTGAGCGGGCCGATACGCGCTCGTTAGCGTAAAGCCGGGTACAGTCGGCAATGTCTCGGGAATCAGCACCTGCTGCAACTCCTGCGCATTCCTGAATTCCTGCTCCAGGGCTGTCTGCTGCCGGCGATGCTCGATTGAGAAGCGATAGACGGCGTAAACGATCGAGATCAGCAACAGGATTTCGGCAATGCTACGCAGGTTGAGTGGGTTGCCATTCACCTGGAAGAGAGGTGTACTCAGTCTTGGGGCGAAGGTCCAATGCGTGAAGCGGATGAACTGTGTCCCTGCATTACGCAGAACGAAGATCATCTCGGCGATAAATGCGCAGATCGCCACCACCCATCGCGCGGAATCGAGCCTTTTGCGCTGCGCCACCGCGGCCACGACGAGAACAATGGGCAGTGTTTCCAGCGGCGTGAAAATAACCGTAAGAATGCCGTCGATAATTTGCAGAACGGCTGGTGATACTCTTCCCCACGCGGCCGTAGTCAAGCCATCCAGCGCGAAGGCGATGCAGAACACCGTCACCCAGATCTTCATCAGGCGCACGATCCGTTCGTTCTCATCGAGCTTCAGCAGCAAAAGAAGCAGGTACCAGAGGGCAACATCCTGGGCCATCAGAATCGGTTGCAGCAACCCAATCGTGACGCTGAACGGCCACTGGATAAGCAGCCCGCCCACGATCAGCGCGAAAACCTGCGAGAGCGTGTAACCGGCCATGCACAGCAGGAGCCACTGTTTGCGGTCGCGCAGCCATGCCAGCAGGCTCAGCAACCCCACCAGCGAATACAAGCCATTCAGCGCGAAGTCAACCTGGTGGCTGCGCAGCCATTGAAATCGCCATTGGTCATATTGCGCCGCGATCGCCGCTGAGCCACCCAGTAGAGCCGGCCCTTCAAGCCCGCCCAGGGAATCAGGGTCGTTGGACGTGAGCGGAGCCTTCCAGACGCGAATTGCGAGCACGCCCTCCCCGGTCGGGCCAAGTCCGTAGGTCTGCGGTGGCTGTGACGTATACCAGTTCGGGTTTGGCGGCAGACTTCCATTCCTGCCCACCTGCACTCCATTCCAGTAAAGTTCATAGGCATCGTCAATCTGAGGAATCAGAAGAGCCCACTCCCTGGGGCCGCCTTCGGCCGGCTTAATGGAAAAGTGATACCGGTACCACGCAAAGCCTGTGTGGCTCGGATATCCCTGCGTGCCCCATGTGGCGTCTCCGCGTAGCGTCTTCCATCCGGAATCATCGAAGCTCGGCGACGCCCACGCCAGGTTGTCGCCGGTTTGGAATTGCCATCCCGCGTCGAGCGGCACAACATCTTTGCCGAGTCCCTCAATCACATGCACGCGCGCACTGCTGTCCTGCGCCGGGGCCGCCTCAGACGGATATGCAGCAATCGAGCTCACAGCCAGACACACAATTCCGGAAAAACCAGCGCGCCAAAGCCAGCGTAGAAGCATGGCGCAAGCATAGCCTCCTCAAAGAGCGAAGCAAAGAAGAATCTTGGCTTTAAGGATCGTCCCGCACCCCGGGGCGATACGATTGGTGTTGGGAGTGTGTGCATGCCAAAGGTCCTCGACGGAACGGCCATCGCCACAGCAATCAAGCAGGAGGTTGCCGAAGAGGTCAAAGCGCTGGCGAAGCGGGGCATCCGTCCCGGCCTCGCCGCTGTCCTCGTTGGCCATGTTCCGGCATCTGAAATTTACGTGCGCAGCAAGGTGCAGACCTGTGCTGAACTCGGTCTTTTCAGTGAGCTCATCACACCGCCCGATACGGTCACCACAGAGGAAATGCTCGATCTCGTCAGCGGCCTCAACAGCCGCGACGACATCGACGGCATTCTCATCCAGCTTCCGCTCCCCGCGCAGGTCGATACCAAGTTCCTGCTTGACGCCGTGCTGCCTGAGAAAGACGTGGACGGTTTCCATCCCGTGAATGCGGGCCGTCTGCAGGCAGGCCGTCCGGCTCTCGCACCCTGCACGCCTGCCGGTGTCATTGAGATTCTCAAGCGCAGCAACCTGCCCATCAGCGGCCAGAACGCCGTTGTTGTCGGCCGCAGCGACATCGTCGGCAAGCCCGCCGCCATGCTGCTGCTGCACGAGAACGCCACCGTCACCATCTGCCACTCAAAGACCCGTGACCTGGCTTCCGTCGTTCGGCAGGCAGATATTCTCGTCGCCGCCATTGGCCGTCCCGGCTTCATCACGCCAGAGATGGTTAAGCCCGGCGCAACTATCATTGACGTCGGCATCAACCGCATCACCACGCCCGAAGACTTCGAGCGCTTCTTTGCAGGGGACGGAAAGCGCGCGCTCACCTTTGCCAAACGCGGTTCCACCATCGTGGGCGATGTCCATCCCAAGGCCTATGAGGTCTCCGGCGCCTACACGCCCGTACCCGGTGGCGTCGGTCCGCTCACCATCGCCATGCTCATGGCCAACACCGTGCGTGCCGCGAAAATGCGGCGAGGGCTCTAGCCCAATGTTGCGCGTCGGCCTCACCGGCAGCATTGGCAGCGGCAAAAGCACCGTCGCGACCATGCTCAGGGACCTCGGCGCCGAGGTCATGGAGTCCGACGATCTCGGCCGCACCCTCATGGAGCCTGGCCAGCCTGTCTTTGATCGGATCGTTCAGGCATTCGGCTCCTCTGTCGTCGCGCCCGATGGTCATCTGGATCGTGCTCGCCTCGCCGAGGTCGCCTTTCGCGGCGGACGCCTCGATGAGCTCAACGGTATCGTCCATCCCGCGGTTGTCGCGGTTCAGAGCGCGTGGATGAAGCGCGTCTTCGAGCGCGATCCGTCTGCCATCGCCGTCATCGTCTCCGCACTCCTCTTTGAGGCTCAGCGCGACGCCCGCGCGCGAGGAGAGCGCGACACCGTGCTGGCAGACCTGCCGCGCCGCATCGATTGCCTCGTTGTAGTCATCGCGCCAGACGAGGTTAAGATTCAGCGCTACGTCGACCGGCTAGGCATTCCGCCCGCGCAGCGCGCTGCCGCCGAGGCCGACGCGCGGTCCCGTCTCACCCACCAGATTCCCGATGCTGAAAAAGCCGCCCGCGCCGACTACGTACTGGAAAATACAGGGGATAAACAGGCGCTTCAGGCGAAGGTCGAGGGCCTCTGGCAGTATCTCCAGGCCCAGAGCAACAAACAGCCTCAGCCGGGTTTTCTAAAATAAGAAGAAGCACCCCACCGCTTCCCACGTGGAACCAGCGTGCGCCGGGGCCGTATCTGTATTGAAAGGTCGTCAGGGTTCGCGATTATGAAACTGCGTCACTTGTTCTTGATTGTCCTCTTTGTCGGGGGATTCTGGTACCTCACCACCCATCTGCCCTCGCACCTGCGCAATGCCTCGCTCCTTAAAAGCGCCAGTTCTCCGCTAGAGCTCACGCAGGCAGACGCGGCGCCCTCCTTCAATCAGGAGGAGCTGACCAATATCGGCGTCTACAAGCGCGTGCTGCCCTCGGTGGTCAACATCACGGCTCGCCAGGTGGTTCTCAACTTCTTCTACGGCGTCGTTCCGCAGGAAGGGCAGGGCTCCGGCTTCATCCTCGATCGGGCCGGCCACGTGCTCACCAACTATCACGTAGTCGACAACGCCAATCGCGGTATCCAGGTCATGCTCAGCAATAAAAAAACCTACGCAGCCACGGTCATCGGTTCTGACCGCGTGCACGATCTCGCGCTTCTGCAGATCAAGGCTCCCGACCTCCAACCCGTCACGCTGGCAAATTCCTCTGACCTCGCCGTCGGCCAGCAGGTCTACGCCATCGGCAATCCCTTCGGCCTCAACGGAACCATGACGCGCGGCATCATCAGCTCCATCCGCTCCATCAAAACCGCCGATGGCGCGCCCATTGACGACGCTATCCAGACCGATGCCGCCATCAACCCCGGCAACTCCGGCGGCCCGCTGCTCAACTCGCGGGGAGAAGTCATCGGCATCAACACCATGATCGCCTCCAACGGCGCCGAGCAGAGCTCCGGCATTGGATTCGCCATCCCCATCAATACCGCCAAGGCCGTCCTGGGCGACCTCACCCGCTACGGCCGCGTCAAACGGCCCTCCCTCGGCATCGTTTCCTACGCCATCGGGCCCGATCTCGCCGGGCAAATGGGCCTTGACACCGATTACGGCGTGCTCATCCAGGAGGTGGTGCCCGGCGGCGCCGCCCAGCGAGCCGGCCTCCGCGGAGGCGCAGAGCGCGCCTATGTCGGCAACCAGCCCATCATGCTCGGCGGCGACCTCATCGTCGGCTATCAACGGCGAGCAGGTCACCAGCCCGCAAGACATCGCCGCCATCATGGACAAGCACCAGGCCGGCGACGCCGTCAACATCACCGTCCTGCGAGGCCACCGCCAGATCACCGTCAAGCTCATCCTCGGCGAGGCGCAGACCTCCACCACCTGACCCTCGCGCCTTACCCAGCCGCAAAGCGCGGTGCCCCATCCATGGCGTCCCGCGCAGTGGACGCATGGGTGGGAAAGCACGGACCTCGGCGGTCTACAATCCCAACAATCAGCTAGCGCATTGAGGATCGAAAAGTCTGCGCGAGGCCATTGCTATACGGAAGAGGTTGAGAAACCGATGAGGCGAATGAACGCCCTGTGGTGGATTTTGACGCTATATGCCATCGCCTTCCCGCTGCTGGTTCTTCTATTGGGACTACGCGACGGAGTTGGGCATGCTCTCGCACTATTCCTCATTTTGTCGATTTTGTGCGCGTGTTTTTCTCTGATTTGGATGATGCTGACGATCTATCACATTGTGATCTCGAGGGAGGAAGTAACCGCGCGCACGTGGGTGAGGTTGAGTCTCGTCGTCCTGTCGATTTTCTTATGGATCGTTATGTTCTTTTCTCCGCTCTGAGTGAGATGGCGGGTGGGCCACGATCCTTCTTTCCTTGCCCCTAAAACGGGGTGCCCCATCCATGGCGTTGCCGCAGCGGACGCATGGGTGGGAAAGCACAGGCCCCCGCCGGCTCTGCGAAGTTTCCCCGAGCCGCCCGCTGAGTCCCACTCCCCAGTTGCAGCATCTCAATGGAATGCAGGAAAGGGGTTGCAGCCTTATGACCATCTACATCCCCACGCCCCTGCGCTCCTTTGCGGGCGGGCAGGATTCGGTCGAAATCAACGCCGCTACCATCGGCGAGGCCCTCGACATCCTCACCGGGACACACCCCGAACTGCGCAAACACCTCTATACGGGCGACGGAAAACTGCGCTCCTTTGTTAACCTGTATTTGAACGACGAAGACGTGCGCTACCTTCCCAAGAAGGAGCAGACGGCCGTCGGCGCAGGCGACACGCTCACAATCATTCCCTCCATTGCCGGGGGACTGTCAGCGTCCCTGCCGCAATCCTGAAATCAAGAACGACGAACCGAGACCTGGACTTATGCCTACGATCACCGAACCCATTCCGCTGCCCGAACTCACCACAGACGATCTCTCCCGCTATTCGCGGCACCTCATCCTGCCTGAAGTGGGCATGGAAGGCCAGCAGCGCCTCAAAGCCGCGAAGGTTCTTTGCGTCGGCACCGGGGGCCTTGGCTCGCCGCTCGCTTTCTATCTCGCCGCGGCCGGCATCGGCACCCTCGGTCTGGTGGACTTCGATGTGGTCGACGCCAGCAACCTGCAGCGCCAGATCATCCACTCCACCAAAGACATTGGCCGCAAAAAGCTCGACTCCGCTGCCGAAAAGCTCATCGCGCTCAATCCCGTCGCTCAATGTCGTCAAGCACGAGACCATGCTTTCGAGCGCCAACGCGCTCGACATTCTCAAGGACTACGACATCGTCGCCGACGGCACTGACAACTTTCCTACCCGCTACCTGGTCAACGATGCCTGCGTGATCCTCGGCAAGCCCAATGCGTATGGCTCCATCTTCCGCTTCGAAGGCCAGGCCAGCGTCTTTGCAACCGAAGACGGCCCTTGCTATCGCTGCCTCTATCCCGAGCCGCCACCGCCGGGCCTCGTGCCCAGTTGCGCTGAGGGCGGAGTGCTCGGCATCCTGCCCGGCCTCGTCGGCGTCATCCAGGCCACTGAAGTCATCAAGCTCATCCTCGGCAAGGGAAGCCCGCTTATCGGCCGCCTGCTGCTTGTCGACGCGCTCAACATGCGCTTCCGCGAGCTCAAACTGCGCAAAAATCCTGAGTGCCCGGTCTGTGGCGAGAATCCCACCGTCACGCAGCTCATTGACTACCAGCAGTTCTGCGGCATCCTGCCCGAAACCAAAGAGGACAAGTCATGAAGAACGGCATCCCGCAGATCACCGTCAAGGAGCTCAAGCAGCCGCATCGACGCCGGGCGAAGACGTTCAGTTGCTCGATGTACGCGAGCCCTACGAGTACCAGATCGCGCAGATCGGCGGAACACTCATCCCGCAGAATGATGTCCCTAATCGTCTTGCGGAAATTGACCGCAACCGCGAAGTCATTGTCCAATGCCGCAGCGGCGCGCGCTCGCAGCGCATCGCTGAATTCCTCGTTCAATCCGGCTACCCGAAGGTCGCCAATCTTGCCGGCGGCATTCTTGCCTGGAGCGACGAAATCGATCCGAAGGTGCAGAAGTACTGAGCACGCCTGCAGTGCTGCAAGGCGCACCTTGAGCCACGGGGGAGCCCATGATCAAGGTCAGCATCCTTTATCCCAATCGGGCTGAGAGCCGTTTCGACGCCGACTACTACGTCAACGTCCACATGCCGCTCGTCATGAAGCTGCTGGTTGCGGCCGTTGATTCCGTCTCGGTAGAGGTGGGTGTCAGCGGTCCCGTCGCTGGCTCTCCGCCGCCCTTTCGCGCCGTCGCTGGATTCACCTGTGAATCCCTCCGCGCCTTCAGCGAAGCGTTTCTTCCCGCCGCCGCCGAGCTGCGCGCCGACCTCACCAACTACACCGACATCGAGCCCATCATCCAGGTCAGCAAAGTCAGCGAGCTGCGCGTGCACGAACCCGCACCGGTGCACTGATACTGCGCTTCGCCTTTTTTTGCAAGGTCCTACCGCGCCAGCTCCACCGGCCCCGCCGCCTTCGGCTCAACCGGTTTGCCGTTCTCGTCCAGCTTGCCGAAGATCATCTTTCCACTTGCCGTTTGCAGCACGCTGGTCACTGAGATCTCAACCGGCTTGCCGATCATCTTGCGCGCGTGGTCCACTACGACCATCGTGCCGTCGTCCAGGTAGCCCACGCCCTGGTTGTATTCCTTGCCTTCTTTCAGAATCACCACATTCATCCGCTCGCCCGGCAGCACCACCGGCCTCAGCGCATTGGCAAGATCATTGATGTTCAGCACTTCCACGTGATGCAGGTGGGCCACCTTGTTCAGGTTGAAGTCGTTCGTCACCACTTTGGCTTCCCACTTCTTCGCCAGCTCCAGCAGCTTCAAATCCACTTCGCGAATCGAAGGAAAATCATCCGGCACGATCTGCACCTGAATCACCGGCTCGACTGCATCCGCTGCAGCATATCCAGTCCGCGCCGTCCGCG
Source organism: uncultured Acidobacteriaceae bacterium (assembly GCA_963839215.1). GTDB lineage: Bacteria > Acidobacteriota > Terriglobia > Terriglobales > Acidobacteriaceae > Telmatobacter. The sequence continues at coordinate 140,930 of CAWITZ010000004.1, read as the reverse complement.
TTGCCGCTTTGAGCCATCCGTCGAGTCGGCCACAATCTGCAGCTCGCGCAGCACAAACTCCGGCACCACCATCATGCCATCGATAAACCCGGCTTCGGCGATATCGGCAATGCGCCCGTCGATGATCACGCTCGTATCCAGCACCTTGGCGGTGCGCCGCACCGGCTTCTCACCGCTGAACACCGTGCCCAGCGCCGCCGGGTTCAGCAGGTCGCCTTTACTGGCTCCCACCAGCAGGCCCACGTAGGTCATCAGCAGCAGCACAAAGATCTGCAGCGCTGCCGATGTCTCTGCATTCAACGGAGCCGATCGCAGCACCAGGCAAAACAGCGCCGCGCCAAAAATCCCCAGCACGCTGCCCGCAACCGCGCCAATCAGCCGACGCAGCGTCAGCGCGCGCACGCGCAGTTCGAAGACGATCACCGCGCCCGCTGCGAGCGCCCCCCAGGGCAGCAATCGGCCGCTCAGGCCGAAGGGTTGGAGAAAAAAGCAAACGACGGATAAAAGGGCAACAAAAAGCAAACGAACAAGTATGAGATCCATAAAAGCCTACTTCCGCTGGCAAGCAAACAAGATACGCCAGCTGGGCCTAGTTCGCGAGTATGCCTATCGTTGCAACAGGTAGTCAAGTGGCATGAAGCCGCGCCGCCTGCTACTGCCCGCGGCGGCCCGTATGCACCCACAAAAAAACGACTACCCGCGACAATCGCCCGATGCTGTCTTGCCTGCACCTTGGCATTTCCGCGGGTAGTCCCATCGGCAACCCCGAAGCCCTGATCCGAAATCAGAAACATGGGAGACAGGAACCGATGCAATCGGCGGCTACCCCCCGGCGCCGCCCCCTGAAGCCCGTCTACGAAGCCACGGCGAGCTCCGGACCGTGCGCGACACGCTGCGTTCCCTTGCGGGGTCCGCGTTTCCGCGCGCTCATTACCTTGATCCGCTCCAGCAGTTCCTGCGACGAGCATTTCTTCGCCGCCAGCGCATCGGCGGCATGAATCTGTCCGTTCATCTTCTGCGGATCGCCCAGCAGAATCATCGGCACATGTCCGGCAATCTGTTTCAGCTTGCCCACAAGCTGGTCCCCGTTCATCTGCGGCATCGCATAATCCACCAGCGCCAGGTCCACCACGTGCTCTGAGAAGAGCCGCAGCGCCTCCTGCGGGTCGGTCGTCGACAGAACTCGGTATCCATTGGTTGAGAGTGTGAATTTAAGTACTGACAGGTCCTGTTCATTGTCATCGACGCACAGAATTACTTTCTTCGGACGCATGGTATGTAGGGGCACTCCTGCTTGAAAATTCATGAGCGATCCTTCAGCACGCACACGTCTCCATCGCCTGCTCTCCGGCAGGATCAGGAAATAGACATGCCCCTCCGGCGACCATCGCCGAACGGCTCACGCTACGTGGGTCGGACCCCCCTTGAAGAAGCAGGAGCGCGCATCAAAATCCGCGCAATCCACGCACCGTAAACCTTCGTCTGCTGTGAGACTTGTTCTGGCTTTTGGGGCAAATCCGGCTCAACGCCACCGGTTGAAGTTTGCTCAATGCTTGGCAAAGACTACGGTCAGTTGGAGCGCGTGAAAAGAGGGAAAGGTAGGCGAAAGCTGCTTTGAAAAACCTCATGTAACAAGTGGAAAAATGCCTAGCCACAACATTTCGCGTCACTTGTCCTGATGAATTTCTGTTGAAAGCGTGTGCATTACAGCCGGAAAAGCCGACGCTTTGCAACAGGAACGGTGCGCCGCAGAGCACATTCCGTCCCGCGCGCAGCGCAATCGCTTTTTTTAGAGCGCAGCGTCTTTCCGCGGCCATGCAAACGAGGCCCGCCACGCCGGCAGGCCTCATTGCAATTCAATGCCTCATCCCCTTTAGCTCTCGATGAGGTTCAGCTCTTGATGAATGCGAGCACGTCGGCGTTGATCGTATCCGCGTGGGTCGTCGCCATGCCATGCGGAAATCCCGGATACACTTTCAACTTTGCATTTTTCAGAATCTTGGCCGACAACATCCCCGCCGCGCCGATAGGCACAATCTGGTCGTCGTCCCCGTGCATCACGAATGTTGGAATCTCGATCTTTTTCAGGTCCTCCGTAAAATCCACCTCTGAGAATTGCTTGATGCAGTCATAATGCGCCTTGATCGAGCCCATCATGCCCTGCAGCCACCAGTGTTCGCGGATGCCCTCTGAAATCTTCGCGCCCGGCCGGTTGAAACTGTAGAACGGCATCGTCAGGTCCTTGTAAAACTGCGGACGATTCGCCGCAAGCGCGACGCGAAGTTCATCGAAAGCCGAGATCGGCAGTCCACCCGGATTCTTGTCCGTCTTCAACATCAGCGGCGGCACAGCGCTCATCAGGATCGCCTTCGCCACATGCTTCGAGCCGTGCCGGCCCAGGTAGCGCGTCACTTCACCGCCGCCCGTCGAGTGGCCCCACATCACAGCATTCTTCACGTCCAGCTTGTCCAGCAGCACAGCCAGATCATCGGCATACGTGTCCATGTCGTTGCCGTCCCAGGTCTGTGTCGAGCGCCCATGGCCGCGCCGGTCATGCGCAATCACGCGAAACCCCAGCTGGCCAAAATACAGCATCTGCGTATCCCAGTCATCGGCCATCAGCGGCCAGCCGTGCGAAAACACGATCGGCTGTCCTGTTCCCCAGTCCTTGTAGTAAATGTGCGCTCCATCCTTCGTGGTGATCGTCGGCATCGGTGAGTCTCCTTGTCAGGGTGTGTGATTAAGCAGTAGGTGGGCTAAGGGTGCGCGGTTAAGAGAGGTGTGGATTCAAGCGGCGCGGGTTAATCGGCGTGGCGGCGTGGATTCGATGTGTTGCTTCAGGGCCGCTGCCGTAGGCCTGCCTCTAGTCTAAGCGTGCAGGCAATAGGCGCATTTTGTAAGATGCATGCAGGGTCCGGGCGCAGTGCATATCTTTCTCCCTGCATACAGCCGTTCTCTAACCTTACCTTTTGGGCGGCGTGCAGTCTTTGTTTTGAAGGGGCGGCACTTCAGTCCCACCATCAACACCGCAACACGACTCTAGCCTGAGGGAGAGCACATGCGCACACCGATCTACCAGCTCGATGCCTTCACCAGCCAGCGCTTCGCAGGCAATCCCGCCGCGGTGATGCCTCTCACCCAATTCCTGTCAGACGAGGCAATGCTTGCCATCGCCGGCGAAAACAATCTCGCTGAAACCGCATTTATTGTTCCCGCCAACGGCGACTACCGCATCCGCTGGTTCACACCCGCCGTCGAAGTGCCGCTCTGCGGTCACGCCACTCTCGCCAGTGCCGCGGTTGTCATGGAGCGGCTCGAGCCCCAGCGCACCTCTGTCGTCTTTCATTCGGCCAGCGGCCCGCTCACCGTCACCAGTTCCGGGTCCCGCTACACAATGGATTTCCCCGCGCGCCCCGCCGACGAAGTCTCCGAGCCACCCGATTTCGCAAAGTCTCTCGGCGTCGAGCCCGTGCAGGTCTTCGTCAATAACTACAGCTACATGGTCCTGCTGCAGGATGCAAAAACGGTGCGTGAACTCGCGCCCGACTTTGCGGCCATCGCCCAGCTTGATCGCGACACCGTTATCATCACCGCTGCCGGCGACCAGGGCTATGATTTCGTCAGCCGCTTCTTCGCGCCCGAAAAAGGGATTAACGAGGACCCCGTCACCGGCTCGGCCCACTGCATGCTCGCGCCCTTCTGGTCTGCGCGGCTCGACAAGGTCGAGATGCGTGCCTGGCAGGCCTCATCGCGTGGTGGAGAAGTCCTCTGCCGCATTCACGACGACCGCGTCGAGCTCGAAGGCCAGTGCGTCTTCTATCTTGAAGGTCACGCCGAAATCTGATCGGCTTCACAAATGCTCAATCGAGCCCGAACGAAAGGAAACTCTCCATGTCTGAACTAACCGCCGACCAGGCGCACCTTTTTGTCCAGAATGTTCTCCTCGGCACCGTCAAGGGCGAAAGCCGCATCACCAAAGCGGTTCTTGAAGCTCTCCCCGCCGCTGGCGCGCAGTATCGTCCCGAGCCGCACGCCAAACCCGCCATCGAGCTTGTTCGCCACATCGCCGCAGCCGATATTCGCTTCCTCGATACCGTCATCAGCGGCGTTTTCAGTGTCGGCGCCCTTCTTCCTGAAGACCTCAGCACGCCGCAGCAGATTGCGAACTGGTACGAGACCGCCTTTGCCGAAAGATTTGCCGCACTCGCCGCCCTCCCCGGCGACGCGCTCATCAAAGTCGTCGATTTCCGCGGCTTCTTTCAGCGGCCTGCTTACACATTCCTCACCATGAGCATGCTCCATACCTCTCACCATCGTGGCCAGCTTTCAACCTATCTGCGCGCGGCGGGCGGCAAAGTGCCGGCTATCTACGGCGAAAGCTACGACTCCGCTGAAGCAAAGAAGCTCGCTGCCCAGGCATAAGCTCTGCGTTTGTGTTGAGCAAACCAAAGGTTGGCGGAATGCCGCTGCCCGCCTGGCTCCCGCTTGACACACCGCCGCATTCGCAATAGCCTACGGTTAACGATTGAGGTAGCAAAGAACCAATGACCCGTTTGACCCGTTTCTCCACTCCCGCGATGTGTATGTGCTGCTCTTGTATGTGCGGCGCCGCGCGGGCGTGCTCGATGGGCTAGACTCCGAGACAAAATCTCGACTTTCCCAACGACCCACCCGCCTGAATGGCTGGTGGGTTCTTGGTTTTTCAGGGCAGATCTTATGCCCGCATCGAATCAGAAGTGAGGAGAGCATCCATGAGCATCGTGCAAGAGAGCCGCATCCCGCGCATCCTTGAGTCCGCGCCCGACTTTGAAGCAAAATCCACCCAGGGAGTCATCCGCCTCAGCGACTACACATCGGAGGGCAAATATGTCCTGCTCTTCTCGCATCCGGCCGACTTTACGCCCGTCTGCTCCACTGAGTTCATCGCCTTCGCACGCGCATGGGAACGCTTTGACGCGCTTGGCGTGCAGTTGATCGGCGTGTCGATCGATTCGATCTATTCGCACATCGCCTGGGTCCGCGATATTGAGCAGAGCGCGGGCGTCGAAGTGAAATTCCCCGTCATCGCCGACCTCGATCAGAAAGTGGCCGGCCTCTACGGGCTCGTGCATCCGTCAGTGTCGGATACATCTACCGTGCGCGCGGTCTTCGCAATCGACCCCAAGCAGAACATTCGCGCGATTATCTACTACCCGCAGCAGCTGGGCCGCAACATTGAAGAGCTGATTCGCGTTTTCCAGGGTCTGCAGGCCATCGACGGACACGGCGTAAGCGTAGGCGCCGATTGGCAGCCCGGCCACGACGTCATCGTGCCCGCTCCCGCTACGGTGGCCGATGCGGCGCACCGACTCAATGGTGGCGGCGCAGATCTCAAGGTCGAGACCTGGTATCTTTCGAAAAAGGAATTGCCAAAATCTGCCTGATCGCCCTCAGGGCTGAGGTCGAAAAAGCATCGGTGGCGAAGCGGCTAACGCGCAGGTCTGCAAAACCTGTATTCGCGGGTTCAAATCCCGCCCGGTGCTCCAGAATTTAGAAAAGAAAAACGAAACGCCGCGGTTCCCCATACGGGCGCGGCGTTTCGTGCTTCTGCACTCATTTGGCTCGAGCTGAGCAGGCCGTCATTAGACCATTAGACCGGAGCGATGAAAGGCTTCTCTTCGCGCACCTGGGAGCGATCGAGAAACGTGCGCATGCGCACTGCCTCCGCGCGTTCAAGCATCACAAGCCGCTTTTGGCGCCGTATGTGATCGCTGTTGTAGAGAAGCGTGATCTGGGCTTCGTCATAGGCGGCATCGCGCTCGAGTTTGGCGATGCGCTCCTCAATGATCTGACGAAACTTGGGGCCTATCTCGAAATTGTCAGGCGTGGGGATATCTTTCAGCATGGCTGCAGCACCTCGGCGGTTGAGGCAAATTAATCTCTTGCCGCGAACTTTTTTTCCTAACAGCACTGCCGATATTAGTCAGCCCGAAAGGGACGCGCCAGATTACCCAATTTCCGGGCGCTGGTAATTCAAGTGCTTTCGAATCAGTAATCAATTGGCCTGAAAATCAGAGGGCCGGAGAGTACCTCCGGCCCTGTTTTTGGTGCAAATCGGGGGAAAGAGTTACATGCCCAGCGCTTCGAAACGGCTGTGGCTGCGATGGCGGTCATTCATCTTTGCCTTGACGCTACGCGAGTACGTCCCCTTTGTCGCGTCATTATATGGGACGACAATTTGAGAAGTGGGATTTTCGCGCTTCACGACATGCTGCGCCGAAGCCCCATTAGTAGAAGGGCCGCTGACCTGCCTGCGCAAAAAGGGATTGCTTGAAAAAGCCACCATGATCATTGCTACTGCAAAAGTTATTCTCACCATTTATCTCCCCTCCTTGCTCGCACACTCGCGTTCTGCACCGCTCACAACGGTCTGAGCAACGGCAAGTCTCAGATGCCTTTGGATAAGCATCTGGCGTGCCAAATAGGGAAGGCGAGGCAACTCTTTTGCAAATGCGCTGTTCAGGACGGTTGCGGCGGCTTTTCTCCGAGTTTGTGGGCGGGTTGCCGGCAGCGGGGCGGGATCGATTGGGAATTTTCGTCCAGGGGCAGGGAATTTCTTCACTGCAGGGGCATGAAAAATGTTCCACGTGGAGCATTCACAGGGGGCTATCGGAGCGCGACGGGTGCACCTGTGCGGAACGGGGAAGCATCAGTGCGCCTGAAAGGGCGGCCAGCCGTCGCCAACGGTGGGGATTTGTGGCGCGAATGCTCCACGTGGAGCATTCCGTGGAGCACAACTGGCGTTTCCAGAGGCAGATACGACCATTCTGGTCTGAATTAGCGGGCGAATTAATGTGCAAAGCGGCGCGCAGATTTTTGCGGAGAGCAGCAGGATTGTCGTCGGCCGCAGATGGCAGGTTGAGACCACCGCGTCGCGGGTATGGGCGCACGGGACCGCATTTCGCGCTCTTTGTGCATCATGACGACGCCGTGCGCGAGTACGCTTACGATCGCAAAGACAAGCTGGCCCCGCTGGACAAGGGCTGGGACGAAGCAATCAAAAGAGGCTGGACTGTTGTGAGCATGAAGAACGACTGGAAGACGATTTATAGGAAGAGATAGATCGCAGGCCATCGACCGTATCGCTCTCCCGGGTAGGAGCGAGACCGGGGCACCCAAACGACGGTAGTGATTGAGCATCGCGAGACCCGGGCCACCCGCCATCCGAATCTCGCTTCGCGAATTCCCAATGAAGCGATTGCCCTATAAAGGGCTTGCAAAGAACTTTGCCTTCGAAGTACGACTCCGAAGCAGGGTGTTCTTCATCGGTAAAGCGAGGTGCGAAGAGCGTACCTCGGATGCCATCTGTTGCCGGCAGCATCATAGTGCTGTCCGCGCCGTCGCAGGTTTATCGTAGCTTGGGTTGAGCGAGAACACTGCCAGATTCATGCAGAAGCACGCCGTCCGATGCCCTTGGCGTTGCACCTAGAGGCGTCTCCGACGGGGGTATTTGAACTGCATTGACCTCACGATGATTGAGCCGTCATCTGGAGATGCACCTTTGCAGCTCGGAAAATCATAATGGCACCTAAAGAGCCCCAGAACTACCACAGGAGCGTGCCGAAGCTTTCTTGCCGCGAGATTGTCTCCTGGCTGCTCGCCTGGGGGCAATTGAGACAGGGTATCCACGGTAGATTTCTCAGTCAAAAAGCCGTATTTGCTTTGATCTGCCTGCGACAAAGACATCTGTATTCCAACTGATCCAGGGCAATCGAAAGTGATGTCGCTTCTTTCGAAACCTGCCGTATAAGTGCCCGCGACGCTCACTATTTTGCCGTTGTAGTGGCTTGGGTTCTTGAGCAGCTTACAGCCAGAAACAGCCCTCTGGCTGTAAGCTTGCGCGAAAGAGGCTATCGCGATCAAACAGGACAAAGACGTTGTGAGAGAGAGGTGCTGCCTATTGCTGATCATTTTGAACATCCTGTTTGTAGTCTTGAACAGCCCACAAAAATGCGCTTCCCGGGTTATATGGAGCGCCGAATTCGGTGAAGCCACCGCGCTGCCACATAGCTGGCCCTTGTTCTGCATCTGGAATTCTGTCCACGTTGCTCGGAATTAGTGATGCGCGGTCAAGGCCATTAAGAACGGTTTGGCTGACTGACTCGGCGTTCATTTCACTTCCGAAGCGCGCGACACCCGATGGAGCGCCATCGACAACATGCTGCCCTTCATGCCCTACGAGCACGGTTGTCCCGACATTGTTTCCAGATGACTGTTCTGAAAAGTTTGAAGCAAGACTGACGCCAATTGTTCCCTGGTCTGTGGCTCTGGTTACTCCGCCGGTATTTGCGGCACCACTGAATCCAATCGATACTGTTTTTCCGTTCGCTGTCTTGGTATCGCCAGCGCCCCCGTATGCAGAGAGAATTTTGCCGATTTGCTTGTACTCCTTACTGCCTTCTTTGAACGTGCCTTGTGCCGCTTTGAGATCTGTCTAGCCTGCTCTTAAATGCCTGGTCGTTGGCCGAATCGCACTTCGCACTATCCGCACAAGTATAGTGCCCATCAGGATCAAAGCGCGTCAGTGGGGTTATTCCTCACGTAAGCATACAGATTCAGACTTTGCGGGTCGTCGAGCCTCGAGTAGGGTACCGGTTCAACTTTCGCTGACCAGTCTGGTGTCAGGAATCTCGCCATCGAGCTTGCAAAGTACCTTGCTCCGAAGTAATCATTTCCATTGAGGCCGCCGGTCTCCGGGTCTCGTTCTTTGCCGGTGAAGTGGAGTGGCGTGGCGTCGTCAACCGCAGCATCAGAATATGGATCGGGGGATATGGCAAGAGCGTCGCCATAGGGCAGACTCTGCATATCGATCTCCGGCTGGCCTACGGTAAACTGATTGCCGCTCAATTGCATGCGCCGCGTACCCAAAGGATCCTCAATGGAGTGCCCGGCAAATTCTGTACCAGTGGGAGTGAGGCAAACTGGTATGGAAGGAGCCCTGAATGGCGCGAGGAAAGAAGCACACGCCTGAGCAAATCGTGAATGTATTGCGGCAGGTCGAAGTGGCGGTCGCCAACGGCAAGACGACCCCGGCAGCTTGCCGGGAAGGCGGGATCACCGAGCAGACCTACTACCGCTGGCGCAAGGAGTATGGCGGTCTGAAGGTGGACCAGGCCAAGCGGCTGAAGGAACTGGAGCAGGAGAACAGCAAGCTCAAACGTCTGGTGGCGGAACTGAGCCTGGATAAGCAGATCCTTCAGGACATCGGCGGGTGGCCCAGGTGTCGGGATGCTGATTGATCCATAAACTCAGGGTGCCCCATGTGCCGATTCTGGCACATGGGAAAGCGATGCATTCAACTAACCACGCTTTTCACTTCAAATGCTTCGGGAAACTGGTATCCGCGAAGTGTTGTGGTACCTATCGACTCAAATGAAAATCACCACATTGTCGATAGCAGACCAACCCACGCGCCATGAGGAAAGAATACGTCGCTCGTTGGCACACCCACTGTATCGCTCTCTCCCAGGTCTCAGAAGCGAGACCTGGGGCACCCAAACGACGGTAGTGAGTGAGCATCCCGAGACCTGGGGCACCCAAACGACGGTAGTGATTGAGCGTCCCGAGACCGGGCCACCCGCCCGGTAGCGATCATCCCCTGAGCCAGATCATGCAATCGAGGGAGCGCCTCGCGAGCACGCCATACGGCGGTTGCAGAGCGAGCTGGATCAATGAGACTGGTCCCTGCTGGAACACGGGCCTGAGCTTTGAAAAGGTGAGGAAACCCTCGTAGCCGTGGTAGTGCCCCATGCCGCTCGCGCCGACGCCGCCGAACGGGAGGTCGTGCTGCCCAACCTGCACGATCGCCTCGTTTATCCCCACGCTGCCCGAGATGATCCGGCTGATATACCGCTCGACGAGCCGCTTGTCGTTCGAGAACGGATAAAACGCCAGCGGCCGCTCGTGGCTGTTTACGTACGCTATGACTTCGTCTGGGTTGCGGTAGAGCTTGATCGGCAACAGCGGCCCGAAGATCTCTTCCTGCATGATCGTCATGTCATCGCTGACGTCGAGGACCACGTGCGGTGCCAGCTTGCGCTGTGCCGCGTTCGGCTTCTGGTTGGGGGCGAGGTTAATGACGGTTGCCCCTTTGGCTCGCGCATCCTCAAGCATCGCGGTGAGCCGGTCGTACGCGCGCTCATCGATAATCGATGTGTAGTCCGGACCGTTGAGGTCGGGATACCTCTTTGCGACGAGTCGGCGGGCGTGGGCCACAAACTCCTCGCTCTTGCCTTGAGGCAAGAACAGGTAGTCGATGTTAACGCACACCTGGCCCGAGTTCATGCACTTCGCCCACAAGATGCGCTGGGCGGCGGTGGAGATCGAGAAACCGGGGGCGACCACCCCTGGTGCCTTGCCACCCAGTTCCAGCGTCACCGGGCACAGATTCTCGGCGGCCGAGGCCATAACGGCACGACCCGTTGCGCTGGAGCCGGTGAAGATCATGTGGTCGAAGGGCAGCGCGGAGAAGGCGGGTCCTCGTCCACCACACTCGAAGAAGGCAACCTTCTCGCGCGGCAAATAGCGCGGGCACAGCTCGACCAGCAGCCGAGCGAGGTGCACGGACTTCTCCGACATCTTGACCATGGCGCGGTTACCGGCGGCAAGTATGTCGACCAGTGGCCCAAACGAGAGCTGGATTGGAAAGTTCCAAGGGACCAGAACGCCGACTACACCAAGCGGCTGCGGGATGACTCGATTCTTCGCACCGGGGAAGATGAGCCATTCGACCGACCGTTTCTGCGGGCGCATCCACTTGCCGACGTGCGAAATCGCGCCTCGAATAGCTTCTCGCACTGGGTACAGCTCGAGCAGCCGCGTCTCCTCCGCCGAGCGTGCGCCGAAGTCGGCGTTAATCGCGGACACGATCCTGGTCTCGTTGTCCTTAAGCAGACGGTGCAGTGCTTTCAGGTCGGCACAGCGCTGTTTGACGCTTGGGAAAGGGCCCGCGCGATAGGCGGCCTGCTGGCGGGCGAGGCTTTCGGCGAATTCCGCACCATCAAGCGGCTTCGAATGGTCGTAATGAGGCACCGGCTCGTAATGTCTCTGTCCTTCATCGCGTTTGGCGCGAACTCGCGTCGAAGAGAACCCCATCGCTGAACCTCCATCTGGCACGTTTGCTTTCGCGAGCATTCAAAGCCGACACCGCCCTCTTGCTACGCGGCATCACGACGGGCCGTCGCAGCAGCCACCCCAGGCGCTCCCGCACGACCGCGGCCGGCCACCAGACCGACCACCGCGTCGCAGTCGGCATTAGACATGTACTTCGGCACTGGATAAGTGCCGTGGGCCTCGGCCAGCGCCCGGCGCACGATTTCGGGGATGTCGGCGACGGTCACGGGATCCAGCGTCGCAGGGATATCCATTTGCGTATTCAGCCGACGAATCCTTGCGATGAACGCACGCGCGAGCGTTGGTTCATCATCGCCGGCCTCTCCCAGCCCGCAGGCTCGCGCAAGCTCGGCCATGGGAGGTGCGGCCTCGTTCAGGTAGAACTCCAGCACGTACGGCATTACGACCGCATTCACGTACCCATGAGGCAGATGGTACTGCGCGCCGATTTGGTGTGAGATGGCATGAACGTAGCCCACGCTCGCCTTGGTAAAGGCCAAGCCCGCCTGGCAGGAGGCTACGGCGAGGGTTTGACGCGCGGCGATCTCCTTGCCATCTTCGTACACGCGTGGCAGGTCGCGGACGATTGCACGCGTGGCAGCCAACGACATTGCTCGCGTCGCCGGCGTGGCGAGCGTCGAGAGATACGATTCGACGGCGTGAGTAAGTGCGTCCATGCCTGTACCCGCAGTGACTCCAGGCGGCAGCCCGATCATCAGCTTTGGATCAAGCGCGATGGCTACCGGCACGAGCTTGTTATCGACGATTGCGAATTTGCGCTTCGCGGCAGGATCGGAAACGACCGATACGACCGTGACCTCGGATCCGGTGCCCGCGGTGGTCGGGATGGCGAAGAACGGCACTACCGATCCGCGCACCTTGAAGTAGCCGTCGAGCGCGGTCGGGTTGCAGTCGGTCGCGAGGCAGGCGATCATGGCTTTCGCTGCGTCGATCGGCGAGCCCCCACCCACGGCGAGCACTGCGTCCGCGCGCGATTCGCGCGAGCTTGGCAACCCCGGCCATGACCACATCGATGGGTGGATCCGGCTCGACGTCGGAGAATACGTGCGCCTTGATGCCGGCCTTCTCCAGGGCGATAAGCACCGGATCGACGACCTTGAGCTTGAGAAGCACCGAGTCGGTCACCAAGAAGACAGAGCGCGCTCCGCGGTCGGCGATCATTCGGACAAGCTCATCCGACGACGACGGCCCTGTGAACATGAACGGCGTCGGCGCCGGTAACATCCAGGTCGCTATCCCTAGCGCTCGAACACGAAGGCGGGCGACGAGACGATTCACGTTTGACCCTCCCCACGCTTGACCCCTCCCTCAGAGGACGTCGTCGTGGTTTCTGTCAGTCAGTAGCGTCGTACGCACTCGCACGGGGCGCTTCGCCTGCCCATAAGCGACGCACTGCCGGACAGCAAGATTCGCCTTGTACTGTCGGATGCTTTTGAGAAGCAAGGGTTGTCCGGCGTCGCTGACCGGAGGCACATCACGAAGCGTCGGCGGCTAATCCGGCAGCACGAAGTCAGACCCACCGTTACGTTCCGCCGAGGCCTGCGGGCGTATCCGGTGCAGCAGCCTCGATAAGGACCCTCATAGTTCGCCGGGTTGATGGCGGACCAACCCGCCCGCCATGCCGAAAGGATAAATCGCTCGTTGGCACACCGACTGTATCGCTCTTCCCAGGTCTCAGAATCAAGACCTGGGGCACCCAAACGACGGTAGTGATTGAGCATCCCGAGACCCGGGCCACCCGCCGAGCTTTGCAGGGGCGTAGTCAGATGATTCCGACCTGACAGTTCTGACAGTTACCGCATTAACGGGGAGCATGCTATCCAGAAGAATGCCTGTCTCAGGGCATGCAGGGCGTTCGCGTGTTTGCAACGAGGACGTGCGAGATTCCTGACTCGTACATGATGTAAGGAGCCTTCACCATGCCAAACGAACAAAAAGAGGGCCTCGATCGCCGTGACTTCATGATGGCAGCCATCGGCATGGTTGGCGCGTCGGCTTCTTTCGCGAGCAGTGCCGGTGCTGCGAATGCCCAGGACACAAAAGCGCCGCACGCTGGCGCGGCACCCGGTGCACCGCAAAAAACGGTCTACACCGGCGATGTGATCCAGGGGAAGAAAGTCATAAGCGCTCTTGACGTGAACGATCTGGAACGTGGCAAGAAGCACGCGTTCTATTTCGAGGGTGTGCAAATGCCCACGGGGCAGCACTGGTATGTGTCGGTGATAGTCGCCGTGGGGATGAAGCCGGGCAAGCGCGTCGCTCTCAGCGGTGGTGTGCACGGCGACGAGATCAGTCCGGTGCACACGATACAAAGCGTCATGACCCAGCTCGATCCGGCCCAGATGTCGGGTACGGTCCTGGCAGTCCCTGACGTATCCCGTCCCGCCCTGGAAGGCATGGCGCGCAGATGGCCTAATTCAGGAAGAGGAACCGACCTCATCGACATCAATCGCGAATGGCCGGGGGATGAGAACGGCGCGAGCGCGCCCAGCCGGCACGCTGGAATCCTGTTCAACAGACTCTTCAAACCGAACGCCGATTACGCGCTCGATTTTCATACCGGGACCACAGGCATGGACGTGACAGCGTTCAATCTCGCCCGGATGGAACTGCCTGAGGTGCGGGCGATGGCAGAGCTCTTTCCCATCGACCAGATCTTCGACAATGCCGCCTATCCCACTCTGCTGGCGAACGCATTCATCGATGCGGGCATCCCGGCACTCACGCCCGAGATTGGCGCTGCGCGCATCCTGGACCTCAATATGATTCCCTTGTTCGTGGAAGGCACAATGAATGTGCTCAAGCACCACGGGATCATCTCCGGCCAGATGGGCCGCACCGGGAAGGACACGGACATCTTCATCGCCAACAGCGGACACACTGTTCTTGCAACTCATGGCGGATTTGTGGAGCTTCTGGTCAAGCTGAAGGACAAGGTCAAAGTTGGGCAGAAGGTTGCCATCCAGCGCAATACGTTTGGCGAAGTAGTGGCCGAATACACGAGCGGGGTGGCTGGCGAGGTCATGGCCCGTCGCTCAGATGCAACAGCCGAGCCCGGCATTCCGTTGATCGCTATCCTCTACAACGACGCGACTCATGAGCTCCCAGTGGATTACTCCGAGTGAACGTTGAAGTCATAATCGCCGCTCTCCCAGGTCTCAAAATCGAGACCGGGGGCACCCGCCAAAGGCATGATGCATCGCGCTTATCGGGTTGATCGGCGTGGTGATTTTTCCGGATCGCGAATAGCCAGGCTTCAGTTGCCGGAGTTATCGCCGCCGGCGCCCGGGGCGAAGTAGCCTTTGCGCACCTGCACCTTGACGTCATTGCCGCTGTCTTTGCATTCAACGGCGATGTGGCGGAAGGTGCCGTCCAACTTGGCGTTGGTGGGGGTGTAGCTGGCGACGTACTGGGTGCGGAGCTCGTCCTGAATCTGCTGGAAGGCGGCCTCAAGTTTTTTGCCGTTGTTGCCCACATTGATGAGGCGGCCACCGGTTTCTTCGGCGATCTTTTTTGCGGCGGAGTATCCCGAGTAGCCCATGTTGAAGCCGCCGTAGAACTCGGTATCGGCGATGAGGATGACGTAGATGATCACGTTGGAGCGCTGCGCGGCGGCGATAGCTTCGGTGATCTTTGTGGTGCTGCCCTGGTCGTCGCCGTCGGTGAGGATGATCATGGCCTTGCGGCCTGTTTCCTGGTTGAGCTTCTGGTTGGCGGCGAGGTAGACGGCGTCGTAGAGCAGGGTGCCTTTGGGCGTGCCGTGGACGGGCACGGGTCCGCCGCCGATGCCGGGAATGCCCGCGGCGCCGTTGCCTCCGGCGGTATTGATCTCGGCCCTATTGAGGGCGTGGCTAAGCTCGTGCGCGCTGTTTGTGTAGTCCTGCAGCAGATCGATGTTGACGTCGAAGGAGACGAGGAAGGCTTCGTCTTTTTGCCGCAGCACCTGTTGCAGAAACTGGCTGCCGGCTTCCTGCTCGAGAGGCAGAACGCGCTGCTGGCTGCCGGAGGTGTCAAGCAGAATGCCCAGGGTGAGCGGCTGGTTGGTCTGCGAGACGAAGTGCTTGAGGGTCTGCGGCACCTTGTCTTCGGCGACGGTGCAGTCGTCTTTGGTGAGATGCGGGACGAGGTTGCCGTTCTTGTCCTTCGCGGTGAAGAAGAGGTCGACGAGGTTGACCTGAATTTTGAAGGTGGCGACGGGCTGATCATCTTCAGGAGCGGCAGGCGCGTTGCTGACAGGCGGCGCATCGGGCGATGGCGCAAGCTGGGCCTGTGCCGGCATGGAAAGCAAAGGCACGGCGGCGAGAAGCGCAACTGGAAGCAGGGGGAATCGCATCCTTAAGCTTTAGACGGAAATTGACCTCGGCTGATTAGACGGCAAATCAGCCTTGAAGAGAGCATATCGCAAGTGCATCAAAGGGCGAGCCAACCTGTGGCGGGCTAGCGCGTCTGATACTCTGACGATTGCAGCCACTTGTGGCTCGCGTTTGCGTCTGGCGAGTATCGGTTCCGCAGGCCGTTCGACCGCCGGGAGCGGTCTGGGAGGAGAAATTTACCTGTGAAACCTGGTTTGACGGCAAGCACGCTGGCGGTTCTGGGCTCAGGCCTGATTTTCGGCATGGCGGTTTCGGCACAGCAACAGCAGCCTGCCGTTCCTGATGCGCCGGTGCCGCAGAAGCAGGCGCCGCTGGGCGACCTGACGAATGGCGTAACGCCGGGCATGGGAAGCACGGGCGCATCCACGTCGAGTTCCGGAAGCGCGGCTGACCAGCAGACGCCAGGTCAGCAGCCGCCGGTGACGCAGCGGACACCCAGCCAGCCGACACCAACCACACCGTTGCAGACCACGCCTCCGGATCAGCCTTCCGCTGAAGAGCTGGGCACGATTCTGCGATTGAACGTGACGTATGTCGAAGTTCCGGTGACGGTGAAGGACTCCAAGGGCGCCCTGGTGCCGGGGCTGACATGGCGCGACTTCAGAGTTTTTGAAAACGGCGTTTATGTGCCGCTGAAGGAGTTCTTTGTTGACCCGATGCCGCTCTCGATTGCGTTTGTGATCGACCAGAGCCTGACGTCGGATGTGATGAACCGGGTGAACGATTCGCTCGACGCCATTCAGGGCGCGCTGACGCCGTATGACGAGATCGCGGTGTTTACCTACAGCCATGGCTCGCAGGAGCGGACTGGATTTACCGGGGCGCAGAGCGCGCGCGTGCCCGCGGTGCTGGCGCTGACCAAGGCGACGGGCACGGAAGAGATTATCCCGATCAACAGCGGACCGATGGCCGGATGCAATGTGCACGTGAACGGCAACTGCGCCGACCCGGTCTTGCAGGTGGGGCGCTCGGCGGGCAGCGGCAGCGGCGTGATCACGATTCCCAAAGAGGTTCACACGCTGAACGACTCGATTCTTGCGGCGGCGAAGGAGCTTTCAACGCGGCCCAAGGGGCGGCGCCGGATTATCTACGTGATTTCCGACGGTAAGGAAGCAGGCAGCAAGGCAAGCTACAAGGATGTGCTGCGCTACCTGCAGACGAACAACATTGCGGTGTGGGGCACGCTGGTGGGCGATTCGGCGCGGTGGGGCGAGGGTTCTCTCAGCCGCTTCCACATACCTTTCACGATGTATGAAAACCTGCTGACGAAGTATATTTTCGCGACGGGCGGCGAGCCTGACTCCGAGCGGAGCCTGAATGGCATTGAGCGGAGCTACGCGAAGATTGCCGAGGAGGCGCGCAACCAGTACACGCTTGTGTACGCGTCGCATGAGTCAGTCTATGACAGCAAATTCCGCAAGATCGATGTGCGGGTGGAGCGGCCGGGACTGGAAGTGAATGCGAAGCAGGGATATTATCCGTCGGCGTCGGATATGCGCTAGAGATCGGACCTGAGAAGCAGCGAAAAGGCCTGTGGCGAAAAACCACAGGCCTTTTAATTTTCAGGCGGGCCGGGATGTGCCGGATCTTTGCGCCGGGGCGTCACGGCGACCGCTTGGCGGGACCTTACTGGTCTGCGAGGTCGGTGCTTACCTTATGACTTATGCTCGGTTGAGGCCGGGGGCGGGGGCGTAGTGTTCTGCGCGGTTGTGGTCGACGCAGGCGGCTCGGATATTCCCTTGATCCCTTCCTTAAAGCCCTTCAGTCCTTCGCCAAGGCCCTTACCCAGTTCCGGCAGCCTTTTGGCGCCGAAGAGCACGAACGCCACGATCGCAAGCACGATCAAGTGCCATGGCTGCAATAGATCACCCATTTTCAGTCCTCCGCACACCACAGGACAGTGCGCTTCATTCACAGATATTGTCGCACAAGGGCGGCGCCGCGGTCAGGGGAAGGCGGATGTGACCTGTGACCAACGATGCAGAGGGTTGCGTGGCTAGTTTACCCGGGCTGGATTGCCCAGGCGCTCAGTAACCATGGTGAAGAAGGCGCGCAAGTCCTCTTCTTCGCCTATGGTGAGCCGCCGGTAGACTTTGACGAGCGGGAAGAGGCGGGAGCCGCGCACATCGACGGCCGGCACGGCGGCGACACCCCCGGGGTATTGGGTCATCTCCCATGTGCCGGTGTAGCGGCGGCGGAGGACCTCGCCGAGATAGCTGCCCCAGAGGCGGACTTCGAAGTCGAGGTCGAGCTCTGGGCTTTCGCCCACAAGGACAAGGATTTCGTCGAGGGTGTCGATGGAGTCAGCGCTGAAGTCGAGGCGTTGATTGAAGCGCTCAAGCGCAGCTTCGGCAGCCGCACGTGCGTATCCGTCCATCATCGAGCCGAGGTCCGGGAATGATTGCGATTCGAGACGGTTGCGCAACTCACCCATCTGCCTTAGGGTACTCCCACGCGCGTCGGCCGTGGGCGCAGGCGGGTCATTTGTTTCCCTATGTGGCACACTGGAAAGAAGTCAGGAACGGGAGGCATTTCTAACGCCATGAAACTCGTGCGGTTTGTTGTTCTGATGGTTGGAGTTGTGGTGATGGCAGGGCGCGCGCAGTCTGCGGGCCGCGATATCTATCCTGACCCGGCGCAGGCGAAGACCGATCTGGCCGCGGCGCTGAAGATGGCAGGCGAGACGCACAAGCGCGTCCTGCTGGATTTTGGCGGCAACTGGTGCGGCGACTGCATTGTGCTGGATATGTACATGCACAACGAGCAGAACCGCGCGATTCTGGATGCGAATTACGTGCTGGTGCACATCAACATCGGCCACATGGACGAGAACCTCGATATCGCGAAACGGTACGATGTGCCGCTCTCAAAAGGCGTGCCGGCGATGGCCGTTTTGACAGACAAGGGCAAGCTGCTCTACAGCCAGGAGAACGGGCAGTTCGAGGCAATGCGGAGAATGGAGCCGTCGACGGTGACGGATTTTCTGGTGCAATGGAAGCCGGTGAAGCCGGGATGCAGCGCCGTGCAGGTGACGTGCTGAGGGATGAAGGGACTTCTCAGAGCGCGATTGTTGGATGGCGTCTGCCGGAGTGATTGGCCTGCTCGAAGGCGTGGCTGAGCTGGAGGACGCTGAAGTCCTGCTTGTCGCGGCCGACGATCTGGAGACCGACAGGAAGGCCTTCAGGTGTGAAGCCGGCGGGGACAGAGGCAGCGGGATTGCCGGTGGCGGAGATATACCAGCAGCTCTTCATCCAGTCGATGTAGTCAGTGAAATGGACGCCGTTGATCTCTGTCGGCCAGGGTGTGTTGATGTCGAAGGGCGGCAGCTGCGTCGTGGGCAGGATGAAGTACTCGTACTTTTCCAGGAAGGCCTGAAAGCCGCGCCACAGCTGTGTGTGCCCGATCTCCGCGCGGGTAATGTCGCTTGCGGAGAGGGCGAGACCTTCTTTGATCTCGCCGGTGAGCGTGTCTTTGAACCCGTCAGGATGTTTCTGAAGTCCCGCGCCATAGATGGCGGCGGCATTCCATGCGCGCAAAATGCGAAAAGAGATCTCGGCGGGGGCGAAGTCGGGCTCGGCCTGCTCGACGATGCAGCCGAGAGACTCGAAGGTCTTGCGCTGCGCGTCGATCACGGTACGGATGCGCGGGTCGATCGGGATGCCATTGAGGTCTTTGAACCACGCGACGCGCACACCTTTGAAGTTTCTTTCGAGGGGACGGGCGAAGAGTGAGCCCGGCTCATTGATGGAGAGCGGGCTGCTTATATCGGGACCGGCGATGGTGCTGAAAGCGAGCGCGAGATCGGCGGTCGATCGACCAAGGCATCCGTTGGTCGCGAGCGTAGACCAGCCCATGCGAGCGGAGGGATTGGGCACGCGGCCGATGGAAGGACGGAAGCCAACGACGTTGCAGAAGGCGGCGGGATTGCGCAGGGAGCCGCCCGCGTCGGAGCCGCTGGCGACTGGCACCATACCGCAGGCGAGCGCGACTGCCGCGCCACCGGAGGAACCGCCGCAGGTCTTTGTCAGGTCGTAAGGATTGTGGGTTGCGCCGAAGACGCGGTTGAAGGTTTGCGAGCCTGCGCCGAATTCGGGAGTATTGGTCTTGCCAAGGAAGATGGCTCCGGCAGCGCGCATGCGCGTGACGAGCAGGTTGTCTTTGGCGGGGAGATAGTCCTTGAAGAGCGGCGAGCCGAAGGTGGTGCGGACGCCGGCGGTTTCGATGAGGTCCTTGTGAGCGACGGGCAGACCGTGAAGCGGGCCAAGGGTTTCGCCATGCGCCTGCATCTCGTCAGCGTGCGCGGCTGCGGTCGCGGCCTGTTCGGCGATCAGGGTGACGATCGCGTTGACCTGGGGATTGACGCGATCAATCTGCCTGAGGTGTTCGGCGAGTGCTTCGCGTGCCGAGAGCTTCTTTGCCCGGATGAGGCCCGCCATCTCGACGGCGGAAGTAAAGCAGAGTGAGGGGGCTGCAGATTCGGCGCCTGACATGGCAGGAAGCGCCGAAGAGACCGAAACAGCGGCGAGACCGGCGAGGATCTCCCGGCGGGTGAGCAGAGACTGCTTGTGCAGGCATGCAACGACGTTATCATGAGGCCAGTTAGCAGGTCAGAGGGCTCTTAACGTCCGGCGGAACTGAGCGGCGCGAGGTGCTTGGTGTTCTGGTAGGTGTAGGTGATGCGGTGAATCACCGTGATAGTTGAGAGCACGGCAAGCACCCAGAGCACGGGCGCCATCACTCCCCAGCGATTGAACAAAGCGCCGAGCAGGATGAGCACGATGCGCTCGGGACGTTCCATGAATCCCACCTTGCACTGGCCGATGAGGGCTTCCGCGCGGGCGCGCGTGTAGCTGACCATGAGCGAGGTGACCATGACAAAGGCGACGAGCACGACGTAGCGGAAGCGATTGATGCGGCCGTAGTAGACAAGCAGGCCGAAGAAGAGCACGACGTCGGAATAGCGGTCGATGACGGAATCAAAAAATGACCCGAAGACCGTTACCTGGTTGGTGGAGCGGGCGACGCGGCCATCGACCATGTCGAAGATGCCGGCGCCGAAGATGACGAGGCCCGCATAGAAGAACATGCGTCCGGCGTTGGTGGCGTTGGCATGTCCAAAGAGGAATGCCGCGGCGATGTTGATCACCAGGCCGAGGAAGGTGAGCACATTGGGTGAAATGCGGGTGAGGGCCAGCCCACGCACGATGCGGTCAAGTAGCCAGCCGCAGGCGCGGCCAAAAGCGCTGGTCCAGGTCATAGCGATAATCGTCCCAGGTTATTTGCTGCCGTATGCGTTGTCGTCTTCTTCTTCGCCGGCTTCGTCGTGGATGGTTGTGAGTTTAAGGATCTCAAGTTCGCGCTTGCCGTTGGGTGTGATGATGGTGGCCACATCGCCGACCGCTTTGCCCACGAGGCCGCGCCCGATAGGCGAAGTGGTGGAGATAAGGCCTTTGGTCACGTCAGACTCCTCACTCGTGACGAGGCGGTAGACGATCTCTTCTTCCTTGGTGGAGTCATAAACAACCACTGTGGACCCGAAGCCGGCCTGCCCCCGGGGAATATTGGCGAGGTTCACGAGCGAGAGCTCGGCCATGCGCTTTTTCAACTGGCCGAGGCGCGCGTTGACGAACTCCTGGCGCTGCTTGGCCATGTGGTATTCGGCATTCTCTGACAGGTCACCGAGGGCCACGGCCTTTTTGATCTCGGCGGGCAGCTCGTGCGCAAGCTCGTGCTCAAGAATGTGAATCTCTTGGAGAAGCTGTTTTTTGATGTGATCCGGCATTCAACAAAGTCCGTAGGGCGGGGAGCTTCTCGCTCAATCCGCGAGAGATAAACACTAGAAGCCCTATTATACGCGGGCGCAATGGGCGGCAAGGCAGGGCATTACGGGATCAGGATGCCTGATTTTCCTGCCTAAGGGATTTCTGCTCTTGCGTCTTTCGATCGTCGAGGAAGGACTGCAGAATGAGGGTGGCGGCAACCTGGTCGACGACGTGGTGGTGCTCCTGGCGGGGGTGGCCGGCTTCGTAAAGAATCTGGTGGGCCGCTTCGGTAGTGAGGCGTTCATCCCACATGTGAATGGGCAGGCCGCTGAGATTGCCGAGCTCTGCGGCAAAGTCCCGGGTGCGGGTGGAGCGGGCACTTTCTTCGCCGGAGAGGTGAAGGGGATTGCCGACGACGATCGCGGCGGCGCTGAAACGGCGGGCAAGGCGGGCGAGGGAGCGCAGGTCTTCGCGAGTGTTGTGGCGGCGCTCGAGGGTGAGCACGGGCTGGGCCGTGAGACCAAGCTCGTCGGAGACGGCGACCCCGATGCGCTTGCAGCCGACGTCGAGGGCGAGGTAGCGAGGCGGAAGGGATCCGTCGGACATAAGACTCTCCGCTTTCAGCTTAATGTCTTCGCGGATACGTGGTCGCGGTGAGAGTGAATTGCGGCAATTACAATGAGGTCAAAGCAGAGAATCCCGCGGCAGGCAGATCGCGTCTTAATTACGGTAAGGAACCTTGAGCAGGAATGGCAAGCCGAAGACGGAAAAGCAGAAAACAAAAGGGCTTCGGCGCGGCGGGCTTCCTGCTGGTGCTGTTTCTGGTGGTGTTGGCGGTGGCCGGCGCTGCGGCGTGGCTGGTCTTCACTCCGTTTGGCCCTGCGGGCGAGACTTTTGTCGAAGTGCCGGCCGGTACCTCGGCGGTGCACATTGGAAAACTGCTTGAAACGGCCGGGGTGGTTCGCACCCGGTATGCCTTCGATCTTGTCCGCAGCGTGAAGGGCGGCAAGCTGAAGGCGGGTGAATACCGGTTCGATCATCCGGTTACGCCGATTGAGGCCTACGATCGCATTGCGCGCGGCGATGTTTTCACAATCGCGGTGACCATTCCCGAGGGGTCCAACATCTTCGATATCGCGGCGCGCCTGGAAGAGTCTGGTTTCGGTCCGCGGCAGCAGTTTCTGGATGAAGTAACGCGGCAGACGGGTCTGGTGGCTGATCTCGACCCGCGCGCCAGGAGCCTGGAGGGATACCTCTTTCCGGACACCTATCACTTTGGCCGCAAGACGACGCCGGAGCAGATTGCTTCAGCGATGGTGAAGCGGTTCAGGCAGGCGGCAAGCCAGGTGGGATTGAAGGAGAATGTGCACGAGGTGGTGACGATTGCTTCCCTGGTGGAACGCGAATCAGCCGTGGACGCAGAGCGCCCGCTGGTTGCCAGCGTCTTTCACAACCGGCTGAACCAGCGTATGCCGCTGATGACAGACCCCTCGGTGATCTATGGGCTTGAATTGCAGAAGCTGTGGCGAGGCACGATCTACGCGAGCGATCTGAAGCGCGACACGCCCTACAACACGTATGTGCATGCGGGCTTGCCGCCGGGACCGGTGGCGAATCCCGGCATTCCCTCGTTGCGCGCGGCGATGCAGCCGGCGCAGTCGAATTATCTCTACTTTGTGGCGGCGGGCGATAATCCGCAGGGGCATTCGACCTTTTCGACGACGCTCGAAGAACATCAGCGCAACGTTGAGGAATACCGGCAGGCGATGAAGAAGGCGGGTGGCAAGTGAATCTTTGCCGTCGCCCGCAAGCGGCCTCTGCCTTGCCGCTGCTGTTGATGCCGCTGATTTTGTTGACCGGATGCCTGTTTACGCGGCGCCATCTGCCCGTGCCCAAGGAGCCGACGGTCACGCAGACGGTATCTCCCGATGACCTCGTGAAGCAGATCAATCAGCGCGCGGACGCGCTGGACTCTCTTTATGCGACGGTTGAGATTCGAGCGAGCACGCTGAAGACGAAAGAGGGCCTGGAGAAGGACTACACGGCGTTTCCGGGCATCATCATGATGCGCAGGCCGCGCATGCTGCGCGTGTACGGCCGTGTTCCCGTGATTGGCACACGCATGTTCGACATGGTGAGCGACGACACCCACTTCACGCTCTTTATTCCGTCGAAAAATATCGCCTACAAGGGTCCGAACGAGTTGCGCAAGAAGTCGGCCAACGCAATTGAGAACATGCGCCCGGGATTCTTCTTCGACGCGATGGTGCTGCGAGGTCTGGAGCCGGATGATTTTTATTCAGTAACGGCGGATACGGAGACGATTGAGGATGCGGCGAAGAAGCATCTCTATTCCGTACCCGAGTACGTGCTGAGCATTACGCGGCACAACCCGGGCAGCCGCAGCGACACACCGGTGCGCGTGGTGACGATTCACCGCGAAGATCTTATGCCTTATCAGCAGGATCTCTACGACAAGGACGGCAACCTGGAGACGGTGGTGCTTTATAGCCACTATTCGGACTTCGGAAACAGCAAGTATCCGGCCCTTGTGACCATCAAGCGCCCGCTTGAAGGGATACAGATTGAGATGAAGGTTGAGAAAGTGGTGGAAAATATGCCGCTGACCGACGACCAGTTTCAAATCAAGCTGCCTGAGGGAACGAAGATTCAGCAGCTTCAGTAAGGCGAGTCTTCAGCTGACCTACGCCAATCCGACTGTAAATTCTGACAGTATCGCGAACCAGATCGCGTGGTTCTAATGCCTCAAGCAGGTGTTTGGGGACGGTGGAGTGTCTCAAGAATGAGGACAGTGCGCCGGAGGAAAGGGCCGAATCTCCCGCTTCGCGCGTTGGCGTTGATTGCGTGCCTTCTGGCAGCGGCGCTGATGCCGGCGCTGGCGTGGGTTTTCCCGGAGCATCGCGACATTGCCGAGATGGCGGTCATGGAGCTCACTCCGGATCAAAGGGCGCAACTGGACAAGCTATGGGAAAAGGCCCGCACCGGCCACGAGACGAGGCTGTGCGCGAGCGTGGCCGACTCCACGCAGGGTTTGAAGCCGACCTGCGTCGATTTTGTGTCGTGGACGGCGATCGCAGGCGATCACTCCTGCTCTGCGCAGGAAATGCTGAACACGGTGCTCGATTCCTCGTGGATTCTGGGTGTGGAGAGAGTTGCAGCCAAGCTGAAGGAGCAGCTTGCTGCCGCGACGCGGCGCGATCAAAAGCTGAATGCAGTGCAGATCTCTAACATTCTGTTCGAGCGAGTCGATCCGGAATACTCCACCCGCGCGACCTCGAACGATGCGCACTTTCTGCTGGCGCGGCCCGACGTGGCCATGGAGGCTCTTGAATATGCGCGTCTGGCGCTGGGCCCGCATGCCGATCTGAATTCGCTGGCCACCTATTTATGGTTCCACATGCGCGCGCTGGGGACGGCCGAGCTGGCGGTACGCGCCGGCAACGGCGAACTGCAGGCAGATGCGGTGCGCGCGGCGCTGGCGGACGAGGCGTTTGCACTGCACTTTATCGAGGACAGTTTCGCCGCCGGGCACGTTGCGGGCAACTGGGGCAGCTCAGCCGTGCGGCTGGGCACGCACGACTACTACAGCGAGCATGGTCTTGCGCTTTCGACTTGGAGCGGAAAGCACTTTGTGGCGATGGGCGATGCCTATATGACGCCCGAAGATCAAAGGCGGGCGGCGCTTGCGGTGCACGACAGCCTGGTGCAGTTGCTGGACGCGTTCGCGGGAAAGTTCACGCTGCACTCGACGGAAGGGATTGATGCAACACAGCCGGACGGTTTCGATGTGTGCCATGAGCAGCACTTCACCGCATCGGCCGGGGCCAACGAGGATATTCGCGCTGTGGCGCCGATTCTGGGAGAGACCCCGATGCCGGCACTGGGCGCGGGCCTGGGGTCGCTTCCGCGCTTCCGGGCAGAGCTCGGCCCTTTCATCGGGCTTTCTGCCGCGGTGTTTGGAGGCGCGCTGCAACGTGGCTTTGGACCGACGCAGACATCTCCGAGCGGGACCGGGGGCCTGGAGACCGCGTTTCGCGCGGGTCTGGGACTTGAGGGCGTGCTGAACGAATCAAGCGACGGGCTGGTGTTTGCCGAAGTGGGATTGCGCGAAGACCGGCATGCGGGCGGCGTGGGCACGGTGCCGGGGCGAAGCGCGTGGACGGTGCGCCTGCGCATGCCGTTCTGGATCGTTCCGGGCGATCTGCTGGTGGCGGTGCCGGCTCTGGCATTCACGTCAAGGCGTGCGCTGACAAAGGTCGCGGTGGAGTCGGCCAACGGTGGGCTGATCCCGATTCAGGCCGCGTTGGCGACCCGTTTCGGGCGAATCCAGTTCATGCTGGGACGAGAGGTGGCGGCAAGCTTCTATCACAGCAACAGCAGTCATCCGCTCACGATTCCCACGCCCGGCGTGCCGCCCGCCAATGCCACGCTGGTGACGCTCGACTCAGTGCAATTCGAGTTTCCCTTTCTTGATTACCGGGTCTTCCGCTCGTTCTCGCTGAATCAGAGCTCGGCGTTTACGATTCAACCTTACGTGGGGTTCGATATGCCAACGGATTCAGCGGTGGTGTCGCCGGACGGCGCGCCACGGCCATCGCTGCACACCGTGAATACGATTGGTTTGCGCGTGGTCTTCGACTGGCGCCACTATTTCTAGCCTGAGGCGCGGCCGGTTTGGTTGAGTTCGCGATAGAAACCGAGATCGACGCCGCGCAATGACTTGGCGATGTAGAGAATCTGGCCGTAATGCATGCCGAAGTGTTCGACAACCTGATAGACGGCGGCGAGGCCGGTGATGGACTGGTAGCCCTGTATCTCATAGGTTGCGGCGAGATCTGCGGGCGAGAGCCGGTTCAGGACATCCTCTGCCTTTCTGAGTGTCGCAGAGAGCCTGTCGAGCAATTCAGCCCGGGAATCTGCCGGGTCTCGTTGAATTCTGCGGGGCGATTGCGTGCGTCGTCGAGGCGATTGAACGAGGCGACGAGCCATTGGCCGACGTTGCCGTTCAAATGCAGAAGCAAGTTGCCGATGCTGTTGCATGCGTCGTTGGGCCGCCACCAGATCTGATCGTCTGTGAGAGATTCCACGGCGGAGCGCAGCCGCGGCCAATACTGCCCGAGCAGCTTGTTGCGGGAGAAGTCGAGAAAGAGCGAGGCGAGAGCCACGTCAGAAGCGGTCATGAGGGCACCTTCCGCGCCCATTCTAGTTCATCGGCTGATTGAGTTTGCGACGCCGCAAGAAGAGCGAGAGAAAGCGCTGCGCTCGCATCTCCGGAGCGACGAATGGGAAGCGGTCAGGAAGGGATGGCGATGACAGCGTGGCCGCAGGGGCCACCGGTGCGCATCCCCTGCCACCCTGATTTTCTGGAAGGGACTGGGGGGTCGGGAAGGGGATAGTTCATAGCGAGATCGAGGCCGGCGAGGTCAGCGAGAGCAAAGATGGCTGTGCGCTCGTGCTGCAGGGAAGGGATGTAGGGAATTTCATTCTCGAAGATGATGGACCCCTGGCCGCTCCATGGCGCTGGAAGAAGCGCCTTCACGGCGCCGGAAGCGCCCATGATCTCTACGGAGGCGACATCGCCGAAGGTGAGCGTCTGCAGGGAAGAAACCTTGCCGGTCGGCGCGTCGGTGCCGACAAAGCAGGGCACGGTATATCCGTGGGGATCGGTTGTCTTCGAGGGGACGGTGTCGCTCGAGATCCAGGAATCAGGCCCGATGGGGATGGTGACGAGGAGGTCCCAGTTGTCGCCGGTCGGACGAAGGCTCACGCAATGGTTGATGACGGCATCAATTTTTTTGATTGAGATGCCCGCCTGCCGTTTGCCCCTTCGGCTGATGTTGAGTGCGTAGCTGTGAGGATCGAGCTGATAGAAGGAGGGTGGTTCCGGCCAGGGGTCAGGAGTGGGGCCACTGACATAGGCGACGCCGTGCGGGTGCCCACAGGTGGGGGAATAAACGCGAACGGAGGTGATTCTGCCCGCGGTATCTGAAGTGGGCACAAAAAACCATGTGCCATCGAAAATGATCTTGAGCCGCGACGCTGATCCGGCGGATTTACCTGCCTTCGCGCTTACCGCGACTTTTTTCGCTGTTTTCCCCATGAAAAACCTCCCGCAAATCCGTGCTCCCCATGCCGGAGGCGTAATAAGCCGCCCAGTAGTAGGGATGGCTGTAACGGGCATCGCGGACCAGCGATTTCCGCGCCGCAGTGAGAGCCTGTGGCACTCTGAGTCCGCTTGCGAGGCCCTGGTAGAAGGCGCGCATCATGGGAACCGCGGAGGCAGAGTCGATCTGCCAGCGGGTGGCCACCACCTCGGGAACTCCCAGGAAAGCGAGCGTGTCTACTATGTCTCCCATACCGTGATTCCAGCCTTCTTCCCTTTTTCCAGTTGAGCAGGCGGAGAAGACAACAAGCCTTGCGGAGCGGGGGGGCGTTTTGAGCAGCAGTGCAGCGTCGAGGTAAGGTTTGTCTCCGGGCTGCCCGGTGGAGGCAAGCAGGAGGCGCGTGGCGCCGTCGTAGCGGGTGGCGTGGCCGGCAAAGTGGATGATGGTTGCGGAGGCCAGATGAGCCGCGACGTTCGATTCCGTGGCGTCGCCAGCGAGAAGCGTCGTTGCACTGGCATCGGTCTGGGCCACTGCCTGGGCCTCACGCAGGACCTCGGGAAGAAGCGGCTCGCCGGGAGTGTTGGAAGCGCCCACGACGAGAGGTTTTTCCGATGGGGATTGAGTGGCGGCGCGATCGGATTGCAGAATGGATGGCGATTCTTCGAGGTTGTAGCGGAGGCCAATGGAATCGCCGGAAGCGGTTTCAACCGCTGCCCAGGGGACGTTGCCGAGAAGCGGATCCGGCTCGATGAGCAAGATGCCATTCGCGGAGGGCGCAGGCAGGTTGGCGAAGAGAATATCGCCCATCCCGCGGGCGGCCTGGTCGACAGAGAGCTGTGAGGTGGAGGGCGAGGCTGCCACGCGCTCGAGCGATGCGGATGCGGAGAGAAGTTCGGGCTGCCGCAGCGCAAGACGCGTCCACGTGACGGTGCGGCCGTCGGCGCGGTAGAGCAGCACGCGGTCGGGCAACACGATCTGCCCGACGAGCACATCGCTGGCGTTGGGATTGAGAGTGCGATGGAGCGCACGATTGAGCTCGGGCGCGAGACAATCAAGCTGGCCGCGCGGACATGCAGGAACAGGTTCGCCGAGGATGCGCAGGCGGTAGCGCTCCCACAGCGCGAGGATGGAGAGAGAGGGCCGGCCCTCGGCCAGCCAGACGCCGGCCAGAGCGGCGTACAACGAACGGTCCTCGCGGGCAAAGGCGATGTTCTGACGGCCGGCGCCTTTGGCCTCAAGCTCTTCTTTCACAATGGCGTCGTGCAGCAGAGCGTCGGCTGCCCCGGCATGGCCCAGCGCCAGTTCGAATTCGCCGCGCGCCAGCGCATAATATCTCCGCTGAAGGCTGTTATCTTCCCCGCCCATATGGTTGAGCGCGTCATCAAGCATGGCGCCGGCAGCAGAGGGGTCGCCCCGGCTGAGATAGAGCTCGGCCATCAAGATTTCGCGCTCTGCCTGATTGGCGTCGGGAATCTTCTGGCCAGGAGAATCGGCGTCCGCCTTTTGCGCCAGAGCCATCTGCTCTCGGGCTTCCTCCAGTGCGCCGGAACGAATTGCTGCGCGGATGACACCTGCGCGGGCTATCGCTAGCGACGTGCGGTTGGGAGAGAGCGAATACAGGGCGAGGGTCTCTTTATTGAGAAGGAGGTCGAGATGAGTGCGGGGAGTGGAATCTTCCATCCACGCCGGGCCGTTCACTGTGGTTGCGATGCGGAAGGCCGGGTAGTCGCCCTGGTAGAACCACCGAATCGTTTCAATATAGAGTCGCCAGGCGGTTTCAGAGTCGCCCGCTTCGAGGGCGAGTGCGGCGCGCATGTTCATGGCACGGAGCTCGAGGAGGGGATAGTGATACCTGATCGCGAGGTCAAGCGCCTTTTGAACCCCCGGGTTGTTCATGGCCGCGCTGCCGGTGCTGGTGTTGCATCCGGCGCCGAGCGAGACTGTCTGGGCGTAGATCCAGGGAAATTCTTCGACCTGAGGCAGCAGGGCATTCGCGGCTTCATCGCAGGCGGTTAACACGAACGAGCGCTGCATGGCGAAGATGCGTTCGACCTCGGCACGGGCAGCGCCGGCCGTGTTGCCGATCTCTTCAAAGCTGTTGTAGCTCGATTGGGCCAGGTCTTCGGCGGCGGAGAAGTCGCCGCGTGTATCCGCGTCAATGGCCGCGGCCAGCGCGTGGGCTGCTGCTGTGAAACGAGGATTGGGAGGAGAGGAGTCGGAGGGAAGAAAGCGGATGAGCCATGGATCCTGATGTTGGGTTTCGAGTGAAGCGGCGAGGGCATGCAGAAGGGTGCGCGCAGCGAGGCAGTTTTCATCGCATGGCGATCCACGCGAACGATCGACAGGCAGCGGATAGGCGGCATCGAGCAGATGGGGGAGGAAAGTCGTCGCGAACTCTTCGTCGAGACCGGCCAGTGTGGCGGAATCGGCAGCGAGCGCGCGCATCGCCTGCGGCGTCGCGAGATGCTGCTCCATGCGGCTCTGATGTGTTTTAAGGCGGTCGAGCTTGGCTTCAAGCGAGCTAAGGCGCTGGCGGCCTTCTTCAAGCCATTTGGGATCGCGTTCAAACTTGAGGAAACGGTTCCAGGTTTCTACCGCGTTCATGACCTGTCCGCGGTCTTCCATGACCAGCGCCTCATTGAAGAGGATGACGGGGTCACTGGGCGCCATTTCATCGGCGCGGCGCAGATAGTCGAGGGCCGTGGCGCGGTCATTCTCGCTGCCGGCGGCGGCCCCATGCAGAAAGTAGGCCATTCCGGCGTCGGTGAGCAGGCCGGGAGTCACCGGGCCGGCGGAGATGAGCCGGTCAAGAGTATCGATGGCCGGGTCATAGTTTTCTTCGAGAATCTGTGCGCGGGCCTGCATTTGCAGCCAATGGGGATTGTTCGGTTTTCGTTCGAGCCTGTTCTCGATCTCAGCGCGAGCGGTGAGCAGCTGAGCGGATTCGCGACCGGTAGCGCCACCGCGCAGATGCGAGTCGCTGATGACCGGGGTACAGCCGGCCCCTGGTATGCGCAGGTCAAAGGTGCGGTTGTCGGAATAGGCGGCGGCCAGCAGCTTCTCCGGCGCATGCAGCCCGCGCCACCAGATGCTGCCGCTGACAACGATTACAAGCAGGGCCGCGATGGCGATTAATGCCCAGGCGGAATTGGGAAGGCGGAGTTGGGTTTTTGCCCGATGCGGCGTCCGCGCGAGTTCGACAGCGAGCCGATGTTGCCACTGCCGATTGAGCGACGGAAAGTTCTCGAGCTCGCGGGTCTCAGACGCGGAAATCTCAGAAGACAGAGCGCGCTGGCACTCCCGTAGCTGGGCAAGGCACTTGGAGCACACGGAAGCGTGCGCGAGCAGGGTTTCGCTCGTGGTTGCGTCAGCTTCGCCGGCTGCGAGTTGGAGCCAGTCTGACAATACAGGGCATGGGGCAGAACCCGGACTGAGATGGGGCATTGCAGACGAATGCGGCCCGTCGAGGCCTGCTACCCCACGAAACGAAGCCATCGCTCGCAGGTCGTCCAGGGCCTCAGCGAGGTCGTTCGGGCTCCCGTCGGAGGGGCTCGGCGCGGACTCGGGATTGAGGTCGTCGTTCGTCATTCCACTTTTGATACCGAAAAATGCGGTAGCTATCCTTCTCCGAGCACTAAATTGTTCCGTTACCGAACTTGTTTACCCTCAGCGCTCGGTCCAGCCTGCCTCCCGGACGGCGGGAATGTGAGGGCCAGTCTTTCTATCTGCAATTTCGGTTCGCAACCATGTTGCCACGCGCCGCAGGGCGCTTTCGACGCCTTTTGCGGTGAGTCCGGAGCCCGGCAGCCCCGCGATTTCGTCCGCGGTCAATCCCTGCAAGTAATAGAGCCAGAAAAGCGTACGGTCGCGCTGGGCCGTTGGGCCGGCAGCCGAGCGCAGCAGATCATCGAGCTCCGCGAAGAGCACGGTGCGCTCCATTTCGACGTCTTCTGCGCGAAATGGCTGATAGGGCGCCGACGCGTTGTCATCGAGGTCCAAAGTTACTACTTTGCCACCCCTCTTTTCAGAGTGTTGCCGCCTAAAGTAATCGTTGGCCACGGAGGCAGAAATGACCCGGAGCAAGCCGAAGAAGGAGTCTTCGCCACGGGGGGTGAAATCCCGCAGGACGCGGCGCTCCTGATCGCAGAGCTTGAGGAAGACTTCCTGCACTATGTCGTCAACGATTGAAGAAGTTGCGGTTCCAGCCCAAAGACGGGTGAGGCGCGCCGCGACGGCTGCCACGGGAGGCGTGCACCGGCGCAGGAACTCTTCCCACTCTGCGGCGTCGGTGGAGTGGGCACAAGCCTTTGCAAGCTCGTTTACCGGGGTTGTCAATACATTCATCCTGCGGTAGTTCAGTTTACCGCAATTGCACGAGAGTTATTTCTTTACAAATTCCCATTGTGGGATCGTCGCGACGGCATGACGCCACCCTGTTGCCCCTGTGCTAGTATCCCGCCAAGCACCTGCCGTGACTCTAAAGGAACGTTCGATGGAAACAACCCTGCGCCCCCTGACACTCGGCGAAATTCTGGATCGCACGGCGCACCTTTACCGCACCCATTTTGCGGTGCTTGCTGGCATAGCCTCGGTGTACGCCGGCGCACTGCTGGTGCTGAGCCTGGGACAGATAGGCGTGCAGGAAGTGCTGCGCATGCGCCACCTGAACAGCCAGATTGTGTTGGCGACCGTGGTAGGCGCGCTGATCATGTGGCCGACGATGGTGATCGTGGGCGGGTTCGCAGTTGCAGCCAACAGCCGCGCAGTCGCATGGATACACCTGGGTGCGGCGGCGACGATTCGAGGGGCTTATGCCAGTATCCTGCCGCGCTGGGGCCGCTACCTGTGGCTGATGACGATCACAACCTGCATCGTGTGGCTGCCG
This sequence comes from uncultured Acidobacteriaceae bacterium, assembly GCA_963839215.1. Taxonomy (GTDB): domain Bacteria; phylum Acidobacteriota; class Terriglobia; order Terriglobales; family Acidobacteriaceae; genus Telmatobacter. The sequence continues at coordinate 108,613 of CAWITZ010000004.1, read as the reverse complement.
TTCGGCCTGCTGTACGGCGGATACACGGCATTCATTCTTATATATGCGAAGCCCAGGGGCTTGCTGACCAACGCGGCGGGAAAGAATCCTGAGGCGTTGCTGGTTTTCCTGGTGGTCACGGTAGTTTTCGGTCTGCTGGTTACGGGGGCGGTTGTTTACGCAAGCATCATGGGCCTGCGTTACTCTCTGGCCGTGCCGGCGTCAGTGATTGAGGACCTGCCTGCGCGAAAGGCGATCCGCCGCAGCATTGATTTGAGCAAGGGCGGGCGTGGGCGAATTTTTTTGCTGGCACTGCTGGTAGTGGCCATCCAGGTAGGGCTGACCGTGATTGCGCAGGGATTTTTTGTGTTGATGGCAATCAAGCAGAAGGGCGCGCTGCCGGTGAGCCTGAGGGTGGTGCAGCAGGTGGTGGCGTTCTGCACCAATACGTTTGTTGGGCCGATTTATGCGACGGGCTTCACGCTCTTCTACTATGACCAGCGCGTGCGCAAAGAGGGCTATGACATTGAGTGGATGATGCGCGCCGCAGGGATGACGGAGACGGCGCCGGCGGCCGCCGGGGAAGAGAAAGTTGCCGATTGGGCGCCGGCCGGCATTGCCGATTCGGGGAGTAAGCATGAATGAAAGACTGCATCCGCTGACTCTCGGCGAAATACTTGATCGCACGGCCAACCTCTACCGCTCACGCTTCCTGGTGTACGCAGGTATTGCAGCGGTTCCGGCAGCGACGATGCTGCTGGCATTCGGTACGGTGGCGCTGCTGCTGGTCTCGACGGGGAGCGCGGTCACATCGAGAGGGGTGGCAATCGCGGCCGTTGCGCTGCTGGTGGCGCTCGGCGTTCTTCTGCTGCCGCTGTGGGCCGGCGCAATTGCCCTGGGCTGGGCGGCAATGAGCGAAGCGGCAGCGAGGCATTTTCTGGGCGGGACGATCACGATTCGCAGCGCATACCGGAGCGCGTGGGCCCACAGGGGTCGGTACCTGGGTCTTTGCCTGCTTATGGGGCTGATGGTTGCAGCCGTGCCGGCAGCGGCGTTTATTGTGTTCGCAATGCTGACAGCGGGCGCAGGCGCAGCGCGTTTGTCGGGAGGCGGTGCATTGGCCGCAGGAGCATTGGCAGGCGTCGCGCTGTTTCTGGCAATCGCCGGATCGGTGGCTTTCGTGCTCTGGATGTTGCTGCGCGTGTGTCTGGCGTTTGCCGCATGCGCCGTGGAGCAGATCAGCCCGTGGAATGCGATCAAGCGCTCCGCCCTGCTGAGCCGGGGAACGAAGGGGCGCATCTTTGTGCTGTTGCTGCTGGGCACGGCGCTGAGCTGGGTGCTCATGATGGCACTGGTCTTTCCCCTGATGCTGGCGATTGAAGTGATACCGCAATGGACGGGCCGGCAGCACGCGGTTGCATTTGGCGTGATCTCGACGATTGTGATCTACGGTCTTATGTTTGCTGTGCAGGCTCTGGTGAGGCCGGTGTATGGGATTGCGCTGTCGATTTTCTATTTTGACCAGCGCATTCGCACCGAGGGATTTGACATTGAGTGGATGATGCGCGAGGCGGGATTGGCGCAGGAGCCCGCGCAACAGGCCCAAGGTGTGCCGTGGCTGGCGGGCGTGACGCCTGCTGCGTTGCCGGAAATGCCCGAGACGAATGCGCCACTTGCGAGCCCGTTCGATCCGGAGCCGCCGAAAGCCGGTGGCCTGGCATGAACCGAGCGCTTCGCCCGATGACGCTCGGTGAGATTCTGGACCGGACGTTCCAGATTTACCGCGCAAGGTTCCTGGTCTTTGTCGGCATTGCTGCGTTTCCGGCGGTGGCGATGCTGGCGGTTCATTTTGTCGACCTCGGCTGGCTACACGTTGCTTCCTGGGTCCATCCATGGCGTCAACGCGGAGTCGCGCTGTGGACTTTGATTGTGTCGCTGTTTTTTTTCCACCTTGCGGCCGTCTTCGGGACGCTGGTCGTCCCAGCCTATGTAAAGCAGGTTTCGTCGCTGCTCTCAAATACCGCATGCTCACTTGGGGGAAGCATGCGTTTTGTCTGCCAGCGGTGGAGAAGTTATCTCTGGCTGACGATTCTCAAGGTGGGCGTGGTGGTTGTACTTCCTGAAGGTATTGCGTTTGGCGGCCTGGTTGCGGCGGCGCTCATCCTCGATGCTATGGGAGCGCTGAACGGCGAGCAAAAGCTTTCGGCGTTTCTGGTGTTATTTGTTGTCTGCCTCGCCGGCGGATTTGTGTTTATCTGGCTTGGAATGCGCCTGGCCCTCACTTTTCCCGTTGCGGCGATCGAGGTGCGGAGTGGGTTTGGAGCACTTAAGCGCAGCTGGCAGTTGAGCAGGGAAGGCCGCCTGCGGATTTTTGGGGCATGGGGGACTGCGATCTGTCTTGGCGCAATGGCATCGCTGATTCTTCAACTCCTGTTGCGCCTGGCGTTCTTCGCGATTTCACACCGGGCGATTCATGTGGGCGCGACGCCCCCGCTTTATCTGCAATCGCGCTACCTGCTTGGCGCGGTGATCTCTTCGCTGATTGGGCCGCTTTATCCGATTGCCCTGACCCTTATCTACTATGATCAGCGCATACGGCGCGAGGGCTACGACATCGAGTTGATGATGAATGCTGCCGGATGGAGCGCGCCTGAACTCGTGAGCGCGGATGCGAGTGCCCTTGTAACTGCAACATCGGCTGAGGACGCGCGGGCTTGATCTTGCGAACCAGATACGTCTACGCATTGGGGCTGGTCGCGTTGTTGGCGGCACAGTCTGCCTTGATGCGTGCGGACTCTCCGCTTGCGAACGCGCCTGTGCAGCCGCCGGCAGGGCGATGGCGCGACGCCACGATGGAGGAGTATCGGCAGCACCTGGCGGCATTGATCCCGTTGGTGCAGGCCTGTGCGAAAGCGCGTGATCTGAAGGCCTGCGATCCACTTCTGGTGGGTTCCGATGATCGTATTCCGCTGGGGAATGCGAAGCGCCTGGTTCGCTACGGGTGGCTGCGGGTTCTGTTTTCAAAGGCCGAAGAGCCCGACATCTCAGCCGATGCGGCAGATGCCGCGAAAAAAAATGCCGCAGCCGCGGGCCAGCCGGTTCCATTGACGACATTGCAACTGCTGCAGGGCGCCGAGACTCGCCTCGCCATCGACCTTGCCCAGACACATGAGGTAAGCCAACCCGCGCCTGTGCACACGCAGGAACGCAACGCGATGAAGCAGGTGCTGGCGGGCAGAGACTTTCGCGACCTTGCGCAGGTCTCGGTTCGTGATTCGGTGATGGAGAAGTTTGGCAACTGGATGAACCATCTGTTTCTGCGCGCCGCTCAATTGCGCGCACGCTCGGCGTGGGTTGGCCGTCTGCTGGTGTGGGGTTTTATTGCGGGCGTGTGTGCGCTGCTGGCGTGGGGACTGGTCACGATGGAGCGGCGGTGGCGCGTGCGGCTTGTCCCGGAAGATGCGAGACCCGCGCCTGGTGCGCCTTCGGCACGCAATTGGCAATTGTGGTTGGAGGATGCGCGGCGTGCAGCCGCGGCGGGAGAGTGGCGCGAGGCGATTCACTTCGTTTACTGGGCGGCAATTTCCCGGCTTGAAGCGAGGCGTTTGTGGCCAGCGGACCGGGCGCGCACACCGCGCGAGTATCTCGCGCTTGTGGGCCCTGACGATCCGCGCAGAGCGGGCCTGGCAGCGCTGACCGGGAGCTTTGAGCGCACGTGGTATGGCGGACGCGCCGCCGCCGAGGGTGACTATCGCAGCGCCGAAGAGATTGCGGCCACACTGATGGGCAGTGGCGGAGCGGAAGGCGGCGCACGATGAAGGTGCTGGCATCGCTTGATCCGCGAGACCGCAAGCTGCTGCTGGGCTGCCTGGGCGTTGCGCTGGCGCTCGCCTTGCTGATTGGCATGCTGCTGCCGAGTGGAAACAGCAGCGATAATCCGCTGCCTTCAACGTATCTTGCCGGGCAGCATGGGGCACGCGCCGCCTATGAGACGCTGCTTGGCGCGAATTATCCGGTCGAACGCTGGGAGCGGCCGCTGAGCGATCTGGCGGCGATTGCAGGTCCTGAAACGGTGGTGATTTTTGCGGAGCCGTTTTCGCGCGAGAGCGAAGACACCAGGGCGGTGCGTCAGATTGTGGAGAAAGGCGGACGTGTGCTGGCCACCGGCTACTGGGGCGGCCTGATCCTGCCCGGCGGGATGCCGATGACGTCGCAGCTTTTCAATTTTGCCGCATGCCGGCTGGAGCCTGAAGGGCAGGATGCGCTGGCCAACTCCGGCGAGGTGTGGATGGTGCCGCAGGCTTCGTGGCAGGTGGGGAATCCTTCGCATCGCATTCAGTACGGATGCACGGGGCAGCCGGCGGTTGTTGAATACGAGTACGGCAAAGGGCACGTGGTGTGGTGGGCGAGCGCGACGCCGCTTGAGAATATCTCACTTGCGCGCGGCAATAATCTTGACCTTCTGCTGAACTCGATCGGGCCGCGTGAAGGGCACCATTTTTACTGGGACGAGTCCCTGCATGGCGACGTGCGCTCAACTTGGAGTTATGCATCGGGGCCGGCGCGGACTCTGCTGCTGATCGGGCTGCCATTGCTGGGTCTGCTCATTGTCTTCAGCTTCAGCCGGCGCAGCGGGCCGATGCGCGAGCTGCCACAGCCGGTAAGGGGCGCCCCAGTTGAGTTTCTTGACGCGCTTGGCTCGCTCTATCGCAGCGCTGGAGCTTCTTCAACGGCGGTTGCCGTGGCGCTGGAGCGCTTTCGCAGGCAGGCACTCGCGCCTGTGTGGATTGCGTCCAGGGCCGATGCCGGCCGCGGAACTTGCCGCAGTGATTCGCAGGCGATTTCCGAACGCGGATGAACGGCTCGAAGTTGATCTTGCGGCCAGCGAAGAGGCGACATGGAACGAACAGATTGAGCCGCGCGCAGCATTGAAACTGATTCAGGCGCTGCACATGCATTGGGCGGCACTTGCCGGGGCGACGAGGCCCGGCGGCTCGGGGACGCAGACAGAGGACACACATTCCAGCAGGCAAGAAAGGGCTTCATGAGTCAGGAACCAATGCAAGAGACAGGCCACGATGCGATCCAAGAACCGGCGGCACTGCAGGCGACGAACAAGTTGATTGCGCATGCGCGCGGCGAACTTGGCCGCGTCATCTCAGGGCAGAACGCGGCGATTGAAGAAGTGCTGATCGCGGTTCTGTGCCAGGGACACGCGCTGCTGGAAGGTGTGCCCGGCATTGCGAAGACGTTGATGGTCAAGGCACTGGGGCGGCTGCTGGGACTTGGATTCCAGCGCGTGCAGGCAACACCGGACCTGATGCCTGCCGACATTCTGGGCACGAATATTCTGCGCGGCGGCACGGAGTCGTTCGTGTTTCACGCGGGGCCGGTGTTTACAGACCTGCTGCTGGTGGATGAGATCAATCGCATGCCTCCACGGACGCAGGCGGCGCTGCTTGAGTGCATGGAAGAGCGGCAGGTGACGATTGATGGCGCGCGGCGGCCGCTGCCGGGCTGGTTCACCGTATTCGCCACGCAGAACCCGGTGGACTTTGAAGGAACCTATCCGTTGCCGGAAGCGCAACTGGACCGCTTTCTGATGAAGATTCGCGTGGGCTATCCGAGCGAAGCGGAAGAGATGGAAATTCTGCACCGGCATCATGCGGGCTCGGGCGCAGGGCTTCTCGATGATGCGGCGATCAAGCCAATCCCTGAGGGTCTGCTGGCGGCGGCGCACGCCGAAGTGCGCAGAATCCGCATCGAGCCGGAGCTTTATGGCTACATTCTTGCGATTGCGCGGCGCACGCGGGAATGGCCGACGCTATCGCTGGGCGCCAGCCCGCGCGCTGCGCTGAGCGTGATGCTGGTGGCCCAGGCATCAGCTGCTTTTGAAGGGCGCGACTATCTAGTTCCCGACGATGTGAAGCGCGCGGTGGCTCCAGTGCTGCGCCATCGTGTGCTGCTTAAGCCGGAGGCGGAGCTGGAAGGCTTTGATGCGGATCGCGTGCTGACGGACGTTGTCGCCGCGGTGCCGGTGCCGCGGCGATGATTGCGCCCTCGCTGCATCCGGAGCCGATACGCGCAGCGTGCACACCGCGCAGACGCTGGGGCTTTGGCCTCACACCGCGCACGATCGCGCTGCTGGCGGCGGGTTTTCTGTGGCTGCTACCCGCCTTCTGGGAGAGCCGGCTGACCTATGCAATGCTGGCGTGGGACGCGCTGGTGCTGCTGGCTGCGCTCCTTGACGGGTTGCGGCTGCCGCGGGCTGAACAGTTAATTGCAAGCCGCTCGTGGACGAATGCGCCCTCGCTCGACAGCGAGACAGAAATTGAATTGACGATTGAGAACCAGGGCCGCGTGATCCTGGACTGCAGGCTGATTGACGACCTGCCCGTTGCGCTGGTGGCCGAGCCTGCCGAGCTGAAGCTTACGGCGTTTCCCCGCGTGCCTGCGCCGGTGCGTTATCGAGTGGAGCCGAAGGAGCGCGGCGACTGGGAGACCGGCTCGCTCTATGTGCGATACCGCTCACCGCTTGGCCTGGCCGAGCGCTGGGCACAGGCGTCGCTGGTGCAGAAGGTGCGTGTGTATCCTGCGCTGCGCGCGGGCGAAGAGCAGCAGATATTTCTGGCACGCAGTCGCCAGATCGATCTGCAATTGAGGCAGGCGCGGCAGCGCGGTCTGGGCCGTGATTTCGAAAGCCTGCGCGAGTATCGGGAGGGCGATGATCTGCGGGACATCTGCTGGACGGCGAGCGCGCGCCGGGGGAGCCCGATCACGTGCCAGTACCAGACCGAGCGGAGCCAGGCGGTGTGGATCGTGCTGGATTGCGGGCGGCTGATGCGCTCGCGCGCAGCGGCGGTGGCTCCGGGACGTGCGGCATTGCCGGCGGCGGGGGCCCTGGCGCGTGTCCACGCAAAGCTCGACTTTGCCTGTACAACGGCGGTGTCGCTGGCGCAGCTTGCGTTGTTCTCGGGGGATCGTGTGGGCCTGCTGGCCTACGGGCAAGGCATTCAGCAACGCCTGCTGCCGGGAAGAGGCGCCGCGCATCTGCGACAGATGATTGAAGCGCTGGCACAGGTGCGTGCGGAAGGCAGCGAGGCTGATCATCTGCGCGCGACCGCAATGCTGAATCGCCTGCAGCCGCGCCGAGCGTTGATTCTGTGGATTACCGACCTTGCAGAGTCTGCGATGCGGCCGGAAGTGATTGACGGCGCGACGCAGTTGTTGCGACGGCATGTGTTGCTGTTTGTGGCGATGGCGCAGCCGGAGGTGGATCAGATCGCGCGCACGCGGCCGAAGAACGTTGAGCAGATGTTCAGAGCCGCCGCGGCGCAGGAAATGGCAGGGCGGCGCGAGGTGCTGCTGGCGCGGCTGCACGAACAGGGAGCGCTGACGATGGACCTGAATCCCGAGGCGCTGACCTCGTCGGTGCTCAACCAGTACCTGACGGTGAAAGAACGGGCGATGGTGTAAATCGTGATGCAGCCCCAGGCGCTATACTGCCCGCCATGCGGGCTTATTTTCTTTCTCTCTGTCTAATTTCTGCTGCATCGATGGTGGGCGTCGCCCAGAGCGCATCTGACCAAACGCCGACCCAGGCGCCTACCGTGGCCGGCGCGCAGGCTTTCATCGATCGCGCCAATACGGAGTTGCTCAAGCTCAATACCGACACGTCGCATGCGCAATGGACTGCGATGACGCATATTACCGGAGACACGCAGGCTACGAGCGCCTTGCTCAATGAGCAATACACCGCGCGCGCACTTGCGCTGACTGCGGAGAGCCATCGCTGGGACAAGGTGACGCTGCCGCCCTCGCTGCGTCGTCAGATGATGTTGCTGCAATTGAATGCCCCAGCGGCGCCGAGCGATCCAAAGCTTCTTGCCGAGCAGATGGAACTGGCGGCGGAATTGACAGCTATGTACGGCGAGGGCAAGTTCTGCCCTGATCCTGCGAGTGGCCAGGGCGACGGAACCGCATTCCAGATGCATGGGCATCGACGCGATTTCTGCGATCATGGCGAAATCGCGCGATCCAGAGGAGCTGACCAGACTGTGGATGGGCTGGCACGCGATTGGTGCGCCGATGCGTGACAAGTATGCGCGCTTTATTGCACTTCAGAATATCGGCGCGAGGGAATTGGGCCACGCAGATGCCGGCGAACAATGGCGCGCGGGCTACGACATGACACCCGCTGAGTTTTCTGCCGAGCTTGATCGCACCTGGACACAGCTTGAGCCGCTCTACCGCGAACTCCATACCTATGTACGTGCCCGGCTCATTGCCAAGTATGGCAAGGCTGCGGACCGGCCGGACGGGCTGATTCCAGCGCAACTGCTGGGCAATATGTGGGCGCAGGAGTGGGGCAACATTTACGACGTTGTTGCGCCTACCGATCCGAAGCTTTCGCAGTATCGGCCGGTCAATCTCGAGACGGCCCTGAAGAAGCAGATTGCAGAAAAGGATCCTGCAGCGGCCCCGGCGTTCGTCACCGGAACCGATCTGAGCTCCGACAGCGGGCACGCCGCCAGCGTTGCTGCCGGGCGCGCGATGGTTCACTACGGCGAAAACTTTTTCAAGTCCCTTGGCTTTGCTCCTCTGCCTGCGACCTTCTGGGAGCGATCGCAATTTGTGCATCCGCGCGATCGTGAAGTGGTTTGTCATGCGTCGGCATGGGACGTGGATTCGGTCGATGACCTGCGCGTGAAGATGTGCATTGAAGTCACGCGATGACTACTTCACAACGGTGCACCATGAGCTGGGCCATAACTTCTATCAGCGTGCCTATAACAAACAGCCGTTTCTGTTTCGAGGTGGAGCGAACGATGGCTTTCACGAGGCAATCGGAGATTCGATTGCGTTATCGATCACGCCGGCATATCTAAAGACACTTGGCCTGACGACGACCGATCCGCCGGCTGAAGCGGATATTCCTCTGCAACTGCGCACCGCTCTCGACAAGGTGGCATTTCTGCCCTTTGCGCTGGCGTTGGACAAATGGCGGTGGGAGGTTTTTTCCGGCGCTGTGAAGCCGGCAGATTACAACAAGGCCTGGTGGGCGTTGCGCGCAAAGTACCAGGGAGTGGCGCCACCGGTGAATCGTACCGAGGCCGATTTTGATCCTGGCGCGAAGAATCATGTCCCGACGAACGTGCCTTATGCGCGCTACTTCCTCGCGCGGATTTATCAGTTCCAGTTCTACAAGGCCATGTGCGACGCGAGCGGGTACAAAGGCCCGCTGAACCGCTGCAGTTTTTACGGGTCGAAAGCCGCGGGGGATAAATTGGCAAAAATGCTTGAGGTGGGGCAGTCGCAGCCGTGGCAGCAAACGTTGAAGCAGATGACGGGGACTGACCATCTTGACGCGCAGCCGATGCTCGACTACTTTGCGCCTCTCTACCAATGGCTGAAGGAACAGAACAGGAATGCCGGGCGCTGAGCGAACGCGCTATGCGCTCTCTTCTGCCGGCCTGAGCCGTTTGGCGAGCGCCCACTTCAACTCGTCGATGCCCTGGCCGGTAACGGCGGAGATGGCGTGGAATTCGAGCTTTCTGCGTTTGGCGTAGGTGGAGAGCTTTTTGAGCTTCTCAGGATTGGCCGCGTCGATTTTGGTTGCGACGACGATCATCGGTTTTTCGTCGAGTCCATTGCCGAAGCCTGCAAGCTCGTTGTTGATGACCTTGAAGTCCTCGACCGGGTCGGGACGGCCTGATGCGTCCGATACATCCACAAGATGGACGAGCACGCGGGTGCGCTCGATGTGGCGCAGAAACTGCACGCCGAGGCCTGAGCCGAGGTGGGCGCCTTCAATGAGTCCGGGCACGTCTGCCACCACGAACGACTCGCGATGCGGCTCCTCACCCACGCTCACGACGCCGAGGTTGGGTTCGAGCGTAGTGAAGGGATAGTCGGCGATTTTGGGTTTGGCAGCGGAGATGCGCGAGATGAGCGTGGACTTGCCTGCATTGGGATAGCCGACGAGACCGACGTCGGCCAGCAACTTCAATTCCAGCCGGAAATGGCGCTCTTCGCCGGTTCGGCCAAGCTCGTGCTCGCGGGGAGCCTGGTGGGTGCTGGTGGCGAAGTGCTGGTTGCCGCGCCCGCCGCGCCCGCCTTTAGCGACGATGAGGCGTTCGTCGGGGAGTTGAAAGTCGTGGATCAGCTCGCCGGTTTCCTGGTCGTAGAGCGCAGTGCCAACGGGCACCTGCAGCACGATGGAGTTGCCGTCCAGCCCGGTGCAGTTGGAGCCCATGCCGTGTTCGCCGCGCTGGGCCTTGTGCTCGGGGTTGTAGCGGAAGTGGATGAGGGTGTTGTGGCGCTGCGATGCCTCCATGATGACGTCGCCTCCGCGTCCGCCATCGCCGCCGGAAGGACCTCCGCGGGGCACGAACTTTTCGCGGCGGAAGGCCATGCAGCCATTGCCGCCGTCGCCGGCTTTTACGCGAATCTTTGCTTCGTCAATAAACATGGAATGCGCTGCTCGCAAGGGGGGATCGCAACGGGCCGGGCACAGAGATTGCCGTGCGCGGGACGGCGTTCTCTTAGTGTATCGAATGACGCTGAGAGGCCACCGGATGTCGCAGCAGAGGGGCGGCTACGCGTTGTGCGCCTCTGCATCTTTAGAGTCATCTTTTTGACGGGGTAGATGCAGTAGAATCGCTCACGAATTCTCTGCACATTCCACGCATACGGATGCCGGATTGAACGGCGCCCGTGTGCAGTCCGTCAGTTTTTTTCGGACCTGCCACGAAGAGCGGGCCGATCAGCGAGTGCTTTTCCCAGATTTGCGCTGCCTGGGTTCGAATGAAGGGATGCAAGGGCTCCTCTCTACTGGCTTTGTCCGCGTTGCTGATCGTGATCAGCCCGGGCGCGATCTTGTCAGCGCAGTCTGACGGTTCCACCAAAACCAATCCACAGCCGACGGCGATGCCAGGCGCGGATAGCAGCACGCAGAGTGACGCGCTGACAATCAGCGCCGAGCAGTTGCAAACGCTGCCGATTCCCGCGCGCAACTGGCAGGAATTCATCGTCGATTCGTCTTCGCCGGGCTCGAGCGAAGGCAGCGACGAAGATGCGGCGGCGCGCCGGCAGCAGAAGCCGACGACATTCCGGATCGATGGCATTTCGACGAGGCTGGCTTTTGGCATGACCGATGCCACGCAGCGTTCTTCTCGATCGTTCACTTCATCGGGAGTGCTGGGCGAATCGGCGATTCGCACTGTGCATGTGCTCGGAACGGACGCAGACTCGATGTCGAGGGGGCCTGGCGGAGACCATGCGGGCATCGAGACCCGGCGTGGCGAGAGTGCTCTGCATGGACGCGGTTTCGTTTTCGATCGCGAAAGGCTGTGGGGGGCGCAGAATCCGCTTACGCAATGGGTAAAAGAGACGACTCCGGGAACGGCGTTGACTGTGCCTGCTTTTACGCCAGAAGCGTATACGCCGAGTGATCGCGAGATTATCTGGGGTGCAGGCGCAGGAGGCCGCGTCGGCCGCAGGCAGTTGTTCTGGTTCGGATCGGTCGATGGTTATCTGCGCAACGATCCCGGCGTTTCGATTGTGCGGCACGCCGACAGCTTTTTCGCGCAGCCCTCGAACGACCAGATGCAGGTGCTGAGCGCGCGGCTTGGTCTTGCCAGCACCAATCCGGTGGCGGCTGGCGTTGGGGCGTATTCCGGCATGTTGCAGACGCTGGCCGGCCTGCTTGGTCCCGCGGCGCGCAGCGGCACGCAGTGGAATGGCCTTGGACGCCTGGACTGGGAGGCGACGGAGCGCAATCAACTGATGATTCAGGGCCTGGGCGCGCATTGGGATGCGCCGGGAGGCGGGGGAACGCGTGCGGCTGAGCCCTATGGCACGCACAGTTATGGAGGCAGCCGGGCAAGCAGCCAGATGATCACTGCGCGCTGGCAGAGTTCCATCACCCCGAATTTGATCGCTGTAACGCAGGGTCTGGTGGGCGGGCATCGCCTTGACATGCCCACTGAGACGCCGTCGCCGTGGGAGCAGACACTGCTGGTGAGCAACTGGGCGCAGCTTCCGCAGATCGTGGTGGACGGAGGCTATGGCTTCACGATCGGGAATCCATCGCGCTTCGGGCCAGGCAGCTATCCCGACGAGCATTCTTACCAGGCAGAGCAGCAATTCGACTGGGTGAGGAAGGCGCTGCTGGTGAAGGCCGGCGCGAGCGCGAGCCGCAACGCGGATGCGACGAGCCGCCTGCGCAACCAGACCGGGACCTACTACTACTCGACCGTGGAGAACTTTGCTTCAGATGCGCTGGCGTTTGAGAGCTTTGGCATTAACGGGCAGTTGAATCCCTATGATCAGCACAATTGCGATCAGACAGGGCGAGTATGGCGCGACTCAACGGGCACACTGCACGGGCTCGGCTATTTGCCCTGCTACTCGTGGTATTCGCAGACGATGGGACCGGCCAACTGGAATGTGGAAACGAACGATTGGGCAGGTTACGTGACATCGCAGTGGCAGGCGGCAAAGCGGTTGGAGTTGTCGCTTGGGTTGCGTTGGGAACTCGAGCAGATGCCTCCGGCCATTGCTGCGGTGAACAATCCTGATCTTCCGCTCACGCAGAGCCTGCCGGGCCTGGGCAGCCAGTGGGGACCGCAAGCGGGCCTTGCATGGGCCATGGGAAGCAGCCACTGGCCGGTTGTGCGCGTGGGTTATGGCATGTTCTTTGGCCGCACGCCGAATGCGATGCTGCTGACTGCGCTGACGCAAACCGGGTCGCCGAATGGCGATCTGACATTCTTCATGCGGCCTACGGATAATCTCTATGGTGGTGGCGCGCCGCCGTTTCCGTATGTGCTTTCAGGCGAACCGGCGGCAACGGTGAAACCAGATGCGGTGGAGTTGTCGCCGACATTTCGCAATGGCGAAGTGCACCAGGCCGCGGTGTCGATCGAGCAGCCATTGCCGAGTCACGTTCAGGTGGAGGCCACAGGCGCGGTGAGCCTGGGCAGACGGCTGCCGGTGATCTTCGATGCCAACATTGATCCTGCGACCAATCCTCAGACGATTACGTATAACGTTGTGGACGGGAATAGATCGGGACCGATCAAGGCTTCGCAGATTACTGTGCCCTTCTTCGCGTCGTGGCCGTCTGCACTTTCGCCGACGGGTTTTGCAGGGCGTTTGAATCCCGCCTATCAGCAGATTTCTGAGATCGTGAGCCGAGCTAACTCGACCTATGAGGCCGCAACCGTGCGCGTAAGCCGCAACGGCCGCGGCGGCTTTTCGCTGCACGCGCGCTACGCCTATGCGCATGCAACGGACTGGAACCCGCATGAATCGGCTCTGGTAAGTGGACCGAGTGTGCTCGACCCGACGGAGTTTTCACAGGAGTACGGCACAAGCGACCTCGATGTGCGCCATGCGCTCACGCTCGCCGCCACATGGGCGCCTGCGTTGAAGCTGCATGGCTGGGTGGGGCGCGTCGCCAATGGCTGGACGATAGCGGGGGTCGGGCAGGCGCACAGCGGGCTGCCCTACACGATGCACACCACAGGTTCGGTTCCGAAGGAGTTCACCGTATCTGAAACGCCGGTTGTCGGCCTCGCGGCGGGGATGAATGGCTACGGTGGCGACCGGCGCGTCTACGGCGTGGCGCGCAACACGTATCGCTATCCACCCACATGGAAAGCCGATCTACGCGTGGCGAAGCGTTTCAATCTTGGCCGGGAGCGGCAGCTTGAGTTGCTGGCAGAGAGCTTCAACCTGCTGAACCATCGCAACGTCACGCAACTGGAGACGGTGGGATACACGCTGGGAGCCGGCACCGCGAGCGGCGGATTGCCGACGCTGAACTTTTTGACCGGCCTCAAGTCGGGGCAGACGGAGTTTGGCCAGCCGCTCGATGTGAATGCGACAACCAACTATCGCGAGAGGCAGATTCAGTTCGGGATGAGGATGAGCTTCTAGGGAGCCGCAGCGCAGGCCACTTCTCCGGTCATTGCTCCATCGAGGCGGAAGCACGTGGTGCCGTCGATATCCGTGACCCAGGTACGGACGCCCGCAACTTGCAACTCGTTGAGCACCTCAGGGCGCGGATGGCCAAAGCGATTGCGCAGCCCGCAGGAGATGACGGCGCACTGTGGGGCGACGTGGGCGAGGAAATCCGCCTGTGTGGAGGAGATGCTGCCGTGATGGCCAACCTTGAGCAAAGTGCTTTTGAGGCCGGGTTCGGCGAGCATGGCATGTTCAATGGGCGCTTCGGCGTCGCCCTCAAGCAGCACTGAAGTTGCGCCATAGGCAACGTGCAGCACGAGCGAGTCGTTGTTTCCGGGCTCGGGTCCGGGCACGTAATCGCTGAAGGGCGCGAAAACGCGGATCTTCGTATCTCCGAAAGAAAGCGCGTCCTGCGCATGCAGCGGGCGCACCTGCACATGCAGATCGCGAGCCTCATCAAGCAGCGCTTCGTACGACGGGACAGGCGGATTGTTGCCGACCCACAGCTCCGTGGGGTGAAAGTTGCGCAGAATGGCGGGCAGGCCCTCCATGTGATCGGAATGCGCATGGCTGAGCGCAACCGCATCAAGATGACGGATGCCGCGCGCCCAGAGCGCAGGTGAGACAACCTCTTCGCCGATGTCGAAATTATGCCGAGACTGGTTCGCGCCGCCGGGGAATCCGCCGCCATCGACGAGAAGGGTCTTGCCGTCAGGCGTGATGAGCAGAAGGGAATCGCCCTGGCCAACGTCGATGGCTTCAACAAGCAGCGCGTCGTGAGGATGGTCGATCGGGCGCGGTGCGATGGCAGCAAGGGCGCCGAGTATAAGCGCAGCCCAGGCCGTGCGGCGGGACCACCGGCCCCCTCGCGCGAGGACAATTGCGGCAGCGAGGAGAGCCCAGAAGATAAGTGATTGCCAGGCGAGGGGCGCGGGAATGCGGAAGTCGCCCAGCGCGAAGGAACCGAAGAGATGAACCAGGCCGACGGATAGATGCAGCAGCAGCGTGACGATCGCGGCCGGTACGAGAGCGGCGGCAGGCCACACCAGCAGCAAAAGCAACATGAGCAGCGCGGCCGGAAGCAGGAGCGTGAGCAGCGGGAGGATCAGGAGATTGACCGGCAGCGCGAAGAGGGTGATGCGATGGAAGTACATTGCCATGGGCAGCGTCATGGCGAGTTCTACGATGCAGGAGACGGTGAGCAACTCGACACAGCGGAGCGCGAAGCGCAGGAACAGACGGAAAAATGCGCCAGGCGATGCGCGGGGATGCAGCTCGCTGCAGGCGCGCGGCAATCATGCGCAGCACGACGCGAAACTGCGCGATGCGCGGAGACAGCTTGACATCGAGAGCGATGATGTCGAGGTCGCGCGTGGCTTCAAAGTAAGGGTGGACGGTGTTCGCGAGCAGCGGTACGGCGATGCCGGCGATGGATACAACGGCGAGGAGCGTCATCTGCAGGCCGGCATCGAGCAGGCTGCGCGGGCTTGCAACGAGCAGGCAAAGCGCGGCAAAGCCGATGGTGTTCAACTGGCTGCGCTCGCGGTAGACGAGCCGGCCCACGAGGTAAAGCGACACCATCCAGAGGGAGCGCTGCACCGGCGTGGCAAAGCCGGTGAAGAGTGCGAACGCAAATGAGCCGCCGATGGTGATGAGCGTCGCAGGCAGACGCGGAAGGCGCAGGCGGCGCATGATCCAAAAGAGGCAGCCGGCGACAATGGCGATGTGAAAGCCGGAGACCACGAGCATGTGAAACGAGCCGGTGCGCTCAAAACCGATGCGCAGGGATCTGTCCAGAAACGTGCGATCGCCGGCGGTCATGGCGGCGAGCATTGCCGCATCGTCCGCGCTGAGGCGAAAGGGCGCCGGCAGGTGCTGCGTGAGTGCCGGCAATGCCAGCAGGCGCGCGGTTGCGGAGTGCTGCCAACTTTCAAAGCGGCAGGCGAGTGAGCGGTGCGGCTCGATGCCGAGGTGTTCAACGTGGGCGAGTTCCGCAGAACCGGACGAGGTAATTCCCTGGTCGAGCAGATAGCCGGCACGGTTCCACACACCCGGTGTGTGATAAACCTGCGGAGGAAGCAGGCGAACGACGGCGCGAATGCGTTCTCCACAGTGAAAGGGCGCGATGGAGGCTGCATCGCCTGGCCAGCGAACGCTCAGCCTTACTGCCCCGTCGGGAACAGGTATCTGATGGTCCGCGGTGTCATCGACAAATTCAATGGATGAGACGCGAAGGTCGAGTCGTTGCGCGGGGCCGTCACCTTCGGCATCTTCGCCCTCGTCGTTCTGGTTCTGCACGGAACCTGTGCTGACGAGGGTGCCTTCAACGGTGCGCAGCAGCCCGTCTGAAAGAGCAGCGATGACCGGCGCGGGCGCTGGATGCGGTTCCATCTCCGCGCACCATGCACCGAGCAGAAACCAGAGCGCGGCGAGAGGTATCCACACCACGTGCTGGGCGCGAAAGGCGGCAATGCAGCAGAGGAGTGCGATGGGCGCCAGGGCGAGCAGCGCGATGGAAGGCCTGAGCCACGCGAAATGCGCCAAGGCTATGCCGCAGGCGAAAAGCCATGCCGCGTGAAAGAGCGGAATTCCGGTTGTAAAAAAAGCGGGGTCTGTGCCGCGCAAAGGCGAAAGATGAGCGCCGGAATTTTCCGATTCCGCGTGCATGAGCCCGGAGGAGGAGAGGCTTTTGTTGCACCAAGCGTATCAGGTGAGCCGCAGTTCGACGATGGTTTCGAGATGAAATGTCTGCGGGAAGAGGTCCACCAGGGTAACGGAGTGGAGCGCGTAGCCCGCGGCGGTAAGAGCGCGGAGATCGCGCGCGAGGGTGGCAGGATCGCAGGAGACATAGACAATGGTGGGTGATGCGACGGTAGCAAGCCCGCCGGTCGTCTCCGCACCCAGGCCGGTGCGCGGAGGGTCAACAACGATTAGGTCGGGGCGCGAACCGCTGCTGTTGCGGCGCAGAAAATCGAGCGTTGGCGTGGAGATGGCCTGCCCGGTGGTTCCGCTGAGATTGTGTTTGAGGGCCGCAATCGCGTTGGGTGCGGATTCAACGGCGATCACGCGATCAAAGCCTGCAGCGAGTTTGCGCGCAAAAAGGCCAACGCCGGCGAAGAGGTCCCATGCAAGCGCGCCAGAGCGGCCGGCCGTGACCCGATCGACGAGCGCGTCCACGAGAAAGCGGTTTACCTGGAAGAAGCTGCCGTGATCGACGCGATAGGGGAAGCCCGCGGCGTTGTAGACGAGCGAAGGCGCGCCCCAGTGCGCGATGGCGACGGCGGGGCGACGTTCCTGCGCTTCGAGGGCAACTTCGATGCCTTTGAGCGAGGGCACGCGTTCCTGCAGGGCACCGGCAAAACGATCGAGGTCGAGTTTTCCGCGGCGTGCGAGGAAGATGCCGGCAAGCATCTTCGACTCATCCGCGTTGCAGAAGAGGGAGAGCTCGGCGGGCTGCAGCGTGGGGGCGAGATCGCGCCGCATCCGGGCAAAGGCGAGCGCGGCATCGATCAACGAGGGAGCGGCGATGGGGCACTCGCTGATGGGGATGACAGCGTTCGATCGCCGGCCACGATAGCCGGGATTCCCTGAGGCGTCAAAGGCAACGCGCACGCGATTGCGGTAGGCCCATGGATCGGCAGCAAGCACGGCGATTTCACCGGGGATTGCAACGCCGGCGCGGTCGAAGGTCTCACGCAGAATCGCCTGCTTGAATGCGAGCTGCATTTCATAGCTGGTGTGCTGATAGGAGCATCCGCCACAAATGCCAAAGTGAGGACATCGCGGTGCGATGCGCTGCGGCGAGGGAATAACGATCTCTTCGACTTCGGCGGTTGCGTGACCCTTTTTGTTCTCGACGAGGCGCACGCGCTCTTCTTCTCCCGGCAGCGCGAGGGGCACAAAGACTGCTTTGCCCTCAAGACGGGCGAGAAAGGCGCCGCCGTAGATAGGCTTTTCGATAGTGACGAGGTGAGTGGGGGGAGTCGTCATTGCTGGCTCATGTAGAAGAGGCTGAGACGCGGCAGTCCGTAGTGAACGAGCAGCTGCTTGGTGACGAACTGGTGTTCGACCTGCCGCAACTGCACGACGCCCATGCGGCTGCGGTAAGGAGCGAGCTCGCGGGCCGCATGTTCCTTGAGGTTGACGAGAAGTTCTTCGGGCGCCGCGGCGGTGAGCGCGGCAAAGAGCTTTTCTTCGAGCACGGTGAGGGTGCGCTCAAGGGCTTCAAGATCATGGGCCGCGCCGCCGGCAGAGGTGGATTGCACTTCGGCGGCAAGCTCACGCAGACGCACGGCAGTGGCGGCGCAGGCCTGGGGAGCGATGGCGGAGTTGACCAGCGCACCGGCCGCGGATTCGAGATGCGCGGCCACGCGTTCGTGCTCAAAGCCGGAGTCGCCGCTTTCCGATGAGGTGTCTGAAGGAGGATTTGCGCCTGCCGAGGCCTCGCGCAATTCTTCGGCTGCCTCCATCACGGCCTGGGCGCACCAGGCGAGCCCGTTGACACGCCGCATGCGTCCGCGTTTCTGGCGGGCCTCATATTTATCGAAGGCGCTGTCGATGCCGCGCAGCACGGCTTCGAGCGGAATGCCCGCATCGCGCCAGGTTTCGATCAACGCCCAGTCAAGGGTGGAGAGCAGCAGCAGCGCGCCGCGGCGCTGCTGAAAGCGCTCCTCAATCTCGGTGAAGTAGTTAAAGTAATTGTGCACGGCGCGGCCTCAGCGCGCGCGTCCGCGAGGCTTGGCGACGCGATTGCGCTCAAAGACGATGCGCAGTCCTTCGAGCGTGAGCATGTCGTCGATTTCGCGAATGTAGCGCGAGTCCGGAGCGATTTGGCGCGCAAGGCCGCCGGTGGCAATGACTCTGGGCTGAGTGCCAAGCTCCTGCTCGATGCGTTCGAGAATGCCGTCGACAAGGCCGATGTAGCCGAAGTAGAGGCCGCTCTGCAGGTGCGTAACCGTGTTGGTGCCGATGACCTTGGCGGGGCGGCGAATGTCGACGCGGCCGAGCCGTGCCGCGCGGGAAAAGAGAGCGTCGGCACTGATGCCGAGGCCGGGCGAGATAGCGCCGCCAATGTACTCGCCTTTGGCGGAGACCACATCGAAGGTCGTCGCAGTGCCGAAGTCGACGATGACACATGGCCCGCCGTAGCGCTCAAAAGCTGCGATTGCGTTCACGAGGCGATCGGCTCCAAGTTCCGCGGGATTATCAACCAGTACGGGCATGCCGGTTTTGATGCCGGGCTCGACGAACATGGGCTCGATGCGGAAGTAGTCTTTGCAGACCTGGCGAAGGATGGATTCGACAGGAGGCACGACGGAAGAGATGATGATGTGCGTTATCTGGTCCGGCGATTTGCCGTGCATTTGAAAGAGATTGACGAAGAGCACGCCGTACTCATCGACAGTCTGGTTGCGATGGGTGGTGACGCGCCAGTGAGCTATGAGCGACGATTTTGGGCCATCGAGGCTGAAGAGCGCGAGCACGGTGTTTGAGTTGCCGACGTCGAGAGCCAAAAGCATAGTGTCAACCTGTCTCTATCACCTCGTGTACGGCGCGCATGCCGCCGGTGCGCACGGTCACGATTCCATCCGGGGTTTCGACGCGTAGAAATCCGTCTTCATCGAGGCCCGCGGTAACGCCTGTGCATGCCTGTGGCCCGTGAATCGTAACCTGCCGGCCGCGAACCCACGTGGAAGCCTGCGCCACGCGCTCGGGAATCGTTTTGCCCGCGTGCTGCTCGGGAAGCTGTGCGGCTTCGTGCTCCAGCGATTTTAGCAGGGCGATCAGCAGCGCCTGGCGGCTGATGACGCGGCCGGCAGCAAGGTCGAGCGAGGTGGCGGGCGTTGCGAGATCGGGATCGAAGGCCCGCTGATGCACATTGATGCCGATGCCGACGACAGCGAAGGAGACAGCGGAGCCATCGGTTTTGGATTCGACGAGGATGCCACCGGTTTTGCGTTCGCCGAGCAGCAGGTCGTTGGGCCAGCGCAGATCGACCGTGAGGCCGGCTCGCAGATCGGATTGCCTGGGCGGCAGCGAGCCCCGCAACCAGCGGTAGCAGCGGAAGGCGCGCCGCGGAGATTGCAGGACGCAGCAGAATGCTGAGATAGAGACCCTGCCCGGCTGCCGACTGCCAGGCGTGATCGCCTCGGCCCCGGCCGGCGTGCTGCTCGTCCGCGAAAAAGACGGCGCCATGCGGAGCGCCCGCGCGCGCGGCTTCAAGCGCGTCGGTGTTGGTGGATCCTGTGAGGGGGGAGAAGTGCAGATTGCCGGCAAATATGCTGCCTGCGAGCGCTTCTTCAAGCGCGACGAGGTCGTACACGGTCAGGCTGGCTCCGCGACAATGCTCATGGATATGTCGGCCGCATTGGCTGACTGGGTCAACGCGCCCAGGCTGATGAAGTCGACGCCGGTTTCAGCGTAGCTTCGGACATTTTCAAGCACGATGGCTCCGGAGACTTCAATGGGGATCCAGCGGGGCTCTTTGCGGATGCGTTCGACGGCCTCGCTGACCTGCGGGGGCGACATGGTGTTGAGCAGGAAAGCTTCCGCGCCGTGCTCGAGGGCCTCTTCGACCTCGCGCAGGCTGCGGGCCTCAATCTGCACGCGCTGGCCTGCCTGGCGCCGCGCCAGCGCGTGGGCGAGAGCGATGCGTATGCCGCCGCCTAGCGCGATGTGATTGCTCTTGATGAGAATGCCGGAGGCCAGGTCGAGACGATGGTTGGTGCCGCCGCCGCAAAGAACGGCGTATTTTTCGAGAGCGCGCAGGCCGGGGACTGTTTTGCGCGTGTCGAGGACGCGGGCTTTCGTTCCCTGGATAGCGTCAACGTATTTACGCGTGAGCGTGGCGATGCCGCTGAGGTGCTGGATGAGGTTGAGCAGAACGCGCTCGCAACTGAGCAGCACGCGCGCATTGTGGCGAATGACGGCGAGCACCTGGCCGCCGTGGACGCGGACGCCGTCAAAGATTTCAGGATGGCTGATGACCTCGAAGCGGGTATGCGCCTCGGGGCGCTGGTCGAGACGGGCGAAGATTTCGAGCAGGCGAGGCACGGCTCCGAGGCCGGCGACGATCATCTCCTGCCGCGCGAGGATGGAACCGGCGGCGCGCAGGTCTGGGTCGATGGTGTGGTTGGTTGTGGCGTCGTGGGCAGCCTGGTCTTCGATCAGGGCCTGTTCAAGAATTGCATCGATGCGGCTGCTCTTCCATTTCATCGGTTCGTCTTTCGGGTGCTCAGTGATGGACCTGTTGTTTCATTTGCACCAGAAAGTTATATAGGACGCGTTTGACCCTGTCATCCGTCTGGCCTTCGATGGCGAAAAAGGGCGTACCGTTGTGGCGTTTGATCTCAAGCGTATAGCGCTGGCCCGGGCCTTTGATCTCGCGGATCATTTTCTGCCAGAAGCCGGTCTTGCCCTCCTGCTGGTCAACAAAGAGCACCTCGCCGAGGTCGGTATACCAGAGAAGTGAGACGACGTTGTAGACGTCGCGCACGATGATGCGGTAACTGGTAAGCAGGATGAAGCGGGAGCGATTGCCCTGCCATGAGCCGCCCGCGGAAAGATCGACAAAGGCAACGGCCTGCTCGGCGGGCTGCAACTGGTCTGCAATGGCGAGCCAAACGTTGCCCGGGATGTTGGGCGCAACGTAGCAGCCGGGCAGGTTGCCGAAGAAAATCTCCGGCACGGGTATTTTTTTGGAGGGACGCGGCGCAGGCGGCGCCTCAGTCTGCTGCGGCTCGGCCGTGGGTATGACCTCAGGCGCGTCTATGTGCTCCCACATCTCGCGATAAGCGACCTGGATGAGCTTGAAGCGCTCTTCGGCTTCGACGCGCTTGCCGGGGCTGTTTTCAAAGCGGTCAGGGTGCCACTGCTTGGCCGCGCCTTTGAATGCCTTGCGAATTGCTGCGCGTGAAGGCGCTTTGCCGGTGAGGCCGAGCGTCCGTGAGTGTTCAAGGCATCGTTCGCAGGCACAGGACATCGCGGGATCTCGCTAGGTCAGCTGATCGAGATCGTCGCCCAGCTTATCGCGGCGGCGGCGGTTGTCATCTAGCTGTTTCCTTAGTCCCTCAACTATATGCGGAGGCGCCTTGGCTGTGAACCCCGAGTTGTTCAGCTGACGTTCCGCACTAGCGATGTGCTTATTGAGTTCCTCGATCTCTTTCCTAAGCTTTTCACGCTCGGCGGCAACGTCGATGGTGCGCTCATAGATAACCGCCACGTCGAATTCTGGCGTCGAGTGCTTGGCGAGGCCGGCGGAGATGGCCGACACGCAGCGAATCTCGCTGACGCGGGCGAGGCGCTCCACCATGGTTGCGTTGCCTGTGATTGTTGCCTGCGTGGCCGCGTTCGTTTGCACTTCGATCGGGACCGTGATCTTTTCTTCGACGCCGATTTCCTTGCGCAGTCCACGCACTTCGACGATGAGGCTCTGCAGGAGCGCCATCGCTTCGAGGGCTGCGGCGTCGCGCGCTACCGCAGCCTGCGGATAGCGTGTGAGCGCAATCGACTTCGCCGGTGGGTTGCCGTCATAGACGGCATGCCACAGCTCCTCGGTGAGGAAGGGCATGAAGGGAGAGAGCAGGCGCAGCGCCGCTTCGAAAACCGAAACCAGCGTGGTGAGCGCAGCTTTGGTCTGGGCCGTGTCGGCGGTCTCTGAGAAGTCGAGGCGCAGCTTGACGATTTCGAGGTACCAGTCGCAGAAGCTGCCCCAGAAGAACTGGTAGATGACGTTCGCGGCATCATCGAAGCGATAGTCTTCAAGCGCCCTGGCCACTTTACCCGCGGTGGCGCTCAGTTCGGCGACGATCCAGCGTGCTTCAAGAGGCGCGTCGGCTGGGACTGCGGGCATTCCACCGAGAGCGGCGGGGTCCACCGCAATGCCAAGCTCGGCGGCGCGATCGACGTTCATGAAGAGGAAGCGGGCGGCGTTCCATATCTTGTTGGCGAAGGAGCGGTAGCCCTCGGTACGCGCGACGTTGAAGGCGATGTCGGTGCCGGGCGAGGCCATCGACGCGAGGGTGAAGCGAACGGCGTCGGTCCCGTACTGCTTCACGATCTCGATGGGGTCGACGACGTTGCCCTTGGTTTTGGACATCTTCTCGCGGTTGGCGTCGCGGACGAGGGCGTGAATGTAAACCTCGCGGAAGGGCACCGAGTCGGCAAGAGAACGCTTCGAGCCATCGGGCATGGGCACGTCCTCGGCAAACCAGCAGCCGAGCATGATCATGCGCGCCACCCAGAAGAAAAGAATGTCGAAGCCGGTGACGAGTACGTTGGTGGGATAGAAGGTGTCAAAATCTGCCCGCGTTTCGTCGGTGACGTTGGGCCAGCCGAAGACGGAGACGGGCAGAAGGCCCGAGGAGAACCAGGTGTCGAGCACGTCGGTCGATTGCGTGATCTTTTCCGAGCCGCAATGGCTGCATTGCGTGGGATCCTGCCGGGCCACGGTCATCTTGTTGCACTTGGCGCACTGCCATGCAGGAATGCGATGGCCCCACCAGAGCTGCCGTGAGATGCACCAGTCGTGGATGTTCTCCATCCAGTTGAGGTAGGTCTTCTCGTACATCTCAGGCGTGAACTTGATGTGGCCTTCTTTGACGGCGGCGATGGCGCGGTCAGCGAGAGGCTGAATTTTGATAAACCACTGCAGCGAGAGGCGTGGCTCGACAACGGTTTTGCAGCGGTCGCAGTGGCCCACGTTGTGCACGTGATCCCGGATGCCGGCGAGCAGGCCTTGCGCCTCAAGATCGGCGACAACATGCTTGCGGGCGAGGAAGCGTTCCTGGCCAGCGTAGGGGCCGCCTTGCTCATTGATGTGCGCCGTGTCGTCCATCACGCTGATGGAGGGCAGATTGTGGCGCTGGCCGAGGGCGAAGTCGTTGGGGTCGTGCGCGGGCGTGACTTTCACGGCGCCGGTGCCGAAGTCGCGGCTCACCCACTCGTCGAGAATGATGGGAATGGCGCGGTTCATCAGCGGCAGGCGCAGTTTTTTGCCGTGAAGGTGGGTGTAACGCTCGTCTTCAGGGTGGATGGCCACGGCCACGTCGCCAAGCATGGTTTCGGGCCTCGTGGTGGCGACGGTAAGGAACTCGCCGGTGTCGTTGCCGTTGTCGTCGACGACGGGATAGCGGATCTCCCAGAGGTGCCCTTTGTGTTCGTCGTAGACCACTTCGAGGTCGCTGATGGCGGTCTGGCAGCGCGGGCACCAGTTGACGATGTAAGCGCCTCGATAAATGAGCCCCTGATCGTAGAGGCGGACAAAGGCCTCGCGCACGGCGACAGAAAGCCGCTCATCCATGGTGAAGTATTCGCGGTCCCAGTCGACGGAGGCGCCGAGGCGCTTCATCTGGTCGAGAATGGCGCCGCCGTAGTGGCGCTTCCACTCCCACACGCGCTCGATGAAAGCCTCGCGGCCAAGCTTCTGGCGGGTCGTGCCTTCGCTTACTACCTGGCGTTCCACGAGCATCTGTGTGGCGATGCCGGCGTGGTCGGTGCCCGGAATCCACAGAACCTTGCCACCGCTCATTCGGCGCCAGCGAGTCAGGATGTCGCTCTCTGTGTGCTCAAACATGTGGCCCATGTGCAGGTTCCCGGTGACGTTGGGCGGTGGCAGCAGGATGGTGAAGGCCGATTGGCCAGCGTCTCCCGTTGAGTTGGCGGCAGGGGTGGGCTGGGCGAAGAGTTTTTCGCGCACCCAGTACTCGGCCCAGTGATCTTCAATGGCCGTGGGGTCGTAGGCTTTGGGCAGGTCGTGAGGCATGCGGGATAAAAAGTGCGAGGCCCCCGTGAGTTTACGTAAAACCCTTTGAAATTGAGGGTTTCGAGCGAGGGGACCACTTTCAACTGTAGCAGACGAGCCGAAGCAGACCGGAGTTCGTGTGGGGGTTCCTCTGCCGGAAACAAAATGCAAATGCCGCACCCCGTAGAGTGCGGCATCTGTGGTGGCTGTTGCAGTCGAGCTTAGAACGGGTTTAGCTTGCCCAAGCCCTTCTTCTTTTTCTTCTTGCTTGAGGACTCGTCGCCCAGGTCGGCCTTGGGCGCCTTTGTTTTCTTGCCGTCGGCTGCGGGCGTGCCGGGTTGTGTCTGGTTCTGGCCGGGCTTGATGTCGTTGATCTGGTCAGGGGCCGCGGCAGGAGCCTCGGCACTGGGCAGAACCGTGCTGGTGGAACCCACCGGCTTGACCACGGCATTGGGATCGGCTGCCGGCGCATTGACCACCGAAACGCCGAGGCTGGTGCCACCACTAGGCGCCGCCATTTCCACCGGTGCAGCCGATGGCTGATCGCTGCGCGGCGGCTCATTGACGCCGGTGGCTGTGGTGTTTGCCTCGGCAGGCTTTGCGCCGATGGCTTCGTTGTACATTGCTCGGCTCTGCTGTGTGATGTCGGGCGCGACGGTCCGCTTGGGATCGTCAAGGCTTGGCTCGCCCACGTGAACGGCTTCAACCACGGTAGGACCGTGCTTGATCAGACCGAGCGTTCTGTCAGAAAAATGCAAGGGCTGGCGACTGCGTTCTTCCGCATCGCTTTCTGCCATGGCAGCCTGTGTCGGCTCGGGAATCGGGCGGTTCATGGCTACGAGCCGGTCTCGGGCATCCTCAACATGCGGAGCCATCGGGTAGCGCGTGATCACCTCGGCATAGGCCCTGGCAGCGCGATCCATGTACATTGCGCTCAACCGCTCCTTGAGAGCGCCATTCAGGCCGGGCAGCATCTGAATTTTCTTTGCCTGGCCCGCATAGGCGTCGCCAATGCCGAGCAGCGCCTGGTCGCTCTTGGAGTAGAGCGGGAAGGTATCAACAACAGTCTGCAGACGCGCGATGGACGCCGCGTAGTTCTCGCGGCTCCCGTAGTAAAGACCAATCTGTGTTTCGCGCTCGGCCAGCACTTCTTGCACATCGCGCAGCTTCTGCTTGGCGCGCGGCACCAGAGTCGAATCAGGGAACTGATTGATCATCACCCGGTATTCCTGCTCGGCCCGCTGTGCGTTGGTGTAGTCGCGATCAGGCTTTTCCATCTGCTGGTAGTAGATGTCGGCGACCTTCATCTGCGCCTCGGCGGCTTCGGGCGCGTCGGGGAAGAAGGTGATGAAGTCCTTGTATTCGGCTTCGGCCTGGGTCAGCGCGGCGGAGCCACCTTCCTTAAACCATGTGTCGCCCACGGCCAGCTTGGCGCGCATACGGTACTCAGAGTCCGGATAGGTGTTCAGAAGGGTTTGCAGCGTCAGGCGGGCAACATCGTAGCGGCCCCTCTTCATCGCCGTCATGGCCTTGTCGAAGAGGATCTTGTCAGGCTGCTTCGAATTGACATTGGCCAGCGGGTTGGCGCTCAGGTCCTGGTTCTTCTTATGCTTTGGCTGCTTCTCGCGCGCCTCGGCGGTTACAGCGGTGAGCACCAGGGCAGCCAAGGCCGTTGTCGCAAACTTCCGGGAAAACCGATTCATACTACCTCATGTGCGGGATACGCCGGATCGGGCGCTTCCGCCTGCAAATGCAATCGGGGAAGGCTATTCGCCTGCCGCCGCACGAGCCGCGGCCAAGAGAGCACGCGCATCCCGCTCGGGCTGACCCGCTCCGAATACAGCATTCCCGGCCACCAGCAGATCCGCTCCTGCTTGGACGACCCGGGTCACCGTATCGTGAGCCACGCCACCGTCTACCTCAATTCTAAATGCCAGCCCCAGCTCCTGACGCAACTTCACCAAACGCCGAATCTTATCCAGCGAAAAGGGGATAAATTCCTGCCCGCCGAAGCCCGGGTTCACGCTCATGATCAACACGTGGTGCAGCATGGGGAGAATGTCGAGAATCAGGTCGACCCGTGTGGCCGGGTTGAGCACTACGCCGGGCTTCATGCCGTGGTGCAGAATCAGCTCGATCGAGCGGTGCAGGTGTCGGCAGGCCTCGTAGTGAACGCCCACCCAGTTTGCGCCGGCATCGGCGAAAGCGGGAATGAACTCGTCTGCATTCTCGATCATCAGGTGGCAGTCAAGCGGCAGTTTTGTTGCCTTGCGCAGGCTGCGGACCACGGGCGGCCCAATCGTGATGTTGGGCACGAAATGGCCGTCCATAATGTCGACGTGGATGACCGTGCCGCCGCCGCGCTCGGCAGCCGCTACCTGGTCCGCAAGATGCGCAAAATCAGCCGAAAGGATAGAGGGCAGCAGTTCAACCATGGCGAAAGCGGACCAGCCGGCCCGCGCCGCCAGTGTATCAGGGCACCAGGTGCGGCATGAACTTGCGCAGCCATTTACTCCGGCTTTCAGCTTCCTGGGCAGAACGCGCGCTCATAGTCGCCGTCCCACAGCGCTGCGTGCCACGTCGTTCAGCGCAATCCGCCTCACTCATTCTCCCGTTTTTGCGCAGCAGCCTTTTGAAGGGCTGTCGGCGGGGGCAATGTAGGCGCCGCTGGCATCAACGTGTCCGCCCGCGTCGTAGCGGTCGTGGTGGCGCACCCAGTCGCCCAACGTGAAATGCGGACCATTTTCGTTGCGTCCCTTCGGGGTGAGGTCGAGCCACATGTAGGCGCCGAGAATCTCTTCGTTGCCGCGAGCATAGCTTGAGTAGGTGTGAAATATGTCCGTCCATTGTCCGAATTGTCCGGCCGGTAAAAGACGCTGATACCGGATAGCTCCTCGATCGAGGCAGGCACCTGCCGGAAGTTGTAGTCGACCTCGCCGGTGGCCAGTTGTCCGGGCGTGAACGAGACGTGGTAGTCGAAGTTAAAGTCGCTGCCGAGAGACGAGACCATCTCAAACTTCCAGCCCATGCGCTCTTTAAAGGCGAGCAGGGAGGTTAGCGGTGCGCGGGCTACGGCGACGAAGCTGACGTCGTGCTGCGCAAGGTGCTGATTGGGGCCATCGACGTGATCGGAGAGAAATGAGCAGCCCACGCAGCCTTCGCCGAATTCGCGGCGCCACATGAAGTGGTAGATGATCAGCTGGCTGCGGCCCCGAAAAAGATCGGCGAGGGTTTGCGGGCCTGCCGGGGTGTCGAAGGTGTATTCCTTTTCGACTTTCACCCAGGGCAGGGCGCGGCGTTCGGCGCTAATGGCGTCGCGCATGCGCGTAAGTGCCTTCTCTCTTGCGAGGAGGGCGGTGCGGGCCTCGAGCCATTGCTCGCGGCTGACGATTGCGGGATTTTCGA
Organism: uncultured Acidobacteriaceae bacterium; assembly: GCA_963839215.1. Lineage (GTDB taxonomy): Bacteria > Acidobacteriota > Terriglobia > Terriglobales > Acidobacteriaceae > Telmatobacter. The sequence goes on along the minus strand of CAWITZ010000004.1, from coordinate 80,517 downwards.
TTGTGGCCGGCATAAGAATTCTCCTGGAAAAATGAGATTGTGGCGTGCTCAGCGCGGCGCGCGCAGCGTCTCAAGATGGCGAACGGTGGTGCGCAGACCCGATCGAAGCACGGCAGGTTCCTGCGCATTCTTAGCGAGTGAGATGTAGCCCTCGTAGAGAGCGATGAAGAAGGTTGCGGTTTCAGCGGGATCGAGGTCGCTGCGCACCTGGCCGCGCTTCTGGCCCGTGCGCATTGCGACCTCGATGGCGTCGCGCCAGGCACGGAAGATTTTTGCCGCGCGCTTGCGAAAGCCTTCGTCGAGGGGCGACATCTCCTGCGAGAGATTGTTCAAAGGGCATCCGCCCTCAACATGCTCGGGCCGCAGGGAAGTGCCGCGCACGATCTCAATAAGGGTATCGATGGGATTGGTAGCCACGGCCAGGGGCTCGATCCACTTTTGCTGAGTGATGCCGGCAACAACTTCATCGAGGATGGCGTAACCGAGAGCTTCCTTGCTGTCGAAATAGTGGTAGAGCGCGCCCTTGGTGACGTCGGCGCCGGCGAGAATGCGGTCGAGCCCCGTACCCTGAAAACCGTGACGATAAACTTCGCCTGCGGCCGTGGCCAGCAGCCGCGCGCGAGTGCGTTCGGGGTCGCGCGCCGTACGAGGCCTGGGAGGGCGAGAGGTGCGGGGGCGTCGCGTGGTCAACATACCAACCAGTATGGATGTTGCAACGGGAGCCGTCAAGAAGAGGTTGCATCGCACTGGCCGGCGAGAGGGAAGGCCGCTAGTCGCTGGTGGGCTTGAGACTGCTGAGATAGACGCGCCCCACGCCGCGCAGGAGGGCCTTCACGGGCCAGCTTTCGTCTTCGTCGGGGAAAAAGATTTCGCCTGTCCGCTTGACTTCGGGCCGATAGTACCAGCGCTTGAGCAGTGCAAGATGCCCCTGGCGCGCCACTGCGTGGGGCGGATCCATCGGCTGCGCCAGCTCGGCCAGAGCGGACTCCATGCGCGCTTCAAGCGCGCCGCGCGGGGCTTTCGCGGGCTCTGTGGGCGAATCTGCCGTGGCCGCGACCGGCTCCGGCGCCTCGGGAGTGGGCTCGATGGCGACGGGATGGGCGAAGAGCGAGCTCGATCCCGAGTGCTCATTCTGGATGCGCATGCCGAGCGTCGAGAAAGTCGCGGGGCCTCGCAGGCGTCCATCTTCATAGAGGAAGACAGCTACTTCGTCGGGATTGGCAGAAGGCTGCAGGATGGTGGCGCGCAACTGATTCATAGGCCGCACGAGTTCGGGTGCGAGGGCGCGGACGCTTTCGACTTTCTGCACCTGCGCATGGATTGCAGCAGCGGTTTCAAATTCGAGATTTGCCGAGGCTTCTTCGCGCTGGGTACGAAGCTGGACCAGCTTGCTTTCGCCGCGGGTGGCGAGAAAGTTTTCGACCGCGGTAGCTTCTTCGGCGTAGCGATCGTCTGTGCAGCCCTTGTAGCAAGGCGCGAGGCACATCTTCATTTCGGAGTAGACGCAGCCCGGATGGCTGGGATCGGGATGGAGATCGTCGATGCAGCGCCGCAGCAGGAAGAGCTTGAGGGCCTCGTCGGCAAAGCGCTCTGCGGCAGCACGCGAAGCGAACGGTCCGTAAGCCCAGCCTGCCTCTCGCTGGCTGGGGCGATGGGTCACAACGATGCGCGGGTAAGGGTTGCCGCCGAGATAGCGAATGAAGGCAGGCGCGCGCAGGTGCATGCGGTCCAGGGCTTTGAGGGCGTAAATTTCCTCAAGCAGCGAGAACTGGGCGAAAAGCGCCTCGAAGTCCGAGCCGGTGAGCTGCCACGCGATGTGGCGCACGCGGCCCGCGAGTTGCAGGCGTTTTGGATGCTTTGGCGAGGGTTGCAGCAGGCGTTCAAGACGGCCGCGCAGGTTGGGCGTGCGGCCGATGTAGGGCTCGGCATGAGCTTCCATCCCGTAAAGTGCGAAGACGGCGGGACGCTGCGGCAACGCGGCGAGCGATGCTTTGGGATTGGCGGGATCGAAGTCGATGAATTGCATCGTGCGGTCCACCGAGGCTTATGCTCCTGCGATAGTCATTCCGTCGATACGCAGGGTGGGCGAGGCGATGGCGCCGCGAAACTCGAGGTCATTCCCGATCGCGGTGACGTTGTGGAACATCGCGCCGAGGTTGCCGGCGATGGTGACTTCTTCCACCGCGTGGGTGAGCACACCGTTTTCGATCCAGATGCCCGTAGCGCCGCGGGAATAGTCGCCGGTGACGATGTTGGTGCCGAAGCCCATGAGGCCGGTGACATAGAGGCCCGCGGGAATCGCCGCGATAATCTCCTCGTGCGTGTGCGCGCCCGGCTCAAGATACAGGTTGCCGCAACCGATGCCGGGGGTGCCTGCCAATCCGCGTGAGGCGTTGTGGGTGGACTGCATGCCGAGTTTGCGCGCCGTGTAGGTGTTGAGCAGATAGCTCTGCAGCACGCCGTTTTCGACGACGACGGTGCGGCGCGAGGGCAGGCCTTCGCCATCGAAGGGCGAAGTGCCGAAACCGCCGACGCCGGAGGGCAGCATCATGGTGTGGTCGTCGATGAGGGTGATGCTGGGGTGCGCGATGCTTTCGCCGAGTTTGCCGGCGAGAAAGGAGGCATGGCGCCAGATGGCGTCGCCGGATGCGGCTTCGAAGATAGAGCCGATCAGAGAACGGGCGACTTCCGGCGCGAAGACGATGGGCACGCTCTGCGTGGGCACCCGGCGCGCTCCAAGGCGGCGCACGGTGCGGCGGGCGGCTTCTGCGCCGACGGATTCTGGAGTGTCAAGAAGAGCGAAGCTGCGCGCACTGCTCCACCAGCCGTCGCGCTGCATAGAGCCGTTGGTGTCTACGGCTAACGGTGCGGCGGAGACGCCGGCGTAGCTGGTGCGATAGCTGCCCACAAAGCCGCGCGAGTTGGCCAGCACCTTACGTCCGGTAGCTGCGTCGAAGCTGCCGCCGTCGGAGTTGGTGATGCGCGGGTCGGCAGCCATGGCGGCGGCTTCCGCGCGACGCGCCCACTCGATGCGCTCTGCGCTGGGCAGGGAATAGACGTCGTCGAAGTAGAGATGCTGGTCGGTCTTGATGGCGCCGTATTCGGCGGCTTCGGGCATGCCATTGAAAGGATCTTCTTCGGTGACGCGGGCAAGAGCGATGGCTCCCTCGACGAGCTGGCTAATGCCCTCAGCGGTGAGGTCGCTGGTAGTGGCCGAGGCCGTGCGTTTGCCGAGAAAGACCCGCAGACCTAAAGCGCGCGCGCCTGATTCCTTGAGGGTTTCCACCTGGCCCATGCGCACGTTGACGCTAAATTCGTCGCCCTCGCGGGCAACAGCTTCAGCATCGCTGGCGCCGGCCCTGGTGGCCATGGCGACAACGTCGGCGGTGAGAGATTCGAGGTCGAGCGCGGAGATGGCGGCGGTGGTCACTGCTTCGGACATTCTTACCTTCCTGTTCCGCCGACGGTCATGCGGTCGAGCTTGATGGTGGGCATGCCGACGCCGACGGGCACGCTCTGGCCGTCTTTGCCGCAGGTGCCGATGCCTTCATCGAGGCGCAGGTCGTTGCCGACCATCGAGACATACTTGAGCGCTTCGGGTCCGTTGCCGATCAGGGTTGCGTCTCGCACCGGCGCGGTGATTTTGCCGTCCTCAATCAGGTACGCCTCCGAGGCGGAGAAAACGAATTTGCCGTTGGTGATGTCCACCTGACCCCCGCCGAAGTTGACTGCATATAGACCGCGCTTGACGCTGCGCAGGATGTCTTCGGGGTCGTCTTCGCCGGCGAGCATATAGGTATTGGTCATGCGCGGCATGGGGATGCACTGGTAGCTTTCGCGGCGGCCGGAGCCTGTGTTAGCTGCGCCGGTCAGGCGGGCGGAAAGCTTGTCGGTGAGGTAGCCCTTGAGAATGCCGTCCTCAATTAGCACGGTTTCCTGCGTGGCTGAGCCCTCGTCATCTACGTTGAGGGAGCCGCGGCGGCCGGCCATGGTGCCGTTGTCGACCACGGTGACCTTGGAACTGGCAACGGGGCGGCCAATCAGGCCCGTAAAGGCTGAAGTGCCCTTGCGATTAAAGTCGGCTTCAAGCCCGTGGCCCACGGCCTCATGCAGCAGGATACCCGGCCATCCGGGACCGAGAACCACCTGCATATCGCCGGCGGGTGCCGGTACGGCGCCCAGTTGCAGAATCGCTCCGCGCGCGGCCTCCTGCGCAAGATGCTCGGGGCTCTTGGATCCGGTGAACTGATCGAGTCCTGCGCGTCCACCGGCGCCTGCCGAGCCCCTGGTCGATAGAGCGCCGTCTTTGGCGATAACGAAGACGTTGAGGCGGCAGAGCGGCTGGGTGTCGCTGGCAAAAGCGCCGTCAGAGGCGGCAATCAGGATGCGGCGCAGCTCTTCGCTGTATCCGGCGCGCACCTGAACGATGCGCGAATCGTAGGCGCGGGCCGCTCGGTCGGCACGCAGAATAAGCTCAAGGCGCGCCGCCAGATCGAGGTCAAACCCACCGAGGGGCACGGGATAGAGATCGGCTGCCGCGGTTTCAGTAAATCCCTGGATGGGCTGTTTCGCGGGGCCGGAGGCGATGAGCGCGGCGGTGCGGGCGGCGTGGAGCAGGCGCTCGGGGCTGAGATTGTCGGTATAGGCATAGCCGGTCCGCTCGCCTGAGAGCACGCGGATGCCGCATCCGGCGCTGGTGCCCTGGCTGGCAGACTTGACGATCTGTTCGTCGACGCCGAGTGAGGTGGAGGTAACCGACTCAAAATAAAGGTCGGCGTAGTCTCCGCCTGCGGAAAGGGCTTCGCCCAGGCAGCGTTCGAGCAGCCGCTCGGTGATTCCGAACTTCTCAAAAAAATAGCGCTTGTGACTTATGGTGGGAACAGCGGGCGAAGAGGTCATCGTACTTCCAGTTTACGCCCGGCATGTGTTCTCAAGCCGGATATGCGGCGCCGACTTATTGTCCATTTCCTGTCTTGGTGCGCCTTCCGCGGTTGAGCGGCGCGAGGCGTAAACACGCGTGCTACAGTCTCGCCATGAGAAAGCTTTGGGCTGCCGCGCTTCTTGTTGCATTTGCCAGTTCTGCATTTGCCACTCCCGTTCACCACCACCGCCATCACCATCGTCACCACCACCACCCACGCGCCTAACCCGGGCAACTCAGGGACGGGCTGAAAAGACCGCCCCTGAGCTCTCGGCGATAAGGATGACAGGGGTTACTCTTTTCCACGAGAGTGTGCATGAGCTGCTGCTGAATGCGGAGAACCCGTGCTACATTCGGGCCATGAAGAAGCTCGTCGCTCAAGGACTCGCCCTAGGACTCTTGTCGATCGCGATCGCGGTTCCGGCCATGGCTGTGAAATACAAAAACAACCACCCTAAACCGGTGCACCCGGAGAATCCTTACCTCAAGCATCCGAACCACAAGATGCACCGGGGACGTCACAAGAAGATATAGTGGTCGCAGAACTTTTTGGGCAGCGGGCGCTGATTGTTATCAATATCAGCCAGTCCTGATCAGCCAGTCCTGCCCGGAAATCCCGCCCTGTAGAATCGAGCGATGAGTTCCGCGATAACTGACCTCGAAATTTTGCGCCATCCGATTGGCGGCTTCAGATCTTCGAATCCTTTGATCCCGAGCACGCGTGCGGCACAGATTCAGACTCTGCGCGATCTGCCGCAAAAGCTGCGCGCTGCTGTTTCCGGGCTGAGCGATGCCCAGTTGGACACGCCGTATCGCGAAGGCGGTTGGACAGTTCGACAGGTTGTTCATCACCTCGCCGACAGTCACGGCAATTCCTTCTTCCGCTTTAAACATGCGCTGACTGAAGACTGGCCCACCATCAAGCCCTACGACGAGGCGGCCTGGGCGAATCTTGTGGACAGCACGTTGCCCCTGGAGTCCGCGCTGGCGATGCTTGCCGGGTTGCATGAGCGCTGGGCGAAGTTGCTTGAGAGCATGAGCGACGCTGATTTCCAAAAGGGATATAACCATCCCGAGCGCGGGCGGCAGGATCTGGCAACGGCTCTTGCGCTCTATGCGTGGCATTCCCTGCATCACACCGCCCACATCACGTCGCTGCGCACGCGGCAAGGCTGGTAGGCAGGCGTATGGGCCCGGCTGCTGCCGCTGAATCCGCTTCAGAACTGGCGAAGACAATCGAGGAGTATCTGGCGGAGCATCCTGCCGCAGCGCTGCTTGAAGAGGGCCGCGTGCTTTTCGACTTTCGCACCGCGCGCTACTCGGTGAGCGAGTCGCATGGCCGCTGCCTGCTGCAGCTGTGGAGCGACGAGCGCAACATGATCCGCACCGTGGTGGAAACGCAGCACCGGGCGCAGTGCCTGCGCCTGCTGACGCGGCGCATGGGCGCACCGAAGCCGCAGACGCTGGAGCTTGTTCCCTCTTGCGATCGCCGCACACCGACCGCACGGGATGCGACGCGGCGCAATTATCAGCGGCTACTTCAGCGCGTTCTTACGCGCGCCTTTCCCAATGCGAAGGCGGATGCGTTTCGCTCCGCGATGGACCTCGAGAACAGCTTTGGCCCGGCTTATGCCCGCGGTCGCCTGTTGCAGGGCAGCGCGGCAGAGGCAGTAATCGGCGTGGGCGAGGCAGAATCGCCGGCCACCATTGACGGCATCCTGACGCTGGGCATTCTGTGGCTGCAGCACTGCCGCGAGCACGGCGACGGTCGCAGGCATTTTAGCGCGCTCACTGTTGTGGTGCCCGCGGGAACGTGGCGCACAACCGCAGAGCGCATGGCCTGGCTCAACCGGGAAGCAGCCGACTTCCGGCTCTTTACGCTCGATGAGCGCAGCGAAGAGCTGACCCGCGTTGATATTCGCGACGCCGGAAATCTTGAAGCACGGCTGTCACATGCGTTTTCCCGGCAGGCCGCGCTCGAACGCTGCCAGGCAGGCATTGATCGATTGATGAGCCTGCTGCCGGAGACGACCCGCGATGGCGTGGAGTTGTATCCCCGTTCGGCCACCGAGGTGTCGTTGCTGCTGCATGGGCTCGACTTTGCCCGTGTGCGTCATGGAGTGGCGGCGCATTCGTTCGCGCGTGAGGATGAGATCACCTTCGGCGCGGGAGCCAATGAGACGCCGCTGACCGCGGAGAACGAAGGGCTCTGCCGCGATCTGTGCGAGCGCCTGTTTCTTAGCCGTCATGCACAGGGAGCACACACCGACGCGCTTTTCCGGCTGCAGCCGGAGCGGTGGCTGGAGTCGCGCCTGCGCAGCGGCATGGAGGAAGTGATGCCGGGACTGCGCGACGATCTGATCTACAGCCAGGTGCCGGCGCTGGCGAGAGGCGACCGAGGGATGCTCGATCTGCTCACCCTCGACCGCAACAACCGGCTGGTGGTGATTGAGCTGAAGGCGGACGAAGATCTGCACCTACCTTTGCAGGCCCTCGACTACTGGATCAGGGTGCGCGCGCTCAATCAGGATCGCGGCGCATCCGAAGGCGATAGCAAGCCGCTCTCCGCTTTTGAGCGCCATGGCTATTTCGCCGGGATCGGCGTATCCGAGCGCCCACCGCGGCTCGTTCTTGCAGCGCCGGCGTTGCGTATTCATCCGGCAAACGAGACGGTGCTGAGGTATCTGGCTCCTGAGGTGGAGTGGGAGCTGATGGCGCTCGGTGAGCATTGGCGCCGCGAACTCAAAGTCATTTTTCGCAAGCGCAGCACAGACGCCCGAGACCGCTAAACGCAGAGCCTCTGCGCATGCGCGTGCGATGCCGTCAATGCACGTCGGCCAGCGCCGCATTCATCCCCTGGAAAACTCCGTCGTACCGTCCTTCGTGGGCCGCGAAACGCAGCGGCTTCACCTTCTCCACGCAGATTTCGGGCGGTGTGGGCTGCTGCTTCAGGATCGCCATCGTTTCGTTGATGAAGTCGGCCAGGGGCATGGCGCGCGGATCATCGGCTCCGCCCATCAGGTCCGTTGCCACGTAGGGCGGGATCAGCTCCAGCACTTCGACAGAACTGCCGCGAAGCTGGTAGCGCAGCGATTGCGTGTAGGAGTGAATACCTGCTTTCGAGGCGCAATAGGTTGGCGTGAGCGTCAGCGGAACGAACGCGAGACCTGAGGAGACATTGATGATTGCGGCGTTCGGCTGCTTCTTCAAGTGAGGCAGCAACGCGGCATTCAGGCGGATCGGTCCCAGAAGGTTGATTGCGACGATGGATTCGGCCCTTGCGAGGTCGATTGCTTCGGCGTTCAGGTCTTCGGCTCGCATGATGCCGGCGTTATTTACCAGAACGTTCAGCGTGGGAAATTCCGCGGTCGCCTCTTTTACGAGAGTCCTGATGCTGACAGGATTTTCGATATCGAGTGGCAGCGCCTTCATTCCAGGGTTGGCGGCGGTCGTCTCCTTGAGCGCGCTCATCCTGCGACCGGCGATCACGACCTGGTTATCAAGTTTGTGCAAAGCTTCGGCGAGTGCCCGACCGATGCCGGAACCGCCGCCAGTGATCAGAATCGTATTTCCGGAAATGTTCATTCCGATTTGCCTCCTTCGCGGTTGGATGACTATGCGGTCAAAGAAATCCACAATACGTGCTGTGAAATCCACAAGCTGAAATTTGAAGAGCCGAAGAGGATGATTTGCGCAACTGATTGATTCCGAAGCAATCGCATGACGAGTTTGATTCTCTGCTAAGAAAAATTGATTTACCTGCGCTATTTCCGTGCAACTGTGCGTTGGTGAGTGTATAAAAGGCGGAACAAATCCTTGTTGCGCACAGGTGAATCAGCAGCATTTCCGTGCGCTTGGTTTGCTCGTCCTTTTGCACGCCCTTTTTGCCAGTACGTATGGCGTATGTTGCCTGTTGACTTCAATGAGGGGATTTTTGCGTGATGAGCAAAGTTTTTCATCTGTCCGCGGCGACTGCTTTGTCAGATGCCGAAATCAATGAAGTTCACGTGATGCCCGTTCGAGAGCTTTCGGTTCTTGAGACCGATTTTGATTCGGAAATTCGCGAACTGGTTGATTCCATTTCAAATGCGCTGGGATGTGTGCGCGCCGTGCAGGCTGCGGTGGCCATAGAAGCCATGGGAGCATTGCTGATCTATGGCATCTGGTTTCTTGCTCACATTCACCGATAGACACGGGAGCTACTTCTTGAGAGGCTTCCTCGCGAAGTAATAGAGCGAGTAGGCGAGCAGTGCGAACGCCAGCACTGAAACCCAGGCGTTGTCGAGAAATGTGTGCGGTAAATTGAGGATGTCTCCTCGATCGGTGGTTGTTTCGTAGCCTTTGAGGGCGACGCCCAGAAGGCCAACGATACCGCCCGCGGCAATGAGGCCGGAGGCATAGAGCGATCCCGGCGAAACTTCGCTCTCAGCTTCGTCGCTGCCGGATCGCCTGGCGGCCTGATCGACAAGCCACCGAACCACGCCCCCGCAGAAGATCGCGAGCGTTGTGCCTATCGACAGATAGGCGCCCACGGCGAATGAGAGCGAGCGAATGCCCAGAAGCTCGACCGCGATGACCATGAAGACGCCAATCATCACCAGCCCCCAGGGAAGTTTGCGGCTCAGGATGCCGTTGATGACGGTGGCCATGAGGCGCGCCTGCGGCGCGGCGGCCTTCTCGCTGCCGATGCCCTGAATCCACTGCACCTCGATGCGGTTTGTTGCGGGCGAGTAGAGATACTTGCCGTTCTCAAGCTCGGCCGAGCCGATGGCGTTGAGCACGACGAATTCGCTTTTCTGGCGCGTGGTTGTGGAGTTGTTCGGGCCGAGAACGTGAATCTCGTCAGGAAGGCCTTTCACATTCCTCTGCACGGAGACACCGGAGTGCGGCGCGTTGATGTCCCATGGCTGCGAGGTGGCGTGGAAAGATTGCAGGCCGGTGTTCATCAGGTTGAGCGTGAAGCCGATGGCCACGGTGGAAATGACGACGCCGATCATCAGTGCGACCTGCTGCTTCCATGGCGTTGAGCCTACAAGATAACCGGTCTTGAGATCCTGCGACGTATCGCCGGAGTTGGATGCGGCGATGCAGACGACGCCGCCGATGGTAATTGCCAGAGCGCCGAAGGCGGGAGCCGTCCAGCCCTTGACGAGGAAGATTGCCGCGGTTGCCATCAGCGTGGCGATGGTCATGCCGGAAACCGGGCTGGCCGAGCTGCCGATGAGGCCTACGATGCGCGAGCTGACGGTGACGAAGAGGAATCCGAAGACGACGACCAGCAGCGATGCGGCAAGGTTGGCAGCCCAGCCTACATAGGCGCCGGGCACGGGCTTGAACTCGAGAAAGAGGAACATGATGACGATGAGCAGAAATGAGCCGATGACCACGACCGACATGGAGAGGTCGTCTTCAGTGCGCAACGTTTTCTTCTTCTCCTGCGCGCCGGGGCGCATGTTGCGAAAGCCCGCGGTGAGCGCGTTCATGATGGTAGGCATGGTCTTGAGCAGGGTGATGAGGCCTGCGGCGGCCACCGCTCCGGCGCCCATGGGACGTATATAAGTGGACCAGAGCTGGCTGGGGCCCATTTGCGCAATGGGAATGGTGCCGGGATAGACGGGGTGGGGAAGATCCTTGCCGAAGAAGTAGATCAGCGGCATGAGCACGAGCCAGGAAAAAACACCGCCCGCGAAGATGACTCCTGCAACGCGCGGGCCGATGATGTAGCCCACACCGAGGTACTCCGCCGTGGCGTCGGCTTTGATGGACGCCCCTTTAAGGATGTGCTGCGGGCCGTAGTCGGGCTGATACTCCGGCGTGCCGGGCCATGCCTTGAAGATATTGTCGTTCTGGAAGCAGGCATAGAGCGCGCCGAGACCGAGCCCGGCAAAGACGCGGCTCGCCAGAGAACCGCCGCGTTCGCCGGCGATCAGCACATCGGCACAGGCCGTGCCTTCGGGATAAGCGAGGGTGCCGTGCTCCTCGACAATGAGCTGGCGCCGCAGGGGAATCATGAAGAGCACACCGAGCCAGCCGCCGATAAGCGCGAGCAGAAAGATGCGCGAGTACTCGAGATCGAAGCCGAGAAAGATGAGCGCGGGCAAGGTAAAGATGACGCCTGAGGCGATAGACTGGCCGGCGTTTCCCGTGGTCTGAACGATGTTGTTCTCGAGAATTGATGCCCGGCCGAAGGCCCGCAGGATGCTGATTGAGAGCACCGAGATGGGAATCGAAGCCGCCACGGTGAGACCAGCCTTGAGTCCCACGTAGACCGTGACGCCGCCGAAGATGATGCCGAAAATCGAACCGAGAAGAAGGGCGCGGAAGGTGAGTTCCGGGCGGTTATCTTCGGGTGGAACAAAGGGCTGAAAATCGGGCACGAACGGCCTCCCATTGGGCACAGATGGATTCGATGGACTTCCCTGAAATGGGGAGTGTAGCAGCCGAGGCGTGCAGATCGCATAAAAGTGCGAGGGCCACACCATCGCTGGCGGGAGCCATTGCCTGGTTACCAGATGGAAAAAGGGGTCTGCGACCTTAGTTCCAGGAATTCCGCTGGACAGCAATGAGCACTTGTCGCAGAATGCAACCACAAACAAGGAACGTCGTCTTTCCACACTTCAGTCCAGGGCTCCACTCTTCCCTATCACGATCAAAGGAGAAGCTGTGACTCGAACCATCAGGACTTTCGCGCTTACGCTTGCCGCAGTCTCACTGTTGAACGCAACTCTCACCCACTCTCAATCTTTTAGAACCCATCAAATGCGTGAAGCTGTTCGCAACGGGCAGGCCCGTTCGATCGGCCGCGCCCCGGCAACCCAGGAACTGCAACTCGATCTGGTGCTGCCATTGCGCGATCCCGCGGGGTTAAAGGCGTTTCTGGCCGACATCTACAACTCTTCCAGTCCCAACTACCGCCACTTTCTCACCGTCTCGGAGTTCACGGCGCGCTTCGGGCCCACCCAGGAGGATTACGATTCCGTGCTTCGCTTTGCGAAGAACTACGGATTGAAGGTTGTGGGTGGCACACGCGACGGCATGGACGTGCAGGTTAAAGGCTCTGTCGCGCTGATTGAGACGGCCTTTCACGTGAACCTGCGCACATACCAGCATCCAACCGAAAACCGCGAGTTCTATGCGCCGGATCGCGAGCCAACGGTCGACCTGCCGTTTGCGTTATGGCATGTTTCGGGTCTGGACAACTACTCGCTGCCGCGCCCGCTGGTGGCCAACCGGCATGCGTATGCGCAGGCCCACGGCGTCGATGCGGACGCGCTGGTCTCGCACGCAACGACCGGATCCGGGCCGTCGGCGTCCTTTCTGGGCAGCGACATGCGTGCCGCCTACTATGGCAGCGGCGGCCTGACCGGCGCCGGGCAGAACCTGGGCCTGTGGGAGTACGAGGGCACCGATCTCGCCGACCTGACCACTTACTACACGAACGTTGGCCAGACCAACAGTGTTCCTGTCACGCTGCTTTCGGTGGATGGGACCACCACAAGCTGCGTTGACACCCGTGCCGGCGGCAAATGCGACGATACGGAGCAGACGCTCGATATGACGCAGGCCCTGGGCATGGCGCCCGGCCTCGCGAGCCTCGTCGTGTACGTCGGTTCGACGGATACGGCAATCATCAGCGCGATGACAACGCACAATCCGCTGCCCACGACGATCGGCTGTTCGTGGGGCTGGACACCTGCGGATGCCAGCACTCTCGACCCGTACTTCCAGAAGATGGCGGCACAGGGGCAGACGTTTCTGGCAGCTTCGGGTGATAACTCGACATGGAAGGCGACGGGAAGCGCGGCGGCCTGGCCGGCCGATGATGCGTATGTGGTTTCAGTCGGCGGCACCGACCTGATCACAGCCGGCGCCGGCGGCGCATGGAAATCTGAAACGGCATGGGTCGACAGCGGCGGTGGCATCAGCCCCGACAAGGTTGCGATTCCCGCATGGCAGCAGCTTTCCGGTGTGGTCACTTCGACGAACAAGGGCTCGACAACGCTGCGCAATGGGCCGGATGTTTCGGCCAACGCGAACTTCACCTTCTATGTCTGCGCGGATCAGACCACCTGTACGGCAAATGAGTATGGTGGAACCAGCTTTGCCGCGCCGATGTGGGCGGGTTATCTTGCACTGGCCAATCAGCAACTCGCCAGCAATGGCGAGTCGCCGGTCGGCTTCATCAACCCCACCGTCTATGCGCAGAACGTGACGTCGAGCTATGCCGCGGATTTCCACGACATCACGAGCGGCACTTCGGGCAGCTACTCAGCGGTGACGGGATTCGATCTCGTGACCGGCTGGGGCAGTCCGAACACGGGCCTGATGAGCGCGTTGACCAGCGGCACAACTACCGCATCAAGCTTCAACCTCTCTGCCTCTCCGGCGTCGCTCTCTGTGGCGCAGGGAGGTGCGGGGGAGCTCGGCGATTACGGTTTCACCGGTCGGCTCGTTCAACTCTGCGGTAACGCTCACGGCAACTGGTGTGCCGACTGGCGTGACGGCGGCGTTCGGGTCGAGCACCATCAGCGGCGGATCAGGAAGCACGGCTTTGACCTTTACCGTAGCATCGTCAACAACCGCCGGAACGTACAGCATTACGGTGACGGGCACGTCGGGAACCACTGTCCAGACCACCACGGTGAGCCTCACCGTGACGGGAACGACGGCGGGCTTTTCGATCAGCGCATCTCCTTCAACGCTGACCATTGCGCGCAGCAGTTCCGGCTCGGTGACGATTACGTCAGCGGTGACAGGCGGCTTCAGCTCGGCAATCGCGCTCACGGCTTCGGGACAGGGAAGCCAGAACTCGATTTCCTTCAGCCCCACGTCCATCACGGGCGCGGGCACCTCAACGATGAAGATCACCGTTGGCAGCAGGGCCTCTGTTGGAAGCCACACGGTTACCGTTTCAGGCAAGAGCGGCAGCACGACACACACAACAACGGTGACTTTCACGGTCACACGTTAACTAGCTTCTCGGCATACTCATGTCGAGAATGGAGAGGCAGAAGGCTCGGGCTCGCAAGAGTCCGGGCCTTTCTGCGTGGGAGATCTCGCACCCATCTCCGCAAAAGAAGAATGCCATCACAAGCGATTGGCGCGGCCTGAAGCGCCCTATTGAACGCTCATAATTTCATCGTCGGTTCCAACTTGGCGAAGGGCGGTCGATGCGCGTAGGGTAGGTTGAAAGCATCACGTTCGGTTTAACGGAGACTCTGGAGCGCAATGACCAACCAGGCAACAGCCGCGGCGCCGGTCACCATGGCGAACCCAGCTGGCACGAAGGCACCGATGAAACGGCTTCTCTCGCTCGATGTGGCGCGAGGCATCACGATCGCCTTCATGATCATGGTGAACAACAACGGCGGCTCGGGCTCGTGGCGATTCATGAATCATGCCGAGTGGAATGGCCTGACTCCAACCGATCTCGTTTTTCCCACCTTTGTTTTCATCGTCGGCATCTCCGTGGTTTTTGCTACGCATGCGCGGCTGGCCCGGGGCGCTTCGCGGGCGCAGCTTGCGTGGCATACGGTGTCGCGGGCGATCATCCTGATCCTGCTGGGCATTGTGGTCAACAGCTTTCCGTTTTTTGCCACCGAACACATGCGCTTCTACGGCGTGCTGCAGCGCATTGGAATCTGCTATCTCGTGGTGGGACTCTTCTATCTCTGGGATCAAAAGGCTTCGACCAAGATCATCGCGCTGATTGCCGCCCTTGCGGGCTACTGGTTCCTGGTACGCTGGGTGCCGATTCCCGGCATCGGCTTGCCGGGCCGCGAAGTGCCCTTTATGGACATGACCCGAAACCTGGTTTCATGGCTGGACCGGTCGCTCTTTGCGCATCATCTTTATCTTGATTATCCCGATCACAATGTGCGCGATCCTGAAGGTCTTTTGAGCGACCTGCCTGCTATCGGCACGGCGCTGATGGGCGTGCTCACGGGCATCTGGCTGCGCACGGAGAGATCGGTTTCAGCGAAAGCACTGGGACTCGCCGTAGGGTCTGCGATCAGTCTCGCTTTGGGATATCTATGGTCACTCGAGTTTCCGCTGAACAAAAACATGTGGACCAGTTCGTTCGTGCTGGTGGCGGGTGGCTATTCGCTGGCGCTGCTTGCGCTGTGCTACTGGGCCATTGAGCTCAAGGGGTGGCGCACCGGCTGGACGTGGGTCTGGCTTGTTTTCGGCTCGAATGCCATCGTGGCGTACATGTTCAGTGAACTGCTTCCCGGCGTGCTCGGCCTGTTCCACGTCAGCGTTGGAAATCGACAGGTACCGCTGGAGTCCTGGACATTCAGCCACATTTTCGCGCACATTCCTGACCCCGGCTGGGCAGCATTCGCCTACTCGGTCTCGTTTACCGCGGTGTGCTTTATCCCGGTGTGGGTGCTCTATCGCAGAAAGATATTTCTGAAAATCTGAGTCGACGATCGAGAAGTTTTTGCATCTACTGCTGCATCAGGCTTCGCCGCCGCGTGCCCGGTCGCGAGAACGCCTGCCTTCAACGAAGGCATTCTGAAGAGCGGCAAACGCGAAACCCCTGCTCGCTATCTGGAGGCTGGAGATGGGCACAGGCGTGGGTGCCGTCGATCGTTCTACCTGCGACGATGGTTCTTCAATGGCGGGTCGCAGGGCGTGGGCGATCTGCGAGCTCGTCATCGGCTATGGGCTTATCGTCTCGGTTATCTGGTCGCCGCGCCCCATACAACGCTGGCTCTACTGGGCTGCGATCGCGTGGTTCGTGTTCTCGCTTGTCCGGTCATTCCCCGGCTGGAAGGCGATGGGGTTCTCGAGCAGCGGCTTCGGGAGTTCCTCATGGATTGTGGGGCTCGCGCTGCTGCTGGCGGCAACCGCGAGCGCGGTCGCGGACCGGTTGCATACGCTGCATCATCCCGGCGACGCCCTGGGATGGGTGCGGGCCTTCGGCGGGTACGCGGTGTGGGCGCTGCTGCAGCAGCTTCTGCTGCAGGGCTACTTTCTCCTGCGTCTGTTGCGCCTCGTGCCCAGCGCGAAGCTTGCGGCCACGATTGCGGCTACCGTCTTCGCGCTGGCGCACCTGCCCAATCCGATCCTGGCGCCGGTGACTTTGCTCTGGGGTCTGACAGCCTGCCTCGTCTTCCTCAGATTCCGCAATATCTGGACGCTGGCCATGGCCCATGCCATCTTCGGCATCTGCCTCGCCGTCACAATTCCCGCGCCGGCGCTGCACAACATGCGGGTGGGCCTGGGCTATCTCACCTATCGCGCACCGCATCGGCTTCAGCTCAACCAGAGCGACCACAAAGTATCGACAGTGGCATGGGTGAGGCACGACGCGCCGACGCGCCGTTGAGCGCGCCACGCCCGGCCGTAGAAAATGCCAGCGAGTGCCGCCATGACGACATACCGCCAGTTGAATCCGGTGGTGCGTTTGTTCCAATGCGCCAGACCAAAAAGACCGGCGGTCGCCAGCAGGGCCGCAACGCGCCCCAGGCGCCGCTCGAGCAGGTTCTGCAGCCATCCACGGAAGAAAAGCTCTTCGGGGACGGCAATGAAGAGAAACGTAAAGATGAAGGCGCCGATTGCCCGCAAGGGGTGCGGCCAGACCGCGTGTACCTGCAGAAATCCGAGCCACAACCCCAAAGGGATGGCAGGGGCCGCATAGAAGGCGAACTCGCTCAGTCCGACTGCAACGTCATTCCGATTCAGGCGCAGGTCAAAGCCGATGCCCTCAAGTTGGCGCACGCCCAGGAATGCGAAGATGCCGGCGTCGAGAAGCAGCATTTTGCCGAATGCCTCGAAGCCGTGCGGCCATGCCGGCTCAAACCAGCGCAGATCGACAGCGAGGCCCAAAAGCGACAGCACCAGATAGTCGCGCCAGTTCCCGCGGTGGCCGGCGTCAGCGGCGCGCGCCTGATCGAGCAGAAACGCGATGCCTGCCGGCAAAAACACATAGAGGGCAAGCCACTGCCAGTGAAAGATGTGAAAGGCGCGCGATACGAAAATGTAGGGCAGGCAGAGCACCGCCGGAGCGGCGATGCGAAGAGGCCGCGGCAGCGCCTGCGCAATTTCGGCAACGCGCTGCGGAAAGAAGGCTGCATAGAAGAACGGGAGGAGAATCATCAGCGCCGCGATTAGAACGTCGGGCTGCATGAGGGAATGCGGATCCATCACGATCTCTTAGCTGCGAAGTGCGGGCTTGACGGGCCGGAAGAGCCACAGCAACAGCAACGCAAAAAGCAGACCGCCTACCAGGAATTTAATCCAGTTCTGCGCATGCGAGGGTGAGAAGAAGCCTTCCAGCGTTCCGGCAACGATCAGCATGGGGATCACGCCCGAGACAAGGCGCGTCGCTTCGATGCCTCCACGCGCTACGGAATCCTTCCAGCGCAGCGGACCAGGAAAGAGCATGGCATGGCCGAGGCGGAAGCCTGCTCCGCCGGCAATGAGAATGGCCGGCAGCTCGAGCGATCCGTGCGGTGCAACAAAGCTCCATAGCGCTACGGACATTCCATATTGGTGGCAGGCTGCTCCAATGACGCCAAGCATCATGCCATTTCTGTAAAGAGACCAGAATGTGCCCAGCCCAAAAAGAATGCCGCCGGCGAAGGTGACGAAGCTGACGCTGAGATTGTTGGTCATGATGTAGCTCGACGCCATGGGCGCCACGCTCACCACCGACTTGGTCCACATCTCGTGCCGCTCCATGGTTGCGATCATCGCCGGGCCTACGAAGTGGCGCATGAAATCGGGACGCGCGGTGGTGAGCACCGCGCCCAGCAGGCCCCAGGCCACTGACAGCAGCAGGGCGAGCGCCACATAGCGAATCTGACTCTGAAAGATCGCCGGGTAATCGTCCCGTAAGAAACGATAGAGGCTCGCGAATGTCGTCTTCTTGCCGGAGTAGATGATATGGTGGGCACGAGCCAGCAGGTGATTGACGTGATCAGCATAGGTACGTGCCGTCGCATCCTGGCGCAGTACGGAAAGATCGGCAGCGACCTGGCGGTAGAGCAGGGCCATCTCCTGCAGCTCCGCGCGCGAAAGCTGGCGCAGTCCGCTCTGGTCAGACTGAGCCAGCAACGAAGCCAGCCGGTCCCAATGGGGCCGCCGTCGTGCGATCCATTGATTGGAAAGAATGTGGGCCATGGACCTGAATTCAGATCAGCTTAACATCGAAACGCCGGAGCTTGTGGCCATTGAGATGCCGCTGGCGGGTATTGGAAGCCGCTTCATCGCGCTGTTGATCGATACGCTGATCTGGCTTGCGGGACTGATGGTGCTTGGCATCGTTCTCTGGATCTTTCGGCCCGCACTTGAGGCGCTCAGAAATCTCTCGTATCAATGGACCGTTGCGCTTTTCACGCTTGCCACGTTCCTGCTCAACTGGGGCTACTTTACACTCTTCGAGGCTTTCGGAAATGGCCGCACGCCCGGCAAACGCGTGGCGCGTATCCGGGTGATCCAGTGCTCGGGACGTCCTATTGGCATCTTCGAATCGATGGCGCGCAATTTTGTCCGCTACATCGACCAGATCCCAGTTTTCTATGCGGTGGGCGTAATTGCCGTTTTTGTGACACGCCAGCACCAACGCCTAGGCGACCTGGCTGCAGGCACGCTGGTGGTGCGAGATCGCGAGGAGGAGACGCCGCTTTGGAACGACAGCGTATCTCGTACTTTTACGGCATCGGCGTTTTCGCCGGGGACTGCGGTGACGGGGCCCTCCGCTGCCGTTGCGCTGCCCGCTGAGGGAATCGCCCGGCTCGCATCGGGGGACCTCGCCGTTCTTGAAAGCTTCTTCTCGCGCCGGCTTGATCTTCCCCTCGCGACCAGGCAGGCCCTGGCAGAGCGCATTGCGGCCGCAATTCATGCCAAATCGGGGCTGGAGGTGCCTCCCGACACCAGCGTAGAGACCTTTCTGGAGGCGACGGCGCGGGATTTGAGGGATACTGCGCGTCTTCGTTAAGGCTGTTTCAGGCTGTCGAAGATGCTTATCTCATTCTTTAGCTGAATTTTCAATAGAGATGCTCCGCTTTTCTAAATTCAAACGTCCAATTGCTGCTTGACAACCGTTAGTTGGCGAGCATTTAATGGGCCCCGGCTCGATTGATCCAAATTGTGTGGTTAAAGCACTTAGGCGATTGAGCGCGTAACTATTGAAACTTGTATTTTCAGGTTTTTTCTCTTCCAACTTACGGAGAAAAATCCCTCATCCGGGACCGTCGAAAGTGGACGGGGAAGGATGGGGAAGGGGCTCAAAGGGCTGTCGCGGTTAAGAAGAGGAGCGCTGCGGCAGAAAACAAGAACACGAACCGCACCTGCAGATCGGCGTGAAAGCGCTGGCGGGATGCTTCAAAAGAGGCAACCGTGGGAAGGTGGGAGGGCTGGAAGAAGGACTGAAAGGCATCAAGACAGTCAAGTAAAGGGATTTTCCTCTTGACTATTGTGCATGGGCATCTCTTAAATGGCATGCGCTGCCAATTTCAGTGCTTTGATAACAGTTTTCCCCCGCATGTCTGCTCGGCGGTGAAGCGGCAGTACGGTACCAATTTGAAAAGGAAGGTCACATGAGACAAACGAAATACAGGTTCTTCCTGTTGCCGTTGATTTTCGTGCTGGCATGCGTCGCTGCATTGGCGCAGGCTAACTCGGAACTCACCGGTGTCGTTACTGACCAGACGGGAGCGGTGGTTCCAGACGCCACTATTACGCTGACCAATCCGGCGACTGGTTCAACAAAAACCACCGTCAGCGGCGCTACCGGTCTGTACAGTATCCCCGGTCTGAATCCGGCAACTTATAACATGAAGGTCGTGGCAAAGGGCTTTCAGGGCTATGCGCAAAACGGCATCGTCGTGAACGTTTCATCCACGGCTCGCTCAGACGTCAAGCTCACCGTCGGAGCGGGATCCGAGACAGTCACCGTTGAAGCCGATGCACTCGCAGTGCAGGCCGACTCCAACGTTGTCAGCACCCTGATCAGCGCGCAGCAGATCAGCCAGATCGCAACCGAGAACCGCAACTTTGCGGCTCTGGCGGCTCTGGGCATGGGTGTCAGCTCGGCTCTTCCTGACAGCAACACCCCAACTTCGGTAGCAGCAAACTTCACTATCAGCGTGAACGGTCTTCGCCAGAGCCACAACATCTGGTTGATCGACGGTGGTGAGGCCGATGACCGCGGCGGTGCGGGCGGCATGTCGATTATGCCTTCGCAGGACGCGATTGCCGAATTCACGATGATGACCTCGAACTACCCGCCGGACTATGGTATTTCTTCGGGCGCTACGATGAGCCTTTCGCTCAAGAGCGGCACCCAGAAGTTCCACGGCGAAGTGTGGGAGTTCAACCGTACGTCAGCCTACAATGCGCAGAACCCGATTTCGCAGTCGTCGACACACGTTCGCTACAACATCTTCGGCTTTAACGTCGGTGGCCCGCTCTTCATTCCCAAGGTGTACAACACCAACCGGCAGAAGACTTTCTTCTTCTGGAACGAGGAATGGCGCAAGCTGCTTTCCGGCGCAGGCACCACCAACGTGCAGACGCTTGACCCGGCCGACATTCCAACCGCTGGCCAGGATCTGCACTACGTAGCTCCGGCCTTTGCCGCAACGACGCAGCTTGTCGTTCCAAACGTTGCAGCGACCTCCTATTACTACACGCACAACCTGCAGCCTCTCGGCTTGACTCCGGGTGCGAAGCCAGGCACCGCTGGCGGCTTTGCTGTCGACTCGAGCGGTCACGCGATCATTCCGAGCGCCCTGTTCGATACGAACGGTTTGCTCTACCTCAACACGGGCATTCTGCCCAAACCGACGAACGCGAATGGATTTGCCATTGCGAACATTTCGAATCCGATCAACGTTCGCGACGACATCGTCCGTATCGACCACAAGTTCAGCGACAAGTGGACGATCCTCGGTCACTATATGCACGACAGCGTGGATCAGGGGTATGCGCTTCCTGAACTCGGCTGGCTGTGGGCAAGCTACAACACAGTCACCTCCACGCTTAACAACCCGTCGAACTCTGCTGCCATCAAGATGAGCGGCACCATCAACCCGAATCTTCTGGTTGAAGCCAGCATCAACTATGACGGCAACGTCATCAACATCACCAACAGCTCCAATTCCTTCCTGCCTTCCGGCTGGGCCCAGAACCCGATCACCCCGAGCTTCGCGATTACCAGAAACTCTGTGCCCGGAATCTCCGGTTTCGGAAATCCCTACGGCACGGCGGAGCAAACGGGTTCGGCACCCTGGCACAACGCTGCCCAGGACTACGAGCCTAAGGTGGACATTTCCTACACCAGCGGCCGGCACGCCATGAAGTTCGGCTTCAGCTACAACCGCTACACCAAGAATCAGCAGCTCTTCGGCGAGACCCAGGGCGACATCGGCTTCAACGCCTTGTCGAACGACGGCGCCATGGACATGCTGATGGGTGTTGGCGGCACGTGGTCGCAACTTCAGGCAGCTCCAATTCGCCACTATGTCAACCAGACTCCTTCTGTCTACGCAATGGATAACTGGCACGTCACGCCGCGGTTGAGCTTGCAGCTTGGCCTCCGGTATGACGCTCTGCCGCACGCATGGGAGCGGAGCAACGCGGTCTCGAACTTCGACCCGGACCTCTACCTGCAGAGTGCAACGCCCACTTGGAATGCCGACAATACCATCAACCCTGCCAGCCAGCAGGTCTCGACGGTCAACGGCGTATCCTTCTACCTCAACGGCATCGGCCTTGCGGGACAGTACGGCTTCCCGAGAGGTCTGGTGGTCAACGACTATCGCACACTGCAGCCCCGCGTAGGCTTCTCTGAAGATCTCTTCGGAAACGGCAAAACCGTTCTCCGCGGCGGCTTCGGAACCTTCTTCGAGCGCCTGCAGGGTAACGACATCTACAACGCTGCAACAAGCTCGCCGTTTGCTTCCAACGTCAGTCTCAGCAACGGGTCTTTGACCAATCCTGGACTGAATTGGCTCACCGGCGCCAACACCGCCACGAGCGGCACCGTGCCAGTCTTCGCGACGGGCCTGACCAACCTTGCGCAGGATTATCGTGCTCCTGCGGTTGCGCAGTTCAGCCTCGGCGTTCAGCATGAACTGATGCCGTCGATGATCTGGGTTGTGCAGTACGTCGGCAACCTTGCGTGGCACCAGAACATCGAGCGCCACATCAACAACTTCCCGCTGAGCGTTGATCCCTTCGTTCGCTGCAAGGCGGGTGACGGCAGCGCTCACTACCTCAATGGCTCGACCAATCCTGATTCGGCCTGCACGGTCGGCTTCCCGAATGCGGGTGGTTCGAACGTGTACAGAACGTTCCAGGGTTACAACGACATCAACCAGCAGGAGAACACGACCAATGGAAACTACAACGGCTTCCAGACTGGTCTGCGTATCCAAAACAAGTGGGGCCTGAGCGGCGAAATCGATTACACGTGGTCACACGAAATCGATATCACCACTTATGACCTCGGTCCGGTCAGCAACCCTTGGAACATCAAGTACGACAAGGGTTCGGGCGCGTTGGATCGTCGTCAGATCCTGGGCGGCAACTACGTCTATAACCTCCCGTTCTTTGCCAAGAGCAGCGGCTTGACCAAGTCGATTCTGGGCGGATGGGAGCTTGCGGGTACGTTTGTCGATCAGACCGGTGGAATCCCGGCCAACCAGGGCCTTGGCCTTGCCCTCACCTACGATCCAATCGGCCTTGACGGTGGATACACAAACCGGCCGAACATCACCGGCAATGTGCACTATCTGAAGCAGAGAAGCGGCAAGCGTCAGTGGTTTGACACGAGCAACTTCTCAGGCCCCGTTCCTTCGTGGCTTGGCGGCCCCAATCAGGGCTTCGGCAACCTGCGCAAGGACACGGTCATCGGTCCTGGACGTGTGAACTTCACGACGTCGCTCTACAAGTCGTTCGCGGTTACCGAGCGTGCGCACTTCGAGCTTCGCTTCGAGTCGTTTAACACCTTCAACCACTTCGAGCCCAACGGCCTGCAGACGGCACTCGGCCTCGACAACAACTTGGTCCCGAACAACAACTTTGGCCAGATCACCAGTTCCTTCGATCCTCGTAACCTGGAACTGGGCGGCAAGTTCGTGTTCTAAACCAGCCTCAACCTGGGCGCGGCGGGCACTCCCCGCCGCGCCCTTTTTCTTTGCCCGGACGTTGCCGGGCATTGTTAGAACGAGAGAAAATCAGAGAGCCAGCATAGGATCGTGACACGTCTAACCAAGGACGTTGTTGAGAAGGTTAATGAGCGTGAGAAGGTTTCGGTATTGGGGTATCTCCCTGGGATTGGTTGGAATCGGCATTGTCTGCCTGGCCCAGGCGCGCCCGGTGCAGGTGGTGGATCTGCAGCAGGAACGAGAGACGGCGCTTGCTTTGGAGCGGCAGGGCCAGTTTGACCAGGCAAAGGCTGAGTGGCACGCTATCGCGAAGGCTCATCCCGGGGATCCGGAGCCTTATGGGCACTTGGGCCTGCTGGAGGCTCGTGAAGAAAATTACAAGGCTGCAATCCCCTACTATCGCAAGGCCCTCGCGCTGAAGCCGGACGTGCCGGGCCTGCGCCTGGACCTGAGCCTTGCTCTTTTCAAAGGCTCGGACCTCAAAGGGGCGATTCCCGAGTTCAAGATTTTGCTCAAGGGAGCAGCGCCCGGTTCGCCCGAGGCGTTGCGCTTCAACACGTTGATCGGCATGTCGTACTACGGGCTGGCGGAATATGCCGAGGCCGCGCCTTATCTACAGAAGGCGGCCGATCAGGATCCGAACAATTCCACGCTGCTGCTTTCGTTGGCGCACAGCTACCTGTGGTCGAAACAATTCAAGAAGGTTCTCGGGGTCTATCACCAGATATTGACGATCAACCCCGACTCGGCCGAAGCCGACATGCTTGCTGGTGAGGCGCTTGATGAGATGAAGGACAATACGGGGGCCACTCAAATGTTCCGCGCTGCCGCGGAGGCGAACCCAAAGGAGCCCAATGTGCATTTCGGGCTCGGCTACCTTCTGCTGTCGCAGAAGAAGTACCCCGAGGCAGTCAGCGAGTTCAAAGCCGAGCTGGCGAACGACCCCAACCACAGGCAGTCCATGCTTTACCTTGCCCACGCCGATATACAGCTGAATCAGCTTGACGCAGCGCGTCCACTGCTCGAAAAGGTGCTCCAACTCGATTCCAGCCTGGCGCTGGCGCATCTCGATCTCGGCATTGTCTATAGCGAACAGGATCGGAACGAAGAGGCGGTGCGTGAGCTGTCGATCGCGGAGAAGCAGATTCCCGACGACATCAATGTCCATTGGCGCCTGGGAAGGCTCTATCGGACAATGGGCAAAAAAGAAGAGGCAACGCTTGAGTTCGACAAGGCCAACAACCTGAACAGAGCCGCGGACGAAGACCTCTACAAGAAAATTGCCGCGGGTAGCGCACGCGGACCCCAAGGGCAGGCGGCGCCCGCATCTTCCACGCCAGACAAGCCTCCCACGCCCGACAAGCCTTCGACTCCGGACAAACAGGAGTAGTTCTTTTGAGAACTGCGAGGGGTCCCAACGCAGCCATGCCCATGTTCGCGGAAAGTGACTGCCATCGCAGATGCGAGTGACGATCTCGCCGCGTACGGCGCTCACATCGGCGTGTTCTGGTTTGGGTGCCTGCGGAGCTGCCAGCAGGGAGTCTCATCGCCCTGCGGAAAGAGCGAGACAGAGCAGGCGACGCCGAGCGTACCCTGGTAATCAAACTCGGTCTTGTTGCCCTTGAGCGGAACCGTGATGTAGCGGTTCACGGTCACCGTCGATTGCGGAGAGCCTCTGAGCTGATAGATCGCCATATCGGCGAGATACACAAGTACAAAGGCGGCGATGAACGCCACTGCACCTCGCAGGAGCCAACGTCCAATCAGCCTCAGCACGATCCGGTCATTCTTTCCATCTCGTCCTTCACGTCGCAGCGCGGTCAGGCCTTGATTGAGGCTGCCCGCGGCGAGATGCCGCTGATTTCGGCAGCGCGCGTTTCGGCATACGCGGCGGCGCCCATAAGCGCTGCACGGCTTTCGAGAATAACGCGCACCGGCATGTTGACGAGCAACTGGCTCAGGCGGCCCTTGTCGGTGAACGCGCGCATGAAGGTGCCGTCCTTCAATTTTTCAAGAATGCGCGGAGCGATGCCGCCGCCGACATATAGCCCTCCGACGGAGAGCACCTTCAACGCAAGATTTCCGGCTTCCTGCCCGTAGGCCGAAACGAACATGTCGAGCGTCTTTTCGCAAAGCTCGCTCTTGGCAGCGAGACCCATCTCCGTGATCACGGAGTTCGCGTCATCCACTGTGGCGATCTTTTCCGCCAGCCAGACAGGTTCTTCCACGCCTTTCACGTCGCGCAGGAACTCATAGATGCTACGCATGCCCATGCCGCTCACCACGCGCTCGAAGCTGATGCGGCCGTTGTACTTCTGCTTGAGAAAACGCAACAGGTCGATTTCATCTTCGTTGCGAGGCGCGTAGTCCACGTGTCCACCCTCGGAAGGGTAGGGCACATGGATGCGTCCATTCCAGGCGAGAATGCCTTCTCCCAGACCCGTTCCTGCGGCGATGAGGGCGCGGTTGCCAATTTGGCTGGGGTCGCCTTCGCTCAATGTGTAGATCTGGTCTGCCGAGAGTTCGGCGACGCCGTAGCCATTGGCTTCGAGGTCGTTGATCAGGAAGACGTGCTCGATGCTGCAATTGGAAGAGAGCTCGCGGCTGTCGAGCGTCCAGGGTAGATTGGTCAGGCGCAGGCGGCCATCCCGTACCGGCCCGGGAACGCCAAAGCAGGCAGCAGTGACTTTTGCCGCGCCTAGAAACTGCTTCACGATCTGCTCGAGGCCACTGTATTCCTTGGCCGGGTACTTCTCATCGCGACTGTGCGTCAGCTTTCCATTGGTAAAGTCATACAGCGCCAGGTGAACCTTGGTGCCCCCTACGTCGCCTGCCAGAATCATCGTTCCCTCTCTAAAGCCCCGCGGCCTTCCTCATCTGTTGCGGGCAGAAGGGCGGCAGCAGCCTGATCCAGAATCAGAGTGAGTATACCGCCTGAGGGCCATATCAGTTGACTGGGAAGCCGCTCTGGATCGTGCGGGCCTGTGAAGACTTCCTTGAGCACAGCGGCCTTGTCAGCGCCTGCGATCAGAAAGAAAACCGAGCTCGCGTGATTGATCACCGGCCAGGTGAGGGTGATGCGCCAGGAGTCCTTTTGTTGCGGAACGTGATTGGCCACCACCAGGCGCCCCATCTCGTGGATAGCCTCGGTGTGCGGGAAGAGCGATGCGGTGTGCCCATCGGGACCCATGCCGAGTGCGATCAGGTCGAAGCGAGGGCTCTCTGCGCCCTCAAGTCGGAAGGTATTGCGTAGCAGCGATTCGTAGCGCGATGCGGCTACGGGCGGGTCGAGCTCGCCCTCCATGCGGTAAACGCGCTCGGGCGAGAGCGGGACATAGTCGAGCATTGCCTCACGCGTCATGCGGTAATTGCTATCGGCGTTGTCCGGGGGAACGCAGCGCTCATCAACCCAGAAAATCTCCAGCTTCTCCCACGGCATGCGGGCGCGCCAGGGCTCGCCGGGGTCGGCAAGCAACTGAAAGGCGGCCCGGGGAGTTGAGCCTCCGCTGATGGCGAGGCGCGCCCGGCCGCGTTCGGCAACCGCTTTCTCTGCTGCCTGGGTAAACTGCTCGGCGGTGCGCGCCGCCAGCGTCGGCGCATCAGGCAGTACAACATAATTCACTTTGAGAGTCTTCGGCATTCTCTAGGATCCTCCCAGGCATGCAAAGGTACGATGACAGGATTAGCTGACCAGGCGGTCTTCAGCACAGCCAGACGGAATTGTAGTGCATCGATTCACGCGCAGCAGAGCGGCTGGCGCGTTACCGCCCGAGATAAACGCGATACTGCTGCTCGAGCACGCCGGCTGCGCGCGCCAGTTGCAGCTTCGACAGGTTGTACAGGTAGAGGCTTTCAACCAGAACGGTCTGCTTGTGGGCGAGCGAAGATTGCGCGGTGACCAGCGGCAGGTTGTCATCCACGCCGGCATTGAAGCGGTCCGTCTCGTCGCTCAATGCGCGTGTTGCGAGGTCGACGTTGGAGCGCGCAACGTCGACAAACTTGCCGGCCGCACCCACATCCAGCAGGGCGGCGCGAACCTGTTCGTCGATGTGGCCGCGCAGATCATCAAGCTGCGCGTTGACTGCCGCCAGTTCAGCAGCGGCGGCATCCGCATTGCCGCGCAGGCTTGCCTCGCGAAAGATTGGAATGTTCAGGGTTCCGATTGCAGCAAAAACCCCGTGCGTGCCCGCGCCGTTCACCGTCTGGGTTCCCCAGAAACCATTGAAACTGAGCGAAGGCAGGCGCTCGCTTCGATAGGCGGAGTGAATTGCCTTGTACTCGGCTACCTGATTCTGCAAATTTTGATAGTCCTGCCGATTGTGATAGGCCTCGGCGAGCACTTCTGCCGGGGTGCGCTCGGCGAGATCGCCGTAAGGCGCGGGATCGGTGAGCACGATGTTCTGGCCCGGATCGATGCCAATCTCGCGTTTCAGCAGGATCAGGGCTTTGTCGAGCGTGTTCTGTGCGGCGATTACCACCTGCTGCTGCGACTGCAATTGCACCCGCGCCCGCAGTTCATCGAGATTGGCCAGCGTGCCGGCTTCGTGCGCTGCGCGTGCCTGCTCGTAGAGCACCTGGTCGGTCTTGGCGAGCGAGTCGGCGTCGTCCACTTCGCTTCGCGCAGCAACCGCCTTGAGATATGCGGTTGCAACCTGCTGCACCACCTCGCCGCGAGCCGACATTTTCGCAAAATGCGAAGAGCGCTCGGCTGCCCCAGCTGCCTTCCATCCGGCGATCACTGGGCCTGAAAAAAGAGTCTGGTGATAGTCGAACATTCCCTCGAAGAGTGAGTTTTTTGTCACCGCGGGAAAGTTGGGCAAGGGCTCGCCCGGCGGAAAGAGGGAAGTGAAGTCCTTGAGGGTGCTCGGACCAAATCCCAGGGCCGCCAGATCGTGCTCATGGTATCCGGCGTCTCCGGTCAGCAATATCGTGGGCAGAAACTCCTGCAGAGCTTCTTTTTTCTGGCCCTTCAGAACTTTCTCGTTGTTCTGCGCTTCCTGCAGTCCGAGATTGTTTTCGAAACCGCGCCGAACGGCATCGTCGAGCGAAAGCCTGATGGTTTGGTCGGTTGCCGGTTGCGCGGTAACGCTGCCGTAGAAGGGGTTCGAGGCAGAAGTGGCGCTCTGAGCGCGCAGCGACAACGGCGCCGCGGCCAGAGCGGCCACTATGCAAAGCGCCGGCGCTCCCGCCTGCCGGAAGAGATGTCGAACCGATCCTCTCACATCCATCATTTTCTCAGATGATCCTGCAGGCATTTGGATTCCAGCCGAATGGTGAAAAAACGAACCGAATCAGGGACAGATGAGGCCTCCGTCCCTGCCTTCATTCAGAATCAGGCCGGAAAGCGGGTCAGATCGGATTGAATGTACAAATAGGAACTTGATCTTTTATAGTGGCCTGAATCTCGCCGAAGAGATCGTGGAGAAGCTGAATCGATGCTCGCAGTTTGGGGACTGGTGACGATCGCGGGCTTGATTCTGGCGATCACCAGTCGCAAGATGTCGGCGCTCGCCGCTCTTACCATTATTCCCATAACAACGGCGCTGCTCGCCGGCTTCGGGTTACACATTGGAAACTTCATTCTCGATGGACTGCGCAATATCGCGCCCGTTGTCGCAATGTTTCTCTTCGCGATTTTGTTCTTCGGCATTCTTTCCGATTCAGGTCTGATGCGTCCGCTGGTAAACGGGATTTTGCGAGTGGTAGGAAAGAACCCGCTCCTGATTGTGCCAGGCACCGCGCTGTTGGCTCTTCTCGTCCATCTGGATGGCTCGGGCGCCGTGGTGTTTTTAATCGCCATTCCGACTTTGTTGCCCCTGTACTCCGAGCTGGGAATTGACCGCCGTGTGCTCGCTTGTGCCTGTTCGCTGGCGGCGGGCGTGAATTTTCTTCCCTGGACGGGGCCGACATTGCGCGCCGCCGCAGCGTTGCACACCACCCCGCTCGTCATCTTTAAGCCGTTGCTACCGGTGCAGGCAGTCGGAATCGTCTATGTCTTTGCTGCAGCGTTATGGTTGGGCAGGCGCGAGCAACGACGGCTGGCACGGCTCCCGCAGCCTTCACCCGAGCCCTCCGTTGCACTGCCTGTTGCCGCCCACGCAGAGCAGCCGGGAACCGCCCGGATGGCCGTCAATCTCCTGCTTGCGCTTCTCGTGCTCGGTACGGCAATCAGCGGCAAGGTCGAGCCTTCGGTCGCGTTCATGCTGGGCACCGCCATCGCGCTGATCCTGAACTTTCCGCGTATGGCCGAACAGCAAGCTGCACTTGAGCGCCATGCGCGAGCGGCGATCACGATGTCAGCGATCCTCTGCGCCGCCGGATCATTTAACGGCATTCTCAAAGATTCCGGCATGCTCGCTGCGATGGCGACTGCCTTCACGTCCCATATGGCCGCAGGCGTGGCTCATCACATGCCCCTCCTGCTGGGACTTGTGGCGATGCCGCTCAGCTTGCTCTTCGACCCGGATTCGTTCTACTTCGGCGTATTGCCGGTGCTTGCCGCCGCCGCGCAAAGCTTTGGAGTCGCTCCAGTAACAGTCGCTCAGGCTGCGTTGCTGGGCCAAATGACCACAGGCTTTCCGGTAAGTCCATTGACGCCTGCAACATTTTTGGTGACGGGACTCAGCGGCGTGGAGTTGGGCGCGCACCAGCGATTTTCCATTCCATTTCTTTGGGGTGCTTCCATTGTCATGACATTAAGCGCCGTTCTCTTTCACATTTTCCCCTGAGACGAACTTTGACTGCGCGACCTTCTTCCGTCCTCCCGCGAGAAGAAGGTGCGACTGATCAGCAATATTGGCGCCGCGGATCCGCGGGGCGCAGCGATTTCCTGAACTGTCCCTGCGCCCCAGCGAGTCAGATTTTTTGTCGTGCCCACCTCCCGCGCCGAAAGAGCACAACGCCCGCGACCGCCATGGAGGACTCCGCGATCACGATGGCCAGGAATGCACCCTGTGTCTGCAGACTTGTATGCATCGCCAGCCACCACGCCAGTGGCAACTCCAGCACCCAGAAGCCGAAGAAGTTCACAATCGTGGGTGTGATTGTGTCTCCGGCTCCATTGAATGCCTGCAGCATGACCATGCCATAGGCGTAGCCAATGTTGCCAAAGCACACAATGCGCAGAGCAGCGGCAGCAATCGTCACCACCGCCGGATCGTCCACGAACAGCTTCACCACCGGCGTTGCAAACACAATGAAGAAGACGCCGATGGTTCCAAGAAAGATCACGTTGTAGAGCCCAGTGCGCCACACGGCAGCCGCAGCACGGTCGGGCCGCTTTGCGCCGAGGTTCTGGCCGACCAGCGTGGCCGCCGCATTGCTCAGTCCCCACGAAGGCAGAATGAAGAAGATCACGATGCGGATTGCCACCGTGTATCCCGCTACCGCTGTTGCGCCAAAGGTGGAGATGATGCGCACAAGGCCGATCCAGCTTGCGTGGGCAATGCCGAATTGCAGAATGCCGGTGAGCGAAACACGCAGCAGCCGAAGCATTACACCCAGATTGAGCCGCAGGTGCCGCACCAGCACGCGAATGCGCTCGGTGCCCTTCATCAGCCGGTAAAACTGATAGAGCACACCGATGCTGCGCCCCGTGAACGTGGCCAGAGCAGCGCCCGTCACGCCGAGGTGCGGAAACGGCCCAAGCCCGAAGATGAGGCACGGGTCGAGCACCAGGTTGATGATGTTCGACACCCACAGCAGCCGCATTGCAATCGCTGCGTCTCCTGCTCCGCGAAAGATCGCGTTATTCAGGAAGAGCATGATGATTGCTCCGCAACCGCCCAGCGCGATGCGCGCGTAGCCCGATCCGCCGGCGACGATTGCCGGCGAGGCTCCCATAAGAGCGAGCAGTTGCGGTGCAAAGATGCATGCCGGAACGCCGATGGCAAAACTGATCGCGAGGCCAAGTCCGATTGCCTGCACGGCTGCAATGGCTGCTTCCTCCGGGTCTTTTTCGCCGATGCGTCGCGCCACCATGGCGGTGGTGGACATGGCCACGCCCATGCCGATGGCCATGACCAGTGCCAGCATCGACTCGGTGAGTCCCACGGTCGCAACGGCATTTGCGCCCAGGCGGCCGACCCAGAAGACGTCGACCACGGCGAAGAGCGATTCGAGCACCATCTCCAGCACCATCGGGATGGCAAGCAGAAAGATGGAGCGATTGAGGTTTCCTTTTGTGTAGTCCTGGTGGGTGCCGCGCAAGGCTTCACGCACCGAAAACCAGAAGCCGCGCGTGCCGCTCTCAGCCGGCTGGGGCGCGGTGGTTTCAAGCATAGACATAACGAACTCCACGAGTGCCGCAGCAAAGGCAGCACAGGCACGCGGGGTCACGCTGCGAAGTTAAAAAGAGTTTGCAGAATTTCCCCGGGGCTGAATGGGCCTCGGGTACGCCGCGGTAAGCGGCTGGAAGGGAAATCCCGAGGCAATGTTCAGCGAATAGGTCGGAGTCTGGCAGCGACGGGCGTGAACATTGTTTCCTCCAATAGCCGGAAAGACCAGCGGGTTTTTAGAGTGTAACCCGATTTCGGATTTGATTGCCAGTCAAGATTCGATTATTTCGCAGGAACAGGTGCGCCTGCCGATTGACGCACCCCAACCGAAACCCGGCCGTTATTCTTCCTCTTCCTCCACTGGACGTTTAGCGTTGGCGAGAATCTTCTCCGCAACTTGCTGCGGCACCACGTCGTAGTGGTTCACTTCCATGCGGTAGCTGCCTTTGCCCTGCGTCATCGCGGTGAGCTGCGTGCCGTAGGTGAGCATCTCGGCCATCGGCACCTCGGCGTTGATCACGGTAGTGCGGCCCTTCGACTCCATGCCCTGCACGCGGCCGCGCCGGCTATTGAGGTCGCCCATCAGCGTGCCCGCAAATTCATCGGGCGCTTCGATCTCGACCTTCATCACCGGCTCGAGCAGGCAGGGCTTTGCCTGTTCCATGCATTTGCGAAAAGCCAGACGCCCAGCCATCTTGAACGACATTTCATTCGAGTCCACGTCGTGATAGCTGCCGTCGTAAACCGTCACTTTGAAATCGACAACGGGGAACCCGGCGAGATAGCCGCGTGCGGCCGATTCCACAACGCCTTTCTCTACGGCGGGAACGAACTGCCGAGGAATGGCGCCGCCGAAGATCTCGTTGGCAAACTGGAAGCCGCCACCGCGCGGCAGAGGCTCCATTTTGATCTTGCAGTCGCCGAATTGGCCGTGGCCGCCGGTCTGCTTTTTGTGCCGGCCCTGCGCGTCGGCGTGAGCACGAACGGTTTCGCGATAAGGAACCTTCGGCGCTTTCAGCGTGACCTCGGCGTGATAACGCTTCTTGAGCCGGCTGACGATGGCTTCAATGTGCGGCTGACCAGCACCGGCAATCAGAAATTCATTCGTCTGCGGATCGCGATAGAAGCGAATCAGCAAGTCTTCTTCCATGAGCTTGTGAATCGCAGGTGCGAGCTTGTCCTCATCGGCGCGGGTCTTCGGCTCAATGGCGTAGGTCATCGCGGGCTCAGGCATCGAGGCCAGTTCGACCTGGATTTCCGCGCCTTTCTGCCCTAGCGTGTCCCCGGTGAAGGTCTCGCGCAGCTTGGCAACCGCTCCCAAATCGCCGGCGTGCAGTTCGGCGACTTCAACGGTCTTGCGGCCCTGCATCACGCTCAGATGCGCGAAGCGCTCCTGCCCTCGGCGTGTGTAGTTCTCAAGCGTTGCGTCGTTTTTCACCACGCCGCTCACAACCTTGAAGAAACTGATGCGGCCCGCGAAGGGGTCCGTCATGGTCTTGAAAACAATCACGGCCGCTGGCTCGCCGTCCTCTACCTTGCGGAAGGAGACGCCCGTTGCTGCCACGCCGCCGTCGCCGTTTGCGGCAACTGTTTGCAGGGCGGGAGACTTGCACTGCAATCGGCGCGCGCTCGACTGGGCGCAGGCGCATAGACCTTGAAGAAATCGAGCAGATGGTCGGAGGCGACATTGGTCGCGCCGCTCATGAAGAGGACTGGAAAGATGCGGTCTTCACGAATCGCTTCGTGCAGCGCGGTGATCAGATGCTGCTCGGGGATCGTGCCCTCGGCGAAGAACTCTTCCATCAACTCGTCCTTGCCTTCGGCGACGAGTTCCACGAGCGCCTCGTGCGCGGCCTTTGCGGCAGACGTCAGCGAGGCGGGGATTTCGTTAATTTTGCCGCGGCCATCGCCGTTCGGCGAGTAGTAGAAGGCTTCCATCGTCACCAGATCCACAACGCCCTGGAAGCCCTTGGCATCAACAATGGGCAACTGCACCGGCAGGCACTGGCGACCCCAGCGCTGATGCAGGTCGTCAATCAGGGCGCTCAATCCGCCTCCTCCGCCCGCCTTGGGGTGGTCCATCTGGTTGATCACCACAATGCGCGGAATGTTGGCTTCTTCGGCGTATCTCCACACCCGCTCGGTTACAGCCTCAACGCCGTTCTGGGCGTTCACCACGATGGCGGCGGTTTCCACGGGCAACAGCGCGGCGCGCGCCTCGTGGGTAAACATGTGGAAGCCGGGGGTGTCGACGAAATTGATCTTCGTGCCCTGCCACTCGGCAAAGGCAACCGCGTTCTGCATTGTCGTTCTGCGGGCCACTTCTTCTTCGTCATACGCAGTGACGGCGGAGCCATCTTCCACGCGGCCCTGTGCCGGTGTGGTTTTCGCGGCATGCAGCAGGGCGGCAATCAAGGTGGTCTTGCCGCTGTGCGCATGCCCCATTACAGCTACGTTGCGGATCTCACTTCCCTGATACGTTTTCATCGAGGTTCTCCTGTTTCCTGCGATCTTGTCTTTCCTGCGATCCAGCCCGGCTCGAGACAGAGTGCGACGCAGCCGTGGCCGCAGCGCAGCCTCGGCGATGTCGCTTGTTCTGATGTCTTTGTGAAGGGCTCGGGCGACGCAGGGAAATCATTAAGGCGTCCGAAAGGGCGTCAACGTCTCCGGATTGCCGGGCTCGAGGGCCCGGTCTGCCGTCTTCCTCATCCATGCGGAGAGTCTCCGCAGGCGCCCAGCGGAGAGAAAGCAGCGTGCATTCGCCGGGCGTCTTCCTTTAAGGAATCGGATGCTATCACACGGGGAGCCGGGCCGTCCTGTGATCCTGAGCACAGGGCGGGACCGATGTGGTGGCCCTCCTGCCAGCCGGCGCAGCTACCAGTGCAGCACTGGCAAAAGGCTTGAATAATCGTCGGTCCAGAGGCGCAGACCGGGCATGGATTCAGGGGTGCGTGCGCGCCCTGCGACCTCCGGCTGCCTGAAAAAGGCGGCATTATCGCTGACCAGCATCCACGAGGAGGTAAATTCGCCCCGCTCGTCATTCGAACCGTTGGTTACGCGCATCGCGGTCATGCCGGCATTTTTTGCCAGCAAGGCGATAGGCGCCTCCAGATCTACATGTTTGTTCGAGATGTGGAAGGCGATGATGCCGCCGGGCGCGAGTTGCCTGCGGTAAACGTCAACCGCCTGTGTGGTCAGCAGGTGCAGCGGAATTGCATCGCCGGAAAACGCATCAACCACGAGCACGTCAAAGTGCTGCGAGGGCTCGCGGGCCAGCGAGAGCCGTCCGTCGCCGTCGACGATCCGGACCTGGGCGCCTGAGTCGCGCAGATAAGTAAAGACGTTCTCGGCAATCGGTGGAACGGCGGGGTTGATCTCATAGAAGCGGATATGATCACCGGGGCGGCCATAGGCAGCGATCGTGCCGGCTCCGAGACCGATGACCCCGATGGTGCGCGGCCGCGTATCGCAGCAGAAGCGCAACGCCAGGCCCACACCTGAATCCTCCGCATAGTAGCTTGTCGGCGTGTGCCGCAACTGTTCAGTGCCGAAGTATTGTGTGCCGTGCTGAATGGTTCCGTTGAGCAATGTGCGCATCACCGCGCCGGGGTAGCCATGGTTCTGCCGCACGCGCAGTGTGCCGTAGAAATTGCGCACCGCGGCGACGGTTTCGCGTTGATAGGCAATGTGCAGCCACGAAACGAGCACGGCAAGCAGAATGCACGCGAAACCCCAGAGCATTCGCTGGCTCCAGCCGCCGCTCCAGGTCACAGCAAGCGCGAGCAGCGCGGTGACAAGGAATGTGATGGCGAGATCGTAGTTGAAGCGAAAGACGAGCGGAGAAGCAATGCCGATAAGAAACGCGCCAAATGCGCCGCCTGCCGCGAACAGCAGGTAGAAGAGGGTGGACTCCGACGCCCGCTGCGGCCGCAATGCGTAGGCTTCGCTATGGCAGAAGTAACAGGCGACCAGGACCTCGATCAGAAAGAAGCCGACGCTGACGCGCAGCGGCAACGAGACCTCGGTATTCGACAGCATATACGCGAGGCTGCCCAGCAACACGATCAGCAGACGCGTCAAAATCCCGCGCGGCAGCAGCCGAGGGAACTCAAAGGCAAGAATTAGCGTCAGCAGGTAGACGGCCAGCGGCAGAATCCACAGCAGGGGAATCGCCGCGACGTTTGCCGTGAGATAGGCCGTGACCGCGCTAAGCTGCATCGCTGCGCCCATCGGCAGCAGCACCCAAAGCACCTTGTGCCACGTCGGCGAAGCAGGCAGATCCGCTTCCAGGGCGATGGAGGCTTCCGGAGCCTTTGCCGCGTCTCGCGTCTTCCACGTCAGCACGGCTGAAACCGCCGCAAAGACCGCGAAGCTGGCGGTCCAGGTAATTCGTTGCGTTGCGAGCGTCAAGTGCGGCTCAACAATGCTGGGATAAAGTCCCAGCGCAAGCAGGGAAGCAAGGTTTGAAAGAGCAAAGAGCCGGTAGGGAATCGCGGTCGCGTAGAGGCGGGCCCACCATACCTGCAGCAGGGGGCTCGTCGCGCCGAGCATGAGAAAGGGAAGGCCGACCCACGCGCTCAACTGCGTGAAAACTGCTGTCACAGGCTGGTCGGAGGCGTTAACGACTGTGAAACCGTGCAGCGTCCACGCGACCGCAGCCGCCAGCGCGAGCGCAAGCAGGGCAAGATGCAAACGCCAATGCGTGCTGCGCGCAAGCCAGTGCGCATAGAGATAGGCGCAGAGCAGAGCAGTCTGAAAATAGACCAGGCAGGTGATCCAGACGGCAGCCGAGCCACCCAGTGCGGGCAGAAGTTGTTTTGCCGCGATCGGCTCAACCAGAAAGAGCAGAAAGGCGCCCAGAAACACGGCGCCGCCGAAGAGGATTCGCGAACGGGACGGGCTTATCATCGCGTGAACACCGGATGCTATCACCCGGATGGCCATGTGATACAGTCGGCTCACCCCCCGCGCCGATTTCGTCTTTTCCTGCTGGTTCAGCTTGGTGCAACAATTTAGTTCAACAATTTGGCTCAACAATTGCCAGAGAGGTAACCCAGCATGGCTGCGAATGGAAGCTCCGGGCAGAATGCCGCCGTATCGGCCTTGCCCGCACCAGCGTCATCCTTGGGCGCTTCGGCAGTGCGCAAGGCATCGTGGCGCCTGCTGCCGATAATTTCCATCGGCTACCTGTTGGCCTACGTCGATCGCATTAATGTCAGCTTTGCCGCGTTGCGCATGAATAGCGACCTGGGCTTTAGCGCAACCGTTTATGGTATCGGCGCGGGGCTTTTCTTTATTGGCTATGCGCTGTGCGAGGTGCCCTCGAACCTGCTGTTGTTGCGCTTCGGCGCACGGCGCTGGCTGGCGCGCATCATGCTTACGTGGGGGTTGCTGGCTACCTGCATGATCTTTGTGCGAACGCCATTCCAGTTCTACACAATGCGGCTGCTGCTGGGGATCGCGGAGGCAGGCTTTTTCCCGGGCATTATCTATTACCTCACCCTCTGGTTTCCGGCCAATATGCGGGCACGCGCCGTCAGCCGCTTCTATATTGCGCTTCCTCTAAGTTCAGTGGTGATGGGCGGGCTTGCGGGATGGCTGATGGGGCTCGATGGAAAATTTGGTCTTGCCGGCTGGCAATGGCTTTTTCTCGTCGAGGGTTTGCCTTCCGCGCTCTACAGCTTTGTGATACTTCGCATGCTGCCTGACACGCCGGCGGATGCGAAGTGGCTCACCGGCGACGAGAAGAGCTGGCTGCAGGGCAGGCTGGCGGCGGACAGTGAAAAAGCGCATCTTGGCCACGATGCAAGCGTGCTTCAGGCGCTGCTTTCGCCGAAGGTATGGATCATCGGCCTTTACTTTTTCGGCATGCTTACCTGCAGCTATGCCTATGGCTTTTCCGCGCCTGCAATTTTGAAAGAAGTGACGGGGTGGAGCGTCGCTCAGGTGGGGTATCTTGTTGCAGCCTTCGGCGCTGCCGGCGCCGCTGCCATGCTGCTGGCAGGCGCAAGTTCAGACCGCACCGGGGAGCGCACCCTGCATTGCATTGTGCCTTGCTGCATTACCGCGGCGGGTTTCCTTGTGGCCAGTTTCGCGCACCCCCCGTGGCTTGTCGTGCTCGCGCTCCTCATCGCCTTTAGCGCCTACACGGCGCAGCTCGCGCCGGCTCTTGCCCTTCCCACGCAGTTTCTCGCTGGTCGTGCGGCAGCGGCAGGCATCGCCGCCATGAACACCATCACCATGTTCAGCGGATTTGCCGGTCCTTACTGGATGGGCGTGATGAAGGATGCAACCGGCGGCTACTGGCTGGGTCTGCGTGGGCTCGTCATTCCAAGCCTCGGCTCGGTAGTCGCTATGGTTGTGCTGCACGCAATGCTGGCGCGGAGCACTCCGGCTGTAAGCAGAGCCGGAGTTACAGGCGAAGCAGCGTGACGTATTGTGTCGCTAAGCGCCGGCAGTCGCGGGCAGTATTTCGTCGGCATCAACCCATTGCGTCGGGTAGTTGCCGGTGTAGCACGCTGTGCAGAAGCCGTTTTGCTCGCTGCCGTCGCAACTTTTGAGCAGGCCGTCCAGCGAGAGATAAGCGAGCGAGTCCGCCTCGATGAAACGCCGGATCTCCTCGATGGGGTGATTGGCGGCAATTAAGTCCTGCTTGCTCGGCGTGTCTACACCATAGAAACACGGCGACACCGTGGGCGGGCAACTGATGCGTAGATGTACCTCGCGCGCGCCTGCGCCGCGCACCATGCGCACGATTTTGCGGCTCGTTGTGCCGCGAATGATCGAGTCGTCGATGAGCACCACACGCTTGCCTTCAAGCAGGTTGCGCACCGGGTTTAGCTTGAGCCGCACGCCAAAGTCGCGCACCCGCTGCTCGGGCTCAATAAATGTGCGACCAACATAGTGGTTGCGAATCAGCCCGAAGCGAAAGGGAATTCCGCTCTCGTCGGCATAGCCCAGCGCCGCGGTTACGCCCGAGTCCGGCACGGGTACGATGATGTCGGCCGGCACTCCCGATTCGCGCGCAAGGCGGCGGCCCATCTGGTCGCGGCTTTCCTGCACCCAGCGGCCAAAGATGCGACTGTCAGGCCGCGCGAAATACACATGCTCGAAGACGCAGCTCGTCCGCGGAAGGCCGGTGGCATACTGGCGGCTGGTTACGCCGTCCTCCGTTACCATCACCAGTTCGCCGGGCAGCACGTCACGCTCAAACTCAGCGCGCAGCAGGTCGAAGGCGCAGGTTTCAGACGCGAAGACAATCGTGTCTGGCCCTTCAGGATTGCGGATGCGCCCCATTGAAAGCGGCCGGAAACCGCGCGGATCGCGAGCTGCGAAAATACGATCTCGCGTCATCATCACAATCGAGAAAGCGCCGTCAACGCGTGAGAGCGAGTCGGCAATCGCATCCACCAGCGTGCCTGCGGTCGAGTGCGCGATAAGCTGCACAATGATTTCTGAGTCAGACGTAGTCTGGAAGTACGCGCCATCGCGCTCAAGCTTCGCGCGCAGGTTGCCCAGGTTTACGAGGTTCCCGTTGTGAGCGATGGCGATCAGGCCCTTGGTCGAATCCACGCGGATCGGCTGCGCGTTCAGCAGCGCCGAGTCGCCCGTGGTCGAGTAACGCGTGTGCCCAATAGCCATGGTGCCGGGAAGTTTCTGCAGCACATCTTCGGTAAAGATCTCCGATACGAGGCCCATGCCTTTGATGTTGGCCATGCGCTGGCCGTCCGCCGTTGCAATGCCGGCCGACTCCTGCCCACGATGCTGCAGCGCGTATAGACTCAGATAAGCCTGCCGCGCCGCGTCGGGGTGCCCATGGATGGCCACGACGCCGCACTCTTCGTGCAGCTTGTCTGCATTGTGCTGCTTCTGTTTTCGCTGAGAGGTTTTGCGCCCGGCAATCTGCGCAGTGAGATCCGCAACCCCATCCACTCCCTGAAAGAGCAACTGCGTCATGCCGTCCCCTCGTCATGCAGAGTGGCCTCAAGTGCCTTGGCCCAGATGCTGCGCAGATCTTCAATTGCAGCAGAAATAAACGTGTCGCCGTAGACCTTGATCTCAAGCCGGTCGCCGCCGGTTGTGCCGATGCGCGCCACGTGGAAGCCATAATCGTCTGCAAGTTCTTCGATCGCGGCTATCTGGTTCGCCTCGGCAGATACAAGCACCGTGGTTGCGGGCTCTGCGAAGAGGCCAAACTGCGGGTGCACCATCAGCGACTCGTCCTGCTCTACGGTTGCCCCGATGCCATGGGTGAAGGCTGCCTGCGCCAGCGCCACGGCGATGCCGCCGTCGGCGAGGTCGCGTGCCGAGCGCATCAGTTCGCGTTTCGCCATTTCGGCCAGCAGCATGTGCAGGTCCGCCTCAGCCTCAAGATCGAGAGCGGGCGGCTGTCCCCAGATCGCGCCCAGCACAGCCTTGGCGTACTCTGACGAGCCGTACACTCTTAGCTCCGTTGGCGCTTCAACCGCCGTTTCGGCGTCGCCCTCGGGAGTAATCGGTTCAGGATGCCCAACGATGTTGTGGTTGATCGCCTCTTCCGCGAAGGGCACTTTCAAATTGGGATCCGGTTCTTCGCCTGCAGGAATCGGCCACAGCAGCAGAATCGCATCGCCTGCGCGCTGAAAGGCCGCCGGCACCGACTTCGTCACGTCATCCAGAATGCCCACGATGCCGAGCACCGGCGTGGGATAGATGCCCACCCCGCGTGTCTCGTTATATAAGGAGACGTTGCCGCCGGTGATCGGCGTTCCCAGCGCAATGCAGGCCTCGGCAATGCCATCAATCGCCGTGGAAAGCTGTGCCATAATCTCAGGCTTCTCAGGATTGCCGAAGTTGAGGCAGTTCGTCGCGGCAACAGGAGTCGCGCCCGTGCACGCAACCTTGCGCGCCGCCTCGGCCACCGCGTGCTGTGCGCCGAGCTTCGGGTTGAGATAACACCAGCGCCCGTTGCCATCGAGAGCCATGGCGAGCCCGCGCTCGTGGCCCGGCGTGCCCGTCCTCCCGGCTTTTCCGGTGCCCTTGATGCGCATCACGCCGGCCTCGCCGCCCGGCCCCTGCACGGTGTTGGTCTGCACCATCGAGTCGTACTGCTCATGCACCCAGCGCTTCGAGCAGACGTTGGCGCTTGCGAGCAAGGTTTTCAGGTCGGCGGTAAGATCGCGGTCCTTGTCGAGCTCGGCCAGCACGCGCTCCGGCGGATCGACGGGTACCGGGGCTTTCCATGTGCCCACGGGCCGGTGGTAGAGCGGCGCATCGTCCGTCAGCGACTCGTTGGGAATGTCGGCCATAAGCTGGCCGTGATGGCGAATGCGCAGCCGCGGTTCGGGCCGCACCGTGCCCACAATCACAGCGTCGAGTCCCCACTTGGAAAAGACACTCAGCACTTCGTTCTCGCGGCCTTTCTCGGCCACCAGCAGCATGCGCTCCTGGCTCTCAGAGAGCATGATCTCGTAGGCGCTCATGCCGGTTTCGCGCTGCGGCACCAGGTCAAGCTCCACGTCGAGACCCACGCCGCCGCGCGCGCCCATCTCGCAGGTCGAACAGGTCAGCCCAGCGGCGCCCATATCCTGAATGCCGACAATCGCGCCCGTCTTCATCGCCTCAAGGCACGCCTCGAGAAGGAGCTTCTCCATGAAGGGGTCGCCCACCTGCACGTTAGGTCGCTTCTGCTCCGAGCCTTCCTTGAACTCTTCGCTGGCCATCGTCGCGCCGTGGATGCCGTCGCGCCCGGTCTTGGCGCCGACATAAATAACTGGATTGCCCGTCCCCGTCGCCTTGGCGTAGAAGATTTCGTCCTTACGAACCAGCCCCAGTGCAAAGGCGTTCACCAGCGGATTGCCGCTGTAGCAGGCCTCAAACTTGGTTTCGCCGCCCAGATTGGGCACGCCAAAGCAGTTGCCGTAGCTGGCGATACCGTCGACCACGCCCTCCACAATGGAGTGATTCTTCTGGATAAGCTCAGGCGCGGTGCCGGGTTCGTCGCCGCCGGCTTCGCCATTGGTGATAGGCCCGAAGCGCAGCGAATCCATCACCGCCAGCGGCCGCGCGCCCATTGTGAAGATGTCGCGCAAAATGCCGCCCACGCCGGTAGCCGCGCCCTGGTGCGGCTCGATGTAGCTGGGGTGGTTGTGGCTTTCGATCTTGAAGGCGCAAGCCCAGCCGTCGCCCACGTCGATAATGCCGGCGTTTTCGCCCGGGCCCTGCACCACGAGGTCGCTCTTCGTAGGCAGGCGCTTCAGGTGCACGCGGCTCGACTTGTACGAGCAGTGCTCGCTCCACATCACGCTGTAAATGCCTAGTTCTGTTAGAGAAGGCACACGGCCGAGCGCATTGAGAATGCGGTCGTACTCATCGGCGGTGATGCTGTGCTGCGCCAGCAGCTCCGGGGTAACCGTAACTGGCTCGGGAACGACTGCGGAAGAGGCAGTGGTCATCACAATTAACCTCATTGTCGCATGAGCGGCGATGACACGAATCGCGCCGGTGGATGTGGAAAGCATGGCGTTATTCTGGCGCGAGGCCGGCAGGATCGAGCTGCCCGCGCCAGGCAAGAATCGCTCAGACTCGGTGGCTGGCTGCTGACCCGGGACTATGCGATACTGAGACTGCCCAAAAAGCCCGCGCAACCCCGTGTTGCAGATGGATTTTTGGGCCTCACGCTCATTGCGGTAGCGCCCGGAATTACCCCGATTCCGGCGCCCCGATTGAGCGCCTCAGGCCGGGATGGCGGAACTGGCAGACGCAGCGGACTCAAAATCCGCCGATCGCAAGGTCGTGGGGGTTCGACCCCCCCTCCCGGCACCAATAAAATAACAGGCTTAAGCTGAATTGGCTTCGGCTGGGATCAGGAAGCATTCCTGATCATTTCATTTCTGTGGCAAGGCGCCGGGGGAATTACAAAGCGTAAAAATCCCGATCTCCGTTGCAGCGCGCGAAGAGTTGCAGCCCGAGACTAGTGGGAGTGACATAAACTTCGTCGCTGGACAACACGGTTGGAGAGTCGGAATATTTTTCAATCAATCCAAGTTCGGACAGACGTTCGAGATCGGTCTCAATCTGGAGCCCTCGCGATCCCGTTGTCAGCATGAGCTCTTCAATCTTGCATGCCAGCGGCTTCGCGGATATTGACCCCGAGTCTGCTAAGAACTTAGTTGCTCTTGTACAGACAACGGTCAAGATGCGGGCCGAAAACGTTGTGAGTTGCGAAAACAACTCGACGAAGACCATGCTCGATTCATCTTTTCCCTCTTCCGCGCAGGAGGTGGCCAGGATGCCCGCCCAGAAATGCCGTAGCCAATTTTCGTCGGTGCATGATCCGTCTTCAAGAATGCGCACAACAAGGTCTCGGTCAGCGCACAGCCTGCAGGTCACGGGTTCGAGTGACAGCAGGCATTCCGTTTTGAGTGCAATCTCTATGGCGTTCGCGAGCTTGTGGGTGCTCAGCCTCCCCAGAAGCAATTGCCCAACTTCTTCGCTGCCCCCTGGACAAATGCGACTCAGGAACACAACGGCTTCAGTTATCCGGACCAGGCTCAGCATGTCTTCCGGTTTAGCCTGTAATATCAGGTTCTCCCTCAGGCTTTGCCATTGGCGTGATTCCGCGTGATCCTCTAAAACAAACGCCAGGCCCACGCCGTCGTCCCCATGCCGGGCGACCTTGGTGTGCACTTCGACCCTGCGTTCAGGATTCATTTCCAGCGGGCCTTCTTTTTGCAGCGTCAGAAAGACCAACGTGCCAAGCGGCCAGCGTTCTTCCGTGAGAATATAAATTCCGGTCGAACTGATATCCCTGACAGCCTCTTGCTTCAGATCGGAACCGCTCCAGCGATACGCGGCAAACCGCTCTACGGATTGCCGCTGCGCAGATCGTCGCTCCGTCTTCTCTAAAGACGGTTTCAGGAAATTCTCAAGCCAGTCTGTGCACGCGACCATGCGGTCTCCGCTTCAGTTCTCAATGTACGAATTCACTGAGATTCTACCGAGCAATTACCAGACTAGAAAAGACTTGATCTCTGCCTGGAAATTCCGAAGTAATGCCAGCAACACCGTCTGAAATGACGGTTTGTAGGCTTCACTAAGATTCGGTCCGCCTGATAATGCCCCGAATGGAGTGACCAATGCGTCCGCCTGTGTTCTTCTCTGTATCTGGCTCAAGGCCGTTCACAGCCATTCATATAACCATCTCATTATGTTCAGCTTAATGGAGCAAATAGTGCGTCTGGCATTGTTAAGAAATGTCAAGGTTTTCTCTAGTTTGTTCTAGCTTCCGGCGCCCACAGGAAAGCTTAGTTTTTCTTAGCTGAGGACCGTTCGATCAAATCCCAGGCGAATCCGTAAGCCAGGAGCGAGCCGACTGTTTTCGATCGTCACAATCGAAGTTGGAACTCTCATTCGGGATCATAATGAGGCGGAGCACGATCCGGAGGTCGGGATGGAAAAGCTTGGAAACCTAACTTTGATTCACGCCAGGTCGGGCAAAGAGAAGGAACTAGAGCACCACCTGAAAGCGGTCCTGCCTCTGGCAGAGCGGGAGCCAGGCACGACGGCTTTTTATGCTTTCCGGTTAAGTCCGACACGATTCGGGATCTTCGAAGCCTTCAGGGATAAAGAGGGCAGAGATGCGCACCGGTGCGGCAAAGTGGTCGATGTGCACTTTGCCAAGGCTCAGGAACTGTGCGACCCCATTCCAAGAGGGGTAGATGTGGAGATTCTGGCCGCAAAGGCGACGGTCGCCGGGCGATATCTGGCGCGCCACAAGTCTCCGGGAGCTTCGAGCGCAACGCATGAGCCGGATAGGGTGCACTTGCGAAGATCCTCATAGTACCTTCGTCAGCCACCAAGGCTCTCTACTAAGGCTCTCTAAGGTAGGCTCGTCGCGCTCGCGCGCACTGTCGTCCTGCGGTCAACTCGTCAGTTACTACTCACATTTTGCGCTCGGTTGATGGCCGCTAAGTGTCCGCTCGCTGCATACGTCGGTGCGGACGATGAACGGCAGCAATCCTCTTAGCGACTCAAGATCGAGACCTGGCACACCCGGCCTCCATTCCTCTTACCCGCCACACAGTGCAAATCAGACCCGGCGCAGGAACGAAGAAAAGACTATGATTCGCAATTAGCGATTCCATCCCAGAACACATTGTCTTCGGCAACGCCCAACCCTTGATTCCGGCTTCTCTCGCGGAACTACAGTCAGCATCTCCACCGCTGTTCCCGTTTTCACGAAGGAGTACGACCATGGAAGGTTCCAACCGGCGTCTGATGTGGCATGGCATGTGTCTGTTCTTGATAGGCCTTCTCACAGGCTTC
Organism: uncultured Acidobacteriaceae bacterium; assembly: GCA_963839215.1. Lineage (GTDB taxonomy): Bacteria > Acidobacteriota > Terriglobia > Terriglobales > Acidobacteriaceae > Telmatobacter. The sequence goes on along the minus strand of CAWITZ010000004.1, from coordinate 35,893 downwards.
GCGGAGACTCACTTCGCGAACGTGCGCATGGGCCTTGCCGCGCACCTCGAAGGTGTAATGAACGGCACATTCTTGATTGCGTTGGGTGCTATTTGGAACGAAGTCAGGCTTTCCGGGCGAACAAAAGCGATCGCGTATTGGGCCGCACTCTACGGCGCCTATGTCAACTGGCTCATCACTGCATCGGCCGCGGCCCTTGGCACAGCGGCCCTCTCTCCAATTACCGGGGCGGGGCATGTCGGCAAACCCTGGCAGGAAACTCTGGTCACGGTGGGGTTCCTCTCCGTCGGCGTTTCCATCGTCGCCTCCTCGATCTTCATCCTGTGGGGCCTTCGTGGCCGCGCAACAGCGTGACTCGCAGATGAACGATCCACGAGATTGTCCATTTGTGAGAGGAGTCCAGCGTGACTCAATCGTGACTATTCGATCCAACAAGCCCTCACCGATCCCCACGGATCGCGGGCTGGAAGTGCGCAACCCGTTTCAGAAATTCCCGTAATTCAGCGTTAGCTCCACGCTGTCAGACGTGATATCCCTGTCTCTTCTGGCAAACTCTTTGTGGGGTATAGCCAAGGAGCCGGATGGAAGCCGAAATAAGCGAGTTGGTCAAGCACCTGATCATGGGGTTCAGCGCCCTGCTGCCGCTGGTGAATCCTTTTGGGTCGGCGCTGGAGGTGCTGGGCATTGTGGGTCTCGCGCCTGAAGAAACCTACAGATCGCTGGCGCGCAAGATCGCGTTCAGCACCGTTCTGTTTTTCATGGTCATCGCCCTCGTCGGCTCTTACCTGCTGCAGTTCTTCGGAATCTCGCTGAATGTGCTGCAGCTTTCCGGGGGAATTGTCGTCGCCGGCATCGGCTGGTCGCTGCTCAACCGGCCCGACGATACGCACAAAGTCTTTGAAGGCCCCGAGGTGGCAGAGGCGGCTGCCCGAACAACGCCGCAGACGTGGGATTCCAAGGTTTTCTATCCGCTGACGTTTCCCATTACCGCGGGACCGGGCTGCGTGGTGGTGATGCTGACGCTGAGCGCGCACGCCACCGGCCGTTCTCTCCCCCTCGCCGTGGCCGCGCATGCGGGGCTGCTGCTTGCCGTCTTGCTTCTGTCGATTCTGGTCTATTTCTGCTACGCCTATGCGCCTCGCATCACGCGCATCATTTCAACGTCCACCGTGAACGGCATCGTGCGCGTGATCGCTTTCATCGTGCTTTGCATTGGCGTGCAGATTGCCTGGAACGGTTTACAGGCAATGATTCTGGACATGATGAAGCAGAAGCCATAACCCGCACCACGCATTTCGCAATTCGAGACTCAAAAGTCCAAATTCGTCGAATCACTTGCGCTGTCGAGCATGTCCCCTAAAGGACAGTAGCCAAAGAGCATGCAACCGCGACTGCTCGCTTTCGCATCTATCTCTACACAAGTACCAGCAGTAGAGAAGCACGAGTCCAGATTCGAAAGGATAGCCATGAGAGGGTTTGTTCGTTGTTTGAAACCTATGATCTGTTCGGCAGCACTTGCGGCCACACTGTTTACTGCTGGATGCACGGTCCACGCAGGGGTCGCTAGCGGATACGGATATCGCACCGACTACCACACCTGGAATGACCACGAGACGGTCTACTACAACCAGTGGGAGGTCAATACGCACCGCAACCACATGGAGTTTGACAAGCGTTCTGGAGACGATCAGAAAGCTTATTGGAAGTGGCGTCACCATCACAACTAGAGAAGGCTGCTTTCGCCGGAGCGCCCAAGCTCGCGTCGCGAATGCAGACGGGCAACGTACCCGCGGTACATACGCAACCTCAAATTCATCTTGATTTCAGGCAGCGTGATCCTTCAGCTCCAATTTCTCAAGTGCCTTGGTTCTCTCCTTTAAGCGGTCGGCAGTTCATTTCCAGCGTCGATCTGTCTTGCCTGTCGGTCTCTTTTCAAGAAGGCTCGCTGGAAGTGTCCGCTATCGCGGCGCCCAGATGCGGAATTCGCCGCCCAGGTGCATCAGGCTCATCAGATAGAGCATGCCATCGTAGTAGCGATTCTGCCCTGAAGGAGTCGGAGTGTTCCACAGCGCCTCGGTAAATTGGCGAGCGCGCTCCCGATCAGTAGCCGCGAGCCCTGCCACAGCGTTTGTGCCGGTGAGCCCTGAGGGATGATCCTCGTGCGTCAGCCCCGGCGTCGCGCCGAGATCTTTTCCATCGAGCGAGTAGACGGGTCCATATTTGTTGATGCCCTGCGAGGCGAAGAATTTCTGGATGCGGTCGCTCAATTCTTCTTCTGAGGGCGCCTTCTGCCACCATGACCAGTCCACCGACCAGTTGCTCGCCGTGCGCCACGCGTCATACCCGAACTCGCCCGATTGCGGAAAGCGGTTCAAGTGCGGAGTCCCGTCGAAGTTGGCGTAGCTTGGCGCAAGGCCGGTGACGGGGTTGGTCGTCTTCACGAAGAAGGCGCGGCTCACCTCTGCGGCATGTGCCCAGAAGGCGCGATCCTCCTCCGGCCCCCAGCGCGCCCAAAGTTCATAGAAAGCCGGCAGATGATACGAGGGGTCTGTGAAGGGCTCAGGCATGATGCCCGGCACGAAAAGGATCATCGCATATTGCTCGTTCACTTCAGGGCCGATACTGCGCATTCCGAAGCGCGTGGAGCCGGTGATTATCGCTCGATGCCGCATGGCAGTCAGCAGTTTGTCAGCCTGCGCGTGATAGTCATAGATGCCGTGGCCACCGGGCCAGCGATTGCCCGCAAAGAGCAGCGCCATGGCGAAATACTCTTCGCCGTCTGGCGCGGGCGTCTCCTCATTGGGCGTGCCGTCGGTTTTGCATGACCACGAGAAGTACCCGTAGGACGGATGCTTCGGATCACTGATGTACATGTAGGTCATCGCCCAGTTCCACAGCGCGTCGAACTCGGCCTTCTTGCCCAGTTGAACCGCGATCATCATGCCGTACGACATGCCTTCGGTGCGCACATCGTGGTTCGCCCAGTCGGTCACGTACATCAGTGGACCGTTAGCGTTGTGCCCCGCGGCAAAGGCGATGGCCTGCGTCTGTGGGTCGCCGTGAAAGAGCTGTTTGTACGCGGCTTCGATCCTGTGATGAATGCTTCGCTTCGAGTGGCCGTCTTCAGCGAAGAGGTTGCGATACTTCCCGGTGGCGTAGGCGCCGCTGCCATCTTGCGCCGTCTCCTGCGCAACGGCGGCATTGACGCCGAGCAAAAGACAAAGCACTCCACCCGCACACTTGCGCATCCGCATTCACACACCCCTCGGCGCCTGTAATTGAGTCAAGCAAGTATCGCAATCGCCGTGCGGCAGTGGCAAATGATCAGGGATGGCGATGAAGCACGTGTACCGCTATGTCGGGCCAGAACTCGCGAAAAGTCATGGTCAAAGCATCGCGGCCCAGCGCGTATCCATATTTCTCCGCGGCCTCTCCTACCGTGCGGTCCTTGCTCGGGTAGTAAGAAAGTGAGACGGCCTGCGCTGCGCCGCGGCCAAGAATCTCGGAGACGTTAAAGGTATCGTGGCCCTGGTAGTTGGGCGTGATGAAGAGGCGTGAACCTGCGTAGAGACCGCGTTTCAAGATGCTGCCCTCACCCTTTGCGGACGGCAAATTCCTGGCAGAGGCCGCGGCTTCGCGCCCGCCCTACTCAAGGGGAGATTTTCGAAGTCCGGACCCACGCTACGATTGGTTCTCAGGTAACGATCTGCGGTGAGTGCTGCGCGGCGAGTGCCGCGCCAGGAAGGCGTTATTTCTGGTGGGAGTTCGCTTGCTGCTTCTCCGCGGCAGGCGCGGCCTGCGCGTCCAAACCGCGCGTGGGATCTTTGTGGAAGACCTTTCGTGAAATGTCTGGCCAGAACTCCTGAAATATCGCGCCGAGAGAGCCCACCGCCGTTACCACCGCGCCATTTTCGATTGTGGTGGACCACCCTGAGTTAGAGTCGGGGTAATAGAGATTCGAAATCGCACCCGCCGCCAGGTTACCCCCGATGTTGGAATAGTTCGGCTCCCAACGTCCCGTGTGGTCGTGCTTGCAGACAAAGGAAGTGGCAACGGCGTAGAGGGTCCGCTTCGTTACCGAACCATGACCTAGGCGAAAGTAGCGTGGATCCTGGTGCAAAATCGACGGCAGAACACCGTTGCCGAGCATCGTCCCATTAAAGGAGTCGAGATACTTCGCTCCAGCGCGTTTGGCAAAACCTTCCGGCCCCCAGCCGAATCCACGGACACCTTCGGAGTTAAAGGTTTCACCCCACCCGGCCACGAGCAGCGCGGTGCCGAACGCCACCGGATCGACTGCGCTGCGAAACGCAAGCCCCATTTTCTCTCTGGGGGTCAGTGAGACGGCATCGTTTCGATACGAAGTGTTGAACGCAGGAAGGATCCCGAGGACACGCTGGCCTTCCTGCTCCCTGATTTGCTCGCGCGCTTTCTGCCGCGCCTGGTCCGCGCCGGTCTGCTGCTGTGTTTCCGGGCCAGCCGGCTGTCCGGTGCTTGATCGGGACTCCTGCTGCACACCGTTGGGTACTGGCGCGTTGGGAAGCATGGCAGCCGAGACGGGCACAGCAGAAGTCTCCGCTATGGAGTAGGCGGCATAACGCTGGGCAGGCAGAAGACCGGGCGCCGAGCAGAGCAGGCCGCAGAGCAGGGGAAGAGAAAGTCGCATCAGTGTCTTTGCCGAGGATATCAGGCTTTTTGCCCCCGTAGGGAGCGACGGCAAGTAAGTGACCTGCCGGGCGCCGGCCACCTGCAACCGCGCCGCCCAGCGGGAGGCCGCCGGGCGCGGGAAACCAACTCGTGTTAGCCGTTGGCTGCGATTTTGCTCTTCAACTCCTGCAGCATCAGCTCGACCGTGTCTTCGCTCTCAAGGGATTTGAACTTCTCCTCGAGCGTCTCCGGCGAAAGAATTTCGCTTGCCGCCGCATTTTCTGCCGATTTGACGTGCACCTTGGAGCGCATGCGGCCGATTGTCTGCTCCTGGTTGCCACCTACCACGGATCTTGCCTTCGTCGCCTTGCCCACAATCTTCGCGCGGCGATGCTCGGCCAGCAGCATCTCGCAGTGTGCGCGTGTCTCGCTCAGCTTCTGCTCCAGCTTGCGCAGGGCCTGACGCAGATTGTCGGCTTCATGCTTCTGATCCTCAGCCTGCGCTGTAAAGCCGGTCACAAGCTGGTCATGGCTGAGGGCTCGTTCCAGTGCTGCACGCGCCAGGTCGTCCTGGCCCTTGCCTACAGCCAACTCCGCCTTGCGCCGCCATTCGGCAGAGTGGTTTTGCTGTTCATCGCGTTTTTTCGCGAGCAGGTGCTGATCGGCGATTGCGATTGCAACCTGGGTCTTCACCTGCAGCAACTGGTTCTCCATATCCAGCACGATCTGCTTCAACATCCGCTCCGGATCCTCAGCCTTCTCCACCAGGTCGTTGAGGTTTGCGCGGAGCAACGTGCCCACTCTGTCCAGTAATGACATCGCATTCTCCTTCTCTACTTGGTCCTTTGTGAAGCGGAAGTGTCATCGACCGTTTTGACCAACGGAATCCCGTTGTTCCCGCTTGGGATGTAAATCGTAGTGTGATTCGGGCTATTGGCCATCTGCGACTGAGCCTGAATCGCCTCATGCTGCAGGTAGCGATCGGTCAGCGTGGCATTGATAATCTGCTGCGACTGCGCAATGCCTTCTGCATCCACCACGCGAATCTGCGCCTTCTGCTTTTCCACCTGCACCAGTTGCTGGGTCTGCTGGATGCGCAGCTCGTTTACGAGAATCTTGTTCGCCTCATCCGCGCGAATCTGATAGCGGTTATAGACCGGCACTCCCCACAGCAGCAGGCCTCCGCCGATCGCGAACACCAGCACCAAACTCCACAAGAAACGCATGCTCCCATTTACCCCCGCGATGTTGATCGTTCTCATCGACTCATACCCCTTTTGTTGTTCCCAACTTCAAGCAACTTTGCAATGCCCGGCCCCGCGTTCTTCTGCGAGGCCGGTCCCGTGATTAGAGCGCGCCGTTCGGCTTTGCGCCGCCATTCTCCGGCTTCTGCTTCATCCCCTGCACGTTGGCCATCAACTGCTTGATGTCCATGCCGCTCAGGGCTTCAAAGAGCGCCGGCACCTGCGCCGCGATCTTCGTCATGTCGCCGGTGATCTTGTGCACGCCGGCGGCTCCGTCGTTTCCGGTGGAAACAATGGTGATCTTGTCCACCTTTGAGAGCGGTTCGGCCATGGCGCGCACAACGTCGGCCATGTTGGTCAACAGCTTGTCGACCACGGCGGCCTGGTTCCATTCCTGGTAGGCCTCGGCCTTCACGTTCATCGCCTTGGCTTCTGCCTCGCCTTTTTGGAAGATGATGCTGGCTTCGGCTTCGCCCTGTGTACGGATCGCAGATGCCCGACCTTCCGCTTCGGCGATGAGACGCGCCTTTTCTGCGGCTGCCAGCGTTTCAATCCGCTGACGGTTGATCTCGGCTTCCTTCAATACGGTTGCAATCAGCTCCTTCTCGTGGCGCAGAATTTCGGCTTCCTGCACCTTGATCTGGCCTTCCTTCTCCACCTGCTGCACCTTCACCTGTTCAGCCGTCACCTGCTGCAGCATCACGTTGGTCTGTAATTCATAGGCCTTGTCGGCAGACGCCTGCTGACGGCGGCTCTGCTCGGCGTACTCGGCCTTTTTGATTTCGAGATCGCGCTGCGCCTCGGCCTGCCGCGTGGCCGATGCGGTCTCGGCGATTACGCGTTCCTGGTCGGCCTTGGCCTTGGCAACCGCGGATTCGCGCAACGCATTCGCACGTTGGATTGCCGTATCGCGTTCAGCTTCGGCCGTTGCCACATCGGCATCGCGCTTGATGCGCGCCACATCGGGCCGTCCCATGTTGCTGATGTACTCATTCTTGTCGCGCACCTCCTTAATGGTGAACGAAATCACCTCGAGCCCCATCTTGCTCATGTCTTCGGCGCAGGTTGAGCGCATGCGCTCGCCCACCATCTCAGGCTCCTTCACGATCTGCTCCACCGTGAGCTGGCCGATGATGCCGCGCAGATGGCCTTCCATCACGAGGCGAATCAGGCCTTCGCGCTGCGGCGGCGCCTTGGTAAGAAACTGCTCTGCCGCAGTGAGAATGGATGCCTGGTCGCTGCGCACCTTGATCTGCGCCACGGCTTCCACCGTTACTGCCACACCCTGCTTCGTATATAGGTCCTGCTGCGGAGCCACATCGAAGCTCATCAGCTCAAGGCTCAGTTCGCGGCAGTTCTCCACCATGGGGAAGATCACCGTGCCATGGCCCTTGATGACGCGCGGGCCGCGGAATCCGTAAACAATCAAGGCCTCATTGGGACCGGCCTTGCGATACATCCTGGCCAAAATGCCCATCAGAAAAATCAGCGCCAATACTCCGAGTCCAACAAAGAGAATGATCTGGTTCGTCATTGCGTTCCCGATCCTTTCATCGGGAGCTGAGTGGTTGATGGTTAACGCTTCGAGCTGCCGTTTTGGCCGCTCTTCGGGAACAGCTTGGCCAGCAAACCCAGCGCAAAAATTCCCGCCAGGATGGCCATATCTGTTATCAGCACGGTCGTGTTCGACATCCTTACCTCGAAATCGGTGATGAGTTCATGGAATCGCCGGCGAGGTGCGGTGCATCGGGGTTGCTCTCCAACTCCTCCCAGCGCCGCACCCAGGCGATCCCTTTTTCGTAGCGAACGACGTAGACTTCTTCCTGCTTTTGAATCGCCTCGCCGCCTTCGGCGCGAGCGGGAGCAGACCGCCGCGCGCCCAACTGTTCATACACAACTTCTCCGGTGCCACCTTCGCGAATTGCCGACGAAAGATAGCCGACTGCTCCTACAACGTCGGTTTCGTCCGCCGTTAGCTCGCGATCGTGCGGCATCAGAACCCGGGTGAGAAAGAAAAAAACCAGCGCGCCGCCGGCGATACCGCAAATTGCCGCCAGCACCAGCACAACAAGCGCCACAAAGCTGCCATAGCGCGTCAGCAGATAACCTGCCGCGCCAAACCAGCATAGAAAGATCATCAGCGTGAAGACGTTCCACCACGGAACCGTTGCATCTCCGTTCGCTGTGCCGCCTGCCGCGCCATGCGGCGCGTGCGGAATGTGCCCAGTATGGGAAGCGTGCGGCAGGTGAACGTGACCACCGAAGTGCCCCATGCCGCCCAGCAGTGAGAATGCGCTGAAAAACAGCCCCACAAGAAAGCACACGAGATAGAAGGTTTCCCAGTTCATTTGTGCGTCCCCTTTCTCTGCCGCACTGTTGTTGTCTTTTCCTTCGCGGCTGCCGGCTCCGCGCCGCCCGAACGAAGCACCTCGCTCAGCCGCGGCATCAGCCCCGGTGTCTCAAGAATGGCCTCGAGCAGAAGCAGGCAATCTCTTGAGTGCTCGTGACGCGCGACAACCAGCAGAGCCTGCATCAGCTCGGGGTCGCGCCGAAAGCGCTCAGCTCCCGAGACCAGCCACAAGTCCAGCTTGTCTTCCACGTTGCGCAGCTCGCTCTGCAGTTCAGGTGAGTAGCCATCAGGGTCGTCCACCAGGTAGCCCGGGTGAACTTTGAAGAACTGTGCCAGCAGTTGCCGCGTGGTGTTGGTCAGGTGCGGACGCGCGCCGCTTTCAATCTGGGAGAGGTAGCTCTGGCTCAGTTTCGAGCTGGTTTCCGCCTCGATTGCCCGCACCAGTTCAAGCTGGCTCATGGCGCGATCCTGGCCGCGCAGGCTGCCTTCAACCTCGCGCAGGTACCGAATTTTTTCGCCGAGCTTCATGGTCTTGCCTGCGATTGACTGTTTGTATCCCCGCCGGTCAATTGCAAATTGCAATAAGCATATTGCGGATTGCAATAAGAGTCAACAGAAATCGTAAATCCCTTTAGTTCAAGCATTTTTGAGGCTTTGGGGAGCAACCGCAGATGCGAAGGCCCTCCGGAGATTCCCGGAGGGCCCTTCAGGCTTACATCACCCCAGCGCTTACGCCGCTACTGTCCGCGAAGGCTTGGAGCCCCATAGCCCGTAGTAGGCAATGAAGAGGTAGCAGAGCATCGGAATCACGAAGGCATGCTGAATGCCCACACTGTCGGCGACCTTGCCGATAAGGTAAGGCACAATCGCGCCACCGACGACAGCCGTCATAATCAACCCTGAACCCTTGCTGGTGTGAGGACCCAGGCCGGCGATGCCCAGCGCAAAGATATTCGGAAACATGATGGAGTTGAAGAAGCCGCAGAGAACTACGCTCCAGATGGCGACCTGTCCGCTTGAAACCATGGAGATTCCGATCATTGCTGCGGCGGCGAATCCGAAGACGCCGAGCAACCGGCCGGCGGGCACGACGGTCAGCATCCACGAGCCCAGCAAACGGCCTACCAGTGCGCCACCCCAATAGAGGGCCACGAGAAACGATGCCGTCTTGAGGCTGTCGACGCCCTGCGTCTTGAAGTAGTTCACGGCGATTGAGGCCAGTCCCACTTCAACGCCGACATAGAGAAAGATGCCGATGGCGCCAAGCACCGTGTGGCTGTAACTCCAAATGCTGCGATCGAGAATCGGATCACCCTCTCGCGCCGGTCGAAACTCCTGGGTCTGCGAAATCTGTGGCAGATGCATAAAGGCAACCGCGGTGCCGAGAATCAGAAGCGCTGCCGCGATGGCGATGTAGGGCCCACGAACCGTATTGGCAATGGCGGCTTTGCTCAGGTCCGATGAATCGGTGAGGATGTAGGCCCCCGCGATCAACGGTGCAATCGTTCCGCCCAGTGAATTGAGCGCCTGCGCCAGCGTCAGACGGATCGGCGCGGTGCGCTCAGGTCCGAGGATCGCGACGTAGGGGTTGGCCGCTGTCTGCAGCGCCGTTACACCCGCGCCCACAATGAACACAGCCGTCAGGAAGAGAGGGAAACTTACCATCTTTGCTGCGGGCACAAAGAGCAGGCAGCCCAGCACCTGGATGAAAAGCGAAACCACCATCGTCTTCTTGTAGCCGATTGCTTCAATCAGCTTCGATGTCGGCGATGAGAAGACAAAGTAGGCGAGGAAGAACGCCGACTCGGCCAGCATCGCCCATGCATACGGCAGGTTGAAAATCGACCGCAGGTGAGGCACCAGGGCCATGTTGAGGTTGGTGATAAACCCGAAGATGAAGAACAGCACGGCGACCGTGATGAACGGCCCGGTGTAGCTAGGTGTGGTTTGAGCTGCCGGCGGCGTGGATCGCGTTGACATATAGAGTTGCTTCCTCTTGATTTCCGCCCGGTAAGGGCTTGCTTCGCGCGTCCTTTATAGACCGTGCGCGCTGATCAGCGGGTATCCGTTTCCGCCGGCAGACCGCCGAAAGTCAGGTTGTCCCGGCAGTTTTGCTGCACACAACACTATACGGAAAGCCGCACGCATGGGAAGTACGTTGCGCACCGGAACTCGGATGCCACCGGCCTCCCGGCTATTTCAGTTATCGTTATTCAAAAGCAAGGAGAGACGAGTGCCCAGCGCAGCATTGAACGGCGCCCGATTGAAAAAAGTGCTGACGGCCCTTGAAGCCAACTGGCAGGCCGAGATGGAAGGCTATTCCACCTATCAGGCGCTGGCTGACCGCGATCCCGACCCGATGCGGGCCCAGGTGCTGCGCCACCTCGCCCAGGCGGAGATCGAGCACGCCGACCTCTGGGCTGCGCGCATCAGGGAACTCGGCGGCCCCGAACCCGTCTACAAGGGCAAACCCGGCGGCAGCGCAGACACCCTCGCCACCCGCGCCGGAAGCATGCGCATGGCGTTGCAGAGGCTTGAAATCGACGAGAGCCGCGACATCGCCCGCTACGGCCGCCAGTTGAACGATCTGGGCGACGATGCATCCATCGCCATTCTCGAACGAGTGATTGAAGACGAGAAACAGCATCACCAGGAACTCGGTGGGCTGCTGCGGGGCCAATATAATTTGCCGGCAGGCGCGCCCAGGGTCGATCCCAGGGCGGTGCTCGCAGAAATGCTCGCAAAGCGAGAGGGCGGTCATAAGCAGCCCGGCTCCTGGATCGGCGACGCCATCTACGGCGTGAATGACGGCCTCGGCGCAATCTTCGGCATTGTCTCCGGCGTCTCGGGCGCCACCGGCGGCGACAGTAAATATGTGGTGCTGGCGGGCCTCTCCGGCATGATCGCATCGGCCCTCTCGATGGGCTCGGGCGCCTACCTCGCGGCCAAGAGCGAGCGTGAGATTTACCTCGCCGAGATCGCCCGCGAGCGTGAAGCCATCCGGCTCAACCAGCCTGAGGCTCGCGAACTGCTGGCGCTCTACTACCAGGTGAAGGGCCTGCCCGAGGGCGACGCGCATCACATGGTCAACCACATTGCCAGCGATCCCGAGCAATTGTTGCGCGCGCTGGCCAGCGAACGCCTTGGCAGTTCTGAAGAGGCACTTTCCCGGCCGATGGTTTCGGCCATTTCAGGCGCGCTCTCAACCGCCGTCGGCGCCGTGATTCCAGTCCTGCCTTTCTTCTTTCTCGATGGAGTGCCGGCAGTGATCGCCGCGGCCATCGTTTCGCTGGTGGCGCACTTCGCGGTGGGTGCGGCCAAAAGCCTCATCACGATCCGGTCGTGGTGGTCTTCAGGTCTTGAGATGACCGTCGTCGGCGCCGTGGAGGGAGCCGTCACCTACGGGATCGGAATTCTGCTCGGCAAGGGCGGAATGTAGCAATCAGTATTCGCCCATCGAGATACAACCCACTCAAATTTCTTGAGGCCCAATTTTGGTTACAATTCCTCCGACTCTTGCATCCGAGGGAAATCGTGACCAGAAAACTTTTCTGTCTTGCCACCCTGTGCGCATTGCTGCTATGCCTCCCGGTCTTCAGCCAGTCCGGCATCGTGATTGAACGCAACCAGACCATGAAGACGCGGGACGGCGTCACGCTCAAGGCCGATGTGTACCGGCCCTCTGGAGATGGGCCGTTTCCGGTGCTGCTGCAACGCACTCCTTACGACAAGCGCAATGGCGAGGACTTCGCCCTCCAGGCAATTGCTCACGGCTTCATGGTGGTCGTGCAGGACGTCCGCGGACGCTACACTTCACAGGGGGAGTGGTACCCGTTCAAGTACGAGATCAACGATGGCTATGATGCCGTTGAGTGGGCCGCGGCGCTGCCTCATTCCAATGGCAAAGTCGGCATGTTCGGCGGATCCTACGTCGGCGCCACGCAGATGCTTGCCGCCATCGGCCACCCGCCGCATCTCGCCGGTATCTGCCCTGTCGTCACCGCTTCCAACTACCACGAGAACTGGACCTACCAGGGTGGCGCCTTCGAGCAGTGGTTCAACGAGTCGTGGACTTCGGGCTTGGCCCAGGACACGCTTAACCGCGCCATCCACGACAACACAGACGCGGTCAAGGGCAGCCTCGTTTTACCGTTGCAGCAATATCCCCTTTTCAACACGCATCTCGATCCCGGCGCCCCGGCAGGGACACTTGCGCCATACTTCCTCGACTGGCTCGCGCACCCGAGCTACGACGCCTACTGGAAGCAGTGGTCCATCGAAGAGAACTACGCCAACATTCAGGTGCCGGCCCTCACCATCGCAGCCTGGTACGACATCTTCCAGGGCGGCGCTCTCCGTAACTACGCGGGCCTCAAGGCGCACGCCGGCAATGAGGCGGCGCGCAATGGCCAGCGGCTTCTCGTCACCATCGGCGGCCACGCGGGTAACGGCCAGAAAATCGGAGACGTAGACTTTGGGCCCGCGGCCAAGGACTACGACGAAAACGCAATCACAATCGCGTGGTATGAACACCTTTTCCAGGACAAGCAGAATCTCTTTGCAAAACCACCCGTGCGGATCTTCGTGATGGGCGAGAACAAATGGCGCAATGAAGATGCGTGGCCTCTCGAGCGCGCCAGGGATACAAGTTACTTTCTGCAGTCCTCGGGCAAGGCGAACTCGGCTGCCGGCGATGGCACTCTCTCAGTTTCAGCCCGGCATGGAGCCCAGCAAGGGGATGGTGCTGACTCGTTTGTCTACGATCCCGCCAATCCCGTTCCAACCGTCGGAGGGCCTCTCTGCTGCGACCCCGATCATCTGCCGCCCGGTCCGCGCGATCAAAAGGCTGTCGAAGCGCGCCAGGATGTGCTCGTTTACTCGACGCCGCCGCTCAATGCCGACGTCGAAGTCACCGGCCCCATCACTCTCGATCTCTTCGCGAAATCATCGGCGGTCGATACGGACTTCACTGCCAAACTGGTCGACGTATGGCCCAACGGCTTCGTGCAGAACCTCACCGAAGGCATCATTCGCGCCAGCTATCGGGAGTCGGCCTCGACTCCCACTCCCATCGAGCCCAACAAGGTCTACGAGTACAAGATCGATCTCTGGTCAACCAGCAACGTCTTTCTCAAGGGCCATCGCATTCGCCTTCAGGTATCAAGCAGCAACTTTCCGCGTTTCGATCGCAATCTGAACACGGGCAAGCGAGCGGCTGACGACGCCAGCTTCGTAAAGGCCACCAACACGGTCCTGCACGACGCTGGGCATCCGAGCGCGTTGATTCTCCCCGTCGTTCCTCGTTAGGTGTCTCGTTAGTGAACCGGAACGTGGGCGCTGGTAGTGAGGGCATCGCGCGCCGCATCCCGTCCCAGCCGGATGCAGTCGGGAATGCCGATGCCGTCGTAGGCATTCCCGGCCAGCTGCAACCCGGGAAGCGCCTGCAACCGCGCCTGTACCCGCGTCATGCGGGCCTGGTGCCCAACGGCATACTGGGCCATGGCGCGGCGCCAGCGCGACACCTGTGCGTACTCCGGCTCTGTGGTCTGCGCGATAACTCGGGTTCCGAGAATTTCGCTCAACTCCCGACGCACCGTGGCAAGTAGTTCCTCGTCGCTGACCGCGAGTAGCGCTTCGTTCTTCACGCCGCCTAGAAAAGCCCGCAGCACCGCCAGGCCTTTCGGCGTGCGGCCCAGAAACTTGCGATGCACAAAGGTGCAGGCCAGTATGGAGCGGCCTTCGCTCGTTGGCACCAGGAAGCCGAATCCATCCGGAAGGTGCCCGATCTTTGCTTCGTCATAAATTAAATTGACGGTAATTGAAGAGGAGTAGGGAATCGACGCTAATTCGGCGCTCAGCACCGGATCAACGCCACCCAGCATCGCAGCAGCAGCCCAGGCCGAGGACGCGAGAATCACGGCGTCATAGAACCCGCTGCCCTCGCCCGCAACCACCTTCCAGCCGGACGATGTCTTTTCCAAAGCCTTCACCGCGGTCGAGAGCCGTACCGAGGCAGCGTCGATGTGTGCAGTGAGCGCATCCACCAGTTGCTGCATGCCACCGCGCAGCGTGGTGAAGACGGGCCGTGGTGCAGACCGTGCGCCGTTCTGCGCTGCACGCGCGCGCATCTGTTTACGCGTCGCCAGCATGCCCCGCGTGAGCGAGCCATACCTTGATTCCATTTCAACCATGCGCGCCATCACCGTGTGCGCGCTCAGTTGCGCGGCGTCGCCGCCGTAGATGCCAGAGAGCAGCGGGTCCACAAGCCGATCGACGACCTCTGCGCCAAAATGCCGCTCCACCAGGCTCGCGATCGACTCATCCGCATGGCTCGGCCGCGGTGGCAGCATCAGCTCCATCGCCATGCGCAGCTTTGTCTTCGGGCTGAAGAGTCTCGTCATTGCAGTGGGAATCAGCTTCGTGGGCACCATGAACATCAGCCCGTCGGGCAACTGCACCAGCCGGTTATGCACCACGACATACGTCTTGCGCTTGGCGTCATCCGAAGTCATCAGCGCGTCGCTCAATCCCACTTCGCGGCACAGCTCCGCCCCCGCCGCCTTTTCAGTCAAAAATGAGTCGGGCCCGCGCTCGATCACCGCGCCCTGCACGGTCTCTGACGACAGCACGCCACCCAGCCGTGGACTCGCTTCAAAGAGCGTGTACTCCAGCGGCGTTCCGGCAGCCCGCGCTTTTTCCAGTTCATAGGCAGCCGCCAGTCCAGCAATGCCGCCGCCAATGATCGCCGTTCTCATCGCTTTCCTCGCGTAAACCTCAACTCTGGAATCGTTCCTTGCCGTCGTGCTCGATGTGATTCAGGTCACAGGCAGGATACTGCCCCGCCGCGCAAGCTCAAAACTGAAAGATCGAGACCCAAGATCAGGACCGAGATCAAGACCAGGTCAGTAGCCGTGTGTCGATTGGCACCCCTCGGCTCGGGGCAATCTCCGTCTTCGGAGATCTTGCAATGACTGCCCAGTCGACCCACCGGCTGCACTTCGCCATTACACTCACATTCCATTATCACTTCCACCGGCTGACCATGAGGCCGGCTCCGTGTGGGCAGATTTTTATTTTGGCCTGCTGGACAATCCGCAGGAAGTGGCCGACAATGCCATCATCAGCGCGGCAAAAGACCGGGCCATGCGTCTGTTTTTTTGGAGCACCAGCGCGCGTTTCAACGTTCACGCGGTTTCGAAGCTCGTACCGAACCGCTGTTTCCGGCCCTGAATGGTCGGCTGAATGACCGTGTGCTGAATAGCCAGGTGCTTACTAACCGGTACGGCATCACCGAGTCCAGTGTCGCCGGACACAGTCATTCTGTTCTTGATCTGCTAATCGTAAAGCAACAATCAAGGAGGTTCCCCATGGCCGCCTCACTCAAGCCGGGATGGAGCAAGCCCTCAACCATCCTTTTTGCCTCCGAGATCCCCGCCAACGAAAAGGCTTTCAGCTTTGCCGTGGCACAAGCTAAAGAGTTTGGCGCCCATCTCATCCTCTTCCACGCCTACGACGCAATGGTGATGGCCGCGTCTGAAGCCTCAGGCATCCGCTTTTACGACTACGCCGCCGCAGGCCGTGCGGAAATCAGTCAACTTGAGCCCTATGCCGAAAGGGCCAGGGCAGAAGGTGTGCACTGCGAAATTATCGTGCGCCCCGGATTGCCCGCCGATCAGATTCTGGCATTGCTCGAAGTGCGCCACGTTGACAGAATCGTGATGGGCACGCATTCGCCGGGACCCATCGGCAAGCTGCTCGTCGGCTCCGTTGCTGAAGCAATCGTTCGCACGTCAAAGACGCCGGTCTTCGTTGCCGGGCCCGATGTGCTCGATGGCCGGTATCGCAGCTATGCCACCAGAACGGTTCTTTGTGCCGTCCGCATGAGCGAAGCCAGCGAGACGGTTGCCGCCTTTGGCGCGGAAGTGGCCACGCAACACAAGGCTCGCCTTATCCTTCTGCATGTCATCAAACCGCAGGAGCGCGCCGCGGTTCTGGGCACCCGCACCATCGATGAACTCGAAGGCGACCTGCTCGCTCTGGTCCCCAATAAACTTCGCAGCAGGGTTCGGGTGCAGGCCATCGTGGTGCCGGGCGATCCAACCGAAGAGTTGCTTTACCAGGCCCGCGCGCAACAGGCGGACCTGCTCGTGCTAGGGGCGCAGGGCGCCTCTACTTTCGCAGCGGTCAGCCGCCAGGGAGTCGTCTACAAGGCGCTTGCTCACTCGCATTGCCCGGTGATCACGCTCTCTCCGGCAGTGCTGGCTGAGTCTGGTGTGCGCATCCTGCGGCAGCATCCCGCCGAGATCTTTCTTGCCGGCGTCTTCTAACCGGCAAGCCTGCGAGTATCCTCGCCGTTCCGATTACGGCGCTTTCGGATTGGGGCAGGGCTTGCCCGAGCACATCGCTGCGGTAATGCCTTTCCCCTCCGTAATCGTGTAGATGCGGTCCACCGCGGGGAGCTTCACGGTCTCCTTCGCTCCCGACGGCCAGTGGATTTCCGCCGAACCCGCATCCGTTGCGTCGCCCAGTCCGAAATGCAGGCGCCGGTCGTTCGACGAAATATAGCTGCCGCTCGCCAGCACATCCTGGCGTTGCCGCATTCCGTTTGCCTTTAGATAGACAGTTGCGGCGGTAGCATCGCGCGGGCTCTTTCGGCCACCCACCAGGCCAATAGCAACCCAATGGTGCTTGTCGGGGTAGACATTCCTCAGCAGCACCGGTGGCCCATCCACAGGATTGATGACCACGTCGATTTTGCCGTCATTGAACAGGTCGCCAAAGGCCGCGCCGCGCCCTGGGACCACGACTGCGAGCCCGGAATTCTTTACCGGCGGAATATATTCGAACCTTCGCGCACGCGGGCCGTCGGGCACGTTATGAAACAGCAGCGATCGCTCTGCAAATGTCGTACCCCAGTCATGTTGGTCCACCTCGGGATAGACATGCCCGTTCACCATGTAGAGATCGAGCCAGCCGTCGTTGTCGTAGTCGAGAAAGCCGGCGCCCCACCCAACAAAAGGAATCGTCGTCTGCGCGATCCCGGTCTTGGAGCTGACATCGGTGAAACTCGCGGCGCCATCGTTGTGGAAGAGCACCTTGTAGTCATCGCCAAAGTCGGTCACAAAAAAATCGACGAGTCCGTTGTTTTCATAATCGCCCGGGGCAATCCCCATCGAAGCGATTTCGCGTCCATCCTTGTTCAGCGCAAAGCCCGAGGCGTAGCTTTCGTCGCGAAAGGTGCCGTCCCCATTGTTGATGTAGAGAAAGTTCGGTTCCGAGTCGTTGCCCACAACGAGGTCCGGCTTGCCGTCTCCGTTGATGTCGATAAAAATCGCTGTGAAGCCGTAGTACTTGCCTTTGTCTGCGACTCCCGCCTTCACCGTTACATCTTCAAACGTGCCGTTGCCCTTGTTGCGGAAGAGATGATCGGGTTCGCCCTTCAGGCCGCGCGGACCGCAGTTCACCACCTGCCCGCGGTAGAGACAAGATGCATATCCCACGGCCTTGGTGCCGCTAATGGGTAGATTGTTACGATCGAAATGCACATAGCCCGTGACATATAAGTCGAGCAATCCGTCGCCGTCATAGTCACCCCACGCCGAACCCGGTGACCAGTTGCCCAGTGCCACGCCCGCAGACCGCGCAATATCCGTAAAGGTGCCGTCGTGGTTGTTGCGGTAGAGACGGTTTTCTCCGTAGTTGCCCACATAGAGATCCGGCCAGCCGTCATTGTTAATGTCGGCAACCGAACACCCATAGCCCCAGCGGTCATTCTGTACGTGCGCTTCCGCGCTTACATCGGTAAAGGTGCCGTTGTGATTGTTGCGAAACAGCGCCGCGTGCGGCGTGGCCTCTTTGCCGTCAAGTGCGTCGAAGGTCGACCCGTTCACGAGGTAGATATCCAGCCATCCGTCGTTGTTGTAGTCGATCAGGCACACGCCCGAGCCGTTGGTCTCGACAATGAATTTTTTCTGGGGAGTGCCCATCTTGTGCGTCCATCCGGAGAGGCCTGCCTGCTTCGTGATGTCCTCAAAGACCACGGTTCCCTTGTCGACAAAGCCCCCCGCGGTGATGGCTCGCTTCTCTTCGTCATACACGGGAGCAGCGGCGACTCCGGAGGCTACTCCACTCTGCTGCGACGACGAGGGAGCATCCTGAGAACGGCTACCGGGGACTACAACGAGGAAGCAAGCGCAGATCAGAAAACCGAAAAACCCGAAACGGCCAGGCAACGAAAAATGTCCTCCAGCGGTGCTGTGTATATCGTATCCAATGAGTGGCTGGCCCGGGTACCGTCGGCGAGAAAACGGCTGATCTACCTCCGGCTATGCATCCTATTCAGTGGAGACCACATCTCGATTGAGGCTGAACCATGAAAGCATCGAAAGCAGCAGCAAGTGCGACACCGGCAAAGACCAATAACGACCGCTTCGGACGATTCGCCGCTTGCTGCTCTCTGTGGCTCGGCTCCAAGTGGGCGTTTCTGCTGGCTGGCGCGGTCATCGCGGTCTGGGCGCTCACCGGTTCGCTCTTTCATTACTCTGACACCTGGCAATTGGTGATCAACACCGGCACCACCATCGTGACGTTCCTGATGGTCTTCCTGATTCAGAACACCCAGAACCGCGACGCGCGAGCTATCAACCTTAAACTCGATGAACTTATTCGCGCAGTCGACAAGGCGCAAAACCAAATGATCAATATTGAGAGCCTGAGCGACGCTGAACTCGACCTGCTGCAACATCACTATGAAAACCTCAAGGCAGTACGGGGCAACATAGAACAGCGGAGCTCCTCCTCCAATGATGCCGAGAAGTAAGCTCCGCTGCGCTTGTTAGAAGATCTTGTTAGAAAACTTTGAGCAGAAGCAGTACAAGAACGATCGTAAGGATAAGGCTTAGTCCGCCTCCACCGTAGTAACCCCATCCGGGTCCAACGCGATAGCCACCGTAACCAAATCCGAAGATCAGAATCACCAGCAGGATGATTAGAAGCATGATTGTCTCCTTCATGTTCATGCGCAAAGTGCTCGACCAAGTCGCGGGACTAAGCGCTTGATTAGCAGCCATTGAGGCGCGTTAAGTATCGATCATCGCAAGGCGAATCACTTCTGATCTCACAACGATGCGTGTCGATCTAATTGCTTAGATGCTGCCTTAGTGGGATGTGGTTATCGGACTCAGAAGATAGCGTGGAATGTGTTGAAGATAGCGTGCCGATGCGCATATCTTCGGCGAGGTTGCACGCCCGCTCTGGACAGCTAATTCGACAGCCGCGAACAACCTTCTCGCGCCACCGTCGCGTCCAATCACAGGTTGTCAAGAAGAGCAAGAAGAAGTTTGAAAGAAGTAAAGAAAGTAAGTAAGGAGGAACTGGCAAATGCTCTGGACGATTTTTGTAATCCTCCTGGTACTGTGGCTGCTCGGTGTTGTAAGCAGCTACACACTAGGCGGCTTCATCCACATCTTGCTTGTGATTGCGCTAGTGGTGCTTGTCATCCAGTTAATCACCGGGCGAAGACCAGTTGTATGATCGCCGCCACTCACAACCCCGAACTGGTTGAGCAAAGATAGAACGGACTCAACCCTGTACGGAATCGAAAGCTCGAAGTTTTAACCCCACCATGGAGGTGGAACAATGAACAAAGATACAGTGAAGGGCACAGTCGATGATGCAGCGGGCCGCGCAAAACGTCAGGTTGGCGAGTGGACAGGAGACTCCAAGCTGCAGACAGACGGCGCTGCACAACAGGTGAAAGGGAAAGCGGAGAAGGTAGTGGGCAACGTGAAGGATGCGATCCACGATGCGACGAAGGGCGCAACGAAAGACGATCGCACCGATGCCGACCGCGAACGCCAGCGGAACGCCGATTTTGAAAACATCGGCGCTCCCCCGACTCGCAACTTGACCCGCCACAACTGATTCGCCTTGCCCGATAACAAATGCCGCGGGCGGTTGCGCGCAAAGAGCCAGCCGCTCGCGGTTTTACTTTTCACGCGCGATACCTTTCCCCTGCAGCCCTTCCCGACTTGATCTCCTGTCTCCAATCGATCCCCTCGAAAGCTCCCAGAAAATCTACCGTACCCGCAACGCCTATTCGGGCCTATGGCGCTTCGCCCAGGGGAAGGGTATACTGCACCCAAGGCAGTGCAGCTTTCTCAGGGACGTTCAGGGCATTAGCCTTAAGTGAGGTGCGTCTTCCGTACGGACCACAGATCACTGACGTTCGATCTTCCACCATCGGAGACTTCACGCTGGCGAGCGGTTGCCCGCGTTCTTCGAAGTCCCCTTGATGCTGTCTGTTGCGCCCTCCTTCCTGCTTCGTGCTCCCTCTGCGGCTCCCCTCTGCCGCGCCTTTCCTCTGTGCCAATTTGTGATGCCTGCTGGGCTGAAATTCCCGTCCAGAGCGGACTCGTCTGCGCCCGCTGCGGTGACACCGTCGACCGTCTTGCGCTCGACCGGACAGCGCTGGATCGGGCAGTGCTCGATCGGGGATCGCTTGATCATGCAACGCTTGGCCAGGCCGCGCCCGAAGGGCCGCTCTGTCGTACCTGCCGCCTCGCCTCGCCGCCCTTTGTGCGTGCCGTTTCCTACGGACCCTACACCGGCAGAATGCGCGAAGCGGTGCACGCCCTCAAGTATCAAAAGCTTCATCCGGCATCTCGGCGCCTGGGGCAGATGCTCGCCCACGCAATCGCTCAATTGAACGCCGACGCGCCGGGCGAATTGCTCGTTGTTCCGGTGCCGCTGCATCGCAGCAAGCGCCGGGGGCGAGGTTTCAATCAAACGCAGCTTCTCGCTCTTGAGGCTCTTCGCGCCCTGCGCGCATCGCACCCGGGGTGGCGCCTCACCCTGGCATCCGGGGTGCTGGTGCGCCATCGCGCAACCGGCAGCCAGGCTGGGCTTACACCGCGCCAGCGTCGCCTCAACGTGCGCAATGCCTTTCGCGTGCCCAATCCCGAAGCAGTTGCAGGCAAACACATTCTGGTGGTCGATGACATTCTCACCACCGGAGCTACCGTGCGCTCCGCCGGCCGTGCGCTGATTGCAGCTGGCGCGGCGTCGGTGCGGGTTGCCACACTGGCGCGCGCGCGCCGCATCCATACCGAAAGCCTCGCCGCAGATTCTTCAAGGGCGGCGGCGCACAGGGAGGGCTCAGATCAGGTGGCCGGCGAAGTGCCGGCTGCGCAGCAGTTAGCAAGCATGTACCAACGATCTTTCTGACGGGGGATAAGGATGTCGCTGGGAAAAGCCATGATTCATGCGCGCAAGCAAAAATCGATTGCCAGAGCCGCGGCGTATGCCGGGGAACACGCGGCCGTGCAGTCCAACCATATTCTGCAGATGCCGGTACTCGTGCTCAATGCGTCCTACGAGCCCATCAACATCTGTGGAGCGCGCCGCGCACTTGTGCTGGTGCTCAAGGGCATTGCACGCACTGAAGAGGAGCACGGTCTCAAGCTGCATGCGCAGCGCAGCCACATCTCAATGCCGTCTGTGATCCGTCTGCTCGAATACCGGCGGATTCCACACCAGACCCGTGCTCTCTCGCGCAAGAACATCCTCCTGCGCGATCGCAACACCTGCCAGTATTGCGCAGAGGTGTTCGCCCCCAGCGACCTCACCCTTGACCATGTGATTCCCCGTTCCCGCGGCGGCAACTCCACTTGGGAGAACCTTGTTGCATGCTGCCACACCTGCAACCGCCGCAAGGGCAACCGCCTGCTCAGCGAAATCGACGATATGATTCTGCTGCGCGAGCCACGGCCCTTTTCGCTGCACACCAGCCGCCAAATCATGCGCATGCTGGGGCGCGGCGACGACCGCTGGCGCAAATATCTCTTCTATTAGCGGGACAGGCTCTTCAGTAAGTCGCAGAAGACCGGCGCCCACCCACGTGGAACGCCAGCCTTCTTTCAAGCAGGCCTTGTTCAATCCAATCTCAGTTAACGTCGATCCACACAATCTGGCCGGCTCCCGCAGGCGCCGCGCCAAGATTTGAGACGTAGAGCTTTCCATCCGGCCCAAAGGTCATTCCCGTGGGAACCGCAAGGCCCGTAGCCACGTCCTCGATTGTGCCGTCACGCTTGACCCGCACCACCTTTCCCTCACCCGGCGTAGGGTATCCGGCGGCAGCGGAGAGCTCAAGCGCGTAGAGCAATCCATCGGGGCCAAAAGCGGTGGAGACGACGGTCGTAAAGCCCGCCTTCGACGAGATGATGTGCAGGCTGCCCTCTCCGCCCTGATCCATCAGCCCAGGGGCAGCCAGAAAGCTTGTATCAACAAAAGATAGTGTCAGCACGCGGGAGTTGGTCGGGGTGATCGGAAACAGGTACAGATTCCCAAGGTAGAAGTTGCCATGATGAAAGGTGATGCCGGTGGGAACGATGTGTCCCTCGTTTGCCGAGACATCCAGCACGCTCTCAATCGAACCGCTGGCGCCAACCTTTATCACTTGCCCGTGATTCGGTTCTACCGCGTACAGGTGACCCTGAAGAGGCGCCATGCTGTAAAACGTTCCATCCGGTTCAAAGTCGTCTGCGTTGGGGTACTTCACCGGGTGCGATTGCACGAAGGCACTCAGGTTGGCAATGTAGTTCCACTTGCCGTTGTGGGCGTTTACGGCCACAATCCCGTTGGGCAGATCGGGAACGCCATGTGAGCAGCCACCGCCGCCAATGAGGGCGTAAAGCGTGCCGTTCAGGAATTTTATGTCTGCTACGCCGGACGTATCGCCCATCGCATCCGCCGAAGAAGGAAATCCCGTGGCGACTGTTGTCACGTTGCCGGACATGTCTACCTTAGAAATTCTGCCTGTCTTGCCGCCGGTGTATGGGCCAATCGGAGGAATCACCTGGGTGCACTGGTCCGGGGTGGTGGAATTGCTTCCGCCGGTCCCCGCCTCGGCTACATAGAGATTTCCGTCCGGACCGAAGGTGAGTCCCCGAGGCCCTTCGAGTCCGCCCGCAACCAGCACGTGCACGTTTGCAGAGGTCTGAGTATATGCCGGGGTTGAAAGAATGCTTGCTGTCAGCGCTGTCGCCGCCAGCAGAATACCCTTCTGAAATTTGTTCATGTTTTGCTCCTCGGGCAGCCGTCGGGGGAGGGATAGGCTGCTTACCTCGGCGAAATTAAGAGGAAAAGAGGGGTATGATAAGTTTCTGCCTGTAAGTTACGTTTCTTTTCCTTGTAATATGCGTAACTTGGAGGTTCCGCAATCTACCACGCGATGTACTGATGGAACCGTGCTCGACGCCTTCGCCGCAGGCTGTCCGCGACCAACTCGAGAAGATTCTCGCCGCAGCCCCCTTCGCTGCCTCCACCCGCAGCCAGCGATTTCTGCGCCATGTCGTGGAGAGTTCTCTCAGCAGTGGAGAAGAATCGCTCAAGGAGTACTCAATCGCTGTCGATGTTTTTGACCGCGATGCCTCCTACGATCCATCGATCGATGCCACAGTTCGCGTCGAAGCCGGCCGGCTGAGGGCGCGCCTTCGCGAATACTATGACGAGGCAGGTCACAACGACCCGGTCCTCATCGCAATGCCCAAGGGCGCATATCGGGCGACCTTTGAATCGCGGCCCACACCTTCTGAACCGGCCCCGGCACCTTCCTCGGTGAATCCGGCCGCTACAGCCGCAGCAGCCCTGGCAGCTTCACCCGCAACCCCCGCGGCACCGGGCTCCGCATCCCGTCGGAGCCGTTTGATCCGCCTCTGGGTCATTGCTGCTTCCATCCTGTTGTTTCTTGGTCTCGGTTCCTATGGGGTCTACTGGAGCCGCCACGAACGGCTTTCGCCTTCAAGGCAGCAGCTGATCGTTCTTGCTGTTCTCCCTTTCGCGAACCAGACCGGAGTTCTGACGAATGACTATCTGAGTGAGGGCCTGACCGATAACCTCATTCGGCAGCTTGCTGAACTTCCCCGAATCAGGGTAGTTTCCCGCGAAGCAGTAAGCGGCATCGATCCGCGCAAAGCCGCCAGGGACCTTGGAGCGGTGGTCCTGCTTACGGGCGAATTGCTGCGCGATCCTGCCGGGCAACTCGTTCTCAACGCTGAACTCAGCAACGCTCAAGATGGCAGGGTGATGCGGAGCAGCCAGTATTTTCCCGATGCGAAGGACCTGCGGTCCGTCCAGGCCGACATCGTGCAGGATGTAATTCAGACTTTGGGGCTGCAACTGAACGAGCGTGAACGTGAGGGCGTACTGCGGCCCCTCACCACCAGCCCGGCTGCTTTTCAGGACTTTCTGCGTGGCGAATCCGAAATGCTGAACGGGGATGAAGCCAGCATTGTCTCCGCGCTGCACATCTTGCAAAACGCCGTTCAGAAGGATCCGGAATTCGCGGAGGCCTGGACTGCCATGGCTGCGGGAGAAGTCCAGATCGGTATCTTCTTTGAGCTTCCTGGCAGTCACATGGAGGCCGCCCGGCAATATGCGGAACGCGCCATCGCCCTTGACCCTGCCATCAGCGAGGCGCACGGCGTGCTTGGCTTGGTCTATCTCGTTTACGACTGGAATTTTGCCGCCGCGCAGGCTCAGCTTGCCTCAACCAATAGTCGCGAAGACGCCATCTGGCACATCGGTTGCACGGCACACCTGCTGAATACAAGTGGTGGCAGTCCTCGCCATGCTGAAGAAGACCTGGAACACATGCTCGAATTCAATCCTGGCGCTGTGCTCATCGTCAGCGAAATGGGCTGCGCCAATTACTATGCAGGCCGCTACGACGAGTCGGTTCGCTACTACCGCGACGCCCTCGCCTCCGCGCCGGGTTCTGTTCTCGCCAATTGGGGCCTCGGGCGTTCTCTCGGCCGCGAAGGCAAATACAGCGAAGCGATCGCGGACCTTCGACGCTTCAATTCCATCTACGGGATTGAGCATCCGCTGACACTGGGCGAAATCGGCTATCTCCAGGGGCTTTCAGGCGATCGCGACGGGGCGCTTGCTACTATCCACAAGCTTGAGACAAAGGGGCAGACAGAGTTTGTCGACCCCATTTTCATTGCCCAGAGCTACCTGGGCCTTGGTGACCATGCGCAGACGTATGCGTGGCTCGACAGGGCTTACAAGATCCGCTCCCCATTTATGACAGGACTCGCCACCGATCCGCGATGGACAAGCCTGCGCGGGGAGCGCCGTTTTAACGCTCTCTGGAATCGCATGACGGGCGAAGCCCCAATCACCCGGAACACCGCAAGGCAACAGGATCCTTCAAGCCGTGTCACGCCGCCAGGGCACGGATAACCGTCAGCTCATTTCTGCTGTGGTTTGGTTTGCGGACTCGGTTGCTGATTCGGTTGCTGGCCCGGCTGCTTCTGCGTGTTGTCCGGCGAAATATCCTGACCCGCGTAGATGATCTTCGAGGTCGAGCCGAACCGCTTGTAATCCGTGTACTTGATCACGTCGCGCATGTGCACATCCTGCGCGGCATAACCGGCGCCGCCGGCGAAATGCAGAACGCCCTCTCCCTTGGTGTAGACCGGGAACCAGTAGTGCCCGTCCACCTGCGCGCGCCACGTCATAAATGGCGGATGCAGGTCCTCGCTGCCTCTTCGCGTGTCATCGGGCACCATGCGCCCGTTCGTCACCACAATCTGCAGGTCGGTCGCGTCCACCCAGATGCGCCCGTCGAAATACCGCTTCCCCTTCTCAATCTGCTTTGGCGACACCTCGAAAACGAAGCAATCAACCTCGTCCACCTTCTGCTTGCCCACGTAGTGGATGTCGTATTTGCTCACGTCTTCAGAGGTCAGCACAAAAGGGTACCCATGCTGAATATCCTGAAGGTCTGATGGCGACATCATCACGCGCTGCAGTGTGCTCGCCGGCGCGAAGACGACCTTCTCCGTCCTCTTTCCCGAGGGGTCGAAGATCACGTCGTCCACCTCGTAGTACTCTCCATCCACCTTGTTATCGTCGTCCACGGTCTGCACCCGGGCCACGCGGCGATAGGTGTAGTGGTTCAGCGCCTCCTGAAACTCGCTTTCCTTGGCAGCGAACTTCTGGATGATCTGATCCGGGGGAGTTGTGGGCTGCGATTTGTCCATTGGCCCGAAGCCGGAATCGAGCGGCATCGGGGTAAAGCTGTCCTTGTCCTGAGCGGGCGCACGCAGGCCCACAATCAAGGTCGCCACCAGAATCGACCACAAACCAGCTCGCAATCTCAAAGTTTCCCCCACTGCCTGAGTCTCTTGGGCGTCGCCGCTCTTGATCTGGCGTCACCCGTAACTAATAGGCTAACTCGCCCACGTCTACAACGTTAGACGCATATACAACGGCTGAGTAAGTTTGCAGAATAGTGCGGTGAAGCATCCGGCCGAGGTGTGCCGAAATGCCACCCGATACGCCGGAAGCCCGGAAGTTTAACGTTAAGCTTGACTTAGCGCCTGTTGCCCGCATAATTGATTCAAACGTTTCTTCGTTTTGAAGATGCAGAGCTTACAGATAATAGAGGATCAGCACGCCTGATCCTGATCGTCCCGTTCTACTTTGAGAGGATAGTTCAAGGAGACTCCTGGCGGAGATGCCCGACGGCTACCAGCTACCCGCGATCGTTTTGACGGCGCTGCTGTTACCGGCGTTCGCCCAGCTTTATCTGCGCTCCCGCGACAAGCGGACGCTGCTCTGGCTGCTGGGTTTCTTCTTCGCCTGCCTGCGCATGCTGCAGGTCTATGACCTCGGCCTTGGCAATTTTTCGCAGGCCACCGAACATCCGTGGATCGTCAGCGCCGGCCAGTGTTCCGCTCTCATCGGCGCGGTTCTCTTCCTCGCGTCCCTCGCACCCATTTCGTTTCGCCTCGGCAGCCGACGGATTCCCTATGCCGTCCCATTCACCATTCCGCTGCTCGTCTACGCCATTCTCATGGAGGGCTTCTACCGCGGCCAGTCGCCCACCACGGTCATCTTTCTCATCTTCCCGGCACTCGGAGCCATCTCGCTTCTGGTGGGCTGCTTCTGGGCCTTTGCCAAGGGGAGCCTGCCGAACTGGCTCGCGCTTGGCCTCTGCATCGCCATGGGCGGCACGAGCCTGTGGATATGCGTCTCGATCCGCGGTAGCTGGCCCCTGGTTTTTGTTGAGAGCGCCCTGCACCTCACCACGGCCATTCTCATCTTTTATGTCTTCCGCCGTGTTTCGCCCGGTTCGCTTCTGGGGGCTCTCGGCTTCATCGCATGGTCTCTCGCAGTCGCCATGGGCACTCCTCTTGTCCTGCATAATTCGCATCTGCTGCTTGCAATTGCACGCATCTCAGCCATGGGCAAGGTTGTCGCCGCGGTGGGCATGATTCTGCTCACACTCGAAGACCAGATCGGCGCAACGCAGGCCGCGGAAGACCGCGAACGCCGCGCGCGCATGGAACTGGAGGCCTACGCCAAGGTTGTTCTCTCCCGCCGCCGTGTTGAAGACTTTGATCGCCAGGCAAATCTCATCTGCCAGTCCGTTGCTGAAAATAGCCGATTCAGCCAGGCTGCTCTCGTGCTGCTGCAGGGTTCGGGCCAGTACCGCCTGGCAGGCTCGGCCGGCATCGATGACTCCGTGCTCACCGCGCTTGAGTCGCTCACCACGCGCATTTCGGCGCAGGCGTTTATCACCAGGGACTCGTTACAGCCCGTCGCCGAAGGCAGTCAGTCGGTCTCCCTTAGCCTGCAGCCCTGGTTCATTCCCGGCGACGACCTTGAACGGCTGCATCTCACGCACGTCATCGCAGTGCCGCTTCAGGGCCGTTCCGCTACAGAGGGCGCGTTGCTGCTCATGGGCATGCGCAACTCTGAGCGTCCGCTGCGGGCTGAAGACCTTCTCCCGGTGGAGGTTCTGGCCTCGCGCATCCAGGCCGCGCGCAGCCAGACCATGATGCTTGAAAAGCTCATCGACGCGGAAAAGTTTGCCGGCCTCGGCCAGCTTGCCAACAACGTGACCCGCCAGTTGAACAATCCGCTCACCGTCATTCTTGGATACGCCTCGCTGCTTGAGGTTGCGCCCAACGTGAGCCCGCAGGAGCGCCGTGGCATCGACGCGATTCTGAGTGAAGCGCGCAACATGCGCTCCACGCTCGAAAGCCTCTCTCGCATGTCACGCACCCAGACCGACAACCTCACCGCCATCTCCATCACCGAGCTTCTCAATGATATGGAGCAGCTGCATCGCTCCGAGTTCGTGCATCGCTCCATCGATTTCCGCCTCCAGATTGCTCCCGCTCTGCCACGCGCTCTCGGCAACTCGCAACAGGTGCGCCAGGCCGTGCTCTACTGCCTCCAGTTCGCAATCGAGGCTGTCGAAAATATTGACTCGCCCACCGACAAATCCGTGCGCATTGAGGCCACCTCAGAGAGCGACACCATCAAGATACTCATCGCGCACTCCGGTCCGGGCTTCCTGCACCCAGCGCGCGCCTTCGATCCCTTCGTGCCGGCACAGGCAGCGGGAGAAACCGCCGGCCTCGGCCTCAGCCTCTGTGCCACCATCCTGCGCGAAAACAACGGCCGCATCTCCGCCATGAACTTCCCGCCGCGCGGTG
Organism: uncultured Acidobacteriaceae bacterium; assembly: GCA_963839215.1. GTDB lineage: Bacteria > Acidobacteriota > Terriglobia > Terriglobales > Acidobacteriaceae > Telmatobacter. The sequence goes on along the minus strand of CAWITZ010000004.1, from coordinate 7,139 downwards.
CCGGCATCCTGCTCGAGCTCCAGGCCGCCTGACGCCGGGCCGGCTCGCCTCGCCCGCTCTCTACGGCCCCGGTGTAAACTTCTCCTTCACTGCATAGGGGCTTCTTCCATGTCCGGATTTTCAGTTTCCTGCCTGCTTGCCTTCGTCCTTTCTGCTCCCGCTCTCGCACCAGCCCAGACTCCGGGCCAGCCCACGGCCGGTGACGCCAAACGTCCCATGACCTTCGAGGACATGATGCAGATGAAGCGCCTGGGCGCGACGGCTGTCTCTGCCGACGGCAAATGGCTCGGCTATTCCGTAACAACCGTCAACCTGGATCAAAACAGCAAGACGGCGGAGTTGTGGTTGCAAAAGATCGAGGGCGGCGAGCCCTTCAAACTCGCCGTTGCCCAGCCCGACGACTCGGGCCTGCAGTTCTCCGCAGACGGGCACCTGTGCTCTTTCTCTCCAGCCGCGAGAACGGCCAGCAGATATGGCTTGCTCGACTTCGACGCCGCCATTGGCGCCACCAGCAATCCCAGAAAGCTCACCGGCATCTCGACTGAAGCGGACAACGCCGCGCTGGTCGCCCGACGGCCACTCCGTGCTTTTTACCTCCTCTGTTTATCCCGATTGCCCGGCAATCACGCCCGACGACGGCGGTGCGGGCGACCGCTGCAACGCGGAGAAAGACAAGGCCCTTGCCGACAGCAAGGTCAAGGCGCAGATCTTCACGCATCTTCTCTACCGCCACTGGAACCGCTACACCGGCGACAAGCGCTCGCATCTCTTCCTTGTGAATGTTGATAACGGCGCACTCCGCGACCTCACGCCAAACGATCCACATGATGTACCGCCCTTCTCGCTCGGTGGCGGCGGAGGCTTCGATATCGCGCCAGACAGCAGGGAAGTGGCCTTCACTGAAAATCCTGATCCCGTTCCGGCAATCAGCACCAGCGCGCAGATTTATACACTCGACCTGACCAACCCGGCCGCGAAGCCCATCAAGGTTTCCACATCCGCTGGCGGCAACTTCAACCCCGCCTACTCGCCCGACGGCAAATATCTCGCGTGGCGCTCGCAGGCCCGCGCCGGTTACGAGAGCGACAAGTTCCGGCTGATGCTCTACGACCGAGCGGCAAAGACGGAAAAGGATCTGCTGCCGAATTTAGATAACTGGGTGGATGAGTTTGCCTGGGGACCTGCTGATTCAAGCGTGATCTACTACACCATTGGATCAGCCGAAGAATCACCGATCTTCGCGCTCAACGTCATTGACGGGAAACCGAACCTGAAACCGGCCTGGCTGACAGATGCTGGAGAATACAGCGACCTTCATCCTGCGCCGGATGGGAAAACACTCTTCGCCGTTCAAATGACCGTTCGCCAGCCGAGCGAGATAGTCGCACTGGATTCCGCCTGGGTTGGTCACACGTTCTTTGACGGCTCATTCTCGACAAAAATAATAAGCAGGTTGAAACAAATGCGAATTCGCAGATTTTGCCTCAACGCAGAATCACCCACCTCAACGACGCCCTCCTCGCCCAGCTCGACCTGCCCAAGATGGAGTCCTTCTGGTTCACCGCTAAAGACGGCACCAAGGTCCAGGGCTTTCTCATCCCGCCGCCCGGCTACGACCCCGCGAAGAAGTACCCCGTCAAGTTTTTGATTCACGGCGGGCCGCAGGGCGCCTGGGGAGACGCGTGGTCCTATCGCTGGAACGCGCAGCTCTTTGCCGCCAACGGCTACGTCGTCGTCATGATCAATCCGCGCGGATCAACGGGCTATGGGCAGGCCTTCGTCGATGGCGTCAATGGCGACTGGGGCGGCAAGCCTTACACCGATCTGATGACAGGCCTCGATTACGCCGAGCAGCATTACTCGTTCATCGACAAGAATCGTGAATGCGCCCTCGGCGGCAGCTACGGCGGCTATATGGTCAACTGGATTCTTGGCCACACCAAGCGCTTCAAGTGCATCGTCTCGCACGACGGCATGTTCAACGCCGAGTCCGCCTTCGGCACCACCGAAGAGGACTGGTTCAACATCTGGGAGTTCAAAGGAGCGCCCTGGGACTACTACGGCAAGCCCGATGATCAAGAATCCTTTCCGCAAATGGTCGCCATCGCTCTACGCCAAAAACTTCAAGACGCCCACGCTCGTCATCCACGGCCAGCTCGATTACCGTCTCGACGTCAGCGAGGGCCTGCAGCTCTTCAACACTCTGCAACTGCTCAACGTGCCCAGCAAGATGCTCTACTTTCCTGACGAGGGCCACTGGGTGCTCAAGCCGCAGAACTCGCAGCTCTGGTACAAGACGGTCAACGGCTGGGTCGACCAGTGGACGAAGATCCCGCCGATCACGAAAGTACGGGCGAATGAGCCCTCAACATGAAAGTTCCGCCATTTCTCAGAACATACCGCGCCGCGACTTCCTCAAGCTGGCAGTCGCCGCTGGCGCCTGCGGCTTGTCCACTCCCGCGTTCGCCGCGGGCGCGGGCAGCGTCGCTATCATTCTCGATCCGAAGGGTGCGGCCTCGAGCGGGCCGGTCAAGCGTGCTGCCGATCAGCTTCGCCAGGCGCTCCAGGCCCATGGAGTGCGCTGCTCCATCGCGCAGTCCGCAGAAGCCGTTTCTGGCGCTGCCTTCTGTATCGTTGTGGCCGCTCAGGGCTCTCCGCTGGCCCGTGGATTTCCTGCCCGTGCTGCGCTCACTGTGCCTGAGAGTCTCCGCCTCGCTCCCGGCGAGGTGGGCCGAACACCTGCCACTCTCGTTGCGGCAACAGACGCCCGAGGATTCGTCTACGCCCTGCTGGAACTAACCGAACGAGTGCAGTTCAGCTCAAATCCTCCGCACGCTCTTGCTCTGCAGCAGGCCATTGAAGAACAGCCTGCCAATGAGACGCGAAGCGTCAGCCGCTATTTCTGTAGCGAGATTGAAGACAAGCCATGGTATTACGACAAGGCATTCTGGCAGGGCTACCTCGACCGGCTCGTCGCAAGCCGCTTCAATCGCTTCACGCTTGCCTATGGCCTCGGCTACGACTTTCCGCGCGGCGTCACTGGCGACTACTTCCACTTCGCCTACCCATACCTGGTCGAAGTGCCGGGCTATGAAGGCGTTCGCGTCATGCAGCTTGCCGCACCAGACGGCACGCGGCTGCCCGCGCCAGTTCCGCTCAGCGCAGGCGAGCGCGCGAAAAACTTCGAGATGCTTCGCTTTATCGCTGCGGAGACCGGCGTACGCGGTCTCCAGTTTCAACTCGGCATCTGGACGCATGCGTACGCCTGGACCGACAGCCCCAATGCATACCACCGCATCGAAGGACTCAACCCCGAGACGCATGCGCGCTACTGCCGCGACGCCCTGACGATTGTGCTGAAAGAGTGTCCGGAGATCGCGGGACTCACGCTGCGCGTCCACGGCGAGAGCGGGATCCCTGAAGGCAGTTACGCTTTCTGGCAGACGCTTTTTGAGGCAGTCAGCGGCGCCGGCCGCACCATCGAGATCGACATGCACGCCAAAGGCGTCGATCAGAAAATCATTGACATCGCAACTGCCACCGCAATGCCTGTCAAGCTCGGCGCCAAGTATTCGGCGGAGCATCAGAGCCTCGGTTATCAGCAGGCCGACATCCGCGCGCTTGAAGCACCGGACAACAACATCTCTGCCTCTGACGCTGCGGTCTTCAGTCTCAGCAATGGTTCGCGCCGCTTCACCCGCTACGGCTACGCCGACTTTTTGCGCGAGGGTGCTCGTTACAAGCTGTGGTTTCGGCTCTGGCCCGGTACGCAGCGGCATTTGCTCTGCGTTGATCCAGAGACCATAGCGGGCTTCGCGCGGACGGCGCACTTCTGCGGAGCCACCGGCATCGACTTGATGGAACCACTGACCTTCAAGGGCCGTGAAGGCTCAGGGCAACCCGGCGGCCGTTGCGCCTATGCGGATGCATCACTCGAGCCTGCAAAGGATTGGCAGAAGTTCGACCTCTATTACCGTGTGTGGGGCCGCAAGCTCTACAACCCTGCCGCGCAACCGGAGACCTGGCAGCGCGGGCTGCGCGCGCAGTTCGGCGCTGGAGCCGCCGCGACTGAGGCGGCTCTCTCCAACGCCAGCCGTATTCTTGCCCTGCTCACTTCGGCCCATCTGCCCTCGGCCAGCAATCACGATCTCTGGTACGAGATGCCGGAAAATATGCCCATCGTATCCGGCAGCGAGCCTTCCCCCTACGGTGATACGCCTGTACCCAAACTCTTCGGCACCGTGAGCCCACTCGATCCGCAGATCTTTTCCACGGTCGTCGAATACGTTCAGACTCTCACTACGCAGAAACCCGCCGCAAAATACTCGCCAATCGAAGTGGCGCAGTGGGTAGAGGATTGTGCGCGGACGTCGAGAGAGGCATTGGATCAAGCGCGCCGCACGGTGGAGTCTCCGGGTGCAGCCAACTTTCGAAGCATCGAAGAAGACGTGCTCATCCAGATCGGTTTAGGCTCGTTCTTCGCGCACAAGCTGCGCAGCGCCGTGCTCTACGAGATCTTTGTGAGCTCTGGCGACCCTGAAGCGGCCAGGCTGGCGCTCGAGCATTATCAGAAAGCACGCGATGCGTTTGCCACAATGGCCCAGCGCGCAAAAACGGTGTATCGGGCCGACGTTTCCTACGGCAGCATCCCCAAGCGACGCGGCCATTGGAGCGACCGTCAGCCCGGTATCGATGCCGATCTCGCTGCGATGAAATCGAAAGTGCAGGCGACCCCGGCATTTGAAGGAGCACGCGTCGATGTCACTCGAGAGATTCGGGCTGTGACGGAACGTCCGCAGCCAATCAATGTTCAGTGCGCGCACACCCCGCCCGCGAGTTTTATACCGGGCCGCGCGCTCGCGCTCTCGATGGGCGTTTCCGGTGCAGAAGGTGTGCGTCAGGTCAGCTCGGTGCGCCTGCTTTACCGGCATGTCAATCAGGCGGAGCACTGGAGAGCTGCGGGCGCAAGCAAGAGCGATGGCATATTCGCCGCATCCATACCTGCCGACTACACACAGAGCCCGTATCCGCTGCAATATTACTTCAAGCTCGAAGACGGCTCGGGCAACGCATGGATGTACCCGGGCCTCAACGCAACACTTTCGAATCAGCCTTATTTCGCCATTGTGAAGCGGGACGTATAACACGCTTGATTTCCATCTCGACCTTGATTGATTCCGCTGGGTTAGGTCGTTGAGCTCTTGCGGAAGATTTCGCTTCTCTGCTGCACAATGGCTTCGGGTGGCGCTTGGGCTCGCAACGGGAGCAGCGGAGGGTACCCCCCTCCCCCCTCCCCCTGCGGATACCCCACCCCCTCCTCCCTGTATTTATTTACAGTTATCTACACAGGCTTTGCAGATTAATTCCGCGGTTGTGCTTCGAATGAGCTTCTCACCCAAATCTCGCAAGCCCCGAGCCTTCCTCGATGAAGCGGCTCTCTACAACTACGCCGTCAAGGCTCTCGGCAGCCGCATGCGCACTGAGCTTGAGCTGAGCCGTCTGATGAAGACGCGTGTTGAGCCGGGCGAGCACGGCGAAGCCGTCATTGCCGCTGTTCTGGCGCGCCTCCGAGAACACGGCTACCTCGACGACCACTCGTACGCGGAAACCTATACACGTCTGCGCCGGGAGAACGACAAGTTTGGCCAGCGACGCGTGCGGCAATCGCTCAGTCAAAAGGGTGTCGCGACCGAAATCGTGAACAAGGTCGTCGATTCGAGCTATGCCGAGACGAATGAAGAAACCCTCGCGCGCCAGCATCTTGAGCGCAAGCGCATCCGCAAGCCTCTAAATGAGAAGGAAACCGCACGAGTGATGCGCCGCCTCGTCACCGCGGGTTTCTCCACCGGCGTGATCTACAAGATTCTCCGCCAATGGAATGTCCCGGATGAATCGCTATCCGCGCTCGACAATCTCGATGACGAGCCCGCCGACGAGTAGTTCTTTCTGCGGTTCATTTTTCCAGTTTCTTTCCCGGCAGGTTTCTTACCGTGATGCAGCGCGTTCCGCCGCCGCAGGATTGCGAGTGATAGCCTCTCGCACCGCCGCCAGTGGCGCCGTCGAGATGAACTCGATCCCATCGGCCCCATCGGTCTTAGATCGGATGCCGAGGTCATCCCACATCTTCTGCAAATCAACCGGAGAGGGCGAGTCCTTCCACGTCGCGTACAGCTTCGTCAGCACCTGCGTGCCGGTCGCACGGTCGCCGATCGCGAGGGCCTTCGGCAGCTCCCAGTCGTTGTCAATCGTGCCGCCTGCGGCAACAATCGCGCGCAGGGCATCCTGCAGGCCTTTGCGATTGCCCGTCTCGCGCCGAATGCTCACATCGGCGACGAGGCAGAAGAGAGCGCCGCCCCAGTAAGTGCGGCCCCAGGTATGTGTCCGGTCCAGCCCCTCGTCGCCCGGCCCCGGCTCGCCCTGTGGCATGTCGCGCACCATGTCATGCCAGATCTGCCCCGCCTGCAGCTCTCCTGCCTGCACGCGCGCAATCGGCTCAACGTAGGTAGCCATCCCTTCTTCCATCCAGTGCTGATCATCGGGCAGGGAAGGAAAGCCCATATGCACCAGTTCGTGCGTCATCATCCAGTCATCTGCCAGGTCGGCATTCGTGGTGTGCTGTCCAATGTGGATGCGCGTGAATCCTGGCCACTCGCCCATGCCGCCCCATGTGGTGCCGCCGAAGACGCCCCGCTTGCCCTCCACGGGGATGATGAGCACCCGAGCACGGCTCACCGGGAACCGGCCGAAGTAGGTCGTTACCGCAGTTGCAGCGGCCTGAACATGCTGCATCAGCGCTTCGGCAGGCAAATCAGTGGAACCGGTGGCGATGTCTACCTGCAAACTGGCGCCGCCCACATGCAGCTGGCGTGTCACAGCTATGTCGTATTTGTGCCAAGGGGGCTCGCCCCAGTGCTGTCCAAGGGCCCCGAAAACCGCCACGCAGACCAATAGTGCAAGCGCCACACCTGACAATACCCATCGCACGCGCACGCAAGCTCCTTTCGCCATCCATTCATAATGGACGAGCGAACTCAGGCTGCGGGCGCCTTAGCGGCAACAATTTCGAGTTTTTCAATCTGCGGCGGTGCGGCGAAAAGATCATCGGCCTTGGAGAGAAGGGCTTTCGCAATTTCTCCTGA
>CAWITZ010000003.1:0-242218 GCA_963839215.1 uncultured Acidobacteriaceae bacterium | reverse complement strand
ACCCCGCCTCTGCACGTGCATTTCCATGAACATGAGGAAGGCATCGTGAAAGCAGGAACACTCGGTGCTCAAGTCGGGACGGAGAAGTTCGTCGTACGTACCGGCGGAACCGTAATCCTGCCGCAAAGGCATTCCTCATCGATGGTGGAACGCGGGCGACGATCTGCTTGAGTTTAGCGGCTATGTAGTTCCAGCGGTGGACTTGGATCGCTATCTCCAGGCAGTCTTCGCTGTTCTGAATGCCGTTCTAATGGCAGGCCACCGATCTTCTATTTGGCGCATGTGCTCTGGCGTCATCGCGACACACAATTGGTTTGCATTCCGCCTCCACCCATTCAGACGAATCCTCTTGCCTGTCGTGCTGATCATTGGGCGCATCCTGGGCAAATATAGCGGCTCGAGCTGGCCGCGGTTCGCCCGAATCGTGCCCAGGGGCGCCGCTTGTTGACGTTAACGCCCATCACGCTAACGCCTAGTCTTGCACTGTCGCAGGCTCCCAGATCGTCGCCAACTCGTACCCGCTGTGCATCCCGTCCGCTGCAGTGCTCGATCCGCCGTCGTTCCCGGGTTGCTTTGTTATACTTCGAGAGTCAAATGCTCAGGTTGAACCGCTCCGGACTGGCAAATACGGCCGGTCCGTTATCCGATCTGGTTCACGTCACGGCTGCGGCACGCTCCGCGCTTTCTCGAGGTAAGGGATTTTGAAGAAGAGAAGTCTTTCGTTGAGTGCCGCCGGAGCCATGTTGGTCGCGGTCGTGTTGGCAGGATGCGGTGAAACCACCTACTTTGCTGGACGCGTGCTGCCCCCCAGCGGACTGACACGGCGCGTCCTCATCGCCATCCAGAATCCCAGTGGCTTCACCAAGGGTGGTCTGGAGGTCGTCGACGCCTTCTACGACACTCGCTACAAATACAACAACTCCTCTGTCACCTTCAGCATCACCGGATTTTCCGGCTTGTTGCCCGTCAGCATCCAGAACATGCCCGAGGAACAGATTGGCGCGGTCTATAGTTCCGGCGACGGCAGTCTCGCCCTCGTGAACTACCAGAAGGAGAGCGCTGCAGGCGTTGTCAAGGGCCTCAGCGGCACCTCGTCGAGCATCTTCATCTCGCGAACTAGGTATACGTCGCCGCCGCCAACCAGACAGCCCACGTGCTCACCATCGTTAACCAGACCAACGGTTCTGTCGTCGCTCTTGGGCTTCCAGGCGTCTATCGCGTCAGTCCTCAACCCCGGCGTATCCACGGTGCTGGCTTTCGTGCAGAATTCCAACTACGTCTATTACCCGCGCCAGTTGACCGGCGCTCAGACCATCTCCTTCTCCGGCGGACCCACCACATGGCCCAAAGCCGCGGTCGATTGCGAGCCGCAGAACGGCCCCAAGTGGTGTCTGTTTCAGGCGCAGAGCCCGGATAACGTCGACAACACCGGCAACTACTACGGCGCGCCCCTCACCTTCTACCGGCCCGTCAAAACCGTTTTCTCCGCCGATGGCGGAACCGCCGACGTCCTCAATTGCGGTCCTGAGTGCGGGGAACAGCTTCCTCGGTCACGCCTCTGCCGATCTCGCCCATGATCTTCCTGCTCCGGCACAGTCCGGCAAGCTCCCCACGCCGGCCACCCTCGCCAGTTCCACCATCGCCGTACCCGGCGGCGCCAGCAACGCGCTCGTCAATGGCACCACACTTTACGTTGTAGGCCAGCAGCTTCTTTCAGACGGTCTTTTCACCGGCAACCTCAGCGTGCTCAACCTCGCTAACAGCACCGTCACCAGCTCCAGTTCCATCAGCGACGGCGCACCCGGCGGTGTTAGCCGCATGATTCTCGCCGATGACAACACGCTGTGGATCGCAATGACCAAGTGCAGCAGTGGCGAGCGCTATGCCAAGGGCCTGCCCTACGGCTGCCTCACCGATGCACTACACAGCCAGCGACTCCGTCACAACCCTCGAGCCGTTCTATGGCGACGCCACCGGCATTGCCAACGTTGAAGGTCTGCACAAGATCTACACTGCGCAGGGCGGCCAGGTGTATATCTACAGCACCACCGACGGCTCGGCCATCAACAACCAGTACGTCACCGTCACCGGTACCGCGTGGGACGTCGCGTACATGGACTCCATTACCGACTCCAACAACACCGTCTACTGAGGCTTATGGACGTCGCCGCCGCTCCGCCCGCCGCCGATTTCATTGACGTGCTGGCCATCGCCGCGCATCGTGACGACGTGGAGCAGACCTGTGGTGGCACGCTCCTGCGCATGGCCGCCCGCGGCCTTCGCACCGCTATCCTCGATCTCACCCAGGGCGAAGCCGGCACCCGAGGAACGGCACAGGAGCGCGCCCGCGAATCCGAAGAAGCCGCGCGCCTCCTCGGCGTCACCTGGCGCCAGGCCCTCGACCTTCCCGACGGCGCCGTTGAAAATACGCTCCCCAACCGCATCAAAATCGCCACCGTGCTGCGCCGCCTTCGCCCCCGCGTCGTCATCCTGCCTTACTGGCAGGCGCGCCATCCAGACCACGCCATCACCGCGACCCTTGGCTACGAAGCCTGCTTCCTCTCCGGCATCAAAAAGATTCCGGGCGGCGGGGCCCCCGGCGACAGGTCCTCGTCGCTGGGTGGGGCAGGGCGTTGCTCCACATCGCCCGTTCAAGATCGTCTACGCCAGCCTCTACGCCGACGTGCGTCCCACCTTCATCGTTGACATCACGCCCTTCATCGAGCAGCGTCATGCCGCGCTCATGGCCTATCAGCCGCAATACGCCAACCAGGCGGCCGGCGGTGGCCTCTTCGTCCCCCAGGAAGAAATCCGCGAGCGCACCTTCGCCGAGGCCCGTCACTACGGCCTGCTGGCAGGCGTCAAATACGGGAACCCCTTCGTTCAAAAAGAAGTCGGCCTCGTCGACGACCTCACCCTGCTCCCCGTCCAATCCATCTGATTTAAGCTCTTCGGCCGCCATGATATTGCGGCACAGCCAGTTGGTTGGCCTATGGGCATGGGAGATGGCTCGGCTCGGGTTTGCCAGCTTTGTTGTCAGTCGATAAAGAGTCCCGTCTTGAACCATCCGCTTGGGATCGGGCAAACGGCTTGCTGCGATAGAGCCGTCTGGGCGTTCGTATTGATGAACACGTGCCATCTCGTTCCCATTCTCATCGAGATACGAGTAAGACACGCTAGTAATCACCACAATCTCATGCGTGAGCGCGGCGGAAATCCTTGATTCCAGTACTGCACTTGTCCATTTCCCACTCTTGATGTTTTCCCAGTAGCCTGCCTCATTGAAACGATTGCGCATTTCTTCAACGGATATGCGTTTAATGGGTAGAGGAGGTGGGTTAGAATTGGCTGGCATGCTCAATAGTGCTCAAATCCGAATCATGGTCGGTGAACTGGTGCTATCCAGAATATCGCTTGATGACTTCGAAGACTGGCTTGTGGGTGCCTCTTGGAATATGCATCAAAATCCAGAGATTGATGCCGAAACTAAGAGACTCGTCGGAGCGATAGAACTCAACGTCTCGCAGATAGTGATCCATCGCGGATTGTTGATGAAGTGCAGTCCGCTGTAGGATTTTTCTTTGTTGGCGAGAAACCCCCTATCGCAACTGGAGCGAGCGTCGAAAGCATCCCTTTCAAATCCCAGTTTGCACCCCCGGTTGACGTTGATATCAAAACAACCCGAAATGGTATTCGGGTGATTTCTTCCCCGTGCAGCCTAACCACGATCCAGTAGGCCCCCGCCTCTTTCACCTTGACCCTCAGTTGCGCAATTATCTGAGCCGCTTTCTCTTCCGGGGCTTCGAAGTTTAGCGGTACTGTCAATTCCTGCGGGGGAGAAGTGGGCGGAGATGGCGATTGGATTTTTATCGACAGCTCCAGCGGTCCTCGGAATTCTCCAGAACGAAATGAAACGACCAAAGTAAAGCTTAGTTCGGTCTCCGGCATTTCCTGGCCCGGCCCCATGATAGTGAAGCGATCTACAACTCGGAACAGCGTCAACGCTCCATCCTGTTCAAGGATGTGCCGTTCGCAGATTGTGGCGAGATTCAAGTGCGGTCGTAATCCGGTCAAAAGGGCTTCGCTCACGTTTTCCTCGACACTGAATTCTAAAACAAGTATGTGCTTGGCGTGAATTGACTCTAAACATACATCGGTGCACGACCCCCACAATGTCGTCCTCAAAACTCTTCTTTACCTCGGCAAAAAATATTTAGGGAAATTCCAGTACGCACAAACCTTATTCGGCAACTGATGCATGTGTAGCATTCGGAAATCGAGGCGATTTTAGCGAAAGGCTTATCCGCCCACCGCAGTTCAACTGTAATAAATTTCGCTTATCCAATTCCAAACAAGAATAACTTTGCCTTATGAGACTCGCGCGCCGAAACTTGTCTCAGTGAGGTGCCTGTGACGCAGTCGCAAACCCAAACCCAAACTTGGAACGCCGCCGAATACGGCCAGCGCGGAGCCTTTGTTCATGGCCTTGCCGGCGGAGTTGTCGAATGGCTCGCCGCCCAACCCGGCGAACGCATCCTCGACCTCGGATGTGGCGACGGGCAGCTCACCCAGCGCCTCGCCGCTACCGGCGCAGCGGTGCAGGGCGTCGATACTTCGCCTGATATGGCCGCCGCCGCCCGCGCCCGCGGCCTTGCCGTCGATGTCGCTTCAGCGGAACTTCTGCCGTATGCCGACGCGGCCTTCGACGCTGTCTTCTCCAATGCCGCTCTCCACTGGGTGCGCGGTCACGATGCAATGATGCGCGAAGCACATCGCGTTCTGCGCCCTGGCGGCCGCTTCGTCGCCGAGATGGGCGGCCACGGAAACATCGCCGCCATTCGCGTCGCTTTCATCGCCACTCTGAATCGCTACGGCTTCGGTGATCGCGAAAACGATGTCAATTACTACCCCACGCCCGAGGCATACACCGCGCGTCTCACCGGCCACGGCTTCAGCGTCGAAAAAATAGCGCTCATCCCTCGCCCCACGCCTCTTGGCGAAGAAGGCATGCAGGGATGGCTGCGCACCTTTCGCCGCGGCGTTCTTGATAGCCTGCCGCTCGCGATCCGCGAAACCGTCATCGACGAAACCTGTGCACTGCTTGCTAACGCTCTCCGCGACGAGGCAGGGAACTGGACCGGCGATTACGTGCGCCTTCGCTTCATCGCGCTCAAGTAATCCGCACTTATCCTTGAAGCTATTTGTCCTAAGTGCTTGCAATTTATCTAGGACTTATGGCAAAGTATGTCCTGCGTAGGAGAAACGCCCGATGAGACAGAAATCTCAAATTTCGTTGTGCAGGCTGCGGTGGCTTAGTACGAGCCCATCCGGTCGCCGGGCAGATTACGCCAATTTCCAGTAGCCGGCTGGCTTCCTACTCCTGCGCATTGCTTTCACAAATTGGCCTTATCCCGGGCGGCGAAGAAGCCAGGTACTGCGACTGTTAGTCGATCAATACCTGCCTTCGTATATTCCCTTGGGTAAGTCGTCCTGACTTTGGACACACGTATCTTTGCCGGCGCGGCATCGTATCCGCAGTGCGCAAGATAAGTGCGCCTTGAATTCAGACTTATTCCTGGGCCGATGGCGCAAGTCGGATATTTTGCGTCGTAAGCTTCCCCGGTCCAACTAACCTTCCGGCTCGCCGGATAGACTCGCCGGATAGACCCGCCGGATAGAAAGGAAACAGTCATGGGCAAGCTGAATGTGAAGAATGGAACGCCGGTCGGCAACGCGCATCTTTGCAAACGGTGTGAGTGGGGCCAGTTCATCACTGGCTACCGTGAGTCGGATCTGCTGGTCATCTGCACTCACACCACTCCCAATATCGCAGTGCCGTTCACTGTCTTCGATTGCAGCGAATTCAGCGACAAGCACAAGCCGACCTGGGAACAGATGACTAAGCTGGCCATTGAGGTCAACGCGGTCCGCGTGTCCAGAGAGACCCGCGGCTTTCAGTCGTTGACGAAAGTCACGCCAGTTCGCGTCGATGAAGATGAAGACCAGGGCGAAGCCGCCTGTGCTGGCTAAGCCAATCGTCCTTCCGGTGGCGCAGGCCTCACAACCAACAGTGTTCGATGGAAGCCGGCAACTTTGCGCTGCCGGCTCCGTCGGCCTTTGCTACATCACCGGCAGATTCAGTTGCTGCCCTGCTTTGATCAGGTCGGGATTCGAAATCCCATTGGCCTGCGCAATGCCTGTGTACTTGTTCGCCTCGCCGTAAAACCGTTTCGCAATGTGCGAAAGGTTATCGCCCGACTGCACTGTATATGGCTGCGCGTCTCCACCGGAGGTTCCAATCTCGTGATGCAGATCTGCATAAGTGGGATCGGCCTGCTTGATCGCATCCCAAACGCGATTGGCCACTACCTTTGAGGGCACATGGGCCTTCAGCAGCAGCCTGTTTCCATCGAGGCCGATCTGGTCGATCCCCGCTCCTATGTCTTGAAAGCTCTGAAGGGTCGAGATCACGCCCGCATACTTCTGTTTCAACTGCTCTAAATCTGCCATGCTCACTCCTTTGTCGGATTTGCGGTGCGCCCCGCCCATGCTGGCCAGGTACGCACATCGTCAACTCGCACCGATATCGATGCGCTTGCACGTGCACGTGAGCTTTTTTCGCCTACTCCACTTCGAGCGTCCTCGCCTATTCCACTTCGAGCATTTTGGTGCGGAAAAGGATTCCTCCCACCACGCCCGCAATGCTCGGGACCAGCGGAATAGCCAGAGTTGCGAAAGCGCCTGGCCGCCACAAACAGCGCAGGCCCAAGGCTGCGCGCCGGGTTCACACTTGTGCCTGTGATGTTGATTCCCAGCAGGTGGATGACCACGAGCGTAATGCCGATCGAGATCCCGCGAAGCCGCCGGGCGCCGCCTTCTGCGTCGAGCCCAGAATCACGATCAGGAAAATCAGCGTCGCGAAGAACTCGTACGCGATGGCAGCCGTCGTGTTGTAGGCACCCGCGTAGCCCGGCCCCCAGCCATTCTGTCCCAGGCCGTGGCCGGCAATCACGTACCCGTTGCCGGTAACAATGATCGTCAGCACCCACGCCGCCAGAATCGCGCCCACGCACTGCGCCACGATGTAGCCAAGCAGGTCCGCTGTCTTCATCCGTCCTGCCGTCCACACCCCCAGGCTCACTGCGGGATTGATGTGGCATCCCGAGATCGGTCCGATGCCATAAGCCGCCGCCACCAGTCCAAAACCAAATGCAAAGGCAATGCCGACAATGCCGACCTTGTCTCCGGCAACTACGGCAACGCCAACGCCAAAGAACACAAGAATAAAGGTGCCCACCAGCTCTGCAAGGTATTTCTTCATACTTCCTCCAGTTGTTTGGGAAATTGGTCTCTGCGTGAAGATGGCAACTCCGGGCATCTCCCGGTTAACAGAGCAGTAAAGGGCCGGAAAAACAAAACCGCCACACCTTGAAAAACGAAACGGCCACACCTTCGGATTGGGAATCCGTCCGTCAGTATGACAACGAAGTTTCGCAGAAAGCCGGTGCCTAGTCAAGAAGAACTGGGAGACCAGCCGCGCTGCCTCCGCTGCCCGCGAAAATCCGCGCGCCTTCCTCTAACCACAGGCCTGCAAACGCATCTAAGCACTGTACGTAAACCCGCACTCGCCGCCCGCCGGTGCCGACAGGACAGACGATGTTGCTGAAACTGGAACGACGGCCGGAACTTGACGCCTTGCGCGGTCTGTTTCTCGTCTGGATGACGCTGACGCACCTCCCCACCCGCTTCAGCGACTTCGTCAACCAACCCATTGGCTTCGTCTCTTCCGCCGAGGGCTTCGTCTTTGTTTCCGCGCTTCTTGTCGGCAGGCTCTACATGCGCGAGTTCGTGCAGGCCCCGGCAAACATCCCGTGAAGCTGTGGAGGCGGTCCCTCAAGATCTACGGCTATCACCTCCTCATGCTGCTCTTCGCCTTTACGGTCCTCGCAGCCTTCTGGAGTGCATGCGCACAAGGCAGCCATCACCAACCTCCTCAACTTCTATCTAAGCCACCCAAGGCAGCCATGGTCGGCTCCGTGTTGTTACTCTACTTGTCCGCCACTCTCGACATGCTGCCGATGTATGTACCTTCCTCTTCTTCTCACCTTTTCTGTTCCTCCGCGATCCGTTACGGCTGGCGGTCATTCTTGCCTGCAGCGGCATGCTGTGGCTTCTTGCGCAGTTCGGCCTGCGCAGTCTCGTGCATGACTGGGTGGTGCATCTCACCCGCCTTCACATCCCGCTGCAGGAAACCGGCGCCTTCAACCTCTTTGCATGGCAGGCTCTCTGGGCCGTCGGCCTCTGGATCGGCGCGCGCACTGCCACCGAGGTCGAGCTTTTCCCCAAAGTGCCCGACTGGATGGCGGCCCTGTCCGTCGCCACCTGCGCCTTCTTCATCGGCATTCGCTATAGCTGGCTCGGTCCCGCACTCACGCCGCAAAAGCTCGTCTTCGAGCTTGATAAGTGGCAAATCGGCCCTCTGCGCGTCGTCAATCTCATCGCCTTCACCGTCTTCTTTTACTGCTCGCGGATACGCGCTCCGGCTCATCAAAATTGAACCCTTCCTCACCCTCGGCAAAGCCTCTCTCCGGGTCTTCTGCGCGCATATCTTCTTCGTCTTCGTCGGCCTCGCGCTTCTCTATGGGGACTTCAATGCGGACGGTCTCGATCAGCTCCACGGTCCCACCGCCATCCTCCTCCTCGTCGTAACCTTTACTGCGCTCTTCCTCGTCGCCGTCGACGAGGTGCGCAAGAAGCGCAGCAGACGCGGCCCTCCCCAGTCTCCCCACGCCGCCTGGCAGCCTCCGCCACTCGATAATCCCTCCGTCAATGACAACCGGCCCCTGCCTGAATCCTGGCCGAATCCCGACGGAATGCTGACCGAATCCCTTCCTGCTGAGCCGATATCGTCGCCGAGGCATTGAGACCCCCGCTCGCCCTATCGCGTCCTTTTGAATTCATCAAACGTTTGCAATTTCTTTGCCTCGTTGCAGTACTCTGTTAACGATTCCGAGCGCCTCTCTTCCTACCCGGAGCGGGGTCCGCCGAACGAGGACACACTGGTTGAGCCAGACCGTATTTGTACTGGAAGACGACGCCGACATCTCCCGCCTGGTGCAGCATCATCTTGAGGCCGCCGGTTTTGAGACCAGGATTTTTCACACCCCCACCAATCTGATTCCTGACGCCGAACGTCAGCCGCCGGCGCTCTTTCTCCTCGACATCATGGTGCCCGGTGGTGATGGTCTCAATGTCTGCCGGCGCCTGCGCAATCACGACGGGCTCTCCACGATTCCCATCATTTTTCTCACCGCCCGCGCCGGCGAAAACGACCGCGTTCTCGGCCTCGAACTTGGGGCCGACGACTACATCACCAAGCCTTTCGCCACCCGTGAACTTGTCGCCCGCGTCAAGGCCGTCCTGCGCCGCTTCGAGCGGCCCTCGTCGCCCGCAATCATCACATTTGAAGAAGTCGTTATTGATGCGAACGCAATGCAGCTCAAGGTGCGCGGCGCGCTCACCACTACCACTGCCACGAGTTCCGTCTCCTCGACTACCTCGCGCGCCATCCGGGCCGTGTCTTCAGCCGCGACCATCTCCTCGACGCTGTCTGGGGCGATGCCCGCTTCGTCACTCCGCGTTCCGTCGATGTCTATGTGCGCCGCATCCGTGAGAAAATCGAAGTCGATCCAGAAGATCCGCGCTATCTCCAGACCGTACGTGGCGCCGGCTATCGTTTTGAGATCCCCAAGGGCCAGTAGGCGACCAGCCTACTCGCATGCTGCGCGTCGATGCGGCCAGGCAGGCATAAACCGTGACCGCAAATTTTTCAAGCTGTTTTTCCTCTTCTTCTCCTGCTGGCCTTGCAGATGTGACGATGGAGCTGTCCTGCGCCGCTTCGTGCACGACACGATCGGCGCACGCTCCACAATCTCTCGCGAAGCACTCTGGTCGGGCCTAATTGCCCTCGTCGTTGCGCTCGTGCTCGCTGTCTTTGCCGCCAGCCGCATCACCGCCCGTCTTGAGCGCGTCATCGCCTTCGCGCGCCGCATTGCGCAGGGTGACCTGAGTGCGCGTCTCGAGACCGCTGGCGGCGACGAATCACCTCCATGGAAGCCGCACTGAATCAGACCGCCGAACGCCTCGGCCAGCTTCGCTGAGATTGAAAGCCGCCGGCTCGAGCTCGCCACAATGCTCGACTCCATGCAGGAGGCCGTTTTTGCCGTAACGCCGGAGGGCCAGGTGCGCTGGTCCAACGCCGTCATGCAGCGCATCGCCGGTATTCAGATTCACGCCGGCCGTCCCCTGGTTCACTCCCTGCGCGATCCTCTCCTGCTCGACTGTGTGCGCGGCGCTCTTGAAAGCCATGAGGTCCGCTCGGACGCGCCAGCACGCTCGCGCCTGGAAAAGTTTTTGAGGTCAGCGTTGCACCTCTGCCCTCCGGCGGAGCGCTCGCCGTGCTGCACGATGTTACTCGCATCGAGGCTGCTGAAAAATCCCGCCGCGACTTCATCGCCAACGTCAGCCACGAACTGCGCACTCCGCTCACGTCGATTCAGGGCTATGTCGAAACCCTCGTCGAAGACCCCGATCCAAGTCCTGAAACAACTCGCGAGTTCCTCGGCATCATCTACAAGAACGCAAGCCGCATGAACCGGCTACTGAAGATTTGCTGGCCCTCGCCAGCGTCGAAAGCCCCGACTACAAACTCGCCAGACAACCCGCGCGCGCAAGTGCTCTCGTGCAAGACGCCATCGAGGCCCTTGGCGGCATCGTCGTTGACTCCGGTGTGCTGCTTGAGTCAGCTGGCGCGCCCGACACCCAGGTCATGGCCGATCCCGACGCCATGAACCAGGTCTTCGGCAACCTCATTGAAAATGCCCTCAAGTACGGCAGAGACGGCAGGCGCATCCTCGTCGGAGCCCGTCCCCTCGAGAACGAGGTCGAATTCTTCGTCCAGGATTTCGGTCCCGGCATCGCATCCGAACACCTTGAGCGCATCTTCGAGCGCTTCTACCGCATCGACAAGGCACGTTCACGCGACTCCGGCGGCACCGGCCTTGGCCTCGCGATAGTCAAGCACATCGTGCAGGCCCACGGCGGCCGTGCCTGGGCTCAAAGCGAACTCGGCGCGGGTGCGGCATTTCATTTCACCCTCCCCCTTGCCCCGCAGCCGCAGCGCATTGAAGAGCCAACAGTTGCCCCTGTAACTGCCCCTTAATCTGCGCTTCATCCGTGACCTGACCTGCCTGATCTCACCACGTTAAAGGACGTTGAATTCGCTCCGCAATTCAACTCCCCGTAACATGGCGCGAAGAGAATTACAGGTGAAATCAGGCTGAGCCGAAGTGTTGCGTTTTCAGGGTTTATAGGCGCTCGCGGCACTTCGGGTCCTTTGCCACAACCTGCAAGGAGCTATCCGTGAAGAAGAATCTCATTGCCGCTGGACTGTTGGTCATCTCGCTGGGCGTTGCCCAGGCCCAGAAGCTGACCGGCGCAGGCGCAACCTTTCCGTATCCCATCTACTCCAAGTGGTTCACCGAGTACAGCGCCGCGCATCCGGGTGTTGAAGTCAACTATCAGTCCATCGGCTCCGGCGGCGGCATTCGCCAGGTCACGGCCGGCCTCGTCGACTTCGGCGCATCCGACATGCCCATGACCGACGACATGCTCAGCCAGTCGAAGGTCAAGCTCATCCATATTCCCACGGTGCTCGGCGCCGTCGTCCCCGTCTACAACGTTCCAAATAACGCTGACCTTCGCTTCAGCGGCGATGTCCTCGCTGACATCTTCCTCGGTAAAATCTCCAACTGGAACGACCCGCGCATCGCCAAAGACAATCCTGACGTCAAGCTGCCCGACCTCAAGATCATCGTCGTGCATCGCTCTGACGGTTCCGGCACCAGCTTCATCTTCACTGACTTCCTCAGCAAGGTCAGCAAGGATTGGAACGAAGGCCCAGGCAAAGGAACCTCCCCCAGCTGGCCCGTCGGCGTCGGCGGCAAAGGCAATGAAGGTGTCGCGGGCCTCGTCCGCCAGATGCCCGGTGCCATGGCTACGTGGAGCTGATCTATGCTCTCCAGAACCACATTTCCTTCGGCTCCGTAAAGAACGCTTCAGGCAACTTCATTAAGGCTTCCATTGAAGGCGTCACCGACGCTGCCGGCAGCGTCAAGTCCATGCCCGCCGACTACCGCGTCTCCATCACCAACGCTCCCGGCGTCAACGCCTACCCCATCTCGAGCTTCACCTACCTGCTCATCCCGGCGAACTCAGCCAACGCAGGCAATCGCGCAGTGCTCAAGGACCTGCTCAGCTGGATCGTCAAGTCCGGCGAAGGCGAAGTCGCAAACCTCTCCTACGCGCCACTGCCCGACAGCCTTCAGCAGAAGGTCCTGCAGACCGTCTACGGCCTCAAGTAAGAACTGAAACCGTGAGGTTGCCCCATCCTTGTCGCTCATCCTTCCGAGTGACAGGATGGGAGCAGCGCAGGCCCACGGGGTCCGGCCTCCACGCCGGACCCGCTTTCTTACTCCTTGAGAGTGGACGATGAATAAAGGGCTACGGCTTCTTTTGAACGGTTTTGAGGTCGCTCTCCAGACCGAATCGAACGGTTGGATCGGGTTCTTTCATAATCGCTTCGCGAACAGCCTCGATCGATTCCGAAGATCCAATCTGAGCAAGACCATAACCAGCTTCCAGCCGAACGGCCGCGGGGTTTTGCTCATTGAGCAAGCTCTTGAGGACATCGATGATCCGTCTAGCCTGGTCTTGAGAAACGCTCCGATAGACGCCTGGAAGCAGAGAAACTGCCGTTGCAGCATCACCCGCTTCCTGTTTTTGGTTGAGAGCCGCCAGCAGTGTCTCCGAACAAAAGCCAGTCGGAGATTGGACGGTCTGAAGCATTCGCGTCGCAGCAATCACACCCGAAAGTGGCATCGATGGGTTGGAGCACATCGAGCGGAGATATTCGGCGCCTTTCGTATCGTGCAGTGCAACCAACGCCCCAGCAATGTTTGCTTGAGTGTTCAAGTCCTTCTCGACCCCAAGGGCAGCTTCGATAGATCCGACGGCGTCTGAACGACCGTCCCCAGCCAGTTTGTTTGCAGCCAGACTCCTCACTTCCGGGTTGCTGCTCCCGAGCGCTGCAATCAATGATTTTTCGGACTGATCATAGATGCCAAGTGATCGCAGTGCCTCGGCAAACGTAGTAGGCGGGAAATCACTCACAATAGTGGGTTCCTGTGCCGATGCCGAGACACACATAAGGCAAAGCATCGCTGTTTCAACGAGCCACAGACGAGCGCGCTCCGTCATGTTCTACCTCCCCGTCTTGGTCTTAGTTCTTGGATCCGACGACCAGCGTCACAGGTGTGCTTCCTATTGTCGAGGGGCTTAAGGTGAAGTCAACCGTGAAGCTTCCAATGACATTTCCCCCGCACGAATACGTTTGCGAACAGACCACAGTACAGCCACTCATACTCCATTGTTGAAGTAGGTTGGCGGTTGCTGTGATTCCGTGGTTGTCATAAAACAGGTTCGAGACCCCAAGATAAGCGTGGCCCCATTCTGTCTCTGGGTCTCCTACTTTGAAGGTGCTACTTCCTGAGCACAGATTAACCCCTGGAGTGGTGGGGCAATTTCCTCCGGTTCGAGAGATTGATTCTGTGAGCCGTGCGCCATCATAGGGCCCGGTTTGGCCGCCAACAGCCATGCTTGCCACAATTCCGATGCCGGTGTAGTTAGGCGGCGTGGGCACTACTGCGTTCGGCAAATAGAACTGGTCCGTATGATTCACTGAAATCGAAGTAGGACACGGCACCACATTCCCAGTCCCGCTGGTAGTCAATGGCGTCAGAGGGCAGGTCCGCTGATCCTCTCCCGTACCATCCGGAAGCTTGAGAGCGCGGGTGCTAATCCGCGCGGTCCCTACCGCTATTCCGTTTACTAGCTCAGGATTTGCCGTGAGGATTGACGTGTTCGAAGAGGACCAGGTCGTATAGTAGCTGTCGATGAGATCAGCCCTGAAGGTGCAGGCGTTCGTCCCATACACGTCGACTTCTGCCGAGTCACCAACACCCACGTCGGTCGGATCCCCGATCAGGAAAGGCGGACTGTAATCTGAGTCGTCATATCCACAGCAGGTCATACAGCCGTAGGTCGCATGACCAAAGGTCTTGTCCGTGATCACTTTTCCTTCATACAGAAGCTCCTCGCCGGGATTGTCAAGCTGCTGCAACCGATATGCTCCAGCCACTGTTGTGCTCGGCATGGGATTCCCATCTTTCCCCGGCACCTGATCCCGAATCAGTTCACCCACGTCGACAAACCATTGATCGCCTGCCGCTATGGTCTTGTCCAACTGATAGCTCTTTTGCCCGCGGTTGTACAAGAACGTCAACTCTGCAGTGACGGGTTTGCCGCCGCCATTTCCTGCCGCGATGAGAGAGTCATGGTTATCATCGACTCTCCATTGTCCGCCTTCCAGGGCAGATGCCAGAAGGTCTGAGAAGGGAGTCTGCGCGCCATAGCGCAACGTTGCGTCATAGCTTGCGGCAACTGCCATAATACCGTCAGGAACGCTGTCGGCGGTCAGCGTCGCTTGTGCCCAATGGGCGTCCTTCGGGATGAGTCCGCTTGCCTGGAAATCTGAAACGTCAACCAGTCGCGTCTCCAGTGGGGCCAGAATCATATTGGGCGCCTGAGACTGCCCGCTTCCGGAAGTTCCTCTCCATCTGAAGACCATGGCAACGTGCGCGGGCTTTGCTGTTGTGTTTCTGAGAAATATCATCGGGCGCAACACAGTTCCCGTCGGCAAGGCGAGCTGCGGATCAGGCGCACTCAGGGCCAGCATGGGGGCCCGCGTCGTCCAGACGTTACTACCGGCGTAGTCTCGCGAAGAGCCTTCGACCTTCGGATCGAAGTCGAACATCTTCATCGTCGCCGAGAAGCCGGCCGTCTCGTCGTAGAGGATGTGGACAGTGTCCAAAGAACCTGCTCCGCTGGGGACATTGATTTTAATTCCTCCATAGGAGCCGCCCAGATGCGACTCAGACAGCAGTTCACGAACAGAAAGTCGTTGGGTTTGTCGTGAATCCAATTGAATGGATTTGCTCCACGATTTTCCGGAACCTTCATAGAGCCAGAGCGTCGCGCCTAAAGGCCGTGCGGCCTGATTGGTGAGGATCAGATAATCGTGCGTTGATTCGTTTGGCAACCACCAGATTCCTTCACGGCTTCCTGCGACGAAGTTGCTTGCCTGAAACGAAGCATCAATGTGATACATGATCGGCTGGCCCGAGTCGTGCACCATCACGGAAGCGAATAGATTCCGCAAACCGTGCGCGGTGTATCGCAGCGAGATCGAACCGTAGGAGTACGCCTGGCCTTCGAGACTTGAATTGATCGCCATTAGCGCGCGATGCAAATCAACCATGGCCACTTCACCGGGAAGAATGGTCACATCCTTTAGCGTCGTGTCGCTTCCGTCTGCAGAGTGCAACACCGGCGTAACCGTCAGTGAGCCCGTGGCAAGATTATTTCGCAGTTGCAACTCAGTATGCCAGCCACCTTCAGCGGTCCAGTACGGGACGATTTGCTCGAAGCTCCGAGGCGGAATCGATTGCACCTTAGCGGCGGCGAGTTTGGTGTGCTCTTTAAGGACGTCCGACTTATCCTGCGGCTTATCGTCTTGCGCGAAAGCCAAAAACTGGATTGAGGCGAGTAGGAACAAACCAACAGTTCGAGCGTTCAACGGAACGTCCTCCGCACCTGGCGTTCAACTGCGCAAATCGTGAGCGCAATCTTGCCGTGATTTTAGGAGTCCGTCAAGCAGAATATTAGGGGTTATTAGTCTATAAATAAAGGACGTAAGACTGACACGCAATCGTTAAACCGCCGAGTGATACGCCTCGTCGTTGGAGTACTAGCCCCGGTTCTCCTCGATCAGCCGGTCCACCAGCGGTATAAGCTGCTCGCCTGTCCGTGGCAGCACAAACGCCTTCGCCATCGCATCCCAGTCGAGCTTGAAACTCGTCGAGAGCGCCGAAATCCAGATCTGCCGCACCGGCGCATTCGGAGTAATCACAAACTTGCTCGGCGGTTCCTCGAAGGCAACATTCAGCGCGCCGTTCTGCTCCTCAACCTCGAAGCCCGCCTCGTCTTCCTCTTCGCGCGTTATCAAGTGACGCTTCAGCGCTTCGGTCGCGCTATCCGCCAGTCGCCGGAATTCCAGTTCCTCAAGCATGGCCCCAGTGTAGCAAGGTATGCGCGCGCCTGTTCACTATTATGGTTCGGATGTTCAAGTAGTTTCTTCTGCTTTTCTCCGTGTTTCTTCCGTTTTGCTTTCGCAAATAGTTAACACCCGCGCCCGCCTGTCCTCAATAAGCTCCCGCCTTGTAGGGAGCAGCCTGGCGCGCCGCGCGCAACGCCGAGGCCCACCAGCCCAGTCGCTCCAGCATCGCCGCCATTGACCGCTCCGCCCGCTCCGGCCGGGTCAGCACCCCCGACTCGTCAAACTGCTCCCACGCCGCCGCAAAGCTCACCGTGTCGCGAATCGTCATCGCATGCACCTCCGCAAAAACCTGCCGTAGCTGCTCCACCGCCCGCAGTCCGCCTGATATCCCGCCATACGACACAAACGCCACCGGCTTCGCCTGCCACTCCGCGCCAATCGAGTCAATCAGCTCTTTCAGCGGAGCAGGGTAGCCATGGTTATACTCCGGCGTCACCACCACAAAGCCATCGCACTCCCCGATGCGCCGCCGAAGCTCAGCCGCATCCGTCAGGTGCAGCGGGTCAATCGCCTCTGCTTCAAAACCCGCGCTGCCTGCAATCTTCAGATAAGCCCATCCCGCAACCTTGTCGCAAAACCGGCCCACCCGCGTCGAACCATAGATCACGCCAATCTTCATCTTGCCGCTCATAGCTTCTCTCCCTGCCGCTTTCGTCGGATTCAGAACCGGACTCCATTGATTCAAGCCTAGAACCTCAAGTAAACTTGAGGTCAAGAGCCGCGCATGAAAAATCCCGCTAAGCCCGGAACCTCCCAGCCCAAACCCGCCCCGCCCCAAACCGATAAGCCCGGCACGCTCCACACCGCCCTGACCGTCGGCGAAGTTGCCCGCCGCAGTGGCGTCGCCGTCTCCACGCTGCACTTCTACGAGGCTCAGGGCCTCATTCATAGCTGGCGCAACCAGGGCAACCAGCGGCGCTACGCCCGCGAAGTCCTCCGCCGCGTCGCCCTCATCAAGGTCGCCCAGCGCACCGGCATTGCCCTTGCCGATATCCGCGCAGCCCTCGACACCCTCCCCGGCAACCGCACTCCCGACGCCGGCGACTGGACCCGGCTTTCCCGCCACTGGCGCGCCGACCTCGACGACCGAATCGCCCGGCTCACCCGCCTGCGCGATCAGCTCGATGGCTGCATCGGCTGCGGCTGCCTCTCGCTCGGTGTCTGCCCTCTGCGCAATCCCTGGGACAAGCTCGGACACGACGGCCCCGGTCCACGCCTCCTCGACCCTGACCCCGATGGCGGTGCGTCACAATGCCAGCAGCCCTAGCCTCTGTGGAAATCTTTTCGTATAACCATATCTATCTTTTTAGAAAACATCATTAAGTTATTCAATAATAAGCAGATCGTAAAATACATAAGTCTCCGTCTTGTCTTAATGTGTTTTCTAATTTACCTTACTAACCAGTTAGTTAATTTCTATGGCCCCTCTCGAAACCACCGCCGAACGCTCCGACCGCGCTGCTGAATCCCGCGCACGCATCCTCGATGCCGCGTTGCAGGAGTTCAGCGAGCTCGGCCTCGCCGGCGCCCGTACCGAGCGCATCGCCTCCATTGCCGGCGTCAACAAGGCACTCCTCTACTACTACTTCGAGAGCAAGGAAAACCTCTACCTTGCCGCCCTTGAAATGATCGCCGCCAAAATGCGCGATCGCACCATGGCCGTCTTCCTCAGCGAAGGCTCTCCTGGCGAGCGTCTCGTACGCTCGGTCCTTGAGCACTTCGACCGCATCCTCACCCAGCACGAATTCCAGGCCATGATGCAGCAGGAATTGATCCGCATGCACAAGGGTGAG
This sequence comes from uncultured Acidobacteriaceae bacterium, assembly GCA_963839215.1. GTDB lineage: Bacteria > Acidobacteriota > Terriglobia > Terriglobales > Acidobacteriaceae > Telmatobacter. Next base: position 224,131 of record CAWITZ010000003.1, on the reverse strand, counting down.
TCGGGCGCCATGCCTATCCTCGTCAAGCGCGTCTTCGCCCCGGCCATGACGATGTATCAGGCTCTGGTCCGCGAAGGCATTGAATCCGGCGAGCTCATCCACGCCGACTGGCTGCAGTTCCATCTCGCCTCGCTTGGCGCTAATGTCTTCTACTTTCTCAGCGCCCCCGTCTGGCGCATCTTGCAGGACACCGACCCCTTCACACCGGAGGCTCTCGCCCACCGGCGCAAGGCCATTGTCGAATTTATGGGGCAGGCGATCTTCATTGACCGGCAGCATGGCGCTGAAATCGCCGCACGCGTCATCGCAGACACGCCCATGCCCGAAATCAATCCTGATCGGCTCCACCATCGGAGGAAAGATGAACGCGCGTAATAGAGTTTTCATGATTCTGGGCATTCTTACCCTGGGGTCTCTTATCTGGTATCTGCTCACCGCCCGCACCTCGGGCGACCTCAAGCTCATTGGCACCGTCGACGCCAATGAAGTTCTCGTCAGCGCCAAAATTCCCGGCCGCATCCAGACGCTCAATGTTCAGGAAGGCCAGCAGGTCAAGGCTGGCGATCTCATCGCTGTCGTTGAAAGTGACGATCTCGCCGCCGCCGAAAAAGCTGCGCAGGCCACCGTTGCCGCTAACCAGTCCAAGCTCGGCGAGACAGTCGAAACCCAGCGCCAGAATCAGGGCGAAGTCACCAGTGCCACGGCCAATGCCGAAGCCCAGGTGCGCGTCGCGCAGGCCACGCTTGCGCAGGCGCAGGCCAATCTTGCTCACCAGCAGGCAGACACCACCCGCACGGTTGCCCTCGCCAAGCAGGGAATCATGAGTGCCCAGGCAAGCGACGAAGCTATCACCAGTCTCAAAGCCGACCAGGCCGCCGTTCAGAGCGCCAGCGAAAACATGGCCGCCGCGCAGGCTGCCCTGCAACAGGCCAAAGCGCACGAGCTGCTCGCCGTGGCCGCCCAGCACACCGTGCAGTCCACTCGCGGCCAGGTTAATAACGCCCAGGCCCTCGCGCAGCAAGCCAAGGTTGAACTTGGCTATGCGCAGGTCTACGCGCCTGTCAGCGGCCCCGTCAACGTTCTCGCCGCGCGTCAGGGAGAAGTGCTCACCGCCGGTGGCACCATTGCCACCATCATGGATCTGACTCAGACCTGGGTCTACGCACCGCTGCCTGAAACCCAGGCAGATGTCGTTAAGCTGGGCGATAGCCTCCGCGTCGTGCTGCCCAGCGGCGCCACTGTCGATGGCAAGGTCATTGCCAAATCCGCGCTGGCCGACTTCGCCACCCAGCGCGACATCAACGGCAGCCGCAAGCGCGACATCCGCACCGTGCAGATCAAGCTCCTCATTCCCAACGCTGATGAGCGCTTTGTCCCCGGCATGACCGCCGAAGTCTATGTCCCCAAAGACAGGCTGGTGAAGCCATGAGCACGCAACACTCCGGTGGCCTGCAGCCTCCCCGCCCGGCCATCAGCCTCAATGAGCGCAACGGCGCACGCAGCGCCATCGCGGTCGAAAACATCGTCAAGCGCTATGGCGACTTTGAAGCCGTCAAGGGCGTCAGCTTTCAGGTTGCTGAAGGCGAGATCTTCGGTCTCCTCGGTCCCAATGGAGCAGGGAAGAGCACGCTCATCCGCATGATGACCACGCTCATCCCCGTCACCGCGGGCCGCGCCATTATCGGTGGTCACGATGTCGTCAAGGATGCCGATGCTGTCCGTCGCATGATCGGCGTCATTCCGCAGGCCATGACCAGCGACCCCGACCTCACCGCTTACGAGAACCTGCTCATTTACGCCAAGCTCTACAACGTTCCCCGTGCTACGCGCGAGGCCAGCATCATGCAGGTGCTCGAGGCTGTCGATCTCGTCAAGTGGCGCGACGCGCCCACCAAGACGCTCTCCGGTGGTATGCGGCGCCGGCTTGAAATCGCGCGTGGCCTTGTCCACAATCCGCGCATCTTTTTTCTCGACGAGCCCACCACCGGCCTCGATCCCGTCTCCCGCATCGCCGTCTGGGAGATGCTCAACAACCTCAAGAAGACGCGCAACCTCACCATGCTGCTCACCACGCACTACATGGAAGAGGCCGACCGTCTCTGCGATCGCATTGCCATCGTCGATCACGGTACCCTCGTTGCCCTCGGCACCCCTGTCGAGCTCAAGCAGAGCGTACCCGGCGCGGATGTAGTCGAGGTGCAGTTCAACCGCGAAGATCCGGAATGGCAGACGCGCCTGCAGCAGCTGCCTCATGTCACCGATGTGCAGTCGCAGTCGGCCGGCGTCTATCGCGTCCTCACTTCGAACGGTTCGCAGACCACTACGCGGCTTGTCGAAATGGCCGCCTCGCTGGGCGAGCAGCTCACGTCGCTCAGCGTGCAGAACACATCTCTCGATGACGTTTTCGTGCACTACACAGGCCGCCAGCTCCGTGATGAGCAGGTCAAGGCCGTCTTTACGATGCCGCCACGCCCTGGAGCGCAGCCATGAACAGAATGTTCGCTATTGTCGAGCGCGAGATGCGCAAATTCTTCCGCTCGCCCGTCCTCATGATCATGTCGATGATGCTGCCTTTTGTGCAGCTCATCATTCTTGGCAACGCCTTCGGCGGCAAAATCCGCGGAGCCCGCGTCGCTGTTGTCGATCACGACCGTGGCCCCCAGTCTGTAAAAGTGCGGGAAGCCTTCGCCGCCGTCGCCGCCAACATTGGCACCTTCAAGACCATTTCCTACGACGACGAAACCACTGCACGCGAAGATGTGCGCAACGGCAGGGTCGATGCCGCCGTCATCATCCCCGCCCAGTATTCGCGCCGGGTCTACGCTGAAGACGCCCCCAAACTCGGTCTCGTCGTCGACAATTCGGATCAGTTCATGAGCGCCTCCATCGAGGGGGAGATGCAGTCCCTCGTCGACGCGCTCAACCAGCCTGTAATCGAAAATCGCGTTGTCCGGCAGGTCGCCCTTCAGATCGTCGAGCTCTATCCCTACGTCGAGTACATGAAGTACCTGCTGCCCGGCAACATCGCCCTGGCAATGTACATCTCCGTCATGATCGGCGGCGGCATGCTCTATATCGACGACAAGGCCCGCGGCGTACACGAAGGCTATCTCGTCACTCCCATCACCAAGCTCGAACTCGTCATGGGCCTCAACCTCGCCGGCGCCATCAAGGCTGTCCTCGCTGGAATCTGTCTCACTGTTATCGGCTCGCTCATGTCCGGCCTGGGGGTCATCTTTCACCCCTTGCAAATGTTCTACATGCTGCTGCTCATCCTCGGCATAGCCCTCGCCTTCAACGGAATGATGTTCCTCATGATGGTGCGCGTTGATGATCCGCTCACCCCCCGCGCCATGTTCGGCGTTCTCAATACGCTGCTCTACTTTCCCTCCGGCGCAATTTATCCAATTGCTGCGTTTCCCCCGTGGCTTCGCGCTTTCGCCGTCGTTAATCCCTTCACCTACGCGATACACGGCACCAGGGAAGTCCTTCTCAAAGATGGAGGCTTTACCGCCATCTACCCTGATCTGATCTTTCTCTTTGCCTTCGGCATCGGCACGCTGCTCATTGCCACGCCGCTCTTCAAACGCACGCTCTAGCGATCACGGCGATTTGCCGTTCTGATCCCTGACTACTGTTCCCTGATCCCTGTTTTTCACTTTCCGGCTGTTTAACCCGGAATGCAATGAGGCGGTCCACTCCTTGTGGGAGGGTGGGCCGCCTCGGCGCGTTATGCGCATCTTATCCTTGGCGACTATTTCTCCTGCGTACCGAGGTGTGCCCCGATTTTGGCGAAGCTCCTACAACCTTTTCTCCATATCCTGCTTCACCTCGGCTTCCTCGGTCCATTCATCATGGGCGTGCTGGACTCGTCCTTCCTCATCCTGCCCTTTGGCAACGACCTCGTTGTCGTGCTCCTTGTCGCCCGCCACCCGCATGATTTCGTCTGGTACGTCCTCGCAGCCGCCTGCGGCTCGACCGTCGGCGCCCTGCTTCTTGCTCTCGTCGCCCGTAAACTCGGCGAAGAAGGCATCACAAAGATCGCCGGCAAGCGCCGCTACGACCGCCTTAAGAGCAGGCTGAATAAGCGCGCGGCCCTCGCCGTTGCCATCGGCGGACTCGCTCCTCCTCCGTTCCCCTTCACCACCGTCATCGCCGCAACCGCCGCCCTCGAGTACCCCATCTGGCGTATTCTCGTCGTCAATTTCTGCGCCCGCGCCGTCCGCTTCACGCTGCTTTCTCTTCTCGCCATGCGCTTCGGCCAGCAGGTGCTTAAGGTCGCCAACTCCGCCCCTTTCAAATGGAGCATGGGCGTTTTCATTGCGCTTTGCCTTCTCGCCAGCGTTTTCTCCATCATCCGCTGGCTCAGGAAATAGCAATTGCGCGCACAGGTATATGCCTCGCCTTTCCCGCCCCGCTTCGACCTCTTACAATGAAGTCTGCATTCCAAATCGAATGAGGGAACCCATGCCGCTCTCCGGAGAAGCCATCCGCCTGATGAACTACATTGACGACGTTGCTGTAACCCTGCGCCGGGTGCTGGCCCTTGCTCCCACCCTGCCTGCTGAAGAGCGTGTTCTTGTCAACGAGCACCTTCTCCGCTCCAAGCCCAACGTCGATGATGTTCTCCAGGCTCTGAACGCCAAGTAGAGCCTCTTCTTGCTCACCGTCGCCATCATCGGGGCCGGCCCTCTTGGCCGCTGGCTCGCCCTTTCAGCTGCGCGCGCAGGCTTTCGCGTCCTGCTTGAAGATGTAATGCCCGCCAACCTGCGCCATGCCCGCGAAGAGCTGCGCCTGAGCCTCGGGCCCGCTGTGCTTGAGCAGACCACCGCCGCAGGCCCCGGTGTCTCCTTCGTCAACACCATTGAAGATGCCGTCCGCCACGCCGACCTCGCCATCGACTGCGTCCCCGACGAGCTTGAATCCAAGCTCGAAATCTTCTGCCTGCTCGATCGCATGGCGCCGCCGCGCACCGTAATCGCCACGCCCACCACGCGCCTCTCCATCGCCGATCTCGCCGCCTGCACCTATCGCGCCGACCGCTGTGTCGCCATCGCCGTTGAAGCCGCCACCCTTGCCGAGCGCACTCCCGGTGCTCCATCCACCGCCATTCTCATCCGCACCGCGCCGCTCACCAGCCCTGCCACGGTCGACCTCGTGCGCACCTTCTGGCAGCGCCTCGGTCTTGAAACTCGCTTTGAGCAGGAACCCGCCGCGTAGCTTTGCGATCTCTCATTGCCTTAAGTGCGCGGCGTCTGGAATCATTGCGCTATGCGATTGCTTTCCACCCTCCTTTTGAGCGTCTTCTCGTTTGCCGCCGTGGCGCAGGCGGCAGCTCCCTCCGCCGCCAGCGCAAAGTTCTCAAAGCTTTGTGAAGACTTCATCCACGAGACCCTCGCGCTCTCACCGGCAACCGCTTCACAGGTCGGCTATCACCAGCACGTCGATCCCACAACCGGCAAAACCGTCGCCCTTGACGCGCTTCTCGACGACGTGAGCCCTGCCGGCATCGCCCTCCAGCGCAGCGTCTATGCCCACTGGCGCGAGCGCTTCCACACTGAAGTCTCCAAAGCCTCGCTCAACCCACAGGACGCCGCCGACTGGCAGCTCATCGACGACCAGATCGCGCTCAGCCTCCTCGAGTTCGATCGCATTCAGAGCTTTCGCCACAACCCCACCGGCTACGTCGAACTCATCGGCAGCGCGCTCTTTCAGCCGCTCACCGACGACTTTGGCCCAGAGAACGTTCGCCTTGAAGACGTTCTCTCCCGCATCGCCGCGATCCCTGTTTTTCTTGATCAGGCCCGCGCCCAGCTCTCCGATTCCGACCCCATCTTCATCAAGGTGGCCGTCGAAGAAAACGAAGGCAACATCGCCCTCATCCAGGACACCATCGCCAACGCAGTCAAAACTGATCCGAAGCTCAAGACCCGCTTCGATCAGGTTGCGCCTCCCGCCGTCGCCGCGCTCAAGAGTTTTTCGCAGTGGCTCAACACCGATCTCGCGGGGCGAAAAACCGATCGCACCTGGCGCCTCGGCAAAGAGTTCTACGCGGAAAAATTTCGGCTCGTCATGCAGACCGACATCACGCCTGATCAGGTGCTCGCTGAAGCTGAAGCGGCGCTCAAGTCCACACGCGACCAGATGCTTGAGCTTGCCATTCCGCTTCACAAGCAGTACTTTCCTGACCACACCGATCACGCCGATCTCAGCCCGCGGCAGCGTGAAAACAAAATCATCGGCGAAGTCCTTGAGAAAATCTCCGACGACCATCCCAAGCGCGACGAACTTATTCAGACCGCCCAGAACAACCTTGTCGCCATTCGCCAGTTCATCGTTGAACACAACATCGTCACGCTCAGTCCGCACGACAATCTCAAGGTCATCGCTACGCCACCCTTCATGCGCGGCATCTATTCCGTTGCGGGCTTCCATTCCGCCCCGCCGCTCGACCCCGCCGCCGAAGCGCAGTTCTGGGTCACGCCCATCGATCCCAAAATGTCTGACGCCATGGTCGAGTCAAAGCTGCGCGAGTACAACAACTGGGTGCTCAAGTGGCTCTGCATTCACGAGGCACTGCCCGGCCACTACGTGCAGGCCGAACACGCCAACGCCATTGAGCCGGTTACCCGCCGCCTCGTGCGCAGTCTCTACGGCAATGGCGCCTACGTTGAAGGATGGGCCGAGTACATTGCGCAGGTCATGATGCATCAGGGCTTCGCCGACAACGATCCGCGCTATCACATCAGCTATCTCAAGGTCTGGCTGCGCGCCATCGCCAACTCCATCCTCGATATCCGCATGCAGACCATGGGCATGACAGACGACCAGGCCATGTCGCTCATGATGGACGACACCTTCCAGACCCGCGCCGAGGCTGTGGGCAAGCTGCAGCGCGCCAAGCTCAGCTCAACCCAGTTGCCTACTTACTTCGTCGGTACCACCGAGTGGTGGCGCCTGCGCCAGGCGTACGAAAAGCAGAAAGGCAAGAGCTTCACCCTCGCGGACTTCCACAACCGCGCTCTGGATCAAGGTGCTCTGCCGGTACCCTGGCTCGGGCCACTGCTCATCAGCAAATAACGAAGGACCTGCATTTCCGCGCAGCCCCAATCAGCACGAAAATGGGTGGGAAACCACAACCCTCACCCGGCCCGTGTCCTCCGAGCGACGAGCATCGCGCTGCTGCAACTTCGAGCAGTGTCATCCTGAGCAGTCGCGCGCTTGGGGCCCCACGAAGTGGGGTAAGCGACGCGAAGGACCTGCATTTCCACGCAGCCTCAATCCCCACGAAAATGGGTGCCCCAGGTCTCGCTTCTGAGACCTGGGAAGCGCGCAGCGTCAATCAGCTAGAGCTGTAGCACCTGCTCGTAGTACTTCACATACTGCGGCAGCACCAGCGTCGCGCAAAAGCGGGTCTGCGCGGTCTTGCGCGCTGCCTCGCGCATTGCATTCAGCCGGTCGCGATCCTGCAGCAGCGCAATCGCGGCTGCCGCCATTCCTTCCACGTCTCCAACTTCAAACAACAGTCCTGAAACGCCGTTGTCAATCAGCTCAGGAACGCCGCCCACCCGCGTCGCAATCGCCGGCACCTTGCACGCCATCGCTTCCAGCGCCGCCAGTCCAAACGACTCGAGCTGGCTCGGCAGCACCATCAGGTCGGCCAGCGGCAGCAGTTCATTCACCCGCTCCTGCTTGCCCATAAAGAGAATGCTGTCCTGGATGCCGAGATCGTGCGCCAGCCACTCGGCGGCCGAGCGATCGGGACCATCCCCAATCAGCACCAGCTTCGCCGGCATCTCCTTCGCCACGCGCGCAAACACCTTCACCACGTCCGGCACGCGCTTCACCGGCCTGAAATTCGAAAGGTGAATCAGCACCGCCTCGTTCGGCTTCGCCAGCCGCTTCCGCGCCTCCGCGCGCTCTGCTTCGTCTTTGTACGGCGTATACACATCGCAGTTCACAAAGTTGGGAATCACCTCGATCGGCCGCGTCACTCCAAACTCGCTCACCGTCATATCTTTCAGATAATTCGAAATGCTCGTCACCCCGTCGCTCTCCTGGATCGAGAATCGCGTAATCGGCAGATAGCTGCGGTCCAGCCCCACCAGCGTGATATCGGTTCCGTGCAGCGTCGTTACAAACGGCAGCCGCCGTCCCCGCGCAGCCAGCATCTGCCGCGCCAGCAGCGCGCTCACTGAATGGGGAATCGCATAATGCACATGCAGCAAATCCAGATCGTAAAACTCCGCTACCTCGGCCATGCGCGACGCCAGCGCAAGGTCATACGGCGGAAACTCAAACAGAGGATAATTCGATACCGGAACCTCGTGATAGAAGATCCCGTCATTGCGCCCATTCAGCCGGAAGGGCTGCGAATACGAGATGAAATGAACCTCGTGGCCCGTCGCAGCCAGCTCAATGCCCAGCTCCGTCGCCACAACGCCTGAGCCGCCATACGTGGGGTAGCAGGTAATTCCAATCCGCATGCGGCCGCTCTCTCCGTTCCTGATGTTCCGCTGTTGCTGCGCTTGTCTCGCTGCTGTTGCGTCTTTGTCTTGGACGTGTCCGAGGGCAGGGAAGATGCAGTCGAACTGGTGTTTTATGCCGTGGCTGCCCTCGTTCCCAGCCCGGCAAAGGATATCAGCTCAACATCCTGAAATTCCGTGATCGCTTCCAGCGCATGCCGCTCCACGTCGCGCGATGCGCGCAATCGCGTGCGCACCTTATCCAGATCGGCATCGTTGTAGCCCGGATGCGTCACCAGTTCCCACGTGCCCGCAGGCAACTGCCCCAGCAGCGAGCGCACCGCGTCTGCATCCAGCGTCCCCGTGCCCACCACCGCAATCGTCCCATTCGTCGTGGCAAACGCGTGCTTCGCAATCAGCCGTGCAAAATATGGTCCCATCCGCCGCAGCGCAAACACCTCAGCCACGCGCATCGCAGAGGCCCGCGGGGTTGCATGCACCGCCCACTCCGGCTCAAAGGGATTGCGCACCGCACAAATCCCCGCCGCCTTTGCCGCCCGCAGCATCGGCTCCAGCACCATCGGAAACATGTGCGTGTGCTTATGCGTGTCGACGTGCGTCAGCCGCAGCCCGCGCCCCATCAGCAGCCTCATCTGCGCGCCCGCCTCGGCTTCAATCTCCGCCGCGCGAATCCGTCCCGTCAGCAGCCGCGAAAGAAACTTGCCCAGCGTCGCATACAGCCGGCCCGTCGCCGCATCTACCAGCGTCGGCACCTGTTCAGCAGGCAGCACCGGCTCGCCATCCACCAGCACCACATGGCAGCCCACGCCCAGCGTCGGATTTCCAAGCGCCAGCGCCACCGCCTCATCCGTTGCGCCGGCCTTCGCCATCAGCGTCGTGCTCGTCAGCACTCCGGCGCGGTGCAACTCAACAATGGCGCGGTTCACTCCAGCGGTCAGCCCGAAATCATCGGCATTCACAATAAGACGGCGCACCGGCCAAGTGTATCAATCTGCGCGTTCTCACTCTGTCCGGCCCGCCTGCACCTACCATCGCCGCTGGTATGATGAGGACAGGCTTCCATGCCTTCCCACCTCACGTGGGCGGTTAGCTCAGTTGGTTAGAGCGCCTGCCTTACAAGCAGGATGTCCGGGGTTCGAGTCCCTGACATCACATTGGACGGGTGCTGCGATCATCGTGCGGTGTCTTCAGACGAAGACCTGCATCGTCACGCGGTCGAGAACCTTAATCGGCCGATGCACTCCTCTTTGGCCGGGTCACCTACGAGATCATGGAGCAGCGCGCCCGCACGCGCAAACGGAAGCGAGGCATGAGACGGGAGCGGGCCAGCGACTGATGACTTGCCCGGACCGAGCGGCCAGTACGTCGTCTCGAGCTCCCTCGACCGGGTCGATTGGAACGCGGAACTCCTGCGCGGGGATCTGGAGCAGGCGTTCAGCAGCCAGTGCCGGCAAGGGACTCTTCGACGGGAGCGTGTCTCCCCAGGCCTTGGCTGAGCTGGGATTGATCGATGAGTATGAGTTCGTGGTGCATCCCAGGCTGACCGGCCAGGGCCCACCTTGTTCGCCGGGCTTTCGAAGCATCTTAACTTGAGCTCGTGAGCCAGTCGGAGTCCCCTCGGGGCGTGGCGATGCGGTATGAGCCGAGAAGTCGATTCCGCGAGCATCATCAAAAAGAATTCGCCTCGCCCTTGTCCTTGGTTGCACAGCGAACTCGTACTGCGCCAAAGCTGCCGCGCTGGTCGGTGACATCAAACACTTTCCGATTTGAATGTAGCTCCAAACTTTGGTCCAACTCGGATCGCCGTCGCCTCGCAGCGCGTCCCGACAGGCATTCACGCTGGCTTGTATTGCGCTGTTCAAACTGAATCTCCGCATGCTGTAGTAGGCCAACGAACTTCGCGGGTTGACCCCCAGGCCCTTTCGTATTCAGCGAGCGCGCCTTTCAGATCTCCCTGCGCCTCGAGCTGCTGCCCCTTCAGAATGGTGGTTTGGACTAGACATAGGTCTCAGCTATTTGCGAGGGTTCTGTGCAGCCAGCGGAATCGCAATAGCCGCTCCGAGCAATCAACACCCCGCCGCGCCACCGAAGATCGGTGATCCAATTCGTGAGAACACAAACATCGGCATCACCTCCAAAGAGAAGATTTGCCCCTATCTCTGCATTTGGACGCACTCGCTACTCGATTTGGTAGCAATGATATGGAATCGTACCAACCGACTCCCGGCGCGGCCTCACGCGCATCCGCCCTCCGCCATCGTCGCTGCTATCATGGATAGGCCGCAACGGCCTCCCACCCCACGTCGGCGGTTCAGCTCAGTTGTTTAGAGCGCCTGCCTTCAAGCACGATGTCCGGGGTTCGAGTCCCTGACCGCCCACCACTTCAGCAACTTCACCCTCTCGCCTCATGCCCAGCATGACCGCGATCGCGCGCGCCCATCACATTAATCCCACGTTCCCCGCCTCCATTCGTCCAACACAGTGCGGACCGTCGCCCATTCGGCCGCCGACAGAAAAGTGCGGATCGTTGCATCGATCTGAAATGCAGGACTTTTGGAGGTCATCGCAATGAAACGTTTTGGCGCGCTCGCGCTCGCAATTCTCTCGACCGCAAGCCTCTCCCCGCTGGCGCAGCAACCTCCTTCAAGTCCCGCGGCAAACGTTGTCGCAAGCCCAGCAGCGGACACTGCCCCAAGCCCGGTTGGCGGCGAACTGATGTCCATGCTCGACTCGAAGACCGCAAAGGCAGGCGACCGAGTCCTGCTCAAAACGAAGTCTGCAGTACGCATCGCCGACGGTACTGAGATTCCCAAAGGTTCGAAGCTGATCGGTCACGTGATCGCCGCAAAACCCAGCAGTGCTGAGGATGAGAATGCGCAGGTTGCGCTGCAATTCGATCAAGTCGAATTGAAGAATGGTCCGACGCTGCCGATCCTATCCGAGATTAAGGCGCTGTCGCCTTCAGTCGGCGACGCGTCAAATGCTTCGGCTGACGCAGCGGCGCCCTCGCCAGGGGAATTTCCCGGGCACGCCCCAGGCGACATGTACGGCAACACGCCTTCTCTCGGAGCGAACACGCGCATCGGAAACGGCGCAGGTACGGCTCCCACCGTCCAGCCTCCAGGGACCCTCGTCGCCCAAACCGCCACCCTCGCGATTCGCACCACTTCGATCCCGGGCGTGCTCCTCGCAGTCCACGAACCTGCGCTCCACGAACCTGGGGTTCACGAAACCGGTCAGCACGAGCCGCCCCAATCCTCTGGCATCCTGCTCGGCGCCAGGCGCGACATCCATCTGGATGCAGGAACAAACTTCGTTCTCGGTCTTACCGCTTCAGGTGCGAGCACTGGCGGCAAGTAAAAGCCGCGGCGTCCGAAAATCCCTCATGTGCACGCGGCACCTCACGGCTCAAGCCTTCGCCTCATGCCCCGGCACATCGCTGTCGCGCACGCCCAGCAGATACAGCAACCCATCCAAACCCAGGCATGAGATCGACTGGTGCGCCTTCTCCCGCACCAGCGGCTTGGCGCGATACGCAATCCCCATCCCCGCCAGGTTCAGCATCGGAATATCGTTAGCCCCATCGCCCACCGCCACCACCTGCTCGAGCGAGATGCCTTCCCGCTCCGCAATTTCCCTCAGCAGCGCCGCCTTCCGCGCTCCGTTGATAATCGGCGGCTTCACCCGGCCCGTCACCGCGCCATCCACAATCTCCAGTTCGTTTGAGTGGATGTAGTCGATGCCGAGCCGCTCTTGCAGCGAGCGCGCAAAAAACATGAAGCCCCCGGAAAGAATCGCCGTCTTGTATCCCAGCAACTTCAGCGTGCGCATCAATCGCTCTGCGCCATCCGCCAGCGGAATCGTTCCCAGCAGCGCGTACACTTTTTCCGCCGGCAGCCCCTTCAGCAACGCTACGCGTCGCGTAAAGCTTTCGTCGAAATCGATCTCGCCACGCATCGCCGATTCCGTAATCTTCACTACCCGTTCACCCACACCGGCCAGCTTCGCAAGCTCATCAATCACTTCACCCTGAATCAGCGTTGAATCCATGTCGAATGCAAAGAGCCTCCGGTTGCGCCTGAACAGACTTTCCCTCTGCACGGCAATGTCGATTGCCAACTCCTGAGCAATCTGCAGAAACTCTGTGCGCAGCGCCGCTTCCTGCGCAGGGTCGCCGCTCACGCCAAGCTCAATGCAGGCATTCTCCTGCACGCTATCGGGAAAGAGCCTGCCCGAAAGCCGTTCGATGCGGTCAATATTCATTCCCTTCGCTGTAATGGCAGCGCTCACCCGCGCCAGGTGACTCGCTTCAAGCGAACGCCCCAGCACCGCGATGATCAGGTTGCTGGCATGCTGCGCCGCATTCCAGCGCGTCAGAGCCTCCGCCGCCACCGGGGTGACGCGCATCAGCACTCCCAACTCGTGCGCCCGATCGTGAAGCCGCGCCCGCAGCGCAGTAAAGTCGCCGGCATCTGCCACTTCCAGCAGGAGCCCCAGGGAAAGGTTCTCGTGTACCACAGCCTGCCCGAGGTCGAGAATGCGGCAGTGGCTTTCGGCAAGAATCTGCGCAATGACCGCCGTGATCCCAGGCCTGTCCGGTCCGGAGAAATGCACAAAGAATGTATTCGTTAATTCTCCGGCGCTCATGGTCATCCCTTACTATACCGGAGCTTTAGCCAAGCACTTCGCGCGCCCGGCTGCTCCCTCGCGCTCACGCATTTCTTTACTGCCCGCCGCTTCCCGATAAAGAATCCACGCACCCGCTCGCCAGGGGTTACCAATTTGCAGTATCCTTTGTTGCGCGAGCGTTGTGCACGTCTCACTCGCCGCCAGCGCAGCGCGCAGCATATTTAAGTCCCCTAAACCGGGCAAAGTCTATTTTCTCGATCCTGTTTTCTTGATCCTGTTTCTTAGTCATGGTTCGCAGTCCGCGTGACCACTTCCCGTTGCCTTAAAACCTGAATTCTGATCGCAGCGCATAAAGTGCCGCACCTTTGTCTCTGCGCCGTTCAGGATATCCGCCTGGCCTCTGCGCCGCACGTGTCCCTTTTCCGCCGAATCGGCATCCTTTCAAAGTACCGGGCTCCTGGCGAGATCAGAATCGCAATCCTTCTATCTACTGTTCGAGCGCGCCCGCGCCAGCGGGTATTCAGCCTCAAGGGGTGTTTCTCCCATGCCGTTCCCGTTTCGTTCCTGCGCCGTTCATGCCCTTGGGCTGCTGCTCGCTGTCTGTTTACTGATGGTCTGCCTGCCGATGCATGCCACCACCCGTCCTGCGCCGCATCCCTCTGACGCACTCTCCGACTCGCTCGTCATCCCCGGCCCTCTTCGTTCCTTTCTTCGTATGGCCGGCGTCAGCCAGCAGGTCACTCCAGACCAGGTGCTGCCCGCCGTGGCCCGCAACGTATCGCTGCTGGGCTTTCAAAACCACCAGCAAACCGAGTTCCTCATTTTGCTCAACCGCTACCTGCATCAGGCCAGGGAACTCGCTGCGCTCGCCGGACCTGACGGCGAAATTCGCGTTGCCGGCTGCGACAGCGCCGCGCGCCTCATCGCTGTGCTCGGCTATCGTATGCGCGGCTCCTGTGGCGAGCGCAGTGTTGCCCTTGTCACCGCCGACTCCGAGCGTGCATTTCTCACCATCGACTCCGGTTTTCCCCTCACACAATTCGAGCGGGCGCTCAGCAAAAATGCCCCCTTCAATTTCCCCTATTCCGGCACACGTGTTCCTATCTTCTTCCCGCAGCGCGATTGGGCCGCCCTCGTTCCAAAGGACAAAAATCGAGGCGACGACCTGCTCACGCTCCTGCTTGCCGATCGGGAAATCGATGATCTCTATTGGGCGCTTTCCCGCTGCGACGAAGAGACACGCCTCGCGCTCCTCCATTCGCCCGGCCTCAGAAAGCTTCAGCCTCTTGGCACCGTTTTCAGCCTCTACGGCTCCGGCATCCACGTCAGCGCAGGCAAGGTCGTCGTCCCGGGCGGCGCATCCAGCGAATGGGAAGATCTGGTTGGCGACCAAACCTCATCTCCCGGAAACTTCATTTACCTTCTCCTCACCAAAGATCGTGGCTGGCTCGCTGCCTACTATGACGTCATGACCAGGCTCAGCCAGTCGCAGCAGCAGCAGCTCACTGCCAATGGCCGCCTGAAGAGCCTCTACGAGGCCTATCGTTCCACCGCTCCACGCACCAATTCATCCGACGGAGTCTTCCCGCGCAACGCCGATCTCCTCATCCTCTACACTTCGCTCAAGTGGGAGCCCAATGGCGCTCCATCCATTCACGAAGATCTCGATACCTGGTCTTCCATTCTCGGGTCCGGGTCGAAGCTGCCAAAACACCCGCATTCGTCGCATCCCCCAGACCTTCGCTTCGATACGGCTGAGGATTTTCTTCAGACGCTCGTCTCCGAGACCAACCTTGCTGTACCCGGCTCTGAATCCGGCAATGCTATTGAGACTTTCTCGATGATCGAGGCCATCAATTCCGGCAAGCCTTCCGGTCAGCGACTTGCCGGGGACACGGAACGTCTCATCGCCGAGCGCCTTCCGCAATTCGGCCGCTGGTTTCAGATCTTCGCCGAGTTTCCCCAGCTCGACGACGCATCCATCACCCATTTCGTCAGTGCTGCCGATCACATCGGCCACATTTCCAATGGAACTCTCCGGGCCAATGGCCTCGGCGCACTGCAGGCCAACATCGGCCTGTGGCAGATATTTGCCCGCCAGGGCCAGATTCCTGCCAGCCAGCTCAGCAGCACGTGGCAATGCGCTGTGGACCCTTTCACCAACGCTTCTACCTCTGCGCAGCTTTTCGAGGCCGCACGCGCCTCGCTGCGATCTCTGCTCACCGCGGTTGCCGGCAACGCCGGCCTCGCGACCGCCGCGCTCACACAGGATCAGGTAATCGATCTGCTCGCTGGCCCCGCTCAGCAGAGTGATGAAGGCCGGCGCGTTCACGAGGAACTCGTGCGCCGCATCAACGCTGTCCTGGATGACCAGCACCTCGTCTCGCTCGACACCCTCTTCGGCCTTTACGATGGCCTCGGCGACATGGCCCATGGCGCCGCGCTCGGCGACCAGCTTCTTCCCCTCGCTGGCGATCTTCGCGAGTTCCAGATGCCGCGTCCCGTCTTCACCGGCGGAGAACGAGCCGCCTGGTCACCCGTTATTTATTCAAGCCGTCACACCGAGCTCCAGGTCCGCACCGACCTTGCCCGCATCATCAAGTCCGGTACTCCCGGGCAGCTTGAGGCGGCGCGCGGCCAGCTTACCCCCTTCCTGCGTGACACCTTGGTCGGCCTTAACTACGCGTTCTACGAGCCTCCCGGAGCTGAAGTCCTTCACAACAATCCGCTCTTCGTTCGCTCCCATGACTTCTCTTCCGTCTCGCTGCTGGGCCTCCAGCACATCTGGGGCGATGCCGGCCTCATCGGTGTGGGAGCCACTGCCGGAGGCGGCGCCTACCTCATTGGCTCTCTCGTTGACCTCCCCTACGCACTCGCCGCCACTGAGCAGGACTTTATGGCGCCCGCCAATGTGCAGGCCCTTATCTGGAAAGAAGCCGTCCCAAATCTCATGGTCGATGCGGTCGTTCCGCGCTGGTGGACCGTCAGCCGCACCGAGCTTCATGCAGTCGCACTCTACCAGCGCGCCGGCGACGAGCTGATCGCCGCATCTGCGCGCAGCCCTGAACTGCGCGGCAAAGTCATCGTCATCCTTTCCGATCGCATGGCTCCCGATCGGCTTACCCAAACGCAGCAAGCCCTCGATAATCCTGACACCCCCTCAGACGCCATCGCGCTCGCCACTCCCTCTGAAGAGTTCTATCTCGCTTCTGAATTCCGAAAGAGATTTCCCGCTGAGGCGGCCGCCATTGGCCCCGCCAGTAGCGAGCTCGACGAGCTTCTGCGAACCGATCCCGCGGAGACCTCAACAAAACGGCTCGCTCAGGACTTCGGATCTCTGCATCCCGCGCTTCTTTCCAGCACTTCACGCACGCTCGCGAACACCAAGCCGATTCCTGCCTACGGCGGCCCCGCCAGCAGGCTCCTTGCCGAGTCGTGGGAATCGAACAACCTCTATTGGGCGCGTCTTGCAGATGAGATGGGCTACTCCCCGGTCATGCTCAACCTGCTCGTTCCCGCTCTCACCCGGCGCATGGTCGTCAACATCTTCGCCAGCAATATCGATGACTGGCCGGCACTGCTGCGCGCAATGCACCAGACCGGAAACGAATTTCGGGCGGGAAAGATTCCGCTTCCGGGCGAAAAGCTGGTTGCTCGGCAATAGCCACCCGATCGCATCCATCACCCGATCGCATCAAGAGAATGATCAGCCCGCACCATTGGATTATTTATGACCAGGACATTTCTCTTCGGCATCGCGGCTCTGGCATGTTTCGCTTTTCCTCAGGGCAAAGCGACCTCCTCAGCCGCCCAGGACGATCCAACCAATCTCCGCGTCAATGTTGTCCTCGTGCAGCTCAACGTCGCCGTCACTGACAACAAAGGCAATTACGTCACCGGACTTCGGCCCGAAGACTTCGAAATCACCGAAGACAAGATTTCGCAGAAGATTTCAACCTTCGAAGAAAGCACCGCGCCTGGCGGTGCCGACGCATCGAATCTTGCCCGCCCCCGTTTATCCGGAGCCAACGTCTTCGTCCTCTTCGATACCAGTAACTACATGTACCGCAGCTTCGTCTTCGCGCAGGACGCAATTGCCGACTTCGTCCGCTCCATGGACAATGCCAGCAAGGTGGCCCTCTACTCCTTCAGTCGCAATCTTGCCCGTATGACCCCCCTCACTTCAGACCCGTATACCTTGGTCAGCGGTGTGCGCAACACCGTCGCAGGCGCCGACTCCGCGCTCTACAACAGTCTCCTGATGACGGTGAAAGATGCCATGCCGCTCCGCGGACGAAAGGCAATCGTCGTCTTCTCCAACGGTCCAGACAACGCCAGCTCCGTTCCACCTGAAGATGTCGCCGAGCTGGCCCAGTCCACCGGCACCATCATCTACATCATCAGCACCCGCGAGGCACAGCAGGATCCGGCTTCCGCCGCCGCCTTTGAGCGTGTCAGCAAGGCATCTGGCGGCAAAGCCTACTTTGCCAGCAACTGGCGGGAGGAAAAGCAGGCCTTTGACGCAATCCGCAAAGACCTCGTCCACCTCTACACCGTCAGCTACTATCCGCAATCCAATCCCAATCGCGGCTGGCGCTCCATCAAGGTGAAACTCGTCGGCAAAGATCTGCAGAAATATCACATCCGCACCCGCGACGGTTACCACCTCCTGTCCGCCTCGCCCGGCTCCTCCGATGAATCATCCGCCACAACCCCTGCGGGAGGGGCAGCGCGATAACCACCCCAACGTGCGTAAAGCAGTAGCGCGTGACGTGCCTTCCGGCACCTCCCATTGGGTACGCCCGCTTATCCGCAACCTCTTCCCTTTATGGACACCTCATGGCGCCCTCCCTATGATCGCGATAACACACCGTAGCCAAATCACGCTTCATACGGGACCTCCATGTCTACTTCTCGCACTTCGGGCCCCGATAATCTGCAGCCGCTCGTCTCCTGGAAGGAGATCGCCGCCTTCCTTGGCCGCGCTGAGCGCACCGTCAAACGCTGGGAGCACGACCGTGGCCTCCCCGTTCATCGAGTCCCCGGCGGAGAACGGGGCGGCGTCTTTGCCTATCCTGAAGAGCTCCGGGCATGGCTTCTCGGCGAGCTCGGCCTCGCGCCTTCCCTCCAGCAGATCGCCCAGGAAAGAAGGGAAGCAGCGCTTCCGGCACCGTCCGTGCAGCCTTCGCCATCTTCCCCAACCCGGCGCAAACCGCGCGTTTTCGGCCCTGTCTTTAAGTGGGCAGCCATCGCGGCCGCAATTTTCCTTATCGCAATTGGAACTGTCTTCATCGCCGATCACTCCTCCCTCATCGCATCGGCGCGCGGACGGTTAATATCCGCCGGATCGGGTAATCCAGCGCACGTTCCCAATCCTCAGGCTGAAAGTTTGTATCTTGAAGGCCGCTACCAGTGGACCCTTCGCACCGCCGACGGCCTTTCCAGGTCCATCGATTGCTATGCCCAGGCCATCGCGCTCGATCCTCAGTACGCGCAGGCCTATGCGGGGCTGGCGGAGAGCTACGAGCTTCTTCCCGAGTACGGTCACGTCGATCAAAGTGAATCCTTCGACCGTGCGCTCGCGGCCGCGGCCCGCGCCATTCAGCTCGATCCCAACCTCGCCGCCGGCCACCGCGCCATGGCCTTCGCTCTTTTCTGGAAAAAGTGGGACGCACCTGCCTCGGATGCGGAGTTCAAACGCGCGCTGGCCCTGGCTCCCAATGAGCAGGAGACGCACCACTGGTACGCCACAACTCTGCTCATGCGGTTGCAATATACGGATGCGATCGCCCAGGCCGACCAGGCCCTCCGTCTAGGTCCCGGCAACCCCGCCGTTGCGGCTGACGATGCGTGGATTCGCGCAATCCTGCCAGCCAATCGCCGCGCCTCCATCGGCACCCTGCGAGAACTGGCGCGCACACAGCCCTCGCTCGTCAAGCCCAGCCGCTACCTCGCCCGCCTCGAATTCGATGCGGAAGACTACCCCGCATTCCTCGCCGACCTAAAAACTGCTTCTGAGATATCGCGCGATCCCGATGAGATGGCGCTCGCCAATGCCGCCGCCGACGGGTGGAAGCGCAATGGAAAGGCGGGTCTGCTCGAGGCCCTGCGGCAGACGCAAAAAGACGCCTTCGACCGCGGACACGCATCGGGTTTCGCCCTGGCAAAAACCTATCTGGTCCTGGGTAAACCTGACGAGGCCCTGTCCTACTTCAACGCCGCCTTTGACAGAAATGATTACAACCTGATGGGTCTGCCGGCATGCGACTGCATATCGACCGTCGCCTGGCAGCCCGATTACGTGCAACTGTTTCGCCGCATCCGCGAACGCATGCATGTGCCGCCGGCGCCGTCTGCGGAACTGGCAACCGCGGCGATTCCGCAACGGCCGATCCCCGGCGCCCGCTGAGGTCTGTCTATCGGTTTGAGGCAACTAGCGCCGAGGCGGGCACCGTTACTGAGCCAATGCGTCCGGAGTTCACGTCGACCACCACCACACGCAGCGACGTGCCTTCGGCGGGTTGTGACTCGATGCGTTCGTCGAAGGTCAGCCCTTCGTTGATCGCGCGCTGATACGTTGCCGGCTTCAGCCGCAATCCAACCGTCTGCCCTGAAACCGTCGCATGCTGCCCCACATCATCGCGCTGCACCAGGAAGATATCCAGCTTGCCCAACCACAGCGCGCTCTGTTGGGATAACGACAAGTCAGCTCCCGCTACGGTCACGCGCAGCGCCTTGCCGCCGGAATCCGCTATGGGCTTCGTGCTTACCGCAATCTCGCTCGCATCCGTCGATTCCCATACAGCGCGCCTGAAGCGGTCCTTCAGCGTCGTCGGCTCCGCGTCGTACATGTACCCGGTGCGATAGCGCAGCACCGCATCTTTGTGCCCCGCCAGCTTCACTGTCAGCAGGTGATATTGCCCATCGGCAGGCGTCGTCGGCGTAAAACCCAGAAGGTATGTCGCGTGTCCGTCGGCCACCACGCCGTTCAGCTGGCCCACCATGTCATTGGCGCGCCGCAGCGCCCGGCCTCCTGTCGCCTCCGCAATCTCGCGAAAGACGCCCTGGATCGGATGCATGTCCTGCTCCATCTGGGACATCAGCCGCCCGCCCGTGTCGAAGGTGCGGTTCTGAGTGTATGGATTCGCCTCCATCGTTGCGGTGAACTCCGGCCCTTCCATCGCCTGCTCGGCTGCCACCGCTGCCGCGGGTGTGCCTGCGGTTGGGGACCTTTGAAACGTCGGCGTCAGCTCAATATTGCGCGATGCCTGGTTCACGCCCACAACGCTCGCCTCGAGCCGCGAGGCGTCCAGCGGATACACGCTCACGTGCGCGTTGTTCATCGCCTCCTGCGTCCTCAGCGCCGCCGGCTCAACAGACTTGCTGCCCTTCTCAATCGTCGTCGACGTCTTGTTCCAGTCCGCCAGCACATTATCGCTCGTGATCCAGATGAGGCTCTTGTGCCCGGGAATTCCCGCCAGGTGATGCGAGACGTCCACCAGCAGCACCAGCGCATTCGGCCCCGGCCGGCTGCCCATTTCACGCAGCTTCGGATCGAGCGCCTCGCTTTGTGTGCCCGTGTCCAGCGTGAAATTCCCGTTTACGCTCAGCATATCTTCCGGTTCGTGGACGTACTCAATGTCCTGCCTGTTCCTCTGTTCCTCGTCCTGCGCATTCGCCATATCCTGCGCCGATGGTTTCCACTTCGCGAGCTTCGCCAACAGCGCCGCGTGGTCAGTCGTCGGCTCGCTCAAAATCTGATAGGCGTGGTAGCGCAGGGTATACAACGCAACTTTCTCTTCAGGTGGCAGCTTCTTCAGGAACTCCTCCGCCTGCTGCCGCGCGTTGGAGAAATCCGGCATCGCAAGATTCGTGCCGTCGATCAGCAGCACAACCGTGTTCCGGTCGTCTCCCGCCGGTTGTCCGCCATGGTTTGAGAACTCCGCCGGATTGGCTGCGGCCGCTCCCCCCGTCTCGTTCTGCGTGACCGTTCCCACGTCCACCTGGCTGAAGGTGTTCACCTTCTGCTTCACGCCATTGTCATAGACCTCGAGGTCTCCGGGCTTCAGGTCGGTGATCGGATGCCCCTTCTTGTCCAGCGCCACAACATTCACATCCACAAGACGTGCATTCAACCGCAGTGTGTACCCACGTGCCTGAGCGTCCCCAGGCCGTGCGGAAGAAGGTGGTGCGGCAGGCTGCACCGGTCCCTCCGGCAACCCTGTCGCCACCGTTGTGCTGATCTCTGCTGTCTGTGCGCCACCCTGAACGCCGGCGTGGCCGGCCGCGCTCGCCGTACCAGCTCCCGCCGCGCCCGAACCCGCTGCACCGCCACCCACCGCTCCGGCACCCTGCGCACTGTCCGCTAGTTCCTCATCCGTCGGCCGCAAATCTGCTGCTGGCGCCGCAGGCAGCGTCGCATCGGGAGCTGCGCCCGCCGCGCGCTCCTCATCCGCTGAGAGCACATGCACGTCCGACTGGAAGAGGTGATACCGGTCGAATTCTGCGTCGTTCAGCAGCATCTGCAGCGGACCCATCACCGGATAACCACGTCCACTTGGGTCGTGAGCTTCTTTGAGCGACTTCGCAACTGCAATCGAAACGCTGTGCGCCGGGCAGATGTATTTCTTGCCTCCCAGTTCCACCGGCGCATATTCCACCGCCGAGGCGGCCCGCTCAATCGGCTGGCTCGGCTGCAGCTCTGCCTCGAGCGTGAGCCGCACAATCGTTCCGCTCGTCGGATCGACGCTGATCTCGCCATGGTAGCCGCTCATCGCCGAAAATGAATCGCTCTCCAGGCCGTACATCGAGGCCACGCAGCAATAGCGCACCTCATAGTGCGACTTCTGCTCTGGCACCCTGTAGCTGAAGACCGCTATCGGCCCCGCCGCCTCCTGCTCCCAGTGGCTCCACTCGAGCTTGCTCTGCGCCGCATCTACAAGCACCAGCCCCAATATCGGGCCAAAGACGCCCCACGTCCGCAAGCCCTTGTCCTCCCCGCTCCGCTTGTCCTGCCCGGGCTCCGCACTCGCTTTCACCGGTCCCGCTTCTACCACTTCTTCGCCATCGCGATAGAGAACCGTGGCGCGCGTAATCCGCACCGGATGCAAAGCTCCGCCATCCGTCGACGCACTGTCGCTCGCGCTGCCTGCGGCGTCTTCGAAGTGCGTAATTGTGCGCGTAGCGTAAAACTTCGGCAGTTGCGGAATTGTGTTGCCGACATACGCTGCCGTCAGACCCATGATCCGGCGTTGTTCCGCCAGGTCCGGCGCTGCGAGCGATGGAATCTCCGCAGACGGAGGTCTGAGGAATGCCGCCCGATCAGCCAGCCCCGTCAGTCCCCGCTGCGATTTCGCGCCGGGCAATGTTGCTGTCCATTGCGTAAGCTTTGCGGTGCTCAGTCGCTCTGTCAGCTTAAGGTCAGAAAGCTTCACCGCCAGCTCGTCGTCGGAGAGACTCCGCGACTGCGTCAGAATGCTTTCTAGCTGAGCGACCGTGATGCGCTGCTCCTGTGCGAGAGCTGCCGGCAGCGCTACTCCAATAAGAACGGTGAGGATAGCCCATCTACGCATCGCTTTCGAACCTCCGAAGATGTTCCTGAAATGTTGGTCCAGGTGAGCGCGGGGGAATTTCACTGGGGTTTCCGGTGCGATCTCAAACCGCACAGAACCCTCATATTTTGACACCGGTATTGTATGCCTGATCGAGCACGAATTTCACCACCAAACATTCGATCCGGCCTGCCAATAACTTCAGGCGCACTAATCAGATGCCAAATCACCACTTGCAGAACAGCTACTAATTCACTAGTTGAGCTCTCACCCGTTAAACCGGACCCGTTCCCGAGCTTCATACCGCGATCCACCGGGACCCAAAACACTCTCATAAAGGATGAACTCTTCTGCAACGAAACTTGTGCACTGCCATTCTCCCGCCGCTTTGGATTTCAGCCTCTCAAGCTCACTCCCTTTCACATCTTTTCTCCGCGCGCGTGCCAGCGTAACGTGCGGATGATACGGTCGCTCTTCTGCACCGAAGCCGCACGCCGCATTCGCGGCCACAATTCTTCGCTGCAACGCGCTCAGCCCATCCGTCAGCGCAACATCCATATAGAAAACATGCTCAAAGCATCCCGCGTTCATCATCCGTACCATCACAGGCGCAGCTTTCACCCCGCGTAGCGCCACGGCCGCACACGCATATTTGTCTTCCGTTGTGTCGCCCAGAAACTGAAGCGTGATATGCCATTGCTCCGGCGTGCTCCATCGCAGCCCGTCACCGGCGCGCTTCAACTGCTCCGTCATCGCGGCAATTTCCGCAACCACGCTCGCTGCAATCGGAATTCCCACAAAGAGCCGCATACACCCCCCACATCCCCCGTGCCCTTCTACCTTGCAACTTCGAGTCGTGTCATCCTGAGCGAACGGGGCCTGCCGAGGCCCTCACGGATAGGTCCCCCTCTAACGCCGTGTCATCCTGAGCGAACGGGGCCCCCGGCGACAGGTCCACGTCGCTGGGGTGAAGAACGGGGCCCCAGGCGTTTTCTCCAGCCTGGGGGTGGTGAGTCGAAGGATCTGCATTTCGACCTGCATTTCTGCATTTCGACCTGCATTTCCCCACAGCGTCCATCAGCCAGCAGCTAGCAACCAGCAGCTAGCGCTAGAAGCTGATAACCCATTTACATTCCCGTCCGCTGGGAGCGAACATAGCTGCATGAGCCTCTATTGTGCCGTGGGTGGCGTCGACACCGATCTCTCCCCGCGGCAATTGAACGATCTTCTCGCCGAATCCCTCGCAAAACTCGGCGTCCGCGATCGAGTCCTCGCCGTCCCGCCCGATATCACCCGCCTCCACTCGCAGGCTGGGCTGCTCACCCAGGCCGCCGCCGGCTACTACGGCGATCGCCTCAAGGCCGTTCTCCCCGCCATCGGCACCCACGCGCCCATGCAGCCTGCGCAAATCAGCCGCATGTTCGGTGAGATGCCCCACGAGCTCTTCCGCGTCCACAACTGGCGCACCGATATTGAAACGCTCGGCGAAGTCCCCGCCGAATTCATTCACCAGCAGTCGGAAGGCAAGCTCAACTTCCCCTGGCCCGCGCAGGTCAACAAGCTCATCGTCCACGGCGGCTTCGATCTCATTCTCTCCATCGGCCAGGTTGTCCCGCACGAAGTCATCGGCATGGCCAACCACAACAAGAACATCCTCGTCGGAACCGGCGGCCGCGAAGGCATCAACCGCAGCCACTACCTCGGCGCCGTCTACGGCATGGAGCGCATCATGGGCCGCGCCGACACTCCAGTCCGCGCCGTACTCAACTACGCCTCCGACCGCTACCTGCGCGACCTGCCCATCGTCTACGTGCTCACCGTCGTTGGCCGCAGTAGCGCCGGCGGCCTCGCCGTGCGCGGCCTCTTCATCGGCGACGACAACGAGTGCTTCCACCGCGCTGCCGACCTAAGCCTCAAGGTCAATTTCGAAATCGTTCCCGAACCCATCCGCAAGGCCGTCGTCTATCTCGACCCTCACGAGTTCCACTCCACCTGGCTCGGCAACAAGGCCGTCTACCGCACCCGCATGGCCCTTGCCGACGGCGGCGACCTGATAATTTTGGCCCCTGGCGTAAGAGAATTCGGCGAAGACCAGACAATCGACGCGCTCATCCGTAAATACGGCTACCACGGCACGCCGGCCACCCTTGAAGCCGTCAACCGTAACGCCGACCTGGCCGCTGAACTCGGCGCCGCCGCGCACCTCATCCACGCATCGTCTGAAGGCCGCTTCACCATCACCTGGTGCCCGGGCCACCTCACGCGCGAAGAGATTGAAGGCGTCGGCTTCCGCTACGCCGATCTCGCCACCATGACGAAGCGCTACAACCCAGAAACCCTCAGCCACGGCATAAACATCATCGACGGCGAAGAAGTCTTCTTCATCGCCAACCCCGGCCTCGGCCTCTGGGCCCACCCCTCCCGCCTCGGCGACACTCGCTCTCCGCAACCGCAGCCCGTCCCGGCCCTCTAGTGCTCCGGTCCCCACAAAAATCGGTGCCAGGTCCGTGTCTTCGGACCTGGGAGAGCTAAGCACTCACCCAACCACGGGTGTCATTCTGAGCGAACGGGGCCCCAGGCGTTTTCTCCAGCCTGGGGGTGGTGAGTCGAAGAATCTGCATTTTCCCACAGCTCCAATCCCCACGAAAATGGGTGCGCCATGTCTCGCTTCTGAGACATGGGAAAGCTAGTAGCTAGCCGCACCCCCGGCTCCAGCAGCAGGAACGCAGCTATGGATTGGAAAATCCGCCGAACTCAAGGTGGATGGAGACCAGCACGGGAACTGGCGTGCCATTCATACGGCCTGGCTTGTAGTGCGATTCGAGCAGAGATTGCATCGCGGTTTTCTCAAGGATTGGGCGTTCGCACTGGGTGATCTTGGCATTGGAAGGCTTGCCGTTCGCATCGACTTCAAGCACCACATCGCATGAACCATTCGCTGGCGCCCAAAATGCATCCATTCCATAACCATCGTCGATAAACTTGATCAATCTTGGTGCTTCGATTGAACCAATCAGCGGATATACGCCGCTGGAGTCAGGTTCAGCGGAGATAACTCCCGGCGGGGTACGCATTGCATAACTGACTTGCACGTCTGCACCGTGCCCTCCAATCACCATGAAGTGGACAGCAACCTTAATCGCCGCCTCGACAGGCTGACCATTGGCATCGGTGGCTGGCTTGAATCGATACTTCTTCACCGCTTCAAGGCTTTTTGGAGCGAAGAGGCCGTCCGTGCAGCGTGCGACCTTGATTTCCTGCGGCATCCCGTTCGCATCCACTCTTGTGGTCACGAGGCAAATCCCGTTCAACCTCCGTCGGCGCGCTTCCTCAGGGAACTCCGCGGCAGGCGAAGTGAGAGGAACGGGAGCATGAACCCACTTGTGGTCGGGATTTGGAGGAGTTGGCGCTTGTGACGTCGAAACGGGTCCCGGTTGCGCCCATGAGATGCCGGCAATGAATACCACACAGAAAGTGAAAAGCCGTACGGTTCGCATCCATGTCCTTTTGAGTACCACCAGACTCTATCACCCCACCCCCAGCTCCCTCAGCAGAAACGCGTAGTCGAACGCGATCTCTTTCAGATAGTCATAGCGCCCGCTCGCCCCGCCATGGCCCGCCTGCATATTCGTCACCAGCAGCAGGGGATTGCCGTCCGTCTTCAGCGTCCGCAGCTTTGCCACATATTTCGCCGGCTCCCAATACATCACCTGGCTGTCATACAGCGACGTCTTCACCAACATCGCCGGATAACTCGCCGCCTGCAAATTGTCATACGGCGAATAACTCAGCATGTAGTTGAAATACTGCTCCTCATTCGGATCGCCCCACTCCTCATACTCCGGCACCGTCAGTGGCAGCGACGCATCCAGCATCGTGTTCATCACGTCCACAAACGGCACATGCGAAAGCACCGCCCTGAACAACTCCGGCCGCATGTTCGCCACCGCGCCCATCAGCAACCCGCCCGCAGATCCGCCTTCAATCGCCACCCGCTTCGCATCGCCGTAGCCCGCCGCAGTCAGGTGCTCCACCGCCACAATAAAATCCGTGAATGTATTCCGCTTCACCAGCATCTTGCCTGCGTCATGCCATGGCTCGCCCAGGTCGCCGCCTCCGCGAATATGCGCATACGCCATCACCACGCCGCGATCCAGCAAACTCAGCCGGTTCGAGCTGAACCCTAGCGGCAGTGCGTACCCATACGACCCATACCCATATACATACAGGGGATTCTTTCCCGCCTCGCGCCTGTCCCTGCGATAGACAATCGACACCGGTACTCTCACGCCATCGCTCGCCGTCGCATGCACCCGCTCGCTCGCATACAGCGCGCGGTCAAAGCCTCCCGGAATCTCCACCTGCTTCAGCAAGGTCGAATCACCGCTCTCCATGTCGTACTCATACACTGAGCCCGGCGTCACCAGCGACTGGTAGCTGTAGCGAAACTTCGTCGTGTCAAAGATCCGGTTGACATGCGGACCTGCGCTGTACGCCGGTTCCGGAAAAGCAATCTCACGCGTCTGCGCAGCCTCCGGCCCCTCGCTCGAAAACCGCCACAGCCGCAGTCTCGGCAGCCCATCCTCGCGCTCGCACGCAAAAAAGAATCCCGCGAACAGGTCCACGTCCTCCAGCATCACGTCCGCGCGATGCGCCATCCGCTCCGTCCAGTGCTCCCGCCCCGGCGTCTCCACCGGCGCCGTCACCAGCCGGCAATTTTTGCCCTTGTCGTTCGTGCGGATATACCACAGCCCGTTCCGGTGATCGACGGAATATTCGTGGTCATTCTCGCGCGGCGCAATCAGCGTGAACGTTCCCCGCGGATCGTCCGCCCGCAGCACATGATTCTCCGTCGTGATGTGGCTCGACGACTCCATCACTACGTACACGCCATCCCGCGTCCGCCCCGCGCCCACATTGAAGCGCTCATCGTCTTCCTGGTAGACAAGCACATCCTCCGTGGCCTGCCCCACACCATCGCGCCGCCAAAGCTGAAACTGCCGCTTCTGCTCCTCGTCTTCCACCGTGTAAAACAGCGTGCTGTTATCCGCCGCCCACACCACCGACCCCACACGTTCCACTGCCCCCGGCAGCGTCTCACCCGTCTCGAGATTCTTGATCTGCAGCGTGTACTGCCGAAAGCCCGTCGTATCGGTCGTGTAGGCCAGCATCTTCCCATCGTCCGAAACATCGTTGGCCCCGATCGCGAAAAACGCGTGCCCCTTGGCCAGCTCGTTCGCGTCCAGCACAATCTCTTCGGCCGCGTCCTTCGCCGGCCCCGTCGCATCGCCTCGCTTGCGGCAGTTGATCCCGTACTGCAGCCCCTCCTCGGTCCGCGTGTAATACCACCACGCTCCATCGCGAAAGGGAACCGACACATCCGTCTGCTTGATGTGGCTCAGCATCTCCTCGTAGAGCGCATCACGCAGATCCTTGAGCGCCGCCGTGTCTTCCTCGGCGTACGCATTCTCGGCCTCGAGATACGCCTTCACCTTGGCATTTTCCCGGTCGCGCAGCCATGCGTAATCGTCCGTCAGCACGGCGCCAAAGAGGTTCTTTTCGGTGTGGATCCTGAGGGCAATCGGGGGGTTCTTCATCTCACTCATCTCGTTTTCAGTGTAGTAGCTGCTTCCGCCCGGGAACTCCCTCACTCCCTTACTCGTACAATAGGATGCGATGAATGTTTTTCGCCGCGCTTCCTCGGCTGCCCTCTGGCTCCTGCTCGCCGCAGTCCTCCTCTCAGCCCTCTCCGCCCTGCACGCGCAGGCCGTCAAAGACCTGCCCCGGCCCACCGACTACGTCAGCGACTTCGCCAGGGTCCTTTCTCCGCAGACCGTCGCCGAACTCGACAGCATCGCCAGCCAGCTCGATCACTCAGCGGCTCACTCTCAAATCGCCATCGTCACCGTCCACAACCTCGACGGCAACGATTCCTCCGACTACGCCAACCAGCTTGAAGACGCCTGGAAAATCGGCAAAAAAGGTTCCGACAAAGGCGTCCTCGTCCTCCTTGCCGTCGACGACCGCAAATACCGCATCGACGTCGGCTACGGCCTTGAAGGCATCCTCAACGACGCCAAAATCGGCGACATTGGCCGGGCCATGGTCCCTTACCTGCGCCAGAGGGATTATGATGGCGCTCTAACCCTTGCCGTCGGCCAGCTTGCCCAGGTCATCGCAGCCGACGCCAACGTAACCCTTGCCGACTCGCCCGCCGTCGCGCGCGAGCAGGTCCACCACCACTCGAACTTCGGCCCCCTCATCGTCTTCCTCCTCATCCTCTTCTTCTTCGGCGGAATCCCTCTGCTGCGCTTCCTGCTCTTCGCCGGCCTCTTCGGCGGCGGCTTCCGCGGCGGCCCCTGGATGGGTGGCGGATCCGGCATGGGTGGCGGCGGCTTCGGTGGTGGCGGCGGTGGTGGAGGGGGCGGTGGCTTCGGCGGTTTCGGCGGCGGCAGCTTCGGCGGCGGCGGAGCCGGCGGCGATTGGTAGTATTCAGATTCTTTGTTGTCAACCGGCTTCCCCAAGCGGAGGCCACAGGAGAGAAAGCATTCTATGAGTCGTGCACTCTGGGTAGTCCTTGGAATCCTTGGCGTGCTGGTCCTCGCCGCTCTCATGGTCGGAGCCAGCTACGTCAGCGCCCGCAACCAGATGGTCGCCCTCGACCAGAACGTCAAGGCCAACTGGTCGCAGGTCGATATCCAGCTTCAGCGCCGCGCCGACCTCATCCCCAACCTTGTTGAAACCGTCAAAGGTTTCACCAAAGAGGAAAGCACCGTCTTCGGCGACATCGCCAACGCTCGCGCCGGCCTGCTCAACGCGCAGGGCCCAGCCGCCAAAATCGCCGCCAACGGCCAGCTCGACTCCGCATTCGGCCGCCTCCTCGCCCTCACTGAGAACTACCCTCAGCTGCGTTCGAGCGACCAGTTCATGCGCCTGCAGGACGAGCTCGCCGGCACTGAAAATCGAATCAGCGTCGCCCGCAAGCGATACAACGACGCCCTCCAGGCCTACAACACTTACATCCTGCAATTCCCCAACAACATCTGGGCCGGCTTCTCCGGTTTCAAAGAGAACACTGCCTACTTCACCGCCAGCCCCGCCGCGCAGCAGGTCCCCAGCGTTAAGTTCTAGGGGCATTTCACGCCGCTTCGAACACCACGAACTAGGCGCCCCAGGTCCCGCTTTTGGGACCTGGGAAAGCGATGCGAAGGACCTGAATTTCACGCAGCAGGAACACCACGAAAATGGAAACCACAACCTACGGTTCGTGTCATTCTGAGCGAACGGGGTCCCCAGCGACAGGTCCACGTCGCTGGGGTGAAGAACGGGGTCCCCAGCGACAGGTCCACGTCGCTGGGGTGAAGACGGGGCCCCGGCGTTTTCTCCAGCCTGGGGGTGGTGAGTCGAAGAATCTGCATTTCTCGCCACTTCGAACACCACGAACATGGGAAAGCACCAACCCTCGCTGTGAACTACGAGCCCCCTTTTACGCAGCAAAAAAGCCATCGCCCGCATTGGGAGATGGCTTTTTCCTTGGGAGGCCGTAGCTGTCGACCCCGGGGGGCGACTTACTTGTACGATGCGATCGCGCTCGCTTCGTCGTCGTAAATATCGAACACCGTGTACAGCTTCGTCAGCTGCAGAACGTCCTTCACCTTCTTCGTCAGCCCCAGCAGCTTCAGGCTGGCGCCCTGGTTCTTCGACGTGGTGAACGCGCTCACCAGCTCGCCCAGTCCCGAGCTGTCGATGTAGTTCACGTCGCTCAGGTTCAGCAGAATATTCTTCTGCCCTTTGCTGATCAGGTCGCGAATCGCCTCGCGCAACTGCACACTGCCCTCGCCGAGAGTGATTCGCCCGCTCAGGTCCAGAACGGTCACGCCGTCCACTTCACGGGAAGCAATAGTTAAAGCCACGGAAAGTCCTCCTTTTTCGCTACTCAATGGTTATAGCACCTTCGCACGAATGAGCCTGGGGAATGCTCACTTAGACCGTTCGCGCCGGGCAATGCCGCGCCCGCCGGGCTTCTCTGCCGTGAACGTTTCTCGCGTAAAGGTCGTTAGGGTTTTTCACCAGCCGGTGCCAGATGCTTCACCAGCGTCAGCTCGGTGCCAGGATGCAGTTGTCGAAAGTGTACCTCATCCATGAAGGACCGGATGAGGAAGATGCCCCGGCCCGTGCCGCGCATCAGGTTCTCCGGCGCCAGCGGGTCGGGCAGGGAATCGGGGTCCACCCCTCGCCCCTCGTCGGCGATCGTGATCACCAGCTTGTCCCCGGTATTTTCAAAGCTGGCCGTAATCTTCTTGGCGGGGTCGTATTCATTGCCGTGCAGCACAGCGTTCACCGCGGCTTCCCGCACCGCCATTGTCAACCTGAACTGCTCGTCCTCATCGAGGCCGGCTTCCTTGGCGTATTTCTCCGCGGCGGCTTCCACCTCGCTCACGCTTTCCATGGTTGAGCTCAGTGAAAACCTCAACCGACCTCCCTGTGCTTTGTCCAAAGGCCGCTCCCACCCTGTCGGAAACTCAACGCCTGTAACGCACTGCAGTCCGTCGAACCTTAGCTCGCAGTTTCACGGTTGAAGCCTGAAGTGTCAAGATGCGTTCCTGCACTTTAACATCTTCAAGGTACTCATTCGCGATGACTCGATCGCACTTCCGGGTATCATCGCGGATGACCCCGGACCGCAACTGAGGGCTTAATGCGGACCTCAACACTCGGCAAACCGCTACACTCAACCCATGCAGCATCGTGCTACAGCCCGCGTCAGCCTCACCTCGCTGCTTGGCACGCCCGTTACTGACGCGCAGGGCCAGCTGCGAGGCCGCCTCAAAGACGTCGCCGTCGCCACCGGCCCCGATGGCGGCAAGGTTGCCGGCCTGGTTCTCAAAACCCGCGCCGGCCTCATGCTCGTCTCCGCGCAGGACGTCATCGAAACGCCCGCCGGCATTCTCGAGCTGCGTTCCACTGATTCGCTCACCCCGCTCAAAGACGAGGGCAACTTCCTCTTCCTGCAGCAGGACCTGCTCGATCGCCAGATCATTGATATCCACGGCCGCAAGGTCGTCCGCGTGAACGACGTTGATCTTGAGTGGATGGGCCACGGCTCCGCCCACCTCCTCCGCGTCGCTGAAGTCGAAGTCGGACTCCGTGGCGCCTTCCGCCGCGTCTTTAAGGGCATCCTCCCGCGTGAATCCCTCGAATCTCTCTCCCGCCGCTTCCGCTATCGCGGCATCCCCTGGCACTTCGTCGACGTCATCGAAGTCGATCCCGCGCGCCGCGTCAAGCTCCGCATCGAGCACGAGCGCCTCGCGGAAATGCATCCCTCCGATCTTGCTGAAATCCTCGAAGACCTGGCGCCTGCCGAGCGCGATGCCGTCTTCACTTCGCTGGATGAGGAAGTCGCGGCCGAAACCCTCGAAGAAGTCGATCCCAGGCTGCAGAAGTCCCTGCTTGAGAAGCTCGACGACGAACGCATCGCCGACATCGTTGAAGAAATGGACCCCGGAGCCGCCGCCGATCTCCTCGCCGAGCTGTCAGAGGAACAGTCCGACGCCATCCTCGAAGAGATGGAGCCCGAAGAGCGCGAAGAAGTCGAAGAGCTCCTTGAGTTCGACGAGAAATCTGCCGCCGGCTCCATGACCACCAGTTTCGTATCGGTTGGAGTCAATGCCACCGTCGCAGACGCCGTCCAGGCCATGCGCGACTTCGACGGCGATCCCGAAGGCGTCACTGAAATCTACCTCCTCGACGACAGAAAAGTGCTCAGCGGAGTCGTTCCTCTCGCCCGCCTCATTGTGGCCCAGCCCGGCACCCGTCTTTCCGTGCTCATCGAGCAGCGTATCCTCTCCTGCCCCTCGGGCATGCGGCAGAACGAGCTCGCCGAGATTTTCGACAAATACAACCTTCACGCCCTTCCCGTCGTCGACGCGCACAACCACATGGTCGGCGTCGTCCAGGCCGATCACGTCATCGCCTTCCTCCGCGACAAGCTGTAATTCCACATCCGCAATCCGCTTCAATCCGCACGACCACGAGTGGGAAACCACAACCCTCACCAGCCCATGTCATTCTGAGCGAAACGGGGCCCCAAACGCATTTCCGTTTGGGGGTGGTGAGTCGAAGAATCTGCATTTGCTCTTCGCTTCAGTCCTCACTGACCATGGGGTGCCCCACCCATGCGTGGTTCATCGCGCATGGGTGGGAAAGCACGGACCTCACGCTCCGGAGACACTCGCCGCTCCCGGCCCACCCACCGCAAACACCCTGGGCACCCGTGCCGGGGGGCTCGGCAGGGCAGGGAACGCCGCATGCGGCTCCGTCTGATACCAGTACGCCGTCGAATAAAAATTGTCTGACCGCGAGTTCGCGTGCCCATGTTCAATCGTCACGCGAATCGACTTCTCAAACGCCAGCGGCCCTTCCGTGTGCCAGCGGTACAGGCAATACCGCCCGCCAATCCGCTCCGGGTCCACCATGCAGGGCGCGCCCTGGTGCGGATTCGCAAATGCCTGCCCGCCAAAATCCCATGCGCCGTTGTAGTAGTCCTCGGTTCCTGTTCCGTTAATCGTCGGCTGCGCATCGCCATCGATAAAGATCATGTCGTCGCCTTCGCCAAACCAGCCGTTCTGGTTCTGCAGCACTGCCTGCGTCACGCCCACAAAGTGCCCTTTGCCGGTTGCCTCAAGAAAAACGTAATTATCCCTGCCGTCCAGGTTCTTCACATCGTTCGCGCCCGGGTCGCCATTTGAGGTCCAGTCATTGCGCAGCCCCTTGCAGGGCGCGGCCTGCCGGTACTGCGCATGAAAGCGCCCCAGATTCTCAGGCAGCGCTGCCACCGTCACATAATCCACGGCAAAGTAGAGATTGTCGGTCCGCACCCCACCCTGGTTCTCCACCGTCATCCGCGCCCCGTTCGCAAACGGCATCTTGAAGTAGCAATTCAGCGCCTTGACCGGCGCAACAACCACCAGCTCCGACTCGTAGGTGTAATACTCGCCAAGCCCCAGCCCGAAAAAATCTCCAATCGGCACTTCGATCGACGGCGCACGCTCGCCATCCCACCATGCGCGCAGCACCAGGTTCTTCAGATGCATCGGGTCATGCGAATTGATCGTGAACCACACGTGCGTCACCACACCCGCGCCCGTCACATCCAGAATCACCGTTTCCTTGCCCGCCTCCACCGCAACTGCATCCCCGTTGCCGCCCGTGCGATCCCAACTCGACGACCGCCGCGCCTTGTACTCCCGCAGACGCGCCGGCGAAAAAAGCTCCTCCGCTGTCTCTGCGCTCTCCGGAATCCGTGCCTGCGCATCTGCCACCGCACCCGCGCCCATCAGCGCGGATACCCCCGCCACCGACGCCATGCTTCCCAGCATCCTGCGCCGTGTCGTCTTCTCTTCGTGATTCGCTCTATCCGTTGTCATGCCGTCTCCCGTTGTCACGCAGTCTCCCAGAGATGTCAAAATTCGAGGCGTCCATAAATTGTTGGAATGCGCACGATGATTCTCTTGAACTCACCTCGACTTGGCAATTGCGTTACAAATGTTTTCCACCCAGATGTTCATCGAGCGCAGCCTGCCACTCGGCTCCCGCCTTGCGGTCTTCCCCGGTCATCGCCGCAACATGCCCGCGGCCTGCCTCGCTCAGCGCCGTTCTCTCGTACGTCACCGTCACATGTGTCCGCGCGCCCTCGTCCCGCAGCCGCACATCGATCGTCGTCGCCATCGTCTCTGGAATCACATACACATACTTCAGCCGCCCCGCCTTCTCGTCGAACTCCGTATTCACCCACACCGCTTTCAGCGGCCCATGCGACACCGTAAAAACCATCCCAGCCGCATCCCGTCCCGGCTCGGGCCACACCACCTGCGGATCCCAGTCCTTACCCGCCCACACCCGCTCGCCCTCCGGCCCGAACAGCGCAAACGCCTTCCCAAAACTCGTCGCCACATTCAGTTCAAACGTCGTCTTCGTATGCATCGTCGTCTCCCGCGCAGTTTGTGCCGCCGCGCTCGCAGCCAGCACCCAGCAAAGAAAAAGCGTCTTCATCGCCGCCGCTCCTTCAGGTTGTGGCTGTCGCTCGCCCGCAAGCCCATCCCATACAGCGCGCGGAATTGCTCAATCTCCTTCAGCGTCAGCGGGCTGAAGGGCGCTTTGCCCTCGAACGCGTGCAGCACAATCCCTTCCAGCAGGTCACCCAGAGTCATGTCTTTCAGCTCGGCAACAGCCTTCAGCACTTTGAGCATGCGCTTTTCCATCCGCACGCCCGTCTGCACCCGCTCCACTTCCACCGGTTCGCGTAACTGTTTTTCACGTTGCATAGGTACCAATGTACCAAAATAACAATTCCAGAACAATTTGGAACAATCTTGAACAACACGCTCGCAATGCAATGCATCAGCTCGCCTTCCCGCATCACCGCTCCGGCTGGTATCTTCGATTTTGTACCGACTCGAAATGAAATCTACTTCAGGAACCCGCAGGAATGTGGAAGCGCTGGCGAATCCGGATACTCATGTTCCTCGCCGTCCTCGGCCCCGGGTTCATCACCGCCAACGTCGATAACGACTCCGGCGGCATCTTCACCTATTCCCAGGCGGGCGCGAAATACGGCTACGCGCTCCTCTGGACCATGATCCCCATCACCATCGCACTCATCGTCACCCAGGAAATGTGCGCCCGTATGGGCGTCGTTACCGGCAAGGGCCTCAGCGACCTCATCCGCGAAGAGTTCGGTCTGCGCCTCACCTTCGTGCTCATGGTGCTGCTCGTCATCATCAACTACACCAACGTTGTCACCGAGTTCATCGGCATCGCCGGCTCCCTCCACCTCTTCCACGTCTCGGAATTCATTTCCGTTCCCATCTGCGCCGCGCTCGTCTGGTTCCTCGTCTTTCGCGGAGACTACAAAAGCACCGAGAAAATCTTCCTCATTGCCTCTCTTGTCTACATCGCTTACATCTTTGCCGGCGTGCTCTCGCAGCCAAGCTGGCACGACGCTCTCCTCGCCACTGTCCGCCTGCCGTCCCGCTCCGTCTGGCACGACAAGCTCTACGTCTACACGGCGATCGGCATCGTCGGCACCACCATCGCTCCGTGGATGCAGTTCTACCTGCAATCCTCCATCGTCGAAAAGGGCATTCGCGTCAAGGACTACCCGGCATCGCGTCTCGACGTCATCATCGGCAGTTTCTTCACCGACATCGTCGCCTGGTTCATCGTCGTTGCCTGCGCAGCCACCCTCTATACCCACGGCATGGGCGCCATCCAGGTCGCGTCAGATGCCGCAGAAGCCATGCGCCCCCTCGCCGGCGACTACGCCTTCCTGCTCTTCGCCTTCGGACTCTTCAACGCTTCGCTCTTCGCCGCCTCCATCCTCCCTCTCTCCACCGCCTACACCGTCTGCGAAGGCCTCGGTCTGGAGTCAGGTGTCGACAAATCCTTCAAGGAAGCGCCCTTCTTCTACTGGCTCTACACCCTTCTCATCGTGGGCGGCGCCGTCACCGTTCTCATCCTTCCAGAGAAGGAGCTCATCAACTTCGCCATCCTCTCCCAGGTCCTCAACGGAATCCTGCTGCCCGTCATCATCATCCTCATGCTGCTCCTCATCAACCGCAATGACCTCATGGGCAACTACAAAAACTCCCGCCTCTGGAACGTCATCGCATGGAGCACCAGCATCATCGTCATCGGCATGACCTTCATCATGCTCTGGGGCATGATCCCCGGCCACTGACCCCCACCCAGCCCATGTCATTCTGAGCGAACGGGGCCCCAGGCGTTTTCTCCAGCCTGGGGGTGGTGAGTCGAAGAACCTGCATTTGTTCTTCGCTCCAATCCGCACGAAAATGGGTGCCCCATGTCTCCCGCGGTTGGAGACGTAGGAAACCGCGAATCTCAATCAGCCCCGCATTTACACCGCTTAATCCTCTAAGCCCTCTACTAAAACGTTTGCGCAGACTGTTTACCTGTGTGTATCATGGCCGCCATGGCTCAGCAGGCTGTCGTCAATCGCCCCGCATCCGCCGTCGCCCCCGCCTCCCGCACCCCGCGGTTCGGCCGCTGGTTTTCGCTGGCGCTGGTGCTCGTCATGGTGGCCATCATCGCCTTCAAACATGGCTTCCGGTTCTTTGCACCCTGGCTCTTCCGTCCCCCCGACTTTTCGAGCCAGATCATCCACATCCACGTCGCCATCGTCGCCAGTTGGATCCTGCTCCTCGTCGCGCAGATTGTTCTGGTGCGTGCCGGCCGCATCGCCCTACACAAGCGCCTCGGAACTGCGGGAATGGGCCTCGCCGTGCTCATGTACATCTTCGGAATTCTCGCCACCGCCGATCAGCTCCGCCGCGAGCCTGCCTCACTCAACTTCGCCATCGTGCCGTTTCTGCAGATCACGCTCTTTACGTTTTTCGTTGGGATGGCATACTTGTTCCGAACCGACCGCGAGTCGCACCGCAGGCTTATGCTGCTTGCCATGGTCGATCCTCTCTTCGGTGTGCTCGCGCCCTACACGCACCGGGCCTTCGGTGCTGCGGACCGCTGGGCCAACTTGAGCTGGGGATTCCTGCTGCTGCTTGTCATCTACGACTTGGCCACGCGCCGCCGGCCTCACCCCGTTACCGTGTGGGGAAGCCTGCTGCTCATGCTCGTCCAGGACGTGCGTCCCTTCCTAGGCTTCACGCACGCATGGGTCGCCATCGCCACGTGGATGCGTTCCTGGAATCTCTGAGTCTCGACTCTGCGCAGCAGGTTTTGTCAGTTAAACCGCGCAACATTTTGCCTTGAGAGGTCACTCCGCTGGCCCCGCTGCTCTTACAGCAACTTGCCCGCCGCCAGGTCCCGGATCAGGTTGCGGTCCGCCGCCAGAAAGTCATATCCCGGCAGCTCCTCCAGCTTCACCCACTTCACCTGGTGAAAGATCCGGTTGTCCAGCTCGCCTTCAAAGCGCTGCACCGAGAAAAACTGCAGATCCACTGCGCCGCCGTGGCGATAATTATGCCGGATGTGCGTCACCCGCGCGCCAATCTCTGCCGTAATTCCCAGCTCTTCGTCCAGCTCGCGCTTCAGCGCCTGCTCCGCGCTCTCACCGGCCTCAATCTTGCCGCCGGGGAACTCCCATTGCAGCGCCATCGGCTGGTCCGGCCTTCGCTGGCAGATCAGAATCTCGCCTGCACGCACAATCAGAGCCGCCGCCACAAAACGAAGCGCCCCGGGCCGCGAACTGGAATGCGTTTGAGCGTCTTCCACGCTATCAGTGTACCTGTCCTGATGGGATTCTCTGCCACCCGGGCTGCTTCCCGTTATTCGCCGCCGACGCTTGACTCCGTACCCTCCGCCGCCTGCGGCACAAAATATCCCCAGCCCTTCTTCGCCGCGGCTTCCTTCAACGCTGGCGAGGGATTCACCGGGAAAGGGTGCGAAGCCATTTCAAGCATTGCCAGGTCGTGAATCGAGTTCCCAAAGACTGCATCCGGCTTCACCAGCCCCACGCGCTTCAGGGCCTTCACTTTGCCCTCATCGGTCGGCACGTCTATCAGCGTGCTCGTGATGATGCCGTCTTCAACAGCCGTTTCCGCCGCTAGAATTCTTTCTGCCGGAATCCCGAACGGGCGCACGCCTTCGCTCACCACCCACTTGTTCGTCGAGCTCACCGCCCACAGCGTCGCGCCGCTCTTGCTCAGTTGCTCCAGCAGTGATGCAATCTCGGCAAACACCCGCGGCCGCACAAACTCCTCTACGTACCGGCTCGCAGCGGCTCGCATCTCGTCCTCGTGTACTCCCGCATATATCTGCACCATCTCGCCGCAGATCTGCACTTCGCTCACCTTGCCCGCCAGGTATTCGCGATAGCGCGTGTCGACCCAATCGCTCGTCGAGCGCGATACAAGCCCCTGCTCCAGGGTCCAATTCATAAAGCCGCTGCCCGCGTCTCCGCCCCAGATCGTCCCGTCGCAATCGAATACCGCAATCTTCGGCTTGCTCTCTAATACCAGCCGCTCAAACTCACCGGCGGCCCACTTTGTCTGTTCAACCTCAGTAGGTGTCAAGCAATCCTCAATTCATTCAAAAATCATCCAACTCTATTCTCTTCCAATCACCCCTGCCTTTGCACGGTCACCCGTCATCAACAGGCATCAATCCGGCTCAACAGGTACCACGAATCATGTTGGCGCTCTTGATTCCTTGATGAACGAGGTACGGTTACCCTTTCGCAAACCGCATCCCAAATCTTCCCCACAGATAATCAGAACTGTGCGGGCCCAGAACAATCTCTCGTTGCTCCACAGCTACCAGGCGTATCTTCGCGTCGAGAAGGGTTTGCGTCCTCTCACCTGCGAAGCCTATTCGGGCGACCTGAAGACCTTCTCCGAGTTTCTCGAGAAGCGCCACGGCACTCTGCTCACCGCTACACAGCAGGATGTCGCCGCTTTCCTTGAAAACCTTCGCGCCAACGCCGTCGAGTCCCGCTCCGCCGCGCGCAAGCTCAGTTGCCTGCGCGGCTTCTACAAGTGGCTCCTTCTCGATCGCCGCATCCACCACGACCCCACCGTCAACATCGAGTCGCCCAAGGCCTGGAAAGTTCTGCCCAAATCTCTCGCCGAGCCTGAAGTTGCCGATATGCTTGAGCGCGCCCACATTGCCGCCACGCATCCCCGCGCCCAGGCCACCGCTCTGCGCGATCGCGCCATCCTTGAACTGCTCTATGCCGGCGGCCTCCGCGTCTCCGAGCTCACCGCGCTCTCCACCGGCGATCTCTCCCTCGATGCCGGTCGCGTGCAGGTCCGGGGCAAGGGCGACAAGGAGCGCATCGTTCCACTCGGCCAGCCGGCCATTGAAGCGATCGAGGCGTATCTTCGCGAAGGCCGTCCGCATCTGGCTCGCATCGGCTCCCGCAAAAGCGCGCGCCACGACGCCGCGCGGCTCTTTCTCTCTCTGCGCGGCGCACCGCTCACGCGCCAGTGGATATGGCATCTGGTCAAAGCGTCCAACTCTTCCGCCAGTCCCCACCGCCTCCGGCACAGTTGTGCCACGCACATGGTTGAGCACGGAGCAGACCTGCGCAGCGTGCAGACGCTTCTTGGCCACGCCGACATTGCCACCACGCAGGTCTACACGCACCTCGCGCTCGGCCGCCTCAAGAAGGTGCATAGCGAGCACCACCCCCGCGCCAAAGCACGCACCGCCGAGGAGCCTGCAGCCGCCGCTTCCTCAACGGCACCCCATCCGTCCGCCGGAATGCACGCGAGCGGACTGCGCATTGTCTCCCGCCGCGGCGTCTCCGTCCCCGACCCGACGGCTCTGCTTCCCGATTCCGCCAAGGAACCGGCATGAATACCAGACTCGCTAATCCGAAATCCGTAACGCGCGATTCTATCCCTCCCGGCTCCACGGCGCCTGCCACCGAACTAGGCCGGCTCGTCGCGCAGTATCTGCACATGCTTGCCAACGAGCGCGGCGCCTCCGCGCATACCCTGCGCGCCTATCAACGCGAGCTCTACGGCTTCACGGCTTACATGGCGAAGCATCATCCGCGCACGCTCGCTGCCGGAAAAATTGAGCACACCCAGATCCGCGCTTTCCTCGGCACCCTCTACGATCGCGGACTCACCAAGGCATCTGCCGCGCGCGCCCTCGCCGCCATTCGCAGTTGGTTCAGGTGGCTCGCTCGCGCCGGCCACGTCGAGCACAACACTGCATCGCTCGTTTCCACGCCCCGGCTGCCAAAACACTTGCCCCGCGTTCCATCCATCGAGCAGATGAATCGCGTCGTCGACACCGTTTCGGAGGATGCCGCAAGCTGGCCCGCGCGCGACAAAGCCATCATGGAGCTCCTCTACGGCTGCGGCATGCGTAACGCCGAGCTCACCGGCCTCAACCTTGAGGACATTCACTGGGCCAACGAGGCCATCCTCGTCCGTGGCAAGGGTCAAAAGCAGCGCCTCGTTCCCCTTGGCGATGCCGCCGCCATCGCTCTCCGCGCCTACCTCGCTGAGCGCGACGCCCGCCTGGCCGTCATCAATCGCACCACGCCCGCCGTCATCATTAATCTGCAGATGCGCGGTCTGGCCCGCGCCGGGGGAGAGGCCCGCCTCACCACCCGCAGCGTCGGCCGCATCGTCAAGCGCATCGCCATCCTCCGCGGCCTCTCCTCTGACGTGCATCCCCACACCCTTCGCCACGCCTTCGGCACCCACCTGCTTGAAGAGGGCGCCGACCTCCGCGCCATCCAGGAGCTCCTTGGCCACGAGCGCCTCTCCACCACGCAGCGCTATACACAGCTCACCAACAGGCAGCTCGAACAGGTCTACGACCGCACCCACCCCCGCGCCAAATAGCCGTTGGCCGCCTATACAGCCCTCACCCAATCCCCACCCAACCCCTGCGAAAATCCGCGCAAAAACGGGTGCCCCATGTCCGTGTCTTCGGACATGGGAAAGCACAACCCCCCACCCGGCCCCTGTCATTCTGAGCGAACGGGGCCCCAGGCGTCTTCTCCAGCCTGGGGGTGGTGAGTCGAAGAACCTGCATTTGTTCTTCGCCCCAATCCCCACGAAAATTGGCCACCCCCGCTAAAGTGGCCAGTACCCTACGCCAAAGTGTCATTGAAGCTCGCCCCCACGCGCGTAGACTCCAAGTTCTGGAGGGGGCTCTCATGAGTGAAGCGGTCTGCTGTACGCAATGCCAGGCAATCGGCCTGAAGCGCTATACGCATAGCGGCTCGGCGAAGAAGGGCCTTCTTCTGCTCGCCCTCTTCATCGTCCCTGGCCTGCTCTATTTCCTCTGGTATTTTCTTGAGGGTCACTGGGGCTGCTCAAGCTGCGGTTCGCGCCACGTCGTCCCCATCATCGACCCCGACACCATCTCCGTCGAAGCCAGCACCCAGGGCACCTTCGCCTGACAATTTAAAGCTGTGTCATCCCGAGCGAATAGCTCCGCCCGAACCGCGCGCCATCCAGAGCCGCGTGTCATCCTGAGCGAACGGGGCCCCAGGCGTTTTGTTCAGCCTGGAGGTGGTAAGTCGAAGGATCTGCATTTCACTCAGCGTCAATCAGCTGGCAGCTAGCCGCTAGAAGCTGACTTTCCGCTCCGGATACCATGTCAGTCCGATTGTCGTCGCGGTCACACCGTGGCTCGGTGTCGGATACACAGGCACTCCCAGGTTGTACACCGGCGCTTTCCATGTCTGGTAGGCAAATCCGCCGTTCAGCTCAAGGTCGCTTCCCAGCCTCTTCAGCACCTGCACGCTTCCCTCATTCAGCGTCGTGCCCCCGGGCACAAAATCCTTCGCCACTTTTTGGTTCCGGTAGCTCAGTTGGATCCACTCGTTGCCGCTCAGGTGATACGTCATCCACGCCTGGCCGCCCTTGCCTTCGCGTCCCACCCATGCGCCGAAAATCTGCCCGTTATTCGTGTATCCCTGCCTCTGAATGCTCTCCCAGTACATAAAGTGCCCGCCGTTGCTCGTCGAAACAGGCGGATCGGTGTAGCCCCCCTCCACGCGCAAATCGAGCTTCGGCGCCCCCGGCACATGCGAGAGATACAGACCCGGCCACCACGCCCCGCGACGCGGTGCATCAATTGCCGAGATATCGTCATGCACCATCGAGTCCGAGTAGAGCGTCAGCCAGTTGCGCACAAACGGCAGCCGGTACGAAAAGTCGAATTGCCCGAAGCGCGCTCCGGGATCCTCGCGGCTGTTCTTCACCGCGGCGTCCGGCGCCGAAAAGCTGAAGAAGCTCTTCAGAAACGTGTGCAGGGTAATCGGCGCGTGATCCTTGCCGCCCCAGATCACCGTGCGCTCAAAGCCGAACTCAAGGTTCGGCGTCGGTCTGAAGCTGATCTTTTCCGCATGCATCCACGGCTCGTTTGGAGAGGTATGCCCCTTCAACGATCCAACCAGAAAGTCATAGCGAAACGGTCCTGTTATGTACGAGAGCCCGGGAATCCGCAGTGGTTCAATCCGATTGATGCGGAAGGAGTAGATATTCTCAGCGTTATTCGAGTAGGCAAAGCTTGAGCCCATCCCCGGGCTCATCCATACATCCTGCTTGCCCAGCGAAATCTCGTGGTTCCAAAGATTCACCGCCGCGTACGCTTCCAGCCACCGTCCCCGCGTAATTGTGTCAATCGGCCCCATCGGAATCGTCGCCTGGTTATACGGCAATCCCGTTGCAGGGTTGATGAAGGCCACCCGATCGATTGTTGAAAGCAGAAGCGAGAGCGGCAGCGAATAGCCCGTTGCCGAAGGCGCGAACTGAAACTCCCCGCGAGCGTACAGCACAAATCTCCCCACTGCCGCGTAGCCGCTCGCTCCCGTGTAGTTGTTGAATCCCCCCTGCACTGGACGCCCGTAATCGTTCACGATCGTCTGTCCCAGGTGAAAGCTGTCGTTCAGCGTTGTGCCGCTCACGCCGCGATTGATCGTGTAGACCGACTCCATGCGGCCCTTGCCGCGCAACGCCGAGCACGGGCCCTGCGTGTCCGGGTTCAGCTCGCGCAGCAGCGCCTCATAAATGCCCTGTGCCTCATCTGCCGCGGCGCTGCCGTCCGCGTCGTCGATCTTCGCGCCCACTTCATCCAGCATGTTGCTCACGCTGGCTCGCGTCCACGGCCGCAGATTCAGAAACACGTGATCCACAAATCCCAGGCTGTAGAGCCGCAGCATCGCCGGATACACCCAGCTGTCGACAGGAATGTAGGGGGAGCCGAGCTGCGATGGTTCACACTGCGGAATAGGCCGGCTCGGGTCGTGTGTCTTGCCTGCGCCGTCGCCCGCCGCTGCGGGCATTTCCGCGCAGGTTGCGCTCACCGTCATCGCGATCGCTCCTGCCAACAGCACTGCACACCGCACCGCAGGAGAAAGGAGCACACCTTCGCGCAGATTCATACCCTCACTCTACCATCCGGCCTTGCGCCAGGTGGCTCAAAACAAGTCGTTTCCTGGTATGAACTCTTGAGCGCGGCCCAGGACTGACGTACGGACTGACGTGCGCCTGAAATTGAACGCAATATTAGAACTTCATCCTTGGAGTGAATGCACCAGCCCGCGGGTTGCCTTCTCCAGTTGCGGCGTGAAACCTTCGGTAATCTTCTTCTTCAACCCGCGGTTGAAAAGCCCCTTCCCCGCAAGATGGCTCTCCATGATCGCAAGCGGGTCCGTGTGCCCGTTGGATCCCATTCCGGCACTGCCTTCTCGCGCTGTGCCACCGGCGATGCAGTCA
Organism: uncultured Acidobacteriaceae bacterium; assembly: GCA_963839215.1. GTDB lineage: Bacteria > Acidobacteriota > Terriglobia > Terriglobales > Acidobacteriaceae > Telmatobacter. Next base: position 180,241 of record CAWITZ010000003.1, on the reverse strand, counting down.
ATCAGAGTCGGACCTCGCCGCTGCCTTGCCCGTGCGATCGATTCGCTCGCCACCCGGTACACTGCCACCACGTCGTCGCTGTCCACATAGATCACCGGAACACCATGCTCCAGCGCCGCAGGCAGAGCCGCGCGTTTCAAGCCTCGCTTCCGCTCCTTGGTTTCCTCGCTCACCACGCGATGCCGCACAAAAATTACCGGCAGATCGTCGCGGCCTGCCTCGCTCAGGTTTTTCCGCCAACGGGTGCCAACACTCTGGTCCGCGTCGCAAAAAGCCACCGTGATTTTCCCCGTCATCGCAACCTTGTGCTGCTTCGCCGTCGCGCACGCGCTTTCAAGCTGTGCTTCATTGCGAGCGGTGTGCCCGTTGCCATGCGACGACCGCGCCGCTTCTGAAAACAATGCATCGAGCGGCATACCCTTCACAAAATTTGAAACCTGCGCCGCGTGCGTTGTCTCCAGAGTATCTTCCGGCAGCAGGTCCACCGTGATGCCCGCAATCGCCGCCTCTCGCCCCACGCTCGCATGCAGCCCCAGCGCCAGGTGCCCCTCGCGAGCCAGCCGCCCCGCGCGTTCCCCAATCATCCGGCACATCACCATCGCCGAATACAGCTCAATCAGCTTTTCCTTCGAAATCAATGCCCACTCCTTCCAACCGTGCTGACCCGCTACGTCGAGTAGTCTGCGTTGATGCTCACATACTCGTGCGTCAAATCCGTCGTCCAGAAAACGCACGATCCCGTGCCCTGGTTCAGTTGGATGCGAATCGAAAACTCCGGCTGCTTCACATACGCGTGCGCCGCGGCCTCATCAAATTCCTTCGCCCTTCCGCCATCGCGGCAAATACGCTGCTCGCCAAACCATATATCGATGCGGTCCGGGTCAACCTCTGCACCGGAGTAGCCCACCGCAGCCATCAGCCTTCCCCAGTTGGGATCGCTCCCCGCCCACGCCGTCTTCACCAGCGGAGAATGCGCAATCGCCTTTGCCGCCTTCAGTGCATCCGCATCCGAGGCTGCACTCTCGATGCGCAGCTCCACCACATGCTTCGCGCCTTCGCCATCGGCCACAATCTGCTTCGCCAGCGATGTGCACACCTGCTTCAGCGCCGCGGCAAACGCCGGATTCCCCGGTCCGATCGCGACGCCGCTCCCGCCCGACGCCAGCAGCAGCACTGTGTCGTTTGTCGATGTGTCTCCATCCACCGAGATGCGGTTGAAACTCACATCGATCGCCCCGCGCAGATAACCATCCAGCACCGCCGGCTCAATTGCCGCATCCGTCAGCACATACACCAGCATCGTCGCGTGCGGCACAAGCTGCGGATGAATCATCCCCGAGCCCTTGCCCACCGCCGCAACACGCACTTCCTGCGCAATATCCCGCGAGCCATCCACCTCCGGCACTGCAACCTCGAAGCGCGCAAACGCCGTCTTCTCCACCAGGTCGGTCGTGATAATCGCCTCGGCCACGGCCTGAAAGTGATCGCTCTCCGCGCCCAGGCTCGCCGCTGCTCCCGGCAGAGCCGCCACCACGCGCTGCGCCGGCAGCGGCACGCCGATAATGCCCGTTGAGGAAGGGAAGACCTCCTCGATCCGGCAGCCGAATTTCGCCGCAATCGCCGCGCACGTCATCTGCGCCGCGTCCATCCCCGCCTGTCCCGCCGCACAGTTCGCGTTGCCCGCGTTGATCGCCACCACGCGCACTCGTCCGCCCGTCGCCGTTAGATGCTGCCGGTCCAGGATCACCGGTGCCGCAACGACTTTGTTCGCGGTAAACGCCGCCGCTGCACTCGCCGGCTCATCGGCCACAATCAGCGCAAAGTCCGGCCGCCCGCTCTTCTTCAGGCCGGCCTTGGTCGCGCCAAAACGAAAGCCACGTGGAATCACAAATTCAGAAATATCGCTCATGAGAAGTTTTTTTGAAATCTCAGCGCCATTCCGCCGCTGAAAAATTGAAGGACTCAACTCATTTAATCTAACAAATGTGAAGCAGACATTAGAGAACGAACACCGGCCCGGCACCGCACCGCCCGTTCGCCTCGATCAATTCCTTGAATTGCAGAACGTAAACGTCGCGCGCGGCGATCGCGTCGTCCTTCACGATGTAAACCTCACCATCGGCGCCGGCGAGCACGTCGCCATCCTCGGACCCAACGGCTGCGGGAAGTCCACCCTCATCCTCACCATCACCTGCCAGCTCTACCCCATCGTCGCGCCCGGCATGCGCGTCCGCATCTTTGGCCGCGACCGTTGGGATCTCACCCAGCTTCGCCGCCACTTCGGCGTCGTCGGCACCGACCTGCCCGGCGAGCGCACCGCCGTCACCACCGGCCTCGACGCCGTCATCGCCGGCTTCTTCTCGGCATCCACCCTCTGGCCCAATCTCCACGTCACCGGTGAAATGCGCGACCGCGCCGCCGAGGCCCTCGAGCGCATTGACGCCTCGCGGCTCGCCACTCAGCTCGTTGGCGAAATGTCCGCCGGAGAAAAGCGCCGCATCCTCATCGCCCGCGCTCTCGTCCACCGCCCGCGCCAGCTTCTCCTCGACGAGCCATCTAACGCCCTCGACCTCGCCGCCCAGCGCGAACTTCGCGACACCATGCGCCGCCTCGCCGCCGAAGGCACCGGCCTCGTCCTCGTCACCCATCACCTCGGCGACATCCTGCCTGAGATCGATCGCATCATCCTCATGCGTGACGGACGCATCGTCGGCGACGGCCCGCGCTCTCAGCTCCTCACCGAGCCCCGCCTCAGCGAGCTCTTCAACACCAAGGTCCGCATCGGCCACGACGACGAATGGCTCCATAGCTGGTAACCACGGGCGAGCTGGTAACAGCCTCAACCAGTTTCATGCGCGGCAATGCCCGCAACGTACACAAGGAGAGCACCCGGTGAAATTTCTTTGCATGGTTTTCCTCGATGAACAAGAGATGCAAGCCCTCACCGAAACCGAACGGCGCGAGCTCGACAGCCGAAGCCTCGCCTATGACGAACAGCTCAAATCTCAGGGACATTTCATCACCGCCGAGGCTCTTCAATCGCGCTCCGCCGCCGCCAGCATCCGATTTCCGAATGGCAGCCCTTCCGTAAGCGCCGGTCCATTCATCGAGACAAAGGAATACATCGGCGGATTCATTCTCATTCGAGCGCAGAACAGGGATGAAGCAATCGAGATCGCAAAAGGAATTCCTGTCGCCCGCTATGGCGGAGTAGAGGTTCGGCCTGTGCTCTCCTTCGCCTAGAGTCAAGCTCATCCGCGACCAAGGCGTCGCGACCGTGGCCGAAGCACCCAGGATGCAATGGCAACGCCCGTCATCATCGCTGGATAAGCGACCGTGCCCACATCAGCGAGCCCTGCCATAAACAGAGAGGCAACAGCCCCGGTCAGGTCGAAGATCGCACCCGCATACGCCCACTCCTTCAGCCGCGGGAACCGCGGCACCGCCAACGCCACCGCACCCAACAGCTTCCACGTTCCCAGGATCACCAGAAAATATTGCGGATAGCCCAATCGCTCAATCAGGTTGCTCACCTGATGAACGCGCAATACATCCCATATCCCGCCCAGCGTCAGCTCAAAGACAAGCAGGACCGTCGTCGTAAAGTACGCAAGCCTGTGGAATCGCGATCTGAATTCCGAATCGGCGTTGTGGTCTGTCATCTCGCTGTCTCTTCCTACCGCCACCTGGCGTCGGCGCAACCGTCATCAGAATCGCCTCTAGCATCGAAATACACAATTCGGAGCGATGGAACTGAATTAGGTATTGAGCGTATTAAGCTCATAGGGCAGGGAGGCATCGAAACTTTTCATGCGCCTCGTATACAACTACCTATTTACCGCGCTGTGGGTTGCGTTTTTACTCTTCTGGCAGATCATGGCTGCGAACGCAAAAACAACGCAGCGTCTGGAGCCTCTCGCATCGCGGATGATCCGCGTCGTTCTTTTTCTCTTCGCAATCATCTTGCTCTCCTATCCCAAAATCCCTCTGCCCTGGCTGAACTGGCCCCTTTTTCCTCAAACAAGATTGACTTTCTTCGCAGGAGCCGCGATCACCACCGCGGGGTTGCTCTTCTCCGTCTGGGCCCGCTTTCATCTCGGCCGCAACTGGAGCCGCTCGGTGACGATTAAGAAAGACCACGAACTCATTGTCACCGGACCCTATGCGCTGGCCCGCCACCCAATCTACACAGGTCTGCTCATCGGTTTTCTCGGCACCGCAATTGCAGTCGCGCAGCCTCGGGGCTTTCTGGCCGTTGCGATCATATTTATCGTTTTTTGGGTCAAGCTGCGACTTGAGGAACGGTGGATGCGCGAGAACTTTGGAGCCTCTTACGACAGCTATTCAAAACGAGTGGCGGCGTTGGTGCCATTCCTTTTCTAACTGCGAGCCGCTACGCCCGCATCGCTTCGCGCACGGCCTCAGGCTTCGACGAAAACGCCGCGAGCCCCAGCAGCAGCGCAACCATGGCATTCGATACCGTCGGTGGCGGAAAGAAGAATCGGTACGCCAGCACCATCAATGCCAGATAACCCAGGCAAAACACCGCCACAATCGGCCGCACCTCCACGCCCTTCGCCGCCAGGTTCGCCAGCAGCCAGAACACCACGCCCTCCATCACCAGGTAGATCGTGATCGCGAGGCCAAACCCGATGAAGAAATCCCAATACGTGCGGTCGAGCCCCATCACCGGAAAATGATTTGCCTTCATCGCCGCCACCGCAACCGAAGCCGCTCCCGGCGTCGGCTTGCCAAACACGCCGCCAATCGTGTGCAGCACCGCCTGCACAATCACTGCTACCGAAGCAATCCGCAGAAACAACACCGGCTTCATTCCATTGCTCCTTCCTGCGCATCCACCTTCTGCACAAACCCGTCCAGAATGCTCTCCCAGGCACCCTGTCCATTGAACATCGCGCGCAGCTTCTCTGTATCGCCGCCATGCCGCTCCAGCTTGCTGTGCGTCAGTTCCACCAGCGTCGCCCCCGGGCCTTCCGCCGTGAACTGGATCTCCACCTCGCTCGCCTTTGAAAGATCCGGCTCAAAACCCCAGTTCGCCTCCGGACTGTCGTGCTCCTTCGGCCCCACATGCCAGGAGAAGGTCACCCTGTGCGGCGGATTCCACGCCAGCACCGTGCCCCACTGGCAAATATCGCCATTCGCGTTTTGCTCATACCAGCGCCCGCCCACGCGCGGCTCCACAAACAGCGCCACAAACGGAGTGTTCCCGATGTGATGCGACTGCGGCCACCACGTCTCCATCTGCTCTACAAACACTTTGAAGGTGTGCTCAATCGGAGCCTTTACGCGTACGCTTTTGCGCACCACGGCTTCTTCCACGGGATTTGTCATCGCGCTCTCCTTTTCCCCTCGTTCCTTTCGCCGGTACTGCAGATTGTTCCGCCACCTGCTGAAATGTGCTCAGCGCCTTCGTCCACATCTGGTCAAAGTGAGCGCGCAACCGCGCCACGCCTTCCGGATCCAGTTGATATAGCCGCCGCGTTCCCGCCCTGCTGTCCATCACCAGACCCGCGTCTTTCAGCACCTTCAGGTGCTGCGACACCGCCGGACGGCTCACCGGCAGCGTCCCCGCCAGTTCGTTCACAGCAATCGGTCCCGCCGCCAGCTTCTGAAAGATCGCCATGCGCGTCGCGTCGCTCAGTGCATCCAATCCGGCTTGTAGGTAAGCATCCACTTACCGTAAGTTAGCGCGAACCGATTTGCAAGTCAACCGTGAATCCAAAAAATCCGCGCCAAAAATCTGCAGCGCCGGCTCGACCGCCAGCACCCCTGGGCCCACAACCCCGCCGCTTCGCTCGCGACAGCGCAATTACCCTCGTGCTACCATTCCTCGCAAGCGGCCTCTCTCGCCGCCTTCGCGGAGGGTTTCCATGAGTCCCTACACACGACGTGATTTCATCAAGACCTCGGTTGCCGCCGGCGCCCTCGCAACTCTTCCCGGCCTTCCGCTCCATGCCGCGGCCCGCTCTGCCGCCGATAAGGTCACCCTCGGCAAATCCGGATTGCAGGTCACGCGCCTCGCCTTCGGCACCGGCACCAATAACGGTTATGTGCAAGCCTCGCTCGGGCAAAAGGAATTCACGCGGCTCATCCGCTATGCCTACGATCACGGCATCCGCTTCTTTGAAACCGCAGAAGCCTACGTCACGCCCGCCATGCTCGGCGAAGCCCTCAAAGGCCTGCCCCGCGACAGCTACCAGCTCATGAGCAAGGTCACCACCGACGAAGGTGTCGATCCCGCCAAGCGCTTCGACGACATGCTGCGCACTTCGCAGACTGAATACTTCGACATCATGCTGCTCCACTGGCAGCACACTGATAACTGGACCTCCACCACCGCGCGCTGGCAGGACGGAGTTCTCGCGCAGCAGCACAAGAAGACCATCCTCACCCGCGGCGCATCCGTCCACGGCCTGCCGGCTCTGCGACAGATGCCCGGCAACCAGTGGCTCCAGATCGCCATGATCCGCATGAATCACGCCGGTGCGCGTATGGACGGCCCAACTTGGGAAGACAACGACAACCCCAGCAACGTCAGTGAAGTGGTTGAGCACGTCAAACAGGTGCGCAGCCAGGGCATGGGCGTCGTCAGCATGAAGCTCATCGGTGGCGGCGAGTTCTCTAACTCGCACGAGAAGCGCGCAGCCGCTATGAAATTCGCTTTCCAGAACGCAGGCGTTGACGCCGTCACCGTCGGCTTCAAGAACACCCAGGAAATCGACGAGGCCATCGACAACCTCAACCAGGCCCTCGCCTGATTCACCGCAAGCGCACACCCCTTGACGCGCCGCGCCGTTCGCACTACCTTACCCATACACGGGAAAGGAGGTCGATCCAGCTAATGCAAAATGAATCATTCAGTAGTCTCTTACGTGAGGTGACTGAGGCCTAGGGCATCGCGCCCTTTTGCTCCAGCCGTAAGTCCCGGCAATGTACCGCTGGGCCCTGGCAGTCGCAGGTTGCGATCGCCTTAGTCCAATCCCAAACAGTTCACCGGCAGCGGCCTGGGAGAGATCTTCCCAGGCCCTTGCTGTTTCTGCCCGTTGCTGTTTTTCCCCTCTGTCCTCACCCCGCCCCCGCGCATCTTAAACATTTGAAGGCCAGACGATTCGGATGCCAGACAATCCGAAGGCCGCGCGCTTCGAAGGCTGAATAAGGATGGCTCCGGTCTTTCCGGCCCTCACCCCTGTCGAAGTCGCGGATCCCATTCTCCTTTTCATCCCGTGCCCGTGCTGAATCAAATTGCCAAGTTTCAGGAGAAGTACGCGAAGCCCGGAATCATTATGTCTCTCAAGGACATAATGTACGGACTGATCTACCCCGCTGTGCTCGGCACCGGGCTGGTGCTTGGCGTAATCCGCATCTTTAAAGAGGATTCGACCATACGCCGCCTGCACGACCCCACCCTGTACGTCGGCATCTCCGCCTGCGCTTTCTATATGCTTTCCTTCACTTCGAGCGTTGAAACCCGCGCAGACCGATCGAAAATTGCCTATCGCCTGCCAACCTTCCTGGTGGACCTCTGTGAGGTCCTTCTGATGTTCGCCTGTTTCTACTCCCTCGGTCTCTTGCAAAATGAAGTCAGGCCTCCCGTCGATGCCTCACTCGCGCCCGCCTATCTGTGGCTCCTGCTCGATGTCACCATCGTTCAATTTCTCTGGCGATTGTTCGCCGGTGTCGACGTGATGGTTGCGTGGAAGACCCGCCTACTCGTCGCGATCGTGCTCTCCCTTGGCATCATTTCTGGCCTCCTGGGGCCGCCTTACTTCACCCAACTTCATCCGTGGATGGATCTGGCAGTTGCAATCGTCATGGCCGTTTTCGTTTTCTGGTACGTGTGGACAGACGCCCGCTTCTGGCAGGACGACTAGACTCACGTCTTTACCGCGCACTTGCCCGCAGCGTCGCGTGATGACAGACTGGTACACGCGGAGAGCGCTCCACATGCCCAACGAGAAGCTGCCTCAATCCTTCACAGCTACACTCCAGAAATCGCCCGCCAAAGGCGGCCACACCTATGTGGTCTGGCCGGAGTCCGTCGCGTTCTTTGGGACGCGCGGCCTGGTAAAGGTGCGCGGCACCGTGAATGGCGTGGAGCTCCGCAGCTCGTTTATGGCGCTCGGCGACGGTCGGCACAAGCTGCCGGTGAAAGCCGAAATCCTCGACGCCATTGGCCGCGGACCCGGCGATTCAGTGACGGTGATCCTCGAAGAACGCATCGCAGCAAAGTAGTCTCTTTACTATGCCGCCAATCCGCACACTGTTTTCAACTGAGCCCTCCCGAGCGGTCCTTCCCGATGGCCTTCGCGCCAGATACGATGGAGATCTTTTCTTCCCGCTTGCTCCGGCGGAGCGTCCCTATCTCATCGCAAACTTCGTATCGACGCTCGATGGGGTAGTGAGCTTCAACTTACCGGGTCAATCGGAAGGGGCTCAGATCAGTAATTCGAATGAAGAAGACCGGTTCATCATGGGCCTGCTGCGCGCCTCGGCAGACGCCGTGCTGGTGGGCTCGGGAACGCTTCAAGCCGCCGGTCCGCGAGCCTCCTGGCTCCCGGAATCTATATATCCGGCAGCCAAAGATCTATACAGAACCTATCGAACCGAGGTGCTGCGAAAGCCGGAGAATCCACTTGTAGTCATCGTCACGGCAGCGGGCAAACTGGACCTCGCCAGCGCCGTGTTTCATACACCGCAAACCAAAGTGCTCATACTCACTACCGAGCAAGGCAAACAGACGCTGTCGCAAAGCGGATCGCAGGCGCTCGCCTCAGTCGAAGTGCAGGCGCTCGCCTCAGTCGAAGTGAAGCCTCTCTCCTCGGCGGAGACCCGCATCTCTCCTGCCGCGATCCTCACGCTGCTCAAGCAGGAGGCCGACGTGGAGTTGCTGCTTCACGAAGCCGGCCCGACACTCTTTGGCGAATTCCTCGCAGCAGGGTTCATCGACGAACTTTTCCTCACCGTGGCGCCTCAGGTTGCGGGCAGAGTCGCAGCGCACCCCAGGCCTGGCCTGGTTGCGAACGTGCAGTTCTCCCCCGCAACAGCTCCCTGGTGGAACCTTCTCAGCGCAAAAAATTCAGCAGACTACCTCTTCCTGCGTTATCAGGTCAGAGATCGCAGCACGTAAAAGTAGGTGGGTGCCCCATGTCTCGCTCCTGAGACATGGGAAAGCAATGCGCTCAACACTCCTCCTTGGCACTGGGCCGAGCACTCCATCCATGCGTGGTTTCATCGCGCATGGGTGGGAACCACAGCCCTCACCCAACCCAGTCATTCTGAGCTTCAAACCACCCAGCCCCGTGTCATTCTGAGCGGAGCAGCTTGGGGCCCCGCGTGCGATGCAATCGCGCGTGGGGTAAGCGAAGCGAAGAACCTGCATTTTCACCGCATCAATCCCCACCTCTCTCAATGAAAACTACCAACCCAGTCATTCTGAGCTTCAAACCACCCAGCCCCGAGTCATACCATCCGTGTCATTCTGAGCGGAGCAGCTTGGGGCCCCGCGTGCGATGCAATCGCGCGTGGGGTAAGCGAAGCGAAGAACCTGCATTTCAGCGAGGCTTCCAGTTCATCTGCTCTGGCATGTACCACTCCTCGCTCAAGTCAATCCACGCCGGATTATTCTTCTTGATCAGTGCGATCTTTTTCGCACGAGTCCACCCTTTCAGCTCATTCTCGCGCGATATCGCCTCGTAAACCTCTGAAAAGCGTTCAAACCACACGAGGCGATCGCAGTTATACGTAGCCGAAAACCCCGGGTGCGCTCTTTGCTTGTGTTCAAAGACCCGTTTTTGCAAGTTGCCCGTCATTCCCACATAGAGAGTCAAACTTCTACTTGAAACGATGTATGTGAAATAGCAGCGGTCACGCATCTTAGCGATAGAATACGAAACTTCTCTCCCAGCCCCCGTGTCATTCTGAGCTTCAAACCACCCCCGATGCACCCGTGTCATTCTGAGCGGAGCAGCTTGGGGCCCCGCGTGCGATGCAATCGCGCGTGGGGTAAGCGAAGCGAAGAACCTGCATTTCACCGCATCAATCCCCACGTCTCTCGATGAAAACACCAGCCCATGTCGTCCTGAGCGAACGGGGCCGCTTTGAAGTCAAAACCACGGCTGGGCCGGGTGCCCCATCCATGCGTGGTTTTATCGCGCATGGGTGGGAACCACAGCCCTCACCCAGCCCATGTCATTCTTAGTCTGCATGCAATTGGCCAAAGAGTAGGATCAGTGGGAAGGAATTGTTCTGCGCCATGAAGGCCTATTACGACGGAAGCATGGGGACCGACGAAAACGGAGACGAGTGGATCACGTTTGGGGCGGTAGCAGGAACCGATGAAGTCTGGGCTCGAGTTCGACGAGAAGTGGGAGAAGATGCTCAAGAATAGGTATCCCATCGCTCCATATGTACACATGATCGAAGTGCTTGATAATGAAGACCCCTTCGACTCGGTTGTGGGATGGGACGAAGATCGAAAGAAAGCACTAATTCATGATGCCATCGTGCTTCTTGGCGAGATGGATAAAGCAGGATTCTGGATGGCTTGGTCTTCGATCAATGAATCGGCGCGACGCAGATGGGAGCAGCAGGGGAAGCCGGTAATTTCTGATCCATTCGCAAAGTGTTCTGCTGAATGTGCATTCCTTACTGTCGGATCTTATTTCAGGAACGCTCCAGATGATGAGCGGGAACCTATTTATCTCTTCTATGACAGAGGGGAAGAATTTCTAGGGAGTTTCAAGAATCGTTGGCTCAAGGGGAGAACTAAACCAGGAAAACCAAAACCGACAGATCCAGATAATGGTTGGGACGTTTTTTCCGACGTACAAGATTTGACCTCCCGTTTCATTTCGGATTGCAGGCTGCCGATATGGTCGCATGGGCACATTCGCGCGCGCTTGTGGAGAAAGAGCGACCGTTCTATTACTTGAAAGAATGGTTAATGAAGGTTGTTCCCTCCTCATGCATAGAACATGATGAAGAGCTAGCCGGCCATCCCGACAGGAACAAAGACGAGCTATGGCAGCGTCTCTTCAATAAATAATAACTACCCTGTCACGGCAGGTAGTTATACTTGTTCTGAGGGGACTTTTACCCTAACAGCTGCCTAACCGCCTACCTCTCTCGCCCTTCTTCGCAGCTCCCGCCTCACCTCCAGCGCCAGAACCATGAGCACGCTCGCATCTCCGTACCTCTTCTTCATCTCCTTCCGCACTCGTTCCTGCATTCTCTCCCGCCGCGTCTCCTGCTTTTCCCTCTGCAGTCGCAGAGCCATCGTCCTCAAAGGTCGTCTCCTTCGGCAGCAATGCGTACACCAGCTCGTAGTCCATTGCCTGCGCAACCTCGCGCAGCCGCCCCAGCGTGATCCGCCCATTCTCCTCGGCTGTCTCCAGCCGAAGAGCCTCGCGCTCCAGCACGCCGAGTCGCCCGGCAATCTCTTTCACCGGCGCGGCCTCGGTCCGTCTTACCGTTCGCAGCCATCCCTGCACTCCGTCAATCTGCCTGCGCACGCTTTCAAAAGGAACGGCCATCTGTTCAAGCTCGGCGCGCAGTCCGCTCCGCTGTCGTCCCGTTTTCGCCCGCTCGCGGCTACCATGGTTGTCCATAGATCTCCCCGGCGATGCCTAACCGTTCGCACTCCTCGCGTATCGTCTCTCCTCTCGGAATCCGCTGCATCTGCTTCCGTTTCGCTTTTCTCCGTGCATTCCGCTCCACCGCTGCCTGCTCGGCTCTCGCCTCTTCCTCCGCGCGCTGCGCTGCGGCCATCGAGGCAAGCTTCGCTCCGCTCGGCACAAGGGCGTACACAAGCTCGCACCCCATCGCCTCCGCCGCGCGCCGTAGGCTGCCGATCCGCACATTTCCTTGCTGCTCCGACTCTTCGAGCTTGAACAAATGGCCCTTTGTCACGCCCATGCGTCGCGCCACTTCCACAGCCGGAAGGCCAATCGCCTGGCGAACCGCGCGCATCCAGCCCTCCGGACGCGGCGCTCCACTCTTGCAGAGACGAAAGGCCAGCCCGATCTCATCCAGTTCTGAGCGCAGCTGCTGTGCCTCCTGGGATTGGTGCCACGATTTCCTCCAGGGCCTCCGCGCCGGTTTGGCTCGCTCCATCTTCGGAGCCTCCTGCCTCTCCCCGTCTGCCTCCGGGCCCGCATCCCTCGTTCCGCGTCTCGTCCCCTCGGCCCGGGCCTGTTCAGACGTGATCCGGTCCGACGTCGCCCAGCCCGACTGCCTGGCGTTCGGGGCCAGCAATTTGAAAAGTTCCGCTAGGTCCTCGAGGCTGTCAGCTCCCGTCGTGTCTCTATCGGTAGTGGTGTCTTTCTGGGCATACCTTTGCATCTTCTCTCTTCGCCTTTCTGCTCATCGCCGTCTTGCTCTTCCCGTCTTGCTCTTCTTAGTTCGACACCCTCAAAAAGGGGCCGGCGAGACTCCCCTCAATATTCTGCGAAAAACAGGTGTAATTATCTGCACACCTCCGGCCTTCGAAACGCGTGCCAGGCCAATCGCATCCACCGGTGCGGTAAACTGGCTGCGAATGCGTGTCTTCGGCATCGATTGTGGAACCGAGATCACCGGCTTCGGCGTCGTCGAGACGCTTGACACCAGTCGGGAGCCCCGACTCCTCTGCAAATGCCTCGGCGCGATCCGCCTTTCCAAAGCTCGGCCCCTGCCGGAACGTCTCGCCCAGGTCTTTCGCGAGCTCAACGCCGAGATCGAACGGTGGCAGCCTGAAGTCATTGCCGTCGAAGAGGTCTTCTATTCCGTCAACGCAAAATCGGCGCTCAAGCTCGGTCACGTACGCGGTGTCGCGCTTCTCGCCGCTGCCTCGGCCGGTATTCCTGTTGCGGAATACGCGCCGCTCCGTATCAAATCAAGTGTCGTGGGCTACGGTCTCGCCAAAAAAGAGCAGGTGCAGTTCATGGTTGCCAGGCTTCTCAGTCTGAACGAGTTGCCGCAGCCGCCTGACGCCGCCGATGCTTTGGCGATCGCTATCTGCCACATCCACACGGCACAGACTCTTCTCCATCAGGGGGCTATGCAATGAGACTGCTGGTGCTGGCATTGTCGGCGGCCTTTTTGCTCGCCCCGCCAATGCAGGCTGAACCTGGCGCAGTTCTGCAAGTCGATTATTCGAATCCAGGCCTCGTTCCCGCGACGTGGACGCTCATTCTCCACGCCGACGGCACCGGCCACTTTCACTCCGAGCGCGGTCCGGCCCAACCCGGCGAAGCGCGCTCCATTGAGCCTGTGCTTGTGGACCGCGACGTGCGCTTCAGCGACGATTTCACCGCCCACGTCTTCGAAATCATGCACCGGCAGAAACGCCTCAACGAGGGTTGCGAGAGCCATCTCAAGGTCGCTTTTCAGGGAACCAAGAAATTTACTTTCACCACTCCCGAAGGTCCCTCCGAGTCGTGCGAATTCAATTATTCGAAAAATCGCGACATCCAGTCTCTCGGCGAATCTTTGGTGGCCACCGCATCCACCATCCTCGCCGGCGCACGTCTGGAACTGGTCCTCCAGCATGATCCTCTCGGCCTTGACCAGGAGATGAACTACCTCACCGAGGGCGCGAAGGATGGCCGTCTACAGCAGCTAGGCACCATCCGCGGCATCCTGCAGAAATTGCAGGATGATCCTTCGGTGATGGAGCATGTTCGCAAGCGGGCAGGTATCCTTCTGGCAGAGTCTTCGAAATAACCCTTACGGCTCGGATTTGCCGCGACTTTCGGGGCAAAACAAGTGTCCAATAGTTGTGGACCCCGAAGCAGGCGGCTAACGCGAAGAGGGATTTCGAGGCCACTGGAAGGCAGGGGGCCATGAGAAGCGGAAAAACAACCTGGTTAAAGGGTCGCAAGTTGATTGGATTGGCGTTCGTTCTCGTGAGCGCGCTGTCGATGACGGGCGTCTCCCTGGCTCAGGAACAGGCTCAGGAGCCGGTCAACGTGGCTGGTCAGACCGGTCAAACGACGCGAGCCGCCCGGCTTAGCGAAGTCGAAGGCCAGGTGCAGCTCTCGCAGGGCAGCCAGATCATGGCGTCCCAGGCGCCGGTCAACGCGCCGCTCTTTGAAGGCACCCAGATCAGTACCTCCGACGATGGACGCGCCGAAATCCAGTTCGATGATGGAAGCATTGCCCGCGTCTCGCCCAACAGTTCCGTCACACTCGGCGCTCTTCGTCTGCAGGCAGGTTCTCCTGATACTGAAGTCGTTGTGAACGGTGGGCTTGCGTACTTCGAAATCCAGCAGAGCACTCAATCCAACAGCTTCCGCGTCCGTTTTGGCGATAGCCTTGCCACGGCCAGCGGATTCACCATTCTGCGCGTCAGCTTGGATAACCCGCCCGGAGATCTGGCAGTTTTCTCTGGCAACGCAGAGGTCAATGGCCCAAATTCGATGGCTGCCGACGTGCACGGTGGTCAGACTCTCAAGCTCAGCGGCGAGATGCCCGGAAACTACACTGTCGCTGACGCCATCGAGCCGGACTCGTGGGATACCTGGAACTCTGACCGCGATCAGGCTCTCACCGCCCAGGAAGCTCAGCAAACTGCCGCGACGAGCTCTGTTCCAGATAGCAGCGACCCGGCCTGGAGCGACCTTGACTCGAACGGCAACTGGTATAACGTTCCAGGTCAGGGTTATGTCTGGTCGCCTTACCAGGCTGAAGACGCGAGTTGGGATCCTTATGGCTCCGGAAGCTGGCTGTGGACTCCCGGTTACGGCTACGTCTGGGCGAGTGGCGAGTCATGGGGATACATGCCCTACGCATACGGTTCATGGGGCTATTACAGTGGAATCGGCTGGGGATGGGCCCCCGGCTTTGGCAGTCCATGGTGGTGCGGCGGCGGCTTCACAATCAACATTCACAACGCACCAAACCGGTATCTTCCCCCGCAAAGGCCTCATGGCGGCCCCATACCCCCAGGTTCCATCCACCTTGCAGGAGGCGTGCGGTATCAGCCTTATCCAATCGTCAGGGTCAACCGTGGCAACTATGGCGTCCATGGGGCTCCGGTTCGGGGCCGCGGTCCGGTCACCGTGGCCGGCAACACAGTTATGCCTCTGCAACCGGTTGCGCCTAACCTGCGCCCCATGGCGCCCCGTGCCGGATACCCGTCCCGCACCCAACTAGGCTCGGGCTTTGTTCAGAACAGGAACCAGAACGGCAATATGAATGTGAGCCGGCCGCTCTACGGCATTGACACTGGTTCGCAGGGCGTTGTGGCCCGGCCGCCCTCCTACAACGGCGGCTCCTACTCGTCGCGTCCTATGCCGCCTACCGTTCGTTACTCGCCCCCACCACGGACGGGTGCGCCTGCTGGTGTTTACAATGCGCCGCGGCCATCTGCTCCCAGCCATGCGCCGGCACCAAGCCGCCCTGCCCCAACGAGTGCACCCCACCCGAGCGGCGGCGGAGCAGCGCCTCATGGCGGCAGCGCGCACAAATAGCTTTCAGCGTCGAAATTCAGGCCGCGGATTATCAAGGTTCCCGCGGCCTGATTTATTTGGGTCAGTCGTAGAATTCCGGCGCCTTCTTGAGCGACTCCCACTGGGTGCCATCGTGGTGAAATACCACAAGCGCCGCATTCTCGCGCTCCGCAACGTCGAGCAGTTTTTGCGTGCTCGCGATCAGCTCAATCTCATCGTCGTCAACGGGCGTCTGCTTGCGCTTGGTGGTGAAGAACTGCTTAAACGAAACTGCGTCGATAGCAAGAAGCACTGCTCCCGTCCGGGGGAGATGTACCAGGACGGACTGGTGTCCCTTTACATGTCCGCTGGTCTCAAGCAGCGTCAGGCCAGGAAGCACTTCGGTGTCCCCATCCACCAGGCGGTAGCGTAGCAAGGGATGATCCCAATGCGACCGTGCTTTCTGTAGCCTTGGATGACCACTGCGCGCCAGCTCATAATGCGAACGCTGAACCACGAACTCCGCCTGCGGAAAGCTATCGTGATATCCGGCATGATCGACGTCGAAATGCGTACAGATGACGATATCGATATCTTCGGGCTTCAGTCCTAGAAGAGAGAGTTGTCCGATCACGTTGGTTTCGAAGCGAGGCGGTGGGGTGTTGCCCGTTCGTCCGTCTGGAGCCATACCGCTGTCGATGAGAATACGACGGCCATCCGCGGTTTCGATGAGATAACAGCCCATTGACATCTCAATGGTGCGGTCTGCTCCCACGGGGACGGTGAGGGCAGCAAGCTGCATCAGACAAAGCTTCAGGGGTGAAGAAGAGATTGGGGTCATCGGGGTTCCTTTGATGAAGATGCATACAAATACTTAGCTGCGACCTACTGATGAGATCGCCGAGGACTTATTACTATCTCCCGACAATTATTATATCATACTTACTCGCAAGTTATCAAGTTAGGGGTGTGGATAAGTGGAGCTGTCATCCTTGACCTTCTCCCCATCTCTGACGGAGAATCTCGACCATGCATGGAAAGGGTCTCTTCTTTGTGCCTGTCTTCGGTGCACTCTGCCTTGCTTCCTGGCAGTGCCCAGCCGCTGCGGCGCAGGTCGCTCCCTCAGGCCGGGCATCCGACTCGGGGATGGTGCTGCACATCGAGTCCCACGAAGCCGTGATCGACGTTGTCGCGCGCGACCGCCACAATCTGCCGATCAGGGATCTGGCGGCGAATGAACTCGAAGTCTACGAGACTGCGCAGCATGGCCACAAGATTCCCCGGCGCATCCTCTACCTTCGCACTATCGACCCAGAGCGAAGGGATCGGGAGGGGGATTCGGCAGGTGGCTTTCATGTGAGTTCCGGCGCAGTTTGCGCGCTCGATGCCACAGCGCATTATCAAATTGCAATACAGGCATCCTCCGAACCTGGATATCACACAGTTCTGGTAAAGACGACTCGTCCCCACGTCGTCCTCACTTTCCGCCGCCGGTACTATGTGGGCTATACCCGGGAAAATGCTACGCAAAAAGACTTGCAGAAGCTCGTGACTCCGGAGGCGTTGTACGAAGCGGCCTGCTATCACCCACTCACGCCGCCCACGCTCGCAATTACCGCCCGAGTGCTCGAGGCTACGGGCGGAAACGGCACGCGTTACGCGGTCGTGATCAAACCGGAATCGCTGAGCCAAATCGGAATCAATGGGGCCGTTCCGCGCGTTGAACTCGACTTCGGGATGTGCGTTTTTGACGACGCCGGCGAGGTGGCTGATTTTCTGCACTCGACCGTGGACCACCAACTGAACGGCACGGATCTTGCGCGGCTGCCGGAGCGTGGGTTTACGAGCCTTCTTGAAGCTCCGGGTCCGCGGCCGCCTGCGCTGGTGCGTCTCGCGGTATTGGATCGAACAACCGGCAATCTTGGCATTGTCGACGTCTCCCGCCCACTGCCGATCGCCTCGCAAGTGAGCCAAGCCCCAAAAAAGAAGAAGCTCGTCGGCGATATTCGCGCCTTTGGCTCTGTGACTCCGAGGGAAAACGCCTTCTGCGGCGATGTTTACGAGCTTTCGACAGGTACGACGTCTCTGGAAGAGTTTGGAGAACTCGACCCAGTCGCCTCGATCTACACCGCAGCACTCGACGTTCCCAACCAGGACATTACGAAGATGGGCGGCATTCCCGGCATCACCCACAGCAGCCTCTGGTTTGGTATCGACTACTACGGCAAGTTCTACATCACCAAACCGGGCGAATACTCGTTCGAACTGCGATCGGACGATGGCTCACAGCTTGAAATCGACGACCGGGTTCTGATCGATCTCGATGGAGTTCACGCGGTCGCCACGGAAACCGCCGTGACCACGCTTTCAGCAGGATGGCATTCGATTCATGTGCCCTACTTTCAGGGGCCGCCCACTTCGCTGGCTCTGGTGCTTTCAATTCAGCCACCCGGTGAAGCAATGCGCCCGATGAACCTCAATGAGTTTGTAGCTCCGGCAACAAGGCCGTGAGCTATTCGCTCAAACGGGGCGATAACCTAGCGATGCAGTGCGTCCCACAGCGCAGCGAAAGCCTCGAGGGATAGCTCCTCGGCGCGCGCGCGGGGTGGAATACTGGAGCGACCCATCGCGGCATCGATTTCTGATGTGCTAAAACCGGCGGCGCGCAGATTGTTGGCCAGCGTCTTACGCTTCTGTGCAAAGGCCTGGCGCACGAATACAGGAAAGCGATCTTCGTCGACGTTCAGTTCGGTAAAGCGCGGAGCAAAGCGCCAGCGAATGACGGAGGAGTGCACGTCGGGCGGCGGCGAGAATGCGCCCGGCGGCAGCGTGAAGAGTTTTTCGACGGCTCCATACATTTGCACGGTGACGGACAGCGCGCCATAGTCGCGCGAGCCAGGAGAAGCGACGACCCGATCCGCCACTTCACGCTGCATCATGAGGACGGCGCGATCGAGAGAGGCATGGCTGTACGCAAGCTGATGCAGGATCGGAGAAGTGATGTAGTAAGGCAGGTTGCCCACAACAGCGAGGCGCTGACCGGCCGAGGCTGCGGCCGATGCGTAGTCAAAGCTCAGCACATCCTGATGAACGACGGTGACTTGGTCGGCAGGGAAGTCATTACGGAGGCGCTCCGCCAGCAAGTCATCCAGTTCGACGGCGATCACATGGGCTGCCCGTGCGCTCAGCGCGCGCGTGACGGCGCCTTTGCCTGGGCCAATCTCGACGACGGTGCGGGTGGAGCAGTCGCCCAGCGCAGCAACAATGCGCTGAATCGCGCTCGCGTCGTGCAGAAAGTTCTGCCCCAGTTTTGGTTTTGACCGCATACGCAGTTTCGATGGTAGACGATTGCCTGGGCCGGCAGGGCGGTCTCTCAGCCGTTGTTTCGGTAGACGCCGACGTGGAGCTTGCGGCGCTCGGTAAATCCGAGGCGCTCATAGACGCGGATCGCGGAATGATTGTCAGCCAGCACGTGAAGGAAGGGTACGACGTTCTGGCGGAGAATGTCGTCCACGACATGAGCGATGAGGGTATACGCGTAACCGCGGCCGCGGGCGTCAGGGTGCGTGCAAACAGCGCTGACCTCGATGAAGCCCGATGGGCGGGTGCGTTGACCGGCCATGGCGAGCAGTCGCGCGCCCTCGAAAATCCCGAAGAAAGTTCCCAAGGTCGCCGTGCGCCGGCGAAAGGGACCGGGCTCAGTGAGTTCGGCGAGCGAGACCATCGACTCCACGTCCTCGATCATCATTAGTCGGCGCATTAGGGCGGAGGAAGCAATGGGCTCTGGCGACGGCGCGATGCGGCCGGTAAAGATCATCTGGCTCAGCAGGCTTGAACGTACCAGCGTCAGCCCGGATTGTTCGCGTGGTGACTCCTCAAGAAAGAGAGCGAGAGCCCCATCGGGACCGGCGAGCCCGCGCAGCCCTTCGTAGGCTTCTGGGGATTGGTCCGCAATGCCGCTGAGGGGGCCGATGTCAGCAGGGTAGCGGCGCGCAAGGTTTCCGCCGACGGCCAGTTCGCTGTGGCCGGTGCAGAGAGAGTGCCAGATAGGATTGTCGAGCGGATGATCTGCCGGCATATCTATTCGGATGACCCGCGTGGGAAGCGCGATGCGAAAAGTGGCGGTGGTTTACAGGCTGTGACTTCTCTCGGGAGGAAGCGATGCGCCGTAGCGTTTGCGCACCATCCAGAAAACAGGCAGCCCGGCGAGGATGAGAACGGAGCCGATGAGAGAGCCTTCGAGGTTGCCTGCGAAGCTCCAGACGAGCACGACCGCGGCGCAGACGACGAAGATTGCAGGCAGAACCGGATAGCCCCAGACGCGGTAAGGACGGGGAAGATCGGGCCGTCGCCGGCGATAAAAAAAGACGGTCGTAGTGGTGAGCATGTAGAAGAGCCACTCGGCAAAGACGGCGAGCTCAAAGTGCTGTTGAAACTGGCTGAGAAAGAGCAGCAGGATCGTCGAGAGAAGTCCCTGCACGATGAGCGAAGTGGAGGGCGACTGAAAGCGCGGATGGATATGCGCGAACTGCGGAAAGAAGAGGCGGTCGCGCGCGGCGGCAAAGGGAACACGCGCGCCGGACATGACGGTTCCATTGAGTGTGACGAAGATGGAGAGCGCCATGGCTGCGGCAACGAAGGCGGCTCCCTTGTGTCCGGCGACGACGGAGAGTGCGGTTACGGCTGGGCGCTCACTGGCGGCGATCTGCGCGGCGGGCAGGATGTACTGGATGGCGGCGTTGGTCACCATGAAGAGCGCGCCGACAATAAAAAGTCCGCCGATGAGAGCAATGGGCAGGCTGCGTTCGGGACGACGCACTTCGCCGGCGACCATGGTGAGATCGTTCCATCCGTCGTAGGCCCACAGCGTGGCGATGAGCGCCAGCATGAAGCCGCCGAAGCCGCCTGCTGCATGCGGCAGAGATGTGCCGAAATTGCTCCATGAACCGAATGAAGAGCCGAAACAGAGCACAGCGACGATAACAATGAGGGCAGCTTTGAGGATGGTGAAGACAAGCTGGAAATCTCCGGCCTTCTTAATGCCGAGGTAGTTGAGGCCGGTCATGAACCAGGTGACACCGATAGCGAAGACCTGAGACCAGAGCAGTGGCAGACCGGGCACCGGCGTGGTGAGCCAGTGGAAGGCGGAGAAGACGCCGAGGGTGCGGGCGAGCCCGCTGGTGACAGCTGCGATCGAGGCTGGCTTGGCCACCGCAAACCATGTCCACATGTAGAGAAACGCGGTGGTGTCGCCGTAGGCGCCGCGCAGGTAGACGTACTCGCCGCCGGCATAGGGCAGCATCGATCCAAGTTCTGCATAGGTCATGGCGCCGAAGAGCGAAAGAAGGCCGCCAACGATCCAGGCGAGATAGACGAGTGTGGACGAGCCCGTGTCTTTCATCATTTCGCTGGGAACGAGAAAGATGCCGCTGCCGATGATGGTCCCCACCACGATGGCTGTGGCCTGGCTTGCGCCGAGAACGCGGGGCAGATCGGCAGGGATCGATTGCGCAGGCGAGGAATCGGTCTGACTCATGCGGGTGATGTGAGGGTAGCATGAGGAGCGATAAGAATCGTGTCAGGGAAAGTGCCTGAGAAAGAGAAACGGAAGCAGAGTCTGGCGACTGCCATTGCGATTCTCCTTCATCGCCTGCGAGCCAGGGAAATCGCGAAAACCCGGCGCCTCTGCTTCCGTGCGGAACGCCTGCCCGGCGAGGGGCCGCGGGCGCTCCAGTGCATAGAAGCCAAAGACCCGGGTGAAGTTGCCCCAGTTGACGGCGCGGAAAAACTACGCGGCGGGTTGTGGCTCATGGAAATGCCGCCAGATCGATTCGGCAGTCTTGCGCGGCACAACAGCGGCAAGGGATTCAGCTGTGGCCTGCTGCACGTCGCGCAGGCTGCCGAAGTGGGTAAGCAGGCGCTGGCGAGTTTGCGCGCCGACGCCGGGAATGTTCAGCAACTCTGAGTCGCGGTCGCGCATAGCGCGGCGTTGGCGGTGATAGCCAACGGCGAAGCGATGGCTTTCGTCGCGAATAAGCTGAATCAGGTGCAGCACGGGCGAGCGGCGATCAAGCACGACAGGCTCGTCCTCGTTGCCGTAAAGGTAGATGACTTCTTCGCGCTTGGCGATGGAGGCAAGCGGTTGCGATGTAAACCCGAGGGACTCGAGTGCATCTGCTGCGGCATGAAGCTGACCGAGGCCTCCGTCAATCAGAACCAGAGAAGGCATCGGCTTGTCTTCCTCTTTGAGGCGGCGGTAACGGCGGTGCACCACTTCGCGCATGGAAGCGAAGTCGTCGACGCCGAGCACGGTCATGACTTTGAATTTGCGATACGCGGACTTGTTCATCTTGCCGTCTTCCCAGACCACGAGCGACGCGACAGTCTCTGCCCCCTGGATGTGCGAGATGTCGAAGCACTCAATCCGGCGGGGGAGTTCCGGCAGCATAAGCACGTCGGCAAGGGCTTCCTGAATGGCTTTGCGTGATGGCTCGAGGACGCGAAAACGCTGGGTGAAGGATTGTTTGGCGTTCTGACCGGCAAGGTCAACCAGGGAGCGCTTCTCTCCGCGCTGAGGAACGGCGAGTTCGACACGATGGCCGATGCGTTCACTCAGTAGCGTGGCGAGAGCTTCGCGATCGTCGAAGTCAACGGGGATGAGGATGGAACGCGGCACGTATTGCTGATCGATGTAGAGCTGCTTAAGCAGGGCGGAGAAGACAGCGTCTGCCTGGAAGGCCGTGGCATCGCGCGAGACTGGCGCGCGTGGCGGATCCTCGCCGGCATCGGTTTCCGCGGCTTCGAGCAGGTCGGTCAGGTCTTCCCAGAAGAACTCGCGGCGATCAACGATTTTGCCGGCGCGCATATGGAACAGATTGACGGCGAGGTAACCATCTTCATAGTGATATCCGAAGACGTCGGCGTCATCGCTTTGCTCCGCTGTGGCGATGCGCTGTTTTTCCTGGAGTTGATGCACTGTGGTGAGCTGATCGCGCAGGCGTGCGGCCGCCTCGAATTGCTCGGCCTCAGCAGCAGCCATCATGCGGGTCGTGAGAGATCTCTCGAGTTCTGTATGGCGGCCTTCAAGGAAGAGCTGCGCGTCGCGCACCGCCTGCTTGTAGGCCTCCGACGTCACGAAGCCCTCCACGCACGGGCCGAGGCAGCGGTGAATGTAGTACTGCAGGCAGGCGCGCGGGTGGTAGCGAGAGAGATCGACCTTGCAGCTTGGGATGAGGAAACTGCGATGGATCAGCTCGACCACTCGATAGGCGAGATTGCCGGGAAAGTAAGGGCCGTAGTAGGCAGAGCCATCCTTTCGCAGACGGCGGGTGACGAAGACTTTGGGGAAGCGGTCGGTGAGAGTGAGTTTGACGTAAGGGTAAGTTTTGTCGTCACGCAGCAGGATGTTGAAGCGTGGCTTGCGCTGTTTGATGAGATTGTTTTCAAGCGCGAGGGCTTCATGTTCGTTGGCGACAAGGATGTAGTCTAGGTCGACCGCTTCGCGCATGAGCGATCCGGTTTTGGCGTTGGCCTGGGAGGCCTCAAGCAGGTAAGAGCGGACGCGCGACCGCAGATTTTTTGCCTTGCCGACATAGATGACTTCGCCGTCGGCGTTCTTGTAGAGATACACGCCAGGCTGGGTGGGTAGGGCCCGGATTTTTTCGTAGAGATCCATCGAAAGGCCTGCGTGAAAAGACGCCAGATCTTTAGCATAGCGGGTAAACCAGATTCGCCGCTTGAAGTGAAATTGCCGGGCAATCCTTACCGGCTGAAGTAAAAATTACACAGTATTGAACGTGGATAACCAGAACAAACAATTTAGGTAACCAATTTATTTTCATTAATATAAGCCGCTGGCTCCAGTTTGGAGGGGAAGGTGCAATGTCTACTATAGAAATTGAACATCGCTGCCCACCGTGTGGCTCGACCAGACAAGGGAGCGGGAGGAAATAAGACGATGGCAAACTACCGATTTGCGTTGTGGATGGGAACGGCGGCCTTGGCAGTGACAGGCGTGACGGGTTGCGCCTCGAAAAACTGGGTGAAGACCCAGACCGCCCCGATTGTGGATCACACCAACAAGCTCGAAGATCAAACGGCCGCGAATGGACGCGCGATCAAGGACACCGACGAGCGGGCGCAGGCAGGCATCAAGACTGCACAGGGCGCAGCTGACAGCGCCACACAGAATGCTCAGGGTGCGACGAAGGCAGCCGGCGATGCCGAGACTGCTGCCAACGACGCGGTACATCGCGCCGATAGCCTCGACTCCGTCGTAAAGGGCCTGGACAACTACAAACCGCTTGCCAACGTGACGGTGAACTTTGGCTTCGACAAGGCGACACTGACGGCCGACGACAAGGATCAGCTCGATACCTTTGCCGGGCAGTTGAACACGGCGAAGAGCTACATTCTTGAAGTGACCGGCGGAACTGATTCGACGGGATCGGCCCAGTACAACTACGACCTGAGCCAGCGCCGCGCCGATGCGGTGGTGCAGTATCTGGCAGCGAAATACAGCATTCCCGCGCATCGCTTCTACCTGATCGGCATCGGCAAGGACCAGGCAGTTGCTCCTAACGACACCCGCGACGGCCGCAAGGCAAATCGTCGAGTGCAGGTGCAGTTGCTTTCGAATATGGCAGGCGATCAGGCTCCGGCAGCAGCGCCCGCCGGCTCGGGACGCTAACTCACTCGATCGGTAGATCAGCAAAGCAAAAGCCACTCGGAGATCCGGGTGGCTTTTGATTTTGGGTAAAGAATTCAGGCCTTAGCGGAGCCGAGTTGCCTCACATGCTCCACGCGGACGTCATTGGCGGTGAAGAGTCGCAGGAAGGGAGCCCCTTTGGCGGCGGCTTCAACCGCGGGGCGCCCGTTTGCTTCTTCGCGTTCAACGATGCAGACGACGGCGGCAACCTTCATTCCGGCCTCCTGTGCCGCTTCAATGGCGTTGATGGTGGAAGAGCCGGTAGTGCACACGTCGTCCACGATAACCACACCGGCGCCTTCACGATAGAACCCTTCAATGCGGCGGCCAGTGCCATGTGCTTTTTCTGCCTTGCGGACGAGGAAGCCGTGAAGCAGAGGAGCGCCCGGTTCAGACTGAGCTCGCCAAGCGCTTGCCGTGGCCACGTTGGAGACGATTGGATCTGCGCCCATGGTAAGGCCGCCAACGGCATCCGCCTCGATGCCGTGCTGCTCAAGCAATTCGAGAATGGCGTGGCCAGTGAGCCGCCCGCCCTCAGCATGCAGCGTGGTGGTGCGGCAGTCGATGTAGTAATCGCTAGTGCCGCCGGAAGACAGCTTGAACTGGCCGAGCTTGAAGCTGGTGCGGGCGAGCAGCGCAAGCAACTGGCGGGCATGGGTGGCAGTGGTCATCAGGACGATTGTAATCGGACGATGGAGGGAAGTGCCTGTTACATCCGGTCGAGATGCTTAAAGCCATCGGTGCCAATAAGCATGAGCGAGAAGAGCAGAAAGTTGTAGCAAGCGTGCACAATGACGCTGGCAGCCAGGGAGCGCGTGCTGAGCCGCGCCCAGCAGAGCACCAGGCTGACGCAGATCAGGAGCAGAAACGGGCCGAGCGAATAGCCTGTCTGGTCAGCGTGGATGCCGGCAAAGAGGAGGCTCGTGAGAATCGACGCGATGCCCATGGCAGTGATCGACCACTGTGGGTGGCCATCTTCATCGAGTGGGCGCGGCAGCTTGCCGGTGGCTTTCTCATGCATCCAGTCAAACGATGTGCAGAGAGCCGGCAACAAGAAGCCGCGAAAGCCTAGTTCTTCAAAGAACGGCGCGAGCGTGACGCCAAAGCCAAAGAGCATCCAGGCGGCGCCAGGCATGCGAAAGATCTTGTCGATGGGCGCGTCTACAGGGCCGGGCATCGTCATTCCATTGACGAGCGCAAGCGCAAAGCAGGCGACGGCCGCGAAGATGAGGTAGCGGCTGCGGCGCACGGCGGCCGATCCCTGCCAGTGAACGCCGTCGAGCAATCCCTTGTGCCACACGATGGGGAAAATGACGGCGGAGCCGATCAATGTGAGGACGTAGAGGATGCCTTCAGTGCCCAGGGTGTAGTGAATCTCAGTAGCGGCCTGCGTGACAGTGGTTACGCCGAAGAGGTGGAAGTGAAGCCCAAGCTGGGCCAGCATTGCCGCGCCAAAAAGTGCGCACAATGCAATGAGAATAAGAATCGCCAGATGTCCAAAGTTGGGAATACGCTGCAGCGGCGGAGGCTGAGAGAGTTCAAGGAAGAGCGGCGCATTCTCAGAGGCATTCTCGGGGAATGACAGCATCTCTGCAGTAATTGGATACGAGAAATGCGGTTCGGGCGCGCGAGGAGGATGCTCCGATGGAGACTCAGCGAGTGGCGCGGGGCTTTCTGGCCGGGGGAACTGCTCCGAGTCGTTGCTCATTGGGCTACCGGTTTCTTTGAGCGTTTGCTCTGCTTTGCTACTGAGGCTATCGCATCGGAGCGCCCGAGGTCGTCCTTCGCGAGGGCTGCGCCTCGAAAGTTTTTGCCGGAGCGCACCTTTGCTGGCGCCGGGCTGTCGATCGGCTCGAGGTGGCCATTGTGCGAAGCATAATAGCGAGCGAGAAACTCCCCCGTGTAGGAGCCGGGAGTGTGCGCGATTTTCGCGGGACGGCCTTCGGCGACCAGACGGCCGCCGTCCTCACCGCCTTCGGGGCCGAGGTCGATAACCCAATCGGCATTGCGGATGACGTCGAGATTGTGCTCGATGATGATGATGGTGTTGCCGAGGTCGGTGAGGCGATGCAGGACTTCGAGCAGTTTGCGCACGTCGTCAAAGTGCAGCCCGGTAGTCGGCTCATCGAGAAGGTACAGCGTGCGCCCGGTCTGTCGCTTGGAAAGCTCGCGAGCCAGCTTCATGCGCTGTGCCTCACCACCGGAAAGTGTGGTCGCGCTCTGGCCGAGGTGCACGTAGCCCAGGCCGACATCGACGAGTGTCTGCAGCTTCTGCCGCACCAGCGGTACATCGGCCAGCACTGTGAGCGCGTCCTCGATGGTGAGGTCGAGAATGTCGGCAATGGAATAGCCGTGGAACTTTACGGCGAGCGTCTCCTGGTTGTAGCGGCGGCCGTTGCAGACTTCGCACTGCACGTAGACGTCGGGCATGAAATTCATCTCGATACGGCGCTGGCCATCGCCATGGCAGGCTTCACAGCGCCCTCCGGTGACGTTGAAGCTGAAGCGGCCGGGCTTGTACCCCCGCTCACGGGCCTCGGGAAGCATGGCGAAGAGGTCGCGGAGGGGCGAAAAGACCTGCGTGTAGGTAGCGGGGTTTGACCGCGGGGTTCGGCCTATCGGCGATTGGTCAATGCGGATGACTTTGTCGATCTGATCCTCGCCGGTGAGCTCTTCGTGCGCGCCGGGCTCTTCACGCGAGCCGTAGAGATTCTTGGCCAGCGAACGGTAGAGGATGTCATTGATGAGCGTGCTTTTGCCGCTGCCGCTGACGCCGGTCACAACGGTCATTACGCCAAGAGGAAAACGAATGGTGAGGTCCTGCAGGTTGTGTTGGCGGGCGCCGGCAATGGTGATCCATTTATGGGTGAGAGGGCGCGGCTCAGTGCGCTGCACGATGCCCGCATCGCCGGAAAGATACTTGCCGGTGAGGGAGGCGGGGTTGGCCATGATCTGCGCCGGAGTGCCTTCGGCGACGACATAACCGCCAAGACGCCCTGCGCCGGGGCCGAGGTCGACGACGTAGTCAGCGTGGCGAATGGTGTCTTCATCGTGCTCGACGACGAGGACTGTATTGCCGAGGTCGCGCAGCTGGGTAAGCGCGTGGATAAGGCGCGCGTTGTCACGCTGGTGCAGCCCGATGGAAGGCTCATCGAGCACGTAGAGCACGCCGCGAAGGCGCGAGCCGATTTGCGTGGCGAGACGGATGCGCTGGCCTTCGCCGCCGGAGAGCGTTGCGGCGCTGCGGTCGAGCGAGAGATAGCTGAGGCCGACGGCGCAGAGAAATTCGAGCCGCTCGGCGATTTCGCGGCGGATGCGCTCGGCAATGAGAGCTTCACGCGCGGTGAAGGTGAGGCCGATGGCGGCGGAGAGTGCCCGATTCAGAGGCAGCGCCGTGAAGTCAGCGATGGACATGCCTCCGATTTTGACTGCGAGCGACTCCGGCCGCAGCCGCTTGCCACGGCAGACAGGGCAGGGCGTGGCGGACATGTAGTTCATCATGTACTCGCGATAGCCCTCGCTGCGCGCCTCACTGATGGTGTCGCGCAGGTAAGTGAGGATGCCGTGGAAGCCGGTGCGCGGGCCCTCCCCTTTGGGCGGTCCGTAGACGAGGATGTGCTGATGCTTGGGCGGCAGGTCTTCGAAGGGCTTCTTCAGGTCGATCTTGTAGCGGTCTGCGGCAAGGTGGACGAGCTTGAGGAGGTATTGCGACGCGGAGCCCGGGCCCAGACCGCCATCGAGCAGCGGTTTGGACCAGTCGGTGATCACCTTGGCCGGATCAAGATCGTAAAGCGAGCCGAGGCCATGGCACTCCGGGCAGGCGCCGAAGGTGGAGTTGAAGGAAAAACTGCGGGGCTCAAGCTTGGGGACGTCCAGACCGCAATCCGGGCAGGCCATGGAGGAAGAGAAAAGCTGCTCCTCGCCATTGGCGAGCACGATAAGCACAAGGCCGTTCGCCAGTTGCAGCGCCTTGCTGACGGCCGCATCGAGACGTTTCTCAAGCGACGGCTTGCCGGGCGTTGCGGGAGCGTCGGCCGCGACCTTCAGCAGAATGCGATCAACGACCGCCTCAATGTTATGGTTCTTGCGCCTGTCGAGAGCGATGGGCTCGGAGAGGTCGCGCATTTCGCCGTCCACTCGCGCGCGGAAACCCTGCTGGTCAAGCTGGTCGAGCAGGTCCTTGAATTCGCCTTTGCGGCCACGGACGATGGGAGCCATGATGGTGACGCGCTCGCCTGCGCCAAGCTGCAGAATGCGCTGCACAATCTGGTCGGCTGTCTGGCGGGCGATGGGCCTGCCACAATTGGGACAGTGTGGCGTGCCTACTGAGGCATAGAGCAGTCGGAGGTAGTCGTAAATCTCTGTAATGGTGCCAACGGTGGAACGGGGGCTGCGGCTGGTGGTCTTTTGTTCTATTGAGATAGCCGGGCTGAGCCCCTCGATGGAGTCGACGTCGGGCCGCTCGATCTGGTCGAGAAACTGTCGCGCATAAGCAGAAAGTGTCTCCACGTAGCGGCGCTGGCCTTCGGCGTAGATCGTGTCAAAAGCCAGCGAGCTCTTGCCAGAGCCGGAGAGACCCGTGACCACCGTGAGCGTGTTGCGAGGGATGCGGACCTGGATATCACGCAGGTTATGCTGGCGCGCCCCCCGCACCGAGATGTGAGTAATGGACATGATCAGGCAATAGGAGGCGTGGCGGGTCGGATTGCTCCGAGCCGCGCAATCAGGTTCCAACCAGGCTGCAGCGACCCTGGGGGTATTCTATTTGGCAACAGAAAGCAGGGTCAACGCAGGGTCATTTTCTGCGAGAATCGCTCAATCGACATTACGTTTGTGTCGGAACTGCAGATTTTGTCGATATTGAACAGTAACAACCGTTGTAAATTTTGTGCAGTAAACTGGATCGAGTAACCCTATGGCAGATGCAATGAACTTGGCGATGCTAATTTGCGCCACCATCGGTTCCATGGCCTTTGGCGTTTTGACAGCTTATGGAATTTTCCGCGCCGGCTTCGCGATGATGCGTCCCCAGAGGCGCACGGTAACCGTTAAAAACCTGCCAGAGACGGCCGGGGTTTTATAGAACTCTCTAATTAGAGATAGCCGATTGGCGGCAAGGTGAGCCGAAAGCTGCCGGAAGTCGTTCCCGACAAGTGCAACCCAAAATAAGCAAATAGGCTAGTTTGGCGGCGGGTTAGTCGTCTGTTGCTGCTGGTTCTGCTGTATCAGCAATTGCTGCTGGCGCTGCTGCAACTCCTGCTGAATCTGTTGCGGCGAGCGTCCGGCATCGGGCGCAATGCGGGCGGGCTCCTCCTGTGGCGGGGCGGGGGGCATCACCTCGACCGGGTTGTCGTAGGAATCATCGTCGCTGTCATCCTGCGCGGGACGGGCGCCCGGCTGCGGCGCAGCACCGCCGCCGATCTTGCGGCTGCTGAGAACGAGCTCACGGGGCGCGCCAGTGGCCTGGTTGCCGATCATCACAATGTTGTAGCCGGAGCCATGCAGAAGCTGGCTGAGCACGTCTCGCGGCTGCCCAGGGCCAAAATTGCCGAAAACCCGTTGATCCTGGGTGAATCCCTCGACTCTTGTGCCGGTGACGGAAGCCACTGCGTCGAGAATCTGCTTCAGGCTGGAATTTGAGGCTTCGATGCTGAGGCCAGTCGCATTCCACTCGATTGAGGGAGGCCCAGGGGCGTCATTGATGGGCCAATTTGGCGGTGGGGGCGGAGCCAGGGTTGGTTCGGGAGGAACTGTTGCGTGCGCCGCAGTCCGGGCGCGATGCCGGGCAGACGTCGATTTCGCCAGTGGGGCCGGCGGCGTCTGCGCTTCGATTACGGTCACACAGCACAACGCTGCGCAGAGAAGCGCGAGCCGAGGATGAGGCTTGAATACGTGCATGAGAATCGGTTCCCCAGGCCGATGCCTGACCGGTCCACTCTATTAGACTAAAAAATGCCGACGGACGCTCAGGAAAGTTTCGCAGGCGGAGAGGGTTCAGGAATCGATGCGACCCTGTTGGAAGGCTTGGGTAGCAATGTTCGCGCTGACTTCGGCGACGGTGAGCCGGGCCGCAACCTGCACAACGCAGGGTGAAATGCAGGCGGCGGATCGTAACGCGCTGATCGCGGCCGGGCAGGGCCTGGCAGAGGCAGTTATGCAGCAGAACTTTTCCGCGCTGCAGGCAAATCTGTTTCCGGCGGTAGCCTCGGACTGGGGCGGTATCCATAACGAAGCTGAGCAGGGGGCTCCGTTGCTCAAGGGGGGGCAGGCGCAGCTTCAAGAGATCTATCTGCTCGATGCTTCGAGCCAGACTGCGGTCGAGGACACGCAGTTCTTCTGTTCAAACACCAGCGGATCGCTGATGGTGACGATTAACATGCGTTCGTTGCCGCCGGGCAAGTACGGCGTGCTGCTCGCGACCACGACCGGCGCGCCGCTCGGTGGGCAGATCGGCATGATCGTCGTCTGGGATCCGACCGGTGCGACTCCTGCGTGGAAGCTGGGTGGGCTTTCGATCCGGCAGGGAATTGTGGGCGGCCACGATGGTGTCTGGTACTGGTCGCGCGCCCGTGCACTTGCTGGAACGGGTGCGCCGTGGAGTGCCTACTACTCCTATGAACTGGCGCGCTATCTTCTGTTGCCGGTGGATTTCATCTCGTCGCCCAACATGGAGAAGCTAGTGCGTGAACAGGGGGAGATTCAAAACGCGCCCGGCAATTTTCCAGTTTCGATTGTGGACGGTGCACGCACCTGGAAGATTGATGGCATAAGGGTTGACACCTCCCTGCGCGAGGCAGATCTAGGCGTGACCTATGAGTCGCTGGGCATCGCCGATCCGGCGGCATCGCGGACGGAGGCGATCGCGGTGTTGAGTGCGCTGCTCAAGGCGCATCCTGACCTGCGTGAGAACTTTCATGGGCTCTGGGCGTACGCCTCCAAAGACGGCAGGGTGACACCGGTGATCGAGTTGCCGATGGCGCAAATTCCATAGGAATGGAACAGGATAGCGTGGCAGATTTGATTGATTTGCGTTCCGATACGGTGACCCGGCCAACGCCGGAGATGCGCGCCGCGATGGCTGCGGCCGAGGTGGGCGACGACGTCTACGGTGAAGACCCGACCGTCAATCTACTGGAAAAGCGTGCCGCGGAGATCTTTGGCTGCGAGGCCGCCGTGTTTGTGCCTAGCGGGACAATGGGGAACCAGATCGCGATCCGGCTTCATACCGAGCCAGGGCAGGAAGTGATCTGCGAAGCGCGCTCGCACATCCTTGACTGGGAGATGGCGATGGCGGCGCAGTTTTCCGGTTGCCTGATCAGGGCTGTTTCAACCCCAAGCGGAACGCTGACCTGGAAAGATATCGAAGCGGTTATTCGCGGACGCAGCACTCACCATGCTTCGACCGGCCTGATCGAGATTGAGAACACGGCGAACCTCGCAGGGGGCCGATGCACGCACCTCGATGTACTCGAGGAGATCTGGACCGAAGCGAAGAAGCGGAAGCTTCCGCTGCACCTGGATGGCGCGCGTATTTTTAATGCGTCAACCGCGCTCGGCGTGGATGTGAAGGCGCTGACCCGCGGCTTCGACACAATCATGTTCTGCCTGTCGAAGGGGCTGGGCGCGCCGGTGGGTTCGATGCTCACGGGTTCTGCAGAGTTGATGGAGCGAGCGCGCATTTATCGCAAGGCTCTGGGTGGCGGAATGCGCCAGGCCGGCGTAATTGCCGCGGCGGGCTTGATTGCTCTGGAGAAGATGCCTGCACGTCTGCATGAGGATCATG
This sequence comes from uncultured Acidobacteriaceae bacterium, assembly GCA_963839215.1. Taxonomy (GTDB): domain Bacteria; phylum Acidobacteriota; class Terriglobia; order Terriglobales; family Acidobacteriaceae; genus Telmatobacter. The sequence continues at coordinate 148,323 of CAWITZ010000003.1, read as the reverse complement.
CCAATGCGCGCCTGGTAGCTGAGGCGCTCTCCCGGATGGAGGGTGTGTTGATCGACCTGAAGACTGTCGAGACCAACATCGTTATCTTCCGCCTCACGAACGGCCAGAGCGCCGAGGCACTTGTGGACAGGCTGAAGGCGCGCGGAATTCTGATGAGCTCGGTGGGTCCGGATGCAATTCGCCTCGTGACGCACCATGATGTCGATCGGGTTGCCTGCAGCAGCGTCGCGCAAGCCCTTGCTGAGGAAACCTTGGTAACCTCAATCGCCAGATAGTGATACCTTCGCTACACCTTCTTTCCTCTTCACCGGTTCCGACGCAACTTTTGCGTTGAACCGACGTTCAAACGTCACAGATGCCGGAGAAGACTCCAAGCAGCACCGCTCCAGCGTCGATTGAGAAGAGGAAAGGAGCTTTGAACTTTGAAAAAGATTGTGCTTGCAGCTTTGCTTGCAGTCACCATGCTTCCCGCGGCTTCGAATGCGCAGATATACGTCCGCATCGGGCCTCCGGCCCCAGTAGTTGAGCACTATGGCCCCGCACCGCATCACGGCTGGGTTTGGCAGCCGGGCTACCACACCTGGGACGGTCACCGCTATGTCTGGCGCGGTGGCGCCTGGGTCGCGCCCCCACGCCCCCATGCCGTGTGGGTTGCTCCCCGCTGGGTGCATCATCACGAGGGCTGGGTTCTTGTCGACGGGCACTGGCGCTAATCCGAATAACCGGAGCAGATGAAAGCGGGGCCATGCGCCCCGCTTTTTCCGTCACGATCCATCGCCTTCGATCATGCCTTGCTTTAACAGCAACACCGACGGAGAATGAGGGCAGAGGTAGGTGTGACAACAGTGAGAAAAAGTGCCGGTGTACTCCTGCTCTCTTGCATGTTGATTTCTCCCGCGATGCTCGCGCCGTCACTGCTGGCGCAGAGCAATCTGCCCAAAGATCCGCCTCCGCCTCCGCTGAATGAGACCATGCGAGACGCGCCGCATCCAGGGTTCGCGTGGAAGGCAGGCTACTACCGGTGGACCGGTCAGCGCTACCGATGGTCACAGGGACACTGGGTGAATCCCCCGCGTCCCGGCGGCCAGTGGGTGCCGGGCACGTGGGTCAAACACGGCGAGCACTGGGAGTTCAAAGAAGGCCATTGGAAGTATTGAAGAGTTCCACTCCTCTGGGCAAAGTCGGCCTGCCGGATTGCGCGTACCACTCCTTCGGCCGCTCTCGGTCACTGACCGCGCCTAGCTGATTTCGATCACGTCCTTGCTGGCCGAGGCCGCAGCGTCGGCACGCTCAATAAGCTTCTGCGCGATCGAAAAGAACTCAGCGGCCTGCGGACTCTTGGGTCCGGCGAGGGTAACGGGAAGGCCGCGGTCTCCACCTTCGCGGATCGCGGGAATCAGTTCAATGGATCCGAGGAAAGGAATGTTGAACTGCTGTGCGGTGCGTTCAGCGCCACCCTTGGAGAAGATATCGATCTCGTGATGGCAGTGCGGGCAGGTGAAATGGCTCATGTTCTCTACGATGCCAAGCACTTCGACATTGACCTGGCTGAACATTTCGAGGGCCTTGCGCGCGTCCTGCAGGCTCACATCGCTTGGCGTTGAGACAACCACGGCGCCCGTGAGCGGAACCGTCTGCACCAGGGAGATAACGACATCGCCTGTACCTGGAGGCAGATCGATGATGAGATAGTCGAGCTCGCCCCATTGCACGTCCTGCAGGAACTGGCGAACGATCTGGTGCAGCATGGGTCCGCGCATGACCATTGGCTTGTCGCCGGGAGAGATATATCCGATCGACATCGTCTTGATGCCGTGCGTGTCGTTGGGCAGAATCTGCCGTTCACCCGCGACGCGCGGCGGCTGAGATGAACCCATCATGAGTGGAACGTTGGGACCGTATACGTCGGCATCGATGAGTCCGACGCGCTTGCCGAGTTTAGAGAGCGCTATGGCGAGATTGACTGCGACGGTGGTCTTGCCGACTCCGCCCTTGCCGGAACCGACCGCAATGATTCTGGAGACGCCCGGAAGCGCTGCAGGCGCGGGCATGGCATGCGAATGGGCCATTATTGTGTAACTCCTTCTTGAGTTCTCTTCGTAATGTTTGCCGTGGAAGTCAGGATTTCGTGGCCTCTTCGGCTTGTGCGCGGCGTTCCAGTTTGCGCCGCGCGGCTTCGGCTTCGCGATGTTCGCGGCGCCGCAATGCGTCGGCGTAGCGTCGAATCTCGTTCGGCGTTTCGGGCAGCACTTCGGGTACGCGCTGGCGGTTGCCGCTCTTGTCTATAGCAACAAAAACCAGGTAAGCGCTGGCAACATGCAGAAGCACGCCCGTCTGCGGATGTTCGACCCAGACCTTGACGCCGACCTCGACGGAAGTGTTGAAGGCGCGATTGACGCTCGATTTGAGAATAAGCAGATCGCCTACGTGCACCGGCTGGATGAAGTCGATGTGATCCATGGCGGCGGTGACTACGTGCGAGCGGGTGTGCCGGTACGCTGCCATGGCGCCGGTAAGGTCGATAAAGTGCATCAGACGGCCGCCCAGCAGATTGCCAAGTGTGTTGGCGTCATTGGGAAGGATGATTTCCGTCATCTCCGATTGCGTGCTGGCGACGGTGCGGACAATCGGCCTGGATTCAGTGGAACTCATTGCGTGCTCGCTCCATTGGAGTGCAGACTCCGCGACGATTGCGAACCAGCTACAATCAAAGACGTGGCAGCCGGTGCCCGGAGACGCTTTATCCAGTTTCGGCAATCCACGCCAATTACGCAAATCTCAGCGGGCATGCCCCGCGCATAAACGAGTACAAACAGACAAAATGGACAAAATTGCTGGCCTGAAAGAGATCCTTGCCCTTGATGCAAAGAACAGCTTTGCGCGCTACGGCATCGCTGTGGAACTGGCAAACCGCGGCGAGGTGGACGAAGCGCTGAAAGAATTCAGCACGCTGCTTGCAGAGCATCCCGACTACACTGCCGGCTATTTCATGTCCGCGCAGACTCTGGCAAAAGCAGGGCGGAACAGTGAAGCCGTTGAGCGGTTGCGGGCCGGAATAAGCTGCGCGGCGCGAAGCGGCAACCAGCATGCGCTCAGCGAGATGCAGGGCATGCTTGATGAACTTGATCGCTAAATACAAACGATAGAAATTACGGGATTCTGGAAGTTACGCTCTTGCTACGGCGGCGAATGTTTTGCGCCTTTTGGAGTCGATGCGCGTCTATACTGTTGATATGCCGAAGTATTCAATCGTCGTTCCTTTTCATAATGAAGAGGAAAACGTAACCGTACTTTATGCTCGTCTGAAACAGGTGATGGAGCAGGTGGGCAGCAGTTTCGAACTGGTGCTGGTAGACGACGGATCGAGTGATCGTACTTACAAGCTGCTTGAAGAGATCGCAGCGGTTGATAGCCGCGTACTGGTGGTAAAGCTGCGCCGAAACTTCGGGCAGACCTCGGCGCTCGCGGCAGGCTTCGATCACGCGTCGGGCGAGTTCATCTTCGCCATGGATGGCGACCTTCAGCACGATCCGAACGAGATTCCAAACTTCATCGAGAAGCTTGAAGAGGGCTACGATGTTGTTTCCGGCTGGCGCAAAGAGCGCATCGACAACTTCGTGATGCGGCGTATTCCTTCGCGCTGCGCTAACTGGTTGATGGCGAAACTCTCCGGCGTGGACATCCACGATTTTGGCACTACGTTCAAGGGATACCGCCGCGAAGTGATTACCAACATTCCGCTCTACGGCGAAATGCACCGGTTTATTCCCGCGCTGGCAAGTTGGTATGGCGCTTCAATCTGCGAGATTCCCATCAAGAACGTGCACCGCGAGCGCGGGAAGAGCCACTACGGCATCGGCCGCACCTTCCGCGTCTTCTTCGATCTGCTCACAATTCGCTTCCTCCTGAAGTACATGAGCCGGCCGCTCCACTTCTTCGGCTCATTTGGCGCGCTGGGCATTCTCGCCGGAACCATTTTGTCAATGATGCTGCTGGTGATGAAGGTTTTGAATCCGCACATGAGCGTGATGGATGCGCACGGTCCGATGTTCGCGATTGCCGGGGTGTTGATTGTGGCCGGCATTCAGATGCTTGCGATCGGTCTGCTGGGCGAATTGCAGGTACGGCATTACTACACTTCGCAACAGCGCGTGCCCTACGCGATTGACCGCGTGATCCGCCTGCGCGCTCCAGAAGAACCGAGCCTGCTTTCAGAAGGGCAAGACTAAGAGATACAAAATTGCAACAAGCGGCCCCGTCTGGATGAACTCCCGGCGGGGCTGATGTCTTTAGCAGACTTGCCTTCGGCCACGGTTTAGGCCTTGCGGCAAAGTGGCCTCCGGGTGCATTCTGGGCCTCATGAAAGCGATACAGATTCACGCGACAGGCGGACCAGAGGTGTTGCATCAGGCGGAGTTGCCTATTCCCGAGCCGGGTCCCGGACAGGTGCTGATTCGCGTTGAAGCGATCGGCGTTAACTTCATCGAGATATATTTCCGCAAGGGAACCTACAAGGCGACCCTCCCGCTCACGCCAGGCAGCGAGGCTGCGGGCACAGTGGAAAAGCTTGGACCCGGTGTTACCGGGTTCGAAGAAGGCGACTCCGTTGCCTCGGTGGCCGTGCTGGGCAGCTACGCCGAGTACGCACTTGTGCCAGCAGCGCAACTGGTCAAGGTGCCGTCGCGTCTGACCCCGGAGCAGGCTGCCGCGGCAATGCTGCAGGGAATGACTGCGCACTATCTCGCCTACTCGACGTATCCGCTGAAGGCGGGTGACACCGCGCTGGTGCATGCCGGTGCAGGCGGGGTGGGCCTGCTGCTTACGCAGATGGCGGCACGGCTGGGTGCGCGCGTGATTACTACTACCTCAACCAGCGAAAAGGCAGCGCTTTCGAAAGAAGCCGGGGCAGCCGAGGTGATTCTTTACACCGAACAGGATTTCGAAGCCGAGGTGAAGAAAATCACAGGCGGCAAAGGCGTGGATGTCGTGTATGACTCCGTAGGCAAGACGACCTTCGAGAAGAGTCTGAACTGCCTGCGTCCGCGTGGCCTGCTGGCATTGTTTGGCGGTTCGAGCGGACCGGTGCCGCCGTTTGACCTGATCCAGCTCAGCGGCAAGGGATCGCTTTTCATCACCCGGCCGTCGCTGTGGCATTACATCGCGACGCGGACTGAACTCGATTGGCGCGCAGGCAAGGTGCTCGACTGGGCGGCTACGGGTGAATTGAAGCTGCGGACGGAACACATGTATCCGCTGGCGGAAGCGGCGCAGGCGCAGATCGATCTTGAAGACCGCAAAACAACGGGAAAGATCCTGCTCGAACCGTGAGTCAGCATTGCCATGCAAAAAATCGAAATTCATCGGGACGATCGGATCTTTGTCCTGACGGGCGCGGGCATCAGCGCCGAAAGCGGATTGCCGACATTCCGTGCGGAAGATGGTCTGTGGGCCGGCCATCGCGTCGAGGATGTGTGCACGCCGGATGCCTGGCAGCGGAATCCGGCTGAGGTGTGGGCGTTCTACTCGGCACGCCGTGCCGCCGGAGCAAAGGCACTGCCGAATCCAGCGCATCGCGCCCTGGCCGAGCTCGAAGAGGAGCTTGGCGAGCGGTTCTTTCTATGCACCCAGAATGTGGACGATTTGCACGAACGCGCCGGTTCGAAACGCTTACTGCACATGCACGGCGAATTGGCAAAATCGCGCTGTGAACGGGAGTGCGGCAGGCAGCCGGTTGAGGATCACAAGGTCTATCGCAACCTGGAAGAGGTTGGACGATGTGAGTGCGGTGGCCGGTTGCGTCCGCATATCGTGTTCTTCGGCGAGATTCCGCTGGAGATGGACCGCATTCAGGATGAAATTGCGAAAGCGACGCTGATGATTGTTGTGGGGACATCGGGATCGGTTTATCCAGCTGCGAGCTTTGTGCATTGGGCACGCCAGCACGGAGCTCGCACCGTCTACATTGGCCCCGAGCAGCCGCTGAATGTGCATGCCTTCACGAACATTGTGGAGGGCAAGGCCGGGGAAGTGATGCCCGGCCTCTTCGATGTGGAGTGATATCCCTGCTCAAAAGTGGAAGCGATAACGAAGCTGCGCGGAAATCATGCGCGGATCGTTATAGTGAAATCCGCCGATGGTAACCGAGTTATCCAGCAGCACGCGATGATTGGTGACGTTGATCATGGATGCCGAGAGGTTCCAGCGCTCGCCAAAGCTGCGACCCGCAGAAATGTCGAAGGTGGTGTGTGCCGGCAGATAGTCGCCCTGATAGGGGCCGAGGCCCGAGCCTGCCAGCCCATTGACGAATCCAGAGCCGTAGTAGACATTGCTGGCAAACCATGTGCGCAGTGGCAGAATTGCCGTGAATCCTGTATTCAGCGTGTTGCGCTGATCGTGATCGACCGGAGTGTACTGCGGCCCAAGGTCGCATGCCTCATCTTCAGGATCGCTGCACGCGAAGCCGCCGATCACGTTGCCACGTTGCTCGGCAATCTGGTTGGAGTAGGCGAGGTGGAACTGGCCGAAGTGGGCAATTTGCGGCGAGCGAACTGCGAGCTCCCATCCACGAATCAGGGCGCCATCGACCGCGATGGGAAAGTAGATATTCGACTCGCCGACGTTGGCGTGATCCAGAAAGTTGTTGACCCGGGTCTTGAAGTTGTCGATGTCTATGGCCCAGCCTTTCCATGGGATCTGAACGCCGAACTGATGTTCCTCGTCGCGCTCCGACGGCAGAGGTACAAAGACGTTCTGGCCTTGCTGGCTGGTCACGTAGTTTAGAAAGCTGCTGGAAACGGATTCGACGGGTGCGGGCTGGAAGAAGTGACCGTAGAAGCCGCGGAAAACCCAGTGCAGGCGGGGAATCTCAGCCGTGGCTCCAATGCGAGGATAGGCAGCATTCTCAGTGTAGCCGCCGTGGTAATTCGAGATACGCATACCGCCAAGAAGCGTGATGTAGCGATTGACGCGCAGATGGTCAGAGAAGTGGAATTCGACCAGCCCTGCGTTTGTCGTGGACGGCGTATTGGGGACTGAGCCCGAGGAGAAGCTGTCGTCGTTGACGACGAGGCCGAAGAGGTCGTCTTCTCTTTGATAGAAGGAGTAGAGGCCGCCGGAGAAAGTATTGGGGCCAACCGTGGTTCGAAGGTCCGCCTGGGCGCCAGCGTAGTTGGAGCTCTGGTGCCAGGTTGTGGCTACAGGAAAGTCGGTTGGCGGCGAGTCATAGTTTGCCTGGTTGAAATGGTAGAACGGTGCGACCTCGAAAAGAGTCTTCTGCGAGAGCGTTCGTACCCAGTTGAGGATGGCGAAGGAGTCGCGCTCCGTCTGGGTGTCACGCAGGCCGTAAGAGTTGTAGTAGTCAGATTGCTGCTGCCAGTCATCTGGGTTTGGGTCGTAGGGGATTTGAAAGAAGTCTTGGCGGTATTGCGCATCGAGCCGGAGCTGATCGCGCGCGGTCTGGTTGCGCAAAAGCGAACCGAAAATGCTCTGTGAGTTTGTGGCGCCGTTGAATATCTCCGGGACCGGCGTGGCGAGGCCGTAGTCGGAGCGAGATCCGGTAAGGCTGGTGTACCACGCAGTGCGCGTCGAATGGTCGCCGAGCGAAATTTGTGCTTCGCCGGTGTAGAGGTTGCCGCCGGTAAGCAGAACTTCGGCGTCGCGATTGCGCTCAAAGCCATTACGCGGCAGAACATTGAAGACACCATAAGTGCGGTCGCCGATGTCTGCACCGTAGCTTCCGCGTTGCGCTTCGAGTTGATCGATGTCTTTGGGGTCGATCTGCGGACCGACGTTCGAGCCGATCTTGGTGTTGGGGATGGAGATGCCGTCGATGAGCCAACTTGTCTGGTGTCCTCCGCGGATGTGCAGCATATCGTGCGTCATGTAGGCGCCGGGCACGTAGTTGGTGATCATCTGCATGCCAAGCGTACGGTTTGCACCAGGTGTCTGGTCGATCTCCTTTCGCGTGATGAGAGTGGTGGGTGTGACGGTGTCAGTGGCAACATTTTCTGTCGATGATCCGGAAACGACCACGGTTTCTGTGGTTCCCGCGGGCTCCAGGGGAATGTGGAGAACTGCGTTGGTGCCCGAACTGATTGTCAGCTCGTTTTTCACTGTGGTAAATCCGTCGGCCGTGACGGTGAGCTGATAGACCCCAATGGGCGTTTGAGGAAATTCAAATTCACCGCTGGCGTTTGTGACCGCGTTCAACACGAACCCCGATTGCGCGGCGTGCATCAAGACTTTCGCTCCCTTGACGGGACGATGCTGCGTATCGTGCACGATGCCGCGCACCGAGGCAAAGACAGTTGCACTCGCCGGGCGGGAAACGGCAAGGAGCAGGGAAGCAACGAGGAAGGATGAAAGCCAATAGCGCATGGTCGCGTGACCTCTCACGAGAAGGCGTTGATAAAAAGCATTCTGGTTGTCGTCTTGACTGTTGGGTCGCCGCGAACGGTGACGCCATTCCCACGGCGTGCTCAGTGGTCAGCTGTGCGCTGTGTGTGCAAATCCAGCGCATGCAACCCTGATACAGGCTCGACGAATTCAGGCGAGGGAAGAATCCGGAGGGCCGCGGCCGGAGTGGGACCGCGCGCAGATGCGGGGTGCGTCAGCGCAGAAAAGCGGCAAAGCGCAAGACGTCATGCGCTGCGTGGCCGGCACTGCAAGGGAAGCCGCCATTGCGTGCACGGGCGCAACCGCCGTTGCGAGACCGCGAGGATAGAGAGGGCAGTGCGTCGGGGCAGAAAACGCTGGCAATCCCGCAGCCTGCGCAACGCGGGCAAGTGCTGCATCCGCCATGGCGCAGTGGTGCGCGCCGTTGCGTCGGCAGCAGGCGGGCAGACGGGAATCATCACTCGCCTGGAGCGCCGTCGCCAGCGGACCAAGTCCGAAGAAGAGCACCAGCAGGATGGAGAGCGCGCGTCGCATCTGCACCTCGATGCTACATCAATTCTCTCAAAAGGGGAGAAGAGGCGATTAAAGCGGGGTCAGGTATCATCGATGCATTACGAATCTTCATACTGTCCTTCAAGAAGGAATCGAACCTGGTGAAAGACACGCCCACAGTTTCCTCGAGCACCATCCTCAACTCGGAAGCAGCGCCGAAGAAGCCCTTGCGGATTGCGATCTTTGGATTTGGCACCGTCGGCAGCTCCGTTGCGCGCATTCTCGTGGAGTCGAAGCCGGAAGGCCTGGAACTGACCCACGTCTTCAACAGAAATGTTGCACGCAAGAGGGCTGACTGGGTTCCTGCCGCCGTCAAGTGGAGCGAGGATGCGGAGACTGTGCTGGCAGCCGATGTGGATGTGATCGTGGAGCTGGCAGGTGGACTCGATCCGGCAGGCGACTGGGTACGTCGCGGGATCGAATCCGGCAAGAGCGTGGTCACAGCCAACAAGAAGCTTATTGCCTTCCGAGGCGTGGAACTGGAGCGACTGGCGGCGGCGAAAGGCGGCCATCTGAAATATGGTGCCGCTGTGGCTGGAGGCATTCCCGTGATTCCGGGGCTTGAGCAGGGCCTGGCCGGCGACCGTATTGAGCGTATCCAGGGCATTCTTAATGGCACCTGCAACTTCATCCTGAGCAAAATGGATGAGGGAGCCGAATACGCCACGGTGCTGAAGACCGCGCAAGCCAAGGGTTATGCCGAGGCCGATCCAACGGAAGATGTGGGCGGATTCGACGCGCGCGCCAAGCTCGCAATTCTGATGCGGCTGGCACTGCGCGTGGTTGTCGACCCTGAAGAGATTGAGCCGCAGTCCATCACCTCGGTGACGGCGATTGATTTCAGCTACGCGCGCGATCTGGGCTGCACCATCCGCCAGATTGCCCGGGCCGAGGAGCGCAATGGGACGGTCGCGGCCACCGTGGGGCCAATGCTGGTCGATCAGCGGTCCCCACTGGCCTGGTCGCGTGGGACGGAGAACATGGTGGTGCTGACGGGCCGGTATGGTGGCGACGTCGTGTTCTCAGGGCACGGCGCTGGAGGGCATCCAACGGCAGTTGCGGTCGTGAGCGATTTGCTGGCTCTGGCGCACGGCTCTCGAAGAGTTGAAATACCCTCAGTTCCAGCGCGAATCGGCGCGGAGTTCGAGGTGCCCCACTACATCCGGTTTCTTGTCGCAGACAGGCCGGGCATTGTCGCGGAAATTACAGGCGCATTGGCGCGGGAGCGCATTAACATTCGCGCAATCGTGCAGAAGGCGGGGTATCCGGCTCAGGCTTTGCCATTCGTGGTGACGGTGGAACCGTGCAAATCCTCGGCGCTGAAGAAGGCGCTGGTGAGCATCGGCGGGATGGATTGCCTGCTCGAGCCACCGCTGAACCTGCAGATGCTTGAATAGCGGGAATTGGAAAGAATTGGCTGAGACAATCTGGAGGCTCCTGGGTGATAGATCGTATCTATAGGTGTGAAATCTGCGGCGCAGAGAGCGAGAAGCCGTTTCGTTGGATCGTGATCCACTGCAGCGATACGCAATTGACTGTCTTTAAATGGACAAAAGAGTCGGCGGATGCGCCCAAGGCACGTCACTACTGCGGCGAGAGCCATGCGCAGGTCTATATCAGCCGCTGGCTGGAATCATATTGCTCTTAGATCGTCTCAGACAGTGCCGCCCACGGGGCCGGTCGATTCGCGGGCTACGAATTCCGGAGCAACAATGATCTCTGATGGATATTCCTTCTCGCGGTTGGCGATGCGCTCAAGCAGAATCTCCGCTCCGCGCTTGCCCATTTCCATCAATGGCTGACGGACGGTCGTGAGAGAAGGCGAGTAGTACGCGGCAGAGAGAATATCGTCGAAGCCGACTACCGATACATCGCGGGGCACCGAGAGGCCGGCGTCCTTGAGCGCGCGAATGGCGCCAATTGCGGCTATATCGTTGAAGCAGAAGATCGCGGTGAAGTCACGTGACTTTTCAAGAAGAGCCTGCATCGGTTTATAGCCGATTTCCGGCGCCATCGGGTGGTAGCCGGTAGTCATCGACCAGCCTGAGGTATCGATGCGCGTCACGTGGGCCGGATCAATGCGCAGATTCATTTCTGCTGCCACCTGCTGGATGCCTTCCCAACGAAAGTCGGAGTCTGGAATCGCCTGTGGACCGCGCATGAATGCGATGTGGCGGTGGCCGAGATCGTAAAGATGCTTAAGTGCCTGCTCAACCGCGCTGTGATGATCAAGCACAATGTTGGTCACATTCGGCAGGACGCTGTGAGCCGAGATTGCAACTACAGGCACCGGAACATCAATATTGTCCGCTGGCGTATTGAGCAGCAGAAAGCCGTCGACTGCGCGTTCAACAAGCATGCGCGGATACTGCTCAATGAGCTCAGGCTTCCAGTCGTGGCAGGCGGTGAAATAGAAGTAGTGGGCACTGCTCAACTCTTCGACAACTCCGCTCATGACCCGGGTAAAGTAGCCTTCGCTCAGGTCGGGGGCAAGCACGCCAACGCTCATAGAGCGGCTTTGCCGTAGCGATCGCGCGAAGTAGTTAGGCCGGTAGTTAAGCCGCTCAGCCGCCTCAATCACACGCGCGCGCGTCTCAAGCGGGATCGACTTTGCCGACGGCGAGTTATTGAGAACCAGAGAAACCGTGGTCTGCGAAAGCTCCAGGTGTTCGGCCAGCATTCTCAGGTTTACATGACCCGGGGGAGTCGGACCGTTGCCCTTTGCCATGCTAGGAGTTGTAACACGTCTCTGATACTTCGGGAAACGGTGTTTCCGCGCGTCTACATCGATTTACTCGGGTAGTCAGGGACGGAGGCGGCGGTCTGGGGTGCCGGCGTCCTCTTTGCTTACCCGCAACCCGTCAGGGCGCCTGAATGTGGTTGATTCCAGGCCTCAGAGGCCAAAATTTGCCATGATAAAGAAACGTGCCGGAGAGCTGGCCAGGCAGGTCAATGGTGGCGTCCAGGGCCTCTCCTTTGTGGAGGTAGTCAACCTTGATGATTCCATCCGGATGCGGGTAACTGACGCTGATCGCGGTGAGATTCCCGAGGTGCGGCGCGATGCGGACAGTGGCAAAGCCGGGAGTAGCCGGCTGGATGCCCGCGACGAGTGTCAGCAGGTCGTAGATCGGATGCGCCGACCATGCATGCGAGTCCGAGCGCGTGTCGCCGGGAGTTTCAGGCCACGTGCTGAAGTGAAGCGGCAGCAGCTTTCGCCACGGATCGAGCGACTGGAGATAGTCATCGGCCATTCCGGCGTGATCGAGGGCGCGCGAGAGATAGAAGCGGAAGTAGTAGGAAGCGCTGAGCACGCCGTCGGGCGTCGTTCCCGGCTCGATTGCCAGAATCTTGCGCAGCACGGCCTGCTGATTGGTCCTTGGAATCACGTCGTAGAGAACCGCGAGGATGTTTGCCTGCTGGCTGAAAATCTTCTTGTCCGAATTATCGGCAATGAGGCCGCGCTCACTGCTCCAGCACTTGTTATAGAGCCCGGCCCTCACCTGCCGTGCGCGGGCCTGATAGCGGTCTGCGAGGACCGGGTCGCCAAGACTATGCTCCAGACCAAATCCATCTTCAAGCGCGCCTAGATAGTGCAGCGTGGTGATGCAGGATTCATTGTGGGCATCGTAGGTGGGGGTTTCGCCGGAGGAAACCCAGTCAATAAAACTCCACCATGGCAGCTTATCGAGCAGGCCGTCGGCCTGTTGATGGCCAGCGAACCACTCCAGCACGGAACGAGTGCCCGGTAGCATCGAGCGAACAAATGCGCGGTCAGAGTGATACATCCAGTAATCGCGCAGCATGCCAACGTAGAGCAGTGAGAAGGTCGGGATGGTTTGCGGCAGGGAACTGGGATAGCGGCTGCGCGTGAGGCCATCGGGCAAGCGGGATGCATCGAATGCTTCGATTGCCTGGCGGGCGAGACGGTCGTCGCCGGCGACGGCATAGGAGATAAGTGCCTGGATGCGGGTGTCGCCAACGTACTGGAGCTGCTCGTAGTAGGGCGTGTCCATGTAGGTTTCGTGTGCATCGAGCCGCGCGGTACGCCAACTGATTGCCCATATTTTGTCGAGTTCAGGGTCGCCGGATTTGAAAGACGCACGTTCTTCAAAGGGATAGGCAGTGAACCATGCTTTCAGTGATTCGAGTTGCAGGGGTTCACCGGCATTCTCGATATCGAGGTCGAGATAACGCCAGGTGCGCCACCAAAGAGGCTCAAAGACACGGTGCGGACCGCCATCGGGCAGAAAATTGTCGGCTAGGCCGCGTGAAACGCGTTCACCTACTTCGTCGCGGTCGCCCTTGTGTTGCTGTTTGTCATAGAGAGCTTCGGAATAGGTAAGGCGAATCTTCGCCCCTTTGCCGCCGGAGACGGTCAACTCTGGATAGGCGGTTGTGAGCGCCTTTCGGTCGAGCAGAATATGGACATGCGCGCCTGCGGGAACTGTGACAGCAACGTCGGGGAACGCTTTCAGGTCGGCGAGGTCAGTGCGGACGACACTGCCAGCGGGTGTCGGCGTGAACTCCATGTGGGGAAGCTCATCCGGGATCAGTCCCCACGGGTTGTCGCCCGTGGTTTCGGCAGAGTGGGCTTCGTTCACCGGAAAGATGCTGTCGCGCATCGGCGTGCCAACCGGCACCCAAGCTGGGCCAGAGGCGGAAGGGGAATTCCAGTTCCAGTCGTAGCGGGCGGCGTCGATTTGTTCACCGGGGCCGGAAGCAAAATAGGTGAGCAGATTGACCCAGCTTCGGTCGAGAGGTGTCTGGCCGGATTCTTCTTCGACAAGCCAGCCCTTTGGCGTGCTGATCGAGGCCTCTCCGGTTGCGTCGCTCTCGAGCAGGAAAGCGGTGCGGTCACTTATTTGCGCAATGGGGGCATATACGCCGAAGTTCCACACCGTTGCGGTAATCAGGTTTTGCCCTGACTTGAGGTAGGGAGCCAGATCGAACCGCTCGTAGCGCCAGTGGATCAGGTCGCCGCGCGCGGGCCCGTCGCCCACACGCTGGCCATTCACATAAAGGATGAACCGGTTATCGGCGCTGACTCGCACCAGGTAACTCGCGGGCACTGCCGCCAGATCGACTGTGCGCCGAAAGTGCAGCACCAACGGTTCGCGCAGGGGAGCGGTCGGGTGCGTAACCCAGGCGGCATGCCACGTTCTCTGTGCAGGATCGGGCTGGACGGGGTTCTGAGCCGAAAGGAAAGCAGACGAAAGCAGCAGAGCGGCAACCGCAGAGATATAGCGCATCAGATTGTCCTGGAAACTCCTGGCAAAAGATTAAAGGAAACGGAATCCAATGGGGAAATTAATTCTGCTTTTAAGGTCGGATGCTGCCGTCGAGGCGGCAGCTGCGATTCAGGGTCATTGAGCGGCAGGAATTTGACCGGATATTCGCAATGCAGATGTCTGATTCTGCAGCCTTGTAACCTCTTGTTCATCTTTCATCGGTAGCCTACCTGAGGTGATAGGACAAGTGCCAGAGATCCGTGTCCCCCAACCTCACACCCAACAGCCGCAGTCAGTGGCCGAGGCACCGTCTGAAGATCGGAGGCCAGCGGCATCGGAGCCGTCCGCGGTTCGCAAGTTCCTTCTTTCGCGAGGCAATTCCGTCGCAGCGGATCGCGTTTTTCACGGTCTCATGGTGCTGTGTGGGCTGAGTATCTTTGCCATCGTGGCGCTGATCCTCTACGCGCTTGTGACGGGCTCGGAGCTTTCCTGGCAGAAGTTCGGTCTGGGTTTCTTCTATCAATCCTTTGTTGATCCGCTTACCCATCAAACAATCTTCTGGGATCCCATAAACGGGCAGTTCAGTGCGTTGCCGTTTATTTATGGAACTCTGGTTTCGTCGTTGCTGGCACTCTTGATTGCAGTGCCGCTGGGGATCGGTTTAGCCATCTTTCTCACCGAGATGTGCCCGGGCGCGATGCGAGGCCCCCTCTCTTTCCTGACGGAACTGCTCGCGGCTATTCCAAGCATCATCTACGGATTCTGGGCATTCACGGTGCTGGTGCCGATGCTGCGCGAGCACCTGAATCCTCTCCTGATCCGTGTTTTTGGATGGAGCGGTCTATTTGCAGACGACAATCCGACGGGGCTGGGCTTCGTTTCCGCTGGCGTGATTCTTTCGGTGATGATCCTGCCAATCATTTCATCGCTAACGCGCGAAGTGATGCGAGCCGTGCCTCACTCCCAACGCGAGGCGGTACTGGCGCTGGGTGCGACACGGTGGGAGATGATTCGAATGGGCGTGCTGCGCAACGCTCGGATCGGCATTGTCGGTGCGATCATTCTGGGCCTCGGCCGCGCGCTGGGTGAAACGATGGCCGTGGCGATGGTCATTGGCAATACGCCCGAAATCCATCGCTCCCTGCTTTCAAATGGAAGCTCGATGGCCGCTGTAATCGCGAACGAATATGCCGAAGCTGTGACGAACCTGCATTACAGCGCGTTAACTCAAATTGGCCTGGCGCTGTTTATCGTGACAATTATTGTGAACGCGATAGCTCAACTGCTGGTGTGGGCCGTCACGCGCGGAGCGCCGTCACAGGCGCATTGAGGGGTAGAGAGTGAACGGCGACGCGTATCAATTCAGGTCGAAGCTTCGCGCGATCATGGACCTGGCAGTAACAGGGCTTTCGATCCTGGCGACCATCCTGGTGGTCACGCCGCTTGTGCTGATCTTTGCCTACCTTATCTTCAAAGGCGCAAGCTCAGTTAACCTGGATTTCTTTATCAAGGTTCCAGCGCCCGTAGGCGAGTCTGGCGGCGGCATGGCCAATGCGATCGTGGGCTCTGGAGTGCTGCTTGGACTTGCCAGCCTGATCGGCATTCCGCTCGGAATCGGTGGCGGCATTTTTCTCGCCGAATTTGGGCGCGGGACGAAGCTCGCCAATGCAATTCGCTTTACGGCTGATGTGCTCAACGGCGTGCCTTCGATCGTGATGGGCATGGCGATTTACGTACTTCTGGTAAGGCCGAAGATATGGTTCCTGCCCTTCACCGGGCATTTTTCGGCATTCTCAGGCGGAGTCGTGCTTGGCATCATGATGATTCCCACGGTGTGCCGCACCGCGGAAGAAATGCTGCTGATGGTTCCGAACGCCATTCGCGAAGCGGGCCTGGGGCTGGGCGTGCCCAACTGGCGCTCGGTGCTCTCAATTTCGTTGCGCACTGCTTCACCTGGAATTATTACTGGCTGCATGCTTGCGTTTGCGCGCGTGGCTGGCGAGACGGCACCACTGATCTTTACCGCTTTCGGCAATGCGTTTATGAGCACCAACCTGAATCAGCCAATTGAGGCTTTGCCGTTGCAGATCTGGGTGTATGCGAATGGGCCATACGAAGAATGGCACCGCCTTGCGTGGGCAGGGTCGCTGGTTTTGATTGTTTTGATTGTTCTGGCGGTGTCGCTCGTGCGGTTTGTCACCGGTCGCGGAACGTTGAAAGGGGCAAGCTAGGTGGGCGTCGGCATTGAGGTAACGAACCTGAACGCGTGGTATGGAAACAATCACACGCTGCAGGACATCACATTGAATATCCCCGCGAACCACGCCACGGCCCTGATCGGTCCTTCCGGCTGCGGCAAAAGCACCTTCGTGCGCTGCCTGAACCGCATGCACGAGACTAATCCTATTGCCCGCGTGACAGGCTCAGTGCGCATCGGCGACCTGGACATTTATGAGAGCGCAAAGCCGGTGCAGATCCGGCGGCGTGTAGGGATGGTGTTTCAGCGGCCCAATCCATTCCCAACCATGTCAATCTACGATAACGTCGCCTCCGGGCTGAAGCTTAACGGATACAGCAATCGCCGCGCGCTGGATGAGATTGTCGAAAAGTCGCTGAAGAACTCGGCGCTGTGGGATGAGGTGAAGGACGACCTGAAGAAGAAGTCCGGCGCAAGCCTCTCGGGTGGGCAGCAGCAGCGGCTCTGCATCGCGCGCGCACTCGCCGTCGATCCGGAAGTGCTCTTAATGGATGAGCCGGCTTCGGCGCTGGACCCCGTCTCTACCTCGAAAATCGAGGACCTGATCTTTCAGCTCAAATCGCAGTACACTATTGTGATTGTGACGCACAACATGCAGCAGGCGGCGCGCGTCGCGGAGAAGACCGGCTTCTTTCTCAATGGGCGCATGGTCGAGTTTGATTCGACCCATAAGATCTTCACCAATCCCAGCGACAAGCGGACAGAGGATTACATTACGGGCAGGTTCGGATGACACGCATTCGATTTCAACAAAGCCTCGATGACCTGAAGGAGAACCTGCTGGTGATGGCGGGGCTCGCAGAGCAGGCGATTCAGCGTTCCATTGAGGCATACCGTGTGCGCGACCTCTCGATCTGCGACCTCGTGAGCCGCAGCGAAAACGCCATCAATCGGCTTGAGCGCGACATCGATCAGGCGGCGCTTGACCTGCTCGCGATGGAGCAGCCGATGGCGATCGATCTGCGGTTCGTGCTCAGCGTAATCAAGATCAATGCGGACCTCGAACGCGTTGGCGACGCAGCCAAGAGCATCAGCGATCGTGTGCGCAGTATGGAGCAGATGGCTGTTGTCGATCTTCCGGTCGATATTCCGAAGATGGCGTCGCTGGCTGCCGAGATGGTCCGCAAGAGCCTGCAGTCATTTATTGAGGCCGATCCGGAAATCGCCCGCTCAGTGCTGACAATGGACGATGCTGTGGATGCGATGAATCGCGCGGCCTACAAGGCGTTGACGAAGGTAATGGAAGAGCAGAGCCACAGCGCGCCGCAGGCGTTGAACGCGCTGATGATCTGCCGCTCCCTCGAGCGCGTTGCCGATCATGCGACCAACATCGCCGAGGACGTGATCTTCTGGGTGCAGGGCGCGGATGTCCGCCACAGCAAGAGCCTTGCCAAGAAGGCAGAAAAAGAGAAGGTAGAGAGTAAGGCCACGGAGTAAGACCGCTCTGGGGAAGCTATTCCACTTCCCACCAGTCCAGCAGTGACATACGCGGATAATAAAGTGCAGCGCGAACAGAGGCGCTCTTCCCGTACAAGTTGCGCAGAATTGCAGCGTAGGCCTCAAGCTGCGGAGCAAAAAAACCGCGAAGCTCGAGGCTGGCATTGAGCGGTCCCATATCCTCGCCGTGGGCGGTCTTGTAATCGACAATCCACCATGCAGTGTCGCCCTCGGTGAGCGGTTGCGCGCCAGCGCGAAAGATGCGATCGATGCGCACTGAGCGCAGCGTTCCGGCAACGACTCCTGCCCAGGCTGCCTCGCTTGCCGCGTTCGCGTGAGGGGAAAGAATCCACTGGCCGTAGGGGTCCTGTGAAGCCTGGAGTGCGCACTCAAGAGCGCGCTTTGAGATGGACTCAGCATCTGCCGGTTTCGCGCCGATGGCGCGTACCTGCGCGGAGATGCGCGGCCGCAGCTTCGCCAAAGCCGCGCGGACATCGTTCCAATCAAGCGTCACGCGCAGACGTGCCACTTCCTCAAGAAGCTTGTGGACGGCGCTTCCGAGTGCGCGCGAGAGCGCCCCGCCCTCGTGGCGATTGTAAAGAACGTTGTTGCCATCGCCGACAATGCCGGGCGTTTGGGCACTTAGCGTAAGGCCGCTTTCATTCGAAAGTTGAAACTCCGGGGGCAGACGTTGCAGCAGGGTTCCCCTTGTTGAAGGCATCGCGAAGAGCTTGCCGTTCCCGCCGGCAGCGAGCGACCGTATCTCGCCCTCAGCGGCTTCTGCAGTTGCGACGCGATCGGCGTTCCATTGTGCAAAGCGCGTCGTGACTTCGTTCCCGAAGGCGGGCCACGCAGTGGCGAGAAGGCATCTGGCTGCCTCCACAAGGGTAAGGCTCCCGCGGATGTCTCGATATTCCGGGCGAGCGAAGAGGTGAAGTTCCTCGCGGGCGCGCGTGGCAGCAACGTAGAAGATGCGGCGCATTTCCTGTTGCTCGCGCTGGGTGTAAGCGCGATCGACCCATGCCTTCGCCTTTCCGCGATCTGTGCCTTTCGAGGGCAAAGGCGCTACAAGAAACTCGGTTACCTCACCAGATTCATCCGGCTCAGCCAGACCGCGCTCAAACCAGGAGAGCAACTTTCCTCGCGTTACAGCGCTCCCCGCCTGTAGCTCCGGCACGATGACTACTTCAAATTCAAGGCCCTTCGACTTGTGAATCGTCATCAACTGCACGCTGAAATCCGCGTGTGCCGCCGGATCGGGAAGTGCAGTGAGAGAATCCAGAGCAACATCGAGAGCGGGTCCCAGCAGATCCTCTTCGCCGCCGGGTAGCGCATCGAGACAGCGCCACAGCAAATTGAGATTCGCGCGCGCAGTTGCGTCGGCACAATGCGCGCCGTTAAGGCCGAGCCAGATCTGCTCGAGCCACGTGCCCAAAGACGCGGTTGGAAGGCCGGCACGTAAATCAGGAGCCGTAGCGGCAGCATTCAAAACGCGTTCAATGGCCGCGCGAGATTCGATGCTCACCAGATGAAGGCGCTCTCGCAGAAGGTCGGGCATCGGCCGCCGGAGCAATGCGGATTCGTCCGCGCTGGTAAGCGTATGCAGATCGCGCAGCGAAAGAGCGCACCACGGCGCGCGCAACAGCCCAAGCCACGCGATGCGATCAAAGGGATTAAAGAGTGCGCCCGCAAGAGCCAGCGCATCGAGAACCTCTGGGCGGTCCCGGAGCTTTTCAAGCTCTACGGCGCGAAAGGGAACACCCGCACTGCGAAGAGCTATCGCAATGGGCTCAAGCGCGTCCCGCGTGCGGCCGAGCACCGCAACGCGATAGCGGGTTCCATTTTTCTTTGCCGTGTCGATGCGATTCAAATGCTTCCGAATTACGGCCACGACTCCGGCTGTTTCAGCATCGCGGGCAGCGGCTCGTTCGTTTGCGATCCTTTCCTTCGCCGTCGTATCTGCGTCGCTCTTTCCGCGCCTGGTCTGCGGCATGAAGTTGACGTGCATCTCGAGGCGCGGCTCCAGCGCGTGACTGCGCTCGCGTGCGGGTTCGGCGGACGCAAAGGCGATGCCACTGCCATCGTCCTCGGCAAAGCAGGAGGTGAAGGCGCCATTGAGCTGATCCATGAGATCCGGAGCAGTGCGAAAGTTGGCGGTCAGCCGGACTGGATCGAGATGTAACGGAGACTCACCTTCGATATCGAGGCCCGCATCACGCAGGCGCATGAAGAGTTCCGCATCGGCATCGCGGAAGAAATAAATCGACTGCATGGGGTCGCCAACGACGAAGAGACTCCGGCCGATGGTGTCCGGCCACGCGGCTACGAGACTACTGAGGAGCCGATGCTGGCGCCGGCTGGTGTCTTGCGACTCGTCCACGAGCAAATGATGAATCCGGTCCGCGATGTTGATTGCCGCCTCGCTGGGCTGTCCGTCATTGCCGGCAAGCACGCGCTGCGCAATCTGCGAAATTTCGATAAAGTCGACTGCGCCGGCTTCGGCGAACACCGCGAGGAGTTCGCCTGCTGCGTGGCGCAGCAGCACAAAACAGGCGCGCACGATCTTCCAATCATCTTCGGTGTAGCGGGCCGGGGGCAGACTGCGCAGATTGCCCAGGGCTTCTTCAAGCCCATCGACAACGGCCATTTCCCTGATAAGAGCCTCCATACGTGCTTTCTCAGCCTGAGCTTCTGGCGGGAAACCTTCGCGCACCCCGAAGCGCTGTCGAAAGTCGCCATCGTTGGTCAGCACGAGTTTGGAGAAATCGATGTACGCGAGCCTCGCCTCTTCGAGGTCTTCGCCGCTATCGACGGGAGGGCGCGGAAGTTGAGACAGTTCAGCCAGATCTCTGTAGAGTTCACCGTTGTGCTCATGCGCGAATCGAGCGAGAGAAACGGCTTCTCCGCTCACATCCGGAATGCTACTCAAAAGTTCATCCAGCCGAGTGAGAGCGTTCGAAACCGCGTTGCGAAATGGCCATTCGAGCCGTGTGCGAAGGCTCTCCCAGTCAGGGCTGCGCTCGAGCAAAAAATCGTGCATCCACCGGTCGCGCTGGCGCAGCATTTCAACAAGCTGGTTTTCAAGTTCACGCCAGTTATTGTCGCGCCACAGCAGCAGGTCAGCTAGTGCAGTGCTCAAATCCGTGTTGCCGCCGTCGATTTGTTGCAGAGTGCGGCGTGCCGCGCGCACATAGAGCTCGGTGGGCCGTTCATTCACAGCGAGATCGCTGCCGAAGCCGGAGATGAGCGGCTGCTGAACCGCCAGCTCGCGGCAAAAGGAGTCGATGGTGGTGATGTGAAGCTGCGCAGAGAGGTCGTTGAGCTGCCAGCCTAATGCGCGTGAACGCTCGAGCGCCCGAAGCGCCAGCGCCTGCATGGACAAGGCGTCGTCACCTCCGTGAGGGTCGCTTGCTTCGGCTTTTTCAAGCTCAACCAGAATGCGGTGACGCATTTCAGCGGCTGCCGCCCTGGTGAAGGTGATGGCTACGATTTCATCGGGATTGTTGACTTCGCCAAGCAGGCTGAGGAAGCGTCGCGTCAATAGGTCCGTCTTGCCTGAGCCGGCCGGGGCCTGAACAATAATCGAGCGTCCACAGTCGAGAGCATGTTCGCGCTCGGTCTGATCGGGTGGCAGCTTGCGTTCGGCAACGAGCTTACTCATCGGAGAAATCCTCGATCTCTTCCTCGATGGGCGGGTCTGTGCGATTGTCATGAATGCGACAGACTGCGTGCAGATCGCAATGTTCACAGGTGCGGGGAAAGTCTCGCGGATCGACGGTCGCATCGCCCGCGATGAAATCGCGCGCGAGTTGTTCGATGGCATTCTTCCAGTCCTGTAGATGCTCGTCGGTCAGCGGTTCGCGGACCAGCGCATCTGAATTGCCCAATCCGGCGAAAAGTGTCGTGCGCGCATCGCGCACGTGGCCAATCAACTTCGCTTTGCCGATCTGTACCTTGGCGAAGAGCAGGCCACCGGGGCGCTGACCCTCGAGTGCGAACGAGGAGTAGAGCGGCAATTGAACGTCGTCGGGCCTTGGCAGATCCCATACGTGGCGAGCGGCAGCACTGCCTGTCTTGTAATCGATTACGGCAACGGAATAGTCCTCTAGCCGGTCGATGCGATCAAGCCGAAGGTTAAGCGTCAGACCGGCGATGTTGACCAGGCGCTCCACTTCGGTTTCGGCAACGGTGAAGGGAATACGTGTCTCTTCGAACTCAAGCCAATTAAGTACAAGGCGTGTCAGGCGGGTGCCTTCCAGGTCGAGATAGCGTTGCGGCAAGCGCCCGCGCACGCCGGAGGGCAACTGTTCGCGCAGGACCCTCTCGACATGTTGTGTAACGAATGTGTTCTTGTCCAGGACGGCTTTGAAATCAGCGAGAGATCGCAGACCGTCTGGTGGCCCTCCCCAGATGGAGTGAAGCGCCGCATGCAGAAGCTGTCCGCGCAGCGATGGGCTCAAGGCGTACTCTGCGGGGTTCCAGCCCTGCGCGCCGAGACGCGCTGTGGCGAAGGCTTTAAATGGGCATTGCGATTGGGCCGTAAGAACCGCGGCTCCTCCTGATAGCGGAGCACTAGGCAACTGTTCAATTGGGAAGGGAACGCGGCTCGTGTCATTGAAAGAGACGGCAGCATAGGCCGGCAGCGGCGAGGGGGCCAAATCGGATGGGAGAGCTTGTGCTGCTCCGGCGAGTCGCGTGATGATGCGCGAGGGACGTGCTTCAGCCTCTCCGCTCTGACGCGCATAACTGAAGCAGACCTCCCGGGCAGAGGTTGTGAGACGAGCTGTTATGGTCTGTGCGAGATCCCAGTCCGCGTGCTTCGTGGCGTGAGGCATATTTGCCTCCCGCTGCACATGGATCGGCAAAAACGGATGGGCCATGCTCGTTGCAGGCCACTGCTGCTCGTCGGCGCCGAGCACCCAGATGCCGTCCGCAGTCAGGCCGGCAGACTCTGCCGCGCCTGCAATCTGAATCGGCGCGTTGTTTGACTCGGGCGCGAAGAGTGCTTCTTCGATCGTACGTGCAAGCTTTCCAAGAAATTCACCCCAACTCGCGCGACGGCCATCAAAGCCAAGGCTGCCGCAATTATCAAGCGCCTGTTCCCACCGATGCCATGCCTGGAACTCGGCGCTGGCGAGTCGGCGTTGACCGGGTATTCCGAGCGACTCAAGCAGCGTTGGAATCTCACCAGCCCATTCGAACGGGCCGAGCCGGCGCTTTTGCAGGCCGATCAGCTTTTGGCGAGCATGCATCATGCGCCTGTGCCAGGAACCAAGGGTGCTCTCAAAATTCGGGCTCTGTGCCGCAAAGGCTTCGAGCGACCAGTCAGTGCGCGCAAGCCCTCTGCGGCGCAAATTGCGCATGTAGCGCTGCAAAGCGAGAGACTCGGTACGGTCTACGGTCGTGAGTCCGGTAGAGAGCAGCCAATCTACTTCGGACTCAAGCAGCGAGCCACTGAGCCAGCGTAGAACGAGAAAGGCGGCATGAACCAGTGGAACGGCGCCGAGAGAAATGCCGAGAGAGAACTCGAAGAGCGGCGCTTCGCCGGTTTTCGAAAGCTGAAGGAAGGCGCGTTCAATTTCACCGCGGCGGGCGGGAATCTGTTGTGCGATCACAAGCAGGCGACTCTCCGGATCAGCGGCCAGGCGCTGCCTGCACCACGCGGTGCATGCCGCAAGTTCAGCGGCTTCATCGGCGGCTCCGTAGTAGTGAAGGCCATCTGCGGCTGGACCGGGAGCGACCTGCTGCCAATCGCCCCATGCGTCCAGAATTTCCTTCTGTACCGGCAGCAACCGATCGAACCCGGCGGCAAGAATGCGCGGTCGTGGCGAGTTATCGCTCTTCAGCAGCTCTAACAAATCGAGAGATGCGATGTTCTGGTTGAGCACTCCCTGTTGCTGGCAAATACGGTCAAAAGCCGTAAGCCACCCGCTGAAAACGCCTGCATCGCGATCCCAGCCAGCGCGTGTGGCACTCCTGAGATAACGCGGTGCATAGCGGGCGAGAAGTTCGTGCGCCTGCATGGCAAGCATCGCAAGCCTGTCGCGCGGGCCCTCCAGCACGGTGGCAAGGTGCGCCTCACGGCCAATAATCTCGGCCCAGAGAACCGCTCCTGGATGGGAGAAAGGAGCATTCGGCCGTCGGTGCCAAGTTCTTCCCAGCTGGTACGGGCGAAGGTCGCCCAGGAGTGAATTGCCGGAGCCCCCCATGCCTGCAGACCAGTAGCCTGCCGCCGATGATGATAGGCGCGTTGCAGGGCGCGTGCGGCACGGTCGCTGGCGGCCACCACCATGCCTCCATCGGCGATCCATTCATCGATTGAACTTCCCGCGCCGGTCCCCATCAATGCGTTTATACGCTGGCCCACTTGCGCCGCGCCATCCCTGCGGACACTGAAGTCTGCCGGATGGCTCCGGTTGTACACTGAAAGGTGATTCAACGACTTCTTGCTGCTTCCGTTCTCGCTGTAATCGTGCTTGCCGGATGCCATTCCGGCGAGCAACAGGGTTCATCGCAGTCCTCCACGGCCTCTTCCTTTAAGGTGTACAAGCTGCGGGGCAAGGTGGTTTCAACCAATCCGGCAACGGGTGAGGTCACGCTCGATCACGAAGCCATTCCCGGCTTTATGGAAGCGATGACAATGCCTTACAAGCTGAAGGACCCGAGTATCCTGAGCGAACTGCATCCGGGAGATGTGTTGACTGCGGATCTGTATGTCTCGCAGGCTGCCGATGCCGACGTCTTTATCGATCACATCGTGGTTGTTGCGCAAGGCAAGCCGGATTACAAGCCGGCTGTTATCTATCATGTGCCGACGCCGGGAGACAAGGTGCCGGATTTCGCGCTGCGCAACCAGGATGGCCGCCCGATTCATCTGAATCAGTACCGCGGCAAAGAACTGCTCGTTACCTTTATCTACACTCGCTGCCCGCTGCCGAATTTCTGCCCGCTGGTCACTCGCAACTTTGCCGCCATCAATCAGGAACTGGCAGGCGAGGCAGACCTTCGCAATAAGGCGCATTTGTTGAGCGTGAGTTTCGACCCTGAACACGACACGCCCGAGCGGTTGCGAGCCTATGGCGCCCAATATATGGGCAGTGATGCGAAAAGCGCATTTGAGCACTGGGACTTCGCGGTGGCGCCGGAGACCGTGCTCAAGCAAATGGCGCTTTATTTCAACGTTGGTCTCACGCCGGGCGATGACGGGACCATCAACCACACGCTGTCGACCACGCTGATTGGGCGCGACGGCAAGGTTGTGCGTTTTTATCCCGGCAACGAGTGGACACCCGAGCAGGTTCTGACGGATATGAGACAGGCTGCGAATGCGGGTTGAGCAATGAAAATCTGAAATCCATTTGGAGAGAGCGGGAAGACGAACGATGAGCGCTGGAATATCGATTCGCAAGGATGCCGAGCTGGACTTTCTTTCGCTTGGGGCGTTGGTTCACCGGCTTGATCCAGGCATTGTGCCGTTTCGCAAGGCGACCCAGTGCAAGATTCACGTAAGCGGCGGCGAATTCAACGTGGCGGCGAACCTTGCCGACTGCTTCGGGTTGAAGACAGCGATAGCATCGGCGATGGTCGACTATCCGATTGGCGAGCTGATCGGCGAGCGCGTGAAGGCGATGGGCGTGCAGCCTCACTATCGGCATTTCAAGCATGACGGCGTGACGGGTCCAAACATGGCAACGGTGTATAGCGACCGCGGCTTTGGAGTGCGCCCTCCTGTCGTTTTCTACAATCGGTGCAATGAGGCAGCTGCACAACTGAAACCGGGCGACTTTGACTGGAAAGCTATCTTTTCGGGTGGAGTTCGCTGGGTGCACAGTGGTGGAATTTTTGCGGCGCTCTCGCCTACAACTGCTGAGCTTGCCGCGGAGATGATGAAGGCGGCCAAGGAAGCCGGCGCCATCACATCGTTCGATCTGAATTTCCGAGAGAAGCTTTGGAAGATTCACGGCGGAGACAAGCACGCTGTCGCCACCATTGGAACAGATCGTTGAAAACGTCGACGTGCTCGTCGGCAATGAAGAGGACCTGCAAAAGGTCTCGGTATCGCAGGGCCGGAGGTTGCCGCGAAATCGAAGCTCGAACCCAAGCGTATTCTTTGGCATGATCGACAATGTTGTCCGCAAGCTGCCACATGTAAAGGCGGTGGCGACCACGCTGCGCGAGGTGCACTCAACCAATCGGCATAGTTGGGGCGCCGTGGCCTGGGTGGATGGCGAGACCTATGCGGCCCCAACAGTGGAACTGGATGTTTATGATCGCGTGGGCGGCGGCGATGGATTTGCCGCGGGCTTCATCTACGGGATGCTCGGCGGCGAATCGCCCGAGGAGGCGGTCAAACTGGGATGGGCGCATGGGGCGTTGCTCACCACCTTTCCGGGCGACACAACGATGGCCACAGTGGATCAGGTGCGTGCTTTTGCGGGGGGCGGCTCGGCGCGCATTCAACGGTAGGGAGTTGCCTGTACGGCCGCGGTTTTGTGCATCGACAGGCGGCTGATATCATCCAATCAATCAGGCCGCTCCATCTCATGAAAGAGGTCATAAATGGCAAAAGTATCTCTGCTGTTTGCCGCGCTGCTGATCGTGCTTGGGCTGGCGAGCTATTTCGGTACCGGCAGCCAGCATCCGACGGCACTTATTCCCACGTGGTTCGGCCTGGCGCTGGGTATCTTTGGATTTCTTGCGATCAGCCCGAGCGAGGCGAGGCGCAAGCTCTTCATGCACATTAACGTGACCATCGGCCTGCTCGGTTTTCTCGGTGCCGCATGGCGTGCGCTGCAAAGCTATGGTCACGCGCGTGCCCAGGGAATTGAACCCGACAAGATTGCGCTGGGCGCACAGGCAACCATGGCAGGCCTCCTGCTGATTTACGTGGCAATGTGCGTCAAGTCATTTGTCGATGTTCGGCGCGCGAGGCAGGTGTAGAGAATGGGCACGATGCGGGGCGGCGGAATGGGCATGGGGATGCGCGCGGAGCGAACGCCGCAAGGGCGCAGTGCGCGCGGCGCTCAGGCCGATCAGCCGAAGCGAAAGATTGACATGAAGCGGCTCTGGCCGCAGATTCGCGCTCTGGTTGCTCCCCGTAAGGGTCTTCTCGCGCTTGGCCTCTGCCTGATGCTGGTGAACCGGGTCGCCGGCCTGGTGATGCCCTACACCTCAAAGCCTCTGCTGGACAAGGTTCTCTCGCCCAACGGCGATCCGGCTTTGCTGCCGCGCATCATCGGGCTAGTCTTCGCCGCTATGGTAGTGCAGGCGCTCACCTCGTTCTCCCTGACGCAGCTTCTCTCGAAGGCGGGCCAGCGCTTGATCGCAGATCTGCGACGGCAGGTGCAGAAGCACGTGGGCCTGCTGTCAGTCGGATACTACGATGAGAACCGTACTGGTACGCTGGTGGCCCGCATCATGAGCGATGTGGAAGGCGTGCGCAACCTCGTAGGCACGGGACTGGTTGAGTTTGTCGGTGGCGTGTGCACCGCGGTTCTCGCGTTTATCTATCTTCTGCATCGCAGCATGGTCGTAACGCTTACGGTCTTCGCCGTCGTGGGCGCTTTTGTTTTCGTGCTGCAGTACGGGTTCAAGAAAATCCGCCCCATCTTTAGAGAGCGCGCAAAAATCAACTCAGAGGTTACCGGCCGGCTAACGGAGTCGCTTGGCGGCGTGCGCGTCATCAAGGGTTACCACGCTGAGGATCGCGAGCACTCGGTCTTTTCAGCCGGTGTTGATCGGCTGCTGAGCAATGTGATGAAGTCGTTGACGATGACCAGCGTATTGGGGTCGGCGTCGACCACGGTGCTGGGGCTCGTATCGGCGCTGGTGATGTGGCTCGGCGGCCACAGCGTGTTACGCGGCTCCTGGACCGTTGGCGATTACTTCAGCTACAACATGTTTCTCGCCTTCATGATTGCGCCGCTCTTCCAGATGGTAAACATTGGCACGCAATTGACAGAGGCATTTGCAGGGCTTGATCGCACCAGTGAAATCATGGCGGAGCTCGAAGAAAACCAGGTCGCAGGCCGCGACCTGAAGATGCCGCCCATCAAGGGGACGGTGAACTTTGAGGATGTGCACTTTGCCTACGAAGCGGACAAGCCGGTGCTCCACGGCGTCAGCTTCACGGCAGCCCCGGGAACAGTAACTGCACTGGTTGGCTCATCGGGCTCGGGCAAATCGACCATCATCAGCTTGCTATGCGCTTTTCATACTCCGTCGAGCGGACGTGTGCTCGTCGATGGAATTGATCTGGCTGCCGTCGATCTGCACACATATCGCTCGCAGCTGGGAGTCGTGCTTCAAGAGTCGTTTCTCTTCGACGGAACGGTGCGCGAAAACGTGATGTTTTCACGGCCCGATGCGACGGAAGAGGACTTCCTTTTCGCCTGCCGCACGGCGCGCGTGGATGAATTCGCCGAACGCTTTCCTGAAGGGTACGACACAGTGGTCGGTGAACGTGGCGTGAAGCTTTCCGGCGGACAGCGGCAGCGACTATCCATTGCGCGCGCACTGCTGGCACAGCCACGCATCCTCATCCTCGATGAGGCGACCAGTTCGCTTGACTCCGAATCTGAGGCAATGATTCAGGCCGGGCTGGCTCAATTAATGCAGGGACGCACTACGTTTGTGATCGCGCATCGTCTGTCGACCATTCGGCGCGCGGAGCAGATTCTTGTAGTTGAACAGGGAAGGATTGTGGAGCGGGGAACGCATGCCGAACTCTATGCTCTCGGCGGTCGTTACTACGATCTCTACACACGCCAGCACGGCCTCGAGACCAATCTCTTTCTCGCCCCGGGTGAGGGCGACGCGGTACCGGCCTGAAAATCTCTCAGAAATCGTGAAGCGTCCGTGAAAAATGCGCCGTCTGGGAGTGCTCGGCTCGTACCATCCCTTGACGCGGGTTTCATATCCTGAGAAACTTAAGATGAATCAAGGCGCGAAATAAGAGACCAAAATGCGAGACGCAGCACCTCAAGGTACATACAAAGTTCAGGCTCTGGACCGGGCTTTCGCCGTTTTGGACCTGCTTGGCCAAAGCGAAACCCCGCTGGGACTGGCGCAGGTAGCGTCGTCTCTGCAACTGCACAAGAGCACGGCACACCGCTTCCTGATGGTCCTCGAGCGGCACCACATGGTTGGGCGCACGAGCAACGGCAAGTTCAGGCTCGGACTTCGTCTTTTCGATTTTGGCAACCGTGCCATTGAGCAGTATGACCTGCGCGAGCGTGCGCAGCCGCACCTCCGCCGCCTGGTTGCCGAAACGGAGGAGACCGCGCATCTGTGTGTCCTCGAGCAGGCGCGCGTTATCTACATCGACAAGATCGAACCCGCCCGTTCCGTGCGCATGATTACGCGGATTGGCTCCAGCAACCCGGTGCATTGCACCTCTGTGGGTAAGGCGATTCTGGCGTTTTTGCCGGAAGAGAGAGTGAACGAGATTCTGCGCCGCACGAAGTTTGAGCGCTTCACAAATCGCACCATCTCATCGGCAGATGCGCTTCGCACGGAGATTGAAAAGACGCGGCGGCGAGGCTATGCCGTGGATGACGAAGAACTCGAGGAGGGTCTGCGCTGCATCGCGGTGCCCTTGCTAGACGCGCAGCGCCAGCCTGTGGGCGCCGTCAGCGTTTCAGGACCGTCGTTCCGCGTGACCGCCCAAAAGCTGCCTTCGATTGCGAACCATCTGCTTCACTGCGTTCGCGGTATTTCGACAGACATGGGCTTTACCTCGACGAGCCGCAACAACCGTGTAGCTTGGCCTGCTTAGCGCCTTCTCTCGGCGCTATTGCCCCGGTTATCCCGTTGGGACCGATCAAAAAGCGCAGCATCTTCTGGCGATGGCGAATAGTTCGCACGGTGGGAAAGGCGGAAGACTATCTGTGGTCACAGAAACCGCAGACCAAGGCTGGTTGTGGATTCGACGAGCGGTATCTTCTGTTAAACTGAACCGGTAATCGCGATGGTCGTTTTGGTGCGCGCTGGTATCCAATTTCCCCGGAGCCGACCATGACAGCGACAAGGTAGACTCAAGCGAAACGGCGAAAGCTGAATTGTTTGATTCTATGTGACATACAGCCAAATTGTTGAAAAACAATCTGGGGACGTAGCTCAGTTGGTTAGAGCGCTGCCCTGTCACGGCAGAGGTCGCGGGTTCGAGCCCCGTCGTCCCCGCCATAAATCAAAGAAAATAAACGATTTATGGCGAGCCCCAAAGCGACAATCCAACAACTACAGTACGCAACGGTACTGAGCCTTTAACAACCCTCCTATTAAGCCGACAGCAAATCAACCTGGCTCTTGCTCGCGCCCCGCTTGTCAGCGGAAACAGCCTGCGTGTAGCGGTCCATTGTTGTGCGGCCGTCGGCGTGCCCCACCGCACTCGGATTGGGGGAATGGTGACCTGTCTCCACACGTCTACAATCCCTTGGACCAATCTCATGAAACCTTCCCGAATTCCGAGATTATTGCGGTCTACGGTTCCACAGACGCTGAGCCCAGGGCCGAGGTTGGGCTTTCCGCCATAACGCAGGATGGACACTCTCCCGGGCACGGAGAGCAGGCTATTGCGTCTGACCGCTGTCGTTGGTCATCATGAGGCTCGATACGTTCACCGGTTCAAAGTCGCTGAGAGTCAGGCTCGTCAAGCACTCCAGGTCCGTATCGTTCCAGCGTGCATCGGGCGTCCCGATCAGCCCTCCGCTGGATCCGTTATCGGCCAGAATGATTCCATAATTCCGGAATCCGGTGATGATGATCGCCGCCTGGGGGCTGGTCGCAGCGCAAGCGGGCGTTGTCACGGAGGCCTTGAGCCGATAGATCTCGCCAGCGGGACCGGACATGGTGCAACTCGACGGCGGCGACGACTGTGAAATCTCCGACTCCGTCGAAATGGTATTGGCGCCTTGTTTGCAGCTTCCCACTCCCGCCGTCTCCGTTGCCGGCCAGACCCAATAGTTGAGCATATGGTTCAACGTGAACCGAACGGGATGCCGAACGACGCCGCTGGGCGCGGCCGGAGTCCCGGTTCCGATCACCTCGTCGGCATTGACGAGCAGCGGCGCCACCGGGAGCCCCGCGGCATCGGATGTCCCGTTCCCCTGCGTTGTTAAATTGTTTCCCGCAACGTCTGGCCAGAGCGCGTTTGACGAATCGGTCCACGGGCCGTCTTCATAGATCCCCTGCCACATCTCGTACAGAGCAGGGTTGTTTCCGCCGCCCGCCTCGAGATAGACCAAAACGTGCCTGTCTCCGGTTGAATTGCTGGTGCCTTCTACCGGCGCATACGGTGGAATGGGACCCGCGGTGAAATAGGACTGGTACACAGTGGTTGAGACCGAAACATCCGCCTGATTGTAGGGAACCTCAATCGCCGGAATTCCATTCGGAAACCCATCGTAGCTGTCCCCGAAAAACGGCTTGATCGTAGCCGTCAGGTAGGCGCTGTAGATAGCAGCCGCGGGAGAGGTGTCCACCGGCAGATTCGTCGTGGCCAGGTCCACGCGATGATGAAAGATCGAGTTCGACGGAAAGATATTGGCCATAAATGCGTTGTTGCCGTTGATGGCGAAGCTGATGTCAGCGTTTGCCTGCGCGCCCGTCGAATCCGTGACCACGATTTCGGGCGTATATGTGCCTTGACCGCCGATGATCGCGCTCGTGATCGCTCCTGTCGACGCGTTCAACGTCATTCCTTCAGGCAGCGGGGGATAATTCGCGCTCGTGCTCACGCTGAATGTGTAAGGAGGAGTTCCGCCGCTGGCAGCGATCGTGCATCCTGCGTATGCGGTGCTCTGCGTTCCACGCGGGCACGAAGCCGTCGTGATGGTCAGCGGCCCGCCAGCCGCCGCCACCGTCACCGTCGCAGTCGCGGTGTTCGAACCCGCAGTATTGGTCGCCGTTAGAGTGTACTTGGTCGTCGATTGTGGGCTCGCGTTTGTATTTCCGCTTGCGGAGGTTGATGTGAACGTTCCCGGCGTGATCGTAATGCTCGTCGCTCCCGAGGTTGTCCAACTCAATGTGCTGACACCGCCCTGTGCAATCGTCGAGGGGCTGGCCGTGAACGAACTGATCGATGGAGCGCTCGTCCCTGTCCCGGTCACCGTCGCTGTCGCAGTCGCGGTCGCAGAACCAGCGGCATTCGTGGCCGTCAGTGTGTATGTAGTCGTCGCCGACGGGCTTAACGACGTCGAGCCGGTCGCAGAGGTCGATGCAAAACTCCCAGGAGTGATGGTGACACTCGTCGCTCCCGAAGTCGCCCAGCTTAGTGTTGTGTTGCCACCGGCGGCGATGCTTGCCGGGCTGGCAGAGAAGGATGTGATAGTCGGCGCGGAGGTCTGCGTGACGGTGTCAGTCGACGTCGCATTCCCACAACCCACCGGCCCTGTGCAGGTAGAGAGAAGCACGGCCAATCCACAAATGCCAATCCTCGGACAAACAGACCCGGCAATCCCGAGCCACCTTCTAAAGCTCGACTCCAATGAGTCCATGCGCAACCCTTCCGTCGTATCATTGGCCGGCATGATTGAAGCACCGGCTCAAACTTCGGTTGAACGCGTTTCTCTGGAGGAAATGAGGATGGAACTCGGCGTCGGTGCTTGATGTCTGCGCCGACTGGCAGAAGGGAAAAGCCCGTCAATCTGAGGCCGGAAACCCGACAGTCAAGACAGGGCTCCAGCGGTGATTACCGATCATCACCGGCCGGCCACAGTGGCTCATCGCATACGAGATGCCGGCATTTTCTTCCTCTGTCCACATTGCGCGCAGAGATCGATTTTGGATATATGCCCAAAGTCACGGCAACCTGGCTGATCGGCCCTCAGACGATTTTGAGATTGCTTCCGAGCTGGCGGTCATTCGCCGCTCGTGAACCACAAAACTGAAGCCAATGGTGCGAGGCAGATAACTGTGCTCCTCAATGTAATGGGCAATCAACACCGGTGCGGCAAACGTACTTGCCCTTTTCCCGTCCCTCCGATCTCGCCATTTTCCGAACGAAGCGCTCTGAAATCTTGCGGCGCCAGATAGGCCGTGTGTACCCGCGACCCGTGCCCTGATTCTGCCCCGGCCGGGCAAAGGCGGAGGCACAGGAAATCGACGGTACAGGCGACATACCGAAATTTGTTTTTCGATGTTTTAGGGCGCTTTTCTCTGTCACCATAGGCTCCTATAATCAATAGCTTACGTTTAGGTTTAGAACTGTCACGGCAGGTGTCGCGGGTTCGAGCCCCGCCGTCCCCGCCATAAATCAAAGATTTATGGCGAGCCCAAAGTGACCATCAAAACAACTACGGTACGCAACGGCACTGAGCCTTTCACAGTTGAGCCAACAGCAAATCAACCTGTCTCTCGCTCGCGTCCCGTTTATCAGCGGAAATAGCCTGCTTGTAGTCCAACCGCGCCAGCACACCTGAGGCAAGGGTGGGGATGCATAATGGACTGTCGCTCCTTTAATCACCCACGGCAGCTCATTGCCGGAGAATGGCGCCCGCGGATTTTGCGAGCGAATCGCGATGGCAGTTGAAAACAATCAAGTCAGGATCAGTCGATTATGCCCAGTCACTCCAGGATCGTTCGTCCCGCATCAGCTCTCCTGATCGCCATGTTTCTCGGTCTTCATGCACGCAGCGCCGAAATGCAGATGCAGGTGACAGATAGCGGCTACCTCAATGCGCAGGGTTTCAGCGCGATGCTTTATCAAAGCGTCTATCACCCTGTCTTTGTCGATCAGAAGAACGCGGCTCTCGAACTGATTCTTCACGGGCAGCGCATCGCCACCAACGGCGACGTGCGCATGCTGCCAACGCCGGAGCAGTGGGATCTCGTTGCACATCTCAAGGACACCCACGCCGATAAGGAGCACGACCGGCTGACCGCACACCTGTCTTTTCCTTCGTATGAAATGGACTACACGCTGAATGTAGACGCTGAACCGGGCGGCATCCGCGTAAGCATCAATCTCGACAAGCCATTGCCGGCCAAGCTTGCTGGCCGAGCGGGCTTCAATCTCGAGTTCCTGCCTTCCATCTATATGGACAAGAGCTACTCGGTCGACGACAAAGCCTTTGGCATCATTCCTCGCAGTCCGCAAGACTCAATGAAAGTGGTTTTGCCGCCCGCCGACGATCCCAAGAAGCTTCCTTATCAGGAGGAGTGGGACCGGGAAAAGGGGTATACGCAACCGCTTCCCATCGTCACCGGCAACAGCATCACGCTTGCTCCGGAAGATCCTCTCTACCGTGTCAGCGTGAGCTCCGAGACGGCTCCGGTCTCGCTGTATGACGGCCGCAACCGCGCTCAGAACGGCTGGTTTGTGCTGCGATCTCTCATCCCAGCCGGCAAGACCGAGGGCGCGATTGTGTGGCACATCCACCCGGTCAACATTCCCAACTGGACGCGCCCGCCGATGATTGCGCACAGTCAGGCCGGTTATCCGCCGCAATTTCCCAAGGTGGCAATCATCGAGCTTGATCCCCAATTCGATGCGCCGAAGACAGCAAAGCTGCTCCGGTTGACCGAAGACGGCTCCTACAAGCAGATTTTCGAGGGGCCTGTCTCTACGCCCACGCCGTGGCTGCGTTACCGCTACGCCAACTTCGACTTTTCGCAGGTGAAGGAACCCGGCCTCTACGTTATCGAGTACGCCGGTCAGCGCACCGCGCTCTTTCCCATCGCGAAGGATGTTTACAGTCGCTCCTGGCAATCAAGCCTCGACGGATTTCTCGGCGTGGAGATGGATCACGTCTCCGTGCGCGAAGGCTATCGCTTGTGGCACGGGGTTTCGCATCTTGACGATGCGCGCCAGGCTCCGCCAAACGTAGAGCACTTTGACGGCTATCGCATGGGCCCGAATCTGGACTCGCCGTACAAGCCCGGCGAGCATGTCCCGGGGTTGAATGTGGGCGGATGGTTCGATGCCGGCGATTATGACAACATCGCCCCGAGCCAGTACTCGTTGATTGAGAATCTCTCCCTCGCCTACAAAGAGTTCGGCCTCAAGTGGGATGAGCTCACCGTCGATGAAACAGCGCGCACGGTGGAGATGCATCGCCCCGATGGCATTCCCGATGCTGTGCAACAGGTGAAGCATGGCACGCTTCAGGTGCTTGCGCAGATTCATGCCTTCGGCCATCCGATCATGGGCATCATCGCGCCAAACCTTCGCCAGTACACGCATCTTGGAGACGCCGCTTCAAAAACTGATGGCCGCATCTACTCTGACAAGCTGGGGCTCAACCAGATAGAGGGCGATTATTCCGGAAAGCCCGATGACCGCTGGGCTTTCACAACCAAAATGCCTTTTCTGCAATGGGGAGCCATGTCGGCTCTTGCTTCTGCTTCCGAAACCCTCAAGGGCTGGGACGATCCCCTCGCAAATGAGAGCCTCGATACGGCGATCAAAATGTGGAACGAGGAGCACTCTCATCCAACTCCCGCCATTGGTCCTTCTTTCGGACCTCCAGGCATGGCGCAGATTATGGAGTGGCGTGCCGCTCTTGCGCTGATGATTGCGACAAACGGGGGCGAAGTTTACAAGAAGCGCTTCCTCGAACTCTACCCCACCGTCCGGCAGCACTTCGCCTTCGGCGGGTGGATGGCCGTTTTGGCGCTTCCGTACATGGACGCCGACTTTAAGCAGCAGCTTGAAGAGACCGTCAAAACCTACAAAGCAGAAGTTGACGCCAATATGGCAAAGACGCCTTTCGGTGTGCCCCCGAGCCTTGGTGGTTGGGGAGGTTCGGCGCAGGTGGCTGCCTTTGGTGGGCAAATGTACTTTCTACACAAGGCTTTTCCGCAGATTGTCGGCCCGGAATACACACTGCGCGCGGCCAACTACATGCTCGGCGAGCATCCGGTTTCAAGCACGTCCTATATTTCTTCGATAGGAACTGTCTCAAAGCTCAAAGCGTACGGCAACAACCGCGCTGACGGAACCTTCATTCCCGGCGGCGTCATTCCGGGGTACATCATCATCAAGCCGGACTTCCCGGAGTGCATCGACGACTTCGGCTTTCTCTGGTTTGAAAATGAGTACACCATCAGCACGGCGGGCGATTGGATTCTTGCCGCGAGTGCTGCCGACGCTCTGGTTCAGCAATAGGCGAGGACTAAGCCAGACTACGCACCACTAGCGGGCGGCAGCTGGGCACGACGATTTGAGGCGTCGTGTCCAAATTGTGTCGATCCGCGGTCACTGCTTCTAAGTTGGATCACCGACAATGTAGAATTCTGCGCGAACCCAGTCCCGCTTCAGCAGGAAAGTCTATGAATTACTCCCATATCGCCTTGGCCTCTCTCGGCGCCACTGTCGCCTACTTTGCTTACGGCTTCGCCGTATTCGCCGCCCTGCCTGCCATGAAATCTGAGTTCATGAAGTACCCTAACGTCTACCGCTCGCAACAAAACATAATGAAGGTCATGCCCTACGGCATGATCGCAATCCTGGTCAGTATCGTGGTTGTCGCCGTTCTCTACGCGAAAATTTATCCAGCAGGTGGCAGCGTAGCCTCCGGCATTAACCTCGGCGCCCTCATCGGCATTTTCTCGGTCTGCACCTTCGTAATTCACAATTACGTAAACCTAAACATTGGCCTCAAGCTCACGCTCTACCAAGGCATCGCCTACTTCATTCAGTGGGTCATCGTCGGCGCAGCCATCGGCCTTATCTACAAGCCGTCTTAGAACGGTGGGATCGGCGGTGTGCCTGCCTATGGTTTTCCCCAGAACTGTTTAGCCCATGTCGCGTATTACCTCAGCTCGGGACACGCACCCTCAATGCTTCTTGAAGTACTGCACTTCGCGCTCGTGCTGCTTGGCCCGTTCGAGTGTCGAGAAAGTGCCGAGGTTTCGGCGTTTTCCGGTTGCGGCATCTTTCTTGCGCGAATACAAGCGAAACTCTCCGGATTTGAGTTTTCGAATCATATATCTTCTAGATGCCGGGCACCGGCACGATGTCGCCCGAGGTGCAGAGTCGGCGCGGAAAAGCAATTGACCTAATGGATGCTTTGCGGCAGAGTGTAACTCAGACGCGGCGCACGCCTGCGGGACGTAAGCGCGCTGCCCGAGCCGATTTCTGCGAGAGGTCCGGTCCTGGTGAAATCGAGCAAACGTCGACATAAGGCTGCCTGATGCCCGCACGATCTGCATCGCAATCAAAATCCGCAAAGGCAGTCGATCGCCAGTTGGAGCGCTATCGCTCCATGCGTGACTTCAGCGCAACCGCTGAGCCGCGCGGCACGCCGAGAGCAAAATCTCCCGCAGCTACACCGGAAGGCGAGCCATTCGTCGTGCAAAAGCATGCAGCGCGACAGCTTCATTACGACTTCCGCCTTGGTTGGCAGGGGGTCCTGAAGAGCTGGGCAGTTGCCAAAGGGCCGAGCTACTTTACCGGAGACAAACGGCTCGCCGTCGAAGTCGAAGATCACCCCATGGAATACGGAGGCTTCGAGGGCACCATTCCAAAAGGGCAGTATGGCGGAGGGACCGTGATGGTGTGGGATTACGGAACCTGGACTCCCGTCGAGAACCCTGAGCGCGGCTTTGCCGACGGTAATCTTAAATTCGAATTGCACGGAACAAAGCTGAAAGGGAAGTGGGCGCTGATCCGCATGAAGCGCAACCCGGCACGCGACCACTCCGACAAGCCGAGCTGGCTGCTGATCAAAGAACGCGACGAGTACGCGCAGCCTGATGATGCTCCGGCTATCACCGAAGTGGCTCCCGATAGTGCCGTGACCGGTCGCACGATCGAACAGATCGCCGAAAACCAGGATCACGTCTGGGATTCGCGCAAAGGATTGCGCACCTCCGAAGACGCTAAAGTAGAGGTTCCCAAAAAAGCCGCAAAGCTGGCTACAAAGCGGCAAAGGAAGCGGAGTGCGAAGCTCACTAAATTACTGCACTCCGCGCCTCAGGAGAAGTTTCCCGGCTTCATCGCGCCTCAACTCGCTCAACAGGCAACCGCGCCGCCGGCTGGTCCTGAGTGGATTCACGAGCTGAAGCTCGATGGGTACAGGCTTCAGATTCACATTCGCACGCGGACGGGAAAAGATGGGAGCCGCATTGCGACACTTTATACCCGCAAAGGACTGGACTGGACCGTGCGTATGCGGGAGATCGCGCATGCCGCCGCGCAACTCGATGTGGAAGAGGCGATCATCGACGGCGAGGTCGTCGTTCTCGACGAGAAGGGCAAGACAAGCTTTGCCGATCTGCAGGCCGCATTTCAGGAAGGCAAAAAGACGCATCTCACTTACTTCGCCTTCGACCTGCTGCACCTCGACGGGCGCAACCTTCGCGAGCTTTCGTTGGTCGATAGAAAAGCACTGCTCGCCGATTTGCTCGCGCGTTCCGGTTCCGAGTCTTCCCTTCGATATAGCGAAGACATCAGTGCGCCAGGCGATGCCGTATTTGCTGAAGCGTGCAAACTGGGGGCGGAGGGAATCGTTTCCAAAATCGCGTCGGCAAAGTATAGTACCGGGCGCGCGAATGCCTGGCTAAAGATCAAATGCGTGCAGGAGCAGGAACTCGTGATTGGGGGCTTCACGCTTCCAGGCAAGGGTGGCCGCGGAATCGGCGCGCTGCTGTTGGGCTACTACGAAGGCGGCAAGCTGCGCTATGCAGGTCGATCGGGCACCGGATTTACCGAGCAAGCACATCGCATGCTTCGATCCAGGCTTGACGCGCTGGCCCAGAAGAACTCGCCCTTCGCCGAGGTTCCTCGCGAGGTGCTTCGAGATGCGCACTGGGTAAAGCCTCAACTTGTTGCTCAGATCGCCTTTGCAAACTGGACCGCGGACGATCTCGTGAGGCAGGCGGCCTTCAAGGGTTTGCGCGAAGACAAGCCTGCACTGGAAGTGGTTAGAGAGCGCGCCATGGTGACGGAAGAATTGCCTGCGGCACTGCCTCAGCCAAAGAGGTCATCCCGCTCAACGCCAGAGCGGCACCGTTCCGATCAAGCGCGCGAGAAGATATCGGCGAAGTTGTCCATCACGCATCCCGGCAAAATTCTTGACTCGGAAAGTGGCCTCACCAAGCAGCAGCTTGCCGAATACTATCTCGCGGTCGCTGAACACATGCTGCCGCATATTGCGGATCGCCCGCTCAGCATTGTCAGGTGCCCCGGCGGCATCGGAAAACCCTGCTTCTTCCAAAAACATATTGGACTGGGCGGTCTGCCAAACGGAGTAAGTAGTGTCCCGGTGCCTAACAGGAAGACACGAAAGACCGAAGAGTTTCTCACTCTGAACACGAGTGAGGGGCTGATCGGCCTTGCGCAACTTGGTGCGCTCGAGATTCACCCCTGGGGCTCGAAGAACGGCACTCTTGAAACGCCCGACCGCATCATCTTCGATCTCGACCCCGACAGCCGAATCGCATGGAGGACCCTTGCTGACGCTGCAGCTGAGTTGCGTGATCGGTTGGTGCAATTAAAGCTGGTCAGCTTCCTCAAGAGCACAGGCGGCAAAGGGCTTCACGTCGTGGTTCCGATCGCGCCAGAGTATGAGTGGCCCGTGATCAAGCAATTCGCCTATGACATGGTGGTTCAAATGGAGCGGGACAATCCCCGCCTCTTCATCACGAAGATGACCAAGGCCGAGCGAACGAATCGAATCTACCTCGACTATCTCCGCAATGATCGCGAATCCACCGCCATCGCGCCATTCTCGCCACGAGCGCGCAGTGGGGTACCTGCTGCGGTCACGCTTGATTGGCAAGAGCTTCAAGACGCTGAGCGGCCGCTCTTCTATGTCTCTGGATTTGCAGGATGGCGAGCGCGACTTCAGAGCGATCCATGGCAGGCAATGATCCGATCGCGGCAACATCTTACTGAAGCGGCGCTCCGGGCAGGGAAAGGAAAGCCGGCTCGCAGACCTCGTAGCGACAGTTAGGCAGGCTGCTGCCGGCGTCGCTGCTCCCGCTGATCCTGAATCATTCGCTCTGCGAGCAGCTGTTTTGCCTTTTCCAGGTTGCGCCGCTGGTTGACGCTCAAACCCTTTGCTGCATGGCTGATGTAAAACGCGAGCAGCCTGATTGCAGAGGCGGGACCTTGCGGAGAAAGGTCCGGGGAGGAGAGGGTTGCGGCGATTGTTGCGGCATCTTTTGCAAAGAGGCCCGCGGACACACGTGCACTTTGAACCTGCACTTCGGGCCTCCAGGGTGAGCGAAGAGAATTTGGACCGACCGTAGATTGTGCTGCTAGTCGTTCTCCAACTCTGATGCCTGCATATATTTATCAGTTGCTTGCAGAGTCGCAGGACAATGCTGGCCATGTCGGTTGGGTAGCGCGAGCGGGGGCCTATCCACCTTCCGCGCCCGCGCTTTGCTCGATTAGTTGGCAGCAGCACCGGCGTACATCGGTATCTTCTTCGAGATGTCGGTAAGCTTCTTGTCGGCTGCCTTCTCTTCCTGCAGCGTCTGCTCCAGCAGCTTTGCTACCTGGTTCTTCCCCAGCCGCTCAGCGTAGGCCCGCACTGTGCCATAGCCGGCCATTTCGTAATGTTCCACGCGCTGGGCGGCCGAAATCATCGCTTCATCGCGCACTTCGCCGGCCTCAATCTCGCGCAGCAACTCCGATCCTTCCTCGAGAATGCCCTTCATGCCGCCGCAGGCCTTGGCTCTTGAACTTGCGCCCAGCGTTTCAAATACCTGGTCGAGACGCTGGATATGCCCTTCGGTTTCCTTCAGGTGATTCTCGAAAGCCGCGCGCAGCTCCTTGGATGTTGCTGCCTTGGCCATCTTTGGCAATGCTTTTGTAATCTGATGCTCTGCCGAATACAGGTCCTTCAACTCTTCGAGAAAGAGTCTTTCCATCGTGTCTACACTGCTCATTATTTCCTCCGGGGTCTATTCTTCTTGCTTCGGCAGTGTGATGCCCTGTTCATCGGGGCTGTTGCTTGTTGCGGACCGCAATGCCGTACCCCAAGCGCTTCTAATCACGGCAATCCACCAGCATCAGGGCAGCAAGACCAAGGGCCCTGCTCGCGGATTCTAAGCGGGATGCGGCCTTTCTTCACGAAGAGTTACGGCGTCAATGCGTCCTTGCAGCGCCATTGCATCTTCCGGTGATTTCACTTTCAAATCATTGTCAAAGTAGACAAAGACATCGCGCACTTCTGCGCCGGGTGCGTTCTCCGTGCTTGCCTTATCGCCATCGACAGATTCTTTGCCGTCTGCCCAGCGCAGAATGCGCTCGGCCCACTCGTCCAGCGCATCGTCGGTATATCCGCTTGCGTAAAGTTTCTCGCTGCCATGCAGGCGGCAATAAACAAAATCGGCCGTGATATCCATCAGTCGTGGCCAACTAGGCGTGTCCGCCACAACCAACCCTATCTTGTACTTCCGCAACAGGGCGACATACTCTTCACACGCGAAGCTCTTATTCCTGATTTCCACCGCGTGCCTCAGCGGACGATTCTTTTCGACTTCGATCCACGCTCGACCGTCAAGCCACTTGTCGTGATCTTTTCCGATTTCACCCGCCTCTTTTTGAGAGTGAGGCAGCAGTGCAAAAAAGTGCTCAAAGAGCGCTGCGTCGAACTTCAGATTGGGAGGGAACTGCCACAAGATCGGCCCGAGCTTCTCTTTCAGGCAGAGCAATCCTGAGGCTAGAAAATTGGCAAGCGGCACTTCTACATCGTTCAGCCGCCGAATGTGAGTGATGAACTGGGGCGCTTTGACTGAAAAAACAAACCCCTCTGGCGTTTCGGCGTGCCACTGCTGAAAATTCTTCGGCTTCTGCAGAGCATAGAACGATCCGTTCAGCTCAATGGAGTTGAACTTGCTCGATGCATACTGCAGTTCCAGTCGCTGCGCGAGCTTGTCCGGATAGAACACGCCGCGCCACGGCTCGTAACGCCAGCCGGAAATCCCGATTCGAATATCGCCACGCTTCGCCATCCACACCCTCAATGCACGGCTATTTGTGTTCGCACTGGGACGAGCATAGCCTTTCCCCGGCAATGTTGACCACAGCACTTCTTCCGGACCAACGGTCCGGCGCCGGCTCTGTCGCTTCAAGAAACCGATCAGATTCTTACCGAGACGGAGGGGCCAGGCGGAGGATTCCTCGATAACGGATCATCGTTCGGCATCTATTCCCGCCTCAATCTGCATGCAGCCGCAGGACGTGCTGCCGCCGTGGCAGCGGCAAAGTCCACCAGCACCGCAAAACAAATTAAAGAAGTGTGTGTAGGAATCAGCGCACTCGGCTAGAGGAAGGCCAATGGCGATTCATCTCGATTGAGCCGCGTAGCACCGCGCCAGTTGCTGGCGGAGAGGGTGGGATTCGAACCCACGTTAGAGTTTCCCCTAAACACGCTTTCCAAGCGTGCGCCTTCAGCCACTCGGCCACCTCTCCAGCTAAGGCGCGTGATACTATGACCACCTTGAATTTAACACATTGGGCCCGCTGGCCCGGCACCCGCAGGCCCGCGTCAGACAAGCCAGTCTTTCACCCATTTTCGTGGTCTCTGCTCATTGCTGAAACCGTTTACTCCTGCGGCCCCCGTCATTTATAGTTGCGCCTTGCCCGCCGTAAAACTCATGCCTGCATTGAATTGAGCTGCGGGACTTTTCGATTGAGGACTTCGATGCCTGGCATCTCCCGTCGCGACCTGCTCACTTCCGGACTGGCTCTTTCCGCAACGTCACTTGCAGCCCGCTCCGCCTGGGGCCGCACTGCTGCGCTCCTCGCCGGCTACCCGCAGACGCCATCGGCTGAGGCTCTCGCCGCCGTCGCGCCGCGTGAACACCTGCTGTTCGATTTCGGCTGGAAGTTTACCTTTGGCAATGGCAGCGATCCGCTGCACGACCTCAACTTTGGATACGACCAGGGAGACTTTGCCAAGACGAGTGATTTCAAGTTCGCCAAGGCTGATTTCGACGACTCCAAGTGGCGTCAGCTCGATCTCCCGCATGACTGGGCTGTCGAGTTGCCCTTCGTGCACGACGACGCGCTGATGTCCCATGGGTACAAGCCGCTGGGCCGTCGATTCCCGGACACCAGTGTCGGCTGGTATCGTCGCGCCTTCGACATTCCCGCGAGCGATCGCGGACGCCGTGTTTCGGTCGAGTTCGATGGCGCCTTCCGTGACGTGTTCGTCTTTGTGAACGGGTGCTTCATCGGCCGCAACAACAATGGCTACGCTCCCTTCACCTTCGACATCTCAGACTTCGTCGAACTCGGCAAGACCAACTACATCGTTGTGCGGGTCGACGCCAGTTTTGGCGATGGCTGGTTCTACGAAGGCGCAGGCATCTATCGGCACGTGTGGCTCACAAAGTCTGATGCGCTGCATCTGGGCAAATGGGACAGCGTTGTGCGCGCAGAAGTGAACGGGCAGAATTCGACGCTCAATCTATCCACCATCGTCGTCAATAAAGGCAAGCAGGCTGAGAACGCCGGCGTGAGCTGGAAGATTCTCGATGCTGCTGGCAAGACGGTTGGCACGGCCTCTGCGCCGGCCCAATCCATCGCAGCCAGTGGCTCGGCAAACTACTCCGCAACGGCCACGCTCTCGTCTGCTGCACTTTGGTCAATCGATGAGCCGAATCTCTACTCCGCAATTGTCACCGTAGAAACAAGCGGCGAGGCGCGCGACGCCGAGCGCGTCAGCTTTGGCGTGCGTACAGCTGTCTTCGATGCGGAGAAGGGTTTCTTCCTCAACGGCAAGTCGATCAAGATTCAGGGCACCTGCAATCACCAGGACCACGCGGGTCTCGGAGCAGCATTGCCTGATCGTATGCAGTGGTTTCGCCTCGGCGTGCTGCGCGAAATGGGTTGCAACTCCGTTCGCACTTCGCATAACATGCCGACACCCGAGCTCGTCGAAGCCTGTGACCGCATGGGCATCACGATGATGTGTGAGACTCGCCAGATGAGCTCGAACCCCGAGGGCTTGGCTCAGCTTGAAGCGATGATCAAGCGCTATCGCAACTCGCCGTCCATTATTATCTGGTCAATCGGCAACGAAGAGTTTACCCTGCAAGACGCAATGGCCGAGGAGGGGGAAAAGATTGCCACGACCATGGTGCGCCGCTGCCATGAGCTCGACCCCACCCGCGTGGTTTCTGCCGCGGTCAACGGCGACAACGAGAGGGGCGTCTCCGTTCCGCTCGACATTATCGGCTTCAATTACAACCTCAAGATGCCCGACCAGTATCACCAGAAGCATCCCGGCAAGCCCGTCTTCGGTTCTGAAACATCGAGCGCCATCTCGACGCGCGGCAACTACTTCACTGATCCGATGCGCAACACGATCAACGCCTACAACGG
The DNA here is from genome assembly GCA_963839215.1 of uncultured Acidobacteriaceae bacterium. Taxonomy (GTDB): domain Bacteria; phylum Acidobacteriota; class Terriglobia; order Terriglobales; family Acidobacteriaceae; genus Telmatobacter. The sequence goes on along the minus strand of CAWITZ010000003.1, from coordinate 104,174 downwards.
CGTCGTGCCATGGGGTGAAACCGCCGAAGAGTGGTGGACCTTCTATGGAACTCGCGACTGGATCGCCGGCGGTTACGCGTGGACCGGGTTTGATTATCGCGGCGAGCCGACGCCTTATGGATGGCCGTCTGTCAGTTCGCAGTTCGGCATTGTCGATACCTGCGGTTTCCCCAAGGACACATTCTTCTACTACAAAGCATGGTGGCGCAGTGAGCCATCGCTGCATCTTTTTCCGCACTGGAACTTTGAAGGCAAAGAGGGAGAAGTTATTCCAGTGTGGGTCTACACCAACCTCGACGAAGTGGAGCTTCTCCTGAACGGTAAGAGCCAGGGCCGCCAGAAAGTTCCGCACCTGGGCCATGTTGAGTGGAAGGTGAAATACGCAAAAGGCGCGATCGAGGCGCGCGGTTTTAAGGGCGGCAAGGCGGTCTTGACTCAGAAGCGCGAAACCACCGGCGAAACGGTTGCCATCCGGCTCACTTCCGATCGCAAAGAAATTAATGCTGACGGCGAAGACGTGGTCATCCTCACCGTCGAGGCAGTCGACAAGGAAGGCCGTCCTGTTCCAACGGCCGACAATGCCATCGCCTTCAAAATCGAAGGCGCGGGAAGATTCCTGGGCGTCGGCAATGGCGACCCCAACTGCCAGCAGAGTGACAAGGAGCCCAAGCGTTCCCTCTTCAACGGCCTTGCGCAGCTCATCGTGCAATCCACCCGAAGGCCGGGCGAAATTCACATTGAAGCGACCAAGGATGGCTGGAATGGTCCCGAGCTTACGCCGGCAAAGATATCCATCGCTACAAAGCAGGTGGAGCCGCGGCCATCCGTGCCCATGATCGGCCGGCGACAGAGCAGCTAAGCAAGCGCTCCCAACCGATTGCGCAGCGGTATCATTTCGGAATGAGCCGGAAGATTCGCTGGGGAGTTCTGAGCACTGCAAACATCGGAGTCAGGAAAGTTTTGCCGGCTATGCAGCGCGGGCAATTTAGCACCATTGCCGCGATCGCATCGCGTGATCTTTCGCGGGCTCAACAGGTAGCCGCAGATCTGGGTATTCCCACTGCGTATGGGTCGTACGAAGAGCTGATCGCCGATCCGAATATCGACGCGATTTATAATCCGCTTCCCAACCAGCTCCATGTTCCCTTGTCCATCAAGGCAGCCGAGGCAGGGAAGCATGTCCTCTGCGAAAAGCCCATTGGGCTCTCCGTTGCTGAGGCGGAAGAGCTGCGCGCCTGCCGCGACCGCACCGGCGTCAAAATCGGCGAGGCATTCATGATTCGCTGCCATCCGCAGTGGCAGCGCACGCGCGCGATGATTGATCAAGGTCACATCGGGCAGCTCCGCGCCGTAATGGGCTTCTTTAGTTATTTCAACGTGGACCCCGCCAACATTCGCAGCCGCGTTGAGTGGGGCGGCGGAGCCCTGATGGATATTGGCTGCTACTGCATTCAGGCGGCCCGCTATGCATTCCGCCAGGAGCCGAAACGCGTCGTCGCCAGCATCGACCGCGACCCCACGATGAAAATTGACCGCCTTACCTCAGCGCTGATGGAGTTCGATGGCGGCCACGCCCTCTTCACCTGCAGCACGCAGATGGTTCCATACCAGCGCGTGCAGTTTCTCGGCACAAAGGGGCGCATCGAGATTGAGATTCCCTTCAACGCTCCGAAAGATCGGCCGACGCGTATCTTCATCGACAGCAGTGGTGATCCTCTCGGCACCGGCATTTCGGTCGAAGAGTTTCCCGTTTGCGACCAGTACACATTGCAGGGCGACGAGTTTTCGCAGGCGATTCTCAACGACACAGAGGTTCCGGTTCCGCTTGAAGAGGCCGTGCGCAATATGAGGGTGATTGAGTCAATCTTTCGCTCGGCAGAGTCGGGCAGCTGGGAATCCTAGGCCGCGGGGTGGAAACGGTAAGAACACTCCTTGTGCGCGGACAGTCGATTATTGCAATCCCAGATCGGCTAATTGCTTGGGATTCGCTTCATCAACCGCGACTAGATTGTGGCAAACCGCGCAGTCGGCCGTGATGCTTGCCCCATCTTTAGCGTTATGGCTGCCGTCATGGCAGCGGAAACAGCCCGGATATGCGTTATGGCCAATGTTATCGGGGTGGGTGCCCCATGTGACTTTCATGAATGGAAAGACGTTCTCCTCATAGATTGAGACGAGCGTCTCTGCCGCTCGGTCGATTTGGTCGCGTTGCCGGCTCCATACTGCCGGATATTGCAAACGGTAGAAGTCCTCCAGGCCGGAAGTGATTTTCGAAGAGGCGTCTGTTTGAGACGCATAAGTAGCTTTGATCAGAGCGAGACTCTGTTTATGCGCGAAAGGCAGAGATGCGGCGGGAGAGCCCTTTGCCATAGCTTTGTTGAGCGCGTCTTCTGGAGTATCAAACGAATGTGCAGGGCGGTTGTGGCAATCGATGCAATCCATCACGCGCCGTTGACCGGAGATCGCCGCCTTCGCGTCCGACGATAGGAACTCGGTGGTTGATCCGTCGGAATTCGTTCTGGCGACCCATGGTATGGTCTGGTGAGACATGTCAGTCGATATGTATTCGATATGGTTGAGATGCGCACCGTGGATTCCGGTCAGGTGACCGAAGCGGTCTCGCCCCCCAACATGCATCAGCACGATCGAGTGAGTTATGGAATTCTTTTCGTCATCTCCATAAGCCGTTTTCACCACGAGTGTGTCGCCGATATCTTTTTGCGGGTTATGACAGTTCAGGCAAGTCTTACTCGCGGCGGGAACTTTGTCATTTGCCATAATAGGTTGCGGATAATTATTGAACATTACCATCAAGAGCTGCTTTGTCCCATTGACCTTTGCATGTACAAACCCAGGGACGCCCGACGCTATGTGGCATTCTGTGCAGGCCACATGCGCGTGTGGCGAAAGGTGATAGGCGCTCCATTGGGGAGCCATAACATGGCAGCTTTGACCACAGAAGTTTGGCGTATCCATATAGGCCACGCCTCGATAACTTGCGGTTCCGACAATGACAAAGTTGATAAACGTCGCCACAACGACAAAGTCCAGACCATGGCGAAACATCGGATCGTTAAGATCTACCTTTGGATAGGCGGTTGGCAGTTCCCCAGCGGCCCTGAGGCGTCTTCGTCGTAGCTGAACACCGATGGGGATGAGTATGAGTCCAAAAACAAACAGCGCGGGCAGACACAGATCTACGACGATGCCCACGTAAGGACTTGTGGGCCCGCTGCGGCCGACGACGGCCACGACCCAGAAGCCAATCAGGATCATGGCGGACGCCGTAGTGATTCCAGCGCCGATCAGGCTGATCGGGTTATTTCCAAGAAAGACGAGCGGCCGAAGCCAGTTCTCCCTGAGATTGCCCGAACCAGTCACGAGGGTCTCCGATACTGTGATACTGAGTTACTTCTTCTGCAGAGTTCTGATGTACGCAATGACTTCCTCGATCTGCGCGTCAGTCAGTTTGCCCTTATAGGCTGGCATCTTACCTTTACCATCTCTTGTGGCTGCTATCAGATCAGCATCCGATTTCTTGACCAGATCAGGAGACTTGAAGGAGACTGCTTTCATCGCCTTTCCCGCTGGCGTATCTCCTTCACCGCTCGCACCGTGACACATCTGACACTTTGCCTTGTAAGTATCTGCACCCGTCTGCGCAAAGGTTGTCGTGCTTATCGTGAATGCGACCAGGCTGACGGAGCCGTAACGGAAAAGTTGCTTAAGCATTAAGGGTGCCCTCCTCTTGAACCGTGAAGCAGCATTCAGTACTCATGTGAAATTCAGAAAGCATATCGAACACTGAGTGTGTAGACATTGCCGCGGAAACTGCGTGGTAGCGTGGGGCCGATCGGCGATCCTTCGCCATAGCTGTAGTAGTTGTAGACCGCGTTCCAGCTCCAGTTTGGATCGAGATCAAAGGCGAGTCTCCCATATGGCGTTTGATACTGCGACTGCAAGGAACCCGGAACCTGGCGAACATTGATGGGTGAGGCCTGGCCGTCGACGGCGGACGCCCGATAGCCCGCCGCGGCGTGGAGCCTCTTCACCGGATTGAGTACGAAGCCGATCGAGCCATATTGTGTTGGTTGGCTATAGTAGCCGTCGGTTTGGAGCGGCAGACCCGCCTGTTGGCACACCGCGGGGCTTTGTTGCGCGCCCGGGTTCGGCGGCGTCGACGTGTAACACTCATCCGTGCTCGAGAAGATACTATCGTACCCATAGTTCAGATCGATGCCCCATTTTTCGTTCGGATTGATGACTGCGGCGAACGAAAAGTCGCGGTTGTGCGCGAGGTGGTTGACGGTCTGGACGTTGTTACGATCCTCCAGGATATTGACCGTTCCGGTGAGGCTCAACCAAGGGTGTGGATTGTACATCGTGCGCAGGATGTAGTGTTGCATCGCACGCGGACTGATACGGGTGAAGGAATTGTCCGCATACATGGCATCGAAATTGAAATTGACGCGCCATTGGGCCGTCGGTCTGAGCGCGAGGCCAAAGAGCGGTCCATAGGAGTGGATCGGGATGACATCGTCGCCAGCGTCCGTGATGAGGCGGCTGTTGTATCGAAAACCGAGCGAGATTCTGGCGCGCGCGGCGGCATCCCATGTGACGTAAAGTGTATTGATCTTTGTCTTCTGATTGAGCGCCTGGTAGTCGGCCGTTGTCGTCGTCGTGGCGGCGCCTGGCGGCAGCAACATCGACGTTCCGGCGTAATTTGTGTTCGTAAATTGATTGGTTGCCGGCTGGCGGAAATACCAGAAGTCGAAGATGTCATTGATAGAAATGGTGGGAGTAACCTGCCAGGTGGCGCCGAAGTCTGCGTTCGTGTTGATGCGGCGGGCAGCCGCAGAGCCGGTCATCAACTCCACGCGGTTTCTCGCACGGGAATCGAGACCGTTGAAGTCCTCGTTGTAGTTGGTGAGATGGCTGGTGGTGCCCATGTAGAGAAAGCGCCCGTTGAAGTTGAATTTGGAGAAGTATGAGCTCTGGAAATGAAGCTGCTCGCTGGGGAAGAGCGTTCGTGTGGGTGCGTAGCGGCTATATGAGAGATAACCGCTGCAAGTCGGCTTGACGCTCCCATCCGGATTGAAGGGCGCGGCGCAAGGAGCATTCCAGACCGAAGATTGATCGATGCCCAAGCTGACGGGCGTGCCATCCGAGAGTTGGTAGTTGAGACCGGCAAGCTGCCAGTTGGTGTTGCCCTTATAGCGCGTGATGAATTCGTCGAAGCTAATGGTCGTGCGAGCCACTGGCTTCCACTCGACACCTCCGTTCCAGACATCGGTGGAGACGCGCCAGTTTTGAATCAGCAGAGCATCAGCGCCCACGTGTAACGTGCTGTAAGTCGGACCCTGGTTGATGTTCTGGAAATAGCCGAAATGCGGGCTGATGACTGAGAGCGGCGCGAGCGTGATGTTTACATCTGTCATGCGCCGCACCGTATTGAAAAGGTGTGGTGAGTCAAGGATCGGGACAAACGGCGTAGATGAAGTCGGGATCAGTGGATTAGCCAGCAGGTTGTAGTCGAAGTATTGGCGATTGCGACGAAAGCTTCCATGGAAGTCGTAAATGCGACCCTTGGAAAAGTCTGTATAAGTGGCGTTATAGGGGTCTCCTCCATAGCCGAAGCTGCTGGACGAGAGGCGATCGAAGACGATGGCATGGTGCGGATTCACGGCAATCATCTGGAGGGAATTGCCCAGCATGCGCGGCCCGGATTGAATATTGACGAGTGTGCCGTACATCGCGTCACTACCGGAATGATCCGCAATGTGACCGCCCAGCTCCGTGGACAAATGAGTCTGGTATCCGTTAATGACCTTTCCCGCCTGTGGCTCTTGCCCACCCGCTGACCGGTCCGGGGCTGCGGAAAGAATGATCGCAAAGAGAACGGAAACGCCGAGCCGCGCATGAGGCCGGAAGTTTGCCAAGGGCGATATGTACGAAAATGTGCTCATCATGCGCGGCCGTCCCCACTTTCCCTATTTGAAGAAGACACTGCTGGCGTTGGAGCCGTGAATCTGTGTGTGGCAAACGGTACACGCCTGGTATTGATTCGCCATGTTATGAAACGACGGTGTCCCGGATGTGGTGAAATTCATCGAAGGCGAGTGGCACTGCAGGCAAAGGCTATTTACATTGCTGACCTTTAAAAGCCGTGGGTTTGGAGAGCCGTGCGGCGAATGGCAGAACGTGCAGCCCTCGGTCTTGACGGGCGGGTGTTCGTAGACAAATGGGCCGGCGGTCTCGACGTGGCATTTGGTGCAGATCGCATCCTGGGTCGCGCTAATCCGCAGCTGGTTCGGCTGGAAGGTGCCATGTGGGTCGTGGCAGTCGCTGCACTTCAGCATCCCTTCATCTACCGGATGATGAAAGGGCTGAGCGAAAGCTGGTTTTATGTCAGTGTGGCAGGCATAGCAGAGCTTCGGCTGCGAAACCTTCAGCAGGCTTGTTTGACTCTCAGACTTATGAACACTGTGGCAACCGATGCAGCTTACTTTCGCTTCGCCGTGAGCGGAGCGCTCAAAATTGGGGTGAGCGCTTGCGTGGCAGCTGAGGCATTTCTCATCAACGGCCTTCGAAGTGGCTTTGCCGAACCGGAAGATCTTCGTTGCATCCCCTCCGGAGTTGATGTGAGCCTGACCCGCTCCATGACAGTTTTCGCAGGTGATGCCTTTGTCTCCGTGCAGCAGAGCCATGCGTTCGTGGGGATTTGCTGAAAATTTGTTTGCGATATCCTGGTGGCAAGTCGCGCAGGCATCCGAACCGACATAGCCTGGAGGCAGCGTCTTGCTGGCGGGCGATGAGGCCGCCTCTTGACCTCCGCCACTGGCCTCAGCTCGCCCTGCTTTCCAGAGGCAGGGCAACAACACTAGCAGCGTCGCACACACAAGCACACGTCTCATGGCCGTCCCGGCATAGGCTCAGAAATTGACATCTTTGGTCGGGCAGTAGCTTGCTGCTCACCCAAAAGTTCCGCCTTATGCGAGGCAGTTTAAGCGGAAACTCGGGGCTGGGGTTGTGATGGCCATCACCAATCAGCAAAAAAGAGTTAGGTTTGCATGCCTGGGAATCAATTATTGGCAACGCCATCTTGGCTGCTGGGCAGAAGGTCGGCATTCGGCTACTCACGCTCCCGACGGCACGGCTCTAGTCTGACAATCCTCGATCCGTCCAGCCTGGGCCTGTTCGCGCAGTAGCTTGCGAGCACTTTATGCACTCGGCTGCGGCAGGTCGACGGGGGAGTTCACCGAGCTATTGTCATACGAAGACTGCTTCCTCAACGATGGAGTGTGAAGAGACAGCGCGGCAGGCACACACAACACGGGGCATTTCACGAGCGAAATCACCTTCAGCACGGTACTCGAATGAAAGTCGGCTTCGGTGAGCTCATTGGCTGGAGCGCCCAGTACGACAAGATCGGCATGGAATCTTCGGGCATGTTCTTCGATAAGTTCGCTGGTATCCCCGAAGATGACGCTGTGCTCCACGGGCACTGTATGCGACTCGTTGAAAGGCGCAAGAAATCGAAGCCGTTCTAGGCGATACGAGCGTTCATGCTCATCACCGCAACTCATCGTATGCAGGACTATCAGTTGGTCGCGAGCTATGCGGTGAGCGCAGCCCAATGCGCACAAGGACGCATCCGAGAAATCGGTTGCCACAAGAACGTGCTGCCAGCGTCCGGCCCACGGCAGAAAGCTCTCGGCATCCGGCGAAACCGTAAGGACAGGGCAAGGGGCCTTCGCGAGCAGCTGGCGAGCGATCGTGCCGAGCGCAACTCGACCTGCTCCAGTTTTGGCTCGCGTACCCAGCACAAGTAAATCGGCTTGGTGATCGCCCACTGCCTGCAGGATGCGCTCGCAGATTGTGCCGCGGGTCGCGACGGAATGAATGGGAATTCCCAGTCGACGGGTATCTTCCACTATCTGTTTCAGTTCATCCCGCGCCGCGCACGCAGCCCGATCTTCCGCGAGAACCTCCGGCAGCCCCGCAGGGAATGCATAGCCGACGGGATCAATCACATGCACGATCACCAGAGTCGATCTATGCAAGCGCGCAATCGCCTGAGCGTAGCGAAGCGCTAACGATGGAGTGTCCTTCAGGTCAGTGGCTACTACGATGGTCCCGAATTTAAGTCTATCGGTTTGCATTGCCCTCTCCTCTTGCCTCCCACTATGGGCTCAGTGAAAGGGCTCCGCAGTGATGCAGGTCACGGCGGATGCTATGAGCAAAGGATCGATGCGGGTGAACATCTGCGCGAATGGTCTGCCAGACTATGGCGCACACGAACAGATCGTGGTTGGGGTTAACGGGAACAAACCAGTTGTCGCGACCTCGAAAACCCAAACTGGACCTAATTTGGCCCAAACTTTTTCCAGGGTCACCGTAAGTTTTCGGTTTTGGTGACCCCGGGCTGATTCGAACAGCCGACACGCAGTTTAGGAAACTGCTGCTCTATCCATCTGAGCTACGGGGCCACTCCCACAATTTTACACACGGGTTGACCTTGCGCTCTTTTCCTCCGCTGGCCTACAAGCGCCGTGCCTCAAGGTAGACAGCGCATGGGGCCGCGCGGGATTTCGATTGCATCGGGAGAGTATTCGGCCTACGATCTGGACCATTCCTCCCCCAGGGCCAAGCGCCCTTCAATCCTGGAGGCAATATGCGATGTCACTACCGTTTCTCGGTGGCGATCCTCTCGTTGCCACTCATCCTGGGCTTGGTTTCAGATGCTTCGTTCGCAACCTGCACGGGCAGTGATCCATGCAGCGCATGCAAGAGTTGCCGATATTGTGGCCACTGCGCCAAGCAGGGCGGCACCTGCGGTGTCTGCAAGCGCGCGGCTCTCGCCTCAAGCCTGCAAGCCAGCGCGGGGCACCTCGGGCAGACTCATTTAAGTCTTTGACTTGACCAACCTGCGCATTCTATAACTGTTGATGACATGGAAGTCGATTTCATGTCATCACTGCCGCCCACAGCCGGGCGGCGCACTCATAACCGCATTCGCCAGGATGCTCGGGAAGACGGTGCAATTCCGTCGCTGCCCCGCAACTGTGAGCGCCAGACCTGCATACCCGTTTTATCGGGAGCAGGAGGCCAGCCGCGTACCCACCGCATGAGCGGAAGGGTGCGAACATACCACTGGAGTCCCGGGCCGTGCGGCCCTCAACTCTGGGAAGGTAGCTGACCAGGGCGCAAGCCAGGAGACCGGTCCTTGGCGCATTAACCCGCTTGCGTTCCGAGGGGAACGGAGGACTGATCGATGATTCTTCGTAGGGCTTTGCGCGTACATCTGCGCCTTTTTCTCACACTTTCTCTCCTTGCATGGGCTGCCGCATCGGCATGGGCCGCGGCAATCCACGGCGTAGTGACAGACGCTTCCGGCGCGAAGGTGCCGGGCGCCACCGTGACCCTGCTGCACAACGGAGCAGTCGCTGGATCCGCGGTTACGGGTTCTGACGGCGGCTTTGAAGTTGAAACCGGACAGGCCGGACGCTTCTTTCTGCTCGTGTCGGCAAAGAGCTTTCGCCAGCTTGAGACACCGGTCTTTTATGCAGACCAGTTTGCCAGCGTGGAGCGCAATCTTGTGCTTGAGCCGGCGTGGGTGCGTCAATCGATCGTGGTGACAGCGACCGGCACGCCGACGCCTCAGTCGCAGACCGGCGCGACGACCAGCGTGCTGGGCCCGCAGGATCTTGAGTTGCGAACGGACACAATCAGCCCACTTCGCATGATGCCCGGCACGTCCGTTGTCCAAACGGGGCAGAGAGGCGCGCAGGGCTCGCTCTTCATTCGCGGCGGAGCTTCCGATGCGAACAAGGTTCTGTTCGATGGGGTGACCGCCGGCGACCTCGGTGGACGCTTCGATTTTGGCCCTGTCTCAACGGCAGGAATGCAGAGTGCGGAAATCTATCGCGGGCCTGACTCGAGCCTCTATGGCGCAGGCGCCGAGAGCGGCGTGGTGAGCTTCACAACGCCGCGCGGTACCACAAGTTTTCCTTCGCTGCTGTTTCACGGCGACTATGGCAACTTCACCACGTTTCAAGACGATCTCACGCTTGCAGGCGCGCACAACAAGCTCGATTATCTCGGCGAGTTCAACTGGTTCCAGACGGCCAACGATCTGCCGAACAACCAGTTTCACGTGGCGACGACGCTGGCGAACCTGGGCTACCAGTTCAGCGCGAAGACACAGGTGCGAGGGACGCTGCGCTATGGTGTTTCGGCAACAGGAGTTCCAGGGCCGTGGGATTTCTACCAGGTGGCGAACGATGCAACAGAGAAGGACCAGGACCTCTACATTGGCGCAACGATCGACAACCAGACGACGCCGGACTTTCACAACATGGCGCGTTATGGATTGACGCGCAAGCGCGAGCAGTACAACCTGTGGTCGCAGGCCGGGTCGGGCACCTTCGACGACTTCGGTAATAGCTACGGAAATTACGTGACTATCACCGGCGCGAACGGCTACCAGGTTAGTGGGCAGGTGCTGATGAATTATGCGGGCACGTATCCGCAGGGCTATCAGCTTGTGTCGAACCGCGACCAGCTCGTGTACCAGGGCGATTACACTGTGACGCCGCACCTGGTGGCGCAGATCGGCTTTCAGTTTGAAGACGAGCGCGGCGCAGAGCCCGGCAGTTCCTACTATTTACCGGTGGAACGGACCAACTACGACTATCGCGCAGCGGTGCATGGCGATTTCAAAACGCGCTTCTTCTATTCGCTTGGCGGCGATCTCGAGCATTACTCGCTCTTTGGCACGCAGACAACGCCGCGGGCAGGCTTCTCGCTTTATGCGTTGCGGCCACGCAATGGAATCTTCAGTGGCACGCGCGTGCTCTTCAACTACGGCGACGCGGTGCGCGAGCCTTCGCTCACTGACCAGTTTTATTCGCTCTATAACTTTCTTGCGACCAGCGGCGGGCAGTCGACGATTGACGATCTGCACATCGCTCCGCTGCAGGCGCCCACGACGCGCACCTATGAAGGCGGAGTGGAGCAATCATTCTTCAGCCAGAGACTGGTTTTCCGCACCAGCTTTTTTCACAACGAATTTGGAAAGCAGATTGAGTATGTCGGTCTGAACCTGGTTCCCCAGTTGTTGCCCGGCCTCACGCCAGAGGAGCAACAGGAACTGAAGGAATTTCTCCAGGAAACTTTTGCCTACGAGTTGAGCATCAACAGCCAGGCGTTTCGCGCGCTGGGTGTGGAGGCGACGGTGGAGAGCGGCATCGGGCGCAACATCTTTCTGCGCGGCGGCTACACCTATCTCGATGCGGTGGTGCAGCGGTCGTTCGCGAATAACGACGAGGATCTGCTGGGACCGATTCCGACGTTCGAAGGAATTCCGGTGGGTTCGACGTCGCCGCTGCAGGGTGCGCGGCCGTTCCGGCGGCCTCCGCACACGGCATTCTTCACGGCAACATACTCGGGCGGGAAGCTGGCGGGGCAATTTACGTCGGCGTTTGTGAGCCGGTCAGACGACTCGGATTTTCTTGGCTATTCCGATATGAATTCTGATAACGCGCTGCTGCTGCCGAACAGGAATCTCGATCCGGGATTCGCAAAGCTCGACCTGGGTGGGAGCTATCAGATAACAAGATTGCTGGGTGTCTACGCGCAGGCTGAAAACCTGACCAACAACCAACACATCGCGCCGATCGGGTTTGTGAGCCTTCCGTTCAATGCGCGGGTGGGTCTGAAGATTCAGTGGGGCATCGGACAGCACTGAAGATGCTCGCGTGGAGCGCGGAATGTTCCACGTGGAGCATTGAATCATCAGTCGTTGAGACGACAGCCGTGTAATGCGAATGTTTCACGTGGAACATTCCAGATAGTTCGAATATATGATTTACGATTCGCGTGCTCCACGTGGAGCATTTTCTGTTTTCGCAAGAGTCGCAATGCAGGACCAGATTGATCGGAGTTGCGCTGCGAAATTCTTCGCAACGAATCTGTGGAAAAGAAATAACCTTATGGCATTCGGCGTCTTATCAACACTTTAAAACGCCCCGGGCGGATTGCTTTCGACAAGCAAACTTATCGGTATCATGCAATACACCGCGCGCTTTCATGTGGGCACGATGCTGCCACGCACCCAATACCCCCCGCACGCGCCTCGTCGATGCGATCCACTTTGCTGCCAAAAATAATTTATGCTCCGTGTAGAAATCGCCGATGCCCGTTCGTTGCAGTAATGAAGGCGGATCAAACTACCCCGCCCAACTTAGTTCAGGAGACGAATGATGCCGCACTTTGTAATTTCTGGATACCTTCCCAAAAACTTTGACCCCTCCACCATCGACGAAGCGATGGTAGAAGGCATCCACGCTCTCAACCGCGAAATGGATGCCGCGGGCATCACCAAGTTTTCCGGCGGCCTGGGCGCAAGCCACACCGTGCGCACGCGACCCAACGGCGACGTGGTCGTTACCGATGGCCCTTACCTCGAAGCCAAGGAATTCGTCGGCGGAATGATGATCATCGAAGTCGCCAATCTCGAAGAAGCGCTCTCATGGGCACGCAGGAGTGCGAAATGCACGCGCATGCCGTCCGAGATACGCGAGATTTTCTTCGTACCCGATCCCTCCCAAGCCTAAGCGCCCCGCCAGCAACACACCCCAACAGGTCCGAACCAACAGGCGTGCGGTGGCCACGAGCTGCCGCGCGCGCGAGGGAACCTTTATGCGCGAAAACACCGTTCGCAACACCGTCCTCCTGGTCTGCTCGATGCTACTTGCCGGCGCGTGCGCGCACCGCACGCCCGCCCAGACCGCGGCGAATCCTTACCCGAAAATGGCAGCAATTGAACAGTACCTGATGGATCGCGATGCGGAAATCGCGCTGGCGCGCAGCGCTGCCGCGGACGCCATCTCACACGATGCTGCTGTTTTGGTCTTGACCCGGCGCGGCTACCAAACCGCCGCCGAAGGCAAGAATGGATGGACCTGCATCGTTGACCGGGGCTGGGGCGGAATGTTGGACAACCCCGATTTCTGGAACCCGAAGATTCGCGCCGCTGCGTGTCTTAACCCTTCGGCCGCCCGTTCGTTCCTTCCCTACGACCTCAAGCGCACGGAACTCGTCCTTGCGGGCCACTCCAAGGAAGAGATCATCGCCGCTACTCAAGCCGCGATTGCAAAGAAAGAACTGCCCGCGTTGGAGCCGGGAGCGATGTGCTACATGATGTCCAAAACGTCCTACCTGTTTGACCAGGGCGGCCACACAATGTCGCACGTGATGTTCTATACGGCAGACGACGGGACACCTTGGGGAGCTAACCTCGCCAACTCTCCCATCATCGGCGTCAGTTACTGGTCCGCTTCACCTGACGCCTACCCGCAACTCAAGTCCTTCCCGCGGATCTTCGTCTCCCTCATCGCCGCGGACAAATGGTCTGACGGCACACCCGCCATGCAAATGTAGTTTCTACCTGCGCGACTTGTCAGATCGAAGACCTATATTCTTGAGGCTATGAGCGAAGTGCGCGAGGCTATCCAGGCGGTGTGGAGGAACGAGTCGGTACGCCTGATCGCGGGCATCGCCCGCGTCACTCATGACATAGGCGTTGCCGAAGAACTAGCGCAAGACGCTCTCGTTTCCGCACTTGAGCAATGGCCTGAGCAAGGTATTCCAAAGAACCCTGGCGCCTGGTTGATGAAGGCCGCCAAGTGGCGAGCCATCGACTCGCTGCGTCGCGCGAGGGCGCTTGCACCGAAGCATCAGGAGATCGCGCGCGAGCTCGAAGAGCGGGAGCAACGGCTCGGAGAAGAGATGGAACGGTCCTTCGATCAGGTCATCGACGATGACGTTCTGCGTCTTCTCTTTACTGCGTGTCATCCTGCGCTGGCTATCGAAGGCCGCATCGCACTCACATTACGCATTCTCGGGGGCCTCACGACCGGCGAGATTGCCCGTGCGTTCCTTGTCTCTGAAAAGACAGTGGGCCAACGCATCACGCGGGCGAAGAAAAGCCTCGCCGACGCGAACGTACTGTTTGAAACGCCGCGCGGCACAGAGCTTCACCAACGGCTCGAATCCGTTTTGCTTGTTATTTACCTGATCTTCAACGAGGGCTATACCGCAACTTCCGGCGAAGAATGGTCTCGCGTCGCGCTCGTCGAGGAGGCGCTGCGTCTTGCACGCATCTTGGCGAAGCTGACTCCCAAAGAGCCGGAAGCCCATGCGCTGCTTGCCTTGGTGGAATTGAACTCGTCTCGATCTGCCGCGCGCCGGGGCGTCAACGGCGAAGCTGTTCTTCTTTCAGACCAGGATCGCTGCCTCTGGGATCGCGCCAAGATCCGTAGTGGCCTTGCCGCTCTCGAAGAAGCTCAAAGACTTGGCGGCAGCGGAGGGCCGTACGCACTGCAGGCCGCCATATCCGCGTGCCATGCACGCGCACTCACAGTGGAAGACACAGACTGGCAAAGCATCGTCGCCCTTTATGATGCGCTGCTGCAAGTGAAACCGTCACCTATCGTGGCGCTCAATCGCGCTGTCGCGGTGGGCGTGCTTAGTGGCCCGACTGCCGGGCTTGCCGCGGTCGATGCGATTGACGGCTTGTTCAACTATCATCTGTACCCCAGCGTGCGCGGCGACCTGTTGATGAAGCTCGGCCGCAATGCAGAGGCCCGCGAAGAGCTTCAACGCGCGATCTCTCTGGCGGAGAATGCGCGCGAAAAGCAACTACTCATCGAAAAGTCGAATCGGATCTAGCTAAAGCTAGAGAGAGTGCGACGTACCAGTGAGCAGTGCAGGCGGCGCGGTGTTTCCCAGGTTTCCACCGTCGCACGGCGAGAAGAAATATTTCGCGCCTGTCTGATTTTTGCGGAGGGCCCGTGCTGCGCAAAATTCGGGCACCCGGCTTAGGTTCGGGGGATCACGACAGTGGCGGTGTTGGAGGGCGTGCTTTCTTCGCCGGCTGTGTCGACGCTGGTGACGTAGTAGTTGTACGTCTGGCCGGTCTGCACGGTGCCATCCGCGAAGTCAGTGTTGCCGGTGAGCGATGTGTTGAGTAACTGGAATTGCGCGACTCCATCAATCGCGCGGTAGATGCGATAGCCGGCAATGGTGGTGTCGGAGGTGGCCGGAGGCTGCCAGCTCAACTGCACGACCTGGGCGAGCTGGACGATCTGGGCGACGCCGTTGCCGCTGAGCGGAAGCGAGAGCGTGCTGTTAGTAGAGGAGTTGCTCTTGATGACGAGCGCGCCTGTCGCGCTTCCCGGGGCCGTGGGATTGAACTGGACATGGATCGTGACGGACTGGCCAGGCGGCAGGGTTGCGGGTGCGATAAATCCAGATGAACTGAAGGCCGCGCCGGTAACGCTGGAGGAGCTGATGTTGACTGAGGCGCCGCCGGTGGATGTGAGCGTGAGCGACTGGGTGGCAATGGTGTTGAGCTCAACGTCTCCGAACGATGCCGAGGTGGCATTGACAGTGAGCGTGGCGGACGAGGGCGCGACGGTGGTGGTTTTGGTGGCCAGCCCGCTGAGATGAACGACGGCGCTGCCGGAGGGCGCGGCCGTGGTGGAGACAGTGAGGTCGCCGGTGGCAGTGCCCGCCTGGGTGGGCGTGAAAGTGACGGCGAGGTGCAGGGAGCCCCCGGCCGCGATGCGCATGGGAGCGTTGACGCTGTTGAGCAGGGAAAAGGATTTGTTGGAGAAGCTGACGCCCTCGATCTCAACCGCGTTGAACGATTCGTTGACGAGTGTGACGTTGGCCTTTGCCGAGGAACCGACGGGCAGGCTGCCGAATGTGATGGAACCAGGATCGGCGACGAGTGCGCCGGAATCTTTGGCGACGGTAAGCGATGCTCCACAGCCGGAGAGCAGAAGCAGGGGCGCGCAGATGAGCGTGAGCGACGCCGAGGCGCGTACCCGGAACGATGCGGCCGGACTGTTGGCAAAAAATCTGTTTACAACAAATCTGCTCGCGAAGAATCTGTGCGCGAAAGCCGGCTGGAGAAGCGGCCGAATGGGGCAAATGAGTCGACGGCAAAGCGATTGCGGGCCAGGGGATTGTTGAAAGAAAGCAAGAAAGTAGGGAAGCAAAGACTGCACCTGAACTCCTCAAAAAAACGGCTGCATCGTTCAAACACACCGGGCGCGAGCAATTCACAACGAGAAGGCGCCGGGGAATTCACTGCTCGGCTTGCTGCTAGCTGGTGGTCACAGGGATATCTCCTTGGCGCAAAGGAATCTGCGTTGGTGTGAGCTTGGGGCGTGGCGGAGAGCGGTGCCTGAGTGAGCGCAGCGCATTGGATCAGCGACGGCGAGAGCGGCGATTGATTGTGAGGAGGAGTTGTCCGGCGATGCTTCAGGTGAAGAGACTGCGTTCGCTTACAGGTCCGATTTCAGAGAGTATTTCTTGCCGGTACACCCTCACAGACTCCCTTCGAGTGACGTCTCTCCGAGAGGCACACACGTTGAGCAGATCAATCGGATTGCACTAACCCTGGGGATCCTACATACGCTCAAATCCGGCAAATGCCCGGATCGGGGGAAAGCCTGGGATCGTACAAACCTTCGGATCGCACAACTTTGCGAATTCCACAACTTGCAGGGAGGTAACGCTGGCGCCCGGGAGAGCAGAGATACAGAAATGCTTTGCTGCTTGAAAAGCAATTTTATCGCCAAAGCGTTTTAGTAGCGGCAGAAGTGGCGTTTAGAGGCAGAAATTCGGGCAATTCTGTGGAAAAGTAGTCATAAATTACAGATACAGCATGGGTTCGTCATTGGCTCGCGTGTAAATCTTTCACGGCCAAAGGTATTTTCTTCACGATGCGGGGAAGATTTTTCAGCGGGCGGACTTGTCGCGAAGGATGCGCAGCGGACGGAGGACGAAGTATAGGAAATGGAGAGCGCGCGGGAGGCGGATGAAGGCAAGGTCGCGCTCATTGGGGCGGAAGAAATCGGCAGAGAGGAAGATACGGAGGCGGTCGGCCGTGTCGAGTAGCTGCACGTTATATGGAATGCGCCCTGCGGGAAAGTGGCCGGGACGATCGAAGAGGATTTGTTCGAGCGAGTGCGCGAGGCGGTTGGCGGTGCCATCGCTTGCGACGTGCCGCAGCATTGTTGGAGGGATTTGTGCGGCGCAGACGCGATGGGCGAGAAGAAGGCCGAGAGCGAGAGCGCGGCGCAGCCCGAGGCGGCGCGCATCGCCAAGAACGCGAGACCAGTCGAGCGTGGGGAAGGCGGCGAGGAGATGGGCGACGTCGCTGATCCAGACGAGACGCGACCAGGTGTGTTTGCTGCCATGCATGCAGAGCACGAGCAGAGCGGTCTCCGGATCCATGTTGGGGAGATCGACGCCAGCGACGCGGGTTGCCCGGCGGTGAGGCCAGAGCCATTTCATGCCGATGTTGCGGCGATAGCGGGGCTGGGTGAGTTCGAGGCGCCAGCGCAGCTCGACGACCCTGCCGTCGGATACCCGCTCGAAGTGGTACTCGTGGCTATTGGCGAGAGAGGGCGAGCCGTCTTCGCGTACAGGCGTGAGGAGATCGAATCCGCGACCGATGAGGATCTGGGTAGCGCGCAGAAGATCTTCGAGGCGAAGAAGGATGTCGATGTCTCCGGCATTGCGCGCGGCGAGGTCGTGGTAGGCGGAAGCAGCGAGAACGATGCCCTTGAATGGCATTGCATCGATGTTTTCGCGCTGGAAGGCCTGCAAGGATCTGGATGAGTTCGGCGGCGTTGGCGGTGGAGTGGAAGACATTGCGCTGCCATGCGTCGCGGAGGCGGTCTTCGATGGACGGAGGAAGAGACGCGCCAGCGGCAGTGAGGCGCGTGCTGGCGAGCGGAAGAATGCGGTGCTCATCGGCGAGGGCGAGGAAGGCCTCCCAACTCGGGACATCATGTGCCAACGCATGGGCCAGGGCGGAGATGCGGCTGGATGCGTCGGGTGTCGGGGCTTCGCAGATGGCGCGGGCCAATGCGTGCAGAGGAGAGCGGGAAGAATCCACAGGCGGCGAGGCGAGGGAGTCATCTGCGAGCGGCGAGCCTGGGATTGCCGGCATGAAAGCGGGCCCTTTCCGAAGTAGACCGGGGCGGTACGAGTCCATTGGCGTATCGGGTTGATGGAGTTTTAGTTAGTTGCCGCGCGCCTCTATTTTTCCGCGTTCGGGCGGTGTTTGCTAGGTTACCAAGCGGCCAGCGGGCCATGCCACAAAAGGCACCTGAAAAGGCGATTACCTGCGGGAGAATGCGATTACTAAATGATTGAAATTTAAGGACCTTAGCTTGAATCACTCGGGTTATACTCAGGCACTAGCTGGTCAGCAGTCCGGGACCACTATTAATTGAGAAGAGAGGGCTCCAAATGCAAATAGAGCGCACGAGTTCGAGTGATCTAGTTGTGAATGGATTGCCCGACGGCTCAAAGGTGATTGTCGATCCGAAGAATGAGCAGGTCTACGCGCTGAACGCTACAGCGGGCGCCGCGTGGGATGCTTGCAGCGGTCCGACCACGGTGTCGAAAGTGGCGGATCAGATGCGGCATTCTTTGGCTTCGGATGTCACCGATGAAGTCGCCGAGCAGGCTATTCGTCAACTGGAAGACAAAAAACTGGTGACGGTGTCTGGTTCGCAGAACGTCACGCGGCGCCAGAGCCTTGCTTTCCTGGGTGCGGTCGCACTTCCCCTTGTGGTTTCAATGACCATGGCGGATCAGCGGGCGTTTGCTCAGCAGGCACGGTCTGGCAATGATCCAGGCAAGGGAGACGGCCGGAATTGGGATCGTCCCAACTCGCATGTCAACCCGCATCGCTCCGGTCCGAGCTTCTAGCGGAAATTGCGCCACTGAATTCTGGGGAGGTATCGGGTCATTCTGGTGCCTCATGGGCCTCAAAGATTATGGCAGGTTGGGCTCCTATCTATTTCCCAGTCGCGGTTCTTTTCAAGCTCGCATTGCAATTATCGACGAGCGGTTCCATGTGCACGGTTCAGTCGCAGTGGCGGCCGCGTGTCCGTCGTCATTGCGACTTATCATCTTGAGCGATCGCCGGACCCAACGGCTTCGACTTTTAGCTTCTGACTTTTAACTTTTTCATGTCTACGATTCCATCATCTTCGTCCGGAGTTTCAGTAAGCAGGGTACGCGCCTTTGGATGCACGATCGATTTTGGATCGGAAAGCGATGTCGCGCGCGCGAGCCTGGAGCAGTTTGTCTTTCCGCAACTGCCGCGGGAGCATGCGGGCGGCAGCGAGCCGGATCTGACCCTGCGCATGGAGCCGCGCGAAGAGCGATTTCGCCTATGGGTGAATGGCGAGCCAGTGGCGGAGGCAGTGCAGCCCAGGGAACTGGCCGACGCCGCGATCAACGCAATCGACGAAACGGTGATCCGCTGCATGCGCGGGATGCATGCGGTGCACGCGGGTGCGGTGTCGATCGGCGGCCGTGGGCTGTTGCTGCCGGGACGCACGCACGCGGGCAAGTCCTCGCTGGTGGCGGAGCTGCTGCGGAGAGGGGCGCGCTACTTTTCTGACGAGTATGCGTTGATTGACCCGGCAGGACGGGTGCATGCGTATCCGCGGCCGCTGCTGATGCGTAACGGGAGCCCGAAGCAATTTCCAATGTTGCCGGAGGAATGCGATTCGACTGTGGAGAGCGCGTCTGCACCCGTGAAGTGGATCTTGTTTCTTGAGTACAAGCCGGAGGCGCGGTGGAGCGTCAGCGAGATTTCGCAGGGCGTGGCAGTGATGTCGCTGCTGAAAAATACGCCGCATGCGCTGGCCGAGGCGCCGGAAATGGTGGGCTCGTTTGACCGCGCAGTGCGTGGGGCGGTGTGCCTGGGCGGCGAGCGCGGCGAGGCAGCCGATGCGGTGAGCGAGATTCTGCGCATGGCTGATGCTTCGCTCTAAGAAACCGAAACCGAGGAAACGGAAACCGAGTTCAAAAAGAGAGACAGGCTTCCTCAAGTTCCAGCCCATTTAAAAGTCGCGGGCTGGCGGATGAAGAAGCCTGGAACCAAGGCCACTTGCCTGGCGCTGCTTGTCCGGAGACGATCTCCGGCGGCTGCGCCATTTTTGCGCTTGCTTGAATGGTCAGTGAACCCGTCACTGGCGGAAGCCTGACGGGACTCAGCTCGTTCATGATGCCGAGTCCCAGGACAGGGAATGGAGTTGCAATCCCGAAGTGCTTAGGGGACGACAACGGTAGCGGTGTTGGAGGGCGTGCTTTCGGACCCGGAGCTGTCGACGCTGGTGACGTAGTAGTCGTAGGTTGTGCCGCTCTGTGCAGTAGTGTCGGTGTACGTCAGGCTCGCGGTAGCCGCCGAGTTGAGCAGCGTGTACGCGGAGCTGCCGCTGGTTGTGCGGTAGACCTTGTAGCCGGTGGCCGGGTCACTGGTGTCGGTTGGCGCCTGCCAGGTCAGCCCGACCTGGTGCGTGGTGCCGGTGCCGGTGAGGGCAATGGCCGCGCTGCTGTTGTTCGACGAGTTGTTGGCGATCGTCAACTTTCCGGAGACGGCGCCGGCGGCGGTGGGGCTAAACGCGACGTTGATGGTTGCCGCGGTGCCGGGAGTGACGGTCATGGGGAAGGTTGTTCCCGAGACCGAGAAGCCCGTGCCGCTGGGCGTTGCGCCGGTAATGGTGACTGCCGACCCCGTAGCGTTGAGCGTGACGGCCTGCGTCGAGGAAGTCTTCACCAGAACGTCACCAAAGGCGACGGTGGTGGAGTTGATGCTGAGCGTGCCGGCGCTGCCTGAGGAGGAAGCGGGGTTCAGGGTCAGGGCGAACGTCTTCGCGACGCTGTTGGCCGTTGCCGTGAGCGTCACCGCAGTTGCCGACTTGACGGCCGAGACGGTGGTCGAGAAGCTTGCGCTGGTGGCATTCGCGGCGACAGAGACAGATGCAGGCACCTTGGCCGCGGCGTTGTTGCTGGCCAGGGCGACGGCTACGCCGCCGGCAGGCGCTGCCGCGCTGAGCGTAACGGTGCAGGCATCGGTTCCAGCTGCGGACATGGATGCACTGCTGCAGGAGAGCCCCGCGAGAGTGGCGCCCGAACCTGATGAGGAGGACGAGGGTTTCAACTGCACCGTAAAGGCCTTGGTTGCGCCGCCGCCGTTGCCGGTAAGAATGACCGACTGCGTGGAGGTGACGGCTGCCGCGGTGGCAGTGAAGGAAACGGTGGTGGATCCGGAGGGAACGGTGACAGTTGAGGGAACCGTAAGCACCGCACTGCTGCTGCCGAGACCAATGCTGAATCCGTCTGTGGGCGCGGCCGAGCTGATGGTGGCCGTACAGGAGTCAGTGCCGGCGCCGGTGATGGACGCGTTGGCACATGCCAGCGCGCTGATGGCCGGCGTGACGGAGCCTGCCTTGAGGCCCTTGCCATGCAGCTTGATGGTGGAGCTGGGAACCGACGCGGAGTTGCTCGATATGTTGAGCGTGCCCGAATCGTCAGCAGCCTGAGTGGGACCGTAGTGAATCTTAACGCTGGTGGTCGTGCCTGCCGCGAGCGTAAGCGGAAGCTGGCTGGCATCAACGAGCGAGAACTTGGAGTTGCCGGAGACCGAGAGCTTGGAGACAACGACCGGATCTGAGCTCGAGTTCACAAGCGAGACGGTGTTGTTGGCGGAGTTGCCGACGCTGACCGAGCCGAAGTCGACGGACGTGGGGGAAGCGGTGAAGCTGCCCTGGGAGAGGGCGCCGCCGTTGGTGGTCATCTGCGCGCCGCATCCGGCGAGGACGTAGCAAAGAGCGACGAGAGAGGAAAGGCCGAAGATGCTTCGGGAGATCGACCTGGCGGCGGTGCCGGAGGAACGGAAACCGCGCCCGTGGCCCTTGGAAATTTCGTTGAAACAAATGCGAGAAAAAGTATTAGACATCGATTACCTCAGCAGTACCTTCGTTTTCGGGCCCCAGGTCCTCCCGGATAATTGGGGAGGAGGGTGGCCAATCTGATCGCCGTCTGGGTGGATTTCGGCGGAGACGGATTGTCACTTACATCTCGGTGTGTGATTACTAATGCGCTATTACGCTTTAAATCCCGAGTATTCCAAGGCTTAAGGAAGACAAAGTCTGTGTTGAAGCAGCTTTTGTAGACCTAATGTAGTCCAGAAGTGTGATTTCAATGAAGTCTAGCACGCGTTTTCGTAACCAAAAAGTAAGATTACCTTCGGGGGATGAGGTCGGAGGATGTACCACACAAGTAACCGGCTCATTTCACGCCGTTTTTGGGCACAAACCTTAGTAACCGGGACATAAAAAAGGCGCTCCGAGGAGCGCCTGAATGGCTGGATTTGCGGCGGGATTAGCTAATTGGGGGAGATGTTGAGCGCGCCGGTGAGGCTGGCGACTTTCTCAACCTGGTGGCTGCGGCACCAGGATTGGAGTCCCTTAGCGAGGCGTTCTACGGCGCGGGGGTCAGCGTAGCTGGCGGTGCCGACCTGGACGGCGGTAGCGCCGGCGAGCATGAACTCGACAGCGTCGTCTGGCGTGAGGATGCCGCCGAGGCCGAGGACGGGGATGGAAACCGCAGCAGCCGTCTCATAGACCATGCGCAGGGCGATGGGCTTGATGCCGGGGCCGGAGAGGCCTCCAGTGACGTTGCTGAGACGGGGTTTGCGGGTTTCAACGTCAATGGACATGGCGAGGAAGGTGTTGACCAGGCTCACAGCGTCGGCTCCGGCTCCGGCGGCGACGCGGGCCATTTGCGCGATTGAAGTGACGTTGGGCGAGAGTTTGACGATGAGAGGGCGGGCGGAAGCGCCCTTGGCGAGTTCGACCAGATGCTGCAGGGAACTGGGGTCCGCCCCGAAGCTCATGCCGCCGGCGTGGACGTTGGGGCAGGAGACGTTGAGCTCGTAGGCGGCGATGCCGGGGGCGTCATTGAGTCGCCCGATGACGGCGATGTATTCGCTTACCGTGAAGCCGAAGACGTTGACGATGCAGTGGCAACCGGGATATTTGGCGAGGAGGGGGAGTTTCTTGGTGATGAATTCTTCAACGCCGATGTTTTGCAGGCCGACGGCGTTGAGCATGCCCGCGGGGGTTTGCAGAATGCGCGGCGCGGGATGACCGGTCATGGGCACAAGGGAGAGGCCCTTGGTGACAAAGGCTCCGATGCGCTCGAAGTCAACAATCTCTTCAAACTCGACGCCATAGCCGAAGGTGCCGCTGGCGGCGATGACCGGGTTGACGAGCTCCAACCCGGCGAACTTCACTTTCATGTCGGGTTTCACGCGCGGCTTATTCCTCGGTTATGAAGATTCATTTTGACGGCTTGATCGCGTATGGCTTGCTCGAGCCGGTCCTGATGGCCTGCGTGAGGACCTGGCCCACTGAGGCCGAGGGCTGATTAATCCCGGCCAGCGAGGCAAACGTTGCCGCAAGATCAACCGGTGCAACTCGTCCATGATACTCGCCGGGTATGAAGGGAGCGCCATAGAAGGCGAGGGGAACGTGCCTGTCATAAGACCAGGGACTGAAGTGCGTGGTGCCGCCGGTGTTCCGGCTTTCGGCCATCTGATATGCGCCGAGGACGAGCATTACGTACCAGTTGCCGTGCGATGCGTAGCTGTGAGCCAGCAGGCGGCCCCAGTCCGTGGGAGGAAGTTGACCGGTGGCCAATTGCAGGCGCGTGTAAGCGGCGACAAACTGGGGCGTAGGCGGAAGTCGATGCTGTACCGGCAAGGGCTCGGTGATCTGTGGGGCCTGAGCCGCGATTGCATCGGGCAGAAGCGCGGCAACTTCATCTTCCGCGGCTTTTTCATCGACGTTGGCATTTTTGAATGCCTGTTTGTTGAGCACGAGGTAGGGCAGATCGGGGCCGGGCATCATGTAGTCAGTTGAGGCGCCGGGCGAGAAGCGCTCGTTGAGTTTCCCGTTGAGAAAGGCGTAAAGCGCTTTGGTGCTGGGTGTGGCGGAGTTGATGCCGAGTTTAGCCGCCTCAGAAGGGACCGGTGCGACACCGTGATCCGCGGTGAGCGCGAGCCAGACATTTTTGAGGCCGATGGTCCGATCGAGCCAACTGTTGAAGCTGTCGAGGTCCCGATCGAGGGCGAGGATCATCTGCTCCTGCGAGTCTGAGTCGGGGCCCATCTGGTGGCCCTGAATGTCATTTGCTGAAAGCGAGATGGTGATCAGGTCGGTAACGCCGCTCTGGCCAAGTTTTTCAGAGGTGATGAGGGCTTTGGCGAAGTCGAGCTCATAGCGATTGGCAGCGGGCGTGCGGCCCACGAGATCAAAGAATTGCGTGGTGCCATCGACCTGGGCCTCATGCTCGGCCTGGGCGATGCGCCCGCTTGCGTTGAAATCTGCGGCCCATTTGGGCAGGTGCTCCATGTAATAGGTGGAGGTCGTGAACTGGCCGCTGTCGCCGTCGATCCAGAAGGCGCCATTGGCAGACTGGCCGGCGGGCAGAATGGCGGCGCGATCTTTGAGCGAGATGCCATACACGCGCGAGCGGCCCTGCGTAGCGAGGCGCAACTCGTCGCCGAGAGTGGTGGCGCGCAGGTTGCGCGGAGAAGCGCCGGTGAGGTACTTGGGAGCATCGGCAGCTGCTCCCGGCTGGTTGGCGGGGATGGAGGAGGCAGGAATGTCTACGAGCTGGTAGCGCTCATCTTCGACCGACGTGACCTTGGCTGTATTTGAGCGGGAGGCGTCCCACCATTCATTGGATTCAATGCCGTGCCCGTCTGTGTAGGCGCCGGTGCCGATCGTGGCGTGGCCGGGCGCGGTCTTGGTATTGGCGTAGTCGTAATAGCAATCTGTGAACCAGGCGCCCTGATCGGTGAAGAGACGGAATCCCCGACCGGTGAATTTGTCGTGGTCGCGGTTGAGGTAGTCGCCGCGGAACTGGTCGATGACGACGATGACGATGAGCTTTGGGTTTCCGCTATAGGCCTGAGCGAAGGCAAGGGAAGAAGAAGCGAGCGCGAAGAGAAGGGCAAGACACACCGAGAGCAACTGGGGCAACGACCGCAGGCGGGAGTTCATGGTTTGATTTTAACCAGTGGGAGATGAAGATGCCGCGAATTGGCGGTGAGGCCGGCTTTGCCAGTCCTTAGGATTGAGAATACGGGGAGCTGCATGAATCTAATAACCGACTGTCTGGTGCTGTTCGGGAGACTCCTGATTCTTGTGGGAGCGGGATAAGAGATCAAAGCTAACTTAAGTTGGCGGGTGGGCGGGTCGCCCAGGTGTCGATGAGTTTTTCACGTAGTTGATGGTGCGCCCGGTCCCTCGCTGTTGGGGACAAATATGCTGTCCCCACTTTTGCCTTGCTCATCAATTCGAGCGTCCCTAAACTCTGCTCATGAAATACACGATTAAACCAGCTCCACAGAGAAAATAGAGTGTGACTTCCCACCCAAACGAACCGGGTTCTTTGGCGCGAAACACCCAGCACGCAAAAAGGCGACCGAGGTATCGGTCGCCTTTGATGTTTCCCGAAAAATTGAGAGCTATGCGGTGACGGGTTCGGAAGCCGTCACGTTGACCGGCGTGAGCCAGCCGAAGCGGTCGGGCTTGAGGCCGTTGGCGATCGAAAAGAACTCGTCGGAGATCCTCTGGGTGATTTCGCCGGTCTTGCCATCGCCAATGATGATGCGGTCAATGGAGCGGATGGGCGAGACTTCCGCAGCGGTGCCGGTGAAGAAGACTTCGTCGGCGATATAGAGCAGTTCGCGGGGAACGGCCTGCTCGATTACCGTGAGGCCCAGATGGCGCGAGAGGGTGAGCACGGAGTCCCGGGTTATGCCGGAGAGCGCGGAGTTGGCCAGGGGCGGCGTATAGAGCACGCCATTACGCACGACGAAGATGTTCTCGCCGGAGCCTTCGCTGACGAGGCCGTTGACGTCGAGAGCGATGCCTTCAGCGTAGCCGTTGATGTCGGCTTCCATGCGGATGAGCTGGGAGTTCATGTAATTAGCGCCGGCCTTGGCGAGTGCGGGCATGGTGTTGGGGGCGAGACGGTTCCAACTGGAAATGCAGACGTCTGCGCCACCGGGGCCCTGGACGTACTTGCCCCAGGGGAAGTTGGCCACGTAGACCTCAATGGGAGAGCCTTTGGGGTTGACGCCGATTTCGCCGTAGCCACGGAGCGCGATGGGGCGGATATAGCAGGGAGCGACGCCGTTGGCCTCAACCACGCTGACGACAGCGGCGCAGAGCTCATCGAGGTTGAATGGCAGTTCCATCCGGTAGATCTTCGCGGAGTCGAGGAGGCGCTGCATGTGCTCGGGAAGACGGAAGACGGCCGAGCCCTGTGGCTGGGCGTAGCAGCGGATGCCTTCAAAGACGCTGGAGCCATAGTGAATGACGTGGCTCATGACATGGATGTTGGCCTGTTCCCAAGGAATCAATTGGCCGTTGTGCCAGATTTTGGAGGTTGTCTGAATGGGCATATTTGCGCGAATACTCCCTGGCGCCGGGTGAGGCGCCGCATGATCACAGCGTACCGCGATTCGCGCGTCGCTGTCACGGCGGTGTCACGGAGTGGACAGCGCGGGTCCCTGAACGGTCAATACTCTTGATAATTCGGGTGTTGATCCCTGGAAAATTGAAAAGCAGGCATCCAACCGAGGGTAGCCATGGAAGACAAGGAGACGGGATGAAGCGACTGGAAGGACGGGTTGCGATTGTGACCGGGGCGAGCTCCGGCATCGGACAGAGCATTGCAGAGCGGTTGGGGAGCGAAGGCGCGAAGGTGGTGGTGGACTATATCGGCTCAGCGGAGGGCGCGGAGGCGACAAGGGCGGTAATCAAGGATGCGGGCGGGGAAGCGGAGATTGTGCAATCGGACGTGACGAGCACAGCGGCGAACCGTTCGCTGGTGGATGAAGCATGGGCGAAGTATGGAGCGGCGGACATCCTTGTGAACAACGCGGGGATGGAACAGAAGGCAGATTTCTGGGATGTGACGGAAGCAGATTACGACGAGGTGATGGCGGTGAATCTGCGGGGGCCGTTTTTCCTATCGCAGGCTTTTGTGCGGCGGCTCAAGGATGCGAAGAAGCCGGGACGGATTATCAATATCAGTTCGGTGCATGAGGATATGGTGTTTCCAGGGTTTGCCAGCTACTGCTGCAGCAAAGGTGGATTGCGGATGCTGATGCGGGATCTCGCCATGGAGCTGGGGCCGATGGGCATCACCGTGAATAATGTTGCCCCTGGGGCGATTGCGACGCCGATTAACAAGTCGCTGCTCGCCAACAAGGACCAGCTGAATGCGCTGCTGAGGAATATTCCGCTGGGGAGAATGGGGCAGCCGGAAGATGTCGCCGGGCTGGTGGCGTTTCTGGCGTCGGATGAGGCCTCGTACATTACCGGCTCAACGTTTGTGGTGGACGGCGGACTGATGCGGAACTACCGGGAACAATAGGAAGCGAATGGCGCGAATCGAAGACTACGCATTGATTGGCGATTGCGAGACGGCGGCGCTGGTGAGCCGCGACGGATCGATTGACTGGCTCTGCTGGCCGGACTTTGCCTCGGAGGCATGTTTTGCCGCGCTGCTGGGAGATGAGGAGAACGGACGCTGGCGGATTGCTCCAGCTGAAGGCGAGTGGAAGTGCAGTAGGAAGTATCGCGACCACACGCTGATTCTGGAGACGACGTTTGAAGGGCCCGAAGGCGCGGTTCGTCTGATCGACCTGATGCCGGTGCGCGGAACGAACTCCGATGTGGTGCGCATTGTGGAAGGAGTGCGCGGCAAGATGCCGATTCGGATGGAGTTTGTGCTGCGCTTCGACTATGGCCGCACGATTCCGTGGGTGACGCATATTGAAGGTGGCGTGAGGGCGATTGCGGGGCCAAATCTCGCGGTGCTGCATGCTTCGGTGCCGGTGCACGGCGAGGATTTGAAGACAGTAGCGGAATTCACTGTAAGCGAGGGCGAGCGGGTGTGGTTCACGCTTACGTACGGCCTGTCGTACCGCAGAGCGCCGAAGGCGGTGGATGCAAAAGAAGCTCTCGCGGAGACGGAGAAGTTCTGGACCGGGTGGTGCAAGCGGCTGAGCCGTGACGGGAAATATCACGAGGAGATCGAGCGCTCGCTGATTACGCTGAAGGCGCTGACGTTCCGGCCTTCGGGAGGAATTGTGGCGGCGGTGACGACATCGTTGCCGGAGGCGATTGGCGGAGTGAGGAACTGGGATTACCGCTACTGCTGGCTGCGGGACACCACGTTCACGCTGCTGGCGCTGGCGAACGCAGGCTACTCGGAAGAGGCGGTGGCGTGGCAGGACTGGCTACTGCGTGCGCTTGCGGGAAGCCCGGACCAGGTGCAGATTATGTACGGCGTCAAGGGTGAGCGGCAACTAATTGAGTGGGAGGTTCCGTGGCTTGCGGGGTATGAGAAATCGCGGCCGGTGCGCGTGGGCAATGCGGCCGCCGGGCAGGTGCAGCTCGATATCTATGGAGAGATGCTGGATTGCTTTTTTCATGCGCAGCTCAGCGTGGGGCGGCACACGGAGCAGGATTTTCGCGTGCTGGTGGCGCTGCTGGAGCATCTGGAAACAATCTGGGAGCAGCCGGACCAAGGTATCTGGGAGGTGCGCGGGGAGCCGCAGAACTTTACGTATTCGAAGTTGATGGCGTGGGTGGCGTTTGACCGCGGAGTGCTGCTGGCCGAGGAGCTGAAATACGATGCGCCGGTGGAACGGTGGAAGAGTCTGCGCACTGCGATTCATGCGCAGATCTGTGCGAAAGCTTATAGCGAAAAGCTCGGCAGCTTTACGCAGGCGTATGGATCGAACCAACTGGATGCGTCTCTGCTGCTGATGCCGCTGGTGGGGTTTTTGCCGGCGAGCGATGTGCGGATCAGGAGCACAATCGAAGCAATCGAGCGCAGGTTAATGCGCAATGGCCTGGTGCTGCGCTACGACACGGCCAAGGTGGATGACGGGCTGCCGTCGGGTGAGGGAGTATTTCTGGCGTGCAGCTTCTGGATGGTGAGCGGCCTGAAGGCAATCGGCCGGGCCGAGGATGCGTGCACGCTGTTTGACAGGTTGCTGACGCTGCGCAACGACCTTGGCCTGCTGGCGGAAGAGTACGATCCAGTGCGCAAGAGGTTGGTAGGGAATTTTCCGCAGGCCTTCTCGCACATTGCGCTGGTGAATGCAGCCTTCGACCTGGAGGGCGGCGCAGGGTTGCGCAAACGGGCGCATCGAGATGGCCCAGTGAACCGAGAGGCTGACGGGGTGGCGCGACATTGAACGAACCGCGATTGATTCTTGGCGTCGGTGAGCTGTTGTGGGATGTTTTTCCGGATCGCGCACTGCTGGGCGGCGCGCCGGCAAATTTCGCGGTAATGGCGGGGCGGTTGGGAAACCATGCCGCGGTGCTGAGCCGGATTGGTCGCGATGATCTCGGTCGGCGTGCCGTTGAAATGCTGGATCCGATGCCGGTGGATGCCGGTCACATCCAGATAGATGCCGTGCACGCGACGGGCCAGGTGACCGTGGCACTCAAGCCAGACGGGCAGCCGGCGTACACGATTCACGAAGCCTCAGCGTGGGATTTTCTTGAGTTGACCGACGAGTGGGTGCAACTGGCGGAGCGCGCCGATGCGATCTGCTTCGGGTCTCTGGCGCAGAGGAGCGCGGCGTCGCGCCAGACGATTCAGACGCTGGCTGCGGAGAGCTCATCGCGTTGTGTGCGTGTCTTTGATGTGAACCTGCGAGCGCCATTCTACTCGAGCGAGACGGTGGAGGAATCGCTCGAACTGGCGACGGTGGTGAAGATGAACAATGCCGAGGTTCCGATGGTGCTGGGGCTTCTCGGGCTGCCGGCCGAGGATGAGGCGATCGCATCCAGGCTGAAGGCAGGCGCCGAGCGCATCCTCACGGAGTTTCCCAATGTGAATATGGTGGCGATTACGCGCGGGGCCCAAGGCAGCCTGCTCGTCAAGCGCGAGGAGTGGCACGAGCATCCGGGGATTGCGACGAAGGTGAGGGACACAATTGGCGCGGGCGATGCGTTCACAGCGGCGATGACACACTATCTGATGCGCGGCGCAGGGCTGGCAGCGTTGAATGAGGCAGGGAACCGCTGGGGCTCGTGGATGGCGTCGCAGGCCGGTGCCATGCCGGCGCTCGAGAATGCGGTGCGCGAAGAAATTATGGCGGCCGTGGAGCGCGCGAGCTGACACGTGCGCGGGTACGGTGCTTTAAAGTTATCTGCACAGTGATCATCAACTTTGCAAGACGCGCGCACGACCATAACTGGGAACTCGATCCGATTACGCGATCCCTGCTGGATACGGATTTCTACAAACTGCTGATGCTGCAGTTTATCTGGAAGCATTTCCCCAGGACGCGTGCGACGTTTACGCTAACCAACCGCACCAGCGCGGTGCCATTGGGCGCGATTGTGAACCTGGACGAGATGCGCGAGCAACTGGAGTCGACGCGCAAGCTGCGCTTTCACAAGTCGGAACTGATCTGGCTGGCCGGCAACACGTTTTATGGGCGCCGGGGCATCTTCGAGCCTGCGTTTCTTGAGTGGCTCGAGAAAGACTTCCGTCTATCCGAGTTCGAGCTTTACGTTGAGGACGGGCAAATCTCCCTGCGCTTTGACGGGCTATGGACCGAGACGACCATGTGGGAGATCTACTCACTCTCCGCCGTCGATGAATTGAAGACGCGGGCGAGTTTGAAGAATCTCTCCGAGCTGGAACTCGACATTCTGTATGCACGGGCGAAGACGCGCCTGTGGGAGAAGATGGAGCGGCTGCGCGGCGTGCCGGGCCTGAACCTGAGCGACTTCGGGACGCGGCGCAGGCACAGCTTTCTGTGGCATGAGTACGTGGTGACGGCGATGGCCAACACCTTGGGGCCGAACTTCGCGGGCAGCTCCAATACTTATCTTGCTTACAAGCATGACCTCGAGGCGATCGGCACCAACGCGCACGAGCTGCCGATGGCGATGGCGGCGCTGGCCGAGACGGATGAGGAAGTGAAGAGCGCGCAATACCGGATGCTGGAGCTGTGGCAGAAAACCTACCAGGGCGAATTGATGATTCTGTTGCCGGATACCTACGGGACGACGCAGTTTTTGCGCGACGCTCCTGATTGGGTTTCGCAATGGACAGGCCAGCGCATTGACAGCAAGGACCCGTTTATCGCGGGCGAGGAGTATATTGCGTGGCTCGATGCGCGGGGCGTGGACCCCAGGAAGAAGCGCCTGATTGCGTCTGACTCACTCGATGTGGATGTGATTCTGGCGCTGCATGCGCATTTTGCGGGGAGGACGCGGAATGGCGCTTCGCCAAAGGATTTTCGAAGGGCAGAGGATTTTCTCGACGAGGCGCGGTGGGTGCCGGAGCGGCGGATACGGTTCAGCGCGGGCTGGGGAACATTGCTGACAAATGATTTTCGGAACTGCAATCCGCGAGGCGATGACAGCTTTGACCCGGTGAGCCTCGTGTGCAAGCTCAGCGCGGTGGAAGGGCGCCCGACGGTGAAGCTTTCGGATAACTATTCAAAGGCCATGGGTCCGCAGGCAGAGATCGAGCGCTACAGGCGCATCTTCGGTACGGCCGGCGTGGCGAACGCGCCGGTGCTGACCTAGCTTTCGCATTCAGCGCAGGAACCATGCGACCGCAAAGGCGACGACGAGGAGTTTCACCAGCCAGCCTGCCGCGCTGGAGACGACGAAGACGCGGTGCAGTTTGATGAAGGCGGCGTTGGTGAGAATAAGCGGCAGCGGGCCAATGAGCCAGATGGCAATAGCCATTTTCGTTGTGCCGGACCAGGAACGAAATCCCAGCCATGCCAACATGCAGGCGAAGACACCGCATGTAAGAAACGGCAAAGGACTGGTCAATGCGATCGCCCGCGATTCGGCGCTCGTGCGCCAGATCTCAGGGTAGGTGAAGCGACGATGCAGCCAGTCGCCGGCAAAGAACCAATCGGTAAGCGAAGTGACAGTGCCGGTGCAGATGACGATAAGAGCAAGGCGCGGTAGATTCATGACGGCCTCTCGGATCAGGGCCACATTGTACGCGCAACAACGGAGGGCTAATTGGCAGCTTCGGGCGGCGGAACCGGTTTGTGCTTCGCGCGGAGATAGGCGACGATTTGCGCAATCTCCGGATCGGTGAGGGAGTCACCGAAGGGCGGCATCTTGCGGCCACCGTTGAGAATCTGCTGGGTCATTTTCTCAGGTGGCCAGTTCTTCTGTTTGCGGATGCTGGCTAGGGCTGGGGCCTTCTTCGTGCCGATGCCGGCAACGCCGTGGCAATGCTCGCAGCCTTTATCTCGAAAAAGAATGGCTCCAGCCTTTTCGTCAGCTTCAGACGAGGCGGCGAAAAGCGGGGTGGCCAGAGCGAGGGAGAGCAGCGTAAGAACGAGGAAGCGGGAAGTCACTTTGAATATTTTCGCACGGTGAGAAGAGCCGGCACTCCACCGTTTGGATGAGGTCAGGGGTTGAATGCGGCCAAGGCAGAGCGGGCAGAGCATGGCAAATGAACTGAGTGGGTTGAGTGGTTATGGAGCGCGCCTGCGACAGGAGCTGATCGCGCGCAATCGGGTCTACGCGGCGGGGAAGACCCACGTGGAGAGCTATGGAAGTTTCCCGGTGATTGTGTATGCCCCGGAAGACGGAATGCACGGGAATTTTTTCGATGAGGCGTATGCGGCGATAGCGCAGAGGCCGGAGTGGATGCGGCGCTTCGACAAGATACATGCGCAGGGGCGGTCGCTGCCAAAGACGGAGAGGCGATGGCGGGAACTTGATTCGTCGATGAGCTCGGATGCGCTGTTGATGAATGTTTTCTGCGCGCCGGAGGTTTTTACGTCAGAGGTCGTGCGGCGATTGCTGGGCGTGGAAGAGAGCAGCCTGCCGGAGTTTGGCGTTCGGGCGCGTGTGCCACTCGGGAATGGGCGATTCGATCGTACGGAAGTTGATATGCAGTGGGGAAGCCTGCTGGTCGAAGCGAAGCTGACAGAGGCGGATTTCCAGTTCTGCGAGCCAGCCGTGGTTGAGGCGTATCGGGACTTTCATGCGGTCTTCGACCGCGAGAGGCTGCCGGCGGTGGAGGTTCCAATTGGACGTCGAAAGCTGGAGACTGAGTTTCCCGAGGACTACTCGCAGCAGGAAGTGCTGGGCGGGCCGGACGAACGGCGCGAGCTGCAGACGATGCCTCGGGAGTGTGTGAGCGGCTATGCGGGCTATCAACTCATCCGCAACGTGCTGGCGGCGTATGCGCAGGGGGCGAGCTTCTGCGTAGTGCTTGATGAGCGGCGTCCCGATCTAAGGGAAGCCTGGTTCCAGGTGATGGCCGCGGTGCGGTCTGCCGAGATGCGGACGCGGCTGAAGGTGCTGACCTGGCAGGAACTGGCAGCGGTGCTACCCGAGACCCTGCGGAGGTTTCTGGACGTGAAATACGGCATTGTCGCCCCGGGAGAAGTAGCTTCGTCGGTGCCTGGAACTATCGAAAACACTTGAAGTAAATAAGATAAAGCTAAGAAAAATATAGGGTCAAAATTTCTGCACAAAATATTCTTCGATTACACTTGACGTCATACACTGTATAACGTACAGTATGTTTCGTACAGTGTACGGGGTACAGCATGACAATCGCAGAGAATCTCTTCGAAAACTTTCGGCTGGAGTTGAGGCGAGGCTGCCTGACGCTGGCGGTGCTGGCACAACTCAGGCAGGAGCACTACGGCTACACGCTGCGGAAGGCACTGGCGGAGCGGGGGCTGGAGATCGATGAAAGCACCCTCTACCCGCTGCTGCGTCGACTGGAGTCGCAGGGACTGCTGGCGAGCGAGTGGCGGGAAGAAGAAAAGCGAAACAAGCGGTTTTACAGGCTGAGCAGCGACGGGGAGGCGATCTTTCAAAAGCTGCTTGATGAGTGGAAGGCAATCAACGCCTCCATTGACAACATTCTTGGGTGACAACAATCCGGACGACAACGTTCCGGCGACGACATTTTGGGATGAAGGAGCAGGTTATGGAACTCCTGGATCGGTATCTGCAGGCTGTGAAGAAGTACCTGCCGTGGCAGCGGCAGGACGACATTCTTGCTGAGCTCAGGGCGAATCTCGAGGCTCAGCTCGAAGAGAAGGAAGAGGAGCTCGGCCGTCCGCTGACACAGAAGGAAGCGGAGGAGTGGCTTAAGCACATCGGTCCGCCGATGAAGATGGCGGCACGGTATCAACCGCAGCAGTACCTGATCGGGCCGGAGCTTTTCCCGGTGTACTGGTACGTGCTGAAGCTGGTGATGTTCTGGGCGGTTGCGGTTTTTCTGATTGTGAGTGGCGTGCAGCTAGCGGTGGACCAGACGTCGGCGACGTCGGCGGCACTGCATGCGGCGCTCAAGATTCCAGGTGTGCTGGTGCAATCGGCGGGATGGGTGACGGTTATCTTTGCGGCGCTGGAACTGGTTGCGAAGTACTACCCGATGCATATGCCGCAGCAGATCGAGAACCTCACGGCGCAATGGTCGCCCGCGAGCCTGCCGCCGCTGGACCAGGGCAAGGCGCCGGGCGAGAAGCGAAGAAGCTACGCGCAGGCCGTGGCCGAAGTCGTGGTTGGTTGGGCGTTTCTGGTGTGGCTGGTGCTGATTCCGAAGCACCCGTTTCTGCTGCTGGGGCCGGGTGTGGCTTTTCTGCATACAACGCCCTTTGAGCTGGCGCCGGTGTGGTGGAACTTCTACTGGTGCCTGGTGGCGCTGAGCGCGGTGCAACTGGCGTGGCGCCTGATTGACCTGCTGAGGGGCACGTGGCAGACGGAGAATCTGTGGCAGCAGATCATCTGCAAGGCGATCGGCGTGATTGCGGTTCTTCAGGTGGTGATAGCGCCGGGGCACATACTGGTGACGCTCAAGCATCCAGAGCTGGACATGGCGCGATACGGGTCGACGCTGTACTCGGTCAACCAGGGGCTCTATGCGGCGATGGCTGTGGCGTGCGCGATCGCGGTGGTGCAACTGGCGGTGCATCTTGGGCAGGCGTTGGTGGCGGGGTACCGGCGGCGCGCGGTGACGATGCGGTAAGGGCGGCTCAGGCGTGAGCGTGCTCGGGCACGGGGACGCGGGAGACAGAGATGACGCTGATGTCGTCTTCCTGTCCGAAGGCCTGGGCGGCATCGGCGATGCTGGCGGCGCTGAAGGTCTGGGTGAGCAGGGCCTGGACGCGCTCGAAGCCGAAGAGGTTTCCATTCGCGTCGGTGGCTTCGGCGATGCCGTCGGAGAGGAGCATCAGACGATCGGCAGGCTTGAGCTGAAAGCGAAGGACGGACGAGTCCGGTGAAGTTGTCATGCCAAGCGGCAGGGAGCCTTCCATGGCGAGAGGGTTGCCATTGAGATAGGGAGAGATGTGGCCCGCGTTGGCGAGCAGGACGTCGCCGTCTGAGGCGATGCGCAGGGCGACGCAGGTGGCAAAGGATTCGCCGCGGCCGAGAAGCCGGCGATTGAGCACGTCGAGCAGGATGCGCGGGTCGGGATCAAATTGCGCTACGGTGCGGATGGCGCCGACGAGCAGAGCGACGAGCATGCCGGCTTTGAGGCCCTTGCCGGCAACGTCACCGGCAACGATGAGCAGGCTGCCGTCGGTGGGATGGGGAATGATCTGGAAGAAGTCGCCGCCGACCTGAAGGGCGGGACGGTATTCGCTTTCAATATTGAAGCCGGGAATGGAAGTATGAGCTTCCGGCAGGATGACCTGCTGGAGCTCCTGGGCCTGCTTGACATCGAGCGCCATCTCACGCTGGCGGCGCAGGCTGAGGACGAGGCGGCGCATCAGCAGGAGGGCGAGGGTTGCCACGAGAAGGAGATTGGCAAGCTGGCGCGCGGTGAACTGGACGCCGAATGGGAACCAGATATTGATGACATGAGCGAACTGGAGCTCATCGGAAAATTCAGAGAAGACCGCGAGCAAGACCGCGGGCAGGGCAAGCCATCCATCGAGGCCTCGTTCGCGAATGCCGGTGTAGACGGTGAGCAGCAGAAGCCCGGCGATGCCGAGGCGCATGAGCAGCGAAACAATTTGAAAGCCGTGATCGACCGCGGGTGAGATCAGGATGAAGTTCTGGCCGATGGCGTTTGAGACCATCAGGAACCCGAGCAGCACCGCGAGCAGCCGGGGAATCCAGAGGGGCCGGTGCTGCTGAAACCAGGCGCGCCAGACCATGACCCAGCCGGCGAAGATGAGCGGAAGGATGGCGATTCGCCGGACCGGGGCGATGACGACGTAGGGTACCCATTCAGTCCAGGTACTCAGGGAACTGACGAAGGCGCTCGCCGCGCCAACAAGCAGGAGAGCGCCGATCCAGAAATAGATCCGGTCGGAGCGATCGAAAAGGATGAGGCTGATGGCAATCACTCCCAGCAGGAAGAAGACGAGGCCCTCGATGAAAGTCCCGGCGTAGGCGCGGTAGAGCTCATCCCACTTGACCTGCTGCTGGGCGGCGACGGCTTCATCAACGCCGACGACAGGGGGATTGTGAAAGCCGCCTACGTCATCGATCTGCGTGAGCGTGTAGGGGTCCATCCAGACGCGGAAGGCGAGCACGCGCTCGCCGTTGCGGGCAGGCAGAGTAAACATCTGCGGCCGCGTGGTGTAGATGCTGGGGTGCGCGCCGGAAAAGTCGCCGAAGGCTCCGAGCATATCTCCGTCGTCGAAAACCTGGTAGGCGTCATCCACGTCTGACGGGCCGGCAAGGGCGAGTTTGACGCCGGGATGCGAATCGATGCGGACGCGAATCCGATACCACGCATACCCCCAGTAGCCTTTGTGCCCGCGCGCAGTCCATCCCGGCACGTAGCCGGCGGTGCCGGCGATGGGATCGAAGGTGCCCGCGGGGGAGGAGACGTCGACGGTCTCCCACTGCGAGTCGTCGAAGCCGGGCTGTGCCCAAATAGGCTGGCCGGTGGCGGGATCGATGGGGGAGTCACCGACCTGAAATCTCCAGGGGCCGTTGAGGGGTTCGAGACTGTCACCGAGGTGGATGGCTTCAGATGCGCTGCTGACCGGTGGAGCTTTTCTAGACGGCATCTTCGATGCGGCGCCAGCGATAGCTGGTGCGCATACAAGAAGAAGTGCAAGCAGCGAAAGGCGTCGACCCACGACCGACCTCAAAGGGGAATGGAGGAAAGCTCTGCAGCCACTATAGCGAGCGCAGGGTAGGTTCGAAAGAATTTTTGCGGAGAAGAAAGCACGGCAGTTACCTGCGATGGACCCCCCGGCGCGCTGGAGCTTCGAATGGCTGGCGAATGGCTGGAAGGAGCGATGCCGTTGAATCCTGGAAAACCGATGCAGAGGCGAGAACAGGATCTGCCCGGCTCATTCTTCCGCCTTAATCGCCACCCCTTAGTACTGAAGCCGGGCGGGCCAGTCCAGGGAATTGCTGTCCCGATGCGTGTAGCATGAAACTCAAGCCACATTAGAACGCGATAGAGAACGATAGGGATTCAAGAGGAGATATGGGCTCATTTTTAGGGCATGTGGCCAGCCTTGGCATCGAGGTTGGCGCCGCGGTAGTTGGTGTGCGACTGGGCGGGCTGCTGACTGATTGGCTGAAGGGACTTCAACAGTAGGCTTCAGCAGACTCCGCAACTTGCTGCATCATTGAAGGTTCGCCACGGCGGGTTCTCCCCGCACGTCCGGCCGGACAAACCTGTCAAATCCTGCCATTGCCCGAGCCGCTCCGCAAGGGAGCTACCTTCCCGCGCCGGGGATGTAGTGATACTCGATCTTTGAGGGACGCTTGATGGGATCGCCTGTGAGGTCGTGTGTGTGCCAGGCAACGCTTTCCGCAGCGACTTCAGGGTGCTTGCCAAGAAACTCGAGGGCATAGACGCTTGCGGGTGGGTCGTCCTTCTGGTCTGCAAACTTTGCAGACTCAATGGCGGACTTTTCTTTCTCACCGAGACGGCGATAAATAATGGCAAGCGAATAGTGAGCGGCGAGGTCATCGGGGTCGATGGCCTGCAGGCGCTCGTAGGCGTTGCGCGCGGCGGCGTAATTGTGCTGCTGGAAGTAGCTGAAGCCGAGCTCCCGCAATCCGTCTTTGGCGCGGGGATATTGGGCCAGCATGGCTTCGAAGTCAGCGACGGCTTCTTTGCCCTGGCCGAAGTAGCGCTCCACAAGGCCACGATAGTAGAGCGCACGCGGGTCGCCGGGAAGCAGAGCGAGCGCCTTCTCAAGATGCGGCTTCGCGTCGGCGTAGCGCTCCCACGAAATTTCAACAATGGCCATATTGGTGTAAGCGTCGGAGTAGTCCGGGCGCAGGGCGGCAACCTGCTCGAATGCCTGCAGGGATGCCTCGTACTGCTGCGCGTCAAGAAGCGCGATGCCGTAGTTGTTCCAGCGAATCCAGGGCTTGTTTTCATCGGGCGAAGGAGATACGGGTTCATTGGCGCCGATGTGGATGGTGCGAGTCTGGGTGGCAATGTCGAGGACCGGCTCGGGATAATGCTTCGCATCCATCGCGTAGTCGATAAAGTGTTGGTTGAAGCGGCGATAGCGAACGGTGGCGCTGATGGTGAACTGGCCGCTGACGGTTTTCGGCAGGCGGAAACGATAGCGTGCCAATTGCGAGCGGCCTGATTGCAGCGCGTTGTTGTAGGCGAGGACGCGGTTGTGCCAGATCTGATGAATATCGTTAAGCTCGCCTTTGACGTTGACGAGGCGATTGGTGAAGGAGTGCGCCGAGGGATCGAGGTTGCCGTCGGGTTTGATGAATCCGCTTTCGGCGAGGACCTTCCCTGCGTCGTCCTTTACAGCGAAGTCAACCCATGCCTCGTAGAAGTCGCGCTGCTCGGGAATGAGGGAGTGGCCAATGCCTTTGTTCTGGATAACGACATCGGCGATGAGGGTGTCGCCGGGCGCGATGGAAAAGCCGCTCAGGCCGAGCGGCGCGATCAGCTTCTGGTCAGGCGGCGCGTTCTCTTTTTCCAGGCCGAAGATGTCGACGTTAAGGACGCCGATGTTCTGGGAGCCGTTCTTGAGGAAGTTGGCAAGCTTGCGCGCCTGTTCGTCGTATTTGTAGTAGGCGGGGATGAGGGAGTTGCCGCCGAGCCAGCGATGGCTGGCGAGTTGATTGTTCTTGGCGCCGGGGTCGGACGAGTCGGCGGGCATGGCTTCGCGGCCCATGTGGCAGGTTTGGCAGGTAGAAACGGAGTCTTTGCGGTAGAAGGGCAGCGGAGACTGTTTGGTGAAGCTGGCGCCCTGCCATTCGTCGTAGACAGAGAAGGCACGCAGCCACTTG
Organism: uncultured Acidobacteriaceae bacterium; assembly: GCA_963839215.1. Taxonomy (GTDB): domain Bacteria; phylum Acidobacteriota; class Terriglobia; order Terriglobales; family Acidobacteriaceae; genus Telmatobacter. The sequence continues at coordinate 64,995 of CAWITZ010000003.1, read as the reverse complement.
TAGTCGTCGAGTGAGCGCGGGATGGCGGCCTTGTGGCAGGCGGCGCAGAACTCGGCGGTTTTATAGAGCGGCCGCATCACTGCCTTGGAGTGGCGATCAAGGTGAGCGAGAATATCGGCGTCGGAGACGGGTGTCGTGATGGGCGCGCCGTTTTCATCCACCAACACGGCAGGGGTGCCCATGATGTAGCTGCCCGTTCCGGTGGTGTCTGTGGCGATGATGGAGTGGCAGGTGGAGCAGGTTACGCCTTCATCCTCAAACGGACGTTTTTTCGGCATGCCCTGTGAGAGGTCGCCGGAGAGCAGGGCGACGGGGTTGTGGCAGCCTTCGCAGTGGCGGGAGTATTGCACACCTTTCTCGTCGATGAGCGCATTGACGTTCTTGAGATACCACGGGGCGCGGAAGCTGTTGGCGTGGGCGGTCTGGCGCCACTGGTGGTAGGACTCCTTGTGGCAGTGGCCGCAGTATTCCGCCGTGTAAAAGCTCTTGGGGCTGAGAAACTGGCCGTTGACCGAGGTGGCATTCGAGGGCGCGAAGGGCGTGTCTTTGCCGAAGGCGTAGTTGTAGCGGGCGGTAACGGAGTCGTGAAACTCGGTGGTGGGCCCGGTGATCGGCAGGTGGGTTGCGTAGTCGGCAAGAGGAAGCTGATCGGGCGTTGCCGGGGCTGCGGGAGAATCGGAGTTAATCGCTGCGCGAACCGCAAAGGTGCCCGTCAGGAAAAAGGTGCCCGCGAGAAAGAAAGCCGCGAACAAGACGGTCAGCAGCAGGCGGCGCGGCGCGGCGGTATACATCCTCGAGCGGTCTCCGGTCACGGCATAGGAAAGTACTCAATTTCCGGCGTCCGGCAGAGGTAATGCAGAGGCGGGCGGAAAGAAAAACGATACCAGAGAAGCGGGTGCAAGCGTCTCCACCGGAAGGTGGATGCAGCGCGGCACAGAGGGTCAGAGGCGGTTGCGATGGGCTCGAAGCCGATTTTCAGCCAATGGTTCACAACGTGGGATAAATGGCGAGAAAATGGGGCTATTCGGCGTGCGATGCATCACATCCGCTTAGCCAAAGCAGGGGCGAAACTGTTAGGTTGGTTCTGATAGTTCTTGGATGCAATTATGGCGTCAAGCCCTTACTTTTCATTGGTCGTGCTTTTTTTTGCTGCCCTGGGATTCGGCCTTGCTCCACTGGGGCTCGCGTGGCTGTGGGGACGGGTGTTTTCGCCGGCCAAGCCGAACGCGATCAAGAACGCGATTTATGAATGCGGGCTTGAGTCGAAAGGCGACGCCTGGGTGCAATTTCGCTCAGCCTATTACCTCTACGCCATCATCTTTCTGATTTTTGACGTTGAGGCGGTGTTTTTGTTGCCGTTCGCGGTGGCTTTTACCGGACTTGGCGTGGCGGCGTGCGTCTCGATGCTGATTTTTGTGCTGCTGCTGGCCGAAGGGTTGGCGTGGGCGTGGGCCAAAGGCGTCCTGACGTGGGCGTGAGTCAAGGCTGCAACTAGAGAAGGACTGGAGCGGGCGATGGCGGTTGATGAGGGACTGAAGATCGAGCTTGGCAAACAGGGCATCTTCGTGACGTCTCTTCAGGAGCTCTACAACTGGGGACGGCGCAGCTCCGTGTGGCCGATGCAGTTTGGGCTGGCATGTTGCGCGATCGAGATGATTGCGACGACGATGGCCCGCTATGACATGGCGCGGTTCGGTGCGGAGATTTTCAGGCCCTCTCCGCGGCAGGCCGACATGATGATTATTTCCGGTACGGTGACGAAGAAGATGGCGCCGCAGGTGGTGCGGCTCTATAACCAGATGGCCGAGCCCAGGTACGTGATCGCGATGGGAGCATGCGCGATTTCAGGCGGCCCGTTCAAACAGGGCTACAACGTGCTGAAGGGCATCGACAGGTATATCCCGGTGGATGTGCATATCCCGGGATGCCCGCCTCGGCCTGAGGCGCTGCTGCATGCGCTGATGACGCTGCAGAACAAGATTGAGGGGCAGCAACTGACCGGGGACGAGCGCCCGCGATTTCTCGATGAGAACGCGCCGGGAGAGTTTCCGGTGCCGGAGCAGGGAGCCCATGACCTTGAGCCGCCTGTCAACAAGAGCGTGTGGCCGGTTCCGCTGGTGACCAAGTGAAGACAGTAGAAGAGATCAAGGCGGCGATTGAAGCTGCGGTGCCGGGCGCGCGCGTAGACGTCATGCAGAACCCCGGACCGGCGGCCGAGCATTCGCTGCGGATTGATCATGAGCACGCGATTGCGGTGGCGACGTTTCTGCGCGATGACGCGGAGCTGGCGCTGGACTATCTGTCGAATGTGACGGGCGTGGACTGGCTGGACAAAGAGGTCACCGAGAAGGTGAAGGTGATCAAGCCGGTGACAAAGACCGTGGACGGCGTGGAGCTGACGGCGGAAGAAACCGTGGAAGAGACGCGCAAGCACGTGGAGCCGGGCTACCTTGAGGGCGTGTATCACCTTTACTCGATGGCGAAGAAGCATGGGCCAGTCATTCTGCGAATGCGGACAGCAAACCGGAGCGATCAAGTGGAATTGCCATCGTTCACGCCAATATGGCGCGCGGCGGAGTTTCAGGAGCGCGAGATTTTCGATCTCTATGGAATCATCTTTACGGGGCACCCGGACCTGCGGCGGATTCTGATGTGGGATGAGTTCAAGGACCACCCGATGCGCCGCGACTACGTGGATCCGGATGATTTCGAATACGAGCCGACGCCGCACGACGAGGTGCTGGCGCGTGCAAAGGCGCACCAGGAGGCGCATGCCGGAGCACAGTCCGGGGCAGTTCCGGAGGGAGCAGGACAATGACTCCTTCAACGGGGACTCCTTCACCGGGCGAACTCGCCATGAGCCTTGCACGGCAGGAGGGCTGGAACAGGCCCCCGCGCGTGGAGCCGGATGGCGAAGGCGATCTGCTCGAATTGGCCATGGGCCCGCATCATCCTTCGACGCACGGCGTTTTCAGAATGGATGTGGTGCTGGATGGCGAGCGGGTGATCAAGCTGAAGCCTGTCTTCGGCTACCTGCACCGCAACCACGAAAAGATTGCCGAGCAGACGACATATCTGGCTTCAATGCCGTACACAGACCGGCTGGATTACTTCTGCTCGATGACGAATAACTGGGCCTTTGCGCTGGCGGTGGAGAAGCTGTCGGCGCAGCCGGTGCCAGAGCGGGCCGAGTATCTGCGCGTCATCATGGCGGAGCTGACGCGGATCCAGAATCATGCCTCGTCAATCGGATTTCTGCTGCAGGAGATGGGCGCGAGCGGCACTCCGCTGATGTATGCCTTTCGCGAGCGCGAGAAGATTCTGGATCTGTTCGAGAGCCTCACCGGATCGCGGATGATGTGCAACTACATGCGCTTCGGCGGCTGCCGCGTAGACGTGTCGGCGGCATGGCTGCAGCAGGCGCGGGCTGTTGTGGCAGGCCTGCCGGCCTTTGTGGATGAGTTCGAAAATCTGCTGCGGACCAACGAAATTCTGATGGCGCGGTCGCAGGGCATGGGCGTGCTGCCGGCGGCGCTTGCGGTGAACGCGGGCGTCACCGGGCCGATGCTGCGCGCATCCGGCGTGAATTACGACATTCGCAAGGTGGATAGCTACGGCATCTACAACCGCTTCAAGTTTCGCGTGCCGCTTGGCGATCATGGAGATATCTATGACCGCTACATGGTGCGCATGCTGGAGATGCGCGAGTCCATCGTCATTCTGGAGCAGGCGCTGAAGGATGTGCCGGGCGGTCCGGTGATGGATCCCAAGGCGAAGATTCGCAACTTCAGGCCGAAGCCGGGCGAGGCCTACGGACGCATCGAAGCGCCGAAGGGCGAGCTGGGTTTCTATCTGATTAGCGATGGCGGGCCGAATCCCTATCGCTATCGCGTACGCCCGCCGAGTTTGATCAACCTAACGATTTTGGAAGATATGTGCCTGGGGCAGAACGTGGCCGATGTAGTGCTGATTTTTGGCAGCGTGGATATCGTGCTGGGCGAAGTGGACAGGTAGGCATGCGGAGAAGCATGGAGGCAGCAATTGCTGGGTGAGGGAATACTGAAGGGGCTGGCGGAGACGGCGAAAAATTTTGCCGGCAGCTTTGTCTCCAAGGAACGGCTGACGACGGTGGAGTATCCCGAGCAGAGGATTCCGACGTTCGAGAACGCGCGTGTCTTTCCCTTCCTGGTGTATGACGGCGCGGACTGGGCGAAGGGGATGCGCTGCGTGGCCTGCCAGATCTGCGAGAAAGAATGCCCGCCGAAATGCATTTTCATCGAGAAGAGCAAAGACAAGAAGCCGGATTACGTAGGCAAGCCGCAGATTTATCCGGTGAAGTTCGATATCGATATTTCCGTCTGCATGAGCTGCCAGATCTGCGTTGAAGTATGCCCGTTCGAAGCGATCAAGATGAACACGGAGTTTGAGCTGAGCACCGACAACCGCTTTGGCGGATTGTTGCTCAATCGCGAGCAACTGTCGAAGTCGAACGAGTATTACCACGAGATTCATCCGACGGAGGCCGCGGAAGTGGATGCGCGGCTGGCCGAGGAAAAGGCCAAGGCGGAGGCCAAGGCAAAGGCAGCGGCAGAGGCTGCTGCGGCAAAGGCTGCGGCGGATGCGGCGGCAAAAGCTGCTGCCGCGGCCAGTGCGCCCGCACCCGCGCCCACGGGATCGGCGAGCCCTGAGGCCAGCACAACAGAGCCCGCGCCCGGCGCGAAACCAAGCGGCGGGGAGAGCAAGTGATGGCAGAGAAAGCCGATCAGATCTTCATCCTGCTAAGAGACTGGCTGGTGGGATTTCTGCCAGAAGAGTGGCGCACGGCGGCGGCCGTGCTGCTGGGCGTGATTGCGATTCTGGCCGTTTTCCCCAGCATTTTTGCGCTCACGACGGTGCTCGAACGCAAGGGGTTGGGCCGGATTCAGAACCGCCTTGGTCCAAACCGGGTCGGACCCTTCGGGATCATGCAGCCGATTGCGGATGCGATCAAGTCGCTGACGAAAGAAGATGTTGTTCCGGATAAAGCGGACAAGGTTGTGCACTTCCTGGCGCCGCTGGTGCTGGTGGTCGCAGTCTTCATGGGCTTTGCAGTGCTACCGGTGGGTCGCGGCATGGTGCTGGTGGATATGGACGCGAGCCTGCTGTTTTATTTCGCGGTAGGCGCGTCGACGGAGCTTTCGATCTTCATGGCGGGGTGGTCGAGCCGGAACAAATATTCGCTGCTGGGCGCGATGCGCGCCGTGGCGCAGATGATCAGCTACGAGGTGCCGCTGCTGCTGTCGAGCGTGGTGGTGGTGATGATGGCCGGCTCCCTTTCGCTGGTGAAGATTGTTGAGGCGCAGAACCAGTACACGTGGGGGATCGCCCACTGGAATGTTTTCACGCCGTGGGGATTCGCGGCTTTTGCGATGTTCGCGATTGCCGGAACAGCGGAAACCAATCGCTCGCCCTTCGATTTGCCTGAGGGCGAGTCGGAACTGGTGGCGGGTTACTTCACGGAGTATTCGGGCTTCAAGTTTGCGCTCTTCTTCCTGGGGGAATACCTGGCGATGCTATCGATCTCAGGGCTTGCGACGACGCTGTTCCTGGGCGGATGGACCGCGCCGTTGTCGGCACTGGCATGGGTTCCCTCGTGGATCTGGTTTTTCGCAAAGGTGATGGCGGGCATCGTGGTGCTGATCTGGATACGAGGAACACTGCCGCGGCTGCGCCAGGATCAGTTGATGAATTTCGCGTGGAAGTTCGTGATCCCGATGACGCTGCTGAACCTGTTTGTGGCCGCGATGTGGCGGTTCATGGGCGCGGGCTGGATGCGCTGGGTGCTGTGCTCGGCGATTCTGCTGCTCGCGTACGTGGTGCTGGGCCGGGCTTCGATGCGCAGGCAGCGCTTTGGGCCAAGGAGCTATCGCTATGCAGAGTAAGACGCGCGGCACTCGCGGAAGGAGCGCTCACCGATGAGCCTTGCTTTCTGGATAGCAGCGGTATTGACGATCGCCGGCGGACTGGCGGCGACTCTTTTGAAAAACCTGGTGCACTGCGCCCTCGCGGTGACGGCGGCCTTTGCAGGACTAGCGTTTCTCTTTCTTGAGCTTGATGCGCAGTTCGTCGGCTTTGTGCAGATTCTGGTGTATATCGGTGCGGTAGCGATTCTGATTGTGTTTGCGATCATGCTGACCCGGGGCAGCGAGACTGCTGCTCACGAGAAAGGTGTTTTCAGCAGGAACTGGTTCGCAGGCCTGGTGGTTGCAGCGGCGGTGTTTGCGGTGCTGGGCTGGGCGATTCTGCGCGCGGCGCCTGCTTTGCCGGGCAGAACGCCGGCACCCGATGTCACAGTGCATCAGATCGGCGAGGCGCTGATCAGCGGGTATGTGCTGCCGCTTGAAGTTGTGGCACTGTTGCTGACGGCCACATTGATTGGCGCGGTGATTGTGGCCATGCATGAGAAGGGAGAACCCAGGTGACGCCGCTTGCAAGTTATCTAATGATGGCCGCGCTGCTGTTTGCAATCGGCCTGGGCGCAGCGCTCACACGGCGCAACGCAATCCTGGTGCTGATCGGCATTGAGCTGATGCTGAATGCAGCCAATTTGAATTTCATCGCGTTCTGGCGGTACGGCGCGCATCCCGAAGCGCTGACGGGATTTATGTTCGCCATTTTCTCGATTGCGGTGGCGGCGGCTGAAGCGGCGGTGGGGCTTGGCCTTGTGATCGCGATCTATCGCCACGCGCAGACAGTGGATCTTGACCAGATGAACAGGATGAAAGGGTGAGCCGGTGATGCAAGAGGGGATTCCGTTCGCTCCGCAGATTGCCAGCTCGCCGATCACGGGAATTCTGTGGCTGATTCCGGCGCTGCCCATGGTGGCGGCGGGGGTGATTGCGCTGCTGAAGCAGCCGCGGCGCAAGCCTGCAGCGGCACTCGCCATTGGCTCGCTGGGAATTTCGCTGCTGTTGGCGCTGGCTGCATTTGTGCACGTGGCGACGGGCTGGGCACAGGGCCTGGCGGTGCGAGAGACGGTGAACTTCACTTGGATCCAGGTGGGCGGCGCGCCGGTTGACCTGGGATGGGTGCTCGATCCGCTCTCGGCCGTGATGCTGGTGATGGTCTGCTTCGTGGGCCTGCTGATTTTTATCTACTCGACCGGCTACATGGCGCATGACGAAAACTTCACCCGGTTCTTCTGCTTTCTCTCGCTCTTTGCAGGGGCGATGCTGGGCGTGGTGATTTCAAACAGCCTGCTGCTGCTCTTCATGTGCTGGGAACTGGTGGGTCTTACCTCGTACCTGCTGATCGGTTTCTGGTACCAGAAACCCTCGGCTGCCGCGGCAGCAAAAAAGGCCTTCCTGACGACGCGAGTGGGCGATGTGTTTTTCCTGCTGGGCATGGTATGGCTCTTTGCGCAGACGGGCACGCTGCTGTTCTACAACAGCGGGACGGGCTCGATGGAGCCGCTTAAGCTGGGCCTGATGCTGCAGACGCCTTCGGCGCTGGGGCTCACGGCCGCTGGCGCGATCGGGTTGCTGATTTTTGCGGGCGCCGCAGGCAAGAGCGGCCAGTTGCCTCTGCATGTGTGGCTGCCGGATGCGATGGAAGGCCCAACGCCGGTGTCGGCGCTGATTCACGCGGCGACAATGGTGGCCGCGGGAGTTTACCTGATTGCGCGCGTGTATCCGCTGATGTCGGCAGGGCTCACGACGGGAACGACGGCGGCGCTCACGGTGGTGACGTGGGTCGGTGCAGTTACCGCGGTGTTTGCGGCGCTCATCGCGGTAGCTCAGAACGACATCAAGCGGATTCTTGCCTATTCAACTGTCTCGCAGCTTGGTTACATGATGGCGGGGCTGGGTATGGGCGGCGTGGCGGTGGGCATGTTCCACCTGATCACGCATGCGTTCTTCAAGGCGTTGTTGTTCATGGGCGCGGGCTCAGTGATTCATGGGTGCCACGAGGAGCAGGATATCCGGCACATGGGCGCGCTTAAGGGTCCGATGCGCACGACCTTCGTGACGTATGCGGCGGGCATGCTGGCGCTGTCGGGATTGATTCCGTTTGCCGGGTTCTGGTCGAAGGACGGCATTCTGGGTGCGGCGCATGGCTGGGAAATCTCGCGCGGGCCGTATTTTCTGCTGGTGTTTGGCGCGCTGCTGACGGCGTTCTACATGACGCGGCAGGTGAGCTACGTCTTCTTTGGCAACTGGCGCGGACACGGGCACGCGCACGAGAGTCCGGCGGTGATGACGACGCCGCTGGCGATCCTGGCGTTCTTTGCGGTCACCCTTGGCGCGATTGGAACGCCGGCGTGGCCGTGGTTCAAGGCGTTTCTTGAGAGCCGCGCAACGGCGGGGATCGAGGCCGAGCCGGGCGTGATGACGCTGATGGTGGTTTCGTCGATTGTGGTGCTGGTGGGGCTCGGCCTGGGTTGGGCCATCTACGGCAACAAGACCGTGGACGCTGCTGCTCCCGATGCGCTGGAGCGCGCGATGCCGCCGGTGTGGGCGCTGCTGCGCGACAAATTTTATGTGGATGAGCTTTATGGCGTGACGGTGATCGCGTTCTACAAGTGGTGGGCGAAGGTTGCCGATTGGCTCGACCGCCGAGTGTGGGGCGGCGCTGTGGCCGGCGTTGTGCTGCTCTTCCACGGATGGGCACACTTGAACAAGTTGATTGATACGTACTTTGTGAACGGCGGCTTCGATAAGGGCTGCGAGGAGCTGTCGAACAGCGGTGGATTGCTGGCGCGGGTGCAGAACGGCAGGGTGCAGACCTATCTGCGGCTGCTGGCGCTCGGGGTGGTGCTGCTTGCGGCGATTCTGATCTGGAGCAGCCGGGGATGAACGGAATTCCTGTACTTACAGTATTGACGGTGTTGCCGCTGGTGGGTGCGGCGATTGCCCTGATGGCGGGCAAGCACGCGCGCACGATCGCCATTGTGACCACAGTGGCGGCGCTGGCGCTGGCGCTGCTGGTGTGGACGAAACTGCCGGGCGACGGCTCGATCGGATTGATCGAACACGTGGTTTCGGCGCCGCCTTCCTCGCTGGGAATTGAGTATCACCTGGGCGTGGACGGGCTGGGCGCGTTGATGCTGGTGCTTTCGGCGATTGTGACGCTGATGTCAGTGGATGCGGCACATCGAGTGCATCGGCAGCCGGGGCTTTATTTTGCGCTGGTGCTGATGCTGGAGGCGGGCCTCTTCGGGTCGTTCACGGCACTGAATTTCTTCCACTGGTTTTTGTTCTGGGAGCTGAGCCTGATTCCCGCATTCTTCCTGATCAAGCTGTGGGGCGGTGCGAAGCGGGGTCCGGCGGCCACGCAATTCTTTGTGTACACGATGGCGGGCAGCGTAGCGCTGCTGCTGGCGTTTCTGGCGGTATTTCTTTCAACGGGGAGCATGGATTTCACGCAGCTTGCCGCGATGGCCGCGAGCGGCGAGCTAAACAATAAAGTCACGGCGCACCTGGGGCCGGTGATGCCGTGGTTGGCGATAGGTGTGCTGGCGGGCTTCGCCGTAAAAGTCCCGTTGGCGCCGTTCCACACGTGGCTGCCTGCGGCGTACGCAGAGGCGCCATCGCCGGTGACGATGCTGCTGACGGGTGCGATGTCGAAGATGGGCGTCTATGGACTGCTGCGGATTGCGCTGCCATTGTTCGGGCACGAGATCGCACAGATGCGCACGCCGCTGCTGGTGCTCGCCGTCGTGACCGTGGTGATGGGCGCGTGGGCTGCCGCGGCTCAGAAGGATTTGAAGCGGGTGTTTGCGTACTCTAGCGTGAACCACCTGGGGTATTGTCTGCTGGGAATTTTTGCGCTCGCGGTGCCGGCGGCGGGAGCCGGGTTGCTGACGAGCCAGGCCGCGGCGCTGAACGGCGTGATTCTGCAGATGTTCAACCACGGTGTAACGGCTGCGGCGCTTTTCTGGTTTATCGCGATGATGCAGGAGCGGAGCGGAGGAGAGCGGGGCATCGATCAGTTTGGCGGGTTGCGCAAACCGGCGCCGGTCTTCGCGGGGCTGATGGGGATTGCGCTGTTCTCGTCGCTGGGGCTGCCAGGGCTGAATGGATTTGTGGGTGAGTTCCTGATCTTCCGCGGCGTCTTTGCGCTGACCTGGGTTTCTGCCGCGGTCTCAGTGCTGGGGCTGCTGGTGACAGCGGCAGTGATTCTGACTGTGATCCAGAAAGTGTTTACCGGACCTGTGCCGGAGAAGTGGGCCGGCTTTCCCGACATGCATGGCGGGGAGCGGCTGGCGATGGCTCCGGTGATCGGGCTGATGATTCTGCTGGGCCTTCTGCCGCAGCTTGTGGTCGACAGCGTGAACCCCACGGTGGTGAACCTGCTGACGCACTGGAGATTTTAAGAGCGATGTTAGCCTGGACGATTTATCTCTCATTTGCCGGTGCGTTGCTTGAGGCGCTGCTACCGAAGGGAAGGCCTGCGCTGGCGCGAGCCATTGCGCTAGCGGTGGCCGTGGCAGGACTGGTGCTGGCGGTAATCGGCTTCGCGCAGGGCACCGGGCTGGGTCGGATTTATATCACGGACGCGGCGTGGGTGCCTTCGATGGGGATACGCTACACGCTGGCCGCGGATGGCATCAGCCTGGTGCTGGTGCTGCTCACAGGACTGGCCGCGGTGGCGGGCGTGCTGTTCAGCTGGAACATCGAACTGCGCACGAATGAATTCTTCGCGTTTTATCTGGCGCTGATCGGCGGCGTCTACGGAGTGTTTCTCAGCTACGACCTGTTTCTGCTGTTCGTGTTCTATGAGATTGCGATTGTGCCGAAGTATTTCCTGATCTCGATCTGGGGATCGACGCGCCGCGAATACGGAGCGATGAAACTGGCGCTCTACTCGTTCGTCGGTTCGGCTATGGTGTTGGTGGGGTTGCTGGCAGCGTATGCGGCAACGGGCGGGCGCTCGACGGGTTTGGTCCAACTGGGCGCGGCCGGATTTCCGGTGAGCTTTCAGATGTGGGTCTTCCCGCTGGTGTTTGTCGGCTTCGCGATTCTTGCGGGCATGTGGCCGTTTCACACCTGGGCGCCAACAGGGCACGTGGCTGCGCCCACCGCCGCATCGATGCTGCTGGCTGGCGTGGTCATGAAGCTGGGCGCGTATGGCTGCCTGCGGGTGGCGATGTCGCTCTTTCCGCATGGCATGGATCCGTGGGGCTGGACGTTGCTGGGAATAGGCTCGTGGCGCGATGTCTTCGCGGTGTTGGCGGTGATCGGCATTGTGTATGGCGCGCTGGTGGCGCTGGTGCAGAGCGACTTCAAATTCGTAATCGGCTACTCGAGCGTCAGCCACATGGGCTTTGTGCTGCTTGGCCTGATGACGCTGAACCAGATCGGCCTGACGGGTGCAGTGCTGCAGATGTTTTCGCACGGCGTGATCGCGGGGCTGCTCTTCGCGATCGTGGGCCGCATTGTGTATGACCGCACGCATACCAGGCAGCTTGCGGAACTGGAGACGATGCACCTTTCCAAGCGGCTGCCGTTTGCTGCGTGGGCCTTTGTGATTGCCGGTATCGCGTCGATGGGGCTGCCGGGCTTCTCAGGGTTTGTAGCGGAACTGCAGGTGCTGGCTGGATCGTGGACAGCGAAGCCATGGTGGACCGCGGCGAGCGGCATCGGCATCGTGGTCGGCGTGGCGTATACGTGGCGGGCAATGCAGAAGGCGTTTTTCAGCGATACGCCGCCCAGTGCGCATCTCCACGAGCATGGTCATGAGCTGGCGGCGATTACATGGCCCGAGATTGCTGGCGTGACGATGCTGGTGGCGGCGAGCCTGATTGTCGGTTTGTATCCGCGGGTGCTGCTGGATGTGATTGAGCCGGCGGTGAAGGCGCTGCCGTTCGTGGCGGGAGGAGGACAATGAACTACTACCTTGACCTCTTCCTGGCAACATTGCCGGAGACCGCGCTCGAGCTTGCCGCGCTGCTGGTGCTGGTTGTGGATTTGAGCCTGCTGCGCCACGCGCAGCGCGCCACGCGGATTACAGTAGCGGCGGTGCTGGGCGTACTGGGCTGCGGTCTGTCGCTGCTGATGATTCCGATTCAGCCGGGGGGCGGCTTCATCTACCGGGAGCTCGCGGAGTGGTGCTGGCAGGAGGCGGCACGGCAACGGTGGCGGAGATTGCCATTCTTGTGCTGACGATACTGACCCTGCTGCTGTTGATCGACACGAAGTTCACGCGTCATCCGGCGGAGTATGTCACGGTGCTGATGATGGCGGCGGCCGGCGGAATGCTGATATCCGCGGCGCAGGATCTGCTGGTGATCTTTGTGGGCCTGGAACTGCTGAGCCTGGGGCTCTACATTCTAACGGCGTTTGCAAAGAGCTCGGGCAAGAGCGCGGAAGGGGCAATGAAGTACTACCTCTTCGGGGCCATGTCGGCCGCGTTCCTGCTTTTCGGGTTCAGCTACCTCTACGGGTTTTCCGGATCGACGAATCTGCAAAGGATCGTGGAGGCTGCATATACAGCGAGTGCTATTCGGCAAACGCCATTGCTGTATGTGGCGCTGGTGATGGTGGCGGCGGGACTGGGCTTCAAGATTGCTGCGGCGCCGTTTCACCTGTGGGCGCCGGACGCGTATGAAGGCGCGCCTGCCCCCGCGGCGGCGTTTATCGCATCGGTATCGAAGGTGGCCAGCTTTGCGCTGCTGATCTCGATTGGCACGGCGCTGGTGCATGCGTTTGTTCCGAATACGGAGCTTTTGCTTCGGGTTCCAATTCATGAAGTGCCGCGCTGGATTGGTCTGGAAAGACCATGGTCGCTGATTCTCACGCTGATGGCAGTGGCGTCGATGATGCTCGGCAACCTGCTGGCGCTGGCGCAGACGAGCGTGCGGCGGCTGCTGGCGTACTCAACGGTGGCGCATGCGGGTTACATGCTCCTGGGGCTCGTGTTCTTTTCGAACTTTCCGTGGAGCGCGCAGGCCATTCTCTACTATGTGCTGACTTATGGGCTGACGACGGTGGGAGCATTCGGCGCGGTGGGCGTGGTGGAGCGGGCCACGGGCAGCGATAAGCTGGACGCATTCTCCGGATTGCACAAGCGCAATCCGATGCTTGCGGGTGTGATGCTGGTTCTGTTCCTGTCGCTGGCTGGTATTCCGCCGCTGGTGGGCTTCTGGGCCAAGTTCAATCTCTTTGCGGTGGTGCTGCGGGTCGGCCATTCGTACCTCGCTGTCGGGCTGGTGGCCCTGGCAATCGGCATGAGCGCAGTTTCGCTCTACTACTATTTGCAGGTATTGAAGCGGGTTTACGTGACGGCGCCAGTGGAAGAAGGGCGGGTCGAGGTGCACCCGGTGACGATGACGGTGCTGCTGCTGATTGCGGCCGCCGTGGTGGTGACGGGATGCCTGCCGGCACTGCTGCAGGACTGGATCGCGAGCTTCTAAAGCACTTGAGCTATTGAGCGCAGAGAAATGCCCGGTTCCTGAAAAGGAAGCCGGGCATTTTGCTTGCAAGCGCGAGTCAGCCGCGCAGCGAGTCCTTGACTTTCTGCGTCATGACGTCGCGGCTCACGTCAGAGATGGCGTTGGTGAGCGGAATCTGCTTGGGGCATACCTCGACGCAGTTCTGCGCGAAGCCGCACTCCTGTACGCCGCCGTCGCCGGCCAGTGCGCGGAGACGCTCCTCCTTGAGCACCTTGCCGGTGGGGTGATTGTTGAAGAGCCTGACCTGTGCGATGGTGGCAGCGCCGACGAAGCCGGTTTCGTCGTTGAATTGCGGGCAGACTTCCATGCAGCAGGCGCAGGAGATGCAGTTGGAGAGCGGGTAGTTAATCTCCTGGTCCTGCGGAAAGACGCGCGGGCCGGGGCCGAGGTCGTAAGTGCCGTCGACGGGGATCCATGCCTTGACGCGCTTGAGGTTTTCAAAGAGCACGCTGCGATCGACCTGGAGATCGCGCACGAGCGGGAACTTCGAGAGCGGCTCAAGGCGGATGGGCTGCTCGAGATTGTCGACGAGCGCCGAGCAGGCCATGCGGGCCTTGCCGTTGATAAGCATGGCGCAGGAGCCGCATATTTCTTCGAGGCAGTTCGAGTCGTAGGTGATGGGCGTGGTGGCATGGCCGTCGACGGTGACGGGATTGGTGGCGATCTCCATCATGGAGGAGATGACGTTCATGCCGGGGCGCCAGGGGAGCTCGAACTTCTCCCACACGGCGGGCGCATCGGGGCTTGCCTGCCGCTTGATTTCAATTTGAACGGTCTTGGTTGCCATGTTCCCTCGGGGGCAAAGCCCTTTCCTCTTCTTGCTCTGCGATCCTGTACGAGCTAAGCCGTACCTTTCGTCTCTACTTGACCGCGTCGTAACGGCGCGGGCGCGGCGTGATGTATTGAATGTCGACGGCTTCGTATTCAATGCGCGGCCCGGCAGGGTCGCCCGTGAAGCTGGCCTTGGTGGTCTTGAGGAATTTCTCGTCATTGCGATCAGGGAAGTCAGGCTTGTAATGCGCGCCGCGGGACTCATCGCGCAGCATGGCGCCCTGCACAACGACACGCGAAATCTCAAGCATGTTGGCTAACTGGCGGGCGAAGGCGAAGCTGGTGTTGGCCCACTGGCTGCGGTCACTGAGGTTGACACGTTTGAAGCGGTCCTGCAACTCGACGATCTTTTCGTCCGCCTGTTTGAGACCCTTGTTGTAGCGAATGACGGTGGCGTGCTCGGTCATCGTGTTGCCGAGTTCGCGCCAGAGCCGGAAAGGATTTTCAGTGCCCTCGTTGCTCATCAGCTTCTTGTTGATCTCGGCCTGGCGGGCAAGTTCGGCAGCAGCGCCGCCATCGCCTTCAGCGTCAGGCAGACTCTTTGCATAGGCAAGAGCAATGGGGCCGGAGCGGAAGCCGCCGAAGATGCAACTGACGAGCGAGTTCGCGCCGAGGCGGTTGGCGCCGTGGTACTGGTACTCGCATTCGCCGGCGGCAAAGACACCGGGGATGTTGGTCATCTGGTTGAAGTCCACCCAGAGGCCGCCCATGGTGTAGTGCATGCCGGGGAATATCTTCATCGGCACTTCGCGAGGATCGTCGCCCACAAATTTCTCGTAGATTTCGAGGATGCCTTCGAGCTTGCGGTTAAGCGTCTCGCGATCGACGTGCGTGAGGTCGAGGTAGACCATCGGCTGGCCGTCGATGCCGAGGCCGTTCTCGTAAACGACTTTGTGAATGGCGCGGGTGGCAATGTCGCGTGGAACAAGATTGCCGTATTTCGGATACCACTCCTCGAGGAAGTAAAAGCGCTCGGACTCGGGAATCTGCTTGAATGGGCGCTTGTCGCCGGGCGTGCGAGGAACCCAGACCCGACCGCCTTCACCGCGAGCGGATTCCGACATGAGGCGAAGCTTGTCTTCACCGGGAATGGCGGTGGGGTGTACCTGAATGAATTCGCCGTTGGCGTAATACGCGCCCTGCTGGAAGATGGCGGATTGTGCTGAGCCTGTGCAGACCACCGAGTTGGTGCTTTTGCCGAAGATGGCGCCGACGCCGCCGGTGGCAAGAATGATCGCCGAGGCAGGGAAGGAGGCAAGCTCCATGGTGCGCAGATTGAGCGCGGTGATGCCGCGCGCAGCGCCTTTGCTGTCGAGAATGGCGGAGAGAAACTCCCAGCCTTCAAATTTGCGCACGCGGCCTTCAGACTCGTAGCGGCGCACCTGCTCGTCGAGCGCGTAGAGAAGCTGCTGGCCCGTGGTGGCTCCGGCAAAGGCGGTGCGGTGGTAGAGAGTGCCGCCAAAGCGCCGGAAGTCGAGCAGACCCTCTGGCGTGCGATTGAAGGGAACACCCATGCGGTCGAGCAGGTCGATGATGCCGGGGGCAGCTTCGCACATGGCCTTGACGGGCGTCTGATTGGCGAGAAAGTCGCCGCCGTAGATCGTGTCGTCGAAGTGCTTGTCGGTAGTGTCGCCTTCGCCCTTCAGGTTCTTGGCGGCGTTGATCCCGCCCTGGGCGCAGACGGAGTGGGAGCGCTTGACGGGGACGATGGAAAAAAGGTCCACGTTGCCGCCTGCTTCGGCGATCTTGATGACTGCTGCGAGCCCGGCGAGACCTCCGCCAATCACGATGATTCTAGGTGCCGCCATTTGTCTGTCGAATCCTTTCGGACGTGCTTCTCTGGAGCTGCGTCAGGCGCGGCTGTCAGGAAGCAGGTACCGGTTCTGAATTTCGTTCCTTGACTGCAACGGGAATCGGCGGGGTAAAGCGCAAAGGGGCTGCGAGCCGGTTCCAAAAATTGATTTGAGCAATCGCCGTGGTTAGAACTGCGAGTTCGCGCTCAGAGAAGTAAGACAAGGCCCGTGCATAGGCTTCATCATCAATGGAATGGTGGGCGAGCAGTGTCACGCGCTCCGTCCACTCGAGAGCGGCCATTTCGCGGGGAGAAAAGATGCCGGCTTCGCGCCATGCGGCGAGCAGGTCCAGCTTCTCGGGGGCGATCGCCAGTTTGCGTGCGTCGTTCAGGTGATATTGCACGCAGAAGGCGCAGCCGTTCATCTGCGAGGCGCGAATCTTGATGAGCTCGAAGAGATCGGCCTCCATGCTGGACTTCTTATAGGCATGGTTGATGGCTGCCATGCCGGTGGCAACCTCAGGAACAGTCTCCCTGAAAGCTTGCCAATCGATGCGGGGCTCGGCATGGGCAGACATCGGAAATCTCTTGCAGTTGTGCGGCAGTCTAGTGCAGTTGTGCGGCAGCAGCGGCCTGAGCCGCGGCGTGGGGGCCAACGAAGGCGAAGATGCTGGCGACTCCGATGCCGGCCAGCAGAATGCCGAAGGCGAGGCAGGCATAGCCGAAGCGCTTGCGCGAGACTTCACCCGGGGTGATGCCCCACTTGGCGGCGAAAAGCCAGATGCCGTAGGCAAAGTGCCAGCAGACGGCAACCATCGCAACGATATAGAAGGCGAGGATGATCGGATTGCTCAACTCGTTGTGAACCTTGGTGAAAGCGTAGTAGGGATTCTCAGGTAAATTGACGCCCATAAAGCGCTGGGTGGCGACGTGGTAGCTGATATAGACCAGGGCAATGATGCCGGTGTAGCGCTGCGAGAGATACATCCAGTTGCCGGCCCACGGGTAATAAACGATGTTCGATTTGCCACGCACCCAGATGTAGACACCGTAGAGGCCGTGATAGAGCAGCGGCAGAAAAATGAAGGTCCACTCGAGGACACGCACGAGCGGCAGCGAGTTGAGGAACTTGACCTGATCGCCATAGGCGAGAGCGCCCTTGGTGGCCTCGAAGTTGGAAACGACGTGCTCAATCAGAAATGCGCCGATGGGGATGATGCCCAACAGCGAGTGCAGCTTGCGCCAGATAAAAGAGCTTCCCTGACCGGCGCGTAGCGGCTGAACGCCCTGGCGGACCGGGGGCGTGGAAGGATGTTGAGCTGTTGCCATGCGATTCCGGCTCCTAG
The DNA here is from genome assembly GCA_963839215.1 of uncultured Acidobacteriaceae bacterium. Lineage (GTDB taxonomy): Bacteria > Acidobacteriota > Terriglobia > Terriglobales > Acidobacteriaceae > Telmatobacter. Next base: position 47,594 of record CAWITZ010000003.1, on the reverse strand, counting down.
AGGGCTAGTTGTAAGGCTTTCGCAAAAGAGCGAAGAGGGCTATGTCGTGTCTCGCCAACATTATTCGACTCCGCTCTTGGTACCGTCAAGCAAGCAGGGCGGAGTGTGGGACGATGTGGCAGCGGGCTTGTGTATCAGGGGTTTAGACGGGGCAGAAGGTCGGCGAACGCGCGCCCTCGATGACTGAGGGAGAGCTTAGTTTCGAGGTCAATCTCGGCCATGGTGCAGTCCAGTTCGGGAAGGAAAAAGAGAGGATCGTAGCCGAAGCCGCCGGTGCCGCGCGGCGCCTCAAGAATGATGCCTTCGACTGAGCCCTCCGCAGCGTGGAGAGGCTCGCCATCGAGAGCCGCCACCAGCACGCAGCGGTAGCGGGCGGCGCGGCGGTCAACGGGAACGCCGGCAAGACGCTGCAGCAGGACCATGTTGTTCCAGACGTCGGTGTTGTCGTTGGCGTCGGGCGAATCGATCAGGCCGCTGTCGGCAGCGAAGCGCGCAGAACGGACGCCGGGCGCACCGTGAAGGGCGTCTACCTCAAGGCCGGAGTCATCGGCGAGAATGAGTTCGCCCGGGGCGAAGCGCGAATAGTAGACGGCCTTCAGGGTAGCGTTGTCGGCGAAGGTATCGCCGTCTTCCTCAGGTGCGGGAATGGAGGCAAGCGCCGGGAGGGGTTGAATGTCGACCGAGTGCGCTGCGGCGGCGGTACGGAAATCGCGTAACTTGCCCTGGCTGGTGGTGGCTGCGTAAATGCGGAGAGCCATGATGCAAGTGTAACGGGGTGTGTTTGAAGAGGATCGCCGGGTGTGGCGGCGCAGCGGAAATTGCTTTGACAAAGCTGCATCGGGTTACATAAGGTTTTTGGGCGGAAACAGTTTCATTTGAGAAAAGAATGCCGGAGCCAGATGGCTTACGGAAGCGTTTGAAGCGCCGGAGAGGAAATTCATGTCGATTGTCGCTGGAATTGGATGGCATGTGCTGGGAGCGGGGATGGCTGCATCCTTTTATGCGCCGATCGAGAAGGTGAGGAAGTGGTCGTGGGAGACGACTTGGGCGGTCGCGGGTTTGTTCTCGTGGATTTTGCTGCCGATTGGCGTGAGCCTGCTGCTGCTGCCGGATTTCAGAGGCTTTTATGCGTCGATGGATTCGCACCTGCTGTTGAAGGTGGCTCTCTTTGGCGCGATGTGGGGCGTGGGGAATGTGAGCTATGGGCTGACGATGCGGCACCTGGGAATGAGCCTGGGGATTGGCGTGGCAATTGGCGTGACGCTGGTGGTGGGCACGCTGATTCCGCCGATTCTGCATGGGCAGCTCGGGTTTCTCTTCCAGACGAAAAGCGGAATCATGACGCTGGCGGGCGTGCTGGTCGCGTTGATCGGAGTGGCGGTTGTCTCGTATGCGGGGCACCAGAAAGAAGTGCAGGCACGTGGCGGCGAGGTGCAAGAGTTCAACCTGACGCTGGGGCTGATGCTGGCGGTGATGTGCGGAATTTTTTCCTCGGGCATGTCGTTCGCGATCGACGCGGCGAAACCGATGGAAGCCGCGGCGCTGCACCTGGGGGTCAATCCGCTTTATGCCGCGCTGCCGAGCTACGTCATCATCATGGGCGGTGGCGCGATCGTCAATCTGAGCTACTGCTTTATCCGTCTGGCGGCGCTCAAGAGGCTTTCACTGCGCGAAGATTTGAACCAGGCGGGGCCAACGCTCAGGAAGAATGCGGCGCTGGCGGCGACAGGCGGCATCATGTGGTACCTGCAGTTCTTCTTCTATGCGTGGGGTGCCGCGAATATTCCGCAGAACATTTCATATGTGAACTGGATGCTGCACATGAGCATTTATGTGCTCTGCGGCGGACTGGTAGGCCTGGCGCTGGGTGAGTGGAAGGGTGTCGGCACGCGGCCGGTGCGGCTGCTGTGGGTTGGCATCGCGATCATTATTCTCGCCGCCAACCTTGTGGGAATGGCGTAGAAGCGGAGTGTTCAGAATATTCGCCACGCAAAACGCAAAACAACGCCACGCAAAACGCAAAACAACGCCGGAGCAGCAATTGCTCCGGCGCTGTTGTTTTGGGATGCAGCAGTTCTTCGCTGACCGTTTCGTTTACTCGCTTATGGTTTCGTGCAGAGGCAGGTTGCGCGAAGATGCGCCGACGCTGACAATGCGTTTGCCGGTCGCGGTGATCCACTTCTGCTGCGGCGTTGACCAGTACTGCAACTGGCGTGGCTCAACGTGCAGCGTGACAGACAGCGACCTGCCCGCGGGGATAGTTACTCGGTCAAAGGCGACGAGCGCGCGCACAGGGAACTGCACCCCGGAGGGAATCTGCGCGGGCGCGCCGAGGTAGACCTGTGGCACTTCATCGGAGTCCACGCTGCCGGTGTTTTTGACGGTGACCGAGACATCGAGCCCACCATCGGAAGCCTTCTTCACTTTAAGTCCGGAGTAGGCGAAGGTGGTGTAGCTGAGGCCGTAGCCGAAGGGGTAAAGGGGCTCAATGCCTTCTTTATCGAACCAGCGATAGCCGATATTGACGCCCTCGGTGTAGGTGGTTTTGCCATCGATACCCTTAGCGGAGCGCTCGGGATACTTCGGATCGGTCGCGGCGTAGTCAGTCAGCTTTTTCGCCCAGGTAATGGGCAGGCGTCCGGCGGGACTGGTTTTGCCAAGGAGGATATTGGCCGTTGACCAGCCGCCTTCGTCTCCGGGCCACCACATCTGCAGAATGCCTTTGACCTTGTCGGCCCAGGGAAGAGCGACGGGCTGGCTGGTGTTGAGCACGACAACTGTGTTGGGATTGACGGCGGCGATCTCTTCGACGAGCTGGTCCTGATCACCGGGCAGACCAAAGACGGGAGTGAGGCGTGTCCAGACGAAGACAACGGCGATCTTTGCCTTTTTCGCCGCATCGATTGCCGCCTGGTGATCGGCCGCGCGCTGCTCCGGCGTGTACCAGGCGAGGCGCACCTGCACGGGTGAGTCCGATGTGTCAGGACTGGTGGCGATTTCGATGGCGTGCGGACCGGCGGTCAGCTCAACGGCGCGGCGAACGTTGTCAAGGCCGTCGGTTGTAGGAATGACATTGTCCTGGTTCGCCTGCAGAATGTCGCCGTGGACGCCGCCCTGCATGACTCCAGTTCCCGCGACGCGTTTGCCGTCAACTGAGATATGCGCGTTGGTACCAAGAGCCTGCAGATAGAGCCAGTAGGCCCCGGCGCTGGGTACGGTAAGCGTGCCTTTCCACGTGGGCGTAGAGTCAGCGGGAAGGGCATTGCCGTTGCCGACGGTGAAGTTGAGAGTCGGATCGACCTGCGTCGAGCCGGCGACCGTGCGCTCAAGGCCGGGCTGGCCATCGTGACTGAGCGCAGAGGCGGGGATCAGAGTACCGGTCATGTCGTCATTCACGGCGAATTGAATGCCGGAATTGCCGGAGATTTTCTTCATGGCGGCGAGAGGACCAACCTGGCGGCTGGGAATTCCGACAGAGCGCTCGCCGTTGATGCCGATCGAATCAACCTGCCCTCCGGTGGGTCCGATGAGTACGACAGAATCGAGGTCGGCTGCTTTGAGCGGCAGAATGCTCTCCTGGTTCCTGAGCAGTACGGCTGCATCTTCGCCGGTCTTCTGGATAATTTTGGCGTTGGCCTCGATTGATTGCTCGGTGACGTCGTGCTTGGACTGGCCATCGAGATACCCGAAGTGCACGATCTCATAAAGCACGCGCCCTGCGGCGCGCGTGATGGTGGCTTCGGTGATGGTGCCGTCCTTGAGAGCTTCGGTCATCTTCTTCGGACTGAGTTTTCTGCCGAAGTCGCCCATGCCTCCGCGCACCGGAGCGGGCTCTTCGGGGATGTGTCCACCGAACATGGCCTCGTTCATTTCCGCGGCCTGCTTGGGGTCCATGTGGAAGGGCGGTGGCGGGGGCAGCGCGTCAAAGAACGAAGGCAGAAAGGCGCCCATGGGACCGGGCTGACCGCCGGGCATCTCCATGTCGAGGCCCGCGTTGATGAAGTCGACGCTGTGGACCGCGCCCCAGTCGGAGGTGACGAAGCCCTTGAAGCCAAGCTGATCGCGCAGAATGGTCGTGAGCGTGTCCTTGTTGCCGCAGGCAAAGGTGCCGTTGATGCGGTTATAGGAGCACATGATGGAGGAGACACCGGCCTTGATGGCGGCGGCAAAGGGCGCGACATAGACCTCATGGAGCGTCTGGTCGTCGACGAAGATGTTGGAGGCGTTGGAGTCGTAAGCGACGTAGTGCTTGATCTGCGCCATGACGTGCTGCGATTGAATGCCTTTGACCTCGCCTACGCCCATCTGCGTGGTCAGGAAGGGGTCTTCGCCGAAGGTGTTGTAGGCGCGGCCAAATTCAAGATCGCGAACCATGTTGACGAAGGGCTGCAGGGAGACATCGATGCCGAGGGCGCGGTCTTCGCGGCCGATCACGAGGCCGTTGTCTTCAGCATCCTTGACGCTGAAGGTGGCTGCGACACCCATGGTGGCTGTCTCGCCCTGCGATGGATGGCGGGTGAGGACGCCGGGAGGTCCGTCCGCGAAGCGCAGGCCGGGAATGCCGAGGCGAGGAATGCCGGCGAGATAGCCCGCCTGGCCCTGATAGACCGAGGGATCTTCCTTGGTGCCGTGGATCAGGGTGAGTTTTTCCTCGAGGGTCATCTGGCTCAGCAGCTTGTCAACGCGCGCGTCGCCGGTGACGACGGGGACGGACTGCGCAGATCCGTGCGCAGATGCGAAAGATGCAACGAGTGCGACGGCGGCGACAAAAATCTAAAACGAGCAACGTGGTGCGGAAAGAAAGCTGGGCATTTTCACGACCTTCGGTTATTACAGGACTTGCCCCTTGAAGGGAGCGGTTAGGCGCGGATCGGAGGCGCAGAGCTTGCCTGCGGACGCCGACGGCGCGTGGACCTGGCAGCTATTTAGCTGACGGCAAGCAAGTCTAGTGGATCAGGGGTGCGGTTGTAAGTACGCGCGAGCGTTAAGAAATGTTAAGCAACAAACGCGCTAGGGGAGTGGGAGCTCGCGGTCGAGTCCAGCGCCGATCAGGTCGTGGCGCAACTGCTCAACGGTGGAGAAGACGATGGCCTGCATACCGAGATCGAGGGCTGCGTCAATGTTTACCTGCTTGTCGTCGAGGAAGAGGGCTTCGTTGGGAGAGACGTCGAGCCGCCGAAGGGTATGAAGGTAGATTTCAGGATCGGGCTTGGCGAGGCGGAGCTGGTAGCTCCAGACAAGAACGTCGAAATTGTCGATCCACTGGAATTCGCGCTCGATACTTTCAAGAACCGAGTCACCCATGTTCGAGAGGATGGCGGTGAGCAAACCACGCTGTTTGAGGCGTGTCTGCCACGCGACCATTGCGGGGTTCTGGGTGGTCCACATGCGGGCATCGAGACGGCTGAGCTCGTGGACGGCATCGGGACCGAGGTCAAGACCGGCATCGCGGAGTAGTTTCTGCCAGAAGGCGACGCCGGAGAGCTTGCCTTCGTCGTAGGCATGGCGGTCGGTCCAGTAGAGCGTTTCGAAGCGCGCTGGCGGCAGGCCGGTGATGCGGACCATCGCATCGTGGGCATCGCAGTCGGGCGGCCCGGTGAGCACCATGCCGTAGTCGAAGATCACCGCGCGCAGAGCCAAAGTTGTCCCCCCGATGCCCATGTATGGTGGAAGGGACATCAGTTCTTATTGTGCACGAGAGGAATCGCGCCAAAGCCATGGGCTTTTCAAAGAGAACATCATGGAATACGGAAGAAAGCGAGCTGGCTCTTGCACACAGGCAGCGCGTTGCGGCGGGGTTGCCGATTGCGGACCTGACAGCTTCCAATCCCACACGCTGCGGATTTGCGTACGACAGCGACCTGCTGGCGGCGCTCGCGGATCGCAGAGCGCTCGACTACGATCCGCAGCCGCTGGGATTGTTGCAGGCGCGGGAAGCAGTGTGTGCGTACTATGCGGATCACGGCGTGAGCGTGACGCCGGAGCAGGTTGTGCTGACGACGAGCACCAGCGAGGCCTACAGTTACCTCTTCCGGTTGCTGTGCGACCCCGAGAGTGAGATCGTTGTGCCGCAGCCGGGTTATCCGCTCTTCGATTTTCTGGCTGGCCTCGACGATGTGCGGTTGAAAGCGGCGCCGCTGGTGTATGACCACGGATGGCAGATTGAGCCTGAAGGTTTTCGACGCGCAATTTCGCCGCGAACGCGCGCCGTTGTGCTGGTGCACCCGAATAATCCAACCGGACACTTCACGAAAGGCTGGGAGGTTGAAGCGCTGGCGAAGCTATGCCAAGAACACGATCTCGCGCTCATTGTGGACGAGGTGTTTCTGGATTACGGCTTTCAACAATCGGGCCAGAGCTTTGCGGCGGGGCTTGAGGGAGTAGCGGTCTACGTGGTGAGCGGCCTGAGCAAGATTGCGGGACTGCCGCAAATGAAAGCCGGATGGATTGTGGCTACCGGGCCGGAGCGCCAGCAGGCGATGCAGCGCCTCGAGATCATTGCCGACACATTCCTCTCGATGAATGCGCCGGTGCAATGGGCAATGACAAATGGCTGGCCGGGAGAGCGAGCATCCAGAGACAGATCCGCGTGCGGGTTGAGGCGAATCTTGCCGAACTGGATCGGCAACTGGCACGGCAGACGGTGATTCGGCGGCTGGAAGTGGAGGGAGGCTGGTATGCGATCCTGCGCATCCCGGCGGTGCAGCCCGATCAGCGAACGGTGTTGGAGCTGCTGGAGAAAGGCGTGTGGGTGCATCCCGGGTATTTTTTCGGCATGGAGGAGTCTGGCTGGCTTGTGCTGAGTCTGCTGGGGCCGGAAGCGGAATTCAAGAACGGCGCAGGCGCTTTGATGGAATACCTTCAGCGGCGCTGAGGGCAAGCCCGAGGGCGCGTTTCAACAAATGGGATCGGACTCGACGGCGGCAGAGGCGGGTATCGCTGAGTGACCTCGGCACCGCGGGTAACCAGCGCTTCGGTCAATTTGGGAACGCATCAAGGTGGTAACAAAAGCACGTTTTCAGATGAAGTAATACTTTTATTTGGCTCATCAATCTATCAGACAACATTAAATTTATGCATCGTAACGGCAATATTCTGTTACGGCAGGAGGAATGGATTGGTCCTGCGCTCTTTTCCGATGGTGGTCGCGGGTCCGTGACCAGGAATAACTTGAATTTCGTCGGGCAGATTAAGCAGCCGGGAGTGGATGGAATCGATGAGTTGGTCGGAGTTGCCGCCCGGCAGATCTGTGCGACCAACGCTGCCGGCGAAGAGCGTATCACCGGCAATCAGCAAGCCCAGCGGGACAAAGTGAAGGCAGATCGAGCCCTGGGTGTGGCCGGGGGTGTGGATTACTCTGGCCGGGTAGCCGTCGAGCCCAACCTTATCGCCTTCGGCTAGCGCCTCGTCAGGAGGGGCAGTTTCCGGCGTGCGGACACCGAGCCAGGCTGCCTGCTGATCCATGATTGCGAGCAGGGGCAGGTCGTTTTCGTTGAGATAGATCGGCGCACCGGTAAGACGCTTGAGGCGAAGCGCGCCGCCAACGTGGTCGATGTGGGCGTGAGTGATGAGAATCTGCTTGAGCTTAAGGCCGTGCGATGTAAGCAGATTGTGGATGCGCGAAATCTCCTCGCCGGGATCGATGACGATCGCTTCTCCCGTCGCTTCGTCGCCGAGCACGGTGCAGTTGCATTGAAGCGGGCCGACTGGAAAGGTCTCGAGGATCATGGGAGCAGTGTATGCGCTGCACAAGTGAAAAGGCAGACCTGGAAGGGCCTGCCTTGAAAAATGCAAACTGAAGAAATTACTTGCCGGTCTTGGCGGGAGCCGAGGCTGGTGTGGTGTTGTCAAAAACAGATCGGCTCTGGTTGGTGCCGCGCATGTAGAGCACGGTGAGCGTGAGCGAAGTGCACATGAAAATAACCGCCGACCATGTGGTGAGGCGCGTCAGCACGTTGGCAGCTGCGCGTGGGCCGAAGGCTGTCTGCGAACCCTGGCCGCCGAAGGCGCCTGCCAGGTCCGCGGAGCGGCCTTGCTGCAGCAGCACAACTCCGATGAGGAAGAGGCTGACGAGAACGTGCACGGTGACGACGAAGTAGAAGAAGATCTGCATTGCGTGAACCACTTTCACAACCTGTACCGCTCTGGCGGACAGGGAAATCTCTGAATGGTGCGGAAGGCGGGACTTGAACCCGCATGCCTTTCGGCGCCACCCCCTCAAGATGGTGTGTCTGCCAATTTCACCACTTCCGCATTCGGCAAAACTGCTTTGGTTCCAACTACCTGCCAGACCTGTTCGAGGGGTGAGAGCCTGGTGGGATTGACGTCTGTTTTGCCAGCAGATGCACACGTGCATCGACCTATCTATAGTATCGTGCCGGGCAAACGACTGCAAACAAGGCGGCGCACACGGGTCGATGTAACCAGAAGATCTACTATTCCTTCATCATGGCTTCTCGAACGGAGGCGGCACGCAGGACCGCATCTTTATCAAGCCCTCCGATGAGCTGGATGAGCCGGGCCACGATGCCGGTCCAGCCCGTCTGGTGACTTGCGCCGATGCCGGCGCCGATATCGCCGTGGAAGTATTCGTAAAAGAGGACGAGGTCGCGCCAATTGGGGTCCTGGCTGAAGTAGGTTTGACCTCCATTGACGGGTCTGTTCCCGTTGGCGTCGCGCGTGAAGATGCCGATGAGACGGCGGCCGAGTTCGAAACCGATCTCGAGCAGCGTCATCATGTTGCCGGAGCCAGTCGGGCATTCCACTTTGAACTCGTCGCCATAATAGAGGTAGAACTGGTGCAGCGCGCGGAGGATCATGAAGTTGATGGGGAACCAGACCGGACCTCGCCAATTGGAATTTCCGCCGAACATGCCTGAGTCGGATTCGGCCGGCAGGTACTTCACAACGTATTCGTTTCCGGCGATGTTGATGCAATACGGGTTGTCTTCGTAGACCTTCGAGAGGGAGCGGATACCGTAGGGACCCAGGAACTCCTTTTCATCGAGCATGCGAAAGAGAATCCGGCGCAACTTGTCTTCGTTGACAATGGCGAGCAGGCGACGGTTCATGTATCCGGGTTTGGTAGGCAGCGCAATGCCGGCGATGAGCTCAGGGTGCCGGTCGATGAAGCGGCGCACCAGAGTGCGCGCTTTAGGGTCGATATCAAGCACATCTTCTTCAAAGACGGTTGTGGCGCAGAGTGGCAGCAGGCCGACAATCGTGCGCAGGCGCAAACGTGTCGCGTCCCCGTTGGGCGAACGCATGACATCGTAGTAGAAGCCGTCTTCGTCATCCCAAAGGCCATGGTGGTCAGGGCCTAGCTGATCCATTGCGGCGGCTATGCGGAGAAAGTGCTCCATGAACTTGGTGGCCATTTCCGCATAGGTGGGGTCTTCGCGCATGAGTTCGATGGCCATCTGAAGCATGCCCTGCGAGAAGAGGGCCATCCAGGCGGTGCCGTCTGCCTGATCCAGATATCCGCCGCCGGGCAGGGGACTGCTGCGGTCAAAGATGCCGATGTTGTCGAGGCCGAGGAAGCCGCCTTCGAAGACATTGCGGTTGCGTGCATCTTTGCGATTGAGCCACCACGTGAAGTTGAGCAGGAGCTTATGAAAGACGCTGCGAAGGAAGGTGAGATCACGCACGCCCTTCTGCGCCACTTCAAACTCGCTGATAGTAAGTGCAGCCCATGCATGAACAGGCGGATTGACGTCGCTGAAGTTCCACTCGTACGCGGGCACCTGTCCGTTGCCGTGCAGGTAGACCTCAGAGAGGACGAGATTGAGCTGCTTCTTGGCGAATTCGATGTCGACCATGGAGAGCGGAACCGTGTGGAAGGCGAGGTCCCATGCGGCATACCACGGATACTCCCACTTGTCGGGCATTGAAATCACGTCGGCATTGAGGATGTGCGACCAGGCTGCGTTGCGGTGGACGTTGTTGGCATGCTCGCGGAGCCAGCGGTCGTTATCGAGAAAGTAAAACTGCTTGCTCCACAGCATGCCGGCGAGCGCCTGACGCATCACGCTGCGCTGATCGGACGTAAGATTTTGTGGAGTAATGGAATTGAAAAACTCGTCTGCTTCCCGCCGCCGTGTCTTGAAAGTCTTATCGAAATCACCGAAGGGAGACTGCGATTGCGTGTCTTCACGCGTGAGGCGAAGCCGAACTGAAACGTGGCCGTGGGCTGGAACCGTGAGATGGTAGACGGCCGCGGCTTTCGTCCCATGCTCATCGGGATTGATTGCGGCTTTGTCGTCATGGATCAGGTATCGATGGAAAGCGTCTTTCGCGTACCCCTTCCAGTTTGGATCGGAGTAGTACCGCTCATTGGTTTCGTTCTCAGTGAAGAGAAGGTCGGGAGTTCCGTCGCAGTAGAGAGTGTAGGCGCCGAGTTCGGATTCGCGTGCGATGATGCCGGCAGTAGCTCCTTGGAGCTTTTCGACGCGGGGCTTGTCGGGATTGTCTCCCGCCCATGTATTGCGGAACCAGAGGGTGGGCAGCACAAGAAGGGAAGCGTCGTCCGAGCCGCGGTTAGAGATGGTTACGTTGATGAGAATGTCTTTGACGTTGGCTTTCGCGTATTCGATCAGCACATCGAAGTACTTGTCGTCGGCAAAGACTCCGGTGTCGATCAGTTCGTATTCCAGCTCAGCGCGCGAGCGGCCGCGATTGGTCGCGACAATGTCATCGTACGGATAGGCCTTTTGCGGATATTTGTAGAGGCACTTCATGTAGGAATGGGTTGGAGTGTTATCGAGGTAGTAGTAGTACTCCTTGACGTCTTCACCGTGATTGCCTTCGGAGTTGGTGAGGCCGAACAGGCGCTCCTTCAGGATGGGGTCCTTGAAGTTCCACAGGGCGATGGCAAAGCAGAGTTTCTGCTGATCATCGGAGATGCCGGCGATGCCATCTTCTCCCCATCGGTAAACGCGCGAGCGCGCCTGATCATGGTTGAAGTAGTCCCAGGCGTTGCCGTCGCGGCTATAGTCTTCACGAACGGTACCCCATTGCCGCTCACTGAGGTAGGGTCCCCAGAGTCTCCACGGCTGCCCTCCTTCGTTGACTTCCTGCAGGCGCAGTGCTTCTTTCGTTTCGGGCATGACAATTCCCTCCTGAAGGCGGCGTCCGCCTAAGGCCATGGGGCGGCGATGGTTTCATGTTCGGCTTGCGCGGGATCCGGTACGTGCTCGCTGAATTCGCGTGAACCGGGTGCCGGACAGATCTCGATTGGCGATGGTGCTGCCGGAACTCGATTCTTGAGAAGAATAGTCGAAGAGCGAAGGGCTCGATACTGTCAGTTTTTACAGGCGGTGAGCAATGCCTCGCGTCTTGGATGCGCCTGGGAGCGCGCAGGTGATCTGATAACTGGAAAAATGATTGGAATATTTCTGGAGGCTCTAATGAAGATAAATATAGTCCGGTGCCAATAATAGAATCGATATAAGCTTGATCTGCTTGTTATGGTTGCTCAAATCTACAGCATTCTTCAAGCGACAGCCGCCCCCGGACTTCAAGTAAGCCTGCGACACAAAACTGGAATTAAGTTTTGAGTCTATACATTCCCTCTCACAAGCAACACCCCCATGCTAGCGAGGAGGATATAACAATGCCACGTCCCCACGTGCTGCTGGCAGACGACCACGTTCTGCTGCTCGATGCATTCAGAAAACTTCTGGAATCGGAATTCGAAATCGTAGGCGCTGTAACCGACGGCAAAACCCTGATCGAGATGGCGACAGAGCTTCGCCCGGACCTGATTGTGCTCGATCTTGGTTTGCCATTGCTGAACGGGATCGATGCGGGCAAGAGATTGAAGATATTGCTGCCCAGGACTCGACTGCTCGTGGTGACGATGAACGAGGATATCGGCATCGCAGTGAGATCTCTTCGCGAATGGGCATCAGGTTTCCTTTTGAAGAAGTGCGCGGGCACTGAGTTGGTGTTAGCGATCCGCGAACTGATGCGGGGAAACACCTATGTAACCCCACGGGTGACGCAGCAGCTTCAGCGGGAGTTCATTCGCGATCCGCAGATCTCGGGCGACAGGGTTCTTACCAGGCGGCAAAGGGAGGTGCTTCAGTTATTGGCTGAAGGTCTCACGATGAAAGAGGCTGCCGACACGCTGAGCCTGACCGCAAGGACAGTTGCGTTTCACAAATACAGCATCATGCAGGACTTCAACCTGCGCAACAATCTCGACCTGCTGAAGCTGGCGATTCGTGAGCAGCTTGTGCCGGCCGCTTGACTGTGACTTTTCCGGTTCGTGGCTTTTCCGGTTGTCGACAGGCACGGAGCAGATTGGATAGCGGCCAATGAGGTCAGGTGACAAAACGAATGGCTTCGGCCTTGCGGCCGCGCTGTTGGCTGAGGCAGCATTGATTGCCGGAGTCGGCTGGGTGGCACGGCGTGGGCAACGGCGCCTGGAGAACCAACAGTGCGCGAGACGGGCGGTCAACGCGGCTGAAGCCGAGCGCGCGCGGATTGCCAGGGAGCTGCACGACGACGTCGGGCAGCGGTTGTCCCTGATCGCAATGCAGCTCAGTGCAATCGGCGGGCAGAACAACGGTGCGGAGTGTGATCTCGCTGACGCACGGCGGGAACTGGAAGGTGTGATCACGGATCTGCATGATCTGTCGCACACGCTGCATCCGGCCACGTTGAACTATCAAGGGCTTGCGGAAGCAATCGCAGATTTATCCCGAAACCTCATGCAGCACTATCCCCTGAAGATTGAGTTGCGGCTCGGGAATCTTCCGCATGACCTGGATCCGGAGGTCGGGCTTTGTTTCTACCGGGTTGCCCAGGAAGCGCTGAGCAATGTTATTCGGCATAGTGAGTCCGTGCGGGCTGAAGTGCGACTGCTTGGAGAAGGCAAAGTGCTGAAAATGACGGTTGTTGACAGCGGAAGAGGTTTCGCCAAAGCAGATGCGCGATTGGGCCTTGGACTTAGGACGATGGAAGAACGTGCCGCGGCAATCGGGGGAAGGATCTCAGTCAAGTCGAGCCCTGGAAGCGGTACGACTCTTTTAGTGAAGGCGCCATTCGAGCGGTTGAGCACTGCGCATGAGTAGCGCGCCGCCTTCGCGCACACCCGCAGTCTCCGGCACGTGAGTGCCTGGAATGAGTGCACGGTCGCGACGGAATTGCGACTCCTGTTAGTTCTGACAGTTGCGATTGGCATTGATCCGACTAAGCTGGTCGTGTGAAATCTGAACGCTCATAGCTGGGCGGTGATTCCAGGATAGATCGATTGCAATGACCCTGCGGCCTGGAAATGAATTGGTCTCTTCCTCCAGTCGAAAGCCGAAATTCGGAGATGAACTGGAGTTCTCTTGTAGGAGGGACGAGGGGACGGTGCATGAAAAAAAGCCGATTCAGCGAAGAGCAGATTCTGCGGGTACTGAAGCAGCGCGAGGCCGGGACGAAGATATCCGATCTCTGCCGGGAGCACGGCATCAGCGTCGCGACTTTTTATGGCTGGAGAGCCAAGCTCGGCGGATCAGAGCAGAGCGATGCGCAACGGTTGAGAGAGATTGAAGAGGAAAACCACCGGCTCAAGCAACTGGTGGCGGACCTCAGCCTGGACCGGGAGGCGCTGCGCGCGGTGATTCGAAAGAATGGCTGGAATATGCCGGCATAGCCGTTGGTCACCGCAGGAAACTGCTGAGCAGGAGAGGCGAAAGTAGAAGAGGCTTGATCAGATAGCTTCGAGATCGAATACGTTATAGCCCCACGAAGGCAAATCAAGATAGAGTCCCTGAGCCGAAAGGTCGGCGCCCTGCCGATCGTAGATTGCTGTTCCCATGCGGTCTTTCAATCGCCAATTGTGAAGTGCGAGACCGGTCCAGGGTAGCAGGCAATAGCACTGGCTTTGATGGCCGGAGTAGTTCACGACAACGAGCCTGCGTTCGTTCGCGAGGCCGGTCCAACCGAAGGCGATGAAGGAATCCCACGTCCAGTTGCCATCCCAGGCGGGGCGGCAGGTGAGAAGCTGCCACTCTCCAGATCGGAATGCGGCGTCGCGAAGCAATGGGAGGAGTGACATGTAGAACGCGGCAACTTCTGGGTCAGTTGGCTCAACAGGGCCCCGGCAAAGATGCATGGAGATATGGACACGCCTGCCTTCGAACTGCCCTTGATGGAAAAAGCGCATGCCCGGCGCGAGAAAGGTGATGATCGCAGCGGCCTTGTGCATCGGGAATGGAAATGTTGAGGCGGCCCGCGGTTCGTCGTGATTCTCAAGGAAGCGCGCCATTTTGTCCTGGTAATCAAGTGGGGCCGCTAGATGGTCGCGGATGGGACGCGCATTGCCGTCGCGCAGGCGATCGTAAAGCCGCTTGTCGTAGGTGTAGTCGAAGCCCTGTTGCTGAAGCGTGCTTTCAAGATCCCAGTAGACCTCGGCCATGAAACGGAAATCCGGTTTGAGGCGATGCACGGCCTCAATGGCCGCGGGCCAGAAGGGCTCGGCGTGCAGGCCCCAGGTACGCTCGAAGACCTCGGGGATGTCGAGCATCGCCATATCGCAGCGCAGGGCGTCGCACTGCGAGGAGATCCGCAACAGCTCCGCGCTGAGTGCGGACTGCATTTTCGGATTGGCGTAGTTGAGCTGCAGTGTGTCAGGCCAGCCCGGAAAGTATGGATCGCGGCCATGGGCGAAGATGCGCTCGCCGTTTCGCGTGGAAAGCCGGCAGTAGTTTTTAGGCGCGTCGGAAAGCTGTTGTGCCGTTCCCTGCACATAGAAGTCTGGATGCTCGTCGACCCAGGGATGATCGGGTGCGGTGTGGTTGGGGACGAAGTCGAGCAGGAGGCGAATGCCACGGTCCGCGAGGCGTGTGCGAATGCGAGCGAGTGCTTCATCGCCCCCAAAATCCGAGTTGACGTGGTAGTCGCGGATGGCAAAGCAGGAACCGCAGACGTCGGAGGGCTGAAAGTCAGGCAACGTCTCGTGAAACTCGCGGAGCAGGCCGGGATCGGAGAGCGAAACCTGCCGACCCATGGGTCCGGTTTGCCAGACGCCAAGGAGCCAGACAAAATCGAAGCCCCGGTGCGCGATCAGATCAAGTTCGGCGTCTGGGATGTCGTCGAAGGTTGCGGCCCTGCCCAACTGCGCCCCAAGCTCGTGAAGGCGAACCGTGGTGTTGATCTGATAGAGCGAGGGATAACGCGGCAAGGTCATCGCCGGCCTAGTGTAAGCCTTTGTTTGAGGTTCTTTCAACCAAATGGCTGCCTGCCCTCATGCGATGCCGAGGCGCTTCATCCACGAGGCGAGGGACTGCTCGTCAGGAGAGCCGGAGGCTTGCGCAGCTTGAATGTTGTGCCGGTCAGACTCTGGGCGGTTCTGGCTGAGCTTGAATTTCCCCTCGATACGGGTGATGGGAATGCGGAAGCCGACAATGCCGGCGAGCATGCGGCGCCGGTAGTCGTCTGGAGCGGAACGCCACTGTTCTGCGAATGCAGGTTCATTGGAGTGAATGAGATCGCGCAGTAACAACTCTTTTTCCCCCTCGTCGTGAACGGCAGTCAGCGTGCCGACCGCATGCACTGCGATGTAGTTCCACGTAGGAACAGAAAGGGGATCGGCGTAAAGGGAGGGAGAGACGTAGCTGTGCGCGCCTGAGAAGACCACTAGAGTCTCGCGCCCATCGAGCAATGCCCAATGGGGGTTTGCACGTGCGAAGTGGCCTTCGATGACGCCGTGCTCGCCCGCATCTTTCACAACGAGCGGCAGGTGAGTTGCAACCGCGGGCTGGCCTTCCGGTTGTGCCGTGAGAGGGCCAAAGAGAATGGCGAAGGCGTTGGCCCGCATCGCTTCGAGAAGCACGGCGCGATCGGCAATCCGGTTGAAGCGGGGAGTGTACATAGAATCTGAATCCAAGATTACCGGAGAAGGCGGAGGAAATGGCGCTACGCCTGGCGCTATTCTTTTCTTGCGGAGAAAGAGAGGGATCTTGATGCAGGAGAAAGAAGCGGCAGTGGCAACTGCCTACGTGAAAACGGAGCAAATTCCAAAGAGAGGCATCGGCCCCGCGATCGGGCTTTTTTTCACGGCTCCACTGGTGGCGGAGTTTCTGCTGGGCAACCTGCCGATCAAGATGCTGCCGGCCCTGATCCTGCTGGCTCCCATGTATGGCGGCGGCGCTCTCCTTATTCGAGAAACTGTGCGAAAAACGGGACGGGGATGGCCAAGCATCATCCTGCTTGGAATGGCCTATGCCATCTTTGAAGAGGCATTCACGACGCAGTCGCTCTTCAACCCAAACTATCTTCATCTGAATGGACATTTTCTGGCGCCCGCTCACATCGCGGCTCTCGGTATTGGCGGCTGGTGGACGCTGTGGATGTTCAACGTACATGCGGTGTGGAGCATCGCCACGCCAATCGCACTCATCGAAGCGTCGGTGCCGGAGCGATCGCGGACGCCGTGGCTGCCGAAGGTTGGCCTTGCGGTAGTTGCGATTTTGTTTGCCGCAGGCTCGGTTGCGTTGACGCTGCTGGGGTACAGGACGGATCACTTTGTTGCCACGGCTGCACAGTTCACAGGCGCGGCGGTCGTCGTGGTTGCGCTGGTTGCAGCGGCATTGATGTTGCCGCGAACTGCAAAGCAGGCGGTATCAGGTCAGGCGCCGGGCCCCTGGGTCACCGGGGCTGTTGCGCTCGCGCTGGGCTCGTTGGCTTTGCTTGTGCCGCAGAAATGGGGCTGGGGAGCAGTGGCGTCGCTGTTTGCGCTGGATATTGTTCTTCTGCTTCTGGTCCTGTTCTGGTCGCGCCGATCAGGTTGGGCATTGAGGCAGAAGCTTGGACTCGCCGCAGGCGCGGCGTTGGCCTACGGCTGGCATGCATTCCTTCAGCATCCAGCAGTGGGCCCCGCCGATATGAGCGTACGTGTGGGCAATGCCATCTTTCTGCTCGGCGCGCTGGCGTTGATAGGCTTTGCCGCGAGCAGTATCAAAGCTGCACGGCACGGCGTCGTGCATTCCTATTGAATTCGTTCGAACCGGAAGCTGGCCTCACGCAGTGCGTGACTGATCGCGGTGATGTGGGTGGCGCCGCGGGTTTCGAGTGTCACGTCGATCACGGTTTCACCGAGGCTTACTCCGTAATACGCGCGATTATGCACGGTTTCAACAATGTTGGCGCGCTCGCGCGCAAGAATCTGGGTAAGGTTAAGAAGCGCTCCGGGACGGTCGAGCAGATAGACGCGGATGCAGAGAAGGCGGCCATCTTTTACCAGACCGCGCTCGATGATTTTGGCCAGGAGCGTGACGTCGATGTTTCCTCCACAGACCAGCACGACGGTGCGCCGGTGGCGGAGATTGACTTTGGACTGGACCACCGCGGCAAGGGCGGCAGCGCCTGCCCCTTCTGCGAGAGTTTTCTCCTGTTCGAGAAGCATGAGGATTGCGCTGGCAACTTCTTCATCATCGACCGTCACGATTTCATCGACATAGCGCTGGACCAGGGGCAGCGTGAGTTCGCCGGCCCGCCGCACAGCGATGCCGTCAGCGATCGTCGCCTCGGGAGCAATAGTGACCGGTGCGCCAGCTTCGCGAGCGCGAAGCATCGATGGCAGCTTTTCAGGCTCGACCCCGACAACCCTTATTTTGGGATTTGTTTCCTTGAGCGCGCAGGCGATTCCGGCGATGAGGCCTCCGCCGCCGATGGGAACAACGACGGCTTCAATATCCGGAACCTGATCGAGGAGCTCGAGGGCGATGGTGCCCTGACCGGCGATGACATGAGCATCATCGAATGGATGAATAAAGGTGCGGCCCTCGTCTAGGCGGCGTCGCAGAGCTTCGTCACAGGCCTCGTCGTAGCTTGCGCCGTGCAAAATGACTTCTGCACCGAAGTTGCGAGTGGCGGCGATCTTGACCAGAGGGGTAGCGAGAGGCATCACGATTTGCGCGCGAATGCCGCGGGCGGCAGCGTGGAATGCGAGGCCCTGCGCGTGATTGCCGGCGCTCGCGGCGATAACCCCACGCTTCCTCTCGGATTCCGAGAGAGTGAGGAGCTTGTTGAGCGCGCCCCGTTCTTTGAACGATCCTGTGCGCTGAAGATTCTCAAGCTTCAGGTGCAGCGGCAACCCGACGAGTTCGGAGAGGTGGTGGGAAAGTTGGCAGGGCGAGACATGAATAGCTTCGCCGATGCGCGCACGAGCCGTCTGAATTGTGGCGAGTGTGACGGGTTCCAAAACGTTCTCCTCGAACAAAGGGGCTATAAATTCGAAAGCCACCAACCGCGCTTGCGGGAGGTGGCCTGAGTTGCCGGTGTTACTGTGAATCCAATTCTGTCAGGCTGTGTTTCCCGCGCATCGATAGGGCCGGATAATTCGGCATGCAGGAATTCCCGCAGCCAAACAGATGGCCGGACACGACGCTGATCTGACAAGGCCGATGGGCATAGCGATAAATGAAGTAGACCAGAGCCTTACGCGCGCGTCAAGGAAGATGCGCCGGCAGTTAGGTCTTGAGCCGGTACGGGAAACGCTGCGGCCGCCCATAAGAGATGGGCAGGCGCTCGTCGAGGAACCCCGCGAGAACGAACTCAAAGGCTTCGCCGTTTGCACCCCAGCGAACAACGCGAGAGTGGACGGTGAGGGTGTCGCTGGGCCCCTCTCCACTGGTGCCTATCAGCTGCAGAGTCATGCGAATGATGGTGCCCGGCATCCAGCGCTCATCGGTACGCATAAAGAAACCGGTGACGCTGATGTTGTCGATATTCTGCGCCTTCGGTGGGCCGCCGGTGAAGTAGTAGGCGACAAGGCCCGGTTGCGGAATACGAGCGGACACACGGCGATCGAGGGGACCTGTGTCAGCTTCCTTGTGCGGATCAAGGAATGTGAGCTCGGGATAGATCCATTTGAAGAGCCTGAGATCACCCGTAGGCGTTACTTCGTGTTGAAACTTTGTTTTTGCATTGTAAGAAGGGCGTACCGCGAGCTCCGCTGCTGTTGTGATCTCAAGCTCAGGGTAGAGCCAGCGCAGAAAGCGCATTGCCCGGTCGGGAATGGCACGCCCGCGTTTTATAGGCGCGTCAGGTGCGTCAGGCGCGGGTGAATCGAGATCGAACGCCTGATGCGAGTCGTGGGCCCGCCGGATGAACTGAAGCCGGAGAATCTTCATCAGAAGCGGGAGTTTCTCGCGCGGCAGAGTGGAGGGGGACTCGATCTCCGAGGGCAGATCCTTCCCCTCAACATCCGTAGCAGCAGATGGGTCGAGATCTCTGTGGGGAAACTCAGTGACATTGGAGGAGGTTTTATGATCCGGGCGTTGCGGTGGCGCGGCGGCGGCCGGTGGCGCAATGCGTGACGTGCGCGTGGGTCCTGAACGGGGCTCGCCGGCTTGGGGCGCGGACGAAGGGACCGCGTGAATGGATGGCCGGGATTCGACGGCCGGCTCTGCAAATGCAGCCATGCTTTGCGCCAGGGGAGATTGAACCGTGGGAACTGGTGCTCGCTCGGCGGAGAGAGCGAGCAGCGACTTCGCGTTTTGCAGACCGCGGCCGCGCCCCGTGGAGATTGCAGATTGCTGGGCAAGAAACTGGTCGAGCGGCGAAGAGTTCCTGTCATTCGAAGCA
Organism: uncultured Acidobacteriaceae bacterium; assembly: GCA_963839215.1. GTDB lineage: Bacteria > Acidobacteriota > Terriglobia > Terriglobales > Acidobacteriaceae > Telmatobacter. Next base: position 28,013 of record CAWITZ010000003.1, on the reverse strand, counting down.
GCCCGGTAGTGAGCGCCTGGAGTCACCGGCCTCGGCTCTGCCGCGGTGATGGTAAGTCTCTGGGCAGAGGGTGTGGCGCGCTGATTGGAGGACGCGACCCCGGGTTCTTCCGCAACCCGAACGACCAACTGATCGCCCGGCTGCGTCTGTGTCGACACAATGGATTGAAAGGGCAGGATGAGGGCGCTCGAAGGCTGGCCACGAAACGGTGCGAATTCGCCGTCTGTTGATAGCTCAACAGCATGAACCACACGAAATTCGCTATCGAGATAAACCAGATCGAAAGGAGAAAGCGTGCGGGCGACGGGAACGCTGCGAAAGTGAGCTAGCCAAAGGCCAGACTTTGCACCAGGCTCGAGACCTTCGATCAGGACTTTCAGAACCCGCAGCGGCTCAAGACCTGCGTCAACAAAGGTGAGGGATCCGCTGAGAAAACATCCCCGGGTTTGGTTGTAGGCAAAATACTTAGAATCCATACGCTCTCGCCTTTATGAAACCTGCCGACTCACCACAGAAATAGAGAACTCCGATTTCGCGGCCTGACAGATTCCGTTAAGAACGCCCGCATGGTGATCTCTGAGCTATGATCGCGCCCATGGCCAACGGACTTCCTCCGCAAAATTAAACCAGCTGCTTTGCAAACAAACCACGATGGAGGAGGCTGGAAGAGTGTCCCGAGTCTAGCAGAGAAACCCTTGGAGGTTCAATTGCTTAACACCCCACATTCAGGCCAATTGTCTATTTGGAATGAAATGGCAGTCAAGAACTAACTTGCCTGAGGCGTCGAAGAGTGAATGTCCGCCAGACCGGCAGGCGGGCGATATTCACTGATTGCAATAGAGTTAACCATAGACGCCGCGTATTGCTAATTTAGTGACGTGCTGCCGGCAGGCGCAAGCTCATGCTCCTGCTCGCTTTTGGCCTTTGCGATGCGATTCAGATGGTACTGGAAGTACACAAAGGAGAAGAGAGCTGTAAGGATGACATTAAGCCGCAGACCGACGGGCTCGCGCCTGTTGTAGTGCTCAAGAAGCTCTTCACGAATCTCAAAGATGGCCACGACCCACAGGAGCCACGAAAAGAGAAAGCCCGTTGCGAATGAGGCGAGTGCCCAATAGAGCGAGAGGGAGTGGCCGTCGATTTTGCGAATCCAGATGCAGAGGTAAATCGGCCACGCGGCGATGACCAGGTTGACCAGGAAGTCGCGATACGGCTCGGGTACCAGCCACAGAACGAGCCCCTCGGTCCCGGCCATCGCAACGAAGAGCAGAGGCCAGGGAACCCTTGGCGGGATTGGATAAATCGCCTTGAACCGCGGGGCGGTCGCAATCGGGTTCCTTTCCATAAAACATGACTCCAGGCGATTCCAGTGCTAAAAGATACCACACAGTTTAGCGAAGGAATCGAGCTCAAATAGCCGCTGACCCGGCGGCGCAACATTGATTTCTGCGTGCTCAAGAACCCATGTGTCCTTGTGAAAAAGGAAGATCGCATTCAGCCCGGCGTCGAGGGCGGGATTGATGTCGCTTTTTGGGCTGTTGCCGATCATCCACGTTACGCTGGGCACGAGCTCGTGCCGGGTAACGACGCTGCGGTAGGTTGCAGGATCCTTTTCGGCTACGATTTCGACGCCGGAAAAGTGCGGAGCCAGACCGGATCGCACAAGCTTCTCAGCCTGTTCTGTCTGATTGCCCTTGGTCATGAGAATGAGGCTGTGGCGGCTGGAAAGCTGGGCCAGGGCATCGGGAACGCCCGGGATGAGTTCGATCTCCTGATCGGCGATGGATTGCGCGAAGCTGACGACACGGCGCCGCTTGTCGTCTGTGATGGGCGCGGTTGAGAGGCGCTCGTAAGTCGAGACAAGAGAGCGTGTAAAACTCCTGAGGCCGTAGCCGTGGGCGAGAATGGTCTCGCGCTCGACTTCATTCAGAGTCTTCCGTACCTCGGCGGGCGAGTGCGTGCGGTGATCGAGAAACTCGATGAAGGCAGCGATGGCGCGCTCAAAGTAAACGTTGTTTTCCCACAACGTATCGTCTGCGTCGATGAGCAGCGTCTGACCGGGGGGAAACTGGGCCATGCATCCATCTTAACCAATCAGGACGCGGGTTCCGTCTGTGAATTGCCGGTGCGAAATTCCGGGTCACGGTATCGGGTGATGGCGTTGAGACGGGCTAGGATTTTGGCTGGGCCGAGAGCCAGGATTTCAATTGTGGCTCCTGCATGGTGCGGAACTCGATGCAGCCGTTAATGACTTCAACTGCGTGACGAAGGGCCGAGTCCGCGGCTGCGACCTTGTGCGAGGTGAAAAACTGCTCGACACTATCGCGGCTGGGGGCGGAGCAGAATGACCCAGTCGATGAGACGAGGCGCGCGCCCGCATCAGTTGTGAACTGAGCCTGCACCTTATCCCAATGGGACTGAATAAATTGCCACGCCTGATCCTGGTTCTCGTCAATATCGAGAGCGATGGCGAGCTGAAATGCTGCGTCCTGGTTACGCACCTTGCCGGAAACGGCGAAGTCGAGAGCGCGTTCGACAAGGGAGGGATCTTCAAATTGCGCGAGTCTCTGCAACGCGCCGATCTGGAACTGCGGATCGGTCGAAGTCTCGTAGATTTTCTGGAAGTGCTCAAAGAGCGCGGCATCGCCATTGCGTGCAGCTAGGGCCAGCGCAGTCTGCGAAAGGGTTGGCTCTACAGACGCAGGATCAGCGAGGTACTTTTCCGTGATTCTGTTTGCTTCCGCAATCACTGCGGGATCCTTGCCGTAGTAGCCGAGAACGGCGAAGAGCTGCGCGCGCAACTGGCGCGTGTCGAGTGAATCGCTGTCAGAAGGTGAGCCGAGGCGCTCGTAGACAGGGCGAAAATTGCGGCGGAGCCAGAGGGCGAGGTCGTCTTTCTCTGCCTGCGTGGCAGCGAGGTCGTGGTAAATAACGTTGAAGCCGTCGAGAGCCGAGGAGAGGACCTGGGCATTGCTATCGTCTTTCACGGCGGCGACGAGGTCGAGGTATTCGCCTGCCGTGGCTTGGTTTGTGCGCAGCCGGGCCCACTCATCACCGATAAGGCTGATGCGCTCTTCGGGAGTTAGGCCGGACTCGACCTGCGCGACTAGCTTTTCGTAGACATCGGCAGTGTAGAGGCTGCGATAGTAGCCCTTCGCGCCGGCGTTCGCGAATAAAAGAGAAGCCTGAGGGACTTCGAGAGAGGTGGTCTCTGGAGTGAGAACCTCGCATTTCTGCGCGGCAGGTCCTGTTTTGAAGCAGACCGGCAGCGTCCACTTCTGAGCCGGGTTCGGTTGGATGCTCGGGCTGAGGAAGAAGCGACGCTGCGAGACTGCAACCCTGCGATCGTGCGCTTCGCCGAATGTGAGCACGGGCACGCCGGGTTCCGTGACGAGGCTGTCCATGATGCGATCAACAGGCTTGTGGCTGGCGGCGGTTTCGGCGTTCCAAAAATCTTCGGCGGTTGCGTTGCCATAGAGGTGTGCGGTGAGGTAGTTGTGCACGCCGCGGCGAAAGGCATCTTCACCAATGAAATTCTCCACCGAAAGCAGAACATTGCCGGCCTTGTCATAGGCGATGCCGTCGAACATCTGATTGATTTCGTCCGGGGTTTCCGCTTCAGCGCGAATGGCGCGCGTAGTGGGCTGGGAATCTGTATTGAGCGTGCGATCCATGTCGGTGGCGACATCCTCCGCGACTCCCCACTCCGGGTGCATCACCGCGACAACTTTGTTTTCCATCCACGTGGCAAAGCCTTCGTTGAGCCAGATGTTATCCCACCATTGCATCGTCACAAGGTCGCCGAACCACTGATGTGCGATTTCATGCGCGACGACGAGGTCGACTTCCTTTTTTGCGTCAATCGGCACCGCGCGTGGATCGAGGAGAAGATCGGTTTCGCGAAAGGTGATGACGCCGAAGTTTTCCATCGCGCCTGCTTCGAAGTCAGGTACAGCAATCAGGTCGAGTTTTTTGAGCGGGTAAGGAATGCCGAAGTAGGTGTTGAAATAGTGCAGGGAGAACTTGGCGCCTTCAAGACTGTAGGCGGTCAGAGCTACTTTCTCGGGAGTGGCGCAGGAGCGGATTGCGACGCCGTCTGCTTCGCCGGATGTGCATTGAAAATCCCCGACGAGGAAAGCGACGAGATAGGTGGACATGCGTGGCGTGGTAGCGAACGTGACCGTGTGCTTGCCTGCAACCTTGGCTGGCTTGTCGTTTGTGATGGGGCTGTTCGAGATCGCGGTGTCCCCGTCGTCGACGACGAGAGCGATGTCATAGGTGGCCTTGAGCGCCGGCTCATCGAAACAGGGAAAGGCGCGCCGCGCGTCGGTTGGTTCGAACTGCGTAACTGCGTAGTTGCGGCGGCTGGTTTTTGAGAGATAGAAGCCTCGCAGTTCGTTGTTCAGGATGCCGGTGAAGTGAATCGCGATGGATGCCTTGCCTGCAGACAGGGCGTTGGGGAACGAAAGGGTGGCCTGCTGTTTCGTCGGATCGAGCGCGACCGTGGCCTCTTGCTGTTTGCCCGCGGCCGAGACGGTGACGGACTGGAATGCGATCTCAGCGGCGTTCAGCGTGACGGTTTTCGTGGGGGCTTTGACGGAGATGTCGATTGTTTCAACACCGGAAAAGGTGGCGGCTTTGAGATCGGGGGTAAGCGTGAGCGCGTAGTGCTCGGGGAGCACGGTCTCCGGCAGGCGCTGCGCGTGCGAGAGCTGAGCGGCAGGAAGAACAAGCAGTGCCAGGATTGCGGCGGCAAACATCGCCGGGCGACCCGGCAGCAGAGTACGACACTTCTTCATGCAGACCTCGTGAAAGCAAGTAACCGAGAACCAACCATGCGCGCACATCGGGCGGCTGCATTTCGCAATCTGCAAAGTGCGGCGTCCGGCGGACAGCGGAGCACTGGAGCTTATTCTAGCGAAAAGATGGCTGAAAATGACTGCGCAGGTGTGCTGAAGCAGATACCCGAGGCCGAGCCGGCTTTCAGGAGGAAGCTGGGAGGTCGGCGGCCGGCGTCTTCCTGGGGAGAAGCGATTCGAGCACAAGCAGGACTGCGCCGGTCACAATGGCGCTGTCCGCCACGTTGAAGTCAGGCCAGTGATAGTTGAAGATGTGGACCTCGATGAAGTCGATGACGGAGCCATAGGCGATGCGGTCATAGACATTGCCGAGCGCTCCGGCGAAGACGAAAGCGAGGGCGACGGTGGTGAGGTTGATGCGGTTGCCGAGGCGTATGAGCGCAATGAGCACGACCAGAGCCGCGAGCAGGGAAAAGGAGACTAGCCCCCAGCGGACGGTGTGGGGCGAGGTGGTGTCGGCGAAGAGGGAAAAGGCAGCGCCTTCGTTGGTCCAGTGGGTGATGCGGAGAAAGTCTGGGATCACCGGGACGGCGCCGCCAATGGGAATGCGGGCGGAGACGAGAGACTTGGTGAGGCGATCCAGTAACAGGATCGCTGCCGAGATGAGCAGAAGCCAGGGAAGACGGCGCGGAGGTGCGAAGCTCACTTCACTTCCTCCACGGTTGCAGGCGGCGCGATTCCCATTTCCTTGAGCGCGTTCTGGCAGCGCGTGCAGACGTCGTGCCAGATGCCGAAGTCGCCGACCTCGGGCATGAAATTCCAGCAGCGGGCGCACTTGTGCCCGGCGGCGGGCAGCGCCTCGATTTTGAGCCCGGATCCAGCGACGACAGCGACCGCCGAGACGTTGAGGATTTCCTTCAGCCCCGCGGCGTGGCGCTGCAGCAGGGCAAGCTGATTCGCCGGAAGCGGCGATGCGAATGTCTGCTTCAAGGCCCTTGCCGATGCGCTTGTCTTTGCGAGCTTCTTCGAGGACGATCATCGCCTGGTCGCGCAGGTTGAAAATCTGCTTCCACTCTTCGAGCAGAGGCGCCGGGTCCTGCGAGTAGATCTCCTCCGGCTTGGGAAACAGCGCAAGATGCACTGAAGCCTCGCGGCCCTCGACCGCTGGCAGGTACTCCCACACTTCGTCGGAAGTGAACGAAAGAATGGGCGCAACGAGGCGGACGAGAGTTTCAGTAATCTGCCAGAGCACGGTTTGCGCCGAACGACGCGCAAGGCTCGTGGGCGCGAAGGTGTACATGCGGTCTTTCAGAACGTCGAGATAGAAGGCGCTGAGGTCGACGATGGCGAACTCGTTCACGGCCTGGTAGACGCGGTGAAACTCAAAGTCCTTGTACCAGCCGAGAATTTTTTCGGCGAGGTCGCGGGTGCGAGCGAGCATGTAGCGATCGAGCGGCAGCAGCTCGGCCTCGTGCACGCGGTCGGTGGCGGGCGTGAAGCCGTGCAGATTGCCCAGCAGGAAGCGGAAGGTGTTGCGCAGCTTGCGATAGAGCTCGGCGCAGCGCTGCATCAGGTTTTCGCTCGCCGCCATGTCTTCGCGAAAGTCGATTGACGCAACCCACAGGCGAACGATTTCGCCGCCAAGGCGCTGCGCGATATCGACAGGATCGACGCCGTTGCCGAGCGACTTCGACATGGCGCGGCCCTGCTCGTCGAGGGTCCAGCCGGCCGTGGCCACATGCGAATAGGGCGCGCGTCCGCGGAGAGCAACAGAGGTAAGCAGGGAAGAGTGGAACCAGCCGCGATGCTGGTCGCCGCCCTCCAAATAAAGGCAACTGGTGCCATCGCCTTCTTGAAAGTGCTTGTAGGCGATTTTCAGGTCGGGGTCGGACTCGCAGACGGCAAACCAGCTTGCGCCGGAGTCGAACCAGACGTCGAGAATGTCCATCTCTTTGCGGAACTGGCTGCCGCCACAGTGCGCGCACTGCGCATCCGTCGGAAGCAGCGTGGCGATCTCGGTGGTATGCCAGGCCTCGGCACCTTCGCGCTCAAAGAGCTCGACGATGCGGCGATTGAGCGCCGGATCGATGATGGGTTTCTGGCAGCTTTCGCAGAGGAAAACAGCGATGGGCACGCCCCAGATGCGCTGGCGGCTGATGCACCAGTCGGGGCGCGTGGCGATCATGTTGGTGATGCGCTCTTTGCCCCATGCGGGATCCCAGACGACCTTGTCGATTTCGTCGATGGTGACCTGGCGGAAGGTTTTCTCTTCGCCCTGCGCGGTCTTAATCGGCGTATCGAGCGAGATGAACCACTGCTCGGTAGCGCGAAAGATCACAGGATTGTGGCAGCGCCAGCAGTGCGGGTAGGAGTGCTCCAGGGGCGATGTCGCAAGCAGCGCTCCGCGCTCTTTGAGCATCTCGAGGACGATCGGGTTCGCGTCCCAGACTTTCTTGCCTTCAAACGGCGGCACTTCGGAGTGCGGCCAGGCTTTCTCATCGACGTGGATGTAACCGGCTGCATCGACCCGGCAGGTCTGGTCGAGGTCGTACCGCTGCCCGGTATAGAAGTCGTCAGCGCCATGGGAGGGAGCGGTGTGAACGGCGCCCGTGCCGGTGTCGGCCGTGACGTAGGTAGCCAGCACGCCCAGAATCGAGCGCTCAAGGAAGGGATGCTTGAAGAGCCTGTGCTCCAGGGCAGAGCCCTTGAAGCGCGGCAATTTCCGCGGCGGCCGTGAGGTTGCAGGCGGTCTTGACGGATTCAGCAAGCTCCGCGGCGACGATGTAGACATCTTCGCCGTTTTCCAGGGCCACGTATTCGAAATCGGGATGGAAGGCGACCGCCATCGACGCGGGCAGCGTCCATGGCGTGGTGGTCCAGATGATCGTCCACACGTTCTTGCCGGCGAGCACGGGCGCAATAGCCTCGGGCGGCGACGTGAGCTTGTAGCGCACGTAAATGGAGGGGCTGGTGTGCGAGGCGTACTCGATTTCGGCGTCGGCAAGGGCCGTGCGGTCGTGGATGCACCAGTAGACCGGCTTGAGGCCGCGATAGATGAAGTCCTTCTCAAGAAAGCCGTAGAAGGCTTCGAGGGTGCGGGCCTCGTAGTCGCGGGACATGGTTTTGTAGGGATTGTCCCAGCGGCCGAAGCATCCGATGCGCTCGAATTGCTGCGTTTGCAGGTCAATGTATTTCTGCGCGTAGGCGCGGCAGGCAGCCAGGACGGCAGGTGCAGGCATCTCACGCTTTTTACGGCCCAGTTGTTCATCGACCTTGATCTCAATCGGCAGACCGTGGCAATCGAATCCGGGAACGTAAGGGGAGTCGAAGCCGGCCATGGTCTTCGACTTCACAACGAAGTCTTTCAGGCCCTTGTTGAGGGCGTGCCCCAGGTGAATGGGGCCATTGGCGTACGGTGGGCCGTCATGCAGCAGGTAGACGGGCCGGCCGTCGCCGGCTTTGCGCAACTCATCGTAAAGGCGCATGGAGGCCCAGCGAGCCAGACGAAGTGGCTCATTTTGGGGTAGATTGGCCTTCATCGGGAAGGCAGTTTGAGGCAGAGTCAGAGTCGCCTTCAACTCAGGCGCTGGAGACATTTTCACTCCCTGGATGTACGTACACAGTGGTCCATCTTTAGTGTAAATGTTCAGGGAAAGAAATTTCGGTAAGGAATAGAAACGAGTGCCACAGTTCGTCGTCTATTGTTTATGGGAAGGTTGTCCTCAGAGAGATATGAGACTCTGGAGAACGTAAGCAATGACGCCCCTGAGTCCGCGCAGGAGACAAGTGCGGCTCGTGTCGAGCATAATGAATGGACGAGCCTGAGAGATCAGCTCTCAGCGGAGCGAGCGCAGGCAGCAAGGCCAGCGGCAGACATGGTAAACGAAATACTCTCCCAGCCACAGCCAGATACCGACTCCGCGGTGCCATCTGCCAGCGGGCATGAACTCGACGCGTTTCTGGGAAATGCGTTCGAGGAGCCTCCCGTCTGGAAGACGCTCTACCAGAACCTCCGCGACCTCCTCTTCCCGGTCAAGCTTCCGCCCCTGCAGTTGACCTCAACCCCGATTCCGGTTCCCGACCGGATGAAGGTCAAGGCGAACCCCTGGGCGATCGGCATCTCCACAAGCCTGAACATATTGATTGTGGCCTTCGCCATCTGGTTGGGTTACAAAGCGGTTCAGAAGATTGTGGCGCCCCCGGTGCTGGCCACCAACATCGACGTGGGCAATTTCGACCTGAAGGCGCCCAAAGCTGCTGCTTCCGCCGGTGGCGGTGGTGGCGGTGGCGCACATGAGCTCATAGATCCGAGTAAAGGAAAGCTCCCGCCCAAGATCAAGGATCCCATCACGCCCCCCCAGGTGCCCTTGCTGGAGAAACCGAAGCTCGCCATCGATTCCGCGATCAATGTGCAGCCGGATATCAAGCTGCCGGATAACCCGAATATGCCGAATATCGGCATGCCTACCTCGGCGAATGTGCAGCTTGCCTCTAACGGGCAGGGCGGCGGCGCAGGCATGGGAACCGGCAAAGGCAACGGCCTCGGCTCGGGCAACGGTAACGGTTTTGGACCCGGAGATGGCGGCAATGCCGGTGGCGGCCTCTACCGGATCGGCGGCGGGGTTTCAGCCCCGGTGCCTATTTTTTCACCGGAGGCGGAATTCTCTGACGAGGCGAGGCGTGCGAAGTACCAGGGTGTCTGCCTGATCTCGCTGATCGTCGATGCGCAGGGCAATCCGCAGAACCCGCGCATCATTCGCGCGCTCGGCATGGGGCTGGATGAAAAGGCGTTGGAAGCGGTGCGGAAGTACAAATTCAAGCCTGCGATGAAAGACGGCCGAACCCCGGTGCCGGTCATGATCACAGTTGAGGTCAACTTCAGGCTTTACTAAATCCTGTTCTGGTTTTCCCGAAGAGCGGAGCGCCTATGCGCTTCGCTCTTTTCGTTTGGCGGAGACTCGAATTAATCGATTTATCCGTGGGTGCGACGCTATGCCGGTGTGATAGCCTTGCGCTCAACGATTCCGGAGAAGATAAGAATGCGGTTAAGGGCCATGGTGTGGGCTATGGTGCTGGCGGCTGTGCCGGCTACGGGGTTTGCACAAGGGGCGGTGACGCAGGCGAAGTACCCCTTTCAGGATACGAAGCTGTCAGATAGCGCTCGGATCGACGATCTTCTGGCCAGGCTCACGCTTGAAGAGAAAATCGAGCTGATGTCCGATCATCCGAGATTTCCGCGGCTGGGTCTGGTTTTTTCGGGCCAGGTCGAGGGACTGCATGGCCTGGCGCTGGGTGGTCCCGCGGGCTGGGGCGGGCGGGGAAGGCAGCCAGTGCCCACAACGACGTTTCCGCAGGAGAAGGGGCTCGGCGCTACCTGGGATCCGGAGCTGTTGAAAAGAATCGCAGGCCTCGAGGGCTACGAGGCGCGCTACTACTACCAGAACCCGGTCTTCGATCGCGGTGGCGTGGTGGTGCGCGCCCCGAATGCAGACCTGAGCCGCGATCCGCGCTGGGGTAGGACGGAAGAATCCTATGGCGAGGACCCGTTTCTGGTGGGCACGCTGACCGTGGCGTTTGCGCAGGGATTGCAGGGGCCCGATGCGAAGCACTGGCAGTCGGCTTCGCTGATGAAGCATTTTCTGGCGAATGAGAATGAAAATGGCCGCGCGCACAGCTCTTCCGATTTTGATGAGCGGCTCTTTCGCGAGTACTACTCCGTGCCTTTCAGGATGGGCTTTGAAGAGGGCGGCTCCCGCGCGGTGATGGCGGCCTACAACTCCTGGAACGGCGTGCCGATGATGATTCATCCGGTGCTGAAAGACGTCATGATCCGGGAGTGGGGCAACAATGGCCTCATCTGCACCGACGGCGGCGCCCTGGGATTGCTGATCACCGCGCACCAGACCTTTCCCACAAAGAAAGAGGGGGCAGCTGCCGCGGTGAAGGCGGGCATCAATCACTTTCTCGATATCTATAAGGACGATCTTGCCGAGGCGCTGAAGGAAGGGTTGGTGACCGAGGCAGATATGGATGCGGCGGAGCGCAAGCTCCTCACTGTGTACCTGCGTTTGGGCGAACTGGATCCACCGGGCGCCGATCCTTACGGGAATATCGGCAGAGTAGCCGACGGAGACGTGCCGCCGTGGGAGAGAGACTCGAGTAAGGCGCTGGCGCGCCTCGCGACGGATGAGTCGATCGTACTGCTCAAGAATGATAAGGAGACGCTGCCGCTTGATCCCGCAAAGCTGAAGACGATTACGGTCATCGGCCCGTGGATCGACCAGGTGCTGCTGGACTGGTACAGCGGGACGCCGCCCTATTCGGTCAGCATTCTCGATGGCATTCGCGAGGCGGCGGGCAGCGGCGTGAAGGTGCTCTTCGCGGATGGATCGAATCCGGAAGAGGCGGCAAAGCTGGCGCACGATGCAGACGTTGCGATTGTAGTGGTTGGAAATCATCCTGAATGCAACGGTGGGTGGGACCAATGCCCGACGCCTTCCAACGGCAAGGAGGATGTGGACCGCAAGACGATCGTGCTGGAGCAGGAAGCGCTGGTGAAGCAGGTTTTCGCGGCCAATCCGCGCACGATCGAGGTGCTTCGGTCGAGCTTTCCCTACGCAATCGTGTGGAGCGAGCAGAACGTGCCGGCGATTGTACACATGGTTCACAACAGCCAGGAGGAAGGACACGGGCTGGCCGATGTGCTCTTCGGTGCGTATTCGCCCGCAGGCAGGCTGACGCAGACGTGGCCTACGGGCGATGACCAGTTGCTGCCGATGATGGATTACAACCTGCTCGATGGGGAGACTTACCTCTACAGCAAGCAGAAGCCGCTCTATCCCTTCGGATTCGGGCTGAGCTACACGCACTTCGCCTATGAGAGCGTGAAGCTGAGCGCGCCGCAGACCAACGCCGATGGCGCGGTGCAGGCGACCGTGCGCGTGAAGAATACCGGCACGCGCGCCAGCGACGAAGTGGTGCAGATGTACGTGCAGCACCTCGGGTCGGCTGTGACGCGGCCGCAACTGGAGCTGGAGGGATTTGAGCGCGTGCGCATTGAGCCCGGCGCCGAGCGCGATGTGACCATGACGCTGAAAGCGCGCGACCTGGCCTACTGGGATGCAGGCAGCCACTCGTGGCAGGTAGAGAAGGAGAAAGTGCGCGTGCTCGCCGGCGGATCAAGCGACAAGCTGCCGGTGCAGGCGGATCTCGAAGTGATGCAAGCGAAGGCATTCAAGCCGTGAGACGCGAACCCAGTTCCAATGAACGGAGGGAAACGCAAGCCTAGTGAATATACATTCGCGAACCAACCACTCCACAGTGGGCGCCATCGAGCATGTTCCCGAATTGGACGGTCTTCGGGGAATCGCCATTTTGCTGGTTCTCTTTTACCATTCACACGTTCCCTTCTTTGTTCACATGGGTTGGTGTGGGGTTGATTTATTCTTCGTGCTTTCCGGCTTTTTGATTACGAGCATTCTTCTGAACGCGAAGGAGTCCCCATCGTATTTCTCGGCATTCTACGCGCGCCGCGTACTGCGCATTTTCCCCCTCTACTTCACTGTTTTGATCGCATACTTTTGGGTGCTGCTGCCCATCGCTCACCATTTCGGGCGAGCCGAGAGTTACACGGGCGCAGGCCAGTGGTGGTACTGGCTCTATCTTCAAAACTGGTGGAATGGCACCGGACATGACATTCTCTGGCTCAGCCACTTCTGGTCCCTCGCAATCGAAGAGCAGTTCTATTTAGTGTGGCCGCTCGTGGTGTTGCTGCTGAGCCGCCGCGCACTTGTCTATTGCGGCGTAATGACATTTGCTGGTTGCCTGTTGCTGAGAGTGATTTTCGTTCGCCACCATGCGCTTCCCGAGTTGATTCATCGGGCTACCATATTTCGGATTGATACGCTTGCCGTGGGTGGAGTGCTGGCGGTACTGGTCGCCAGCGGCCTGCGGAACTCGCGCTTCAAATACCCTGCACTTTTCAGCGTTGCGCTGCTCGCGATCGCGATTCGCTGGGTGCCCGAGCAGTCAAGGCTGATGCTGACTGGGGGCTATTCAGCAGTAGCAATCGCTTCGGCTTATCTTATTTTTCATGTGGTTACAAATACGCAGTCTTCCGGGTTTCTCTGCCACACACTGCGTAGCCGACTGCTTCGAATCCTCGGTAAATACAGTTACGGAATCTACGTCCTGCACCTGCCGATCGTCCGATTCCTCGCCCAGTCAAGGGACGCCGTTCTTAGTCACCTGCACTATCAACAGGGTTCCATGCAATACGCTGCAGTTTCTTCTCTCACGATTGTGATTGGGTGTTTAGCCTCGTTTGCAGCCGCCTTGGCGTCATGGCACCTGATCGAAAAGCACTTTCTCCGTCTCAAGCGCAAATTCCCGTACGGCGTCAGGCCAGCCTTCCGGAAGGAGAGCGATCAAGTTGCCGTATAGCTGGAAGATGCTGACGGGCTTCTCAATACGAAGTCACGGATTTACGCGGCGGCAAACTCCGGCGACGCCTCGCAGAAAGAAAAAGGGCGCCACCATCGGCGCCTGAGGTGATTCCGTTTTTATGGTGCGCCCGGAAGGATTCGAACCTCCGGCCTACTGATTCGTAGTCAGTCGCTCTATCCAGCTGAGCTACGGGCGCACACGGTTGACCTGAAACAGAATAACAGGCCTCGGAAAGGGCTGCAATCGCGCGCAATCAGGCCGCGGGCGCGGGTTCCGGCGCCGGTTGCGGAGGTATCAGAGACACTTCCTCCTCAATATCGAGGCCGGCCTGCCGCACCAGTTTTGCCACCGAGGCGGCGGTGAGGCGCGTCGCGTCATATTCAACGCGGAGCGTTCGCTCTTCGCGATCGAAGACGAGCCGGCGTATACCGTAAACCTCGCGGGCACTGGCGAGCGCGAAGGCTGCGGCCTCGGTGGGCTGCGTGGCATAGCGAAAGAGAATATCCACCGTCGTCATAGAGAAATGATAACAAGAGACGCTGAGAAGGTGCCGGGACGCTGCTGCCCAGAGACTGCGGCCGAGCCCTGACTTAGAGGCTTCGAATGAAGGCGCGAATCTCCGGGTCGGACCAGTCAGTCGCGCCGACGAATTTGCGGCGAATAATGCCGCGGCGGTCGATGAGATAAGACTCGGGCCACATCGTGGTTCCAAAAAGGTCCGCCGCAGACTTGCTGGGGTCGCGCACGGTGACGAGATCGACGTGGCGATTGCGAATAAAGTTCGCGTAAGCCTCCGGGTCTTCGTCGATGCTGATGGCGAGGATCGCGAGGCTGGGATTGTCGTGATGAAGTTGGAGAAGTGAAGGGAGCTCGGCAACGCAGGGCGCGCACCACGAAGCCCAGAAGTTGATCAGGACGACCTGGCCCCGGTAGCTGGCGAGATGAACGGAGCGGGAGCCATCGGAGATGCTGAAGTCCGGCGCCCGTTTGCCTGTCTGTGTGGGGTGTGCTCCGCGATTGCAGCCGGGAAGCAAAACAAGAGGCACGATCAGGATGAGAGTGAGCCAGCGATTGAGCCAGCGATTGAGCCGCACATACCTATAATACTGAGCGGAAGGGTTGAGCGAAAGGGCAGCGGGTGACTGGGCGAGAGGACGCGACAGAAGGACATAGCGCATGGAAGCCGGTATTGGGGCTGGGAGATTCTTCAGGGAGCCCGCCGGAGAGTCTTGCGCGGACCGGCACGGTTTTCGATCAGCCGGAGCCCGATGAGCTGATCGAGCTTTCTGTGATTGTGCCCGCCCGCAACGAGGAGGATTGCCTCGGTGCATGCCTCGCGTCGCTGGTGGCGCAATCAGACGAGACCTTCAAGCTGGGGCGCGACTGGGAGCTGACGGTTGTGGACGATCACTCGACGGATCGTACCGCTGAGATTGCGCGAAGTTTTGCGGGCGTAACTGTGCTGCAGGCGGCGAAGCTCGAAAAGGGCTGGACTGGCAAAGCGAACGCGATCTGGACAGCGGCGCGCAAGGCCCGCGGGCGGTGGCTGCTCTTTACCGATGCGGATACGGTGCATGAACCGGGCGACCTGGGCCGCGCCATCCATGAGGCGATGCGACACCATGTGGGTATGCTGAGCTATTCGCCGCGGCAGATTGTCAACGGCTTCTGGCAGCGGACCCTGATGCCTCTGGTCTTCAGCGAACTGGCGATGACCTATCCGCCGGCGAAGGTTTCTGACCCCAATCAGCGGATCGCGGCGGCCAACGGGCAGTTCCTGCTGGTGGAGCGGGAGGCCTATCGCAGACTCGGAGGCCACCCGGCGGTGAAGGACCGGGTGCTCGAGGATGTGGAGCTGGCGTTCCTGGCCAAGCGGCGAAAAATCGGGCTGCGATTTCGCTATGCAGAGGACGCCGTGGCCACGAGAATGTATCGCACAACCGGCGCAATGCTCGAGGGTTGGACAAAGAACCTCGCGCTTTTGTTTAATAGTGCATTGGCTATGGCACTGTGGCGGGCGCTGGATATTGCCCTGCTGATTGGCCTGCCATGGCTGGCAGTGGCACTGTGGAGCGCGCGGTTTACGGCGCATTCGCTCGAGTGGCTCAGTGCGGGCTGGGTTCTGCTCCTCTTGTGGGCACGCACTCTAATCCGTTTCTATGCGCGGGTGGCAAAGTCGCACTTCGGTTTTGTGAACTGTGCGCTCGCGCCGATGGGGCTGCCGCTCTTTGTGGTGCTGCTGTATCGAAGCTGGTTCAAGGTCAAGGTGCTCAAGCAGGTAGGCTGGAAGGGCAGAACCTATCCCAGTTAAGTGCACTAAGATGAGCCTGATGGGTTTAGTTGCAGTCAAATGGATGTAGCGATAAAGCGACCTTGCGCATCATCTATGTGTGGGCAGCAGGTGAGGCCGGCAGATGGGCCCAGCAGGTGAGGGAACCGAATGATCGAGTTGACGCGCCGTGCCACGTTCTCCGCCTCGCACTACTACTGGAATGATGCCTGGTCTAAGGAGAAGAATGGGCAAGTCTTCGGCCGGTGCGCGAATCGCAACGGGCACGGGCACAATTACACGCTCGAGGTGACGCTCGCTGGCGAGCCCGATCCCGTTACCGGCTTTGTGGTGGATTTGAAGTGGCTCAAGGACGTGATGGAGCGCGAGGTGCTGAGCGCCTATGACCATCGGCATCTGAACCTGGAAGTTCCCGAGTTCTCGAAGGTGAATCCGACGACGGAGAACATTGCGATTGCTGCGTGGAAGCGGCTGGAGCCTGCGGTGGCGAAGGCCGCCGGAGCGAAGCTGAAGCGGGTGCGGGTCTATGAGACACCTGAGATTTTTGCCGAGTATCGAGGTGAGGCGTGAAGGCGTACTTTGGCCGGCGTTATATGCTGAGCGCGAGTCACCGGCTCCACGCGGACACTTTGTCGGTGGAGCAGAACCGGGCGGCGTATGGGAAATGCAATAATCCGCACGGGCATGGGCATAACTATGTGGTGGAAGTGCTGACGGCTGGGTCGGTGAACCCGGAAACAGGAATGGTGGTGGACCTGGTGCAACTGGATACAGCGGTGCAGAGCAAAGTGCTCGAGCGATTCGATCATGCGAACCTGAACCTTGATCCGTTGTTCGCAGATCGTGTGCCAACCACTGAGAATTTGTGCAGTGCAGTTTTCGCATTGCTGAAGGATGCGCTGCCTGAAGGAACTCTGGATTACGTACGCATCGAAGAGACGGAGAACAATTTCTTCCAGTGCTACAACGCATGAAGAGTGAGGTCGTCGTCCCCGGCGCGGGACGAGAGGACGGAAAACCAATGGCGAGACCGATGGCAGTGAGCAAGCCTGTGCAGAGAGTTGCCGGTAGAGAGGACGCCCTGAGCGAGTTCACGACGCAGGAGATGTATCGCGAGTTGATCAGCCGGCTGGGCGAGGACCCCGAGCGCGATGGGCTGCTCGCGACGCCGGCGCGCGTTGAAAAGGCGATGGCGTTCCTGACCAAGGGCTACCAGGAAGATCCAACGCAGATCCTGCGCGGAGCTCTCTTCGACGTGGACTACGACGAGATGGTGATCGTGAAGGACGTGGAGATGTTCTCGCTGTGCGAGCATCACATGCTGCCGTTCTTCGGCAAGGTGCATGTTGCGTATATTCCTAACGGCAAGGTCATCGGGCTCAGCAAGATTGCGCGGCTGGTAGAGGTCTTTGCGCGCCGCCTGCAGGTGCAGGAGCGGATGACGCGGCAAATTGCCGATGCGATCCAGGAGGCGATCGCGCCGCAAGGGGTTGGCGTGGTGATTGAGGCCCGGCACCTCTGCATGATGATGCGCGGGATCGAGAAACAGAATTCCTCCACAGTGACGTCGGCGATGGTGGGCTGCTTCCGGCAGAAGGAAACGCGCTCGGAATTTCTGTCGCTGGTGCGTCAGCCGGCGCCCAGTTTGTGACTGACCGCTGTGTCGTCGACTAGAGTATCTGGGTGAACGGACTTCTGGTGGTCGACAAGCCGGGGGCAATGACGAGCCACGACGTAGTGGCCCGGCTCCGCAGGCTTACCGGTGAGCGATCGATCGGGCACCTGGGCACGCTGGACCCCATGGCGACCGGCGTGCTGCCGCTGCTGTTGGGCAAATTTACGCGCCTGGCGCAGTATTTTTCTTCCGCGGAAAAGGCATATACCGGCCGCATCCGCTTCGGCTTCGCAACAGACACCTACGATGCGGACGGCGCGCCGTCGGGGGAACGCGTGAAACCGGCTTTGACTCTCGAGGCGGTTCGCGCAGCCGCTGCACGTTTTCATGGAGAAATGCAGCAGATGCCGCCGCCTTTTTCCGCAAAGAAAATTGACGGAACACCTGCGTACAAACTCGCGCGCGCAGGCAAGCCAGTCGAGCTGAAGACCGCAAGAGTGGATATCCGTCGCTTTGAGATCCTGGAGCTTGACGGCGATGAGGCGAGCTTTGTGATGGAGATCAGCGCGGGCGGGTATGTGCGCTCTGTTGCGCATGAGCTCGGCCAGGACCTGGGCTGTGGAGCGCATCTAGCGAGCCTGCGCCGCACGCAGGGCCGGCGTCTTCAGCCTCGAAGACGCGCACACCGTTGAGGAGCTTGATGCACTTGATGGCGACAATGAAGGATTGCTGAATCTGTGCGTGCATCCGCGCAACCTGTTGCCTGAGATGCCAGCGGTGACAGGCGATGCGTATGTGCTGGGCAGGTTGCGGAATGGCGCGCAGGCGAATCTGCCGGAGTTCTCGCAGGCGCCCTTGGTGAGGGTTTTTGCCGGCCAGCGCGAGCTTGCTGGCATTGCCAGGCGCGTGGCGGGAACGCTCTTTCAACCCGTCGTGGTGATGAGCTGAAAGTTGAAGCCTATTTGCGCAGCAGGGGCTTGAGCGCAGGCATCAGCGTGGTGGCAATGATTTCGGAGCCTTTTGCCGTGGGGTGAATGCCATCGGCCTGGATGGTGCGGGGAACATGCACGAGGTCTTTGTAAATCATGGGCACGAACGCGGTGCGGTGTTTGGCCGCGAGGTCGCGAAAGATCTGGTCGAAGGCGCGAATGTAGTCAGGTCCGTAATTTGGTGGAAGAGTGATGCCTGCAAGCAGCACTTTGATGTGGGCATTCATAAGCGCAGTGATCACGGTGTCGAGATTGTTTCGCGTCTGGTCAGGAGGAAGGCCGCGCAGACCGTCGTTGCCGCCGAATTCAACAATGGCGACAGCGGGGTGCAGCGCGAGGATGAAGCGAAGGTTGGCGACGGCATCCTTGGTGGTTGCGCCGCTGGTTCCCTTGTTGTAGCACCTGGTAGTGATAGCCGAGCGTGTCGAGCTGGCGCTGCAGAGCATCCGGGTAGGACTGTCCGGGCCTCAGGCCGTAGCCGGCTGTGATGCTGTCGCCATAGCAGACGAGAATTGGCCGGTCTGCCGCGAAGAGCGGACAGCAGAGGGCAAGAAGGCAGCATGAGACGAGCAGGCGGCGGCGAACGTCCACAGTAACAGTGTAGACGTGCGCGTTGAGGAACGGCGAAGGGGCAGCCTGCGTAGATTCGATCAGACAGGCAACGGTCAAGGGCGCGATGCGCGGAATGGGAGAAACCGGGTGATTGAAGTCCGGGATGTGAAGAAGTGGATCCAGAATGGATCGCGGCGGGTTGAAATTCTGAAGGGCATCACGCTGCAGATTCCTGCCGGCCAGCTCGTTGCGATTGTGGGCGCGAGCGGCAGCGGCAAGAGCACGCTGCTGGGATTGCTGGCTGGTCTCGACACGCCGAGCGAGGGAGAAATCTGGCTGGATGGGACGCCGATTCACAATCTCGCGGAGACAGAACTGGCGGCTGTGCGCGGAAGCAAGATCGGCTTTGTCTTTCAGTCGTACCAGTTGATTCCCACGCTCACCGCGCTTGAGAATGTGCTGCTGCCATTCGAGCTGAATGTGGCAGGGAACGGCCTGGACCGTGCTCGCGATCTGCTGAATGCGGTGGGACTTGCCGAGCGCGTGGAGCATTATCCGGTTCAGCTCTCGGGAGGCGAACAACAGCGGGTGGCGCTGGCGCGTGCGTTCGTGGTCAATCCGCCGATTGTGATGGCCGATGAGCCGACGGGCAATCTTGACTCGCAGAACGGGCGGCTCGTGATGGATCTGCTGCTGAAGCGCAATCGCGATCAGGGCACGACACTGGTGCTGGTGACGCATGACCCGGAGATTGCGGCGCTGGCCGATCGCAAGATCGTGCTGAAAGATGGATTGATCGTTGAGGACTCGCTCGCACACCGGCAGCACGAAATCGCGCAGGCTGCGGAAAGAGGCTCCAATGGCTAAGCGTGCCTTGAGCTGGGAGCGTGCCGCGGCGATTGGCTGGCGCGATCTGAAGTCAGCGCCGGGAAAGTTCGCCTTCGTGGTGTTGTCGGTAGCGGTGGGTGTTGCAGCGCTGGTGGGCGTGCGCGGCTTTAGTGAAAGCTTCAAGCAAACCTTGACGGCAGAAGCGCGAACCTTGATGGGCGGCGATCTCAGCGCGCGCATCTTTCGGCAGCCCACGGCACAGGAGATGCAGAGGATTTCCGCATTCGATCAGAAGACCGGCGCACGATCGACGATGGTTGTAGAGACCGTTTCGATGGCGTCTGTGCCACCCGATCCCGTGCCGCTCCTGGTGACGCTCAAGGCAATCGATCCGGCAGAGTATCCGTATTATGGGCAGGCGCAACTTGAGCCGGCAATGAGTCTTCAGCAGGCACTTGAGGGCGACTCCGCTGTGGTTGCTGAAGAGTTTTTGATCCGGCTGAATGCGCACGTGGGGCAGACGCTGCGGCTGGGTGGAGAGAATTTCCGAATTGCCGCGGTGTTGCAACAGGAGCCTGACCGGATCAGCGCCGGCGCCGGTATTGGCCCGCGGGTAATGATTTCGCGCGCCGCGCTCGACAGTACGGGTTTGCTGGCTGCGGGAAGCAGGGCCAGTGAACGGCTTCTGCTCAAGCTTCCGCCTAAAGCGGATATGGCCGACATACGCAAACAGATTGAAGCGGCGCTGCCGGATGCGCAGGTGATGGACTTCAAGGAAGGCAATCCGGCGCTGAGTCGCGGGCTCGATAATGCAACAGGAATCCTGAGCCTGATTTGCCTGGTCGCCATGGTGCTGGGCGCCATTGGAGTCGCAATGGCAATGCATGCGCATCTTGAGCAGCGGATGGATATGCTGGCCATTCTGAAGGCGCTTGGCGCGCGCTCGGCAGACTTGCTGCGCATTTTTCTATTACAGACACTCGGGCTCGGGCTTGCAGGCGGTCTGCTGGGCGTGGCCGCGGGCGTGGGTGTGATGCTGGCGCTTCCCGCTGTTTTTGGAAAGCTGCTCCCGGTGCATACGCACATGGAAATTCCGTGGCGCGCAGCGTTGGCGGGGCTCGGAACCGGATTGCTGACGACGCTGCTCTTTTGTCTTCCGCCGCTGCTCGATGTCCGAACCGTGCGCCCCGTTCTGGTGCTGCGCAGGCTCGTGGAGCAGGTCACGCCCGGCGCTCGCGCGTGGATTGCACGCTGGTGGGCACGCCGTCTGCAGATTGGCATCGCTGCTCTGGTGGTGCTTTCGCTCGGCGCAATTGCCTGGGCACTTTCAGATTCTGCAAAAGTGGGCGGATGGTTTGCGCTGCTGTTCACGGTTGCGCTGATTGTGTTGCTGGCGCTGGCGGCGGTGGCGCTGTGGACACTGCGCAGGGTGTTGAATCGCGTGCGTCTGCGCCTGCCTTCCTCGTTGCGCCACGGGCTTGCGAATCTCTATCGGCCGGGCAACCAGTCGGCTGCCGTGCTGGCGTCGTTGGGCACCGGGGTGATGCTGATTCTGGCGGTCTATCTCACGCAGCGGGGACTGCTGCGTGATCTGCGCGAGACAGCAGCGCCGAATCTGCCCAACATCTTTCTGATCGACGTGACATCCGACGAAGTAGAGGGCGTGAAGGCTTTTCTGCAACGCCAGCCCGGGGTCACGCAGACAGACATGTTGCCCGTCGTAGGCGGCCGGTTCAAGACGCTGAATGGAAAGACGCTGGATGAGTTGAAGGACCAGCATTTTCCGCGCCGCATGCTTGAGAATGCTGAGCTCAGCTGGGCCGATGCGGCGCCCGCAGGCGACAAGGTGATTGAGGGCGCGTGGTGGAGAGACGCGAATGCGCATGAGCTTGCCGTGGGCGAGGGGACGGCGAAGCGATTGAACCTGAGGATCGGGTCGCCGGTGCAACTGGAGTTGGGCGATCGCGCATTGGATCTGAAGGTCGCGGCGCTGTTCCGGGCCGATGGCGAACATCCGGGGAGCCGCGTGGCGTTCATGCTGCCATCGGGGTTGCTCAAAGACGAGCCGGCAACATGGTACGGAGGAGTGCACGTCGCGTCAGGCCAGATTGCGGCCCTGGAGCGCGCTCTCTTCGCGGCCTATCCAACGGTGACAGTAATCAACCTGGCCGACATGATGGACCGCATTGAGTCCGTGGTCGATCAGATTACGTACGTGGTGCGATTCCTGGCAGGCTTTTCGATTCTTGCGGGAGTGATGATTCTGGCTTCGAGCATTGCCGGCGCGCGATTCAGACGAATGCGCGAGGCCGTGGTGCTGAAGACTCTTGGCGCGACGCGCATGCGGATCGTGCGGACCTTCACCGTGGAGTTCAGCGTGCTGGGCTTGCTGGCCGGCTCTGTCGGCGTCATCTTCGCCAACATTCTCACTCGAGTGATGCTGCACCACTTTGATCTCAAGTTTCACGTGGACTGGTATGCCACGCTAGGCGCACTCGTCGGTACAGCAATTCTGGCCACGGCCACCGGATGGGTTGCGAGTTATCGCATCCTGGGGCTGCGTCCGCTCGAAGTGCTGAGGGAAGAGTAGGGGGCAAGCCGGGCACAATTTGCCCAGGGAAAACCCCTCGCTGATTTCTTGCTAGCGTGGTCCCGGCAGCGTGAATCCGGCGTGAATCAGCAGCATAGAACGCGAAGATCCGGGCGGTTTGACCCCCGGCTTCATTCCCCTTTATGATGAAGAAGTTGACCATTCACAAAAAGGGCGTCCTGTCCTGAACATGGTCAGTGCGGCAAGGTGAAAACGCCCGCCGCGTTCTAATCACTGCCCCCTCGTTCAACGGCAGGACAGCTGACTCTGGATCAGCATATCGGGGTTCGAATCCCTGGGGGGCAGCCAATTCCGCACTTTCCCGCACTCCTTCGTTCCTTTCCGAATCTCCCCGCACTTTCATAATTTGCTCATTTAAACGATTTATTGCGATATTTACGTCCGGAGAAGTTCGCCAAGGCTCTTTTGCGCCCACGATTTTTTGTGGGTACGATTGCGGGTATCGTTTGCGGATTTTGTGGGTACGGAAGAAATGCACGTTAAATGCACCTTTTTTGGAGGTTCCGCATGGACCTCACCGTTAAGGAAATTGACGCCGCCAAACCGAAGGACAAGCCATACAAGCTGAGCGATAGTGGCGGGCTGTGCTTACTCGTTGTCCCATACGGAACCAAACTCTGGCGCTTGCGCTATCCAAAACCCAAGAGCTTTTGGCAAACCACCGCCCGAGTCTTGAGCCTCGTGCCTAGCTTTTTGATCGTGACATGCGACAGGCCTCGTTGTTTGATCTGTTCCTGGATGGTTGTGACTTGATCAGGTAAGGCCTGGGCCATGGTCCCGATTCGATCGAGGAGTTTCACCTCGTCCAGGCGCAACTCGGCCGCGAGCTTCCGCCAATGCCGCAGGCCAATATTTCGGAGCCGGTATTCTCCGCCAATCTTCATCGCCAGCTTCACCTTGCTCATATCCACGGTGGGATACGGGAGGATACTTGCCAGGTCATAGAGAGGTGCTAGGCGCACTGCTCCATTCTGTCCAAGGAGTAGAGAGTAATTCTTGGCATGCGCGTCCGTTCCGGCAATAAGCCAGTTGAAGGCAATGGCGTCCAGAAAGGATTGAACGTCCTCATCCGGGCTGCTGGACTGCTCCCGGAGGAGTTCCACGATCCGTCGCACACCTGGCCCACCATCACTCTCATATTTGCGCGTAGGGTGAAGGCCAAGAGCCTGACATGTATCTTCCTGGTGGATGCGCGCCCATCGGTTGCGGGCGCGCGCGCGGTCGTATCGCTCGACGACAATAGCGATCTCGTCCTGAAACCGCAGGACGTTGGAGTTCGGAACAATTAGGCCGAGGGCGCGCGCCAGTTGCAGGGAGAAGTGCGCGTTCTCCGCGTGCCCGTCCCATTCTCCTGTCGGTGGCTTCAGGATGTGAGTAGTCGGAACACGGCCGGACGGGACTCCCCACCGCCTGCGCTCAAATAGAAGCGCCGTCTTCGGCTGCGCACCGGCAAGGCTGAACTGTCCCGTATCGCTTGCGGCTCGCCATGCAGAATGGTCGGCGCGCAAGGTACGCAGGCGTTCTGCCACGTCATCTTCGGTGAGCCATTGAACTTCCCGAGCAGCTGGCTCTGCAATCAACTTCTCAAGCCTTTCAGGAGTCACAAACTGCACGGCTCCCGCGCAATCCTCGCCCACGTGGCTAATCAGCCGGAAGACATTCTTGGGCGATACCTGGAAACGCTTGCCCCAGTTCTGGAGAACGCGGTCGTTATCGGGTAGTAGTCCCCACAGGAACGCCTCTATCCGGGCATGGCCGTGTGTTGCCGAACCGAGCGGCATGGAGAGCGAGAGCGGATAGGCATTGGGGTCGTCTCTCCACGTCTCGCCGTAGGTGAATGAGAGGCGGGAGTCCTTGTAATGGACCGTTCCGACCTCTCGGCCATCCAAGAGGGCTATCAGTTGGTTCGTCATGGGCGCTTCTTCAGGGAGTTGAGGATATGGTTGATGTCTACATTTCCGGATTGGCTTGCCGCATGTGCCTTCTGAGTGCGATCAATGGCGATTTCCAGAGAAACTCCGAGAGTCTTGAGGGCTCGGAGAACGAGACCAATCTCGGCGCGCGGCTTCCCCTGTTCAACTTCCACAATCCACTTGCGGCTGGTGCCTGCCTTTTCCGCCAGATCACTTTGGTCCATTCCCAGCTTGACGCGGCGTTCCCTAATGAAAGCGCCCAAATCCGTCGCAGTCCGTATTCTCATCGCCGGAATCTCCTATGCTGCACCATTAGAGTAACCGAGCGGTGACATTTCGTAAAGAGAGCGAACGGTTACTTACGAGCAGGTAACCGTTCGGTGACACATGCCCCTCTCTATGGCCGAAGGTACATGGCTCGCTTCGCGGCAAAACACGCCGGCGCTGGAGAAAGCTCCACAGCCGACGGAGAATGAATTTGTCGCCGTGGACTTCGGCCGCCAGGCTGAGCAGAGGATGCTGTCGCAATCGAGTGCCGCAAGATCGGAGTAGAGGCAGGGCCTCGATGCCTCGGGCGTCAGAGGCGAGAAGCGGAAAATTGCTGACTACTCAACGCCCGCAATAGCGCGTGGCGACGGTTCCTACGCTTCATTTGCTTAACCCGTGAATCAGTCAGATCCGGCAATAGAAGATTTTGTTCAGGACAACTTCCGGTGCTAGTCACTGTTGTGAGACCGTGAGCAATGTGGATCAGCTATCTCTCCGCGCAAAGCCGAGGATCAAGATCAAGGGCGGGTACCTCTTCCCGCTGATTGTCAGGTCCCCGAGTTAAGTCAGTCTGTCTGAAGTACCACATCTTATGTACGCTGGTGGAGCAAGCCGCCTAATGTCCTAACCACCGAGGTGTCAAATGCCGCCTTTTCCCCCTACGTTTCCAGAAACAACGATCAGCAACCACCCACATTCCAAGAGCTGCGAGAGAATAATGGATCTCGGCTACATTACAGGCAGGCGCGTGAACCTATATGGCGAACATTTCGAGATAGCCTCAGATCCATTTGTCGATGGTAATTGGGTAGCAGTTCGTGTCATTGGTGAAAATGATCCAACCATACAGACGATTCGACTCCCGGTATCAATTCTTGTAGGCCTGACGGATTTATTGCCAAAACGTGTAAGTTAACCGGGCGCGAATACTCAACCCCATGAACGGAGAATCTGCTGGGTACGGCTTCAGGCGGAGACGCGCGGGTCGGGGACGGGATAACCAATCGCAAAATGGTATACGACCTGTCCTTGGTGGGGCGTCAAATTGAGATGACGGTGCACTTCATCATCGTAGAAGGCACCTATCCCGGTCGCGCCTAACCCCAGGGCCTCAGCGGCGAGGTACAGACGATGACCAATCGCGCCGGCTTCAAAATGTACATAGCGATAACCACGGTCGCGAAAGATTCCGGTGGCGCGATCGAGGTCGCCGATCAAAGAAAAAGTCGCGCAGGAGTTACCGGCCAGGTTCTGTCCGAGGCTCAGAGCGGCTGCCGCTACGCGTTGATCGCCGCTCTTCACCTGCTCCAACTCGGCACGCTCCGGCCAGAACCTGTAGACACCACGCTTTAACCCATTGACGCGATGAGCACACAAATACAGTTGAATGAAACGAGCGCCCGTAAAATCCGCCGACAACGGCTGAGCTGCGCAGGCGAGAATTGTAGAAAGCTCCGCCGATGACATCGATTGCGTTCCCCCGACGAAGTCGAGCGCCGAGCGTCGCATGCGGGCAACCTCGCCAAAGCGGCGAGACGAGGATGCTGGCGGAGGAAGCGCAATTTCACCGGTGCCAGTTGCGGCGAGCGCTGCGAATGCGGTGTTAGTGCTCTTGGGGCTGCCTTGTCTTGTGGCGAAGTGGATGCCGTCAATCAGCGGCTGAGCAATCGTCTCCTTGGAGAGCAGGTTCGCCTGTCCGGCGAACCACACGGTTTCGCCGGTATCTGCTTCGCGGACTGGAATGGACTTACCACGCAGGCCGACCAGCAGCATTGGCCATTCATCCGGATTGGGGCGACACAACTGGACAACTTCATCATCCACGAAACTTCCGGCAGCGAAGGTATCGCATCCGAGAGCCCGAGCGGAAAGTGCAAGCGCCTGCCAGGCGTGTCCAATGTCGTGCAAGCAGTATCGATATGCCCGTTCTCCGTACTTCCATGCCTCGCGCCACACGATACTCGTCAGAACGAACACAATGGGCGCAGGGTCGCCGGCCATCTTCAAGTCAAACGAGCCGCGCGCGCGTTGCTCCGCCATGTGTCTGGATGGATCGTAGTGATATACGCCATCTGGCCAATCCTTCAGACCCCGCGTGACAAAGTGGAATTCCGTGGGGTGCAGATTCCCGGAAGACGGATTTACTCTTAGCGCGTATTCGTATCCGGTGGAGGGGACACGCTTGGACGCGCTAATCGCGGCGGAATAGAAGAGTAATTGCGAGAGCAAGGCCGGTCCATCGGCCGCGGAAGTGCTGCCAAAGGCGCCCCGCAGCACATCGAGCGCCGGAATTACAGGAGCGGGGGGATCTGCTGGCAGATCGAGAACCGGCACGCCCTCGTAATAACGAAACGGATGGGGCATGTTCGCCCAGTCGAGAACGCGCCGCGATCCCTTTAGCGATTCAACAGTATGCTTGGTTGCTTCGTGATAATTGCGCCAATTCATCGCCGGTCGACGGGGCCCGCTGAGACTGATTCTACCGCCAATTTGCTTTTGCACCTTGGCAGGTAGTTCTTCGTGCCACTTGAACCATACAAACGGAGCCCCCACCAGAAATGGCCTCCAGCCGAAGCTGGAGGCCTTTCCAGTTTTGTGCCTGCGTTCGGTTTTGTCTTAATACATGCCGTCCATGCCACCGTTGCCGCCTGCCGGGACTGCTGCCTTGACCTCCGGGAGTTCGACCACGAGCGCTTCAGTGGTGAGAAGGAGGCCGGCGATCGAGGCTGCGTTCTGCAGTGCCGTGCGGGCCACCTTGGTCGGGTCTATGACACCGGCCTTCACCAGATCTTCGAAGACATTGGTTGCTGCGTTGTAGCCGAAGTGAGGCTCCTTAGACTCGAGCACCTTGACCACCACAACGGCACCCTCTTCGCCGGCATTGGCGACGATCTGGCGTATTGGTTCTTCGAGGGACCGGCGCACTATTTGCGCGCCGATCTTCTCGTCGCCCTCGAGAGTCTTGATGAGGGTGTCGACCGCGGGAATGGCGCGAACCAGTGCGACGCCGCCGCCCGGGACGATTCCTTCCTCGACTGCTGCGCGGGTAGCGTGCAGAGCATCTTCAACGCGAGCCTTCTTCTCCTTCAATTCGGTCTCGGTTGCGGCGCCCACCTGGATGATGGCAACGCCGCCAACGAGCTTAGCCAGCCGCTCCTGGAGCTTCTCCTTGTCGTAGTCCGAGGTGGTCTTCTCTATCTGCGTACGGATCTCGTTCACGCGGCCTTTGATCCGGCTGGACTCGCCGGCGCCATCGATGATGGTGGTGTTGTCCTTGTCGATGGTGATGCGCTTGGCGCGGCCCAGATCCTCTAGCTTTACGCTATCCAGTTTGAGGCCCAGATCTTCGGTGATGGCTTTGCCGCCGGTGAGGATAGCGATATCCCCCAGGATCGCATTGCGGCGATCGCCGAAGCCAGGCGCCTTTACGGCAGCTACGTTCAGGGTGCCGCGCAGCTTGTTCACTACCAGTGTCGCCAGGGCATCGCCTTCGACATCCTCAGCAATGATAAGTAGCGGCTTCCCCCCGCGAGCAACCTGCTCCAGCAAGGGCAACAGATCCTTCATGCTGCTGATTTTCTTCTCGAAGATCAGTATGGAGGGTTCGTCCAGCACTACTTCCATGCGTCCAGGATCGGTGACGAAGTACGGGCTCAGATAACCGCGATCAAACTGCATACCCTCCACTGTCTCGAGAAAGGTAT
>CAWITZ010000002.1:0-245253 GCA_963839215.1 uncultured Acidobacteriaceae bacterium | reverse complement strand
CGTTTAGTTAACTTCTCGATGGTCGCCGACGGTGAAGTAGAAGTAGCCCTCTTCGATCAGGAACTCTTCAACGCCCTCGAGAACATGGGTGGAGTAGTTGTCACTGAGGCGCGGGACAAGAACGCCGACGGTGAAGCTTTGCTTTTTGCGCAGTGAGCGCGCATAGAAGCTGGGACGGTAGTCGAACTTTGCGGCCGCCTCGATGACGCGATCCCTGACGTTTTCCTGCGGGATGGAGCGAACGCCGGGAGCGTTGTTGAGGACGAGCGAGATCGTCGCCGGCGAGAGGTTGAGGTAATCTCCCAGAGTGCGCAGGCTGATGGGCTGACCAGGAGGTGGGCCAGGCGGCCGCTTGGATTGCTTGACCATGCACCCTGTTTGTAACATCCGGGTATGCGTTCGAGATAGCCGCGGAGCTTGCCTGCGGAATGGGAGATTGAAATGCAGTAAACTCAAAGTATTGAGGCTGGGACCCAAGCGGAGAGCTGGGTGAGCGGTTGAAACCGGCGGTCTTGAAAACCGTTATACGAGAAATCGTATCGGGGGTTCGAATCCCTCGCTCTCCGCCATTTTATCAATCCAAGCTCATCTCAGGACGTCCACCGGCATCTACTCGCCGTGTCTGTAAAACACTCAAAACACAACAAATACTGGACGATTAGACCTCCCGAGACGCGCAAAGACGTGCGCAGCAGCGTCGCTCTGGGCCGGGTAGACAACCGGGTAGTCGATGTGAGAAAACCGGGTAGTTCTACTTTTCACGCCATTAGGGAGGCTGATTGAAATACTTCGAGAGCACTACCGACGACAAGCACGGCAACCGAATCTACACGGACGGCAACGGCAATCAAGTTTCCGCGCCACGGTGGCGCGCCGCCCAAATCATCGCAACGGGATCTATGCGGTCGATGCGGACACCCACACATCAAAAGAGCGTCGATTGATAGCGACCGCCTTTGCGAGGTTGCTGATGCTTACTGAAACGAGGATCAAAGCGGCGAAGCCTGGTAAGCACACTGACGAGCGCGGACTCTACTTGCTCGTTACACCGAAAGGTAGCAAGCTCTGGCACTACCGCTACTCGTTCGCGGGCAAAGAGAAATTGCTGGCGCTCGGAGCATACCCCGTCGTCACGCTCGCAATGGCGAGAGAGAAGCACCTCGACGCGAGGCGCTTGCTTGACGCTGGCGTGGACCCGATGGCGCAAAAGAAAAAGGAGAAGCTCGCTGCGAAGGTCGCAGCTGAGAACTCCTTCAATGCAGTCGCTGAGAAATGGCTCGCGCATTGGCGGGAGGGCGTTACGGCGCATCACGCGGATGACACAGAGCGCCGTATGCAGACGAACATCCTACCGGCGCTCGGCGCGCGACCTATCGCAGAGATCGACGCGGCTGAACTGGTCGCGATGGTAAAGGCGGTAGAGAAACGTGGCGCGCGGGATGTGGCGAAGCGCGCGCTGGAAACGACCGGCCAGATTTTCCGCTACGCCATCGCTCATGGTTACGCGACGCGGAACCCGGCGGCTGAGATCAAGCCGCGAGATGTGCTCAAGCCGACAGTGCGAGTCAACTTCGCTCGCGTCGACAGCAAGGAACTCGGCGACCTGCTACGCGGCATCGAAATCTACCGCGGAGCGCCCATCACGCGCCTCGCGATGAAGTTGCTGTCGTTGACGTTCGTTCGTACAGGTGAGCTAATCGGCGCCCGTTGGTCGGAGATCGATTTCGACGAGGCGCGCTGGAACATTCCCGCCGAGCGCATGAAGATGAAGACACCCACATCGTTCCGCTGTCGCATCAGGCGGTTGAGGTGTTGCGTATGGTTCAGACGCTGACCAGTGACAGCGACTACCTGTTCCCCGGTGGGCGCGGGTCAGCGACGATGAGCAGGAACGACACCATCCTGAAGGCGCTAGAGCGCATGGGGTACAAAGGCAAGCACACCGGGCACGGCTTCCGCGGTGTGGCTGAGTCGACGCTACTGCACGAGCAGGGATTCGACCACGCCCACATTGAACTGCAACTCGCTCACGCTCCCCGCAATGCCGTGAGCGCCTCATACAATCACGCCCTCTACCTGAAGCCGCGAGCGGCGATGATGCAGGAGTGGGCCGACCATATTGGAGAAGACGCAGCGCGGGAAGGTGCTGGCGATGGTGGCCACGGCGTAGATCAACCCCCGCGACACCCGTGGAGCCGCTCAGAAAATGGGCGGCTTTCCTTTTCCGCGCAACGAGAGGTCTGCTCGGAAGTTTCGAGAAAACGGTGCTGTGCAAGTCCTTTAAATTGCGGTATCTGCGGACGGCAGAAATCCATTTAGGGCCGAATTTTGACCGTGGTGAGGCGTTTGCCGTCGAGTGATACCGAGTGCCACCCCAGGTCCAGCGACGACGCGTCTACGGGGCGAAATCCGGCCTTTAAGCGCCTTCTCTCGAAATCATGTTTTCTGTGGTCCGGTCTGCCGCCGGCGAGGCCGTCAGGGACACTGGCACCCCAGTCGTTTTGCGTCCTGAAGCTACCTATCCTCTACAACTTGCGTCGCGAACGGCGCGCGACCTCGATCGCCAGGATCGCGACTTGCGGGCCGGCGGTCGACTCGATGGGCGGGCGGGCGACGTGCCGGTCGTGTCATCCCGTGCTCGCACAGTCGACACAGTCGGCACCGGTTAATGCACCATGAGGATCGAGACTAGATTGGTGTGAAAAGACTTAGCTGGTGCTGGCTGGTCGACTACCCGCCGATCTACCCGGTCAAGGCCGCGTAACGCCCCCTTTGCACGTGCCGCTGTCGGCTAACAAGCCGCCAAATCAACCGGTTGACGCCTGTCGACCTATGGTTTTTTGTAGATTGCTGCGTCCACTGTCGTGGCCTCGCGACAATTAGGTTTATGGTTTGTGCAGCGTGCTTCGGCCCATACCCGGGGGAATCGTGAAGTGTGAGAATTGGCGGGGTTAAACGCCTACGAATCTACAACTTAATGCATTCTCACACCCCATTCTCATCGCCTAATTCCAGTGAGAATGAGAACACTAAAGTACCGTGCAGGGCATTCTCATTCTCAGGGGTGAGAACGCCAGTGAGAATGAAAATGAGAATTGATAAGTAATAGATATATATAGTAGTTAGAAGAGCGATTCTCATATTCTCACGTTTCCCCGGGGGCTTCTGGGGTAAGGCGCTGCACAAACCATAAACCTAATTAGAGCGGCGCATTGTAATCCCGTACATGCGAGCATGTAAAGTGGAAAACTTGACAAATGTATGCCGAGTTTGATATGCTTATAAAGGTGGGGTAAGAGATGTAGCGCTCTCCGCCCGCCGCGCATCCGTACCGCAACCCCCAGCAACCGCCAGAGACTCCAACATGACCCTAGAAGCCCGTGTGTCTGCCCTAGAGGCGACGATAGATCAACTGCGCGCTATGCGCGTCAAACAACCCCGCCGGACCTCGGATACGCTGTGGTCACGGCACAGTCGCAAGTTATTACCGCGGATGCCGCTGCGCCGAGTGCCGGACAGCGAACACCGATTACAAACGCAAGCGACGATAAACAAGCAGCACTAGTTCCATTATTTAAAGCGAACCAGCAGTAAGCATCACCTCAACTCGACTACTTAGCCCACCATCCTGCGTGAGCTTCGTTCGCACCCTACATATCTAAAGCGTCACCCGCGCACGCCGCGGCTAAAGGAGTTTTGTGCTTAGTGATAGATTCGTTCGCCTTCCCGACGTCATCAACATCACCGGCCTGTCGCGCGCCGCGATCTATGCGAAAGCGGCTCAAGGCACGTTCCCCCACGCCTACCAAATCCACACACGCACGGTCGCCTGGTCCGAGCGCGAACTGCACGAGTCGAATCGAGCCGGCGTGAAGACTTCCACTAGGAGAGAGACCCAGAATGACACTCGCTCAATTTGAAGCACTCGTCGACACCGAGTTGGATTACCAGCACGAGTCCAACGTCCGCCTACTTGCCGTGCTCCGCGAGTACGACGCGCAGCAAACCGGCGCGACCTCTGGCGTCGACTTGATTCTCGCGAAACAGCGCGCACCGGTTCGCCGTAGCAGTAGCCGTCAACGTCGCGCAGTAGCAGCGTAAAAACCACAACCGCGTCACTAACCCAAGAGGACATGACCATGACTGTGCATCACGCCGTAACCCTTATTTCAATTCTTCAAGAACTCACCGAAGCCACGGGCACGAAAACCACACGTTTGCAGAACCAAGTACTGCAGTCGCTCAGCGATGCCGACTTGCTCCGCGTCGCGGCTGAACTGAAACAGCGAGGCGTCATCGAGCGCATTCTGCAAGGCCGGACGGTGAGCGATGGAAACACCAAGTAGCTGCCGCCGTCGCGGTCGTCCGCGCTCCGAGAACCCAACGCACGGCGTATCTGGCTACATCAAGCGGAAATGCCGTTGCGCGATTTGCACGACCGCCTGGGTCGACTACGACCGCGAGCGTCGCGCTAAGCTGAAGCGTCAGCAGGCGGCAGAGCTTGCGGCGGAACACCAGCGACTACTGAAACTCTATAACCCCGCGCTGTATGCCAAACAACAAGAGCAGCGCGAAACGTATGAAGCCGCGCTCGCCGAAGCCAAAGCCGAGTACGCACGCAAACGCGTTTCTGCTGCCGAAGCTGAAGCTGCGCTCGCTGCGATGCAGTTCGAGCAATCTTCCGGCGTGAGCTCAGCCGATCGAACGCAGCAAGCATTACATTGCCCTATAACATATCTTTTACAAAGGATTCCCCATGAAAGTATCGAAAGCGCGCGCCGCGCTGCAGCAGCTACTTGCCTCCGAAACAAACCCGCAGAAGAGGGCGGAACTGGCGTCCAAACTCGCCGACGTCACCCACAAAGAAAATCTTGAACGCGGAAGGCGTCAACGCGCTAAGCGCAACAAACCGCCGAAACCCACCGTACCGCGGGACGACAGCAACGATCCATTCACCCTCGACGACGGACCAACACCACCGCCACCACCGCCGCGATACCTCACACGAGAGCAGCGCGCGGACCTGCACGCCACCTTCCCGTCGATCTTCGTTCCCGCGACGGCGCCAATCGTGGTCGAACCCGAACCGCCGGTAGAAGAGGCACCGCGGCCAAACGGATTCACGCGGGTACTGCATGAGTACTGCGAGCCAACGCTGGAGGAAAGCTACCCAACCGCGCGCGAGTTCACGCACCTCCGATACACCGACCCGCTTCCTCCGCCGGGTACGGCGGTTGCGCGATTTAGCCCATCCGGCGAGGTGTTGAACATCGAGGACGAAGAACGGCGCGAGGCAGAGGTAGCCGAGAAGAAGCGAGTCGCCGCCGCATGGGATGCATATAAGGATTCGATCTACGCCAGAGAGGAAGTCAGCGATGAAACGCCTTCGTCGTAGACCCCGCCCTGGAGCTTTCGTCTTAACGCCTTTCATCGGGCCAAAGCTACAGGAGAAACCGACCGACAGCTTGAGCGGCTCCTGGAGCAAGCCGGAATGGGCACACCCGGCAACTGCGTAGGCGACCCGCTACGTGACCCGCTATTCTTGCCCGCCGAGCGAGCCGCTGAACGTCAGCGCATACGCAACCACATAGCTTTGTGGCGGTCGACCAGCGGGCCTTTCGAATACCGCTACGACACCATCAACTTAACAATCGATGGCAGAACAGAGAGCGTATCGACACAGCAGCTTGTTGAGCGTCTCGATCAGATTGTCAGTCTCGCACTCTGTCGCGGTGTCAACTCTGGGAAGCCGCTGCTCTCTCTCACCTATCAGTGCAGGAAGTCCTTGAGGTGGCTCGGCGCCACTCCATCACACCCACCCACTAACAACTCCGCGGCAGTCGACGCCGCATTAAGTTCGACGGCAGCACAACAGGTAATCAAGCATGATAGTTTTCATTTCCGAGCGCCGCGGCGCTCTTTCAAACCAAGTAGACGACCGCGGCAACCTGGTTCCCATGTCATCGATTCACCATGCGCTACGCGACCGCAGGGTCGGCGAACTGATGCAGCACCTATCGACGCAGGGTGTCGACGTCATCACAGGCGACGGGCGGTCGTGGGTATCCATCAACCTTCGCGACTTGTCCACCAAGTCTGGAAGCGTCCAGCGAGGACAAGCGGCGCTGATGGATGCACTGGCTCAACTCGGCGCGGCTGCTGTCAGTGTGGAAGCGCACGATGTTGCGTACATCAACGGTCACGATGCAATATCGCACGCAATAGCGCGGGCGTTAAGTACCACATCGAGCCGTTCACCTCGATGCTTACGAGGAGTACCGCCAGACGAACTGCATGTTGCGCTAGATGCGGCGGAGAGCGCCGTTTACCGCGACCAATTGCCTGCGGATGATCAACGAGCCGCATGGGCTACGCAGGGAGCGGAACGCGACTTGATCCAGGCTGGCTTACTGAAGCCAGAGGACCTTAACTACCGCAACTCGCTAGACAGCCCCAGCAACCTCGCCGACACTCCGCAACCGACTGCGCGCGACTACCACGAGCCGGAAGCGGAGCGCGCTTGGAAGTCGCCTTTCGACTACAACGACGGGGGCGGCCGAGTGACACGTGACAACTACACGCGATCCCCGACCAACAGGCCCTCCGCGTCGTTTTTGCTGCGAGTGCCGCGAGCTCCGTGTAACGTACTACCACTCGCGTCAAGACCCGACGTACCACTGTGCCGACTGCTCGGAGCAACTCGGCCTACCTCAGTACCGCAACGCGTTCTCTATCAATGGAGCCCGCCGATGATCGCGCTCTGCTCATCCTGTGGACTGCACCGAACGCTCTATTGGCCTTCGCGCACCTCAGCAGCCGTCGACGGTCGATGCTATGCCTGCGCGATGCAGGCTGGCTGGAACCTTACGCGGCTATTCAGCGCACCGCGATTCTAAACACCCAACACAGCGGCGGACCCGCGAACCACGCGTAATGATCGCCGCGCAACCCACGCTCAAAGGAGCAATCTTTCATGGCAAAAATCATCCCGACGTCATCGAACCTTCGCGGTCACGTCCTCGGCAATCACCCGACGACGGGTCTGCCCGCTAGCATTAACGCAGACCCCCACGGCACGCTCAGCGATCCGAAGATACCGCGCATTACTGCCAAGCAAAGGCCGAGGCAAACCACTCCGCCCGTTCGCCGAAGAACCCCGCGGGCGGCGAATGATGCGCGGGTTTAGTGAGGCATACCAGGAACTCTCTGGCGGCGAGAAACCGACATTCGTGACGCGACTCATAGCTGCCTGGTTTCTGGTGATAGACGTGCTGACCACCTGATGCAACGGCCTTAAGGATCGCGCCGCATGCGTCACAGCGATGCTTCGCATCCATCGACGCAGTCGGCGCGTCACCAACGCAGCACAACAGTAAGGAGAAAACAACTTGTCGAACCCTATCTTCGTCACGGACGCACGCGACTGACGGTGGCGTCTACGCGTCGCTGTCGAAAAACTATGCGCCAACCGGCAAGACCGTCGCCGCTGTCGCCCAGATCAACTCAAACCTATCGTCTCAGCTGATTCACACAATCGGCGGCACGACCGGCGCGTACACGGCAACAGCAGTTGTCGGTAAGTACCACGGCGAAATCGCCTAACCACGAAAGAGGACAACTATGTCATCTGCAACAGAATCAGACTGCAATCGAAACATGCTACTCGGCGCTCATCGCCGACGGCACTATCACCAACGCCACCAAGGCTCGCAGGCTACGGGGCTTCTCCGCGCCCTACTCATTGCCGTTAGGCCAGACTGTGACCACTAGCGTAATCCCCACTGGCGCTAATGGGTAAGGCGCTCGACGCCCAAACAGGAAGCCCCCAGCATGCTGGCGAACCTGCCGTTGCTGGGGGCTTTTTTTGTGTATCGGCTAAGATGGTGAAAACCACACAAAGAGAGGCCACTCAAACGATGTGGGAAAAGCCCAAGCGCGTAGAGGCGGCGATCAAGCGTTTTACGCGCGAGATCGAAGAAATCGATGAATTCTTCTACTGGGGGAACAGGGTTGACGACCGCGTTGCCTACGCGGGCGCGCTAGAACGGAAGCGCGATGACGTGGTCCGTTCGGGCGGATCCTGCAAATTCACACCTCTATCGAAGACCTTCTAGACTCCTACATCATGGCCTCGGTTGCTGGTGCCACTCGTCATCATCGCCGACGAGGACAATCGGCGCGAGCCTTACACAGGATGCTTCATGGAGGCGGGGATCTGGGTTTGATGAAACTCAATCTGGCACTGGCGCTTCGACTCATCGGCGCCAAGATGAAGGACCGGCTCCTCGTCTTGAACACACTACGCAACAAGTGCAGCCATAACTGGATTCTCAAGGCGCCAGTGCGGCGTGGAAGGCGTCCGGCTCAGAAGAAACCGCCGCTTCTTCTTTATGAGGGACGCGATCTCCATCACGTCGCCACCCTCAAGGATTTCGCGATTGAGTACGGTGCAATTTACCTGAAGCTGTTTCAAAAGGGTCTGTAAAGAGTGGGAGGTCAGTGCGGCGAACACACAACGCCGAGTCTTTGTTGTCTGGGTAGATTACCGGGTAGATTTCTGTGGAAATCGTATAACCCATTGCTTATCAAACTGATATGGCTCCCTCGCTCTCCGCCATAAAGTATTTATAATTAGCAATTTGAGAGATAGATTCGAACTGTTAGTACCTTTTCGGGCGAATTCGCGAGAATTCGGATTGAAAAGGGACTGGAGAGCATTCTCCGCCTTCTAATATCCGAGTTCAAAGGGCAGATTTCTCTGTTCACAGGTTCGGCAGTGCCCTTTCGGAGATTGCCAGTGGCTTAAACGGCCATCTGACCGGGAGCTGGCTCAACGAGTGCATTGCCCGGAAGGCGACAGTTTGAAACAAGGGTCACTTGTCCGACAAGGCGACTTCTCGTCCAAGTGGAAAGCACCTCAGTTGAAGCCGTGAACGCCTGATCGGTTCAAGGCGTCACGTCCATTCCAGATGCTACCTGTAGTTGCGCCAGGCTGTTAAGGTAGGCGGCCAGTTGTTGGCGGTAGGCGAGTTGGGTTGCGCGATATGTTCGCTCGGCGTCAAGAAAATCGAGGATTGATGCACCTCCTTTATGGAAGGAGAAGTCCTCGATCTGAAGAGATTCCTTCGCTTCTGACAGATAAGTATCCGCATACAGGCTAACGCGCTCGCGGCTGGAAACAAATGAAGCGTATGCAGACTCCACATCCTGAATCACTTGTGCTTTTGCGACATCGGCCAGAAAATCAGCTCGTGACTGCTCGGATTTTGCACGTGAAATCTCGCCCTGGTTGCGGTTGAAAATGAGGATCGGAATCGATGCAATCCCAAATCCCATCGCATTGGAAGAACTTCCTTTCGGGTAGAACGGTTGGAACCAGTCGGGACCGCCGATTTCATTCCCGGTATGGAGATATGAGGCGCCGAATGTCGGATCGGCCAGCGATTTGCCTGCGCCAATCGCAGATCCGCTGAGGCCTTTAACCGCCCCGTCTCAGCTGATTGCAGATCGGGCCGATCCTGGAGCGCGAGCTTCTCGAGTTCGGGAAGATCCTTGTCGAACGGCACAGCTTTCAGTTCGCCCTGAATTTCGAAATCTTCGGGTAGACTCCCGGGGCCGAGAAGCCCTCTGAGTGTCGCCTTCGCCGTCTTCAACTCAAGTGTGGCATCGTCGAGATCGGTTTGAAATTGAAGCATCTCCAATTCAATTCGGAGAAAATCGGCCCGTGCGATTTCGCCCTCCTGGAGCATTTCTTTGTTGAGATCGACGGTCTTTTGATAGTTGCTAAGGTTATCGCGTGCAAACTGCAGATCAGATTTCGCCTGCAACGCGGAAATGAAGGCTAACCGCAGGTTGAGCGTGAGTGTTCGCCGTGTATCCTCTGCATCGGTTCGAGATATCTGCGTAGCTAAGTTTGCGCTGCGGATTCGGGCGGTGCGCTTCCCGCCGATCTCAAATTCCTGGTAGATGCCGATGGTTGCGGAGGTCGTGTCGTTCTGGAATGTTGGGTTTGGTCTGAGGCCTGCTGTAACTTCGCCAGCCCTGTTGGAGTCAATGCTCTGTTCCTGCGCATGAAGCAATGGATTTGTGCGAAGAAAGAGGTCGTGAATCTGCTCCCATGTGTACGCATTCTGCTGGGAAGAGCACGTGATGGCACATGCCGCAATGCCGGCAAGGAGAGTTAGGAATCGGATACGCCGTGAAGGCGTCTGCAAAGGTCCCCGCATAATCAGTTCTCGCCTTCCTGTGCTGTCGTTGTTACCAGGCCAAGACTCGCGATGACTGGAACGAGAATCAGGATCGCAAATGTCGTCGTGATCATTCCTCCCACTACGACACGGGCAAGCGGCTGCTGTGCCTGCACGCCGATTCCATGGGAGATCGAAGCGGGAAGCAAACCCAGGCCCGCCGCAAGACACGCCATCAAAACCGCGCGCATCTCGCCGATACTGGCGCGAATAATGGAGTGCTGCATGCCGTGCTCGTGTGCTTCGGCGCGGCGGATTCCTGCCACAAAGACCAGCCCGCCAAGGGTTGCAACGCCGATGACCGAAGCAAAGCCTACAGCAGCCGAGATACTGAAGGGAGTAGCTGAGACGAGCAGTGACAGAACCCCCCCGGCGATCCCGAAAGGAAGCACCGACATCACCGCGAGGGCATCCCGTAGCGAATTGAGCGAGACATACAGCAGACCGAGGATCACCCCCACCGTGATCGGAATAATGATTGCCAGGCGTTGCTGCTCTTTTCGCAAGCTGTCGTATTCGCCCGCCCACTCATAGTGATAACCCTCGGGAAGGTGAATGGATTTTTCAAGCCTTCCCTGCACATCGTCAATCGTCCCTGCCAGATCGCGCCCACGAACACTGAACTTGATGGGGATGTATCGGCGGCCATTCTCGCGATAGATCATGAACGCGCCCTCTTTGAAACCGATCTGTGCGACCTCGCCAAGAGGAACACGGTTGCCATCTGCCGTGGGCAGCAGGATATTCCGCATTTCTTCCACGTTTTCTCTGTACTGAGGTTTGTAACGCACCACCAAATCGAATCGGCGGTCTCCCTCCAGGATTTGCGTAGCCGCTGTTCCGCCGATCGCGGCCTGGACTGCTGCGTTGATGTCCGACGCCATCAGGCCATAGCGACCCGCAGCTGCGCGGTCGACGGAGATGACAAGATTCGGCTGTCCCGTTTCTTTAAAGACGGCGAGGTCCGTTATTCCAGGAACGGCCGCCATCACGTCCATGATCTGTTTCGCTGTTGCCGCCAGAACCTCTATGTCATCACCGAAAAGTTTGAGCGAGTTCTCGCCCTTGACGCCCGACATCGCTTCCTCCACGTTGTCTTGAATATTCTGAGAAAAGTTGAACGCGACGCCCGGATAGTTCGCCAGGGCCTTGTTCATCTGGTCGATGAGGTCGTCCTTGTTCCCAACGGTTGTCCACTGTGATTGCGGCTTCAGATCGACCTCGAACTCAATATTGTTGAAGGTTGTCGTATCCGTCCCGTCATCCGGCCGCCCCACCTGCGAAACGACCTGCGCCACCTCCGGGAAGGAACCAAGGATTTTCCGCATCTCGTCCGCGAGCTTCACTGAATAGTCGAAGGAAACATCCTGCGGCAGAGTGGCGCGAATCCAGAGGTTCCCCTCTTCCAGAGACGGCATGAACTCACCGCCAACCGCGAAAAAGGATGCCAGTGAACCTGCAAGGAAAATGAGTGCCCCGATGACCACAATCTTCCCGTTGTGTATTACGAGGATAAGAATCCGCTCGTAATGATGTCTCAACCAACGGATTAGCCTCGGATCTTCGGAGTGTCCACTGCGCACAGAGCGCCGAAACGACGCAAGCACTGGTGCCAGGAACAGGGCGAAGATCAATGCTCCGGTCAATGCATACCCATATGTAATCGACATCGGCGCGAAGATTCTGCCTGGAACCCCCTTCATTGTGAATAGCGGAATGAAGGCGACAAGGATAATCAGGGTGGAAAAAAGCACAGGTCTTGCTGCTTCAGAGCTAGCCTCAGAGATCAGATCCAATCGATGCTCGTCATTCCCGGCCTCGTGAATGCGGCGATAGATGTTTTCGAGGACCACAATCGCCGAGTCGACGATGATGCCGAAGTCGATCGCACCAATCGAGATGAGATTTGCCGACCGGCCGCTAGCCGACATCAATCCAAACGCGAACAAGACCGCAAATGGAATTGTCAGCGCCGTCACCAATGCAAGTGGCACGTCACCGAGGAACACAAGAAGTAACAACGTAACCAGACTCAGTCCGGTGAGAACCACATGCCAAACGGTTTCAGTGGTTGTATTGATAAGTGCGGTGCGATCGTAGATCGTGTCGATCTTCATGCCCCTTGGAAGGAGACCGGAGTTTAGCGCATTGATCTTCTCGCGCAGACCTTTGAGCGCGGGCAAAGATTGCTCGCCGCGTTGAAGAAGTACAGTGCCCTTCACAATGTTGCTTTCCCCATTCCTGCCCACGCGGCCTAACGGCGGCTGGTGGCCTTCTCGGATATCCGCAACGTCGCGAAGGTAAACCGGAACGCCGTTATGCTCTGCGATGAGGACTGAACCCATTTCCTTGATTCCAGAGAGCAGGCCAACCCCGCGCACATTTACGTTCTGATCGCCAACCTGGAGGTAATTACCGCCTGCGTTCTGGTTGCTTGAACTGATAGCCGCAATCACCTGCGGCAGCGTTACGTTGTACTGGAGGAGCTTGCTCGGATCAATCTCGGCCTGATATCGCTTGGTGGTTCCACCGAAGGTGCTTACATCGATAATTCCCGGTACCTGCTTCAATTCACGGATCACGAACCAGTCTTGCGTCGCCTTGAGCTCGTTCAGGGAATACCCGGGACCCTTCAGCTGATAGCGGTAGATTTCTCCGACGGCCGACCAGGGTGATAGTTGCGGCTGCAGTCCCTGCGGCAGAGTAACGGTCTGCAGCCGATTCAGCACTTCCTGCCGATCGGCGAAATAGTCCGAATCGAAATTGAAGTAGAGCTTTACATCGCTCAATCCGAACAGGCTCGTGGAGCGAACATATTCAAGATGAGGAATGCCGTTCAAAATCGTTTCGATGGGAACCGTGACCTGCTGCTCCATCTCTTCAGCGGACCACGACGGGTTTTGAGTGATGACATCGACCAGCGGAGGAGACGGATCGGGGTAGGCTTCGATGTCGAGATGCATTACGGCCCACGTACCCGCCGCGAGCCACGCAGCCATCGCAATGAGGGCGATCACTCGGTATCTGAGAATTGTCCTGATGAGGCGGTTCATAGCTGGCTTGGTCCTCCACTCAGGAGTTCCGCGCCTTGCGCCGCGATCTGCTGGCCCACTTGAAGGCCGGAGGTAATCTCGACATTGCCGTCGATGACCTGTCCAGTCGTAACTTGCCGTTGTTCAGGCTGGCCATTATTGCTGACAAAAACGGATGTCGTCTGTCCCTCATGGATTACCGCAGTAGACGGAACGACAATCGCGTTATGTCTGGCCACATCGACGCGGATTGTGGCGAACATCTCCGGTTTCAGTTTCAGCCCGGCGTTCGCCAAGGCTACCCGCACCTTCAGAGTGCGCGTCGCAGGATCGAGGGCACCTGAGAGTGAGGCTATGCGGCCGGTCCATTGCTGTCCTGGATACGCGTCAAGAGCAACTGTAACCTGCTTCCCCGGCTGGACTTTTGCAATGTCCTTCTCGTAAACATCTCCCACAATCCAGACCGTGGAAAGATCGGCGAGAGTGATCAACGGATCCGCATTGTCGAGTGATTTCGACAACTCGCCGGGTGCAGCATTCACCGTGAGCACCACTCCTCGGGCAGGCGAAAGCAGCGAAACCCGGTCAGTTGATGCGGCTGGATTTAGATTCAGCATCTCAAGCCGCTGTCTTGCCCGAGTCAATTCAGCCGCGGCGGAGTCGGACTCAGCTTTCGCATCGATGTAGTCCTTCTCTGAAACTGCCCCATGCTCGAACAGTACCTTCTCCCTATTCGCGGCCCGCGACGTGCGTTCTGCTTCGATTTTCGCTTTGGCAAAGTCGGACCGCGCCGATCCCGCATCGCTGCTATCCAGCAATGCAAGCGTCTCGCCGCGTTTGACCATATCGCCGGGCTTTACTTCTATCTCAAGTACTCTTCCGCTTGCTGGAGAGAAAATCCGAAAGACTTTCGTAGGATCAGGCTGTACTCTGGCGCCGAGTTCCAGGCGGTCCTGGATCGGCGCTTCGGAAACGGTCAGAAAGTGAACGGGCTTTTCTGACCTGTATGGTTGATCGTTTACCGCGCCGCTCTGCCCGCGGCGATTGCAGGCGCAGAGTGCGACGTCCAATACGAGCATGCAGGCCATCAATGCGACCATATTCCGATTCGATCTCATTCAATCTCTCTCGCATTTGAGCAATTTCAGAAGGATGGGCGCACATCCGCACGAAGGGCGCGCATAAGCAAATGGCAATGGATGCGTACACGAAGCGCATCCGAGCCCTGCGAATTGAAATGGAACCTAAAGGGAGAGAGAGGAGGGAGGACCACGAGGAGGGTTGGGGGCGCGAGGTGCCGAATGAGCCAATAGTTCTTCGAAACAGAGATTCCTGATACCAAAACTGTCAATCACCGAGAACGGCGTTGATCGCAGATGAAGGACTTCCGATCCTAATCTAGGAGGCAGCCAGAGTACTGCACCGTATTGTCCTGGAATTCGGGCCCGAAGCTGAAGTCGCGATTCAATTTGCGACGGGTAATCTTCGCTGTTTGCCTTGCGAAAGGAACCGTGCCCGTCATTCAGCCAAACCTGCAAACGCTTGTGCGTGAATGTCTGCTCAACAACGATGTCGGGCGCCCCATCCGCGTTGACATCAAGCGCCGAAATTGAGATCGAGGATTCAGCCGAAGAAAACGAAAGTCCGGTGTTGATTCCGGCCGTGAGGTGCATTTCGATTCGAAACGACCTCTGCCCATTGACTTGGCCTGCATCGAGGAGAACCGCGCCATCCGGCTGCTGATCTTCGTCAAAATCGGCTGCGACGATTTGCTGACCGAATGCATGTTGCAGGCGCTCATTGAACCCATAGCGGGACAAAGCACCTCGAAGCCCGTCCTGCGCCCAGATCGCGGGCGTCAGCAAAACAAGCGAGGTAATCGCGCAAAGCCAACGAGTCAATTTCATTCAGTCAAGCCGAGTGTAGAACTATTCGGGCCCCTCAGACAACTTTGGATTTGCTTCAACTCGTCGACGTGAAGAAAACAAGGTAATAATTTACTTGACTCGCCCACGTGCAGGTTGTCCCAGATTGAGTTTCTTCAATTGAAGGCTCTGCCCGCCTTGCCACAGGCTCCCGTCCGCATCCCCGTCACGCCTGCTCTCGCTGAAGACCCGCTCGTTCCACCCAGATACCGTTCTGCAAAAACCCTCAGGGTGAGTGTCGCGATTTCGACGGCAATCCGATCTAAAGAGTGAAGGCAGTCGAATCGTAGACGCTTCACCCAAAGGAGTCCCCAATGAATCGAATCCTGGCAATTTTCCTTATCTCTATGGCTTCAGTCGCAGTAACCGGCGCAAACGCTCAACAGCCCACCCTTAAGGCGAATATCCCATTCGACTTCACAGTCGGCAACACCTTGATGCCGGCCGGTGAATACACGATCACATCGCCATTTGAGGAGGTTCTCGTACTTCGGGCCGGCGGGCAAAGCGCGTCGGTCGAGAGCTCTAAGGATTACACTGACTCGACGTCAGACGGCAAACTGGTGTTCGACAAGTATGGCAACCAGTACTTTCTCCACGAGGTCTTGTGCCCCAACGCCGTTTCGTTGAATCGGGAACTCGCACCGAGCAAGGCCGAGAAGAACGCTCGTCAACAC
The DNA here is from genome assembly GCA_963839215.1 of uncultured Acidobacteriaceae bacterium. Classification (GTDB taxonomy): domain Bacteria; phylum Acidobacteriota; class Terriglobia; order Terriglobales; family Acidobacteriaceae; genus Telmatobacter. The sequence continues at coordinate 229,372 of CAWITZ010000002.1, read as the reverse complement.
GCGACTCAGGCGAAGCTGACCAATAGGGGAGAACAGACCATGGTTGCTGCGCGATGATTATTCCATTTGGCGAATTTGTGGAGATCACGCAATTTTGAGCGAGTTGTCGCCTAACCGGCAGTCACTGAATAGGAACGTCCGGTTAGGCGGTTACTCGCCCGCTGCGGTGAAAAGCGGGCCATCAATCAAAGCTCTTCCGCTCTCTTCAAGATGTGCGATCTCGTTACGAGAGACTCCACGGAGCAACGCTGGCTCCCAATCCGCATTACGCTGCGAGAAGCCTACGTAAAACGCGCCGCTCTGGCCGAGATCGACTTTGCGACTCGCTTTCGGACCGATAGCAACCGGCAGGTAGACCTCCCGCGCCACGCTTCTGCGCCTCCGACACCCCGCTGAACCACACGAACGCCGCCTCCTTATCGATGTCCTCGATTCGCCTCGTCAGAGCTTCTTTGCTCGGACAGTCAATATGAAGCGGCGCCGCAACGACGGTCTCGTCGTACTCCGGCCCCTTAAAAACTCGCTCGGAGACCACTCGATGAGGAACAAACGGCGGCACGTGCAGGCGACATTTATGAGCGCCCACGGCGAAGCCCTTTTCAGCGGTGAACTTCCCCGCGAAGTACATCCACTTCGGCCCAAGCCAGTTGTCAATCCGGATGACTTAGAGGCGCGCTGGCTCATATTCCTCAGCAACACCAATGGCAAGCGCCCGCGCCTTCGCGATGAACTCAACCGAATCTCCCAACTGCGTGGTAACGAAATCTGCGACAGCACTGTACATTCTCTGTTCGCAAATACCGAAGTGTCCTTTCGAAGATGCGCACCAATCCCAAAAAGGGCAGGACTGAAAGTCGTGCTGCTCTCGAGATGTCGTCGTGATCTCACCGTTTGGCGGACCGAGGTTCCGTCGCCCGATGGAGCACGGCTCGCACCTGTGATACCTATCCAATCAGCAAACGGGTTAAGTGCTCCAACGAGACACAGTACCGGTCTCTTCTGATGTTCGGTGAGAAAGGCCGGGTCCGCTGATTCATCGGGCGGATTCGAGGTCATCGGCGCAATCGGCTGCGGTGCGTGAGTCAATGAACGAATGGTTGGAAGGCAATTCCAACATGCACGCCATTGGGCCGGAGTTGATGTTCGGGCTCATTTGAGTATCCCGGCGAGTTCATCCAAAACTGGTACTCATATTCCGCGCGTACCTGCCAACGGCTGTTCAGTCGAAAGTTCGCCCCGCCGCCTGGCGCAACGGCGAAATAGTGAGCGTCCCCAATTGAAAAGGGATAATGAATCTTCCCGACGCCAAACAAGCCCTGCGCGTACGGCTGAAATCTTCCGTGTCGGCCGAAACGATATCGCGGCCCCGCCAGATAGCTGCTCTCCGTCTCCGATTCAAACCCGCCGAAGTGAAAGAAACTTGCGCTCACCTCCACTGCCAGGCGGACGTTGATGTTGAAGTCGGCAAAAGCGCCTGCTCCCGCCAGATGTTGTCCGCTCTGGTAAGGAAACGATGCATTCACATACGCAGCATCCGCTCCCACCCATAGGGTGTCCGACCCTCGGTAGGCAGAGGGCTCCACCTGCCCGTGTGCAGCCGTGCCTCCCAGTGCCACGCTCAGCAGCGCGAGGCCCACTGCAAAACGCATCCGCCTTGCCGACTTCACAACCTGCATCCGCAACTCCTGGTACTCTGTTTCTCGCCTCAGAACAGCGACTTCACGTCCAGCATCACGTTGGTCGAGTGCGTCAGTGAAGGCGCGCCCGGGGCGGCATACGATCCCGTCACTGTCACGGTGCAGGTGCCCACCGGTGTTCCGCCGGCAATCGCAGCGGGTCCACCGCATGCCGACATTCCCAGCCCAAGGCCCAACACCAACAGCGCCACCCAGCCTAACCAGCGCCGCCTTCGCACGGTAAAGACAAACACCAGTGACGCAAGCGCAATCGCCGCACGTCCGCTCTTCCCCAAGAGTCCCGGCCTGTGGATCGCACTCACACGCTGTGGCGCTGACGTCTGGAATGTCAAAGTCGAGGTGCCTTGTCCGTTTGCGATCACGACCGGAGAGAGGTTGCACGTGGTCTCCGCCGGCAGCCCCGTGCACGCCAGCGTCACCGGTTCGTTGAAGCCGCCTGTGCCGTTGACCGTGACCTGGAATCGCGCTGTCTGCCCGGGATAGATACTCGTCGACACGGGATTCGCACTTATCGAAAAATCTCCCACATACGCCACAATGCTCTCGTCAAGCACTGCGGAGGCGATTCCAAGCACATCTGCATCGCCCGAGTACACCGCCGAGATCGGGTGCGTTCCGAGCGCGAGGGCGCTTGTGGTGTACGTTGCCGTCGCCTGTCCGTTCAACGCCACCGTCGACAGCAGCACCCCTCCATCGAAGAACTGCACGGTCCCCACAGCGGGCGGGCCCGCCGGCGTCCCTACCTGCGCCATAAAGGTCACGGCCGCTCCCAACAAGGCCGGATTCACGCTGGTCGTTAGAGCAATCGTCGAACTCTCCTGCCCCACGATCAACGTGAATGGTGCCGACGTACTGGCGCTCGCGCCGGCACTTCCCCCATAGCTCGCGGTAATCGCATACGTGCCCGCAGCCAGTCCGGATATGGAGAAGAAGGCCTTCCCGCTCTGCAGGGTCCCCGTGCCCATCGCTGTTCCGTTCGCGAGGAACGTCACAGTTCCCGTCGCAACATACCCCGTCGTCGACGTCACCGTTGCCGTAAAGTTGACCGTCTGGAACGCCGCCGCGGGATTCGGTGTTGCGGAAATCGCAATCCCTGTCGGATTCAGCAACACGTTCTCCGCATATACGCTTGATACGCTTGCGCTGAAAACACTGTCGCCGCCATAAGCCGCGGTCAAATTGTGAATGCCAGCTGTCGCGAACGTTGTTGACAACGTCGCAATATCACTCGCATTTACAGCCGCGCTCCCGATCACGGCAGTTCCATCCGTGAAGCTCACGCTTCCCGTTGGTGTCCCAGGAGTGCCGCTCACCTTCGCGCTGAGTGTTACTGCCTGCCCGACATACGCAGGGTTCGGAGCAGCGGAAAGGGATGTCCCACTCGTCAGTCCATTGATCACCTCGATCAACGAAGCCGAACTCGCCGCAAAATTTCCATTCGCCGCATAGGACGCCGCAATCGTATGTGTCCCCACGGCCAGCGACGACGTCGAATAGGTTGCAATACCGCCGCTCAGCGTCAGTGTGCCCAGCACCGTCGTTCCATCTGTAAGCGTCACCGTACCCGTCGGCGTCCCATAGGACGAGCTCACCGTTGCCGTGAACGTAACGCTCGTCCCCGCCGGCGCAGGATTCAATGAGCTCGTAAGTGTCGTCGCAGTCGAAGCAGCCACCACCAGGTGCGTACCAGACAGCGTCAGCGATGGGTACGATGCATTACCCGCCCAGGTCGCTTCCAGCGCATGCTGGCCGACTGCGTATGTTCCTGCAACCGGCAGCGTAGCCACGTTGGCTGTTAGCGCCGCCGTTCCTACTGCATTTCCATCAATTAAAAATCCCACATTTCCGTCGAGCGTCCCCGGCGTTGGAGGCGTCAACGTTGCCTTCAACGTAAACGGTTGTGTCACAACCGACGGTTCCGGCGTAGCAAACAAGTTACCGCTCACCACGTCCGGATTTCCAAGGTTCATCAGCAGCGTCACCGAACTAGCTAGAACGTTGTAGTCCCCGTTGCCGATCACCATATCCGGCCAGCCATCGCCGTTCAGATCCACAATCGCCAGGCTGGACTCGCCCGTTCCAACCGCGTAGTTCATCTCCGGCCCAAAGGTTCGTCCCGGCAGAGACTCAATCACTCCCAGCGCGTAGCCGCCGCCCAACGATCCGCTAGTCTTCACCACGATCTCCGCGCGCCCGTCGCGATTCAAATCACCAACCGTGATTGTGCTGTAACTGCGATCAAATGTTGCCGCCAGCACCGGCGCGGAGAATCCGCCTTTACCATCGCCGAAGAAAGCCCATGCAGCCCCGAACAATGGCGTCGGATAGTAAGTCGAATTCGAGGCGTACTGCATCAAGACAACGAAATCCTGGTTGCCATCGCCATCCAGGTCGCCCGTCGCCACTGAATTCACGCCCAGAGCGGGATCGTTTGCGATCGGAGGAATCCCCAGAATCGTCGGCGTCGGATCAAAGGTTCCGTCTCCGTTGCCTTTAACCACGTAGGCGTTGGTATAGGCTCCGTAAACCGCATTCAGTTTTCCGTCTCCATTGAAATCTGCCAATGCTGGCAGGCTCATCACCGGATAGCCGTTATAAAGGTCCGTCGGCACCGTCGTGGTCACTGTGTTGAACGTGCCGTCGCCCTTCGAAAGCGCAAAACCGATATAGCCTTGCCCACCGGGGGTGATGTCGGTCCCATAGCTGAGGAGATCGCTCTTTCCATCCTTGTTGATATCCACCACAGCGCTATCCACCAGCGATTCATACATCGGATATATGTTGCTGGTGTTCGGAACGAGCACCGGTTCCTTGAAGGTCCCGTCTCCGTTCCCAAACAATAAATACGAATCGTATTCGTAGATGGAGGACGACCCAAGTGCCAGCAGGTCGATCTTTCCGTCTCCGTTGAAATCCCCATGCACAATGTGCGCATTTGTTGCTGATAGCGGTGTACTAAAGTTGATTGCGCCGGAGTTATTCGGCAGCGCCACCGGAGCAGCGAAAGTTCCATCGCCCTTGCCCAGGCTCAACTTGATCGCGGTGTCCCCGGTCGCTGCGATATCCGGAATGCCGTCGCCATTGAAATCTGCGACCGTGGGATAGCCGATGTACTCCGTTACTTCCGGCGCAAATGCCGACCCGTAGGTTCCGTCACGGTGCCCATAAGCAATATAGATTCCATTCGGCCCTGCATCCACGGCATCCGGAATCCCATCGCCATTTACGTCGTACATCTGCGAAGAGTAGTATCCCCCGGCCCCCAGGCCGCCGGTAGTCGGGTTGGTTCGCGCGTAATGCAGTGGCGCACTGAATGAAAGTCCCGGCCCGCCCAGCAGCACCGCCAATCCATCGCCTGAAGCACCGAGCACATCCGGGACTCCATCGCCGTTTATATCTGCGACCGCCAATGGCATTAGGAACGTGCCAAAACCGTCGAATTCGTTGTTGTAATCACCAAACCTCTTCTGTGCTATCGGTGTTGTGTTGAACGATCCATCCGGATTCCCATGCAGAACAATCAGGTCAGTCGCCCCGGTGATGTCGCCAGTAGTGGTCTCGGGATATCCGCACACCGCATCCAGGTGGCCGTCTCCATCCATATCGTGAAAAACGCACATCGCCGTGAAATAGCTCACGTTTGCATAATTCTGAATTGGGCCAAAAGACCCGTCTCCCTTGCCCAGTGCCACCTCGGGCCCCATCGGAAATAGCAAATCTGGAATCCCATCTCCGTTCACATCTGCCGCAACAGGCTGACTGAGGTTCGCTCCGGCCGGTGCTGGTATCGGCGTCTTGAATCCACCGTTGCCGTCGCTCAGGAGAATCTGCGCTTCCTGGCTCTGCGCCTCTTGTTCGTACAAGTCCACGAAGCCGTCGCCATTCAAATCCCCAACTGGGTAGATCGTCGGAACGGCCCAGGCCCCGTTCGTCTGCGATGTCACAATAGTGGCGATCGGCGCTTGAAAAGTACCGTCTCCATTCCCGAGAAAGACATGTATGTAGATCGTGAACTGGTCGGCGTCTGCGCAAACCAGGTCAAGCCGCTTGTCGTTGTTCACGTCCACCAGCAGGCAGCCCGTGAACCGCGTGATCGTTTGCGTAAAGGGAATGCTCGTTCCCGGCAGCCATCCGCCTGCCGCCTGTGAAAGCAACACCCTGATCGTCAGCGGCTGCGTTGATCCATCGATCCAGACGAAGTCCGCAATGCCATCGCCGTTCAAATCTCCGGCGGCAAGTGCGGCTGGATCGGAAGCAAGGGGAATCCGGTACGAGTCCTTGAAACTCTGTGCGCGAGCGCAAGATGGGGGCACCGCCACGGCAATCAAGGCAAAAAGAGCTATGCGAAGCGCAGCCCGCTTCATCTCAACCTCAGCAGCTATCGAAAGGAACTAACTGAGAATACACCAGACAATCGGCACTTTCGGCTCGGTCGCGACTCAAAGGCCTCGTCATGCCACTAACGTTGCATTTGACACTCTTGGACGGCCAAGATAACTCGGTGCATTCGGAGAACTGAAGCTGCCTGGAGAACGAGCCTCTAAACAGGAGCGGATGATTGGACGCAGTCGGATTATGCGCGTCGTCCATCGTTCCAGTCGAGCTGTCGCCGACCCGGCAGTTACTACTTAGTAATGAAGAGCTAGAGTTGAAGACTATCCACTCAACTCGCCAGTTACTTCTTAGGGCGTCAACGTATTTCGCACACCATGCGGTCGCGCGCATTGAAGCAATCGCGACAACAGGGGTTCTCAAGTGGGTGGCCTCTGCGCTCGCCGTGGCGCGATCCTTCCCGGGTCTAATGCATCTGCCGGCGAAGAGCTATCGGTGCTGGACGGCAGCAACAACTGGCAGCTCACCAACGTTTATGCCGCCGGCAAACTGATGGGCACTTACGACACCAAAGGCTTGCACTATCATCTCGAGGATCCTCTAGGCACGCGGCGCATGCAGCTGAGCGGCAATCAGTTCACAGTAGGCCAACCGGAGATCGATATCCAGAGCCTGCCTTATGGCGACGCTTTCTTCATATCCCCCGACCCGTATGCCGACGTTGCCGTCGACGACGCCACGCCTCTCCACTTCACCGGCAAGGAGCATGACTCCGAATCGGGCAATGACTACTTCGGAGCCAGGTACTTTGCAAGCTCGATGGCAAGATTTCTGACCCCCGACTGGTCAGCAAAAGTTGAACCTGTACCGTATTCCAAGCTCGACGATCCGCAAAGTCTGAATCTGTACGCGTACGTGCGGAACAATCCTCTGATGTATGCGGACCTCGACGGGCACGATGGCAGTTGCCCAAAGGGCAGTTATTGCGATGCCTTGAAGAATGCCTGGAATCAAATTCATCAAATTGCAAACAAAGTTGGTGCTGCTGCAAAGCAGGTAGCCGATAACCCGCGTGTTAGACTTGCTGCGAAAGCTGGCCTTAACACTGGCATTGCAGCTGTCAAGACGGGAGAGGCCGCTGCTGGCGCATTAGCAGCCCCAGTAACCTTCGGCGCTACCGCGGCCGTCACCGTTTATGAAGGCATCGGCGCAGCAGGCAATATCGCGGCAGCCGGGCTTCAAACTGTTGGCGCGATTACAGGAGATGTGAAGGATTATGACAAAGCGGCGGATGTCGTCTCCTCCGTAACTACAATATCTGGCGTCACAACGCTTGTCGCGACACACGGAGATCTTGAGAAGGCCTCCCGAAATGCCGCAATCGAGAATTTGATCACGACGGGAATTACAGCAAAGGGACTTACGGAGGGTCCTCCACTATCGGTGGGGATCAAGACCTTGGATGCTGGTCAGAGTGTCAAAGAAGGTCAAGAAGCTCTGAGCCCTGAAAAGCCTGACCAACAATAGGGTTCACTCCACCGGAAGGAGTAATGGTGACTAAGGTGATTAAACGGCTGCTAATCATGGTGCTGCTTGACACGGCCGCAATCATGACTTTTGGTTTTTATTTCATTGAGAAACGAAGTTTCGTTCCGCTGATGATCAGTTTCCTTCCCTTCATTCTGTGTAACTTCATATATGTGAAAGAAATGGTGATACCTTCGTCCATACCAAATGAAACCAGATTCACTGCGGATGAGGTGAAGCAGAGGAAGCAAGCAGCTTTCCCGCTTCTGATCATGCCTGTTCTCTTTTGCGTCATGCTCCCGACGGTCATCAGATCTTATGGTTCGCTCGGTTGGTCACCGATCGTGTGCATAGGGTTCTCAGTTTTCCTCTGCATTGTTTTGATCTCCGCCTATGGAGGCATCAAACTTCTACTTTGGGCGAGGACCTTCGGCAGCTGAGTGCCCTGGAAGCCAGGGAGCATGCGGAGCCGCTCAATCGGATGGGCGAGACGTCACCGGCGACAGCTCGACTGGCAATAGCTACTTGTACGACGCCGAGGGCCGTGTCTATGCGGTTTTGAGCGAGCCGGTTCCGGGAACCTACACCATCACCGGCTATCTCTACGATGCAGACGGCAACCGCATTGCCAAGGGCACACTCACCAACTGCAACAATACCAATTTCTTGACAACCTGCAGCAGCGACCCTGCAACCAACGGATTCCAGCTTAGTGAGAACTACGTTCTCGGCGCTGCAGGCGAAGAGCTATCGGTGCTGGACGGCAGCAACAACTGGCAGCTCACCAACGTTTATGCCGCCGGCAAACTGGTGGGCACCTATGATACCAAGGGCTTGCACTACCATCTTGAGGATCCTCTGGGCACGCGGCGCATGCAGCTGAGCGGCAATCAGTTCACAGTAGGCCAACCGGAGATCGATATGCAGAGCCTGCCCTATGGCGACGCTTTTATCGTATCGCCCGACCCGTATGCCGATGTTGCCGTCGACGACGCCACGCCCCTCCACTTCACCGGCAAGGAGCATGACTCCGAATCAGGCAATGACTACTTCGGAGCAAGGTACTTTGCAAGCTCGATGGCTCCCTTCCTGACGCCAGACTGGTCAGCGAAGGTTGAACCCGTGCCCTACTCGAAGCTGGACGATCCGCAAAGCCTGAATCTATACGCGTACGTGGAGAACGAGCCAATCGTACTTGTGGACGCTGACGGCCACATGGACTGCAGCGGAACAAATGCAAAGGGAATTGGGTGCCGTTATCAGACTGCTTGGGATGTCGTCCACGGACTGGCTAATCCACAAGCTTTGAACCTGTCGGCTCACCAATTAGGCAGCCAGGCTGCGGCCGCTGGCAAAGCAGTCGAGCATGGGATTGACCGCGGCGCGAGCTGGTTCGACGATCATCCTGTAGTCGCAGCTGGCGCGATGCTAGGCACTAGCGTTCAAGCGGATTCAATGGCCGGGTCCGTAGTCGAAGAGGAAGCGGAAACAGCTGGCACTGCGATGGAGGCAGAGACCGAACAAGTTGGAGCCAAGGTCGCAGATAGAATTGCAAACCTGACCTCAGAAGCAGAAACGCTCTATCTGAAAAAGGCAGGAAAATTCGAGATGCACCATATCTTCCCCAAGTTCCTTGGCGGTCCGGAGAATGGTGAGCTAAGCAGAATTCCGGCTGCCTATCACCAACTCATAACGAATGAATTTCGTACTTTGACAAAGAACTATAATGACTTCAGTCGGAGCGCGGACGATCTGATGCAAGAAGTCTATTCTAAATTTCCCCTTCCAGGTAGGTAGGACGACTATGACGCATACGCTTCAGAAATTGAAGTCTCAACTTGGTGGGAGAGTGTCCTCCGTCAAGGTTCGCGACGCAAACGCTGAACGGCAGACCCAGAAAGCGAGAAATATCTACTCGGATCGTCTCGTAGTAGCGCTATCGGCGTACAAGGTTCAGATTCTGGCCAATGACGAATTAGGTTGCATTTCGATCTTCGGCAACTTTACTCTCCCTCGTTTGACTGTCAATGCAGAGGACAGAAGTGGGTTTAAGTCCGTCGCGTCTGGTGACGTGGGGATCGGTTCTGATCAGTATCCCGTATTTACCGAGGGCGGTAATATCACCACCCTCCAGAGGCAGGCCTTGCGTTCGCCGGCATTAGATCAACTGATCACCCACCATGCACTTCGGCCCGGAGAAGCGCTCAATATCTATCGGAATTGCATCGTTCTCTACGTCCGCAACGCAGATCTCTCATACGAACTCATTTTGCTGCTGGTAGCGTTCGCAGACGTCGTACCTCAAGGGAAGGGTGACTTCGATGATGTTCAACTTCCGCCTGGTTTCTCGCATCTTCTGCGCGTTTGCCAAGAATGGGCTTGCGCGGACGATCTGGAAAGGAGCGAGAAAATAACAAATGCTTCCGAAGAGCAGCTGAAGGCCGTTCTCGCGGTCATCAAGCCGGAGTTGACATCGATAGACTCGTACCTTCAGGAGTTTGAAGGAGCGACTCCGGATTGGACTACGGCGAATTTATCAAGGTTAATTGAGACATCTTTGGAGATCGAGGCTGCTTTATCGCGGAGGCATAGCCGGCATTGAAGACGAGTTTCGGTGTTCGAGCTGCAAGAGACAAAGCCGTAACGTCCATAATGGGCCAACCTAGCAATGGAACTGGGTTTGATGGATACACGTTCCTTCCACTCGGATCGAATTCACCGGGTCCCTATTCTGTCGGAGACTTCACCGACGTCGTCGTCAACACGGTCGACGGTTTGAGCCAGAGCACTTACCACGAGCTTGTCCACGTCAAGCTAGGCGATTTCGGGCGAACAGGCTACGCGGCTCAACACGGAAAACCAGGCGTCAACGAGCAGACGAAGGAGGCTGAGGATGAAGCTACCAAGAATCAGCAAGATCAGTAGTTTCGGCCTTGTCCGCAGTGCATTCAGATTTGGATTGTTGATGCTCATCCTCTTTCTTGAGCACGCTGTTGCTCAAGAGGTGAATGGGGTAATGCAGGGCGAAACCTGCAGGTGGGAGGGCGTCACGCATGTCACAAGTCATCAGATCAAAAAACATCTGATCCATTTTGAGCAACTGGTGCCTCCGTGCTGCGATAGGAATCTTCACTTGGATGGGGTCGTGTCCTTGCGAGTCGCATTTGATCCAAACGGGAGCCTTGCATGCGTGGAAGTTCTCAAGGGAAATCCGATCGCTGCCGCAGCTGCACTCGAAGCGATCAAGCGTTCGCGATTCTCTTCCTTTATTAAAGGCGGTAAGCAATTCGCCGTAGCTGGACAGATCGAGATCCAATACAGCCTCCGATCTAGTGGGAGCAATTCGTCTCTGAAATAGGTTAGATGGATGCACTACCACGGAAGGTTCGCGAAATATAAGGTGGTAGAAGGCTACGAACTTCGACCGGGGATCCTGGTGATGCCGAAATATGCCGGTGACGGGCAGGTGTGCGAGATCGTGATTCAGAAGGAACATTATGCAGGTGGCGTGACTAACCTGTACTCCACAATCCCGCACAATGAAATCCTGAAAATCATCGATGAGCTTGTTCCAGCCAGTGAAAGAGGTCCCTCGCTCAAGACCCTTGGGCAAGAATACATATCACTGACGTATGGAAATAGGCCTAATCCGGCGGTCGTGGCGTACCCGCCGAAGCCCGCACTGCCTACCCATCGGGTTGATGGCTGATCCTCAACGTAGGCGTTCCCTGATCCGACGTGACAAATTCCCTGTTAAGTTTGGCGAGAATTGGGTTCAGGATTCCGCAACAGGCTTCAATTCAGCGCGATAGGAGGCCAGCCATCGCAGTCTTGGGGCAAATTCGCGATCTTTCCCTGTATTTTTCCCTGTTAACGGGAATTTCATTCCCAGAGAGCAGTTCGCACTGGGCTGCATCCACCGCCATAAAGTCTTTATAATTAGCAATTTGAGAGAAACACCCATACTCTTGGCCTGTTCCGCGCACCGATTGACTTGGACGCCGCCTGCTGCGAACATGCCGCGCGAAAGATTTGTCGTATAAGGAATCGGTAGCGAGTTAGAGATTCAAACTAGGCGCAGATCACCCGCCCGAACTGAAGATTGTCGGAGTACCCAATCGTCCTGAGCCATGATGATGCCAGGCTCCCATTTTGGACCGGCTGTCGCCGCTTACTTGGCCCTTTGCGACACGAACTTCCTCCATCCGCCAATTTGCGTAATCTCTTGCGCATCATCAAGAGCGGCCGGCTCGCACAAGAATCCTTTTACAGTTGATCCGTCCGCGAGTCTGATCGTTCCCAGTGCGAGAGGCGGTGGAATCATGTTCAAAAAACTACCGACCGTATCTTCAGGCATAGCCCAAACTTCTATCTCGATTCCCACGCCACCGAAGCCCGGAGTGTAGACGAGGCCCGGCTTGGGCGGCATGGTGTTTGCGAGTGCGTAGAGGCGGTAATCGCCGCTGGTTCGAGTCAAGGCAACCAGCCTTGCCTTGCGTTCGGTTAACTGCCAGTTCAGGGGCTGTCCGCTCAAGTGGGCGCCGACAACCGCCATTAAGACGCATCCCGCTGAAGCTGCGGGGAGGGTTAGTGAGGAAGCTCCGGCAAGCTCTTGCGCGGTACCACCGATGGTCTTGGCCAATTGACGATGAAGCCGGTCGGCCACGCGCAGCAGCCCATCTTCGGTAAAGGCAGTGCCAACGAGCGTGACACCGAATGGCAAGCCATCGGGCTTGAAACCTGCCGGCACAGCGACCGCTGCGAGATCAAGCAAATTGGCGAAGTTGGTATAGAAACCGAGGTTCGTATTCAGCTCTATGGGCGAGTCCAGCACTTGCTCAATTGTGTAGTGCGTGGGTGTTGTGGGAAGCAACAGGAAGTCCGCGGTCTCCCAGACCGCGGCTGTTGTGCGCCGCAATTCTTCCAGAGCATAAGCGGCCTCAAAGGCATCAACCGCGCTATACGTCTGCCCTCCCCGAATGATGGCGCCTACTGTTGGATCGACAGTGTCCGGATCCGTAGCAAGGAATTCCGTGATTGCCGCGAGCCGCTCTGCCACCCATGGACCCTTGTAGAGCAGGTTGGCTGCGTCACGAAATGGCGCGTAATCGAACTCGATGGCTTCGCCGCCCAACTCGATCAGTGAACCTACTGCAGCTTGATAGCACACCGAGGCAGCATTATCTCCGAAGAATTCCATACTCTGAGGCGTTGGCACACCGAAGCAAAATGCGGGCGCGACGCTCCAGGGCGCTGCTCCTTCGCCGGGCGACCGCTTGCGAGAATATGGATCGGCGGCGTCGAAGCCGCGCGCGACGTCAAAGACGCGCGCTGCGTCTGCGCAGGTTCCGGCGAAGATAGAGACGCAGTCCAGCGTGCGACATGCCGGCAATAGTCCCTTTGTGCTGACTGAGCCACGGGTAGGCTTGAGCCCTACAAGCTGATTAAAAGCTGCGGGTACGCGACCCGAACCCGCCGTATCCGTTCCAAGCGAAAAGCTTACCCAGCCCAGCGCGGCCGCTACTGCAGAGCCTGAGCTCGATCCGCCTGCAATGTACTCCGGATCGAAAACGCTGGGGCAAATGCCATAGGGCGTGCGGGTTCCCACCAGACCCGTCGCGAATTGATCCATATTGGTTTTGCCGATCAGGATGGCGCCTGCGTCAAGCAATTTCTGCACAACAGTTGCGGTCTCGGCGGGTACATGCGAAAACGCGGGACAAGCCGCGGTCGTGGGCAATCCGGCGACATCGAAGTTGTCTTTAACCGCGAAGGGAATGCCGTAGAGCGGCAGCGCGTGCGCCGTCGCATCTGCCTCGAGCATCTGTGCGCGGGCGAGATTGTCCTCCTTCTGAACCAGCGTAATCCACACAGGACGCTCGCCTGCGAGCGCGATCTCCGCGTAGATATGCTCGACAACTGCGCTGGGCGTCAACGTGCCATCGCGATACCCGCATTCAAGCGAAGTAATATGCATCGCTTTCACCTTGCATCTCTCGTTCTCGAAGGACTTCTAGATCTCTCGCGACGCACTCAACGCGCTCCCAGAGCGTGGTTGAAAAAGGCGACGACAGCTTGATTAAATGTTTGGTGAAAAGCTGCCCTGTCGAACTTAGGCGTGTCGTGACAGATTTCAGGCACGGCGGCAGCGAGGGCAGCGCCGCATGGAGCTAGAAAGACGTAATGATCTTCACCTGGGACGATGTGTTCCTCCGGATGAACTGGCAACTCTCTTCGAACAACTCCGCTGTTGGTGGCATCGGGGGCCTGCGTATCATTTTCAGCGCGCCACAACTGAATCGGAATGGTGACTTGTTTCAGATCTCCCGGTCCAAAAAGGAAGCTTACGGCGGGAGCTGCGATAACCGCTGCTCGAATCCGCGCATCGTGAGCCCATTCGGGCCGGGCTGGATTGGGGTCCAGCTGATCGCCGTGCGTTCTCTTGATGAAGGCACATTCGGGAGCGTCGTGGTGCGTTGAACAAAGCAGCGCCATTCTCTTGACTTCCGGAGTCCCTCCGATTTCTACGAGGCTGGTGAATCCGCCGAGAGAGAACCCGAAGATGCCCACCCGCTGTTGATCCAGCCGGTTGTGCTGGGGCCAGGAAGCCAGCATCCAGTCGAGAAGGAGTTTCACCTGGCGGGGGCGGTCAATCAAGTCGATCTGATTTCCGAGATAGCTCTGGTCGTTGCTGTTATCGCCGGTGTGCGTGAGGGCCGCAACGACGAAGCCGGCTTCAGCTAACGCTATGGCGGTGTCGTAGTGGCTGGCGAGGGACCCGTAAGCTCCATGCGAGATAAGAATGAGCGGAAGATTCTCTCCAGCCACTTCGGCGCCAACGGCAACATTCTGGCTCAGGAGCCCCAGCGGATGTAGCGAGGGAGTCGCACTACTCGGATACCAGATACCAATGGCGATCGGCTTGCCGTGCGGATCAGGAATGCTGATTTCCTGAAAACCGACTGAAGCAAATGCCGACGTTGCACAGCATAGTGCAACCATGAATATAGATACACGCATCCGCATTCAAACTCCTTTACCGAACTTCACTTGCTTCTGGTCTGCCCCCGAAGTGGCTGCCAATGAGCGCACGATCCAGTTCCTCGGGACGTGTTTCATGCGCAATGACACCACCACTCATCACGACGATCCGGTCTGCCAACTGAATCAACTCGTCAAGGTCTTCGCTGACCAGCAGGAGAGCTCCCCCTCGATTTCTCATCTCAATCAGGCGGTTGTGCAGCGATGCGGCCGCAGCGAAGTCGAGACCTATGCAGGGATTTGCGACAACCAGAATTCTGACTTCCCCGTCCATCAGATCGCGCCCCGTCACTGTCTTTCGCAAATTCCCGCCGGAAAGATTTCGCACAGGAATTTCCGGCGACGATGGGCGTATTGAAAAGGATTTGATCACTGCGCGCGCGGACTGCAAGATCGCAGAGTGGTCGAGAAAGAATCTAAACCTCGAAAACGGAGGTCGGTCGAATCTGCGCAATGCCAGATTCTCAGCGATACTCATCGAAGGAACCGTAGCATTCTCCAATGGCTCCTCTGGAAGCGTGAAAAGACCCGCTTTTCGGATTCCATCGCGTGTAGGAGAAAAGGGGGAGCCGCAAGCGCGAATCTCGCCACTCTCGATATTGCGCTGCCCCCCGATGGCTTGTATCAATTCACGCTGTCCGTTACCAGAAACGCCAGCAATCCCGAGAATCTCGCCGGCGTGGACTCGCAAGCTGATCTTGTTGACCGCGAACAGACCATTTTCACCACGTACCGTAAGGTCATTCAGTTCCAGAGCGAGTTTCGCGGGCTTTTCACCGCGCTTCTCAATCGGTTGCGGGGCCCGCGACTCCCCCATCATCCAACCAGCGAGTTGGGCGAGGTTGGTGTCTCTTACGGCTGTTGACGCGACTAGCTTGCCGGAGCGCATCACGGTCGCTTCGTCTGCAAAATCCATCACTTCGCTGAAGCGGTGGCTGATCAGGACAACGCTTAAAGTGCCTCTCCTGACCATTGAGGAAAGGACAGACATTACTTCGTCCGATTCGGACGGGGTCAGCACTGAGGTTGGCTCATCGAGGATGAGCACTTTCGTCTTCAAGTAGAGTTGTTTCAGAATCTCGACTTTCTGCTTTTGGCCTGCCGCTAAGTGCGCAATCCTGCTGTCAAGGTCAATGGAAAATGGGGCAGTCTCGAGGAACTTTGTTAACTCCAAGCGATGCTCTCGCCAGTGAAGAATCTGAGGCAAGTCTTCCCTGGCCATTAACAGATTCTCGCCGACGGTCATCGAGGGAACCAGATTGAACTGCTGAAACACCATCCCCATGCCCGCGCGCCGCGCGTCAGAGGGATTGGTGATCAACTTTCCATCTGCTCTTACTTCGCCGGATTGGAGCGGATGGATGCCGAGTATGCATTTTGCAAGCGTGCTTTTTCCAGCTCCGTTTTCGCCGATGATCGCGTGAAAGGTTCCGGGACAAATGGTCACGCTCACGGAATCAACGGCGCGAAGCGCGCCGAAGTGTTTGCTGACATTTTTTACTTCCACTAGAGCCGGCCGCTCGATCACCCTTTTCCTCCCAAGGCACTCGGCATTCCGGCGAGCCTGCGATCAGGTGAGCAGGAGGCGACCATAAGTACTAAAGTGAGCACATACGGAGAGGCATTCAGCAGATGATAGACCCCGTTCAATCCCAGCGATTGCAATGATGGGCCAAGGGCCTGTGCAGCTCCAAAAAATAGAGAAGCGCCGAGACAACGCAATGGTCTCCAGCGCGCAAATATCACAAGCGCCACGGCCATCAGGCCTTGCCCGCCGGATATTCCCTCGGACCAGATGCCTGGGAAATAAAGCGTCAAGTGCGATCCGCCAATGCCCGCTAAAGCTGCGCCGATTGTTGTTGCAGTGATGCGATGTCTGCGAGCGGAGATCCCCATGGAGCGCGCAGCTTCGGGCGCGTCGCCTACAGCGCGGACGTGAAGCCCCCAGCGAGTACTCTGCAGCAAATAGTGCAGAGCGAAGGCAACGAAAATACCAAGGAAAAATAACGGGCTGACTCGAAGAGCGGCTCGCATGGCAGGGGTTGATGCCCAGCTTCCTAAATCCAGGACAGGAAGCTGAGGAGCCATTGGAGCGACGAACTGTTTGCCAAAAAAGAAAGCGAGCCCGCTGCCAAAGACGATCATTGCGATGCCTGCAGCAATGTCATTGGTGCCTGGCAACTCCGCAACTGATGCATGGCAGAGTCCTAGCAATGCGCCAATAGCGGCCGCCGCTAGAGCTCCAAGCCAGGGCGAGCCCGTACGCTGCGAAACGGCAAACGCCGTCATTGCACCCATCAAGAGGATGCCTTCCATCCCGAGATTGATGCGGCCGCTCGTCTCAGTGAGGCATTCACCGAGGCTAACGAACATGTAAGGGATGCTGCCGCGAATTGCAGCGCCCAGGAGCGCGGCGGCGAGCACCGGGCCGGCGCCGAGTTCAAATTGCAACATCGCTTCTATACCTCAGCCAACTTAGGCGCCCATAGACCGTTTCTGACACGAGAATCATCAGGAAAGCAATTCCCTCAAAGACTGCGATAGTCGCGTCTGGGAGATCGAGATCGCGCTGAAGTGCTCCACCGCTTGCAACGACCGCACCGAGAATGACGGATACGACGATGATGCGCAGCGGAGACTGGCGGGCAAGAAACGCCACGAGAATGCCCACGTAGCCGTAGCCTGCCGCAATTGCATGACTCGCGCGGCCCTGCACAGCCGCTACTTCAACCATGCCGGCGAGGCCTGCGCATGCGCCGCCGAGAAAACTCGCTCCGAGGATCAGCGATCCGAGAGGCAGGCCGACGAGTGCCGCGGCTCTGGAATTGCCGCCGACGATCTTCACCTTCATGCCCCAAACGGTATGCTCCAGAAAAAACCAACCCAGGAGCGATGCGACGACCCCGAAGACCAGTCCCATGTGAATCCTGGAATTGAAGAGAGTACCGAGGTGATGTGAGTCCGCGATCGCATAGGTGGCTGGAAAATTCAGGCTGTGCGGGTCGCGCATTGGACCCTCAACGAGCTGCAACAGGCAGGCCAGGGCAATGTAGTTGAGCAGCAAACTGCTGATCACCGCGTTGACACCTCGATAGTGCTGAAGCGCACCGGCTGCCATGATCCAAAGACCGCCCGCTATCGCACCCGCCGCTGCCATAAAACAAAGACTCAAGACGGCAGACGCCGATTGCGTGGCCAGACCTGCGGCGGCGGCCGCGAGGCCGCCCAGCACAAACGCGCCTTCGTTCCCCACGGTGATCAGACCAGCGCGAGCCGGAATTGCGGTGCATAGACCGCAGAGCATGAGAGGAGCCGCACGAACCAGGCTGTTCTGCCACGCATACCAGCTTCCAAATCCGGCGCGGTAGATTGAACCGAAGACGGCCCAGAAAGGGGCGCCCCAGAATGCGCAAAATCCTCCGAAAAGCGCCATCGCAATCAAAAAGGCGAGCGTCGGGATGGCGACGGATTCGAGCGATTTGCGCGAAGGAACGAGGGCGATGGATCTCATAGGCTTCTTATGTCTCCCTCTATTCCTTCCGACAGCCAGTTCATGCCGTCGAGCGCGGAATCCTGAATGGAAATCGTCTTGCCCGCAGGAATGACAATGTTTCCTTTGTTGTCGCCCAAAGGTCCCCGATAGATCGTTCGGGAGCCGTCGAGAAGTTCCTTCTGCGCCTGAAGAATCCTGAAGCGCATTGAGGGCGTCACTGCAGGACCGAATGGAGACAGCTTGCAAAAGTGATCCTTGAGTGTGCCGCTCATGCGCCGCGGGATGGTGCGTTTGACGACGGATCTTCCTTCATTCAGCATTTCCGCGTACTGCCGGTACACCACTCCCCAAGACCACTCCGCCCCTGTCAGGAAGGCATGCGGCGCCACTGCGGACTGATCGAACTGATATCCCGTGGCCCAGATGCCGCGCCGCTCCGCAACCTGTACGATGACGCGCGGAGAACCCGTGTGACCGGTTAGCACATCGGCACCCTGGTCCGCGAGACTGCTGGCCGCCTCTGCTTCCCGTACCGGCAGGACCCAATCTCCCGTGAGGATGACCTGCATCGTTACGGACGGATTTACGCTTCGCGCACCAAGCATGTAGCTGTTGATATTTCTCAGCACTTGAGGAATCGGCTTTGCAGCAACAAAGCCCAGACGGCCGGTACGCGTCATCAAGCCGGCAGCCATGCCTGCCAGGTACTCGACCTCATCGATATATCCGAAGTAAACGCCGATGTTCAGCGGATCAATGCCGTCGCGAAAAAACCCGCCGCAGTGAAAGAACTGCACATCGGGATTCTCGCGCGCGATGCGATAGACATAAGGATCGAGATAACCGTACGAGGTGGCGAAGATGACACGCGCTCCATCCTCATGAATCATGTCGCGCATGGCCTCTTCGGCGTCGATTGTCTCCGTGACGTTCGCTTCATCGATTGCTCTTACAAAGGGCAGCGCTCTCAAAGACTGCCTTCCTTCGAAATGAGCCTGGTTGTAGCCGAGATCGTTCTTTGGGCCTCCGTAAAGGAAGCCCATGGTCAAGGGCTGAGCTGCTGCCGACAACAGACGCGGCCTCACGACGACCGCAGTAGTCGCGGCAGCCGTCCGGGTCAGAAATTCCCTGCGCGTGATCCCGCTAATCGTCTTTTCCATCCGCTCATTCCCGCACGGTTTGCAGGACAGGTGCTTGAATCGGAGCAGATACAACGCCCATCTGCTCGAGTTGCCTGGCCACTCTCAGAATCGACGCCTCGCGATACGGTGCGCCGACAATTTGAACTCCGAGTGGCAGCGATCCAGGAAGAAATACTGGAACGGAAAGAACGGGCAACCCAATAAACGAGAGCGGTTGTGTAAATATCCCAAGGTTAGGCCGTGATGGCACTTCCTTTCCATCGATCACGATCGTTGGCTGCCCAATCCGGATTGCGGGAAATGGAGTAGTGGGGGCAAGGATGACATCGACCTTGTCGAAGATTTCCCGCAGTCGATCACGAAATACTCTGCGGAAACGCTGCGCATGGGAGTACCACGAGGCCGGCAGCAGAGCACCTGCCAGGAATCGCTCAATCACCATGGGATCGAAGTCGCCGGGCCGGGTGCGGAGATCGGAGAGGTGAAGGTTTCCGCCCTCGCATGCGGTGATAATGTACGCCGCTGCGCGCGCCTTCTCCACATCCGGAATTGTGACGGTCTGCTGCACATCGAGGGCTCGGGCGATCTTGCTTACCGCTACGAATGCTTCAGGTGCTCCGCTATGGCTGAAATAACCGTCAGCAATAGCGATTCGGAGCTCTTTAGTTCCGAGCTCTAATCGAGGAGATACGGCTTCAGCGGGTCGGGTGCTGGCAACTGGATCTCGTGGATCGGGTCCGTGAAGGACATCGAAGGTGAGGGCGATATCGCGCACCGAGCGCGCAAATGGACCGACATGATCGAAGCTCTCCGCGAAGAGCACTGCTCCTGCGCGAGAGATTCGACCGTAGGTTGGCTTCAGTCCGTAGATTCCGCAGAATGCCGCAGGAACCCGAATTGATCCATTGGTGTCCGATCCAATCGTCAGCGGCAATATGCCGGAGGCGACCGCGGCAGCAGAGCCGCCGGAAGAGCCTCCCGCAACCCGTTCCAGATCGTACGGGTTGCGCGTTGGACCGTAGTGAGTATTCTCTGTGGTGAAGCCGTAGGCGTATTCGTCCATGTTCAACGCCCCGACAACATTTGCCCCGGCCGCTTTCAGACGCTCCACGACCGCCGCGTCTCTCTTTGCAGGAGGGTTGCTCGCATGGATCTTTGAACCGGCGATTGTGGTGGTGCCGGCAATATCGAACAGATTCTTGACCGCGAAGGGAACGCCCGCCAACGGTCCAGGGTCATCTCCGGCAGCAATGCGGCGGTCAGTTGCGTCAGCCTGGGCAAGCGCTTCAGCTTCCAGTACCTTAGTAAAACAGTTCAGCTGGCCGTCGTGCTCCCGAACGGATTCAAGCGTCGCCTGCATGACTTCGCGAGCGGAATGCTCCCGAGATCGGATAGCCTGGGCAATGCTTACTGCGTCAGCGGACAGATCACATGGAATGCTCATGGCTGAAACACCCCCGCGGATTCCGTCTCTTCTGAAAGAGTGACGCCCAGAAGCGGCGCAGCAATTTGTGCAGAGCGCTCGATGTTCTGCCGCACTCCATCGGCAAATTCCGGAGGAATGGGCAGGCCGATTAGAGCGGCTGCGGATTCCATGTACGACATTGCAGTAAACGAGACGTGGGCATTTACGATCTTCCAGCCACCGGGAAATTTGATCCAGACCTGGCTTTGACGTCCATGCCGGGGAATGCCGTTTGCCACTCGCTTGAACTCCAGTGTGACGACAGCCTGCGCACTGCCGAAAGTGACAATGCGCAGATTGAATACCTCCCGTTCAAGATTGACGGCGGAGCGGGCCTTGCGAAATACCTCGATCTCCGCGGAACCGTACAGACTTTCTGCCACTCCGAAGCGCAAGGCGTGTGATGAGTCCCAGAAGAATGCCGTCAGCTTTTTCACCTTGTTGCCGACGAGAGCCTCTTCGTATTCTTCGTGAAGGGCGAGGATCTCCGCCATCACTTCAGGATCATTGATAACCAAGTTGAACTCCCTCTGTTACCTAGAATGTATATCTGACAGTTCCGCCCATGGTCCGCAGTTCGCCCGGTTTTACGAGTGAATCTTCGAACAGATACTGGCTCTGGAAATATTTGGCGTCGAACATATTGTTGATCCCAAAGTTCACTTCATAGTTTTTCCTGCGGTAGAAGACCGATCCGCGCGAGAGAGCGTAGGAAGGGAGCACGACGTTGCTGACATAGCCGGCCTTGACTGAAGCTACCCATGTAGTTCCGATCAAGAAACCGATGTTCCTGGTGATGTTGAACGTCCCAAAGGGGCTTGCAACCCAATGCGGTTGGCCAGCCACCGCGTATGCTCCCTGGTGAGGAAAGATAGTAGCAAGACCTTCAAATTTTCCACCGTACGACTGTTCGGGGGTTAAGCCCAGCAAGGTGCCGGGAATGCCTAGCAGGAACGGCGCATTCAGTTGTTGAGGTTGCTGCCAGGTAAATGCACCCGTCAGGCTGAGGCGCTTGAAGAGGAAGGCGCGAACTTCCAATTCAGCACCCTTGCTCTTGAAGTAGTCGAGTGCCAGGGTCTGGCTGTTCCATGCAGAGCGCTTTTGACGGAAGAATGCGAGCGAACCGAAGAAAGTTTGGGACAAGCTGGTCTTTACGCCACCCTCATAAAGGCTGGAGGGCTGCACATAGGTTCCGCCGGGAATCTCTGAAGCATCGATCTCATTTCCCTGCCCGAGATCCAGGAAGCGAGACGTTGCAGCGGTGAAGTAAGGGACTAGATGAATCGGCGTTCTGTAGCTCACGCTGCCGTTGAAAAGACCTCCGGTATTCTTTGCTTTCTCATGGGTCAGTGCGCCATAACCTGAGTCACGACCCCAGAAATCGGGCGAATAGCGATCCAACCTCGCGCCAATGGTGAAGACCAGCCTGTTCCAGAAATCGATGTCCGAGAGCCAGAAGAGACCGTGATCCGTGTACATGCCCTTGTTCAAGTATTGGAATGGGATTGACGGATTGCTGTCCCACGGGCCCTGCATTCGATCGTTGGGAGTGGCACCAAGTGAGAGGTCGCGCCGGTCAACGACCTGGTAATCGTCGCGCTCTTCACCCGCCGTGACCGCAACCCTGGTGAAATCGTAGCCTGCGAATACATTCATCGAGACCACCGACTCCGGATGCAAGGTGAAGGTCAACGTTGATTTGTTTTCGACTGTCCATGGCCGGTAGTCGGCGCCGAATCCGTAGCTGCTGAATTTTTGCGAATTGAGGCGATCGTAGAAAGACTGATTCTTGAACGTGACTCCCGGCTTGATTTCACCCACAACATCGAGGTAGGCGGTATAGGTTGTCGCGCTCAGAAAATCTCCCGTGTTGTCGACCATGATCCGGTTCATCGACAACTTTACCGGATGCACTGTGGCAGGATCCAATGCGTAGTCAGCGTAGTTGCCGTAGTAGGGAAACACCGCGCCCATGTCCTGCTGCCACGCAAAGGTATTCAATTGCCCGGGCGAAATGTCCTGTGGACCGATATTGGTTCCATTAGAAGAAAGATTGACGGCCGGGTTTCCGGCCAGATAGGTCTGATGGTCGATCAGATCTTGCGTGACTCGATTCCAGCCGAGAGCCTGGATTCCCTGGTCGTTATATCCTTGAAAACCATAGGCCAGTCTCCACTTCGAGGAGAGTTCCGTATCGAACGCGATCTGCCCCAGCACGTAGCGGTCAAAGACCTCTTTGTAAAAGCTGTCTGAACCCTTTCCTTCAAACATGACATAGGCGCCAGAGCGATGGGAGCCGATCTTGAACGGCAATCCATACTCCGCACTCCCGACTTTGTCGTTGTATTCTCCAAACCGTCCGACGACGGCGCCATGGCCCTTGTCCATCCATTTCGCGCCTTCGCTACGTACCGTCTTGGGATAGAAATTCATGAACCCGCCCATCCTCCCCGGGCCGTAAATCGGGGAAGGCGGTCCAGCAACAATCTCTATGTGATCCGACGCGTCGAGCGGGGTTTGATAATTTCCTCGATTCTCAACACGACGGAATCCGCGGAAGTAATTGTCCGCAATGTCACCGCGCAGAAAGACACTTCCGGGAATGCCGAAGTAGCCACCCGTATAGGAGCCCGGTACAACAGTGACAAGGTCGTTTACAGTTCTGGCAGAATACAAATTCAACAATTCCGAACCCGCACTTGAGACTGAGCGTGGTGTTTCTTCTATTTTCTCAGGGAGACCCAGAGCGGTGCTAGACGGCTGAACTGGAACCACATTATATGGGTCCGTTTCTCCGCTGACTGAAACGGACTGCACCTCTCCAGCGACGAATAGCTCCAGATCGAGATTGGCTGTTTGTCCGGCAATAAGAGAAATCGGCTGCTTCTGACTCGCGAATCCGGGAGCGCTAATCTGGATCGTGTACCCTCCCGCGGGGAGCTCGGTGAACGAATATTCACCGAGAGGACCGGTCGATGCCTTCTTGATCTCGGCGGTCTTATCGTTCTTCAATTCAACCGTCGCATTGGGAATGATAGATCCGGTCGAGTCCTTCACGGCTCCCGATAGACGGGCAGGCTCCTGACTGAATCCCTGAGTGACAGCAAGAAACAGAAGAACAGCCAGTGAAGCCACCCAGTACAGCCTTGCGAACAGATTCCTATTCTTGCCTTCAATCGAACCATTGCCGCCGATGAAGGGACGTCTCTCACGACCTACGAAAGATTCATTCATGAATGCAACCCCCTGTAAGATCAGCCTGCTCAAGAAAATGAAGATCCCGCTTGCGCCTCAGGCGAGCCCGAGGCAACACCTGGATGCATGATGAAATGGCTATTTGGAGAAACTGAGGCTGTATACAAGAAGGTATACAGGAGGACATAAGGATGCTATGAAGAGTTTGAGATTCTTTTTACATGGCTCTCCACACAGGGGCTTAACGGAGCTTGGTCTTCATTTCCATCGGCGGCAGCAGCTCTGTATTTCTTCTTCGCCGGGAATTCGGGCTAGCTTCGCAGACCGGCCCGCGCGTCCTGCAGCCTCAACAGGGTGATCTTTCTTGCCCCATTGCGTGATACCTCAATGTGGAGTGCCAGTTGCTTTTCTGCAGCGTCAAACTGGCTCGCCCGTATGGATGCCAGGATGGCGCTGTGTTCGTCGTACGTTGCCGTAATGCGGGAATTCCCGGTGAAACCCAGACGGCGCACGATCCGAATTTTCTCCGTCACCTCAAGATGAACACGAGCGAATTCTTTATTTCGCGATGCGGCAACGAGGCCACTGTGGAACCCCTCATCCCACATAGCGACTTCACTTGCGTCGGCGCTGCGATCTTTGGGCCGGACACACCACCTATCCTCAAGGGGAAGTAAAACGTCGTTCAGCTGATTTGGGTCCAGATCCCTCATACGGCGTACAGATGCTTGTTCCAGAAGGATTCTCAATTCATAGAGGGCATCGATCTGAACAAAGTCCAGTGGCCGCACTTCCCACCCGTTCCGGAAATTAACATCGAGGAATCCTTCACGTTGGAGCTTGTAGAGCGCCTGACGCACGGGTGTCCGGCTCGCCCCGGTTCGATGAGCGATTTCGGCCTCGGTAAATCTTCCCCCGGCAAGAGACGGAATTCAAAGAGTTCTGCCTTAAGTTGGCTATAGACGGAATCAGCTAAGTTCTGTGGGCGCGATTGTTGCGACATGGAAGGATCGGACCTGTCTGTTTTTCTAATCGAGTTCAGAGATTCTGGTGGAAGAATACCACTACTGTTGAAGCGATGATTCCGCCCCGACACCACTGAGGGTGGAAGACGGTCCCAACTGCTCTTAACTAGCTCGAGGAGAGAATCACGAGCACAAGGCGCAACGTGCTGGATTGGTACCCAGGAAGAGTCTTAAGAGCTGTCAGTATTTGCCAGTTCCAAGATTCTCATCATCTGGAGTTACGTCACTTTCATTGGCAGGGATCCCCCGCCAGTTTCACTCGGGATGGAATTTTGGCGACGGACGGCCGGAGGCTAAAGATGCTTCGCAAACCCCTCTAGCTGCTTGCTGGTGTACTCACGCCGCTCCACGGGCGACGACAGAATTGTAGAAGTCGAAGTTGCTCCTAATGCGGAAAGCCGATCGATCAGTGCTTCCATGTGACGGATCGAGACCACATCCGCTTCGAGCACGAACGACTCGTCCCCGGTGATGCGGTGACAGCGGCGAATCTCGACCAGTTCCTTGATGGCTGAGACCGTGCGGCTGATTTGCAGATCTCCGCCCGGAATAGTCAGCCTCATCAGAATGTGAATGGGCGCGCCCAGCTTCGCAACGTTTACGGCCGCGTGATAGCCGGTGATGACTCCAGCCTCCTCGAGGCGGTGCACGCGCTCGGCAACCGCGGGTGTGGACAGACTCACCTTGCGTCCCAGCTCCGCAAACGACAACCGAGCGTTGCGCTGCAGAAGTTCCACGAGCTTCCAGGCGATGGCATCCAGTTCAATGACGTCGGGGACGCTTTTATGCGACATGCTCCGCACATCCTTAAGTGCGGAGGCTATTATCCCTAATCTCATTAGGAGATGGCACAGCTTTTTCTTCGAATCGCCATTTTCGGGTGAGTTGGCGCGGGCCTATGCTTTGCCCAGCCGGAATTACCGTCCTGCATGCTGCAATCCTCTGGTTCCGGCTTTATGAGGAATTGGCTATGAGTACTTCCCCGGCTGTGCTGACACATGCATCTGTTGAGTCGTTATCAAATCAGCCCGACTTCCTTCCGCTGAAGGGAACCGACCACGTCGAGTTCTATGTGGGCAACGCCCGCCAGGCGGCCTACTACTATCGCAGCGCCTTTGGCATGTCGTTGATAGCTTATGCGGGACCAGAGACAGGCCTGCGCGATCGCGCCTCGTATGTGCTGCAGCAAGGCAAAGTGCGTTTTGTGCTGACCACTCCCTTGCGCAGCAGCGATCCCATTGCCGAGCGTATTCACCGCCACGGAGACGCGGTGCAGGTTGTTGCTCTGTGGGTCGACGATGCGCGAAAGGCATGGCGCGAGACAACCAGCCGTGGCGCGGTGAGCGTGGCCGAACCGTACACCCGCACGGATGACAATGGCACGGTGTTGCTTTCAAGCATTCGTACCTATGGCGATACCGTCCACATGTTTGTGGAACGCAACGACTACCATGGCCCTTTCATGCCGGGCTTTCAGGCGATTAAACACGATTCCATCGCCCGGCCTGTCGGCCTGCAGCACATTGATCACATGGTAGGCAATGTGGGCTGGCATGAAATGGACAAGTGGGTCGATTACTACGGACGCGTGATGGGCTTCTCGCTCTACCAGCATTTCGACGACACGGACATTTCCACGGAGTACTCGGCACTTGATGTCGAAGGTGATGGCCAGCGGGAAGTGGCTTTGTGAAGTTCCCCATTAACGAGCCGGCGGAAGGGGAAGGAGGAAGCGCAGGTCGAGGGTATCTGGATTTTCTTCCTCGGTCCGGGCGTGCGGCATTTCCATTGGCGACGAACGACATTCTGGACACTGTTACACAGGTTGAACGAGCAGTGGTGGGTTCCCTGCGGGTGCCACACTCCCTACTACGCAGAGCTGCAGAACCGAGCTGGGCAAGATCGATGAGCCGGTTGAAGAACTGGAGAAGCTGGGTATCCTGGCCGATCGCGATGACGAGGGCTACATGTTGCAGATCTTCACCAAGCCAGTGGAGGACCGCCCCACCCTGTTCTACGAGATCATCCAGCGAAAGGGCAGCCGCAGCTTCGGGAAAGGTAACTTCAAGGCTCTGTTTGAAGCCATCGAGCGCGAGCAGCAACTGCGGGGAAATTTGTAAGCCGTGAGGATCAAACGCGCATTCTCGCCGTATGGTCGGAGGTGCTTTCGAACCGCATCTGTTCAGGGTGGAAACAATCATGACCAGTCGATTTTGTCCGCCGCAGCACCCTACATCATCGAGCAGAATTTCGATTCGTACACGGAAGACCAGCACAATCTCTGGGCCGAACTAGTCGGCCGCGTGCTGCCCGATGTGGAGAAACACGCAGCGCGCGAGTACCTGGAAGGCTTCGAGATCATCGGACTGCAAACAGACCGGTTGCCGAAGCTGGCGGCAATCACAGCGCGACTAGGTCCGCGTACGGGATGGAGCTCGACGCCGGTCAGCGGATTTCTGCCCGCGCCTGCGTTTTTGAGATGCTCGCGAGCCGGCTCTTTCCCACCACCACCGGGTTGCGCGACTGGAAATCTCTGGAATACACGCCAGCGCCAGACATCTTTCACGATGTCTTCGGCCATGTGCCCATGCATGCGCACCGGGTCTTCGCCGGTTTCCTCGAGCACTACGGGCGCGTCTGCGCAAGCGTGGTCGACAAGGATGTTCTGGAAAAACTCGGACGTCTTTTCTGGTATACCGTCGAGTTCGGTCTCATCCGGCAGGGCGGCAGCATCAAAGCATACGGCAGTGGCATTATCAGCTCGCATGGCGAGTGCATGAATGTTGTCAACGGTGGATGCGCGGTGCACGATTTTTCCTTGGATGAGGTGCTGAATACGCCGGTCAAGGTAGACGAGATGCAACGGGTACTGTTTGCGGTGGACAGTTTTGACGAGATTTACGAGGCCATGCACGAAGCGGAGCAGCGCACGCTCGGCGGCCGTTTGTGAAGGGGCTCTCGATGCAGAAGGAACTTCGCTACCAATTGGGTTTCGGCAATGAATTCGCCACAGAGGCGGTTGCCGGAGCGCTTCCTCTTGGCCAGAACGCCCCACAGAAACATCCGCTGGGGCTCTACACCGAGCAGTTCAGCGGGATGTCGTTTACAGCGCCACGCGCCGTGAACCGGCGTACATGGACGTATCGTATTCGTCCTTCGGTCACGCATCGCCCGTATGAAGCGATCCCGGCGAAAGATATCCGCAGTGGGCGTTTATTGAAGTCCCAACTACCCCGAACCAGCTTCGGTGGGACCCGCTGCCGATTCCCGCGGAGCCGACTGATTTTGTCGATGGCATCGTCACCCGGGCGGCAATGGTGATCCTGCCATGCAGGTCGGCCTCGCAATCCACCTTGATGCCGCCAACGCTTCCATGCAGGACCGCTTCTTTTATATGGCGGATGGCGAATTGCTAATCGTGCCGCAGCTTGGCGCGCTGCACTTCCATACCGAGCTGGGGATTCTGGATGTTAATCCAGGCGAGATTTGCGTGATTCCGCGGGGCACAAAGTTTCGCGTGGTGTTGCAGGACAAACAGGCGCGCGGCTACATTTGCGAGAACTATGGACTCCCATTCCGTTTGCCTGAGCTTGGGCCCATCGGCGCGAACGGCCTGGCGAACCCGCGGGATTTTCAAGCACCGGTTGCAGCGTATGAAGACCGCGATGGGGAGTACCGCATCACCGCGAAATTCCTGGGCAGACTATGGTCGGCGTTGATCGATCACTCACCGCTTGATGTGGTCGCGTGGATGGTAACAACGCGCCGTACAAATATGACCTCGGACTTTTTAACTGCATCAACATGGTCTGTTCGACCATCCGGATCCTTCCATCTACACGGTGCTGAGTTCGCCTTCGACCATCCCGGGGACAGCAAACTGCGACTTTGCGATCTTTCCGCCGCGCTGGATGGTGGCCGAGCACACGTTCCGTCCGCCATGGTTCCATCGCAACCTGATGAACGAGTTCATGGGGCTGATCTTTGGAGAGTACGATGCCAAGGCCGAGGGCTTTGTGCCGGGCGGCGCGAGCCTGCACAACTGCATGGCGGGGCATGGCCCCGATGCGGAAACATTCGAGCGGGCAAGCAATGTAGAACTCAAGCCCCAGCACCTGGCCAACACACTGGCCTTTATGTTCGAGACACAGCTTGTCGTGCGTCCTACGGAGTTTGCCATGAATGCCCGCATCCTGCAGCACGAGTACTTCGAGTGCTGGCAGGGCCTGAAGAAGCGCTTCCATCCCTGACGCGAAGCCATGAGTGCGATCGAAATCCTGTTGCGCAGGCTGATCGACTATGCCGGCCTGTACCCACCGGCCAGTCTCGAGATGGACACCGCCGTTGGCAATTACCTCACTTATCTCCACGGCGAGCATGCTGCCGTGCTGGGCCGCTTCATCGTGGACGTATCCCGTCTTGACGAATTAAGCGAGGTCGCCGGCAAAGAGCTGCCGCATATCCCGTTGAGCGTCATCGTTCCTGCAAATGCGGATTGGGGCCTTGTGGCACAACAGACGGACGAGAGAGTTGGGATTGTGGCAGTGGAGGTCAATACGACTGAGCCTTCGCTGATCGAACGTATCAGGAAGGAGATCCCCTCGGGAGTGGAAGCATACTTTGAGATTCAATCTTCGCTGCCCAGTGCAGCGGTCCTCGATGCGGTCGTGTCCGCCAAATCCATGGCCAAGCTGCGGGCGGGCGGTGTGACCGCCGAAGCATTTCCGTCGCCGACTTCCGTTGCCGTGTTGCTCGAAAGCCTTGCAGTGCGCAAGGTTCCCTTTAAGGCCACCGCCGGCCTACACCATCCCATTCGTTCGCGACATCCACTCACATACGCGGCGGACAGTCCAAGCGCGACGATGCACGGTTTTATGAATCTGCTCTGCGCCGCGGCAATTGCGTACCTCGGTTCGAGTACAGAGGAGGCGCAATCGGCGTTGGAGGAGGACGATCCAGGCAATGTTCGTTTAGATGAAGACGGCCTCGACTGGCGTTCGTATCATTGGAGCGGTAATCAGTTGCGTAAGATGCGAAAAGAGTTCTTCCTGAGCTTCGGCGCCTGTTCGTTCGCCGAACCAATCCAGGATCTGGAGGCATTGGGGTGGCTCTGACAAGCTGGATCGACTCCGCGAACGAACCCGACTGCGATTTCTCCATCCAGAATCTGCCCTATGGAGTGTTTCGCCACGCTCACATCACTCGCATCGGCGTGGCCATCGGCGATCAGATTCTCGATCTGCGTGCCTGTGCATCCGAGGGCGTGCTCGAGCGTCTTCCCAGTGCAGTTGTTGACGCATGCGCTGCAAGCGTACTCAATCCGTTGATGGCGCTGGGCAAAGAGGCCTGGTCAGCACTTCGCGCGCACTTGACCGCGATCCTCTCCGCAGGGCAGACCGATCCGCATCTGCGGGCCCGGCTTCAATCGATGCTTGTTCCGCAGTGCGACGCGGAGATGTTGCTGCCCGCGCAGATCGGAGACTATACGGACTTTTACGCATCGATTCATCATGCTACAAGGGTAGGTAAGCTCTTCCGGCCCGACAATCCGTTGCTGCCGAACTACAAATACGTGCCAATTGGGTATCACGGCCGTGCGTCTTCGGTGGTGGTGAGCGGGCATGAGATTCGCCGTCCCCGTGGGCAAACGAAAACGCCGCAGGCTGCGGAACCAAGTTTTGGCCCATCGCGCTCGCTCGACTACGAATTGGAAGTGGGTGCATTTATCGGTCCGGACAATGAGCTGGGTCGGGCCATTCCAATCGGTGAAGCCGAGCAACACGTCTTCGGAGTGTGCCTGCTGAACGACTGGTCGGCGCGCGACATTCAAGCGTGGGAGTATCAACCTCTCGGTCCATTTCTGGCCAAGAACTTCGCCACCACCATCTCTCCGTGGATCGTGCCGATGGAGGCGCTGTCGCCGTTTCGGGTGCCGGTTGCGGCACGGGTAGAAGGCGATCCTGCGCCGCTACCTTACCTGTCTTCGCCGCATAGCGCGCTAGACAGCATCGATCTGGTGCTCGAGGTGTACCTGCTGTCGCAGCGAATGCGTGAAAAGGGAGTAAAACCGATGCTCGTTAGCCGCGGCAATCTGCGCGATCTGTACTGGAGCATCTCCCAGATCGTCACACATCATGCCAGTAACGGCTGCAACCTGCGTTCCGGCGATCTTCTCGCAACCGGCACTATTTCGGGACCAGAGCAAGGCTCTGAGGGTTGCCTGCTGGAGATGAAACACCGTGAACGGCCGCTCTGCCTGCCCTCGGGCGAGGTACGCACATTTCTCGAAGATGGCGATCAGGTAATCTTTCGCGCGTACACGGAGCAGGACGGTAAGCCTCGCATCGGATTCGGGACGTGCACAGGGACAATCGCCGAAGCGATCACAGATGACAACTGAGGATTGTGAATTCGACTGTAACCATCCCCGCTCGGGAAGGGTTGAGCGGGGATGAAACAAGCGTATTCCGAAATCATCACGACCTGCCCGGTGTAATTATGGCAACAATATCGGACCGATAGTCGACGTATGGCTGCCTGATTTCGCGGCTTGATCTGCTCGACTATTCCGAGTCGGGGGACGGGCGAACGCCCACCTGAGGGCGGCTGTCAGAAGTCTTGCCGGAGCGCCAACGAACAGCGCCCGGCATCTCCTTAAACTGCCACGAACCCGCCATCGACAAACAACTCCACGCCAGCGACGAAGCTGCTGTCGTCGGATGCAAGGAATACGACCGCCTTAGCCAATTCGTCGGGGTGGCCCATGCGGCCAAGTGGCACGCCTGCCGCAAGGTTCGCCTTGAGCTGCTTCTCCTGCTCATTGTCATTCCCCGCAAGACCCGCAATCGCGGGAGTGTCGATCGGTCCGGGGCTTACCACGTTCACGCGGATCTTGCGCGCCTTCAACTCGGTCGTCCAGGTGCGCGCGAACGATCGGACCGCAGCCTTGGTCGCGTTATAGACGCCGAAGTTCTCGAAACCCTTCACCGATACGATTGAACCGTTCAGCACGATCGTTGCACCGTTGGGGAGCAGTGGTAACGCCTTTTGCACAGTGAACACAAGACCCTTCACGTTGATGTTGAAGGTCTTGTCGAAGTGTTCCTCGGTGTAGCTGCCTAGCGGAACGAACTCGCCTCCCCCCGCATTGGCGAACACAACGTCGAGCTTGCCCTTCTCCTGCTTTATCTGCGCAAACAGGCGATCCAGGTCTTCCAGCTTCGAGACGTCACCCTGTACGGCGGTTACGTTGCTGCCAATCTCTTTCACCGCGGCATCCAGAGATTCCTGCCGGCGTCCCGTGATATACACGTGCGCCCCCTCGGCAACAAAGCGCTTTGCCGTCGCTAAACCGATACCGCTGTTCCCACCCGTGATTAGTGCAATCTTTCCGTCCAGCTTACCCATTACCTGCTCCTTTTCGCGCCGTAGCCGCAAAGCGCAATACATTTCGACATCCACCGAAATGATGACGTCGTCCTAACTTCGGATTCAACAATCCGCGGATTTGCGCGAAAGAGCTGGCAATTTCTCAATCTTGCCACTGCACGATTCATCCGGTCTGGATCCTAGGCAAGCAGTCTTTCAGTTGGCTCTTCTGCGCTCATTGAGCGAACGTGGATGAGTGCGTTACAGTTCGCGAATCGCGGTCACGGGGTTCCGGCGCATCGCTCGATGTGCGGGAAGGTAGCATGCTACCAAAGACAACGCTCCCAGGAGCATGACGACGGAAACGACGGTGACGGGATCGTTGGCTCCGATTCCGTACAACAGCCGGGCGACAAGATGCGTCAGTCCCAACGCAAACGCCAATCCCAGCGCCAGCCCAATGCCTGTGAGCCACAATCCCTGCAACAGCACGAGTCTCAGCACATCCACACGGGAAGCACCCAGCGCCATTCGTATTCCGATCTCGTGAGTTCGCATCTGGGTTCGATAGGCCACGACTCCGTAGATCCCGGTTACTGCAAGAACCAGCCCGATCAGCGCGAACATTCCCGCCAGGGCGCTCTGTATGACAGCGAAGCTGCTCGCCAACTGGGTGCTCTCTCGCATGGGGCGCACGTCGAAAACCGGCAGCCGTGTATCGATTTCGTGGATGGCGTTTTCCACCGCCGGCGCCAGGTCGGCCGGATTTCCCTCGGTCTTCAACTGCACGATCGTCTCGTACCCCTCCTGGAAAAAGCTCATATACACCATAGGCTCCGGGGCCTCATTCACTAACATATGTGTCGAATTTCTCGCGACACCGACAACCGTGAAAAGTCTGCCCCATATCCTGAGTTTCTTTCCCAGCGGATCCTGTCCCGGCCAGTAGTGCCTCGCCGCATTCTGATCCACGATGAGTACCCGCGGGGCCTTTTCATCGTCATCCGGCGTAAACTCGCGTCCTTCCAGAATGGGTATATGAAGGGATTCGAAATACCGCGGGGCCACCTCGGCGTGGTACACCTGCAAAGATTCATGGGGGTGTGGTGCGTACCCTTCTGGATACGCATCCTCCCCCTTGTGGCTCAGGGTCATCGGAATCCAGTCCGTAAAAGACGCAACCTCCACGCCAGGCAATGCCGACAGGCGATCAAGAATCTTGTGACGGATCACCTGTACCTCGTCGTGGCTGTAGCCGGCAATATTCAGCCCCACGGACGCAGTGAGAATGTGGTTTTGCTCAAATCCGGGATTCGCCCCGGCGAGATTCCGCAGGGTTCGCAGAAATAGCCCGGAGCACAGCAGCAGAGGAAGGGAAAGCGCGATTTGCGCCACCACCAACCCGCTGAGCAGTTTCCGGTTGCGTGAGCCGCCGGAGATACTTGCCGACTCCGCCTTGAGTACCTCAACGGCCGGCGCGTGGGACGAACGCCAGGCGGGGAGCGCGCCGCAGAGCATGCCGGCCAACAGGGAGAACACCGCAATCCCGATCACTACGTTGTGGTCCATGTTCCCGTTCAGAGTGGTAGGACTCGAGCTCGCCCGAAAGAACCACGCGAATGTCTTCGATGTCCACGTTGTCAACGCGAGGGCCACGGCTCCTGCGACGATGGAAAGCATCACGCCCTCCAGCACCATCTGCCGCACCAGTTGCATGCGATTCGCCCCAAGCGACTGCCGGATTGCAAGCTCACGCCGCCGGGATACAAACCGCACCAGCGTGAGCGTCGCCACGTTCGCGCTGGTCAGCAACAGCACGACAGCGGCGAAGGCCAGCAGAATGGGCAGCGTCGCCGCCATGAATCCGTTGGCGCCGAATGGCGAGCGCCACATGGGATCCAGAGTGATCCGGTTCTCGCCCAGATGATCGTCCGGAAACGCCGCGACAATATTGTGCATCACGGTGTCGAGATCCTGGGCCGCCTGGCCACGGCTCACGCCGGGCCGCAATCTTCCGATTACGTTCAGCCAGACCGCACCACCACTGCGATGCGTGATCCGCCACACATCCGTTCCGAGGGGATCGAGCGTTACCCACAGATCGTCACGCAGTCCGGGCATTGCTCCCACAAACCCCTCCGGCGCCACACCGATCACCGTCACAGGATGCCGGGCGATCTCGATCGATTTGCCCACAATTGCCGGGTCTGCGGCGTAGCGCGCCTTCCAGAGCGAATAACTCAAGATCACGTTGGGAACCGCATCTGGACGCGTCTCTTCTTCAGCCAAAAAGAACCGTCCCAGCACCGGCTTGATGCCGAGCACATCGAAATAGTTCGCCGTCACGTTCGCTATGAAGACGCGCTCCGGCTGTGCGCCGCCACTCAGCGTGATCCAATCGTGATGATAGGCAAGTATTCCGGCGAAGGTGTGGTTCTGCTCGCGCAGATCGCGATAGTCGAGATACGAGAAGGGCGGAGTCGGAGAGAAGTTCCGTTCCCCCCTCTGCAGGCTAACAAGATCGCCCGTGTCCCGCGCGCCAGGAATCGGACGCAACATTGTGCCGTCGATCCAACTGAATACGGTGCTGTTGGCGCAGATAGCTACTGCCAGCATCGCCGTCGCGGTGATCGTAAAACCGGGGCTCTTGCGCAGTTGCCGTAACGCGTAACGGACATCCCGGCCTAGTTGTTCAAGCCAGGCTTGGCCCCACATGTCGCGCGTCATATCTTGCACGAGAGGAATATTTCCAAATTCCCGCGCCGCCGCTTGTCGCGCCGTCTCTGCCGTCTCGCCTCGCGCCACTCGATCTGCAATCGCCATCTGCAGGTGCGCATCAATCTCTTCCTGCAATTCGCGCTTGCGCCGCTGAAAACCGAAGCTCGGGAACCACTTCATGACTCACTCTCCTCCGGCTTGATGTACATCACCAACCCAATCGCTTCGACAATCCGCTCCCATCGGCCCAGATCCGAGGCCAACCGCTTTTTTCCCTTGGCCGTGATTCGGTAATATCGGGCCTTTTGCTTGCTCTCTGACTGCTTCCACTCAGACTGCACCCAGCTCTGACGCTCTAATCGATGGAGAGCCGGATACAGTGATCCGGTCTCCACCTGAAGCACATCTCCTGATCGCAAACGTAACGCCTGGACAATGCCATATCCATGCTGCGGCCCCCATTGCAGCGTTTGAAGAATGAGCATGTCGAGTGTTCCCTGCAACAGCTCAATCCGGTTCCTATACTGGTCTTTTTCGCTCAATAGATGTAGACACTCTACTCCCGATGGAGGTAGATCGTCTACCAGGGCTTCGTAGTGGCGCTCAAATTCGAAACCAAGCTTTACAGGGGATTGGTATGTCCGGTCTTTTATGTACCAGTTTTGATGAGAGACGCGGGTCTAGACATTGCTGGTGGTGGGATTCAGTTTCACTTTTGTGGCGACATGATTTGCTGATAGACGCGCTCGAGTGGCTCAGGAGAGACGCCTATCTTTCCTCGATAAGGATTATCGAGGACTGCGATCAGGAAGATCAGCAGAGCCAACAGGCCAGAAAACAAGACCGTCATCCAGAAGTGCATGATGAAACTTTCCGGGTGCAGGAACCATGTAACCGCAATGCAAATTCCAGCTCCGGCGATTACCAAGGCCCACAGAGGCCCGGGCATTTCAGCCTGGATACTGTTCAGCCTGGCTCTTCGGCTTTCCGTCAGGTCATTGAAGGCCTTAAAGGATTCTGCGGCGAGGATATTCTGCCTCTCGTTCTGGGGTTCGAAAGACATGAAATGCTGCTGGAAGTCGCTCAGCACCGGGCTCGCGTTATTGGGAACGATTCCGCGCCGTTGCATTGGCCATCCCACGTCGATGACCTGACGAGTGTACCTGCGTAGATCTTCCTGCAAGATGGTGCGTATGGGTTCGGGGTACGAATTGATGTCGCGGTAGAGAGCGCCAAGGGCCGAAGCCTCATGGTCGACCTTTCCTTGTACTTCGGTAAAAGTAGCCCATGCTCCAATCGCCAGCAGGCCCGCACAAACCGCATACAGGACAGTTACGCCAGCCATGTAGAAACCGACAATGTGGTTGTAGGCGTGGTCCCCGCGGTCAATGCGCTGCACCCATCCGCGAGTGAGGTACAGGCCAGCCAAACCGAAAGCCACGAAGATGGCCAATGTCAGAGTGCCAAAGAGCCAGGTGGGAAGGTCATAGACCCAGTAGAAAGTCATTCGGCAATCCTTGAGAACTGCGATCCACGCAGTCAGATCGAGGAGTCCGTATGTTATGCCCGCAGACGAGAATCATCAAGGTGAGTACGAAGACCCGACGAAGTCGCGACGGAATACTGCACCGAAGTCCGTGCAGATTGATTCTCGCCGGCCATCTTGACGGTCGCGACCGAAAAAGAGTGACCGAAAAAGAGTGACCGAAAAAAAGTTCAGAGGGGGCGGACCACAGCGGAAAAACCATTGTCGTGTCCGGCGGGCGCTACTAGCCCACACAGCGAAACGACGACCCTCGCTCGGATATCGGCCTCCGGCGCCGGGGGCGCGGCAACCGGAAGTTTCCCTGGTGCGGCGGGTTAACTAACTCACCCTCGGCGCCACACCAACAATTTCACTGATACAAATTACGGGCACGCCAAATTTCGTGCTATTCAGGAAGTCATCTCTTGACCAGTTCCACCCTGCGATTCTGGGCCCGCCCATCTTCCGTGGAGTTGTCCCCAATGGGCACCGTTTGGCCCCGCCCGACTGCCGTCAGTCTGGAGGCTGCGGTTCCATGACCTGTGAGCCACGCCACGACCGAATCGGCCCGCTTTTGCGAGAGAATCTGGTTGGAAGCAGGGGTGCCCTGGCTGTCGGTGTGGCCTTCTATCTTGAGGTTGAGGGAAGTGTTCTCCTGCAACATCTTCAGGATCTCCCCAAGCACTGCATCCGAGTCAGGCTTCAGCGTCGCCTTGCCGGTATCGAAGTGAATGCCATAGACCGCGACCTGACCGGACTTTTCTATTTCACTTCCCAAGCCTGCCGCGTCGACCTTTACTTCCTGTTCCAAATCTTTTTGGATAATAATTTTCTGCTCATAAGAATCATCCCGATATGTCAGGTAGATCCACGTGCCTCCCTTGTGGCCCACCATTTCATCCGGGGAACTGGCGTAGTCAATCTTGAATTGCGCGGCCTGGAGAGCATTTTGAAAGTTACGGAACAGTTGAATTGTGCTGACTCCTGGCTGCGTCATATAGATGAGTTCGTGATATTCGCCCTCGACGTGCTTGCTCTGGGACGTGCCATCCTTGGCGGCAGGAAGCGGAAAATCTCCCTGGTCATAGTCCTTGTTTTCGCAGGAGTCAATGCGACTGTGCGGAAAGCGGTTGACCAGCGGGGAATCCGTACACCCCTCGTTATCTGGGTCCATCTGAGCCCGCAGACTGGCTCCGCAGGATAGAGCAAGGCAACACATCAGAATCATCGTTTGGGGCTTCATCTTCGTTTGATCTCCTGTGACTACTCTACCTGTTTCAAGTGCTTTGCTTTCCCTGTCGCGGTCACGCGCAGGAGGAACATTGACAAGACAGATGATCAAGAAAGCGAGAAACAAACAAGCCGGATGGCGGGCGCCAGATCGAGCCGGAGATCCGGACTTGGGGGGTACGTTGAAATAATCGCTATCATAAGAGACTGCAACGGTCCAAATCTTCGCGCAGCTCGGCGAAACTCCGTTGCCGCTGCACGGCCTTCGTTTCTCGCCTATAGAGACTCGCCTGCTTCCAGTGACAAGGAAGCTAGACGCGAGAGAAATCGGTGTGACTCTCCGTTCAAGGCACGAAATCGCCGAATCGTGCAGGATGCTATCGTGCGACCACCTTTGGGAGGATCTCTTGTCCCCTTTTCACCAGTTCCGCCACGGTGACTCGCCGGGAACTCACGCAGCTGTCCGTCAGCGGACTCGATAACCTTCAAATGGGGCGTTAGGCGAATTCCCATTAACTATCGGCATCCCGGCCGCCGGACCTACATAGCGATCGTCAAGAGTTCGATAAGCCAGTTCCTCGTCAACTTGACGAACGGGCGCACCAGAGAGCCCTGAACAAGTGGCCATCAGACCTTCAGAACATCCCCGTCGCGGGCGACCATCTGGTAAAGCACGGGATTCACAAAAAAGCCGAGAAAAAGCCGTGAAACCAGGCCGGCGACAATCACGATGGCAAACGGCTTTTGCGTATCGGAGCCGATGCCTGTCGACAACGCAGCCGGAAGCAAACCAAGACAGGCCACCAGCGCCGTCATCATGATGGGCCTCAGCCGCAGCAGGGATGCCTCCCGCGTCGCGGTGCGGATGTCCATGTTCTGCTCTACGCGCAGCTTGTTGATGTAGGAGACGAGAATCACGGCAGTCTGGACCGAAACCCCGATCAACGCCAGCATGCCGAGCGCGGACGATGCGCTCAACGGCGTGTTGGTGAGCTTGAGGGCGAGCAAAGCACCGACGGGCACCGTGAGGATAACGCCAAGGACAATAACCACCGGAAACTTAAAGTTATCGTAAAGGGCAAACAGGATCATGAAGATGATGAGCAAGGCCAGCGGACCGATGTAGCTCAATTGCTTCTTGGCGGCCAGAAACTCGTCGTACTCGCCGCCCCACGTGATCCGGTAACCGGGCGGCAGTGTCTTCTGAATGTCCGCGATGGCCCGTTGCCCGGCATTCACTGCGCTTTCAAGGTCGCGGCCTTCGATACTGTACTGCACGCCGATATAGCGCGAGTTGCTTTCGCGGTAAATGAATGACGCGCCTCCTGATTGGTGAATATCGGCCAACGCGCTCAACGGAATCTGCTGCCCGGCAGGCGTTCCTACCAGCAGGTTCCCGATCTGCTGCGCATTCTCGCGGAACTCCGGCCGCATGCGCACGACCAGGTCGAAAAGCTTCTCGCCCTGTACCACCTGCGTGGCCGCCTGCCCGCCGACTGCGGCCTGCACAACCGCCTCAACATCCGCCACATTGATGCCATAGCGGGCAATCTTGCTGCGATCCACGTTGATGATCAGGGTCGGCTGACCCAGCTCGCGCACCACCGTGAGCTCAGTGAAGCCCGGAACCTGGCTCAAGCGCCGCTTGATTTCGAGAGCCGAATTCTGCAGTACCTTCAGGTCAGGGCCATAGATCTTTACCGCAAGCGCGCTCTTCAGTCCGGTGAGTGCCTCATCGACAGCGTCTTCCGCAGGCTGCGTGAAGTTGAAGATCACGCCCGGAAAGGCATCGAGCTGCTTTTGAATGTCCGCAGTCAGCTCCGCCTTATTGTGAATCTTTCCCGACTTCCACACCGAATCGCTATAGGGCTTGAGTCCGACGTAAAACTCGTCGTTGAAGAACCCTGTGGGATCGGTGCCATCGTCGGGCCGACCCAACTCCGAACCCACGTCCGTGACCATCGGATACTTCAACAGAATGTTGCGCACCTGCGGCGAAAGCTTGCTTGCTGTTTCGAAGGAAACCGTATAAGGCATGGTGGCGCGTATCCACATCGCGCCCTCATCCAGATGGGGCATGAACTCGCCGCCAATGAACGGAATCAGCAGCAGCGAAGCGGCGAAGATGAGTGTCGACAGGATGATGGTGGTGCGGGGCCGGCCGAGGCACCAGTCAAGCCAGACCGCGTATCGTTCCTTGACCCATTCGAACGGCTTGTTCTCTTTCTCGTGTACTCCCTTCTTGAACCAGAGCGCGCACAGCACCGGCACTAACGTCAGGGTCAGGATCAGCGCGCCGACCAGTGCAATGGCCACTGTGTCCGCCATGGGCTTGAAAAGCTTGCCCGAAGGCCCGCTCAGCGCGTAGATGGGAAGATAGCCGGCAATGATCACGGCCACCGAATAGAAGATCGGCCGGTCTACATCCTTTGCGGCGCTCTTGATCACTTCTTCCAGGTCGAATTGCTGGCCCTCACGGGCACCGAGCTCGCGGAAGATGTTCTCCACCATCACCAGCGTTCCATCGATGAGAATGCCGAAGTCGAGAGCGCCGATCGAGAGCAGGTTGGCCGGAATCCCTTCCGCATGCACAAAGATGAACGCGAAAAGCAGCGACAAAGGAATAGTGAGGGTCACAATGACTGCCGCGCGGAAGCTCACCAGAAAGGCGATCAGCACAACAAACACCAGAATCATGCCCAGCAGCAGGTTGTGCTCCACGGTGTCGATGGTCAGTTGCACCAGGTCGCTACGATCGTAGTAGGCGCGCACCTTCACGTCGGGCGGGAGAATGTGCTCGTTCAGCTCCTTGGTCTTGGCCTCCACGGCTCTGAGCACGTTCTGCGTCTGCTCGCCGCGCCGAATCATGATGACGCCTTCAACCGCGTCATCTGTCTTGTTGAAGCCGAATTGCCCAAGCCGGGGCGCGTGCCCGATCTCCACCTGCCCGATGTCGCCGATGCGCGTGGGCACTCCGTTTTGCGATCCCACGACGATGTTGGCAATATCCGAGATATCGCGTACCAGGCCCACGCCCGTCACGTAATTGAACTGGTCGCCCTGCTCGTAGAATCCCCCGCCGGCGTTGGAGTTGTTCGCCGAGAGCTGCTGCAGCACGGTCGCCACCGTGATGTGGTAGGCGTACAGCTTGGCTGGATCAAGAAGAACCTGGTACTGCATCACAGTGCCGCCAAAACCGGAATCGTCCGCGACCCCCGGCACCTGCTTGTACTGCCGCTCAAGCACCCAGTCTTCAAAGGTCTTGAGGTCCTGCGGCGAGCGGTCGGGGCTCTCGATCACATAGCGATACACAAGGCCGGAAGGACTGGCAAGCGGAGCCAGGGTCGGTGTGACGCCTTGCGGATACGTCACCTCACTCAGCCGCTGGAACACCACATCGCGTGCAAAATAATCGTCCGTACCTTCCTTGAACGTCATGATTACGTCCGAAAGCCCGTAGAGCGAAATCGAGCGCATCACGGTCAGATTCGGAACGCCGTTCATCTCCACTTCAGTGGGAACGGTCACCAGCCGCTCCACCTCTTACGCAGCGTGGCCCGGCCACTGCGTAATGATTCCACCATGGGCGGCGAAAGATCGGGATACGCATCGACCGGCATGTTGTGGAACGCCACCGCTCCGGCCGACGGCAATGACGGCCGCCAGGAACAGGACGATCGGCTTCTGCCGAAGCGCGAATTGAACGATGCGATGAATCATCCCAGCCTGCCCTCTCAGTGCTGCAGCGAATTGACGAATTGCAGGAACAGGCTTCCGTTGCCCACAACCTTGTCTCCCGCCGA
Source organism: uncultured Acidobacteriaceae bacterium (assembly GCA_963839215.1). GTDB lineage: Bacteria > Acidobacteriota > Terriglobia > Terriglobales > Acidobacteriaceae > Telmatobacter. Next base: position 187,811 of record CAWITZ010000002.1, on the reverse strand, counting down.
GATGCCGCTTCACAATCTGCGTTTCCTTGCCCTGCATCTCGCCCAGCACCACGTCGCGCCGTCCAAACTGGTTATCACCGGTCAGCGCATACACGAACGGCTGGTTGTTGTCGTCGCGCAAGACGGCCGCATTCGGCACCGCCAGCGTATTCTTCAGCACGCCCGCGGTCACGATCACCGTGCAGTACATGTCCCGCTTCAGCTTTTCGCCGGGATTATCCACCACGATGCGCGCCTGCAGCGTTCGGGTGTTCGGGTCGAGCGCAGGGGAGACATACGAGATCTTTCCGTGGAAGCTGTCGGGATAGGCATCCGTCTGCACCAACACGTCATCGCCGCTCTTCACGTATTGCAAGTCGGCCTGGTACACGTTGGCCAGCACCCAAACTGTGCTCAGGTCCGAGATTGTGAATGCCTGCGTCTGCCCTGCCTGCACCACCTGGCCCGGCGAAACGAGCCGCTCAACCACCTCGCCGGCAATGGGCGCCAGCACAGGAATCTCAGCCGACGACCGCGCCTTGGCCAGATCCGCCGGATTCTTGATGCCCAGGATCCGCATTCCCTGCTCGGCCGCGTCCAAGTCCGCGTGCGCCTGCGTGCGACTGCTCTCAGCCTGCTCCAGATCCTGCATCGCAATGGCATGATGCGCATACAGATCCTGCGCGCGGGTGTAGAGCTTGTCTGCCAACCGGTAGGAGTCCGCCGCTTTCAGATATCCGTCGAGGAGTTGCGCGTAATCCGGGCTGCTGACTTGCAGCATGGGCTGGTTCATATGTCACCTTTTCGCCGGGAACCACCAGGATGCGGCCCACGGGGCCGCCCACCTGCGTAATCACGGGCGTGGTCTTGAAGGCGTTATATGCCACAGTCCCGGTGAGCCGCAGCGTGTGGGTCATCGTCGCCGGCTCCACGGTCAACAATTGCACGTGACTCATCTGGTCTGCTGGGAGCGTAAAAAGCTGCGGCGTTGCAGAAGCCGAAGCCTTGGACGAAAACGACGTCATTCCGCTCGCGTTATCGCCGGAGTGACAGCCGGTAAACACAAGAGCGGCGGAGAGTCCAGCGGCGGCAAGCGTACCAAGTCGAAGGTAAGTGTCCAAGGCAATGTCCAAGGCAATACGGCACTCGAGTTCTCATGGGATGCTCCTGGTTCCTACGGCCTCGCGAAGCTGCTCGAGAGCCGTGAGGTACGACGCCAGCGCCTGGCGGTAGCCGAGTTGCGTTGCCCGGTAGCTGCGTTCCGCGTCAAGGAAATCAAGCAAGCTGGCCGCGCCATGCCTGTAGGCGTAATCGCTGATGTCCCGCGACTGCTGCGCCTGGTCGAGGTAACCGGAACGATACAGCGTGACGATCTGGTCATTGGCGCGCAGATTTTCAAACGCGTCTCTCACGTCCGTCAGCACCTGTCCGTTCGCGAATTTCTCCTGTTCTTCAGCTTGCGTAATGGCAAATCCGCTGCGCGCAATCTCTCCCTGATTGCGGTCGAAGATGGGTAGCTGAACCTGTCCGAAGAGAGAGATGGTATTGAGATAAGCAATGTGGGTGTAATTGATCTGTCCGGTCACGTCTCTCTTGCTGATGGCCTGCTGCAATGCGCGCTGGCTGTTGGCGGCCGCCACCCCTAACTGCGCCGCGCGCAGGTCCGGCCTGTTTTGCAGTGCTTTGGCCTCCAAGTCATCCACAGTGCCGGCGACTGGCTGGTAATCAAAATCGCCGGCTATGTCGTACTCCGGAGCGATCGATTCATACCCGAGTAACTGCCGAAGGTCAGAAAGCCCCTGCACCCTGGCAAGCTGCGCCTGAGAGACATCCGTTTGGAATTGAAGCAACTGGAGCTTGATCTTGAGCAGATCGTTCTCGCCGATATCGCCCGCCTTGTAGCGCGCCTCCGCAATTTCGACCGTGTTCTGGAAGCTCTTCAGATCCTGATTCGCCAGTTCCAGGGCTGACTCAGCGAGCTCGACGGCGATGAATTGCGAGGCAACGTTGAAGGCCAGTGTGCGCTCGCTATCGGCTACCAGGGAACGGGTCTGGGCCGTAACATCTTTGGCTGCCTGCAAGCGGTGTTGGCGCTTTTTGCCGCGCTCAAACAGATAGCTGACGCCGAGATCGAACTGCGCCGAGTTATCGATGTAATCCGAGCTGAACTGGCTGGGTTGGAAGACCGGCAGAAACTGCGAGTCCCCGATAAGGACCGGATTGGGCCGTAAATTGGCGGTGACTTCCTCCGATTGACTCTGCTGAATCGTAGTTCGCATGGCCAGCAGATTGTGATTGTGGTCGAGCGCCATCTGGATTGCGTCGCTGAGCGTGATGACGCGTGCACCGGGTTTTGGGGCAAGCGTGCTGGCCTGCGGCGGTGGCGACTGACTTTGCGTGGGCGGCGATTGCGCGCCCGCAACTGCAAACCAAAGTGCCGTGGCCAATGATGTAGAAACGCGCAATAGCGGTGGACGCATACGCAGTCAACCTCCTGAAAAAGAGACATAGCCAATGAATGTGCCGAGGCGGCACGGAGGGAAAACGATTGGCTAGGCAGGAGGCGCCCGGGCGGGAATTTGTCGGGCAGCAAGGCGAGAGACGAGTCGAGTGTATTGAGGCGCGAATTCAGCACGTGCGAGGACCAGCTCGCAGGCGTTGCCACCTGCCTTGGGCTGTTGGATGACCAGATGGCACAGCGCACATTGCGTGGAACTGCAATGATCATGGACATGCCAAACCATGCCGAAGGCCGTCGCCAACACGAGGACGATCAGCGCGATCGAGACTGTGATACGCCAAGTTCGCGATTGGTTAGACATTTGGAATCCGCACGAAGGTGATTCGGTGCCCTTCAGCGTAGTCTATTCCAACGGACCCGCATTTGGACATCGATAAACGCATTGAACCTGCAAGTGGCACCGGAGCCGCCCCCTGTTGCGGACGCCCCTAACTTGCTTACCCCTCGATCTTTTCTGTCAGCTCGACCCATCGTTCATAGACGGCATCGTGCTCCTTCTGGGCCGACTCCAGGGCGGCGAGAGCTTCAGTGAGGGCGGCAGCGTTGGTGGCGACAACGGGATCTTCGACGCGAGAGAGCGCCCCGCGGAGATGCTCGTCAGCGTCGACGATGCGGGCCTCGATGGCGTCGAATTCTCGCTGCTCGAGGTACGACAGCTTTTTCTTCTGAAGTGGAGCGGCCGGTGGCGGAGGCGCGGATAGCCGGGAGCCAACCGCGGGAGATTCCTGCGAGCCGCCGGACTGTGCGCGCCACTGTTCCCACTGGATGTAATCGGCAAAAAGAACGGCGTGGCCGCGGCCGTCGAGACCGAGAACGGTATTGGTGACACGGTCGAGAAGGTACCGGTCGTGGGTGACGAGGACCAGGGCTCCGGAGAAGTCGACAAGGGCTTCCTCGAGAATCTCGAGGGTGGGGATGTCGAGGTCATTGGTGGGCTCGTCGAGGATGAGGACGTCGGCGGGCTGAAGCATGAGGCGTGCGATGAGTACGCGGGCGCGCTCGCCACCGCTGAGGCGGGAGACGGGCTGGTTGAGTTGTTCGCCGGTGAAGAGGAAGCGGGAGGCGTAGCTGGCGACGTGGACGACGCGATCCTGGTAGATGACGGAGTCTGAATCGGGCGCGAGTGCGCGACGGAGGGTTAGCGAAGTGTCTATCTCACGAAGCTGGGAGAAGTAGACGATGCGGAGAGCGGGGGCGCGGCGGACCTGTCCGGCAGTGAGGGATAGTTCGCCGGTCATGGCGCGGAGCAAGGTGGTCTTGCCGGACCCATTTGAGCCGACGAGGCCGAGCTTCATGCCGGCGGTGAGGGAGAAACTAACGCCGCGAAGAATCTCACGATTGCCGAGGCTGACGGCAACGTCCTCCATCTCGATGAGGCGTTTGGTCTGGCGTTGGGTGGCGTCAAAGGCGATGCCGGCGGAGAGAAAGCTGCTGCGGGACTCGGAATCATGAAGCTGGGAGATGAGGGCGTTGGCGTTGTCAATGCGAGCCTTGGCTTTTGTAGCGCGGGCTTTGGGCCCACGGCGAAGCCACTCAATCTCAGTGCGGACGCGATTGCGGAGGCTCTCCTGGGCGCGCTGCTCGGACTCGAACCAAGCTTCCCGGTCCTCAAGAAATTTTGAGTAGCTGCCCCGGATGCGCAGCAGGCCATCGGGATAGACGCGGTTGAGCTCGACGATTTCAGAAGCAGTGTTCTCAAGGAATCGGCGGTCATGGGAGACCACAACGAATGCAAAAGGAGCGGACTGGAGCAGGCCCTCGAGCCACTCTATGCCTTCGAGGTCGAGGTGATTGGTGGGCTCGTCGAGGAGGAGTACGTCGGGTTGGGTGACAAGGGCCTCTGCTATAGCAAGGCGCTTGCGCCAGCCGCCGCTGAGGGTGGCAGCCTTTGTGGAGAAGGAGATGCCAGAGGCGCCTGGCTCGGCAAAGCCGGCGCGGCCAAGAGTTTCGCGGAGGATCTGCTCGCGATCGTTCTCCGGTACGGAGGCGAGAGAGAGGGCGGACTCGACCACATCGCGGACGGTGGTCTGGGGCGCGAAGTCGGAGATCTGACGAATGTAGCCGACCCGGGCGCGTTTACGGAAGGCGACCTCGCCGGAGTCGGGCTCCTGCTCGCCACTGAGGATCGCAAGCAGTGTGGATTTGCCGGCGCCGTTGGGGCCGATGAGGCCGATGCGGTCGCCGTCGTGGACAGCGAAGCCGATGTTCTGGAAGAGGGGCGTGGCGCCGAAGCGTTTGGAGATGCCCTGCGCATTGAGGATCGGCGGCATTCTCCCAGTCTAAAGTGAGGGGGCCCCTGCGCTTGCGGTTGGTGGCGAGCGACGCGCCTTGTCTTTGAGGGGCTCTGTATTTTGCGGTGAACGGAAATTTGCGATTTCCTGCGCAGAGCGGCGCCGATCGCACGTTTCAGAGTTACCAACGTTCCAACGAGCGCCGCGATTCTCGCTTCCTGGACGATGGTTACTGGACGATAATTGAAGCAGTTCCCATGCCACATATTTCCATCAAAACAGGCTTTACGGACCTCGACGGCCGTGAGGAAGAGCTTAGCGAATATCTCTGCGACTACCCTGGCTGCCCCAATTTCGCAACTCAGATATTGGGCCGACTGGTGGAAGCGCGCACGATGGCTGCAGTTTGCGACACGCACTCCGGTGGCTCGCAACGCCGCAATTCCGCAACCGAGTAGTTGGTCTACTCGAGTCTCTCGCGCGCCGCTTCGCTATCATACCCCCGCCAGGAAATGTCTGACACTGTCACAATTGACAGGTACCGCAACTCGCATTTCGGAACGCGCCGAATAATCGATCTCTAAAGAAAATAAAGCCCCTATCTACCGCAGGCGCACTATCCAAAAAGCGATGGCGCGCATCCTAGAGACAAATGAGTCTGAGGCGCAACCTCGGCCTGAGCAACCTGGCGCGCTGGTTGGACTTTGAACACGATGTCCGGCCGCAATTGTTGGATTAAATGATTTTGAATTTAACGCTCTGGCTGATGTCGTGGTTTAGAGCTCGATCCCATATAGCCGCGGGCGATGGTCCAGGAATTGACTTGCTCCGATGCCGCCTATCTCACTTAGCGAATCAACGGGGGAAATCTACTTACCTGCCGTGCTTGTGAAGCCAATCTGCGAATCGCCATTTTCGCTTGGCCGTCGGACTTCGCCTATGGGACGACCTTCTGCGGCAACACATTGAAATCTGCGCGACACGTTGAGAGTGATTGAGCGATGGAGTCGAGGCGTGTTGGGAGGGATCGCGGGCCACAACGTTCTACAAATCAGAGTCTCAGAAGAGGAGAAGAGCAATGCCGAAGATTCCATTCAAAGGCACGATCAAGTTGGACGTCCGCGATTCCAAAGAAGACTGGACGCCTTACCTTCCTCCAAAGACGCCCGCAGGTGCTCCCAACGTTCTGTTCGTCCTGTTTGATGACACCGGCCAGGCCGCCTGGTCGCCGTACGGCGGCGCGATCAATATGCCGACCCTGCAGAAACTAGCCGACCAAGGGCTGATGTATTCGCAGTGGCATACGACCGCCCTCTGTTCTCCGTCCCGGTCTACCTTGCTGACCGGGCGCAATCACCATCTCAACGGCATGGCCGCCATCACAGAGGGGGCAAGCGGATACCCCGGCGCGAATTGCCGCCTCCCCGATGAGTGCGCCACCGTCGGGCAAATTCTGCAGGATGCCGGATGGAGCACCTTCTGGGTTGGCAAGGAACACAACGTTTCAGAACAGGACATCGCTTCCGGCGCGGACCGGTCGCAGTGGCCGCTGCGGAGAGGCTTTGATCGGTACTACGGGTTTTTTGGCGGCGAGACGAATCAGTGGTATCCAGACCTGATTCAAGACAACTGCTTCATTGACCAGCCCTATCTTCCGGAGCAAGGCTATCACCTCTCGAAGGACCTGGCTGATCAGGCTATCACCATGATTCGCGACCAGAAGGCCAGCAATCCTTCTAAGCCCTGGTACATGTGGTTCTGCCCAGGCGCCAATCACGCGCCGCATCATGCGCCGCAGGAGTACATCGACAAATACAAGGGTAAGTTTGACGCGGGATATGAAGCGTACCGCGAATGGGTGCTCCCGCGAATGATCGCGAAGGGGATTCTGCCTAAGGACACGCAGATGACACCGATCAACCCTCTTCCAGAAGACGTGGCGAACCCGGGCGACGCAGTACGGCCGTGGAATACGCTGAACGCGGATGAGAAGAAGCTGTTCTCTCGCCTCGCGGAAGTCTATGCCGGATTCTCCGAGTACACCGATGCCCAGGTGGGACGCATCATCGAGTACCTCGAGAACACCCAGCAGATCGAGAACACCCTCGTTATCTTTGCGGCAGACAACGGAGCGTCTGGAGAGGGGAGCCCGAACGGTTCGGTCAACGAGAACAAGTTCTTCAACGGGTATCCCGATCAGCTGTCGGAAAATCTGAAGCTCTATGACAAGCTGGGCGGTCCGGATACCTATGAACACTACCCGACCGGATGGGCCGTCGCCTTCTCGGCACCATACCAGATGTTCAAACGGTACTCGCAGTACGCGGGCGGGACGTGCGATCCGCTGGTCATCTGCTGGCCGAAAGGCATCAAGGCAAAGGGCGAGCTTCGGCATCAGTATCACCACTCCACAGACATTGTCCCGACCATCCTCGACGTTTGCGGACAGGAAATGCCGAAGGTGTACAAGGGCGTGGAACAGTATCCGCTGTCGGGAGTCTCGATGCGATATACCTTTGACGCCAAGCCGGACGGGCCGACCCAGAAGAAGCGGCAATACTACGCGATGCTGGGAACGCGCGGTCTGTGGGAAGACGGATGGAAGGCGGTGGCACTTCATGCCCCGCTGACCGGCAAAGGCCACTTCGACAAGGATCCGTGGCAGCTTTATCACACGGACGTCGACCGCTCCGAATCGAAAGACGTCTCCAAGGAGAATCCTGAAAAGCTGCAGGCATTGATCAAGGCGTGGTTCGAGGAAGCGGAGAAGAACCTTGTGTTGCCGCTCGATGACCGCACCGCATTGGAACAGCTCAACGTTGAGCGGCCATCGGCTGAACCGCCCCGCGAGCGATATAGGTACTTTCCCGGGACGGCTCCGGTTCCGGAGGGGGTTGCCGTCAATGCACGCGGCCGTTCGTACAAGATACTCGCGGACGTTGAGATCACAGGCAAATCGTCTGGGGTGATCTTTGCGCATGGTTCGCGATTTGGCGGTCACACACTGTTCATCAAGGACAACAAGCTGTACTACGTGTACAACTTCCTCGGCATCAAGCCGGAGCAACAGTTCGTTTCTCCGGAACTGAAACCGGGCAGGCATACCTTAGGCATGGAATTTACCCGAGAGAAGGCCGGCAAATACATGGAGTCCCTGGGCAAGACCAAACTCTTCGTGGATGAAAAGGTGGTTGCCGAGGGTGACATGCGCACTCAACCCGGAAAATTTACCTTGTCGGGCGATGGGCTGTGCGTTGGGCGCGACAGCGGCGACGCAGTAAGCCAGGAGTACCAAGCCCCCGGGGAGTTCAAAGGAGGAAAAATACTGGGTGTTGCCGTGACAGTAGACAAGACACAGTACCTTGACCTCGAGAAGCAGGCGGCGGCGGCATTCGCAGTCGATTGAGGTGTTTCCGCCACGGCCGCCAGACGCGCCGTGGCGGTTTCGCTTTCATCGCAACTGGGAAACCGGCAGCTCGGAGTTCAATGCCGTTTTCCTGCGAGATAAACAAAGAGCGAAGGACAGGATTATCCTTTCAGCGAGCACGCATGAGCGCCGCAACGAGGGCAGTCAATTTCGCGGGCGACAACGCGTGAGATGTAAGAACGGCAAGAAATGAAAGCACAGCTCCAAGATGGAGGAACGATGGCTAGCGTATCCGAAGTGGAAGCAATCGCAAGAGTCAGATCGGGCATGGTTCATATTCCAGGCGGCACGTTTGTTATGGGATCAGACAAACATTATCCCGAGGAGGCGCCTACGCATCGCGTCACCGTATCGGGCTTCTGGATGGACCGCACCCCCGTAACGAACCGCGCGTTTCAGGAGTTTGTCGAAACCACAGACTATGTGACATTCGCGGAAAATCCTCCGGATCCCAAAGACTATCCCGGCGCATTGCCTCATATGCTTTACGCGGGATCGCTGGTATTCAAGTCTCCGAAACACGCGGTAGCTCTCAACGATTGGTCGCAGTGGTGGAGTTTTTTCAAGGGCGCTGACTGGCGACATCCACACGGTCCTGCAAGCAATATTGACGGCCTCGATGATTATCCGGTTGTGCATGTCGCTTATTGCGACGCGCTGGCATATGCCCGCTGGGCTGGGAAGGACCTTCCGACGGAGGCCCAGTGGGAGTTCGCGGCACGAGGCGGACTTGATGGCGCGGAATTTGCATGGGGCGAGGAATTTACGCCTGGCGGGAAGCAGATGGCGAATACCTGGCAGGGCAACTTTCCGATCACGAATGAGCTTTTGGATGGCTACGAAGGAACGTCTCCGGTCACAGCATTTCCGCCGAATGGCTATGGTCTGCACGACATGATTGGCAATGTCTGGGAGTGGACGACGGATTGGTATTCGGCGAAGCACGAAGCCGATGCAAAGAAAGCGTGCTGCATTCCTCAAAATCCCCGCGGCGGCCCCGAAACGGCGAGTTATGACCTATGCAATCCCAAGATCCTGATTCCTCGCAAGGTCTTGAAGGGCGGGTCGCATCTGTGTGCGCCGAATTATTGCCGGCGCTATCGTCCGGCAGCGCGGCATGCGGAGCCGATCGATACTTCGGCCAGCCACGTCGGCTTTCGTTGCATATCAAACCAAAGCGATGGATAACGAGGCGAGCAAGTGCTGAATTTCCCGTTGGTATTTTTTGTGGCGTCGCTGATTGTGCTTTGGTGCGCGGCGCGCTTCGGCTGGTCCTGGCGAAAACGGCGCCCGCTGATGGACGAAGAGCGCGATGATTTCGGGGTTGTTCAGAACGCCACTTTAACGCTCTTGGGATTGCTCATCGGCTTCAGTTTCTCCATGGCGATCAGCCGCTACGATCTCCGTAAACATTATGAAGAGGAAGAGGCAAACGCAATCGGAACCGAGTACGTCCGGGCCGATCTTCTGGGTGAAGGCGAGGCGCAGTCTGTCAAAGCCGACCTGAAGAACTACGTCGATCTGCGCGTAACCTTCTATAAAACGCGAGACCGAAAATTGCAGCGGCAGATTGATTTGGATACAGCTCGCCTGCAGACCAAGATGTGGTCGGAAGTCGAGCAGCAGGCTCGTATCCAACCGACCGCGCTTACCGCCCTGGTTGTGGCGGGTATGAATGACGTGCTGAACTCCCAGGGATATACGCAGGCTGCGTGGTGGAACCGGATCCCCGTTTCGGCGTGGATATTGTTGGCGATCATTGCGATTTGCGGCAATTTTCTTGTTGGTTATGGCGCACGCGTGGCGGACAGGAGAGCCCGCTTTCTCTTTGTTCTCCCGTTGATTTTATCGATTACATTTTTCCTGATTGCCGACATGGATAGCACCCGAGGTGGATTGATACGTCTGGAGCCCCGAGACCTTCTTAGCCTGTCGAACTCTATTGCCCGGTGAAGCAACTCTGGTTACGACAACGATAGTAACCGGCTGGTTCGATGAATCGCGCCGGCCTAAGAGAACAAAAGGCAACGTTAATGGCGACAACGGCGACCAGATGCGGAGCGTTCGGCACCATCTGGTCGAGGTGTGGTGAGGCGATCACGGCGATCTTTCGCGATATCAAATGCCTCTGTCTGATTCTGAAGCATCCCGAGACAAAATGGTACGTCAGGATTGTATTGTTCTTTCCGGTTGCGTATTTATGCTCTCCAATCCAGCTCTTCCCGAATTTCATTCCCATCCTGGGCCAGCTAGACGATCTGTTTATGATATGGATCGCGAAGAAACTTGTGCTGCGCCTCGTGAGTGAAAAAATATACCGCGAATGCCGAGAGGCGGCTGGACAGGATAAGCGCGCGACAGACGAACAGCACGAAGAGAACGAAGAGCATGAAAAGCGTGATATCCATGCTGCCTGAACTGGCACAGAACAGCGTGGCTGGCCGTGGCCGACAAATATAACAAACTTCGGCTGAACCGCCATTGAGTTTACCCTGACGGCCAAATTGCGCTTACTTCTGTCGTGATGCACCCGATGGGCGCTATACCAGTACTTTGAGCAGCAGTTTAATAATGTCTTTTAGCGGCATGACGGTCAGCAGAAGAAACGCAACCGGGAGAAGGGCTGCAATCAACAGATGAAGAAGCGCGCGCAGGTCGATTGGCAAAGGCCTCATTTGCTCCACACCGGCATAGCTGTTACCGAGATCGGCCAGTGATTGAATATCACCTGTGCCAAGTATCGCTTCCTGCTCTGGGTTGTCGTGTTTAACCCACTTCTTGTGGAACGCGCCGACGTAGGTTGTTGCGAGAGTTCCGTATTGATGAAGGCCCTGACGTTTCAACTTTCGCAGCGTTGGCACAAACACCATGAGCGGACCGACGATGACTCCAACTGCTACGACAACATAGGTTGCAATTGCCGGAAGAAAGTGCCTAAGCGTAAGCCCGTCTTATACGATTTCATTTGCCAGCACGCCGGTTGCAGCAAGTGAATACGAAAACAGAATGATCCAAAAAAGCGCTGCGCCTCGCCGATAAATCCTAATCCACCAGCTCGGTCAGGATGAGTTGGATAGAGCTGAATATCCAGGTTGCGGATGCGCGCGAGAAAACTGAAACCAGAGAAAGAGTCTCCAGACCCAGCGCAGAATGAGGAATTGAAATAGAGGCGCGCAAAAGCCGCCTCGACGCAGGCCGCAGATCGTGAAGGAAGAGTATCCCGATGGCAGAACAACATGACACTGTCACAATTGAGAGGTGCCGCTGCTGCCTGGGTTCATCACCGAGTTCAGTCTTCTCTGGAAACGGCGCCGCGCCCGCGCATTGAAATCCCAAAGCCATAGAGAGCAACAACGGCATATCCCAGGAGCGGGACAATGTAGCCTTTGGCTACGCTGCCGGTATTGCGGGCGATGAGACCGTGGATCGGCGGAAAAATCGCACCCCCCACGACGGCCATGACGAGCAGTGAGCCACCCAGCTTCGTGTTTGGTCCGAGGCCTTTGAGACCAAGAGCAAAGATGGTGGGAAACATGATGGAGAGGAAGAAGCTGCTGATGACGATGGCATAGGCGCCGCCCATGCCGGGCCAGAGGATGGCGACCGACAGGAGCGCGATATTGATGACGGCGTAAACGCTGAGAAGCGTGGCGGGGCGAAAATATTTCATCATCTGCGTGCCGAAGAAGCGGCCCAGGGCCATGGCGACAAGTGTGGCGGTGAGATAGCTGGCGGCGATGCGTTCGCTGACGCCGGTGAACTGCTTCATGTATGGGATCAGGCTGCTCCAAGTGGCGACCTGGGCGCCAACGTTGCAGAAGTTGGCGATGACAGCGAACCACAATTGCGGATAGCGCAGAAGCGCGCGGTAGGACCCGTGGTCACCTGCTTCAGCTTCGTGCTCGCCGGCGATGCGCGGAAACTGCATGCGCGAAAGAGCAAAGGCGAAAGCCAGGACGACGGCACCGAGCACGATGTAGGTGGGCACAACGCGCATCAGCTCTGCGTGCAGATACCCGGCATAGGTACCGGCCGCCTGCATGGCGGCAACCTGCGACGGATTGAGTTCGATGCCAGAGAAGATAAAGCGAGCGCCGATGACGACGCCCACGATTGTGCCTGGCGGATTAAAAGACTGAGCAAAATTGAGGCGACGCTCGGAGCTGGACGGAGCGCCGAATTGCGCCATGAAGGGATTGGCGGCCGTTTCAAGAATCGACGCACCGCTGCCCACCACAAAAAGCGCGATGAGAAAAGGCAGGTAGAGGCCGGTTACGGCGGCGGGCCAGAAGAGGATCATTCCGAGGCCAAAGGTGCAGAGGCCGAGGATCATTCCGGCCTTGTATCCCCAGCGGCGCATGAGAAGAGCGGCGGGTACTGCCATGCAGAAGTAGCCAAGAAAGTTGGCGGTCTGCACCAGTTGCGCGCTGAACTGAGAAAGCTCGAATGATTTTTTGAACTGCTGTACAAGGATGTCGGTGAGGTTGTTCGACATGCCCCAGAGAAAGAAAAGGACGATGATCAGGGCAAAGAGAAACCGATGATGGACGGGGAGCATCGGCGCATTGGCTGATGAGGTGTCTCGCGATTCAACGAGCCTGGGTGTGGGACTCTGCATAGGGATCACTCGAGTGGCTGGCAGACTGCGAGGTCAAGCTTATGCGGAGCGAGGTGGCTGTGTCGACCACTATTGCAATGAGCCTGACAATCCAGGTTGAATCTAAATAAATCAGATGGAAAGCTCCGAGATTTCCGGGCAGGAGTCAACCAAAGAGCTCTCCCATGTGGAAAGCTTCACCCGGACGGATGCCGCGGCACGAAAGGCGGAGGTACCTCCGCTTGCGGCCACCGACCAGGCAGCGGCTTGATTCCCAAGAGCGAGAGTCCTTGGGACGGGCCAGCCGCGCAGCCAGGCGTGCAGAAAGCCTGCATTGAAGCTATCGCCCGCGCCGATGGCGTCAACAACTGCGACCTTGCTGGCTGCGGCAGAGAAGCATCGGCTGCCTTGATAGGCCGAGGAACCATCTGCTCCGCGCTTGATGACAAGCAGCGGAACCAGTTCGCGCAGGAAGGCGATGGCACGGTCGATATCGGTTTCGCCGGCGAGCCTGCAGGCTTCGCGCTCGTTGGGCATGAGCACGTCGACAAACGGGAGAGCGTTGAGAATGGCGCGATCCCAGAAATTGTCGGGATCGTCATTGGGATCGAGCGAGATGGTGAGGCCAGCCTTTTTGAGCGCGGCAAAGAGATCCGGAATTCGTGGAGTGAGAGCGCGCTGCAGATAGTAGGAGGACATGTGAAAGTGGCGCGCGTCCGCGAGGTAAGCAAGATCGAGCTTTTCGAAAGACAGGTGCGAAGTTGCGCCTGCATAGGTAAACATGTGCCGGAGAGGCGCGTGTTGCAGGTGAACAGTGACACCTGTTTGAAGCTGTTGCGCGGGGATGCACTTTGAGAGATCAACACCGGCGCTCTGCAATTCGGCCCGGCATAAATGGCCGAAGTCGTCGCCGGGCATACACGTGATGAATCCGACGGAGTTGCCGAGCGCGGCGAGATTGTGCGCGGTGATTGCGCTGGAGCCACCGACACGGATGGCCATCTGATCGGCGAGCAGCTCGCGCTCTGCGGGGAGATCGTCGGGCAGCCCGTAGAGAATCATGTCGAGGCATGTGTCGCCGGCGAACGTGACATCGAAGCGCCGAAGAGGAGATGGCGGCACGGAGCTGGGCTGGCTCACGCTGCTTCTCCAGGCAAAACGGTGGAGCGGCGGCGAAGTATCCAGAGCAGGATGCCGATCAGCGCCCACCCCGTTCCGGCAGCCTTTGCGAGCGGGCCGAGGTTCCACCAGAGCAACGCGCAGGTGAGCAGGCCGGCAAAGGACAGAAGCATCGGCACCAGTTGCGTGAAGCGGCCCTGACGCCAGCCGCGCAGCATTGAGGCAAGATTGACGCCCATGAATGCCAGGAGCGCTCCGTAGTTGAGCATCTCTGTGCCGAGCTGATAGCTGAAGACGAGCGCGCCGGCCAGACAAATTGCACCGATGAGGAGAACGTTGTTTCGCGGAATGCGGCTCTTGAGGGTGACCGCGCCAAAGAATCTGCGTGGCAGAGCGCCGTCGATACCCATGACGTAGAGCAGACGGGCAGCGCCGAGTTGGGAGGCCATTCCGGAGCCCATGTTGGCGAGCAAAAGAGAGCCATTCACGATGGCGAAGAGAATGGGACCGCCCATTTTGCCCGAGACGTGGACGTAGGCGGTGTCGATGTCTGGAAAGGCGAGTCCGCGGGGCCAGACCAACTGCGCCACGTAGACCTCGATGCTGGCAAGGACACCGGTGATGAGACAGGTGAGGACAATGGCGCGCGGCACGCTGCGGGCGGGATCCTTTGCTTCGTCGGTAAGGGTCGAGATTCCATCGAAGCCGATATAAGTCAGCACCGCAATCGAGGTGCCGCGCAGGAGTCCGGAGGTATTGAATGTAGCCGGATCATAAAAGGGGCGGATGAAGAATGCCGCGCCGGGACTGGGAATGTGCAGGAGCCAGCGGGCCGCGGCGACGAGTACGAGGGCGATGACGATGCCGAGAATGAAAGCCATGCCGGCGTTGATGCGCGCGGAGGTTTCAACACCGTTGCAGTTAAGTGCGGTGAAGAGCGCTGCGAAAAATATTGCCCAGACGACGTAGGGAATACCGGGAAGAAAGTTCATTGCGGCGCGGCTGCACCAGATGGTGCAGATGAGAGGATTCAGCACGTAATCGAGGACGAGGCACCAGCCGGTGAGATAGCCGAGGCTGGGATGAATTTCCTTGCCGACGTAGAGAAAGGCAGAGCCACCATGCGGATAGACGCGCGCCATGCGCCCGTAGCTGATGGAGGTGAAGAGCATAGCCACCATAGCGAGAAGGATCGCGGTAACGACATGGCCGCTTGCCTCCTGATAGATGACACCGAAGCTCGGCATTGGCGCGGTGGGCTGAATGAGAATGATGCCGTAGAGAACCAGATCTCGAAAGCGCAGAGTGCGCTTGAGAGTGGCTGCCCCGGGTTGAGAGTCATGCGCTGCAGAGGCCATGTGCGTTCTAGTGCGCGGTGACCGCGGTTGCAGGTGTGAGGGTGACGGGCGCAACATTCCAGCCTTCGAGCTGGACGATAGGCGCAGCTGGCTCGCTCGGAGGCAGCAGAGCAGTCAGGGTCGTGGATTTGCCCGGAGGCAGTTCGATCCAGTTGTCTGACCAAAAAACGGGAGCGATAAGGCCGCCCGATGGCGTGCGGGCAGCGGCGCGAAGCTGGAATGCAAGAGACTGCGAAGTGTTCTCGAGGTGCAGATGGATTTCGCGACCTGACGATGTGGTTGTAATCTCTGCACGTGCCGAGATGGTTGCCGCGGGAAGAGTGGCAAGTGCGGTGAGATCTTCGTAGCGTGCAGCGGGTGTGTGGGTGTAGTCCGTCTTTGCCCAGCTGAAGGTGGTGAGTGTGCCGGGCACCCAGTAGAAGTTGTTGCTCACCGGATGGCCGGAAGCGTCATCGAGCTCAAGGTCGATAAAGAAGATGCGATCAGCTCCGGCGTAGAGGTTCTCAGGCAGTGTGGCCACGCGCTGGGAACTGTCGGCGGCGGAATCGACAACCGGGTCGGCGGAGTAGAGCTCCTTCCAGCCGAGGTTGTAGACGTGGATGTGCGCGTGCAGACCGGCGGCGGGGGTGTACGCGGAATTGACGACGACGATGGATTGATCGTCATAGGCGTACTGAATGTGCAGCGGCTCGCAGGCTTTTTTCGTCGCGTAGTAGCCGGCGCCGGCATCGAGGTAATAGTCGTAAAGATGCCAGATCATGGATGGCCACGCGTTGTTGAGCATCCATTGAATGACTCCGGTCGAGACGTACTTGTTTTTGCCATAGGCCTCGAACATGGCACGCTCGGAGTCGTATTGCATGGTCTGCGCGATGCGTTCGTAATCCGCAGCGGAGCGAGGCGTGGCGTAGGTAGCCTGCATTGCCTCATCAAGAACTTTAAGATTGGCAAACTCTCCGCCGCCGTTGTGGAGGCTCCAGGTGGAGGAAGCGGGCCACGCGTTGGGATCGGGCAGAAACTTTTCACGGCTGGCAAGAGACGGAATCGCGGGGCCGGGACTGGTTTCAGTGTTGAATCCAAAAGCGCCGCCATTGTGCTGATCGACGTACCAATAACTGGGAGCGACGTAGTCATAGGGGCCGGACATTTTTACGCCGCTGTCGCCGGTGACGGTGGTGGGCGTCTGCGTGGCGGAGGACAGGATCGGGTTGGGCCAGTGCGTGGCCGTTTCAACGTCAAGGTAAGCGCGCTCAACATCGGCAGGCGGAGGATTATCGCTGCCGTTGAGCCAGACAAGGAGACTTGCGTGGTGGCGAAGGCGCAACATCTGCGAGCGAAGCGAAGCTGTGGCGATGGTTAGATCCTCCGGTGTCCAGGAGGCCCATTTTTCCCAGTGGTCGCAACAGCACCAGCCGAGCATGACGAGAATTCCCTGCTCATCGGCAAGGTGAAAGAAATCTTCAGTCTCGAGTTTGCCTTCAAGTCGAATGGTATTCAGATGCATATCGCGGACCATGCGGAACTGATCGCGCAACCGGTTAGCGTCGGTGCGGAGGAGCATGTCCTGCGACCAGCCGGCACCGCGAATGAGGATAGGCTTGCCGTTGACCCGGAAGAGGCGGCCTCCGGTGGCTGTGAATTCGGAAGTGATCTGGCGGATTCCGAATTGCACTGTCTTTTCATCTGAAGCCTGGTTACCCGTGTGGGCGCTGACGGAGAGGCTCTCAAGATGCGGCTCGCCCATCTGGTAGGGCCACCAGAGTTTCGGGTGTGCGATGCGCAGGGCGGAAAACTTGTCGGCGGTGAAGACGATGGTGCGGTCTTCGTGCGGCGCGAGTTCCACGGACTGCGCGAATTGCGCGCCCGCGGCGCTGCCGCTGACAGTTCCCTTCCACGGTGTGTCGGCTGCATTGTGCAGATCAACGTAGACGGTGAGTTCAGCCGTGTCGAGATCGCCGTTGAGGAAATGCGTCTCGGCCATTGGCGACGTGATGGTGACGGGCCCCGTGGCGACGAGATCGACCGCTCCCCAGAGTCCCATGTCCTTATCGGGTGGACAGGGGTTCCAGTCAACCCAGTTGATGCCGAGGTCGTTCTCAGTGGGGGCGAGCGTCTTGACGGCGAGCACATTCGCTTTGCCGGGCTTGAGAAAATCGGTCACGTCGAAGTCATAGGTGCGATAGGCTCCGGCAACGGTGCTCGGGTCAGCAATTCTGTGGCCGTTGAGCCAGATTTCCGCACGATAGTTGATGCCGCCGAAGTGGAGCCGGAAGCGTCCATCGCGCGCAGGCAAGAGCGGCGCAGTGAATTGCGTGCGGTACCACCAGCCGCAGGCGTAAGGGCTGTCGGCAGGCATGGGCAGGTTGGAAAAGTTGTGACCTACCGGATAGCCCGCACCAAGAATTTTGCGGAGATTGTCCCCGTAGTAAGGATCGGGCAAAAGACCGGCGGCAACCTGGGCCGCGAGCACAGTGCTGGGCACGGAGGTCCTGATCCAATTGTCGGGAGAAAACCCGTCGCTTGAAATCGTGTCGCCGGCGGCCTGGATTTTGCAGGCCGATTGCAGGCGCCAGTCCTCGTGAAGATTGGTTACGGTCTGGGCCCGCAGCGCAGAAAGCGAGAACACTGCAAGGACAAGAAGAAGCGAGAGACGAATAGAACGCATGGACACCATCGACCGGTTATGAAAGTGGCAGAGACCGCCGGCAACTTTTTCGCAGAGCAGGCGAGATGGCTCTGAGAGATTCCGTTGATAAAAGGCGCGATTGAATACTGGACTTTTCCGCGAATCAGGCGTGGTTGTCAAGCGTGACCTTTCTGCGAGCTGCACTTGTGCCGGAGGCGGGCGGAGGAGCGGTTGTTGCGCGCACGACAAGCTCGGGCGTGGCCTTGCTGAGATGCACGGGGCTTTGCGCGCACTGCTCACGCGCATCAATAGCTTCGAGCGCCCATTGCGCGGCCAGGAGACCCATCTCTTTGAGGGGCTGGCGGATGGTTGTGAGGGCTGGGGTTGAGACAAACGCTGGAGGCACATCGTCAAAGCCGACCACGGAGCAATCCTGGGGAACACGGATACCGGCATCGGTGAGCCCGCGCACGACGCCCAGCGCCGTGAGGTCGTCGAAGGCAACGACGGCGGTGAAATGCCGGCCAGAGCGCAGCAGTTGCCTTGTGAGCCGGAGGCCGCCCTCAAAGCCCGATGTGGATTCAGTAAGGTTTGGCAACTGAAAGACGAGGCGCGGATCGATCTTGATGCCGGCTCTTGCAGCCGTAGTGCGCAGACCGAGCCAGCGGGGTTCGCTATCAAAAAGCTCTTTGGGCCCGCGAATGACGGCGATCTCGCGATGCCCCTGCTGGCAGAGATGATTGAGGGCCAGGGCGCCACCGGCTTCGTTATCGATGAGGAGAGAGCTGATTTTGCGCGCAGTGAGATCGCGCCCGAGGATGATGATGGGGACGTTGTTCTTTTCGATGTCGGCGAGCAGGTTGGTTTCTTCAAAGATCCAACTGGCGATAACAATGACGCCTTCAGCCCGGCGCTCGAGGATCATTTGCAGATAGCTGTCGAAGAGCGGACGTTTCGTTTCGGCATCCATGAGCAGCGGCAGGTAATTGGCCGGATGCAGGCCAAGCTGAATACCGCGAACAATGGGGATGCAGAAGGGATCGGAAAGATCATAGGCGAGAACGCCTATGGTCTGGCTGCGGCGGCGGCGCAGCGAGCGCGCGAATGCGTCGGGGTGATAGCCGAGTTTGCGAGCAGTTGTGCGGATCTGCTCACGGGTGGACGCGGCAACATTCTGCGAAAGCGGCGCTTCACTGAGCACAATGGAGACGGTGGAGACAGAATAACCACAGGCGCGCGCAACGTCGGTTAATGTGACGTGGCCTGACTTTCGTTGAACCACCGCTTCCCCTTTTCTCACCGCGCGCTCAATGGAAATGACGGACGGGCATTCTGGCGCAGGGCGTGCGGTCTCGCAACGCCCGAGGCGCCTGGCATTTTTCTCTTGACACTTGAACGAATGAATTCTACAGTCTTTTCTCAAAGATTCAAACGTTTTAATAAGATTTTTCTTGGGGGCATCCAGTGAATATCTCAACCCGAGGCGCCTTGCCGGCGCGCGTTCTGTTTTCCCTGCTGCTGCTTGCTTTCTCGACGATCGCGGCCTACGCACAGGCCGGCCGGGGAGGCATCAGCGGCCTTGTCTCGGATACAACGGGAGCGATTATTCCCGGAGCCGCGGTGACGGCGCAGAGCCGGAGCACAGGCGTGAAGCTCGCGACGGTTTCGACCGATGCCGGCCTCTACTCCTTCGTCTCACTGTCGCCTGGAGTTTACGACGTGTCAGCGAGCGCCAAAGGCTTCGAGACTGTGATTCAAAAAAACGTGAAGGTCGATGTGGACCAGGTGGGCACGCTGAATATCGCGCTGAAGGTGGGCAGCGTGAGCGAAGTGGTGACGGTAAATGCCTCGACGCTGATGGATACGAGCAACTCGACGGTGGGCCAGCTTATTGGCGCCGAGACGATTGATCGTGTGCCGCTGCTGACGCGGAACGTCTTCGACCTGGTGCAGCTGAGCACAGGCGTGACGCCGGCAAACGGGGCTCCCAATTCATCGAGCTCGTATGCGATCCAGAATATTTCGAGCGGGCGCCCGGGCGTCGATGTTTCTTCCTACACCATTAACGGCGCGATTGTGGGCTCGGTCTACTACATGGTTGACGGCAGCCCGCTGGGAATCGCGGAAAACAATAATGCGGCCATCATTCCTGCACTCGACATTCCCGAAGACGGCGTGGAGGAGACTCGCGTTGAAACGCAGAACACGCCGGCGTCGTACCAGAGCGGCGGCGCGGGCGTTATCAGCGTGGTGACGAAGTCAGGCGGCAACCAGTTTCATGGCGATGTTTTCGGTGTTTTTCGGCCCAATGTTCTGGCGGCGAACGAATACTTCAATAAGCAGAGCCAGATCAGCAACGGCCAAGCGAACGAGTCTCCGTCGTTTCATCGCTACCAGGAGGGCGCGTCCATCGGCGGCCCCATTCTGCACAACAAGCTTTTCTTTTTCGGCGATTACGAGGCAACGCAGCAGGAGCAGTTTGACGGCTCGAACATTTTCACTGTGCCGACCAGCGCGGAGCGTACGGGCGATTTTTCGAATGACAACTTCACCATCTACGACCCAACCCAGCCGAATATCGCCACCGGCGCGCTGGCGGGAACACGGCAGCCTTTCGCGAACAACATCATCACCAATCCGAACACGACGGGGCTGAAGTTTCTTTCTGAGATGCCCAAGTGCAACGTGAATGTGAACGGGGTTCCCTGCGATACAGACCCGTCGGGGGCGCTGAACAACTTCTACATGCCGGGCCTCGATCCGACGACAGCGCAGCGCTTCGACATTCGCGTGGACTGGGCGCAGAGCGAAAAGCAGAGAATCTTTGGTCGCTTTTCGTTTGACCGGCTTTTCACATCGACGTTCAACGCGTTCGGCAACATGTGGGATCTGAACTATGCGCAGAACGTAACGAACGGGCGCAATGTTCTGCTGGCCGATGACCTGACGCTGAATCCGACGACGTATCTGGAGTTGCGCTACTCGTTCACGCGCCACTTCGAGAACCAGGGCGGAGACCCGCGGCAGGTGGGCTTTGACATCACCACGTTAGGGTTTCCCTCGGCGCTTGCGAACGAGGAAATCTACAAGCTGCTGCCGTTTGTGACTTTCAGCGATGTGGGCGGCGGCGTTGGCGGCACGGCGAATTACAACACGTTCATCTTCGCGAGCGAAAACCATGACGCGAATGCTTCGATCACCAAGCTGTGGGGCAAGCACCAGGTGTCGGCCGGCTTCGAGTATATGAAGCGGTTCCTGAATGCGGGTCAGCCGCCGGCGCCATCCGGTTCCTACGCCTTTGACATCTCGGCGACAGACCAGACGGTGTACTCGGCGGTGGGCGGAAGCGACTTTGCTTCGCTGCTGGTGGGCATGGGCACAGAGCCTGGCTCGGAGTCGAACGACTATCCGAATTTCTCGAAGGATTTGTTCGCGGCCGAGGCGAGCCCTTACTACGCGACATTTGTTGAAGACACCTATCACCCAACTAAGTCATTGACGATTACAGCGGGATTGCGCTGGGATATTTTTGGCGGACGGACGGAGCGTCATAACAGGCTTGAGTATTTTGACCCGACTGTGACCAATACAGCCGACGGAGTGGGGTACACAGGCGCCGAAGTTTACGTGACGAACGGTAACCGCTCACCGTTTGCCACCAACTTCAAGGATTTCGGACCGCGGCTGGGATTCTCATGGCAGGCTGCGAATCGACTGGTGATTCGTGGAGGCGGCGGATTCTATTACGGCCCGAGCGCGCAGATGACTGCCGGCCCCTCAGTGAACAGCGATGGCTATACGTCTAATACGACGTGGAATGCGACGGACTGGGACCAGGATCCCAATACGATCGCTTACGACTGCGGAGGTACGGACGATTGCGGGAGCCAGGGAAACACGGTGATGCTGAGTTCGCTCAGCAACCCCTTCCCCAACGGAGTGGTGCCGACGATTGATTCGCCGACGGGGTTGGCGAATAACCTGGGCAACACGCTCAACACGATGCTGCACTCGCAGCGCACCGCGACGACGTATAACTTCAACTTCGGCGTGGAATATGCGTTGCCGCATGATGTGCTTGTGAACGTGGGCTACGTGGGCAGCCGCGGCCTGTTTCTGCCGCTGGGAGCGGTGGATTTGAATACGCTGGATCTCGGAACGATCGCGAGCAACCAGGTAAACCTCTTCAACGTTTCGGTGCCCAACCAGTGGGCGTCGATTCAACCTGCGACAAATGCAAATTATGGCTCGACGGAGGTTCCGCTGTGGCTGTCGCTGGAGGAGTTTCCGCAATTTGGCTCGGGCAGCTACGGCGATGGCAATGGCGTGATTGCTCATGCGTATCCCGGCGGCGATTCGGATTACAGCTCGCTGCAGGCGAAGCTGCAAAAGAGACTGACGAGCCATTTCACAGCGCTGGGTTCGTTCACATGGGCGAAGCTGATGACGGACGATGGCAATCCGCCGTTGGGCTTTGTGGGCTCGCACGCGGGCGCGCCACAGGACTGGAAGAACATGAACTACGAGCATTCAGTGAGCCCGCAGGACGTGAAGTACCAGTTCACCGGCAGCATGTCCTATGACCTGCCAATCGGCCAGGGGCGCGCGCTGAACCTTAACCGTGTTGGCAATGCGATTGCGGGCGGCTGGACGGCAAATCTGATTGGCTATCTGAGCACGGGTATTCCGATCGCGTCGCCGATTGTAGGCGCCGGCATCTCGTATTTCAATCAGCGGCCAGACCTGAGCTGCGATCCGGGCAAGGGCGCCCCGCACACCGCCAGCACGTGGTTCAACTACAGCTGCTTCGCCTTTCCGGCGAGCCAGTTTGTTGCGGGCAACGCACCGGCGTATCTCGACCATGTACGCACGATGGGCGCGAAAAACCTGGATGCCTCGCTCTACAAGCACTTCTCGATGGGCGAGCAGCGCGATCTGCGGCTCGAAGTGGCAGCCTACAACGTTGCCAACCGCGCGCAGTTTGGCATGCCGGGCGTGCCGGACATCACTTCAGTGCAGACGCAGCCCGCGGAGGCGGCGGCCTTTGGGCAAATTACTTCGACTGTGAATTCACCACGCCAACTGCAGTTTGGCGCGCGCTTCACATTTTGATCTGAGGGCGCGGAACCGAAGATAGTAAGTAAAGCCAGCGCTGACGAGAAAGCCGAGGGATCTGATTTCCCTCGGCTTTCATTGTTTGTTGGAGAATGCTCAGGCGCGGGTCGCGTGATGGGGAAGATCGAAACGATCCGCATTCATCACCTTGCTCCATGCAGCGACGAAGTCGCGCACAAAGGTTTCCTGGGCGTCGTTGCTGGCGTATACCTCGGCACTGGCGCGCAGTTGCGAGTTTGAGCCGAAGAGCAAGTCAACGACCGTGGCGGTCCACTTGAGCTCGCCGGTAGAGCGATCGAGCCCTTCGAGCACGTCTGGATTCTCAGACTTCTGCCACCTGGTGCGCATGTCGAGCAGGTTTACAAAGAAGTCGTTGGTGAGAATGCCGGGCCGCTTGGTCAGGGCTCCATATTGCGACTGCCCGTAGTTTGCACCAAGAGCGCGCAGGCCACCGATGAGGACGGTGGTTTCCGGAGCGGTTAGATTGAGCAGTTGTGCCTTGTCGATGAAGAGCTCAGCTGTCGCCCCGTTTAGCCCTTTGCGAGCATAGTTGCGGAAGCCGTCGGCCAGCGGCTGCAAGACCGCGAAGGAGTCTGTATCGGTCTGCTGCTGCGATGCATCGGTGCGGCCTGGGGCAAAGGGAACCTTTACGTCGTGACCGGCTTTCTTTGCGCCATCCTCGATGGCTGCGTCGCCGCCGAGCACGATAAGGTCGGCGAGAGAGACCTTCTTGCCATCCTTCTGCGCGCTGTTGAATTCGTTCTGGATGGACTCGAGCTTCGAAAGCACCTTGCCAAGTTCAGCAGGCTGGTTGACTTCCCAGTTCTTCTGAGGCTCAAGGCGAATGCGCGCGCCATTGACGCCGCCCCGCTTGTCACTGCCACGGAAGGTAGAGGCTGCTGCCCACGCGGTGCTGACAAGCTGGGCAATCGAAAGACCAGAGGCAAGAATTTTCGCCTTGAGCGCTCCAGCATCAGCTTCGGTGATAAGCGGATGATCGACGGCGGGAACGGGGTCCTGCCAGATCAACTCCTCTTTGGGAACAAGCGGGCCGAGGTAGCGCGCGCGAGGGCCCATGTCGCGGTGGGTGAGCTTGAACCATGCGCGGGCAAAGGCGTCAGCAAACTCGGCAGGATTCTCCATGAAGTGGCGCGAGATTTTTTCATAGGCCGGATCGACACGCAGAGCGATGTCGGAAGTGAGCATGAAGGGATCGTTGCGCCGGGAAGGATCGTGCGCGTCGGGAATGGTGCCCGCACCCGCGTTGTTCTTGGGCTTCCACTGGTGTGCGCCTGCGGGACTCTGGCTGAGCTCCCACTCATAGCCGAAGAGTGTTTCAAAGAAGCTGTTGTCCCACTTGGTAGGCGTTGGCGTCCATGCGCCTTCAAGACCACTGGTGATGGCGTCCGCGCCGACGCCAGAGCTGAAACTATTTTTCCAGCCGAGGCCCATTTCTTCAACGCCGGCAGCTTCAGGATCGAGGCCGACATGGGTGGCGGGACCGGCGCCGTGCGTCTTGCCGAAGGTGTGTCCGCCAGCGATGAGGGCGACGGTTTCGTAGTCGTTCATCGCCATGCGGCTGAAGGTTTCGCGGATATCGCGCGCGGAAGCAAGCGGGTCAGGGTTGCCGTTGGGGCCTTCGGGATTTACGTAGATGAGGCCCATCTGCACGGCAGCGAGAGGATTCGCCAACTGGCGGTCGCCGCTGTAGCGCTCATCGCCGAGCCACTTGGCTTCAACGCCCCAGTTGATGTCTTCCGGCTCCCATACGTCGGCACGACCACCGCCGAAGCCGAAGGTTTTGAAACCCATGGATTCGAGTGCGACATTGCCGGCGAGGATCATCAGATCAGCCCAGGAGAGTTTGCGGCCGTACTTCTGCTTGATGGGCCAAAGAAGGCGGCGTGCCTTGTCGAGGCTGACATTGTCGGGCCAGCTATTGAGCGGCGCGAACCTTTGCGTACCCCGGCCCCCACCACCGCGTCCGTCATAGATGCGGTAGGTACCTGCGGAGTGCCAGGCCATGCGGATGAAGAGCGGACCGTAATGTCCGTAGTCGGCAGGCCACCAATCCTGGGAATCGGTCATCAGCGCATGAAGGTCCTTGACGACAGCGTCGAGATCGAGGGATTTAAATTCTTCGGCGTAGTTGAAATCCTCGCCCATGGGATTGGACAACGAGGAGTTGCGGTGCAGATCTCCGACGTTGAGCGCTTCTGGCCACCAGTCGCGGTTGGCCCGTGACCCTGCCTGCCTGAGCGCTTCGCCTGAAAAAGGGCATTTCGATTCAGTGGACATATTGACTGCTCCTGTCGTCGTCGACAACTCTACATATCCAGTATAGAAGTCGCAGTCCGATTGGAACGAATGATCGTATCTATGGTGTCCATAGCCTGTGGCAATCAACGAAGAGTCGCCAAAGGCTCGCCAGATGGGGAGTTTTGACAAGCGGTGCGGCGGGGTCGTTATGATGCGCAGCAAG
The DNA here is from genome assembly GCA_963839215.1 of uncultured Acidobacteriaceae bacterium. Lineage (GTDB taxonomy): Bacteria > Acidobacteriota > Terriglobia > Terriglobales > Acidobacteriaceae > Telmatobacter. The sequence goes on along the minus strand of CAWITZ010000002.1, from coordinate 162,356 downwards.
TGAGGGGCAGGCGATGAAGAAGGCCGGGCACAAGACTGGGATCGGGCTTTTTCGACTGGCGGCATTGATGGCTTTGTGTGTCGCCTTGTACTCGCCGTGCGCAATGCGGGCGCAGGCGGGCGGTCTGGACCTGGCGGGCAAACCCGTGAGTTTCGAAGGCACGCTGCCGTGCGCGGATTGCCCGGGCATTGATTTTCTGCTCGATTTGAAGCCGGACCATACCTATCTTTCGCGGATGATTTACCAGGAACGAAGCGCGCGTGTGTACGAAGGCGGAACGTGGAGCCTGGATGACGCAGGCAAAGTGCTGACGCTCACTGCGAAGAACAGAGGCACTCAGAAGTACGCCGTGCGGGATGATGAGACGTTGCGGCAGCTTGACCAAAACGGAAACGAGATTGATTCGAAGCTGAATTTCAATTTGAAGCGCGCGGCGAAGTTTATTCCGCTGGGCATAGACAGCAGCGTAGCCCCAAAGCTTGAAAACACCGAATGGAAGTTGGTGGAGCTCAATGGCGCGACTGCGCAGACGGGGCCAAAAGGAGCGTTTCTCACGCTCGACTCCGCGAGCCACCGGGTGAGTGGATCGGGCGGTTGCAACCGGCTCGTGGGCAGCTATCAGGTGACGGGCGATCAACTGAGGTTTAGCCCGATGGCCGGCACACGGATGGCGTGCGCGCAGGGGATGGAGGTTGAGCAGGCCTTTCTCGAGGCGGTGGGCCAGGTAAGCAGGTGGAAGATTGCGGGCGGCAAGCTCCAACTACTGGATTCAACGGGGAAGGTGCTGGCGAGGTTTGCGCCGAACCGATGAAGCAGAGGTTGCCAGGTTTGAGAGCAAAGCTGAGGGCAGAGCTGAAGTACCGCCAACTGGGAAGCAATTGCCTTGCGAGACCTTGCGGCACCGCCTGTTGTTATCAATGGTGTTAAGCTCATCACGTAGAAAGACTGCCGGCGGCGCTTCCGCCTGATTGAGTTCCGCCTCCGGGTTCACCAATTCAATCCTGTCCTGACATCCGAGGCTCACACACACTGTGCTTCCCGGACAGAGCAATTTCTTCGGACCCCTGTCAGGCACTGCAGCGAATCTCGAACCGAGAATGGGACGCTTATCTCTCACCTCGTTCGCCGACTGGTCCGGCAGGCACTCTACGGATGCGCCCCGACCGGGAGAACGGATGCAGATCACCCTGCAATTCGTGGGAAGTGGCCAGGAGATAGCGGCTGGAGGTTTGCTGTCGCGACCTGGGAGTGGTTCTCTGCGGCTGGCTGCGCTATTGGAACACCCGGTAACCAGCATCTTTGCTCCCGAGGGAACCCCTGCGCATTCGATCTTTGGGCTTTCGCTGCTGGTGCTGGCGATTTGCGCGGCAATCTTTGTGATAGTGGCGGGATTGCTGCTCTACGTATTGATTCGATTTGGCCATCGCGCCGGCGATAGTGACCGCGAGCCACCGCAGATTTATGGAAGCAACCAGGTTGAGCTTGCATGGACGGTAATTCCGACGCTGATCGTGGTTGTGCTCTTTCTGGCGACAGCGCGGGTGATTTTTGTTACGCAGAAGGCCGACAGGCCGAAGGATTCGCTCGATGTTGTGGTGATCGGGCACCAGTTCTGGTGGGAGTACCGGTATCCGAAACTGGGAATCGTTACGGCGAATGAGCTGCATGTTCCGGTGAGCGCCCAGAACCAGCCAACACCGACGTACCTGACGATGTCGTCTGCGGATACGAATCACAGCTTCTGGGTGCCGCGGCTGGCAGGCAAGATGGACGTGATTCCAAACAAAGTGAATGTGATGTGGATTGACCCCGAACGGGCGGGACTGTTCCTGGGCCAGTGCGCGCAATACTGCGGCGTACAGCATGCGAAGATGCTCATCCGTGTGTACGCGGATACGCCAGGCCAGTTCAACGCGTGGGTAAAGGACCAGCAACAGATTGCGGCGCAGGCGCCGGAGGCAGCTGAAGGGCGGGCGGTGTTTGAGCGCAATGCCTGCGTGAACTGCCACACGATTTCGGGGACGAGAGCCCGTGGCATCTTTGGACCGAACCTGTCGCACGTGGCGAGCCGGGAAACGATTGCCTCGGGCGCAGTACCGCTGAACGCTGAAAACCTGCACGCATTTATCGAAGACCCTTCGCATTTCAAGCCGGGTGTCCTGATGCCGGCGATGCACCTGAACGATGGGGATGTGGATGCCGTTACGAAGTATCTGATGACTCTTCGCTAGGCAGGAGACGAGCGAAAACATGGCGACTCAAATCGAAGTACCCGAGGTGAACGAACCTGCCGCGGCCGGAGCACGCCGCGGAGCCCTCGAGGTTCTGCACGAGTGGGTAACGACAGTCGATCACAAGAAAATTGGAATGATGTACATCGGCTATGCGCTGATTTTCCTTGTGATTGCTGGTGTAGAAGCGCTGATTATGCGCCTGCAGCTTGCAGTGCCGAACAATACGGCGGTGCCGCCGGAAGTATTCAACCGGCTGTTCACAATGCACGGCACAACAATGGTGTTTTTTGTGGGCATGCCGATTCTCTTCGGGTTCGGCAATTATCTTGTGCCACTGATGATTGGCGCGCGGGATATGGCGTTTCCGCGGCTGAATGCGTTCAGCTTCTGGATCTCAGCCTTTGCAGGCATACTGCTCTACTTCAGCTATTTTGCGGGCAGCGGCCTTTATGGAGCAGGCACGGCGCCCGATGTGGGCTGGTTTGCGTATGCCCCACTGACGTCGCGCGTATTTTCACCGGGGCACAGCACGGACTACTGGACGCTGAGCGTGTTGCTGAGCGGCGTGGGCAGCATTGGCACTTCGCTGAATATCGTGGCCACGGTGTTTTCAATGAGATGCCCGGGGATGACGCTGAGCCGCATGCCGCTGCTGGTGTGGCTGTACGTGGTGATGAGTGGGCTGGCCATTGTGGCAGTGAGTCCACTGACGGCCGCGCAGATCATGCTGATGATCGACCGATACCTGGGAGGGCACTTCTTCGACACACAGGCCGGCGGATCGGCGGTTCTGTGGATGCACTTCTTCTGGATCTTCGGGCATCCGGAGGTCTACGTACTGGTGTTGCCGGCGTTTGCCTTCGCGAATGAGATTATCCCTGTCTTCTCGCGCAAGGCGATCTTCGGGTATCCGGCGATGGTGGCGGCCTCGGTCGCAATTGGCTTCATCAGCCTGACGGTGTGGGCTCACCACATGTTCACGGTGGGTTTGGGGCCGGAGGGAAATGCATTCTTCACCTTCGCCACGATGGTGATTTCAGTGCCGACGGGAATCAAAATCTTTAACTGGCTGGCGACGCTGTGGGGCGGCAACATCCAATTCAAGACGCCGATGATTTTCTCGATTGGCTTTCTCTTTCAGTTTTTGATTGCGGGGCTGACGGGAATCATGCTGTCGGTAGCGCCCTTCGACTGGCAACTGGGCAACTCGTATTTTGTGGTGGCGCATTTTCACTACGTGCTGGTGGGCGCGATTCTCTTCATGATCTTCGCGGCGTTCTACTACTGGTATCCGAAGATGACGGGGCGGATGCTGAGCGAGAAGCTTGGGCACTGGCACTTCTGGCTGTTCGTAATCGGCTTCCATCTGACGTTTGACTTCATGCATGTTCCCGGGCTGCTGGGAATGCCGCGACGCATTTACACCTACGAGGCGGACCGCGGATGGGCGATGTGGAACATGATTGTGAGTTCGGGCGCGGTCTTTCAGGCGGTGGCCACGCTGATCTTCGTCTACAACTTGGTCTGGTCGTTCTTTAAAGGACCGAAGGCGGGGCCGGATCCGTGGGATGCGTGGACCCTGGAATGGGCAACGCCGTCTCCGCCGCCGGGTTACAACTTTGCAATAACACCGCAGGTGGAAAGCCGCCGGCCGCTATGGGACTTGAAGCATCCTGAAGAACCGGACACGCAATATGAGTAACGCAGGCAGACGGGGAATGATGCGATGAGTACAACCAGCGTTGTTCTGCGCCATCCAAGCGGCGAAGAGTGGAAGCTGCCTTCGCGCGGCATGGTGGGCATGGCCTGCCTGGTGGTGGCGGAGTCGGCGATCTTTATTATCTTCGTAGTCGCCTACCTCTTCTACATCGGCAAGAGCCTGAGCGGGCCGACGCCGCGCGATGTGCTGGAACTGCCGATCTTTGCGACCGTGTGCCTGCTCTCAAGCAGTATTACGATTCACTTTGCGGTGCATGATCTGCGCCTGAACAAGGTGCGTCGATGCGCAATGTGGCTGGCGGCAACGGTGGCGCTGGGCGGAATCTTTCTAACCAGCACGGCGTACGAGTGGTATGACCTGATCTACCACCGTGGCCTGACGATCAGTACCAACCTTTTTGGAACGACGTTCTATTCGCTGGTGGGTTTGCATGCAACGCATGTGATTGCGGGTCTGCTGATGCTGCTGGTGGCGCTGATTTTCGCTCTGCGCGGGCAGGTGATGAGCCATCACGCGGAGCGGCTTGAAGTGCTCTCAGTCTATTGGCATTTTGTGGATGCGGTGTGGGTGGTTGTTTTCACGGTGGTATACATTCTGGGCCGCTAGCGACCGCGAGGAAATCTGATGGAAGACGATCACGAAATCGGCCACGTACATATGCCGTCGCCAACAGCGTGGCCTTTTGTGCTTGCGCTGGGGATCGCCCTGCTAGCCGCGGGCATGGTGACGAACATCGCCGTAAGCGCGCTGGGTCTTCTGCTCTCGCTGGGCGCGGTCGTGGGATGGTTCCGCGCCGTACTGCCCGAAGAAGCCCACGAGATGGTAGAGGCGCACGAAGAACCACTGGAGATTGCAACTGCGCGCACCTCGATTGAGCGCCTGCCGATCGGGCCGCTGCACCGGAAGATGATTCCAGTGGAAACTTTCCAGTTCACGACAGGGCTGAAAGGGGGCATCGCGGGTGGCATTGCCATGATTGTGCCGGCGACAATCTTCAGCCTGCTGCGGTATCACAGCCTGTGGTATGCGACGAACCTGATGGCTGCGGGCGGCTTTGTGAGCTGGGCGGATCAAAGCGACCAGTTCCTGGCGCAGTTCCACATGCAGGGTCTGCTGGCGGCGTTGGCGATTCATACGGTGGCATCGCTGCTGGTGGGGTTGCTGTATGGTGCGATGCTGCCGATGTTTCCGCGGTGGCCGATTTTGACGGCCGGGTTCCTGGCTCCGTTGCTGTGGACGGGACTGCTTTCGTCGGTGCTGCAGATTGTGAGCCCTATCTTGAACAGCCGGATCGACTGGTATTGGTTTGTTCCGTCACAGATTGCGTTTGGCCTGGTGGCCGGCTACGTGGTGAATCTGCAAACGAGGGTGCGGACACAGCAGTTTCAGGCGCTGCCCTTTGCGCTGCGCGCGGGTGTGCACGGAGGCGGCCTGGGGGAGCATCCGGCGGAGCCAGAGGAGTGGGATCAGCATTCATGAAGATTGCTCGCACAGCGACAATGCTGGCCGTGAACACCGCAATAGTGGTGTGCCTTGGCTGCAAGAGCATGCCGGGTTATCCCAGAGCGGGAGAGGAAGCGGCACGGCCGGATCAAGTGCTGGATTTTCAGACACTCTACAAGCAGAACTGCTCCGGGTGCCACGGCGAGAATGGACACGGCGGCGCGGCGATAGCGCTGAACAATCCGGTGTATCTTGCGTTTGTGGGCACGCAGAATTTGCGAGCGCTGACGACGCAGGGCATGCAGGGCACATTGATGCCTGCCTTTGCACAGAGCGCCGGAGGCATGCTAACCGATGAGCAGATTTATGCGCTGGTTACGGGCATGGAGAAGTGGGGCGAGCCAGCGGAGTTTGCCGGCGTGAAGATGCCGGCGTATGCGAGCGGCGGGCCGGGAAATGCGGCGAGTGGAGCGAGAGCGTATGCGACGGCTTGCGCGCGGTGCCACGGAAGTGATGGAACGGGCGTCTCTGTGCAAGAAGCGGCGGGACAGGGACAGGCGGGCGCGACACCGCACTCAATCGTAGATACCTCGTATCTTGCGCTGCTAAGCGACCAGAGCCTGCGCAGCATTGTGGTTTCCGGGCATCCGGAGAAGAGCGCACCGGATTGGCGGAGCTATGTCGCAGGACGCGCACTGACAGAGCAGGAGATCAACGATGTTGTTGCCTGGATCAGCTCCCACCGGACCGGCTCGCAAGGGATCGGCTCGCACGGGACCGCTACGACCGAACCGCCGGCAATTGCTGCAGGCAAAACCGAGGAGGCGCGATGAGTACCCCGGAGAAACCCGGCAGCGAAATGCAAAGCTCGGCGCCTGTGCCGGAGCGCCCGGAAGATTGACCGGAGCAGGCGCAGCTTTCTCTTCAAGGTCTCGCTGGCGCTGAATGGCGTGGTGGGAACGATTCTTGCGGTGCCGATTTTCGGCTACCTGCTGGGACCGTCGCTGCGCCGCGACTCAAGCTACCAGTCGTGGATATCGCTGGGCACGCTTGAGAGTTTTCCGGAAGGAGAGACGCGGCTGGCCGATTTTCGCAACCCGGGGACGACTGCAGGCGATGGAGAAACGGCAAAGGTGGCGTGCTGGGTGCGGCGCGTACAGGGAACGGAGTTTCAGGTTTTCGCGATCAACTGCGCACACCTGGGCTGCCCGGTGCGCTGGTTCTCGCAATCGCGATTGTTCCTGTGTCCCTGCCACGGCGGAGCGTACTACGAAGATGGATCGCGGGCATCCGGTCCGCCGGAGCGAGGACTTTTCAAGTACAGCTACAGGATTGACGGCGGCAACCTGATGATCAACGCGGGCGAGATGCCGACGTTGTCGAATGAAGCGTGCAACAAAAAGCTGATCCAGATTGAGGTGTCGGAGAAAACGCCAGAGACGAGGTCCTCGACGTGGCCGTCGTAAACAGACAGAAGCGATCTATTACGCGGCGCACCTACGGGTGGTTCGAGAGGCGACTCGGCCTTGAAGGCCCCATCAAGGAAGCGATGGAGCATCCCACTCCACCGGAGAGCGCGAGCTGGTGGTATGTGTTTGGCAGCGCGGCAACAGTGCTGCTGATGCTGCAGGTGGTGACAGGCATTCTGCTGGCGCTGGTGTACACGCCCTCGGCCGGCGAGGCGTGGAGCAGCCTGCAGTTTCTGAATCACCAGGTGACGCTGGGCTGGTTTCTGCGTGCGATCCACGGCTGGGGCTCGGACTTCATGGTCGCCATTGTGCTGATCCACATGGCGCAGGTGTTCATGTTTGGTGCCTACAAATATCCGCGCGAGCTGACGTGGATTGTGGGCGTTTTTCTGCTGCTGTTTACGCTGGGCATGGCATTCACCGGGCAGGTGCTGCGCTTTGACCAGGATGCTTACTGGGGACTGGGAATCGGCGCCTCGATTGTGAGCCGCGTGCCGTGGGTTGGCGGCCGGCTGGTGCACATGATGCTGGGCGGCCCCATTATCGGCGCCCAAACGCTCTCGCGTTTTTTTGCGCTGCACGTCTTCATTCTGCCGGGACTGCTGCTCTCGTTTGTCGCGGTCCATGTGTGGATGGTGCTGCGGCTGGGCGTGAATGAATGGCCGATGCCGGGGCGCATCGTGAGCAAGGCGACCTACGATCGCGAATATCACGAGCTGACGGCGAAGCGTGGCGTACCGTTCGTGCCCGATGCGGCGTGGAAAGACGCCGTGTTTGCCGCGGCAATCATTCTGGCGGTGATGGCCTGCGCGCTCTTCTTCGGGCCCTTTGGGCCGAGCGGTCAGCCGGACCCAACCATTATCCAGACGGCGCCGAAGCCGGATTTTGCGTTCCTCTGGATCTACGCGGTGCTGGCGTATCTGCCGCCGCAGCTTGAGACGCCATTCATGTTTATCGCGCCGGTGGTGGGAATTGGCGTGTTGCTGCTGCTGCCGCTGGTGGCCGGCGAGGGCGAGAAGCACTGGTCGCGGAGGCCGGTAGCGGTGCTGATGCTTTCGCTGATAGCTGTGACGCTGGGGGTTTTTACGCACCTGGGCACGTATACGCCGTGGAGTCCGATCATGTCGGCATGGTCGGGCGATCCGACGCCGGTGGAGTATCTCGCGGGCCGTTCGCCGCTGGAGCGGCAAGGCGCGCTGGTGCTGCAGAACAAGCAATGCCGCAACTGCCACTCCCTGGGCGGAGCAGGCGGGCTGCGCGGGCCGGCGCTGGACGCGATTGCGGCGCGGATGACCGAGGACCAGATGATCCGCCAGGTGCTGCAGGGCGGCGGCAACATGCCAGCCTATGGCAACGCTCTGAGCCCGGCGGAGACGCAGGCACTGGTGAGCTTTCTGAAGACGCTACGTGGCCGGGACCACCTGGCGCCGGCGATTGATGCTTCGCAGTCGCTGACGCGATCAGGCGCAATGCGGGTGCCAGTGGTGCCGCAGAAGACGCGGTAGGGATAAAGACGATGCAGGCAGTGCTCAAGGATTGGGTGTTTCCAGTCTGGTTGACGGCGGCGATTGTGCTGACGGCGGTGGTGTACCTGTGCGGCTGGGTTGCTCTGCGCCGAACGCGGCCTGGGCAGTTCAACGGCTGGCGGCTGCTCTCGTTCATGAGCGGGCTGACGGTTTTATGGATTGCCATCGGATCGCCGCTGGAAGCAGCCGCGGACGTTCTGCTGAGCGCGCACATGATCGAGCACCTGATCCTGATGATGTTTGTGCCCCCGCTGGTTTTGCTGGGGCTTCCGGTTGTTCCGATGCTGCGCGGGTTGCCGGGCTTTGCGCGCACAGGGATTGTGGGACCGCTGGCGCGGATGGAGTGGCTGCGAGCTTTCGGCCACTGGATCGCGCGGCCGGCAGTGGCCTGGCTGGCGATGAACCTGACGCTGCTAGGCTGGCATATTCCGAGGGCCTACGACTTTGCGCTCGAAAACGAACTCTGGCATGATTTTGAGCACATCTGCTTTCTCGCGACTTCCCTGCTCTTCTGGTGGTGCGTGATCCGGCCATGGCCGGCGGAGGCACACCGTCGCGGGTGGGGCATGCTGGCGTACCTGATCGGCGCGGATATTGTGAATACGGTCCTTTCGGCGTTTCTCGCCTTTTGCAATCGGCCTGTCTATCGCTTCTATATTGAGAACCCCAACCCCTTTGGGATTGCGCCACTGCCAGACCAGGTGCTGGGCGCGGTTGTCATGTGGGTGGTGGGCTCGGTGGTGTTTCTGATTCCTGCCGCGGCGATCACGTATTCCCTGCTGCAACCTGCCCAAAACCGGATCCCTAGCCGCACGGTTTCAGCGCGTTAAGAAAGCGCGATGAAGCCGAGGAAAATTTCTTACGATTTCAGCTAACTAATTCTTTAGTTGCTCGTCTATCTGGTAGCAACACCACGATTCCCAAGATTTCCCCTGTGGAATCAGAGAGATAGGATGCCGCCCAAAAAGTCCAACACGCTGACTGAAGCCGAGCTGAGGTTGATGAGAATTCTTTGGCGACGGGGCGAATGCGCGGTGACTGACCTGGTGGCGGCGATGCCCGAAGGGGAAACGCTGGCCTACAACTCCGTGCTTACGACGATTCGAATTCTCGAACAGAAGGGATATGTGGATCACCGGCAGGAAGGCAGGGCTTTTGTTTACCGGCCCTGTATCCAGGAGGTTGAGGCGAGCCGGTCGGAAGTGCGCCACGTGATGAGCCGGTTCTTTGGCAATTCGCGCGAGCGGCTGCTGCTGACGCTGCTGGGTGACGAAGAAGCGACGCCCGGGGAATTGCAGCGACTGAAGGAATTGATTCGCGACTCAGCCCTTGAAGGGGAGGAAGCCTGACGATGAATGTTGTCCAGTTCATGGACGGCATGCAATCCGTTGCCGCCACGACCGCGCCCATGGCTGTAAGCGCGCTATGGCAGGGCATCGTTATTGCGCTGGGGCTTGGAGCGTGCCTGCGGGTTGCGCCGCGTGCCTCCGCGAATTTGCGCTTTGTTTTGTGGTCCGCTGGGTTCGCTGTGCTGGTTGCGCTCCCTTTCTTCCCAGGTCATGGGTTCGCGCATGAAGGCGCCGTGCAGGGAATGGCGGTGGCAAGTGAAGCCGCGAAACCCTGGCTGCAGGTGGATCTGCGCTGGAGCCTTGCGATTGCCGGCGTGTGGATGGTGATGTCGCTGGTGCGTGCAGCCGATCTCGCAGTGCACTCCTGGCGGCTGCGCAGGTTGTGGAAGACCGCCGTGCCTGTGGAGATGCGGGCCGGCATGGTGCTGCCTGCGGGCATACGGAGCCGCCGAGATCTGCAGATTTGCACGACACGCGAGCTTGAGCGCCCCAGCGTGATTGGATTTTTTGCGCCGCGCATTCTTATTCCCGAATGGCTCTACGCACGATTGACGGATGCAGAGTTGAACCAGATCGTGTTGCATGAAGCGCAGCATTTGAGCCGCTGCGACGACTGGACGAATCTGCTGCAAAAGCTTTGCCTGGTTCTCTTCCCTTTAAACCCCGCGCTGTGGTGGATGGAACATCAGCTCTGCAAGGAGCGCGAAATGGCCTGCGATGAAGGCGTGATTGCGATTACGCATGCCCCGCGGGCGTATGCCGCATGCCTGACCAGCATTGCCGAGCGGGGTCTGGCACACCGGGCGGAAGCGTTGTCGCTGGGTGCGTGGCAGCACCGGTCCGAGCTGGTTCGCCGGGTACATGGTATTCTGCGCCGCGGCGGCGCGATGAGTCCGTTTGCCTCGGGCGTGCTGCTGGCAACGTTGGGCGGCAGTCTGCTGGCGGCGTCAGTTGAATTGGCGCGTTGCCCGCAGTTTGTCGCGTTTGTTCCCGTACAGAAAACGATGCTGGCCGCTGGCCGCGGGAAAGATTCGGGCGACGTTCCGGACGCTGTCTACAGGCCTGAAGCGCGCGGGCTGAGTGGTTTTCATGCTGTGGAGGCAAAGGCAGTAATGCCCAAAGCGACGACGCCGGCAGAGCGCCGGCAGAGCGCCGGTGTGCATTCCATGAAGGTTGCGGCGGCGGAAGTGCCCGTTCGTGAAGTGCGGGCGAAGGCGACGCTACAGGCAAGCACCGCGCCAGAGGAGCAGCAGTGGATTGTGCTTACGTCGTGGGAGCAGATTGAAACATCAAGCACTCCAGCAGTACGCGCGCCCGCCCTACACCCGGTTGATGCGTTGCAGGGCGACGTTGCGGAGAATGCGAATTCCGCAGACTCGTTGCCGCAGGCCGGGGCGCCGGATATTCAGGCGCCAGAGACCAGAATGACGCGTCGCGTGATGGTGACTCAACTGGTATTACGGGTCGTGCCCGTCAGCCTTAAATCTTCTCAATCTTCTCAATCTTCGCGGCCAAAAGCGGAACAGTCGTTCCGCGCCGGCTGGCTCGTTTTTCAACTTTAACCATGAACGTCAACAACCCTGGAGAGGTAAAGAATGCCTGTAACAACTAATTCATTAAGAGCAACCGTAAAGCGGTTTGCTATCCCTGCCGGCTCGGTGGCCGCGCTTCTGCTGGGCGGCGCCTTCATGATCAACCGCCCCTCAGTGCATGCGGCCAGTGCTGCGACACCGCTGGACGACAACAGCGTGGCATCGCTTGTCTCGCTGGACAACGCTGTAGAAGCCGTGGCCGCGCGCGTGACGCCTGCGGTGGTGAATGTCTCGGTGACCTCGAGGGCGTCGCAGCAGGATGCCTCAGGCGGCGACGGTGGAGAAGGCCAGGGCCCCGGCCTGCAGGATCTGCCACCGGAGTTTCGGCGCTTCTTTGGCCAGGGCGGGCAGCCGCAGCAGAATCCCATCGAGCACGGCATCGGCAGCGGCGTGATTGTTTCGCCTGACGGCTACATTGTGACCAACGATCACGTTGTAGACGGCGCTATGAAAATCAACGTCACGCTGGATGACCGGCGCGTTTTTCCGGCGAAGCTGGTGGGCGTTGACAAGCTGAATGATCTTGCGGTGATCAAGATCGACGCCAAGAACCTCTCCAGCATTGCATGGGGCAATTCGACGGCTTTGCATGCGGGACAGACTGTACTGGCTTTCGGCAGCCCTTTCGGCTACTTCCAGTTCTCAGTTACGCGCGGCATTATCAGCGCGCTGAACCGGCCTAACCCGTACACAGACGATCCGCGCAAGCCGGGCGACTTTATCCAGACCGATGCGGCAATCAACCCGGGCAACTCGGGCGGTCCGCTGGTGGATGCGCACGGCCAGCTGATCGGCATCAACACCTTTATCATCTCGGGCAGCGGGTCGTTTGCGGGCGCGGGCTTTGCGATTCCTTCAGAGATTGTGAAGGCTTCTGCGGACGCGATTATCAAGGACGGCACGGTTCACCACGGCTACCTGGGCATCGCGATGAACAATGTGACTCCTGAGAACGCCACCTTCTTTAACCTGCCCGATGCAACTGGCGCGATCGTGAGCCAGGTTACGCCGGATTCTCCCGCAGGCAATGCCGGACTGAAGACGGGCGACGTGCTGCGCGAACTGAACGGCAAGCAGATCAACAGCAGCAGTTCGCTACAGGTAGCTGTATCGCAGATTGCCCCCGGCACGCCGATTCAACTGGGCATCCTGCGTGACGGCAAGCCGGAGACGTTGAAGGTCACAGTTGGCGAGTACCACAAGAACGGTGAAGTGGCTGACAATAACGGGTCTGGCGAAAGCCAGCACGGCAAACTGGGATTGGCGATGTCGAACCTGACGCCCGATATGCGGCAGCAGTTCAGCGTGCCCACGCAGATCAACGGCGCTGCGGTCGAGAGCGTTCGCCCTGCGAGCCCGGCTGACGATGCCGGTCTTGCGCCGGGAGACGTGATTCTCGAAGTGAACCGCAAGCCGGTATCGAGCGCTGACAATTTCGTAAACCAGGTACATGCGGTTCCCGCCGGCAAGGACATCCTGTTGCTTGTCTGGTCGCGCGGTGGCACAACGTACCGTGTTCTGCACCCGGAGCAGGGCTCAGCCAGCAGCGGCATGTAAGCTTTGCCGCAACGGACGACGACACGCGGGCCGCTCATCGTGGGTGGCCTGCAGTGTTTTCAACGCTCGTTAAAGTACGATAAATCATGCAGATCGGCGGGGCCGGTCTGGTCGAAATCGCACCTTCGCGGTTGCTTTTTCCTCTGGCTGCTGCCAATATCGATGTATGCAAGCCTGCCTCTGTTGTCGCCGCTGTATGCACGCTACATCGCGCGCACTGGTGACCTCAGTCTGAGAGCTTGATACCCAAGTATCTGAGATTTCCGAAGCCCGCGATGCAGCGATTTGCTGTCGCGGGCTTTACGCATTTTGCCGAAGGGAAGAGAGATGGACGCTGCTGGTCAAGTGAAGGAAACGAAGGCTCAGAAATCAGAGCGCCTGAAGAGGGAAAAGAACCCCTGGGAAGCGTTTGACGAAGTGCGCCGCTTTGCGCGGGAAGGACACGCGAGCGTGCTTCCGGAGTGGGCCTCGTTCTACTTCAAGTGGTGGGGCGTTTACACGCAGGGCGATGGCGCGGGGGTGACCGGAGGCAAGGGCGGCGAGGGACTTGCAACGGAGTACTACATGATGCGCATTGGGATTCCGAACGGAATCCTCTCGGCGCACCAGATGCGCGTGATTGGCGGGTTGACCCGCAAGTACGCACGCAACCTTGCGGATATCACGGTGCGGCAGAATATCCAGCTGCACTGGCTTACGATTGAGTCGTTGCCCGAGGTGGTGGATGCGCTGACTGCGATCGGGCTCTCGCCGAAGGGCGCCTGCGGCGACGTGGTGCGCAATGTGACGGGGTGTCCGCTGGCCGGAATTGCCGCGGATGAAATGCTCGACGCCTCTCCCATAGCCGTTGAGATTTCGCATCTGCTGTCGGCGAATCCTGAGTTCTACAACCTGCCCCGCAAATTCAAAATCTGCGCGTCGGGATGCCCGTCGTGGTGCTGCTATCCGGAGATCAATGACATTGCGCTGACGCCTGCAACACGGAATGGCGAGGTGGGCTATTCCTTGCGCGTGGGCGGCGGCCTCTCGAATGAGCCGCATCTGGCGGTAAAGCTTAATGCCTTTCTGCGCCCCGACCAGGCTGTGGCAGCAGCACGCGCCGTGGCGGAGATCTTCCGCGATCAGCAGGGGCTACGCGAAAGCCGCGATCGGGCTCGACTGAAGTATCTCTTCATGAAAGAAGGGTGGACGCCAGAGCGATTCCTCGAAGAGTTGCAGGCGCGGGTAGATTTTACGATTGCCCCTGCAGGCGAAGAGGCCGTGCCAAGCGACGTGTTCCGCGACCACGCTGGCATTCATCCGCAGCGGCAGCAAGGCTTGTCGTATGTGGGGGCATCGGTGCTGCGTGGGCGGTTAACAGGCGAGCAGCTTGAACAGGCTGCGGAGCTGGCGGAGCGTTTTGGCGATGGACAGTTGCGGGCAACCGTTTCGCAGAACCTGATTTTCATCAATATCCCAACGAGCAAAACGGGAGAGCTGGCGCGCGAACTGGGCGAGCTGGGTCTGCACGTGGAGGCCACGAACTTCTGGCGCGGCGCGGTGGCCTGCACCGGCACCGAGTTCTGCAAACTGGCGATTACGGAGACCAAGGGCTTTGCGCGCTGGCTGGTGGATGAGCTGGATGAGCGGCTGCCACAATTTGACCAGCAATTGCGAGCTGCACGTAACCGGCTGCCCGAATGGCTGCGGACAGCACTGGATCGCGGACATCGGGATCGAGGGCAAGAAGATCAAGCACGAAGGCAAGCTGACAGATGCCTATTATTTCTGCCTTGGCGGGGCGGTGGGGCAGCATGCGGGCATTGCGCGGCCGGTGGGCTACCGCTGCGCTGCGCCCCTGGTGCCGGAAGCGATTGAGCGGCTCCTGCGGCAGTACATGGCCGCCAGGCAACAGGATGAAAATCTGCGCGAGTGGTTTGGCCGCCACAGCAACGACGAGTTGCGCGCGCACCTGGCGGGCGAAGTGCTTGAAGCGGTGGAACGCGATGTGCCCGCAGGGCGCGTGCCGCACTCCGTTGCGGATTGAGGAACGACGATGACGCTGCTGCCGATTTTTCTGAAGCTCAACGGCCGGCCGGCTCTGCTGGTGGGCGCGGGTACGGTTGCGCTCGAGAAGGTGAACAGCCTGTTGAGGACCGGCGTTGCGCTGCGCGTTATTGCGCCGGAAGCAAAGGCGGAGATTCGCGCGCTGGCTGCCGCAGGAAGACTGGAGTGGGTGCAGCGGGCATTTGAGGAAGCTGACCTTGACGGGCAGTTCATCGTGATTGCGGCAACGGACCGGCCAGAAGTGAATACGGCGGTGTATCGCGTGGCGGTGGAGCGCGGAATCGCCTGCAACAGTGTCGACGATATTCCTAACTGCGATTTTTTCTTTGGCTCGGTGGTGCGACGCGGCGAACTGCAGATTGCTATTTCGACCGCGGGAGAAAGCCCGGCGTTCGCACAGCGGCTTCGGCAGGAGATTGACGAACAGTTGCCGCAGGATCTGGGGGCGTGGCTCACGGAGGTTGGACAGTTGCGCCGCGAGGTGCTGGCGACGCATCCGCGCAGTGAAGAGCGCAGGTTACTGTTGCACGAACTGGCGTACCGACAGATCTGCGAGTCGCCGCTTTGCTCCACACGACGCATGGCTGCAAAGAGTGAGGCGGAGCCTGGCAAAGTGTGGCTCGTGGGCGCGGGACCGGGCGATCCTGAATTGCTGACGGTGAAGGCGCTGCGCAGGATTGAAGCGGCCGATGTGATTCTGCATGACGATCTGGTTCCGGAGGCGATTCTGGCGCTGGCGTCGGCGGATGCCGAGGTAGTCAACGTGGGCAAGCGTTGCGGCGTGAAGAGCATTACGCAGGAAGAGATTCACGAATTGATGATCGACCATGCGCGCTCGGGCCGTGGGGTTGTGCGGCTGAAGAGCGGCGACCCGCTGATTTTTGGCCGCGCTGCCGAAGAGATGGCGGCCCTGGCCGAAGCGGGCGTGCCCTATGAGATCGTTCCGGGCATCACGGCAGCGTTTGCCGCGGCGGCGGCTGTCGGCTGCTCGCTGACAAGCCGCAACCGCGCGTCGAATGTGATTTTTTCGACCGGGCATCATGCGCAGTCACATAATCTTTCGCCGATGCCGCAAATCGAGGATGCGACGCGCGTGGTCTACATGCCGGGCCGCGACCTTGGGCTACTGGCCCTCGAGTGGCTACAGGAAGGCCTGCCGGGCGATTTTCCCTGCGCGATTGTGTCGCGAGCCGGGCAGCCGGGGCAGCAGGTGCGATGTACGACGCTCGCCGCCCTCGGCGATGCGGAGGCTGTTGCCGCTCCCAGTTTGCTGATTGCCGGCTGGGCGGTAAGAGAATCCGCTGCGACACTGCAGCATGTGATATCAGGCATCTCAATCTCAGCCTGACCAACAACAACTGGAGAACCCAACATGCCAGACCCAACCACATCCAGGCGCGGTGTGTCGCTCGACGTCTACGCCGTCGCGCTCGCACTGATTCTTGCCCTGCTCATTCGCCTCAACGTCCTTCCCACCATCAAGTGGTGAAGACCCACTCTGCCCGTTGGAAGATCATTGCAAGGAGAAAGATATGGCCACCACTGCGAACCATGCGAGCCCACCGGCTATCAACGAGCCGAATGACCTGGGCCGCCGCATTGTCAGATTAATTCCCGGACTGCTTCTGCTGAGCGCGGTTGGCTATGCAGGAAAGTTCATTGAACAATCCATCTCCGCATACACGAAGAGCCATCACGTTACCTTTCCGAATATCGAATACGTGCTTTGGGCCATAGTGATCGGGTTGCTGATTTCAAATACCGTGGGTGTACCGCGGGTCTTTCAGGCGGGCGTCGCGACCTACGAATTCTGGCTGAAGGCCGGGATCGTGCTGCTCGGATCGCGCTTCCTGCTGGGCGATATTCTCCACCTGGGCGGCATTTCCCTGGCGCTGGTTGCTGTCGCCCTCACCCTCTCGCTCAGTTTCATGCACATACTGGGCCGAGTTTTCAGACTGAAGCCAAAGCTCACCTCGCTGCTGGCAGTTGGCTCGTCCATCTGCGGAGTTTCAGCTATTATTGCCGCCAAGCCGGCGATCGAGGCCGACGACGAAGATGCGTCGTACGCCATTGCGGCCATTCTGGCGCTGGGTGCGCTGTCACTGTTCACCTTCCCTCTGATTGGCCACTCGCTGCACCTGAGCGACAAGGCTTATGGACTTTGGGCAGGCCTGGCGGTGGACAACACCGCCGAGGCCACCGCGGCAGGAGCGTTGTTCTCCGATACGGCCGGCAAAGTCGCGGTGCTGGCGAAAACCACGCGGAACGCCCTGATCGGTTTTGTTGTGCTGGCGTACGCAATCTACTGGGCGTCACGGGGACAGGCGCAAGCAGTCGGCAACAAGGCCGAGTTCCTCTGGCGAAAATTCCCGAAATTCGTCCTCGGGTTTCTTTTTGTCTCTTTGCTGGCAACACTCGGCTTCTTCACCAAACCCCAGCTCACCAGCCTGGCCAACCTGTCGCGCTGGGCATTCTTACTGACCTTTGCAGGCGTCGGCCTTCGAACCAGCTTTCGGGAGCTCGGCAAGCAGGGCTGGCGTCCATTCGCCGTTGGAGCGATCGGCGAGGTCTTCATTGCCATTGTCACCCTCGGCCTGGTGTACGGAGCCGATCATTTTCTTCACCTATAGGTTCTCCGGCTGAGCGGAGACCGTTGAAGTCTTCGCTCAGCTTCCCTTCCCTCGCAGACCTTTGTCGCTCACCCTTTATACTGAGATGTTTGCATTCCATCATTCACGGGCCGTGGACCGGACCCGTTCGCCCAGCTTTGGCTGGACGCAAGGAGCAGGCTTGGCTCAGGCAGAAATCGGCATCATTGGCGGCAGCGGACTGTACTCCATGCCAGGATTCACCAACCAGCACGAGGTGCGCGTGGAGACACCGTTCGGCGAGCCTTCAGACGCGTTTGTGCTGGGCGAACTTGAGGGTCGCAAGGTCGCTTTTCTGGCGCGGCATGGACGCGGCCATCGCATTCTGCCCTCGGAGCTGAACTTTCGTGCCAACATTTACGCCTTCAAGAAGCTTGGGGTAGAGCGGATTTTCTCGGTCTCTGCCGTGGGCTCGCTGAAGGAAGAACACAAGCCGACGGATTTCGTGATTCCCGACCAGTTTATTGACCGCACGTTTCACCGCATCTCCACGTTCTTTGGCGACGGCATTGTGGGCCACGTTGCCTTTGGCGACCCGGTGTGCGCGACAGTTGCTGCAGCAGCCACGGAAGGGTGCACCGCAGCCGGCGTGGTGGGCAAGAGCGGTGGCACCTACGTGTGTATGGAGGGTCCGCAGTTTTCTACGAAGGCTGAATCGAATCTTTATCGCAGCTGGGGAGCCGATGTGATCGGCATGACCAACCTGCAGGAAGCGAAGCTGGCGCGCGAAGCAGAGATCTGTTACGCGACGATTGCCATGGTGACGGATTACGATTGCTGGCGCGAAGGTCACGATGCCGTAACGATCGAGGAGATTGTGGCGGTGCTGCACCAGAATGCCGATAACGCATGCAAGGTGGTGAAGGCCGCGGTGAAAGCGCTGCCGGCGGAGCGGAGCTGTGCATGCGCCTCGGCCGCGCGCTACGCAGTGCTGACGCAGCCGGATGCGATTCCAGAGGCAGCAAAGGAACGGCTGAAGCTGCTGTTTGGCAAATATTTCAACTGGTAAAGAACCTGGCAAAGCGAGACGAGAGAGGAACTGCATGGCAATTACGGTGGTAGGCAGCGTTGCATTCGACACAGTGGAGACGCCGGCGGGCAAACGCGAACGCTGCCTGGCAGGCGCAGCAACGTATTTTTCTCTGGCCGCAAGCTACTTCACCCAGGTGCGAGTGATTGCCGTGGTGGGCGAGGACTTTGGGCCCGCAGAGGAAGCGGTCTTCAAGGCGCGCAGTATCGATATCCAGGGAGTTGAACGCACGAAGGGCAAGAGCTTTTTCTGGGAGGGCTCGTATCTCGAAAACCTGAACGAAGCGAAGACGCTTGCGACGGAGCTGAATGTTTTTGCGGGCTTTGAGCCGAAGATTCCCGCTGCCTACAGCGATTCCGAATTTCTTTTCCTCGCCAATATCGACCCTGTGCTGCAGCGGCGCGTACGCGAAGCAATGCCGAAGGCGCGGCTGGTGGCCGGCGACACGATGAACTACTGGATCAAGGATCACAAAGCCGATCTTCTTGAGGTATTGAAAGGCCTGGACATACTGCTGATCAACGATACCGAGACGCGCATGCTGGCGGAGAATCCAAACATGGTGCAGGCTGCGCGAACGGTGCTGACGCTGGGCCCGCAGATGCTGGTGGTGAAGCATGGGGAGTACGGATCGACGCTCTTTCAGCCATCGAAGAATGGATCGGATCAGCCGAAGGCTTTTCGGGCACCGGCGCTCCCCCTTCATGAAGTCGTGGATCCGACGGGCGCGGGCGACAGCTTTGCGGGAGGATTTTTCGGCTATCTTGCCTCGCAGCCTGAGCTGACGCCGGCGGCATTTCGCCGCGCGATGTTTTACGGTGGCGTGATGGGCTCGTTCACGGTGGAGCGATTTGGCACGGAGCGGCTGCAGCAGATCTCGCGCAAGGAGATCGACGAGCGCTTCAACCTTTTCCGCGAGCTGACACACCTTGACTGATCGCACCATAAGCCGCGCAGAATGGCTGGCGGTGCTGGCCTTCTGCGTGGCGCTTTCAGTGACAGCCGTGATGTGGAGCTGGCGGCACGGCGCCATGCTGAACTATGGCGATGCAGTGGCCCATCTGCACATTGCACGGCGCACGTTTGACGCGCACTATCCGGGACTGAAGCAGCTTGGATCGGTCTGGCTACCCCTGCCGCACCTGCTGCTGATTCCTTTTGTGGCCATTTACAGTTGGTGGGCCAATGGTTTTGCGGGAGTGATTCCGTCCGCACTCGCCTACCTTGCTGGATGTGCGGGTATCTATCGGCTGGCGCGGCGATGGCTGGAGCCGGCGGCAGCGGCGATGGCGCTGGCGTTTTTCGCCCTGAATACCAACCTGCTTTACCTGCAGACGACCGCGATGACGGAGCCGCTCTTTCTGTGCGAGCTGATCTGGTGTGTTGTATGGCTGGTGGAGTGGCGCACTGCGCTTGATATCGAGCCTGCCCGCGCCTCGCGCCTGCTGTGGCCGATCGCTTTGGTACTGGTGGCGGCGATTTTTACGCGCTATGACGGGTGGATTCTTGCGCTGCTGGCGTGGACGGCTGTGGGAATCACGCTGCTGCGGCGTGGTGCATTGCATTCACATACCTTCTGGCTGGCGAGCGCAGTGGTTGTGGCGGCGCCGCTAACCTGGTTCAGCTACAACGCGCTCGTATTTGGCGACTGGCTGGACTTTGCGCGCGGGCCCTACTCTGCGAAAGCCATTGAACTGCGGACGACAGCGCCGAACGCGTGGCCACCTCATCCAGGCTGGCATGATCCGTGGGTCTCGCTGCTTTTTTTTGTGAAAGCAGGCGAAATGGATGCGACGGCACTGGCGTGGGGCAACAAGGTTCTGGCTCTGGGACTGCTGGGCACGGTGGGCGGGTGGTTTGCTTTTCGCCGCGAGGCATTTGCCTGGGCTCTGCTGCTGTGGCTGCCGGTTCCCTTCTACGCGTACTCGATTGGATTCGGCTCAGTGCCGATTTTTCTGCCCGTGTGGTGGCCGCACTCCTGGTACAACACGCGCTATGGAATGGAAATGCTGCCGGCGCTGGCTCTGGGACTGGGCATAGTAGCGCAGTTTGTCGTTGGAGTTGTGCGCGAATTCAAGGTGGAGTGGGCGAAGTACGTGATTGGCGTTTTGCTGGCGCTGGTGGGCTGGAATGCATGGCGGGTGCTTGCAGAGCGGCCGCTGACCTATGTGGAGAGCGTGAAAAACATTGAGGCACGACGGCCGCTGGAAATGGCGATTCCGCCAGTGCTGCGTGCGGCGCTTGCGCGGCGGCCCGGCGGGATGGTGCTGATGAAGACCTCGGTTTTTCCGCAAGTCGTGGCGCTGACTGGCATTCCATTGCGGCAGACCATCAACGAGAGCGACCGAGCGATCTACACCGACGCGCTGAATGCGCCCGCGGAGCATGCAGCAGTGGTGCTGGCCTTCGACGGCGATGATGTGGATCGCGCAGTGAAGGCGCATCCGGCAGGGTTGCAACTGGTACGGCGCTTTTCCTTCCCCGGGCAGCCCGCGGCGGCGGTTTACGTCTCCGATACCTCAGCCCTCAACAAAGCACCGTAGCGGTGATAGCATCGGGCAAGGAATCGCGATGAGCAACATGCTCGTAGAGTTTGCGCAGTCGTTCGATGTGAGTTGGCTTCAGCAAACGGTTATTGCCAACGGAGCGCTGACGCGCCTGGTGGCGGCGTGCGTGCTGGGCGGCGCGGTGGGCATAGAGCGCGAGATCAAACGCCAGCCCGCCGGAATGCGGACGAATCTGCTGATCTGCATGGGCTGCGCCTTCTTTACGCTGCTTTCGATTGCACTGGCAGGCGCGACAAATCCGGACAAGAGCCGCGTGGCCTCGAACATTGTGCAGGGCATCGGCTTTCTGGGCGCGGGGCTGATTTTGCACAATCGCAGCCGAGTAAGCGGACTAACGAGCGCGGCGAGCGTGTTTGTGGTTGCGTCGATTGGCATGGCCTGCGGCGCGGGGCTGTTTGAAGCGGCGGCAGTAGGCACCGTGCTGGTGATTGTGGCTTTAGAGCTAGTGGGTTTTCTGGAGCGCCGCGCGAGCATCAAGAATTATCCGCTCGTCTATGAAGCTCGCGGAGGCGACCAGCCCGCCATGTTGAAGTGCATTCTCGACGCGATGGACAAGGCGGGCGAACGGCTGGCGGGATTTGAGTCCGACACGATCGGGGATCTGCAACGGGTGAGCTTTACGGTGGTAGCGACGAAGAATGTGCACGAACGGCTGCGCGGAGAGCTTTTGGGAGAGCCGGCGATTGAGGCGGTGCTCAACTTCAGGGACCCGGAGGGCGATTGATTCCCTTCACGAAGGCGCATGCCTGCGGCAACGACTTTCTGATCGTGACGGAAGGAGCCGCGGCCGGCCACAACCGGGCGGATTTGACACGCCGGCTTTGCGCGCGCAACACCGGTGTGGGCGCAGACGGCATCGAGTTTTTTGCGTGGACGGGAAAAACCGCCGGCCGCATCCGGCTGCACAATGCCGATGGCTCGATCGCCGAGATTAGTGGAAACGGCACTCGATGCGTGGCTGCGTGGATGGCGGAGGCCATCGGCGCAACTGCCGGCGACGCGTTGCACATCGAAACCGACGCCGGGCTGCGCATCTGCACTGTGCAGGCGGTTGATGCCACGGGCGGCTACCGAGTGGATGTGCGCACCGGCATGGGAATTCCGCTGGTAAAGCGGCGTAGTGTACGACTGAAAGATGGAACGGAGATTGACGGCGCTGAGATCTCCACGGGCAACCCGCATTTTGTAATTCTTGCTGACGATGCAGGGTTCGCCGTTGCAGGGAGGCCGTGGAAGTCGATTGGCGAAGAGATCTGCTTCCATGCGGATTTTCCAAACCAGACCAACGTGGAGTTTATCCGCGTGGCTAGCCCGGGGCAGATCGAGATTCGCATCTTTGAGCGCGGCGTGGGACCGACGAGCTCGTCGGGAACCGGCAGCTCCGCCTCTGCATCGGCAGCGATTGCGCTGCACGGTTGCGCGTCGCCGCTTGAGGTCGTGGCGCCCGGCGGCTCGCAGACGGTGGAGTGGGGCGGCGAGGGCACGGAGCTTTACCTGACAGGGCCAGCCGCTCTGATTGCGCGCGGCGAGGCATGGGAATGACGAAGCCGGCCGGAAAATCGAAATCGATCATCAAGTTGCCGCCGATTGGTGAATACGCAGGCGTGAGCGTCGTCTCTCCCGCTTCTTTTGCGAACGACCAGCGCGTTGAGAGTGGAATGGAGCGGCTGCGGTTACTGGGGTTTGATCCACGGCTCGGCGCCGCGACTCAGACGCGTGGACCGCTGTACTTTGCGGGAACGCCAGAGGCGCGGCTGGCCGATTTGCACGCAGCTTTCACGGATGAACAGACAAGGATTGTGGCGGCGGTGCGTGGCGGATACGGGTCGAATTATCTACTTGGCAAGCTCGATCTCGAAGTAATCCGGAAACACCCGAAGCCGTTTTTCGGTTACAGCGATCTGACCGGTGTGCAACTTCACCTGCTCGACCAGCTTGGGCTGCCTGCATTTCACGGGCCGATGGTAGCGGCAGATTTTGCGAATGACGACGGCGTACATTTACCGAGCTTTCGCGCCGCATGCGCAGGCGAGCTTTATACGCTGGGCGCGGAGGAAGGATTGCGCGCGCTGAAGGCGGGAAACGCGCGAGGCACGCTCTACGGCGGATGCCTGAGCATTGTGGTGGCGATGCTGGGAACGGCGTGGGAGCCGGCGACGGAGGGCAAGCTGCTGTTCCTCGAAGATCTCGCGGCGAAGCCGTTCCAGGTGGATCGCATGCTGTGGCAGCTGCGCAATGCGGGCAAGCTTGACGGCGTGCGTGGGGTTGTTTTCGGCGAGATGCTGGATTGCGCATCGCCCGGCGCGTCACCGCGTCTGCTGGAAGATGTGATCCTGCATTTCTTTCACGACGCTGAGTTCCCTGTCGCGATTGGGTTGCGCAGCGGCCACGTATCGCGCGAAAACGTGACTCTGACCTTCGGAGTAGAAGCGGAACTGACGGTGGGAACGGAGACTCGACTGGAGATTCTGGAGCAGGCAATACGCTCATGACACAAAGACCGCGGCACATCCATCTAAGCGGCATCTGCGGCACGGCGATGGCCTCGATTGCGGGCCTGCTGCAGTTGCAGGGGCACCGCATCACCGGCTCGGACAAGGCGGCGTATCCGCCGATGAGCGATCTGCTGCGCTCGCTCGGCATCCCGGTAATGGAACCGTACGCCGAAGCGAATCTCGAACCGCGGCCCGACCTGGTAGTAATCGGCAATGCACTCTCGCGTGGAAATCCCGAGGTGGAACGCGTTCTCGACGAGCGAATTCCCTTTACGTCAATGGCGGCGCTGGTGCGCGAGGAGTTTCTGACGGGGCGCGAGTCGCTGGTGATTGCAGGCACGCACGGAAAAACAACGACGACAAGCATGCTTGCATGGATTTACCAGGTCGCAGCGAAGGAGAATTCGGCGTGTGAGCCATCGTTTCTGATCGGCGGCGTTGCGGAGAATTTTGGCACCAGCTTTCAGCTTCGCCCCACCCGCACGTTCATCATCGAAGGCGACGAATATGACACGGCGTTCTTCGACAAAGGCCCGAAGTTTCTGCACTACTTTCCCGACGCGCTGATTCTGACGCACGTTGAGTTCGATCATGCGGATATTTACGCCGATCTTGAAGCGGTGAAGACAGCATTCAAACGGCTGGTAAATCTGGTTCCGCGGCGGGGGCTGATTGTGGCCTATGATGCGAGCGAAAACGTCTCGGAGTGCCTGGAGCGCGCATTCTGCCGCGTGGAGCGATACGGCTTCAGCGACAAGGCAGACTGGCAATTGCGTAACCTGCGGCATGAGGGCGGCCAGACGCGATGGGAAGTGTGGAGTGATGGCCGGTTGTGGGCGGAACTGGCGATGAGCCTCGCAGGCGAACACAATGCACTAAATGCCACGGCAGCGGCGGCGCTGGCGGCGGGACGTGGAATCAGCAAAGAGGCAATTTGCGCGGCGCTTGCGAGTTTCAGAAGCGTGAAGCGGCGGCTTGAGGTACGCGCGGAAATCGACGGCATCACGGTGATCGACGATTTTGCACATCATCCCACGGCGATTCGCGAGACGCTGCGTGCGCTGCGAGCGGTGTATCCCACGGCGCGGCTGTGGGCAGTGCTTGAGCCGCGTTCGAACACGCTGCGGCGCAAGGTGCTTGAAGACGATCTTGTGCAGAGCCTGCGGCAGGCGGACAGGGTTGTGCTGGCGGGCGTATATCAGCAGCAGCGCATTCCCGATGCGGAGCGGTTGCACCCTGAAGAGGTTGTGGAAGCGCTGAACGCAGCCGGAACGCCGGCGGAACTGCGCCCTGACGTTGCATCCATTGTCGACTCGCTGGCGACGGAGCTCAAGAGCGGCGACGTGGTCGCGATTTTGTCCAATGGCGGCTTCGACGGCATCTATGAGAAACTGCCGGCGAGATTGCAGCAGCGCGCCGGCAATCGCTGAGCCGCCAAGATGATTTCATCGCTCGTATTGCTCGCAACGATTCTCGCGCTGGGCACGCCTGCCGCGCTGGTGTTGATCCCATGGACGGTGATCACCGGCGACGCGACGCAGCTCTACAACGCGGCCATGACGATTGTGCGGACGGGTTTTCGGCTGGCGCGCATTCGCGTGGAGACGACCGGTATTGAGAGCGTGCCTGCGCAGACGGCGTGCATCTTTATGGCAAACCATGTTTCGAATCTCGACCCGCCGGCGCTGATTCCGCGCATTCCGGGGCGAACATCGGTTTTTCTGAAGCGCTCGCTGATGAAGATTCCAGTGCTTGGTTATGGAATGAAGCTGGGCGAGTTTGTGCCGGTGGACCGCGACGGGCGCACGGAAAGCGCCATCGAGAGCGTTCGCGTGGCCAGGCAGGTGCTAGAGAAGGGGCTGCACATTACAACGTTTGTGGAAGGCACACGATCCCGCGACGGAGGCATGCTGCCATTCAAGAAAGGCCCGTTCTATCTGGCAATGGAGGCAGGGGCGCCCTGCATACCAGTGTCGATTCATGGAACCGAAAGCATGATGGGCAAAGGGAGCCTGCGCATCCGGCCGGGTACGGCGCATATCCGCTTTCACGCGCCGCTCTATCCGCGCGATTTTGCGACGCGCGAAGAATTGATGGCCGCGGTGCGCGCAGCAATCGCTTCAGGCTTGCCGGAGTGGATGCGGGCGTGAGCTGCAGGGCGCGCTTTCCAGAGCGCTGAGAAGCTGTCAGGGAATTACCTGCGCGTTATAGCCGTCGCCGAGCAGCTTCTGGCTTATGGTGTCAGCGTCATTGCGACTGGCGAAGGGGCCGAGCTGAACGTGGATGAGGTTGTCGCCAAAGTCGCGGCGAGCGACGACCGCATATCCCCGCTTGCGCAAGGCGCCCATGAGTACATTGGCATCTTCAATGTGAGAGACGGCAGCAATCTGCACCATAACGCCTGCTACGTGGGTGAGTGCGGGCTGCACCGGATAGTTTTGGGCCGGGTAGTTTTGAGACGGCGCGGAACCGGGCTGCTGCCCAGCGGCGGCAGGAAGCGCTGCATGCACCTGCGGCTGGCCGACGGCTGCGACCTGGCTCTCGGTAGGCGCGTAGGCAGTAAGGGAATTCGATACCGACCCACCGGGAGCGCCTTGGAGCGAAGCCTGCGAGGTCGGCACGACAACCTGCCCTGGCGGAGGCGCTGACGGAACGAGGCCTTTGGCAGGGGGCTTTGAAAGCGGGTTGCCTGCCGGTGCAATGACGGTCTGGCCTGCGGCGGTCTGCGTGATGGCGATGGCGGCAACTGCGCTGCGACGGCCGGAGCGGTATCCCAACTCGAAGAAAAGTCCGCAGAGCAGGAGCAGGCCGCAGAGGATGGAGAGCAGCATGACCGGACCTAGTGTGACTTCCGTGTCCCGCTTTTTCTCTTCGGGTTCCAACTCTTCGATTCTAAAAACTCCAGGCATGCAGCATCCTCAATCGGTGTTTGATCGAACAGTTATTTGGCCTGGCCATCCAGAGTTGACGAGGAACCGATTTTCTGGAGAATAGACAAGAACTCAACCGGCAGCGGAAAGACGATGGTGGTGTTCTTCTCCATGCCGATTTCGGTCAGCGTCTGCAGGTAGCGCAGCTGCAGCGTGATGGGCTGGGTGGCCAGAAGCGCTGCGGCGTCAACCAGCTTTTGCGCGGCGTTGAATTCGCCTTCGGCATGAATGATCTTGGAGCGCTTTTCACGCTCGGCCTCGGCCTGCTTGGCCATAGCGCGCAACATCTGACTCAGGCAGATCGACCTGCTTGACTTCGACGGAGTGACTTTGACGCCGAAGGGCTCGGTGCGCAGGTCGATGATGGACTGAATCCGCAGGTTGAGCTTGTCGCGATGGCTGAGAAGTTCGTCCAGTTCAACTTCGCCGAGAACCGAGCGCAGAGTGGTCTGCGCGAACTGCGAGGTCTGGTAGACGTAATTCGAAACCTTGATGGCAGCGGCATTGGGATCGACGACGTAGAGCGTAACAACGGCGTTGACCTTGATAGTGACGTTGTCGCGGGTGATCACGTCCTGCGGAGGGACCTCGAGCACTTCCTGGCGCAGCGAGATACGGACCATCTGATCGAGCGGCCGGAAGACGAGAATGATGCCGGGCCCTTTGGGCGTGGAGAGCGCTCTGCCCAGGCGGAAGATAACGGCGCGCTCGTAGTCGCGCAGGATCTTGATGGAGTTGAACAGATAAAGCGCAATGATAACGACGAGAACCAGAAGCGGAATTGGCAATGCCGACATTCAACGTACCTCACTCAGCAGGGATTGTACTCCAGCAACGACGCGGCTCCCCTGCTCAGGCAGCGCCCGTTCGCGGCGCCACGGCACCGGCTGAATCAATGGGCGCAACTTGCAGCAGAAGCTCTTCGTGGCCTGTTACGCGGAGGCGTGCCCCCTTGTGCACCGGTTCAGTCGAGACTGCACGCCAGATTTCGCCTTCGACGAGAACGTGGCCTTCTGGAGCCAATGACTCCATTGCCGAGGCGGGACTGCCCACTAGGGCTTCGGCGCCGAGGCGGGATTTGCGGCGACGCGCACGCATGGCGAGCCGGACCAGGAAGACTGTGATTCCCCCGAAGCCTGCGCCCACGGCCAACGCGACCCATGGGCTGATGCCGAGTTCAGGCACCGGCGCGGCGATGAGCGTGAGCGATCCAAAAAAAAGGCAGAGAATACCGGCAATTGCCAGCGCACCGTGGCCACCGAACTTTGCCTCAAGCACAATGAACACGATGGCCGCGATCAGCAGCAGAACCGCCGTATAGCGAATCGGCAGCAGGTCGAGCCCGAAGATGGCGAGCAGCACCAGAAGCGTGCCCAGGGCGCCGGGAACGATGGTGCCCGGAGTATTGAACTCAAGATAGATGAGCAGTGCACCTGCAACGAGCAGCAACATCGCGATGTTGGGATTGACGAGCCAGTCAAGAAGCTCTTCGCGCAGGGTTGGCTTCACCACTTCAATGCGCGCTCCGGCGAGGTGGAGTGTCTGCTTGCTGCCGTCGAGCCGGGTAATCTCACGACCATCGAGGGCATGCAGCAAGTCAGCATCGTTCGATGCGACGAGGTCGATGAGATGCTGCGACAGGGCTTCCTCTGCAGTGTAGGAGTGCGAGGACGAGACGGCCGCGGTGGCGGCATCGGCGTTGCGATTGCGCCTGGTCACGTAGGACCGGAGAAATGCTTCGGCATCGTTCTCGATCTTCTGGCCCATGGTAGCGTCGGGCTTGCCGCCAAACTCCATGACGGGATGGGCGGCGCCGGCGTTGGTTCCCGGGGCCATGGCAGCGACATCCGCGGATTCGAGGAGGAAGAAGCCGGCCGAACCCGCACGAGCGCCGGCGGGCGAGACATAGACGATCACGGGAACATGCGAGCCAAGGATTGCACCTGCCATGGCCCGCGTCGAATCGAGCAGGCCGCCAGGAGTGTTGAGCTCGATGAGAAGAGCCGACGCGCCGTTGGCGTTGGCGACGGTAATGGCCCGGCCCAGTTCGCCTGCGCTGACGGGCTGAATCGTGTCGTTGAGCACGAGCTTTTCGACAACCGGCTGCTGAGCGCGCACCGAGATGCCGCCAGCGGCCAGCAAGAGCCCGGCAATGAGGGAAACCGCGTAGTGGAACCTGAACCCGCTCGCTATCTGAAGCATGGCCTGCTCCTCCGGTCCGGCACCTGGCGCTATTGAGACTTGCCCGCCTTCAGCGCAATCTGCCGATTTAAATCCTGCGCTGCCTTGTTAGACGGGTCAAGCTGCAAAGCCTGACCAGCTTCCCTGCCGGCGTCGCCGAGGCGGTTGGCGGTGAGATCAAGGCGCGCCATCACAAGATACGCTCGAGCAGAGGGCATAAGTTCCAGCGCAACCTGGGCTTCTTTACGCGCGAGGATCGCATCTCCGGCCCTTTCATGCACTTCGGCGAGTCCTGCGTGAGCGTCGGCAAGGCCCCGGTCATCTGTTACGGCTGCCTGGTACAGGCGCTCGGCCTCAAGCAGCAGTCCGCGGTCAAGATAACCTTTTGCCTGCGCGCTGAGAAAAATCGCACGCTCATGGGGGGCGAGGGAGGCAAGGTGCGAGGCCTCCATTTGATCGAGCATCTGGGTCGCCTGGCGAAAGGCATCGGCGTTGAAGCTGCGCATGATGCGTTCGAGGGGATCCGCCTTCGTAGCAGCGTCCTCGACGGCACTGCCCGCGACTGGCGCCGGGGCTGGATTCTTCCACTCCCTAAGCAGATCCTGCGCTTCGGCGTCGCCCGGGCGAAGCTTGAGGGCCTGGGTAAGCTCGGCGATGGCTCCGCCGGTTTCACCCCGGTGCTTGAGGCTGACGGCGAGGTTGAAGTGGTAGTCGGCGGAGTTGGGATCGGTGGTTTCGGCGGCTATGAAGAGAGAACTGCCGTCGTGCCCCTGTCGCGCAACAGCCACCCCCTGATTGTTGAGAACTTCGGCGAGGGGCAGCACGCGCGCCACCTCAGCGAAGGATTTTTCAGCCTCGGGATAATGTCCGGAAAAAAGCAGCGCCAGGCCGCGATAAAAAGCTGCCTCGAGGGCATCAGGATCATTGCGTCCCACGCGCGCAAAGGCCGCCGCGGCCTCGTCATATTGCTGCGCGCTGTAGTACTCGCGGCCGAGGGCCATCCACGCGGCTTCGAGATCAGGGCTGAGCAGTGCTGCCTCCCTTAGGTGGCGAAGGCGCTCGTCGTGATCGGGCTGGGTAATGCCGCGAATATATTGCTCGAAGGCATCGAGGCGGACGCCTCCGCCGGCGGCAATGAAGGTTTCTTCGGCGCCGGAAAAGGTGGGGTCGATCTGGCGGGTGAGCTTCCAGGCAAGCGAACTGAAGACCGCGATCATATTGCCCATCGCGCCGCTCGCGGTGAGGGGAGCGCTCATTCTGAGGTGCGGCACGTCGATGACCTGGGCCTCGGCGACGATGTTCGAGCCATCCATGATGAAACTGCCCACAATGATCGAGTCGGCGTCAAAAGTCTGCGCCAGCTTGAGCGCGCTTGCGCGCGAGGGCTGAAAGTTCTGCGGCAGGCCCAGGTGATCGAGAGCGTAGAGGCGATCTTTGCGGCTCATGGGCGCAAAGCCCGCAGAAGCGAAGCGGCGGTCCAGGATCTCCGGCGCGGCTTCGCGAATCCAGTCGAGGCTGGGTTGGCCAGTGCGGTTATCGAAAGGAAGCACGAGCAGGATACGGCCGTGGCCCGCATTGACGACCGGCTCGGACGCGTCGGCGGCAGACTGACCGCGGACGGGCGCGACGGAAAAGACAGCCAGGCCGAGCGCGGCGACGAGGAGCCACGCCTTACTTCTTAGCGATTGCGGTTTGAGAAGCACGTCAACGCCGATTATAGGTTGTCGCCCTGAGAAACGCCTCGGCGGAAAGAGGGCTTACGGCATCATGGTTCGACCGGGGATCGGGTTCCGCCGGGTATTGCAGGCACAGTGCAAGCAGCCTCAAACTGGCGGTTGAAGCGGATCAGCGCTATCCACATACCGTGATCTTCACGTTTCCAGACGAGAGCGCCATGCAGGCGCTGGGCGATGGCCTCGGGAGGCAGATCGTGGTGCAAGCCGAAATACCGCTCGTCGAAGGCCTCGCTGCGCGGACCAAGGCTCAGCGAGAGCGAAGGCGGATCGTACTTGGTAGAGAAGACAAGCGCGGCGGAGTAGCCAGCAGGATCTTCAGCGGCCTTGTCGATCTGCGGCCCGGTAAAGTCGTCGAGGCGATAGACCTCCCAGGGCTCGCGGACGTAGCCGAGTTCCGGCCGGGTCAGTTCGTCCGTGACCGGCCACGCAGAAAGCACGGTTGCATCCGGATAGTGCGCTTTGAGCTGCGCGATTGCGGCAACGTGCATCCTGATCATGCGCGCATATTGCAGATTGTCCTCTGGCGCGAAGCGGTACGGCGGATTGATGAAGAGGCCGGCGATAAATGCCGCGGCGGAGAGAAGAGTGAGTCCCTGCCAGAAGGGTACGCGCCGGTAAAGGGTGGAGACGGCGAGCAGCAGCACGAGAGGATACATGGGCAGCAGGTAGCGCGTGAGCAGCGCTCCTCCGAGGATGCTGAAAAGAATCGCATTCGCGAGGAGAATGACAAAAATTGCACGAAGCGCGTCGTGGGGAATCGCCGCCCGTTCCCTGCCCCGAGCGTCGGGACGCGGGCTCAGCATGAGAGCGGCGAGTGCCATGAGCACGGGCGCAAAAAGATTCATGTGCGCGGTGAGGTGGAGAATACGATGGCCGAAAGCCGCAAGGATCCGTAGCGGCGTCAGAGTGGCCTCTGCGTTGTAACGCAGAAACTCGGGATTGCCGAAGATGAATCCTGTTCTGGCCTTGTGCCACGCATACCACGCAGCAAGCGGCAGGGCACTCGAGGCAAACCACGCGGCATCCCGCAGCAAACGGGCACGCGCGGATGCCGTGCCACGCATGGCCTGCAGAACACTGCAGGCGGCCAGCGCGATAGGCACGGCGATTGCGGTTTCTTTTGAGAGAGCCGCCGCCATGAACCACACGGCCGCGGCCCAGGGCTTACGGTTCTGTGCGGGCAGCGCATAGACAAGTCCCCAAAGCGTGCAGGCCGCGGCGAAGATATCGGCGTGGGCGAGGGAGCTTTGCGAGAACCAGATGGGATACAGCGCGGAGAGGAGAACGGTAAAGAAGGCGACTTGCGCGGAACCCGCCAGAAGCAGCGCGAGGCGCCAAACAGCAGTGAGGGCAAGCGAGGCCACCACGAGAACAGCTTCACGCGTGACTTCGGGGGCGAAGCCTGAGGCTTTCCACCACAGCGCGAGATAGATGCTGGGCAACGGGGGATGCGCGTTGCTGAGCGTGGTGATTGGAATGAGCGAGCCGGTGCGAAAGAAGTCCCACGCCGCGGGGATGTAGTAGCCGGCCTCATCCCAGTAGTAGGGCAGGTGCAGCAGAGAGAGGTGCGAGACATAGAGCGCGGCGAAGATCACCGGAAAGATCATCCACGCGGGAAACGGCTCGTCGATGCGTGGCATGAAGAATCTTCTCAGGCGCAGATTCTTGCTCATGTATCTCCGCTGTGCGGCAGGAACGGCCGGCAAGTGTGCTCAGAAGTTGAAGGGGAGATGTGGCGGCAAAGCGTAGCTCAGTTCACAGGCCCCTGCGGAAAGCCCTGCCCCTGCGGCTCGAGCTTGAGAGTGCCAAAGGCCTGCTCATATTGAGCAAGGTTCTGGCCGAGCACGTTCCAGAGCGCCTTGGCCTGCTGCGGGCTTAGATAGATGGCCTGATGGTTGCGGATCGTGACCTGATCAGGGCTGTCGCTGGAGGCCAGGCCGAAAACAAGCTGGAAGTCCCATACGCTGACGCGTACCTGAACACTGTTGGCGTAGGACTCGCGGTAGTCTTCTGTCTGGGCAAGGTTGAGTTGTGGCTGCTGTGGTGTGGCACTCATAGTTCCACCAGATTACTCTGTCGGAGGCGTGTGCCGGGCCGCGAAAGGCAGATGCTTAGCTGGTGCGGAAGGCGGGACTTGAACCCGCAAGCCTTGCGGCGCTAGCTCCTAAGGCTAGTGTGTTTGCCATTTCACCACTTCCGCAGCCTCAAAGGACCGGCGGGAGATTCCCCGGCCGTCCTTAGTTGCATCTTCTTCCAGTGTATGAGCAGCCCGATGCCATGGCAATATAGCCGTCGATGCGTATGGTCGGGTTGTTCTTCTATGCTGTTGCACAGGAAGCGGGGCCGGCTGTGATGTGGCGAACGAAAAATGCGCTGGCGATCGTGCTGATGTCATGCCTGTGTGTGCCGATGGAAGCAGCCAGCAAGCCTGTGCTAATCCATGGACAGGGATGCGTGAGCCAGGGTGTGGACGCGCGCTGCCTCGTGGTGCGCGACGTGCGTGCAGGAAAGCTCTACAACCTGATCTTCACTGGTATTTTGCCGGCGATTGGCGAAGGCATCGAATTTGAGGCGGTGCCACATCGCGGCTCGGTGGTGTGCCTGCAAGGAATGGCGTTCGATGTAACGGTCTGGGCGAAGAAGGATTCACTGCGTTGTAACCCGAAGGGCGCCCCTAAAAAGAAATAACAAACGCCTACCGATCGGCGATGCGGTAGATGCGGGCGCAGTTTTCTCCCAGGATCGCGCTGCGCTGGGCGGCGGTGCAACGGGCGATGTAGGTGCGCACGATGTCCATTACCGCGCGGTAGTCGCCGGCAACGGTGCAGACGGGCCAGTCTGAGCCGATCATGAGACGCTCGGGACCGAAAGCCTCGAAAACCACATCGAGATATGGCGCGAAGTCGGCTGCTGCCCACTGATGCCAGTGCGCCTCGGTGACCATGCCGGAAAGCTTGCAGGAGACATTTGGAAATGCAGCGAGAGCGGCGATGTCGCGCCGCCATGGGTCGAGCACGCCAGCAGCAATGCCGGGCTTTGCGATGTGATCGAGCACGAAGGTCTGCCGTGGAAACTCCGCAACGAGCTGTGCCGCGACGGGCAGATGCCGCGGATAGAGAAGCAGGTCGTAGGCGAGGCCGATCTCTTCAAGCTGGGCAACGCCGCGGCGGAAGTCCGGGCGGAGCATGAATTCATCGTCGGGCTCGGACTGGAGGACGTGGCGAATGCCGACAAGCCGGCTGTTGCCCTCGAACTCTTCCAATTGAGAGCGAAGCGAGGGCGAGCAGAGATCGACCCACCCCACGACGCCCTTGATGAAGGGATTCTGCAGGGCAAGATCGAGGAGCCAGCGCAATTCATCGACGCTATGCTGCGCCTGAACGGCGATGGAGCCGTCGAAACCGTCGGCTGCGAGCAGAGGCTGCAGGTCGTGAGGCAGGTGGTCGCGCCGGAGCACGGCCATCTCGTCGGTGATCCATCCGAAGTCGGCGGAGTTGTACTTCCAGAAGTGCTGATGGGCGTCCAGTTGCATTGCAGCAATGATTGTCGCAGGCCGATGCAGGCTTCGCTACTGCCGCGCGCGACGGTATAGTTCTGTTATGCCTTCGAAGATTGCCTGGTTTTGCCCCGCGCTAGGGCTGTGCCTGTTGCCGAGCCTCTGCTTTGCCCAAACCTCAAAGCCCGCTATTACGCTGGGGGAATATCTGAACACGACGGATATCACTGATCAGCGGCTCTCGCCCGATGGCACCGCTGCGGTGATCGGCACGGAGTCGCCGGACTGGAAGAACAGCACATTCCGCCATGACCTGTGGCTGTGGACTGAGAAGACCGGGCTGCAACCGCTGACTCACGCAGGCAGCGAAGAGAACGCGCAGTGGAGTCCCGACGGGAAGTGGATTGCCTTCGTCTCTGATCGCGCGCTGCCCGATGAGGACGCCAATGCCGATGGCGGACCGGCAAGCGACTCGGCGAAGGCCGACAGGATCTGGGTGATTTCAGTTAACGGAGGCGAAGCGCTGCCGCTCTATACCGAGAAGCTGGACGCGCATACTTTTGCGTGGTCGAAGGACGGCGCCTCCATTTACTTTTCGACGACGCAGCCGCAGACGCAGGACGAGAAAGACGCACAGCAGACCGAATGGCACGACGTGATCCGGTGGCGCGAACAGAACCGCGGCGATGTGCTGGTGAGCGTGGCCGTGGCTCCAGCCCTGGCGCGGGCCTTTCGACGCCTTTGCCAGACAGCGAGGTGGCGGCGAAAGTGGCCAATGGCAAGGCGGACACGATCAAAGCTCCGCTGCTGCCGCCGGATGCAGTGACCGTAGCGAAGAACGACAATGCAATTGAAGAGATCGCGCTTTCACCTGATGGCAGGACGGTCGCCTTCGAGACGAGTCCGGTGTTTCATCGTAATGAGACGCCCACGACCAATGAGATCTACCTGGTTGCGCCGGGAGGCGGCGCAGTGAAGCAACTGACGCATAACGAGGCGCTCGAGTCGCATCTGCGCTGGGCGCCGGATGGCAAGTGGCTGCTGTTCATGGTTCCCCCGGGGTCTGGATCGGTGGAGGGCAAATACCGCGATGTGCAGGGACGGATTTACCGCATCGAGCCGCAATCGGGCAAAGTGGAGCGGCTTGGCACCGAGTACGATGGGGCGTTCGATCAGTTCACCGTGCTTGAGGATGGACGGGTAATCGCGCTGGGGCAGTCTGGCGTGGAGACGCAGGTCTACCTTGTTGAAGGCAACAAGGTGACGAAGCTGCCGGGCAAGGCCGGCACCTATGCGGGAATTGGTTCTGCGCCTGGGTCAACGGCGATCCTGATGCGCCACTCGACGATCAACGATCCGCCACAGGTATTTCTGGCCGCGGACCCGCTGCATCCGGACAAGCTGAGGGCTTTGACGGCGTTCAACCCGATTTTTGCCGAGCGGGCGCAGCCGGAGTGGCTGCCGTACAAGTGGAAATCAGAAAATGGGCAGAGCGTGGAGGGCGTGCTGATCTTTCCTCCGGGTAAGCGGGATGCGAAGCACCTGCGCATGCTGACGTTTATCCACGGCGGCCCCGAAGATGCCGACGGCAATCGCTTCGGCGCCGACTGGTATGACTGGGCAACCTATGCAGCCAGTCAGGGCTGGCTTGTCTTCAGGCCGAACTACCGCGGTTCGACGGGCTACGGCGACGCGTTCATGTTGAGCATTGAGCCGCACCTTGTCTCCGGGCCGGGGCGCGACATTCTGGCTGGCGTCGATGCGCTGGTGAAGGATGGCTATGCCGATCCAGATCACCTGGCGATTGGCGGGTACAGCTATGGCGGCTACATGACGAACTGGCTGATCACGCAGACGACGCGGTTCAAGTCAGCGGTAACGGGCGCAGGCGCCGTGGAGCACGCCGCCAACTGGGGCAACGACGACCTGACCTGGGACGATGCGTGGTATCTGGGCGGACCACCATGGCATGACCCGGCGCTCTACCAGCAGGAGGCAGCGCTCTTCCAGTTCGACAAGGTGAAAACGCCAGTGCACCTGGTGCAGGGCGGAGCGGACGTGCGGGTGGCCTATCTTGAAGGAGTGACGATGGAGCGGGCGTTGCAGGCACTGGATGTTCCGCACACGTTCCTGACATTTCCGGGTGAGGGACACAGCCTCGACAAGAATCCCTGGCATGGCTACATCAAGGTGCGCGAGGAGCTGAAATGGCTGGACAAATATGATGGTAAGTAACCGGTAGAAAAGGCCGCCCAGCCTTTCGATTCCCGAAGCGATGGGAGGGCGGCCGGCATCTCAACCAGCAGAGTCCCGATGAATCCAGTGGAACAAGAACGGCAAGTAGCGTTTCAGCAGACACTGAGCAGCGCGCATCGGACGATGATGCTGAGCGAAGTGATGAAGCTCGCAATGGACAGCTTCCGCTCGAGCAAGCTGCGCTTTGCGCTGACGGCGCTGGGTATGGTGATCGGGACGGCGTCGGTGATCCTGGTGGTAACGATCGGACTGACGGGCAAGCAGTTCATTCTGAACCAAATTCAAAAGATCGGCACCAACGAAGTCGAGGTGGAGTATGGCGGCGGGGGCACGACCGGCGCCGAACGGGTGCTCTATAACGACTACCTGACGCGCGACGATGAGAAGGCGGTGCTGGCGCAGCTGCC
This sequence comes from uncultured Acidobacteriaceae bacterium, assembly GCA_963839215.1. Classification (GTDB taxonomy): domain Bacteria; phylum Acidobacteriota; class Terriglobia; order Terriglobales; family Acidobacteriaceae; genus Telmatobacter. The sequence continues at coordinate 125,674 of CAWITZ010000002.1, read as the reverse complement.
AAGCGTGAGGTATTCCTCGCCGATTCTCGAGAGGCACGACCGCATCAGCTTTGGTGGAGGCGTGGTGAAAGACACGCTGGTGCTGGGCGTAAGCCCGCAATACCGCAACGTGCGCAATCTGGTGGTGTTGGCAGGCAGGTTTTTTGACGAGCAGGACGAGGCGACGACGGCGAAGGGCGCGGTGGTGACGGCGCCGTTTGCGCGAGAGATGTTCGGCAGCCCGGATGCTGCAGTGGGAAAAGATTTCTCGATCCTGGGGATTCCGTTCACGATTATCGGCGTCTTCAAGGAGAGCGTGGACACCTTCGGGCAATCGGAAATTACCGACAACACGATTCTGATTCCCTATTCGGTGGCGCGCTATTTCACCGGCACGGATTCGGTGAAGACGCTGTACTTTTCAATCCGGTCGATGGCGGAGGTGCCGTATGCGACGCGCGAGATTGTACGCATTATCAGCTCGCGTCACAGGCCCAACTCGGTTTACAAGGCGCAGAATCTTGCGGAATTGCTGACCACGGCGGCGACGATTGCCAATGCGCTGACGGCGGTGCTGGTGCTGGTGGCCGCGGTGACACTTGCGGTAGGCGGCGTGGGCATTATGAACATCATGCTGGCCAACGTGCGGGCGCGCATTCGCGAGATCGGCATTCGTAAGGCGCTGGGCGCGACCTATCGCGAGATCAAGCTGCAGTTTTTGGCCGAGGCTGTGATTATTTCACTGACCGGTGGCCTGGCGGGCGTACTGGTGGGGCTGACGGTACCGCTTTCGATCCGGCTGTTTACCGACTACCCGCTGCCGGTGTCGGGGTGGTCGATTGTGATTGCGCTGGCCGCAGCGACGGCGGTTGGCATCATCTTTGGGACAGTGCCGGCGACGCGGGCCGCGCAGATGGATCCGGTGGAGGCGCTGAAGTATGAGTAGTCGCGATGCACTGCCGCCCCGGCCGCCGGACAAAGAAGATGACGAAGATGACGGGCCGCATGGCAGCATAAACCTTGTGCTGGTCTACAGCCTGCTGGGTCTGGCAATCATCGTCGCGGTTGCGGTGGCTGTCTTTATTGTTCTGCCCTTCTATCACCGGCGATAATCTTTCTATTGCAAAGGAGAGAGGATGCCCACACAGGCGGAAAAAGCCGAAGTGTTTCAGGCGCTGCACCAGGGGCCAGAAGTGCTGGTGGTAGGCAATCCCTGGGATTTGGGAAGTGCGCGCATTCTTGCGCATCTGGGCTATGCGGCGCTCTCGACGACGAGCGCGGGGTTTGCATTTGCGCTGGGCCGGCGCGATGGAGAGGTGACCCGCGACGAGGCGCTGGCGCATGCGAAGTCCATTGCCGACTCGACCAACCTGCCGGTGGCTGCGGATCTCGAAAACGGCTACGGGCACACGACGGCCGAGGTGGCGGAAACGATCCGGCTGGCGGCGGCAGCGGGGCTGGTGGGCGGCTCGATTGAAGATGCTTCGCGCGACCCGGCCCACCCGATCTACGACTTGCAGCAGGCGGTGGACCGCGTTGCGGCCGCAGCAGCTGCGGCACAGGCACTGCCCTTCCCTTTTATGCTGGTGGGACGCGCGGAGAATTACCTCTACGGCAGGCCAGACCTCGACGACACGATCAAGCGGCTGCAGGCCTACGAGGCCGCGGGCGCCGAAGTGCTGTTTGCGCCGGGCGTGACTGCTCCGGAGGCTATTCGCGAAGTGTGCGCGGCGGTGAAGAAACCGGTGAATGTGCTGATGGGCTTCAAGGGGGCTGTTCCTTTATCCGTGGAGGAACTGGGCTCGCTGGGTGTGCGGCGGATCAGCATTGGCTCGGGCTTCAGCCGCGCTGCGTATACGGCGTTTCTGCACGCGGCGCGCGAAGTGAAAGACGACGGCACGTTCACATTTACCGAGCGAACGATGTACATGTCGGAGCTGGCCGATCTGTTTGGGTCGTAGCTCCCTTCATAGATCGCAGAAATTCTTCGCAAGGTTGGCGATGGCCCCCAGAAATATTTATAGGAGAGGGGGGAGGGGGTACCCTCCACTGCTCTGCTCTGATCTGCGCCGCGTCCTGCGCGCATTATGCCCGCGATTCCATTGTGGGCCGGCGGGAAGAATTAATGCGCAAACGGCGGAGCGGCTGGATTTTTTCCCGGGTGCAACGCACGTACCGCGGGCGCCCAGCGCGTGGCCGGACGCCTCAAGACAGGAAAAATCGCCGGGCACCAACAGGAAAACGCAATCGATCCGCGTTTTCAATTTCGCGGCTGAAGATTCGTGACCTGCGTAAAAAATCTGTGAACTCTCTCGAATAGGGATTGCTATTCAGCTGCCCGGCCCGTATATCGACTGATGAACCTTTCAAATCTGGATTGGGGGCTTCGAGTCCATCATGCCAACCAAGTCGCATTCCTTGCGAAGTCCGTCTTCAAGCGCGCTCTATGCGCCTGATTTCCGCTCACTCACGGCAAAAGATCTGCTGGACGGGCGTGACCAGTTCCATGTTCACCTCTCTCATAAGCAGAACGTCTTCTCAACCGCCATTGGTCTTTACCTGATTCGCAACGAGGAAGCGGGAGACTCCGGAAGCGCAAGCCGCGCTCCGATGGCGAAGCGCCACCCGGCCGCGAAGGCACGCACCCTGCAGAACTCCTCGGTCAGGGACTGGTCGTGGCCCTGCATCCTCGTCTTCGTGACAAAGTGGCAAACGCTTAACGAGCTGAGGAGCAGCCCTGAAGAGGTTATTCCTCCGTTCATCTACCTGCCGGATGGCCGCATGGTTCCGATCTGCGTTGTGCTGGTGGAAAGTGCCGAGCTGCCGGAGCGCACCGTGCCACCGAGCCGTCTTGCCGCCTCGAGCCTGGGTATCGGCTCCCCCATCTACGTTGATGCGCAGGGCATGCGTCGCATGGGAACCGTTGCGTGCATGGTCTCGGATGGGAGCGACTTTTACCTGCTGACAAACACGCATCTGGCCGGGGCGAGCGGCCGCACCGTGAAGGCCTTGCTTGAGGGAACGCCCGTGGTTGTAGGCTCTACGGAAGGCACACGGCATCTCACGGAAAAGACTTTCTCCGACATCTATCCCGAACTCCCTGGCCGCGACTCGGTGGTGAACATCGACGCCGCTATTGTGCGCATGGAGGACGCGACCCTTTGGAATCCCAAAGCGCTGGCCAAACCCTTCTCTCAGGTTGCCGACTTCAGCGCTGAAACCGTTTCTCTGGGCTGGATCGGCCGCAGCGTCGTGGGCCAGGGCGCGGTTAGCGGCGAGATGCGGGGGGAGATTAAGGCGCTCTTCTATCGCTACAAATCCGTTGGCGGACGTGACTATATCGCTGATTTTCTGATCGGCTCAGGCGGCCAGGAAGCCCTTGTCACACAGCCGGGTGATTCCGGATCGCTTTGGTGTCTCGACTCAGTGCTCGCGCCAGCGTCGCTTGCGCCGGTTGCGATGGAATGGGGAGGTCAGCGTATCGCCAATGGGCCCGATGCCGGAAAGTTTCTGCAACTCTCGCTTGCCACATCGCTTGCCGTGACTCTGCGTGAGCTAAGCCTCGACATCGTGCTCGACCCGGCAGCGGAACGAACCCAGTACTGGGGGCCTGTGGGCCATTTCAAGATCGGCCAGCAAGCCTGTTTTCTGGTAAAAGACGCTTCGCTCAAAGCGTTCTTCGTCAGCAACCTCTCCAACATCAGCTTCAGCAGTGACGCCCAGATCAAGCTGGCGACCCACCTGCAGGCGGCAGCCGGTCCCGTGCCTCTGAGCGACGTGCCCGATGTGGTGTGGAAGACAAACATCAACAAGAGCAAACCTTCCGTCACGCGCCCACAAGAGAACTGGAACCACTACTCGGACGTTGACCTGCCCGGCGCGGATGGTAAAACCCTGATGGAGATGTACATCGCCGACTCAACGAGCCTTGACTTCCAATCGTGGATGAACTTCTACAGGGATGCGCCATTGCCCTCTGCGGCCACCAGCAGCACGCGCGCCTACGGAGCGCTCCCATTCCGCGTGTGGCAAATCTTCGCGGAATTGGTTGAGTTCGCAAAACAGGAGGATGGCCCGAGCTTTCTCACCGCTGCCGGTTGTCTCGCGCACTATGTTGGCGACTCCTGTCAGCCCCTGCACTCGTCTCAGCATTCGGATGGTCTTAACGGCGCCTCCACGGGCGTGCACTCCACCTATGAAGACAACATGGTCGATGCGTATGCCGACCAGATTGCCGCCGGCATTGCTTCCGCAATCAGCGCGCTCACGTTTAGCCCCAGGAAGATAACGTCACCTCGCGAAGCGGCTATGGCGGTAATGGACCTGATGCAGTTCTGCCAGGCCACACTTCCGCCAGAAACCATCTGCAACGTCTATAACGACAATCGAACCGGAACCGGTAAAAGCGCCACCAAGAATGCCGCGGTGCTGAAAGCTCTGTGGGACAATTGCGGCGAAGGCACGATCACGGTGATCGCCGCCGGCGCGGTCACGCTGGCCGCCATCTGGCAGGCAGCCTGGACGGCCTCGGGCGCGACAGGCGCCGGCTGGCTGAGCGAAACCTACAAAGCCACGGATCTGCAAACGATCTACGAGGGCCAGGGGTTTCTGCACTCTCTGCATATGCAGTACCTGGGCCAGGCAGACTTGCCCGGCTCCGATGCTCCTGACGATCCTCCCAAGCCGCCCACGGCTGCCACGCTGAAACCCGCCACGAAGAAGAAGGCCGCAACGAAGACAGCAGCCAAAAAGAAGTCTGCCAAGAAGACAGCCGCGAAAAAGACGGCAAAAAAGCAGATCAAAAACACGACGCGAAGAAAGCGGTAGCGGGTCTGGAAGCGAGTCTGGCTGTACGGCAGGTGAGCTACTGGATGGTGGCTTCGGGTTCTTCTCCGGGCTGGCCATTGCGGCGGGCGGGGCGGCTGGCGAATTCGCGCTCGATGCGATCGTTGGTGCCGGCGCGGGCAAAGTCGTGAGCGACCCGGATGCCGTTGTAGATGGCGTTGTCGTTGGATGAGCCGTGGCCGATGATGCAGACGCCGCGCACACCCAGCAGGATGGCACCGCCGTATTCGGTGTAGTCGAGGCGGCGGCGGAAGTCGTTGAAGGCTCGGCGGGAGAGCAGCGCGCCCACCTGGGCGGTAACGGTGCGGGTGAGCGACTCGCGGAGTGCGTCGCGGACGAAGCGGCCGAGGCCTTCGCTGGTTTTAAGGGCCACGTTGCCGACGAAGCCGTCGCAGACGATGACGTCGGCGTTGCCGTTGAAGATATCGCGGCCCTCGACGTTGCCGATGAAATTAATGGGCAGCGCTTTGATGAGAGGCATGGCTTCGCGGGTGAGTTCGTTGCCCTTGGTTTCTTCTTCTCCGATGGAGAGCAGGCCAACGCGAGGGTGGTGAATCTTGAGGACGCTGCGCGCGTACATTTCGCCCATGACGGCGAACTGCTCAAGGTTGTGGGCCTTGCAGTCGACATTAGCGCCCACGTCAAGCAGGACGCAGGGATTGCCTTTGGAAGTAGGCATGGGCGTGGCCAGCGCAGGGCGGTCGACGCCAGGCAGGGCTCCGAGCACCATTTTGGCTGTGGCCATGGCGGCTCCGGTGTTGCCGGCAGTGATGAAGCCGGCGACCTTGCGCTCACGCACGAGCTTGAGGCCGACGCGCATTGAGCTGTCGCGCTTGGTGCGGACTGCGTGCGCGGCCTTCTCGTCCATCCCGATACGCTCGGAGGCGTGGTGGATGACGATGGGAAGGTCCTCGTTTTCGAGGTGCTCATCGAGCAGGTCGCGCAACTCGGGCTCGGGGCCGACGAGATGAACGCGCACGGGCAGCGCGCGGCAGGCGAGGATTGCGCCTCGTATTTCCGGTTCGGGTGCTTTGTCGGAGCCTACTGCATCAAGCGCGATGTCGATGAGCATGGGTTCGTGCTCAGATTACTTCGCCGCGTCCTTCGTGTCCACTACAACGCGGCCTTTGTACTCGCCGCACTTGGGGCAGGCGTGGTGGGGACGCTTCTTCTCGTGGCAGTTGGGGCACTCGGAAATGCCGGCAGGGGTGAGGAAGTCGTGAGCGCGGCGATTCGCGGTGCGGCGCGTGGAGTGGCGCCTTTTCGGATTAGGCATGGTGCAATTCCTTTCGTGTCCCGAACTCTTGTTGCCGGTGCGAGCCTGAGACCGCATGGGGTCTTCACGGCCATCCGGCGCGGCGGGAACAACACCCACAATCTCTTGGGGTTAATTCTTTGGTCTCACTGCCTTGGTCTAACTTTAGGACTTTATCCGGCCACGTAGCCCGGAGAGCGCTTCCCAGCGGGGGTCCGCCGGACCAGCCTCGCAGGAGCATGGCTCCTGGTTCCGGTTTCTACCGCAGCGTGGGCAAAGTCCTTTGCAGTCAGGCTTGCACAGCGTCCTGACAGGCAGGGACAAGAGCACCTGCTCGCGCAGCACATCTTCAAGCAAAAGACTGTCACCTTGATAATAACCGATTTCGGTTTCCTGCGCCGAGATGGCGCGCTCGGGGCCGCCGGCATCGACGCCGACGGGGCGGAAGATGAGGTCAAAGTCTCCGGCAAGCGGGATTTCAACCGGCTCGACGCAGCGGGCGCAGGGCACCTCGAATCTGCCGGCAAAATTGCCCCGCAGGCGGATGTCGGCAACGATTTCCTTTGGCCCGCGGTGCTCGTGAATGACTTCGGCCAGGCCCGCGGTGGCGAGGGGACCCTGCTGGGCGGCCTCTTCGCCGAAATCGATGGAGCCGGGCTCGGGTGACGGCTTCAACTGGAGGTCGAACTCAATCGGCTCCTTCTCCAGCTCAGCTACTTTGAATTCCATAGATATGAGCCTAAGGCGAGGGCAACGCGGCGTCAATGCGTCGGGCTCAGAGATAGCGTCGCACGCGGCGGGAGTAGTTTTCGTAGGCCTGACAGTAGTGGACGCGAAGAAAACGCTCTTCGCGGAGCACCTGGCGGTGCACCAGTGCGGCACCCAGGATCAGGAAGATAAGGGTGATCCGGTTGGGAAAGAGGAGGAACTGGCCCAGCACGACTAGCCCGAAGGCAAGATAGATGGGATTGCGCGCCAACTGAAAGATGCCAGTGGTGATGAGTCGGTCGGGGCGGTCTTCGTCGATGCCAACGCGAAAGCTGTTCCCAAATGAGACAAGGCTCCAACCCATGATGACGAGTCCAGCGAAGCAGGCGAAAGCTCCGGCCCAGGTGATGAGCACGCGATCAAAGAAGGGGGGGCCGCCGGGTGTGAGGAAGCCGAGAGCATGGGCGAAGATTGTATAGACATAGAAGAGAACGAAGGGTGGCAGCAGGAAGTCTGATTTATCGGTCTGGCCGAAGCGCATGGCCTTGATGTTGCGTTTCTTCAACATCCCTACGCGCGCGAGGACCATAGCAATCAGCAGAAGAATTGTGAGAGCACCGAAATATCTCATGAGTGCTTCCCTTCAAACTAAAGTCTGCGCGTGTTGCCGAGAGTCATGGCCGCGATGCCTGAGAATTGTAATAACCTGCCCGCAATGGCAGTTGGTTTGCCGCACGTCCACACAACTTTAGAGACATCAGAAACCAGCGAGGCGACTATGCAGATTCGGGATGCCGCTCCGACGGACTTTGATGAGATCACGGCGATCTATAACGAAATCGTTTCCAATTCAACGGCAATTTACAACGACCGGACGGTGACGTGCCATGACCGGCTGGCATGGCGCAATGCGCGGCTGGCGCAGGGGTACCCGGTGCTGGTGGCGACCGACGACAACAACAAGGTGATGGGCTTTGGCAGCTTTGCGGATTTTCGTCTGTGGCCGGGCTATCGGCACACGGCCGAAGGGACGGTGCACATCCATTCCAATGCGCGAGGCCGCGGGGTAGGCACGGCGCTGTTGCGCGTGCTGGTCGATCGCGCGCAGGCGCTGGGCAAACACACGATGGTTGCCGGCGTGGACTCGGAGAATGGAGCATCGATCCGGTTCCTCGAGCGCTTCGGTTTTCAGAAGGTGGGCCACCTGCACGAGGTGGGCTTCAAGTTTAATCGCTACCTCGACCTGGTGTTCATGCAGTACTGGATTACGCCGCCGACGCGGGCGGCGAAGTGAACGCGCTTTCGAAGGAAAGGCAGCGAGTGAGCAAGTTACACGAGGTGGGAGCCGTTCTCAGGCCATCAGGCCGCGTAGCGCGTCGGCGTAGTGCTGGGGCAGCGGCTTCTTGTTGAGCTGGTCATCGCAGACGACGTGCACGGTTTCGCCTTCGGCAAGGAGCGCGGGATCAGCGCCGTCTGCACCCTTGCGGAGAATGCGATAGGCAAACTTGAGCACCGATCCCCGGAGAAGCGCAGGACGGGTTTCGATGAGGATTTCGTCGTCGTAGCGGGCAGGCGAGCGATAGCGGCAGTTGGCCTCAACGACAGGCAGGATGCACGCGTGATCCTTTTCAAGCTGGCTGTAGGCGAGGCCGAGCGAGCGGAGGAGCTCGACGCGGCCAAGTTCAAACCAAACCAGATAGTTGGCGTAGTAGACAATGCCCATCTGGTCGGTTTCAGCGTAGCGGACGCGTACGGTTGTGGTGACTGGCATCGTTCGACTTGCTACGGCTTGAAATGGCTGAAGATGGAAAGCTTGGCCACGTCGTTGAAACTGACGTAGACGAAGAACATGACCAGCACGACGAAGGCTGCCTGGTAAATGCGCTCTTTGAGAACAATGCTGATGTCGTGACGCAGAACGCTCTCGATGAGAAGTAGCAGGATAAGGCCACCATCGAGGATCGGAAACGGCATGAGGTTGAGAATGCCGAGGTTGAGACTGATGCCCGCGGCGAGGCTGAATTTAGGCGCCCAATACTTGGTTTCGGCTGCCTGGCCGGCGGCATGTGCGATGCCCACCGGACCTGCAAGCTCCTTGACGGATGCCTGGCGAGTGAAGAGCTTGCGCAGAACATCGACGATCAGCAGCGAATTCTGAGCGCAAAAATCGCGGGCTTCCGCGACAGCCGCACCGAAGGCGAGCGGCTCACGGCGCACGGGCGGCTCCGCGGGAGGCACAGCCATGAAGCCGAGACGCCACTGCGACTCCTGCTGTGTGGGAGTGACGACGATGGGCGGGATGGTGGCTCCATCGCGCTGGACGGTAAGAGTGACGGGCTTGCCTTTACCCTGCTGCAGGTAGTCGAGGAGCGGATCAACAGTGTGGAAGGCGTGGCCATCGACAGCGAGGATATGGTCGCCCGGACGGATACCTGCGCTTTCAGCCGGGGCGCCTGGCACGGTTTGATCGACGCCGATGGGTCCGTGCGCGTAGGAAACAAAGATGCCGGTCTGACTCAACTCGAAGCTGCTGGCAGCGGTTTTGTCGGGCAGATGCAGAGAAAGTTGAACGGGCTGGCCGCCGCGCTCAACCGTGACGGGAAGAGTCTGATCGGCGTTCTTGCGAATCATGTCGACAGCGGTTTCAACATCGGGGTTTTCGACTGCACCGAAGCGGCGGATGATGTCGCCGGGCTTGAGTCCCGCCTGATCGGCGACGGAGCCGGGCGTGACCCACTCAAGGGCAGTGGTGCGGATGTCGGGGATCTCGTTGATCCAGCTGAAATAGACCAGCATCAGGACGAAGGCGAGAATGAAGTTTGCAACCGGACCGGCGACGCCGATGAGCATGCGTTGCCAGCGGGGATGATTACTGAAAGCGCCGGGGTCTTCAATCTGCTGGTTTTCGCCGGGAATTTCACCGGTCATTTTGACGTAGCCGCCGAGGGGCAGCAGGCAGACCTTGTAGTCGGTGTCGCCGCGCTTGATTCCAAAGAGGCGGGGGCCGAAGCCGATGGAGAAGGCCTCGACACGGACGCCGCAGAGCTTCGCCACGGCGAAGTGGCCGAACTCGTGGACGACCACCATGATTCCTATGAGGACAATAAAAGCGGCAGCAGAAACCAGAAATTCATGCATAGATCAGGGTTAATTCCTCAGGCATGCACTTTGGACGACGCTGGTACGGAACGATCCGATGTGACCAGTTCCCGAGCTTTCGCACGTGCGTCACGATCGGCGCCAAGCACTTCCGCAATTGTGGCCGGGTGCGCCTCGGGAGTCGATGCAAGCACTCTCTCAATTGTACGCGGGATTCCATTGAAGGAAATCCGGCGGTCAAGAAATGCTTCAACGGCGACCTCGTCGGCGGCGTTGAGAGCGATGCAGTGGGCGCCCCCTTTCCCGGCCGCTTCATAGGCCAGCCGTAGGCAGGGAAAGCGTTCAAAATCAGGCTGTTCGAAGTCGAGATGGCTGAGCGCGGCCAAGTCGAAGGTGAGCGACGAGGCAGGTCGCTCGGGGAAGGCCAGGGCGTAGAGGATGGGCAGCCGCATATCGGTGACGGAAATCTGCGCGAGGATTGATCCGTCGACATACTCCACCAGGGAATGAACGGTGGATTGAGGGTGGACGGTGACGCGGACCTGGCTGGGGGAAACGTCGAAGAGGCGGCAGGCCTCGATGATTTCCAGGCCCTTGTTGAGCATGGTGGCCGAGTCGATGGTGATGCGGCGGCCCATGACCCAGGTGGGATGCTTGAGGGCCTGCTCGGGCGTGATGGAGGCGAACTGCTCGAGCGGAAGACTGCGGAAAGGGCCTCCGGATGCGGTGAGCCAGATCGTCCTGACCTCGGAGTGCGCGCCGACGCGCATGCACTGATGCACGGCGTTGTGTTCGCTGTCGATGGGCAGGATGGGTACGTTGCGCTCGCGCGCGGCGGCGGTGAGGATTTCACCGGCGGCGACCATGCACTCCTTGTTGGCGAGACCGACGGGCTTGCCGGCAAGAATAGCCGCGTGGGTAGCTTCAAGGCCGGCGACACCGACGATAGCCGAGACAACGAAGTCGACATTGGACGCGGTGGCGCAGGCGACGGTTCCAGCGGAGCCGTGCACGACGTCGATACCGGAGATGCCGGCATGACGGAGTCGGTTGGCGAGATCAGCCGCGAGCTCTTCCGTGGCAAGAGAGACGAGCGACGGGCGCCAGCGGATGGTCTGGGCAAAGACCTCATCGAGGTTGCTGCCGGCAGCGAGGGTGGCAATGCTGTAGCGATCAGGAAACTGCTCGACAATCGAGAGTGTGCTTTTGCCGATGGAGCCGGTGGAACCGAGAATGGCGAGTCGCTTCAAGGCTGCTTTAGACCTGCTTAATTCCAGCGAATAACCTGAGCGTACCATAGGGCCGGAGCGGCCAGCAGCAGGGCGTCGATGCGGTCGAGGACGCCTCCGTGACCAGGCAGGAGGCTGCCCGAATCCTTGACGCCAGCGGAACGCTTGAGAGCCGATTCAGTGAGATCGCCAACCTGCGCGGCAACGTTGACGATGACGGCCATGACGAGCCAGTACCACCAGACTTCGTCGGCGAAGGAAATCCGCGCGAAGTTCCACTGTGCGAGCTGAGAGGCCAGCCAGAAGAGCAGGCCGGTAACGAGCAGGCTGCCGAAGACCGAGCCGATGGTTCCCTCCCACGTCTTGTTGGGGCTGATGGTTGGCGCGAGTTTGTGTTTGCCGATGGCGCGGCCGGTGTAGAGCGCCGCGATGTCGCCGGACCAGACGACGAAGAGCAGGAAGATCACGAGGGTTGGCCCATTGGTCTGTTCGCGCAGGGTGGGAATGGCGAGCAGGGTGAGGCCGATGTATGCCAGGGTGAAGACGGAGGAAATAGCATCGCGCAGGACGCGCTGGATGGGCGACCCAAAGGTGCACCAGGTCAGCAGCCCGAGACTGAGAATGGTGAAGAGGACGAGGGTCTGGTCGGGCCACTGGAAGTTGCCGGCAAAGAGCGCGGCCAGCGCGACCATGATGGCGATCCGGGGAGGCTTTGCGCCGCTGTGTTCGGCGAGGCCGATGAATTCCCACCCGGCGAGAAGCGCGACGCCGGCAACGGCGAGCGTGATGAGCCACTTTGGCCCGTAGAGCACGAGCGCAAGCACCAGCGGCGCGAGGATGAGAGCAGTAATGACCCGTTTCATTCAGGGATGAGGATACACCGGGAGGGGGACCTAGCCGGCTGAGGGATTCCGGCGGCGGGCTTTGAGGTTGGAAGTCTAACTGGCAGCTAGCTTCATGCGTTCGGGATCTTCTTCGACTTGGCCGCAGCTTTCGCCGATGCCGCCGAAGCGTCGTTCGCGGCGCTGGAAGTCGGCGATGGCCTCGAGAAGGTTGACGCCGCGGAAGTCGGGCCAGAGGCGCTCGGTGACGAAGATTTCAGCGTAGGCAATCTGCCAGAGCAGATAGTTGGAGACGCGCATCTCGCCTGAGGTGCGGATGAGCAGGTCGGGGTCGGGCATGTGCGCGGTGTAGAGATGACGGTGGATGTCTTCTTCGGTGATGCGGTCGGGCGCGATGTGTTTCTGGCGCATCTCGGCGGCAAGGCCGCGGAAGGCGTCGACGAGTTCGGAGCGTCCGCCGTAGTTGAGGGCAAGGGTAAGAGTGGTGCCGGTGTTGCGGGCGGTGGCTTCCTCGGCCCAGCGCATCTTGTCCTGCACCTCAGGCGGCAGCTCGTGGATGCGACCGATGTAGCGCATGCGCACGTTGTTGTCCATCATGCGCTGGAGGTTGGACTCAAGATAGCTGCGGAGCAGGCGCATGAGGAAGTTGACCTCAGCGCGCGGGCGGCGAAGGTTGTTCTCAAGCGAAAATGCGTAGAGAGTGAGCCAGGGGAGGCCGATGCGCGAAGCGGTCTCAGTAACCAGCTGAACGCTTTTGGCCCCTTGCTGGTGACCTAGGAATCGCTTGAGCGAGCGGCGGCCGGCCCAGCGGCCATTGCCATCCATGATGATGGCGACGTGCTCGGGGAGCCTCTCGGGCTTGAGGGTGGCATAGACGGCACGCTCATCGGGCGAGAGCTCATCGATTCGCAACGTGCCGGCTGGGTGCAAGGGTCGCCTCTTTAATAATTTACGAAATGTCTCAGTGCAGCGCTTAAGCCGACGTTCATGGCGCGAAGCCTGGCCATGGCGCGCTGCGCCGGAATGGGAGCCAGAAGGCCCTGGTGCTGCCCTTCGCGCCGGCGAAACCGGTCAAGCCTGAAGCACGCCGGGAGCAACTGGCAACACTTTCGAACCTAGCACATGGGCTGGAATGGCCGCAAACATCGAACGCGCACTGAGGCACTAAAGTGTGCGATGCGGCCGCGCAGAAGTGCTTGCCCGCGCGGCGCATCACAAACTTCGGTGAAGGACTACGCTGTGCGGCGCCGGCCCAGAGCCATATCGCGCACCGAACCGTAGATCAGCGTGCGATGAAGCGACTCGAGATGCGGCAGCAGGGTGGCAATCTCGGCCAGCAGCGGGTCGGCAAGGATCGCCGCGACCTCTTCATCGCGACGGCTGCGCGAATCGCGAATGAGCTGGCTCATATTCACCTCAAGGGCGACTGCGAGACGCTCGAGCGATCCCAGGGTCGGAATGGCCTTGCCGTTTTCGATTTTGGAGATGTAGGTGCGCGGCACCTGCATCCTGCTGGCAAGCTGACGCTGGCTGAGGTGGCGGGCGCGGCGAATTTCGCGCACCTGACCCGCAACCTGCATACCGGCTTCGCCAGTGATGGTGACCGGCACGGTTGCCACCAATTGGGGGGTGAGGGGGACTGGCTCCTCGATGTCCAGGCGCCTGTGGCATTTTCTGCAGAGAGAGTTGCTGGTTCGGTATTGCACCAGGCTGCAGAAATCGCAGCGCACAACTTCCCTTGTTTCCACGCTGACTAGTGTGGTGGCCATCGTTTGGGTGCGGAGTGCCAGAGCATGGTCTCCGGGGTGCTTGTTGGCACCGCGATACGTGCTACTGTCAGGGGAATGAACCATAATTGTCAAGTAGAAAGTTAGGGTCAACCCAACGATTCCCTTATCATACCCTGAAAAACCCGAAGAAACACGAACCAAATTGCGCAACATGGAGCAAAAAAAATGAGCGGTGCGATGGGGAACGATCCGGCTCACGGGCGAGAGCAGGCCTGGCAGTTAGTGACGGAGTGGACCGGGAACGAGAGCCTGCGCAAGCACGCAATCGCTGTGGAGATTTGCGTGGCGGCATACGGCGAAGCGGAGGCAGACCGGCTGGGGCTGGCAGGTGAAGAGCGCGCGGCGCTGCTGCGGCTCTATGCGACGACAGCGCTGCTGCACGACTTTGATTATGAGCGGCACCCGACGCCGGAGGAGCATCCGTTTGTGGGCGTGAAGGAGCTCGAAAGACTGGGCTGGCCGGAGGCGACGCGGACGGCGATTTTGGGCCATGCACAGTACTCAGGCGTGCCGCGGGTGACGCATCTGGACAAGACGCTTTTTGCCTGCGATGAGCTGGCGGGCTTTCTGACCGCGTGCGCGCTGGTGAAGCCGACAAAGGCGATTGCCGATGTGGAAGTGCCGAGCGTGCGCAAAAAGATGAAGGACAAGGCATTCGCGCGAGGCGTGAACCGCGAAGACGTGATCCAGGGGGCGGCAGAGCTGGGCGTCGATCTCGACGCGCACATTGGATTTTGTCTCGAGGCGATGAAGAAGCGGGCAAGCGAGGTCGGGCTGTGATGCGGCTGTTAGCTGCCAGCTGGTTTCAATTGCGGTAGGATGAACCACGCTGCTGCATACATGATTGCTGGTGTTGCGGAGATAGGCATGGTTCGCTTCGAGTTCATCTTTGTTGAAACGGAAAAAGGCGTTCGCACCGATCACGTTGAATCGGCCGGCGAAGCGCAATGCGCTGACGCCGGAGCTGATTGACGAGCTGATTGCCGCGCTGAAAGATGCGGCCGAAGACAAGAGCTGCGGCGTGCTGATCGTGACCGGCGCAGGCGCGGCGTTTTGCGCGGGGCTCGATCTGGATCACCTGGCGACGATTGCCGAGCACACTCCTGAAGAAAATCGCAAGGACTCAGAGAAGATGGCGCGGCTGCTGCGTGCGCTGTACGAGTTTCCAAAGCCGGTGATTGCAGCGGTGAACGGGCCGGCGATTGCGGGCGGGATGGGCCTGGCAACAATTGCCGACTTTACGCTGGCGGCGCCGGAAGCGAAGTTCGGCTATACCGAGGTACGCATCGGATTTATTCCGGCGATTGTGGCCTCGTTTCTGCTGCGGCAGGTGGGCGAGAAACGCACGCGCGATCTGCTGCTGACGGGTCGGCTGCTGAAGGCACACGAGGCCCATGCAATGGGACTGGTGACGGAGATTGTTGCCTCCGGAGTCAGCTGATGGTGACGGCGAAGGCGCTGGCCCGACTCGCTGCTCGAGAACAGTCCGCAGGCGATGGCGAGCGTGAAGAATTTGCTGGCGAAGCACGCATCGAGGCGGCTCGATGAAGAACTGGCTGATGCGGTTGAAGCGAATGCGCGGCAGCGCTCGACGGCGGACTTCAAGGAAGGCGTGGAGGCGTTTCTGCAGCATCGCCGGCCGCAGTGGCCGAGCTTGAAAGACAGTTAGAAGCCAGTAGCTGACTAGCCACTAGCTTCTAGCTTCTGGTTGGGCGCGGAGCTCGGCGACGATTTCGGTTGCCGCGACGCGCGCACGATCGGCCTGATCTGGCGGGAAGCTGATGGCACCGACGCGAGCGTGTCCCCCGCCGCCGTATCGCTCACATACCTGCGCAAGATTGACCATGGTTGCGGGATCTACTTTGGTCCACGGATTGGATCCGACAGAGACCTTGGTGCGGAAGCTCGACTTGGAGAGCCCGATGGAGTAGGTCGCGTTGGGATGCAGGTAGTAAGGAATGAACTTGTTGAAGCCTTCGAGCAGGTGGTCGGTGATGTCGAAGAAGATGGTTCCATTGCGCTCTTCGGAGCGCTCGCGGATAAGCTCGATTGCCTTTTGATGGCGATCGAGAAGGGGCGGCAGCAAAGAGGCGACGAAGGGCTGCGCGAGAACTTCAGCAAGCGGTATTTCAGTAAGCAGCGGAATCAGGCGCGGAATAAACGCCGGGTCCTGAGTGGACTCAATGATGAGCGTTAGCTTCATGGCGGGGGCGGCCATTTCGACCGCGGCCTCGGGGCTCTGATAGAGCGCGCCGTCGACAATGTTGGCCCAGTGGATGAGATCGGCGACGGGCTTTGTGTCGAAGCCGAAGCGCGTTGAAGCGATGTGCGCGAGGAAGCTGGTGCAGGATGTGTAGGTGGGATCGAAGAACTTGTGCGCAGAGCAGACAGGATCGCGCTGGCAGGCGCGGAAGTGCTCGTGATCCTGAGGCGTGAGAAATGCCGAGAGGTGGTGATCGAACCACCAGGTGATGCGCGGGGGAGGCGGAGTATTTGAAATCGACGATGGCGTTTTCATCGCCGGTGAATTCGCTTTCGTCAAAGAGCGCGCCGGCGCGATGGACGAGGCCGTGGTAGGAATAGGCCGCGTCTCTGGTCACGCATTCGCGGTGAAAGCGCGTGAAGAGCGAAGCGGAGCAGGCTCCGTCAAAGCACTTGTCGTGATAGAAGACTCGAACCTGCAAGATGCCGACGCTCCATAAATGAGGAATTCCGAGAAACCGGAAAGTTAAGCATCAAGGGCGGGGCTGATTGTGTCAAGGCGCGGAGACGCGCAAAAACCGGAACTGGGGTTAAGTAGAATTCAAGGGATAGAACTCGACTGAAACGGCCAGGAGAGGCAATGGCACCGATAGAACCGGTTTCGAAGAGCGCACCGGCGGAAAATCATGTTGTGGAAGACGAGATGATGAGTCCGGGGAGATCGGATCAGGAGGCGCCTGCCGAGCGAACGGCGCCTGGCTCGCATGAACTCTCCAGCGTGTTTGTGGGCGAGGATGGCCTGCGCGCGGTTTGGAGCGTTGCGATCTTTGCCGGGCTTTACTACCTGCTGATCGCCGTGTTCGATACGGTGGCGCTGTCCGCTGATCCGGGGCTGGCGCGCAACGCATTTACGCCGGCGAATATGCTGATCGGGCAGCTACTTCCCTTCTTCGCGATCCTGACGGCGATGCTCTTCATGTCGCGCGTGGAGCACCGGCCGCTGTGGGCGTACAACCTGAACCGGACGCACGGACTGCGGAGCTTCAGCGCTGGGTTTGCTACGGGGTTCGTGGCGATTTCAGCACTGGTGATGACGCAGGCGCTGGGCGGGTGGCTGCAGTTTGACCGCACCGCGCTGAATGCCGCGCAGGCGCTGAAGTACGGGAGTATCTGGGCGGCGGTTTTTCTGCTTGTGGGCCTGTGCGAGGAAGGTGTCTTTCGCTGCTACCTGCAAACGACCCTGACGCGGGGCATCAATTTCTGGTGGGCACTGGCGGGGGTGGGCGGCATCTGTCTTCTGGTGCTGACCAAGACGGCCGCGCAGGGTGCAAGTGGGGTATACACGATGGCCTTGCTGGGATTGGTGCCGTGCTGGCTTCTGCACCGGCGTCGAAGTGCGGGCGCCGGCTTCTGGCAGGCGGCGTGGCTCACTTCCACAATATTCGGCTACTATCACACGGGCAATAACGGCGAGACGTGGATCGGGGTTTTTACCACGGCGCTGATCGGCTTTATTTTCTGCGTGAGCGTGTGGCTGACGGGGTCTGCGTGGTGGGCGATTGGCTGCCACATGGCGTGGGACTGGACGGAAACCTTTTTCTACGGCACGGCCGATAGCGGTTTTGTATCGCAGGCACACTTGCTGACGACGACGCCACGCGGCAATGCGTTGTGGAGCGGGGGCTCGGATGGACCGGAGGGCAGCCTACTGGTATTGCCGGCTGTATTGCTTCTGCTGGGTATTCTGCTTTTGCTCTACCGAAGACGACCGGCGGAGATCGTGAGAGCCGGGACGGAGTCGCTGGCAGGCTGAGCCGATGGAATGACTGCGCGGCGGTTATTCTGTTGATAGCTGATGGCAAGCCCAGAAACGACAAACTTCGCGGACCGCTACGCACCGCCTGCCAAGCGCAGGCCGGGGGCTCGCTGGATGCGCGTGGTTGCGTGGGCCACGCTTGCGCTGCTGGCGCTGGCAATTGTTGTTCCAGCGGCAGGAGTGCTGTGGCTGCGCGCGGTTGCGAAGGCGGCGCTGCCGGTGCTGGACGGTGAGGTGCGCCTCGCGGGACTATCCGCTCCGGTAACAGTGCGGCGCGATGCGCATGGAGTGCCGCACATCGATGCGGCGACGCAGCAGGATCTTTTTATCGCGCAGGGCTACGTGACGGCGCAGGACCGGCTGTGGCAGATGGACACGTACCGCCGCAATGCGAACGGCGAGCTCGCCGAGATAATGGGCTCGAAGCTGCTGAAGCATGATGTGGCGCAGCGGGTGCTGCAGTTTCGCCGAACTGCAGAGCGGCTCTATGCGCAGATGGCGCCTGAGGAACGTGCGCGGCTGGATGAGTATGCGCGCGGGGTAAATCTTTTCATCGACCAGCACGAGGATACGCTGCCGCCGGAGTTCCGGCTGCTGCATTACAAGCCGAAGCCGTGGAGCGGCGTGGATTCTCTCTCAGTGGGCACGATGATGATTGAGACTCTCGACTCGCGGTGGGATGTGAAGCTGGCGCGCGACGGCGTAGCGCAGAAACTGCACAACGCAAAGCTCGAAGCCGATCTTTATCCCGTGGGCTCGTGGCGCGATCGGCCGCCGACGGGCGAGAAGATCAAGCTAAGCGAGCCGCGCCCGGCTTCGCCGCCGAGGGCCGATGATGACGACGATGATGACGACCGCACGCAGACAGAGTTGGCTCCACAGGAAGACATGGAGGCGCTGCGCGCCGCGCTGGGTGTGACACGATGCGCGGGTTGCGTGCCGGGATCGAACAACTGGGTGATGGCGGGGGCACACACGGCAAGCGGAAAGCCGCTGCTCTCGAACGATATGCACCTGTCGCTGACGGCGCCGAATATCTGGTACATGGCCGACCTGCGCGCGCCGGGGTATCACGCAGCGGGTGTGACGCTGGTGGGCATGCCGATGGTGATTGCCGGGCACAACGAGCACGTAGCGTGGGGCTTTACCGCACTCTACGGCGATGTGCAGGACCTGTATATCGAGACGCTCGACGGCGAGGGAAGATACAGGGATGCTGATGGAAGCTGGAAGCCGCTCACGGTCGATCATGAGGTGATTCATGTGCGGGGAGGCAAGGATGTAACTGTCGATGTGCAATCGACGGCACATGGTCCGCTGGTGAATGCGCTGTTGATGCGGGAGAAGCGTCCGCTGGCGCTGAAGTGGTCACTCTATGACACGACGCTGCACTCGATTCCGCTGTACGCGATCAATGTTGCCTCGAACTGGAGCGAGTTTTCCGCGGCGCTTGAGCAATGGTGCTGGCCAACGCAGAACGTAGTTTATGCAGACGATCAGGGGCATGTTGCGTATCACGCCGCGGGCGCGGTTCCGATTCGCGCAGGCGGGTTGACGGGCGTACCGGCGAGCGATGGCGCGCATGAGTGGCAGGGGTACATACCCTTTGCGGATTTGCCGAATGCCGTGGATCCGCCGTCGGGTTTTCTGGCGACCGCGAACTCGCGGGTCACGACAGACAAATCAAAATATCCGCTGACGCTGGAATGGCCGGAGCCGTATCGTGCGGAGCGGATCTACAAATCCCTTGAGGGACGGGATGGGCTTAAGCGGGCGGATATGCTGGCAGTGCAGACTGATGTCTACAGCGAAGTTGACCAGGAGCTGGCGCACCGGTTTGCGTATGCGATCGACCACGCGTCTGGCATGGACAGCCGGATGCACGAGGCCGCCGACCTGATGCGCAGCTGGGACGGAAGGCTGACGACGGATTCCGCCGCGGCCTCGCTGGTGACGCGGACGCGCGCGGCGCTCCGGCCAATGATTCTTGAGCCGAAGCTAGGCGCTGAGACAGCCAGCTATGACTGGGCGGAATCGAACTTTGCGCTGGAAGAAATCGTGATGCACGGAAACGCGGCGTGGCTCCCACCTGGATACAAGGACTGGGATGCCGCGATTGCGGCCGCGGTGCAAAAAGCAATGGCAGATGGCAAGGCTCCCGCAGATGTGAGCCGGTGGGCTTATGGCGACTGGCATGTCGTGGAGATCGAGCATCCGCTGGCGGCACTTTTGCCGTTGCCGGCAAGAGTGGCAGGAACGGGCGCGGAGCCGCTGAGTGGCGACACGCTGACAGTGAAGCAGGTGGGGCGCGCGTTCGGGCCTTCGCAGCGCTTCACGATGGACTGGAGCGATGTGGATGGATCGACCGAAAACATCGTGCTGGGTGAGAGCGGGAATCCGCTGAGCCCGTATTACAGAGACCAGTGGAGCGATTACTACGCAGGCAGGACATTTGCGCTTCCCTTCTCCGCGGCTGCCGTTGCCGCCCAGACGCAACATACACTGCGCCTGATGCCATGACGAAAGACGGGCACGACCGAGAGGGAGAGCGGCCTGCGCATGGGCTGCGCCGTTTTGCCGGGCCCGCCGTGATTGTGCTGGCGGCGCTGGTGGCCACTGCTCCGCAACTGATTCGCGGCGACTCGTGCGGGCACGACTTCGATTTTCATCTTGTGTCGTGGTTTGACGCGGCGCAGAGCTGGCGTGAAGGCATTGTCTATCCACACTGGTCGCCCAGTGCGAACTTTGGCGCAGGCGAGCCGCGCTTTATTTTCTATCCGCCGATCTCGTGGATGCTGGGTGCGGCGCTGGGCATGGTGCTGCCGTGGAAAGCGGTACCGATGGCGCTGACTTTTCTGCTGCTGGCGGCGGCGGGCTTTGCCACGCGCGCACTGGCACGCGAAGCCCTGCCGGATGGACCGGCAACGCTGGCCGGATGCGCGGCGCTGTTTTCAGGCTATGCGCTGTTTACGGCCTATGAGCGATCGGATTTCGCTGAGCTTACGGGCGGCTTCTGGATTCCGCTGCTGCTGTTGTTTGCGCTGCGCAACCGGAACCCAGGCGGAAGTGTGTGGCGTCGCACAATGGACGGATCGACTGCTCCGCTGGCCCTGATTGTGGCTGGAGCGTGGCTCTCGAATGCGCCGCTGGGCGTGATGGCCAGCTATCTGCTGGCGGCCGTGGCGCTGACGACGGCGGTCTTGTGGCGGTCGTGGGCTCCGGTGTTGCGGGCTTCGCTTGCGGCAGCAGTGGGACTAGGGATTGCCGCGGTGTATCTTGTGCCGGCCGCTGTGGAGCAGGCATGGGTTGATATCCAGGAGGCCGTGAGCGATCCAGGATACCTGATCGAAAATAACTGGATGTTTGCGCATCATGCGAACCCTGCCCTTGCGTATCACGATCTCGAACTGGATCGGGTTTCGTGGATCGCGACGACGATGATTGCAGTGGCATTTGTGGCCATCGCAGTGTGCAGGCGGCGCGGGCGCATGCCGGGACCGCGAGCGTGGTGGATCGTAATGGCGCTGATTCCAGCGGCGGTGCTGTTTCTGCAATTGCCGCCATCTGACCTGTTGTGGCACGCGTTGCCGAAGATGCGGTTTCTGCAGTTTCCCTGGCGGTGGTTGGTGGTTGCGCAGGCGCCGATGGGAATTTTTCTGGCGAGTGCCGTGTGGACAGAGCGGCGGAGATGGCGTGCAGCGGCCCTGGGCGCGTGCGGCGCGGCCTTTGTGGCAGCAGCATTGGTGGCGGGACTGAATATGTTCCAGCCCTGCGATGAGGAAGACAACGTGGGGGCGATGCTGGATGTGTATCGCTCAGGCGCGGGATTTGCCGGCAGCGATGAATATACGCCGCCGGGAGCGAGCGATCCGACGGTGGCAATGAGCTTGCCGTTGGCATGCCTGGCAGCTTCGGCCAACACGGAACTAGGCAAGGGAACGCCGGGAGTGGATCTTGCATGGACGAAGGAAGAGGGCTCGTGCGAGGCGACGTTCGCAGCGGATGGAAAGCAGGGGGCCGAGCATTGGCGAGTGAATGCCGATGTGGCGCGGGCGGGCTTTCTGATTCTTCGGCTGAGGCGCTATCCGGCGTGGCAGGTGCGGCTGAACGGCGTGCGCATTTCAAATCCTGCTGAGCGCGACGACGGCCTGATTGCCGTGCCAGTGACGCGAGGACGGGCAGTGGTAACGGTGGATTGGACGACTACGCCGGACGTTTGGAAGGCGCGATGGATAAGTGCACTGGCGCTGGTGTTGCTAATGACGGTGTTCGCCGTTGAGCGACGGCGAACGCAGGGTCGAGTATCATGAGGAGAATGCCGTCAGATGTGAAATCGCTGATTCAGGAAGGCGCTGAGGCGACCGATAGGGCGCTCGACGAGCTTCTTCCTGAGGCTGGTGTTGTTCCGGGATCGGTTCACGGAGCGATGCGCCACTCCACGTTTGCCGGTGGCAAGCGGTTGCGCCCGGTGCTGGCGATGCAGGCTGCGGCGACGATTGCCGGGAGTGTGCCGAAGGGGATTGAACGGCTGGGTGCGGCGCTCGAAATGCTGCACACGTATTCGCTGATTCATGACGACTTGCCGGCGCTTGATAACGACGATTTGCGGCGCGGCAAGCCGACGTGCCACAAGGTTTTCGGCGAGGCGATTGCGATTCTGGCCGGCGATGCGCTGCAGACCCGGGCCTTTGAAGTGCTGGCGGGGCTGGATTTGCCGGCAAAGGCGACGGTGCAGATTATCGGCTTGATCGCGAATGCCGTTGGTACGGTGGACGGCATGATCGGCGGACAGGTGCTGGATATCGAAAGCGAAGGCGCAAGGCCGACGCCGGAACTGGTGGAGGCGATTCACCGGGCAAAGACCGGAGCACTGATCCGCGTGAGCGTAGTGACGGGTGGCGTGTACGCGGGCGCGACGGCGGACGACGTGGCACGGCTCGATCTCTTCGGACGCAAGGCGGGACTGGCGTTTCAGATTGTGGACGATGTGCTGGATATGACGCTCGACTCCGCACAACTGGGCAAGACAGCGGGCAAGGACGCGGCGACAGAGAAGGCAACGTGGCCCGCAGTTTTTGGCATTGAGCAAAGCAAGCGCGATGCGGCGACGCTGATTGACGAAGCCTTTGCCGCACTGGAACCGTATGGCAGCCGCGCCGAGGGATTGAAATCGGTTGCGCGCTACCTGGTCGAGCGCAAGAACTAATTACCCACGCAAAAGAGGATCATGCTCTCAGAGGCCGAGATTCTGACTGCGCTGCGGGATTGCTTCGATCCCGAGGTGAAGCTGAATCTTGTGGACCTGGGGCTGATTTACGGCGTGGAGACAGGGCCGGATCCGCATTCGACGCCAGCGTGGCCAAGGCAGTGGGTGAAGATAACGATGACGCTGACGACGCAGGCGTGCCCCGCGAGCGGGCTGATCTTCGAGCAGGTACACAACCGGCTGGCGGGCATCCAGGATATCGGCAAGGTGGAAGTGGACCTGGTGTGGGAACCGAAGTGGACGCCCCACCGCATCAGCGAAGCGGGGCGCCGGCAACTGGGAATCTAGGCGCCGCGGCTGAAATTGCTGAGGATGCGATGCAAGGAGTCGCGCTTGGAAGAGAGGGTATCGACCTTGCTCTGCACCTCTCCGATGAGGGACTGGAAGCGATCGATGTAGCCGGGGACCTGGTTCCACAGGGAGCGCACGGCATCCTGCTGGTCGGCGACGGCGAGACCGGCTCCAGCGGCTCCGACGACCAGACCTGCGCGGCGTTTGTTTGAGAGCATCAGCACGCCGCCTGCGATGAGCGCGCTGCCGGCGACGAGTTTGATCCAGTCGGGCGATTCGGTTTGCTCTGAGCCCAGACCATCCGGCGAATCAGTTTTGTGCTTGCGAAACTGCACCATTCCCATGGATTTCTCCCTCCAGAGGGCCGGCGTCAGCCGGCAGCATCATGTTGTTAGAGAGTTTACTCGCAGCAGCGGTTGTACATCCGGGAATTTCCGTCGCCGATCTCAGGCTCAATCGAGATCGAAATCGCGCAGGGGCTTGCCTTCGGGAGCGTCTTTGGCTTTGCGCAAGGCTTCAGCAAATTTCTTTTCGAGCAGGTCGGCCTTGTTCTTTTCGGCATCGACGGACTGCCGGAAGATGGACTCCTTGCGCTCATCCTGCTCGCGCATGGCGCGGGCGGCGGTTTCGAGATCTTCAAACATGCGCTTGCGCGGCGCCGAAGTGTGGCTGATGACCGCACCGTTTGATGCGTCGATTTTCAAAATGGCGCCGCAATCGGGGCAGGCAACCTCAAATATCGAATCCTTGACTTTCGCCATATCACTTTGCATTGTAGGCGCTGTGCGTGCAGCTTGCACAGGGGCCGGGAGGCTCCTTACCGGGGCTTGCCGGCAGGGTGCACGCGGAGGATGACGCGGCGGTAGGAAGTGAGTTGGGGGCTGCCGGAATCAGTAACGGCGAGGACGACATGCGCGGTGCCGGAGCCACGGCAAGGCACGATGGGGAGCCAGAAGGCGCGGCAGGGAGAGTCGGCGCGTACGGTGACGCGGGCAGTGTCTGCCCCGGTGAGAGTGAGCGCAGCGAGATTGCCGTCGGCCCAGCCAGCCTCAGCGTAATGAAACCATTGGAAATGGATCGGCTGGCCGTCGGGGTCGGTGCTCTGGCTTGCGTCAAGCGTGATGGACTGGCCGGCATCGATGTCGAGCTCGAAGGGAGCGGAGCCGGGGTGGCCCGTGATGACGACGACGGGATTGTGGTTGGAATGCGCGAAGTCGGCGACGGTCCAGGTCATGCGCGCGGCAAAGTCGTTCTGGAAAGCCTGACGCCAGCGCCAGATTGTGGCTTGATCGGAGACGTGCTCGCGGCCGTCGACGCCGGTGACGGCGTCCTGCGACGTAACGCGGGCAAATTCATCGCCGCCCTGGGTCCAGACGGCATGGCTTTCGCCATAGGGCTGCCGATAAACGTAGCGGCCGCCCCAGCCACCCCAGTCGGGCCTGCTCCACGCATAGAGGCCGTTCCCGATGAGGTTGAGGAAGGAGGGGGTGTCGCCTTCCATGATGAACATGAAGCGCGGGTAGTCCTTGCCGAGCGGGCCCTTGCTGCGGATGTTGGTCTCGAGCCACTCGTTGGTCACAGTGGTGAAGTCGGCGCCGTCGCCGTTGCGGTAATAGCGGTCGCCGCTGATGCCGGTCCAGGTGGCGTAAGCGTATTCGCCGCTGGAGGGCGTGGAAGGCGAGACGATGTAGAAGAGATCGGGAAATTCGTGGCGGATCCAGGGGCCGGCGTCATCCTGGTCGGAGATGGAGTAGACGCGGAGCTTTGCGACGAGCTTCGCAAGCTGCGGAGGCGTGCGTGTGGCGCGGGCTTCGATGAGCGCCTGCGCGAGAGTGTTGGCGCCGCCCCAGATGCAGATCCAGAGGGGACGAGGGTCGTCGCGGTCGGCAGAGGCGAGAATGGCGCGGGCGCCGTCAGAAGTCTTGCCGGGGCCGGTAGCGGTCATGCCGTAGGCGGCCTGCCCGCTGTGGACGCGCGCCGCAAGATCGCCTGCTGCAGGCCAGCCTTTGGCGTTGAGCAGGAGATTTGGACGGACCTGGCCATAGGCGTCGATCAACTGGCGCATGGTTTCAGGATGCGTGGCGGTCTTCTGCCATGTGGAAGTGGCGGCGATCATCGCCTCGATGTCGATTTCATTGGAGTAGAGCAGGAGGCGGACAAGGGACATCTGGTCGTCGGGCTCGTTGCCGATGTCGCTGATGATGATGGCGCGGGGATGGCCGGTGAAGTTGTCGACGTGATCGCGTGGGAGCGGCTGGGCGACGGAGCTCACAACGACGGGAGTGACGGCAGCGAGCAAGACAAGAAAACGCAGGGGCTTCATCGAGGCTCTCTCCAGACGGAAGCAACATTCTCGACGATGGACGCGGAGTAGCGCCAGCCGGAGAGATTAAAGCCCTGCTCGCGGGAGCAGGGCTTTGGCAGTAGAGGATGATGCAGAGAAAGGCCTAGTGGTGAACGGCGCCTTTGGCGGAATTGATTTTGGCCTGGGCTTCGGAGATGACGCGGAGAGCTTCAGTGTAGGCGTCTTCGCTGTCGCCGGCTTCTTTCCATTCTTGCTCACCGCGTTCGAGCTGCTGCTCGGCGCGGGGAACGTCGATCTCGTCTGGCTTGAGAGCATCGTTGGCAAGGATTGTGACGCGATCGGGCAGCACTTCGACAAAGCCCCAGGAGACGTTGAAGGTCTGGCCTTCGCAAGCGTCGCCGTGAAGAACGACGTCGCCTGCACCAAGCTCGGCCACAGTGGGCGCGTGTCCGTAGAGCGCCTCGAAGTAGCCGGACCTCGAGGGCAGATCGACGGCGGTTGCCAGGCAGTCGACCAGGATGCGCTCGGGCGTTACCAGTCGCACGCGAAGTTGGTTGGTTGTGTCAGCCATAAATTAGATCCTAGCTCCTAGCTTCTTGCTTCTAGCTGAGGGCTAGAAGCTGCAGGCTAATGGCTGCTTTTACACCGAGGCCTTGAGCTTCTCGGCGGTTTCGAGCACTTCTTCAATAGCGCCCTTCATATAGAAAGCCTGCTCGGGCACGTCGTCGTATTTGCCTTCGATGATGCCCTTGAAGCTGCGCACGGTATCGGCGATTTTGACGTAGCGGCCCGGGATGCCGGTGAACTGCTCGGCAACGTGGAAGGGCTGCGAGAGAAACTTCTGCACCTTGCGGGCGCGGGCAACGGTGAGCTTGTCTTCTTCAGAGAGCTCGTCGATGCCAAGGATGGCGATGATGTCCTGCAGGTCTTTGTAGCGCTGCAGAATGCGCTTCACGCCCTGCGCGACATCGTAGTGCTCCTGGCCGACAATGCGCGCGGAGAGAATGCGCGAGCTCGATGCCAGCGGATCGACGGCCGGGTAGATGCCGAGCTCAGAGAGCGGACGGCTCAACACGGTAGTGGCGTCAAGGTGAGCGAAGGTGGTTGCCGGGGCCGGGTCGGTAAGATCGTCGGCAGGCACGTAGACAGCCTGCACGCTGGTGACGGAGCCCTTGTTGGTGGAGGTGATGCGCTCCTGCAGCTCGCCCATCTCAGTGGCGAGGTTGGGCTGGTAGCCGACGGCGGAGGGCATGCGGCCGAGAAGGGTAGAAACCTCGGAGCCGGCCTGAGTGAAGCGGAAGATATTGTCGATGAAGAGCAGCGTGTCGGCACCCTCTTCGTCGCGGAAGTGCTCTGCGACGGTGAGAGCGGTGAGAGCGACGCGGAGACGCGCGCCGGGGGGCTCGGTCATCTGGCCGTAGACGAGGGCGCACTTGGACTCTTCCCACTTGCCGGGCTTGATGACCCCGGACTCGCTCATTTCGAGCCAGAGGTCATTGCCCTCGCGGGTACGCTCGCCGACACCGGCGAAGACCGAAAAGCCGCCGTGATTCTTGGCGACGTTATTGATGAGCTCCATGATGACGACAGTTTTACCGACGCCAGCGCCGCCGAAGAGGCCGATTTTGCCGCCTTTGAGGAATGGCTGGATAAGATCGATGACCTTGATGCCGGTCTCGAACATCTCTTCGCGGGTGGACTGCTCGTCAAAGAGCGGCGCAGGGCGATGGATGGGCTTGCGCTCGTGCTCGCCGATGGGACCGAGCTCGTCGATGGGCTGGCCGATGACATTGATGATGCGGCCGAGCGTCTCTTTGCCTACCGGAACCCGGATGGGACCGCCGAGGTCAATGGCCTTCATACCGCGGACCATGCCGTCTGTGGCTTCCATCGCGACGGTGCGCACGCGGCCTTCGCCGAGGTGCTGCTGCACTTCGAGGACGACGTTGATGGGCGCGGGCACGTTGAATCCGTCGCTGGTGACGCGAAGCGCCTGATAGATAGGCGGCATCGTTTTTTCTTCGAACTGCACGTCAACCGCTGGACCGGAGATCTGGATTACCTTGCCGATGTTCTCTGCCATAAACCTGCCTTTGCGTTAGAGCGCCGCTGCGCCCGAAACAATTTCAATGATTTCCTTGGTGATGGCCGCCTGGCGCACACGATTCATCGTCAGCGTGAGGCCATCGATCATGTCGGAAGCGTTATTTGTTGCCGAATCCATTGCCGTCATGCGGGCTGCCTGCTCGGCAGCAACCGACTCCGCCATGGCGTGGAAGAGCATGGACGAAACGTACTGCGGAATGAGCCCTGCGAAAAGCTCTTCGGCAGGCTGTTCGTAAATGTAGTCGACTTCAGTGGTGCCGAATTTCTTCGCTTCTTCGTCGGCCTCGCGGATATCTGCCGGTTCAAGCTCGATGCCGGCGGAACGGGCAGCCTCGGCAGCGCGGGCGCGCTCGGCCTGCGTGGGCTCGACGGCGCCAGCGATTTTCTGATCGCCGACATCAATAAGCGGCAGCAACTGTTCGACGACGAGGCGCTGCGAAATGACGGACTTGAACTCGTTGTAGACGATGTAGGCCGAGTCGATCTCCTCGTGCACGTAGCGGGAGATGATGCTGCGGGCCAACTCGAAAACGCGGCCGGAGTCGAGCTTCTCAAGCATGCCGGGATGATCGCCGACGACTTCGACCGCGGCTTTGCGATTGCGAAACTTGTGGGTGTGGCCGGCATCGTCAATCTGCTCGGTGTAGGCAGCAATGGGATAGCGGCGGCGCATCTGGTCACGGCCCTTGCGGCCCACGGCTTCGATGTCGATCTGCTTGTCGGCGTTGCCGTTGATGAACTGGTAGGCGGTCTTGAGGATATTGGCGTTGAAAGCGCCTGCAAAACCTTTGTCGCCGCTGATGATGACGAGCAGGATGCGCTTCTCGGGCCGGGTGACGAAGAGCGGATGGCGCAGGTTGCCGGTTGCGGGGTCGAAGATCTCAATGCGCCGGATGAGCGACTGAAGGACGCTGGTGATCATGCGGGCATAGGGACGGGCCGCAAGAGCACGCTCCTGCGCGCGGCGCAGCTTGGCCGCGGCCACCATCTTCATGGCCTTGGTGATCTGGCGCGTGTTCTTCACGCTGCGAATGCGCCGCCGTAGATCGAGGACGTTTGCCATATTCTTTTCCGAGCTTCCAGCCGCTAGCTTCCAGCTCCCGGCTATTTTCTTCGATCTTCATCTTCTGGCCGGGGTGTTAGCCGCGAACCAGGAAATGAAGACTGCTGCTTATGCCGTTACGGGCTCAGGCTTTTCTGCAACGAAGCCCGCTTTGAATTCCTTGATGGCCGCATGCAGACGGCTGCGCAGATCGTCGTCGATGGATTTCTTTTTGGTCAGGTCATCCATGAGCGCGGACTGTGCGACGGAGAAGTATTTGTGCAGCCCGTCTTCAAACGGCCGAACATCGGAGACCGCGAGGTCATCGAGATAACCCTGAGTGCCGGCAAAAAGAATGATGGTCTGCTGCTGCCAGGTGAGCGGATGGAACTGCGGCTGCTTGAGCAATTCGCTGAGGCGCTGGCCGCGGTTGAGCTGCTTTTGCGTGAGCGGATCGAGATCGGACCCGAACTGCGCGAAGGCGGCGAGTTCGCGATACTGCGCCAGATCGAGCTTGAGCGTGGAGCCGACCTGCTTGACCGCCTTGATGGCTGCCGAGAAGCCGACACGCGAAACGGAGAGACCGACGTTGACGGCGGGGCGCTGGCCGGAGTTGAAGAGGTCCGTCTCAAGGAAGATCTGACCATCCGTGATGGAAATAACGTTGGTGGGAATATAAGCCGAAACGTCGCCAGCCTGGGTCTCGATGATGGGCAGGGCGGTAAGCGAGCCGCCGCCACGCTTGTCGCTGAGCTTTGACGAGCGCTCGAGCAGGCGGGAGTGGAGATAGAAGACATCGCCGGGGTAGGCTTCGCGACCCGGGGGACGGCGCAGCAGCAGCGAGATTTCGCGGTAGGCCATGGCGTGCTTGGAAAGATCGTCGTAGATCACAAGCGCGTGGCGGCCGTTGTCGCGGAAGTATTCGCCGATAGCGGTTGCCGCGTAGGGCGCGAGGTAAAGCATCGGCGCGGGCTCGGATGCCGAAGCGGCCACGATGATGGTGTGGCCCATGGCGCCGGCCTCAGTGAGTGTCTGCACAACCTGCGCGATAGACGAGCGCTTCTGGCCGACGGCGCAGTAGATGCAGATAAGGTCGTTCTTGGCGTTGTTGATGATGGTGTCAAGCGCGACGGCAGTCTTGCCGGTCTGACGGTCGCCGATGATGAGCTCGCGCTGGCCGCGGCCGATGGGAATCATGGAGTCGATGGCCTTGAGTCCGGTGGCCATGGGCTCGCGCACGGGCTGACGGTCAATGATTCCTGGAGCGAGACGCTCGACGGGGAACTGAGCGGTGGCCGCGATGGGCCCCTTGTCGTCAATGGGATTGCCGAGCGCGTCGACTACGCGACCGATGAGGGCATCGCCGACGGGGACGCTGAGAATTTTGCCGGTGCGCTTGACTTCGTCGCCTTCGCGGATCTCGGTGAAGTCGCCGAGAATGACGGCGCCGACCTGGTCCTCTTCAAGCGAGAGTGCGAGGCCTGCGATGCCGTGCGGGAAGCTGAGCAGCTCGCCGGCCATGACCTTGTCGAGACCGTGAAGGCGCGCGATGCCGTCGCCGAGGGAGGTGATGGTGCCGACTTCGTCGACCTGCACCTTCGAATCGTAGTTCGCGATCTGCTCGCGAAGAAGCTGCGTGATCTCGTCTGCCTTGATTTGAGCCATCTGAAAGTTCCTTACGCTGCCTGCTCCCGGTGGAGCGGATGTGTTTGCCGTTCCAGCGGAGAAGAGCTCTAAAATTTGTTTACGGTCGACAACTAAAACTTGCCGGAGTTACCCGGCGACTAGCACTTCCTTCAGCCGCTCGAGCCGTCCGCGAACTGAGCCATCGTAGACGGTGGACCCGATGCGCACGATGGCGCCCCCGAGGATCGACTGATCTATTTTGAAATCTGCCTCAACGCGCGCGCCGGCTATTTTGCCGACGCCGGCAATGAGAGCATTGCGTTCGTCAGGGCCGAGTTCACGAGCGGTGACGATTTCGGCCTGACGAATACCAAGCCGCTGCCGTAATTCTGTGCGATAGGCAGCCGCCACCTGATGCACGCTGGCGATGCGGCCATTGTTGATGAGCACGGCAAACAGGTTGCGAAGCTGCTTCTGCATGCCAAGCCTGGTGTTGAGCTTGTCAAGAAATGCAACTTTCTGCGCTGCGGGAACGGCGGGATTCTCAAAGAATGTCTGCAACTCGGGACTGCCGTCCCAGGTGGCTTCAAAGTCAGCAAACTGCCTCTCGATGGCCGAAGTGTCGAGGCGTTCTTCGGTGACCACGTCGAGGAAGGCGCGCGCATAACGTGAAACGAAGGCTGCCATTTAGTTCTTTCCTCCCAGGGAGGAATCATGGACGAATTCAGAGATCAGTGCGCGATCGGCTTCAGCTGTGAGGACAAGCTGACGGGCAGCCTGGTCGATTGCGAGGTCGGCGGCAAAGTGGCGCAGGCCGCGCTTTGCATGGGCGGCGGCGGCGGCAATCTCCTGCTCGGCCGCGGCTACGATGCGCTGGCGCTCTTCTTCAATCGTGGATTTGATGCGAACTTCGTCGTTCTTCGCTTCTGCTTCAACCTGGGTGCGAATCGATGCAATCTCGTCGTCGAGTTTTGAGAGCTTTGCTTCGACGGCGCTGAGGCGCGTGTTGGCGTCGGCGGTCAACTTGCGTGCCGACTCTAGATCGCGGCGCAAGGTTTCCTTGCGGTTGCGCAGCACCTTGGGCATGATACGGACCAGCGGAATGATGACGGCCAGAAACAGGATCGCGAAGTTGAAGAACTCGAGGAGGCGCGCTGTCGTTTCCACATCCATGTGGAAAGTGCGGGCGAGAGACCGCACGATCGGCGTGTGCCGGTAAGCAATGCTGTTTTCTTCCTTTTGCTGCACCTTGCCCGGAGGGCTGGCAGGCTGGGAAGCATCCGCCGCCGGAGACTGCGCTGCTGCAGGAGCGGCTTGCTGCGCATGAAGGCACAGAGGCAGAGCCGCAGCACCGAGCCCGAGCGCCGCGACCAGAACCGACGAGAAAATCAGTGCGGAAAAACGTGAAGTAAGGGTCGAATGTTTCAACGAGAACCCCCGGCAGCGGCGGGCATTACCGCGCGTACCACCTGAGTGGCTAGCTCGGCCACCGACGACTGCACGGTCTTACGCGCCTGGACTGCCTCTGCGTCGAGTTCCGCGCGAGCCTGCACTACTTTCACACCGGCAGATTTCCGGGCGTCGTCAAGAGCGCCATCGCGTTCGGCGCTCCACTGCTTGATTCGCTCTTCGCGGGCCTTGAAAATCTCAGCGCGCGCCTGGCGAAGTTTTGTGTCGTATTCCGCAGCGCGGGCCTCAGCCTGCGCGATGGCTTTGTGTGCGTCCTCGACTGCGCCCTGCGTGCGGGCGCGGCGCTGCCTGAGTGTGGCAGTCAACGGTCCCTGCACCAGAAACTGGTAAGCCAAAACCAGCACAATGAACAGTAAAGCCGTAGGTATCGCGTCGAGGAAATAACCCTCTAGTTGTTGAAACAGTTCTTGCATTCTGGCACCGGGAGCAGCAGGCGTCCGCTTGAATTTTTCGATCGCAGTGGAACACCTTTTTGTATCAGGCAGGAATCCGCAAGTCAACGCGGATCAGGCCGTGCAGATAAGGCATTGTGACTGCTGTCACGGGCACTAAATTAGCTCAAAAAAACCGCTTGATTTCCCCCGTAACAAGCCTAGACTAAGAATACCACCTAGACCCGGTTCAGGGTCCAGCGGGCGGCCAGTTCTGGGAAGTCTCTCCACTCCCAAAGCTGGCGGCCCGCTTCTTATTTTCCGAGCCATTTTGAGACGCAGGGCGGGAAGCGCGAGAAACGCGCGGAGAGGAAATTTCTGCGTCCACCGCATCTCGCCGCAAAAATCCGCGTCTATGCTGCTGAACGGACCACGGCAGAGAGGCTGCCGTGGAGAAATGCGAAACGCGCTCGCGCGGATCGCAGGCCGTTCCCTGAATGAAACGGAGGAACACAAGCATGCGAAGCAGACTTTTCACTCTTGCGCTCTCAGGCGCACTTGCGCTGGGCACCGCCGGCGCCGCCCTTGCGCAGGACGCACCACCGCCGCCACCGGCTGAAGGGCAGCAGGGACCGCCGCCGGGACCGCAGCAGGGCGGTCAGCGGCAGATGGATCCTGACAAGCAGCTCCGGCACATGACGCGGGAACTGGACCTGAGCGCCGATCAGCAGAGCCAGATCAAGCCAGTGCTGGTGGATCGCGATCAGCAGATGCAGGCATTGTTTGCGGATCAGTCGCTCTCGCAGCAGGACCGCCGCGCGAAGGGTCGCAGCATCATGATGGATTCGCGCAACAAGATTGAAGCGGTGCTGAACGACCAGCAGAAGCAAAAGCTCGAAGCGATGCAACAGCGGATGCGTCAAGGCCGTCCCCAGGGAGCGGGCAGCCAAAGCGAACCCCCGCCGCCGCCGGATGGCGCGGCGCAGCCGCAGTAGCAACGACGGACGAGGCGCGAAAGAGCGGAGCCTTGCAAGACTCCGCTCTTTGCGTGTTGGGCGCGGCTACTGTGGCGGTTGCGGAAGTGCAGGATCGCGTGTGAGCAGGCCCTGGAGGCGCAGCCAGTTTTCAAGCATGGCAGGCCATGTGTCGAGAGCGAGGTCGCCCTTGCCGAAGCCGGAGCCGTGCGCACCATTGGCGTAGACGTGAGCTTCGGCGGGAACACCGGCTTTGACGAGAGCGTCATAGAAGCGCAATCCCTGCTCAACGGGAACGGTTTCGTCGTTGAAGGTATGGAACCAGAAAGTGGGCGGGGTTTGCTTTGTGACGAAGAGATCGGGCGAGTAAGCCTTGCGGAGCTCTTCGCACCTGTCCATCAGGTTGAAGAGCTTGCAGTAGCTGAGATGGGATGTGTCGCTGGAGATGGCGCCGATCCAGGGGTAGCCCAGCACGAGGTAGTCGGGCCGGCTGGAGACGCGCTCGATGGAATCGTCCGCATTGGGATCGCCGGGAATAGACTGCGTGGCGGCGAGCGCGGCGAGGTGTCCTCCGGCGGAAAAGCCGATGAGGACGATGCGATTGGGATCGATGTTGTAGTCCGCGGCGTGGGCACGCACGGTTTGAATGGCGCGGCGGGCGTCAAGAAGCGGAACGGGCAGGATGTAGCCGTTTGAGGAGAGCCGGTAGCTGAGCACGAAGGCGCGGAATCCGCGGCTGTTGAACCAGTTGGCAACCTGGCGCCCTTCAAGGTTTGCAGCGAGAGCCCGATAGGCGCCGCCGGGAAAGATCACCACGGCCGAGCCGTTTTCATGGCCGTGCTGCGGAGCGAAGATGGTGAGGGTGGGAGTGTCTTCGCAGGCTGTGCCGTGGGCCTGCGGCGCCTCGCGGGGCCAGAGCCGGATAGTCTGAATGCCGAAAAAACTGTTGTCTTCACCGGGAACTGCGCAGGGATCTTTAGGCTTTTGCGCGCTGGCTGCCGCACACGCGCTCGCTGCCGCGCCTGCGAGCAGGCACAGCGCCATTAGAAATGAAATTCGCTGCATGCTTACCTCTGTGGTTGTGAGTCGCGGCGATTATACGGCGCGGCA
This sequence comes from uncultured Acidobacteriaceae bacterium, assembly GCA_963839215.1. GTDB lineage: Bacteria > Acidobacteriota > Terriglobia > Terriglobales > Acidobacteriaceae > Telmatobacter. Next base: position 91,348 of record CAWITZ010000002.1, on the reverse strand, counting down.
AGAGCCGACGGCATCAGAGCCAGAAGGCGGCGTGGCCCGCGCAGGGCTCCATTGCCTGCTCTGTCAGGCGCTCGGCCAGTTCGAAACCATAGCGGGCAAAGTAGTACGCAGAGCCATGCACGCGCTCCTGCAGAACGCCGTCGGGATGAAGCGCACGCATGAGTGTCTCGGCATGACGGCGCAACGCCTCTTCGCGCTGCAACTGGTAGTTGGCGGCGAGGCGGCGCAGGCGGTTCATCTGGTAGCGCATCTTGCTGGCGGCGGTGTCGGCGGAGCGACCCAGGCCCATGTCGAGCGAGTGCATCCATTCAAGCAGAGGCGTGAGGTCGGCATCGAGGGCGTTGCCCGCGGCGGCGAGTTTGCGCTTGCCTTCGATCGGCATGGCGCGCGCGGCGAGCAGTTGGGCGAGCGAGTCGGCGTTCTGCTGAAAAACGCGGTCGAGCGAGAGCTCGTGCCGTCGCAGCAACTCGGCGACGGAAGGCTCGATGAGCGTCGCCGAGAAGCGCGGCTCTGAAGGCGTCATGCGGCCGAGGATGCGCTCGAAGAGAACGGCGGATTGCGCGAAGTAGGCAATCTCGGCCGGGCCGCCAATGGTGAGCGAGGTGGAGAGCAGGTAATCCTGAAAGACGGGGCGCAGAAGCGCGGCGGGGGAGATGCGCTCGGGCGCTGCGTCGAGGATGCCAAGGAGATCGGCGGTGGAGTATTTTTCGCGGCCTGCCTGCCAGAGACCGTTCGGTTCCTGCGCGCTGGGAGCGACGCGCTTGAGGGCGAGACGCGCGCCGGTATGGTCGTCGATGAGAAAGAGCAGACTGGATTGCGGGGCAACGACAACCTGCGCATGATAGCCGGCGGCCTGCAACGCGGTGTCGCGTTCGATCAGTGCGGCATGCAGCTCGTCGGCGCGTTCAATGCCGGCGCGCAGCACGGGAGCACCGAGGCGATGGAAATCGCGGCTGCCGGCATCGAGGACAAGCAGGCCCTGCGCGGCAAAGACTTTGGTATAGAAGTCAGCGAAGGCCTGGGCAAAGGTGCGTCCGGGCTGATAGGCGGCAGCGAGCGCTTCCATTGCGTCGGAGTAACCGAGCAGTTCCCACGCGCGCTCTATGAGAGGCGTGATGGTTGCGTCGAGAACTACGCCGCCGACAGGAACGGGCGATGCGGGCGTTTTCTCGTAGACGAGCCTGTGTAGCTCATGGCGCGATGGGAAGGTGACGTGGTTGATCTCGGCGAAGTCGTGATCTTCAGTCGCGAGCCAAAAGACGGAGGCGTGAGGCTGGCCATTTGCAGTCGCGTGGCGGGCGCGGGCAAGGGCGGTGGCTGCCTTGAGAGGGGTAAAGAGCGGTCCGCCAAAGAGGCCGACCTGCTGGCCGGTGACAACGATGCCGGCGCCGGTACGAAGTGCGCTGAGAGGGGCAGCGGAAGAAGGCGCGGAGTTCTGTGCGGCGAGGAGATTGACGAGCTCAGGCCAATGCGCGGGAATCGAAGGCCGGTTGCTCCATCCGGCATCGAAGGGAACAAATCCGTAGAAGGGCTGGATAGCAGGTGAGACAGCACAGAAGTCCGCATAGAGCCGGTTGAGCCCGGGCGCGACGGCGATGGGGTGACAGTCGGCGAGATGCAAAGCGATCACTTTCCGTTCGAACAGTGGGGGAGGCTCTCAACCCGGAATCGATTGAAAACCGGCTGTGTTAAGGATGCCACGACGGGCTGGATCGATGCATGGAAAGCACCGGGGCGGCGGGTCCACTCCAGACCGTGTCCAGACCGTGGCGGGGCCGGGGTCCAGTATGTCAGGACCGGTTCGTATACTTTCTCAGAGTCCCCGTTTCAAAGTCCCCCCGTTCTTGAGGAGAACATCCTGATGCCGAAGAAAGAGAAAGCGGCGAAGAAGGCCAAGTCCGTTGGCGCGCCGAAGAAGAAGAGCACTGCCGGGTCCGAGGAGCAAGCGGACCTGATCAGCTCGAAGGTGGTTTACGAGGGTCCGCTCTTCAAGGTGCGGCACGACACGATTATTGAACCCGGCGGCCAGCGCGCTGAGCGTGATGTGATCCGGCATAACGGCAGCGTGGTGATTCTTGCTCTCGACAAGTCCAAGAGCAAAAAAGACCCGTGGGTGGTGATGGAGAGGCAGTACAGGCACGCGGCGAACAAGTTTCTGTGGGAACTGCCCGCGGGCAAACTTGAAGCGGACGAGGAGCCGCTGGCCGGCGCGCAACGGGAACTCGAAGAAGAGACCGGATATCGCGCGAAGAAATGGCGGCCGCTGGTGGAGTATTACGCGAGCCCCGGCTTTCTGGGCGAAAGCATGAAGGTGTTCCTGGCGGAAGGGCTGACCGCGGGCAATACGAATCCGGATGAGGATGAGCAGATCGAGATGAGGCTCGTGCGCTTGTCGGAGGTGCTGAAGATGATTGAGAAGGGCGCGATTCTCGACGGCAAGACGTTGACGAGTGTGCTGCTGTACGCGCGGCAACTCGGAAAGAAATCAAAAAAGTAACGGAGAAGGAAATTTCGCCTGCGAAGAATTCTTTCGCACATCGAATCAGCAAGTTCTGGGCCGGCCCGGCGGAGTGATCCCCGGGCTGTCTCACTTTATGAACACAAGTCCGTAAAAACCGATCAACCTTTCTTGCCATTTCTTCGTCATAGACAACATGCGGCGGACGTCTCCCCCAATGTCAATCCTCAGTCTCCGCCACTCCATCACATCGTAAGAAAGGCAAGCCTGTGGCTCAGTACAAAGGCAAAGTGAAGTGGTTTAACAACGCCAAGGGCTACGGATTCATTGGGCGGGAAGATGGCCCGGATGTTTTCGTACACTATTCGGCAATACAGTTAGACGGCTACAAAACATTGAAAGAGGGCGACGATGTGGAGTTTGACATCGTCCAGGGCCAGAAAGGTCCCCAGGCAGATGCAGTGATTCGGCTCAGGGACGCCGCGCACAGCGCAGCGTAGCAGGGCTCGGGCGCTGAACAGCTTCCGGAGTCCCTGGTAGCTGCCGATACGCGGGAATTGCAATGCACCTTTCAAGGTGTTGAAGCGGTTCTGTGCACGGGTGTGATCGGAAATGCGCAAGTTGCAGTTCTGGTATGACTGACTGGGTTTGCTAAAGATACAGGCCGACCAATATGGGATGGTATAGGATGAGACCTCCCTCCTGAGGGAGCCAGGTCTTTTCCTGTCATCCCAATCGCTTCAAAATATCCACGCGAATAGTCGATACTGATCGCGGAGACTGCTGCGTGGAAAACCCGACAATTGCCCGCCTGCTGGCTGAGACCGCCGATCTGATGGAGATCGATGGAGCGGATAGCTTTCGCATTCGCAGCTATCGCGTTGCGGCGGATGCAGTAGAACAGACGACGGTCGACCTGGCTTCGGTCGCCGGCGACGCTGCGCGCCTGCAGGAAATCGCCGGCATCGGCAAGAGCATGGCCGCGAAGATCCAGAGCATCGTGGCGCACGGCTCGCTTGAGCAGCGGGATGAACTCGTGGCGAAGTACGGCACGGGCATTCTTGAGTTGCTGAAGCTGCCGGGGATGGGCCCGAAAACGATCGCGCTGTTCTGGTCCGCGGCGAAGATTGGCAGCATCGACGCGCTGGCGGAGGCGATTGAGGCGGGGAAGCTGGCTTCCCTGCCCCGCATGGGCGCCAAGCAGCTTGAGAAGCTGCGCAAAGGTATCGAGGACTACCGGCGCAGTGCCGGACGCTTTCGCCTCGACGACGTTGAAGAAGCGGCTGAGCGCATCACGGCGTACCTGCTCGCCTTTGACGGCTTTGAGAAGGTGACACCGGCGGGCTCGCTGCGCCGAGGGCGCGAAACGGCCGGCGATCTCGATCTGCTGGTGACGGGCCTGGCCTGCCGACGGGAAGATACATCGGCGGCGGTCGAATATGTCGCGGCATTTCCGGGAATTCAAACCATCATCGCCAAGGGTGAAAACAAGGTGAGCTTCTATCTCGGCAACGGGCTGCAGGTGGATGTGCGGCTGCTGCCGTCGGAGTCGTATGGCGCGGCGTTGCAATACTTCACCGGCTCGAAGGCGCACAATGTCTCGCTGCGGCAGAGAGCGCTGAAGATGGGCTATACGCTCAGCGAGTGGTCGCTGGCGCGGCTGGACGATGAGTCTGTCGTGGTGGCGGCGGCAACGGAAGAGGAGATTTACGCGGCGCTGGGGATGGACTGGATTCCGCCGGAGATGCGGGAAAACCTGGGCGAGATTGAGGCGGCCGTGGGGCATTCGCTGCCGAAGCTGATCGAGCTCGAAGACATCAAAGGCGATGTCCACATGCACACCACCGCTACCGATGGGCAAAACTCGATTCGCGAGATGACGGATGCCGCGGTTGAGCGCGGGTACCAGTACATCGCGATTACGGATCACTCAAAGAACCTGGCGATGACGAACGGCCTCGACGAAAAACGCGCACTCGAACACATCCAGCGGATCAGGCAGGTCGACAAGGAGATGGAAGGCCGCATTCGCGTCTTCCCTGGCATCGAAGTGGATATTCTCGCCGATGGCGCATTGGATCTTGATGACGAAGTGCTGGCGCAGATGGACGTGGTGATCGGGAGCGTGCACACGCGCATGGAGCAAAGCCGCGAAGAGATGACCGCACGGTTGATTCGCGCGATTGAGAACCCGTACCTGCGCATCCTCGGCCATCCGACTGGACGGCAGCTTTTACGGCGCGAGCCGTATGCCCTGGATCTCGGCGCGGTGCTGCGGCGCGCCGCCGAGGCTGGGGTCGCAGTGGAGCACAACTCCTCTCCTGAGCGGCTGGACCTGAGCGACCGCGATTTGCGGCTGGCGAAAGAGCTAGGGTGCAGGATTGTGATCAATACCGACTCGCACAATAACCGGGCGCTGGGAAAAATGACCTATGGCGTGCGTCAGTTGCGGCGCGCGTGGCTGGGCCCGGAGGATGTTTTGAACGCAAAGGGCCCAAGGGAGTTTCTGGCCGCGTTACGGCCACGGCCCTAGCGGTTTACAGGCAGAAAAACCGAAGGCCGGGGCGCCACGGCGCGACAAACCCGAAAATGGGGTCGCCCGGCTGATGGGATTGGGTCTAAGATAAGGGCGCGATGAGTCTGCTCCATCAGGAAAAGCCACAGGAACTGGACGATGCCGCGCGCGGCGAGTCGTTTACCAAGGGCACGAGCCACATTGTGTGGGCGGCGATTGTCGCCTTCGTGGTGGTCAGCGTGGCAATTTTTATTTACGTTTTTGCCGGCGAGAAGCCTGCGGTCGCGACAGGCGTAGTGCTGGAAACGTGGGCGCATCCCATGCAGACGGTTACGCCCGGTTTTGACGCCGCCGGTTCTGCCGTGTCACAGGATACGTTCGACCAGGTGCTGGTGTTTACCAAGGTGCGGCTGCACAACCAGAGCAAGGGGCCGCTGTTTTTGCACCAGATTCTGACCAATGTGACGCTGGATGACGGAATTCACACGAGCTTTGCCGCGATGCCAACGCAGTTTGACCGCATCTTTATCGCGTATCCGCAGCTGGCCCAGTGGAAGAGCACGCCGCTTTCGCCCGAGACGACGCTTGAAGCGGGCCAGACGGTGGAGGGGACTTTCGTCTCCTCCTTCCGCATGACCAAGCAACAGTGGGATGGGCGCAAGAGCATGGACTACACCTTCGGCTTACGGTATCAGCCCAGCCTCACGCTCAAGACACAGGGCGCGGTTACTGACCGGTAGGCGCGGCGCCACCACTCTTGGGAGTGGAAAGATAGCCGGAAACCTGGTTCTTTGATCCGATCGCGTTGACCACGATCTCGTAGAGGCCCGGTTCCTTGCCGCTGTAGAACTGCAACGGCTCGTTGACGTTGCGATCCTTCTTTTCGTAGCTGCGATCGTCGGCGTAGACCGTGAGGGTGAAGCGGCTCTTCTTCATGTCGGTCTTCTTGAGCTCGAGGCTGACGGTACCAACGGGCTTCTTCTGTCCCTTTACAAGGGTGAACTCGTAATAATTGCGGTCGCCTTTGTGCTTTAGAATCTCCAACTCGTCGTGGTTGCGGGCGATGAGGCTGGAGTGGTCACTCAGGTCTCCCTTCATGGACTGCAGCTGAGTAATTGCACCGGCGAGGTCGGTTTGGGCCTTGCCGAGGTCGGTCTTCACGCCGCCAACATCGGTTTTCACGGTGGTTAAATCGCTGGAAACGGTGCTGACCTGCGCCGCGGTCTGCTTCTGGGCGGCCTCGAGGCGGCGGCTGTCGGCCTGTTCGCGGGCGACCAGCGCCTGGGCGCGTTCATCGAGCTGTTTTTGCGTGAGCCCCAGCGATTTGCCGAGTTCGTCTGTAGCCACGGTGAGGCGGGCATTGGTTTCGCGCAACTCTGCGGCGAGCTTCACGTTCTGCTGGTTGGCATCGACCAGCGCGGCTTCCTGGTGCACGAGCCGGCCGTTCAGGGTATAGGTCCAGATCAAACCACCGACAGCAGCCAGAAGCGCTATTGCCACCACGGCAATAAACGCGCCTGAAAAGCTTCTGGGGGCATTTTCAAGTTCGTCACTCATTCTTAAACTTTCCTCCTGCCTGCGGTCCGGGATGGGACCGGATGCTGACGTGTTGGCGTCATCCTATCTTGTTTCAGTGCGGTACCGTAATTGCCTCGGTAGAGTCTTCTGCTTTCTGGCGAAAGGCCGAAGGCAGAAAGGCAAGTTCGGCATGCCGCGCAACGCCCTCCGGGGGATTCTCCACACTATAGAACGAAAAACCGGGGCTCGCGAGAGGTTAGACGTTTTCACACAGGCTGCAGTACCAGCAGCACCACGCGGTATGCCCGCCGTGACAACCCATGAATCGCTACGCTATAAAGAACTTTGTGGCGTTTTGTGAGTGCGGCGCGTCTTTCCGCCGGAAATCGCTGTCAGAGAATAGAAGGAACAATTAGTTAAGAGGAGCTGGGGAGCCATGTCGACTGCCGTCGCTGGAAAGGGACTAGAAGGAATTGTTGCAGCGAACTCCGGGATCTGCTGGATCGATGGAGAAGCGGGCGTATTGGCGTATCGAGGCATCGATATTCACGAGCTGGCGGAGAACTCGACTTTCGAGGAAACCACCTACCTGCTCTGGAACGGGCACTTGCCGAACCCGACCGCCCTGCGGGAGTTTCAGGCGGAGCTGGCGCAGGCGCGGACGCTTGATCCCCGGATTATCGACCTGCTGCGGAGCTGTCCCTCGTCGGCGACGCCGATGGAAGTGCTGCGAACTGCGGTGTCGGCGCTCAGCTTTTATGACACCGACGAAAAAGACAACTCGCACGACGCCAATGTTCGCAAGGCCTACAACCTGACAGCGCAGATCGCGATGATCGTGGCCATCTACGACCGGCTTCGCAAAGGCCTTGAAGTTGTTCCCCCGGACAGGACCCTGAATCACGCGGCGAATTTTCTGTGGATGCTGAGCGGCGCGAAACCCTCGGATACGGCCACGCGCACGATGGACCTGGCGCTCATCCTGCATGCCGATCACGAGCTGAATGCTTCCACCTTTGCCGCGCGGGTAATTGCGGCCACCCTCTCTGACATTCATTCAGCGATTACGGGCGCGATCGGCGCGCTGAAGGGCCCGCTGCACGGCGGAGCCAACGAGGCCGTCATGCGTCTGCTCTACTCGATCGACAAGGCCGGCGCAGACCCGGTGGAATATGTGAAGAGCATGCTGGCGGCAAAACAGAAGATTTCTGGCTTTGGGCATCGCGTGTACAAGACCGAGGACCCGCGTGCGACGCACCTGCGGCGCATGAGCGAGCAGCTTTGCAAGGATTCGGGCCAGCGCAAGTGGTATGAGATGTCGCGAGCGATTGAGCTCTACATCAACAAGGAAAAGAAACTCAACGCGAACGTGGATTTTTATTCCGCATCGACGTATACGACGCTGGGGATCGACATTGATCTCTTCACGCCAATCTTCGCGGTGAGCCGCATTGCGGGCTGGGGTGCGCACGTGATTGAGCAACTGGATGACAACCGCCTGATCCGCCCGCGCGCGGAATATGTGGGTCCTGAGTACCCGACGCACTGGGTTCCGGTGGACAAGCGGCAGTAGGCCAAGTCCAAAGACAGACGACTGCTGAGCTTCGACCGATTGCCGGCCGGAGCTCATCTTCTTTTGCGGATGATTTGAAGGATTTGCGTGATACGCTTGCAACTCTGCAGGAACGAGGCAGAGTGCGGCGAACCTTGCCGCGGTCTGGAGCTTTCGCCGGCGGTCCGGACCTGCCCACGACCCCTGCCCGGCGAACCGAAGTTTTCCAGCGTCCAAGAGAGGAATTCAACCATGGTGATGAGTCTTGCGGCTTTTACAGCTTTGCATGTGGCGTTGAGCCTGATCGGCATTGCCTCGGGCTTCGCGATTCTCTTTGGGATGATCGCGGGGCAGAAGCTGCCTGGCGTGACGATGCTTTTCCTGGTGACGACGGTTCTGACCAGCGTGACAGGATTCATGTTTCCATTCAAGGGATTCACGCCTGCGATCGGCGTCGGCGTGCTTTCGATGATCGTGCTGCTGGTTGCCGTTATCGCGCGCTATCCGGGGCGGCTGCGGGGCAAGTGGCGCGGGACATGGGTAGTGACTTCGGCGGTGGCGCTCTACCTGAATTTCTTTGTCCTGATTGTGCAGTCGTTTGAAAAGGTTCCCTCGCTGCATGCGCTTGCGCCGACACAGACGGAGACTCCGTTCAAGATTGCGGAACTGGTGGCGCTTGGGGTTTTCGCGGTGCTGACGGCGATTGCCTATGCGCGGTTTCGTCCGGTTGTGCCGCCACAACCGATCGCCGGCACGGCGATCTGATTCAGCGCTGACGGGCCTTCCACATGAGGTAGAGACCCCAAGCGGCCAGGGTGCATGCGTCACGAATCTCGCCGTTGAGCATCTTGAGCTCGAACTCTTCGACGGGCATGGAGCGGATGATGAGGTCGTGCTCCTCGTCGTCGGGACTGGTTTCGGCCTGGGTGAGACCGGTGGCGAGAAAGATGTGCTGGAGCTGACGGCAGAATCCGTAGGCTATCCACGCGGAACCGAGGCTGACCATGTGCGCAGCATGCAGACCGGTTTCTTCTCTGAGTTCGCCGCGGGCCAGCTCTTCGGGGCTTTCGACTTCCTCTTCCCAACCGCCCTGCGGCAGCTCGATGGCCCTCTGCTGGATGGGATAGCGAAACTGCTCGACAAGCCAGACGCGGCCATTCTCTATGGGCAGAATGATGGCGCAGTCATGTTTTTCGACGACGCCGTAAATGCCTTTCCTGCCATTGGAGCGCAGAATTTCGTCTTCTCGAACGCGCATCCAGTGATTGCGATAGACCTCACGGGTGCTGAGCGTGGTGATGGCGGGGCCGTTCTGCGAATTGCTGGCGGTCAAGGGCCCTCCTCAAGGCTTGCCGGGATCTTCTGGTGATTGTCCGTCGTCGCGGTGGGCTGAAGCAGACGCCTGGTTGCGTACACGGTATTGGCGCAGACGCCCAACCAACGACGCCGGACCACTGACGCGAAGACGTACAAGGTTCCCTTCATAGGATCGCTCATGCACCACCGCGCCCGCGTCAATGGCGGCGAGCACGCCGCCTTCCTGCTGGGGTACGCGCAGCTCGGCGGAAAGAATGGGGTCGGAGAGAAGCGCGCGATCAATGGCTTCGAGAAGAGAGTCCGATTCCCTCCCCCGCCTGCGCGGAGACGATGATCTCGCCGCGAGAGGCGAGGCCTTCGCGTTCATGCGGGGCAAGCAGATCGATTTTATTGAGGACTTCGATCCGGGGCTTGCCGAGCGCGTCGAGCTCGGTGAGAACTTTTTCCACCTGAGCTTTCTGCTCGTCGCCATAGGTGGAGGCAGCGTCGCGCACGTGGATGAGAACCTCGGCCTGCTGCACTTCTTCAAGCGTGGCGCGAAAGCTTGTAACCAGGCTGTGAGGCAGATTGCGGATGAAGCCTACGGTGTCAGAGAGCAGAACCTTGCGGCGGCTGGGCAGCTCAATGGCACGCAGTTTCGGATCGAGGGTGGCGAACATGCGCGACGACTGCAGAACGTGTGCGCCGGTAAGCCGGTTAAAAAGCGTGCTCTTGCCGGCATTGGTGTAGCCGACGAGAGCGACCGTGGGAACCGGGACGGCTTCGCGGCGCTGCCGCTGCTGACGGCGCACGCGGCGGACTGACTCCAGTTCGCCCTTGAGATGGTCGATGCGGCGCTGAATGCGGCGGCGGTCGGTTTCGAGTTGGGTTTCGCCGGGTCCGCGGGTGCCAATGCCGCCGCCGAGCTGGGACATGGCTTTGCCGCGGCCGGTGAGGCGGGGCAGCATGTATTCAAGCTGCGCGAGCTCAACCTGCAACTGTCCTTCGCTTGTGCGGGCATGGCGGGCAAAGATATCGAGGATCAGCTGGGTTCGGTCAAGAACGCGGCAGGGCAGCGCGGCCTCGAGGTTGCGCAACTGGGTTGGCGAGAGATCGTGATCGAAGAGGACGAGGTCGGCCTCAGTGGATGCGGCAACGCCAGCGATTTCTTCGACCTTGCCCGCGCCGACGAGGGTTGCGGGATCAGGCCGGGCCCGGCGCTGCAGAAGCTCTGCGACAACCTCACCGCCGGCGCTGGCGACAAGCTCACGAAACTCGGCGAGGGATTCCTCTGCATCGAAGCCGGGAACCGCGGGTGCGGTGAGTGGCGCGGAAATATCAGCACTGGCAAGGCCATGCGGGGATGCGCCGGATTGCCGCACGGCTGCTGGTCGCGCGCCTGCGCGCGATGATCGGCTGCTGCGTTGGCGATCGGCGAGATCGACTCCGACGAGGACGGCGCGCTCGCCGCGATCGGGCCTTTCAACGATTATTGGCTGACGTGCGGAGCCTGCCTGACTCTTTTTATGCCGCGCGTTCTCCTCGACCCGGACGTCGCCTTGCGCAGGTCCCGCGGGCCGAGAAGCTTCACTTTCTGGCGCTGCCAATCTAAAGAGCTCCCTGGCGGCCTAGTGAGGCTCCGCTGCTGCCGGGGCCGGAGCCGCAGCCGAAGCGGGAGCCGGCACCGAAGCCGGTCCGATTCCGGAGTGAGCGGTAGCCGGACGATGCTCGGTATGCAGCACGCTGCGGTTGCTCACAACAGTGGAGATGGCGTGCTTGAAGATGAGCTGCTCCTGGCTGTTGTTTTCAAGCAGCACGGAATATTTATCGAAGGAGCGGATTTTTCCCGTCAGCTTGACGCCGCTGACCAGGTAAATGGTGATGGGTGTCTTGTCTTTGCGAACGGTATTCAGGAAGGTGTCCTGAATGTTTTGTGCCGGCTTGTTCTCCATTGCCGATCTCCTGCTTTCTCAAATTTTGACCGAACGTTGGGTGCAACCAGACTGCACCGAGTGGAAATGCCAGTGCGTGGGAACGGTCCCGGCAACCCCGAAACCGCGCTTCTCCCACAATATGTAAACGATATAGCGGTTCACTAACCTTTTCAACCACCGCGGGCGAGTACCTAAGTGCAAATGTTTCCACCGCTGCTACCATAACTGGGTGCATGGACGAGTCAATTCTGCGGCCTCTGAAGCTTCTGTCGGAACGCCGGTACCGATGCTCGATCTCAAACGGCAGTACGAGCCTTTGCGCCAGGAACTGCTGACAGCCCTTGGCGATGTATTGGAGACGCAGCAGTTCATTCTGGGTGAGCCGGCAGCAGCCTTTGAACGCGCAGCAGCCGAGCAGCTTGGCGTGGCCCATAGTATTGGATGCTCCTCGGGCACCGATGCGCTGTGGCTGGCGCTGGCGGCCGCGAAGATAGGCCCCGGGAATGCGGTTATCACGTCTCCTTTCAGCTTCTTCGCGTCGGCGAGCTGTATTGTGCGTGCGGGGGCAAGACCTCTGTTTGCGGATATTGACCCGTCCACTTTCAACCTGGACGCGAAAGCCGCGGAGGCCGTTCTGGATGGAAACGATGGCGGCGCGGTACGCGCGCTGCTGCCCGTGCACCTTTATGGACAGTGCGCGGATTGGACGGCGCTTGGCAGGCTCGGACGGGAGCGCAACCTTGTGCTGGTTGAGGATGCTGCGCAGGCGTGGGGCGCCGAGTGGGGTAGCGTGAAGGCCGGTGGCCTGGGCGCAATTGCGGCTTTCAGTTTTTATCCGACCAAGAATCTAAGTGCGGCGGGCGACGCCGGCATGGTGACGACGAACAGCGACGAACTTGCCGAGCGCACGCGCATGCTGCGCCAGCATGGCATGCGCCGCCGTTACCACCACGACGAAGTGGGATGGAATACACGGCTCGATGGGTTCCAGGCGGCTGTGCTGCAGGTGAAGCTGAAGCATATTGCCGAATGGAACGAGGCGCGGCGCAAGGTCGCCGGGCGCTACGATGCACTGTTCCGTGCGGCGGGTCTCGCCGAAGCAGGGCTGTATCCGGACAACGGCGTGGTGCTGCCGCACGAAGTTTCAGGGAGCCGACACGCGTGGCACCAGTATGTGATCCGGGTGGACCGCCGTGACGCGCTGAGGGAGTTTCTAAGTGCGCGCAGGATAGGGTCGGAGATCTACTATCCCGTTCCGTTGCATCTGCAGGAAGCGCTCGCGGGGCTGGGCTACAAAGAGGGCGACTTTCCTGAAGCGGAGCGCGCGACGCGTGAAGTGCTGGCGCTGCCGATCTTCCCGGAACTGCGCGAGGACGAGCAGCAGATCGTGGTGGATGCCATCGCTGCGTTCCTGAGCTAGCGCAGCAGGCGCAACTGCCCGGCCCCAATGCTTGTGGCTATTTGGATGCCTTAGAATCGCAACAGCATGAAGTGTCCTTATTGCGGCTTTGGGCAGGACCGGGTCGTGGATTCGCGCGAAAGCAAAGAAGCCGACTCCATCCGCCGGCGGCGCGAGTGTGAGCGCTGCAACCGGCGTTTCACCACCTACGAGCGGATTGATGAGATTCCTTACATGGTGGTGAAGAAGGATGGCCGGCGAGAGCGCTTCGACCGACAGAAGGTGCTGAGTGGCCTGCTGCGTGCGTGTGAAAAGAGGCCGGTGCCTTCGAGCAAGCTCGAAGCGATTGTGGATGCCACCGAGATGTTTCTGATGGATGCGCCGGAACGTGAGCGGACGACCTCAGAAGTGGGCGAGCTGATCATGAATCAGCTCAAGGGGCTCGACACGGTGGCCTATATCCGGTTTGCGTCGGTCTATCGCGACTTCAAGGATGTGCGTGAGTTCAAGGAAGAGCTTGAAGGGCTGCTGGACACGCACAGGCAGGGCAAAAACAAGAAGTAGATGCGGAGGGCGTATCTGGCTGGCGTTCATCGATTTTCTGATGATGTCTGCTTTTTTCTGACTGATTTTCTTATTTCCAGCCGATTGGATTACCCGCCTCCCCGAGGAGCCTGAAGAAGCATCATGCCTGAAAAGAAGACGCACACGGTTACGTTGATTCCCGGAGACGGCATCGGTCCGGAAGTGACACAGGCGGTTGTCCGCATTCTTGAAGCGACCGGAGTGAAGTGGGAGTGGGAGCGCTATGCCGCGGGCGCCGATGCCTTTGAGATCTACGGCGAATACATTCCCGCGGCGCTTTATGAGTCGATTGAGCGCAACAAGCTGGCGCTGAAGGGGCCGGTGACAACGCCGATTGGCGGCGGCTTCAGGAGCATCAATGTAACGCTGCGCAAGAAATTTGATTTGTATGTGAATTTCAGGCCAATCAAGAATCTGCCGGGAATGGAGACGAAGTACCCCGGCGTCGATCTGATTATTGTGCGCGAAAACACCGAGGGCGAGTATGTTGGCCTGGAGCACGAGGTGGTTCCGGGAGTCGTCGAGAGCATCAAGGTGATCACGGAGAAGGGTTCGACCCGCATTGCAAAGTTTGCATTCGAGTATGCACGCAAGCATGCGCGCAAGAAGATTCACTCGATCCACAAGGCAAACATCATGAAGCTTTCCGATGGCCTGTTTCTCCGCTGCGCGCGCAAGGTGGCGGAGGGGTTTCCGGAGATCGTCTACGGCGAGCACATCATCGACAACACATGCATGCAACTGGTGATGAATCCCTACCAGTACGACACGCTGCTGCTTGAAAACCTCTACGGCGATATCGTGAGCGACCTGTGCGCGGCGTTTGTGGGCGGACTAGGCCTGGTGCCCGGCGCAAATCTTGGCGCGGAGTGCGCGATCTTTGAGGCCGTGCACGGTTCGGCGCCGGATATTGCGGGCAAGGACCTGGCGAATCCCACGGCGCTGCTGCAATCGGCCGTTCTGATGCTGCGGCACCTGGATGAAGTGGCTGCGGCGGACAGGGTTCAGAATGCTCTCGAAAAGGTCTACGCCGACCGCAAGACTCTGACCCGCGATGTGGGCGGCAAGGCGGGGACAAGCGAGTTTGCCGATGCTGTGCTGGCGGCAATGGGCTAGCAGTGCGGCTGTCGGCTTGAGAAATGGAGCGGAGCACCATGAAGTATTTTCTGCTCGTTTATGAAGTGACAGATGACTATCTTGCTCGGCGGACGGAGTTCCGCAACGAGCACCTCGACCTGGCGTGGAAGGCAAGTGAGCGGGGCGAACTGGTGCTCGGCGGCGCGCTCGTCGATCCGGTAGACAAGGCTGTGCTGCTGTTTAAAGGCGAGTCAGCCGCCGTAGCGGAGAACTTCGCAAAGGCCGATCCCTACGTGAAGAATGGCCTGGTGAAGCGGTGGCGAGTGCGCGAATGGACGACGGTGGCCGGTGAGGGCTGCTCGAGCCCGGTGAGACCGGCGAAAACGAGTTGATCCCCCTTGCGTACCGTTTCCCGGAGTGACTTCGGGAACGCAGCAGGCGGCGCTGATCTTCTCCTGCATTCCTGTACACTGGAGTGTCATCGCCATGCAGAAAAAACATCCAATTGGAATCCTCGGCGCCACCGGAATGGTGGGCCAGCGCTTCATTCAACTGCTTGAGAATCATCCCTGGTTCGAGGTCACGTGGCTTGCGGCGAGCGACCGCTCAAGCGGCAAGCTCTACGGAGAAGCTGCGAAGTGGCGGCTCGACACTCCCTTGCCTGAGCGCATCGCGCGCATGACGGTATCAGCAGCCGAGCCAGGGGGTACGCCCCCCGGGCCTGTTCCCACGATCATTTTTGCGGCGCTGGATGCTGCGATTGCCCGGGAGCTGGAGCCACGGTTTGCCGATGCCGGCTGCGCTGTGGTGTCGAACTCGAGCGCGTACCGCATGGCGCCGAACGTGCCGCTGGTGATTCCTGAGATCAATGCGGAGCATCTGCACCTGATCGAAGAGCAGCCTTCTCGACGCGCTAATGGCGGGTACATGGTCACCAATCCCAACTGCTCGACGATTGGGCTGGTGATGGCGCTGAAGCCGATTGAAGAACGGTTCGGCCTCAAGCAAATTCTGGTGACGACGATGCAGGCGGTCAGCGGAGCGGGGTATCCGGGCGTGCCGTCGATGGACATCCTCGGCAATGTGGTGCCGTATATCGGCAGCGAAGAAGAAAAGATGGAAGCCGAGACGTTGAAGCTGCTGGGCCGGCTCGAGGGCAATGTGGTGAAGCCGCTGGCGGCGCGCATCAGTGCTCACTGCAATCGTGTCGCGGTCGAGGACGGCCATACGGAAACCGTTTCCATCAAGCTGGCAAAGCCGGCA
The DNA here is from genome assembly GCA_963839215.1 of uncultured Acidobacteriaceae bacterium. Classification (GTDB taxonomy): domain Bacteria; phylum Acidobacteriota; class Terriglobia; order Terriglobales; family Acidobacteriaceae; genus Telmatobacter. The sequence continues at coordinate 75,751 of CAWITZ010000002.1, read as the reverse complement.
ACGCGCGAGCAACTGCTGGATGCATGGGCAGAGTTCAAGCCGCTGGCAGGGCAAGGTCTGCCGACCGCTCCCGCGCAGCCGGTGGAGTTTGCCCCGCAGGACGACCGTCCGCAACCCCGCCTGGACCGCAACCGGGGCAAAGGCATGGCGGTGACGGTTGGGCGTCTGCGCCCGTGCAATGTTCTGGAGTGGAAGTTCACCCTGCTCTCGCACAACACCATTCGCGGGGCAGCGGGCGCAGCCATTTTGAATGCGGAACTACTGGCCAGCCTGGGCAAGCTGGAGCCTGTGGCTGAGGCGGCTGCGCGCGTTTAAGTTCAATGACGATGGGATCTCTCGCATGAGTGTTGTGGTGATGAAGTTCGGCGGCACATCGGTGGAAGATCCGGCCGCCATCTCCCGAACCGCCGGCATTGTTGCCGGACGCATCGCAATGGGCAAGCGACCTGTGGTGGTTGTGAGCGCGCTTGCCAAGGTAACCGATCAGCTGCTGCGTGCAGGCGCTGCCGCTGCGGCAGGCGACCGCACGGGTGCGCTCGCGATCAGCTCGAGGCTGCGTTGCCGCCACCGCGACACGGCTGCCGCGCTGGTAAAAGACGCAGCGGAGCTGAGCAATTACATTGACCAGAAATTTGACTCGCTGGACGAAGTGCTGCGCGGACTCGCGGCAATTCTGGAGATGACCCCGCGTATTTCCGACCTGGTGGCAAGCTACGGAGAGCGCATCTCAAGCCGCATTGTGGCGGCGGCATTTCGTGAGCGTGGCATTGACTCAGAGCACGTGGATGCGCGCGATGTGATCGTGACCGACACGCAGTTTCAAAAGGCGATTCCGCAGGACGCGATCATTGAGAAACGCGCGGCAGAAAAACTGCGGCCCCATTTGGATGCCGGCAAGGTGCCGGTGATGGGCGGCTTTATCGCTTCCACTGAAGAAGGCGTGACGACGACGCTGGGACGCGGAGGCTCCGATTTTACCGGTGCCCTGGTGGGCGGTGCTCTGACAGCCGAGGCAATCGAAATCTGGACAGATGTAAACGGAATCATGACCTGCGATCCGCGTGTGTGCCCGGAGGCGCTGCGCGTGAAGGTAATCAGCTTTGAAGAGGCGGCCGAGCTTGCCTACTTTGGCGCGAAGGTGTTGCATCCGGCAACGATTCTTCCCGCGGTGAAGAAGAACATTCCGGTGCTGGTGCTGAATAGCCGGAACCCCTCGAACGAGGGCACGCGGATCATCTCCCTCGCACCGCACTGCCAGAGCCCGTTCAAGTCGATCGCGGTGAAGAAGAAGCTTTCAATTATCGACGTGGTCGCCAGCCGCATGCTGATGACGCACGGGTATCTGAAGGAAATTTTCACGATCTTCGACAAGCATCAGTGTCCCGTAGACATGGTCTCGACGAGTGAAGTTTCGGTATCGCTGACGGTGGACTCAAACGACAAGCTGCCCGCGATTGCCGCCGACCTAAGCCAGGTTGCCGATGTGAAATACGAGGGCAAGAAGGCCCTGGTGTGTATGGTGGGCGAGGACATTCGCGGGCAGAACGGAATTGCCGCGCAGGTTTTCGCCGCGATTCGTCACATCAACGTGCGCATGATTTCGCAGGGGGCAAGCGAAATCAACATGAGCTTCATGATTGACGAGGACGATGCCGATGAAGCGGTGCGCTCACTGCATGCTGCGTTCTTCCAGAATCCCGATCCCCTGGTTTTCGATGTAACGGAGCAGAAGAGCCAGGTGCTGACGCCGAGTTCGTAAGGCCCGGGTGCAGGCTTAGACTCAACAGAAAATCGCAAGAGGCTTGAAGATGCTCTTCCTCGTTCTGGGCAAGGGAAAAACCGGATCGCTGGTGGCCGAAGTTGCGCGCGAGCGAGGCCACGGAGTACGAGTCTTTGACCTGCGCGAAAACCGGAATGCTGCGGCACTGACGGCACCGAACCTGGCTGGCGTAGATGCGGTCATCGATTTCACCACGCCGGAATCCGCTACCGCAAACATGCGGGCGGTGCTTTCACTGGGCGGCCGCATCGTGGTGGGCACAACCGGATGGTATGCACAGCTTGCCAGCCTGAAAGCGATTGCAGAGCGGCGAGGCGGCGGCCTGCTCTACGGAACTAATTTTTCGATTGGCGTGCAGAAGCTTTTCCGGATGACGGCCGATCTGGCAAAGCTCGACGGATACAAATTCGCAATCGAAGAAACACACCACACATCGAAGATCGACGCACCTTCCGGCACCGCGATCACGCTGCGCGAGATTATTGAGGCTGCGCACCCCGGGGTCGAGGTTGAGGTGAAGTCGCATCGCATTGGCGACGCCAAAGGCGAGCATATTGTGACCGCGACCAGCGACAATGACGTGCTGGAACTGAAACACGACGCACATACGCGGCGAGGCTTTGCACTGGGCGCAGTGCGGGGCGCGGAATGGCTGGCGGGTAAGTCGGGCAGCTGGGATTTCAGGGATATCTTCGACCAGCTCTAGGGCGGGTCGAGATATGGCAACGATAAGCGTTGCGAGCGAACAGCGAACCCTCCTGTGCTGGACACAGGAGGGCTTTTAGTTGGCGAGGTTAAAGACGACGTTGATGGTGGTCTGCACATCGACTGGCTCGTCGTTGAGCATATACGGGCGATAGCGCCAGTTTCTTACCGCGGAGACTGCGGCCTGACCCAGAATCTGCGGTCCTCTGACGACCTGCAGGCCCTGGATGGCGCCGCTCTTCGAGATCGTTGCCTGAAGCACCACAGTCCCACTGATATGACTGTCTTTGGCAAACTTCGGGTACACAGGATCGATTTTGCGGATCAGCATGCCTTCGGCAACGCCGGAGGAGATCGCGTGCACGCCGGGCAGGACCGTAACCTTCTTCTCACCGCCGAAGCCGGAGAGATTCGCTCCGCCATTGTCGAGTGAAACAGGTGTAAAGCCGGTGGGAGGAGCTTCTTCGGGAGCCGCGACGTTCTTGACCTCGCCGCGGATTCTGGATGGCGCGGCGAGCTGAGCATCCATCATGCCGGCGGAGACGGAAACCGAATTCGCCGCAACGGTCGTGCTCTGCACCGGGGCGCCGGCAATTGGCGTAGCGGCGGAAGGCTTGGCTACCGGCGCCGTGGGGGCGGCCTGTTGTTGCGCAGGCGCCGGATTTACAGGCTGCCATGCGGTAGACGCCTGCTGCGCGGCCTGCTGAGACTGTGCCTGGGGCGCGGCGGCCGGAACCTCATGATGGAACGGCTTGAGGACAAAGAAAGCTACGGCGCACGCTGCGATACCGGCGCCGCCGGCAATAGCCGCCCAGAGACCCACGTTGCTCTTGGCCTGCTTCTCTTCCTCGGGAACTTCGTAATGGAACTTCGGCAGGCTCTCGCGATCAAGCTGTGGTCGCGAGGCGGAGAGGACCGAGGTATCGGCGGGGACGGATGCTGTTTCAGGCGGCGCCGAGAGGCCAAAGAGACTGGCAGGAGCGGCCGGCGGAGGCTCGGGCGCCTTGGGAGCCGGAGCAGGAACTGGCTGCGGACGCGGAATGCTGGTTACGGTCGCGCGTGGACTGCCACTGACGCCTTTGTTCGCAGGCGACTGCGGAGTGCGGAGAAAAGCGCTGTCCCAATCGTCAAAACTGGATTCCGGCGCCGGCGCAGCCGCGGGCTCTTGTTTGGGCTGGCGCAGCATGGGTCCAGACTCAGCGCGCCGGGGCTCGGCGACTGCTTTGGCCTGCGGCTCGGGAGTCCTAAGGAACGATTCGACGGGCGGCGGCGCGACAGGCTTAGCCGGCTCGGGGGTTTTGAGAAATGCCTCGATGGGAAACGCCTCTTCCGCTGTCAGGGCTTTGGGAGGTTCAGGCGCCCTGAAAGGAGCGGGCTCAGGGACGCGGAAAGTCGGTGGTTCCGAGGCCCTGAATGAAGCTGGTTCAGGTGTGTGGAAGGGAGCCGGTTCAGGTGCGCGGAACGTCGCGGGCTCCGGCCTGAAGGTTGCCGGCGGGGCAGGCTCCGCGGCGAAGTGCGCATGCAGAACAGAGTCGTTCGTGGCAGCAGGCGCGGGCGCGCGCAGATGCGCTTCGTCCCATTCATCGATATCGTGCTGCAGGCTATGCGGCTGGCCCATCTCGGTAAAGGAAGAGCGCAGCGGAAACTCGTCGATTCTCTGCTCAGGAACGTCCCGGTCAATAGCGGGAACGTAGGCGGGCGGCTCCAGTGAAGACGGCGGAGCGGAAAAAGACTGGGCTGCAGGCGTGGGAACCGGACGCGGCTCAGGCGGAGCCATGGTGTAAGAGGGCGCGGACGCAACCGGAACCGGACGCGGCTCAGGCTGGGCGACTGGCTGCGAAACCGCCGGCGGAACGGGGCGAGCGTCGAGATGGGATTCAGGTTGAACCAGATGAGGACCGGACACGGATGTCTCCGGCTGAGGCTCCTGTGGAAGCGGCAGGAAATCGCGGGCGCCGGCGCGCATGCAGTTCATCAGCAGGTCAGGATCGTTCCTGCGGGAGTAGACCATGACGATCGCCTTTGTGATCGCCGCCACTGCCTCGACGAGCTTGATCGCGTAGCTCTCATCGCTATCGACGTCGATCATAATGACATCGAAGTGCTGGTCGAGCATTGCCGGCAGGTCTGCCAGGTTCGCGGGATAGTCGACAAACTCACGCACCGATCTGGCGTCGGATCCGGCCAAGGCCTTCGCCACGATCTTGCGATACGCTTCGTTGGGGCCGATCAGTGCGACCTTCATTCCGCCCGAAGCGTTTACGACGGGCTCGTTGTCCTGAAGGTGTGTCGACATTTCCGCTCTTCCACTCATAGGTCTTTAGGTCCTTCTTGCCGGCCAACGGAGAGCGAAGCGAGAGTAGCCATTCGTCCGTTGATCAGCTGCTCAAAAATCGATCCAACAGGGCGATCCGACACGGGTAGTAACACCGGCATACGGCACCGCGATGTTGCTGAAAATCTGGGAAGAAAGGGACAGCTAAATAACTATTTCAACTGAGAACATCGCCGATAAGGATCTATACATTCAACGCGATGTAATGCAGTCTCAGGCTGCCTGGTGACCTGAAAAGGGCGCCACGCGACCTGTAAGCCAAATGGTATACGCCATTTCGGTACCGGTGGAACCCACTAACGGGGCATAGGAGGTGCCTTTCGTCATCAATTAGGGCCCGAGCCTGGCAATTCATCCCCAATCCTGTGCCATGCGGAGGTTGAGCACATATCCTAGCCAGAAGATGCCGAACTTGCTGCGCGCAGCCGCCCCTGAGGATATTCCCGCTATCGTCGCCCTTGAGCGCTCGCCTGGAGCGCGCGCGTTTGTGGGTCAGTGGAGCGAGGAGCGCCACCGCGCAGCTCTCGGCAGCGCAGACGCGCGCTATTTTGTCTGCGAAACGGAGACGGGAGAGGTGGGCGCCTATGCGATTCTGCGGGGCCTCGCGGAGACGGGGCGGGCGATTGAGTTGAAGAGGATCGTGGTGGGCGCGCCAGGGCGCGGATCGGGGCGCGGGATATTGACGGAACTGATCCGCATTGCCTTTGAGGAACTTGGCGCACACCGGCTCTTTCTTGACGTGATCGAGGACAATACGCGGGCACGCCATCTTTATGAGAGCCTCGGCTTCGTGTATGAGGGCACGATGCGCGATGCGCATCAGCGCGATGGAGGCTACCTCAACCTGCTGCTGATGTCGATGCTGGAAGGGGAATATGCGCTGAATCACCGCCGAGACAGAGCGTGATTGGAGCGACATATTCACATGGGCAGCGGTATACACTTTCCTGTGATGGAAACCACAGGTTGCGGCACAGCGATTGTCACGCCCTTTCGGGCAGATGAGTCGATCGACGAAGAGGCATTGCGTGCCCTCGTGAACTGGCAGGTGGATGCTGGCATCGATTTCCTGGTGGCCTGCGGGTCAACGGGCGAAGCGGCGACGCTCGATGAAGACGAGTGGCTGCGAGCGGTCCGCATCGTGGTGGAGGCAGCGGCGGGCCGGGTGCCGGTTTGGGCAGGCTGCACGCACAACTGCACGCGCAGCCTGGTGCGGCAGGCAGAGCTTTTGCGGCAGGTGCGCGGCGTCGACGCGATTCTCTCGGCCAACCCCTACTACAACAAGCCGACGCAGGAGGGCCAGTACCGGCACTTCCTGGCGCTCGCCAAAACGGTGGCGCCTATCCCGGTGGTGCTCTATAACGTGCCGGGGCGGACCGCAGCCAACCTTGAGCCGGAAACGGTGGTGCGCCTTGCGGGGGAGGCACCAAATATCGTGGCGATCAAGGAAGCGAGCGGCAAGCTCTCGCAGATTGCCGCCCTGCTGCATTCCCTGCCGCGACCATTCAAAGTCTTCTCGGGCGATGACGGGCTGGCGCTGGCCACGATCGGCATCGGTGCGCATGGGCTGGTGAGCGTTGCCTCAAATGAAGCTCCGCTGGAAATGGGCAGGATGATTCGCGCGGCGCTCGACAACGACTGGGTGACGGCGCGCGAGCTGGAACGGCTGTACGGGCGGCTCTTCGAGGCGAACTTCTGGGAGTCGAACCCGGGACCGGTGAAGACAGTGCTGAACCTGATGGGCCGCACCACGGATGTGGTGCGCCTGCCGCTGGTGACGCCCGCGGCGGCCACGCGTGCGAAGCTCGAGCGGCTGGCCGGCGAACTTGGATTGCTGAAATTTTCCCCGGTTCCTGCCGGTGAGATGCGGATGTTCTAAAGGACGGGCGCGGCGCGGGCTCTTGCGTCGATTAAGCCGGCAGATCGATCTTCCGGCTCCTTTCAAAAGAATTTTTTTCAGCCTGCTGTCGAAGCGCCCGAAGCCGGAGCGTCATTGGAGTGGCAGCGAAAAAATTGCCACCAACAATCCAAACGGAGGGAACTCTCAATGCAATATATGTTGACGCTTTACGCAGACGAGTCGACTTTTGCCAAGATGTCGCCGGAGCAGCAGGAAAAGGGCTATGCCGCCTACATGGCCTACTCGGAAGCACTGAACAAGGCAGGAGTGTATAAGGCATCGGGGCGGCTGGGGCGGAGTTCGTCGGCGACCCGGGTGCAGCTGGTGGATGGCAAGCCGAGCGTTCTCGATGGCCCGTTCATCGAATCGAAGGAACAGCTTGGCGGTTACTTCCTGATCGACGTGCCAGACCTCGATGCGGCCATCGGCTGGGCGGCCCGCTGCCCCGGCGCGGGACACGGGACAGTGGAAGTTCGACCCATGTGGACAATGTAGGCCATGGACAACCACGACAGCGGCGCGCTGGCCCATACAACGGCCGACGCAGTGGCGCGCCGCAGTTATGGCAAGCTCGTCGCTTTTCTGGCAGCGACCACGCGCGACGTCGCTGCAGCAGAGGACGCGCTCTCAGAAGCATTTGCGGTGGCGCTCGCCGACTGGCCACGGAATGGCTGCCCCGCGAGCCCTGAAGCGTGGCTGCTGACTGTGGCCCGGCGTAAATTTCTCGACATGACGCGCGGACGCAAGCGCGGCGAAGCCGCTTCAGAGGAGCTGGTCCGCATGTCTGAAGGACTCGAGGCCGCTGCACAAGACACCGGGATCCCCGACTACCGGCTCGGGCTGATGTTTGCTTGCGCGCATCCGGCAATCGATGCGGGGATTCGCGCTCCGCTGATGCTGCAGGCGGTTCTGGGCCTGGACGCGGCACAGATCGCATCGGCATTCCTGATTTCGCCTGCAACAATGGGTCAGCGGTTGGTACGGGCCAAACAGAAAATCCGGCTGGCGGGCATTGCGCTGCGAGTTCCTGAACGCGAGGAACTGCACGACCGGCTGGATGCAGTGCTCGAAGCAATCTATGCGGCATTTGCAGAGGGATGGGTAGATGCAGCGGGCGCGGACCCTGCGCGGCGCGCGCTTGCCGAAGAGGCAATCTACCTCGGCAGGCTGGTGACGGAACTGCTGCCCGGAGAGCCGGAGGCGCTGGGGCTGCTGGCACTGATGCTTTATGCCGAGGCACGGCGGCCTGCCCGGCGAGATAGCGCTGGAGAGTATGTTCCGCTGGCGGAGCAGAACGTGGCTTTCTGGAATGCCGGCATGATCCGGGAGGCCGAGGCGCTGCTGACGGGCGCCTGCAAGCTCAACCGCATTGGGCGCTATCAGCTCGAAGGCGCGATCCAGTCGGCACACGTTGGGCGCCGGCTAACCGGGCACGAAAACTGGGAGCAGGTGGTGCAGCTCTACGATGCACTGTTGGCGCTGCGGCCTTCGCCGGTGGCAGCGATCAATCGCGCCCTGGCGATTGCGGAACTGCATGGAGCGGAGGCCGGCCTCGCGGATCTTGAGGCAGTGGGCGGCGATGCACGACTCGGCCAGTATCAGCCATTGTGGGCGGCGCGCGCTGAGTTGCTGGCTAGAACGGGCGACCGCCAGAAGGCCTGCGAAGCCTACGAGATCGCGATCGGCCTCGAATGGGATGAATCGGTGCGGCGGTTCCTCGATCGACGGCGGTCGGCGCTGCCCGGTTGACAGAATCGAGCGAGCGTTCATACCTGGGACATACCTTTGAGTACCTAGCGCTGGTTACGAGCGTGACGGGCGCCCGGAAATAATCTCTGAATCCCCACAACTAACCGCAGCCCATGTGGGTTCGGCATACAAGCAGCGTAACAACGCATGAGCTTGTCGTACCTTATGGCGTTGCGCGCTTATTCCCAGCGATGGTTCCGTGGAGGCCACGGGACGACCACAGAAAGCCGAGTCCTCTCACCATGCACACAAGAATGCGGGCAGCATCGGTTTCTTTATCTCTTTTTGGTTTAGCCGCGGGCGCTCTTCTTCTGGCAGGTTGCAGCGCTACGATGTCGAACTCCACAGCCAGCTCAGACGCAGTTACGGGATCGTCGTTTGTTGTAGGAACAGATGCGCCGATGGCCAGCGTGACTTCGTTTTCGGTGGTGGTGCAGGGAATCTCAGCCACCGATGCGAATGGCAACACAGTACAGTTGCTGAGCGGCTCGCCTACAGTTGACTTTGCCCGCTTCAACGGCCTGCAGACGCTGCTGGACATGAACGATGTGCCGGTTGGCTCCTATAGCAATGTGACGGTCACGCTGGGCTCAGCGACGATCGGCTATCTCGACACGAGCACAGCGGAGCCGACCATTCAGACGATGACCGCGACGCTGACCACCAACACGGTGAGCATGACGCTCGCGAGGCCGATGGTGGTGACGCAAGCGGGCGCTCCGGTGGGCCTGCATCTGGATTTCGATCTGCACAAGTCGATTGGTGTGGATTCAAATGGGCAGATCACGGGCACGGTGACACCAACTTTCAACATGAACGGCGTCAACAATTCCGACCCCGGCGCATACATTGATGAATTCGACGCCGCAGTGGTAAGCGTGAACGCTGGAACGCAATCCTTCGTGATTCAGGGACCACACGGCAGGCAGTTTACGGTGAATGTGGACGGCCAGACTGAGTGGGACGGCAATGCATCGATCAGTGATCTGACGACGAGCAGCATCGTGCAGATTTCAGGCTCGCTCGACCGCGCAGATCGGACGATCGACGCCGATGAAGTGGGCATCCTTTCGCAGAGCGGCTTCTATGCCGCGGGGCAGGTCACCTATGTGGCGCCGAGTTCAGGTGCAGCCACCAACTTCGATCTCTACGTGCGCGGCACGCTGCCAACCACCACAGGGATTTCGCTCGGGCAGATTGCGACCGTGGATCTGAGCGGTAGCGAAAAATACTCGATCTACTGGATGCATGGGCCGCTGGCGGAGTTCCTCTTTAACCAGGGCCTGCTGCTGCCGGGCCAGCATGTGGCCGTGGGGGGGCCGGCAACGGGAGCGGCAAACGCGCAGGCTGTGACGGTGAATCGCGTGATGCTGCGCGGATGGGGCTATAACGGCACCGTAGTGGCGGGCAGCGAGAACGCCGGCACGGACAGCTTCCAGATCCATGTGAATGGATTTGCCGGTGTGCTGATTCCTCAGACCGTGACCGTGTACGTCACCGATCGAACCTCCTTCCGCGATGGCTTCAACGGAATCAGCGATATCGGCGACAACGATAAGGTGCGCGTGGTGGGTCTGCTGCTGAAAGACCCGACCTCGGGCCAATCGGTCATCGTGGGCCGCTATGTCGATGACATGAGCAACAACTAACTAACGCACGCGAAAGAGCGCCGGAGCGGCTCAGACTGCTCCGGCGCTTTTTGTTTGCGCGCTTCGTTTCAATTTCCGGCTTGCAGATGCGCGGATCTGAATGGAGAACTGATACTCGCCTTGTGATCGTCCTTACCCCATGTCCAGTACATGCCGAGATAGGCATAGTTCTCCGTTTGACCGGCGACCGAATGACCATAGCAAAACAGGAACTGTTCGCCGGGGTGATGTTTGAAGTGGTAGTACCCGCCCAGATCAATCATCGTCGAGGCCTGGGTTTGTGCCGGTGCAGCGCCTTCCCGGGCATGAGCGAAGGCTTCTCCGCCGAGTTCGAGCCGTTCGCCGAATCCATACTTCAGAAGAAAGCCGCCATAGGGAAAGTCGCGAAAGCCTGTCTGTGGCACGACCTGGTAACCGGCTCCGCCATCGAGAGTCCAGTGCCCAATGTTCTTTTGCATCCAGAGCGGGAGCTTGTACCAGACTTTGCCGACACCGAGTCCCTTGTCATAATTGCCGGTCGGCAATTCAACCATGGTGAAGCTGCCGATCTGGGGCACGTGTTTGGATTCCTTGATGTACGCAATCTTTGCGCCGAGTTCCATGTCTGTGAGACCAAACTGGGTTGAACCCGTTCCCGAAGGCAGGTAAACCGGATTGTTCAACGGGGCGACCACGCCCCACGGCAGGATGGCGTGAAGCTGAACGCGCGGAACGCCACCCCAGTTGAACTCAAAGGCCGGGGCCGCCGCGTCGATCTCGACCGGAGTGCCATCCATGGATCCGAAGATGTAGAACTCGTAATGATGAAAATCGACCGGCACCGGATCGTCGGTTTGAAAGGGCGGGCCCTGCGACCAAAGCGCTGGCGCAGCGATCAGCAGAATAAACAGACCTGCGAACTCTGCGAGCGGTCTTGAGCGTTGCATCAGCGCTGCCTCGAGCAATCAGTTTGAGAGCGCAGTCTTCACGATATCGCTGACAATGCGGCCTTCAGCACGCGCGCCGCTCGCCTGAATCTTTGCCTGCACGGACTTCATCACCAGGCCCATCTCTTTGGCGACGGGCTTGTGGCCGAGTGCAGCGGTCTGCTCGGCGATGGCTTCGTCGACAAGGGCACGGAGGCCGGCTTCGTCGAGGGCTTTGGGCAGAAACTCCTCGATGATGACGATCTCGTCTGCCTCTTTGGCGGCGAGCTCAGGGCGATTGCCCTTAGTGAACTGCTCGATTGAATCGCGGCGCTGCTTGATCATGGTGGCGAGCGTCTGCTGCTCTTCGGCGGGGGTGAGCGGCTCGTTCTTCTCGACGGCCTTGTTCATGAGCGCGGTCTTGATAAGGCGAAGGGTGCCGGTGCGGTCGGCCGTATGCGCCTTCATGGACTCAACAGTCAATTTCGTAATGTGGGCGGCCATTGCGCCGGGATCGATCATGAGAAATCCTCTAACTTTCTGATTCTACGCGAGAATTTGGCCCTAAGCGAGTGAAGGGTTGCTCTTTTTCCACAAAAATAAATAACCACTAAAAACACATAAGTGTGTATTCTGTGATTGCTGCCGTGCGTTGACAATGGCCTGCGTCGGCTCCCCTGGAGGAGATTATGATCCGCAAAACGCGTTTGTACACCCCCGGCCCAACTCCCCTGCTGCCTGCTGCCCAGTTCGCGATGGCTGCCGCCGATATTCACCACCGTACGCCCGAGTTTCGCGCGCTTTTTTTGAAAGTGCTGGCGCAACTGAAGGTCTTTGTGGGCACGAAGAATGACGTGCTGCTGCTCTCGTCCTCTGGCACAGGCGCGATGGAAGCCTCGGTGTCGAACCTGACCTCGCCGGGCGATCGCGTGCTGGTGCTGACGGCGGGCAAATTTGGCGAGCGCTGGGTGGACCTGACGAAAGCCTTTGGCTGCCAGCCGGATGTGGTGACCGCCCAGTATGGACAGACATTTGACCTGGCCCAGGTGCGAGCGGCGCTGAAGCCCGAGCACAAGGCCGTCTACATGCAGGCCACAGAAACCTCGACGGCGGTAAGCCACGACGTGGAAGCCGTGGCGAAGCTGATCAAAGAGGTTGCGCCGGAAACTCTGCTGATTGTGGATGGCATTACAGGGCTGGGAACGACGCACTTTGATGTGGATGCCTGGGGTATCGATGTGCTGATCGGCGGATCGCAGAAGGCGGTGATGATTCCGCCTGGACTGGCCTACCTGAGCGTAAGCGAGAAGGCGTGGGCGGCGATGGAGAAGGCGAAGAGTCCGCGCTACTACTTTGACCTGCGCAAGGAGCGCAAGAACGCAGTAAAGGGCGAAAGCGCGTACACGCCGGCGGTGGCGCTGGTGGCCGGGTTGGGAGCGGCGCTCGACTACATTGCCGGGCAGGCGGGCGGTGATCTCGAAAAGGGCCGCATTGCCCTCGTGAACAATGCGCAGGTTAATGCGGCGGCGACGCGCGCAGGGTTGGTGGCGCTGGGCTTTACGCTCTTTGCACCCACGGCTCCGGCCGCGGCGGCAACGGCGGTAGCGGTGCCGGAAGGCATGAACTCCGGTGACGTGGTGAAGGCGCTAAAGGCTCGTTTCGCGCTGGTCACCGCCAATGGGCAAGGCGAGATGCAAGGGAAGATTTTCCGCGTGGCGCATCTCGGCTTCTTTGACTATCTCGACACGGTGGCGCTACTGGGTGCTATGGAGCACATTGCAAAAGACGTGCTCGGTTTGCCGGTTGAGTACGGCAAGGCAGTGGCAGCCGCGCAGAAAGTTTACGCGGAAGCGGCGGCACAGTAGGAGCTGAATGCGATGGCGGAATTGAGCTTTGGAGAAAAGCTGCTGATCGCGCGCAGGCAGCTCGATCTCTACCAGTACGAGATGGCTGAGCGGCTGGGCGTGCATCCCAACTCGATTACGAAGTATGAGCGGGGCGAAGGCAAGCCGCATGCCGCGGTGGTGCGGATGTTTGAGCTGTTATGCGAGCAGCAGGGCATTCGCTTCGATGACTACGAAAGTGCGCAGCAGGAAAAAGGTGAAGTGATGAAGATTGTTCTGGCGGAGAAGGTCTCTCCGGCAACGCTGGCCGTGTTTGCGGCCGAGCCGGGCTGGGAAGTATTGACGCACGACAAGCTGCCTGATGGCCTGCCTGCTGCGCTGGCGGATGCGGACGCTCTGGTGGTGCGCTCGGCGGTGCAGGTGGATGACGCGCTGATGCAGCACGCGCCGAAGCTGCGAGTGATTGGCCGCGCGGGCGTGGGCGTGGATAACATCGACGCCGACACGGCGACGCGGCGGGGCATCGTGGTGATGAACACACCGGGCGCAAACGCCGTGGCCGTGGCCGAGCTCACCATCGGCCTGATGCTGGCCCTGGCACGCAAGCTGCCCGCGGCGAATACGTCGATGCATGCAGGCAAGTGGGAAAAGAAAAATCTGCAGGGCGCCGAGCTGCGCGGTAAGACGCTGGGCATCCTGGGGCTGGGAAGGGTCGGTATTGAGGTTGCGCGGCGCGCTCGCGGATTCGGGCTCGAGATTATCGGCAGCGACCCGTTTGTTTCAGCAGCGGTGGCGCGCGAAAACGGCATTGCACTGGTTTCCGTCGAGGAACTTTTCAGCAAGGCAGATTACCTGACGCTGCATGTGGGACTCACGCCGCAGACCGCGAACATTATCAATGCAAAGACGCTGGCGACGATGAAGAAGGGTGTGCGCATCATCAATTGCGCGCGCGGCGAACTGGTGGATGAAGCGGCTCTGGTGGATGCACTGAAGAGCGGTCAGGTTGGCGGCGCGGCGCTCGATGTTTTCACCGTAGAGCCGCCGAAGGATTCGCCCTATTCGCATCTCGACAACGTGATTCTGACGCCGCATATTGCCGGCTCGACCGCTGAAGCGCAGGAAGCGGTGGGCGTGCAGATTGCGATGCAGGTGCGCGAGTACCTGAAGCTGGGCGTGGTGCAGAACGCGGTCAATTTGCCCTCGATGACGCACGAAGAGTATGTGCGGCTGGCTCCGTACATCAATCTAGCTGGACGGCTTGGATCCTTTCTCGCATACACGGGCAAGGGCTCGATTGAGTCAATTCACCTGGTGTATGGCGGCGCGCTGGCGGAGGCGAAGGTGGACCTGATTCGCAATGCGGCGATCGCCGGTCTTTTGCGAAGCTCAGAGCATGTGAACCGCATCAATGCCGCTGCAGTGGCGCAGGAGCGCGGCATTCGCGTGCATGAGGATAAGGAAGAGACAGCACGCGGCGGAGCGGGAAGCATTCTGAAGATCGAACTGCACTCTTCTGCCGGCAAGAGCGAGGCGAGCGCGACGGTGCTGCATGGCGAGCAGCCGCGGCTGCTCTCATTTGACGGCATCGACGTGGAAGCGCCGCTTGAGGGGAACCTACTCGTATGCCGCAACCTCGACGTGCCGGGTGTGATTGGAAAGATTGGCACACTGCTTGGCGAGCATGGCGTGAACATCGCTAACTTTGCGCTGGGCCGCCAGCGTACCGGCAAACAGCCGGTGCAGGCGCTGGCCGTAGTGCAGGTAGATGCGCCGGTTCCGCAGAATGTGCTGGAGGCGCTGCAGACGATCGAGGCACTGCTCGAAGCAAAGCTTGTGCAGCTCGAGAACTAGCGCACGCGAAAAGCAGAAAGGCGGGACATCAATCGATGCGCCCGCCTTTTTCTTTGCAACACCGCTATTGAACAGGGTGGGCCTTGCCGTCTTTCACACTCTGGTCAATGATTGACCTGACGGTGCGATCCGCTTCGCGGCCGAGTCTTCCCTGCTCTGCACCGAGACGGCCCTGCATGGCACCAAGGCGCCCCATCTCTTCACCAAGCTTGCCCTGTTGCGCGCCGAACTGACCTTGCCGCGCTCCCATGTCGCCTTGCAATTCACCCAGGCGTCCCTGAAGGTCGCCGAGCTTCCCTTGAACGTCCGCCAGTTCCTGCCGGGTGATAGCTTTGCCCATTTTGGACTGGAGAGTCTGCATCGCCTCAGTGACGGAGGCCATCTCTTTTGAAATATCGGGGGCTGGGATGGTCGCCTGCTCCTGTTTGTCTGCCAGGGACTCCTGCTGCCGGCCCAAAGCTTCCTGCTGGCGGCCAAGCGCTTCCTGTTGTTTTCCAAGCTCCTCCATCGGCTTGTAGAGCGCCTCAATACGGGCGAGGGTTGCGGGGTCGTCGACGAAGTAGTACTTCCCATCGCGTTTGAACCAGAGGAAGTCTCCGTGGGCCTGCTTGCGGATCTTGTCGATGTCGGCGGTGTGCAGATCGCCCGAGAACTGTACGTGTTCGCCGTTGCCGCGGACGATGCCGTAAGACTCGCCGTCGTTCATCGAGTAGCTGTAGCTTTCGCCATAGGAGTAGGCTTTGGCGCTGGCCATCATCCGAACCGTGTCGGGAACGTGGATGGTCATCGCCGGTATCTCGGGAACAACGATGGTGCGCGGCAGATTCGGCATAACAATCACCCTGCGCGGAGTCCTCGGCACGACGATGACGCGGTCTGAAGGGGCCGCGAGGAGCGACAACAGCGGGTAGCTCCGGCGCGAAGCTGGGGCACCGTCAGGCGGCACCGGAGCGAGCATCCGGAGCTGCAGCCGCGGGCCGGAGTCGGCTGCGCTGACCAGATCAGGCGCAGGCGGTGCATGCTGTCCACATCCGGCTTCAGGCGCTGCCTGGCCGGTGATTGGCGCCTCTGCTTGGGGTGCAGGCGAGGGCTCGCCGGCGGGACTGCGGGCGCAGTCGGTGCGAGCCGCGGCGGGCGGCGCGTCCTGCGTAGCAGCCTTCACGTGGATGAGCGATGTTGCGGCGAAGAGCGCCATCGGCACGAGCAGCACGACAGCAAAGATGCGCGCACGGCTGCCGGCGAAGGCCTGGCTGAAGCTGGGCTGATTGAGTAGCCGCTCGATGCGGCGGGAGAGACGTCCGGGATGGGCCATGGCAACTCCTGTAAGAGTGGTGCGCGGCGCAGCCGCGAATTCAAGAAGTATCTGCGCGTAGCTGGAGCAGTCAGATGCCTGCTCAAGACCGGCGCGATCACTGATGGTTTCAGCAAGATCTGAGAGGCGGCTCTTGAGCCACCATCCCAGCGGGCTGAGCCAGAAGATGGCGGCATAGAGCCCGGCGAGAAGTTGCAGGTAGAAATCGCCCTGGCGGATATGCGAGCGCTCGTGGGCAAGCACGACGCGCAGCTTGCCGGCATCCCAATCGGGGAAGTCGACAGGCAACACGACAGCGGAGCCAATGGTGACGGGCGACGAGACAGCGCGACTGGCGCGCAGAGAGAGGCCTTCAACGAGACCGGGCGCATCACCCGAGGCCATGGGAACGGCCTCCATCCAGATGAGCAGAGCGGACGCCAGCCCAACGAAGAGGCGAAAGAGCAGGGTTACGGCGACTGCGAAATAGGCGAGCGACGCCAGCTCAGCGAGCGTAGGACCGTGATTCGTCTCCCGACCGGGCTGTGGCAGGGATTGTGTGCCCTCGTAGATCTTCGAAACGGTGTACTCAGATGAGCTCGTGGGCCGGGCAGCAGCGGAAGTGATTGCCGGGAAGGTGAAACTCTGCACGGGCAGCGTTTCCGACAGAGGAGCGGTGTGGTTTACGGTCTGGTTCACCACAACAGGGAGCGCCTCAGGATGCCGAGCCGGCCGCGGCAGAAACGAGGCGATCCGGTTGAGCAGATGCGCGGGCAGCGTGATGGTTGCCGCAGAAGGGAGAATCTGAACTCTTCCGGCGAGAGGCAGGAGCAACGGCATTGCAAGCGCCGCGGCAAGCACAAGGGACCATGCAGCCTTTTGCGCGGGCACATTGCGCACGCCCAGGAGGCGAAGGCCCGCAGCCACGGCGAGCGCGAGCAGCAGGGAGCGCAGAGCAGCTTCAAGCATCATCGGGATCATGATTTTGCCTCCTTTTGCGCGGCAGCAATTCGCTCGGCGAGCCGTTGCAGCTCCGCTCGGTCGAGCACCCGGGAGTCGACCATGCCGACGAGCAGCGCTTCAACCGAGCCCTCGCAGAACCAGTCGACGATGCGCTTGGCAGCGCGGCCGGCTACGCGCTGGCGAGACTGCGCAGGACTGTAGACGAAGGTGCGGTCGTCGACGGAGTGAGTGAGGTAGCCCTTCTCTTCGAGGCGGCGCAGAACGGTACGCACGGTCGAGTCCTTGAGCGGGCGGTCGAGCTCTTCCCGCGCCTTGTCTGCCGTAACGGAGCCGAGCCGCCAGACAATCGAGAGCAGGCTGCGCTCCAGTTCGCCGAGTTCCGCGGGATCGTGGGACGGAATGTTACGCGTCATAGTGTTACTGACAGTAACATATGAAAACGGTGAGCGGACAAGAAAATTTTGGGGCAAGATTTTCAGGAAAGGAAAACGCCGGGGACGAATGCCCCGGCGCTTTATCTTTGGTGCCGGTTTCTAGGCGCGGCTCATGTAAGCGCCTTCGCTGGTGTCGACGCGGATCTTTTCGCCTTCGTTGATGAAGGGGGGCACATGGACGATGAGGCCGGTTTCCATTTTGGCGGGCTTGGTGACGGATGAAGCCGTTGCGGACTTGAGGCCCGGCTCGGTTTCGACGACAGTGAGCTCGACGAAGGTTGGCAGCTCGATGCCGACCGGCTGGCCATCGTGGTAGCTGACCTGGATTTGAAGGTTCGGCGTGAGGTACTCGACGGCATCGCCGAGGGTTGAGCCCTTGAGCATGGTCTGCTCGTAGTTGTCGGGGTTCATGAAGTAGTAGTCGTCGCCATCGGCGTAGAGGAACTCCATGGAAATTTCGTCGACGACAACCTTTTCGATGGCGTCCGCAGAGCGGAAGCGGTGCTCGAACATGGCTCCCGACTTGAGGTTGCGCAGCTTGGCCTGAATGAAGGCGCGCAGATTGCCGGGCGTGCGATGCTCCACCTTGAAAACCAGGTGAAGCTGGTCGTTGTGCTTGATGATCATGCCCGGACGCATTTGAGTGGCGGGAATCGCCATGGCGGAAAAACTCCTTGCTGAGCTTGCGTTTGTCGACGCAGAAAGATTGGCTGGCGCTCTAGAAGAAGGCCCGGATTGCGGGTCTTGTCAAGACCGCACTTGCAGAGCCATGAGAAGTCTGCGGCCCGGATATACGGCATCTCCAAAAGCGCGATTGCCCAGTAAATATTGTAGCTTAGCGGCCCCAACGGGCCTCGCGCCGGCCGCAACATCTGGGCTTCTTACCCGCCGCGTTTTGCCTTGTATCTGCCGAGTTGTGTTTTGATCGAAGAGCATGAGCGGCACGTCAAAACGAGGAGGTTGGGGTACGACAGCGGGCTTTCTGCTGCTATGCCTGTTGTGGGCCGCGGAGGCGCTGCGCGGTGACCTGTTGCCGGGAACGTCGGCGGGGCAGATGCCCTTGCTCGAAAAGCAGGCAGTGCAGTATGGCATGCTCGCCGTGGCAGCCACAGCGTGGATGCTGGCGCGCAAACAAAAGTGGCCGGAGGCGCGGCGTGCACTCGCATGGGTGCTTGTGGGCGCGGGACTCTTCCTGGCTCCTCCACTGCTGGTTCATTTTTCGCGCGCATGGATCGGGGAGCTTACAAGAGTGGCACTTTTCTCGCTGGTGCCGGTCTTTGCGGTGGTTGTGGAGCCCTATGTTGGACGGGGTGAAACGGCAGGGCGCGGAAGCAGCGGCCTGCTCGCAACTCTGGCCGGGGTGGCAGGCACGCTCCTCGTCTTTCCAGTGGATATGCCGGGCTCGATGATCGCGGCGGCCGGCTGGTTCGCGGTCATCGCGGCTGCTTTATGCATAGCTGCGGCGAACTGCCGCGCGGTGCTGCTTGCCGACGAGGCACAATCGCTCGCGCCTGTGATCGCTATCGTATGCGGAGCGGCGGCTGCCGGATTTGCGGCGGCGAGTGCGCTCACGGAGCACGCCGTGTGGAGGATCAACGGCGGAGAAGGCGCATGGATGCTTGTGATGACCATACCTGTGCTGCTGCTCTTCTGGCTTCTGCGGCACATGGAAGCAGTACCGATGACGACGCGTTTTCTGGTCGCTCCGCTGCTGGCGAATCTGGCCGGGCTAGCGCTGCTGCGGCCCGCGGTGAGCCTGCGTGCAGGATTCGGCCTTGCGCTGATCGCGATCGGCGCCGGCTGGCTGCTGTTTGTGCGTGTGAATGAGCCGGAAGACATCGACGCGCCGCAGCGATTGCATCTCGACTGATTTGAGTACACCGCGATTTGTTCGAGGCCCGCGTCGTCCGCTAAGATGACCAGCGGATTCCAGGAGATAAGATTGATGCGCCGCTTCGCTGCCTCCATTCCTGTTGCGCCTGCCTTCGCGTTCCTCGCGGTCCTCCTCATGGCGCCATCGGATTCCACAGCACAAGGCAGTGCCGTCCCATCAGCGCCGGCAAATGCGCCGTACAGGAATTCAAGCCTGCCGGTGGAAGAGCGCGTGGCGGACCTGCTGAGCCGCATGACGCTGGAAGAGAAAGCGACGATGCTCTCCGGCTCCGGCTGGATGGAGTCGGCGCCGATCGAGAGGCTGGGCATTCCGGCGATCAAGATGGCCGACGGGCCGATGGGCGTGCGGTCGTGGGCGGGTAGCTCGACAATCACCAGCGCGGCAAATGCCCCGGCGAAGGTGGAGACAACCGCGTTTCCGTCGGGAGTGGCGATGGCGGCGACGTGGGACACGGATCTGGTGCAGCGAGAAGGCGCGGCAATCGGGCAGGAAGTAAAGGCTCTTGGGCGCGACATGATCCTGGGGCCGACGGTGAATATCAACCGCCAGCCGTTGTGGGGCCGCAACTTCGAGGGCTATGGAGAAGACCCGTATTTAGCCGGGCAGCTTGGCGTGGCCTACATCAAGGGCGTACAGAGCGAGGGCGTCATTCCTTCGTTGAAGCACTTCGCCGTGAACAACGAGGAGTACGAACGCCACCGCATCAACGTGACGATTGACGAACGCACGTTGCATGAGATTTATCTACCCGCCTTCAAAGCTGGAGTTCAGCAGGGCGGCGTGTGGAATGTGATGTCTGCGTACAACAGGGTGAATGGCTCGCACTGCGCGGAGAACGATTATCTGCTGAACGACGTGCTGAAGAGAGAGTTCGGCTTCAAGGGCTTTGTGGTGTCGGACTGGGGCAGCACTTACTCCACTGCGCCTACCGTGAATGCGGGGATGGATCTCGAGATGCCCGGAGGCCCTCCGACGCAGAAGTGGCTCGCGAGTCCGCGAACGCAGGCCAGCGGAAATGGGGATGGCTGGCTGGTTCCGGAAAAGGTGGTGGCCGCGGTGAAGGCAGGCGAGATCACCGAAGCGACGCTCAACGATAACGTGAGCCGCATATTGCGCGTGATTTTCCTGAGCGGCATCTTCGACCATCCGCACGCAGGCGGAGGCGAAGTTGACACGCCAGCGCAGCAAGCGATTGCCCGGCAGGGCGCAACCGAAGGCATCGTGCTATTGAAGAACTCCGGGAACCTGCTGCCGCTCGATGCAACGAGGATTCAGTCGATCGCGGTGATCGGCCCGAATGCAGCGGTAGCGCGAACGGGCGGTGGCGGCAGCTCGATGGTTCGGCCGAAATATGCCATTGCGCCGCTGGATGGAATCAAGACGAGGGTCGGCGGCAACGTGCAGGTGACGTATGCCCTGGGCGTGGGTATGGAAGGCGAGGATCCAGCGCAGAACACTGAAGATGCGCGCGCGATGGCGCTGAAAGATGCGGCTGACGTTGCGGCGAAAGCCGACGTCGCGGTTGTTGTGGTGGGCCGCTACAACAAACTGGAGGGTGAAGGCTTCGATGTAAAGACGATGGACCTGCCCGCCGGACAGGATGAACTGATCGAAGCCGTGGAGAAGGCTAATCCACATACGGTCGTGGTGCTGAACACGGGCGACCCGGTGACGATGTCGAAGTGGATCGATACAACACCGGCATTGCTGGACATGTGGTACGGCGGACAAGAAGGCGGCAACGCGCTTGCGGCCATTTTGTTTGGCGATGCGAATCCCTCGGGCAAACTGCCCGTCACACTGCCGAAGAGATTCGAGGACTCTCCGGCGGCGTCGAACTACCCGGGCAAGGATCTCAATGTGAATTACGCCGAAGGAATCTACGTGGGCTATCGCTACTTCGACACGAAGAATGTGGAGCCGCAGTTCCCGTTCGGATTTGGACTGAGCTATACGACGTATGCTTACAGCGATCTCAAGGTCAGCGAAATGAAGGTGTACAACGGGCAGCGTCCAATTCGCGAACCCTTCGTCAAGCTTAAGGTCCGCAACACTGGTCTGCGAGCGGGCGCTGAAGTGGTGGAGCTATACATTCAGGATGGCCACTCAAAGGTCGATCGACCGGTCCACGAGCTCAAGGGATTTCAGCGCGTGGAACTGAAGCCTGGCGAGACGAAAAAAGTCACATTCTGGCTGGGTCCCGACGCATTGTCTTACTGGAATCCGGGGACGAAGGCCTGGGAGGCCGATCCGGGGACCTTTGAAGTGCAGGTGGGCGCGTCGTCGCGAGATATTCGGCTGCGCGCGCCGTTCATGTTGCGGTAGGCGCTATCTCGGCGTCTGGTAAGGTTCGACGCTCAGCATATTGGAGAGAATGCCGCGTTCTTCGGGGCTGAAAGCGTTCTGGTAGCGCGCAGAGTTGAGCACGGTCTGGCGCTGATCGGGCGGAACCTCGCGCAGATCTCGAAAGGCGCCGCGCATCATGACCTGCCGGTCGGCGGGTAGCGTGGTCCACTGGCGAGCGGACTCGTTAACCTGGTTGCGCTGCTGGGGAGAAAGCCGCTCAAGATTTTCTGCACGGGCAAGGCGCCTCTCGCGCTGCCCCTCAGGCATGCGGTCAACGCGATTCAACTGGCGCACAAGGCGCTGCTGATCCGCCTGCGGCAGATTCCGGAAACTCGGGTCATTCTGGAGCATCCGCTGCTGCAACTGCGGAGGAGCATTGCGATGCTCATTGAGCCAGGAACCGAGATGCCCTGGCGGTTGATACCCCTGCACGCCGGCGCCTGAGTAGCTGGGCCGGTATCCCTGGCCCTGATAAGCAGGTCCCCGGGTAACAGAGCGCGTGCCCATTGCGGGGCTGGTGGGTGCGGAGCCGACGGGCGTGCCGGGGCGAAAGCTGTTTTGCGGCACGCTTTGCCGGTCAGGCTGATATTGAGAGCCCTGCTGGCCGCGGTAAGGCTGTCCCTGGGAATTCCCTGCACCGCGATACTGATATTGCGGATTGGCGGGCCGGCTATAGGGGCGGCCATAGTTCTGCGGCGAAGAGTTTTGCGGGCCGGATCGGGGCGCTCTCGACGCCTCGTGGTGGCTCGACTGCGAATGCTGGCCGCCACCCTGCGGGTGTTGACCGGCGACTGCGCTGAGAGGCAGAGACAGCAGCGCGGCAATGGCCGCGGCCGATGCCGCGCATCGCGCCCTGTCGAAGACACCCGTCTTTGCCGCCCCCATCATTGCTGTCCTTCCGGTCCCCTACCCCTGCGTCTTTGTTCGTTTCAACCAATGCTAGTTTGCCGTGCTGTCGCCGTTGTTGTCGTTATCTGTGATCGATTCGAGCTGATCGAGTAACTGAGCGTTATTGTCGAGCACCTGCAGATCGTGCACCACGGCAGCCTGGGAAACAGGCGCCGCCGGCTTCACATCCCAGTTGGTCATGCCAAGGTAGGTTCCGCCGCCCAGCAACAGCATCACAGTCATGGCCATGGCGACCATCGGGCGCGCGTGCAACTGAGGTCCATAGAGGTAGCGGCTCCGCAGCCGCTCAAACCATCCCGCCGGCGCGGCACGGCGTTCCTCTGCGAGCCGCGCGTTGAGGCGAGTGAGAAAGTACGGATTAGGTTCGGGCGCCTCCCACTGATCGAGGAGGCCCATCGTAGCGCGCAGTTCCCTGAGTTCACGGCTGCACGCTTCACACTCCGCAACATGAGTTGAGACCGCGGCAGGCACGGTTTCCGGAGCAAGCAGCAGGTCAAGCATTCGATCTGCGTCAAGCATTTGATCTGCCAGCTTCTGGTCCATTGCCGTGCATTTTGTCGTTGCCCGTTCCATCGCTACCACCCCACTCCCCGCCGGTTTGTCCGGCTGATATTGCCTTACACGAAATCCTTCAGTCGTTCCCGCAGAGTCTGATAGGCGCGGAAGAGGAGCGACTTGGTTGCCGACTCGCTCAGCTTCAGCACATCCCCGATCTGCCGGTATTCCATCCCCTGGTACTTGTGCATCAGCACTGCCATCCGCTGCCGCTCAGGCAGAGCCATCACATGTTTCCGAATCGCGGCCATGCGCTCATCGCGAAGCAGATTCTGCTCGACGCTGGGCTCATCATCTGCCACATCCGGCGTGGTACCCGTTTCTTCATCGGGCGCATCCAGATACACGGTCTGCGCCGAACGTTCATGCCGCGTGTCGCGCGCGTGATTTACCGCGAGGTTGGTCGCAATCCGGTAAAGCCAGGTGGTGAACTTGGCTTCAGCCCGGTAGCTCTCGCGCGAGCGATACACACGCAGGAACACTTCCTGCGCCAATTCCTCGGCAACCGCCTGATTGTGCACCATCCGAAAGAGGAAGTGAATCATGGCCCGGTAGTGCTTCCCTACCAGATAGTTGAACCCGGCTTCGTCGCCTGCCGCAACCCGCAACATGACCGCGGCGTCGCTTGACTCATCGGCCCCGTAATTAAGCACTTTGCCGGGATTCGCTTCTCGATCTGCGCGAGAGGCGCCCGCTCCCAGCACCGGTTTGTCCAGAACCAGGGTTGCCATATCTTCTGGAACCCCGGCCTCGTCGGAAGGTTGCGCGGTTTCCTCTGTTTCTTCGCCGCTCTCTTCTTCTTTGGAATCCGGCTTTTCCGGACGGAAGTCCGGATCGGAGTTTCTTCGTTGATTGGACGCCATTGCCAGCTGAAAGGCCGACCCGGTGGGGCCGCCCCCGGCGAGGAGACAAGCCCGCCATCCCTCAACTCGCGATCCTTCGTTGAGCAGCGGGAAGGAGCAGAACAGGGGCCGGGAGGCTGGTGCGTTGGCCCTCATCCTGCGGATCAATCTGGCGTTCCAAAACATTCTTAGTGTTCGGTATCCTGGCCTGCCGCAGCGGAAGCCGCGGAGTTGGCCCTAAGGCGTTGCTGGTGTTACTCTACCCTACGGGATGCCCCGATGCGCAGCACTGCGCTTCTCCTATCAGGGGCGGTTAGCTCAGCTGGTTAGAGCGCCTGCTTCACACGCAGGAGGTCCGGGGTTCGAGTCCCTGACCGCCCACCATAAGCACCAGGGATATAACGAGTTAACCTGCCAGCGGCAACCGAGGTCGAGAATCGCCAGGATCACTGGCAATTCTGTTTCTCCCCCTGTCGGGCTGTGGTAACCAGCTTCTGATTCGTCCATTTCCCCTTTCCGGATATACCCCTGCGGATTTTGAATTGACTGCGGAACCCGGGAAAGTCCATCTTCGCCAAGAGTTCACCGGAGGTTGCCGCTCTTAGCAGCCCAGGAACCGCAGCCCTGCGATGTGATACGGTAACCCCCGACAAACGATTGCAACAAATTGAACACCATGCCCGGGACGCGAGCGTGAGCCACTGCTGCCCCCGGGACGGGGGAACGCGTGACCGAAATACGGGAGATGATTCGGGGATGGCGGGCGGTATGGTTGGTCACTGCATTGGCAGCGGGATTGATGCTGCTGGCTACCGGCTGCGGCGGTGGCGGCGGGACTACCGGGGCCTCGACAGGTGATTCGTCACCGGTTACGCCCACAATTCGAGTAGCGCCGGCTGCCTCGAGCATTGCCCCCACGCAGACACTTGCGGTCACCGTCACCGTGAGCGGCAGTAAGAGCACTCCAACCGGAGCGGTAACGCTGAGCAGCGGCAGCTATACCTCGGCGGCAACGACACTAAGCAGTGGCAGCGCTTCAATCACGGTGCCGGCCAATTCACTTGCCATAGGCGCTGACACTCTCACCGCACGATACGCTCCGGACACGGCAAGCTCGAGCGCTTATAGCAGCGTCAGCGGCACGGCAACGGTCACGGTGGGCGCGTCCACGGGCATCACGTCTGTGACGGTTTCTCCGAGCACGGCAACGGTCGGAGCGCAGCAGCAGTTCACGGCGACGGTGACCGGAACAGGCAGCTTCAGTACCGGCGTGACGTGGGCCCTTGCATGCTCTGCGTGTGGCACGATGAGCCCAGGTACGCTCAGCGCTACGGGACTTTACAGCACTCCTTATCCCGCGCCTGCCAGCGTGGCGATCACTGCCACGAGTACACAAGACACAACGAAAAGTGGAAGTGTGACCGTGACGCTGGCGCAGCCGGCTGCTGCCATTGGGTCCGCGCTGAGCGTGGATGTGGGCAATCCGACACACGCGATCAATCCGCTGATTTATGGCGTGAACGGATACCTGCTCGACGCAGTCTCGGCGAAGACGGCACACCCTTCACTGGTGAGATGGGGCGGTGACGCGACCACGCGGTACAACTACCAGACGGGCACCACAAACTCTGCCGCGGACTACTACTTTGAAAATGGAGCCGGCATGTACGGCATGTTCGGCGGAGGCACCTTCACTGGCTTCGTCACCAGCACCACGGCCACGGGAGCGACCGCGCTGGGCACTGTGCCGGTGAGCGGATGGGTGGCAAACGCAACCACGGGCGCGTGCAGCTTTAGCCGCTCGGCGTACCCGAACCAGCAAAGTTTCAACGGCGACTGCGGCAACGGCATCAACGCCGACGGGTCTGCGATCTATGGAAACGCGACCATTGCGGCGATTACGAGTCTTTCGAAGCCGGCTCCCAGCATCACCGCGGGGTCCACTCCGGCGCCCGGTTCGGTAACCACATCGTGGGCCAATGGCACGTGGACAGGTGCGTGGGTTTCGTCCGTGGCGGCCAATACGAGCCTGGGCACTGGCAGCAGCGGCAAAGGCGTGGCGATCTGGGATCTGGACAACGAACCGACGTGGTGGGATGCGGTGCATCGCGATGTGCATCCAACCCCCTTCACATACGACGAGGTTTCCAACAACGGCATTGGCACGGCGCTCGCCATCAAGACCGCCGACCCGACCGCAGAGGTAAGCGGGCCGGTGATCGACTACTGGTGGGGCTATTTCTATTCGAAGAAGGATATTGAAAGCGGCTGGAGTACCGGGCCGTGTTATGAGCCATGGCAAAATCCGCAGGATCGCATGGCCCATGGCGGCGTTCCGCTGATCGAGTACTACCTGCAGCAGTTTGCGAAGTACTCACAGAGCTACGGTGTGCGGCTGCTCGACTACCTCGATATCCACGGATACTTTGCGCCGACATACAACGGAAACTCCGTCGGCTTTACAACGGCGGGTGACACGCAAGAGCAGCGCGCGCGGCTGAATGGAACGCGCGTCTTCTGGGATCCGACCTACACGGACTCTGGCTTTCCCCAGCCGAACTACGTAACCGATGCCAACTACACGAGCGGATGCTCCGGGCCGCCCCAGGCTCCGCAGCTGATTCCCATGCTGCAAAGCTGGGTGCAGAACGATTACCCGGGCACGAAAACAGCAATTGACGAATATAACTTCGGCGGGCTGGAGTCGATCAATGGCGCCGTGGCACAGGCCGATATTCTGGGCATCTTCGGCAGACAGGGCCTCGACATGGCGGCGTTCTGGCCGACAGCCGCATACAACACGCAGACGCCGGGCAACTTCGCCTTTGCTATGTACCGCAACTACGACGGAAACAACTCGACCTTTGGCGATGTCGCGCTGCCCTCAACCAGTACCGCTGCAGGCGCGGATGCCGAGGGGCAGCTTGCCGTTTACGGCGCGCAGCGCACCTCGGATGGCGCGATTACGGTGATGGTGATCAACAAGACCTATGGCAACCTGACGTCGACGCTTTCGCTGCCGGGATTCACCAGCTCGGCGACAGCGGCACAGCAGTTTGTCTATAGCAGTGCAAACGTTGCCGCGATTGTGACGGGGACGCCCGCAACGATTGCATCGCCGAGCGGCAGCAGCACGACAAGCACCGTCACCGTGCAGTTTCCAGCGCAGTCGATCACGCTGCTGGTGATTCCGCAGTAGCACTCAAAGCGCATCGACCAGGCGGTTCATCGCGTCTTCCTGCTGTTCGATTGAACGAACGAGGGCGAACTGCGTGCGGCAGCGGTCGAGGTTGTGACCTTCGCGGTGCACTTTGAAATAGGTGTCGCCGTTGAGGTAGTCCGCGAGGAAGCGGATACCTATTTCGAAGGTAATGAGCTTCCCCGAGAACGCGAGAGACTGCTTTTCTGCTTTTGTCAGAAACTCTCCGGCAGCGGACAGATAGCCGCGCGCCAGCGCCTCGAACATGGGGAACTGCATTGCAACCTTGCTGAGATCGCGTTCATCTTCGGCGGCAGGGCTGGTGGTCGTGCGCACCATGTCGCCAAAGTCATAGGGCGCTAGGCCCGGCATCACCGTATCGAGATCGATGACACAGACGGCTTCGCCGGTCTTTTCGTCAAGGAGCACGTTGTTGAACTTGGTGTCGTTGTGGGTGACGCGCTCGGGAAGGCCTGCATCCAGCAGTCCGGTAACGATCACCTGATGTGCGAGCGCGAAGTCTATCTCAGCCCTGACCTGCGCGGCGCGGCCGGCTGTATCGGCAGCAATGGCACGCTCAAGCGCAGCGAATCGTTTGGGCGTGTTATGAAAGTCAGGAATCGTGTCATTGAGCCTCGGCGGCGGCAGCGTGGTGAGCATCTTCTGGAACTCGCCGAAAGCTTTTGCTGCCTGAAATGCCTGCTTCGGCGACTGCACCGTGTCCCGGGAAAGCGTATTTTCAATGAACCGATAGGTACGCCAATAATTTCCTGCCTCATCGCGGTGCCAGGCCTCGCCGTCTCGCGCAGGAACGAGTGCGAGCCCACGACGCTCTGCATCTGGTTGGCCCGCGATCTGCGCAGCAAGATGCGACGTAACGCGCTGAATATTCCGCATAAGGACCGCTGGATCACCAAAGACATGGTGGTTGATGCGCTGGATGATGTAGCACACGGGCCTGCCGCTGAGGTCGAATTCTGCACGATAAGAATCATTGATGTGGCCGTTGCCATAGGGAATAGCGCGGACAAACTCACCTGGAATCTCAAAGCGGCGCGCGATGGCGCCGATATCATGCGTGTCGGTCATGCCCAGAGTCTCTCAGGATAATAACCGTCTTCGATGAGGCGACGCAGACTCTCAACAGCACGCGGCCGGTCTTCACGATAAGTAACGCCGAACCACGCGCCGCTCGACCGCAAGACCTTCACCTGCGCGTTGTTCGCGTGAATCAGCTCATTGACCGTGGAGGGCAGGTAGCACTCGGTCGTGAGGTCGGTGCCGTGTTCGCTGAGAAAGATGTGAAAGCGGCTCCGCAGCTGATCGAAGACCTGCGGCGTGAATCCCCACATGTTCATGGAGACGACCGCGTCGCCGGGAAGGTGCAACTGCCTGCCGTCGGCGTCGATGCTGACAATGTCCGCTCCATTGCGTTCGATCTTCGTGCGCTCGACGATGTCTTCGAGGTATTCCTGTGCATCGAGACGGCAGATGCCGCGCGCAACAGGACCAAAGTCCGAGAGTGTGTTGCCGAGCTGGAAGCCGACGAGGGCATACGCTGAAGTGCCAGAAGTGAGGTGTTGAGCCAAAGCATGATAGGCGTCGGCTCCGTAGAAGTCATCGGCGTTGATCACGGCGAAAGGCTCGTGGATTGAGCCTGAAGCCGCAAGAACGGCGTGGGTGGTGCCCCAGGGTTTAGTGCGGCCGGCGGGCACGGGGGCTTCGCTGAGCATCGTATCGAGTTCCTGAATTGCGTACTCGACGGCGATGCGGTTCTGATAGCGCGCGCCGATGCTGGCGCGGAAAGCCTCTTCCATCTGCCCGCGGATGACAAAGACGACTTTGTTGAAGCCGGCGCGAATGGCGTCGTAGACCGAGTAGTCCATTATTGTTTCGCCGCCGGGACCGAAGGGATCGATCTGCTTGAGGCCACCGTAACGGCTGCCCATGCCCGCGGCAAGGACGAGGAGGGTCAAATCGGCCATGACAAGTTGTCCTTTCGATCCTGCGTCGGTGTGATCACGGGCGCGGAGTGAAATCCAGGGTGAGCACCTCGAAGGGGACGAGGTGGAATTCATGTTTATCCGCTGCGTGCAGTTCCAGCGCGGGCCGCGTTGCATCGTCCTTCCAGGGGCTCATGGCCGAGTAGAGCTGTGCGGCTCCGGAGGGCAGCTCAAAGGCATCCTGCAGCCGGATTGAAATTGACTGCGGCTTGTCGCTGGGATTGCGCAGAACGAGAATGCCCTTGCGCGATGTCCACGAAGCCAAGCCGTAGGCCTCAAGCCATGCGGGATCGCCTCCGATCCAGTGCGTATCCTTGAGCACGTCGGCGTTGGCCCGCGACCACTTCGCGGCTTCCGCAAGATCGTCCCAGTTCGCTGGAGTGAGCAGACTCGGCGTGATGTACATCTCCTGCAGTTGCGTGCCGGTGCCGAAGTAGGAGCGGATCTCGTTGCGAAAGTCGTTGCCCGGATCGGTATTGAGGTACTTGTTGTGCTGTGCGTAGATCATGCCGTGCAGCATGAGGGAGTTGAGCGGAAAGAGCGGACCATTCTGCACGATATGCCGGTAGGTGGCGGCGTCGCGGTAAGTGAGCCAGCGTTCGCGATCGGTGCCGACGCCTGCGCGGTCATCATCTTCACCGCCGCGCCAGATCGAGTCGGCATACATGAGCCAGAAAGGTGATGGCCAGGTGCCGGTGGTGAGGTTGATGAAGATGTCGGGCCGGGCGGCACGCAACTCGCCGATGAGATGGATGGCCGCGGCAAAGTCACTGTCAAACTGACTGCCGGGCACAACGGAATCGACATTGCCGGTGCCATCAAATTTGAATTGATTGACGCCGTAGTTGTGAATCATTTCAAGAGCGACATCGCGAAACGCGGCGTAGTATTTCGGACCGGACAAGGCGTAACCGCCATCGACTATCTCGTAGCCAGAAGCCTTGCCGAAGGCGATGCGCTCCTGCCGCGGTTTGGAGTAGCCACCCCACGGCGACATCCATACGCCGGGATCGGCGCCAAATTTTTCCGCAGCCTGACGGACAGGCGTGAAGCCATTGGGGAACCCGTCGTTGAACTTCCAGAGAGACTTGTGATCATCCCAGCCGTCGTCGAAGAGGAATGAGTCGAGTTTGACGCCACGCTTTTCCGCAAGCTCGCGGCCAAAGGCGTTGACGCGATCGACGGCGCCGGCCTGATCGTAAGGGGTGAAATAGCCAAGATCGTACCATGAGTTGTAATGAAGAAAAGTGCGATAGGGGTGCGCGCGTTCGCGCTCAAGGTAAGCAAGAAAGTCGCGGCGCATCTGGCCGGGACGCGCCACGCCGATCACCGAGGAATAGGCGATCGACTGGCCGGCACGTAGGGGCAGCTCGCGGTCGATCCACGCAGAGGCGCGATTGCCGGTAACCCTGCTCTGCGAGAGAGGCTCTTCGAAGCCTAGAAAGAAATTGCCCGCAACAATAGGCGAGCCGTTGACCGAACCAACGACATGAGCGCCGTCGAGACGCAGGTCGATGAGCTGAAGGCGCGTGATGGCCACATCCTGATTGCCTGCGGTGATCTTGAGCTGCTGGCGGATGTAGGCGGATCCATCCAGCAGAATCGCCGACCAGACAGCGTGCACAGATTGATCGGGGCTAACGAGCGGAAGATCGAAAGCGACACCTCGAATGCGCTCGGCTGCGCGGGATGCGTCGGCATGAGGAACGAGTTCACGCTTTTGCGGATGCCCATCGATGACAAGATTGGCCGGAGTGAGAAGCGAGCCGTTCTTAAGCAGGAGAGCAAAGGGGACGGGAATGGGGATTTCTCTAGCGTCGAGTCGATCTTCGATGACCACGTCGCTCAACCTCCCGTTCGCCACGGAGCAGCGCAGGGCAATCGCGGCGTTTTCAAGTCGAAGCGCATCGCCGGTTTGAGTCCCGGTCGCCTCCACGTCCCCCGAGGCTCCGCGTACAGGCAGTGCGCCGATCCCAAGTGTGCATACAAAAAGACCCAACGAGAACGCGGCCAACGCGTGTCGGTTCCCTGTTCTGATGTGCATGCAATGGTCCCCTGGAGTTCGATCTGTCAGTTTAGCCTACGGCCCGCGGAGGCTGCGGACATCTAAAATCAGTTGCGGCGAAAGACACAACCTATTGCCTTCCAGTTTGATATGGCCGTTTGCGGGCTCCGGCGACAAGGCCGCTAGCTGCCTGCGCTTGGCCTATGGTATAAGCCTTAGGACTGTCCAAATGCTTGTGGGGTGCAGGCGATCTCATCGAGAGGACTTCTGCCATGAAAACAAAACTCGTAAAAATTGCAGCAATCGCGGTATCGGCGTGTCTGTGCGCCGTTGCCGGCAGCCGCTCAGCTCATGCTCAGACGACCGAGCCGCCGCCGGTCAAGATGGGGCTCTGGCAAACCGAATCCAACTCGACGATCAGCGGATTGCCGAGTTCAGCGGCCGGCGCAGCCGCGCAGCATGCCACGGTGACGCAGGGCTGCCTGACGCCGGAAACGTGGAAACATGACCTCGAGACGATGAACAGTCCCAAGTCGGATTGCAAGGTTCTGGACAGGCACCAGGATGCAACATCAATCTCAGCGGAGTTGACCTGCAATCAGCACGGCAACAGTTCCACCGTGCATTTCCACGGGCAGATCGAAGACAGCAAGCATATGCGCGGGACTGCCAACATGCAGATGAGTATGCCGGGCATGCCGCAGCCAATGACGATGCAGATGTCATTCACGTCAAAATATGTCGGTTCCGATTGCGGCGATGTGAAACCCGGAGAGGGCAAGGTCATCAGCCAAAAGTAAGCCCGGCAACGCCGGAATAACCGCTTCCTGAAAGGTTCGAATGTCGAAGATTCAAGTATTTTGCAAAGTTGCACTGGCTGCGCTGCTTTTTGCCTCTTCTGGCGTTCTGGCGCTGGCTGCCGACTTCAATGGAAAATGGACCGCCGAATTCGACACGCAAATCGGCGTACAGAAATACACCTACGACTTCCATGTGGATGGCGCCAAGCTGACCGGCAAGGCAACCAACGAGCATGGCGAGACCGACATTACTGAAGGCAAAGTAGACGGAGACAACATCTCCTTTGTCGAAATGCTGAATTTCCAGGGAACCAATCTTCGCATCACCTATAGCGGCAAAATCAATGGAGATGAAATCAAGTTCACGCGCAACGTTGCAGATTTTGCTACAGAGGAACTGACCGCCAAACGCATGAAGTGAACTTCGCCGCGGTCAGCGCGTTTCCCCGGCGCGCAAGGTCGCCGGGATGGACTTGTTATAGCGGCCGGTGAGGGCATTCCAACGAATGATCACCAGCTCTTTCAGCATCTGCAGGCCGTCGCGCAGATAGCTCATGCGGGTGCGCTCGTCGTGAGACCAGCTTACGGGCACTTCAACGACGCGGAAGCCGCGGCGGAGTGCGATGAAGAGTATCTCAGGATCGAAACCCCATCGCTCAATAGTTTGCAACTGAAAGACGGTCTCCGCGGCCGCGCGGGTAAAAGCCTTGAAGCCGCACTGGGTGTCGGCAAAGGGAAGCCGCATGACCATGCGGCAGACTGCGTTGAAACAGCGCCCGAAAAATTGGCGGTAGAGGGGCTGGCGATGGGTCTGGCGACCGCTCTCAAGCCAGCGCGAGCCGATGGCGATGTCGGCGCCGGCAGCAATGGCGGCAAAGAGCCGCTCGGCTTCGTCCATGGGAGCAGAGAGGTCGGAGTCGGTGAACATGACGATGTCGCCGGTGGAATGAAGCACGCCATTGCGCACGCTGTAGCCCTTGCCGCGATTGCCGGGATTTTTGAGCAGGCGAATCTCGGGCGCGCCGGCGGCGATCTGCTCGACTATGCGAACTGTGTCGTCGGCGGAGCCGTCATTGACGACGATCACCTCAGCATCCCATTTACTGGCCCGGATGCAGGTGAGAACGGCCTTGAGTGTGGCGGGGATGCGCGCGCTCTCGTTATATGCCGGGATGACGATGCTGTAGCGTGGAGATTGATCCAACTGTGGCCCCCTGCCGGCCGTCCGTTTCTAAAAAACGGACTTGAGGAATGATAACCCGATGCGCGCCTGCCGATTCAGTTGCCCGACCCGAATCGCCCATTTCGCGCCATCTTCTTGATGTAAAAGGCGCAATTCTCTTCCCTGCCCTTGATTTTTGGCTCCGGTGGGCCGAGAATCCGGTTATGCTGTGTGCGGAGGTCTAAAGGACATGACAAAGGCAGATCTGGTAGAGAAGGTCACTCGCCTGGGTGATCTCACTCGCCGTGACGGCGAGGTCATCGTTGAGACGGTCTTTGATTCGGTGATTTCGGCCCTGCAAAGCGGAGACAAGATCGAGATTCGCGGCTTCGGTTCGTTCCGGATACGCCAGCGCAATCCTCGCATCGGCCGCAATCCGAAGACCGGTGAGCGTGTCGAGGTGCCGGCGAAACGAGTTCCATATTTCAAACCTTCAAAAGAATTGCGCGACCTGGTTAATCCCGCTGAAGCTGCAAGCGCAGCCTCGTAAACCCAAAGAATCCTTTTCCTGAGCGCATCTTTCCATGTGCCCGCTCATTTCCCACAATCCCATTCAAGGCAGACGGTCTCAGCCCGGCCGGACGCCGATTACGCTCATCATGCGCCCGGCATGACCCTGCGAAGCCCTGTGCGAAAAAAAGAGCTCGGGCTGGCAACTTGTGCAGCCACCCACCGCATGGACTGCTTTCGCCTTGATTCCGGCATCGAGCAATTGCCGACGATTGGCCTCAACGAGATTCAAATGCAGGGCGGGGCCAATGGGCGAGTGCCCGGGCGCGCGCTGGGTAAGAAACAGCATTGGGTATTTTTTGCGGACGGGATCGGAATCGAAGACCTCAACAAAAAGATCGCTTGCATAGGCAAACTGCGATTCGAAAGCCGAGAACACCTCGTCGCCGACGGCGTAGCAGCATGCTCCGATGCCCGGGCCGATCGCGGCGGTCAGATCCTCAGGCCGGCAGCCATACTGCAGGCGCATTTTGCCCACACCCAACTCAACGATGCGTTTCACGGTGCCACGCCATCCTGCATGAAAGGCGGCCACAACACGGCGGCGGCAGTCGGCGACTAGAACCGGGATGCAGTCGGCGGTCTGAATGGCGAGCAATTCGCCCGGCTGATCGGTCATCAATCCGTCGCCGCGGCAGGGACGCGTGCGCTCGAAGTCTTCCGCAGCAACACACGCGGCGATGTTCGAGTGAAACTGCCGAACAGTTACCAGCCTGGCGGACGGGTCACCGGTAATGGCCTCCACAAGCATGCCGCGATTCCGCAGGACCGCATCGCGGTCGTCCTCGGCGGTAAATCCGAGGTTCAGTTCCGGGGCACCGTCTTCAGGGGAATAGGCGGTGCTCACTCCCCCCTGTCGGGTGCTGAAGCCGTGCCATAGCCAGCCAAGCTTTTGCCAGGCGGGAACCGGCAACCAACGAAGGCCATTGGGCGCAACCGTGGGCGCAGGGGACTTCACGAAGAGTTCTTCACGAGTGATGCTGCGCTGCTTACGCAATTCGCGCGTAATGCCGCCGGGTTTGCCGCGGCGATGGCGCACGAGGCCTG
The DNA here is from genome assembly GCA_963839215.1 of uncultured Acidobacteriaceae bacterium. Lineage (GTDB taxonomy): Bacteria > Acidobacteriota > Terriglobia > Terriglobales > Acidobacteriaceae > Telmatobacter. The sequence goes on along the minus strand of CAWITZ010000002.1, from coordinate 41,010 downwards.
CCGTCGAAAACAAGGTGTCAATCGCCTCAAGGCGCGTTTGAAGCTGCTTGTCGCGGGAAGAAGGGGTACCGGTCACAGATTGATTTTATCGGGGAGCGATTCAGGCAGCGGGGGTGCGGCAGATTTTGGAGGGCGGATTTTATGCGGAGCGCGGGAACAGGCCAAAAGAGCGATTGGGCCTGCCTTCCGGCAGGCCCGCTCGAGAGGCATTGGTTAGGAAGGGGGGTCCTGAAGGGGTCAAGAGAAGGGGTCCGGTGAGGGACCTTCGAAAGAAGTGTTCTTTTCGTGGAAGGGCATGATTCGGGGCAGCCTCTGCTCGTTAAAAGGTATGACGCCCCTCTTCTGGAATTGGTTGGTTCGAGTCAGATAATTTCGGGAAAGTTTTCCACAGCCCTGAAACGGCTGCAGGCCTGACTCTATCTCCTTCCACTACCATGGCTTCCCTTCTCCGTGGAGTGTTTTGGCCGCTTAATTCAGCTCGCGCACCCAAATATTCCTGAAACTGATGGGCTCGCTCTTGTCGCCGTGGGCCTGCAGCTTGATGGGGGCCGCGTCGTACTTTTTGTAGAACGGCTTGCCGATATAGAGCGTCTGGCCCTTGAGCTCAAAGTGGTTCTGCACCAGCACGCCGTTGAAGAAGGCCGTCACCCAGGCCGGCGTCTTGAGAGAGCCGTCGTCATTGAAGGTCGGCGCCGTCCAGACAACGTCATAACTTTGCCACTCGCCGGGCTTGCGATTCGGGTTCACCAGCGGGGGGCTTTGCTTATAGATGCTGCCTGCCTGACCGTTGACGTAGGTCTTGTTGTTATAGGAGTCGAGCACCTGCAACTCATAGCCGTCGTCGCCGGGCCCGGTTGAGGCGAGGAAAACGCCGCTGTTACCCCGCGCCTGTCCGCTGCCGGTAATGCTGGTGGGGATGCGCCACTCGACGTGGAGCTGGTAATCCTTGAATTTGCGTTTGGTTTCGATGTTGCCAGAGCCGGATAGCTTGTTCACGGTCATGACCCCGTTTGCCACATCCCACTTTGCCGGAGTGTGATCCTGCGCCGAAACCCACTCATCGAGATTTTTGCCGTCAAAGAGCACGATAGCGTCTGAGGGGGGCGCGGAGTTTGTGGCGCCCGGTGTGACGATCTTCGGCTCGGGCGACCAGATCTCAGTATCTTCCGGCTTCATCTGCGAGGACTGCTGGGCAACGATGGACGCGGCAACAAGAACAAGACAGCTCACAGCGAACGATCGGGCTTTCACGGCGAAATTTCTCCTCTCAACTTGATCGAAGAGAATCTTACCTCTTCGCCTGCCCGGTGGGGGCAGTGGGCTTGCGCCGCGTGGATACGGGGCGAGGTTTCGACGTCTTCCCGTTCTTCTCGACACGCGACTTCCAGGCGGTACGCAGCGCGCCCAGCATCAGATCTTCATTAGCGGCGGCGAGGCGCATATGAGTGGCGCCACTCTTGCCCCATCCTCCGGCAACGGGAAGAAAAACCTCGGGGGCTTCGGCGACAAAGGCTGCCTGCTGATCGGGTGTAAGCATCAGGTTGCCGTAGCCAAGCTTTTGCGCAGCTAGGGTGGCAAAGATGCGTCCTCCGACGCGGAAGTCGGGGGAGCCCATGTGCGAGCCTTCCTCGGCGCCCTCAAGGCTGAGCGCAAGACGGCGAAAATCGGAGACATTCATTGAGCACCCCCGGGCCTCTAAGCGGTGGTAAGAGGCCGGTCTTCAAACTCCTCATTGAGCCAATTGCTGAAGGCTGAAAACTCCTCGTCGCGGCCGAGAAAATCACGCACCATCTCGCGACCGGGTTTGGACCCGCCCTGTTCCAGAACGGTCCTTCGGTAGCGCGCACCGGCATCGCAGCCCAGAAGATCAGAGGAGTCGAACTGTGCAAAGAAATCGAGCGCGATCACCTTGTCGAAGGCGTAGGTGTAGTAGTTGGACGAGTAGCCGGTGAGGTGGCCGAAGCTTGCGTACATGCGATTGCCTTCGAGCCAAGTCCAGGGCAGCAGACTCCGGTAAAGCTTCTGGGTAATGGCGTCGAGGTCGAGGCCGGCGAGATCCTGATCGTGCAAATCGAGTGAAAGGGTTGTGTAGTAGAGCTGCGTCCGCACCCAGTCTGCACGGCCAAAGGATCCGGCAAGCTTCATCTTGCGGATTGTCTCTGCGGGTAACACCTCGCCCGTCTGGTAGTGCTTTGCAAAGGACTGCAGCAGCTTCTCGTCGCGGAAAAACTCTTCGAGCATCTGCGAGGGCACTTCGATAAAGTCGCCTTCGGTGGCGAAGCCTGAGAGTCCGGCCCACTGCGTGCGTCCACCGAGAATTGCATGCATAAGGTGGCCGAACTCGTGGAAGAAGGTGACCACGTCGGAGTACTGCATCAGGCCTGGATCGCCATCGTCTCCACCGGGGAAATTGCAGATGAGCGCAGCCTCGGGCAGGTAGCGACCACGCACGCCGGTGACGACAGGCGCTGCGGAAAACCACTTGTCTTTGCCTTCGCGCGGATGCATGTCGAGGTAGAAGTGGCCGACGACATCCCCATCTTCAAGGACGTCGAAGACGGAAACTGCCGAATCCCAGCCCGGTGCGGTCGAGCGGCGGAAGTCGATCTTGAAAAGCTGCGCCGCTGTTTTGAGCACTCCCTCTTCGACCTGGGCGTAAGGGAAGTAAGGCCGCACCGATTGCGAATCGAAGTCGAACTTTGCGCGACGAAACTGCTCATACCAGTAGCCGCGGCTGGTGATATCGATTTCGCGCATGCCAGCTTCACGGGTGCGCGTGTAGTCGAGGATGAGGGCATGCTCCTGCTTTGCGCCTTCAAGGCTGGCCTCGTTGAGCCGGGCAAGAAACGTGCGCACATTGGCGGCAGATTTCATCATTTGATCGGCGGTGGCGAGGTCAGCCCAACTGCGGAAGCCCAGCACAGAAGCAATCTCCTGGCGGGTCGCCAGCAGGTCGAGGAGGATCTGTTTGTTCGCAGGATAGGCGCGCGTGTTGTAGGCGATGAACATGCGCTCGCGCAGCGCTGCACTTGCGGCAAAGATCATCACCGGCTGCATGTCGGGCGGGTCGGTAGTGAGCGTGATTTTGCCGTTGGCGTCTGCAGGGTGGCGGGCAAGGTAATCCGCCGGCAGCCCTTCGAGTTCGTCGGCAGCGGCTTCAATCGTCTTTCCGCCTTCCTGAATATTGCGGCTGAAGTCGAGGGAGTGGCGCGTGGCCTTTTCATGCAGGGCCTTGAGACGATCGCGCGTGGCTTCGTCCTTATCCACGCCGGAGAGGCGGTACCCGAGCAGGGTGCGCTCGACATAGTGCCTGGTAGCCAGATCGACACCATCAAGGCTGATGGCGACCAGCGCGTCATAGACCTCGCGGTTGAGGCTGAGGGAGCTGCCGGCCATTGCCACCCGCTGGGCTTCGAGCTGGGCCTGATCGCGCACCGTCTTCTCCGCGGCTACGGAGTTGAGCAGCCCGGCCTGGGAGCCCGCCAAGGTAAGCTGTTCAATTGCCGCATCATAGAGGCGAAGTGAGTTTTCTGGCGTGCGCGGCCCCTCGATCGCGACCAATGCCTGCAGGGCGGATTCATGCGCGGCAAGGCGGGCCGAAACCCAGGCTGAAAGAGCGTCGGCGGACTGCGCTCCTCCCTCTGCCCAGACATGCAAATCAGGAGTAACTGCAGCGGCGGCAAGCGTTTCAGCGGACATAGGGGATAGGAACCTCCAAAGCTCTAGACTGCCATACCAGGCTGCTTTGAGGCATCTGCCAACACAAAATGTCGGGCAAATGCGGGCGGGCTGCCCTGCCTTTGTTGCATCCGCAGCCGGAAGCCCAGTAAGATGCGTCAATTGAGAGATGCCCAACGCAAGCGCCATTGCGCAGTTTCCTGCAACTCCGGCCCCGTTGGCCCCGCGGCCCCGGCTGGGCAAGCTGTGCGTGGCTATTCAGGCCGGCTCGCCCGCGGAAATGTTTGACCGTGCAGAAGCCGCGCTTAAAGACTGCCGCTTCTTCGAGTTCCGGCTCGACTCCCTGGCCAAGCCGGCAGGGGCCATCCCGTATCTGAAGCAGTTTCTAGCCGAGCATCGCGACGTGACCGGCATTGCGACCTGCCGCCGGAAGCAAAACGGCGGCAACTTTACGGGAAACCTTGCAGCAGAACTCGCAATCCTGACCGATGCTGCGTCGGCCGGTTGCCAGATCGTCGATCTTGAAGTGGAGTCTGCCGAAGAAGCGAAGGCAGCCCAGGTTGCGAAGCTGCGCGCCGCCGGTGCCGCGCTTCTGATCAGCTTTCATGATTTTGCCCGCACGCGCGGCCTGGCGCATGCTGCGGACCGCATTGAGGCGCTCAAGCCAGATTACGTGAAGGTAGTGTCAACGGCACGATCGGTGGCCGACAACCTGGCGGTGCTGCGCCTTATAGAAGACCGCTCCCTCTCGGCGCGGGTGGTGGGCATCGCGATGGGCGAAGAAGGATTGCTGAGCCGCGTGCTCGGTCCGCGCGCCGGAGCGGCCTTTACCTTCGCGGCACAATCGGACGGCGCGGAGACAGCGCCGGGACAGGTTTCCGCGCGCACACTGCTCGATCTTTACCGCATCGATCACCTGGACCAGGCGACGCGCATCTTCGGCGTGGCTGGTAATCCCATCGGGCATTCGCTCTCGCCGCTGCTGCACAATACGGCCTTTCGTCGTGAGATCGTAAACGCCGTGCTGCTGCCTCTAAAGGTAAAGTCGCTCGACGACCTGCTGACGGTGGTACGCGAGCTACCGCTGGCGGGTGTTGCCGTGACGATGCCGTTGAAGGAAGAAGTGCTGCCGCACCTTGCGAACATGGACCCGCTGACGGCCCGCATAGGCGCATGCAACACGCTGCGCACAGGGGCCGACGGAAAGCTCTACGGCTTTAATACCGATGTCGCCGGCGTGGTAAGGCCCCTTGAAAAACGATTGCGTCTCAAGGGCGCGCGGGTTGCCGTGCTGGGAGCCGGAGGCGCTGCTCGTGCCGCGGTCTTCGGGCTGGTGGAGAAGGAGGCGGAAGTGTTCGTCGTGAACCGAACGCACGAACATGCCGTAACTCTTGCGCGACAGGCGAAGGCGCGATCGCTGAAGCACGATGCCTTCGCAAAGCAACACTTCGATGTGCTGATTAACGCGACGCCATGCGGCATGAAGGGCTTTAAAACGGCGATGCCGATTGCCGAAAGCGAACTGAACGCAGGCCTCGTCTTCGACATGGTCTATAACCCGCTCGAGACGCCGCTGCTGAAGCTGGCGCGCTCCCGCGGAGTGCCCGTTGTCACAGGCCTGGAGATGTTTGTCCAGCAAGGTGCCAGGCAGTTCGAAATCTGGACCGGAAAGCCTGCGCCAGAAAATGAGATGCTGCGCGTGGTGGAGCACGAATTACGCCGGCGTGGATAAGATCCGCTGAAGTTTCGCTCCTGTTTTTTCCGGAGCCTGAGCCTATCCAATGAGCCCTGTTGACGCGCCTTTTGACCGGTTGGGTTCGGTACGGCGCAGTGGGCCCTGTTTCCACGCAAGGTTTTTTCTACTGCTCATTCTTATCGCGTCGCTCGCGCTCGAGGGTTGCGGCTTCTGGTTGCGCTCCGGCGAGACAGGGCCGCAGACGCCGCCACCGGGCGGTGCGCCGCCGACGGCGGGACAAAGCGGCAGCGTTACCATCACGCCACAGTACATCGCGCTCGCCTCCGGGCAGAGCTTCAAGTTTTCTGCATCTGCGAGCAATGGCGGCCAGATCGCATGGCTCGTGAATGGCGTGGCTAGCGGCAGCACCACAAGCGGCACAATCGATAGCGCGGGAAACTACACAGCGCCTGCCAAAGTGTCACAGAGCGAGAACGTCGTTGTGACGGCAGCGCTGGCTGCCTCTCCACAGCAGAACTACGCGACCGCGGTCGTCGCAGTGCTGATCCCAGGGCAAGTACTGTGTCCGCCCTTCACCGGCAATCCGCAGGTGGCGCTTTACTCCATCTATCTGCCTGCCCCTGGCAAGGCATCCGTGCAGTTCGGCAAGACGACGGACTACGGATTGGACACCTGGCAGGTCGCCACACCGAGCGCGAATGGCGGGCAGATCAACGACTACGTCGCCGGAATGCTGGGCCACTCGACGTATCACATGCGAGGCCAGGTGGTGCTGAGCAATGGCGCGACATTTACCGATGCAGACCAGAGATGTCAGCACCATGACCCCGCCGGCGACGGCGTCAATCAAGGTTTCAACGCCTGCCGGAGAAACGCCGCAACCGGGCATCGAGTTGTGGAACACGCTGCTGCCATCGAACCTGACGCAGGCCTACGCGACTGATCTGAGCGGCAATGTGATCTGGACCTATTCCTACAAAGGCGCGGCAGGCGTGGACCTTGTGCAGGGACTGCAGCTTCTGCCCAACGGCGACTTTCTGATGGTGATCTCGTATCTCTCGTCGCTCACCGTCCACGATATTCCAGGGCTGCTGAATGAGGTGCGTGAAGTGGACCTGGCAGGCAACACAGTGCGCAGCGTCACGATGGATGACCTGAACACGAAGCTCGCGGCTTCGAATCTGCGTGACGCCGAGGGCAACACATACGCGCTGGGAAGTTTTCATCACAGCGCGCTGGCGCTGCCGAACGGCCACTGGCTGCTGTTGGCAACGCTCACAAAAAACTTCACCGATTTGCCAGGTAAACCGGGAACTACGACAGTGATCGGTGATGCGCTTGTGGATGTGGACGCGAATTCGAACCCCGTGTGGGTGTGGAACGCATTCGATCATCTCGACGTGAACCGCCACCCGATGAATTTTCCTGATTGGACACACTCGAACGACATGCTCTATTCGAGCGATGATCAAAACATTCTGCTCTCGATGCGCCACCAGAACTGGGTGATCAAGATTGAATACCTGGACGGACAAGGCTCGGGCAGGGTGATGTGGCGGCTAGGCGAGGGCGGCGACTTCAAACTGATTGGCGGCACCGATCCAACGGACTGGTTCTACGCGCAGCACGGGCTCAGCTACATGACGACGAACACCGCGGGGCTCTTCAGGCTGGGGCTGCTTGATAACGGCAACGATCGCATTTTTCCCACGGGACAGGTGACCTGCACACCATCGCCGACGCCAATTGCGACGTGCTACTCCACGCTGCCGGTGCTCGACCTCAACGAGGCCAATATGACAGCCACGCTGGCGCTGCACTACATGCCCGGTCCGAGTTACTACAGCTTCTTTGGCGGCAACACGCAGCAACTGGCCAACGGCGATCTGCATGTCGACTTCTGCGCAACGTCGTCAGGTGCGGTTGTGCAGGAACTCGACTCGAGTGCCTCGCACGTGGTGTGGCAGGCCACAGCTGCAGATTCTGATCAGTATCACGTCTATCGTCTGCCCAGCCTCTATCCCGGCGTGCAGTGGTAGAGAGACAAAACGCGCCGCAAGATACTACTTCCGCCTGGTGACGACTTTGAGAATGCGCGTGAGACCACCAAATTCGCTCGAAGTGTCGAAACCAGCACTTATTCCGAACTTGATGGCGATGCCTTCCATCGTCTGACCGAAGGAAACGTTCTCCGCGGGGAGATAAGCCACGCTCAATGCCGTCGCCATGGGAAAGCCAATGATGTTGCCGTAATTGGGCATGGACTTGCCGCTGTCGCTGAAGGCAACGAACTGGCTGCGAATGACCCACAAGATGCGCGATTTTGCGCTGCCGGTGCCCCTGCGAAAGAAGCGCGGGTCCTGATGAACGAGCGAAGGGATGAAGGCGTCGGAAAAGAAGTTGGTGGATGCAGAATTGGCAAAGTTGTAGGCATAGAGCTTGCTGAATCCGCCGATGCCCGGCCCGTAGTCCGGGCCCGCTCCAACTACCTTGTCATAACCCGCTCCGAACCCGGCGCGAAGGAAACTGGACGGGTCGACGGTTTCGAGGAAGGCCATCTTGTATTTCTGCTTCGTGCTGAGCGGGGGCACCGATTGATTGGGATTCATGACGACGCCGTATCCAGCGGCAAGGAAGAGCTCCCGGCCATGGCTGAGCGGCGCCTCGGGCAACGATGGATCAATGGGGGCCTGCGCTGCGGCGCTTCCAAGAGCTAGCAAAAACAACAGGCATGCTTGCAGCGCTCGTTCTCGTATCCTCAAACCGTTCCTTTCAGTTCGGAGTCTGTAAGGTTTGAATCAGGAGAGCAGCGAGAGGTTGCTAAGGGCGCCCCTTAAGCAACTGAACGGCAACAGATGCCGCGACTTAGCGGGAGCGACTGGCTACTTACGCTTCTTCGCGGACTTGGCCTTCTCATTGGCCGAGTGGTCGGAATGGATTACTGGAATCGGCGCTGTGTCCGGTCCGACGCGACGTACCTGCGTGTCACGCAGCGCGTAGGAAATGGTGCGCGGATTGACCGGCTTCGCGATGCCTGTATCAGGATTGATGGACACGTCGGGCGATCCCGAGATCTGAAAGCTGAAGACCGGCTCGGTTCCATTCGCGCCCGGCTGCGTGGTGACACGCACCGGCAGAAAGCCCTGGATGGGATGAATGCGGAAAGCAGTTTCGTAGCGATGGCGCTTCAGATTCCAGGTGAAGACGCGGATTTGATCAAAGTCGTAGGGCAAGCCGGATTTTGGCGGCACAAGCGCGGTAACATACTCCGCAACCTCGTTGCCTGGAGTGCTCGCCGCCTGGTCGTGGACCTTGGCGAGAACGTATGCGCCTACGATGCGCTGGCCTTCAGCATACTGTGCAATATCGTCGGGCACTGCGGGATCGACATGGCTGCCGAGAGCCCAGCCGACGTGGCCTGAGCTGTCGCGAATCAGCCACCAGTCTTCCATGGCAACGGGAGGCGCTTCGGGTGTCGATGGTGGCTCTGTGTGGCCCGCCACCGCGGTGCGCTCGATGCCCACTTGCTGCGAACCCTTTGCGGCTTGCGCGCTCACGGCCGCGGCGGCAGGTTGCTGCTCCTTGGGCACGGAAGCGCGCACCAGCATCTGAACCTTTTCATCCCCGGGCAAGAGGTAGAAGCGGTCTGTGCTGCGACCGGGCGTCACGTGCAGATAGATTTCATCCCGCAGGGTGCCTATAGAGATGACGGGGGCGCTCTTATGCTCGTTCGCCAGTTGCACGAAGGCGCCGTAGGTCTTGTTGTCGATTACAGCGCGATCGGGAATCCAGCCGATCTCGTTCTTGCTCGTCTTGACGCGGAGGAAGCGACGGCCGTGTTCCAGAACCTGAAGTTCATCGCCGTTGTGCACCTCGGCGACGTGATTTGAAACCGCAGCGACGCGATCACGCAGATACATCTGCCGCGTCCACACGTAGACCATCTCACGCTGTTCGTGGTGGATTTTGCCGCAGCCTATTGCAAGTGCAAGAAAACAAAAACCGAGGGCGCATAGGGCCCAGGCTCTTAGACTCCTGACATTGGGGGGATGCGGAATCGAAATTCGTTTAGAGACAGCCACTGGTGATCTGTCTTCAAGGATAGCACCGGGTTGACTGCGAGACCTCTCTATGGCGACGCCTGGCGCGACGAAAGGTAACTCAGATGGTGATGCAAGCCAGCGCGAGGTAGAGAGCGCTTGCCGGACTCAGTGCAGCCCGGCGATGGCGCTGGCCTGCGTGGGGTCGGTACCCGTTTCAGACGAAATCGCCGGGACGAGCGAACCGCTGCTGAAGGTGTAGCCGTTGAGATCGGGGCTGCCGCCAAAGTTGGCGACGAAGAGATAGTTGCCAATGCTGTCCTGGATCATCGCCTGCGGGTTGGTGCCTGCGGTGAAAGTGCTGCCGAGCGAAGTAAGCGCATAACTCGAACCCGAGGCGGCAATCGAAAATCCTGCGATCACGCCTGTCGATCCACTGTTTGTTTGCCGGTTAACTGCGTACACATAGTCGCCACTTGATTTAGGCAGAATCCAGTAGGGCGCAAGGCCCTGACTGGCATAGGGCGATCCGGAGATTTCAGTCAGCGTGCTGAAATTGAAGACACGCATGGCGCCCGAGTTTGAGCCGGAGACGGCGGCTGTTTCACCGATGTAGAAAACGCGCGGCACGGTTTGGCCAGGCTGGCCGAGCGGATCGACGGCGACCGAGATCGCTGCGCCTCCGTTGCCCAGAACGCCAAAGGTGCTGACTGCCCCGAGAGGGCTGGAACTGGAAGCCGTAAATGGAAGGGTTGCCGTTCCCCCTGTGCCCATGGCGACGAAGAGGCGCGTGTTGTCCGGCGAGATAACGACCTGGCGCACGGTAGATGCCGGCAGCGCTATGAATTGCTCCTTATTTGCGGTGATGGTGCCTGCGGTCGGGCTGATGGCAATCGCGTAGACAAAAGCGGCTCCCACCGAAACATTCACAAGCCATGAGTTGGTTGAATCCACCTGCATGCTCACAGCCTGATCGTTTGAGATGGGCGAGGAAGAGTTGCCGATCGTCAACGTGCCGTCGGAGCCAATGGTGTAGAGGTAAATTCCACTGACGGTGCTGGCGTAGAGAAACTTGTTGTTCGGCGATACGGTGATGGCGGGAAGTGAGAGAACACCGGCGGGCAAAGTGAATGGGCTGCCTGACACTGCGGTAAGCACACCGCTGCTGTTGACGGCGTAGCCTGCAATCTGACCGTCCTGCGCGTTCACCACGTAGAAGTATCCGCTTAGGTTGGTTCCTCCGTTATTGCTTGGGGTGTCCCAGAATCCTTTGCAGCCTGCTACGAGGAAAAGCGCCGAGAGAGCCAGCTTCGCCCAGTTGTCTTTCATTGATCGCTGCTCCTTCTGCGCTGCGCACCTTCTACAGCAAAGAGTAATGCTTCCGGGCGCCCGGCGTAGGGAATTTTGCTCGCCCGGTAAGGTGGCCTTTAAATCTCTGCTGGTTAAGACGCGCCCGCTGCAGTTTCCGCTTGCGGAGTGCCGCTGTTCGTTCTTGCCTGCCAGACAAGCTGCGCTGCGGTGAGGTCTTCGATCGCCATGCCGACGGATTTGAAGAGGACGCGACGATCGCAGGGGATCGCCTCCGCTCCCCTGCCGGCGAGAATGTCGCCGAGTTCCGCCGCAACCTTCGCGCCGGAGAGACGCACGTCGCCGGATTCCCGCTCAACGCAGGAGCGCGACTCCGCCACGATATAGCTCGAGTGCAGGGTTTCGTCATCCAGCTCGCGCATGGTTGCGCCCGTAGCGCCCACGGCAAGAACGAGAGCGTTGGGCGCGAGCCATCGGCCCTCAAGAACCGGCGTAGCCGCAGAGGTCACGGTTAGCACCACCTCGGCCGCAGCTGCCTGCTGAAGATCGACGCAGCGGGCGCCGGTTGACGCGGCGAGGCGTTCGGCGTTGGCGCGTGTCGGGCTCCAGATACGAATTTCGCCGAGTGTGGGCCAGACGTGACGGAACGCCTCAATATGCGCGTGCGCCTGTACCCCGGAGCCGAGAATGCCCAGGGTGGCGGGCGGAGCCGCAAAATGCAGAGGCGCGAGCGCCGCCAGGGCAACTGAAGAGACGGCAGCGGTGCGCATCTCTGTAATCAAGCGGCCATCCATTACCGCGAGCGGTTCACCGGTAGCACGGCGCAGCAACTCGATGACGGCCATGTGCGTTGCAATTCCGTGCCGGGCATTGCCGGGATAGAAAGTGACCGTCTTGACGCCCATAAAATCTCCGGCGATGACGGGCATGACGGCGAACCAACCGTTTTCAATTCCTTCAGCATTTCCGGCACGCAGAATGGAACGCGGCGGCTGATCAACCTGCCCCGCGCTATAGGCAATCAGCGCCTGCCGAATGGCAGGTATGAGTTGCTGATAGGTGAGAACTGCGCGAACGTCCGACTCGGAGACGTACAAGGAGAGGCCTGCCTTGAAAGGTTGAGAGCCGCGCTAATTAATTAGGACGATTGCTGGAGTTTGAGCGCCGCCGGAATCGCTCGTCTACCGGCTGGCGCCCACTGAACCCGGAGTCCATGGTGTGCCAGTGTTCGATCGCGGCTTCGCCCACGCGCCAGCACAAGAGAACTACTTCGTCTTCAAGACGGCAAGGGAAATCGAGCAGACCGGAGTCAAGGTCTTTCACCTGCACGCCGATGGCGTCGATCTCGGCAACACTCTCGCGAACGCGCTGCGTATTCTTTTCGATCTCGGCGCGCAGTTGTGCAACCTTACCCACGTCGACACGCATTCCACCCGCGACATAAATTCGCTGCGCAAGGGTCGCAACTTCGGCTTCCACCTCTTCGGCTGCCTGCCTGCTCTCAATTGCGCGTTTCAGCAGCGCCTCCAGGACGGGAAGCAACGATTGCGCTTCGTCAAGTGTGAAGGTTCTCATGGGTTTCCGTCTTTCAGCATACGACGAAACGATCCCTCGCGAACAGACACTTCAGCGAGCTATTGTTTGTTGGACTGCAATGGAATCGATTTAAGATGCCTGATTTGTGCACCTTTTGCCTGTAAATCGCGTCCAATATCGACAAGTACGTCGATGTCCCGTCCTTCCAATCCCCATGGGGTGACAGCTTGCGGACTACGAATGTCTTTGAATCCTGGGGTAAGGTCCTGCGAGGACATACCCCGTTGCTCTCCATCGAAATTACGCGTGAGTGTCCGCTGCGGTGCCCGGGGTGCTATGCCTATGGGTCAAATCACCTGGGCGGCGAAGTGACGCTGCGTGAGCTGGGCGACAAGCGCGGGGACGAACTGGTGCACGGCGTCCTCGGACTGGTGGATCGCCATAAGCCGCTGCATGTGACGCTGGTAGGCGGCGAACCGATGGTGCGTCATCGCGAACTCAGCCGCATTCTTCCAGAGCTTTCCGCCCGCGGCGTCTACTCGATGATCGTCACCAGCGGAATCATCCCCATCCCCATCGAGTGGATGAGCCTGCCGCGCTTTACCGCTGCCGTTTCAATTGACGGATTGCCCGAGCATCACAACGTGCGGCGCCATCCCGCAACGTATGAGCGCATTCTTTCGAACCTTGAAGGACGCCACGTGAACGTGCACTGGACGATCACGGCGCAGATGCTGGCGCGTCCCGGTTACCTCGAAGAATATGTCCGCTTCTGGAGCGGGCGAAATGAAGTGCGCAACATCTGGGTGAGTCTCTATACCCCGCAGCGTGGCGAAGAAAGCGCGGAACAACTTACTACGGCGCAACGCAAGCTGGTCGCGCGGGAATTGCCGCGGCTGTCTGCCCAGTATCCCAGGCTGCTTACGCCGGAGGGCTATGCGGAGGCGCTGCTCAATCCGCCAAAGTCGCCGAAGCTGTGCACGTTTTCGCGTCTCTCCAAGAACTACTCCGCCGACCTGCGCACGCATGTTGAGCCGTGCGTCTTTGGCGGCGACCCGGACTGTAGCCAGTGCGGCTGCTCAGCCAGCGCAGCGGCGCACTGGGTGAGCGAGTATCGAGTTGCAGGACCCCTGAAGGCCAAGCACCTGCTGCACGGCTCGATGCGAGTGGGTTCTGCCGTTGCACGTCTGAAGAGGGTTGCGCTGCCGGCATGGCAGGAACGGGGACAGCCGCCCCCCGCTGAAGGCGAAAATCCCCTCGTGCAGATTTCAATGGACTGAGGGACCGCCTCTACCTGAAGGAATGGGTGGCCCGGCGATCCACGATGCAATGGCGCAGACTCCAAGAATGGCTCCAATAATCGCAAGCGACAGGGTGATGGAAACCTCAAGCCACGGCGCCGCCAGCATTTTGAATGCGACAAAGGCCAGCAAGACGGCAAGCCCATAGTGCAGATAGCGAAAGCGGTGGAGCAGCGAGGACAGGGCGAAGTACAGCGAGCGCAACCCGAGAATCGCGGCGATATTCGAGGTGTAGACGATAAACGGATCGTGGGAGACGGCGAGCACTGCGGGGATGGAGTCGATTGCGAAAAGCAGATCAGTCACTTCGACCGCAAGAATGACCGGCAGCAGTGAGCCTTTCGCGGGCTGCAGCCGGCGAATCCAGCCTGGAATTGCGGCGTGTGCCGAGCCGCCGCGCATCAGCCGGAACGCCGCATAGAGCAGGAAGAGGCCAAAGACCCACGTAACCCAGTGGAAGCGATCGATCAGCGTGACGCCTGCAGCGATAAAGACCGCACGCAGCAGCACAGCCCCACCAACACCCCACAGCAAGACCTTGTGCTGGCTCTTCTCGCTAATTTGGAAACCCTGCAAGAGAACCAGGAAAACAAAGAGATTGTCGATGCTGAGTGACGTTTCAATGGCATATCCGGCGACAAATTCGAGCGCCGGCTGCCGCCCCTGCTCTGTGTAAATCCACGCAGCAAAGCAAGCGGAGGCAATAAGAAGAACCCCGGTCCAGATCCAGGCTCCAAGATGGGTACGCGATTGATCGGGACTGCGCCTAAGCAGGAACGCGTCGACCGCAAGCAGCGCGATCACGGCAGCATGAAACCCGATCCACCACGCCCATGTGGCACCGCCAATCATAGAAGAGATGCTACAGGATGAAAGCGCCCGAGCGACCCGGAAAGGCTCAGTGCGAATCAACGAGGCGGAGGGTTTCCATGATGACGTCGCCATCGATGGCGAGGCTGCGCGCGCTGATTTTGTCGAGGGTGTCCTGCGCGGTGTGGTGATAGCTGTCATTGGGCCCGTAGTCAAGATCGATGATGTCGATCGAAGGCACGCCGCGCTTGACGAAAGCCAAATGGTCGTCGTCGACCGGCTCTTCCTGCTGGAAAAAATATCGCTCGTAGCCGTACTTCTTCGCCGCCTGCCGCACCGTGTCAACCAGCCATTGCGTCGAACGCGTTTCGCGCTGGATATCGAGATCCTTGTCGCCGATCATATCGGTAAGAATAAAGGCCTTGATGCGTCCCAATGTTCCATCGCGGCCCCATCTCGCCGCAAGGTGACGGCTGCCATAGGTGGAATCGGAGTCGGACCACTTCTCAATTGCCTCTTCGCCATCGAAGAAGACCAGCCACACGGAATAGCCTTCCAGTTTGCGGCCGTTGGCCGTAGCCGCGCGCAACTGATCGGCAATCGCCATCAACAGGCCGGTTGTAGCGGCACCGTCGTTGGCGCCCACGAAGTTGATATTGCGCAGCCAGTAATTTGTTTCGTAGTGGGTGGCGAGTATGATCGCACCATCTTTTTTGCCCGGGAAGCGCACGATGAAATTGCGCATCTGCACGGCGCCGATTGGTGTGTCGGCAATGAAAGCATCCTCTTCGAGCTGGTCGTGCTGAAAATGCGCACGCAGGAAAGCTTCAGCCTTTGCGTGGCCGGGGCTGGTGGGCCAGCGAGGGCCGATCGCGGCGAAATCACGGGCATAGTCATAAGCGCGGCCGCCATTGAAATGCTGAGCGCGCAGGGCGAGTGGCGCAAGAAGGAGGAGCGCGATCAATGCCCGCCGGCACCAAGCGGAAAACATCATGACTCGGATTCCCTTGCCTTGCGGCGCGATGGATGAACCCACCAGGCCACGCCGATGCCGATCATGTAGAGCACGAGCATGGGGATGGCGTAGATGCACATCGTCCACGGATCGGGGCTTGGCGTAATGATGGCGGCCACCAGGAAAACCGCGAGAATCGCATAACGAATGTTCTTCCAGAGGAACTGCGGACTGACAATGCCGAACATGGCCAGGAAGAAGATGAGGATCGGCAGTTCAAAGCTGATGCCCAGACCAAGAATGATCGAGAGGAAAAAACTGATGTAGTCCTCAATGGTGATCATCGGGGTGAAGTCATGCCCGAATTTGATCACGAGAATCTCGATCGCACCGGGCAGGACGTAGAAGTATCCGAAGCTGGCTCCGGCCAGAAACAGTCCCACGGTAGCGGCCATGAACGGCACAACGAAGCGCTTTTCCTTTTGGTAGAGTCCTGGGGCAATGAACAGCCAGACCTGGTAGAGGACGAAGGGGCTGGCAATGATCGCACCAGCCAGCAGCGAGGCCTGGAGATTCAGGTTGAGCGCGTCCATCGGATGCGTAAAGACGAGGCTCTTCCCGATGTGAATCAGCGGCGCCTGCAAAAACTCCAGGATGCGATTGCGAAAGAACCACGCCACGAAAAAGCCGGCAGCGAGATACAGCGCGGAGTGAATGATGCGACGGCGCAACTCGTCGAGGTGCTCCATCAGGCTCATGCCGGGGAGATCTGCGCGATCGGTGACAGCCTTGCGGGCCTTGCTGAGTGCCTCGGTTGAATCAACCATTGTGGCTTACTGTCTCCGTTGCGGGGGCATCGTCGTTTCTTGGGGAGGCATCGTTCTTCGGCGGCTCGGTCAACTCCGCCGGCTCGGAGCGGCGCGTGGAGGCGACTGTTTCGCCGGTCGACGGCGGTAGAATGCGCGGCTCCGTCGTTTCGAGTCCTGAGGTTTCGAGCCTTGAAGTTTCGATTGCGGGCGGTGCGACCGCGGAGGAGCTCGTAAAAGACTCTGCCACAGCCGCAGTCGCGGAGACCGATTCCTGCGCCGGCTGGCTCACGGCCAGTTGCTGGCGCTGTGCTTCTTCCTTCTTACGGCGTTCGGCATCTTCAGAAACGCGCAATTCTTCTTCCATCTGGAACTTGAAGTCGTTTGAGGCTTTGCGGAACTCGAACATCAGCTTGCCGATCTGACGGCCGATCTGCGGCAGCCGGCGCGGTCCGAAGATGACCAGCGCGAGCACCATCAGGATCAGCGAGTCGGCCATGCCGAGGCTGCCAAGTTGAATTGGCGGAGGGGTCCCCATGAAGGCTAATGATACCTGCCCGCACATGGCACCCACAAACCCGGGAGTAACCCCGGTTTGTACCTTAAGTGGGAGCGGGTGGAAGCACCGGACTGCATCGACAGTCTCGTGCCCACCTGCCGCGAGACGTTGCCTATTCAATGACCTTCAGGCTCGTCTGCTGATCGGCCAGCGAGTCGCCGCCCACCCATATGTCGTAGGTGGTAGGTTCTACGGTGCGGCGCGCTTCCACGTTGTAGAAGCTCAGCTCGTTGAAGCCTAGCGGGAAGTCCACATGCTTCTTCTCCCCGGGCGCAAGCTGCACACGAGCAAAGCCCTTCAGCTCGCGCACCGGCTGCTCCACGCTGGCCGAGGTGTTGCGAATGTAGAGCTGCACGACCTCGGTTCCCGCGGCGGTGCCAATGTTGGTTACATCCACGCCGACGGTCGCGATCTCTTTTGCGCCTGAGGCCGCTTCTTTCACCGGGACCTCACCACGGCTGACCGTGGGCTTCGTGAAACTGAAGCGCGTGTAGCTCAACCCCCAGCCAAAGGGAAAGAGCGCGGAGTTCTGTTCATCGACGTAGCGCGAGACGAACTTTTCCTCTGAGTTGTGCGGCATGCGGCTCAGGTCAACTCCGGTTGCGGGACGCCCAGTAGGAAGCTGTGCATAGTAGAGAGGTTCCTGACCGACGGCGCGCGGCAGGCTCACGGGCAGCTTGCCCGAAGGGTTCACGTCGCCGAAAAGCACGTCGGCAACTCCAGGGCCAGCCTCGATGCCGGGACTCCACGCCTGAAGAATTGCGGGCACGTGCTCGGCCGCCCACTTGAGCACCAGCGGTCGCCCGGCAAGCACTACCAGCACAACCGGCTTGCCCGTGGCGACGACAGCTTCCAGCAGCTTTTCCTGATTGCCCGTAAAGTCGAGATGCACGCGGCTCGAGGCTTCGCCTTCCATCCAGTTGGCAGGCTCGCCAAGCGCGAGAATGGCAATGTCGGCCTGCTTTGCTGTCTCCACCGCCTCGGCAATGGACTTATCATCATCCGGCAAAGGCTCGTTGTTGGCAGCGCCCTGCGAGCCCCCAAACATGAGACCGCGGAGCACCTCCGCGTCCTTGCCTGCGAGCAGGTTGCACCCTTTCGCATAGAGAAGCTTGTCGCCGAGCCGCTGGCTCAGCTCCTGCTGCAGCGTGATCACCTCTTTAGGATTCCCAGCCGACCATGCGCCGAGCAGATCGAGTGGATCGTCGGCGAGAGGACCGATAAGTGCGATCTTTTTCGCCTTCGAGGTGAGGGGCAGCAGCGCGCCAACGCCTTCAACGGGTTCGTTCCTGAGCAACACCATTGTTTCGTCCGCCACCTTGCGGGCGGTGGCTCGGCGCTGGTCCGAGGCAACGTATGCAGCGCCTGGCTCGGTATATGGATGTTCGAAGAGGCCAAGGGCAAACTTCACGCGCAGGATGCGGCGCACCGCTTCATCCACGACGCTCTCGGGAATCTTGCCGGCGCGCACCTGGCTGATGATCGTGGTGCCGAAGAGGTTTCCTTCCATATCCATGTCAAGGCCGGCCATCAGGGCCTTGCGGGCAACGGTTGCGCCGTCTGGCCCGATCGCGTGATTCTTCAACTCGGCGACCGCGCCCCAGTCCGAAACCACGAAGCCGTCGAAACCCCACTCCTTGCGCAGAATCTGCGTCAGGGTGAATGGATTGGCGGTAGCGGGCACGCCGTTGATGGAATTAAACGAGCTCATCACTGTGGCAACGCCGGCCTCGACCGCAGCATGATAGGGCGGCAGGTAAACCTGGCGCAGCGTCTGCTCGCTCATATCGGTGGCGTTGTAGTCGCGGCCCGCAATGGCTGCACCATACGCGGCAAAATGCTTCACGCAGGCAGCCACGGAGTCGGCCTTTGAAAGATCGTCCTGCTGATAGCCCTTGACCCAGGCGCGTGCCATCGCCGAGCTGAGGTAGGGGTCTTCACCGTTTGATTCAACAATGCGGCCCCATCGCGGATCGCGCGCGATGTCGACCATGGGCGAGAAGACCCAGTCGATACCGTCGGCTCGCGCCTCCACGGCTCCGGTGCGCGCAACGGTTTCGGCGGCCTGCGTGTCCCAACTGGCTGCAATGGCGAGTGGAATGGGAAATGTGGTGTGGTCGCCGTGAATGACGTCGAGGCCAAAGATAATGGGAATGTGCAACCGCGACTTCTCCATCGCGATGTGCTGATAGTGGTTGGTCTTGTCGGCGCCCACCACGTTGAGCATGGAGCCCACCTGGCCCCTGGCGACAAGATCGTCATAGGTCAGCTTCGATGCAGAGGGGCCTGTTGCGAATCCGGCCGAATACTGCACGAGCTGCCCGATCTTCTCCTCGAGTGTCATCTTCTTGAGCAGCGCATCCACACGCGTGTTGATTTCCTTCGAGGCGAGCTGCGGATTTGGCGCAGGGCGGGTTTGCGAGGCCACGGGTACAGTGACGGCGCCGGCAAGCAGAAGAAGCACAGAAGCGAAGTGCAATGGGCGATCGGCCGTAATTTTCATAACCAGCCATGATAGCCCGAACGAGGCCGGTGAGGCAGCGCGGCAACTTTTCCGAGTGGTTCACGTTCAAACGGTTAAGGGCCGGATTACATCCCATTCCATCTGTTCGCATGTCTGTCGCCTGATTCGCGGAATTACACTACTCTTTCAATTGACTTTATGATGGACCTTCTCCCCAAGCTGCGGAAAGCTCTCCTGCTGGCGCTTGAGCACGACGTGCTCAACACGGCGAAGGCAGCGGCCTATTCCGGCATGCTGATGCTCTTCCCCACCATGGTGATGATCACCACGCTGCTGGCGGTTCTGCCGGAGGGGACCAATCTCGTCGGAGAGATTCGCAACACCTTCATCCATTTTTTGCCGCGGGATACGATGGCCTTGCTGATGGCGTCGATGCAAACCAAGCGTTTGAAATCGGTGCCGCTGATTTTCTCCGCGCTCACGCTGAGCATCTTCGCCGGCCTCGGCATGATGCTGTCTCTGATGGAGGGATTCCGCCGCGCGTATCGGCTGCCGCGTGACGATTGGAGCTTCTGGGAGAGGCGTCTGCGCGCGCTCCTGCTCGTTCCCATGGTTCTGGTGCCGCTGGCGCTTGCGACGCTGCTGCTGATGTTTGGCCACACCATCGAGCGCTGGATGGTGGACAACGCGGTTCACCAGTTGCGGCACGCGGTTCTCTTCCTCTGGCGCATGGCGCGATGGGCCATCGCGTTGACCACGAGCATCACGGTGCTTGGTGCGCTTTACCACTTCGGCACGCGGCGCAAGGAGCATTGGATCTGGGTGATGCCGGGCGCGATTGCAGCCACGCTTGCCTGGTTCCCTGCCACGCTAGCCTTTGGCTGGTATGTCACCGCGGTCGCAAACTACTCGCGATTCTATGGATCGTTTGGCGCGGGAATCGCCACCCTGGTGTGGCTCTACATCACCTCATTCAGTGCGCTGCTCGGCGCCGAACTGAATGGCGTTCTTTTTCGATCGCGCCATGGACGAGGCCGCCTCGAACAGTCGGTCCGCGACGTTCTTACATCGCGCTAGCGGCTTGTGCGACAGCGTATTGGGCAGCCGAATTGCGCGTTTGCCGCCGTGTACAATGAAATCGTCCGCCTTCGTATTAACTTCCATACAGTTCGACCATTCTTATCTGGAGCCTTTTCAATGCCGTACGCTGATGCAAGTCCGTTCGATTCACCGATTCAACGCCGCGCAAAAATTGTTGCCACTCTTGGGCCGGCGTCGAATACTGAACCGGTTTTCCGCGAGTTGGTGCGCGCGGGAATTGATGTTGTTCGCCTGAATTTTTCCCACGGAACCCACGAAGAAAAGCAAGCGTTGATCCAGATGATTCGCAAAGTGAGCCGTGAAGAGCGGAAGCCCCTTTGCATCCTCGGCGACCTGCAGGGCCCCAAGATTCGCACGGCGAAGTTGAAGGATCACCAACCCGTGCTGCTGAAAGCCGGCGGCCGCCTGACCATCACACCGCGCGATGTGCCGGGCACAGCATCGCTGGTGGGAACGACATTCAAGACCCTGGCCGAAAATGTTGAGCAGGGTTCGCACATTCTTCTCTCCGACGGTCTGATCGAACTGCGGGTACACGACATTAACGGGTCCGATCTTGTCTGCGACATCATTAACGGCGGCATGCTCGGCGAAAACAAGGGCATCAACCTGCCCGGCATTCCGGTGCGCGTGCCATCGCTTACGGAAAAGGACACGGCAGACCTCGAATTCGCGCTGAAGAACGGCGTGGACGCGGTGGCGGTATCGTTTGTCCGCACGGCAGAGGATGTGCGCCTGGTGCGCAATCGCGTATCGGCTTATGGCTCTGAGACGTGGATTATCGCCAAGCTCGAAAAGCCGCAGGCCATCGAGCACCTTGACAGCATTCTGCAGGCCGCCGACGGCATCATGGTTGCGCGTGGCGATCTCGGCGTTGAAGTTCCTCCGGAGAAGGTGCCCGCGATTCAGAAACACATCATTCGCCGCGCTGCCGAGTACTTCAAGCCGGTGATTACGGCGACACAGATGCTCGAGTCGATGATTGAGAATCCCCGCCCCACGCGCGCTGAAGTGTCCGACGTGGCCAATGCCGTCTATGACGGCACGGATGCCGTGATGCTCTCCGGCGAATCGGCTGTGGGCAAGTACCCCGTGGATGCAGTCGCAATGATGGCGCGCATCGTGAGCGAAGCCGAGCGGCATATCACGGAAGACAGCCAGGGCCTTTCGCATAGACATGTGCGCGACAGCAATCTTTCCATCGCAGAAACGATCTGCGAAGCGACAGCACACGCCGCAGACGATCTTGATCTGCGTGGTATTGCGCTCTTCACTGAATCCGGCGCCACGGCGCGGCAGCTCTCGAAGTATCATCCAACATCGCCGATCTTCGCGCTCAGCCCGATTCGATCTCACGGTAAACCGTCTCAACCTGCTGTGGGGCACCACGCCGATTCGCTGCCCCAAGGTGAACACCACTGAAGCCCTGGTAGAAGTGGCTGAGAGCATGCTCGAACAAAATGGCTATGTGCGCAGCCGCGAGGTAATCGCGATCGTCGCCGGAACCCGCACTAAATCCGGCTCGACAAATTTTCTGCGCCTGCACGTTATGGGCGAGCAGAAAGAGAGTGCTCGCTTCCTTGCTGCACCGCATGAGGAAGCCGGCCCGGCTCACGAAGCGCCCACCGATGCTCCGAAGCCAAAGGCGAAACGCGCCCGCGCCGCGATCAAATAGATACAGGCTACCCAAAGAAGGAACGCCGCCCACACGGAGCGGCGTTTTTCATTTGCTCTGTACCGATTTATTTTGCCGCGAGCTGGCGCAGAACATACTGCAGAATGCCGCCGTGCTCGAAGTACTCGATCTCCTGCGGTGTGTCGATGCGCACGTGCGCTTTGAACTCCTTCACGGTCCCGTTCGGCTCGATGGCTTTCACCTGGATCGAGCGGCCGCCGGCAAACTTCGATTTGAGCATCGCCGTCAGGCCCGGAAAGTCATAGATCTCTTCGCCTGTCAGCCCAAGCGACTCGACATTCTGGCCTTCCTCGAACTGCAGTGGCAGAATGCCCATGCCGACGAGGTTCGACCGGTGAATGCGCTCAAAGCTTTCGGCAATCACGGCGCGGACGCCCAGCAGATTCGGGCCTTTGGCCGCCCAGTCACGCGACGATCCCGAACCGTATTCCTTGCCGGCGAGAATCACGAGAGGCACCTGGCGCTCCGCATACCTCACGCTGGCGTCGAAGATCGACATCTGCTCGCCCTCGGGCAGCAGGCGCGTGACGCCGCCCTCCGTACCCGGCGCGAGCTTGTTACGCAAGCGCACATTGGCAAAGGTTCCGCGCACCATGACCTCGTGGTTGCCGCGGCGCGAGCCGTAGGAGTTGAAGTCAGCCGGCTTCACACCGTGCTCGGCAAGATACTTCCCGGCCGGGCCGTTCGCCTTGATTGATCCTGCGGGCGAAATGTGGTCCGTGGTGACGGAGTCGCCCAGGACCGCGAGCACACGCGCGCCGTTAATATCCGTCACGGGCGCAGGCGTTTTTGTGATGCCATCGAAGTAAGGCGCCTTGCGGATGTAGGTCGAATCCGGTTCCCACTTGTAAACGTCGCCGGTGGGGAAGCTCAAACCCTGCCAATTAGCATCGCCGTCGCTTACCGTGGCGTATTCCTTGCGGAAGCTTTCGCTGCTCAGTCCCTTCTCGATTGCCGCGGCAACTTCGCCCTGCGTAGGCCAGATGTCCTTGAGATAGACCGGAGCGCCGGTCTGATCCTTGCCCAGCGGGTCTGAGTCGAAGTTGTGGCCGATACGCCCTGCGAGCGCGTAAGCCACGACCAGTGGCGGGCTCATCAAGTAATTCGCGCGCACGTCCACATTTACGCGGCCTTCGAAGTTGCGATTGCCGCTGAGGACGCTGACAGCGACCAGTCCATGCTCGTCGATACTCTTTGAGACATCGGCGGGCAGCGGGCCGGAGTTGCCGATGCAGGTGGTGCAGCCGTAGCCAACGACATTGAAGCGCAGCTTTTCGAGATATGGCAGCAGGCCAGCCTTCGCATAGTAGTCGGTCACAACACGTGAGCCCGGCGCGAGCGAGGTCTTTACCCACGGCGGAACTGTGAGACCTTTTTCGACCGCCTTTTTAGCGAGCAGCCCGGCAGCGACCATGACAGAAGGATTCGACGTGTTGGTGCAACTGGTGATTGCGGCAATCACAACCGAACCGTGATCAAGATACTTGTCAGGATCGACGTTGAAGCGCTCTTGCACGGTTGTCGTCACGTGCAGCGGAGTCGTTTCGGCAATCGCGGCGTCGGTAACAGTGGTGCTCCGCTCCCAGGCCGCAGCGGTGCGTGTGCCCAGGGGCTTGGCGTTGGGGGCGAGCAGGTTGGGCAGTTGCTGCGCGAAGCTGGTGGCCGCATCCTTAAGCAGCACGCGGTCCTGCGGGCGCTTTGGCCCGGCGACGCTGGGCTCAACGGCTCCAAGATCGAGTTCGAGAGTCTGCGAGTACTCGGCCTCGGGCGCGCCAGCAGTGTGGAAGAGTCCCTGCTCCTTGTAATAGGCCTCGACCAGCGAGATCTGCTCGTCGCTGCGGCCTGTGAGGCGCAGGTAACGCAGGGTTTCAGCATCCACTGGAAAAATGCCGCAGGTTGCTCCGTATTCGGGGGCCATGTTGCTGATGGTGGCGCGATCGGCGAGCGGCAGTTGCGCGACGCCATCACCGTAAAACTCGACGAATTTGCCGACGACCCCCAGCTTGCGCAGCGCCTGTGTCACGGTGAGCACCAGGTCGGTTGCGGTGGCGCCTTCGCGCAGCTTGCCCGTGAGCTTGTAGCCGACCACCTGCGGCACCAGCATGGAGACGGCCTGGCCGAGCATGGCGGCTTCAGCCTCGATGCCGCCGACACCCCAGCCAAGCACGCCGAGGCCGTTGATCATGGTGGTGTGAGAGTCGGTTCCGACAAGCGTGTCGGGATAGGCGACCGCGTCGCCATCAATCTCCGCAGTAAAGACCACACGGGCCAGATATTCCAGATTGACCTGGTGGCAGATGCCCATGCCCGGCGGCACAGCGCTGAAATTGCGGAAAGCTGTCTGGCCCCACTTGAGGAAGGCGTAGCGCTCGCGGTTGCGCTGGAACTCGAGCAGCGCGTTGGCATCGTAGGCGGCTGGCGTACCAAACTCGTCCACTTGCACGGAGTGATCGATGACCAGTTCGGCGGGTACGAGGGGATTAACGCGCTCGGGGTCGCCGCCGAGGGTCTTGATCGCATCGCGCATGGCCGCGAGGTCCACCACGGCCGGAACACCGGTGAAGTCCTGCATGAGAACGCGAGCCGGCATGTAGGCGATTTCGCGGCTGGGCTCAGCTTTGGGGTCCCACTTGGCAAGGAACTCGATGTCGTCGGCAGTGACGTTGAGGCCGTCTTCGCGGCGCAGGAGATTTTCAAGCAGAATCTTAAGGCTGAAGGGCAGCCGGCCAAGGTCAAAACCGCGCGCCGTAAGCGCAGGCAGCCGATAGATGGTGTAGTTGTGTTTGCCGGAAGCAAGCATGGCCCGGCTGTTGAAGCTGTTCATCGTAGGCCTTTCTATCCGCACACGGGCGGATGGCATTCAAGGATTCAGTCTGCCTCTGGTGGCTGTTGGCACAGAGCGTCGTCGTCGTTCAAATTCGCGTTTGGGTCCGCGTCTGCGCGCGAAAACCGGCAACGAGATAGATTACTCAGCTGGAGAAGCTGCGTCCACGGTCCGGATGGCCGCGGCGAAAGCGCTTGAGCAGAAGCGCGCCGTTTGTGGATGGCTGGCTGCGCATGTTGACACCCTCATTTTAGCGCGGGGAGACCTCGACACGGAATCGAAAAACTGTGCACTGCATTCGAGCACGTTGAAAGCCGCACTTCGTCTGGACTTGCGCACGATTGGAGCTGAAGATACGCTCAAACCTGTCTCCGGAGGATCTGTATGTCAAAGTGCGGCGCCGCTATTCTTGCGTTTGGCTTGCTCGTTTCATCCACGATGGCTCTCTGCCAATCCGCCGCTCCTGCAGGTAAATGGCCCACCGTGGATCACACAGTAATCTTGAAAGACTTCCGGTTCGGCAGCGGTGAGACACTGCCGCAATTGCGGCTGCACTATCTCACACTCGGTACGCCGCACCGCAACGCTGCGGGCCATACCGACAACGCCGTTCTTCTGCTGCACGGTACCGGCGGCGATGCGCATTCTCTGATGAATCCGTTGTTCTCCGATGTTCTCTTCGTGCCGGGCGGCGTGCTGGACATCACGAAGTACTTCATCATCCTGCCCGATGACATCGGCCACGGAGAAAGCTCGAAGCCATCGGACGGGTTGCACATGCGTTTCCCTGCCTATGACTACGACGACATGGTCCGCAGCCAGCGCATGATGCTCGACGCGATGCAAGTCGATCACCTCCGCCTTATCCTGGGCACTTCGATGGGCTGCATGCAGACGTTTGTCTGGGGTGAGACATACCCCGATTTTGCCGATGCCCTGGCACCATTTGCCTGTCTGCCGGTCCAGATCGCCGGCCGCAACCGGATGATGCGCTACATGGCCATTCAGGCGATCAAGCTCGATCCCGCATGGACGGGCGGCGAATACACAGCAGAACCCGTTCAAGGGTTACGCGCCGCGAACGAAATGCTGCTGGTCATGGGTTCAAGCCCCCTGCAGATGCAGAAGCAGGCGCCCACGCGCGAGCTTGCAGAGCAATATGTCGACCGGTACCTGGCGCGCACCGTGGCAAACACGGATGCGAACAACATGATTTACTACGTCAACGCCAGCCGGAACTATGATCCCAGTCCGCGTCTGGAACGCATTACGGCGCCGGTGCTTTGGATCAATTCCACGGACGATTTCATCAATCCGCCCGAACTCGGCATCGCGGAAAAGATGGTGAAGCGAATGCCGAATGCGCGTTTCTTCCTGATCCCCATTTCGGACGCGACGCGGGGCCATGGAACGCACACTGTCGCTGCTGTCTGGAAGGAATACCTCGCCGATTTCATGCAAAAGACGGAACCCAAACCATAGCCTGGTCCCAATAGGAACAGCGTCACGCACCTGCGCGATCCTATACTGGCTGAGGACGTTATCAGGCGAGGTTACTCATAAATTGAGCGTTGCAGTCAGGGTTAGCGATTGGTACTCGGGCTTTGTTACGTGGTTGATGCGCCGATTGCCGACCGAGCGGCAACGTTTGCTGGCTTTCACCGTCCTAGCCGGCGGTCTTTGCGGCCTTTCCGCCGTTGCCTTCCATATCAGCGTGGCATTTTTAGAGGGCCTGCTGATTGAGCGGGCCGCGGCTGGCGCCACAACACCCAACCATTATCTCTGGATTGTGTGGACGATTCTTACCCCGGCGATCGGCGGCCTGATCTGCGGGCTGGGGCTCTACTATATCGCTCCCGCGGCTGCCGGCTCCGGCATTCCCCAGGTAAAGGTAGCGTTCGCACTGCGCTCCGGGTATATCTCAATCAAAGAGACGCTTGCCAAGTTTGCGCTATGCGCGCTGCAGATCGGCTCGGGCGCTTCGCTGGGCGTGGAAGGGCCAACGGTGCACATCTGCGCCGGCGTAAGCAATATGCTTGCGCGCGCGGCCCGGCTCAGCCCTGAGTATCGGCGGCGCATGGCATCGGTGGGCATGGCGGCGGGCATCGCCGCGGCTTTCAATGCGCCAATCGCCTCCGTGACGTTCACGCTCGAAGAGCTGATTGGCGATCTTGACCAGACAATGCTTTCAGGCGTGATTGTTGCGGCAGCCCTCGCCGCCGTGGTGGAGCACACGGTGCTGGGCGCGACCCCGATCTTCCATGTTCCGCGAGCCTTCGAAATGGGGCCGGCCTCCTCGCTGATCGGCTATTCGCTTCTGGGCCTGCTGGCGGCGTTTGTATCTGTGGCATTTACTGATTCCCTGCTGAAACTGCGCGCCCTCTTCAAGCGGCTGACGCAGGTTCCCAAATGGGTGCACCCGGCGATTGGCGCTGCGGCGACGGGCTGTTTCGCAGTGGTGGGCCTGCTGTTCTTTCACCTGGGAGGCATCGCGGGCGATCCCTATAAAACGCTTACCCTCGCCTTCTCCGGAGGCCTTCCGCTGGTGGCGATGGCGACGCTCTGCGTACTGAAGCTGGCGGCGACTGTGACGTCGTACTCCAGCGGCGGCGCGGGCGGCATTTTTGCTCCGGCGTTGTTCATGGGCGGCATGCTTGGCGGCACGGTGGGCTATTGCGATGTGCTGGTTTTTCATCACTCCCCGGATACGATTGGCGCCTTTGCGGTGGTGGGAATGGGAGCGGTTTTTGCCGGTATTGTGCGCGCGCCGATGACCTCGGTGCTGATTATTTTTGAGATGACCCGCGGCTATGGGCTGGTGCTGCCGCTGATGATCGCCAACATGAGCGCCTTTGCACTGGCGCGCCACTGGCGCAAGACCTCGGTCTACGACGCGCTGCTGGAGCAGGACGGCATCTATCTACACCCGGAACCGGTGGAGGAGATGGCTCAGCAGGTCTGAGGCAGGCGGGCCTCGCGGTGAGCAGGAATCAACGCGGCGGCTGCATGTTGTAAAGGAACATGGCGCGTAGCTCGAGATAGGGGCCGTGGAATTCGCGCGGAAGCGGCGGATAATTGGAGCCGGTGAGAGCGCCCCAAGCAGCGCGGTCGAGGCCGCTATCGCCGGATCTGCCTTCGAGCTTCATGCTTCCATCCATGATGCGGCCGTTCGGCAGCACCTTGAAGCGAATCACGACTACCCCTGACTTGAGAATGGGTGGATTGACCTCGTCGGGGATGAGCGGGTCCCAGGTACGCTGGGTCTCGCGATGCCAGCGCGTCAGCCATGAATTGAAATCGACGCCCTGCCTGTCGGAAAGGATTTCGACCCCGCCCGCGGCGCCGGGATGCATCGACATGCCTCCGCCGGCGGGTTGCGGAGCCCCATAGTCAGGAGTCTTTGCTGATCCGCGCATGGCATCGCGAAGCTGATCGGCCGGATTCTGCGATCCCATCGCGAAGTTGGGCCGCGCGGGAACCGCCTGCGGACGCGGAGCCTCTTCCGGCGATGGCGTTTTGGGAGCAGGCTGAGCTGGCTGAGGCTGCGGCTGGGCCGGGGTTTCCAGCTTAGGAGTTTCCGGCTGTGGAACGGGCGGCGGTGTGGGCTTGCTCATCTCCTCGAGCGTTTTTCTGTCGATAGGTGGCAGCTTGGGCTTGACCGGCTCCACTTTGACCGTGGGCTGGTATTTCTTCAGGATGTCTGGCGGTAAATCAAGGTAACTCAGGTCTTTGCGCTTCTTGATGGCGTCAAATGGATCGATGACGGGCGGGACCTTCAGAACATAACGGGGGATCCACGTGATGCCGGAAATGAGCAGGATGTGGATGAGGACCGCAAGCCAGATGCCTTCGCGCAGGCGGGACCAGCGGCGCTCGTCTTCGAGCTCGCTGATCATGTCGAGGAGCTCGTGGGTGTCGTAATCGACCCAGCGGGAGGTGGCAACGGTGGCGCGCGGAGCCGGGGGCTCCGGGTGCGAGCTCTCCTGTCCGGCTTCGTTGGGATCGGGGCCGGTTCTCAGGGGTTCGTCTGGTTCGCTCGCCGGGGTAGGCGTCTGTGGGATGGGCATTCGTCCAACTGGAGCGGCGAGGCGTGCGCGCGGCTCTTGTGTTCAGTCCTTCCCTTTTATTTTCTCATCCCTTGAGAAACTGGCAAACTCTCGATGGACCGTACAATGATTCTTTTGGAATGGACGCATTCCACGGGAGAGAGAGGCCAGTTTGAGGGAATTTTTTGCGCGGATTCTCGCGAAGTGGAACCTGGTGATTCTGCCGGCCTTGATCAAGATGGGGTTCTGGGGAACCGCGGCCGTTGCGGTTCTGGACTCATCGAGCATCCCGGTGCCGATGGACGCAATTCTAGCGGTTTATATATGGAACGATAAGCCGCATTTCTGGGCGTATGTGCTGATTGCGGCGGCGGGCTCGGCCGTGGGAGGACTGGTTCCCTATGGTCTTGGGCGGGCCGGAGGCGAGCTTTTCCTGTTGAAGCGCGTAAACCGGGCCCGCTATGAGCAACTGAAGGATCGGTTTGAAAAGCAGGAATTTCTGGCGGTGATGATTCCCTCGATGCTGCCGCCCCCGACGCCATGGAAGGTATTCGTATTTGCCGCGGGCGTCTTTGAAATGAATGTTTTACCTTACATGGGCGCGGTTTTTGTGGGGCGGATGGTGCGGTGGCTGGTGCTGGCGATGCTGGTGATGAAGCTGGGGCCGGGAGCCGCCGCCGTGGTGGCGCGCCACGGCATTCTGCTGTTTGTTGTGGTGGGCTGTCTAGCGATTCTGGCGTTTGCCTGGTGGTGGATCAACAAGCGGAGAAGCGGCGAGTTGCAGGGCCAGTGAGGACCGGCAAAGGTGTGCAAATAGGCTTACCTGTTTTTCGCAAAAATTCAACCTGACTTGTCCGTGAGCATCCGCAGGGGTGTGCAAATAGGCTTACCTGTTTTTCGCAAAAAATTCAGCCTGGCCCGACTGTGAGGTGCGGCAGAGGTGTGCAGATAGCCACACCTGTTTTGCGCAAAAATTCAGCCTGACCCGTCCGTAAGGTGTGCAGGCGGGATTACCTGTTGGGGCTGGATTGTGCGGGACCGGGATAGTGGGCTGGGGCATGGGCGCGGGCGCCCGACACCGGGCACCCGACGCGCGGGGAGCGGGCTACTTGCCTGCGAGAGCCGGCTGCGGCTGGGCACCGCTGAGGCGGCGGACAAGAACCGGGACGCCAAAGGCGAGGCCGGCGACGATTGCCGTTGAGACCAGATCGTTGCGATAGAAAGGCAGGCCCGCGATGAAGCACTGGCCAAGACCGGCGAGGGTACGCGGATACATGGCGCTGCCGGCCCAGACCGCGTAGTTAGAAACGAGGAAGAAGGACGTGGGGCCGAGCACGATGGCGGCGGCGGTGCGGACGAAGGTGGTTTTCGCGTGGAGGAGGATGTGGCCGAGCGCCATGGCCATGATGTACCAGGCCCAGGTGGTGATGTAGGCGGTGGCGCGGAAATCGTAATGATAGGTGAAAACCGTGAGCAGGTAGTCGGTGGCCATGAGGGCCGCCAGCGGTGCGAGCATCTCGCGCCAGGAACGCCGTGCGCCGAAGTAGAGGAGGGCACCGCCAACGGCGGTGAAGTTGAGCCAGTCAGGGTGCGGGACCAGGCGGCTCAGAACGGCGACGACGATAAGTAGATAGGCGGCCATGGAGGCCCTCCGATGTGAGATTCCCTGGAAGATCGCTCAGGGAGAAAGGTCTCTTTCATTGTGACTGGCGCGGGCCGGGGGGTCAACCGCGATTCGAGCGAATTGCGCATTCACTTCACAGGAGATGAGGCCCACTTTCGGAATCATTCCGATGGGCGCGTTCCGTTTTGACCTGCGCGCGCTTTTTGCCGTTGATTTCCGATGCGTGCGCCGCGATGCCGCGTGAACATGGATCGAGAGGAAGAGGGCTCCATGATTCGCCAGGCAATTTCCTGCGATATCTGTTCACGAGAGATGCAGAATCCCAACCACTGGTTCGTGGTGTATGACCGCGGCGCGGAACTGCGCGTGATCCGCTGGGGTATGCGCCCCCGGCTGCGCGCGAGCGCGCGGCATCTGTGCGGACAAACCTGCCTGCACAAGCTGGTCGATGAGTTCATGGCGCGTCCAGCTGCGCAAAGAGATGTCGCTTCCCCAGAGGAAACAGGGCCTGCCCAGATTATCGGCGCGGGCCTCGTGATGCCCGGCGGCAGCTTCGATGACTTTGAATCATCGGCACGTCTGGTGCCGAGCACGGAGCGCGAGCTGCACCTCGAGCCGGCAGCGCCTTCGCTTACGCTGATTCCGCGTGGCTCGGCCGCCGAGGCGTGGAAGCGCGAACGGGAACGGGAGGAGCGCGCCGCGGCTGAACGGCTTTCACAAGGCGGTTCACGGCTTTGCGGGTGAGCTATGCAGTGAGGAGCCGATCATGCGAGTGAATCGATGAGAGAGAGCAGCTCTTTTTCGTCGATGACAGGGACGCCGAGATCTTTTGCCTTGTCGAGTTTTGAACCTGCCTCTTCTCCGGCGACGACGTAGCTTGTTTTTTTGCTGACGGAGCCGGAGATTTTGCCGCCCGCGGCCTCGATGCGGGCTTTGGCCTCGTCGCGTGTGAGGTTGGGCAGGGTGCCAGTGAGCACGAAGGTGAGACCGGCGAGCTGGGTTGATCGCTGCTTCTTTTCTGCAGTCATATCGACGCCTGCTTCGCGGAGGTGCTCGACGAGCTCGCGATTTTTGGCCTGCGCGAAGAATTCGAGGATGGCCTCGGAGATGCGCGGGCCGACTTCTTCGACGCGCTCGAGCTCTTCCTTGTTTGCGGCCATCAACGCCTCAATGGAACCGAACTCCTGTGCGAGCAGTTCGGCGGTTCGTTCGCCGACGAAGCGGATGCCAAGACCCATGAGGACGCGGGCGAGGCCGGCTTTTTTCGAGCGGTCAATTTCATCCTTTAGCGTTGTGGCGGATTTTTCAGCAAAGC
The DNA here is from genome assembly GCA_963839215.1 of uncultured Acidobacteriaceae bacterium. Taxonomy (GTDB): domain Bacteria; phylum Acidobacteriota; class Terriglobia; order Terriglobales; family Acidobacteriaceae; genus Telmatobacter. Next base: position 9,251 of record CAWITZ010000002.1, on the reverse strand, counting down.
GTTCGAGGCCCGCCAACTGTTCGACGGTGAGCTTGTAGAGATCGGCAACGCTGTGCACGAGGCCACGCTCAAGCAACTGCTGCACGGCGGCATCGCCGAGGCCTTCGATGTTCATGACGGAGCGTGCGCCGTAGTGGAGGAGGCTTTCGCGGAGCTTGGCGGGACAGTCGGCATTGACGCAACGATGATCAGCCTCGCCTTCGGCGCGAACGACGTCGCTGCCGCACTCCGGGCACTTGGTAGGGAAGACAAATTCCTCAGTGCCGCGGGGATGGTCCTTGTCTTCGATGACTTCGGCGACCTTGGGAATGACGTCGCCGCCGCGCTCGACGCGGACCCAGTCGCCGATGCGGAGGCCCATGCGCTCGATGAAGTCTGCGTTGTGCAAGGTGGCGCGGCTGACGGTGGTGCCGCCGATGAAGACGGGGTTGAGCATGGCGGTGGGCGTGAGTTTGCCGGTGCGGCCCACGGTGATCATGATGCCCTGTATCTGCGTGATGCCGGACTTTGCGGTGAACTTGTAGGCAATAGCCCAGCGGGGCGCGCGGCCAGTGTAGCCGAGGCGGCGCTGGGTGGTGTGCGAATCAACCTTGATGACGACGCCATCGATTTCGTAGCCGAGGGTGGCGCGCTGTTCTTCGGCGGCGTTGATGAATTTGATCATCGCGGCGACCGAATGCACCTTGCCGCGATGGGGATTGACGCGGAAGCCGAGCGCGGTGAGCGCATCAAGCGTGGCGTTCTGGCCTGCGGCGAGGTACTCGCCATCGACAAGCAGGAAATAGGCGTAGAGGACGAGGCCACGCTGCGCAACGATTCCCGAATCAAGGGTGCGGAGAGTGCCGGCGGCTGCATTGCGCGGATTGACGGCTGGCGCGAGCCCCTGCTTTTCACGCTCTTCGTTGAGGCGAAGAAAAGCGGCCTGGGGCATGACGACTTCTCCGCGCACCTCGAAGCTCTTCGGGAGGCCGGCTTTTTCGAGTGCCGAAGCCGGGATAGAAATGGGGACGCTGCGGATGGTGCGGATGTTGGAGGTGACGTCTTCGCCGATCTGGCCGTCGCCGCGGGTGATGCCGTAGGCGAGACGCGCGCCGCCGTTTTGGGCGGGCTCATATTGCAGCGCGACACTGAGGCCGTCGAGTTTGAGCTCGGCGGTGTATTCGACGGGAAGATTGCCGGCGAGCTCATGAACGCGGCGATCCCAGTCGGTGAGCTCTTCTTCGTTGTATGCGTTGTCGAGGCTCAGCATGGGGCGCGTATGGGGAACCTTGCTGAAACCTGCGGCGGGCTTGCCGCCGACGCGCTGGGTGGGCGAGTCCGCGGTGAGGAGCGCGGGATGCTCGGCCTCGAGCTTTTTAAGCTCGTTCATGAGCATGTCGTATTCCGCGTCGGCGATTACCGGCGCGTCCATGACGTAGTAAAGATGTTCGTGGCGGCGCAGCTCAGCGCGCAGTTCGTCGATGCGCTTCGCAATCTTGCTTGCTTTGCTCCCTTCATCCATGGGAAGGATTATAGGGGGCGGCATTGCATGGCGCGCGCGGGTCGCGGAGCCGCGAGCGGTTAGTATGTCTTGCAGACGCTATGGAACCTGTTACGCACTTTCTTACCGGCGCCTGCATTGGACGCGCCGGGCTCAATCGCAAAGCTGCTTATGTGACGCTGGCTGCGACGCTGGCCGCTGAAGCTGCCGATCTCGATATCCTGTGGGCCCTGGCCGGACCGGTGGAAGGGCTGAAGCATCATCGCGGGATTACGCACACGTTTATTGCGGCGCCGGTGATTGCGGCGGTGGTGACGTCTGCGGTTTGGCTTTACCACCGGTGGAGAAAGAACCGCGCGGCACGGCCGCCGATTACGCCGGTGCGCTGGGGCTGGGTGTACTTTGCCGCGCTGATTGCGGCGCTGAGCCACATTCTGCTGGACTGGACAAACAGCTACGGTGTGCGGCCGTTCTTCCCTTTCAACCCGCGGTGGTATGAGGGCAGCTTTGTGTTTATCGGCGAGCCGGTGCTGTGGGTGCTGCTGCTCTCGGCGATTGTGATGCCGTGGCTGCTAGGGCTGGCGGACAGCGAGATTGGCGCGCGGCGGAAGCAGTTTCGCGGGCGGGGATGGGCAATTTTTGCGCTGTGCGGCATGGTGGCGGTGTGGTGCTGGCGTTGGGCTGAGCATGCGCAGGCTCTGGCGCTGCTCGAAAACACGCAGGTGACGACGGCGCCGATACTGCGCAGCGCAGCACAGCCTTACTGGGTGAATCCCTACCGCTGGCACGCGGTTGTGGAGACGCAGGATTATTACCAGACGGCAGAAGTGAATACGAGGTCCGGCACGATTGACAGCGAGGCACCGCGCGACGTGATCTACAAGCCGACCGATACGCCTGCTGTAGAAGCGGCGAAGCAGACGGAGCTCGGGAAAGTCTATCTCGACTGGGGTAAATGGGCGGTGGTGCGCGATATCGGGCAGTATCCCGTGCCGGGATTCGATCCGCCGACTCTGACGCCTGGACGCACGTGGACGACGGTGGAGTTTATCGATCTGCGCTTTGCGTATGGGTTTCGCGGAGAAGGAAACACAAGCGGCGCGCCGCCGCTGAGCGGCTACGTCTACATTGTGGACGGGCACGAAGAGGCAGGCGAGTTTATGGGCGGCCGCGAGCAGAAATAGCAACGCACAGCAGGCTGCCATGCTACAAGAACTGCATGACCTCTTCCCTGCTTCGCTTCCGCCGTTGCCTTTCTCTTCTATTGCTCGCCGGCGCTGCCCTTATGGCTTCAGCACAGGCTGCACCGGATAAATCCTCGCCAGACAAATCTGTCGACACGGCCGCGATGGCTGCCGCGGCAACGCAGAACAGCGAGCTATTGCCGCTTCACTGGGATGTGAAGACGGGCAAGCTCTACCTTGGGATTCCCTTGACGGAACGGAACGGCGCGGCGTCGCCCGGTTACATTCTTTACGACTCGCTGCCCTACGGCGTTGGTCAGAATGACCTGGGGATGGATCGTGGGCAGATGCAGATTCTTTTTGGAGGGTCGAGCAGCGGGCCGCGGTTGGTGCACTTTGAGCGTGTGGGGCCGAAGGTGCTGCTGGTTGAAGAGAACATGGCGTACCGCACGGCTTCAACGGACCCGGCAGAGCAACTTGCGGTGAAGCAGTCCTTTCCGTCGTCAGTGCTTGCGGGGTTCAACATCACAGGCGAGGTGGAGGGCTTTGTTGTTGTAGATGCTACGAATTATTTTCTGCGCGACGTGCACGGCATTGGCGAAGTGCTGGCGGCGGCGAAGCAGGGCAGCTATCACGTCGACACGGACCGGTCGACCATTGATCCGGAACACACGAAGGCTTTCCCGCTGAACACGGAGGTTGAGGCAGAGCTGACGTTTGTGAGCGAGAACCCGAGCGAGGCGCGACTGCTGGCTGACGTGACGCCCGACGTGCACGCAGTGACGGTGCACGAGCGCCAGAGTTTTTTGAAGCTGCCGCCGCCGGGCTATGTGCCGCGCCGATATTCGCCGCGCTCGGGATTTTTCGATGTGTCGTACCGCGAAATGAATACGCCGCTCGGCGTGGATACGAATCAGCAGTTCATCCCGCGGCATCGGCTGCAGAAGAAGGACCCGAGTTGCACGGCGAGTTGCGAAGCGGTGGAGCCGATTGTGTATTACATCGATCGGGGAGCGCCGGAGCCGCTGCGCACCGCGCTCCAGGAAGGCTGCTCGTGGTGGGACCAGGCGTTCCAGGCGGCGGGCTGGAGGGCGGGGACGTTCCAGGTAAAGCTGCTGCCGGAAGACGCGGACCCAATGGATGCGCGCTACAACATCATCCAGTGGGTGCATCGTTTCAATCGCGGGTGGAGTTACGGGGATGTGCTTGTTGATCCGCGCACGGGCGAAATTCTGAAGGGCAACGTGACGCTGGGCAGCCTGCGGGGGCGGCAGGATTACCTGATTGCCGAAGCGCTGCTTGCTCCCTACAAGGATGGCAAGGTGCCGGATGCGGAGCACGATGCGGCGCTGAAGATGGTGCTGGCGCGCATTCGCCAGCTGGCAGCGCATGAAAGCGGGCACACGCTGGGCCTGATGCACAACTACGCGGCGAGCACGATGCCGCACACGCCGGACCAGACGATGAGCGTGATGGAGTATCCGCACCCGTGGATTGTGCTCGACAAAAACGGCGTGCCTGATCTCTCGCAGGCGTATCCGGTGGGCATTGGCGTGTGGGACAAGGTGGCGATCGACTACGGGTATCGCGAGTTCGACCGCGATGGTAAGGCTGTTGAGGATGACGCGGCGCTGGAGGCGATTCTGCATAAGGCAGAGAGCGGCGGAATTCGCTACCTGAGCGATGCCGATGCGCGGCCTTTTGGCTCGGCAAGCCCGATTGCGCATCTGTGGGACAACGGGACGAATGCAGCGGATGAGCTGAACCGCATTCTCGAAGTGCGCAAGGCGGCACTGGCGCGGTTTGGGCCGGACGTGATCCGGCCGGGGGCTCCGATGGCGCAGATGGAAGTGACGCTGGTGCCGTTGTACCTGCTGTATCGCTACCAGGCGGAGGCGGCGACGAAAATTATCGGCGGACTGAACTATCGCTACACGGTGCGTGGCGATGGGCAGAAGGGACCGGAGATTGTTGCGGCAGACGAGCAGAAGGCGGCGCTGGCAGCAGTTGTGAAGACGCTCTCGCCTGAAGTGCTGACGCTGCCGGAGGCACTGCTGCGGCAATTGCCGCCGCCCACGCCGGGGATGGAGGGTGTGACGGGGCCACTGCGTGTTGAAGGCTTCCCTTCGCATACCTCCGTGACCTTCGATCCTGTGGCGACAGCAGAGAGCGCCGCCGATTTGACGCTGACGGTGCTGTTCGATCCCGCGCGCGCCAACCGGCTTGTGCAGTACCACGCGCGCGAAGCAGCGGAGCCAACGCTGGGCGATGTGATTGACGCCGCGATGAAGGCAACGGCTTCAACGGGCGACGGCATGCCGGCGGTGATTGGCACAGCGGTGAAGGCGCGGGTTGTGGAGGCACTGTTCCGGCTGGCCGCGAACAATGAGACCAGCTTTGAGGCGCGGGCGGTGGTGACGGCGAAGCTGCACGAAATTGCCGCGAGTGAGCCCGGGGACGCGGTGGGAACGGAGATCAAGAGCCGCATTGCCGCTTTTGAGCGCGCGCCGGAGAAGTTTCAGCCGCTGCCGGTGATGCAGGCTCCGCCGGGAATGCCGATTGGGACGGACGACGCCTACTGAAGCGAGCCCTGAGCGCCGCATCCGCGCCAGCTGATTGGAGCTGGCACGGATGCGGGCGCAGAGCGGGATTCGTGAACGGGAAGGATGCTACGGGCGCGGAGCGAAGTATCCCCTGCGGGCGCGGACCTGGTAGCGGCGGTCGTTGCAGTAGAGATAGATCGGACGGAAGGAGCCGTCGGCCCTGAAGTCCGCAGGAACGTAGTTGAGCGCGTACTGCGAGCGCAGCTCTTCTTCAATGTTCTTGAAGCTGTTGGACATTTCTTCGACAGAGGGCGGGAAGAAGACTTCGCCGCCGGTTTCCTCGGCCATGTCGGTAAGGACCTTGTCGCCACGGCCGCGGCTCGGTGTCCAGTTGGTGGAGATGGCGTAGATGATGGTCTCGGAGCGCTGGCACATCTTGATGGCTTCGTCGGGATGGACGCGGCTCTGGTTGTCGTCGCCGTCGGAGATGAGGATCATGGCCTTGCGCACAGGCTCAGCGCCTCGCTCAGAGAGAAGCTTGTCGCGGCAGGCGGTGTAGACAGCGTCAAAGAGCGCGGTACCGCCGCCGGGGCGGAGGCGATTGATACCGGCCTGGAGACCGTCGAGGTTGTTGGTCCAATCCTGGGTCACGGTGGGCGTGACATCGAAACCCATCACAAAGGCGCGGTCGCTCTTCGACTTGAGGATGGAGAGAAGAAACTCGTTGGCCGACTGCTGCTCAAACTGAAAACGGGTGCGGATCGAGGTGCTGGCGTCGATGACGATTCCGACGCGCAGAGGCAGGTTGATCTGCTGGCGGAAAGAGTTGACGCGCTCCGGGGCGCGCTGATCATCAAGCAGGGCAAAGTCACTGAGCTTGAGGTTGGGGATGTAGTGGCCGTGCTTGTCGGTAACAGTAAAGATGAGGTTGACTTCATTGACGCCGAACTTGAAGGTGGGCGCGGTGTTGGCATCGTCGTCTGCAGGGGTCTGGCCGGGCTGCTGCGCGTTTGCGGGCGCCGAAGATGACGCGGGCGCGGGGGTGGTTGATTGGGCAGCCGACGCCTGCGCCGGGGTGGGGCTTTGCTGCGCGTACAAACCGGCCACGCAGAGCGGCGCGGCAAGGACCAGGCCAAAGAACAACTTTTGCTTCATATCCTTCTTATTCTAACAACGGAGCGGTTTTGGCAAGTTACTTGCGGGTATCGCCATTGATTTGTGGGCCTTGCTGCTCGAGTTGCACGAGAAAAGCTTCAAGTTCCTGCGGAAGCAGGGCCTCAAGCTCGAGGAGTTTGCCGGAGGTGGGATGGGGAAACTCGAGGCGGGCGGCGTGAAGGAAGTTTCGGCCGAGGCGGAGCTTCGCGGTATCGGCTTTTTTGCGGGAGGTGGGCTGAGTGGACTGCTCAGAAAGCTGGCCCGCAGCGCCATAGAGCGTGTCGCCAACAACCGGGTGGCCAAGCGAGGCCATGTGCACGCGAATCTGATGAGTGCGGCCAGTTTCAATGCGCACGCGGACCAGGGTGAATTTTCCGAAGCGTGTTGTGAGCGCGCGAACCACTTCGTAATGAGAAACGGCGGAACGAGCGTTTTCAGTGACGCGGGTGGTCATGCGGGTGCGGCGCAGGGGGTCGCGGCCGATGGCAGCGGTGACGGAGCCTTTGGCGCGTTCAAGGTGACCGTGGACGAGGGCGGTGTAGGTCTTGTGGATGCGGCGCGTGGAAAAGAGCTCGGCGAGCGCGGCGTGGGCTGCATCGTTTTTTGCGACGACAATGAGGCCGCTGGTGTCCTTGTCGAGGCGGTGGACGATGCCGGGGCGGAGCTCGCCGGCGGTGGAGGAGAGCGCCTGGAAGCGGTGGAGGAGCGCGTTGACGAGGGTGCCGCGGCTGCGCGCATCCTCATTCTGCCCGGAGCCGGCGTGGACCATCATGCCGGCGGGCTTGTTGATGACGGCAAGGTCGCTATCTTCGTAGATGACGTGGAGCGGGATGGCCTCAGGGATGGCTTTGAGGGGCGCGGGACGCGGTTCGCCGGTGACGACGATCTGCTCGCCGCCGCGGAGCTTGAGGGATGCCTTGGCGTGGGCTCCATCGACGAGCACGTCGCCCTGCTCTAGCAGAAGCTGGACACGCGAACGGCTGACGCCTTCAAGCTGAGTGGCGAGGAAATGGTCGAGGCGCGTGCCGGCGGATTCAGGCGGCACGGCAACGGTGCGCGGGTCATTCATTGCGAATCCTTGCAGGCGGATGCGGTTGCGCTGGTGGATTTGGGCGCGTAGGCGTCGGGGCAGATGCAGTCGCCGGAACGCTCGCGGAGGACGAACCCGCCGGCGAGAACCAGGGCGATGGCGACGATTTGCGGGCCGTTGAGGAAGCCGCCGAGGAATGCGCCACGGCCTTCGGGGTCGCGGTAGAACTCGGTGTAGTAAATGGCAGCGCCGATGAAGATGAGCGCGAAGCCGGCGATGTCTCCGTGCTGGCGGCGGCGCGGCAGAACGAAGATAAGCACGACGGTGATGGCGAGCAACGCAAAGGCGGCGTAGGCCTGGACCGGGTGGAGAGGAACGAAGAGGGGCGTGCCGCTCCAGCGCAGCGCGAACGGGTGGGTGTAGATGACGGCCCATCGCACAGTGGTTTGCGTGCCGTAGCCGGAACCGGCGAGAAGCGCGCCGATCTGCTCGCAGGCGAGCGCAAGCGCGAGCGGCGCGGCAAGCGCGTCAGCCGTGTCGGCCAGAGGCAGCTTTTGCGAGCGCGCATAGACGAAGGCCGCGATAAGCGCGAGAAACGCACCGAAGGCGGCAAGCAGCGGATGATGCACCATGGCGAGGCTGAGGAGCCACGCGGGGTGCGTGCGGATGATTGTCCAGTTGAGCAGCACGAGCAGGAGGCGCGAGCCGGCGATGGCGGTGAAGAGCGCGATGATGCAGAGGTTCCAAAGTTGATTGGGATTGACGCGGGTGACGCGCGCAGTGCGCAGAGCGAGCCAGAGCGCGAGCAGAATGCCGAGCGCAACCATCGCTCCGTAAGACGGAATAAGAATGGAGCCGATTTGAAAGAGGACGGGATGCACTGAGAGAAGGATAAAGCGTCAGCGCGCGAGAAGAGTAGAAGCCGACCCACTGGGCCGTGAGCAATGCGCTGGTGAACCCGTCCTAAGACGGTGGAGCTCTCCGCGGTTCATTAGGCATTCCGGACTGGCGGACACGGCACACAGAACCGTATAGACGAGTCGAGCCCCTGTTCAATGAATGTTGGTTCAACCAGCGTTAATTACCCACCTGCTTTGCAGGCCGGTCTCTATTGCGGATAGTAGGAGCAGCGGCGGAGAATTGCAAGTCTTGTGCGGGGGTGAAAGGTGTGATAGGTAACGGGAGCTCAAGCGTTGGCGGGACAGCAAGAAAGCCGTGTCAGCGAACGGTCAGGAGCCGGTCTTGCGTTCGTCGAGAACTTCGTCAAGGAGGCTGCTGAGGGTGAGGGCGCGGGCGTGGCCGTCGCGGATGGCCGAGCCGCCGCCGGCCTGAGCGAGTTCGTCAGCGAGGTTGAGGGCGGCAAGGACGGCGACGCGCAGGGAGTCGACGGTGCGGCCCTGGGCAGCGACGGCGCGCATCTTGGCATCGACCTGTTCGGCGAGATGCCGGATGTGGTCCGGGTCCTGGCCCATGAGGTGATAGGCCTGGTCGTAAATGCTGACGGAGGTGTAACCCGGGGGCACTGCGTCTTTCTTCACCATGGTGACCTCACAGTTCGAGGGAATCAAGCTGCCCGAGCAACCGCTCGACCCGCTGGCGGACCTGGTCGCGCTCAGCACGGAGAACCTTGACCTCATCCCGCAACTGCTCGACAACGGGAGCCTGCTCCCCGAGCTCTGCTTCGGCCCTGGTGGCGCGCTCTTCAGCGGCGGTGCGGGCCTGCCGCTCCCGCTTGACGAGTTCGACAGCGCGGACGATGCGCTCTTCGAGCGCGGAGAAGTCAGTTGCGCTGACGGAGAGGGAAAGAGGCTCGGATGATTCAGTTTTTTTCGGATGCTCTTCCGCCACGTCGGCCTCCC
>CAWITZ010000001.1:0-59295 GCA_963839215.1 uncultured Acidobacteriaceae bacterium | reverse complement strand
CTGGTGGAGCGGCTGGCACAGGAAGGCCGGCGCGAGGCGCGGAACATGGGCTGCGACACCCTGATTGTTGACACGGCGGGCCGCCTGCACGTGGACGAAGAATTGATGACGGAGATGGAGAAGCTGAAGAAGCTGCTCAATCCGCAGGAAATTCTGTTTGTGGCCGATGCGATGACGGGCCAGGATGCGGTGAATTCGGCGAAGGACTTTCACACGCGGCTGGGACTAACAGGGGTAGTGCTGACGAAGATGGATGGCGATGCGCGCGGCGGCGCGGCGCTATCGATCCGACAGGTGACGGGCCAGCCGATCAAGTTTATCGGGGTGGGCGAGAAGTCGGATGCCTTTGAGCCGTTTCATCCGGACCGGATTGTGGGGCGCATTCTTGGCATGGGCGACATGATGTCGCTAATTGAAAAAGCCGAGGAGAAGCTGGACCGCAAGAAGTCAGAGGAGTTTGCGAAGAAGGCATTGCTGGGCGATGGATTTACCCTTGAGGATTTTCGCGACCAGTTGAAGCAGATCAAGAAGCTGGGCTCGATGGAAAGTATTTTGAAGATGCTGCCGTCGGTGGGTCCGTTTGCCGGGATGCAGCAGGCGGCGAGCCAGGTGGATGAGAAGCAGTTTGTGCGGCTGGAGGCAATGATCAACTCGATGACAGCGCATGAGCGGCAGAATCACGAAATTATTTCGGGATCGCGGAGGAAGCGCATTGCCGCGGGTTCGGGGACGACGGTGCAGGATGTGAACCAGCTGCTGCGGCAGTACGCGCAGATGAGCAAGGTCTTCAAACAGATGGGCAAGGGTGGCCTTGCTAAGAACATGATGCGCGGCGGGCTGGGCGGTCTGGGTCTGGGCGGAAAACAGAAGTTCGGGCGGTAAGGGCAAGAGATGACACTGCTGCAGGATCAACTCGACGAGATCACGCAGAACACGCGAAAGCTGGTGCAGGCCGAGCGGCTTGCGGTGGGCGAGCGCGCGGTAGAGGAACTGTTTGCGACGGGGATCGAGGACAGGATTCTGCGTGTGGGGGAAACGGCGCCGGAGTTTGCGCTGCGCGATGCGAGCAACCGCATGGTGCGGAGCGCGGACCTGCTGGCGCTGGGGCCGCTGGTGATCGACTTTTTTCGCGGGCGCTGGTGTCCCTACTGCGTGACTGAGCTCGAGATGTGGCGCGATCGCTATGGTGCGCTGCGCGAGAGCGGAGTGCTGCTGGTGGCGATCAGTCCGCAGATCGAGCGGCAGAGCGACTTTATGGCGACGCAGCATGGACTTCCCTTCCCAGTGCTGACGGATACGAATAACGCGGTGGCGGAGCGGTTCGGGCTGGCGTACACGGTGCCGGAATATTTTCGCGATTACTACAAGTCGATCCTGGTGAATATTCCCTTTGTGAATGGCGAAGCGAGCTGGCGGCTGCCGATGCCGGCGACGTATGTGCTGGATCGCACCGGGGTGGTGGTTTTCGCCGAGGCACATGCGGATTTTCGAGTGCGCCCGGAGCCGGAAGAGGCGATTGAGGCGGCGATGGCAGTGAGGTCGTAGCTCGCCGTCGTTATTTCAGTGCCTGGGGCGTTTGTGCGTTCCGACCCATTTTCGTGCGGATCCCATTTTCGTGCGGATCAAGGCTGCTTTCAAAATCCAGACTCGTGACTTAGTCTTCGGGGCCCTTCCAGGGGGCGCGCTTGCCGAAGAGCGCGGTGCCGATGCGGATGCGCGTTGCGCCTTCTTCGATGGCGAGGGCGAAGTCGCCGCTCATGCCCATGGAAAGGACATCAAGACTAAGGCGCGGATAGGCGGCGGACCAGCGGTCGCGGCACTGGCGCAGGCTGCGAAAGCAGGCGCGGGTGAGGTCTTCGGCGACTCCCCAGGGAGCGATGGTCATGAGGCCGCGGGTGTCGAGGTGAGTGAGGCTGGGAAGAGCTTCGAGGAGTTGCGCGGCTTCGGGCGAGTCTGGCAGTAGACCGGCCTTGGTTTCTTCGGGGCTGAGCTTGACTTCAACGAGGATGGGGAGGCGCTTGCCGAGTTTGGCGGCTGCGTCGTTGAGGCGTTCGGCGAGGCGGAGAGAGTCGACTGAGTCGATGGCATTGAAGAGCTCCACGGCGCGCAGTGCCTTGTTGGATTGCAGGTGGCCGATGAGGTGGACGCGGAGGGGCTGAGCGTGGCGAAGCGGCTCGAGCTCGATGGCTTTCGCGGCAAACTCCTGCACGCGGTTTTCGCCGAAGAGAGTGAGGCCGAGGGCGACGGCTTCAGCGATGGTTTCGGCCGGATAGGTTTTGGAGACGGCCATCAGCTCGACTTCAGTGCGCGGGCGGCCGGCGCGGCGGCAGGCAGCGGCGATGGCGTTTTCAACTTTCTCGAGATTGGCGGCGAGGGCGGTCATGAGGCAATGCTCAGGATAATTGAGGCAGCGAAAGAGCGGGGTCAGCGGAGTTGGCGCATCGCTTTTTCAGGTCCCGAAAGCGGGACCCATTTTCGGGGGGATTGATGCGGGTGAAATGCAGGTCCTTCGCGTCTCTTACCCCGCGAACTGCACGCGGGGCCCCAAGCTGCTCCGCTCAGGATGACACGCAGTTGGGTGGGGATATGCGCTCTGGATAGCACGGAGAACGCACGTCAGCGGGGGAGCGGGGTTGACGGATTCAGTTGCGTTGGATGGTTGCGAACCATGCGGGGACACCGTTCTCGCCGTGGAATCGGGTGTGGATGCGGTCGGGTTCGAGGGTGCGGATTGTCCAGCCGGTGGCGGGGTTGAAGGCGGCGCGCAGCTCGGCTTCAGAGACGGGGTGAGGGCCGGAGTCAGGACCGGTTTCAGGGCCGGCATCGCTGAAGCAAAGCAGGTAAAGGGTTGCACCTGGTTTGGTCACCGATGCAAGACTGGCAACGTATCCGGGTCGCTCGGTGGCGTCGAAGGTGTGGAAGAGTCCGCAGTCGATGACGGTATCGAATGTACGGCCGAGGCGGTCGAGATGCAGCGCATCGGCGAGCTGACGAATTCGGGCAGGAAGGCCGCGATCGTGAGCCTTGTCGCGGGCGCTCGACGAGCGCGGTTTCAGCGACGTCCACGCCGAGAACCGGAATTCCCAGGGCGGCGATGTGGAGCGTGTTGTCGCCGCTGCCGCAGCCTGCGTCGAGCACTGTGCCGGCGATGGCGCCGCTGGCGGCCAGACGAAAGATAGCGGGCTGGGGATGGCCTATCTCCCAAGGCGCCGGGCCGTGCTGGTAGGAGGCATCCCAGCTCTGCCCGCTCATGCGTTCGTGGCTGGTGGGTGTGCGGCCGGCGAGGGGATCGGGGGTGGGCGGTAATGGTGATTGCGGCGGCACGTCTTCCCTTCCCTCATCTCGTTTAGCTGCTTGCCGCGCGCGAGCGAAATGACGCGAGCGTATCTCAGTGGCCGTGTTCCTCGAGGAATTTTTCAACTTCGAGGGCCGCCATGCAACCGGAGCCGGCGGCCGTGATGGCCTGGCGGTAACGGCGATCGACGACGTCACCGGAGGCGAAGACGCCGGGCACGGTGACTCCGTGATGCGTGGTGAAGACGTTGGTCCGGGTGAGCAGGTAGCCATCTTCATCCATGTCGAGCTGGCCGTTGAAGAGTTTGGCGTTGGGCTCGTGACCGATGCCGAGGAAGAGGCCTTCGACATCGAGGACGGTGGCGTCGCCATTGACGGTGTCGCGGATGCGAAGACCCTTGACGGACTTCTCTTCGACACCGAGGACCTCATCGACGACGGTGTTGGTGCGGAGCTCGATGTTGGGATGAGCGATGGCGCGCTCAAGCATGATTTTGGATGCGCGGAAGTGGTCGCGCCGGTGGAGCAGCGTGACCTTGCTGGCGAAGCGGGTGAGGAAGAGCGCTTCTTCCATGGCGGAGTCGCCACCGCCGACGACGGCGATGGGCTTGCCGCGGAAGAAGAAGCCGTCGCAGGTGGCGCAACTGGAGACGCCGTGGCCGATGAGGGCCTGCTCGCTGGGAATGCCAAGCCAGCGCGCGCTGGCGCCGGAGGCGATGATGAGGGAGCGGGTGTGGACCTCTCCGCTGGAAGTTTTGAGCTTGTAGGGATGCGCGCTGAGATCGACACCGTGAAGATGAGCGAGCTGAAAGGTTGCGCCGAAGCGCTCGGCCTGCCTCTTCATGTTGTCAATGAGCTCGGGACCCTGGATACCGTCGGGAAAGCCGGGAAAGTTCTCGACCAGGGAGGTGATGGAGAGCTGTCCTCCGGGCTCGTGCCCTTCAAGGACAAGGGGTTTGAGGCCGGCGCGGGCGGAGTAGATGGCGGCGGTGAGCCCGGAGCATCCGGAGCCCATGATTACTGTGTCAAGTGTTTCGTTCATCAGATTCCCTGTGTCGATTGTAGATGCACGTGGAGGGGGTGGGGACTCACGGCGCGGCGGCGGCTCGGCTCATTGCCGAACTCATCAATCTTCATCAATCCTATGTCATCAATGGTATGTAAGATGACGGACATGGCGAATCTGACCCGTTACAATCGACTGCCACGAAGGAGCTAGCTCGCGCGAGATAGCAGGCCGCCTGCTTTGAAGGCAGGCAGAAGAGGAAGAGAATGCAAGTGAATCTCGATGAAGGAGTGCGGCGTTTGTCCCTGGTGGCGGGAGCCGTTGGAGCAACATTCAGCCTGTTCTGGGTTGCCGAGATATTGAACTCCGCTTTGAGCCAGAATCGGATTTGGAACCTTGCCCTGATCCCGGTGCCACTGCTGCTGGGTTTTTGCCTGCCCTGGGTTATGGTGCGAGGGCTTGGCTGGGCGGTCTCCGGTTTCTTCCGGTCTCATAACCGCTGATCGGCCTGGCAGCGACGACTCAGAACCATTGGGCCTGAGTCTCAGCGTGATCACAGCGGGGACTCTATACTTCCTGCATGGCGAATCTGACTCTTGTGTACGGAATGCGGCTGCTGCCTGAGGGCGAAGTTGAGCAGATCGGCGACGCGACGCTGAAGCTGAAGAACGGGCGCGACGCGCACGTGACGATGCATGTGCTGGAGGGGTCGCGCGAGCAGATCGAAGAGCAGTTGAAGCAGAGCCTCGACGCGTTCTTCGATTTCTACCCGGAGATTTAGACCGAATTAAGGTTACGGGATGTAGCTGCAGGCGGACGCGACTTAATGGCGGGTTGCCCTGGCCTGGACAACCCGCCCTCATCTTCAGTGCTCTGCCCTGCTCTCAGGACGTTCAGGGCCTTCCCGCTGCCATGACCTCGCCTGCCTCTGCATCTTCCACGCACGGTGTGGTCTCGAATTCCAGCAGGTCATTCCAATAGTGCAGCCAGGAAAAGAGCGCTTTGGCATCGTTTGTCTCGGCGATCAGCACGCCGCCGCCGCTCATGCCGTGCCAGCGACCGATCATCTTCACGCCTTGCGGCGGCGCACCACCGGTTTTCAGGAACCGCTGTTCTGCATCAAGGACAGCACCCTTGGGGATTTTGTACTTCACGATGAACTTCATAAATCTTTCTCCTTGCTTCTCTCATTGAGATCGTTCGCGGCCAGAGTGAGTCACTGCGACTGCAGGGGGCCCGCTGCGACAAAGCATTCTTCTTGTGTCAGGGGAAGGAAGTTCCGGCGGAAGGGAGTTCCGGCGTCGAACCTGCCAAAGTTAACTACCGGGCAGATGTGCCGTCAAGGCTTTTGTCGTTTCTTGCGGTTCGGCGCGTGGTGAGTTGAGACCGGCGCTCTCGAGGTCTCATCCGCCGTGGCGGAGAGACCCAGAGCATCCAGTGTCGATGTTGATGTGTTGAGGTTGATTGAACCGCCGCGAAAAACCGTGAAGACTAGCGAACGCCCACCGGCTCTTCGTCGACCATGCGGGCCGAGGTTTTGGAAGCGCCGGCAGCTTTGCTGTGTTTGACGCGGAGGTTGTCGAGTGCGTAGTCGATGTAGCGCGGTTCGAAGTGAGCAGGCTGGCCCATGAAGCGGCAGGTGGCGACGATCTGGTCGACGATGAAGCGAGGCATATAGGCTCCGCATTCAAGTTTCTTTTCATTCTGCAGCTTGTCGACGATGGTGAAGAAGACTTCATCGGTGAGCTGGAGGCCCTGGCGCTCACATTCAGCATCGAAGATGCGGCGGAAGTTCTCAATGGTAGGTGCGCTGACCTCGATTTTGTAAGGCAGGCGGCGCAGGAAGGCCGGATCCATGAGGTCTTCCGGCTCGAGGTTGGTCGAGAAGATGATGAGCTCCTCGAAGGGAATGCTGAAGCTTTTGCCGGTGTGGAGCTTGAGGAAGTCGACGCGGCTTTCGAGTGGCACGATCCAGCGATTGAGCAGGTGGGTGGGGCTGACGAGCTGACGGCCGAAGTCGTCGATGATGAAGCAGCCGCCGAGGGCCTTTACGTGCAAGGGCGCCTCGTAATAGTGGCCGTAGGTGTCATAGCGGAGGTCGAGCATATCGAGCGTGAGCTCGCCGCCGGTGATGACGAAAGGCCGGCGGCACGGAACCCAGCGGGCATCGTATTCTTCGCGGCGGATGACGGAGAGGCCGTTGTCCTCAGTAACCGTGGTGACGTCGAGCGGGATGTGGATGCTGGGGTCGTGAACGCGGATGATCTGCCCCTCGACGACGACCGAGTAGGGGACGTAGATGACGTCGCTGAAGACGCTCGAAAGGCGCATGGCGACGGTGGTTTTGCCGTTGCCCGGAGGTCCGTAGAAAAGGATGGCGCGGCCGGAGTTGATGGCCGGGCCGCTCTGCTCGACGAGGCTCTCGTCGAAGGCGAGCCCTTTGAGGCCTTTGCGCAGCCGCTCAACGGTGATGACCTCGTTGGTGAGCTTCTGCATGTTGACCTGGTAATTGAATTCGTCGAGGGTGACCGGCGCAGGCCCGGTGTAGCGCAGGCGATTGAGGGTATCGAGAGTCCAGCGGCGGCCTTCCTCGGTAAAGGTGTAGCTAAGGTCGATGGGGTTGTCGGTGTAGCGGGAGCCGAGGGTCTGGAGCAGATTGCGCTCGACGGCCATACGGATGATGTCATGGACGATGTGGTAGGGCAGCTTGATGGCGTCCATGAACTGCCGCGTGGTTTCGAGGCGGTCACGGTAGATGAGTTTGAGCAGCAGAGCCATCAGGTCGACTTCATCGATGCCGGTGGACTTGATATCAGTAGGCTCGGTGGGGATGCGATGGAGGAAGTGATTGAGCCGCTCCTGCGAGATAGCGCCGAGGGCGACCAGGTTATCTCCCAGGCGGCCACCCCGTTCGGCAAGGCGGTCAAGGGCATTGGCCACGTCTTCTTTCGTGACTTCCCCCGCAAGAATCAGCAGATCTCCTAAACGAAGCCGGGTTCCGATGGCGCCCTCCAGAAAGGTAAGAAAATAGAATTCGAATTTAGTGACACGCCTGTAAGTATCTGTAACCTCAAGGCCGGACGAGCAGGTCCGGCCTCCCCCAGAGGTAACTAATTCATTCCCTTAAGAATGAACCAGCTGGGACTCATTCTAGCTGATCTCCACGTGATGTAAAGCACTGAAGTAATTCTTCGCAGTTACCATTTGGTAAGCATAGTCACCAGAAAGTTGGCGGGCCGGGCGGGGGTCCGTGGCGGGCCGGGTCTGGCGCTTGGTTTTCCGCTCTGAGAATTTTCCAAGACTATCTGCACGTTTTTGGATCCACTGCTGCTTTGAGCCTCAGTGGAGGCTCACGGCATGGATCCTCACGGGATGGATCAAGGCTGGCGACGGCTCGGGTGGGTTGCGGGAGCAACGGCGGCGGTGCTGTCGGTGGCTGCACCGGCGTGGTGCGGAGGGCCGAGATATGTGGCTGGAACGAGCTATTTTGACCCCGCGGTTGTGGGTAAACCAGTGCACTGGGCTGGCGGGCAGGTGAAGTATTACGTGGACGAGGGGCCGCTGAATGCAGGGGTGAGCCATGCGCAGGCGACGGCGATGGTGGATGCGGCGGCGGGGCTGTGGAGCGCGGTGACAACGGCCGGGGTTTCGCTGACCGACGCAGGCACGCTGAACGAAGACGTGAGCGGAAGCAATGTGGTGGCAGGCGATGCGGTCTTTGCTGCGCCAGCCGATGTGACTCCGTCGGCGACGGGGTATCCGCTGGCGATTGTTTTCGACGCCGATGGTTCAGTGATTGACGGAATCTTTGGAGCCGGCGCGAGCGACCCGACGAGTTGCCAGAACGACGCGGTGTGGACGTGGCTGGATGCGATTGAGCCCGACGCATCGATCGGCCATGCAGTGATCCTGGTGAACGGGCTGTGCGCGACGACGCCGGCACTGCTGCAGATGATGAGCTTCGAAATAGAGAGGGCCCTTGGGCGGGCGCTCGGACTGGACTATGCGCAGGTGAATCCTGACGCGCTGACCGATGAGGGAGAAACGAACGGCACGCTGGGGTGGCCGGTGATGCAGCCGATGAGCGGTGCTTGCGGAGCTACGGGGGGAACGTGCATTCCGCAACCAAATGTGCTGCGGTATGACGATATTGCGGCGCTGAACCGGATCTATCCAGTGACGGCGGCGAACGTGGGAAGTTTCGCGGGCAAGGTGCTGACTTCGGCGAACACTGTTTCGATTACGGGGACGCTGAAATTTGCTTCGGGTGTGGGGATGCAGGGCGTGAATGTAGTGGCGCGGCCGCTCGATGAGAACGGGAATCCGCTGTACCAGTACACGGTGACGTTTGTTTCGGGCGGGTATTTCAATGCGAATCACGGCAACGCGGTGATGGGATGGACGGATGCATCGGGGAACGCGCTGAGCCTGTGGGGATCGGCCGATGAGGCGATGCAGGGGTATTTTGACCTGAGCGGAATTCCGCTGCCGCCGGGAATGCCGACGGCGAATTACCAGGTGACGTTTGAAGCGATTGACCCGTTGTACATGCTGGCACAGTGCGTGGGGCCGTACGCCGAGGGCTCGCCGCTGCCCTCCGGAACGATGCCGGTGCTGACAGTAACGGGGCTGACGGCGGGGACCGCGCGGGCGCTGGATGTGACGATTGGGCAGTCCGCGATGGGCGGCACGGTGGACGGGATCGGGACGGCGAGCGCACCGCGGGCACTGCCGCCGAGCGGAATGTGGGGCGGAAGGCTGAGCACGATCGGGCAGACGGACTGGCTGGTGTTTCCGGTGCGGGCAGGACGGTCGTTCACGGTGGTGACGCAGGCGTTGAACGAGGCGGGAGCCGCGACCGGGCGGAAGGCGCTGCCTGCGCTCGGAGTGTGGGACGCGTTTGATGCGGTGGGATCGGCGGCGGTGGGGACTGCTCCGGCGCTTAACGGCAACGCGGCAGGCGAGACGTGGCTGCGGGTGGGCACGGGAGCCGACGACGTGGTGCGGCTGGGCGTGGCGGATATGCGAGGGGACGGGCGTCCCGATTATGCGTACAAGGGCTGGGTGCTCTATGCCGACACGGTATGGCCGGCGCGGCTGCCGGCGGCGGGCGGCACGATTGTGATCCACGGGATGGGTTTCCGCCCGGCGGACACGGTGCTGGTGGATGGGCAGGCGGCGGTGGTGACGAGCGTCTCTGCGAATGAGATTACGGCGATCGCGCCGGCCGCGAATAGCGGCGTAACGGGATCGGTGGATGTGGAGGTGGATGATCTACCGATCTTTTTTGCAGCGGCAGTGATCACGGGCGGAGTGAGCTATGACGCGGGGACGGGCGACTCGCTGGCGCTGGTGACGGCGCCCATGAACACGGTGCCGGCGGGAGTGCCAATTCCCTTCTCCGTTATGGCCCTGGGGCCGGACTTGAAGGCTGCCGGAGGAGTGGCGGTGACGTACACGGTGAGCAGCGGAACGGCGCAGCTTGGATGCGGAGGCGTGAGTTGCACGGTGACGGCGACCGGCGACGGCACGGCAACGATGACGGCAACCGCTGTGAATGGCGCATCCGCAGTGGTGACGGCTTCGCTCAGCAATGGGACGAGCCTGCAGGCGCACTTTACCGGAGGGACGGCGCCGACGATTGCGGCGCTGACGCCGACGCTCTCCGTTGCCGCGGGGGCAACAGTGAGCTGGACGGCACAAGCGCTGGTGCTGGTGAACGGCGTGGCGGCGAGCGGGCAAAGTGTGACGTGGTCTGCGACCGGCACGGGCATTGGAGCGGACAGCGCGGCGGCAACGACGAACGCGATTGGAGTGGCAACGAAGACGCTCACGGTGGGTCCGCTGGCAGAAGGGCAAGTGGTTACAGCGACGGCGTGCGTGAATGGGACGGGGCAATGCGCGTCGTTCACGGTGCTGGGGGCACGGCCCGAATACGGAGTGCTGGAGACTGTAATGGGGACGACGCAGAGCCTGGCGGTGGGCGCAACGCCGGCGCAGATTGTCCTGCGGCTGCGGGATATGAATGGGAATCCAATGGCAGGCGGGACGGTGACGCTGTACCAGACTCTGTATGCGTGGGCTGCGCCGTGCGCGGTGCATGGGCGATGCGCGCAGGCGGAACTGCTGGGCACGCAGGTTGCCAATGCGACCTCAGCGATTGACGGGTCGGTGGTGTTTTCACCCGCCGGCTTGAGCGGAACGCCAACGCAGATGGTTGGCGAGGCCGCGACAGGCGCTGCGAGCACGATGAGCGTGACGATCGAAGAGCATCCGTAAGCCGCGGGCTGTAGCAGGTTCTATCGGGTAACGCCCTTTTGCGCAAGGAAAATTCTGGCGCCAAGCCACGCGGTGGGAAGCGCGAGGACGATGAGGGTAATTGGATACCAGTGCGGAGCGAAGGCCGCACCGGCGTTCCAGGTGAGGACGGCGCCGGCAATGTTGGCGGCGAGGCCGAGGCAGCCGAGGATGATGGAATGGCGCATCGGCAGGATGGGCGCGAGACGGGCACAAATATAGCTGCCGAGGACGCCGTAGACGGTGCGGTAGAAGGTGGCGAGCAGCAGAAGCGCGTTCGAAAAGCGCTGGCCAAGGGCGGGGGCGATGCCCGCGGCATGCAGAGCGAAATCTGTTGCGACGGAGAGAAGCGCGCCGACGAGGATGCCGGCGATGATGGCATTGATGCTGCGCCAGAGGCGTCTCGATTCATTCATTTGCTGCCGTGCTCCACCGGGGCTGGGAATTCCCACGATAACAAGGGCCGTGAGAGACGGACAAGTCCCAGGACAAGTCCTATTTGAGAGCCGGATGAGCCTAATTTGAGCGGCGGGCAAGCCTATTATTGTGAACGGCTGAAAGGAGTGTGGGTCGAGGCGTCTTTTGACGCATCCATTAAACAGGTAAGTAAATAGGAAGAAAGGGAGAGACCGCATGGGTAAGCTCACGAAGCCATTGCAGAAAGGACCATCCGCGAAGCGCCCACGGGTCGTGATTGTGGGATCCGGATTTGGCGGCCTGATGGCTGCGAAGGCCCTGGCGCATGTGCCAGTGGATGTGACTGTGGTCGACCGGAAAAACTATCACACGTTTCAACCGCTGCTCTACCAGGTGGCCCTGGCGGTGTTGTCGCCCGCGGATATTGCGCAGCCGATTCGGGCTGTGCTGCGGCGGCAGGAGAACACCGAAGTGCTGATGGACGAGGTGGTGGACCTGGATTGCGCGGCGCACAAAGTGAGCCTGAAATCGGGCGCGGCGCTGCAATATGACTACCTGGTGCTGGCAACGGGGTCGACGCACTCCTATTTTGGACATGATGACTGGGCGAAGCTGGCGCCGGGCCTGAAGACGATTGAAGATGCGACGGAGATACGGCGGCGGGTGCTGCTGGCGTTTGAACTTGCCGAACGGCAGATGCAGGAGCATGGCTGGCATCCACCGCTGAACTTTGTGGTGGTGGGCGGCGGGCCGACGGGCGTGGAGCTGGCCGGCGCGATCAGCGACATCGCAAAGCTTTACATGAAGCACGATTTTCGACATATCGACCCGTCGAAGGCCCGGGTGCTGCTGCTGGATGGCGGCCCGAGGGTGTTGGCTACGTATCCCGAAGATCTGTCGAAGAAGGCCGAAGAGGAATTGACGCGCCTGGGAGTGGAGATCCACAAGAAGACGACGGTGACAGGCGTTGGGCCGGGCTGGGTGGATGCGGGGGGCCAGCGGTTCGACGCTGCGGTGACGCTGTGGGCGGCAGGCGTGCAGCCTTCGCCGCTGGGCAAACTGCTGGGAACTCCGCTCGACAAGCGCGGATGCGTGATGGTGGATGAACAACTGAATCCGCAGGATCTGCCGGACGTGTTTGTGATCGGCGACCTGGCGCACTTTGAGCAGGATGGTCATCAGGTGCCGGGAGTGGCGCAGCCAGCGATGCAGATGGGCACATTCGCGGGCAAGGCGATCAAGGCGGATATCGAAGGCAGAGAGCGGCCGAAGTTCCGCTATTTTGACAAGGGCGACCTGGCGACGATTGGGCGGATGGCGGCGGTGGCGAAGCTGGAGTGGCCGTTCAAGGCCCACCTGAGCGGTGTTCTGGCGTGGGTGACGTGGATCGTGGTGCACATCTTCTTTCTGATCGGGTTCAAAAATCGTGTTGCCGTATTTGCGTCGTGGGTGTGGACGTATCTCACCTTTACGGGGGGAGCGCGGCTGATCACCGGGGACCAGCGTTTGCCGGGGTGGGAGGACCAAGTCGATGCAAGGGTCGACGCGGGGGCGGGTGAGGATGCGGGCAAGGGCGAGGTGACGGCGTCGAGCCGGTAGTCCGTTTCTGCTCAATTAGACTGGAAGAGCATGCTTGACCTGGGATTTGTACGAAGCAATCTGGAGCTGGTGGAGGCGAAACTTCGCGCACGAGGCGCCGATCCCGCGGCGCTGCTGGGCGATTTCAGAACGCTTGATCAGCGGCGGCGCGAAGCGATCACGCAGGCGGAACAACTGAAGGCGAAGCGCAATGAGCTGAGCCAGCAGGTGGGCGCGCGGAAGAAGGCCGGCGAGAACGCCGATGACCTGATGGAAGAAACGCGGGCGCTGAAGGCGAGGCTGGATGAGCTGGACTCGTCGGCGGCATCGCTCGACGACCAGATGCGGCTGGCGCTATCCAGCATTCCAAACCTGACGCGCGATGAAGTGCCGGCGGGCGCCTCGGAAGCCGATAACAAGACAGTGAAAGAGTGGGGCGAGAAGCCGCGCTTTGATTTTGAGGCGAAGCCGCACTGGGAACTGGGCGAGCGGCTGGGCATTCTAGACCTTGAACGCGCGGCGAAGCTGAGCGGGGCACGCTTTGCGGTTTACATGGGAGCAGGCGCCAGGCTGGAGCGGGCGCTGATTAGCTTCATGCTGGACATGCACACGCAGAAGCACGGCTACACGGAAGTGCTGCCGCCTTTCATGGTGAACAGCAAGAGTCTTTTTGGAACGGGACAGCTGCCGAAGTTTGCCGAGGATCTGTTTGGCTGTGCAGATGCCGATGTGGAGGCAGTGAGCCGCGGCGAATTCAGGGACAATGATCACTGGCTGATTCCGACGGCGGAAGTGCCGGTAACAAATCTCTACCGCGACGAGATTCTGGATGAAGCAAAGCTGCCGATTGCGCTAACGGCGTACACGCCGTGTTTTCGCGCGGAGGCGGGCGCGTACGGCAAGGATGTGCGCGGGATTATCCGACAGCATCAGTTCCAGAAAGTGGAGCTGGTGAAGTTCACGAAGCCGGAAGAGAGCGATGCGGAGCACGAGAAGCTGACGCGCGATGCTGAGGAGATTCTCGAAGCGCTGAAGCTGCCCTACCGGCGGGTCTTATTGTCGACCGGCGACACGGGATTTTCGGCAGCGAAGACATTTGACCTGGAAGTGTGGCTGCCGGGGCAGCAGTTATATCGCGAGATTTCGTCCTGCTCGAACTTCGAGAGCTTTCAGGCCCGGCGGGCGAACATCCGCTACAAGCCAGCGGGAAAAGGCAAGAGTGAGTTTGTGCATACGCTGAACGGAAGTGGGCTGGCGGTGGGGCGGACGTGGCTTGCGATTCTCGAGAACTATCAACAGGCCGATGGCACGGTGGCTGTTCCTGAAGCGCTGCGGTCTTACATGGGCGGCCTTGAACGAATTGAGAAGCTGGCGGCGCTATGAGCAAAATTCTGAAGAGCTATTTCTATTGGACGTACAAGCGGGGCAGCTTCCACTACGACGTGTTGGTGACGCTGATCCTGCTGTTCATCTTCATCACTCCGCAGGTATGGAATTACGGGGACAAGCCGGCGCTGGTTCCACCGCTGGCGCATCCGATGCAGGTGATGAGCGACGGCGGGCGGGGCGTCATCGTTCTGCTGCGGGTGGGTGATGTGAATGTGCCCGAGGGCGCGAGCGACAGACAGGTGAAGAATTCGCTGAAGAACGCGATCGAGCCGGTGATTGGCGATGCCGTCTACGTGGAGCGATGGGAAACGGCACCCGACAGCCAGGGAAACCTGGTGTGGAAGATCTGGGCGCACCGCTAGTTCCTCCGGTTATACCCGAAGACGGAATCCACAGAGACTTCAGCGGCGGCTCCGCATCTAACTCCTTAAAGGAATTCCATGGACTTTGCCAGGAAGATGATTTTGGCCGCGTCGGCAGCGTGCCTATGCATGACGGCGCGCGATGCGGTGGCCGTCGACAACACGCAGCAGGTTCTGCATGAGCTTGACGAAGCGTCGGCGAGGTTTCGCTCGGCGCAGGCGGACTTTCAGTTCGATGCGGTCGAGACGGACCCGATACCGATCACCGACACGCAGAAGGGCACGGTGTATTACGACCGGAAAGGCAACGCCTTCAGGATGGCGGCGCACATCAATGAAGTGAACGGCAAGCCAGTTGCGAAGGTGTACTCGTATACGGATGGGAAGCTTCGGCTGTTTGAGGCGATGATCAACCAGGTGACGACGATCAGCAAGGCGAGCAACTACGGCAGCTACATCATGCTGGGCTTTGGCGCGAGCGGCAAGGAACTGGCGGAGAAGTGGGACGTGAAGGCGCTGGGTCCGGAGACGGTGGACGGCGTGAAGACGGAGAAGCTGGAGTTGACGGCGAAAGATCCAACGGTGCGCAAAAATCTGCCGAAGGTGACGATCTGGGTGGACACGGCGCGCGGAGTGAGTCTGCGACAGGTTTTTGATGAGGGCGCCGGGCAGCATCGCGACTGCCACTACTTCAACTTCAAGGTGAACCAGGCGTTGCCAGGCGATGCGTTCACGCTGAAGACGGACGGTAAGACAACGTTCCTCAATCAGTAAGACGGCAGCAGTAAGACGGTAAGACAGCGGGCATTAGACAGTAAGACACTAGACAGCAAGACGACGTTGATTAATCAGTGAGGCAGCTTCTAGCTGCCAGCGTCGTGCAGAGCAAGGGCAAATCGCGCAGCTGATTGCGCCAAGATGAGCAATTTAGCTTTGCCTTGGAGCGCGAACCGCGACATAGCTTTTGGTTATACCAAGCACGCGTTCTTTGAGGATTATGCAATCCGGAAATAGCTTCTTCATTTCCTGCAGAGTTAGCAGCCGCACTTCCGAGATTGACTCCTCTATATCGGCCGGGCTGGGCTTCGATAGGAGGCCCCAAAGAGTGAAATAGCGTGCGAGACGAATCTGCAGGCGCTTGGGAAGATATTGAAAGAAAGGAGCGAGGACATGCGGCTCGATGGGAAAGTGGCGCGCCGGAGTCTGGATCCAGAGATTCCTGGCGACGCGGCGGGCCTCGGAGGCGAAGACCTGCTGGCGTTCCCACGTAGTCAAGTGTTCGATGACGGAGTTTGAATACGCGATGTCGAAGCTCTGATTTTCGAAGGGGAGATCAATCGCGTCAGCCTTAACCGCGGTAAAGCGGCTGTTGTTGAACGCAGCTGGGTTGGGAAATTGCTGATTGACCAGCGTTACCGGAACCGGCTCGCAAAAGCGAGACTCAAAAATCCACGTGTGTGGGTCGCCCCCAATATCGAGCAGCCGGGTCCGCAGCGTGGGCCGAAGAGTCGCATAGAAACGTCTCATCCGCCGGCGACGGAAGATGATAAAGAAGAGCTTACGAATAGTGAACAGATCCATTTTGGCCGGTCGGGCATCTCCAAGCACAGATTTGTTTCAGGAAGCCCGATCTTAGCCTTAATGTGGCGCGATTGATGTCATCGAAAAGTCAGTCGATTGTCATGTAAGGCCGACGTTGATCACTCAGTGAGGCAGCTCCTAGTGAGCCGAGGGGTGTGGTTTCGTAGGCGTGGATGCTGCGTGCAATGCAGGTCCTTCGCTTACCACCCCCAGGCTGAAGAAAACGCCTGGGGCCCCGTTCGCACAGGATGACACGGTTTGAAGTTACAGGAGTGCGATGCCCTATTCGCTCAGGATGACAGTGTCTTGATTGAGGCGCGGCGCGTGAGCGAGCCGAGGGCGACGCCGCCGAGGGCGAAGAGCATGGGGAAACATTCAAGTGTGTATCGCGCCTCGGGCGGGCAGATGGTGAAGAGCATCGCGGACCGCAGGAGCAGGTAGGCAAGCATCCAGCGAGCCATGCCGGGGCGCAGAAGCAGGCCCCGGACTCCCAGGACAAGATAGAGAGCATTGAGCGCGGCCCAGGCATAGCTGAAACGCGTTTCGGCGTAGTGGTGCGCGTAGACCCACCAATCGAGATCGATGGGGAGGTTTTCGACGCGTGGACGGAGCCACATGTCGGCGAGGCGGCCGAGGGGAAGCCAGAGATAAAAGCGGAGAGGATGGGCGGCGACGCGCTCGCTCGCGATGCGGGCGAAGGCGGCATCGAGAGCCGGGCGTGAGGTCGTAGCCGTTGCTGTTGTATTCGGCTGCGAGGGCGGCGGTTTGCGCGTGCTGCGCGGGCGAATCAAAGGCGCGTGCGGGAAGCTGGCTGATGTCGAGCGTATCGCCGGGGACGTTCCAATCGATCGAGTAGGTGGAGACGAAGTCGAGGCACCAGGTTTTAACCCAGCGGTCCCAGCCGGGGGTGAGTGGGTCGCCGGGGTCGGTGGCGGACTTAGGGGCGAGAGGCTGTAAGACATGAAAGACGCGGGCATTGCGGATGGTCCACAGGGCGAAGGGCGTGAGCGCGAGGAGAAAGCAGACGCCGGCGATGCGGGCAATGCGGGTACGGACGGCAGGATTGGTGGGGGCAATGGGATCGGGCCGGGAATTCCGCCAGGAATGAAGCATGGCGGGAGCGAGCGCGATGGCAACGAGGATGCCATCTGGCCGGAGCAGTGCGGCGAAGGTTGCGGCAAAGGTGAAAGCGAGCGCGGTGGCCCAGCGGGGATGCAGCCGAAAGCGGGCGGCGGACCAGAGGGCGAGCGAGATGGCGAAGAGCGTAGGCCCCTCGGTGAGCGGGCTTGCGGCATAGATGGCGGTAAAGGGGCAGAGGACGGCGAGCCAGAGCGTGGAGTGCGCGGCGCGGTTCTTGAAGGCTGCCGGCGCGATGAGGCGAGCGAAATCGGCGAGAAGAAGACAGGCAGCGAGATCGAGAGCGATCTGAAGAAAAACGGCGGAAGCGTAGTTCTCCATGCCGAAGAGCTTGAAGCAGAGGGCGAGGAAAAGCGGATAGCCGGGGAGGCGGATGAGGGTGGGAAATGCTTCGCCGTGCGCAAGGGTGAGCGCGTACCCGCGGCCGAGGAGAAGATTTTTGGCGATGCTGCCGTAGATGAGGGGATCGCCGTTGACCTCAAAGAAATGGCGGAAGAACCAGATGCGCATCCAGGCGCCAGAGAGGAGCGCGAGGGCTAGCGAGAGGATGGCGCCGGCTTTGAATCGCGGAGTCGCTCGGCGGGTGAGGGCGGCGGCTTGCATAGGATGCGTACTGTATAGCGTAGATGATGGACGGGGCCTCTGGCGGACGAAGCGCGGACTTGCCGCAGACTCACGTAAAATTAAAGGTTGAGCATGCTCGATAAGCAGATCTTTTTCGATCCCCACCGAAAGCGCTGGAGGCGCCTGCGCCGGATTCTCGACGTAGTGGCGGTGGTGACGACGCTGGTGCTGGCGGCGTTCATCTTCAACATATTGCGCAGCCAGCCATTGCCGGAGCTTTTGCTGCCCACGTTAAAGCGCAACTACAAGGCTCTGCCGGACCCGATGGCGGCACAGCGGGGAGTACGGCCGGCGCGGCGCAAGACGGATCGCCAGCCATCGTCGATTCCCTTCAACACGGGGGAAGGAGTGCGGGCGGCTTACTACGTGCCCTATGACGCCTCGAGCTATGCCTCGTTCAAGCAGCATGTGCACCAGATCGACCTGCTGTTTCCGGAATGGCTGCATGTGGATGGCTCGCAGCCGCAGCTGAATATCTTCGACAACGAAACGCACCGAACATTCCCGGTGATCAGCGGGTCGTCCGTTCGTGATCCAGATGACCTGGGGCGAATCAAGCGGGCAATCGCGGATGCGCGCGAAGACACGGAGATTTTTCCTCACCTGAACAACTACAACTCGACTACGGCCAGCTGGGATGCGAGCGTAGGTGACCTGCTGGGCGATGAAGATAACAGAACAGCGCTGCGCGACCAGATCGCGCAGTTTCTGAAGGCTTACCCGGCGTATCACGGACTGTCGCTGGACTTTGAGAGTTTGCCGGACAAGTCTATGCCGGCGTACACGGCGTTTATCCAGGAGCTGTATGGAGATTTGCATGCGCGCGGCCTGCAGCTCTATGTAACGGCAGCGGCGGGAACGAGCGATGGGTTGCTGAAGCAGATCGCGGCGAACTCCGACGGCATTGTGTTGATGAATTACGACGAGCACGAGACGGATAGCGACCCGGGGCCGATTGCAAGCCAGAACTGGTTTGTGGCGAATCTGGTGCGCGTGCTGAAAGTGGTTCCGAAGGAAAAGCTGATCTGCGCGCTGGGCAATTACGGATATGACTGGACGCTGGCAGCGCCGCAGCAGACGAAGCCGGGACACAAGGCAGCAAAGCCGCAGGTAGTGGACACTGAGGACCTGTCTGTTTCAGACACGTGGCAGCGAGCCTCGGATGCGGATGCGGACCTGAATCTGGATTACGACACGCTGAACCCGCACTTTGAATACATGGATGAGGACAGCAACCAGCGGCACGTGGTGTGGTTTCTGGATGGCGTGACGCTGCTGAACCAGATGCGCGCAGCGCGGCAACTGGGAATACAGACTTTTGCGCTGTGGCGGCTGGGATGGGAAGACAGCTCGCTGTGGAACGTGTGGGACAAGCCGACGCATCCCGAGTCGCTGGATGCGCTGGGCACTGTAGCGCCGGGACATGATGTGAACGTGGAAGGCGAAGGCGACATCATGCGGGTGACTGGCCTTCCGCGTGAGGGCAAGCGCACGGTGCTGCAGGACACCGATGAGCCCGACCTGAGGAAACGGCTGATCATCGACGAGCATATGGATGTGTATCCGCAGAACTACACGATCACCTACTACGGATACCGGCCGAACCAGGTGGCGATCTCGTTCGACGATGGGCCCGATCCAAAATGGACGCCGAGGATTCTGGACGTTCTGGACAAGAAGGGCGTGAAAGGGACGTTCCTGATCATCGGAGCAGAGGCGCTGGAGAATGTGGGCGTCATGCGGCGCGAGGTGCGTGAAGGCCACGAGATCGGGAACCACACCTATACGCATCCGGATATCAGCAGCATTTCGCCGCGTCAGCTCGATCTTGAGTTGAGGCTGACGGAGCAGCTTTTTGCGAGCAAGCTGCGGGTAAGGCCGCTGTATTTCAGGCCGCCATACGACATTGACGAGGAACCGGACACCGATGACCAGGCCGCACCGATTGTGCAGGTGCAGCGCGCCGGGTACATCGTGGTGGGCAACAAGATCGACACCAACGACTGGGACGAGCGGGTGCGGAAGACGCCGCAGGAGATTGCGCAGTCGGTGCTCGACCAGTTGACGCGCATGAAGACGAAGCCGCAGTTTCGCGGCTCGATCATTTTGATGCACGACGGGGGTGGCGATCGCTCAGTGACCGTGGCGGCGCTGCCGGTGCTGATCGACACGCTGCGCGCACATGGGTACACGATTGTGCCGGTATCGGCGCTGATTGGGAAGACGGCGGCAGAGGTGATGCCGGAGCTGACGTTCTGGCAGTATGTGCGTTCGATTCCCGACTCGATTGCATTTTCGACGCTGGCGATTATCGGCAACTTCATCGTGATGGTGTTTTTCGTCGGCGATGTGCTGATGAGCGCGCGGCTGATTGTGGTGGGCGTGTTTGCGGTGATTGACCGGTTGCGGCGACCGCATAGGCAGGCCTCGCCGGGGTTCAATCCGCGGATTGCGGTGCTGGTGCCGGCGTACAACGAGGAGACGGTGATCGTGCGGACAGTGCGGTCAGTGCTGAACTCGGACTACGAGAATTTGCGCGTGATTGTGATCGACGACGGGTCGAGCGATGGCACGTATGAAGTGGCGCGCGCCGCGTATGCGCAGGAGATAGCGGCAGGGCGTGTGGAAGTGCTGGCGAAGCAGAATGGCGGCAAGGCAGCCGCACTGAATTATGCGGTGGAGCAGCTGGATGAAGAGTTTTATGTGGGGATCGATGCGGACACGGTGATTGCCTCTGATGCGATCTCGAAGCTGATTCCGCACTTTGAAGATGCACAGGTGGGGGCGGTAGCGGGCAACGCGAAGGTGGGCAACCGGGTGAACCTGTGGACGCGGTGGCAAGCGCTTGAGTACATCACGAGCCAGAACTTTGAGCGGCGCGCGCTGAACCTCTTCAACGTAGTGACAGTGGTGCCGGGTGCGATTGGCGCGTGGCGCACGGCTGGAGTCAAGAAGGCCGGCGGCTATCCGTTGAATACAGTGGCCGAAGATGCCGACCTGACGATGAATCTGCTGGAGCAGAAGTACAAGGTGGTGTACGAGGATCGCGCACTGGCCTTTACCGAGGCGCCGATTGATGCGGGCGGCCTGATGCGACAGCGGTTCCGCTGGTCGTTTGGCACGCTGCAGGCGGTGTGGAAGCACAGGCTGGCTTTTGTGCGGAACAAGGCGATGGGGCTGTTCGCGCTGCCGAATATTTTGATCTTCCAAATGTTGCTGCCGCTGGTGTCGCCGTTTATCGACCTGATGTTCGTGGCCGGCGTGGTGCATTATCTTGTGGACCGGCACTATCATCCGGAGGCAGCGTCGTCGGCGAGCTTTATGAAGCTGGTGGCGTACTTTGTGACGTTCCTGTTGATTGATTTTGTGACGTCGGCGGTGGCGTTCAGCCTGGAGCGGCGGCACCCGGCAAACAAAGGCGATGGATGGCTGCTCTTCCATATATGGCTGCAGCGGTTTGCGTATCGGCAGGTCTTCTCGATTGTGCTGTTCAAGACGCTGAAGCGCGCGATTGATGGCAAGCCCTTCAACTGGGACAAGCTGGAGCGAACAGCGAAGATGAGCAAGCAGACCGAGGCGCTGACGGAGATGCGGTAAGCGGATCAGCCGCGCTGCGCGCGAAGCGCATTACTTTCCCACCCATTTTCGTGCGATTGAAGCGGAGTGGAAATGCAGGTCCTTCGACTCACCACCCCCAGGCTGGAGGAAACGCCTGGGGCCCCGTTCGCTCAGGATGACACTCGGGCAGAGTGGAGTGAGTGGGGACAACGGCGCTGGTGGGTTGGTTGAGATTCGTGCTTTCCCCGGTCTCAGAAGCGAGACCAGGGGCACCCGGCGTTGCGCGCGAAGAGAGTCAGCGATTAGTGGTGATGGCCGCCACCGGATGAATGTCCTCCGCCTCCACTGGACGAGTGTCCACCGCCTCCGCCGGATGAGTGGCTGCCTCCGCCGCCGGATGAGTGACCGCCGCCACCGCTGAAGGAGTGTCCTCCACCGCCACTGAAAGAGCGTCCTCCGCCGGAGCTGCCACCGAATGAATGACCACCGCCGCTGCTGAAGTGTCCTCCTCCGTTGAAGGAATGTCCGCCGCCAAAGTTCCCACCGCTGAAGTTGGAGTGGCCGCCGCCGTTGCTGGAGCCGGAGTAGCCGTAGCCGCCGCGGTTGCCAGTGAAGCTATTGGCCCCGTATTGCGGCGAGCGGAAGTTCTGTGAGGAGCCGCCGGAAAAGGCCATGCCAGGGCGGCTGATGTGATTGTCGCGCGGGAAGGCCGAAGGGCCGGATGCGTAATTACCGGAACCGTAGGGCTGGCGGTTGAAGTTGTTGCGAGACCCGTACTGCTGGCCGCCGTATTGCTGGCCGATGTATTGTTGGCCCCCGATTTGCTGGCCGGGGCGTTGCGGACCGCGGAATTGCTGGCGGCCGGCGAAGGCCTGCTGGGTGGGAGCGGAGGGACGTCCCCAGGTGTTGTTGCGAGGGGGAAAGCCGCGATTGAAGCCCTCCTGTGTGCGCGCGTCTGGGGTGCGGGCGTCTGGTGTGCGCGGGTCGCCCCAGTGGCTGGCGGGGCCGCCGATGGCGCGAGGATAGCTGTTTCCGCCGGGGCCGTTGTTGCCACCCCAGCCGCTCTGACCGCCGTTGCCATTGTGACCGCCGCCATTACCGGGACCGTTGGTTCCGCCCCAGCCGTTGTGGCCACCGCCATTGCCGGGGCCGTTGTTGCCGCCCCAGCCGTTGTGGCCGCTGTCGCCGTGGCGCCAGTTGTCTCCACCGTGAACGGAGTGCGGGTAGCGGGCCCAGGCGCGCGGGCCACCGTTGCGGAATCCCCAGTCGCGGACGGAGAGGCTGCCTGTGCAGTAGTCGTTGTGGTGATAGAGGACGGATCGTCCGAACCAGTCGAGGCCCCAGCCGGACCAGCCCCAGGAGAGGCCGTAGAAGCTGGAGAGGTTAAAGCCGAATCCCCAGTAGACGGGGGAGGGGCCGTAGAAGCCGGCGTCGAACGCGGAGTAGTTAGGCCACGGTGCGATGGGTGCGCCGTAGACGGTCCAGGGATTGTAGCTGGGCACGTAAACAGTCTGCTGCTCGGCGGGCGCGATGTCGATGTAGCCCTGGTTGTCTGAGACGTTGACCTCGGGATTGCTTTCGAGGTTGCCGGCCTGCTGGGCGCGCTGGCGCATCTCCTGAATGGTTTGGAGAATGTCCTGTGGCTGGTTGTAGTAGGCGTTGCCGAGGCTGGTGGTCCATTGCAGGTTCTGGTCGAGCATGGAGAGGACCTGCGGGAAAGCGGTGAGCGCCTTGATGGAGGGGTCCCAGCTTGACTGCGCGTCGGCGGCGGCGGCGATCTGCTCCGGAGCGGCGTTGCCCATGGACTGCAGCCACCGATCGGCGGCGGAAACCTGCGCGGGATAGGTGGAGGCGGCGAGGATCTGGGCGATGAGGGCGTCAGGATAGATCGCGATGGGAGCGACGAGCTGCGAGAGCTGGTCGGGCGAGAGCGGCTGCTGCTGGTATCCCTGCTGGCCATTGGCCTGCTGTGCGTAAGGGGGCTGAGGAGTGTCTGCGTAGGCCTGCTGGCCTTGATAGCCTTGCTGGCCCTGATAGCCTTGCTGGCCCTGTTGCTGCGCGTATTGGGGCTGCGTGGCGGAGTTGTACTGGCCGGTGGGTGAGTAGGAGGGAATGGGCTGAGGCTGGACGCCGGTGAAGTCGTCGTCGGGCGGCCAGGGCTGAGCGGACTGCTGGGCGCAAAGGGGCAGCACAGTGGCAAACGCGAGTACGACGAAAACCGGCAAACGATGGAGAGTTCTCATTTTCCCTCTCGTGGGCTGCGCGGAAAAAAGAGCGCTCACCCCAAGCACCCAGAGGGTCTCGCGCGGCGGGTTGGCCAGGCTTGAGACTCTCAAGGGTAATGATTCAGACCCCGCGGTTGGGGGTTAGTTTCGGGTTTGTTTCGGAGGGGGTCGAAGATTGCGCGAGCGCGCCGCAGGCATGGCAGGACGCGCGGCCGTGGGGCTACACTTGAGGAGCTATGGCTACGCTTTCACTTCCGACCGAGATTCAGCCTCGCTCGCCGATTGGCGGGTTTAAGAATGAGCCTTTTACAGACTTCAAGAAGCCCGAGATTGCCCGCGCGATGAAAGAAGCACTGGAGTTGGTGACGGGGCAACTGGGCCGCGAATGCGACCTGGTAATCGGTGGCCACCGGATCAAGACAGCGGAGAAGATTCGCTCGGTGAATCCGGCACGGCCGGCGCAGGTGGTGGGCGTGCATCAAAAGGCTGGCTCGGAGCATGTGCAGCCGGCGATGGATGCGGCTCTGAAAGCTTATGAGATATGGAGCCGGACGACGGTTGGAGAGAGGACTTCCCTGCTGCTGGGAGCGGCGGAGATTATCCGGGCGCGGAAGCTCGAGTTTTGCGCGTGGCTGACCTACGAGGTCGGCAAGAATTGGGCGGAAGCCGACGCGGATGTGGCGGAGACAATCGACTTCCTCGAATTTTATTCGCGGGAGGCGCTGCGGCTGGCGGAGGCGAAAACGCCGATTCAGTGGCCGGGCGAGAAGAATGAACTGCTGTATATCCCGCTAGGCGTGGGAGCGGTGATTCCGCCGTGGAATTTTCCATTTGCGATTATGGCGGGGATGACGGCGGCGGCGATTGTGACGGGGAATACGGTGATTTTGAAGCCGTCGAGCGATTCTCCGACGATTGCGGCGAAGTTTATTGAAGTGCTGGAAGAGGCGGGGATGCCGGGAGGCGTGGTGAATTTCTGCCCCGGCTCGGGCGCGACATTCGGCAACGCGATTGTGGAGCACCCGAAGACTCGCTTTATCGCGTTCACAGGATCGAAGGCGGTGGGACTGGAAATTCACGAGCGCGCGGCGAAGACACAGCCCGGGCAGATCTGGATCAAGCGCACGATTCTCGAGATGGGCGGGAAGGACTCGATGCTGGTGTGCGCGGATGCGGATGTGGATGTGGCTGCGGAAGGCGTAGCGGCGGCGGCGTTCGGGTTCAGCGGCGAGAAGTGCTCGGCGTGCTCGCGGGCGATTATCGAGGCTCCGCTGTACGACGTGTTTGTGGAGCGGCTGCGCGAGAAGGTGGCGAAACTGACGGTGGGCGATCCCGCGGAGAACCACAACATGGGCCCGGTGATCAACAAGGCCGCGATGGATTCGATTCTTGGATATATCGAGACGGGCAAAAAGGAAGGCCGGCTGGTTGCCGGTGGCGGCAAGGTGGAGAGCGAGGGCGGCTACTTTATTGAGCCGACGGTCTTCGCGGACATCAAGCCGGATGCGGTGATTGCGCAGGAAGAGATTTTTGGGCCGGTGCTGGCAGTGATCAAGGTGAACAGCTTTGAGGAAGGGCTCAGGGTCGCGAACAATACGGAGTATGGGCTGACGGGCGCGGTGTACACGAATGACGCCGATCGGCTTGAGCGCGCGCGGCAGGAGTTCCACGTGGGGAATTTGTACCTGAACCGCAAATGCACGGGCGCGATGGTGGGCGCGCATCCTTTTGGCGGGTTCAATATGAGCGGTACGGACTCGAAGGCGGGGGGCCCGGATTACCTGCTGCTGTTTACTCAGGCGAAGAGCGTGGCGACGAAGCTGTAAGTGCAGGGATCAGGGATCAGTGGAGATGACGATGTTGCGATGGATGGCGGTCATTTCCTTTGGGCTGGCGATCGCGTGCCGCCTGGCCGGGCGGCGCATTCCTATCGACATAGCCGTTCCGGTGTCGACTGGGATGCACCGTGGCGTTCCGTTGGGGCAGGTTCTTTTCTGGGGACTTCTTGCTATGGCTGCAGTCCTGGCGTTGAGCTCGATCAGGGATGGTCAACCGGCAATTCGCTGAGTGCGGTCTTAGCAGCTAAAGCCGCGTTGGGCAAGTCAGCGTGGCTTCGTGCTTTCCGTGGTCTCAGAAGCGAGACCAGGGGCACCCATTCTTGTGCGGATTGAGGCTTCGCGGAAATGCAGGTCCTTCGACTCACCACCCCCAGGCCGGAGAAAGCGCCTGGGGCCCCGTTCGCTCAGGATGACACGCAGTCGTGTTGTGGCGGTGTGCGCTCAGGATGACACGCAGTCGAGTTGGGGGTGTGCGCTCAGGGTGAACCGGGGTGGAGTGACGATCTGGAAGCCGACAGGCAAAAGGCCCTCGCGGAGAGGGCCTTTTGAGTTTAGTTGACTGCGATGCGGCTCAGGCGACGGCGGGCGGTGCGGCTGCCTGCTGCTCTTCGGCTTCAAGCTTGTTGCCCATTTCAGCGGCGGCCTGGGCGAGCTGCCGGTGATGGATGGTGAAGAGGGCAAGCTCGAGGCGATCACTGACGCCGGTTTTGTCGTAGATGGAACGCAGGTAATTCTTAATGACCTGCTCGGTGGTCTTGAGGCGGAGTGCGATCTCGCGATTTTTGCAGCCCTGCACGATGAGAGCGACGATGCGCATCTCTTTGGGCGTAAGCCGGTCGCGGACGCGGGCGCCGACGAGGTCTTCTTCGGGCGACTCGGGCATCATGAGCTGTGGCGGAGTCCAGGTATCGCCTGCGGCGACGCGGCGGACACACTCAACGAGGGCGGGGCCGGTTACGTTGCGGAAAACGACTCCGCGGAAGCCCTGCTGGAGGAAAGCGCTGGCGCTTTCGTTGTTTTCAGCGATGACGATGCCGCGGCTGGAGGTGGACTCGAGGAGACCCCTGAGCCTGGGCATATCGGGCCGCAGTGAAGCGGCGACCACGACGATCGAACCCGGAAACGTAGCGATGGCATGCATCATCCGGTCGAGGTCAGTACACTGCGCGATGATGCGCAGATCCTCATCCATTGCCAGGACCTTTGCGGTTCCGGCCCGGAAAATAGCCTGAGAGTCGGCAAGAATCACCTTATTCATGTCACGCGCCCCATCATTGCGGAAAGAAGCCCTTGAAAAATGCCGGATAACCCGGAGCCTGTCCGCTTTTATTGCAAGTTGCAAATTCCGCCAGAGTCCAAACCGGCCTAAACCGAATGGAATCCGACACTACAGTGACCACCGATTGAAGGAGAGGTACCCACCTGATTGATCCCCTCTAGTCGAATGTCACCCGTCCCAAAGGTCATGTTACCTTGCAACAAGCTTACAGCCCAAATTGCTTTCCGTCACCAAAAACAAGCGGATTGGCGCACAGCATATTTACTGAGTAGGCTCATCCGGATGGTACTTTAGGGCCTATCGGCCTAATACCGGAGTTGGCTGAGGGCGGACCGTTTTTTTTCACAGGCGGCCGTCGCGCCAGAGAGATTGGCAAGGCGCCGGAGAGGCCGAGTGTCCTAGACTGAAGAAGATATGGCGAGACCGATTTTGCTTGCGGTGGATGACGACGTAAGTGTTCTGGAAGCAGTGGTTCAGGACCTGCGGCGGCAGTATGGCTCAGAATTTCGCGTGATGCGGGCGGCGAGCGGCCAGGCAGCCCTGGACACGCTGGAGCAACTGAAGACCCGGCAGGACCCCGTGGCGCTGATTGTGAGCGACCAGCGGATGCCCGGAATGACGGGTGTGGACTTTCTGGAGCGGGCGCGAGAGCTCTACCCGGATACGCGGCGCGTGCTGCTGACCGCCTACGCAGATACGGAAGCGGCGATCAAGGCGATCAATACGGCTCGGATTCACTATTACCTGAACAAGCCCTGGGATCCGCCGGAGGAGAAGCTCTATCCGGTTCTGAATGATTTGCTGGATGACTGGAAAGCGGGCTTCCGAGCTCCATTTGAGGGGCTGCGCGTGATCGGGAACCGCTGGTCGCTTGAGGATCACCGGATCCGCAATTTCCTGTCGCGTAATTATGTGCCGTACCGCTGGCTGGATGTGGGCGGAGCGAGCGAAGAGGCGACGAAACTGCTGGAGGAGCGAGCGCTGAACCCGGAGGATCTACCGGCGGTTCTCTTCCCCGACGGAACGATTCTGAAGCACGCGGAGCCGGATCAGCTTGCGGCGCGGGTGGGACTGCGGACCCAGGCAGCGCAGGAATTCTATGACATGGTTGTGATTGGCGCGGGCCCGGCGGGGCTTGCGGCAGCGGTATATGGATCGAGCGAAGGCCTGAAAACGCTGGTGATTGAGCCGGAAGCGCCGGGTGGACAAGCGGGATCGAGTTCCCGGATCGAGAATTACCTTGGCTTCCCCACTGGAGTGTCGGGCGAGGAGCTGGGCCGACGGGCGCACACGCAGGCGATGCGGTTTGGCGCGGAGTTTTTGACCCAGCGGGCGACCAGCCTGCGGATCGAGGGGCAATACCGGTTTGTGAAGCTGGCCGATGGTCGCGAGGTGGCAACCCACGTGGTGCTGCTGGCTCCGGGGGTGCAGTACCGGAAGCTGGGGATTCCGGGCGCGGCCGGGCTGACGGGATGCGGCGTTTACTACGGGGCGGCGCTGGTGGAGGCAGCTTCGTGCAAGGATGAGTCCGTTTACGTGGTTGGCGGGGCGAACTCGGCGGGACAGGCCGCCCTGCACTTTGCCAAGTTTGCCTGCACGGTAACGATGCTGGTGCGCAGGGAAGGACTTACGGCCACCATGTCGAAATACTTAATCGATGAGATTGAACGCACATCGAATATTGTGGTGGCAACCGGAACACAAGTCGTGAGTGCGGAAGGGAACGGGCACCTGGAGGCGCTGACTTTGCGCGGCCCGAAGGGGGAAGAGCGCGTTCCGGCCTCCTCATTATTCGTGTTTATCGGCGCAGAGCCGACGGTGGATTGGCTGCCGCCATCGATTCTGCGAGACGATAAGGGTTTTGTGCTGGCTGGGCCTGACCTTCGTCACGAAGGTAAGTTGCCAGAGAGTTGGCATGAGGACCGCGAGCCATTTCTACTGGAGACAAGCGTTCCAGGCATATTTGTGGCCGGCGATGTGCGGCACGGCTCGATTAAGCGGGTGGCCACGGCAGTTGGCGAGGGGTCAATCGCGGTGCAGTTTGCGCATCAGTACCTGGCCGGGTTTTAGACGTGGGCCGGAGTTTAGATCTGGCCGGGTTTTGGGGCATCGGTTTTTCGGCGGACGGATTTATATTGAACGCGATTTCAGCGACGTTTCGATCGTGATCGAAGCACGGAAATTTCGCGCGAGGGGTTGAGTCAGGGGAGATGAGCGAGCGCAACAAAGTGCATCTGACGGCTACCGTGCCCTTGCGGGACGTTGCAGACCAGTTGTGCCGAACCAAGGTCTTCGCGGGAACGGAGAACCTCGCAGAGCTCGGGGGATTCGACGAGGTAGAGGTGGTGACGGTGCCGGCGGGCGCCGTTCTGACTGAACCCGGCGACGAACTGGCGCACTACTGGATAGTGTTGTGTGGCGAGATGCGCGCCGAGCGTGTGGAGAAAGATGGCTCACTGACCAAGGTGGGTTTGACGGTCGAAGGCGAAGGCTTTGGCGAAGCTCCGTTTCTGACCGGCAAGACGAAGATGTCCTTTCTGACGACTGCCAACCGGGATTCTGACCTGGTGCAATTCAGCGCCGAGCAGTTCTGGGCAATCATGGCCAGCTGCCCGAGCGCGCGCGCCGTGGTGCTGAGCGATATGGCGCGGCGGCTGCAGGCATACCAGGCGGAGGCGCTGCACCGGGAGAAACTGGTGTCGCTGGGAACGATGGCGGCGGGCCTGATGCATGAGCTGAACAATCCTGGCGCAGCGGCGAAGCGCGCGGCGGTGCAATTGCGCGAAAACCTGATGAAGCTGCAGCAACTGAGCCTGCGATCGGGCACAAAGCCGAAGACGCCGGAACAGCTTGATTGTATGAAAGGCCTGCTGGAGCACAGCATGAGCGGGTGCCGGTTTGCCGCGATGAGCAGCATCGACCAGGCCGATGCCGAAGAAAAGATGGAAGAGTGGCTTTCTGCAGCCGGCGTAGAAAACGCGTTCACAATTGGCCCGGTGCTGGTGGGCATGGGCTTTGATCAGCGTGAGCTTGAGTGCGCGCAAGAGTATTTCCCTGCCGAGGCTTTCTCAGACACGCTGAACTGGCTGGGATCGCTTGTGTCGAGCGTCTCGCTGGTATGCGCGATTGAAGAAAGCATTTCGCGGATCACCGATCTGGTGATGGCGGTAAAGAAGTACGCCTACGATGAGAAGTCGCCCGCAAAAGAGCTGGATGTGCACGACAGCCTGCAAAGTACGCTAACCATTCTGGGGCATAAGCTGCGCATCAAGCAGATCCACGTGGAGAAGCATTTTGATGCGTCCCCGTCTACGATTTTTACGCGTGGGTCTGCGTTGAGCCAGGTGTGGACCAACCTGATCGACAACGCCGTAGATGCTTCACCGCAGGGCGGCAATATTGAAATTGCAACATGGACGGAATCTGAGCCGGGTCTTGGGCGGCTGGTGGTGAGCATCA
This sequence comes from uncultured Acidobacteriaceae bacterium, assembly GCA_963839215.1. Taxonomy (GTDB): domain Bacteria; phylum Acidobacteriota; class Terriglobia; order Terriglobales; family Acidobacteriaceae; genus Telmatobacter. The sequence goes on along the minus strand of CAWITZ010000001.1, from coordinate 29,251 downwards.
TCGATCACGGAAGCGGGATTACCGACGAAGTGATGCCGCGCATCTTTGAGCCATTTTTTACAACGAAGCAGCAGGGATCGGGCACCGGGCTCGGCCTGGATATTGTGCATCGCATCGTGAAGGACAAGTTCGCCGGCGAAATTGATGTGAAGAGCCTGCCCGGCCGAACGAGCTTTACCGTGCGATTGCCCTTGTCCAGCGAGACCGCCGAACAGGCAAAGACACCGGCCGCTTCTGCCTCTGCGGCACACTGATTTTTACTACTTCTTCCCTTCCTTCCTTTTATCTTCCCTCTTCCTTTATCTTCCCAAAACGATTCTTGAAAGATCGTCGGCAGAGTGATCGATGTTGCGTGCTTTCCGCGTGCAGAGTGCGGCTTTGAGGCTGTGCGCTGCGCCGGAAAAACATGCCTCGTTTTTGAACACCGCCTGACGCGGAGGAACCATGAAGTTCACCGTGGCCATGCCGATGTAGAGACAGAAGGGCCACGTGTGCCCCTGGCTTGGGGAGAGAGACGCATGATCGCGATTTTCGGCATTTTTCTGATCTTTGCAGCGGTACTGGGCGGCTTTGTGCTGGAGCAGGGCCATATCGAGGTGCTTGTGCAGCCGGCGGAGCTGCTGATTATTGCCGGGGCTTCGGTGGGAACGCTGCTGGTGGCGAATCCGATTCACGTGTTGAAGGGCATTGCGGCCGGCCTGACCGAAGTGCTGCGGGGATCGCGCTTTACGCGAGAGCGCTACCTGACGACGTTGCAGATGATGTACCAGTTTCTGAACAAGGTGCGCAAAGAGGGACTGCTGAGCGTGGAGATGGATGTGGAGCAGCCGCAGGAGAGCGTGATCTTCAAGCGCTACCCGGAGTTTCTGAAGGAGCGCGCGGCGCGGAACTTTGTGTGCGACACGCTGCGCATGGCAATCACGGGCGGCATCGAGCCCTTCGATATGGACCAGATGATGGAGCTGGATATGCAGGTGCAGCGGCATGAGACGCATCAGCCGATCAATGCGCTCTCGACCGTGGCAGACGCGATGCCGGGGCTTGGGATTGTGGCCGCGGTGCTGGGCGTGGTGATCACGATGGGCGCGCTGGGCGGGCCTCCGGAGCAGATCGGGCACAAGGTTGCGGCGGCTCTGGTGGGTACCTTCCTGGGAATTTTGCTGTGCTATGGCGTGGCGGGTCCGCTGGCCGCGAATATGAGCAAGACGGCCGAAGAGCACGATCACTATCTGCATGTGCTGCGCATGCTGATGCTTTCGTTTCTGAAGGGCTCGGCGCCGATGATTGCGATCGAGACGGGCCGCCGGGCGATTCCCGCGCATGTGCGGCCGAGCTTCGACGAGATGGAGAAGGTGTGCAAGCGCGAGGGAGCACCGGCTCAAGTGACATCGGCCGCGGCGTAACGGAAAACCAGAGAGGACAAGCGGCGGCATGACAGGAAAAAAGCCTCAACCGATCATCGTGGTGAAACGAGAGCGCGTGCAGGCGGGGCATCACGGCGGCGCGTGGAAAGTGGCGTACGCGGATTTTGTGACAGCGCTGATGTCGCTCTTCATCGTGCTGTGGCTGATGAATGCGAACGTGAAGATTCGCAAGGCCGTGGCGGGTTACTTCAACGATCCGCGAGGCACGTCGACGCTGATGGGGACGACGATGACGGGCACGGGCGATGTTGTGTTGCCGGCGGCGAACGACAGCCTGCGCCTGCTGAAAGAGCGGCTGGAGCGGGAGATCAGGGCGCGTAAGGATCTTGAGAAGCTGTCAAAGCAGATCGAGATTACGATTACGCCGGAGGGGCTGCGCATCGAGCTGCTTGAAGACAAGAACGGAACATTCTTCGAAAGCGGCCGCGCGCGCCTGAGCGACAACGGGCAGGAGTTGCTTGCGCTGCTTGCCGCAGAGCTGAAGACGCTGCCGAACAACCTGCTGATCGAAGGCCATACCGATGCGCAGCAGTATGCAAATGGTGCGGGATACAGCAACTGGGAGCTCTCAGCGGATCGCGCAAATGCGGCACGACGGCTGATGCAGCACGAGGGTGTGCGAGCCGACCAGGTGACGCAGGTGCGGGGTTATGCCGATCAACTTTTGCGTGTGAAGGCCAATCCGCTGGATCCATCGAACCGGCGCATTTCGATCCTGGTGAAGAATCTGCAGATTCCGGTAACGATCAAGAATGGCGCGGTGGTGGAACAGACGAAGCCGGTGGGGCTCGGGGAATAGTGGAGGCGTCTGGAGGCGTTGTGAGGCGCAGTGTGGTGATGTAGTCTGGAAGGCGAATCAGTAAGCGTTTACTACAGGAAGAGCCTTTCGATGACAATAGTAGCCGGGGTGGATTTCGGCACGCTGAGCGTGCGCGTGACGTTGGTTGACAGCGAGCGGGGGCCGATCGGGACAGCTTCGGCGACGTATCCACTGCACCGGAGGCGCGAGGATCCCGATTTCGCGACGCAGTCGCATGCGGACCAGATGGCTGCGCTGGCGACGGCGACCCAGGAAGTGCTGCGCACGGCGGGAGTGGATGGCGAGGTCGTGGCGGCCATTGCGCTGGATACGACGGGGTCGAGCGTGGTGCCGGTGGGCGAGGGGCTTGAGCCACTCGACGACTACTACCTGTGGTGCGATCACCGGGCGCATGCGGAAGCCGAAGAGATCACGGCAAAAGCGCACGCGATGGGGCTGGAAGCGATTGAGTGGTGCGGAGGCGTCTACTCGCATGAATGGGGATTTGCGAAACTGCTGCACTGGCTGAGGCATAACCCGGAGAAGCGCGAGAAGTTTGTGACCGCGCTTGAGCACTGCGACATGGTGGCGGCTACGCTGAGCGGCGTGAAGAGTGTGGACGGGCTGAAGCGCAGCGTCTGCGCGATGGGCCATAAGTGGATGTGGAATCCAAAGTGGGGCGGGTTGCCGCCGGAAGAATTTCTGGTGGGGGTGGATCCTCTGCTGAAGGGCGTGCGCGCGAAGATGGGCGGCGCCTACGAGACGAGCGATCGCGAAGCGGGGCGTCTTTCTCCGGAATGGGCGGAGAAGCTGGGGCTGCGCGCGGGGATTCCGATACCAGTGGGAGCGTTTGACGCGCACTGGGACGCGGTGGGCTCGCATATCCGCGAAGGCGACGTGGTGAATGTGGTGGGCACGTCGACGTGCATTATTGCGATGGCGCGGGAGACGGAACTGATTCCCGGAGTGTGCGGCGTAGTGCCGGGAAGTGTGCATCCTGAGTACACGGGAATTGAAGCGGGCCTTTCGGCGACGGGCGACATTTTTGAGGCGATTGCGCGGCGCGCGCAGACGAGTGTGGCCGCATTGTCAGAGGGTCTGGACGCATATAAGGCCGGACAGACGGGGCTGCTGCGGCTGAGCTGGGATAACGGCGACCGCACGGTGCTGGTGAATCCCGAGCTGGGCGGAGTGACGCTGGGCTGGCACCTGCTGCACACGGCGCAGGACGAGCTGTTTGCGGCGATCGAGGGGACGGCGTTTCACACGCGGATCATCCTGGAGCGCATGGCGGAGCATGGCGTGCGCGTCGATCGCGTGATTAATGCGGGCGGGATTCCGCAGAAGAACGAAGTGCTGAACCGCGTGTATGCGAATGTGCTAAACAAGCCGGTGCTGGTGCCAGCAGGCGTGCCAACGAGCCTGGGGTCGGGAATTTTTGCGCTGATAGCTGCAGGAGCGTACACGTCGATTGAAGAAGCGCAGAAAGCGGTGTGTCTGCCACTGCGCACGATCAAGCCGGATGCGAAGGCAGCCGCAGTGTATGAGCAGCTTTACAGACTTTATCGCGATTTGTATTTTGCGATGGGCAGGCGGGATGCGGCGCCGGTTGCGCTGGGTCGCGTGCTGCCGGAGCTACGCAGGATTGCCGCAGAGGTACGCAAGGGCTGACGATTTATTTTCCGGAGACCGGCCGGTGGGGCGGCCGAAAACAATTTGGGGAGAAAGAAAACGCCGACGGAGCAGAAGCTCCGCCGGCGTTGTTGTGTTGAGGTTGGTTAGAAGTCGTAGCGCAGGCTGAACTGCATCCGGCGCGGCGTTGTGAGGGTCGCCTGGGCGATTCCGAGACCACCATCGGTGAGGCCAGAGCCGATCCATGCGGGGTCAAAGCGAACCGAGTTGAAGACGTTGTAAACTTCCCAGGCGAAATTGATGGAGCCGGTCTCGCGAATCTTCCAGGATCTTGCTGAGTCCCGGAGTCGATATCGAAATAGCCGTCGCCGCGGAAGTTGTTACGCTGACCCGCTTCACCGGGATACGGGAGACGAACGGGACCGCCGGTGTAGACGCCATTGTTGATGGCGTCAGGATCATCAAAGAACTGCATGTTGCCGTTGGCGTCGCGGTGCTTGCGGATCTTGGCGTCTCCGGTGACTACGCCATAGGCCTCCTGCTCCCAGTTGGTGGTCCAGCCAGGCTCAGTGAGGGTGAAGGGCAGACCGCTGGTCCAGCGGGTGATGCCGGAAGACTGCCAGCCGCCGATGAAGGCGTCGAGAAGACCGTTGGCACCGCCGGCAAGCGCCTTGCCACGGCCGACAGGCAACTGATAGACCCAGTCGGCGGTGATGAGGTGACGGGTGTCGAAGTCAGAATGTCCGCGGTTGAGGTAGGGCTTCCAGGTGTTCTGGATGGTGCTGAAGGAGCCCGAGTTGGAACCGTTAGTACCGTTTTCAGTGCTGCGCTCGGTATCTGATCCCATGTCGATGGAGTTGGAGAGGGTGTAGCTCAGATCCATCATGAGGCCGTGGCTCATGGGATGACGCAGGGTGATCTGGCCTGCGTTGTAGTAGCTCATGCCGATGCTGGAAAGAGCGTAGAGCGAAGAGAACTGGTTCTGCCAGAAGTGAGACTGCCAGCCATCGGGGCATCCATAGTAAGCAATAGAAGTCGATGTCTGACAGGGAGGTTGTTGCGCCCCAGCTGTAGCGGTAGGGAGCCCACTCATCGCTGTAGATGGCCTGCGTGGCACTTTCGCCGTCGTAGTCCATAGTTGGCCATGCAGGGGAAGACATTTTCGAAGTACGGAATGGAGCTGACGGAAGCATCAGGATCGCCACCGTTCGCATCTGACACCTTCGAAAGCTGGGTGGCAGCGGCGTAAGTAGTCACCGCCTCCCTGCGGGTCGACGTAGTCGACCGGCTCGGCAAGATCAAGCTGCTGCAGCAGATGACGGCCAAGTCGCCCACGTAGTTGGCTTCGAGCATGAAGCCACCGGGAATCTCGCGCTGCACCGAGAGGTTGAATGTCTCGGAGTACGGAGTCTTGATCTGGCTGTCGAGGCCCCAGGTGATGGCGAAGCCGTGTCCGGGGTGTCTGGCGGCGCGTAGGGGAAACTGATCGTCGACGAACCGGCGGAGCCGCCGAGGTTCGGCAGGGTGTGGCGATCGATAAAGCGCGGTGCACCAGGCAGGTATTTCGATCCGTAGTTGCTACCCTCGATCGCGTAGATTGCCAGCGGGGTTAGTGATCGAGGAGCTCATGCCGTAGGCGCCATGCTGATCGAAGGTGTTTACGAGCGCCTGCCGTAGTGGTCGTAGTACATTCCGGAGCCGGAGCGAATCGAGGTTTTGGTGTCCGGAGAATAGGCGATGGCAAGGCGGGGCGCGAAGTTGAGCTTTCTGCTTCGGCCAAAAGCCAGGCTTGTTATAGTATTGACCGACCGGGGCGAAGGTGAGATCGGGCTTCGATAGCCTGGCCCTGGGCTGCGGCACTTTCTCGCGCTGCAGATACCACTATGGGTATCGACGGTAGGAGTGATCTGCTGGCCCTTGGTTTCCCAGGGGGTCTGCAGGATGGTGTGGCGAGGCCGAAGGTGATGGTGAGGTTCGGCTTGACGCGCCAGGAGTCCTGGACGTACCACTCGAACTCGTTGGCCTTGAAATGGCGGTTAATGAATGCTCCGTCGGCGAGCAGAGATGCCGTGTGTGGCGCTAGTGACGACGTAGTTGTTGGTTGCTGGTCACCGCGCGGAACGGTGCCGACGAGGTTGGCATAGGCGTATCTCATAGGACTTGCCGAAACCGGGATCGACTTCAGGAAGCGCACGAGTTATGTGGGATCAGGGGCGTTCCTCCGCCAAGCCAGTAGGGATTGGTGCTGGCACCGTTGAACGAGCTTCGCGTCTTGTGGCGTGGTTCTGAACGATGAGGCTCCAGTTGCCACCGACTGCAATGGTGTGATTGCCCTTGGACCAGCTGAGGTTGTCGACGATGTTGTTCACGGGAACGTTGATGATCGTCGCTGCGGGTTTGCGCGTGTCGGCTGTGACAGGAAGCGGAAACGACGTAGTCGCCTTCGCCGACTCCGCGCTGGCCGATAACCCTGGCGGATATAGCCGTAGCGGACATCGTTGACGAGGTTCGCAGTGGATGATCCAGGTGTAGCCAGCCGCGATGCCCTTGGTGTTGTCTTCAAGTGACGTTCTGGGGACGCTGGCCGGGAAACTTCTCGACGTCGGCGGTAATGTCCTTCTGCAGGTTGCCGCGGACAAAATGCGACTGCTTCGCGTTGGGATTGAAATCGAGCTTGGCAATGTTGGTGTTCTGGGTCAGCGGATGCGGCGAGGAGAACGAGTATGAACCCGTTATTGATGCCGTCGTCGCCGAGCCAGTTCCATTGGCAGCCGGTCATTGACTAGTAGTAAGCAAGGGCATTGGGATTGGCTCCGGGGGTCGGAGTAAGCAGCGTGTTGCAGACCTGGCAGTCGGCATCGAGCTCGGCGACTGATCTGCGGTGAGAGTAGCATGGTATCTGCCGCCATCGTGCTGTAAGTCAGCCAGCCTGCCGGCGTAGAATGTGGCAGTGGGCACGGTCTGGTGACCTGTTCCGTTTTCTGCCTGACGCTGACCTTCGTAGTTGCGCAAAGAAGAAGAACTTGTCCTTCTTGATGGGGCCGCCGACGCCGCCGCCGAAGGTATTCCGCATGAGCTTGCCGGGAACGTTGGGCTCTCCCGCGAGCTCGCCTCAGCCTGCTTGTTGAACCAGTCGTTGGCGACGGTGAAGGTGGGGCGGTTGTACTCAGTAGAGCGGCGCCGTGAAAGTTGTTGGTGCCGGACTTGGTGACCATGCTGATCTGGGCGCCCGAGGAGCGACCCGGAGTCGGCGTTGGCGCCGCCGGTGATGACGCGGAACTCTTCGATCGAATCCTGGGTCTGAGCGGAGAACGCCGGTGAAGGCGTAGCCATTCACCTGATCGTTGTCGTCGACGCCGTCGACGGTGACGTTGCCCTGGTCGGAGCGGCCGCCGTTGACCGCGCCCTGGCGGCTGTCGCCAGCCCGTGTTCATGACCGATGGTCCTGCCCGAGGATAGAGCACGCCGGGCTGAAGGGACGAGCAGATCGGGTACGTTACGGGTCATCGCTGGGCAGGGCCTGGATCTGCGCGTTGTTCACCGGAGCGCCCATCGATGCATCTGTGGTATTGAGTGTTTGCGCCGAGGCCGAGACGTCAACGGTGACGGTGCTGCTCTGAATGCTGAGCGCGAAGTCGACTGGTGGCGGGCTGGTTGACGAGCAGCTCGGCGGTCTTGATCTGCTGGCCGAAGCCAGCCGGCGGTAGCAGAGATGGTGTATTTGGCCGGAGGAATCTGCGGGAAGGCATAGAGCCCGAGGCTTTAGCGGTAGCGGCGAATGACTTGCCGATTCGCCTTGTCAGCAAGGTGATTGTCGCTCCGGGAACGAGAGCGCCGCTGGGGTCCTTGACGGTTCCGCGGAGTGATGTGCTTGCAGTCTGGCTGAAGGCGAGAGTTACGGAAAGGGTGCAAAGCAACACCCATCCCCACAGGAATCTTTTCACGTCTGTTCCTCCAAAAATGAATAGTGCCAAGTGTCTTGCGTCTGTCGTGCGCTCTTGTCGTGCACCGTCCCGTTGAGATCGTCGGTGCCGATACAGCCTTCCCGCATGAACAACGAGAGTGCTGCAAGAATCTGCGTTTCCATTGCCCGCCAGATCTTGCTCAGACGTGCAGGTGGCGGGCACGTATCAATCGGGGATGGGTTTCATCTTCATTGATCTGGCGTCAAGATTCAATAAGAATTTGCCCAATCGGAAGAGTTCCGATAGGGGAAGCGGGCTCAGAATCGCGCAAATTATTGCTGCTGCTGCATTTGCTGAAGATCGATGACGGGAAGGACCCGCTCGGGAGCTTGCTGCGCGCGTTCAACAAGAACGCTCCAGTCCTCGGGAATGGGCAGCTTTCGATCGAGCGCCGGGGGATTTTCACTGGCTTCGACCTGTACCGCGACGTAGAGCTCGCTCTCAGTGTGGCCGCGGAAGATGCCATGCGTGGGGGGCACGTCGGCGTAGTCGCGACCGATGGCGGTGCGAATGTGGCGGTGGTGCGCGATCAGATTATTGGTTGGGTCAAAGCCGATCCAGCCGAGGTGGGGCAGCAGGACATCGACCCATGCATGGGTGGCATCGGGGGTGGAGCGGTCCTGGTCTTGCAAGCCCCGGTAGAGGTAGCCGGAGACGTAGCGGGCGGGAATGCCAACGTAACGCAGGAGGGCGATCATGGTGTGCGCAAAGTCCTGGCAGACGCCGCGGCCGGAGAGGATCGCTTCGTCGATGGGCGAATCGACACGAGTGGAGCGTGGGACATATTCGAAGTAGTCGTAGAGCCGTTCGTTGATCTCGTGGACGAGCATGAGGGGATCATCGCGGCGGGCGACGCCAATTTTTTTGGCCAGATCAACGAGCGCGGTCGTTTCGAAGGCAAAAGAGCTGGGGAGCAGCATCTCCCAGTAATCGCCTGAGCCGATGAGGTCGTCGAGGGCGGACCATGCGTCAAGCGAGAGGAAGCGCGGCACGTCGGGGAGCGGTTGCTGCTCAATCACCGACTCGGCGATGACGACGAGCTGAGTGTGTTCGCCGGGGATGTTGAAGTGCTGGACATTGTTGCCGAGATGGTCGCGGTAAGTAAACACGCGGCAGCGCGGGCTGACGGAGAGCGAGAAGGTGAGACAGTGCTGATTGGTATCAGAGCGCGGGTGCATGCGCGTCTCCATGATGCTCTCGGAGATGGGCCGGGAGTAGCGAAAGCGCGTGAGGTGCCGGATGGAGTAAAAGTTCATGTCCCCTTTCTTCAGACGGCCAGCGCGGACTGGATGGAATAGTGAATGTAGTAGCGGTATGTGAGCTCGTGGACGCGCAGGCATTGCTCGCGGATGGTGTGAAGAAAGACGGCGGCGTCACCGGCAAGAATTTCGCCAATGGTGCTGTAGCCAAGCATCGCCTGCAGGCGGCCAATGCCGGAAAAAAGTTCGTCGGGAGCGCGACGGCCGCCGGAACGCTGTATGGCCTCGACGGACTGGCGGACGCCGTCAATGCAATAGCGGATGGCGTGGGGAAAGTCGCGATTGAGGAGCAGGAACTCGAGGATGCGTTCGGGTGTTACGTCAGCCGTATAGACCTGGCAGTAGGCTTCAAAGGCGGTGCAGCATCGAAGCAGCCCAACCTGCTCGAGGTAGGGATAGCCCGTCTCCCCCCGCTCAGAACGAGCGGAGAAGCCGGGTTGATAGACCTCAAGGAGTGTAGCAATCGCATAGGCTCGCTCAAGGTAGCGGGCCAGGCGGATGAACTGCCATCCCTGGCCGTGGATCATGGTGGTGTCGCTGACACCCTTGAAGAGATGAATGCCGTCGACGATCGAGGCGAGCACGTCGTTGATGCTGGAGCGGAACTGGGATTGAACATGCGGCGAGTGCATCTGATGGTAGAGGCGATTGAGGCGCTGCCACTGCTCGGAAGAGATTTCTTCGCGGACCTGGCGGGCATTTTCGCGCGCGGCATCGACGCAAAAGGTGACGGAAGCGTGATTGAGATTGTCGAAGACAAGGCGGCCTGCCATCTCCTCAAGGCTTCCTGTCCATGAAAGGCCCTGGGGGCGGCCGAGAGCGGCGATAAGATGCTGCCAGCGGGTCTCGGCGCTGCTGTCTCCGCCGGTGTCGAGCATAAGGCTCATGGTGACGTCGAGCTGGCGCACGGTATTCTCAGCCCGCTCGAGGTAGCGACTCATCCAGTAGAGACTGTCGGCAACGCGTGAAAGCATTGGCGTACTCTCCCGAATTCCGTTTCTGAGTTCTACTCCAAAATCCATGTGTCCTTGCTGCCGCCGCCTTGCGATGAGTTGACGACGAGCGAACCTTTTTCAAGAGCTACGCGGGTGAGGCCGCCGGGTACGATGTTGACCTTGTCTCCATAGAGTATGTAGGGCCTGAGATCGACGTGCCGCGGCTCGAGCCGATCGCCAATGAGACAGGGCGCGCGGGAGAAGTCGAGTGTGGGCTGCGCGATGTAGTTGCGCGGATTGGCCTCGATCTGGCGAGCGAACTCTTCGCGCTGCTGCGCAGTGGAGTGCGGGCCGATGAGCATGCCGTAGCCGCCGCTTTCGCCAACCGCCTTGACGACGAGCTTGTCGAGATTGGCGAGGGCGTGGCGGCGTTCTTTCTCTTCAGTCATGAGGAAGGTTTCAACATTGGGCAGGATCGGGTCCTCATTGAGGTAGTAGCGGATGATGCGCGGAACGTAAGCGTAGAGCGCCTTGTCGTCGGCGAGTCCGGTGCCAAAGGCGTTGGTGACGGTGACGTTGCCGGCGCGATAGGCATTGAAGAGCCCGGCGCAGCCAAGGGCGGAATCCGGACGGAAGGCGAGAGGATCGCTGAAGTCGTCGTCGACACGGCGGTAGATCACATCAACGCGCTTGAGTCCGTCGGTGGTGCGCATGTAGACAATGTTGTCGTGGGTGACGAGATCGCGCCCTTCGACGAGGTCGATGCCCATCTGACGGGCGAGGTAGGTGTGCTCGAAGTAGGCGGAGTTGTAAACGCCGGGAGTGAGCAGAACGATGTTGGGCTCTGGGCGGCCCTCTGGCGCAAGCGAACGCAACGTGGAGAGCAGGACCTGCGGATAGTGCTCGATGGGGCGCACGCCGTAGCTGTGAAAGAGCTGCGGAAAGGTGCGCTTCATGACGCGGCGGTTGGTGAGCATGTAGCTCACACCGGAAGGAACGCGGAGGTTGTCCTCAAGAACGACGAATTCACCGCTGTTGAGGCGGAGGAGATCGCTGCCGACGACGGCGATGTAAACATTGCGCGGCACCTGGAGGCCGCGCATCTGGCGGCGGTAGTGCTTGCAACTGTAGACCAGCTCGCGGGGAACGACGCGGTCATTGAGAATTCTGGCGTCGAAGTAGACGTCGCGCAGGAAAAGGTTGAGAGCGGTGATGCGCTGCACGAGGCCACGCTCGATGCGGTCCCACTCCGGCGCGGTGATGAGGCGCGGCAACAGGTCGTAGGGGAAGATGCGCTCGGTGCCTTCTTTGCGGCCGTAGACGGTAAAGGTGATGCCCTGGTTGAGGAAAGAAAGCTCGGCGGACTGCTTGCAGCGCTCCAGCTCATCCTTGGGAAGACGGGCGAGGGTTTCAGCAAGGGCTCTGTAATGTTCGCGGACCGCGCCATCGCCCGCGCGCATTTCGTCGAAGGCGCCATCGAGCAGGTAGTCCCCGTAGAGCGATTCCATTTCTACTGGATGGCCGGCGCTCATGGAGAACTTGAGTCCTTTTGATCGCGGAATTCAGGGCGCTTGAGATGGAACGACCGGTTGCAAGAGTAGTGCGCACCCTCTTCGCAACTGAATCGCAGAACCATTCGTCAGTCCCCGTTCTTCTTGGTTTAACACAGCCACCATAAGGGAGGCATCAGGAATCAGCCGGAGGCAGGGACGCTGGTGCACATGCTTTAAGCTGGAGCTTTAGGAGCTGAAAAAGAATGATGTCAATGGGCCGCCGCAGTCTGTCTGTAGTTCTGGCCGCACTTGGGTTTGTTTTTGCCTTTGCAGCATTTGCGCAGAATACGCCGGTGAGAATTGCCGCCGACCTAAGCGATGCGCCGCGCAAGCTGTATCACGCGGAGATCGACCTGCCTGTGAGCGGCACTGAGGCTACATTTATTTCACCGCAATGGATACCGGGCACGCACAGGCCGCTGGGCCCGGCGGACGCAATTACCGGAGTGGTGTTCACGGCGAACGGAAAACCGCTGACGTGGCGGCGCGATGACGTGAACCTCTACGAGTTTCATGTATCGATTCCCGTTGGGGTGACGACGGTGCATGCGCACCTGGACAGCATCGTGACGGGGCGGGCAAGCCAAAAGATGGCGGCGCTGGAGTGGGAATGCATGCTGCTCTATCCGGCGGGGATTCCAGTGAAGGAGATTGCCATTCAGCCCTCGGTGAAGGTGCCCGATGGCTGGGGTATTGGCACGGCGCTGACACCGACGGGCGCGGGGCCGTATCCGGTGCCGGCGGCGGGAAGCACGACGCAGTTTGCGGAGACGACGGTGGAGCAGCTTGAGGATTCGCCGGTGCTGACCGGCCAGTACTTCCACGAGTATGCGCTGGCGCCGGAGATTTCACCGAAGCACTATCTCGATGTGGCGGCGGATTATCCGGAAGATGCGAATCTGCGGCCGGCATTGCTGGCAGAGGTGTCGAACCTTGTGCGCGAGGCCAGCACTCTTTATGCGTCACACCACTACCATGTCTACCACTTCCTGCTGACGCTCTCGGATGTCGCGGGAGGCGAAGGGCTGGAGCATGGGCAGTCTTCAGACAACGGCGTGGACGAGAAAGCATTTTCAGACGCGAGACATCAACTGGCGGACTCCGACCTGCTGTCGCACGAGTTCACGCACTCGTGGAATGGAAAGTACAGGCGCCCGGTGGGGCTGTATCAGCCGGACTTTGCTACGCCGCAACAGGGCGCGATGCTTTGGGTGTATGAAGGCATGACGCAGTACCTGGGCAACGTGCTGGCGGCGCGGTCGGGTTTGAAGTCGCAGGCGCAGTATCGCGATATGCTGGCAATTTCCGCGGCGAACCTGGACTACACGCGCGGGCGCGAGTGGCGGCCGACGGTGGATACAGCGGTAGCGGCGAGCATTCTGCGAGGCCGCCTGCGCGCATGGGAAAACTGGCGGCGCGGGCAGGACTACTACGATGAAGGCGAGTTGCTGTGGCTGGATGCCGACACGCTGATCCGGAAGATGACGGACGGAAAGAAATCGCTAGACGATTTCCAGAAGATTTTTCTGGCCAAGGGCGGCAACACGGGTCCGATGATTGTGCCGTACACGTTTGATGAGCTGGTTGCGGATCTGAACCAGGTGGTTCCCTATGACTGGGCGACCTTTTTGCATGATCGCGTGGACAAGATTCAGCCGAGGGCGGATCTGGCCGGAATCGAGCAGGGCGGCTACAAGCTGGTGTACCGGGACAAGCCGAATGCGTCAGAGCAGACGATGGATGCGAATATGCACGGGCCGCGCGCGGACCTGAACTGCTGGTACTCGGTGGGGTTGCGAATCGGCGAAGACGGCGTTATCCGCGATGTAGTGTGGAACGGCCCCGCGGACAAAGCGCGCGTGGCACCGGGCGACAAGATTATCGCAGTCAACGGCGAGATATTTTCGAAGGACGCGATGCGGAAGGCAATCCGCGAGACGAAAGGAACGAGCGCGCCGCTTCACCTGATTTTACAGGCGGACAAGTTTGTGCGCACCGCGGAGATCGATTACCACGATGGGGAACGCTATCCGGCGCTTGAGCGCGTGGAAGGCACGCCAGACAGGATGGATGCGATCACGCAGCCGCTGACAAAGCCGGAATCCGCGCCGGAATCGGTTGAGGGCACGGTCGACGGTTCGCAGGAATAGTCTCTTGAAGCAAGGGCTTCTCTCAGAGGAAGGCAGGCGGGCTGCGCTTCAGGGGAGGAGCTTTGCCTTCCTCGCGGAGAATTCCTTTTCTGTGAGGACGCCGGCATCGCGCAGTTCGGCGAGCTTTTTGAGTTGATCGACGGCCTCGTCCGTGAGCATTCCGGGCGTAGCCCTGGTACGCCTTGGAGCCGCTGCCGCCCCGTTTGCCGCAGCGGCCTGACGCGCCGCGATGCCCCCAGCCACGGTCTGGGCGGTTCCGGCTATTACTGCAGTCCGGGCCATTGTCCGGGCAAGTCCCCGTCCTCTTCGTACCATGGCGAAATCCCCCTTCGGCAATGCACTCGTTCACAACTGACTAAGTAGATGGCGGCGGGGGCCCACGTGTTGCAAGGCGGCAGAGGAGAAAGCGCGCCACGGGAGGCGGAAATTTGCATTACTCTGATTCACAGGAGATCCGCGCCCGATGCTGAAGCCTTTTTGCCGCATGGTTGGTGGCTTTGTCTACCTGTGTGTAATAACCGCTGCGCTGCACGCGCAACAGCCCACGACAGATGCACCCAAGGAGAACTACGTCCGTTCGCATTACACGAAGTATGAGTACCGGATTCCGATGCGCGACGGGAAGCGGCTGATGACGGAGGTCTACGTGCCGAAGGATGCGGCCGGTGGGCCGTATCCATTTCTAATCAACCGAACCCCTTACAGTGTTGGGCCGTATGGCGAGGATGCGTATGCGCAGCGCCTGGGTCCGTCGGACGAGTTTGAAAAGTCGGGCTATATTTTTGTGAACCAGGATGTGCGCGGCCGCTGGATGAGCGAGGGCTCGTTTGTGGAGATGAGGCCACACATCGACGACAAGAAGTCGCCGCAGGATGTGGACGACGCCTCGGATATGTACGACTCGATCGAGTTTCTGCTGAAGCACGTGCCGAACAATAATGGCAAGGCGGGCATCTGGGGCATATCGTATCCGGGGTTTTACACCTCGGCGTCGATTATCGATTCACACCCGGCGCTGGTGGCTGCAAGTCCGCAGGCGCCGATGACGAACCTGTTCATGGGCGATGATGCTTATCACGGCGGCGCATTCATGCTGGCGGCGAACTTCGGCTTCTATGCATTCTTCAAGCCGCAAACGGAGCCGCAGAAAAAGGATCAAGCGACACCGTTCGAATTCGGCACGCCGGATATGTACCAGTTCTACCTGAAGGCGGGGAATATCGAGAATCTCGACAAGCTCTACCTGAAGGGATCGAACTGGCTGTTTAACGACCAGTTCAAGCACGACACGTTTGACGAGTACTGGAAGGTGCGCAACCTGGCGCCGCACATGAAGAATGTGCACGCGGCAGTGCTGGTGGTGGGCGGCTGGTATGACGCCGAGGACCTGAGCGGGCCGTACAACACGTTTTATGCGATCAACAAGCTCAACCCCGATGCGAAGACGACGCTGGTGGAAGGGCCGTGGGTGCATGGCGGCTGGGCACGTGGGGATGGCGGCCACCTGGGTGATATTGAGTTCGGTTCGAAGACGAGCGAGTATTTCCGGCAGAATATCCAGTTCCCTTTCTTTGAGCATTATTTAAAAGGCAAGGGCGCGGCGCAGCCGAAAGCAGTGGTGTTTGAAACGGGCACCGATGTATGGCGCAGCTTCGATAGTTGGCCGCCCAAGGACGCGAAGGCGAAGATGCTGTATTTCCACCCAGGCGGAAAGCTGAGCTTTGAAGCACCGACAGAAGAAAAAAGCGTGGACGCGTATGTGAGCGATCCGAACCATCCAGTACCGTATGTGGGTTACACGACCAATACGGTTCCGCAGCGCTACATGGTGGATGATCAGCGTTTTGCGAGCTCACGACCGGACGTGTTGGTGTACGAGACCGATCCGCTGACTGAGGATGTGACGATTGCAGGGCCGATCTCTCCGAAGCTGAAGGTAGCGAGCTCAGCGACGGATTCGGATTTCGACGTGAAGCTCATCGACGTGTATCCGGATGACTACGACGATGAGGGACGGCCGAACAAGCGGGTTCTCGATGCGCCGCCGCTGCAGATGGGTGGCTACCAGGAGATGGTGCGCGGCGAGCCTTTCCGCGCGAAGTTTCGCAATAGCTGGGAGAAACCGGAGCCGCTAACGCCGGGCAAGGAAACGGAAATCAACTTCACGATGCCGGACCTTTTCCATACTTTCCGGCGCGGGCACCGGATCATGGTGCAGGTGCAGAGCTCGTGGTTCCCACTGACGGATCGGAATCCGCAGACGTTTACGGATATTCCGTACGCAACGCCGGAACAGTTTCAGAAGGCGACTGAGCAGGTCTTCCACCAGAAGGACGCGGCGTCGGGCGTGGAAGTGCTGGTGATGCCGCAGCCCTGAGTAGGCAGACGCGCGGGCGGATGCATGCGGCGCTCAGGCGGGGTTTTGATTGTTCGGGTTGGCTGCGGCCGCTGTGATCGGCACGACGAGCAGCATGAGCAGCAGCGCCGCGGGAATGACGAGAACTCCTGCGCGGATGGTGCCGCTCGCTGAGGATACCCATCCGGCTAGCCAGGGTACGACGGAGCCGCCAAATCCGGCGGAGGCGAGAACCCATCGCGATTGCGATGTGTGGCGCGCGAGCGAAAAGAACTGCGAGATAAGAAGCGGAAAGACGGGTGCGAGGCCGACGCCGAGCAGGAACATGGCGGTGTTGCGCAGCGCAAGCGAAGGCGCAATGGCAAGGGCTGTGGCGGAGATGAGAGCGAGAGCGACGGTCCACTGGAAAAGCCGGCGGGCGTCTATGCGCACGAGCAGTAGTGAGGCGAGTCCGCGAGCAACGAGGAAGCCCGCCCAGTAAAGAGATGTGGAGGCTGCCGCAAAGACTGCGCCCTTGTGGGCGGTGCGCAGAGCGTAAGTAGAGAGCCATGCAGCCGAAGTGTTTTCAACACCGACTTCAAGGAACACCGCAAACGCAAAGAGGAGAATGAGGCGCAGATCAGCGAGACGGCTGCCTGCAAACGATGCTGCCGGCGCTTCGGGCATATCCCGAAGGAAAAATGCGCAGAGCACCGCGGCGATAACGGCGGCAAAGGCAAGCGCGACGTAGGCGACGCGATAGCCATGATGCATGAGGACACGTGCAGCGAGCAGCGGAGCAAGAAGCGCGCCGGCGCTCCATGTGAAGCTGAGGAGCGTAAGCACGGATGCCCGGCTTTGCGGAAAGGCGCGACCTACGAAGAGGCTGACGGCGGTCATGGGAACACCGACCCCGACGCCGAAGAGGAAAAAAGCCAGCAGTAAAAGAGGCCACGCGGCCGAGGCGACAAAGAGGCAGAGAGCGGAGACCGCACCGAAGCCGATGGCGATGGCGCGCGCGTAGTGGTTGCGGCACAAGAGCGCGCCGAGAGAGGTGCCGCCGAAATAGAGCAGGAAGAGCAGACCCGATTGCCGGTCATCCAGATGAAATGTGAAGGCGAGCGAAGGAAGCAGAGGGCCGCTGATGGCATGCAGAACGCCGGTGAGAGCGAAGGCCGGATGGAGCACCGTGAGCGTTGTGCGCCTGGAGTTTGTGCGCATTGGAGTGGCTTTAGCCGCGTTTTACGCGCGAACGGCGCGGATTAGGCGGGCAGGTGGATTCTCGAATGACGAGTTCGGGATGGATGGGGACAAGATCGGGGAAAGTGGCCTGGCCGCGAATGCGCTGAAGAAGAATGCGGGCGGCGACACGGCCCATCTGATTGAGAGGCTGGCGAATGGTGGTGAGGCTGGGATTGTGAAAGGCGGCGCTCTGGATGTCGTCGAAGCCGATGATGGAGACGTCGTTGGGAACCTGCAGGCCGTGATTCATGCATGCGCGGATAGCCCCTATGGCAGAGATGTCGTTGAAGCAAACCAAGGCAGTGAAGTCGAGGCCGCGCTGCAGAAGTTCATTGGTGGGCTCGTAGCCGAGCTCGGGCGTGGAGACGGTGAGGTGCAACTGCACGGTGTAGTCGGGCGGTATGGTGAGGCCGAGTTCGCGGGCTACGGCCATGAGGAAGTTCCAGCGATCATCGGCATCGGAGCTGTGGCTATCGCCACGCATGAAGGCGATTTTGCGGTGGCCGAGCTGATAGAGGTGCCGAAGGGCTAGCTCCGCGGCGCGCCGGTGATCGAGCACGACATTGGTGACGCCTTCGATTTTGCGCTGTCCGGCGACGGCGACAACGGGAACACCGAGGCTTTTCTGGAGCATGGTGTCGATGAGAATGAAGCCTTCAACGGAGCGATCCATGAGGAGGCGGGGGTATTCCTCGATAAGATCGGGGCGGCGATGGTGGCCGACGGTGAAGTAGAAGTAGCCCTCTTCGATCAGGAACTCTTCAACGCCCTCGAGAACATGGGTGGAGTAGTTGTCACTGAGGCGCGGGACAAGAACGCCGACGGTGAAGCTTTGCTTTTTGCGCAGTGAGCGCGCATAGAAGCTGGGACGGTAGTCGAACTTTGCGGCCGCCTCGATGACGCGATCCCGGGTTTCCTGCGGGATGGAGCGAACGCCGGGAGCGTTGTTGAGGACGAGCGAGATCGTCGCCGGCGAGAGGTTGAGGTAATCCCCCAGAGTGCGCAGGCTGATGGGCTGACCAGGAGGTGGGCCAGGCGGCCGCTTGGATTGCTTGACCATGCACCCTGTTTGTAACATCCGGGTATGCGTTCGAGATAGCGCCGGAGCTTGCCTGCGGAATGGGAGATTGAAATGCAGTAGACTCAAAGTATTGAGGCTGGGACCCAAGCGGAGAGCTGGGTGAGCGGTTGAAACCGGCGGTCTTGAAAACCGTTATACGAGAAATCGTATCGGGGGTTCGAATCCCTCGCTCTCCGCCATAAAGTCCATATAATCAATAGCTTATAGAGAAAACAAGAGCCATCGGCACTTTCTCGGGCCAATCTGCTGGAACTCAGCGCCGAAAGGGACCGGAGAGCATTCTCCGCCCTTCGAAGTCGATGAGGAACTCCAAGGGATTCTCTACTAGGCAACAGGGAGTCCCTTTTGAAGATATCGGCCGGCCCTGGCATCCAGGCGATCAGCCAGAGCATCTGCATTGATTTGCGTCGATCAATGGCAGTCCTCCAGAACACCGTGCAGATTCGTTTTTCGACGGCGTCTCGTGTGCGAGAGTGTGCCGAAGTCGAAGGGTATGCCTCAGGAATTCCGTCGGGCAATGGCGGGGGGAACAGTCGGAACCTCCCTACCGCGCTCCGTCTTAGTAGCCTTTCATTTTCTCGGCACACTTCCTGCACACTGGCCGGCGCACTAGATCGCGAAAGTCGCAACTTAGACGGTTCCGGCTGGCTGATGCCGGATCAGTATATCGGAAAGTGTCGATCGCGACCTATCCAAGGCGTCTGAGGTTGATTTGAATGAGACCCGGAATCAGGCTGCGACGTCGGACTCGAAAAGACTGCGAAGTTAACAAGTGCGCGCCCAACGGCCATCGGATTATCTCTCTCAAACGAGAGTACGTTTCGAGTTCGTGCCTTCCCTCTGCATCGTTCAGCGAGGGTTCCATTTAGACTCGTACACAGCGACACCTCGTTTATGGTATCTTCGGATATTCGCTTTTTGTTCGCCGCTGAAACTCTATGGGAAAGCCTTTTCAATCTGAACTTTTGTCGCTGGCGCAGACCTATGAATGGGCGGTCGAGCGTGACCTTGACCCTTTATCTAAGCTGCGAGAAGAATTGGCCAATCGCAGCCTCTATTCCTGGGCGGAATCCTCGCCGGTCGATGGCGATGGTTTCTTGGCGACTACCAACCTGACTTGTTCCCCCGATGGCCGCTGGGTCGTCTACACGACCTATCGCCAGGACGCGATCGAACTGTGGGTGCTCGATGTTGAACAGCGACCAGTCTCACCAGATCACATCTGGTGGCGCCGTGAACATCGAGCCCCGGTTTTCGCCAGATGGAATGTTTTATGACTTAGATCGCCATAGGTGCCATCGGGACCCATTGCGTGGGTTTTCCGGTGGTCGATAACCACGATGTTCATATTTTTGTTCTGCATCCTGCGTCACTGGCGAGCCGGTTGATGCGCTTTGGCTCGGCTGGGCGTGTTGCTGGCTTTGACTTTTGGTCGCTGCCAATATGGCGTTCAACGCTTGGTCCGATACACCAGCATTTTTCAAGAGAATCAGTGCTCGCGGCGATGTATCGAGCATCGTAGGTCCGCGCTGGATTGCGAGGACTATCGTTTGATCTCCGATTCCAGCGTTGGACATTTTAATCAGGTCCGAGTTCGTGACTGCGGTTGGATTGGGTTGGCTCAAAATGACCTGAGAGAGTGAATGGAAGAGAAGGAGTACTGCAAGCTTTCTCAGCATGGTGGATCTCCTTAACAAGGTCGGAACATCGATGCGCCCGTTCGTTACTGGTGAGGGACACGTCTTCCCCGATCTCAATCGGCTTGGCAGATTACAACCTCATCGCGCCTGTTCGTTGATTTCGAGCACAATTATCCTGCAAATGTAGAAATTCCGAGTTGTTCGATTGGGAATACTGAGAACGAAAGGACTAGGGGAAGCCGGGGACTTCTGACCATCATTTGAGTCGTCGCAAAAAGAACCCCAGCCCCTTGCGGTTGGGTGAAAGGCCTATGCCCACTGGGAGTCACAACGTCCCCAACCAACCCTCTCGATGGCCGCGGCCGGGGAGACTCCCGGCCGGTGGCTTGTGCCTCGCCCAAGGGGCGCAGCGTTTACCTCCCGCCCAAAGCAGTTGCCTTATGGGAAGGCAAACAGACGGCATAGTGGCGAGTAGACGACAACTCAGGCACGAGAGCCTTTGCGCATCAGGTGCTCGTGAGGCGGGCAAGAAACTCTGCGGCCAATTTGAGTTCTCCAGGCACATTCGGCCCGCGCAGCGAACAGATTTGAATAAATCGCTCACAATGTTCCTTGGTCTGACCGAATTCGATCCGCAGGGACCTTATTTCCTGGGCTAGACTCTTCAGCCGCTTTGCCTCGAGCCGGGTATCATAGCCACAAATGCTCTCATCAATTTTCCGGCCCAGCCGATTTGCATCGGTCTTGCTGCTGTTCGTCCTGTCCGCAACTGCTTTCGCAAAAGACACACCTCTTGCCGTGATTGACTGGCCGTCAACGGGCACCCCGGTCATCCGCTTCACGTTTAGCAAGTTCAAGACCCTTCCGGCCATGGGCGCTCTACACGGCTATGTGATGGATACGACCGCTGAAAATCTCTCGGCACGGGTTATTTCATCTGCGTTGTTCTCGGTCTACTTGTTCGATAAGGCAAAGGTACGCGTGGGCGAAGATGTGATCTCGCTGAGTAACGTGGGGCCCGGCGAGACGGTTCGCTTCGAGACAACTGGTATGGCCTCAGGCCAACTGGTCGCTATTTCTATCCAGGCGACAAGTGCGGGAAAGACCATTACACTGACTGTGAATTCGAGCCCCCAAGGAGCTCAACTTAAAGTTGACGGGACAGAGGCTGGGGTCACGCCGCGACTCATCACGGTCGGTGCTGGCAAGCACACTCTCACCTTCAGCAAAGAAGGTTTTAAGAATGGCGATTTTCCGCTGGAAATCGGCCAGGACGATGTTTCGGGGGGAAGTGTCAGTTACGAACTCGGCGCTGCTTCATTTGATTCAATCGAACTGCGCGACGGCAGCGTGCTGAACGGCGATCTTGTGTCCGTATCGGCATGGATGTCGAAATCCGCGTTGGCGGCAATCTGCAGCATATCGACCGCAACCGGATAAAGCGCATTATGCTGGTGCAGCGCGATGCGCCACGCCAGGATTTGCCAACAGCGTCGTCAACGCAGCAGTAAGCCCGTTGGATTTTGATGGGTCCCGAGTGACCGGCTACTCTTCCCTAACCTCGGTTCAGGCGTAAGGTGCTCAGGATTTTCAGCCTGCTTCGACATGAATAGCTGCTTCGTACAGGCCCTCAATACACCGCACTGGACTCACGAGGCGTCGATCGTGCGTTCGCTTGGAGTTTGCAGCCTTCTGTCGCTCCCGGCCGTCAGAGCGCACTGGATTGGCCGCGATATGATGTCTCATGCCCCGGCTTCAAGTTACAGCTCTTATTCATGCCGTGATGTTCGTCTGCATGATTTCTGCGGTCTCGCCGGAAACTCCGATTGCTCCAACGCAGGCAATCTTGCGCGTTGACCAGATCGTCGAGCGAATGCAACAACACGAAGCAGACCAGTCGAGAGAACTGAAGCACTACGAAGCGATCCGTCATTATCAGGTGCAGTACAAGGGTTTTGAGACACTTATCGCGGCAAAAATGGACGTGGATATCAATTTCGACACTCTCTCGGGCAAGAGTTTTCGCATTGTGTCGAAGAGTGGATCGAAGCTGCTGTGCGACAAGGTCCTCAAGCGAGCGGTAGATAGCGAGGAAGAAGCGTCCAAGGATAGAACCTCGACCGCCTTGAATACGGCAAATTACCGATTCCAACTCGCAGGAACCGAACAGCTTGACCGGCGGCCAACATACATCCTGCGGGTTGATCCTTTGAAGGAAAGCAAGTTCCTTTATCGTGGCAAGGTCTGGGTGGATGCTGCAGACTTTGCAGTGGTCAAGATTGAGGTCGAACCTGCTAAAAATCCTTCTTTCTGGATTTCCAGCACCCAGATCGAAAACACCAATTCAAAAACAGACGGCATATGGCTGCCTCAGGAAAATCGGAGCGAATCCAAAATTCGCATCGGAGGCACCGCGGTGCTGACCATTGATTACGGCGCTTACCATGTTGCGTTGGCTGCCGGGCAGCCTCAAGAACCGCGAACCGCTCAGTTGCAACCCGCACAATAGCTACGGAAGCAGCCTTCTAAGAGCAAACATTGTCGCGCGGCGAATCGCTCTGCTGGTTCTGGCGCGCTGACCGGTGGACCGGGAATTCATTTCCGAGAAGCAGGTGAATGTCTGCATATCGAGAGCCTCCTGGTAGTACTCAACCAGCTTATGCGTTGCATTCCTCCAACTTCGCTCGGATGCATGGGCCCTGGCCCGCGCTCCCATCTTTTTTCTTTTCTCTTGCGATAACACGAGTTCTCCGATGCGATTGATCGCCTCGTCGTCTGTGTCGACTAAATACCCACTGACCTCATCCTGAATCATCTCAGGGATGCCCCCGGCACGCGCGGCCACAACGGGCAAACAGGAACACATCGCCTCGAGAACGACAAGACCCAAGGTCTCTGTGCGGGAGGGCATGACAAAGATGTCGCTTGAGGCATAGGCACTGGCCAATTCTTCTCGATACAGAAAGCCCGCAAAGACTACCGGCAGCCCTTCGAAATGCTTTTCCAGGCTCTTCCGATGCGGGCCGTCTCCCACCAGCGCGAGCCGTGCGCTCGGGAATGCCTCAAGCCAGGGCCGTAGAGTCTCGAGGTTCTTTTCCGCCGAAATCCTCCCCACATAAAGAAGTAGCGTGCTCTCGGCGTGACCCTGTGTTAGGCGATCACGCATTCCCGCCGATCTGCGAGACGGGCAAAACAGGTCGGCATCCACACCGCCCGGCCAAAGTTCTACCTGCTCGATTCCATGCTCCTGAAGTTGGCGAACCATGAGCGTGGACGTGCACAGGTTGATCGTAGCCCTCCTGTGGCGAACTCGAAGA
The DNA here is from genome assembly GCA_963839215.1 of uncultured Acidobacteriaceae bacterium. Lineage (GTDB taxonomy): Bacteria > Acidobacteriota > Terriglobia > Terriglobales > Acidobacteriaceae > Telmatobacter. Next base: position 5,919 of record CAWITZ010000001.1, on the reverse strand, counting down.
ATCTTCCAGACGTGGGGCTGAAGAAACCCAAGTCCGTAGTAGTGAAGATAATTCGGCAAGTCGGTATGGTAAGAGACCACAACCGGCAGATGCAGCGCCCCTCCCTGCTTGCCACCGCCATAGTAGAGCGCGGCTATCCCCAGTAAAGCCGGATCGGCGACGTGAAGAATATCCGGCATGAACTCCGCGAGAACTTTGCGCATTGAAGCGCGAGGAAGTGCGAGACGAAGCTCCGGGTATAGCGGGAATGCTATGCTCTTCATTCCCACTACGGGGCAGTTTTCGAATTCCACAATACCGCCGGCTGGCGAAAAGATGAGGACTTCGTGCCCGATTTCGCGAAGCTGATGGATCGTCTGGCAGAGCGTCGTGACAATGCCATCGGTTTTGGGCAGAAAGGTCTCGGTAAAGAATGCGATTCTCATGTTTTCGACGTGAGCTTTGAATCAAAAGAGAGTATCACGGCCGTAGTAGAAAGCGATCAGATTGTTGATCGTGGATCGGGTCTTCCTCACAGGCGGCAGTTCCTTCGTACCAGCCGTGCGCCAGATCAAGGCACTTTTCCGGCGGAGAATTTCACGCCTACTGAATCTCCGTGCTACAACTGTCCAAAGTTCAACTAGTTCTCCGGCCCGCCGGATATGCTCGCAAACGACGCGCTCAGGAGCATGCGGAACGCCTCGCACAAGCAAGACGATCGTGGCTGACCCGAGCTCAGTTGTCGGCGCACAACGAGCTACGTTTTTTTCGTATTCGGACGGGGCTGCTGACGCTGCTTGGAATCTTGGGAAGAGGTTACTAGGCCTTTCGTGACACAAATCTCCTCCACCCGCCAAGGTGCGTAATCTCTTGCGCACCCTCAATTCCGGCCGGCTCACACAGGAAGCCTTTCACCATTGATCCATCCGCTAGTCTGATCGTGCCCAGGGCGAGCGGCGGTGGGACAGCATTCAGAAAACTGCCTACCGTATCTTCAGGCATCGCCCAGACCTCCACTTCAATTCCCTCACCGCCGAGGCCCGGTGAGTACGATAAGACCCGGCTTGGGCGGCGTGGTGTTGGCGAGCGCGTAAAGCTTGTAATCGCCGTTGGTACGCGTCGAGGTCACCAGCCTGCCTTTACGTTCGGTCAGCTGCCAGTTAAGCGGCTGGCCGCTCAAGTGGGCACCCACCACGGCCATGAAGACGCATCCCTCCAAAGGACCGGAATCGGATAATTGCGGAGTTAGAGCAAGCTCTCGCGCGCTGCCACCGATGGTCTTTGCCAATCGGCGATGAAGCCGATCGGCCACGTTCAACAGCCCATCGTCAGCGAAGGCGGTTCCAACCAGGGTGACACCGAAGGGCAACCCATTAGGCTTGAAGCCTGCTGGCACGGCTACTGCCGCAAGGTCGAGCAGATTGACGAAGTTGGTATAGAAGCCGAGGTTGGCATTTAGCTCTACCGGCGAGGCCAGTACTTGTTCAATGGTGTAGTGCGTGGGCGTTGTTGGGAGCAAGAGAAAGTCGACCATCTCCCACACTGCGGCTGTTGTGCGCCGCAGCTCCGCGAGAGCATAGGCTCCTTCGAATGCATCGACGGCGTCATGCTCCTTCGCGCCGCGAATAATTGCGCCAACTGTCGCATCGACTGTCTCCGGGTCGCCGGCAAGGAATTCCTCGATCGCCGCGAGACGCTCCGCTACCCATGGTCCCTTGTATAGAAGGCTCGCTGCCTTACGAAATGGAGTGTAGTCAAATACGACGGCCTCCCCGCCCAGGTCAATCAATGAGTCCACTGCCGCTCGATAGCTTGCCGGGGCAGCGTCGTCCCCGAAGAACTCCAGGCTTTTGGCGGTGGGCACCCCGAAGCGGAATGTGGACGCGGCGCTCCAGGGCGCTGCGCCTTCGCCTGGTGATTGCCGGCGAGCATAGGGATCGGCAGCGTCGAAGCCACGCGCAACGGCAAAAACTCGAGCGGCGTCTGCGCAGGTCCCGGCAAAGACGGAAACGCAGTCCAGCGTGCGACAAGCAGGCAGTAAGCCCGTTGTACTCATACGGCCGCGCGTCGGCTTGAGACCGACGAGCTGATTAAAGGCTGCCGGTACGCGACCTGAACCTGCCGTATCAGTACCGAGCGAGAAGCTTGCCCAGCCAAGTGCCACCGCGACTGCCGAACCTGAGCTCGATCCGCCGGCGATGTAGTCCGGATGGAAGACACTGGAGCAAATGCCATAAGGCGTGCGCGTTCCCACCAGACCCGTCGCGAATTGGTCCATATTGGTTTTACCGATCAAGATCGCGCCCGCGTCAAGCAGCTTCTGCACGACGGTCGCCGTCTCCGTAGCGATATGCGAAAACGCGGGACAAGCCGCGGTCGTAGGCAATCCGGCCACGTCGAAGTTGTCTTTGACCGCGAACGGGATGCCATTGAGCGGCAAGGCATGGGCCGTGTGATCCGCCTCAAGCATCTGCGCGCGGGCGAGATTTTCGTTCTTCGGAACCAGCGTGATCCAGACAGGGCGCTCGCCTGCTCTTGCGATTTCTGCATAGATCCGCTCGACCACCGCGCTGGGAGTCATCGTCCCCTCGCGATACCCGCATTCAAGCGAAGCGATATCCATTCTCTTTCACCTGCGTTTCTGCGTCCCCGGAACAGCGCTTGCTCAATCCTTTCGGATATTCAACGAGTTCCTAACTCTTTGGAGAAGAAGGCCACGACGGCTTGATTAAAGCTCTTGTGAAAGGCTGCACGATCAAAATCGGTCGTGTCATGACAAATCTCCGGCACGGCAGCGGCGAGGGCAGGGCTGCACGGTGCAAGGAAAACGTAGTGGTCTTGACCGGGAACAGTATGTTCTTCCAGATGCACTGGCAACTCTTTCCGAACAACTCCACTGTTGGTTGCATCGGGAGCCTGCGTGTCATCTTCGGCTCGCCACAATTGAATAGGAACGCTGACTCGGTTCAGATCTCCCGGGCCAAACAAGAAACTCACCGCCGGCGCCGCAATCACGGCCGCTCGAATCCGCGCATCGTGAGTCCATTGTGGATTGGGTGGATTGGGATCCAACTGGTCGCCGTGCGTTCTCTTGATAAAGGCACATTCGGGAGCATCAGGATGCGTCGAACAAAGCAGCGCCATCCTCTTCAGCTCAGGGGTGCCTCCGATTTCTACGAGACTGGTGAACCCACCAAGAGAAAACCCGAAGATGCCAACGCGCTCTCGATCCAGTTGGCTATGTTCGGCCCAGGAGCCAAGCATCCAGTCGAGGACGAGTTTCACCTGGCGCGGTCTGTCGATTAAGTCGATCTGATTTCCAAGGTAGCTCTGGTCGTTACTGTTGTCTCCGGTGTGCGTCAGGGCGGCGACGACGAATCCAACCTGTGCCAATGCGATCGCGGTGTCATAGTGGCTGGCCAAAGAGCCGTAAGCGCCATGAGAGATCAGAATGAGTGGACGGTCCTTCCCTGCCACGCTGCCGTCCACTGCCACGTCCTGGCTTAACAGCCCAAGAGGATGCGGCGAAGGCTTTGCGCTGCTTGGATACCAGATGCCAACAGCAATCTGCCGGCCATGCGGATCAGGGATAGAGATTTCCTGAAAGCCAACCGAAGCAAACGCCGACGTTGCACACCCGAGAAGAACAATTATGAATTTATGAACACGCATTCAAGCTCCTTTACCGCACATCGCTTGCCTCGGGGTTGCCACCGAAGTGGCTGCCAATAAGGGCCCTGTCCAGCTCCTCGGGGCGCGTTTCATGCGCAATGACGCCACCGCTTATCACGACGATTCGGTCTGCCAATTGAATCAACTCGTCAAGGTCTTCGCTAACCAGCAAGATCGCTCCCCCTCGATTTCTCATCTCGATCAAGCGGTTGTGCAACGATGCAGCCGCAGCGAAGTCGAGGCCTACGCAGGGATTCGCCACCACCAGGATTTTGGCTTTACCGTCCATCAGATCACGCCCCATCACCGTCTTTCGCAGATTTCCGCCGGAGAGATTTCGTACAGGGATTTCCGGAGACGAAGGGCGAATTGAAAAGGATTGGATCACTGCACGCGCAGATTGCAAGATCGCAGAGTGATTCAGAAAGAATCTGAACTTAGAGAACGGAGGCCGATCGAATCTGCGCAACGCCAGATTGTCGGCGACGCTCATCGAAGGCACTGTCGCATTCTCCAGCGGCTCCTCAGGAAGCGTAAGGAGGCCTGCGTTTCGGATTCCATCACGTGTGGGAGAGAAGGGGAAGCCGAAGGCGCGAACCTCGCCGCTCTCAATCCGGCGCTGACCTGCAATTGCTTGTACCAATTCACGTTGTCCGTTGCCCGAAACGCCGGCAATTCCGAGGATCTCGCCACAGTCAACACGCAGACTGACCTTATTGACAGCGACCAGACCATTTTCATTTCGCACGAGAAGGTCATTCACTTCCAGGGCGAGTGTTGAAGGCATACTGCCACTCTTCTCAATCGGCTGCGGGGCCCGCGATTCTCCCATCATCCATCCGGCTAGTTGAGGAGGGCTTGTGTCCTTTACGGGCACGGACGTGACGATCCTTCCAGAGCGCATCACAGTAACTTCATTGGCAAAGTCCATCACCTCGCCAAAGCGGTGGCTGATCAGCACCACACTTAAGGAGCCTCTCTTGACCATTTCAGAAAGCACTGTCATCACCTCATCTGATTCAGCTGGAGTCAGCACCGAGGTAGGTTCATCGAGGATCAGTATTGTCGTCTTCAGATAGAGCTGCTTTAGAATCTCGACCTTCTGCTTTTGCCCTGCCGCGAGATGAGCGACGCGGCTGTCGAGGTCGATAGAAAACGGCGCCGTGTCGAGGAACTCTGTAAACTCTGAACGATGCTTGCGCCAATCGAGGAGCGCAGGCAGGTCCTCCCTGGCCAGCAACAGATTCTCAGCAACCGTCATCGACGGAACCAGATTGAATTGCTGAAACACCATCCCCATGCCCGCACGTCGAGCTTCAAACGGATTGGTGATCGATCTTCCATCCACCTGCACCTCACCGGAATGGAGCGGGTAGATTCCAAGCATGCATTTTGCAAGCGTGCTTTTTCCAGCTCCGTTTTCTCCGATGACTGCGTGGAAGGTGCCCGGACGAACTGTCAGGCTCACGGAATCAACCGCACGAAGATGGCCAAAATGTTTGCTGACATTTTTGACTTCCACCAATGCCGGTGGCTTGATACTCATCCTTTTCCTCCCAAGGCACCCGGCATCCCGGCGAGCCTACGGTCGCCCGAGCAGGAGACGACCATAAGCACCAGAGTGAGCAGATACGGAGAGGCATTCAGGAGATGGTAGACGCCACTGAGTCCGAACGACTGCAACGAAGGCCCGATGGCTTGCGCAGCTCCAAAGAATAGAGCAGCGCCGAGGCAACGCAGAGGGCTCCAACGCGCGAAAATCACGAGCGCCACGGCCATGAGACCTTGTCCGCCGGATATGCCCTCAGACCAGATGCCCGGGAAATAGAGCGTCAAGTGAGATCCGCCAATGCCCGCCAAAGCTGCGCCGATTGTTGTAGCAAGGATGCGATGCCTGCGAGCGGAAATCCCCATGGAGCGCGCAGCTTCAGGTGCATCGCCCACAGCGCGGATGTGAAGTCCCCAGCGAGTGTGCTGGAGCAGGTAGTGCAGAGCGAAGGTTGTGAGTATACCCAGGAAAAACAAGGGGCTGACGCGAAGAGCGGCTCGTGCGGCCGGATTGGATGCCCACCGGCCCAAATCCAGAACGGGAAGTTGAGGAGCCATCGGAGCGACGAATTGTTTTCCGAAAAAGAAGGCCAATCCGCTGCCGAAGACAATCATGGCGATACCCGCCGCAATGTCATTGACGCCCGGCAGCTCAGTAATGGCGGCGTGGAAAAGCCCAAGCAAGCAATACGTAACGAGCCGCTGGCGCGACAGGAACAG